>NZ_LNRZ01000023.1 GCF_001468265.1 Sphingopyxis sp. H050 | reverse complement strand
TGTCAAACGGCGTTCAAAAGGGACCCCCGATCGGCGTCGAAGAGGGACCCCCTTTTCGGATAATATGATGCTGGTTTGTTGAAGATGGCCTTGCGCTGCGTGCGGCGGAGGGCGGGCGTAGCCCGACCGGAGGCGCGCGCAGCGCAAGATAGATTTTTGAAGGCGCCGAAGGTGGCTGTCAGCTGCGGTTTTTGAAGCGCCAGCTGTCGTTGCCCGTCTCGACGATATCGCAGTGGTGGGTGACGCGGTCGAGCAGCGCCGTGGTCATCTTGGGATCGCCGAACACGGTCGGCCATTCGCCGAAGGCGAGGTTCGTGGTGATGATGACGCTGGTCCGCTCATAAAGCTTGCTGATGAGGTGGAACAGCAACTGCCCTCCCGAGCGGGCGAACGGCAGATA
>NZ_LNRZ01000022.1 GCF_001468265.1 Sphingopyxis sp. H050 | reverse complement strand
TGTCCCCCGTCAGCACCAATGGCACAGATTTGAGGTTGTGATTTAAGGAGGGTTGGGGCTTCGTCGTAGTGACGAAGGAACGAAGATGAAGACCCAACCCTCCGTGAAAAAATCCCCTCCCAAGAAGGCCCCAGCTGAGCGGGTGGTCAAGGATATCCGCCGAGCAACCCGGCGCCATTTCTCTGCCGAAGAAAAGATCCGCATCGTGCTGGACGGCCTGCGTGGTGAGGACAGCATCGCAGAGCTGTGCCGCAAGGAAGGCATCGCCCAGAGCCTGTATTACACTTGGTCGAAGGAGTTTATGGAAGCAGGTAAGCGCCGGTTGGCCGGTGATACCGCCCGTGCCGCGACCACTGGCGAGGTGCAGGATCTGCGCCGCGAAGCCCGCGCCCTGAAGGAATGCGTGGCCGACCTGACGCTGGAAAACCGTTTGCTCAAAAAAAGCATGATCGCGGATGGGGGCGACGAAGAATGAGGTATCCCGCATCCGAGAAGCTCGAGATCATCAGGATCGTCGAGCAGTCCCACCTGCCTGCCAAGCGAACGCTGGACCAACTCGGCATCGCCCGGCGGACGTTCTACCGCTGGTATGACCGCTACCTCGCAGGCGGCCCGGAGGCGTTGGCGGATCGGCCATCGGCTCCAGGCCGGGTGTGGAACCGGATCGCGCCCGAGGTGCAGGACCAGATCGTCGAAATGGCGCTGGAGCAGTCCGAGCTGTCACCGCGCGAACTGGCGGTGCGATTTACCGATGAGCGCCAATACTTTGTGTCCGAAGCTACGGTTTACCGCCTGCTCAAGGCCCACGATCTGATCACCAGCCCGGCATACGTCGTGGTGAAAGCGGCTGATGCGTTCCATACCAAGACGACCCGGCCGAACGAGATGTGGCAGACCGATTTTACCTACTTCAAGATCATCGGGTGGGGCTGGATGTATCTCTCCACCGTGCTCGACGACTTCTCGCGCTACATCATCGCCTGGAAGTTGTGCACCAACATGCGGGCCGAGGATGTGACCGACACGCTGGATGTAGCGTTGGTCGCATCCGGATGCGACAGCGCCACGGTGTTGCACAAGCCCCGGCTGCTCAGCGACAATGGTCCCAGCTACATCGCGGGCGAACTGGCTGAATACATCGAGGCCAACAAGATGAGCCACGTGCGCGGCGCCCCGATGCACCCCCAGACCCAGGGCAAGATCGAGCGCTGGCACCAGACCCTTAAAAACCGCATCCTGCTCGAGAACTACTTCCTGCCCGGCGACCTTGAGGCCCAGATCGAGACCTTCGTCGAGCACTACAACCACCGCCGATACCACGAGAGCCTAAACAACGTGACGCCCGCAGACGCCTACTTCGGCAGGGCACCAGCCATCATCAAACAACGCGAAAGGATCAAGCGACAGACCATTGAACATCGGCGCTTGCAACACCGTAAGCTCGCCGCCTAAAACCCAACAACAGACGAGGCCCGCACTCCGCTAATTTACGCCGCGACCTGTGCCAAATGTTCTGACGACGGACA
>NZ_LNRZ01000021.1 GCF_001468265.1 Sphingopyxis sp. H050 | reverse complement strand
TGATCGTTTGCGCGCCGGTGATGTATGGATCGAGGGAACCCGCAACTATCAGCGCTTCGATGCCTATTTGCTGGGTCGGCGCGACGCCGCCAAAGTGGCCGATGCGCTTCCGTTCGATTCAAATGCTGCGTCCTACCTCGCTGACCGGTCACGAAATCTTGACTGGCGGCTGCGCCGATTTGCCAAACAGTTGAAAGCAAACAAGCTTGAGGGAGTGTCGCTCGAACGAGACCGGCTCAAGCTTCAGAAAATGCCGCCTGTCACCCCACCGGAAGCTGAAGCCCTCGATCGTAAGCTCGATACCCTGCTTCCCCGCGTGCGCATCACCGAGCTGCTGCTTGAAGTCGCCGAACGCACTGGTTTTTTGAACGCATTCCGTGACCTGCGTTCAGGCAAGGAGCATGACAACCCCAGCACGGTACTCGCCGCAATTCTGGCTGACGGCACCAACCTCGGGCTGGAGAGGATGGCCAATGCCAGCGAAGGCGTCAGCTATGCCCAGCTCGCATGGACCCACAACTGGTACCTTTCCCCCGACAATTATCAGGCCGCACTGGCCATGATTATCTCAGCCCACCACGAGTTACCCTTCGCGCGGCATTGGGGTGCTGGCACCAGTTCGTCGTCCGATGGCCAGTTCTTCCGGTCGGGGCGGAGCCGTTCGGGGGCGGCGGACGTCAATGCCAAATATGGAACCGAACCTGGCGTGAAAATCTATTCCCACCTTTCCGATCACTTCGCATCATTCGGATCACGGATCATGTCCGCGACGGCAGGTGAAGCGCCCTACGTGCTCGACGGCCTTGTCCTGGGCGCTGGCAACCTTCCGTTGCATGAGCACTATACCGATACCGGCGGCGCGACCGATCATGTTTTCGCACTCTGCCACCTGCTCGGGTTCCGCTTTGCGCCCCGACTGCGCGATATTGCCGACCGCAAACTGGGTTCGATCGCTGCGCCATCGACATACAAGGGCATCGAAAGCCTGATGGGCCGCACCATCAAAACCGCAGCGATCGAGGCTGATTGGGATGACATCGTCAGGATTGTCGCCTCAATCAAGGATGGCACGGTGGCGCCGTCAGTAATCTTGCGAAAGCTTGCCGCCTACAAACGCCAGAACAGGCTGGATTTTGCATTGGCTGAACTGGGCCGTATCGAGCGCACTTTGTTCACGCTCGATTGGCTCGAACAACCGGAACTGCGCCGTGCCTGTCAGGCCGGTCTCAACAAAGGCGAAGCGCGGCACACGCTTGCCGCCGCCATCTATACCAACCGGCAGGGCCGGTTCACCGATCGCTCGCTGGAAAATCAGGAATTTCGTGCATCTGGGCTGAACTTGCTGATCGCGGCGATTTCCTACTGGAACACGGTCTATCTCGACCGCGCCGCCAAGCACCTCAACGCTGTCGGCACGACGTTCGATGCGGCACTGCTTGCGCACCTTTCTCCGATGGGCTGGGCGCACATCAGTCTGACCGGCGATTACCTCTGGGAGCAGGCCAGGCGACTTCCAGCAGGTGAATTCCACCCACTCAACGAGCCAATGGCGCGGTTGAAGCGTGTAGCGTAGCCCATGTTCCGCTTATGTCCGAGAAATCGTTGTCTGGCGAACTGTCCCCCGTCAGCACCAATGGCACAGATTTGAGGTTGTGATTTAAGGAGGGTTGGGGCTTCGTCGTAGTGACGAAGGAACG
The DNA here is from genome assembly GCF_001468265.1 of Sphingopyxis sp. H050. Lineage (GTDB taxonomy): Bacteria > Pseudomonadota > Alphaproteobacteria > Sphingomonadales > Sphingomonadaceae > Sphingopyxis. Next base: position 17 of record NZ_LNRZ01000021.1, on the reverse strand, counting down.
AAGATGAAGACCCAACC
>NZ_LNRZ01000020.1 GCF_001468265.1 Sphingopyxis sp. H050 | reverse complement strand
GCCACTTTGGCGGCGTCGCGCCGACCCAGCAAATAGGCATCGAAGCGCTGATAGTTGCGGGTTCCCTCGATCCATACATCACCGGCGCGCAAACGATCACGCAAGGTTGCCATGATCGCAATTTCATAACGTCGGCGGTCGATACGGCCGCTTTCGGTGATGAGACGCTTCCACTGCCGATTGGGGAATGGCAGTGGAACGCCATCGGGAAGGTCGCGCGACTTTCGTGTGTTCGCATCGCGAATGACATCGATGGCTTTGATCAGTGCCGTCCCTGTTCCAGACGCCTTGAAGGTGAAGGCGTCCAGAAATGCCGGGCTGAAACGCCGTAGCGTGGCGTAACGCTCGGTTGCCGTTACCAGTGCGTCCTCGCCGGCAAGATCAGCAAGGGCATCTACTTGGGCCTTTGCCGCAACAAGCCGGTGCCAGCCCACCGCTTCGTCAATCAATTCGAGCGGATCGCCGCCATTCTGGACAGCCTCATCAAGTGCTGTAATCGTGGCGCCAAACAGCCGCATGAGTTGCCCCACCGACTGAATACTATCTTGGTAGCGACGCTCGCGCCCACGCCGCGCGCGCGTGAACATGCCGCCGATAAGTCGGTCAAACATTTGGATCGCGCCATCGGCAAGTCTGGCCTCAAGGTCGATCACTGCGGCCGTCAACGTCGCCCGCCTGCGATTGACGCTGTAATCCGAAAGCAGGAATGCCGGTGCCACGCCGCCCTCGCGGACAAATTGGGCAAAGCGGAATTCCGGAATGGCGCCCCCAACTACCGGGTGGATACCTATGCCGCGAACATAGCGCAGGCGCTCAAGCAAGCCATTGATATTGGCCGCAGTCGGGGCTTCTTCGAAATTACGCAACCACGCCAGCGGTGTCATGCCGAAATCCGGGTTGTTGATTACGAGTTCGTCTAGCCGTGTCAGTTCAGCAGAGCTGAGGCCTTCGACGATTGCGGCTGCGGCAGCTTTGCGTGCGCGTGCCCGGCCAGCAAGACCGGCGCGTTCCAGTGTGTCGCCTGACGGAAGAATGAACCGCTCACCCTTCAGGCCAACCATGAGGGCGCGAACAATCGGTTCACCTCTGTCTGTATACTCGGCGGCTTGCGCGGCAAGATTCAGGGCAAGTGCCAGGTCGCCGCGTCGAAACGGGCGTATGCCAAGATAACGCGCCACGAGATCGGCATGATCGGTACGGGTTTGCGCGCGCTGACCATATGCAGAGAAGGAGGAAGGATCGACGAATAACTGTGCCGCGAGGTACTGAAGAATGACGTCGGGAAGCCCGATCTCGGGTTGCAGACCAAAGCCGGGATGTCGCATCAAAGCGATTTGTGCAGCCAGACCGAGGCGATTTGCTGGACCATAGCGGCGCCCAACCAATTCAACATCTTCCGCAGAAAGGGTATAATGCCCAATGATCGCGGTTTCTTGGACAGGAGGATCGAACAGGCGCCGGCGCTCGTCTCCGGTCAGAAGTCGGCGTCGTGCCATTTTGCTCTCCCGCTGAGGCGAATTACAAAATTGACACCAAAGCGGCTTGCACTGGAGGGAGGCCATTCGTTGCCGGTTGATCCCCGAGCAATCACCCGGCGCAGCAAGACAGTTTGGCGACATCCTTATCAAACGTTTGGGCCGCCAGTTTGAGGCCTTCCACAGTGGTCAGGTAAGGAAATATCGTTGCACCCAATTCCAGGGTGGTCATGCCGTGTTTGATCGCCAGCACCAGTGTCTGGATCGAATCCGCGCCTTCGGGTGCCATGATCTGGCCGCCCAGCAAACGGTCGTTCGCCTTGTCGGCAATCAGTTTGATGAGACCCCGCGTATCGCGTGCTGCCAGTGCCCTTGGCACAGCATCGAGCGGGAGCAGCGAAACCTTGATGTCCAGGCCTTGCGCCCGTGCTGTCGTTTCAGTGAGGCCGGCGCTGGCGACTTGCGGGTCGGTGAAGACGACGGATGGCATGGAGGAATTGTCGTAGCGGTATTGGTTGCCCGTCACCGCGTTGCGCGCGGCCAGTTTTGCGCCATAGGCGGCCATGTAGACGAACTGGTCCCGTCCCGTTACATCGCCCGCCGCGTAAATGCCTGGAACCGACGTTTCGAGGTGGTCATCGACGACGATTCCACCATTACGGGCAAGCACTATGCCGCGCTCCTCCAGCCCAAGCCCGTCGCTATTGGGTCGGCGTCCGGTGGCGATGAGCACCTGTTCCGCCGCGACGGTGTCACAATGCCCCTCGCAGGTCAATTCGACCCCGCTCTGTGTTTGGGCGATACGCTGATAGCCGACACCTGCGCAAACCCGCACGCCCTCGGCTTCCAAATAGTTTTTCAGCGCGGCACTCACTTCCGGGTCCATTTCGGGGAGCAGGCGGCTTCGGCAGCAGATGGTGACATCAACGCCCAGACGCGAAAACATCTGTCCCAGTTCTACCCCGATCACCCCGCCACCGATCACCAGCAGCGATTTGGGCAAGCGATCCAGCGCCAGCGCCGATGTGCTGGTTAGGTAGGGCACGCTGTCCATCCCCGGAATCGGCGGCACGGCGGCGTGCGCACCCATCGCCAATATGACCTTGCCGACCTTCATGGGCGCATCGCCGACAATCAGCGCACCATCGGCAAAGCGTGCCTTGCCCTCGATATAGCTCACACCTTCATAGGCGGGCAGCAGATCGACATATTTTTTTTGGCGCAGCGTCGTGACAAGATCGTCCTTCGACGCCGCCAATACGGACCAGTCATCCATCTGGACAGCGCCCCCAAGGCCGGGAAAGCGCGCGGCGGCAAGCCCACCATGCACCGCTTCGGCGGCGCGGATCAGCGTCTTGGAAGGAACGCAGCCAACATTGACACAGGTGCCGCCAATCGTGCCGTGACCGACGAGCGCCACTTTCGCGCCCAGATCGGCAGCGGCGATCGCGGCGGAGAACCCGGCAGAACCCGCGCCGATGACGGCCACGTCAAATCCTTCCTGCCCGGGGCGGTTGCAACAGTCGTTCATTGCTTATCGCTTTCTTGAGGCGCTGGCGGCGCCCCGCTCAGTTTTGAATAGCGCGCGCCGGATAACCCGCGTTGGTTGATGCAGCGGCAATCGCAGCAGCATTGGTGCGGCGCGGGTTATAGGTTGCGCGCGCGGTCTTGGCTGCGAAATCGACCGTGACCGCCGTTACCCCGGCGACGCCTTCCATCGCCTTCTTCACGGTGATCGGGCAGGTGGCGCAGGTCATGTTCTCTATGGCAAAGGTGGTTTGCTTCTGAGCGGTTGCGGTAGCCGCGGGGCGATCTTGCGCCGTGCCACTAACTGCATAGGCGACCCCGCCGCCAGCCATAGCCAGCACGGCCATAGCGATACATACTGTCTTTTTCATGGGTATTTCCTTTCAATAGAACCAGGGTGCCCACCAGTCGATGGTGAGCGCCAGGATGGCGACGGCAAGGCCCAGCCACAGCACCGCCTTGGTGGTCCAAGCCGATTGTGGACGAGCGCAGTAGGAACCGTCTTCACAGGGCGGTTTCGGCTTGAAATAGACATGCCAGAAGCCGTAGCCGAGCAGCGCGAGCGTTACGCCTGCGACATAGGGCTTGTAAGGTTCGAGCGCCGTCAGGTTGGCGATCCACGCGCCGGAAATTCCGAGCATAACCAACAGTAGCGGGACGACGCAGCAAGCCGAGGCGAGCCCCGCGCCGATCAATGCGCCCGCCGCAACCCAGTTTGCCTGCTTCGGCTCGTGGTTTTCGGTGAGGGCTGGCTGTCCCGCTTCCGGCGTTGAGACCATGGCTTGAATCCCTTGTTCCAACTGAGTGATTCGCAGTGTAGGCTCTGTAGCCACTACAGACTCAAGAGGTATTTTCATGGAGCAACAGGTCGGCATCTTGCGTGCCCAGCTTGCCCGGAAAACAGGCTGCAATCTCGAAACCATCCGCTATTACGAGAAGGTGGGATTGCTGCCGGGGCCGCCTCGCAGTTCCAACGGCTACCGCGTCTATTCGCCGGAACTGGTGCAAAGGTTGCAGTTCATCCTGCGCGCGCGCGACCTTGGCTATGCAATGGATGACATACGGTCATTGTTGTCGCTCACCGATACCGGTGCACAAACCTGCGCGGAGGTTATGGCGAGAACCGAACTCCACCTTGAAGATGTCCGCCGCCGCATTGCAGATTTGCAGAAGATAGAGGTGACGCTGGCGACCACGTTAGCCAGATGCACTGGAGATGACGTTGCCGAATGTCCCATCCTGGAAGCACTCCAGTTTTTACCCCATCAAGGCAATTGACGCCATCTTTGAGGGATTTGATTTTGTGATGTCAGCTTGGAGTATAGCCTAACCGGACGTCAGGGCG
>NZ_LNRZ01000019.1 GCF_001468265.1 Sphingopyxis sp. H050 | reverse complement strand
GTGCCGAGCTCCGCGCCGCCTGATGCTTATGTTGCAACAGGCTCGATAAGGCGACGCGGATTGGTGTGATGTGTGACCGGGAAAGTTGATGGCGCCTGAAAACGCCCAGTAGTAGTTTGGTCCGCATCCGCCTTTGCTCGATCCGGGGATGTGAATACGGATTATGGTACGCGGCCACGGCCTCGACCGGATACAAGTCTATGCACGGATAGTGCATCAGCTGACCTCGGAACTAATGAAGCCAATCCTTGAGCATTGCGTGTGGGGGCCCCCAACCCGTCAACAGAAGGAACCGTTCAATGCGAACTTGACAAGGCCCGGATCATACAAATCGACTTTCATCAGCACCTTGATGCCATCGACATCCATGCTTGCAAAGTCTCGCTCGGGCGAATCCGGGGCGAAGGTGCAATGGCGCAGAGCGGCCATCAACCGAGCCTGAACCATCATGCTTTGTGCCACCGTGTCGCCGCCGAATTCTGCAAGCAACCCGGAGGTCATGACGATGCGGGCCGTTCGGTCACGGCCCTGGCGCGCGGCATCATTGAGCAGCGCAATGCGCTCGGTGCGTTGCCGCGCGCAAGTGAGGTCAGATGTGTCATGCATTGGAGGTCTCCTCCTGATCCAAGAGACGACGAGCGGACAACCGGACGGCCTCGCGGGACTCAGCCCGCAGGTTGAAAAGCGGAAAGCTGAACATCGATCGCGGTCCCGGCAGCAACGGTAATGGCAACCTGCCGGTCCTTGGGAATGACCCAGAGGATGCCGGCAAGCGTGTCGCGGATACGCGCCGCAATGGCTTCGTCCTCGCCGAGCAGCACCCGGGCCGCGAGCTCGCGCGCATCGCGCAGGAAGTGCTCGTGCTGGGTGTCCCAGGAGTCGGCCTCGCTGTCGTCGTTCGCGCAGAAACAGACGTTCTCGATCAGATCGACCAGCGTTTCAGGAGTCAGCGCCGGACCCGGAACATAGGCAATGCGGATCTGGTCGATGCCGCTGTACCAACCATCCTCGCCGAGGACGAAGGCGACATCTGCCGAGATCCGTTCCTCGCGCTGCGTTACGCTGGCGCGGTGGAAGACGCAGAACCTCAGCTCGATCGTCTCGGCACGAACATGGTCATCGAGCGGGGGGAAGCTGCCGTTTTCGGCGATGACGTGGTCGCGCTCTCCGGCTGCAACATAGAAGCGCACGTTGCCGAGCTGATGCAGCGCGTCATACCAGCCATAGCCAGCGTATGCGGGATGGTTCTCGACGAGGTGCGGGCGCAAGGGGTGGTCGCGCAGCGCGCGCTCCAGTCCCTGGGCAATATCGGGCTCAAGATCCGCGACAAGGATCGTGTCCGCACCTGCTGCGATTTCCTCATACTCGACATTGACGTTGTCGCTCTCCGCAATGGCAGCATGCCAGCGGGGCAGGCAGGGGTCGGCCTCCGGCAGGGCAACCCCAAGATCGCGCGCTTCCTTCCAGTTCTCGAAGGAAAGCCGGTGCTGGCCTCTGTGCGCCAGCGCGGCATAGATCGTGCGCCTGCACGCTGCCTGCAGCGCCGCAAACGCGGCATTCTCGACGAATTCCTTGCGCGCCGGGAGCACAAGGGCAAGGCCCGGGGTGGCCCCGATATCGAGCCGGGCATGGTATGTTTTGCCGCCCAGGCTCTCCGAGACGCTGGCAAGCTTGCGGGTGAGCACCATCCCATAGAAATTCGTGGTGGGGTCCTGGTGGTATTCGCGCCCTTCGAACACGCCGATCTGGCTGCCGTTCCACTCGGCGATGTAGATTGCTTTGGCGAGAAAGTCCTCGCGTGGCATTTCCGTGCCATTGAAGAACACCGGCAGCGGGTAGAACTTCGCGACCTCGCGCAGAATCCGCTCGGTGGTCTGCTCGCTCACGCCGGGCATCAGGAAGCTGATTGTCGTCCCGACGGGGCGAGCAAGGGGCTGCACGGCAATGTCCTGCGCACCGGTCCAGCCATCCGCTGGGACATGGACCGACCATCCGATGTCGGCATCGGTATGACGCGAGCTGATCCGGGTTTCCTTGCCCGCCAGGCTGAAGACACCCATGCCTGCCGGGTCTTCGGCCTCATGGATGTGCTGGCTCCAGCCCGAATCCCCCAGCGCAATCATGGTCTGGGGATCGGCTACCCCGGACCCATCATCGACAAGGGTCAGGCGCGCTCCGTCCTGATCCGCGCAGCAGGCGATATCGATCCGGGAAGCGCCAGCGCGGCGACTGTTCTGGAGGAGCTCGCCGAGGATATCGCCGATGGTGCCGTTAAAGAGGCGCGTGACTTTGGTGATCGTCTTCGGGCTGACGCTGGGTCGGATGACTGTCAGGTTCATGGCAAAGGGTCCTTCATCGCACTGGTTCGCCCTTCCCCTCCCCCTCCCCTTCAGATCGGCGGATCAATGCCTGGCCAGAGCCGGGTGGCCTTCGGCCTGCTCTTCATCCGACTCGCTTGGGCCGCAGGGCCTCAGGTATCGGGATGACCTCGTGCGCCGTATCGCGCAGCGCCGTGACCTCGCCGCGCGCGGCGTAGAGGTCCTTGGCGATGAGCGCGCAGACTTCGGCCTCGCCATAGGTTGGTCGGCCAAGGTGATCGACGCGTTCGACTTGCCGGGCAATCACGCCAACCTTGCCTTCCGGCACCCATTCGGCCCAATCGCCCCAGGCGCTGGTGACGCAGAACTCGCCGATGGCGGCGATGTAGGCCTTACGCGTCCGCAGGATCGTGGAGGCATTCTCCTCGACAGCCTCGCCGGTAAAGGCACTGAAGCGGTCCGGATGCCAACATTTGGCGGTATCGCGGGCAAGCTGCAGAAAGCCTGCAGAGCAGGAGCCCTGCCCATCAAGCTCGCTGGAAAAGGCAAGGATCGGGAGCGCCCAATCGCAGTCTTCTTCGTAGGACCCTCCGTCGATCTGTAGCGCTGACGGCATGGCGGCCTGTCTCTGATCGGACAGAATGATGCCGCCGTGGCTGGCGGTCATCACCGACCAAATCCCGGGGCCAAGCTGATCGGCCTGTTGGACAGCACCCCAGATCGATGTCGATGGGCGCGGCGACGGAGCAAAGCATGTCATGAGCGAACTCTCCTTCTTCAGGTTCGCTCAAATCCTCCCCCTCCCCTTCACGCGAGAATGCGGCGGGCTTCGCTGATAATTTTCTGAGGCGTCACGCTGCTGACCGACAGGCATACGACATGCCCTGCCTGAGCGAGACGCTCGCGCTCGATGCTGCACAGCTCAAGATAGTCGGCATCATCCGACTGCAGGATCTGGAGCGCGAATTTGCATTCCTCCCCGCTATGCTCATCGAGCAGCGCCACCAGGAAATCCGGCCTCGCCGAGCCAGCACCCAGCGTGATGTCAAAAAGGACCTTCTTGACCGCCATCCTGACGCCGAGGCGACGCAGTTCATACTGGGCCTGTTGGAGCGCGCGCAGCACATCGCGATCGTGGTCGCGCTCGGCGGGCACGAACTGGTTTCCGCTGAACACAGGCTGGGCATATGCCCGCAGCGCCAGGTATCCTTCGCGCCGGCTGTGCTCGCCGACGACAGCAAGCACCAGAAATGGGGGCTCGACCTCGGCGCGGATGATCCCGGTGTGCTGGATGCGGTTGCGGATTTCGACAGTTCCGAGCCCCGTCACCACCTCGCTCGATGTGACCTCGCTCGCTTCGAGAAGCAGAAAGGCTTGCGGTGCAAACTCGGGCGGCCAGGTCTCGGCCGCAGCCCGCAATCGGGCATGGACCCGCCGTTTCTCGTAATCGATCGCGTTGGTGTAGAGATGATCCGACAGCCGGATGCCCGGCGCGATTTCGAGGCCCTGAGCGGCGCGCTTGAGGTGACGCATTTCTTCGCTGATCGAGCCTGCGCGCCTGCCGCTGGGCGGTAATTCGCGCAGGATATTCGAGCCTGCGCGTTCGAGCAGCAACCAGAGCAGCTTGCCGAGGCGCGGGATCGCGACGCCGCGTGAGCGGTCGTCGGGCTCTATGTCCTCTGGCCTCTGTGCAAGCTTCTCCGGCGCCTTCTGGTGTGCGCTGAACAGGCCTTTTGGAAGGCCGATGGCATAGAGCGAATCCTTCACGGTCTCGCGGATGCGCGGTGGCGCCTGCGGCAGATGAAACGGGCAGCCCGGCTCGTGGCCTGGCCGCGAGGTAAGACGCCGGAGGTAATAGGTTTCCTGAAAACTGAGATAGGCCGCGCTCATCAGCGGCGGCGGCCGCTCTGCCCCAAGGCAATCGCAGGCGATCCACTTGTGGTTCTCTCGCGCGGTCGAGACCAGTGAGACGCAAGCGCGGTGGTCGGCCTCGCTGCCCCGGCCTGTATACCAGCGCACCAGCGCAGCCTTCAGCTCGTCGCTGATGGCGACCCTGCCGGTCTTTCCTGTGGTGTCCTTACCTACCAGCCACATGCATGATGACGCCTTGACCCTGTCGTTTGTTCACGTTATGTTCATAATCTGCAGGAGCCCATGAATAATGAACAAGGTCTTTGATATCGGCAAGTTCGACCTCGATGTCACGCTGCGCGACGCGGCACTTGATCCCAATTGCCGTCCAACCAAGCGTATGCTCGCCAATGCCTCGATCGGAGTGGAGCCGTTCGATGCCTATTACTCAGCGCGCGAGCTCTATGAGACCTTGCAGGGCGTGTTTCAGGGCCTGCCCAATGCCAAGGCTCGGCTGACGCAGATCCTGTCCTGCCATTGCGATGACTATCAGCGCTGCCTCTACTATGCACTGGCAGGGCGCGGGGTTGTCCAGATGCTCGACGATCTCGAATGGCTCTTCGAGCTCCTCGGGCCGCGGTGCCAGATGTCGGGCCACATTCTGCGCTCGGGCCAGCACCCGGCACCGATGGTCAACCCTTACGTCTCGTCAGAGCCTGATGGCCCTGTTCCTGCCCGCAACGCCGACTTTACCGAAGGCCCATCGTGGTATCTCGATCCCGGCCTCGGAGGGATGATCGAGGAATAAGAGGCCATCAGTTATTGCGAAGGCCAAGTCGGTCGTCGTCATCAACAAGCGTGATGCGCCCGTCCCAGTCCCATAGGACAAGATTGAGCGCGTCTGCGGGGGCGCCGCGGGCGTAGCTCGGGACAACGATGCCAGCATAGCCTTGCGCGATCGCGGCCTCCGCCAGGTCCTGCGTCGGGACCGGCTTGCCGGAGAGCATCCGATCACGCCATGACGGGTCGGCGAGTTCAGCCGGTGTGATGCCGAAGGGATGCAATGCAGCCGTGTCCCGGCCATCGAGCAGCGGCCCGATGTCGGCCTGATAGGCCACCAGCGTGGTGGGCTGCAGCGTGCCAGCCTGATTGGCCTCGCGCAGCGCGGTCTCAGGGGCGAGGGAAGTATAGAGCGCCGTGCGCCCCATGCGATTGAACCGTCCGCCAAATCGGGCGGCCCCCTCCCCTGAGAGGGGTTCACGGGACCAGACCGGATTGTGGGCGCGGTAGAGCAGCCCGGTAAAGTGCATTGGACTAGGCGTGGACGCCGGCGTCGACCGCGTCGATATAGGTCAGCACGTCATCGGCCCGGTTGCTCTGCACGAGCTGCATGGCAGTCTGGCCCGAGAAACCCGGCAGTGGTTCCGAGCGGTACCAGGCATAGGCCAACAACGCCGAACCAAAGCGCGGCTCGACCTTGTTGAGCACCTCGACCATCTGGCGAAGGCGGCGCTGCGTCCGGTCGGACGCGATCCGGTCCTTGCGCTGGATCGCATCCTTGCCGAGGCCCAGCGAGCGTGCGAGTTCGTCGCTGGTCGTCCGCAGCGCGTCGACGATCTTGCGCGGAGCAAACGCGCCGTTGTCAGCGTAGTTTTGAATCGCCATTGCACTTTCCCATGAATTCTGACGCGATATAGCGTCAATATCTGCGGTAATCAAGGTTTGGGTGTCAAACCCAGCAGGTGTTCCCGTTTTGCCGAAGAGGTTACCCGCTCTTACAAAACCACGACCTGCAATTCGATCGCGCCGGCAAGGCCCTCTTCTGCAGGCAGAACGCAAAAGGGCTGGAGCTTGCTGTCCGTCCTCACCACGGCATGGCTCTGCCCGGAATTTGCGGTCATCCGAATGGCGACACGCTCGGCATTGGCGCGCCCGCACAGGATCGCCCTTCTGGGGTCCAGGCTCTGAGGCAGCATGATCACCTCCCGAGCGTTACGGCGTCGCCGGGAAGAATGTGCGCACCGCGCGCTTTGGGGGCACGACTTCAAATCGGCGCTCCATCAATCTGCTGATGCGAAACCGGCCTCGGCCATCGGGCGTGCTGAGTTCAATTTTCGCGCCGCGCTTTGTCACCCTGAATTCAGCGTGTTCGGTGCCGTCGGTGAACTTCATCGGTTCAGGCAGCCGGATCATGTCGCCATCGGCGATCTTGCGTTCCTTGAGCCGGAGCTGGCGGTAGCACCGGTTGCGCCAGTCGAGGGCATAAGGATGACTGGTTGGCCCCAACTCCTCCAGGACACTTCTGGGGCACCCGGCCTCCACCGGTCCTGAATTTTCATCCATGTCCTTGTAGCCGAACAGGAGGCCGTCGGCTGCCTTGGGGTTCCAGCGGACCAGACAGATCACCGCGGAGATGGCGTGGGTCTGGTTGTTCGGTCCATAGCGCTGGACAGCCGCGTAGTAGGCACCGGTTGTGGACACGCTTCTGATGACCCGGCATCCTTCGAAGGTGCCGGTTTCTTCATTCTCGCGCTCCCATGTGAGCTGATTGTCAAGATAGGCCTTGGGAGTGTCGAAGCCCCCCATTCCGGCACGGTGCATGTAAAGCCAGCCCATGCGTGTTCTCCTTCAGATGAGCCCCGGCTGCGCCGGAGGTGCGATCTTCAATTCGCGCGCGATCCGCGCCGTGAGTGCGGGAATGTCTGCAAGGGCGGTGATCGGCGCTTTGCGCATCACCGCGCCAGGCAGTTTCCAGAACGGGTTGCGCCAGGCGAGACCCGGCTCGCCGAACCTTTCCGGGCTGATCCGGACGTAGATCCCGTCGGCTTCCAGCACATGCTCGCCCGCGAGCTGTTCCTGTGAGGTGTAATAGCTGATGCGATAATCGGCGTGCTCGAGCCCGATCCCTGCTGCGATCTGGCGCAGCGCCCGCGTGCCCTCGCGCCGGTAGTGGCGCAGTTCTTCGGGACGATAGTCGATCCCGCGTTTGACCAGCGCAATGATCGCAGGCCTGTGTTTGAGCTCGGCAAGGCGTTCAATGCATTGGGACCGCAGAGCCTGGTCGTCTGCCTCACATTCGGTCGGCCTTCCGTCAGCAATGCGTTGAAGGTGGCGCGTCAGCAGCAGCACTGCCGGACAGGTTGCGGCCTGCCGGCCTGCCAGACGGACATCATCCACGGCCTCGTTCAATGCTCGCAGCGCATTTTCGAAGGTCGTCAGCCCATCGGGCTGGAGTGCGCGGCGGTAACGGTAATCAATGTCGCAGGACATGAGGCTTCCTTTCCATTGCAAGATGCAATGGCCCCATCCCCCTTTCCTCAATGCAGGCTGCCGCAGTGCTCGCTCGGGTTCTCCAGCAGCAACGGCTCGTAGATCATCGGTCGCAGGAGCGCCCCTGGCGCAATCTGTTCGAGGATCCTCGCTATTGCCGAGACCGCAACGCCCGCCTCGGTTGTCTGGATGATGAGCGATCGGCCTTGACCCGGAACTGTGCCAAGCGACCAACCGACGCCCCCCTTGCCGAGAAGGCCGTCCAGCACCTGGCGCGGGTCCCTCTGGGGGAACAGGCCTGCGATATGCTGGTCCAGCTCCTCGCCGATCGGCGCCCTCCTCCGGCCTGCAACATCGCCCGCATAACGGTGAAGCTGGGTGAGGCAAACGACCTCCTGCGGTGCCGGCTCAAGCAAAAGCCGGAACTGGCGCCGTCTCATCGGCTTCCTCCCCCTCTTCGCCGGCAGGTTCGCTCTGGAAGCCCGAATAGGCCGCAAGATGGTTGAACGCCTGATCGGCCTTCGCGGCTGCGGTGATGATCGCCGTCTTGTCGGCCTTGAGGATCTCCAGCCAGTGCGAGACGTAGCTGGCATGGCTTTCGTGAAGGTCTGCCGGCAGACCCAATTCATAGCAAATGCGCGCACTCACCTGCTCGGCCACCAGCTCCTCGAAAGCGTATGCCTTGTCGCCGAAACGCTTGCCAAACTCGCGGGCGAGCCGCGAGGCATGGCCCGACCAATGCCCGAGTTCATGCGCTTTCGTCGCCACGAACCCGTCTTCGGTGTTGAAGACATTGGGGTGCGGAAGCTGAATATAATCAGCGCCCGGCGAGTAGAACGCGCGGTCTCCGCCGAGGCGTATGTCAGCCGGAACGGGTGAGAAGAAGCGCTCGATGGCAGCGGCCTTCTGCGAGGGCGTCGGCGGCGCTTCAGGCACCGGGCTCGGATAGAAATGCGGCGGCAGCCCGTCGATTTGCGATGCGTTGAACACACTGTAGGCGCGCATGAACCGGATTGTTTTCGAGGATTCCTCGCCGGTCGCCTGGTCGATCGCAGTCTTCTTCGTGCTGTTGAAGTAGATGCTCGGCTCGGCGGTCTCGCCCTTGCGCACCTTTCCGCCAAGCTCGATGGCTTGCCGCCAGGTCATCCAGTAGCGCGAGCCATAACCATAATGGTCGGCGACCGCCCAAAGATAGAGGCGGTTGATCCCTGTGTAAGGGACGCCTGCCGCGCGCAGCGGCGCTCCGCCCATCCCAGTCTTCTTCCAGGGCCGGCGCCAGGGCAGCGTTCCGGCCTCGATTGTAGCGATGATCAGATTGGTGATTTCCTGCGCGACGTCGCGCTTGGGTCTTTGGCGCATTGGCCTGCTCCTCAACAAAAAGAGGCCCAGCTCACTCAGGCGAGTGGCCGGGCCAGGTCATCAGGAGGGGTGATTTGCCGCCTCAGGCGGCTACCGCCGCTTCTTCACAGGCGACTTCAGGTTGATGGTCATTGATAAGCTCGTCGGCCTCGCTATCGGCTTCAGCTTCAGGTTCAGCGCCATCGCCATCGCAGGCGCCGGAGACAGGGGCGCTTTCGTCGGTGTCCGGGATGACCGGATCAGCGGGGTTGGCACCAATCGTGAACTTCATGCCTTCGGGGAGCCAGGCCAGCGCTGCTTCCTTGACGTCCTGTTCAATGATCGCCTTGCCGGCGAAGATCGTCTCGCAGGTCTTGGCAAGGTCAGCCTTCTTCGATGCGGCATAACGCGCCGCAAGATCGCTGCCGCCGACTTCGGTCAGTGCCGCAAGACACGAGGTCTTGCTCACCCGGTCGAAGAAATTCTCGGCTGTCGGGCGCCACATTGCTGCAACGTCAATGTCGAGCATGCTGCCGATGACGGCATGGATCGGATGGTATTCCGAACCATAGCCCTTCTTGGCTTCGAGCGAGATGGCCACCGCATAGGCGAGCCACGCCGCCTTGGCTTCGTCGGCAAGTTCGCGAAAGGCAATGAAGCGCTGCGCCGCACACCCATGTTCCTGCCATGCCTTGTCGAGCGCGCTTTCGGCCTCGGCGAGAATCCCTTCGGCTGTGGACTGCGGAAGTTCTCCGGTCGCCGGATCGCTGGGGTGCCCGCCCCTGATCGAGGTTCCCCGGCTTTCATAGCTGCGGCTGTCAGCCAGCGCGAAGATGGCGAAGTCGAGCGCGAGCCCGGCATCGCTGAGGAGGGATGCCGACAGGATATTACGGCGCTGCACGGAAAGCTCGTCGAACAGACGGGCGCTGATCGGCTTCTCCGTGCCCGGCGCAACTGCCTCGGGTCTGGAAGGTGCAGCGCTACCGCGCTTGGTGGAACCTGACACCGGCTCTTCGGCCGTCGCTGTCACCTTGCCATTCTCATCGGTCTCGAACGACAGGCGCTTTTCGCTGTAGTAATCGGCCTCGAGCACCATCTCGCCGCGGGTGGTGAGAACCAGGAACCGCCCGGCCTCACTGCGCCATTCTTCGGGCAGTTCGCGCACCGGGTTATTGAGGTCGCTGCGCTCAGCATCGAGATCCTCATACTCGGCCTCGAGCTGCCCGAAATCGGCCCCGTCGCCTTCAGGGCCGCCTTCATGGCCTTCGTCGATGATCTCGCTGATTTCTTCCATGCGGGCATCGATCGCGTCAATTCGGGCTCGTGCTTCTTCGGACAGCGGCGCGGGCGGCAGCCGGACAGCATTGACGCCCATTTCGCTGCGCGCCTGCCATGAATTGGTCGACGCCACTGGGCTGATCCAGGCAAGGCCAGTTTCAGCAGCGATCCGCTGGGCTTCGGCCTCCATTTTCTCGGCCGCAAGCCTGTGGGCGATCTCGATGTCGATCCAGCGATCATCTGCCGCTTCGCTGAAGAGGTCGCGTTCGATCTTCCCGCCGGCGGCCACATAGGCATCTTCGCCGATCAGCAGCGCAATCGGGTCATTGCCGCGCATGGAACCGTTCGCCACCATACGCCGGATGGCATCGGCGCTTGGGTTATAGGCGTAGCGCATCTGCTCAAAGACCCGCAGTTGCACCTCGTGCTGGTCGGTCGCTGCGTAGGCCTTGGCGATCTCGAGTGTGACATCGCCTTTGGCGAGTGCCTCGAAAATCGGCTCGGCAAGGTTCGCTAGCCGCAAGCGGCCTTCCACGAAGCGCAGGGTGAGGCCGAAGCGTTTGGCGACCGCGGCAACGTCGCTGCCTTCCTTGATAAAGTGCTGGAAGGCCCGGCATTCCTCAGCCGGTGACATCCCGACGCGCTGGAAGTTCTCGGCAAGCGAGGCCTCGCCTGCTTCCTCTTCGCTGCCTTCGAGCAGCTTGCATTCGATCTCGGTATCGGGGGCCCAGGCACCGCGCGTGACGATCATCTCGATGGCCCGCAATCGCCGGCCACCGGCGATCACGGCAAACTTGCCGCGCTTCTTGCTCCTGGTGACCAGCAGGTTCTGCAAAAGGCCGCGCGCTTCGATGTCGGCGGAAAGCTGGATATCGTCTTCTTCGCTGCGCGTTTTGCGCACATTGGCATCGCTCAGATAGAGCCGGGAAAAGGGAATAAGCATCGTGGTCGCTCCTGATGTGCACCCGGCAATCACCCGGGCACACATCCCCTCCCCCTCCCCTTCCGATCTGCGTTTCACGCAGGACTAAGAGTTGACCATCTTCTCCCCTGAGGGTGAACAGCATAACATGGTCTTGAGCTGGACGGAGCGACTCATAAAAGAACAAAATGCCGAAAGGGTTGGAGCTCGCGATTCTGGGATGGCCACCATTCGCGGCGTAACCAGACCGGCTTTGAGCCAGAATGCGACGTTAGCTAGTCGAGCTTTGAAAGGCAGTTTTCATCGCTTCTCGACAGCACCTGCCTGAAGGCGAGAGCTGAACGCACAATGCGCGATCGGTGATCGGAAAGCGCTTGATGCTAAAGGAATCTGGATGAGGAAAGGGGAGAGCCTCTTGCGAAGCTCTCCCCGAGCACCTTGCGGTGTAATTCCAAAAGGCCGTTAAGCCGAGCAGCCTGAGCTGTGAGTTCTATATAGGCCAAAGGCGTTAAAATTCAACTCGCGTTTGAATCCTAAGTCCCTGATTTCAGACATTCCTTGCGAGCCAGGCCGTTATACGGCATGATCCATTTTCCTTGATTCCCTTGATATGTTCCATTGTTCTTGATTGCCTTGATACCCTTGATTGCATTGAATACCTTGATGGGGACAGAAAGACGTGTTACCACGCCCTCGTGGAACGATCGAAAAATGCGCCTTTGGACGATTCGGCGTCCCGTGAAGCCGAATCAGTCGGTGCCGATCGCATTCGGGGGAAGGGGCGAGGCGGCAACTTTCTTGCCATTGATCGCGCAGCATGGGAACGCCTATGGGAGGTTGAGACTAACAACAGGCTGAACCTCGTCACCGCATATATTGTGCTGCTTGCCGGGACCGGCAGCGACCATCAGCTCAGCAAATGGTCGACCAAGGCTTGCGAACAGCATGCAGGAATGGGCAAGCCACGGGCCAAGGTCGCGATCGACGAGCTGATCCAGCATGGGTTCGTTGCGCACACCGACCGCTCGACGAAGCTCTATCCGCAATATCGCCTGCAGCCGATCCCTCTCGACAGCGACCCCATCTTTCTGCCGGTCGCGTTGGTAACGGGAATTGAAACTGAGGCTTCAATGCTTCGCCGTGTCCGCGAGACCGGCGACGCGCTCTTACTGCGAATGCTGGTGGACCTCTATGGTTTGGTCCAGCTCGATGCGACATTCGGTGTGCCAATCGGCGCGTTGAGCCAGACCCCGCCCGACGATTATCCTGCTCGAAAGGTTTTTGAGATCGGCATCCATTCCGTTTGGGCACTTCGCCTCGTCGGTGGGTCGAAGTCTGCGAAAGGTGATTGGGCGAGTTATCATCGCTCGAAAAGCCGCAACAAGGATGGAGCCTGGGGGGATTTCTGGGCGCGGGTGGCGATGCTCGAGAAGATCGGGGCCGTCTGGTATGAAGCATGGATCTTCGACAGCGAGGAATCGGATGCCGAGCCGCTGTTTCCAGTCGATCCCGGCGCCCTGTATCATCAGGGTGAGGGTGACGATGTCTATCAGCTCACCCGCACGATGCTCGACGCTGCGGCCAATCTTTCTGAAGAGCGCAGCAACCTGCTCGAACGCTATGGCATCGACATGTTAGTGACCCTCGCGCAGCATCGTCGCGCGCCAGGTATCCGGGGCGTGGCGCGTATGCGGATCGAGGCGGATACGCCGGGTCGTCGGCTTTCCTATTACAAGCGCCGAACCCAGATCGAAATCTACGAAGCTGGCTACACCCAAATAGCACTCGATGCGCTACGGGGTGAATATAGTCGACCAATGAATACCAGCACGCCGCAATGAGACAACCAACCGCCGGGAAAAAGCAGCCTCTCCATGCCGAATGATGTCAAACGGCGTTCAAAAGGGACCCCCGATCGGCGTCGAAGAGGGACCCCCTTTTCGGATAATATGATGCTGGTTTGTTGAAGATGGCCTTGCGCTGC
>NZ_LNRZ01000018.1 GCF_001468265.1 Sphingopyxis sp. H050 | reverse complement strand
GGGCGACGAACGGCCGAGCTTCAGCATCCGGACCTCATAGTCCTGCCCGAAATTGGCATAGACCACCTTGAAGTCGCGGAAGGGCTGGATCGCCTCGGTACGCACGGCCAGCGGCACGGTGACGGGGTTGACCATCACGCGGCCGCGCAAGGCCATGCCGGGGCGCAGCGTTCCCGAGCGGTTGGGGATGGTCGCGCGGATGAGCGCAGTGCCCGCCTCGACATTGCCGTCGGGCAGGAACTGCTCGAGTGGCGCGGTCGCGATCTCGGCGCCGTCCTGCGTCTCGACCGTCACCCGCATGCCCGGACGGATAATCGCGAGGTCACGGGGGAAGATGTTGAAGACGACCGTCGTCTGCGCGGGATCGGTGACCACATAGAGTGCACGCCCGTCGGTGACGTCGCCGGGGTTGGCGTTGCGCTCGGCGATCACGCCGCCGACCGTCGCATAGACTGGATAGACCTGGAGGCTCTCGCTGGACTCGATGCGCGCAGCGTAAGGCTGCGCCAACAAGCAGGCCGTGCTGACCTTCGAGCCGTTTGCCAGCGCAGGGCCGTTCATACGCGGTCACAGTTTCATGGATATCATTCGGGTAACCGGATTGGAGCCGCATCGCCCGCCGGGGCTACCGCTCACGGATCACGAGTTCGGTCCCGGCATAGCGCTCCGGGCGAACATGCTCGATCCGCTGCGTCCGGCGGCTCGCCCTGTTCATGAAGGTGACTTCGACGGTCACCGGCGTCATGGAGGCGAGGCCGAAGTGGACCGGCTGGGTGCCTTGCGAATTATAGCCTTCGCCGGTCGAGACCTGGCGCGTCGCGACGATCTTGCCCTCGGCGTCGTAGAGCCGCACCTCGGCGCCCATGCGGGTGAAGCGCCCAGTCTTGTCGAGTACGCGCACGGAAAGGCTGCGGCGGGCGGTTTGCTTGCCCAGATCGTTATGGAAGAGGAAATGGCCGCCGGTCGCGGTATATCCGCGCGTCACCGAAAGATCGAGCGCGCCGTCGCGGTCATAGTCGATCCACTGGACGCCATGATCGGCGACGTCGAGCTCGGAGCCGGCCGGTAGGACGTTCTCGAAGCCCTTGCCACCGAGGTTGCGGTAGAGGCGGTTCGCTGGCTGCTGCGCGCCCGATTTGCCGGTGTAGGCGGCAACGAAGAGGTCGAGCCAGCCATCGTTGTCGAAATCGCCCCAGGCCGCGCCGACGGCATGATTATCCTCGGCGAGGCCGAGCTGCGGCGCGACATTCTCGAAGCGGCCATCACCCTTGTTGCGGTAGAGAATGTTGACGCCGTAGCTTGCGACGAACAGGTCGAGTTCGCCGTCATTGTCATAGTCGCCGACCGCGCAGCCGACGCTACCTTCTTCGGCTGGGCGGCCCGGGCGGTCCATACCGAGCGCGGGGGCGACATCAGTGAAGCGATCGCCATCGTTGCGCCACAGCGCGTCGGTCGCCCCCGACTGGTTGGCGAGGAAAAGGTCAAGATCGCCGTCGCGGTCATAATCAAACCAGCACGCGCCGACGGTCGGGCGCGCGTCGTCGCCAGCCTGTTCGGTGGGGATCCGCACGAAGCGGCCCGCGTCCTGGCGGAACAGCGCATTGGGTCCGGCGCGGTTCGCCGCGAAAAGATCAAGGTCGCCGTCATTATCGAAATCGACCCAGCTCGATTGGCGCGCCGATCGTCCGGCCGCGACGGGCGCGAGGTCTTGCGGCACGAAACGGCGGCCGCCGTCGTTGCGGAAGAGGAGGTTGGTTTCCGCTGTGTTCGTGGCGCCGGCGTAGAGGTCGGGCCAGCCGTCGCCGTCATAATCGCCCCAGGCGAGGCCGCGCATCTCGGCGCCGGAGACGGGGAGGCCCACAGCGGGGCCGATGTTGGTGAAGGTGCCGCGATCATTGCGGTAAAGGCGAATCTCGCCGGTCTTGATCGACACCGCGAGGTCGAGATCGCCATCGCGGTCGAAATCGGCCCAGCTGTTGGAAAGCGAGCCGGGAAGGCTGAAGTCCGCGGTCTGGACGGGCGTGAAGGCGGGGCCGGTCGTCCCGGCCGCCCCGCCGCCGGCAATACCGGTCGACAGGACGGCCCAGGACAGGATCCGCATCAGTTCATCGCGCATGATACGGACTCCAGTGGATGGTCGGGATCAGAAATCGAGCGAGATCCGGCCGTAGTAGTAGCCGCCATGCAGGCCGAACGGTCCGGTGCCATAGGGCGCGAGCCCGAGGGTGTTGGCGATGGTCGTGCGGTCGGGATAGACGTCGAAGATATTATAGGCGCCGGCAGCAACCCGCAACTTGTCGGTCACGCCGTAGGACACCTCGAGATCGGTGATCCACTTGGCGCCGAAGCTCTGGTCGTTCGCGGTGGCGTTGTCGAGGATGCGGAAGCTGTCGTAACGGGTTTCCTTGAGGTTGATCGCGAACGGACCCGATTCGAAGTTGGCGCCGAGGATCAGCTTGGTTTTGGGAGTCGACGTGAACCAGCCCTGGGTGCGCCGATCGAACAGGGTCAGGCCGAGGCCCGCGAGTTCGCTCGGGTTGGCGGCGATCTTCTTGATGTCGGTATCATTATAGTTGAAGCCGACGCTCGTACGCAGGCGTCCGGCGCTGCCGACGTCGAAAGCGTAGGCCCCGACGATGTCGAAGCCGCGGGTGCGGGTATCGACTGCGTTGGTGAAGAAACGCACCAACTGGTCGCCCGAGAAGCCGTTGGCGATCAGGATGTTCCGGATCCCTGTTCCCGACAGCAGGCCGGTGAGGGTGATGCGGTCGTCGAGATCGATCTGATAGGCATCGACCGACAGCGAAAGGCCCGCCGCCGGGGTCAGCGTAAAGCCGAGGCTGTAGTTCTTCGACTTTTCGGGCTTGAGCGGCTTCGCCCCGAGTGCCTGTGCGACAGGCGACCCCGTCTTCACGGTTTTGGTGAGGACCGGGATGTTGACGCTGCCGACGAGGTTGATCGCCGTCGAGGTCTGCGCGAAATCCTGCTGGGCGAGCGAGGGCGCGCGGAAGCCGTTGCTGAACGCCCCGCGCAGCGCGAGCCAGTCGGTCAGTTCATAGCGCGCGCTGACCTTGCCGCTGAAGACGCTGCCCGAGCTGTCGTCGAAATGCTCGAAGCGCCCCGCGGCGGTGACGAGGAAGCGTGGGCTCACGTCGAGCGCGAGGTCGACATAGCCCGCCCAGATGTTGCGGTTCACGTCCGCCGCATCTTCGGGGGTGACGACGATCGCGCCCTGCGCGCCGACCTGCGCCGGCCGGCCGGCGAGCGGTCCGGTCGGGTAGAAATAGCCGCCAGCCCGATAGCTGTCGACGTCGAGCGGCTTGGTCATATAGGATTCGTAGCGATATTCGGCGCCGAGCGAGACCTGGAGCGCGGCCTCGCCGCCCAGTTCGACGCGGCGGGAGAGGTCGAGATTGTTCGTCCACTGATCGAAGGTCGAGCTGAAGGTCTTGAACCTGGTGGGGCTCGACGGCCCGAGCGATGCGTTGAGCGTGTTGTCGGCGCCATTCTCGGCATGGTTGCGGCCATAAGTGCTGCTGAGGTCGATGTTCCAGCCTGCCGTTTCACCGCGCAGGCCGCCGGTCAGCTGGAAGTCAGTTTCCTTGAGCGTGTAGAAGGGCGTGAAGCCGTCGGGATAGATTTCGATGATATTCTGGTTGCTGTTCGGACGGCGGCCGGCCTGGCCGACGCGCGCGTCGCGGTAGCCGAAGGTGCCGTCGGAATAGAATTCGACATTGCCGAGCGGCAGGACGAGCGTCTGCGCGACCTTGACGTCCTTCACTTCGGGAAGGCCGCCGAGATAGGTGCGGCGATTGGCGGTGAGTTCGCGCGGATCGGGCGCGCCGCCGGGAAGCGGGAAGTAGAGCGCGCCGGTGACGTCGGTGTTGCGGACGGCCGCCTTCGCTTTCTTTCCCTCGACCGAGAGGGTGAACGAGCCGCCATCGCCGAGTGGGAAACCGTGCGAGACGCTGCCCGAGATGGTCTCACCATCGCTGCCGCTGCCGTCGCGTCCATAGCGCTGGCCGGCCTCGATGCTGGCGCGGCCGCCCGAATCATTGGTCTTGAGGATGACGTTGATCACGCCCGCGATCGCGTCCGAGCCATATTGCGCCGAAGCGCCATCGCGCAGCACCTCGATGCGCTCGATTGCGCTCGACGGGATGAGGTCGAGATCGACCGGGTTGCCGCCCCGCGACGTCGCGCTATCGTTGAAGTCGATGATCGAGCTGTTGTGACGGCGCTTGCCGTTGACGAGCACGAGCACATGCACGCCCGAGAGGCCGCGCAGGCCTGCGGGACGCGTCAGACTGTTGAACGATGCGCTGCCGACCGTCGTCGACTGGAAGGACGGAACGAGCTGCGTTAGTGCATCGCGCAGCTGCATGCCGCCGCCGAGCTTCTCGAGCTCTTCGCCGCCGATCACGTCGATCGGAGTCGGGCTCGAAATGACGGTGCGCCCCTGGCCGCGGGTGCCGGTGACGATGATCTCGGATTGGGATGTCGTATCGCCGGCGTCGTCGGCGGCGACGTCCTGCGCGAAGGCAGGCATGGACATGGCGGCAACGCAGGACGCCCCCACCAGCAGTCTGGTATATGTTTTCATGGTCTTGCTCCTGAACACGGCAAAATGTTTCCCCGATTGACCTGCTATATTTTTGTTTTCCGCCGGTTTCGGCGCTTATCCTGCGGCCCTCAACTTGCGTTGCGACGCCGCGGTGTCCTGCGAAAGGGTGTCGAGCCCTTGTCGCAAATCCGCTATGAGGTCATCCACCCTTTCGAGCCCGATGTGCAATCGTAGCAAGGGCCCGGGATAGCTGAGTTTGTGCGTCCGCGCCTTGAGCTGCGGATCGCACGGGATGGCGAGGCTTTCGTAGCCGCCCCAGCTGAAACCGAGGCCGAAAAGCTCGAGCCGTTCGACCATCGCGGCGACCGCGGCGTCGGACGCAGGTTCGAGAATCGCGCCGATCAGCCCGCAAATGCCGGAGAAGTCGCGCTTCCAGATCGCGTGGCCGGGATCGCTCGGCAGCGCCGGGCACATGACCGAGTGAACCTCGGGCTGCGCCGCGAGCCATTCGGCGACCTGGAGCGCGGCCGCGCCATGCTGCGCGAGCCGTGTGTGGAGGGTCCGGAGGCCCCTGATCGCCATATAGGCATCGTCGGGCGAGACCGCCCAGCCGGTCTCGTAGCTCGAGCTCGCGAGCAGGTCGGCGGCGGCGCCCTTCGCCGCGGCGAGCCCCATGAAAACGTCCGAATGGCCGCAGACATATTTGGTGAGCGACTGGATGCTCACGTCGACGCCGTGATCGAGCGGCTTGAAGAGGACGCCGGCCGACCAGGTATTGTCGATCACGGTCATGATCCCGGCTTCCTTCGCCATTGCGGCGATCGCCGGGATGTCCTGCATTTCGAAGCTCAGCGAACCGGGGGATTCGAGAAAGATCACACGGGTCTTCGGCGTTATCATCGCGCGGATGGCTTCGGCATCGTCGGCGGGATCGAAGTAGCGCGCGGTGACGCCGTAGCGCGCGAGCGTGCCGGCAAGGAAACGCCGGGTCGGATTATAGACGGTGTCGCAGGCGAGAACTTCGTCGCCGGCGGAGAGCAGCGCGAGCAGCGTGCCGGTGATCGCGGTGAGGCCCGAGGGATAGATGAAGGCTTCATCGGCATTCTCGAGATCGCGCAGGGCATCGCGCAGCGTGCGCTGGGTCGAGAGGCCGACGCGGCCGTAGGTGACCTTGCCGCCGTCGTAGAGCGCCTCACAGCTGGGCAGAAGAACGGTCGAGCCGCGCTGGATCGGCGGACCGGGGGTCCGCTGGAGCGCGTCGCACGGGGTATCGCCGTGGATGAGCCGCGTCTGCTCGTGAACCATACTGCAAAGCGTCATCTATATTTTCTTTCTCAGATGGAATTGGAGAGGAGTTTCTGCCGCTGCGGCGACACGCCGTTGCGATGTGCCGCGACGAGATCGCTGCGGCGGACGACCGAGAGCGCCTTGGCGGCCTTGGTCACATGTTTTTCGATGGCGCTCGTCGAGATGTTGTAGCGGTTCGCGAGGCTCTTCAGGCTCGACCCCTCGACACGGATCGCGACGAGGATTTCCTGCGTCCGCTCGGGAAGCTGGCTGAGCATGGTCTCGACAGCGCGGACCTCATCCTTGGCAAGCAGGATGCGCAGCGGCGACATCTCGTCGACCGGATGGTCAGGTTCGTCGAGCTGGCAATGGCAGTCGCTGCGGCGCGTCGTCTGGCGGCGATGGCGATCGATGAGCGCGGCCTGCGCGGCCTGGAAGAGATAACATTTGGGATGGGCGACCGCGGCGGCGTCGGCGCGGCGAATGATGCTGAGGAGAACGTCCTGGAGAATGTCGTCGAGGTCGGCGACCGGGACGCGGCGGCGGAGATATTTCCTGAGTAGCGGGAGGTGCGGCCAGAAAGCTTCGACAAGATCGGGCGCGGCGTTGTCGGACGGCAAAGCGGGAGTGGCCGGCGGCTTTTCCGGAGGTGGAGCGATAAGTTCGAACGTCTGCCAGCCATCGCCGGCCGTGACGTTTTCAGTCTCATACTCGGCCCCATAGGCACTGAATGTCATCGTGCGTCCCCTTGTGGCGACATTTTATGACATGAGTGCTAGGGTGAATTCATCACCGACTTTGGCAGGAATTTGGCGAATGTTGGGATGTTTGAACTGATAGTTCGGTATTTGGTCGATCAAATGATCGAAATCCTACATGAACAACGTCGGTCCGGTCGAATCATCTGTCCCGGATTCGCCTCGGAACTGCAACATTTGGCGAGGGGCCGCAAAACTTCCTCGCGGAATCGCGCTTTGGGCGATGGGGTGTTCGGTTCGTAGCGCGTCAAAGCCAAGGGGCCTCCCGTATCGGAGGCAGGAGGAGTGATCGCATGGCGAGAACCTGGCTTATTTTGTCGGCGCTGGTCGCTGGACTGGCGCTGGGCGTGGGATGGACGCGGCTCGGGCTCGCCGGTCTCATCGATGCGGTAACGATTGCGGACAGCATCGGCGGTATCTGGCTTGACGGACTCAGAATGACGATCATCCCGCTCGTCGTCTCGCTCCTGATCACCGGGATCGCAAAGACGGTCGATAGCGCGCGCGGCGATCGCGTCGCGATGCGCTCGGTCGTCACGTTCATTGCGCTGCTATGGATTTCGACCGCGATGGCGGCGCTGCTCATTCCCGCGCTGCTCGGTATCTTCCCGATGCCGGCCGACGCCGCGCGCTCGCTCACGGGGAGCCTTACGACATCGGCCCATGTCGAGGCGCCAACGGTCGGGATTGCCGCCTTCCTCCGCTCGATCGTACCGACCAATCCGTTTGCCGCGGCCGCGAACGACGCGCTTCTTCCGCTCATCCTCTTCACCGCGGTCTTTGCGGTCGCGCTGGCGCGGCTGCCCGCGGTGCAGCGCGAGCCGGTGACCGCCTTCTTCGACACGATCGCTAGCGCGGTGCTGCTCATCGTCGGCTGGGTGCTCGCGCTCGCGCCGATCGGCGTGCTCGCGCTGGCCTTCGGGGTTGGCGCGCGCGCCGGCACCTCGGCGATCGGCGCGCTCGCCCATTATGTCGTGATCGTGTCGAGCGCCGGGCTTGCCGCCTGGGCGCTCGCCTATCCGGTCGCGGTATTCGGTGGCCGCGTGCGGCTTCTCGCCTTCGCGAAGGCGGTCGCACCCGCGCAGGCGGTCGCGCTCAGCACCCAGTCGTCGCTCGCCTCCTTGCCGCCGATGCTGAAGGCATCGACCGATCTCGGGGTCGACCGCTCGGTGTCGCGCGTATCGCTGCCGGTCGCGGTCGCGATCTTCCGCGTTACGAGCCCGGCGATGAACCTCGCGGTCGCCATCTATGTCGCGCACTGGCTTGGCATATCGCTCGCGCCGTCCACGATCGCGGCGGGCGCCGCGGTGGCAGCGATCACGACGATCGGGTCGGTGAGTCTGCCTGGACAAGTGAGCTTTCTGACCTCGATCGCGCCAATCTGCGTCGCGATGGGTATTCCGATCGAGCCGCTCGCCCTGCTGATTGCGGTCGAGATGATCCCCGATCTCGTGCGGACGGTTGGCAATGTGACCATGGATGTCGCTGCGACGACGGCGATCGCACGGATGGGGCCGGCGTCGGATGCCGTCAGTGATGGCGCCGATGGATATGGAGGCGGCGAGGATGACGCCTCGCCGCGACCCGCGCCTTCTTTCGTTAGCGCGCAAGACGTTTGAAGGAGGAAAACCATGACCCGCGTTTCACTCGACGATGCCGACGTCCGGATTCTGGGATTTCTTCAGGAGGATGCGACGCTCTCGGTCGCGGCCGTCGCCGCCAAGGCCAATATGTCGCAGAATGCTTGCTGGCGGCGGATCAAGCGGCTCGAGGAAAGCGGGGTGATCTCGCGGCGCGTCACGATCCTCGACGCCAGTGCGCTCGGTCTCGACCTTACGGTCTTCGTGAGCCTGCGCGCTTCCGAGCATAGCGAAGCCTGGCTCGAGATGCTCAATTCGGCAATCCGCGATATTCCGGAGGTCGTCGAATTCTACCGCATGACCGGCGACGTCGACTATCTGCTCAAGCTCAGGGTCGAGAACATGGCCGCCTATGACGCGGTCTATCGGCGCATCATCCGTTCGATCCGGCTCACCGATGTAAGCTCGGCCTTCTCGATGGAAGAAATCAAGTTCACCACCGCGCTGCCGCTCACGGCGCGCCCGTCCTGACCTTCAGTACGGGCGCGGCGCGTTAGCGCGCGTAGCGCTTGCCGAGTTCGGTCGCGCGCGACGTCAGCGGCTGTTCCTTGCCCGCGATGAAGATCGCGGTCGGCTGGGTGAGCGGCTCGAGCGGATCGCCGTCCCAGATCACGATGTCGGCTGCCTTGCCGGGTGCGATCGAACCCATCTGGTCGGCGACGCCGAAGATGCGGGCGGGTGCGAGCGTGAGCGCCTCGATGCCTGCGGCATAGTGCAGCCCGCGCGATACGGCGAGGCCGGCATTATAGCGCATCTCGCGGACGCGGTGGCCGGCGTCGTTGCCGCCGATCGCAATCTCGACCCCCGCTGCCTTCAGGATCGACGCGTTCTGGAGCGAGGCACCGAGCATGTCGAAGTTCGCGGGGATGTTCGAGGTCGGATTGATGAGCACGGGGACCTTCGCCGCCGCGATTTCGTCGGCGACGCGCCAGGCTTCCTCGGCGCCGGACAGGATGATCTTGAGCTTGTAGTCGCGCGCCAGCTTCAGCACCTGCTGGATGTCGGCGGCGCGGTGGACGACGACGATCAGCGGCATCGTGCCAGCGAGCACGGGCTTCAGCGCCGCGACATCGGCCTGCGAGAGCTCGAACGGATATTCGTCGCGCGGCGCCTGACGCGCGAGATCGAAAATCTGGCGAAGCTGCACGAATTCGGCAGCGCGCGAGCCGCCGATGCGCGCGGCGCCATCCTCGCCAAGCTCGAGCATCATGCCGACCCCGGGTCGATGGAGGATAGCCGCGCCCTCGCCGAGCGAGATCAGCGCCGCCTTGCCCGCGAAGGGCAGTTCGCGTTCCTTGTCGCTGTCGTCATAGTCGGGCATCACGACCGCATGGGTGACGCCGCCGAGCCGCGCGATAGGTATGAGCGTCGACGCCGGGTTAAGCCCGTACTGGACGTCGAACGAGGCGCTGATCCCCGAATTATGCGTCTTGTTGTCGACCGAACCGTCGACCGAGCTGACCTCGAGGAGGCCGAGCGCGGTGTTCACCGCGATGAGCCCCGGAGTGACCGTCGCGCCCTTGGCGTCGATCGTGCGCACGCCTGACGGGACGGCGACATTTGCGCCGGCGGCAGCGATGCGCCCATCGCGCACGAGGATCGTGCCATTCTGGACCTCGCCGACGGGGCCGGGCGTCAGAAGATGCGCGTTGGTGATCGCGAAGGTCTGCGCTGCGACCGGTGAGGCGGTCGCAGCGAGGGCCAGGGCGATGCCTGTGAAAACTGGGAGCCGTCGTTGCATCTCATTCCTCCCCGACCGGTTGGCCGATTTCAAAATCGCTTCGGTAGCGCGTGGCGGGATCGCTCGTGTCGAGGACGAGCGCGCCGTCGATGAAGACCTTCTCGGCGATGGCGTAGACGCTGAACGGATTCTTGCTCCACAGCACGACGTCGGCCATCTTGCCCGGCTCGAGCGAGCCGGTCTTGTCGGCAATGCCCATGATCTTCGCGGGGTTGAGGGTGATCCACTTGATCGCCTCCTCCTGCGGAATGTCGATCCCCGCGCGGCGCCCGGCGGCGATCGCGACCGCACTTTCGACGTTGAGGCGCTGGATCAGTCGCTGCTCGTCCGAGTGGATCGCAACGCAGACGCCCGCCTTGCTCAGGATCGCGGCATTTTCCTCGATCGCGTCATAGGCTTCCATCTTGAAGCCCCAGCGCGTCGCCCAGGTCGCGACGCAGACATCGTCGGCGACGAGCAGGTCGGCGATCTTGTAAGCCTCGACCGCATGGTGAAAGGCGCGCGTCTTGTAGCCGAACTCGTGGCCAACATCGAGCATCACCGCCATTTCGTCGGCGCGGTAGCAATGGTTCTGAACGAGGATGTCGCCCTTCAGCACGCCCGCAAGCGTTTCGAGCCCGAGGTCGCGCTTGGGCGCCTCGCCGCCTTCGCCGCGCGCGTGCTTCTTTTCATAGGCATCGACCTTGCGGCCATATTCGGCGGCGTCGATCCAGGCGCGGCGGAAACCCGCGACTTCGCCCATGCGCGTGGCGGGGGCGCGGCCGCGGCTGCCGTAGCGACCTTTCGGATTCTCGCCGCAAGCCATTTTCAGCGTGTAGGGCGCGCCCGGGAATTTCATCTGCTGGACGGTCACCGCGGGCACATTCTTCACGCTCACGCCGCGGCCGCCGAAGAGGTTGGCCGAACCCGGCAGGATGAGCAGGCTGGTGACCCCGCCGGCGCGGGCCTTGGTGAATACGGGATCCTGCGGCCAGATCGAATGCTCGGCCCAGACATGCGCGGTATAGGGGTCGATATTCTCGTTGCCGTCGGCATGGCCCTGGACGCCGGGCGCCGGAAAGACCCCGAGGTGCGAATGGGCGTCGATGATGCCGGGGGTGACCCACTTGCCGCGCCCGTCGATGACGCGCGCGCCTAAGGGAACAGCGACATCGGCGCCGACCGCGATGATCTTGCCTGCGGCCATCAGCACCGTGCCATTGTCGATCCGGGTGCCGGTGCCGGTCAGGATCGAGGCGCCGACGATCGCCGTGTCGGCGGCGGGACGCGGTTGGTAGGTGCTCGCGAACGGTGCGGGCGCCGGCGCTGCCGCCGGTTCCGCGGGCGGCGGTGGCGTGTTGGCGGGGCGCGCCGAGGAGGCATCGGCGGCGCAGCCCGCGAGGAGCGTGAGCGTGGTGCCGAGAAGCGCGGCGCGCACCGCGCGGGGGGTGCGGGCCGGGGAGATGGTGTCGGAGAAATGTCGTGTCACGCCGGGATCACCTTGTGCGAAGGGATGGAATGGGCAGCAATCCGGCCGCCGCGCCGGGGGTGCGCGACGGCCGGACGGGAGGTGCGTCAGAAAGTCTTGCGGACGTTGACGTACCAGTAGCGCGGGATCGGCGAATGAAGCGAACCCATGTAGCCGAAGCCGCTCGAATCAATCGGCGGTTGCGCATTGGTAATGTTGCGAACTCCGACACGCAGTTGGGTTCCATCGGTGAACCCGCCTTTAAGGTCATACTGCACATACAGGCTCGCGGTGGTGTACGCCTTTACGATCAGGTTTTCTCCGCCGATCGAAATGTCGTTGTCGATGACGCTGCCGGTGTAGCTTACAAAGCCGCCAGCCGTGAATTGCCCAAGCTTCCAAGTAAGCGAGGCCGAGCCGCGCCATTTTGGGAAAGCGTCGCGGCGAACCTGATTACCGCCTTCCGGAATGACCGTGTCGATGTTGATGTCGCCCGCCGCGCGCGCATCGAGCAGGACCCGGATGTCAGGGGACACGTCGCGGAAATATTTGAGCAGATAGGCCGCGTTGGCGGACATGGTGAAATCGCCGATTCCCGTGTCGCGAAGCCCGACGTTGAGCCCGAAATCGATCCCGCGCACCGTCTGTGGTTCCAGGTTGCGATACTGGTCGTCGACATATTGCACCCGACCGACCGGTGCGATGCCAGTCCCGGCGAACAATGCGATATCGTCGGCCGTCGGCGCCAGGCGGACCACGGTGGGATCGCTCGACCCCTGAAGGCGGAGGAGATAATCGCTGATGAGCGCGTTGCCTTCGCCGAATACGCCGACGATGCCCTTCTGCTTGACCTGCCAATAGTCCACCGTGAAGGTGGTACGGAGTCGGCCGGTATTGAAGGCCGGCGGCTGGAGCACAGTACCGATCGTCCAGGTGGTCGAGGTTTCCGGCTTCAGGTCGGGGTTGCCCGCGCGCCGTCCGGTGGTAACAAAACCTTGGGCGCAAGCGTCGAAGCTGGTGATGCGGCCCGCGCGCAAATCGGCCTCGCAGCGGATATAATCGGTCCGCGTATTGCCGCGTGTGATGATCGTTGCCTTGGTCTGCTCGAGGTTCGGCGCGCGGAAGCCTTGCGCCCACGAGCCGCGGATTCGCCAGCCATCGAAGAGGTCCCAAGCGGCGGCCACCTTGGGTTTCGCGATGCTGCCGAAATCCGAATAATGCTCGTAGCGGCCCGCCAGCTGTAGCTCGAGGCTGCGAATGAGCGGAACATTCATTTCGGGCGCGATCAGTGGCACGGCCAGTTCGGAGTAGGCAGCGAAGACCGTGCGCGAGCCCTTGGTGTCGGGGGTCGGGCTGACGCCGAACAAGTCGGATGGCTGGACAATACCGGTGACCGTGTCTGTCCAGGTGATTGTTCCATCGACGCGCTCGTCGCGGTCGTCGAGATAGGAATCGCGACGCAGCTCAAAGCCAAGCGCCATGCCGACGTTGCCGGCGGGCAACGTCAGAAGATCGGCCTTCGATGCCCGAAAATCCCACTGCGCCAGCGTAGATTTGCCCGCGCGAACCGTCTTGATCGCGATAGCGTCGAGAGCGGCCTGATTGCTAGGTGTCGTGTCGGGACCGGTCGGATTGGTCGCGCTGCCGCCATTGAACGGATTATAGGCATCGGGCGTCGAGAGCGCGAGGCTTTGCTGGAGAAGCGTGGCGCTGATCCCATCCTGAACATCGCGGACCGTTGCTTGCGAATAGAGCGCCGCCGTCTCCCAGTTGAAACCGAGCGCCTCGCCGCGAAGCCCCAGCAATGCCCGGAACTGGCGGTTGGTGACATCGACGACGGTTGGTCCCATGTCCACAAAACGATAGCTTGTGATCGTCACCGGCAGGCCGGCGGCGGGCGCGTCGATCCCCGCGAGGCGGTTCGGGTTTAACGTGCCATTGGCGAAGGTTACGGGGCCAAAGGGGTTCCAGTAGTTGGACGCCGGCACCGTCATCTGGATCGAACCGATCGAGAAGACGCTGTCCTGGATGCTCCGCGTCTTGGCATAATAATAGCCGGCCTCGCCGAAGACGGTCAGATTGTCACTGAGGTCATAGTGGCCGTTCGCGAACACGTTGACACGATCCAGCCGGGGAATAATCGAAAGCGGATAATTGGCTTGGGCGTCCCACCTTGTGTTGCGATCAGCGCCGGTCGTGGCACGCGTCGCATCATCGATACAGATCCCGCCCCCCAGATCGGCCGAGCAGCCGCCATTTGCTGTCGGCTGGATTGAAAACACCCCGCCCGTGGTCGTGATATTGGTCGTTCCGCGGCGTACGCGAACGCCGGTGGTGAAATTGCCCCACTGGGACAAAGTGCTGGTGTCGTCCAAGCTGTTCGAGCCTGCGAACACTGTCCCTGCGAAATCGTCGAAGAAGCGGTGATCGGATGTCGCGGTATAATCCTGGTCCTGTGAGGACAGCGCCGTGCGGTTGGTGTAGTTGAACAGCAGCGAAATATTGCCGCGATTCTCGGCGAAGTCGGTGCCGAGATAACCTGAGCCGTTGAATTCGCGCAGCCCCGTTCCCTCTGCTCCGCCATATTGGACCGACAAACCGCCGCCGTTCACATTGTCGCGAAGGATGGTGTTGACCACGCCCGCCACGGCGTCGGTGCCATAGAGGGCTGCCGCGCCGTCGCGGAGCACTTCGACGCGCTGGATACCGAAGACCGGGATTGAGTTGCTATTATAGGTGATGACCGGCGCCAGCGACGTGCTCGCCTGGCTGCTTGGGTGCTGCACAAGCCGGCGCCCGTTGAGCAGGACCAGCGTGTTGCCGACTCCCAGTCCGCGCAGATCGATGGACCCGACGTCGCCGCGCGCGAAATTGCTGCTCGTCTGACCATTGCTGCTGTTGAACGACTGGTCGCTCATTTGCGGGATCGACCGCAACAGTTCGTCGCCCGACACCGCAGCGGTCGCCGCAATCTCGTCCTCGCCGACCACGGTCACGGGCAAGGCTTCGGTGATCTTGGTGCCAGCGATGCGACTGCCGGTCACGACGATTTCTTCGCCGCGGGGAGCCGATTGCGGCTCGGTCGCGGCCTGGGTCTCCGCCGCCTGTTCCTGGGCGGCCGCGTTTTGTGCGGCGATCATTCCGATCAGCGATGCTGCGGCGAGAATATGCTTGCGGTAGTTCGAATATGTGCGGTTCGTCATGCCATGTCCCCTTGTTTCGACCCGATCGGCGCGTCGTCCTCCGTGCGGCGGATGGATTTCTCCCCATCTCGTCTCGCTATGACGCAAGTTATCGACGTATCCCCATCAACATTGGCGCAGAAAATTACAACCTTTTGCACTACAGCGAAATTTTCCAGTTTCCGCCGCCTGTCGCCGTTCAGGCCAGTTCGATCACCGCATCAACTTCCACCGCGAAGTTGAATGGCAGGCGGTAGACGCCGATCGCGGAGCGCGCATGTTTGCCGACGTCGCCGAATACGTCGACGATGAGGTCCGAGCAGCCATTCATTACGGCCGGGATCTCGTAGAATTCGGGACCTGCCTGGACGTAACCGCCGAGCCGGAGAACGCGGGCAACGCGGTCGAGATCGCCGTCGGTGGCCGCCTTGAATTGCGCGATGAGATTGATCGCGCAGAGCCGCGCGGCGATGATGCCGTCGGCGAGGCTGCAGTCGGCGCCGATGGTGCCCTTGATCCCGCCGCTGGCATGGGTCGAGAGTTGGCCCGAGATCTGCACGATGTTGCCCGAGCGCGTCGACGACACATAGTTGGCGACCGGCGGACAGACCTCAGGCAGTTCGATCCCGAGGCTGGCGAGACGGCTTTCGATACGAGACATATTCACTCCTTGGTTGCGAGAGAGGGTAGTTGTTCGGTGGGTACGGGCTCGCCGGCAGCCGCTTCGCGCGCCATTCTGCGGCCTTCCCAGCGGTCGATGACGGCGGCAGCGACCGAATTGCCGACGACGTTGGTCGCCGAGCGGCCCATGTCGAGCAGATGGTCGACCGCGAGGATCAGGAGCAGCCCGGCCTCGGGCAGTTTGAAGTAGGCGAGTGTCGCCGAGATCACGACGAGCGAGGCACGCGGGACGCCCGCCATGCCTTTCGACGTCACCATGAGCAGGAGCAGCATGGTGATCTGCTGGCCGATGGTCATGTCGATGCCATAGGCCTGCGCGATGAAGAGCACGGCGAAGGTGCAATACATCATCGAGCCGTCGAGATTGAAGCTGTAGCCCAGCGGCAGGACGAAGGAGACGATGCGGCGGTTGACGCCCTGCTTCTCGAGCTCTTCCATCGTCTTCGGATAGGCGGCTTCCGAGCTGGCGGTCGAAAAGGCGAGGAGCACCGGAGTGCGGATGCCGCGGAACAGTCCGAAGGCGCGCGTGCCGATGATCGCGAGCGCGGCGAGGAAAAGCACAAGCCAGAGCGCGCCGAGCGAGAGATAGAAGCCCGAGACGAAGCCCGCATAGGTCACGAGGACGCCGGGGCCCTGCGTCGCGACGGTCGAGGCGAGCGCGGCGAAGATTGCGACCGGGGCGGTCTTCATCACGAAGCCGGTTACCTTGAGCATGATCGCGGCGACCTGCTCGACGAGGGCGAGCACGGCGGGAGCCTTGTCGTCGATGGCGGCCACCGCCGAGCCGACGAGGACCGAGAAGACGACGATCTGGAGGATCTCGTTCTCGGCCATCGCCTGGACGATCGATTGCGGGATGAGGTGGGTGACGAATTGCTTGAGCGAGAAGTCGCCGGTCGCGACGACGCCTTCAGCGCCGGTTGTCGGCAGGTCGAGCGCAAGGCTCGCGCCCGGCTGGAGCAGGTGGACCATGACGAGCCCGATCGAGAGCGACACGATCGAGGCCCCGATGAACCAGCCCATCGTCTTCGCGCCGACGCGACCGATCGCGGCGGCGTCTTCCATATGCGCGATCCCAGCAACGAGGGTCGCGAAGACGAGCGGCGCGATGATCATCTTGATGAGCCGCAGAAAGAGGTCGGTAAGGATCGAGAGATTGTCGGCGATTTCGGCGGCTCTTGCGGCCGGGTAATGCGAATTCACGAACCAGCCCGCCGCAATCCCGGCGACCATGGCGAAGATGAGGATGAAGGCGAAAGCTCTGTTCATGACTGTCCCGTTCCGGCTTCGCCCCGGCCGGGGCGTACAGGAAGCAGAGACGCAAGTGCGGCGCGGTTCCGCAGCAGCAATGCGGTCGACAAGCGCATATTGTTGCGACATGGCGGGCGCGGACCGAACAGGCTGGTGGGGATATCTACCGCCGCTGCGTCAAAGCAGGGCAGGGCGACAATCAGACAATCGAGGAGACGCGCGTGGCCAGTTTTCGGAAGATGATCGTAGCGGGAACGGCGCTCGCCGCCGGGCTTGGCTGGGCGAGCCAGTCGGTACTCGCCGAACCGGGCGGCGAGCTGGTCGCGATCACCGGCGCGACGATCTTCGATGCCACGGGCAAGGATCCCTATCGCGGCACCGTCGTCGTGCGGGGTGGCCGGATCGATGCGGTCGGAGCTGACGTCAAGGCTCCCAAGGGCGCGAAGATAGTGCGTGCCGACGGCAAGGCGCTGCTCCCGGGCTTCATCGACGTCCATACGCACTGGTCGCCGTCGGGCTCGCCCGCCGCGCTGCCGCAAATCGCCAACGCTTACCTCTCGAGCGGCGTGACGACCGTGAACGACTTCCACCAGCAGCCCGAAGCCTTCGCGCCGCGCCGCGCCTGGCTCGCCGACATCTACGCGCCGCACGTCAATTTCGTCGCACGCATGAGCACGCCGGGGGGCCACGGCGCCGATTGGGCCGACACCAACACCACCAAATGGGTGGCGACCGCCGAGAGCGCGCGGCGCGAGGTGCAGGCGCTTCAGGCTTATCGGCCCGACCATATCAAGGCGTTCGCCGACGGCTGGCGCTATGGCCAGCTGCCCGAGGAAACCTCGATGAACGTCGAGACGCTCGCTGCAATTGCCGACGAGGCGCACAAGCATGGCCAACGCGTCCTCACCCACACGGTGACAGTCGAGCGCGGCAAGCTCGCGGCGCAAGCCGGGGTCGATGTGATCGCGCACAGCATCCAGGACGCGGTGCTCGACGCCGACGCGATCGCCCGGATCAAGAAGGCGGGGACATTTTACGCCCCGACGCTCGCCATCTATCAGCTCAAGCCCGACGAGATCGGACCGGGGCGCAAGGACGACGCCGCGACGCGCCAGCGCATCCGCAAATATGGCTTCGCCGAAGAAAATGTCCGCAACTTGTTCGCCGCGGGCGTTCCGATCGCGGTCGGCACCGACGCCGGTATCGGCGGTGCGAAACATGGTTTTTCGACGCTGCAGGAAATGGAATTGCTCGTCGCGGCTGGATTGACGCCGAAGGCGGCGCTGCTCGCCAGCACGTCGAACAGCGCGCTCGCGCTCGGGCTTTCGGGCGACCGCGGCACGATCGAGAAAGGCAAGCGCGCCGATCTCGTCCTCATCGACGGCAAGCCCTGGGAGACGATCGGCGACGTTCACAAGATCGACCGCGTGTTCGTCGACGGCAAGCTCGTCCATGGCGGCGGCACCAAGCCGCCCGCGGGCAATCTCGCGACCGCGCTGCCCGCTACGCCTGCTGCCGAGCTGATCGACGATTTCGAGCGGACCGATGGCCGTAGCGCGCTCGACACGCTCCGCCTCGCCGATATGGACGGCGGCGTCGAGCGCTCGTCGGTGGTCACGAACCGCGTGACGCACACCGGCGGCGGATCGGCGTTCGCCTTCGCGGTGCAGATGTCGCTCAAGGACAAGCCCGAGGGCGGGGTTATCGTTCCGCTCAGTCGCGGTTCGGTGCGGCCAGTCGATGCGCGCAAGTTCGCCGGCGTCCGTCTCGATATGCGCGGGGCGGGCCGCTACCTGATCGTCGTCAACACCCTAGCGGGCGAGTGGACCGCGGTGGTCGAGGCGAAGGAGGGCTGGTCCGAATTGCGCGTGCCGTTCACCGCGCTCGTTCCGACGCGGCCCGGTCGCGGCGATGTGCCGTCTTGGCGCGGCGACGATCTGGTGCAGGTCGGCGTCGTCGTCGAGCGCGAGGGCGGAGCGAGCGCCTGGGGCGAAATCGACAATCTCCGCTTCTACTGACGCCTCTTTCGCCTCTTTTTCGAAACTCTCTCCCCCGCACCGGACCTACGTTTCCGAACGGAGGCCGCGGTGAACTCCGCACCAGCATCGCGGTGCGCCGCAACGCCGGTGCGGGCGCTTTCCTCCAGAGCGTTTTGAGCAATTGCTCGACAAGGCGTCTGCGCCGCGCGATCTCGACGCCGCCTGCGATGCCGGCGGGCTGTTCCGGCTAGACGCTCAGCCGCACATCATTGCGACGCGCTCGCGGCTTTCGATTCTCGGCCAGTTGCTGCGCCATGCTGCGACGCGCGGCGCTTGATTCGCAACCTTCCGCGATATCGTCGCCCATGCACGCACCTCTGTCCTGAAAATACGTGGTGGGGTTGGCCGGCTGCGCTGCGTCTCTACCTACGAGGGATGCCTTCCAGGCCGAATCTAGCGCCCGTCCCCAGCTGAGGAGCCGCTGCTTGCCATGACGCGAAACTGTGCTTCCAACCGTCCCTTGCGAGGATTTGTTTCGGGACTAAGACGGCAGCGGCTCGTCTTGGCATCTCTGCCGTCGGCGCCGTGCAGACGCACGTCGTCATCAAACTGCTGTTCAACGCCATCGATCTGGGCGCGGGTCTCGGGAGGCGCTGACGCCGCCGCCAGCGCTGATGCGGGTCCGCGTACAGAGTCGGAACCTCGGCCGGGCAAGCGTCCGCCTGCGCCGCCGGACCTAAGCGGGCCCGAATTCCGCTCGCGGCTCGCGCTCGCGGCGATCTACGCGCCGGTGCTGATCTTCGGCCACGCCAATTTCTTCCGCGGCGCGGCGGGCGGGGTCAAGCTCCCTTCAGCATGCTGCTCGAGGATATGATCACCGCCTTCCTCGATTATGGCCTCAGCCAAATCATTGTCTGCAATGGACATTCGACTAACGCGCCGCTGATGGCGCAGGTCGCACAGGCGATCCGCAGCAAGCGCGGCCATGGCGCCTACCCCGTCACTTCGGTCGGGCCGCACCTCACGCCCGAGCTGATGCGAATGGACGCCGCGCGGCCCGCGGCACGGTCGAGCGCCTTCGGTCTTCCGCGGACGAGCCAGATCTCGGGCGCGATGTTCGGCGAGTTCGAGGTGGCATTGCCGCTCGACGTCACCGAAGTCGCCTCGAACGGGGTCGGGCAGGGCGATCCCGCGCTCGCTTCGGCCGATGCCGACGCGCGCTTCTCCGAATGGAGTATCGGCGCGATTGCAGACTTCGCCGCTCATTTCCGGCGCCGCGACGCGGCGCGACCGCATCTCTGGCCGCTGCCGTCATGAGCGCGGCGGATGTCCTAGGCGACGACCCCGCGCTGGCCGCGGCCACCGCACAGCTCGGGGCGGTGCCAAAAGGCGCGGCATCGGTACGCGCCTTCTTCGACCCTGCAACCTCGACGATCAGCTATGTCGTCCACGATCCCGCCACGATGCGCGGCGCGGTGATCGACAGTGTGCTCGATTATGAGGCGGCTGCGGGGCGGACCTCGACCGCGTCGGCCGAAGCGATCGCCGAGCATGCGCGCGCCGCGGGCATTACGGTCGACTGGCTGCTCGAGACGCACGCGCATGCCGATCATCTTTCGGCGGCGCCTTGGCTCAAGAACCGGCTTGGCGGTGCGATCGCGATCGGCGAGCATATCCGCGACGTGCAGGCAGTGTTCGGCAACATCTTCAACGCCGGACCCGATTTCCGGCGCGACGGATCCGATTTCGACCGCCTCTGGTCGGACGGCGACCGCTTCGCGATCGGCGAACTGCCGATCACCGTGCTCCACGTCCCTGGCCATACGCCGGCGTGCGTCGCCTATGCGATCGGCGATGTCGTCTTCGTGGGCGACACGATGTTCATGCCCGACTACGGATCGGCGCGCGCCGATTTTCCGGGCGGCGATGCGCAGACCCTTTTCAGATCGCTGCGCCGCATTCTCGAACTCCCCGGCGCAACGCCGCTCTTCCTATGCCACGACTATCTGACCGCCGAGCGGCGCGAGCATCGCTGGGAAACCAGCGTCGCCGAGCAGCGCGCCGCCAACGTCCACGCCCGCGACGGAATTTCCGAGGATGAGTTCGTCGAGCGCCGCCGCGCGCGCGACGCCGAACTCGCGATGCCGGTGCTGCTGCTGCCGTCGGTGCAGGTCAATATGCGCGCGGGCCGCCTGCCGCCCGCCGAGGACAATGGCGTCGCCTACCTCAAGATACCGGTCGACCGGCTTTGAGCGCCGGCGCCCTTTCACGAACGGAGAGATTATGACCATCAGGACCCTGACCCCGGCGCTCAGCGTGTCGCCGCAGATCGACCCGGCGGACGTGGCCGCGCTCGCGGCCTCGGGTTTCCGCTCGATCGTCTGCACCCGTCCCGACGGCGAAGAGGCGGGCCAGCCGACGGCGGCTGCGGTCGCGGCGGCGGCCGAGGCGCAGGGCGTCCGTTTCCTTCACATCCCGGTCGTATCGGGCACGATTGACGAGAGCGATGCCGCCGCGATGGCACGCGCGCTCGCCGAACTGCCGGGTCCGGTGCTTGCCTATTGCCGCTCGGGCGCGCGCTCGGAGCAGCTCGCGGCGATGACTGCGGCGCGCGGCGAAGGCGGCGGGATTGCGCGCTACGACATTCTCGTGATCGGCGGCGGCAGCGCGGGGATAGCTACCGCCGCGAGCATCCTGCGGCGCCGCCCGGACGTGTCGCTCGCGATCGTCGAGCCGAGCGAGGATCATTATTACCAGCCGGGCTGGACGATGGTCGGCGGCGGTGTTTTCGCCCCCGAGGTCACGCGGCGCGGCGAGGCTGGGCTGATTCCGGCGGGCGCCGAATGGATCCGCGCCGCCGCCGCGTCCTTCGATCCCGCGAACGACCGGGTCACGCTCGCCGACGGGCGCGTGATCGGCTACCGCGCGCTCATCGTCTGCCCGGGGCTCAAGCTCGACTGGGAGGCGATCCCCGGCCTGGCAGCGGCGCTCGGCAGCGGCGGCGTCACCTCCAACTATCGCTACGACCTGGCGCCCTATACCGACCGGCTCGTGCGCCGGTTCCGCGGCGGCCGCGCGCTCTTCACCCAGCCGCCGATGCCGATCAAATGCGCCGGCGCGCCGCAGAAGGCGATGTATCTCTCGTGCCATCGGTGGGAGCGCGCGGGGGTGCTCGGCCAAGCCGACGTCCAGTTCCACAATGCCACGCCTGCGCTGTTCGGGGTCGCTGCCTATGTTCCGGCGCTCGAAGCCTATATCGCGCGCTACGGCATCGACCTGCAGCTTGAATCGCGCCTCGTGTCGATCGATGGCGCGGCCAAGGTCGCGCTGTTCGAGCAGCGCCGCGGCGATACGGTCCGCCGCGTCGAGGAACGCTTCGACATGATCCATGTGGTGCCGCCGCAGGTCGCGCCCGATTTTATCGCGGCGAGCCCGCTCGCGGCGCCCTCGGGCTTCGTTGCGGTCGACGAGACGACGCTGCGCCACCCCGACCATGCCAATGTCTTCACGCTCGGCGATGTCGCCGCGACGACCAACGCCAAGACTGCGGCGGCGGCGCGCAAGCAGGCGCCCGTCGTTGCGCTGAACGTGCTCGCCGCGCTCGACGGTGCAGCGCCGGTGGCGGCCTATGACGGCTATGGCAGCTGCCCGCTTACGGTCGAGGCGGGCAAGGTCATCCTCGCCGAATTCGGCTATGGCGGCAAGCTGCTACCGACCTTCCCCAAATGGCTGATCGAGGGCACGCGGCCGTCGCGTCTTTCGTGGTTGCTCAAGGCGAAGATCCTGCCGCCACTCTATTGGCACGGCATGCTTCGCGGCCGCGAATGGCTCGCTGCGCCCGCGCGGATCGGCGAGGGCGGGTGAGCCTCGACACTGCCCAATATCTGCTTGGCGCGCTGTCGGGCGGGATCGTCGGCTTCACGCTCGGGCTCGTCGGCGGCGGCGGGTCGATTCTCGCGGTGCCGCTGATGGTCTATCTCGTCGGGGTCGGGAGCCCGCATGTCGCGATCGGGACGAGCGCGCTCGCGGTCGCCGCCAATGCCGCCTCGGGTCTTGCACAGCATGCACGCGCCGGGACCGTCAAATGGCGCTGCGGCTTTCTCTATGCGGGAAGCGGCATCGTCGGTGCGCTGGCAGGCTCGACGCTTGGAAAGGCGATCGACGGGCAGAAATTGCTCTTCCTCTTCGCGCTGCTGATGCTTGTCGTCGGCGGGTTTATGCTGCGCGGGCGAAACAATCCGGGCATCGAAGGTGCCGCCTGCAATCGCCACAATGCTCCCAAGGTGCTTGGGTTCGGGCTCGGCACCGGTGGCTTTTCCGGTTTCTTCGGCATCGGCGGCGGCTTCCTGATCGTGCCGGGGCTGATCGCTTCGACGAATATGCCGATCCTCAATGCGGTCGGCACGAGTCTCGTCGCAGTGACCGCCTTCGGGCTGACCACTGCGCTCAACTATGCGGTGTCTGGGCTGGTCGACTGGACGCTGGCGGGCGTCTTCATCGCGGGTGGCATGCTCGGCGGGGTGGCCGGAACACGCTATGCCCGGATCCTCTCGGGCAAGGGCATGCTTACCACGGTGTTCGCGTGCCTGATTTTCACGGTCGCAGCTTACATGCTCTGGCATAGCGCTTCCGCGCTCTGACCGTCGGAGATTATCGTGCCGGGGCGAGGCCGCCGGTTGAGACCGGGCGGCGTAAGAAGCCTGTCGCCCGGCACCGCGATCTTCCCGGGTTCAGGGTTTCGTCGTCCCCGTTTTTGCGATCTGCGTCACGACGCCTGCCTTGCCGTCCCAGTCGAGTTCGAACGCGACACGGTCGCCGACGGCAATATCCTTCAGAATTTTAGGGTTCGCGGAGAAGCCCATCGTCATCGCCGGCCATTCGAGCGCGGCGATGGGGCCGTGATCGAGCGTCACGCTGC
Organism: Sphingopyxis sp. H050; assembly: GCF_001468265.1. Taxonomy (GTDB): domain Bacteria; phylum Pseudomonadota; class Alphaproteobacteria; order Sphingomonadales; family Sphingomonadaceae; genus Sphingopyxis. The sequence continues at coordinate 932 of NZ_LNRZ01000018.1, read as the reverse complement.
CGGCGGTCGCATCGATCGCCGTCACTGTTCCCTAGGCCTTGCCATGCCGTGTTTCCGCAGCAGGTATGGCCGTATCCTTTGTCGATGCACCGTTCGTTGCAACGGCATCCTCTTGTTTGCCGCACCCCGCGATTGTCGCGGCGAGGGTCAAGGCCAGCACGGCGTTAAGGGACTCCTTCATGGCACTTCTCCTTTGATTGAATTCGGATCGGGACGTCTCGCCCGCATGAGCAAATAGGCGTCACCTCAAGGTTTGTGCGCCAGACAACGAATTCACGGACATGTGTGGAACTTCCGAAGGTTGGGTGCCTTAGCGACCTCAAATTAGCGCGAGTTCAACCCTGCGTCCCACGACAGCTGCTGCGCGCTGCAAGGTTTCGATCGTCACATTGCCATCGGTAGGGTCAAGTATGCGGTCGACCTGTGTCCTGCTGGTGTGCATCAGCAGCGCCAGTCGCTTCTTGCTGAGCTTGCGCTCGCGCATCGCCTCGGCGAGTTGCCACGCGATAACTTCCTTGATGGCCTTGGCCTGGAATTCCGCAAGGACTCCTTCCTCCTCAAGGAAGCTGTCCAGCGTCGGACCACGATGCTTGCTATCAGCCATTTTCAACCTCTTTCTGGCGCTTTCGCGCCAACTTCAAATCAGCCGCGGGCGCCTTCTGCGACTTTTTGATGAACCCGTGCAGCGAGTAAAGTTCACCTTGATGGAAGCAGAACAACACGCGAGCGATCGTGCTGTCGGGCAAGGGCGTCCGCACTTCGAACAGCCCTTTACCCATGGGGCGAACCAACGGCATGCCGACCGGCCAGCGGAACTGGACCCGCTGTAGGTCTGTCAAACGGCGTTCAAAAGGGACCCCCGATCGGCGTCGAAGAGGGACCCCCTTTTCGGATAATATGATGCTGGTTTGTTGAAGATGGCCTTGCGCTGC
>NZ_LNRZ01000017.1 GCF_001468265.1 Sphingopyxis sp. H050 | reverse complement strand
GATCAAAACCAGTCGGCCGACTAAATCCCCGGGATGAAGGGGTCCTTTTTGCACGCCGATCACCCCACGAAGGGGGTGCCTATTGCACGCTGATCCTCACCGAATGACGACAATTCAGATGATCAGCCGACTATGGAAGTGCCGTTCCCGACCGAGGCCGAACTGCTTGCAGCGGGCTATGTGCCAATCCCGACAGACGAAGAGTTGCTGGCACAGGGCTATGTGCCGATCGATTTCACAAACATGCCGGACGTGGCCCATTTACTGACGGAAGCCGGGCATCCTTTTCCGTTGCATCATGAGATCATCAAAGCGGGCTATGTGCCAATCAGCCGCCGCGAACGGCGTATCGTAAGCCGACCGCGCATGGGCCAAATGTATTGGATCGATTTTCCGCACGACGCTTATGCGCCCGAGTTCGTGAAAGAGCACCCTGGCATTGTTATTCGCGCGGCCAATTCGCTACACGACACCTGCATTATCCTGCCCGTTACGAGCGCGCAGCAGAAAGCGGGGACGAACTTTCATCAGCTCTCCAGGAATCCCAATCCCAAAGGGCAGGCTGCAGGGCGGATCGCCTATGTCGTCTGCGACCATCTCTACACGGTCAACATCAACCGCCTCCGCCCATTGGTCCACAATGGGAAGGCTGTCTTTCCCAAGGTAGAGCCGCACGATCTGACCGCGATCTTCGCGGTAGTGCAAAAGGTTCTGGGCGCTGCGTTCGGACCTGCGCAGACCGCTGTAGCGGCGGGGGCCACGCCAGTTCAGGTACCGCCTGCCGTACCTGCAAAGGCTTTGGGGCCGAACACCCTGACGCTGAGAAAGAAGTAGGCAGCGGTGTCGGTGATGCGGTCACGTCGCTGACTCCATCCACTCGACTGACCCGAACTGTCGAAGCTGATCGGCTTCGGCTGCGCCGAGGGTGCTACGAGCACTGTCGCCCTCCCCAACCGGCCAGCCTCACTCGTCGTTGCGAACAAGCAGGAAACATCTGATTCTGGCGCGAGCCGTTGCTAGCAAACGCCACCGACACTGACAGGAATGCCCCACTTCGTGGCCTTCCATGCTGCACAGATAGTGCAGACCAAGAGGAAAACCGTGGGACGTCAGGGCTCCGGCATCGATGTTCCCAGCATTGCTTTTCATCATGCTCGAAACATCGCGCCTATGACCGACAGCGCTGCCTTTGTCGGGATGAACACCCGTGTGCGAAACGCAATGATTTCCGTAAAGCAGCCGATGCTCTTGAGCCAAGGCAGCTGTTCAGGCGGGACCCCCACGATTTCATAGCGCTGCTCGCCTGCCACGCGGGAGCATTTCAAGGTCGCCTCGAAGGGCTGATTGATCGGGACTGTCCGGCCTTCGCCGAGCGACCTGATGATCATTTCCGGGCTGAGTTCAACGGTGGAGGCAATGTCGAATTTCTCGAGCAGCTTCGCCACGTCGAGTTCGTGGACCATACGGCCGAGCCAGCTTCTGCCCTCTTCGTCCACGATCCGCCGGACCTCCAGATAGTCGATAGGCAGGCTCGACCAGATCGGCAGGAGAAGTCCGGTCGCAAGGTACACGGTCTCCGTCGTTAGCCGTTCGGCAAGCTCCGCAACCTCGCTTTGCCACAGCTTCTCGAAGGTCCTGCGCGGGACTTCCTCCCATGCGGATTCGGCGAGGTCATCGAAGTGGTGGTATTCGCGGCGAAGCGGACGGTGGAGGATAACCCGCCGGATCAAATCCCCCTGTTCTGTCATGAAGTGCCGCGAAGGTTCGGCCAAGGCCGCCTTCCCGCTCTTGATATTGTGGAGCAGAATGCAGCCGTCGGCATAGTCGCGGCGCTCAAGGACACGCTCAAGCGAGATCGGCCGTGCTCTGGTCTTGAGGGCTAGCTGCAGCAAATGCGACGTGGCGCCGGTTCGCTCATCGGTCCGAAGGACTATGTCCTCGACAATATCGGCCTGTTCAACCCGCAGGGTTTCGACGCCAACATCGAGCGATCCGGCCTCGCGCGCTGCTGACACCCGCGCTTCGACCAACCCCAGAAACTCCTCGAAGATCGCATTCTGCATCCCGATCGGCAGCGCGAGGATGCGATTGAGCCAGCGCTGGATCGGCGGAAGGTCCTCTTCGAGCACGCCATCGTCGGAGACGATCTTGAGCCCACTGCGGCGCTGAAAATCGATCAGCGTAGCGCTCTTGAGCTTGCCGTCCGCCAGCAAGGCAAACCATGTCGAGAGGGCCGCCTTGGCATATTCGCTCTCGAGATTGTCGGCAGGGTCAAACAGGTTCTGCCCGCCCGTCTGGCGTTGGCCCCGAGTAAGCGCGCCGAGGCTATCGAGCCTGCGCGCAATGGTGCTGGTGAACCGCAGTTCCCCCTTGCAGTTCGTGGTCACAGGCCGGAACAGCGGCGTGTTGGCTTGATGCGTCCGGTGCGTTCGGCCCAGCCCCTGGATGGCCCGGTCGGCTCGCCATCCAGGCTCCAGCAGGAAGTGGATGCGCCGCTTCTGGCAAGTTGCATCGAGGCTGGCGTGATAGGACCGCCCGGTGCCGCCCGCATCACTGAAGACCAGGATCGGCTTCCTGCCATCCATGAACTGGTCGGTCTCGGACTGGTTCGTCCGCGGCGAGCGGGTCTCGAGCCGCTGCTGCCCGTCGCTCTGGGTTATGAGCCGCTTGCTGCGCCCGGTCACCTCGGCGACTTTCTCCGGGCCATAGTGCTCGATGATCCCGTCCAGCGCTGGCTTGATCGGCGGCATGGCGCACAGGTGCTCGATCATCTCGCCGCGGCGGGCGATCGCAGTCTGGTTGTGGACGGGACGGCCTTCCTCGTCGAACATCGGTGCAGAGCGCTGGGTGCCGGTATCATCGACGAATACCTGCATCTGTTGCGTGGGGAAGGCGCGTTCGAGGTACTCGATCACAGCGTCGAGCGGGCTGAGGTCGAGGTCGAGCTCCGCGCGCTCTTCTGGCGAAAGGCTGTCGAGACGGCGATCGAGGATGCTTTCGGCAGTCGAGACCAGCTGAACCACCACCACCTCGTCCCGGTCCAGATGATGATTGATGGCAGCGATCAGCGTTGGCAGCTTCATCGACAGCAGCAGCTGGTTGAAGAACCGCTGCTTGGTGCTTTCAAACCGGCTGCGTGCCGCAGCTTTTGCGCCGCTGTTGAGCGTTGCGCCGCCGATTTCATCGACCACGCCGGTGAGCTCCAGCGCTTCCTCCATGTTCTGATGGATGATCGCCCAGGCATCCGCATAAGTATCATAGACCGCGATCTGCTCGGCGGTCAGATCATGCTTCAGGATGTCGTATTCGACCCCTGCAAAGCTGAGCGCGCGCGCCTGATAGAGCCCGAGTGCCTTGAGGTCGCGCGACACGAGTTCCATCGCTGCGATGCCCCCTGCCCTGATCTGGCTGATGAAATCTTCGCGGTTGGCAAACGCAGTGCCCGGTCCCCACAGACCGAGCCGCACGGCATAGGCAAGGTTGTTGACCTCCGAGGCCCCGGTTGCAGAGGCGTAGATAACCCGGGCATTGGGCAAATTGTTTTGCAGCAGTACGCCGGCGATGCCCTGCAAGGATCCGCTTTTCGTGCCCCGGGCGCCCTCGCCTCCCGCAACCCCGCCCATCTCGTGGCTCTCGTCGAAGGCGATGACACCGTCGAAATCCTCGCCCGCCCAGTCCAGTAGTTGCTTGAGGCGCGTGGCATCCTGACGCTGGCTCCGAAGGGTCGGGTAAGTGACGAACAGGATTCCTTCGCGAAACGGAACCGCCTGATCGATCTTCCAGTTCGAAAGCGGCTGAATGTCGGCAGCAAGGCCGCCGATGGCACTCCAGTCGCGGCGCGCGTCTTCGAGCAGACTCTCGTTCTTCGATACCCAGATGGCCTTCCGGCGTCCGGCAAGCCATCCATCAAGGATGCAGGCGGCGATCTGCCTGCCCTTCCCTGCCCCCGTGCCATCGCCGAGGAAATAGCCTTTGCGATAGGCCCGTCCTTGCTCGTCGAGTTGGAGGCCTACGCCCTCTTCAGCCGGAACGAACTGGCCAGGCAGATACTGCTGCCACGCGTTCCCAGCATAGATGACAGTTTCGATCTGGGCCTCGGATAGCAGGCTTTCCTGCAAAACCCGATCCTGCAGCGCCGGGACATAATCCGGGATCGGTGCCGGGATCGAACCCATGGCCACGCTTTCGACGAGCGGCGTCGGATGCTCGCGTGCACCAACAATGTCGATCCGGCTTGGCCGGTATGGGATGTAGACCCCGCTTTGCTCACCGAGAACGCGCGGCTTGTCCAGGGTACTGAACGCCAGTGCTTCGATCTTGGGCGCTTGGGCTGCCCTCGCTTTGACGGGCTTTGTGATCGGCGTTGCCCGCATGGCTTTGAAGAGCGCGCCCGGCTTTGTTTTCGGCGGCACCGCGCGCGGTTCGCAGTCGGGCTGGGCTGTCACGCGTTTGATGATTGGAACCGCAGACGCCACGTCTGCAACCGTTTCCCGCGCCAAAACTGCTGGTCTGGTTTGCCCCGGGATCTTGTCGATCACGTACAAGCGCACAGCCACGCTAGTGCCCTGCTTGTGATAGCATTTATCGAGGCGGATTGATGTGCGGACCGTGCAAGAGGCGAAGGTGTCGTCGTAGATTTTCGCAAGCTTCGCGCTCGTCGTGAACCAGTCCGGCATGATCGCGACGATCCGCCCCCCCTGCCCTATCCGCGTTATGGCAGCGCGCAGGTGACGCACAGCCGCGAACTCGTCTGCTCCTCGTCCCATTGAGCGGGAAAACGGCGGGTTCATCAGGATCAGGCTGGGCTGCACAGCAGCGTCGAGATGCGATGCCAGCATGGCTCCATCGATCCCCGTGGTGGTGGCCTGGGGGAACAGCAGAGCCAGCTTCTCCCGCCTGCGCGGATCGATCTCATTGAGATGCAATGCGCGGACATCGGGCAAAGTTGCCACCAGAGCGCCATGTCCGGCGCTCGGCTCAAGAACGATATCGGTTGCAAGCGGCTGCGCCAAAATCACGGATAGCGCTGCGAGGTCAGCGGGCGTCGAGAATTGCTGGTACCTGAGCTGGTTTTCACTTCTGACCGTATGTGTCGGCAGCGCCTCGATAAGCGCGCTGATCTCCGAAATTTGGGTCAGCATCTGAGGTTTGCTCAGGAGTCCGGCCATGTGGCGCGTCAATGCCGCCTCGAGCAGGTCAAAGGCGTCCCTCTGGCTCCAGGCGCCGTTTGCGGAGCCCTCCCCGTAGAGCTGGCTCATCGTCTCAAACAGGCGTTGTTTGTTCGCCATTCCGGTGGCGATGGCGTTCTGGATTTCGGTGATTGCTGCGTCCAGCTTCTGGCTGGATTGTTCAAATAGGTCGGTCACGGTCTGCTCCTGATGCTGAACCGCATCAGGTCATCCCCCTTCCCTCTCGCCTCGGGTTTATGAGCCCGTGATCACTACGGGCTATGCGACAAGGGGTGCCCGGCAGCGACGAGGATTCGGGACCGGCACCATCCCGAAGATATCGGTTTGACTTCTACCGCCGAAAATGATCATAAAACACGAACTGGGTCGCAGAACTGCGATTCATCGAAAGGCAGACGCATGTCCTACACCGTGAACACACTGCGAAATATGACCAGATCCTGCGAAATGATGCGCGATCGGGTCAAAGCTGTGGTGTTCAAACCTGATGAACGCAAGGTCCTGGATATCACGTTTGGGCCTACGGCGGCAGCGGAATTGGTCGGAAGAACGCCTGAAGCGCTTGCCAAGGCAGAGAAGGAGGGACGTCTCGCGCCTCCGAAGCAGCTTAACAATGGCCGTCGCTATTACACGCTCGAAGACCTTACTCATATTCGCAAGGCGCTGAACATTCATCCGGGCAAGCTAGCCCATGAGAATGCGGTCGTAGTAGCCGTGCAGAATTTCAAGGGCGGCGTCGGCAAGAGTACGATTACCAAGCATTTCGCCGATTTTCTCGCACTGAACGGATATAGCGTTCTCGTGATCGACTGCGATCCGCAGGCGTCAACGACAACTATGTTCGACATCCAGCCCGAAGCACTTATCGATGAAGAGGAGACTTTAGGAAACTTCCTGTCGCCTCGCAGTACATTCGATGATTTCAGGAAGGCAATCCGAGAAACCGCTTGGCCTACAATCAAAATAGTGCCGTCAAGCCTTGGCCTGCAGGATGCAGAGTGGGACCTCACGGCAACGTTGACGGAGGGCGGACAAGCAGTGCGCGAGGGACTTCAGCGTCTCCGAATTGGCATCGACAGTATCATCAAGGACTTCGACGTCGTCTTGCTCGATCCTCCGCCGGCCATGGGGTTCCTGGGCCTCAATGTGATGGCCGCCGCAACAGGTATGCTCATCCCGGTTCCGGCAAGGCAGCTCGACTATCTTTCAACCATCCATTTCATGGACACCATCGCCGAGAATATCGAGATCCTCGAGGATCACGGAACGCCTGTTGATTATGGGTTCATTCGCGTCGTCTGCTCGGCCTACACCCCCAGCAAGCCAGGTGAAGCCGACATGTGGAAGATGATGAAGGCCACATATGCCAATTTCCTGCTGAATCAGCCAATTCTGGCTTCTGAGGAAATCAAGAATGCCACTCAAGCATTCCGGTCGATCTATGAAAGCAAGCCTTCAGCTGCGCACGCAACCTACCAGCGTTGCCGGGACAATCTCAACGCAGTCTTCGGAGAAGTTCTGAACGAAATACACGAGCAGTGGCCGTCGAAGAGCATTTCGAGACGGTCATCTGACACGGCAGGGAGTGTTGCAGCGTGAGCCGTCGTTCATTGATTGGCGAGGCCCTCGCCTCCCCTGCCCCTGACCAGCCTTCCGTCTCTGAAGCCAAGGACGCTGCAGGGGCAACTGCATCGCGCAATTTCACAACACGTCGGCTTGAAGGCTTCACGGAAGCAGCGCGGATGGTCAAGCGCCCGACCATCCGGCTCAAACCTGCAGAATGTTCGATCTGGCCGGGAAACGCCCGTGATTACGAACAGCTCACCGAACCCCGTTTGCGATCTCTGATTGAGTCGATCCAAGCAGAAAACGGGAACCGCATCCCAGTAGTCGTGCGTCGTAAGCAGCAAGGTGAGCTGCAGTACGAACTGATCATTGGCACAAGGCGTCACTGGGCTGTCGCGTGGCTCAACGCCAATCACTACCCGGATATCGAGCTCGTAGCGATTATCGAAGATCTCGATGACGAAGCTGCGTTCCGCCTTGCTGATATCGAGAACCGCGAGAGGGAAGATATCTCAGACTTAGAACGCGGTTTGAACTACAAGGCAGCAGTCGACACCTATTACGATGGCCTTCAGGCACGGCTTGCTGAACGCGTGAAGATCTCGAAATCTACGCTCGCCCGGTACATCGGCCTGACAGAGATCCCGCAAACAATCGTAAGCGCATTTGCCTCGCCAATGGAACTTCAGGTCCGGTACGGTGACAAGCTTCTTCCAGCCATACGCAACCCATCGCTGCGCCCCAGGATGGAGGAAGCAGCAAAGCAAATCGCTGCGGAACAAAGTTTCCGGCAATCCGGAGACGAAGAGCCAATTTCTGGCCCTCAGGTTGTTGTCCGTCTGCTCAAGGCAGTTTCGGGCAGGCCTGGCCGTGCCCAGAAAGCCGTAATCGAAGCCGCAGGATCGTCCATTGGTGTCATCGAAAAGGATCGTGCACGAGGGCTCACGATAACGATCAACCCCACTGATTTGAGCGCTGACGAAATCCTTGATGCATTGCGCCCTCTGATTGAGAAGGCGAAGATTCTGAAAAGGCCTGCCCCATGAAGGAGGGTTTTGGACCCACCTATGGCCATGCCTTTACCACTCTGAAAATGTGGCTTTTATCGTTTTATTTCATATGTTTAGCTCACTTGTCCCACATGTGGGACAGCGGCAGATTTACTAGGCGAAGAACGTGAGCGAGAAAGATCAGTCCTCCTCCGGTCGCCGGGTGCAGTTCGAGATGTTCTTCACGCTGCCTGATTTCAGCGATATCTCGCTGCGGGACTATCAGGAGACCATGCAGCGCCCTTTCTTCAGCCTTTCGAAGAAGAAGCGCCTGAAACCCATTGAGTACCTCAGTCCGGACAAGTCGGTCACCGTGCATGTATCAGCCAACCCAGCCTATGGGATGGCGACCATCTGGGATGCAGATATCATGATCTATCTGGCGTCCCACCTCAACGAATTGCGCGAGCGGGGTGACAATGACCTGTCGCCGACCATTCGTGTTCAACCTGGCGATCTTCTCAAGCGAATCTGCTGGGGTGTAAGCGGGCGCGCCTATGAGCGACTGATCGCAGCGCTTGATCGCCTTCAGGCCACGACGATCAAGACGAACATCCGAGCGAACTCCAAATCCCGCGAGACCACATTTTCGTGGATCGATAGCTATACTCATCTCGTTGATGAGCGAACCCAGCGTTCGCTTGGGATGGAAATCACGCTTTCTAAGTGGTTCTTCGACGGGGTCATGGACAAGCGAAATGTCCTTGCGATTTCGCCTCTGTATTTCGAGATAACGAGCGGACTTGGGAAATGGCTCTACCGCGCAGCTCGCAAGCACGCTGGTGGCAATGGGCCAGAAGGTTTCACGATTGGCTTCGAAACTCTTCATCAGAAAAGCGGCAGCGAAAGCTCCCTACCCTCGTTCAAGAACAAGATTCTTGAATTGGCGCGAGCTAACAACCTGCCGGATATCAGTCTGGAGGTCATTGGAGCAGAGACGCCGCGTCCAAAGCTAAAGATGGTGATGCGTCGCCATCTCGAAAAACCTTCTGGAAAAACCGAACATAGTGGCTCTGTCGCCACGGAGAGCAGACCCCAGCGCATTCAGCGCGCAACCCCCGAAAAGGCAGCCAAGGTCAGCCCTCCGCAGGAATTCGTTGATCCTGCCCTCGTGCGCAAGCTCCTTGCAACAACAAGCGCGAGCTTGCGCCCCGAACAGCAAGCCGATGCATCAGCGGCATTGGACAGCAATGCGAGCCAATCTCAGTCACGACGAAGGGGAGGGGGCGCTCAGGACACTCTTGACCCCGAAATCTATCAGGCCATCCGTGCTGAATGTCCTGGTTGGGATCTCGATGTGCTGATGCGGCAATTCGATTCCTTTTTGAACAGCAATCCGCATGAGTTGCCAAGGAACTACTCGAAACGGTTCTACGGCTTCATGAAGAAGCACCACGAGCGCAACAAGCATACGCTTCCGGGCTTTTGAAGATCGCGACCTTCTGCAGGACTTGGTAGCGGCGCCCGGCGCGCTGGTAGAGCTGCCGCTCGGCTTCAGGCCTGATTACGCTCTGCCGCAGGCATAGCGATCTATCGTAAGAATAAGAACAGTCTCATCATGCACGGCAGCTAGCGAACGTGTTTTCGGGAATCACTTCGCTTAGCCCGCCCGATCAGAGGACCGCGTCTACGTTCGGCGCCAGGTAAATAAATCGCTGACTAGGCCCAAGAGTACCGGCATAGACCCTACAGCCGTGCTTCTGCCGTCCATCTTTGACTGAAATCAGCGATCTACTGTGCAGCGCTCAAGCCAGCTGGCAGATCGCCTGAGGCTCCACTTCAGTCACTGCGATCCAGAAACCCGACAGGTCGGCCTTCAATCTGGACGATGGAAAATGCCTCCAAAAACCATTCCTGAAAACACGTTCGACCGGAAATACCACATTTCCGAAAACACGTTCGTTTCAGCCTAGGAGCAAATGGGGGATCAGAAAGTTTGGGATCGGCGCATCATATGTGAATCGGAACGCTAACTGATCCTCTGGCCTCACGCTCACAGCCGCGCTTTCAAAGTTATCAACAGGGCGGGGAGGTGGCGAACGTGTGATCGGGCATCAGATGACGTGTTATTAGAATCTGGCGGTCGTGCTATCAGAAACCGAACATCGTGTTTTCAGATTCGGCATAGCCGCCCCGACTCGCGAGAAATCAGGAGTTTGCAGGCTGATCACGAGCAGGTAACCTCTTAACCTTAGAATCTAAATCCCCTAACGTTCACGCCTGCGGCGGATTTGTTATTGATTTGATTCAAGATTAAGGAAGGCCGACATATCCCTTCGACGATGACCGCTTTGCGTGCGATGCGTACATTCCACCAGAATGGCAACTCGGCAGATTAGCGCTGGTCACAGCCTTAAGATCGATTCCGTGAATCACGACAGGGACCTGTGATTCAAACTTCCGATTGGCCTAACTTCACGTGGCTATCGCATAGTCCTCCGCATGTTAGAGGTTGGACAAAGGGAATGTCAGATCTGGCTCGAAGCCAAAGATCCCGATCTCAATGTTGCAAGGCGGTACGTCATATCTCGAAGCCAGGACCTGTTCGGTGTCACGATTGTTGAATTCTCGTGGGGGCGGATTGGAACGCGTGGACAGCGACGCATCTTATCCTTCGCCGACGCAGGCAGGGCGACAAAGTTCGTAGAACAGTTGCTGCGTCGCAGAGCGACCTCACATCATCGAATTGGCGTTTGCTACCGGGAAGTATTCCGGGGTCCATGATACGTTCACGTGTCCGTTGGGACGATTGCTCCATCGGAAGTTCGAAGGCTGACCATGCTGGCAGTCACCATAGCCGCAACTGATTGTGAAGCGGTTCGCTTGGTCACCCCAAGGCCTCTGGCAAGCTCCGCACGGGTGAGAGGTCCGATGCCGGCTACCAGACGCCAAGCCAGGGGAGCCGTCGAGGAGGCGTACAGGCCTGAAAGTGCTCCCTCAGCCTGCAGGTGAGCCCTTTGCATGGCACGGAGGTCTGCGGCTGCACTCTCAGCGGTAGCCTGAAGCGCACGGCCTAATAGGACGGGCAGGGGTTCCTCGTGAAGTTCACGGAACAGAGCCCGCGGCATGACCCCAGCAAGCGCCATTGGCGCCGAGCCCAGCCCAAACAAGTGTGGCCGCATGGCAGCAGCGAGCGATGCCGCCCAGGCCGCCCCACGCGGTGCCATACGTGTTACCGCGAACCCTCCGACCTGGACCATCTCGCTGCCGCCTTCGAGAAAGTCGATTTCTTCCGTTCTCAGTTCCGTCAGCCATTCAAGCAAGGTGCTCATCGGGTCACGGCTTGGTAGCAGCGCGTCAAGCCGCTCCAGCGCGCGATCGGCGGGCCAATAGGTCTCGGTGAACCCTTCAGAGTGGTTCTTGGCGGCCATGACCAGCTTGGCAGCATGGGCGAGGGGAGGGTGTCCTCGCCGGCTAATCCACGACAAGAACTGACGGCGTTCCTCGGAATACCACGAGCGCATCAGCTCGCTCGCTTCGAGCCCCGGATTGTGTTCAATTCCAAGATTATCAAACGGATAATCGCGCACATGCACGCGCCAGAGGCGCCGAAGTGAGGCCAGCGCAAGGCATTCGGACAACTCGGGTGAGATGAAGGGGAGGGCGCCTTCGATGCGGGCAAGCGTCAGTTGCCAAGGTGCTGGGGCGGATACCATCGGCCAGATAGTATATAAATGGCATAAAAAGTATACCCAGCTTGTACGGTGGGTTTGCTGTCCGATAAGAGCCCTTCACGGACAACACGACAATCTATATAGAGTGCCTCAAATCCGCTGCGACGCCGCCGCTCTCCCAAGGGCAGAACGCCGAAGAAACCAGCGGCGCGATCGAGCATGAAGGAGAGGCGCTTTGGCTGACGGCACCGGGCTGATCGTTGAGGTGCCGATCGATGAGGGCCTCGTCTCGCTCGGACAGGCAATCCCTCCGCAGCTCGCCGCCGAAATCGAGGCCGCCCGTTCCTACAGGGCGCGATCCAAGGCCGCGAACACCGTCCGCGCCTATGACAGCGACTGGCGGCAGTTCGAAGAATGGTGCTGGACGCGCGACCTTGAGCCCATGCCCGCGATGCCCGAGGTGGTTGCAACCTGGCTGGCGTCACTGGCTCAAGCGGGGAGGGCGGACAGTACGATCGGGCGGCACCTTGCTGCCATTGCCTGGCACCACAGGCAGGCGGGGCACGTGGCGCCGCAGCACCGTGATCCCCGCGATGTCATCGCCGATACGCTCGCCGGCATTCGGCGCGAGCAGCGCGCACGGCCGACACGCAAGAAGAGCGCCATTCTGGCGGCCGATCTGGCGCGGATGATTGCGGCTGCAGAAGGATCGAGCCCGAGGGCAATCCGTGACCGTGCGGTCATGGCGCTGGGCCTTGCAGCAGCACTTCGGCGCTCGGAGCTGGTCGCTCTGCAGCTCGCCGATCTCGAGCTCGTGCGCGAAGGGCTCAAGCTGACGATCCGGCACTCGAAGACCGACCAGGAGGGGGAGGGGCAGGTCATCGCAGTTCCGTCGGGCAAGGTGCTCAAGCCCGGTCCCCGCCTCAACGAATGGCTGAGCGTCAGGGGAGGGGAGGCGGGGCCCCTTTTCTATCGAACCGATGCTCAGGGCTTGATGACGAAGGAGCCCATGTCAGATCGCTCGGTTGCTCGCCTGATCCAGCGCTACGCCGAGAAGGTCGGTCTCGATCCGGCTGCGGTCGGGGCGCACTCGCTTCGATCGGGATTCCTGACCGAAGCTGCGAAGGCTGGTGCTTCACTGCCAAAAATGCAGGAGGTCTCGCGACAGAAAAAGGTGGAGGTGCTGCTTGGCTATGTCCGAGATGCGGCTTTGTTTGAGAACCACGCTGGCAAGAGCTTTCTCTAGCCTAGGTTCAGGCTGAAACGCGGTGCCCCAAGGACCAAGGGAGCCACCGCGACACTTACCGCGCGCACATACACCGTGACGGTGGTCTGAAATGTAACCGATTTTGAGCAGAGTCCGACGCCAAGTTGCACTGCTACCCAACTTTGAACCGCTTGGGTCTAGAGTTTTCCGCCACCAGATAGGCACTCTCGTCGCGGAAAAAGATGTCCCGACAAGCCGCATCAACGTTATGAACGCCTTCCAAACCGGGCAGCCAACCATCGCCATGGGCAGCGCCATGATCCAGCTTCTGGCGGTCTTTCTGGCCGGCTCTCGCGCAATTTGAATTCCAAATATGCCATTAATACAATGGGACATTTTCATTTGAACTGCAAATTCAAGCCAGCGCACAGCAACTGCACCTCGTTCGCGCAAGCCGCGACACGTTGATGAAGAAACCCGGCCTCATCCCGAAACCGGCGCGCCAACTGGTTTTCCGGGACGATGCCCAATCCGACCTCATTGCTGACGAGTATGAGGGTCCCTTGCGCAACCGTGATGGTCTCAATGAGTGTGCGGACTGCCGCCGGGATATCGTGATCGCCGATCAGGAGATTGGTCACCCATAGCGTGAGGCAGTCCACCAGCAAGACCCGGTCGGGTGAGGCATGCAACTCGATCGCTTCCGCAAGTTTAAGGGGGGCCTCGACCGTTTCCCATTCCACGCCGCGATCCGCCTGGTGCCGAACGATACGGTTGCGCATTTCCTCGTCGAAAGCTTGAGCCGTAGCGATGAAGACTGGCGACAGGCCGGTCGCCTCGGCTCTGGCCTGTGCATAGCGGCTCTTGCCCGAGCGCGCTCCGCCAATCACGAACAGGCTACGCATCGTCTTTCCCCATTGCGAGTTTCAACAAACCATCCACATCGAGATGATGTTCAAGCTCAGCCGCGATCGCATTGAGCGCGTCATCCACCTTCGCATCATGGTCGATCCCGTCCGACTGCGCGCCGAGCATGCCGAGCAGAGCTGAACGCAGCGCCGTGCTGGCAAATGCTCCGTGGACGTAAGTGCCCGTGACTTGCCTGTCTGCACTGGTTGCGCCGTCGGGCCGCCCTTCGCCGAGCAGCGCAAAGGGGTGACGGCAATCGGGACCGCTGGTCACGCCCATGTGCATTTCAAAGCCGGTGAAGGCTTGATCGAGCGCAGTGCCTGCAACCTGGCGCAGCGCCTTATCTCCGGTCAGGACCGTTTCGACATCCAGCAGACCCAGACCGGGGATATCTTCAGGTGGTCCCTCGATCCCTTCCGGATCGGCGATGCGGCGGCCGAGCATCTGATAGCCGCCGCAGATGCCCAGGACCTTTCCACCGCGCCGATGATGCGCAAGGATATCAATGTCCCAGCCTTGTTCGCGCATCGCCTTCATATCAGCGATCGTGGCTTTTGATCCGGGCAGGACGATCAGCGCACAATCACCGGGGATGGGCTGGCCTGGCGGTACCATGACCAGTTCGACCGAGCTTTCCGCTTTGATCGGATCGAGATCGTCAAAATTGGCGATCCGGGGGATGATCGGGCAGGCGATTTTCAGGCGACCGGCGGTTTCGCGTGCGGTTCGTTCAAGCACGACCGCATCTTCGCTTGGCAAATGGGCAGTGGCGCGCAGCCAGGGCACCACGCCATAGCCTCGCCAGCCCGAAAGCGCCTCGATCTGCCGATAACCGTCGGCAAAGAGCGCCGGATCGCCGCGAAACTTGTTGATGAGAAAACCCCGGATCATCGCCGCGTCGTCCGGGTCCAATACCGCCCTCGTGCCAACGAGCGCAGCAATGACGCCGCCGCGATCGATATCGCCGACCAGCACGACTGGCACACCGGCAGCACGGGCAAAGCCCATGTTGGCGATGTCGCCTGCCCGCAGGTTGATCTCCGCCGGCGAGCCGGCGCCTTCAACCACGACGACATCGCACTGCGCCTGCAGCCGGTGCCAGCTTTCCATGACCTCGGGCAGCAGTTCGCCACGCTTGTGCCGGAAATTGCCACCGCCCAGCGTGCCGCGGACCTTGCCGTGAACGACCAATTGCGATGTGTGGTCGGCCTGAGGCTTGAGCAGTACCGGGTTCATGTCGGTGTGCGGTTCGACCCGGCATGCTAGAGCCTGCAAAGCCTGGGCGCGGCCGATCTCGCCGCCATCGACGGTAACCGCAGCATTGTTCGACATGTTCTGGGGCTTGAACGGGCGAACGCTCAGCCCGCGATTGGCAAGGGCGCGGCACAGCCCGGCAACCAGCACCGATTTCCCGACATCGGAACCCGTGCCCTGCAACATCAGAGCGCCCATACGATATCCTTCCAGGTGAGAGCGGCCACGATGGCCCAGAGCAACAGGCAGGCGCGGACATAAATGCGCAAAGCGCGCCTGACGTCAGCAGCGCCAGCATCGCGCCGCCCGCTGCCGATCCAGTCCTTGGCATGGGTCACACCATCGTAGGACACTGGTCCCGCGAGCGCGAGATCTAGCGCGCCCGCCATGGCCGCCTCGGTCCAGCCTGCATTGGGTGAGGCGTGGCGGCGGTGATCGCGCCACAGCGTGGCCCACCCTCCGCCGCCGGCAAGACATACCACGACGCCGCCAAGCCGAGCCGGCAGCAGGTTCATCACATCGTCCGTGCGCGCCGCAGCCCACCCAAAGGCGCGCCAGCGCGCTTCCTTATGGCCGATCAGGCTGTCTGCCGTATTGATCGCCTTGTAGGCCCAGACGCCGGGCAGGCCGCCGATAACCAGCCAGAACAGCGGCGCGGCGATGCCGTCGCAAAAGCTTTCGGCCAGACTTTCGATTGCAGCTCGTGCCACACCCGCGCGATCAAGGGTGTCGGTATCACGCCCGACGATCATGGAGACGGCATGGCGCGCACTTTCGAGATCATTCTGCTCCAGTGCGACTGCGATGGGAAGAACATGATCGTAGAGGCTGCGTTGGGCCAGAGCGGGCCAGGCCAGTGCTGCGGCACCAAGCCACCAGCATGAGCCCAGCAGGTGCCGGGCGAGCGCGGTAAGGCCAAGTCCAGCCCCGATTGTCAGCACCAGCAGTATCAGAACGGTCATGACGCCGAGCGTCTTGCGTATGCCGTCTGAGTGAGTTGGCCGGTTCCATGCGCCTTCGCAGGCATTGATGATCCGGGCAAACAGGCCGACCGGATGTCCGACACGGCGATACAGCGCGCCAGGCCAGCCAATGGCAGCATCCAGCACCAGGGCCATGAGCGCGAACGGTTCAGCCATGGTCTTCGAGCACGGCACAGAGACGCTCCATCGCCTCGTCGTTGGCGGGCAGGCCAAAGCGTAACCAATCCGGTTTATCGGCGAAGGGGCGGCTGAGGATCGCAGCCCGGGCAAGACGTTCAAACAGGTGTGACGCGTCCGGCGTCGTTATCAGCCGGAAGAGTGGGCATGCGCCGCTTGCCAACAAACCGAACGAGGCCAAGCGCTGATCGAAGCTGGTGGCCTCGGCGATGAGGCGCTCCCGCATCGCGTCCTGCCAGGCGATATCCTGATAGGCGCGGGTGCCGATGGCGATCGCAGCCGCCGAGACCGGCCAGGCACCTAGCTGCTTACGCAGACTCGCCAGGATCGGACGAGGGCCCAGCACAAAACCGAGCCGCAATCCGGCGAGGCCAAAGAATTTCCCGAAGGACCGAAAGATCAGGAGTCTGTGCCGATCATCAACTTGGTCGGCGAAACTGTGGTCGGGGTGGCAGTCTGCAAAGGCTTCGTCGATTACCAGCCACCCTTTCCGACCACGCCGCACCAGAAGATCGCTCAAGGCTTCCCGAGAAAGCAGGACGCCATCCGGGTTGTTGGGGTTGGCAAGGATCAGGCTTGATCCATCGGCCAGCGCCAGATTGCCAAGCGTTACGGGATGGCTGGAGGCCGCCATCTCGCCGTGGGTGCGATAGGATGGAACGGCGTGGCAGACGTCATCGCCCAGCACCCTGCCGGCGAGGCGAAGGCCAACTTCGGTGCCTGGCACCGCGCAGACATGATCGGCATGACACCCGAAGCTGGCGGCGGCCGCTTGCTCCAGCGCGCGCAGGGCCATTTCGTCTGGCAGGGCACGCCAATCGATCTCCACCGCCCCTGCACCGTGCCAGACATGCGGATTGATCCCGGTGGAAAAATCGATCCAACCACGCGCATCGTCGCCGAAATGCGCGCGGGCCGCAGAGAGGCCGCCGCCGTGCCATGTCCAGCGATCGCGGGTCATGCGGCCGCCATCACGACAAGCGCCAGCAGCAGCGCCGCCTCGATCAGTTCAATTCCGGCGCCGTGTCCATCGCCCGAGATGCCGCCAATAGCGCGCTTGATCCACAGGCCCCATAGTGCCGCAGCAGGAACCGCAATGAGCAATGCAGGAAACGCCACCGTGGTGGCGAGAAGTACTGCGGCCCACAGCGCCAGATCGATCGGCCTGATCGCGCCCCGAAAGCGCGCACCAAGGCCATCGTGCAACGGCGATAGCAACAAGGTCCATGCCAGCGGCGCGATGCGCGCGGCGACCGGCACCCAGATCAGTGCCAGAAACTGGCTGTGCTCGATCATGCCATGCAGCAGCACGAGCTTGGTCAGCAGTTGCATGGTGATGGCCGTTACGCCGAAGCTGCCGACATGCGGATCTGCCAGGACGGCCAGGAGCCGCTCGCGGTCCTTGTGGGCCGCGCCGCTGGCATCGGCCATATCTCCCAGACCGTCCAGGTGAAGGGCTCCGGTGACGAGAACCCAGGCGATCAAGGCGGCAAGGGCTCCGGTCCAGGGATCGGTCCTTGCTCCAACCCAGGCGGCCCCGGCAACGATAAGGCCAATCACCAGCCCAGCAGCTGGAAACCAGCGCATGGACTGGGCGAATTCCTCGGCAGAAACCGTGAGCCGGGGTGTCGGCAAACGGGTGAGGAACTGGAGTGCGATGAGGAAGCCTTTCATGCGATCGGGCGCTTCATGTCCAAAGGCCCGCGATCTGGGCTGAGCGCGGCGTTCCCGGCCAGACCCGCAGGCTGATCAGCGCGGCATAGGGAAGGTCAAACGCCCAGACCTGCCGCTGTCCGAAGCCGAACAGGCTGGCCAGCGCAGCCCGGATTGCTCCGCCATGCGTTACGACCAGCGTGTCTTGCGGCGGGATTGCGGCCAAGGCCGCTTCCACGCGCGAAACCAGAGCAGACCAGCGCTCACCACCGGGTGGCGGATTGGCGTCCGGGTCGTCCCAGAACGCGCTGATCGCGGCACTGTCGACCTTAGCGGGTGCCAGACCGTCCCAGTCGCCGAAGTCCAGTTCGCGCCACCGTGAGTCGAGGATCGGGTGCAGCCCTCTTGGATCGGCGATAGCTCTTGCTGCCTCTGCCGAGCGCTGGAGATCGGAACATACAATCGACTGGAACGACAGTTCCTCGACCTGTGCCACGCATGATGCGACGCCCTCGGGCGTCGTAGGCGCATCGGTCCTTCCGAGAAGCAGACCGGGGTGGATGGGCTCGCCATGCCGCATGAGGTGCAGGAAAAACTCGCTCATACGCCAGCAGCCACGCCAGCTTCGGCAAAAGTGGCCATCTGGTTGTGTGCGGCGAGAGCTGAACGCACGATCTGGGCCGCGACCGCAGCGCCGCTCCCTTCGCCCAGGCGCATGCCCAGAGTGAGGAGCGGTGCGAGACCGAACCGCTCGAGCAACCGTTTGTGACCAGGTTCGGCCGAACAATGCCCTGCCAGGCAATGGTCGACAATTGCAGGTTCGGCGGCAAAGATCGGCGCGATGGCAGCGCAGCAGATGAAGCCATCCAGGAGCACCGGCACCCGAAGTTGCCTTGCACGGACAATTGCACCTGCCATTGCGGCTATTTCCCTCCCGCCCAGACGCCGCAGGGTTTCGAAAGGCGTTGACGGTGCAACCTGATGGAAGACGAGTGCCGCTTCGATTACACCGATCTTGCGCGCCACGCCCGCCGGATCGAGCCCCGTTCCCGGGCCGACCCATTCGCCTGCACCGCCTCCCAGCGCCTTTGCACAGAGGGCTGCAGCGGCCGTGGTGTTGCCGATGCCCATCTCGCCAGGGACAAGGAGATCAAGGCCGGCTTCGACCATGGCGGCCCCGGAAGACAGCGCGGCAAGGCATTCGCTTTCGGTCATGGCCGGGGCTGAGGTGAAATCGGCGGTTGGCCGGTCAAGCTCCAGCGCCAGCACCTGAAGATCGAGCCCGGCAGCGGCACACAGCGCGTTGATGGCAGCGCCACCTGCTTCAAAATTGGCCACCATCTGGTGGGTGACTTCGGGAGGAAAGGCGCTCACGCCCCGTGCCGTGACGCCATGATTGCCCGCAAACACGACTGCACGCCCCCGTTCCAGCCGGGGTCTTTCGTGGCCTTGCCAACCGGCCATGAAGATCGCGATCTCTTCCAGCCGTCCCAGGGATCCTGGCGGCTTGGTCAGTTGCGACTGCCGGTTGCGCGCGCTGGCCATTGCTGTTTCATCTGGCGCAGGCATATCGGCAATGGCAGCATCAAAGGCATCGACGGAAGAAAACGTGCTCATTGCGCGACAAAGCCCGGCGGCGGTGTGCGGGTGATGAAGTGGCCTTTGACGCCCTGCGGCCAGTCCTTGAACGGAACCCGGCCATGTTCGCTTTGCGCATAATGGACGGCATAATCGAGGATGGCAGCGGCGGCATCTTCATCGGGAGTGAAGCGGCCCAGAACATACCCGACTTTGCCTGGCGCACGAAGATGGACCGTGCAGAATTCGCTGCAGGCGAACAAGCAGGGCATTTCCTGCACCGCGATACCGGAATAGCGTTCATCGCGTGCCTGCACGGCGCGCAGGGCCTCGACCATACGCGCGCCACCACGCACACCGGCGTCATCCTCCTTTGCGGTGCTGCTGTGTCGGCAGGTGTTGCATGCTACTACGGCAGGGCCGTCCTCGACGGGGATCAACATAATTTCTTGCTCCATAGATTGGGGGTCATCGGTCGAACACTCGGTTGGTCACAGGTTCCCGGGCTTGCCAGCCCCGCCGCTCCAATTCGGGTGTCTGGGACGGGTCCTGGGGGTATCCGAAGCACAGCAGTGCAATCAGCGACCAGTCGGCGGGTACGTCCAGCAAGGCGCGGATGACACCGGGCTCGAGGATCGATACCCATCCGACGCCAATGCCGCGGAGCCTTGCCGCCAGCCAGAGTGTGTGGATCGCCAGCACGCATGAATAGCGCAACATCTCCGGCATACTGACAATGCCAAGTCCATGGCCTGCTTTGGGCTGCTCATCACAGAACACCACGATCAGTTCCGGGGCTTCGCGAAGGCCATGCAGCTTGAGCGAACGATACAGTTCCTGCCGGGCTTGGCAGGCATATTGCTGCGCTGCTTGTGCGTTCTGTGCATCGACATGGTCGGCCAGCGCCTGACGAAGGGTGGATGAACGCACGCGCACGAACCGCCAGGGCTGCGCATTCCCGACCGAAGGCGCGAGGGAGGCACACTCCAGCAGCGCACACATCTCCTCTTCCGCGACAGCACGGGCTTCGAAGTGCCGCACATCGCGTCGCCAGCGCAGCAGCTGCGCAAATCGAGCCGCGAACTCGGCATCGAACTGGGGCGGCAGATCGCTCAGAACTCGATCCCTGCCTGCGCCTTCACGCCCGAGCGGAAAGGGTGCTTGATCATGGTCATCTCGGTGACGAGATCGGCCGCCTCGATCAGTGCATCGGGCGCATTGCGTCCGGTGACGATGACATGTTTCATCTCGGGTTTCGCGGCAAACGCCTTAAGAACCTCATCCAAGGGCAGGTAGTCATACCGAAGGACGATGTTGAGTTCGTCGGCTACCACCATCTGGTAAGCCGGATCGGCGATCATGCGGCAGACTTCATCCCAGGCAGTACGTGCCGAAGCGATATCGCGTGTCCGGTCTTGCGTATCCCAGGTGAAACCTTCACCCATCGGCTTGAACTCGACATTTTCCGGGAAAGCGTCGAACACCGTCTTTTCGCCTGTCGCCATCGCGCCCTTGACGAACTGGACGACCCCGACCTTCATGCCATGTCCTATTGCGCGCACGACCATACCGAGTGCAGCGCTTGTCTTGCCCTTGCCCGTGCCAGTGTGAACGATCAGCAGCCCCTGCTCGCGGGTCTTGGTGGCCATCATGGTGCTACGCGCAGCCTGGATCTTGCGCATTTTCTCGGCATGGCGCGCATCTGCGCTTGCAGCTTCTTCTTCGCGGTCAGCAGGCATCGGCTCGTTCCTTTCGCATCAGGTAGACATCCATGATCCAGCCGTGGCGAGCGCGCAGTTCCGCGCGGCGCGCGGCAATCTGCGGCGCAGAATCGGCAAGTGGCCCATGCACCAGTGCTTCTTGCGACATGCCCAGATAGGCACCCCACCAGATCGTGATGCCAGCAGGATCGAGGACTTCGAAGGCGCAGCCGGAATCGAGCATGACGACGATCGTGTGCACTCCCAGCGGCCAGCCTTCCCGGCGCAACCTGCGGCCGGTGGTGATCGTGACAGGTTCGGCCAAGGCGTTCAGCGGGATGGCGTGAGCAGCCGTAAGAGCCTGAATGCTGGTGATACCGGGTTCGACGCGAACAGTTAGGTCGACCCCAGCCGTCCGGAGCCGATCGGCAATACGCAGTGTGCTGTCGTAAAGCGACGGATCGCCCCACACGAGCAGCGCGACCCGCCCACCATCAGGAAGGTGAACTGCTATCTGCTCTGCCCAAATCGCTGCAATCGCATCGTGCCAATCGTCGACGGCCTGCGTGTAGTCGCCATCCTGTCGGCGAACGGGCATGTCGAACTCGGCCATGCGGACCGGTGAGGCCAATGCGGCGCCACAGATGGAGTGGCGCAGGTCCAGGAGATCTGATTTGGCATCGCCTTTGCGGGGCAGCAGAATGAGATCGACCGCGTTGATTGTGCGTATTGCAGCACGCGTCAGGTGGTCGGGATTCCCGGTGCCTATGCCGATCAGATGGAGGTGGATCATGCCTCCTCCATCATGGGGCCGTAGATCACCAGTGCGGTTGCATCCGATCCGCCGTCGGCAAGTGACCGAGCAAGTCCGGCAATAGTGCTTCTGGTAAGTCTTTGGTCCGGTCGGCTAATGTTTTCTGCCAACAAGGCTGCAGTATCGTCCGCAAGTCCTGCCGCGACAAGCTGCGCAGCAAGCGCCGGAAATGTGCGCTTTGGCATGAAGACGACCGTTGTGGCACAAGGGTCGGCAAGCGCTGATAGATTGAGGTCTTCGGGTAAAGTGCCAGTCTTGCCATGTCCGGTTACGAACTGGACGCGTCTAGCGTGCTCGCGTCGTGTCAGTGGTATCGCGGCAGCTGCCGCTGCGGCGGTCGCCGAGCTGACGCCAGGAATGATCTCGAACGAGATTCCCGCATGGCGAAGCGCCTCAATTTCTTCTTCGAGTCGGCCGAACAAGCCAGCATCTCCCGATTTGAGCCGGATGACATGCTTCCCGGCCAGGGCATGGTCCACCAGAAGACGGCTGACTTCGGCCTGACTTGGAGATGGCCGACCGGCGCGCTTGCCTACCGCTACCAGTTCAGCGTCATCGCGCGCGCGGGCCAGGATCGGTCCCGCAGCCAGATCATCAAACAGGACCACCTGCGCTGTCTCAAGACGAGAAACGGCTTTAAGGGTCAGCAGCTCGGGATCGCCAGGGCCCGCACCCACAAATGATACGAACCCTTTCACGATGCGTTCGCGATCATGTGGAAGAAGGTTCCGGTCACGCGGCCGCGATACGAGCCTGTTTCGGCAACCGCGACGCCATCTGCATCGGTTACACATGCCAGCGCTGCGTCTGTCTGCTCGAGGATCGTCGAGTAGTGGAACTCGTGGCCGCGCAGTCTTTTGCCTTTGGCCAGTCCGGCTATCGGTGCCAGCAGTTCGGCCTGGCGATAGCCGAGATGCATCTTGCGCTGTGCATAGCTGGTAACAAGCCCCAGCAGGCCGGCCATACGATGCCGTTCTCCCGACTTGTCCACCAAGGCCTCGCCCAGAACCATGTAGCCGCCGCATTCGCCGTGGACCGGGCGGGTCTTGGCGTGATGGCGCAGGCCGGTCAGGAAGTTCGTCGCTGCAGCGATGGTCCCTGCGTGCAATTCCGGATAGCCGCCCGGCAGCCAGACAAGATCGGCATCGCGGGCAGGGGCCTCGTTTGCCAATGGCGAGAAGGGCATGATCTCCGCGCCAGCCCGCCGCCAACCTTCGAGCACATGGGGATAGACGAAGGAAAAGGCGGGATCGCGGGCGATGGCAATCCGCTGGGCAGGGGGAAGCGGCAGTTGGCCGGGGGCCGGAGGCGGGGCGCTGTTGCTGCTGGCGGCATGGCGGATGGCATTCAGATCGACATTTGCACGCAGAAATGCGGCATAGTCCGATATCGCCCGCTCGAGATCGGGATGCTCGACAGCCTGGACCAGACCGAGATGGCGTTCTGGCAGGGTGAGATCGCCGCGCCGGGGCAGGGCACCCAGCACAGGCATGCCTATCGCTTCCATCCCCCGGCGCACCAGCCGTTCATGGCGGGGACTGGCCACCCGGTTCAGGATCACGCCTGCAAACGGCAGCGTGTCATCCAGATGCTTGAAACCGAGCGCCGTTGCAGCGGCGGATTGGGCTTGTCCGGACACGTCCAGCACCAGCACAACCGGCCAGCCCATTGTCCGTGCAATGTCCGCACTGGCGCCATTGCCAACGGCACCCCGGCTCGCGACACCATCGAAAAGGCCCATCGAAGCCTCGGCAAGCACCATGTCCGCGCCAACAGCCTCTCCCGCGATTGCAGCGATCAGCTCGCCATTCATGGCCCAAGTATCGAGGTTGAACGACGCACGGCCGCAGGCGGCGCGGTGAAAGGCGGGATCGATATAGTCGGGACCGCTCTTGAAGGGCTGGACCACCGCGCCGTCTTCAACCAGCGCTCGCAGCAGGCCCAGCATGACCGTAGTCTTGCCCGTTCCCGATGCCGGAGCGGCGATCATCAGGCCTGAAACGCTCATTCCCCGGCTCCTGCAAAGCGCGAGCTCGCATCCTGTGGGCGGAAGCGCCGGTCGTAGCCGTGGGCGTAGAGGCTGCTTTGTGCGAAGTCCTCCGCCCCCAGCACCCGTCCGACAAGGATCAGCGCGGTTCGTTCCATGCTGCCGGCGATGGCTGTTTCGACGGTGTCGAGGGTGGCCCGGACGATCCGCTGGTCGGGCCAGCTGGCGCGCCAGACGACCGCAACGGGGCAATCCGCGCCATAGGCGGGAGCAAGATCGGCCACGACCCGCGCGAGGTTGTGGATCGATAGATGGATAGCCAGAGTCGCGCCCGTCACAGCGAAATTGGCGAGGCTCTCGCTCTGCGGCATCGCGCTGGCCCGCCCTGGCGTGCGCGTGAGTACCAGCGACTGGCCGAGCTCGGGCAAGGTCAGTTCGGCTTCCAGAGCCGCCGCTGCCGCCGAGAAGGCGGGAACACCCGGCGTGACCGTAAACGGAATGTCCAGTGCGCGCAGGCGGCGCAATTGTTCGCCCATTGCCGACCAGACGGACAGGTCGCCCGAATGGAGGCGGGCAACATCGCACCCTGCGGCGTCAGCCTCCGCTATCTCGGCGATGATCTCGTCCAGCGTCATGGGCGCGGTGTTGACGATGCGGGCACCGGGCGGACAGTGATCGAGTACAGCCACGGGAACCAGCGAACCGGCATAGAGGCAGACCGGGCTGGCGGCGATCAGGTCGCGCCCTCGCAGGGTCAAAAGATCGGGTGCGCCGGGGCCGGCGCCGATGAAGTGGACGGTCATGGCTGTGATCCTTCGGCAATGGCGCAGCTGGCCATGCGATCGGGCGAGATGTGGCGCGTGCGCAAAAGGCGGGCGCCCGGACCAGCGGCGACCAGCGCGCAGGCTTCTGCGACACTGCCGGTCGCGCGTGCCTTCAGGCTGGCGGCAGAGCTGGTGGGCGTAGGCGTGGTGGACAGGGACGCCGATGGGATGCCGGTCATCGGCAGTCCCAGTGCCTCTGCAAGCGGTACCAACGCAGACGTCTTGTCGATGGCGGTCGCCAAATGGGTTATAGGGGGCAGCCCGTCCTGCGCCAGTTCCAGCGCCGCCCGCAGCGAAGCGAGGCCTGCGCCGCGCCGAAAGCCGAAGCCAGCCACGATCATAGCGTGACGCTCCACTGTACCACGGGATAGCGCCCCTTCCAGCCATGCCGCTGGCCAAGGGGCACGGCATCGGCCAGTTCGATCCGCAGCAGACTGCCGCCCTTTGCGCCATGCCAACGGGTAAGAGCGGCTTCAGATTCAAGGCTCACGGCGTTCGCCACCAGCCGCGTTCCATCAGGCAGCCGGGCCCAGAGGGCATCGAGCAGCGGGTCGGACAAGCCGCCACCGATGAACACAGCATGCGGATGGGGGCCTTCCGGCAGGCCTTCGGGCATCCGGGCATTGATCACATCCAACCGGTCTACACCCAGAGCCTTGGCGTTTGCGCGGGCGCGGCCGGCCCGTAGCGGATCGGCTTCGAACGCGGTCGCCCGGTTGGCGGGATGAGCCAGCAGCCATTCGATCGCGATTGACCCAGAACCCGTGCCGATATCCCAGAGCCATTCACCGGCACGCGGGGCGAGGGCCGAGAGGGTCAGGGCGCGCACCGGGGCCTTGGTGATCTGTCCGTCGTGATCGAACCACGCATCCGGTCTGCCGGATGTGACGGGCAGGACATTGCCTGAACCGGCGAACGCGATGCCCACGGCAACGGGATGGGCAATGTCTGCGAACGGCAGGGCTTGCGCGGTCGTCACGCGGAGGCGTTCATGGGGGCCGCCCAGCGCTTCCATCACATGAAGCGTCGATGGGCCGAAGCCCTTGCTGGTCAGATATTGCGCCGCCGTGGCAACGGCATCGCCATCGCGCAGCAGGACAATGGCGCGCTGGGCGGGTGCGATATGGGGGCACAAGCGGTCCAGCGGCGCTGCGTGCAGGCCGAGGCAGGCCGTTTCCTCGATCGGCCAGCCCAGCCGGGCGGCAGCAAGGCTGAAGGTCGATGGCGCGGGGTGCGCAACCCATTCCGCCGGACCGAGATGGCGCGCAAGGCTTGCGCCTGCGCCGAACCAGAACGGATCGCCCGATGACAGCATGACCACCCGCCGCCCGCGATGCGCCAGCAGTTCGGCTATGCCGTCGGCAAAGGGAACTGGCCATTTGAAGACCGCGCAGGTAAGCGCGGGAAGCAGCGCTAGATGGCGCGCCGATCCCATGACCAGTTCGGCCCTGGCCAGCGCGGCCCGGCCCGCTGAGCACAGGCCGTCCACGCCGTCTTCACCGATGCCGATGATCGTCAACCATGCGCGAGGGTCCATGTCAGCCATGCCGAATGTTCTCCTGCTTGGCGGAACAACCGAAGCGAGCGCACTGGCGCGCCTGCTTGCGGCAGCGCAGGTTGCGACGACACTCAGCTACGCGGGCAGGACCGACAACCCGCGGCCACAGCCGGTGCCGATCCGCGTCGGCGGCTTTGGTGGGGTGGCGGGGCTTGTGGCCTATCTCCAAGACCATCGCATCACGCATCTGGTCGATGCGACGCATCCCTTTGCCGCGACTATGAGCGCACATGCCATAAAGGCCGCGCGGATTGCCGGGATTGCCCATATCGCCTTGACCAGACCCGCATGGGAGGCCGGGTCGGGCGATCGCTGGACATGCGTGAGAGACACTGCCGCTGCGGTGGCCAAACTTGCGGGCACGCCGCGCCGCATCCTGCTCGCGCTGGGCCGAATGCATGTGGAAGCCTTTGCCGCACAGCCGCAGCATCACTACCTGCTGCGCTTTGTTGACCCTCCGGCTGCGCCCCCAGGCCTGCCCTCCCACGACCTTGTCATCGATCGCGGGCCGTTTACGGCTGAAGGTGATCGGCTGCTGATGCAGTCTCACATGATCGACCTTGTTGTGTGCAAGAACGCCGGTGGCACGGGCGCCGAGGCAAAGCTTGTCGCTGCGCGCCAGCTCAAGCTTCCGGTCGTGATGATCGACCGCCCGGTGATCGGTGACCGGATCGAGGTCTGTCGCGCAGAAGATGTGCTGGAATGGCTTGGTCATGAGGCCACTTCCGCAACGGACCGGGGCGTATAGAGGATAGGGCCTGCCGCACGTTCGATGATCCGCGTCCGGCTTGATCCCACGATCACCGTGGTGCGCATGTCGGCCATTTCATCGTGCGCCTTGCCCAGCGGCACGATGCGCAGATCTTCCTGCGGCGTTGTGACGGCGCGGGCAAACAGCATCGGGCGATCATCGCCGCACAGCTCCTTCAATAAGGCCAGCGCACGGGCGAAGCCTTCGGGACGTGCCTTCGAGCGGGGGTTGTAAAGCGCCAAGGCAAAGTCCGCCTCCACGGCCAGCCGCAGCCGCTTTTCGATCATGGCCCAGGGTTTCAGGTTGTCGGAAAGATTGATCGCGCAAAAATCGTGACCCAGCGGTGCCCCGGCCCGTGCACTGGCGGCCAGCATGGCGGTGATGCCCGGCAGCACCCTGATATCCAGCGTCCGCCAGCGGGAAGGACCTGCCTCAAGCGCTTCGAATACCGCCGAGGCCATCGCGAACACCCCCGGATCACCTGACGATACGACAACGACCCTGCGGCCCTGCGCCGCAAGATCGAGCGCCAGAGCGGCGCGGTCGAGCTCCACCCGGTTGTCCGAGGGGTGAAGCGTCAGGCCTTCGCGTGCAGCTATCCGGGCGACATAGGGAATGTACCCGATCACGTCCGTAGCCCCGGCCAGCGCGGCGGTGACTTCGGGTGTGACGAGTGCCTCGTCTCCTGGTCCCAGACCGGCGATTGCTAGCCAACCCTTGTCCTTTTCCCCGGTCATGGTCGCCTCCCCTGACCATGGATCAGCAGGATCGAGAAATAGGGGGTCACCGCCTCAGCCTCGGCCAGCATGGTGACGCGCTGTCCGGGCATCGCTGCGTGTTCGACCAGCCATGCCGCATCCATGCGCCCGGCGGCTGCCACGGCGCGGCGAAGCTTGGGCAGGTTCCGACCGATCTTCATCACCACCAGCGCGTCAGTCTCGCGGATCCGGCGGGCAAGCTCGGCTTCCGGCAGCGTGGCCATGACCACGGTCATCACATCATCGCCCCAGGTGATCGGCAGGTCCGTCGCGGTCCAGGCGCCAGACATGCCCGTGATGCCAGGGACGACTTCCACCGGTATGCGGCCTGAAAGGCGGGCATGGAGGTGCATGAAGGAGCCGTAGAAGAACGGGTCGCCCTCACACAGCACGACGACGTCCTCACCCTGCTGCGAAATCGCTGCAAGCCGCTCCGAACAGTGCGTGTAGAACGCCGACAGGCAGGCATTGTAGCGAGGATCGGATACCGGGATTTCGGTGGTTACCGGATATTCCATCGGAAACTCGATCACGTCAGCGCGGAGCATCCCTTCCACGATGCGCCTTGCCTGGCCGGGCCGCCCAGCCTTGCGGAAATAGGCGACGTGGTGCGCCGTGCGTACAAGCCGGTCGGCGCGCACGCTCAGCAGGTCTGCCGCACCCGGACCAAGCCCGACACCGTGAATGGTGCCGATGTTCGTGCCGGCGTTCATTCGGCCGTACTCGCCAGCGCGTTGATGGCCGCCACGGTGATGGCACTGCCGCCAAGGCGGCCCTCGACGACGCAGCAGGGTGCAGGAGGAGCGGCCCAGAGGGCAGCCTTGGATTCAGCTGCTCCCACGAAGCCCACCGGACAGCCGATGATCGCCGCAGGGCGTGGGCAGGCGGGGTCTTCCAGCATGTTCAGCAGATGAAACAGCGCGGTTGGTGCATTGCCGATCGCCACGACCGCACCCGCCAGAATGGGCCGCCACAGTTCCAGCGCGGCAGCGGATCGGGTGTTGCCGATCTTGCGTGCAAGGTCAGGCACCGCAGGATCTTGCAGCGTGCAGATGATTGCGTTGCTCCCGGGAAGCCGGGCGCGGGTGATCCCTTCAGACACCATCCGCGCATCGCACAGTATCGGCGCGCCGCCGGCCAGCGCAGCGCGTGCCGCATCGGCAAATCCCGACGAGAACCGGATATGCGCTGCAAGTCCGACCATCCCGGCCGCATGGATCATCCGCACTGCCACCTGCTCTTCGCCTGGCGCGAAAGGGGAGAGATCGGCTTCGGCGCGGATCGTGGCAAACGACTGGCGATAGATCGCTGCCCCGTCGGTTTCATAGACATGGGGCATCAGACGGCTCCAAAATGCGCGAGGATTTCGCTGGCGCTCAAGCCGGAGCGGGACGGAGGCGATCCGGCTTTGCCAGCAAGGACCAGATCGAACCTGCCGTTGCGTCCGGTCAGCGTGACATCGGCCACCTGCGAGCAGGCGCAGCCTTTGGCACAACCCGAAACGTGCAGCCGTCCCGAGACATAGGGCGCAAGTCGGCGCGCAAGCGCACGGGTTTCAACCGTCGCCTGTGCGCACAATGGTGCGCCCGGGCAGGCTTCCACATGGGGCAGCGGATCAGGTTTAGCGCCGGTGGACGGGTGGGTCCGGGCAGCCGCCGCCCCCTCGATCAACAGCCGCCGCCACGGTGTTGTTCGCAGTCCAGAAGCAGAACCGGATTCGAGCAGGATGGCGAGCTCCGAAGCCTCTATCAGCCCGAACGCCAGCGCGATCGATGGATGATGTCCGGTGCCAAGCACATGGCCCGGTTCAGCCATTGCAGGCGCGATCGCACCTTTTGCCCATGCGGGAAGTTCCGCATCCCAACGGGCCATGCGCCCGGCTGCGGCGGCGCCGCTCGCGGCGAACCAGTGAGCGAGAGCGATCAGGGCGTCCGCTTCCGTGCCTGGAGACAGGCTTGATCCGGTGAGGCAACCATCGGCGCGAAGGATGAGGCTGCCGTCCGTGCCGCGTTCGACACGGAAATCGCCGGATGCGCCGGTCAGCACAGCGGCAGGGCCGGCATCGATGACGAACCCGACCTTGCCGGGAAGATCGGGCCATTCGCCTATCCGGGCCAGCAGGGCGTTGGCGATGCGGTGGGTGTCGTCGTTCTCCTGCCAGTCGGGCGCGACAAGGACGTTGCGCCGCGCTTCGAGTGCAGGCTCGGGCTGCACTAATTCCAGCGCAATCAGCCTTTGGATCAGCAAGGGCCAGCGATCTTGGGCAACGCCGCGAATCTGCAGATTGGCGCGCCGCGTCAGGTCGATCAGCCCGCTGCCGCAGGTGGCGGCCGCATCGCAAAGGGCCAGCGCCTGCTCCCGTGTCAGCCGCCCGAGCCGGGGTTTGACCCGCACCAGTAGGCCGTCGCCGGATATCATCGGGTGCCATGCGTCCGGGCACCAGCCCTTGACGGCAAATCCGGTCATGGTGCCTCCCGCAGGCTGGCCAGGATGGAATTTCGCCGGGTGCGCCAGAGGCCCGCGGCATGCAGCGCGGCAAAGCGCGCTTCCATCGCCGCCAGTGCATCGGGATTTTCGCGTTCGAGGAAGGCGCGAACTTCGGACTGGCCGAGCGTTGCCTCGTGATAAAGGTCGATCAGCTGCGGCGGCACGCTGCCGGAAAGATGTGCGAAAGCGCCAAGATGGTCCAGCGTCGCGGCCAGTTCCGCGCCCCCACGAAAGCCGTGGCGCATCATTCCTGCGATCCAGCCTGGATTGGCGGCTCGGGCACGGACCACGCGGGCAATTTCTTCGGTCAGCGTGCGGGCCGCCGGGTTGTTCGGGTCCCGATTGTCGAGATGATAGAGTGCGGCCTTGCCTCCGACAATCGCCTGGGCTGCGGCAAAGCCTGCCTCGTGCCCGGCATAGTCCGCGGCCAGCAAGAGGTCGGTTTCAGGCAGGTCCTGCAGGTGGACGAAGGCGTCCGCGCTGGCCACTCGCAGACGGATGCCATCGGGGTCAGCCTCGCTTCCCGTGCTGGAATCGGAAACGCTATCCAGCGCGTGGTCGGAGGCTGCCAGCCATGCTTCGCCCGCCGCACGCCGGGCATCATCGGTATAGGTTTCGGCCGCGTCTCCGATCCCGAGTCCATACCGGCCCGGACGCGGACCATAGACGCGCGGCGCTGGGGCCAAGGCAACGAAAGGGTTCCAGTCGGCGGGTTCGTCCCTGGTGCACAGCGCCCGGACGGCCTGACCGAACAAGGCGGGCAGGGTGGGAAAGGCATCACGAAACAGGCCCGAAACGCGCAGCGTTACATCGAGGCGAGGGCGGTCGAGCATGGCGAGTGGGAGAATCTCAACCCCCGTCACGCGCTCTGAAGCCATGTCCCACATCGGCTTTGCCCCCAGAAGGTGCAGCGCCATCGCAAACTCTTCACCAGCCGTGCGCATGGTGGCCGAACCCCACAGATCCACCACAAGGCCACGCGGGTAGTCGCCGTGATCCTGCAGATGGCGGCGGAGCAGCTCCTCGGCGAGCACGACGCCCTGTGCATGCGCTGCGCGCGAAGGTACTGCGCGCGGATCGATCGTGTAGAGGTTGCGTCCCGTCGGCAGCACATCGGTTCGTCCGCGATGGGGCGAGCCAGATGGTCCGGGAGCGATCCATCGGCCGTCCAGCCCAGCCAGAAGCCCGTTCCGCTCTGCCGCGCCCTGTTCACCGCGGCCGAAAACGTGGAGACCGTCACCGAACTGGCTGGCTTTCACATCGCAGACGAAGCGATCGATCCGGGTGATCGCTTCGACCAGAGTGGTGGCGGTATCAAGGCCGAGCTCTGCCTCCAGCCCCAGCGCGGCAGCTTCCTCGCGGATGGATTTCTGCAGACGGTCCCGGCGGGCAGGGTCCAGCCCGTCGGCATTGGAGAATTCGTCCAGCAAAGCCTCGATCCGGCCCAGCCCGGCGCCGCTTCCGGTCGGGACGAGCGGCGGCGGCACATGGCCGATGGTGACAGCACCGATGCGGCGCTTGGCCTGCGCTGCCTCGCCCGGATCGTTGACGATGAAGGGATAGATGACCGGCATCGCTTGTGTCAGCGCTTCGGGCCAGCAAGCGTCAGACAGCGCTACAGCCTTCCCCGGCAGCCATTCCAGCGTACCATGCGCGCCAACATGGACCAGCGCATCCGTACCCTGCTGGCCCAGCCACAGGTAGAAGGCGACATAGGCGTGCCGCGGGCAGCGCGAGAGGTCGTGATAGTCTGCATCGCGACTGATAGGCTCGCCCCGCTCGGGCTGAAGCGCCACCAGCACCTGGCCGAGCGTGAGCGCCGGGAAGCGAAATGCCCCATCGACAGCCAGCGGATCGTCTTCCGGCTCTCCCCATGCCGAGGCAAGGTCCTGCCGCAGCGTCTCGGGCAGGGCGGACATGGCAGTGCGATAGGCATTCAAAGGCCAGACCAGATGCTCGGTCGCCAGCTGCCTGGCAAGATCGGTGGGGCGGCTGACCTTGTACCCGGCCTCTGCCAGATCGGCGACAATCGCATCGACTGAGGCCAGCGCGTCAAGACCCACGGCGTGCGCCATCTGGTAGGCCTTGCCGGGGTAGGTCGACAGGATCAGGGCGACGCGGCGTTCGCATGCCGGCTTGCGGGCCAGCCCGATCCAGCGCGCCACGCGGTCGGCGACCGCTGCGATCCGGTTGTCATCGCCGCGGTGCGAATAGGGAGCGAAGCCGAGTGCCGGATCGCGTTCGCCCGCTTCCTTGAAGCTCGACACGCCTGCAAAGATGCGCCCGTCAATCTCGGGGAGTACGACATGCATGGCAAGGTCAGCCGGCGAGAGGCCACGCGATGTGCGCGCCCATCCTGCGCGCGGTGCGGTGGCAAGCGCGATCTGGAAGACCGGAACGCCCCCCCCGTCGAGCGGCGTTCCGCCATCCTCGCCCCGCGCTGAAAAAGCCGTGGCATTGACGATGGCTGCAGGCGCCAGCGAACGCACCCAGCGATCCACCTGTGCCCTGACCTCAGGGGGCTTGAGCGAGGGGACGAAGATCGAGAGCGCGTCAAAGCCGCGTTGTTCAAGCGCGGAATGAAGCGCGGCGATCGGGTGCAGGTCGTGTGCGGCGAGGTACGCACGGTAGAAGACGATCAGGATCAGCGGCCGATCCGCATTGGGCCTGAAGCTGGCAGGATCGATGATCCCGCAGGAGGGGTGCCATCCGCCAGTTGCCGGCAAAGCCGTGCATTGCGTCACAGTGCTGACGCCAAGCCCTGCGGCGTGCGCGAGAGCGGCCAGGGCCGCGCGCGCCGCTGCCGCGCCGCCCTCGTCACACAACTGGCAAAGCTTGGCCAGCGTGGCGGCAGGAAGCGTGGAGACACTGTCGAGGTGCCAATCCGGCCGACCATCGGCAGGCAGGACAGCAAGCGCAATCCCGCGCGATCGGGCGAGGGTCTCGACCTGTTGAAGGCCGTAGCTCCAATAGGGCGTGCCGCCGATCAGCCGGATCAGCACGGCCTTTGCCCCGGCCAATGTCTTTTCGATATAGGTGTCGACCGACAAAGGGTGGATCAGCGCGGCAAGATTGGCGAGCCGCAACGAAGGAAATGCCGGATCCGCCGCTTGCGCCTGGCGCCAGCCTTCCGCGAACGCACCAAGATCGCTGTCCGAGAAGGACAGGACGACAAGATCCGCAGGCTCCTGCCCCAGATCCTGTGGGATGGCCGTTTCCTCCATCCCATGCGTTTCGCGAAAGATGACGTGCACGGCCTAGCTTAGCCTGCCAGCACCGCGCGAATGGCAGGCTCGTCGATATCGTCATGCTCGGCGATGGCGACCAGGGTGGTCTGGCGCCGCTCATCGGGGCGCCATGGGCGGTCGTACTGGTGACGAACCCTCGACCCGACGGCCTGCACCAAGAGGCGCAAGGGCTTGCCAGTCACGGCAGCGTAGCCTTTTACCCGCAGGATGCGATGGTCGCGGGCGAGCGTTTCGATACGCGCCACCAAATCGGCGGGATCGGCAATCTCGCCGAGCGCGATGACGGTGCTGTCGAAATCGTCGTGCTCGTGATCATCCTCATTGTCGTGATGCGAGGGCCGGGCAGCGATATCGTCTTCGGCGGCAGCTCCAAGTCCAAGGATCACGCGAGGGTCGACAATCCCTTCGGCTATCTCGATCACAGGCACGGGGCGGGGTGCTTCGGCCGCAATGGCTGCCCTTGCGGCAGCGACTCCGTCAGGTCCGGCCAGATCAACCTTGGTCAGCAAAACGAGATCGGCGCAGGCAAGCTGGTCCTCGAAGACTTCGGACAGCGGGGTTTCGTGGTCGATCCCCGGGTCTGCGGCGCGCTGGGCCTCCAGCGCTGCAAGATCGGGGGCAAACCGTCCGGCAGCAACCGCTTCGGCATCGGCCAGCGCAAGGACGCCATCCACCGTGATGCGACTGCGGATTGCCGGCCAGTCGAAGGCCTTGAGCAAGGGCTTGGGCAGGGCCAGCCCTGATGTCTCGATCAGGATATGGTCAGGGCGCGGATCAAGCGCGAGCAGGCGCTCTACGGTGGGAATGAAATCGTCCGCCACGGTGCAGCAGATGCAGCCGTTGGCCAGTTCGACGATGTTTTCCGCCGGGCAATCGGGAATGGCGCAGGATTGTAGGATGTCCCCATCCACCCCCAGAGTACCGAATTCATTGACGACCACAGCCAATCGGCGTCCGCCAGCGTTGCGGATCAGGTGGCTGATCAGCGTGGTCTTACCGGCACCCAGAAAGCCGGTGATGATCGTGACGGGTACCTTTGACAGGTCCGACATGGCAGTTCCTCCGCGCGCCAGAGCGACACCGGGCAGGGCTTGCCGGACAGGTCCGGTCGGCGCGCGACAACGGGCTGGCGCGACAGACGCCCGAAACCACGCGGCCGTGCAGCCCCAGCCGCACAGCTTCGTCGCTCAGACGGAAGAGTACCGTGCCTTGGCCATCCCCTGGACCCGGGCAAGAGCGACCAGAGCGCCGGCAGGTCTCCTGGCTCGCGGGTCACAGCTTGATGCACGCCTTCCCAGATGCGCGTTCATGCGCGGTCCAGTGGCTTTTCCTGCACGCGCAGGAAAAATGTGCATCGCGCTATCCGCTTACAGTTGCAGGGACAGCCGCGGATTTGGGAGCTACGCTCCCGCACCGCATTCCCGATTAAGCCCCGTTGGGGGCACCGGCGCGATCATCGATGGCACGGGCAAACCCGCATCATCATTGAATATCTCTAGACCCAAACTTCGATCATGCCAATCAAAGTTCGCGCTGAAATTGCAGGCGCAACCTCACTGTTCCGTTTCATCGGTTTCAACGGGAGCGCGGTCGAACCAGACGCGCCAGGGACCCACGTGCTCGTGACCGGCAGCGGCAAGACGGCGCAGGACGATGCGGGCTTTCGTTCGGCCCCGCCGTGTGTCGGGCCAATCAAAGAATTCAGGGTTTGCGCCTTCAGCCACAGCGGTGCGGATATGTGCGTCCACGGCACGATCCTGATCAAGGCCAAAGCGTTCAAGCATAGGTGAAAAGGCGGTGTCCGTATCGGGCACGAAATCGTGCCGTTCACCCAGTGCGTTCCGCCAAGGTGAGCGAGGGTGAATGTTCAGGATCGACTGATAGCCATCCGGAATGGGGACGTTGGCGCCATGTGGCCGACCCTTCCCGATAAGCTTGGCAAGCAGATGGGTGTGCGGGCCTTCCGGCGATTTCCCATCCGGAGGCGGAATCGGTTGGAAGACTTCGATCCGTCCGGCAGGCGAGAGCATGACCCGGTGGGGCTGCGCACGCAGAACCTCGGCCATGACTGTTGGCGAAGACAGCAGGTCCTGACCTTCAAGAGCCTCGAGAGCCCCGATCAGCGCTTCGTCGTCAGTGCGGGCGCACATCCTTATGGTGCCGTTACAAACGCCCATGTCGAACAGGCGGCTCGACTGGTCTTCCCTGCGAATGGCGTCGGTATCGGCGCCCAAAGATACGACAGCCCGATCGACCGAACCAGTCAGAGGCGCGCAGAGCGCCATTGCATGACCCCAGCTTTCGCCATCAGAGGACAGGCTATCCCAGGCAAGGCATTCAAAGCTATCCGAATGCCTGATCCGCAAGGCACCGCGAGCGGTCACGATTTCGATATTGTCGCGGTCGTTTTGAACCGTGGCCGGCTCATCCTCGTCGCGAATGAATTCGCCGATCGCACCGAATGTGCCGATGCTCCAGCCATGGCCAGGGTCGCACGCGAGACGTGCCAGTTCGTCAAAGGAAATCTGGTTCATGATGATACCCCGGACTTGAGAAAGCGGACGGAAATGCCGTCCCCGTCACGAGATAACCGGACCGGAACGTCATAGAGCGAGGTGAGTAGGCTTTCGGTGACGACTTCGTGCGTCGGACCGTGTGCAAGCAATCGCCCATCGCGGATTGCGAGGATCGAGTCCGCGAAGGCCAAGGCCAGATCAAGATCGTGGATCGCCATGACAACCGTGCACCCGGCCGTGGTCCGGGCCTTGAGACGCTGGACGGCATCGATGGCATGGCGTGGATCCAGACCCGCGGTTGGTTCATCAACGATCAGAAGCGCTGGATCGCCGACAATCGCGCGGGCCAGCATTGCCCGCGCCAGTTCGCCACCCGACAATTGCGTGGCTGGCCGATCCCGCAAACCCAGCAGATCGCAGGCGAGCAGTGCATCGTCGATGGCGGGAAGCAGAGCGGACGGTATGGTGCCGAATGCTGGCAGCGCCGGAGTCAGCCCGAGCGCAACCACGCGCTCTACGGTGATCGGCCAATCAACCCCCGCACGTTGCGGCAGATAGGCACGCAACTTGGCAAGTTCCCGGCGGCCAAGGCGGTGGAGGTCCTTGCCATCGAGTTCGACCGAACCTTGCACCGGGCGTTTGAGGCCCGATGTGATGTCCAGCAAGGTGCTCTTGCCGGCGCCATTGGGGCCGATCACAGCAGTCAGATGGCCCGATGGAACACGCGCCGATATCCCGTCAAGGACCAGACGCTGCCCCCGGCGCGCCGAAACACCATGAAAGTGCAGCGCGCTCATGCGGTGCGTCTCCGGACATGAAGGACCAGCCACAGGAAGAACGGTGCCCCGATCAGGCTGATGAACACCCCGAGATTTAGCGGCATGCCCCGGAATACCAATGTGCGCGACGCGATGTCGGCGAGGGTTACCAGAACGGCTCCAACCAGCATGGCCGGGATGAGCACCTTGCCTGGACGATGGGCGACCAGAGGCCGGACAAGGTGAGGCGCAATCAGGCCTACGAAACCGATCGTTCCGGATACGGCGGTTGCGCCTCCGACGCCAAGGGCCGTA
Source organism: Sphingopyxis sp. H050 (assembly GCF_001468265.1). Taxonomy (GTDB): domain Bacteria; phylum Pseudomonadota; class Alphaproteobacteria; order Sphingomonadales; family Sphingomonadaceae; genus Sphingopyxis. Next base: position 2,352 of record NZ_LNRZ01000017.1, on the reverse strand, counting down.
CCGATCAGCGCCAGCATGCGCGTTCGTGAAACCGCAATCCCCAGGCTTTCAGCCTGCGCTTCACCCAATGCAAGAGCATCCAGAGCTCGGCCCGTCAGCAGAAGCATCGTACCCCCGGCAAGGATAAAGGGTGTGGCAAGGCGGACATGATCCCAGCTTCGATCGGCAAGCGAACCCATCAGCCAGGTCATGATCTCGTAAGCGGCATAAGGATTGGGGGAGAGGTTGAGCGCCAGACTGACGCCTGCACTGGCTATGCTGCTGACTGCTGCCCCGGCCAGGATGAGCGATAGGGTACCGCCTCCCCGCGCAAGGATGAAGGCAATGCCTGTGGTGACGAATGCACCTGTCAGACCAAACAGCGGAGCGGCAAGGGTAAAACTGGCGGCAAAGCCGAAATAGATGGCGATGACCGCACCGAGCGAGGCACCTGCCGAAACGCCCAGCAGGCCGGGGTCAGCCAGCGGGTTTCGCAACAGCCCCTGCATGACGGCACCCGAGAGGCCAAGGATGCCACCGATGGCCATCGAAAGGACAACCCGTGGCAGGCGGATCTGGGTGACGATCTGGCCAGCCAGATCCGCATGATCGAAAGCCAGCGCCTGAAACGCTTCGCGTGGTGTCAACCAGACGGAGCCAGCCAGCACCGAAGCGAAAGCGCTGGCGAGCAGACAACTGACCAGCATGGGAACAAGCCACCGGGTCATAGCGATTTCCCACCGGCAAAGGGAAGGGGAGAGCGGGCATGGAGAGCCGCTGAACGAAGTTCGTTGCGCAACTGCATCGCGGCTTCCGTCACCATCGGCGTTCCGCAAACGTAGTACGCCTGTCGGATCGTCAGCGTACGGTCACCGTCCCAGTAGCGACGGATTAGAGGGTGTCGCTCGACGTTTTCGCGAAGCCCCGGGCGGCGACCTACCCCGGCGCCTTTCACCAGCAGGGACGGAGCAGAAAGGAGCAGGATTTCGATATCCGGTTTGCCGTAGCTGCTCTTCTGCAGTGTGTTGGCAACATTGGTCGCACCGGCTGTCTTGAGCACAGTGTCATAGAGAGACCCCGTGCTTGCATTGAAGCCAGCACCATCCCACGCAGCCACTCGTAGCGGCGGGCCCGGATCGCGCGCAAGGTCGGCCAGTTGGCGGTCCATTTTTGCGATCAATTCCTCGCCGCGAGCGGGCTCTCCTACTGCCTTGGCGACCTGTCGGGTTATCTTGCGGATATCTTCGTAGGTTTCCGCATGATCGACCTCGATCATTGGAAACCCTAATCGCTTAAGCAGTCCGCGTGTTGCCGGCGTCGTAAATGCCCCGGCAATAACCAGGTCCGGCTTCTGGCGCAGGACCTCCTCCGACATTCCATGGTTGATGTCGACACGCGCAGCCTCGCGGAACATGAGGGAGCCGTCGGGATCGCGCGACAGCCAAGTGACCGACGCGATCCGCTCAGGTGGCAGCAATGCCAGGACAAGCTGATCCGTGCACTGGTTCATCGACATGACATGGACTGGCTTTGCTGCCGCCTGGCTGCGACTACCAGACGGCTCCGTGCAACCGGCCAGAGCCGGAAGCACGGAGATCATCCAAAGGAGGCAGAGCGCCTTGCGGAACATCAGAAGCGGACGCGAACGCCACCATAGCCTGCGCGGCCCGGAGTGGCGAAACTGAACACCTCTTCGTATTGCTCGTTGATGAGGTTTTCTACGCGCGCAAACAACGAAATGTTGGGGCGCAACTTGTATTCGGCATTCAGGTTAACCAGTACATATTCCCTCAGGGACACGCGCACCGGAATGAAGCTTGGATTTGTAAACGCGACATCGGTCTGACGCCCGTTGTAGCGCACTGTCAACGTACCCGAAAAGCGCTCATCCTTGCTGAACACTGTCGCGTTGAAACTGCCGATATGCTTGGGGCGACGCACCTCGACTGTGCCGTTTTCTCGCGCATGAAGCCATGTGTAGGCGGCGTCCAGCCTGATCTGGGGAATTGGACGGGCGGCAAGGGCCACCTCAATGCCATGCTGTTTCGACAAAGTTGCACGGTTTGATGGCGTCGCTATGAAGGTCGGAGCGGGGAAGGTCGTGAAAATTTCGTCCTTCAGGCGGCTATCGAAATAGGTCGCGCTTATGGTGGCCTTGCCATCGCTGAAGCTTTGCTCGATGCCGGCTTCCCACCCTTCCGACTTCTCGGGCCTCAGGTTAGGGTTGCCAATATAGCGGCCATCGGAAAATCCATAGAGCTCGAAATAGCCCGGTGTCCCCCGTCAGCACCAATGGCACAGATTTGAGGTTGTGATTTAAGGAGGGTTGGGGCTTCGTCGTAGTGACGAAGGAACGAAGATGAAGACCCAACC
>NZ_LNRZ01000016.1 GCF_001468265.1 Sphingopyxis sp. H050 | reverse complement strand
GTGCCGAGCTCCGCGCCGCCTGATGCTTATGTTGCAACAGGCTCGATAAGGCGACGCGGATTGGTGTGATGTGTGACCGGGAAAGTTGATGGCGCCTGAGAACGCCCAGTAGTAGTTTGGTCCGCATCCGCCTTTGCTCGATCCGGGGATGTGAATACGGATTATGGTACGCGGCTACGGCCGCGACCGGATACAAGTCTATGCACGGATAGTGCATCAGCTGACCTCGGAACGAATGAAGCCAATCCTTGAGCATTGCGTGTGGGGGCCCCCAGCCCGTCAACAGAAGGAACCGTTCAATGGGATCTTGACAAGGCCCGGATCATACAAGTCGATCTTCATCCAGACTTTTCGCTCACGGAACAGGATGGAGGCGAAGTCGTGCTCGGGACTATCGGTAGCAAACTCGCAGCGGCGAAAGGCTGCGAGCAGTTGAGCCTGGATGATCGCCGGGTGCTCTTCCTGGGATATACGGAAAGTCTCGAGGCAATTCCTGGTAATCATAATTCGGGCGCGGCGATCGAGGCCAAGGCGAGCGTCATCGTTCAGCCGCGCAATCGTTGCCGTGCGGGCCGTGGCGTTGTCAGAGATGTGCATGGCCGTCACCAATCGTAGCTTGGGAGTTCAGCGGCAGGCGGGGCGTCGCGGTCGAACATGATCCAGCAGCAATGACGATCGCGGGCGAGCGCCATGCACGCGAGCAGGTCTGCAGGGAGGTCGTAGTCGGGTTCGACGACATAGACGAACCATCCGTATTCGGATTTTTCGTAGGCGGGGTAGTCACACTCAGGCAGCCAGCGATTGCAGGTTGCTTCGGTGAGATTGCCGGTCGAAAGCACAAGCATCGACTCAATCATCGATGCCCTCCGTGGCTCTTGCGAGCCACACGGCCAGCTGCTGACGCATGATGCCGATCGGCGCGTTGATTTCAGTTACAGGCGCATCGGGCGCGATGTATCCGCGATGACGAAAAGCCGCGAGGAAGCTCTTCATGACCTTGAGGTAGATGTGGCCGCCTGCGATCGCGACGTCGGTGAATGGGCGATCGCCATGTTCGGATAACGAGGCCATCTCACAGGCAGCGCTATTGCCGTAGTTATCGGGCTTTCGGGGCGAAGGCGGGCGCGGCCAGCGTGTCGCCAATCCGCCGGCGATCATTCGATCGGCGAGCGCGGTCGTCAGCCTGCTGTCGTAATTCTGGATCGGCGACCTGGAGTCGAGGAAACCATATCGTGCGGACAGCACGGTTACCTTTAGGATCGCCCGATCGCCCGCATGGCAACGGACCGTTTGCCAAAGCGGTCCGTCATAGCGGTCGATGGCGGGCATATAGCCGTCATGCTGCCGCTTTGTTGCGGAACAGGCGAGGATGAGCAACCGATGGGCTCGAGGTGGAAGCGCAATCATCGATCAAGCCGCAATCGGCAGAGCTGAGGCGGCATGGGCATGAATCCAGTCGGTTGCAGCCTGTGCCGCCGCCGCGGCGCGAAATATCGCGCGCGTATCGTTCCCGAGTATGTTCAACCAGCTCGCAACATATGCGGCGTGGTCCCGCCTTGGCGAATAGGCCAGACCAAGGTCGGCCATCAGGAAACTGGCGCCGACCTCGGCAACCAGCTCTTCGCGGGCCCGGATGGTCCGGTCCTTGAAATAGTCCCGAAGCGTTTCGCGGCCGAGGCGCTGCGCGCTCCCCGTCGAATGAACGATTTCATGTCCGAGCGTCGAAATGAAGTCTTCGTCGCTGTCGAAGGCTTCGCGGTCGGGCATGTAGACGCGGTCCTGATCGGGCCGAAAATACGCATCCCAAGGGCCATAGTGCACGGGGACGCCGACGCTTTCGAGGAACAATTTCGCAGAGGCGGCTATCTCGCCGATCGGCCGTGCGCTTGCCTGTGCCCGTTCGGGCGCGCCGTCGACCTGCGATTGGTTGAAGACGACAAAGCTCCGAGCAAAGAAGCGGGCGCCGCGGTCCTCGCCATCGGAATCCGCCGACGTGGGTTCATCGCGCTCTTGCTTTTTCCACAAAATGACGTGCGTACCGGTTTCGCCGCGGCGCACCTGTGCGCCGACGTCATTCCACTGACGGTAGGTAGCCCACGTCCCGGATCGAAAGCCGTGAGCCTCGGCCGACGCCCAAAGGACGAGGCGGTTGATGCCGGTATATGCGCGTCCGACAGCACTGGTCGGCCGCATCACCGTCCCGCCGTCATGGTGCCAGGGCATACGCCACTGGCCGGCGCCGGCGTCGATCGCAGCGGCTAGCTCGGCGGTGATCGTTTGATAGATGTCGTGACGGGGCTTCATGACGCGTTTCCTTTTTGAAGTTCAGAGCGTTGCTCACCCTCTCCATCCCCGCTTTCCTCCTTGTCCGCGCGATCGCGCGGTGACGCATCGGCCGATGACGTGTCGTCGGCCGTGATTTCCAATGGAGGGATCTGAACGTCCGCTGCCGCGAACCATGCCCGCAGTGACGTGAGGCTATCGTGTTGGTCGAGGATCTCTCGCGTGGCGACAGTCGCGCCATTTTCGTTGGCGGGGTACGTCACGACCTCGCCGTTTCCCGTGAATACTTCGCGATGCGGGAGCCACGATCCGCTGTAGCCCGCGCACCACCGCGAATAGGACAGCCCGTTCTGCAGGCACCAAAGTTCAAGAACGGGGAAATGGCCTCCGATTGCCTGATGGTCGAAGAGCTGCAGGGATTGGCCCTCGATGCGCGATTCAGGAGAGAAGATGTCGCCTTCATCCTCGACGCGAAGATCTTCATCGGCGATCAGGCGGCATAAGGTGACGAACTGCTCCGGTGACACGCGGCCGCCGATGGTGATGGATGCGGATGCACAATCTGGCATCTTGTTGACTCCAATAGAGAAATTTCGGATTGTCGACAGCGGCGCGGAGGCAGACTTCCAACTGGAAATCGAGACCCTTGCTTCCGCGCCGCCCGGTGACGCTTCAGGCTGCGTTGGCCAAAACGGCCCCGGCCTGGTCGACGTCGTTCACGGCAGGGTTGGCCTCGTCGATTTGCTCGTCATCGGCGTCATCGATGGCAGGTTGATCTTCGCCGCTGTCATCGTCGACCGGCAGCGCTTCCGGTTCATCCGGGGTCTCGGCGGCGCGAAACATCATGACGTCCGGGATCCAGCTTTGCGCCCGCGCCTTCACCTCAGGCGTGACGATTGTTTCGCCGGCGCAGAGTTTTGCGGCTGCAGACGATAGGGCGGCCTTCTTTTCGCTGGCGTAGCGACCCGGAAGCTCGGGATCGAGCTTGCCCAGGATCGACAGGATCTGCGGCTTGCGGATCTTGTCGAAGAAGGCATCCGCGCTCGGCCGCCAGTGTTCGGCGGTATCGATACCGAGCAGCGCGCCAAGCTCGGATTGGAAGCGGTTAGCGCGATCGCCGGTGGCGAGGCTCGCCTGAAGGCTTTGACTGACGGCAAACGCAAGCCATGCTGCCTTGTCCGTTTCGTCGAGTTCGCGGAACGCCATGAACGCGCTGAAACTGTCGTCGGCGCCTGCCCAATCGCACGGAAGACCGGAGCGGACCGCATCGAGGCCATCTTGTGCGGCAGTTGAATGGGCGGCGGGGACGCCGGCGGGGTCAAAGAGCTCGCCGATCGTCACCATGACGCCCGTGTCGTTGTAAGCGGCATAGCCCGTAAATTTCCGTGCGAGGCGGAAGATAGTCAGATCGAGCGCGAGCGCGGGATCATGGGCGATGTGCAAAGCCAATACGTCACGCCGTTCCTTGGCAAGCTGCTCCTCGAGCGACCGGGGGAGAGCGTCCTCCAGGGCAGCGCCTTCAGCACATCCGCCGGTGACCCTTTGCGACTGCTTTTCGCGCTTGGGGGCCTTCGTCGAAAAGTAGCGGTGCGACGCCTTCGGGGTGCCATCGCTGGCAAGCACCACGAAGGTTCCAACATGCGGTCGTTCGTCTTCCGGAATCACATAGCTGCGTTTGTCGATTTCGGTGTGCTCGGCGTCCAGCGCTTCATTTTCCGCTTCGAGACGTGAAATCACGTCCGCATCGGTTGCATCCTCCAGTTCTTCCTCGATCGACTGAAGGCGCTCTTCGATCGCGATCATGCGGGCCTGGTCTTCTTCGCTCAGCTCGCCGCGCCGGATGTAATAGTCGTGCAAGCCGTCGGTCGCCGAATGCGGAACGTGCTGGGCTAGGAGAACCCGAACCCATCCGAGTGTGCCGACGGCCATGATGGCGTCTGCAGCTTGCTCGAGCTTCGCGCGTGCGATGTCTTCGGCGATCGGGCGATCGAGCCATTGACCTTCGCCCTCGCCGGCGAAAAGGTCACGTTCGATACGGCCACCGGCGGCGAGATATTCTTCCTCACCGACCAGTTTCGCGACGGCGCTGCTCGCCTCGATCGCGCTGTCGTTGACATAACGCCGGATCGTGTGCGGTTGGTCGCCCTGCCAGCTATCCTTGAAAACATTCCAGGCAGCGAGCTGCGTGTCGCGATCGGAGGTGCTGCCATAGGCCTTGGCGACATCGAGCGTAATCTTCCCTTCAGCGAGGGCGTCGAAGATCGGCTCTGCAAGATCGGCGAGGCGCAGGCGCCCCTGAACGTGACGGACCGTGACGCCCATGCGCCGCGCGAGTTCTTCTTCGCTTTCGCCCTTGTCCATGGCCGCGCGGTAACCGCGGCATTCATCGGCGGGGGACATGGCTTCGCGAATGATGTTTTCGGCCAAACTGATCTCTTCGGCGAGCGCGGCGGCTTCGTCATTGCACACACGCGCATCAATCATTGCATTCTTTGGCAGCTTGCCGCTTTTGATGAGCTGCCCGATCGCGCGCCAGCGTCGGCCGCCCGCATGAACGTCGAAGAACGACTTCTTGTCGGTCGCCGGGCTGACGATGACGGGCTGAAGAAGTCCATATGCGTCGATCGAAACCGCGAGGGCATCGATACCGGCTTGGGTGAAGGTTTTGCGGGCATTGGCCGGCGAGAGGCGGAGCTTGTTGAAAGGAATCGGTTGGTTCTGCATGATGAATCTCCGGTGACAACCGAGACCCGGATCATGGGCTTAACTCCCAAGGGGCCTCGCCCCCTTCCATCCCCCTCCCCTCTCATTGTTGGCGTGCCGAAGGCGCGCCATAGTTCCGCGCAGCGCGAGTTATTGCGCGCGGGCGCTATCCTCCTATGGAAGAGCGTGTGGCCGGGAGTTTTGAATCGCTCGAAGAGATCAGGCGAAACCGCTCAAACGTCGCGGTGCGATGCGGATTCTGTGACCATCAGGGCGTCGTGGACGGCGGAATATTGTGGCGTTGGTTTGCTCTTCACCGATGGGATAGTCGGCCGACGGACGTCATCGAGCATATGCGCTGTACCATCTGCCGGCGCCGACCGGTCGAGGTCGGGGCAACGTCGGAAGCTCCAACGATCGAATTTGGGCCGCGCGATGAGGCGGAATGGCAGGAAGTTGTGGCGAGGCTGCGCCATCGGCCGCCTCGCCAGCCAGAGTGGTGATCAGCCGCGCTTGGCCGCCCCGCGGGCAGGCTTGCGGCCGCCACCGCGTCCCTTCGTTCCGAGCCCGATTTCCTTAGCCAGCACTCGGCGCTTCTCAGCATATTCAGGCGCAACCATCGGATAATCGGCAGGGAGCCCCCATTTTGCCCGATAGTCGTCTGGCGTGAGCCCATAATGCGTCATCAAGTGCCGGCGAAGCATCTTCAGCTTCTTTCCGTCTTCGAGACACACGATGTAATCGGGTTTCACCGAAGAACGGATTGATACTGCCGGCACAGGCTTCTCTTCGGGCAGCTCTGCAGGCTTCGAAAGTCCGGAAAGCGCAGCATGAACATTGTTGATGAGGATCGAAAGATCCGAGATCGCGACGCTGTTGTTGCCGACATGGGCGGCAACAATATCGGCGGTCAGCGTGAGCAGGTCCGAATTGTCCTGGGGAGTATCGTTCATTGAAAGTCGATCCTGACGTTAGAATTGCGCCCCGCGCCCGTTCAATCCCTGTTGATCGAACGCGGCGCAAGCTATTTCTTCACTCGGTGAGCGCGGTAATAATTTCAGCCGCTCGCGACACCGGGATGAATAGCCTGGTCTTGAACTGGATAATTTCGGTGAAACAGCCCTTGGCTTTCAGGGTCGGCAACGATCGCGGATCAAATCCGTGGAGCTCGAGGCGCGATTCTCCATTCACGCGGCGACGCTGAAGCGTGAGACCGATGGCGCTGCCGATCGGCACTGTCTTGCCTTCCCAGGCAGCGGCGACGATTTCGGCGGGGGCAAGATTGATCGCGCCAGCTATGCCGAGCTTGCCGAGCAGTGAGTTGACGTCGCCATGCGGGACAATGCGACCGAGAAGGGCGCGGCCGTCGGCCGTCACGAGGCGGCGTACTTCGGGATCGTCGCCGAGCAAATTCCATATCGGAAGTAAGCGACCGACCGCGAGGAAGAAGCGTTCGCGGTTCGGGTTGCGGCTGAGCTCCTCGCACTCGGCCGTCCAGGATGTCTCGAACGTCCCGACGTCGACAGGTTCCCACATGCTTTCTTCGAGGTCGCCGGCGGTGATGTACTGATGATGGCCGGGGCGCTGCAGTTGCCATGTCGCGACGGCGTCGCCGGTGTCGGTCAGACGGGTCCGTGCCGGCGTCTGCAGCGCTACCTTGCCTGAGCGGGCATTGCGCAGGCATATAGCACGATTGCCGAAGCGTTCGGCCAATGCCGACACGTCGGCGAGCGATTTCATTTCGCGCTGCCATTCCGCTTCGACGGTGAGGAGCCGTGTCGACGTCGACGGGTCTGCACCTTTGCGAAGCGTAATTTCATCGACGATCGTCAATTTGTCCGCGCGGATGGTTTCGACGCCGGCATCGAATGTGCCAGCCTTCTTCGCGGCATCGATGCGAGTTTCGACAAGACCCAAATATTCGTCGAAGATGGCATTCTGGATCGCGATCGGCAGCGCCAAGATGCGGTTCAGCCACCGCTGGATAGGCGGCAGCTTCTCGACGAGCTCACCCTCATATTCGAGGCGCAGCCCGGTTCGATGGCAGAAATCGCCGAAGGTGACACTGGTCAGCTTGCCGTGATGGAGCAGCCTGTACCAGGACAGCAAGGCGTCTTTGGCATAGTCGCTTTCGAGATTGTCCATTGGATCAAACAGATTTTGGCCGCCTGTCTGACGCTGGCCCCGGGTTAGCGCACCAAGTGCGTCCAGCCGGCGTGCGATCGTCGATATGAATCGACGTTCGCCGCGGCAGTCTGTGGTGACTGGCCGAAAGATAGGGGGCTGCGCCTGGTTGGTGCGATTGGTGCGGCCGAGCCCCTGCACCGCGCGATCGGCGCGCCAGCCTGGTTCGAGAAGGAAGTGAACCCGGCGCTGCTGATTTTGGTGATCCAGACTCGCGTGGTAGGATCTTCCGGTCCCGCCGGCGTCGGAAAACACGAGAATACGCTTGGCGCCGTTCATGAAGGCATCGGCGTCAGCCATGCAAGCGGAAGGTGAGCGTGACTGCAGTTTCTGGCTTCCGTCGGGCAGGCGCACGAGGCGTTTCGTCCGCCCGGTAACCTCTGCAACGGCGTCGGTACCAAATCGTTCGATGACCGCATCGAGGGCGGGCGCGATCGGCGGCATCGCCCCCAGCAATTCGAGCGTGTCGGTCCGGATCTGCAGGGCTTCCTCGCTATGGACCGGATTGCCGTTTGCGTCGGACAGCGGACGCGACCGTTCATTGCCGTCGTCATCGCTGACGATCTCCATAGCCCGGGTCGGGAACGCCGCCTGAAGATAGTCCATCACCAGTTCGCGAGGCGAAAGGTCCAGCGCCAGTTCTGCGCGATCGGCGGGGTCGAGATCTGCGAGGCGGCGCGAGAGCAGGGCTTCGCTTGTCGTGACGAGCTGGATGACGGCGCTCTGGTCCGATTGGAGAGCGACATCGATGGCGGGCAGAAGGCTTGGCAGTTTCATCGCGAGAAGGAGAGCCGAGAAGAAACGCTGTTTGGCGCTTTCGAACCGCGAGCGCGCAGCCGAAAGGGCTTGGCCGTTAAGCGTGGCGCCGGTTAGCCGGTCGACGACGCCGGCGGCGGCAAGGGCCTCTTCCATGTTCCGGTGGATGATCGCCCAGGCGTCGGCATAGGTGTCGAAATCTTTGATCTGCGCAGGCGTCAGCGCGTGCTCGAGGATGTCATATTCGACACCGGCATAGGAGAGCGCGCGAGCGGTATAGACGCCCATCGCCTTCAGCTCGCGCGCGACCAGCTCCATTGCGGCAACGCCGCCGTCACGAATCCGCGCAGCGAAAGCCTCGCGATCGACGAACGCAGTCCCCTCGCCCCACAGGCCAAGCCGGGTCGCATAGGCGAGATTGTTGATGTCGGAGGCGCCGGTCGCCGAAGCATAGATGACGCGTGCCCGGGGCAGGCGGTTCTGCAGTTCAACTCCGGCAATACCTTGCTGGGATCCGGCTACGGTGCCGAACCGCCCTTCCCCGCCGGCAACACCGCCCATCGCGTGCGCCTCGTCGAACAAGAGCAGCCCGTCGAACGCGTCGCCAAGCCACGCGAGAATCTGGTCGAGACGTCGATCGCCGCCCGCTTCGCTCCGCAAGGTGGCATATGATGCGAACAGGATGGCATCGCCCATTTCGATCCCCGCTCCTGCGCGGACACGCCCCAAGGGTTGGATGTCGAGCGGGGTTCCCCCGAGAGCCTGCCAGTCGCGGCGAGCATCTTCAATCAGGGCGCTACTATCGCTGAGCCAAAGGTGCCGGCGTTTCCCGCGCAGCCATTGATCCATCGTGATCCCGGCAAGCTGCCGCCCCTTCCCTGCCCCGGTCCCGTCGCCAAGGAAGAAGCCCTGACGGTAGAGTTGCCCGTCTGCATGGGGAACGAGAGCAAGCCCCTTTTCGGGTGCGCGATAGCGGCCCGGAAGGTCGATGTCGGTTGCCGCGAGAGCGTGAACGATCGTCTCGAGCTGGGGGGCGCTCAGAATCTTTTCGTCGATGACCCGCTTTGGCAGCTGAGGTCGATAGTTCGGCGCCGGGAGCGCGACGGCCGCCATGGCCGCGGACTCGACCAGCGGGCTCGGATGCTCGCAAGGATTCTCGAATTCGAGGCGCTGGCTGCGCCATGGAACGTAGAGGGCGGTTTCATCGTGGGCCGCGGCGACTGGATCGTGGATACGATAGTTGACGCTGGCGATCTCGAAGCTCGGGAGAGGCCGCGCGGCCCGGGGGAAGGATTTGGCCGGGGATGCTCGAAATGCACCGAATAGCGAACCTGTCCTGGTGGATCGTGGCCGCGTTGGAGGAGTTGGATTGGGGTGGACGATCGCGCGCGCCGGTAGCTGGCCAATTGCATCGAGAAGCTTGCTGACGGTCGTTCGGTTGATCGTCGTTGGCAGGCGCCCGGGCCCTCTCCCCTTGTCGGCGACGACAATCCGGACGGCGACAGATGTTCCCTTCCCGGCAAAGCCCTTGTCGAGACGAAGCATCATGCGGATGTTCGCGCCGGATATTGCCCGATCGAACAGCGATCCATGCTTGCCTCCCGGGTTGAAGTTGTCGGGCATGATCGCGACGATGCGACCACCATATTGCAGAGCGGCGAGCGCGGCGGCGAAGTGGCGGTGAGCGGCAAAAGGATCCATGGCCCCGGCAGCGTTGCGGGCGAAGGGGGGATTCATGACCACGACTGTCGGCGGAACCGATAGGTGCTGATTGATCTGTGCGGCATTGAAGCTGGTGACGCCGTGTTCCGGGAATAGGATGCGAAGGGCCGCTGCGCGGACCGGATCAAGTTCGTTGAGCAGGAGCATTTTCCCCTGCCCCGCCCACTGGGCTATCGTCCCGATGCCGGCGCTTGGCTCGAGTACGATGTCTTCGCTGCCGATAATGGCGAGATGGTTGATGAGCCAGGAGAGATCCAGCGGCGTCGAGAAATGCTGATGGGCGATTTGCTCTTCGCTGCGCACGGTCTGCGTTGGGAAGGATTTTTCCAGTTTGGCGAGCTGCTCGATGATGGCGATCGGCTGTTCGGGAAGCTTTGCGCTTCGGCCTGCGAGGATCGCCGCGATTTCGGTCATGACGAAACTGTCACGCTGCGTCCAAACGCCGTCGGCCGACTTAGCCCCGAACGCCTCGGCCATTACCTCATTGATAAGCCCTCTTCGGACTGGCCTATCGTTTTCGATTTGCGTGACGATCGAGCGCGCAGCTTCGAACAGGCGTCCCGCGGTGTCGGGCGCCCGGTCCGTATCGGTGAGCATAGGAGGATCCTTTCTTCCGGACCGCTATGGTCCTGAAAGCCTCTCCCCCTCTTTTCCTCCTCCTATAAAAATGCCCAAGCGCAGCGCGGGAGGCTTCTAAGATTCTAGTTTCTAAGATTCAGGGGAGAAATGTTGTTTATACTCAGAGAGTTGAGGTGCGTTTATGTGAGCCCAAGGGGGCGACTATGCGAGGCAACGGGGGCTTCGATGTGAGATATCGGGGGCCACCGGCTGAGTGCTCGGGGGATTATGTGAGTGATTGGGGGCCGCTGTTAAAGCGTCGGAATTTGCATCCCGATCGCGTTGACTCTGCTTGATTTTGCAAAGCCTGGACCGCTTTGCAGCCCGAAAGTCAGTTTTATGTGAGGCGCTGGGGGCTCCACATCGATTTCTACCACATCTACGTGAGCGTTCGGGGGCATGTTACCTCGTCAGACTGTCGGTTAGTGTGATTAATTGGGGGCTGAACGTGCCTTTATGTGAGGATTTGGGGGACCTTCAATTTTCTACGGTTTTCCGCCAACTTTTGATGCTGTCTAAGTGTGCGCATGGGGGCTGGCACTAATGGGCAAAAGCGTCAGCATGTGACGGGCGGGCGTCTACCAAAATTGCGTTAGTATGAGTGATGGGGTGCCCCCTTCTCTTTATGACAACCGGGTGTTATGCAACTCATATGAACGCAGAAACTCCGACATCGGAAATCGAGGTTTCGTCAGGCTTTGAGAGCCTCAGCCGGACGTTGCGCGTTGCCGAAGTGATTCGCCGCCGCGAGTTGGATTTTGTAAGCAAGCCCGGTGAGTTGGTCGAATCCGAATTCGAGACGGGTTCGCTCAGCGCCGCTGCCCGTAAGGCGTTTGCTATTATGCTACGCAAGGCTGGACCCGAGGCTGGCGATGACAAGACCTTTATCATCACGAAGAAGGAACTCCGCGGATCGCACAAAGGTAATGAGCGGATACAGCCGGTCATGGATGAACTCCTCCGGGTGATTATCCGCATCCGGACGACTTCGACGAAGGGCAAACCGGCGATTATGTCCCAGTCGCTGCTAGCAAGCTGCGTGGAGGAAATTGCGGAAGACGGCCTCAGCGTTGTGGAATTTCAGTTCTCCGACAACTTTAAGCGGGTGATTCAGCGATCCGATTATTACGCGCGCGTAAATTTGGGTGTAATGCTTGCCCTCCAATCTCGCTACGCGATCACGCTCTATGATCTGGGGTGCTTGGTAATAAATCGCCAGAATCGCGTGGTAAAGATGGAGGTAGAGGAACTGCGGCGCAAGCTTGGAGTACCCGATGGCAGCTTCAAGAATTTTGCCGAGTTTCGGAGGGACGTCCTCGCCAAGTCGAAATCTGAGATTGATCAACTTGCTGATTTTACCGTCGATTGGGAGGAGGTTCGTGGCGCGGGGCGCGGACGGCCTGTCATTGCAGTGAAGCTCAGCTTCAATCCAAAAGACACGGTAGATCAAGAAATGACTGCGCTGGAGCTCGATCGGCCGAAGGTGGGCCGGCGCGCCCGCCGGGACGGAACGGTCGATACAATTGCAGGTGCCCTGCCCCCGTCGCTTCAAGATCGCCGGTCGTTCCCGGAAGGCTCTCTCCACTATGGCGCCGATGCGCGCATCACTTCTATCGTAGTCGATTTCGGGGGTGGCTGGGACAAGGATATTATCGCGGAAGCCTATCGGAAAGAGATGGGGCCTCGCCTGGATAAACTGACCGGGGACGCTCTCTACAAATCGTGGGAAGGCTTCTGCAAATCGTTCGTTCGGCTCCGGGGCCGTGCATGAGCTGCTTGGCCGCCCCCGGTTTCTCACATAAAGCCATTTGCTGCTAATCGCAGGCAGCCTGACTGCTGGTCCACACCGCGATCGCGGCTGCTTCCGACCGATTGTCGACATAGACAACACCTTCCACGCCACCGTATAGCTGCCAGTCAGTCCGATACGTTCAGGAGGCGTCGGTGCAGGTTGAAGCCTTAAACCACGTGCAGCTAGCGATGCCCCCCGGAGAAGAGGCTGCCGCCCGGCGCTTCTACGCAGAACTTCTTGGGATTCCGGAGGTCGATAAACCTCCGCATCTGGCGAAAAGGGGTGGATGCTGGTTCGAACGCGGTTCGTTGAAAGTGCATCTTGGCGTTGAAAAGGATTTTCGACCCGCTCGGAAAGCCCATCCGGCATTTACAGTCACAGATTTGGCCGCCCTTATTCAGCGGTTGAGCGACGCGGGCTTTGAAACCGTCGAAGACGAACCTCTCGCTGGCTATAATCGCCGATATGTAGCCGACCCGTTCGGAAATCGCATAGAATTGATGGAGCCAAAATAGACCGACTAGGTTCAGGGCTATTCCGTCCAAGGCAATATGTCGTCTATCGTCCAATTGCGGTCATATGCCTCCGCAAACCGGGCTACGTTAACGGGTTTTCCTCAGTGCGAGCCAAGTCCAGCGGACCCCATTTGCACGATTGTCAGATTCTGTATCTCACCGTTGAGCAACAAGCAGACGCTGTTCAACTCGTCACGATTGTCGGCGACCGCTAAGCTTTCATCATTGCTCCAGGCTCAGCGGCATCACTGGTCACGATCTTCCATGAAGCGTTTGAAATCCTCGATTGATTTCCAATAAGCGGAATGACCCTGCCCGTCAGTGTAGTCAATAAACCACTGGATGACGTCCTGGGGCCCTTTCACGTAAAGATTTACCGACGGCATCGCCGCTGGCTTGCGGCGACGAATCCCCTGCCCTCGATCGACAAAACCGAGAGTTTCGCCGACGGCGACCGCTCGTGCTTCGTCCTCTCGCTTCAGTGGCGGGAGCGAGCTGGGAAGGCCTCCAAGATCTATAGTACCTGCAGGTTTATCAGCCGGGGGCTTTTTTGAGCCAAAACCATATCCGCTCATGATGGATACTCCTCGCGGATGGCCTCGATCACAGAGGCGGCCAGTTTAGCGGCATTGCCGCGGGCGTTCTCAAGACCAGACGTAGTGTCTGACTCGAGCTCGCTAAGAGTTTTCGAGAAATCGAATATGTCCCTATACGCCGCACGCTCAACCAAGCCGACGTCGAGAACCGGCAAATTGGCCTCAGCGATCGCCGAAGCAATCCTCTTCGAACTCTTCGTCGTAACCGCGCTGCTATCGCGTGAACGAACGAGACGGAATGGAAGCGGCCGCTGAAGTGCCTCCGATTCTTCATGGATAAGCTGAACGGCATTCGCCGCTAACTCGGCGTCGATCGGCGATTGGTTGAACGGCACGAGAACCATATGTGATCGCGCAAAGGCGCGCGACGTCATTCGTGAAGCGGTGCCCTCGAGGTCAACGATCACAAATTGATACTCTTTCGCCAGCTGGTCGACGGTGTTGATCATCGCTCCCTCGGATGGCTTCGCGATAACGGCAAAGGGGGAGCCCCTCCCCTCCTCTGCTCGGCGTTCATGCCACTTGGCGATGATCGCGTTTGGGTCGGCATCCACGACTGCAACCGAAGCGCCATTGCTGCTCAGTTGGTCCGCGAGAATGAACGCAAGGGTTGTTTTTCCGGCGCCGCCTTTGGGATTGGCAATAGAGATTATAGGCATAGGATTTCCATATGGCTTTCGATTGCGATAGCGAGGGCATATTGCAATTCAAGCGATAGCGCAAGCACAAGGCGTGCGATATGCAAATCCATATATAAAGGATATCCATATGGCAATCCAAGCGCAATCGATAGGCTATCTAACCGACGAGGGCGGCCGTATCACATCGTAAAAGAGACGGGGAATTGAATCGCAGTCACATACGGCTCGAGGGATCCGTGACGCACGGCAAAATGACCGATCTTCAAATCATTGAGGAGCTTGCCAGCGCCAGCCTTCGTGCAGGGGAGGGCGCGCGCGAGCTGGGCGGGCGTCATCGACCCGAACGCAAAGAGCAACAGCCAGGTATCGAGCAGCCGCGAATTCACCCTGAGCCCCGGAAATGCCTCGCCAAACGCAACAACGGCGCGCGGCACCCGCGCAATATCGCACAGCGTCTCGTGCAACGCCTCGAGCACAAAGTCCGCGATGTCGTCGCGATCGCGATCGAGGTCGCGATCGGAGCGGAAGAGCCGGCGCCGGACCAGCCCGGGGAAGGGCAGGGGATGCGGCGAGAGGCCGAACAAGGCGGGATCGGCGACGGCGAGCAGATTGATCGCCCAGCACGGCGAGGTGGCGGTGACGGAGAGGGCATCGCTGTCGACGTCGGCCGATCGCCGGAGGACCCGGACGATGGTGAGCAGCCGGGTTGCCGGATCGCCCGGCAGCTTCGGGCTCGCTGCGACCTCGCGAACGCTCGCCAGCTCCTCGGTGCCGGCGTCGACCAGCGCGACGGTTGCCGCGGCCTCGGCGGCGAGGGGGCGGATCGCGATTTGCTGGACGCGCCGGATCGCGCCGGCGAGATCCGACCGGCGATCGGGGAGGCTGGCGGCGAGCAGGGCGAGGAAGGCGTCGCGTTCAGCGGCGCATTCGGCGCCGATGAGGTTTTCGCCGATCGCGATGGCCCGGTCTTCGCGATATTGCGACCAGGCGCGGACCAGCGCGCGCAGCGCGAGGCATTCGCGCATTTCTGCGGAATAGAGGGCAGGGGAGCCGAAGAGGGTTCGCGCCAGCGCATCGATCTGGCCTTGGCGGAAGGCGATGGCGGCAGTGTGAGGACTAGGGGGCATGGCGGCTCCGGTGGGCGGGCCATGCTAGCCGCGAGCGGAATCGGCGTCAAAGTCCGAGTTCACCAAAGTGTCACTTTGGTATCCCATCTGTCTGACGCTCCGCAAACCGGACTTGTCATAAACGAGGCTTATGGTAAAACCGCGCCTGCCAAAATCACCCAATCGGCCGAGAAATTCACACGACGGGGACGCCGAAAAGGAGGGCGCGGCATGACGAACGATCATCGCATCGCGGCCGAGCTGCGCCAGCTCTTCGGTGTCGAGGCGGGCGTTCGCCTGTCGGCCGCCGCGATCGCGGGCGCGCTGCACGCGCGCACCGTCTATGCGAACCGCGTTTCCGCGCGCGAAGCGGCATTCGACCTCATGTGGAACTATGAAGCCCGCGGGCTGGTCGACGACTGCCCGGGCCCGCGCGGCGGCGCCGGCTGGTCGCTGTCGGCGAGGGGCGCGGCGCTGATTGCGCGATCGACCGTCGCGCCGGATCCAGTGCGATGAGCGAGCTCGCGCCGCTCCCATCGTCCCTCGAGCTGGTGCTGTCGGCACACGGCCGCCTCGTCGACTGGAGCAAGGCGCAGCCGCTCGCGATCGAGGCGGCGGCCGAAGCGATGGCGCCGGCGACCAAGGCGGCGATCGTCGCCGATCTCAAATGCTATTTGCGCTGGTGTATGTTGCAGCGGCCGATCGCGACGGCGGTGCCGGCGTCTCCGGAAACGCTCGTCCTCTATCTGCGCTGGCTGGCGCGCGCGAGCGATACGCGCACGGCCGCGAAACCCGCGACGCTCTCGCGGCGCCTCGCGAGCATCGCGCGCGTGCATCGGATCCTCGGTTACGGCGACACCGAAGCGTTGCCGACGCAGGCGGGCATGGTGCGCGACACGCTGAAGGGCATCCGCCGCAAGGTGGGCGCGCGCCAGCGCCAGGCCGCGCCGCTGCGCTACGGCCGTGCGATGACCGCGGTCGACGTCGCGCCCGACGGGCTGACCATCGAAAGCCTGATCGCGGCGTGCGGTGACGATCTGGTCGGGCTGCGCGACGCGGCGCTCTGCTCGATGGCCTATGATGCAGGCCTGCGCGTCTCCGAACTGGTGGCTGCGACCGTCGCCGATCTGCGCCTCATAGCTGACGGCAGCGGGCGGCTCACCATTCCGCGCTCGAAAACCGACCAGGACGGGGAGGGGAGTGTCGTCTGGCTCTCGGCCGAGACGATGCGCCGGCTGTCGGCGTGGCTGACGTCGAGCGCGATCGCCGACGGGGCGGTGTTCCGGCGCATCAACATATTGACGCATCATGCGGCCGAAGAAGGGGAGACGGTCTTGACCCACCATATCGGCGCCAACGGGCTAACCCGCCAAGGCGTGGTGTCGATCCTGCGGCGCCGTGCGGCCGCGGCGATCGCGGACGGCCATGCCGTCATCGAGCCGGGACAGGATGCGGTGGCGGCGCTCAGCGCGCACTCGTTCCGCGTCGGGCTGACGCAGGATCTTTTCGCAGCCGGCGAGGATGGGGCGGGCATCGCGCTCGCGCTGCGCTGGTCGTCGCCA
The DNA here is from genome assembly GCF_001468265.1 of Sphingopyxis sp. H050. GTDB lineage: Bacteria > Pseudomonadota > Alphaproteobacteria > Sphingomonadales > Sphingomonadaceae > Sphingopyxis. Next base: position 22,954 of record NZ_LNRZ01000016.1, on the reverse strand, counting down.
ACGACGGCGTTGGGGTATGCGCGCGAGCTCGCTGCCGGCAGCAATGCCGCGGCTCGGGTCCTCGGTAAAGTCAGGAGCTGAAGGGGCTTGCCTCGTCAAAGAATGTGGTAACCGTGGGCCCATGACCTATGAAATCATCCCGGCAACCGAAACTCTTCTCGCTGAAGTTGAAGTTTGGCTCGACGCCGAAGAAGCCGCCCACAAAGCGGGCGAGGCTGCCTATGTTGCCAACGGCTATGAAGGCGACGTGCCGGCGCGGGGCTTCCGCTGCAACTGGGACACCACGAAGAAATTATGGCGTGAGCGTGGCGGCATCGACATTCTTGTTGTCGACGGCGAAGCGGTGGGTTTCCAGGGCCACGGAATATTCGAGATCAGGCCAGACCTTCGCCGCAAGGGCTATGGCCGCATCCTTGCCGAGTTTATGATCGCCCGGGCCACCGACGAGGGCTGGTCGGTCTTCGAAATCGGAATTGCGCCGTCGACGGCGGAGCCCTTCTGGCAGAGCATGGGATTCACGATCGTGGACGCGCGCCCGGATCGCGGCGCCGGGACGTTCGCCTTCAGGATCCTTCCCCGTGAATTTGCCCTGGGCAGCGGTGAACGCATTCCGTTCGTGATCGAGTTCTTCACTAACGACGAGAGATACGAATCCGTGCCGCGTCCCTTTTCGACGTTCTCCGGTCAGGGCGAACGCCTCGCGGACGGTTCAATTCAACTGCCCGCCCGGGCCTATTGTTTCAACCCGTTGAAAGAGGTCAGTATGAACGACTTCGTTCGGCTGGAGGTTGACGGCAAGGAACTTCATTTTGAGAAGTTGAAGCGCGACGCGAGCGCCGCGATCGGCGTGGAGCGCGATGGCGGCTACACCTATTTTGTCGATAGGATTAGGCCGACTTCATAGTCGCAATCTGCGACAGCCTCTGTTCTTCGGCTACCGGGGAAATGAAGTCGGAAGCTGGTACAGGGAGACCAACCGTGCCCGCTCGCTATCTGCCATATATTCTGGCCACGGCTTGTCAGCCGTGACGCGACGCCGGGAGCCTTCGCTCTCGCACTTCGTGTTTCGGCTGTCGGCGGCCGCGGTCCGCTGGTCCGAATCGTCAGCGCGAAAGGCTGCGCGGTTCGCCCAAAGCCGGGCGGGCCAAGGTGCAAGAAAGACAGCGAGCAATATGCCGATAAAGGTGCCATTTCCAACAGGCAGCGCGATGACGGTGATGAGCCAAATTGCTATAAAGCACAGTGCGGCTCGACCAAGGACGAGGCGAGGTCGGCAATAACTCATGAAGCCAATCGCAAGCCAAGCGAAGGGCGCGCTGACCAACAAGAATAGGGCGCCGAACCCGATGAGAATCGTAACGATTGTCACGGCAAAAATGAGCAGTTTGATCATGACGGGCGCACCGGGTCGGCTGAAGCCGCCTCTGGCGCTGACCCTGTTGTGGGAGCGGACTCTTCGGACTCTTCGTCGCCATACGGCGCGGTGTCGATCTCGTCGAGGATGGCCTTGTCCAGTGTTCGCACCAACAAATTGGCGACTGACTTACCGTCGAGCGCGACGATGCCGCCGATCGTTTCTCGACCATAAGTGTCGAACTTTGGATCTTCGCTGGGCTTGCACCATTTCGCTGCTGCAGAGGGCGTCAGTTGGAACAAAAATCGCTCTGGATTGAGGAGCGCGAGCGAGAGCAGCTCACCCTTTTCACTGTGCCGAATATCGGCAATCGCCCCGATATAGCCGATGCCAAGATTGTTCTGCTGAAAGGTGGTCAGCACATGACAGATGGGCCGAAATCCATGTTGTGTCGGTCGGATATAGTGATGATAGACCCACCCTTGACCATTGAGATCGATCCCGTCGAAAACGAGATCGAAACCATCGCCCGACACGAATTTCGCGACTAACAGTGATTCCAACACCATCAAGCCGCCGAACGTCGCCAGCTCGTGCATCTCGAGATGCCCGCCGTCGGCAAATTGCACCATGGCGGCGATCGGGTTGGCGGGGATCGGTGGAAACGTACCGGTGGGACGAAGAAATGCTTCGATCGGACTCCACATCATCCCCGATGGAGGAAGGACGTCAGGAATTGCCGTTAGGAGGTTCCGGGCCATTTCGACGAAAATCCAGCCGAAGAAATGCGCGATGAGCGATATTCCTACCGCGAGAAGCAGTGTCGTTGCTGAACCAAGAGGAAGTTCGGGGCGGCCCGCGCCGGTTCGTGCGCCTTTGAGGTTCCAGGCACCGAGAAAGGTCAGGCCGGGTAGCAGGATGAGCATGCTGGCGAGGACGGCCAGCGTGAGCGTCATGGATCAGCTCTTGACGATATATTTGAAGCGGCCCGTCGTGGGGTTCTTGATTAGCTGTGCGATCAGGCCGCGGCGCCGGATCGCGGTGCGCTCATCTTGCAAGCGCAGGAGCTCGACGTAGCCGCCGACCTTGCGTGCAGCGTCCGAGGTTTCTGCCTGTTCGCGAGGGGTGGTCACGCTTACCATGGCCCCAATCTAGTGCCTCGAGCAGCGTAGGTAAAGGGGCCGCACTCAATCGCGGGGGGACGTGCCGGGTGCTTGCTTGCTTCAGAGCGCCCGATCAACGTGACGTTCGACTGGAAGTTCAGTCTTCGTTCGGCGCGCAAGGCGCAGATGCTGAAGGATCTTCTCTACTATCGGCTCCCCCTTGGGCAGCCTGATCCCGATGCGTTCATGAAGATGCTGGAACGGATTGGCGCGGACGCGAAGCAGGCCCGCCGCCTCGCGATCGATCTCTCGGCCATGTCCCGGATCAGGTTCGGTGGTCCCGTGCCCGCTGATGGAATTGTGCCTGGCTGAGCCTCGGGCTGAAAAAATTGCCTTCGCACTTGCAGCAAGGCTCGATCGTTCTCAAATCCAGCATGCCTTTCAGGCATCCTCTCCCAAAACCTACCAGGGCCGGCGCAAGCTGGCCCTTTTTATTTTGGAACGAACACGTCGGTGATCGCGCGAACTATGGCGCATCATTAAATTGTATCCAGATTTGACAATGTTTTGAGATAGCTATTCTCTGTCGAAGAAAGAATGATACATGCAGGAAGCAAAGGCCTGCAATTGACCAGCGACAGCTGATTCCGGTTCCGGTGGTCAATGCTTGGGCTTTACGGGGGATGCATGTCAGGTACGGGAGAGACAGATCAGGGGCCGCAGGGACATGTCGCGGAGGCCGGTGGCGCACCTCTTGCGCTAGACCCATCGCTGACCTGTTTCATCCTGCTCGCGAAATTCCTCGGGACGCCTGCCGATCCGGCGCAGATGATCCACGACCGTGGTCGCGGTGACGAGCCCTGGGGCGTAGAAGATTTTGCGCGCATCTCGAAACGCCTCGGCCTCATCGCCAAGATTCGTACCGCTCGGCTCGACGAATTGAGCAAGCTGCCGCTTCCGGCGCTTGCCGAATCCCGCTCGCATGGCGGTGTTATCCTTCTCAAGATCGAGGACGCGAGCCTCAAGCCCCGCTATCTCGTCCAGCGTGGCGACGCGGAACGCCCCGAAATATGGACGGCCGAAGAAGGCGCGGAGCGCTTCACTGGACGGTTGCTGCTTCTCACCTCGCGGGAGGCAATGGCCGGCGACAAGCGCCCGTTCGACATCGCCTGGTTCATCCCGGCCCTTGTCAAATACCGGAAGCCGCTCCGCGACGTTCTGATCGGTTCCTTTTTCCTTCAGCTGATGGGTCTCATCTCGCCGATCTTCTTCCAGCTTGTTATTGACAAGGTGCTTGTCCACCAGTCGATGACCACGCTTGATGTCCTGGCCTTCGGGCTCACGGTCATCCTGCTCTTCGAAACCTTGATGTCGGGATTGCGCAACTGGCTCTTCTCGCACACGACCAACCGGGTCGACAGCGAGCTGTCCTCGAAGATGTTTCGCCACTTGCTGAACCTACCGCTCGGCTATTTCGAATCCAGGCGTGTTGGCGACAGCGTGGCGCGGGTGCGCGAACTCGAGAATATTCGTCAATTCCTCACCTCGAATGCGGTGACGGTCGTAATCGACCTGTTCTTCACCATCGTGTTCTTCGCCGTGATGTTCCTCTATTCGCCGTTCCTGACCCTGATCGTGTTGCTTTCGATCCCCTGCTATGTCGCGATTTCGATGACGATCTCGCCAAGGTTGCGAACGTTGCTCGAGGAAAAATTCCGTCGCGGTGCCGAGAACCAGTCATTTCTGGTCGAGAGCGTGACCGGGATCGGAACCCTGAAATCGATGGCGGTCGAGCCACAGATGCGCGACCGCTGGGAGAAGCTCTTCTCGGGCTATACCAACACCGGCTTCGACGTCGCCAAGCTCGCGAATACTGGCAGCCACCTAATCCAGGTCGTCTCGAAACTGACGACCGTGGCGATCCTTTATTTCGGGGCGAAGGCGGTGATCGCCGGCGATCTTTCTGTCGGTTCGCTCGTCGCCTTCAACATGCTCTCGGGCCGCGTCGCGGCACCGATCCTTCGTCTCTCTCAGCTTTGGCAGGATTTCCAGCAGGTCCGTATCTCGGTGGACCGTCTCGCCGACGTTCTGAACACACCCGCGGAGCCCGAATATAACCCCAATCGGGCAAGCCTGCCGCCGATCCGCGGCGACGTAACCTTCGACCAGGTCCGGTTCCGCTACAGGCCTGATATGCCCGAGACGCTGCGCGGCGTGAGCCTCGAACTCAGGGCGGGCGAAATGCTTGGCATCGTCGGGCCGTCAGGATCAGGCAAGTCGACACTGACCAAGCTGGTGCAACGCTTGTATATCCCTGAACAGGGGCGTGTGCTCGTCGACGGCGTAGATCTGGCGCTCGTTGATCCTCCGTGGCTCCGGCGCCAAATCGGCGTCGTGCTTCAGGAAAATATCCTGTTCAACCGCACGGTGCGTGAGAATATCGCACTGGGCGATCCAACGCGGCCGATGGAAGCTGTGATGGCCGCGGCGCAGCTTGCGGGCGCGCATGAATTCATCCTGCAAATGAACCATGGCTATGATACGGTGATCGAGGAGCGCGGCAGCAATCTGTCGGGCGGTCAGCGCCAGCGTCTCGCGATCGCCCGCGCGCTCGTGAACGATCCGCGCATCCTGATCTTCGATGAGGCGACCTCTGCGCTCGACGCCGAAAGCGAGGAGATCATTCAGCATAATCTCGCGAGCATCGCCAAGGGGCGGACGGTCATCATTATCGCGCACCGCCTGTCGGCAGTTCGTCAGTGCGACCGCATCATCACGGTCGAGGCCGGCGAGGTCACCGAGCAAGGAAGCCATGAGGAATTGCTCCGCGCGGGCGGGCGCTATGCCCAGCTCTATACCAAGCAAATGGGGGTGACCGTCCCATGAGCCTTGGCGAGCGAATGAGCGAGCGCTTTCCGGCACTCGCGCGCCACTGGGCGATCCTCAAGGCGAGCTGGCGGATGCAGGACGAGGCTGATGCTGTCGCCAAACCACGCACCGACCATGAATTTCTGCCGGCTGCCCTCGAGATCGTCGAGAAGCCGCCGAGCCCCGGCTGGCGCTGGCTCATGCTATCGCTTTGCGGCTTGTTCGTCATCGGCCTTGCGTGGTCCGTGATCGGAAAGGTTGATGTTATCGCGACCGCGAGCGGCAAGGTGGTGCCGTCCGGCAATGTGAAGATCATTCAGCCGATCGAAATCGGCTATGTCCGCGCTATCCATGTGAAGAATGGGCAGCATGTGAAAGCGGGCGACCTGCTGATCGAGCTCGACCCGACGCTCGCCGGCGCGGAGGCCGCGCAAGCATCGACGAACATGCTGACCTCCGAAGTTGTCGCAGCGCGGAATGCCGCGCTGCTCGCGCATGTCGAAGGGCGAGCAGCGCGGTTCGTGGCGCCGCCCGGGACGTCGGCCGAAGTTGCACAGACGCAGGCGGCTTTCGTGCGGACTGCAATTGCCGAATATGAGGGCGAGCGCGCGAGCCTCGTCCAGCAGCGGGCGCAACACAGCGCCGAACTGACGGGCGCATTGGCGGAAGTCGCGAAACTCGAAAAGACGCTGCCGATCGTCGAGAGGCAGCTCGCGGCGCGCGAGGAGCTTGCCGAGAAGGGCTATTTTTCGAAAATCCGACTGCTCGAATATGAGCAGCTCAAGGTTGAGCACGAACAGAATATCGCCGTGCAACGGGCAAGGGCCGACCAGACCGGTGCCGCTATACGCGATATCGACGCGCAGCTTGTGCGGCTGCGGGGGACTTTCGGCAAGTCGGCGGTCGCCGAGCTTTCCGAGAGCCAGGAGAAACTTGGCATCGCGCGCGAAGAGGTGACCAAGGCTGAGCGCCGGACAGCTTTCCAGCAATTGCGCGCGCCGGTTTCCGGGACGGTGCAACAGCTTGTCGTCAACACGGTTGGCGGTGTGGTCCAGCCGGCGCAGCCGCTAATGATCATCGTCCCGGACAATGCCGAGGCGGTCGTCGAGGCGCATATTCTGAATCGCGACATCGGTTTCATCCGCGAAGGACAGAAGGTCCGCGTGAAACTTGAGGCCTTTCCCTTTACCGACTATGGCATCGTTCCGGGAATCGTGGAGAGCATCAGTCGCGATGCGGTGGAATTGCCCGCGCAACGCGCGAGCCAGAATGGCGAGGGGGAGGGGAGTGCTCCTCCGTCTCCCCAAGGGCTTGTTTATTCGGTGCGTATTCGTCTGCTCAAACGGACTATCCGGGTCGGAGGTCGCGATCAGGTCATCGGACCCGGCTTGGCAGTGCAGGCGGAGATCAAAACGGGCGAGCGTCGGATCATCCAGTATCTGCTGTCGCCGATTGCCCAGACCTTGGATGAGGCGGGCCGCGAGCGATAGTGGAACTCCTGCTGGGCTCGGGCCTCGCAGATATGAAAAGGGGCGCCGCCGCGCCCCTTTTTGCTATTGGTTCATAGCTCATCGCTCAGTTAACCGTGGCTTCCTCCCGCTCTGCACTCGCGGGAGCGCCCATCTTCTCCGCTCCCATTTTCTGCAGCGTCTCGGCATCGACGAGGCGCGTGACGATCGGGTGAAGGCGGAGACTTCCTTCCTTCACGACCTGTTTGAAATTGGCGATGACGTTGGCGGTCGTCCGCTGGTCGGGCGCGATGACGTCGAGCAGCCAATTGATATCACCGCTGTTCCAGTCCTCGGCCTTGAGGCGGATCGGGAAGGTGCCTGCCTGCACCTGTTCGCGGATCTTCGCATCGACCTCTTCGCTGACGCTCGCCCAGATGGCGAGCCCCGCGATGTCGGCGAGCTGACCCGCCTTGTCGCCGCCCGGATAGGCGATCGCGACACGGTCGCGCATCAGCGGTTCCAGGATTAGATGCTGCAGGTCGGCGAGTGTCTGGCTGCGGTAGCGCGGGAGCATCATCATCGCCATCGCGACCTTGCCGAAGCTCTCGCGGATATGCGTGCGGACGGCTGCGATCTTCGCGGCGAGTTCGGGATTGATCTCGGTCGGAGGTGCCGCTTCTGCGGCGGCGGGTGCCTGCTGTTCCACGTTCGCTTTGGCCGAACCATTCGCCTCTTTCTTGGCCACCATCATCTCCTTGAAGGCTTGTTGAAACTTTCGGGATATGCGCTCCAATCGAGGTCATGCCCGATATCGATTGGGTAGCTGCTTCGTCGGCGCTGTCAACGGCAGCCGTGACGGTGAACGCAAACATGCGTCGCAGGAAAAAGGTCCAAATTGAATGTTAATTCGTCAGTTGTACTGACAGGTCGCGGTTGATGGGCAAGCAAAGCCCAGAAAATCCGCCGTACGACGCGGTTAATACTGCCTTTGCTTTCGTCTCGGAAACAAATTCGTCAAAAATCAAGCTCAAAATCCAGTTGCATAACCTGCGCCGTATGTCATTCCTGTGCGGTCGAGGGTAGGGAATCTCGGCCGATTCCACACGCTTATCGCCGGGTGAGGCCCGGTGATCGAGGCGCTGTGCATGAATGATCGGGGGCGGTTGACGTGCAAGTAAATCCGACACGCCGATACACAACCCGCGAACGGGTCGGCGGCATGGCAGCCTGGCGAGCATTAGCCATTCCGGGCCCGGCTCCTGTCGCGTTCTGCGGCTGTGGCGGAGGGTTCAATGGCAGCTCTGGTGAGAGGGAGGAAGGCGTTTCTTGCACCTCCATTGGCACGAGGTAAGTATTATGATATATTTTACCAGTGAGGCATTGATTTATAGCATTGTAATATCGATCGCTTCTCTAATTTCGTCATTGATTTCTAAGAAATTTGGAATCGCAGTCTGTAGCATAATTTGCCTAATATGCATATTGTTATCTATGTTATTTTTTATCGGCGGAAGTGCGAAGTTTATTTTTACAACAATAGTTATTTGGCCTGCCATAGCGTGGATTTCTTACTTATTTGGTCAAATTCTGAGAAATAATACCTGATTTATCATGCATGCATATTTGGAGATATGCGTTTCAGTATAGGATGGATAAAATGTCCGCACCGTCTGCGAGCGAGTATGTTTTACTGAGTGCTCAGTCCTATTATTACTATCGAAAAGAAGGAATTAGCCGTAGCCTCGACGGGCAGAGAAGCGATACCGGTCTGCAGTCGTTAACGACCGAGCAGATTCCGGGACTCGAGGGCTGGTCGGTTGATCTGCTTCGTAGTTACACCGACCCGGATAGCGGCTTTTCGGCTACGGTATTTCAGAAAAATGGACAGTATGTTGTTGCATATCGCGGGACTGACGACTGGCGCGAAGGGCAGGGGGACAAGGAGCAGAATGACACATTTGCGCCCGGATATATCCGTGAGCTAACCGATGCCCCGGGCATAGGAGAGCAAACGCTGGACGCCTTGGGGTGACTACACGAAAGTGACGTATCTGCACGGAAAGGGCGAACGGATAGCGAACGTCACGCGGCAAGTAGGGAGTTGACGGCGCGCAGCGGTCGCAAGGCGTCCGGATCGGGTTGATCTTCAACATTCCAGCTATAGTCACCGGTCAGCGAGATATGCTCCCAGCCCAATGGCGCGATGTGGCGTGCGATTTCGTCGGCTGTGCCGATGTCCGCCAGCGCCATTTCGAGATAGCGAGTGTTCCACAAGATGATGGCGGCGACGAGCAGGTTGAGGCCGGAGGCGCGATAGGTCTGGTTCTCGAACCGACGATCGCGCAGTTCGCCGAGCTGGTTGAAGAAGAGCGCGCGGGCGAGCGCGTTGCGGGCTTCGCCTTTGTTGAGGCCCGCCTGGGTGCGCCGGCGCAGGTCGATGTCGCGCAGCCAGTCGAGCATGAAAATGGAGCGTTCGAGGCGGCCCAGCTCGCGTAGTGCGAGGGCCAGTCCGTTCTGTCGCGGATAGGCGGACAAGCGGCGCAGCATTGCCGAAGCAGTGACGGTGCCGGTGCGGATCGACGTGGCGAACCGCAGCAGTTCGTCCCAATGCGCCGCGACATGACCCAATGCGATCGGTTCGGCCGTCATGCCGGCAAGCAAGGGGCCGGATTCTTGGCCGGGAAGGAGGTGTAAACGACGCTCCTTGATGTCGCGCAGGCGCGGCGCGAAGCGGTAGCCGAAGAAGGGCATGAGGCCGAACACATGGTCCGATGCCCCGCCCGTATCGGTGTAGTGCTCCTCGATCGTCAGGCCGGTCTGGTGATACAGCAAGCCATCCAGCACATAGGGCGCTTCGCCAGCGGTCGCCGCGATCACCCGACTTGCGAAGGGGTCATATCGATCCGAGACATGGGTGTAGAAGGCAACGCCTGGTTCGTTGCCGCTGCGCGCGTTGATGTCGCCGATCGCGGCCCCACGGCCCCCGGCATGAAATTGCTGTCCGTCGCTCGACGAAGTGGTGCCGTCTCCCCACAGCGCGGCGAGCGGCATGGCGCGATGGGCGTCGATCAGCCTTCCCAACGCTTCGCCATAGGCGGCTTCGCTGATGTGCCAGTCGTGAAGATGGGCGAGCTGACGCAGACTTGCGCCCCGGCAGGTTTCCGCCATGCGTGTGAGGCCGAGATTGATGCCATCGGCGAGGATGACCGTGAGCAGCGCATTGCGATCGTCGGCTTCCCGGCCCGAACGACGATGGATGAAGCATTCGCTGAACCCGGTCCAGGCATCGACCTCCAGCAGAAGATCGGTGATCTTCACGCGCGGCAGTCGATCATAGGCGGCGCGACGGGCAATCTCGGTGGCGGGCGGTGTTGCCGCCTTCAGCGGCGAGATGATGAGACCGTTTTCGTCAAGCTTAACCTGGGGCAGCTCCCCTTGCCGTGCAAGGACCGTTACCTGCTCGATCGCCGTGTCGAGCCTGGTGCGCCGTTCCTCGATATGGCGCTCGAAATCCGTTTCGATGGCGAGCGGCAACGGCCCCTTCTCGCGCAGCGCCGCAAAGGTCGCCGGCGGTATGAGATAGCTGTCGAAATCGCGAAACTGCCGGCTTCCCGCGACCCATATATCCCCGGCTCGCAACCGCTCGCGTAGTTGCGACAAGGCGCATAGTTCATAAGCGGCACGATCAACGATGCCATCCCGCAGGACGAACGGGCGCCATGCGGGCGGCACAAAGCGTAGCGGCACGCGATCAGGCAAGCGCCGTTTGCCGGTCCGATATAGCTCCGCGATGATGGCCAGCGCTGACAGGAGCCCCTGAACCGCGCCGGCGCCGCGAAACTCGAAGGCGTTGAGAAAAGCGCCGACAAAGAGCTTCACCGTCCGATGCCGCTCGATCAATTCGGCGGTGCGATCGACGGTTTCCGGTCGCCCGAGCACTTCGGCCTGCTCGACGGCCACGGCGAAGTGCTGCCAGTCCAGCGCCTCGATCTGCGCCAGAGAATCCACGCCCTTGCTGCGCGCGTCGATGAGGAGGCGGCAAGACCCCGTGAGCGTCCGGAGGTGGCCTTGCAACTCGCGCACCGTCTTGAGGGCTTTGTCGCGGGTCCGGTTCTCGGCGCGGCGCGCCATGCTGCCCAACAGCTTGTCGAACATCGTCAGGGTGGCGTCGGTCAGGCTTTCCTCAAGCCGGATGCCGGTTGCCGCCAGCGTCGCATGGCGGCGCAGGGCATTGAGTTCGCCAAGGTGCTGGGGTGTGATGCGGCTGCCTTCGTCCGCCAGCCTGTCAAAAGTCAAAGCCGGGATCATGTCGGCACGGGCGCGATCGAGGCCCAGCGCGCGGATATAGGCGAGCCGTTCGATCAGGCGCAGGATGTTGCGCGCTGCCGGCGATTGTGGCGCATTGCGCATCCAGGATAGCCATGTCGCGACCTGCCCCGGTCGTCGGGCCAGCAAATCGTCCAGGCCCTGAAGGGTGTCAGGCAGCAGGCCATTCGTGAGCACTTCATAGGTAAGCTGTTCGGCTTGCTGGCGCGCCCGCCGCAGCACCGCTTCGAGAATCGACGGAGAAGGCAGGAGGATCTGCAGGCGCCGGAGTTCATCGACGATGACGTCTGCCATCTGGCCGGGGTGTATGATGGTCTGCGCGATTGGGACCGAGAAGGCGACAACTTCACGGAAAGCGTTGCGGTCAAAAATCCTGAACCCGTGCGATCGTCGGATTTCGACGAGATGCTCGCGACGGGTCTGGTCCCGATGGGCATAATCCGCGAAGGCTGCCGGCGCGACGCCGAGTTGCTGCGCCACATAGGCGAGCACAGGAGCGGGCGGGACTTCGCCCGCTTCCAGCGCACGGCCAGGCCATCTCATATATAGCATGAGCATCGCATAGCCGAGCCGGGTGGCATCGCCGCGACGGCGGCCGACAATTTCCAGGTCGTCGCTGGTCAGCGTATAATGACGCGCGATCTCGCGCTCATCGAGCGGCGCGCCATAATGCCTCGCCCAGATTTCCAGGCTCACCAGTCGCCGTCTCGCCAAGCATCATCTCCTTCGCTTTGCGTGTCCGTCAGACGGTCCTCTGGCGGCCAACAGGAATATGTCCGTTAACTCTGGACCTGTAACGGCGATTCGGACAAGATCGCATAATGACGGGAAAACGGACAGGATCGGGCATCATGTGGCGCTGATCGGCTATGCGCGCGTCTCGACCGCAGACCAGAAGCTGTCGCTCCAGCTTGACGCGCTGAACACTGCCGGGTGCGACCGTATATTCGACGATCACGCATCCGGGGCAAAAGCCGATCGGCCTGGCCTAACCGAAGCGCTCGCCTATTTGCGCCCCGGCGACACGCTGGTGGTCTGGAAACTCGACCGCCTCGGCCGCTCGATGAGCCACCTGATCGAGAAGGTCGGCGAGCTTGCGGCGCGCGGCATCGGGTTCCGCTCACTCACCGAGAATATCGACACCACCACTTCGGGCGGCATGCTGGTGTTCAACATCTTCGGCTCGCTGGCCCAATTCGAGCGTGACCTGATCCGTGAACGCACTCATGCCGGCCTCAAGGCCGCACGCGAGCGGGGCAACAAGGGTGGTCGCCGGCCTGTCGTTACCCCCGACAAACTACGTAAAGCGCGGGCGCATATCGCAGCGGGCCTCACTGTTCGTGAGGCGGCGGCCCGGCTCAAGATCGGCAAAACCGCCCTATACAAGGCTCTGGAAAACGCGTGAAACCGCTGGCGATCAAGAACTCGTGGGTGCTGGTCACAGGGGCTTCGACCGGTTTGGGCAGAGCGTCCGCCCTCCGCTTGGCGGCATCGTACCAGGCCAAGCCCCTGATTGTTGGACGAAGGCTCGACAACTTGCGGGAGCTACAGACCGAAATTGACGAGCGGTTCAATGTGCCGTGCGAGATTATAGTGGCTGATCAACGTGAAATCGAGGGCAGGGAGAAAATCGCGGCTAAGGTTGCAGAATTGCAAGTAACAGCCGCTTTGTTGGTTGCCGGAATGACGAGCGTTGGTTCATTTGATGCAGGCCGTGCCGACACTTATGCCGAGGTAATTGAAACAAACATACTCGGTTTCACGGATTTGCTGGCTCGCCTGATTGCGATTTTCAGGGAGCAGCCGTTTGAATCCTCAGTAATCGCCGTGTCGAGCCTGGCGGGCGAAACATCCGTGCCCTTCCAAGCGGTCTACGGCGCGTCGAAAGCCTATGTGAGCACCCTCATGCGAGCGCTTTCCGTGGAGCTTGCCGGGACGGGAGTGAGTGTTGGGTCTTTTGCACCCGGTGGAATCGACACAGACATGGCTGCCCTCAGCGATTTGAAGTGGGGGAGGTTGGGTTTGATGGACGTTGACCGGTGCGCGTCCCATGCAGTCCACGCTCTGGTTTATCGGCAATCCTTCGCCATACCGGGGATGGGCAACCAGCTCACATATTTGGCGAGCAGGGTTCTACCTCGATCGTTGGTCAATCGGATTGCCGCCCTCCCATATCGGCGCCCGTAGGGCGGCACCACATAAAAGGGGCAGGAAAGCCTGCGAATAGCATCTGCTGGCATCGTACCGGATTTGTTCGCCCTTAGCGTGCAGATACGTCACTTTCGTGTAGTCACCCCAGGCAGGCTGAAGGCCGAGCAAGCCTGACAGGCCCGAAAAGCCCGGCACGGGCGTCGGCGGCGATGACGGCGGCGGCATTATCCAGGGTTGATGATGGAAGTGGAGGATATCGACAACCTCTCGCGCAACCAAGACATCGCGGTCGGACTGCAAGTGATCTTGAAGCCACGGGCCCGTCCCACCCCGACATGGACCTCGATGCCCGAACGGACGTTAGATTTCGAGTTCTAGGCGTTCTGCGATGAAGGTTGGATCCCAGCCGGGATTGAAAGTGTCGACGTGGGTGAATCCGAGCCGCTCGTATAGGCCACGCAGGTTCGGGTGGCAGTCGAGCCGCAGCTTGGCGCACCCCTGCGTTCGCGCGGCATGGCGGCAAGCCTCGATCAGCGCGGAGCTGACACCCCGGCCCGCATGTGTCCGTCGCACCGCGAGCTTGTGCAGATATGCGGCCTCCCCCTTGAGGGCGTCGGGCCAGAACTCGGGATCCTCGGCCGACAAGGTGCAACAGCCGACGATGCCGTCGCTGCAACTCGCGACTAGGAGCTCGGATCTCAGGACGAAGGTCTCCGCGAATGTCCGGTCGATCCGCGCGACGTCCCAGGCGGGCGTTCCCTTGGCGGACATCCACGCCGCAGCGTCGTGCATCAGCCGCACAACCTCGTCGATATCACCCGAGCAGGCGACCCGAACGTTCGGAGGCTCCTCGCTGTCCATTCGCTCCCCTGGCGCGGTATGAACCGCCGCCTCATAGTGCAGTTTGATCCTGACGAGCCCAGCATGTCTGCGCCCACCTTCGCGGAACCTGACCAGGGTCCGCTAGCGGGCGGCCGGAAGGTGAATGCTAGGCATGATCTAACCCTCGGTCTCTGGCGTCGCGACTGCGAAATTTCGCGAGGGTTTCCGAGAAGGTGATTGCGCTTCGCAGATCTCCAGGCGCGTGGGTGCGGACGTAGTCAGCGCCATTGCCGATCGCGTGAAGTTCCGCCGCAAGGCTCGCTGGACCCAGATCCTTTACAGGAAGGCCAACGGTGGCGCCCAAGAAGGATTTCCGCGACACCGAGACCAATAGCGGAAGCCCCAACGCCGACTTCAGCTTTTGAAGGTTCGACAGCACGTGCAGCGATGTTTCCGGTGCGGGGCTCAAGAAAAATCCCATCCCCGGATCGAGGATGAGCCGGTCGGCAGCGACCCCGCTCCGTCGCAAGGCGGAAACCCGCGCCTCGAAGAACCGCACAATCTCGTCGAGCGCGTCTTCGGGTCGAAGGTGACCGGTGCGGGTGGCGATGCCATCCCGCTGCGCTGAGTGCATAACCACCAGCCTGCAGTCCGCCTCAGCAATATCGGGATAGAGCGCAGGGTCAGGAAATCCTTGGATATCGTTCAGGTAGCCCACGCCGCGCTTGAGCGCATAGCGCTGGGTTTCCGGTTGGAAGCTGTCGATTGAAACACGGTGCATCTGATCGGACAGGGCGTCTAAGAGCGGCGCAATACGTCTGATCTCATCGGCCGGCGATACAGGCCTCGCGTCCGGATGGCTGGCGGCCGGTCCGACATCCACGACGTCTGATCCGACTCGCAGCATTTCGATCGCCGCGGTGACAGCGCCGGCGGGGTCTAGCCGCCGGCTCTCATCGAAGAAGGAGTCCTCGGTGAGATTCAGAATGCCGAACACCGTCACCCTGCTGCGTAACATCGTTGCTGCTCCATAACATCAAACATCGACCCACGGCGTAACGCGCTTGCTGCTTGGATGCCCGAGGCATAGACTGTACAAAAAAACAGTCATAACAAGCCATGAAAACCGCCACTGCGCCGTTACCACCGCTGCGTTCGGTCAAGGTTCTGGACCAGTTGCGTGAGCGCATACGCTACTTGCATTACAGCTTACGAACCGAACAGGCTTATGTCCACTGGGTTCGTGCCTTCATCCGTTTCCACGGTGTGCGTCACCCGGCAACCTTGGGCAGCAGCGAAGTCGAGGCATTTCTGTCCTGGCTGGCGAACGAGCGCAAGGTTTCGGTCTCCACGCATCGTCAGGCATTGGCGGCCTTGCTGTTCTTCTACGGCAAGGTGCTGTGCACGGATCTGCCCTGGCTTCAGGAGATCGGAAGACCTCGGCCGTCGCGGCGCTTGCCGGTGGTGCTGACCCCGGATGAAGTGGTTCGCATCCTCGGTTTTCTGGAAGGCGAGCATCGTTTGTTCGCCCAGCTTCTGTATGGAACGGGCATGCGGATCAGTGAGGGTTTGCAACTGCGGGTCAAGGATCTGGATTTCGATCACGGCACGATCATCGTGCGGGAGGGCAAGGGCTCCAAGGATCGGGCCTTGATGTTACCCGAGAGCTTGGCACCCAGCCTGCGCGAGCAGCTGTCGCGTGCACGGGCATGGTGGCTGAAGGACCAGGCCGAGGGCCGCAGCGGCGTTGCGCTTCCCGACGCCCTTGAGCGGAAGTATCCGCGCGCCGGGCATTCCTGGCCGTGGTTCTGGGTTTTTGCGCAGCACACGCATTCGACCGATCCACGGAGCGGTGTCGTGCGTCGCCATCACATGTATGACCAGACCTTTCAGCGCGCCTTCAAACGTGCCGTAGAACAAGCAGGCATCACGAAGCCCGCCACACCGCACACCCTCCGCCACTCGTTCGCGACGGCCTTGCTCCGCAGCGGTTACGACATTCGAACCGTGCAGGATCTGCTCGGCCATTCCGACGTCTCTACGACGATGATTTACACGCATGTGCTGAAAGTTGGCGGTGCCGGAGTGCGCTCACCGCTTGATGCGCTGCCGCCCCTCACTAGTGAGAGGTAGGGCAGCGCAAGTCAATCCTGGCGGATTCACTACCCCTGCGCGAAGGCCATCGGTGCCGCATCGAACGGCCGGTTGCGGAAAGTCCTCCCTGCGTCCGCTGATGGCCGGCAGCAGCCCGTCGTTGCCTGATGGATCCAACCCCTCCGCTGCTATAGTGCAGTCGGCTTCTGACGTTCAGTGCAGCCGTCTTCTGAAAACGACACCACCCTGCCCTTTCCCTGGCGTTTTTTGTCGCGTGTTTTAGTTGCATGAAATAGAATACTTGCGACTAGAACCGGAGACATTACGCCATGAAAGACAAGAGCGCCGCCGCTGGCCTGCTGCTGGGATATGCCCGCGTCAGCACCGACGACCAGGACTTGACCAACCAACGCGCCGAGCTGCACGCCGCAGGCTGCACGCGCATCTTTGCCGAGAAGATCACCGGCACCAGGCGCGACAGGCCCGAGCTGGCCCGCGTGCTCGATCACTTGCGCCCTGGCGATGTTGTGACTGTGACCAGGCTTGACCGCCTGGCCCGCAGCACCCGCGACCTGCTGGACATTGCCGAGCGGGCTCTGTTGCAAAGATTGGCGGCAGTCAGAGGTAGGCTGTCGCTCTGCGCCGATCAGGCGGCTGCTGCGAAATGGTGGTTGAGCATGCCCATGGCCTCCGTCAGCGCCGAGGGCCCAATGCCAAAAGCTCTCTCCACAAGGCGCACCTCGCCCCTGATGCCGGGCTGCAGGCACCAGGGGCGAGCCTGTCCTTTGCGCAGGGCTCGCATGACTTCGAATCCCTTGATCGTGGCATAGGCCGTGGGGATCGATTTGAAACCGCGCACCGGCTTGATCAGTATCTTGAGCTTTCCGTGATCGGCCTCGATCACGTTATTGAGATACTTCACCTGCCGGTGGGCCGTCTCCCGGTCCAGCTTTCCTTCGCGCTTCAATTCGGTGATCGCTGCACCATAGCTCGGCGCTTTGTCGGTATTGAGCGTGGCAGGCTTTTCCCAGTGCTTCAGGCCTCGCAGGGCCTTGCCCAGGAACCGCTTCGCTGCCTTGGCGCTGCGGGTCGGCGACAGGTAGAAATCGATCGTGTCGCCCCGCTTGTCGACTGCCCGGTACAGGTAGGTCCACTTGCCCCGCACCTTGACGTAGGTTTCATCCAGGCGCCAGCTCGGATCAAAGCCACGCCGCCAGAACCAGCGCAGCCGCTTCTCCATCTCCGGGGCGTAGCACTGGACCCAGCGATAGATCGTCGTATGGTCGACCGAAATGCCGCGTTCCGCCAGCATTTCCTCAAGGTCGCGATAGCTGATCGGATAGCGACAATACCAGCGCACCGCCCACAGGATCACATCACCCTGGAAATGGCGCCACTTGAAATCCGTCATCGTTCCGTCCGTCCAATCTCCGCCAAGCATGCTCAAGCTTCACGATTTTTGCAACAGAGCCATCTCCCTCGCGCAACTGGCCGATCATCTCCAGAAGCTTGGGTCGGTCCCACCGCCCACCGCTGGCGGTCTCCTCGAACATCCGCTTGCAGCCGGCGGCATCGAGCGCGCGCCGCTGCGCGGCGTTCGACTGGTCGTCGCCCTTCGATACGCGGGCATAGCCGATCAGATAGGGTTCGCGCGTCATCTGCGTCTCTTTCACAAACGGCCGTATCCGGAGGTGGAAACAGGATGCACCAATTTCCGCAGCCTTGGGCCTTTCACAATCCTCTTTCATTAAGCGGGCAAAAGGCAAGAGGTTTTTGAAGGATGAAACATGCCCGCACGTATTCCGATGACCCAGCGGCAGCGCGCCGCATTGCTTGCTTTGCCCGACAGCGAGGCGGCGGTGGTGCGACACTATGGCCTCGATGCCGAGGACCTTGCTGCAATCGGCACCGCGCGCACTCCGGCAACCCGGTTGAGCTACGCCCTGCAACTCTGTTGCCTCCGCTTTCCGGGGCGGCATCTGCGCGCAGGCGAGCTGTTGCCTGCGATCATGCTCGACCATATCGCCGAGCAGGTCGGGGTGGATGCAGGCGCCATCGCCGACTTCGCGCGGCGAGCGCCGACCCGCTACGATCAGCTTGCCGCCATCAAGGCGCGCTTCGGCTTCACCGATCTGAGCCGGCCAGCGCGCGGTATCATGATGACCTGGCTGGAAATCGAAGCCATGCCCATCGTGGACGGGCGTATTCTGCTCGATCGACTGCTCGACGAGCTGCGCACGCGGCGCATCGTTATCCCCGGCATCAGCGTAGTCGAGCGGATGGCGGCCGAGGCGATGCTGCGGGTGGAAACCGATCTGGTCGCTGCAATCCATGATAAACTCGATGCGGATATGCGTCAGCGCCTCGATACGCTGGTCGATGAGAAGGTGCATGATCGACAGAGCCGCTTGTCGTGGCTGCGCGAACCACAGCCCCGCGTCGCGTCAGCCTCGCTCGCCGAAATCCTTGAGAAGATCGCTCTGATCCGCAGGACCGGAATTTCCTGTGTTCCGGTCGATCCCCTGCACGAGCCACGCATGACGCAGTTCGCCCGCGAAGGCGTGCGCTATACCGCCCAGGCCTTCCAACAGATGCGCGCCTCCCGCAGGCGGGCCATCCTGCTTGCTACGCTGCGCGAGATGGAAGCCACGCTTACCGACGCGGCGATCGCCATGTTCGGCGCCTTGATGGGACGCGCTCACCTTCGTGCCCGCAAACGCCTGGAACAGGGAATCGCGATTTCGGGACGCGAAGGCCGTGACCGACTGATGCGCATCGCCACCGTGCTGGAAACAGTTAGCCGGGTAGCACGCACCGGTGAAGATATCGGCGCGGCCCTCAGGGATATCGTGCCTCTCGACATGCTCGATGCCGATGCCGCGATCATCCGTCGTACCGCGGCACCTCACAGGGACGATGTGTTGAGCGAGATCGCAGCCGAATACCGGACCTTCAAACGAATAGGACCTCTATTCCTGCAAACGCTCGATTTCCACGGCCGGGTCGGCACCGCGGCGTTGCGCAATGCGATGACGGTCCTGTCGGATCTTGATGGCGACTGGCGCAAGCCGCTCCCTGCCGACGTTCCGCTCGGTCATGTCGAGCGGCGCTGGCACCGCCATGTCGTGGTCGCCGGCAAGATCGACCGGACGCATTGGGAGATGGCCACCTACGGGGCGCTCGCCAATGCACTGGCATCGGGTGATATCTGGGTGCCGAGGTCACGGCTGCACAGGTCGCTGGACGTGCTGCTCGCGCCATCAAGTGGCGCAGCGCTGCAACCGGTGTTCTCGCTCGGTGATCCACACGCATGGCTCGATCAGCGCGCCGCGCAACTCGACAAAGCCTTGTGCGACGTCGCCCAGAATCTGGCCGGACGTGATGCTGCCCTGTTCGCTGGCGAGCGATTGCGCTTCCCCAAGGAACTGAAGGACGATGATGCCGGGCACGACGAAGGACGGCATCTGACGCTTGCCTGCTACGGTATGCTGCCTGCCACGCGTATCACCGACGTGCTGTCGCAGGTCGAACGATGGACCGGCTTCACCCAGCACTTCGGGCACGTCTCGACCGGGTTGCCGCCTGGCGATGAGCAGGCCTTCCTCGCCACTCTGATTGCCGAAGCGACCAATCTTGGGCTGTCGCGCATGGCCGAGGTATGCGGCGCAGGGTCACGCCGCGCGCTGCTGCGCATGCAGACATGGCACATGCGCGAGGAAACCTTTCGGGCGGCGCTCGCCTGTCTGACCGACGCCATCCACGCCGAGCCGATCGCCGCCTGGTTTGGGCAAGGACACCGGGCTTCCGCGGATGGCCAGGCCTTCTACCTGGGCGGGCCGGGCGAAGCCGGCGGAGCGGTCAACGCCCATTATGGTCGCGACCCAGTGGTCAAGATCTACACCACCATCACCGACCGCTACGCGCCGCTGCACCAGACGGTGATCGCCGGCACGGCAGGAGAAGCCATCCATGCGCTCGATGGGCTCCTCGGCCATGACAGCAACGCCGATCTGACCGCACTGCACGTCGATGGAGGCGGCGTTTCCGACATCGTGTTCGCAACGATGCATCTCCTCGGGCTCGATTTCGAGCCGCGCATTCCTCGCCTGTCCGACCGGCGCCTCTACGCATTCGAACCTTCGAAGCGCTATGGCAGGCTTGCGCCACTGTTCGGTCACAGGCTCAACCGGGATCTGATCGTCAGCCACTGGCCGGATATCGAACGCGTCATCGGCGCGATGCGTGATCGCACCGTTACGCCCTCGCTGATCCTCAAAAAGCTATCCGCCTACCGCCAGCAGAACAGCCTCGCCGCGGCGCTCCGCGAGGTAGGACGGATCGAGCGCACGCTGTTCACGTTGCGCTGGTTCGACGATCCGGCGCTACGCCGCACGGTCACCGCCGAGTTGAACAAGGGCGAGGCGCGCAACAGCCTGGCGCGAGCGGTCGCCTTCCATCGGCTCGGTCGCTTTCGCGACCGTGGCTTGGAGAACCAGCAAACCCGCGCGGCTGCCCTCAACCTCGTCACCGCAGCGATCATCCTGTTCAACTGTCGCTATCTTGGGCACGCCGTCGAAGAAATGCGCCGCCGCGGAAGCCAGATCGATCCGGCTATGCTGTCTCGGCTCTCACCATTGGGCTGGGATCGCATCAATCTCACCGGCGATTATGTCTGGTCCGATCACCTCGATCTCGACGCCAATGGCCTCATGCCGCTGCTCATCAAACCGCTACCGTGAATCTGTGTCCGCATAATGCACAGGGGCCCCTATGTCCTCGACGGCCTCACCAGCCACGGCACCGATCTGAAAATCGCCGAGCATTACACCGACACGGGCGGGGCGACCGATCATGTCTTTGCCCTGTGCGCCATGCTTGGATTTCGCTTCTGCCCGCGCCTGCGCGACTTTCCCGACCGACGGCTCGCGACGATCGCGCCGGTTGCAGCTTATCCGTCCCTCACCCCGCTATTGGGAAAGCGCATCCGGTCCGACATCATCGCTGAGCAATGGGACGACGTGCTGCGCCTCGTAGGGTCGATCAAGGCCGGACACGTGGCGCCGTCGGTCATGCTGCGAAAGCTCGCCGCCTATGAGCGGCAGAACCAGCTCGACGTCGCGCTACAGGAAATCGGCAAAATCGAGCGGACGCTGTTCATGCTGGATTGGCTGGAAAATCCCGATCTACGCCGGCGATGCCATGCCGGCCTCAACAACAGCGAGCAGCGCCATGCCCTGACGCAGGCGATCTACACATTCCGCCAGGGTCGGATCATCGACCGCAGTCATGAGGCACAGAAATATCGCGCATCCGGCCTCAACCTGGTCATCGCCGCGATCGTCTATTGGAACACGATCTACATGGATGCCGCTGCCCAACATCTCCGGTCAACATCGGTCGCGGTGCCTGATGATCTGCTTGCCCATACCTCCCCTGTTGGCTGGGAGCATATTGCTTTCTCCGGCGATTTCCTCTGGGATAGAGCCGCTGCTTCCAATGGCCGCAAGGCCCTCAATCTGCCGCCGGATAGCCGCGTCGCCTAAGCGTTCCCTGACTGTTCGTCCTTAGCGTTGTCTGGCGTACTTTCCACGCTACGCCCTCAATCGAGCGTGAACAAAGTGCGCTCGATACGGCCCAGTTCAGCCAATGCAAAATCCAGCCTGTTCTGGCGTTTGTAGGCGGCAAGTTTTCGCAAGATTACTGACGGCGCCACCGTGCCATCCTTGATTGAGGCGACAATCCTGACGATGTCATCCCAATCGGCCTCGATCGCTGCCGTTTTGATGGTGCGGCCCATCAGATTTTCGATGCCCTTGTATGTCGATGGCGCAGCGATCGAACCCAGCTTGCGGTCGCCAATATCGCGCAGCCGGGGCGCGAAGCGGAACCCGAGTAGGTGGCAGAGTGCGAAAACATGATCGGTGGCGCCGCCGGTATCGGTATAGTGCTCATGCAACGGAAGGTTGCCGGCGCCCAGGACAAGCCCGTCGAGCACGTAAGGCGCTTCACCTGCCGTCGCGGACATGATCCGTGATCCGAATGATGCGAAGTGATCGGAAAGGTGAGAATAGATTTTCACGCCAGGTTCGGCGCCATATTTGGCATTGACGTCCGCCGCCCCTGAACGGCTCCGCCCCGACCGGAAGAACTGGCCATCGGACGACGAACTGGTGCCAGCGCCCCAATGCCGCGCGAAGGGTAATTCGTGATGGGCTGAGATGATCATGGCCAGCGCGGCCTGATAGTTCTCGGGTGAAAGATACCAGTTGTGGGTCCATGCGAGTTGGGCATAGCTGACGCCTTCGCTGGCATTGGCCATCCGCTCCAGCCCGAGGTTGGTGCCATCAGCCAGAATTGCGGCGAGTACCGTGCTGGGGTTGTCGTGCTCCTTGCCTGAGCGCAGGTCACGGAATGCGTTCAAAAAACCAGTGCGTTCGGCGACTTCAAGCAGCAGCTCGGTGATGCGCACGCGGGGAAGCAGGGTATCGAGCTTGCGATCGAGGGCTTCAGCTTCCGGTGGGGTGACAGGCGGCATTTGCTGAAGCTTGAGCCGGTCTCGTTCGAGCGACACTCCCTCAAGCTTGTTTGTTTTCAACTGCTTGGCAAATCGGCGCAGCCGCCAGTCAAGATTTCGTGCCCGGTCAGCGAGGTAGGATGCAGCATTTGAATCGAACGGAAGCACATCCGCCACTTTGGCGGCGTCGCGCCGACCCAGCAAATAGGCATCGAAGCGCTGATAGTTGCGGGTTCCCTCGATCCATACATCACCGGCGCGCAAACGATCA
>NZ_LNRZ01000015.1 GCF_001468265.1 Sphingopyxis sp. H050 | reverse complement strand
GGCAACAAGCCAGTTGCGCTTGCTGAGCTCAACGCTGACAATGACAGAAGTCTTGGGGCAGTAATCTGACGACGAGTTCTCCATGTAGCGTTCTCCGTGGGGTTTGACGGAACAACGGCATAGCCGATCCGGCCTGCATAGGATCTATTACGACACCGAACTGGCATTCGGGTCCGAGGATCCGGCCAATCCAGCGATGACACAGCGCGTCATCAAGCTGATGCGGCCAGCGGACTACTGATGAGTTCAGGGGCTGACATGTCAGTGCGCCGCGGGGCATCGGCCCAGTTAAGGGTGGGGAGGTAACGAGCGCATGAGCAGGCACAAAGTACCGCTTCGTGACGGGATTGCTGCTGCCAGTGCCTATGTCGGATGGGACCGACCGCTTCAGACCTATTTCGCGCAGGTTCTGAGCGCTCCTGACGAAGACGGGGAGGAAATCGAACTCGTATGGGTCGGAACCGCTTTCGGAGAGCTGCCCCGCGCGGTTGACGCAATCCGCGCGCTCGAGCCCTATTGCCATATCGAGGCAAGTCTTGCCGCACAGCTCGAGATCGACAGGATGGCCTGCCTCGCCACGCGCGATGGACCCAATCAGCTCGAAGCCAAGGCGTTCATGGCGCGCCTCAACCAGATCAAGGACGGGTCCGAGCCCGAAGCTTAGGTCGGTACAGACCGGGCCTGGCTCGTAGCAGGGCCGGTTCAGCTCCAATCCAACTATCGAGACTCCTCAGCCCTCTGGGCTGGACAGGATGACGCGCGCCTGCGGTGGCTGGCGCACGGGCCGGGCCAGGGGCCCGGAGGAGAGGGGGGATGGGAGAAGGTGTTCCGGACAAGGGGTTCGGACGGCATCAGGAGAACTTCGACATGAACATCGGCACCCTCAAGGCCAACGCAGAAGGCGTTCACATCGGCCGCATCACCACCCTGACCTTCAGCGCGACGGTTGCGCTGCGGGCCTTCGAATCCACCAACGAGCGGGCACCCAAGTTCGACCTCATGGCGCTCTCGGCGGACCGCCGCAGCTGGGTCAAGATCGGCGCGCTCTGGGAATACTCGTCGAACGAGACCGGCGAGTGCTTCCTCTCGGGCCAGATCGACGATCCCAGCCTCTCGGCGCCGATCCCGGTCGCCATGTTCCAGCAGAACGATGGCAGCTACAACGTCGCCTGGCGCCGCTCGAAGCCCAAGGCCTCGCTCGACGGCTTCGGCAGCGAGAGTGAAGGCGCCCTGCCGCCGCTGACTGCCACCGGCGACGAACCGGCCAGCGACCGCAGCGTTGACAGCGGTGCTGCCACCGGCGACGGTCTGGGCGACAGCACCGCTCCGGCACCCAAGGGCAAGACGCGCGCGAGCGTCGACGCCTGACCGGGACAAGCCCCCCGTGACCGGTGCCGCGACCCGCGCCGGTCACATCGGGAAGGCCCGTCCGCGCATTCGTCGCGGGCGGGCCTTTTCTTTGCCCGGTGCTTGCAAGCCGAGCCGACCTGCAGCGGAAACTCTGCCTGCGAAAGAGAAGGGGGAGGTGCCGTTCAAGCAAAGGAGGCTTGAATGGCACAGACAAACTGGACTCTCGATCTTGGCGGGGCTCCGTGGAACGAAGACTGCGCGCAGATCGGCCACACCCCGAACTTCGACCTCGTGAATACCGCAGAAGTCACGCTCTACAGGGCTGCGCTGATCGCGGTCGCCGGGCCTCCGCCCGCCGGGATCACCCTGCGGATCAAGGCTAACGCCCATGATTTCGGGACCTACCGGACGGTCGAGGCGAGCGTCGACGACGAACAGGACGATGGCAGCCATGCCAGCTATCTCGAGACCCTCGAGATCGGCATCGCCTTCTGGCATCAGGCCGGGTTCGCACCGCCTGAATTTAGCAAGCTGACGGCCAGCGATCAGCTTGTGAGTTTCGTCGTGGATGCCGTCGCAAGCGCGCTGCGGATCACACGGCCGAGCACCACCGGGGCATTCTTTCCAGAATCCTCCGGGCCGATCCATCGCAACCTCACCGCAGCCTTTCCGGAAGCGGCACAGCGCGCCTTTTCCGAAGGGGCCGTGCCATGCTGACCGACAGCGAGCGCTTCGCCTTCAGCGCCTGGCGAATCCATGCCTTCGCCTCGACGGGCAATGCCTACGACGCCGTGCAGACCGACGAGACTATTGCTGCTGGGGATACGCTGCTCATCCTCGATGAGAGGGTTGTCGGTGTCGCGATGACCTGGCCGTTTGCTATCACCGCAGAGCCGGGCAAGCTTCACGCGGTCTGTGAGCCATGCGCTGGTGAAACCCTTGGGCACATTGAAACGGCGCTAGATGTTCCAGACGGGTCAATCGCGCGAGCCTGCCGCCTCGCACGGACACTGGGCTTTGCGATTGATGCGGGCCTCGTCCCCTTGTTGCCTGAGCTGCTGGCGGCAGAGGTGGACGGCTAGCGCGGCAAGCGTCGCCACAGAAATCTTGCTATTTTGGCAATAATTGCTATTTTGGTGCCAAGAGGAGATACCACCATGCCAGCGACGGCGAATGAGCACCCCAGGATTCCCCTGACCCGGTTTCACAACAACACCGGCGAGTTCCTTGATCTCGCAACCAAACAGCCGGTCGTCCTCACCAGCCATGGGCGCGAGCGACATGTCATCGCAGATAGCGAATATTTCCGCCATCTTGAACAGGCAGCACGCGGTGTGATCGCCGGCCACATGAATATCGAAGCTGTCGCTTCGTCCGACATGACCGAAGCCGATCGCAAGGCTTTCGCTAATGCACGGCCTTCGGCCAGTGAACTCGCCAATGACCGCTGGGAAGACTGACCGCCCCGCCGCAGGCCATATCCTCCGATACGTCTATCTCTTCGAGGAAGAGCAGAGACGGGGCCGCGACGAAGGCGTCAAGGAACGCTTTGTCGTCGTCGTTGGTGTGGAAGGGTCACGCTACCTGGTCGCGGCGATCACGACCAAGGGCGAGGGGCGCAAGAACGCTGTCGCAATCCCCGATGAGATCGCACGCGCAGCCGGGCTCGCTCCGGGCAGCGCCATTGTCGTTTCGGAATTCAACCGGTTCACCTGGCCCGGGTTCGACATCAGACCCCTGATGAAGCAGCCCGGGTACATTGCCGGACGACTCCCACCGCGGTTCACGGCAAAGACCATCGATGCCATCGCAGCCTGGGGCGCCGCTGCCGTCGATCGCGATTGATTGCCGCAACGCAGAGACAGGCAGCCCCCTTGGAGCCATGTCTGACCCCGCATCAAGGCCAGTATGGCGGCAACTTCGGGGATCGGCACCCCAGGTAGCCAAAATCGGGTCTTCCGGACGACAGCCACAAAGAGTCTATTCGCTCCCTAAAATCGGTGAGGACGGGCGATCGATCCTGCGATCATCACCGTCGACAGCAAGCTCCTGCGAGCCGAGACGCGGCGAGGTCGATGTCCAGGCGTGCGATAAGCTCCTGTGCCAACAGCACGTCCGCCGCCCAGTGCCCCTGCCTCTCTGGTCGAGCTTAGGGCCAACCTGCAGAAATGCGAGCCGTGTTGCCCGGCAAGCCGGGCTGCCCGCACCATCTCGCTTTCTGAGGTTTCCCGCGCGCCGCAGCGCGCGGTGTCCCAGCTCTCTCGCCGAGGCTCGATAAGGGCACCGGCGGACGAGCCGTCGGCACCAAGGAGGCTCATGCAATGAACATCGTCAACCTCGTCGGCCGTCTCGCCAAGGATCCCGTTGCCCGCGACCGCAGCGACACCCGCATCACCGAACTGATCCTCGTGACCGAGCGTCCGGTCATCCGCGACGGCAAGGTCCAGAAGGATCCGGGAACCGGCTACCCGGTCAAGGATGCAGAATTCCACAAGGTCACCGTCTTCAATGGCCTCGGGCTCCCGCTGCGCCAGCACAAGGCCAAGGGTGACCAACTCGCCGTGACGGGCCGCATCCACTACTCGCGCTGGCAGGACGCCGAAGGCAATGACCGCTATGGCTGCGAGATCATCGCCGAGAACGTCGAGTTTCTCTGACCGGGAGGGGCGGCGCGCAGGCGTCGCCCGAGCCCTTTCAGGGGGGCGACAGCTGGACACCGGTGGCGTCCAGCTTGGTTCCCCGGTGACCGCAGCTGCAGCGCAAGTGCCGCGCGACGATCTCCAGCTTCATCGGGATGGATTTGGCAAAGCATCGGTCTCGCAGTTTGGCCGCCGGAACGATCACAACGCGGCGGCATGCGAGACATTCAACCTGTGCGTTGAGGCCATGGCGAACCAGATCGGCCACCGTATCGAGACGCTTGCTGCCCATAGCCACGGCAGAACATCATAAGAACATTAGTTGTCAAGCGTGCTGCGGGGTTGCGCAATCGGCCTGATCAGAAAGACCCGCAAACCGAATAACAAGACACTTTGCGCCGAAGCAAAAAAGCGCAATAATCCCGCACATTGCAGCTGAGGAGTATGACATCATGGCACTCTTTAGGGTAAATCTCGACGAACAGCTCGAGGAGCATCTGGATAACGCAGCCCAGTACCAGCGGCACGATCGATCCGAAATCGTCCGACAAGCGCTGACCGAGTATTTCAGTTCAGCTCAGAACCACGTCCACGACGACGAAGCCATCTGGGACGAATGGCGCGACTTCTCCCGAACCGTGCTCGACGCACAACAAAAGGCGATCATAGCCGCCATCCGAACCCTTCCCGATGAGGCATGGGCCTCGCGGAGCGAAACGCTCGATCGCCTAACCAAGGCCATCGAAGACGTCGAATGGGACCAGGGCATTGAGCCGATCTATGAAATCTTGAGAGAAAAGGTGATCGAAAAATCGCTCGCCTTCGCCACTAACCCCGAGATCGAACCCACCAACCGAAGCTACCCGTTCGCGCCCATCATCCGCTTCGACATTGGCTTTGCAACCGATGACCTCTACTCGGTCCGGCTGCCGCTGATCCAGGCATTCTTCCAATACTACTGGGAAGCAGGCGAAGCGGCTTTCGATGAAATACCAGCCATCTGGGAAGCTGCCAAAGCGCGCATAGATGCTGGCGAAAGGCGCCCCTCAAATGAGGAAGCTGCAGCGGCGCGACGGACCTCTGGCTAGGAAATGGTGCTCTGGCAAGCGGAGTGGTTGATGTATCATCTTCCGTACGCGCGCCTTGCATGAGGCTACCGTCATGCAAGCGGCCTTGCTTCAAACTTGGTTGCCCCCTCGCAGGATAAACAGTGGGTGGCGTCTCCCGACCTCTGGCCGGGATCGCGCTCTATTCCGCCCCGTGCGCTGCGGCCCCGTCTTCACGAAGGCTTCGCGCACCCAAGGCTTCACCGAGCCCCTGAAAGGTCTCGGTCCTTCAGGTGACGATCGCTGACGCATTTGGCCGCTGGCCACGCTTGCGCGCTGCCGCCTGATGAGCGGCGCTCTCAAGCGGCTCGGGCTGCGCCGGGGCATTGCGTTTCTGATGGCCCGCCGGCTCTCGGTTCCGCCGCTCGCGGCCGAGTTGCCGCGCGCGATTTCACGTTTCAAACTTCTTCGTTTATCAGACCTTTGAAAGGAGATGAGATATGGCCAACGTCAGTGGGTCGGAGCGCAAACGGCGCAAGAAAACGCGCGAAGAGAATTCCGTTTGCGCACGCTGCAGCATAACGCTTAGCGACGGATGTGCGGACACTCATCATGATTTTGAGCGTGGCGATAAGCGATACACGGATGAAGCTCATCGACATGCTGTGTGCAAGCCGTGCCATCGAGGCATTCATCAAGTCTTTCCGCAACAAGCCGTCCCTCTTTCCGAGGTGTTGGCCAAGGAGGCATCAGGTGAGATCAAGATTGCCAGAATCTGCTGTGCGAACTGTGCATAGACACCGCCGCCGCAGCCATCTCGGCTATTGTCGTTTCCGCGGCAAACTGCACGAAGCTGCCGGTCTGCTTCAAGTACGGCTCCTGCTCGTCACTTAATGTGGCCCGCCACTGGTATGGACCCTATCGGTCCTCCTGATCCAGACGGACCGCCTTTTCGATGAAGCCCTGTGGCTCTCTCACGAAATGCGCTGCGTCTGATTGCAGAACCGTCCTGACGACAGCTTCCCTGCTTGGCTGAATGATCGCACCCTCCGGCGTTGCAAAGACGCAGTCGAGTTGCCGCGCGACGTCGCAGACCCCGCCGACCAAAGGCAAAGAGAGATCTGCCGCGTCGAAGCGGACCTGGATTTCTTCGATGAATTCGTCATCGAAGCTCACCTGAATGTCGTCCGCAGGTTCGTCACCCCACACCCGGAGACCGGTGTACGATCGCGGCTTCTCGGGCAGCAGCATGTCGAGTTTTGCGAACAGCGCATCCGCCTTTGCGATGGGCAGTGCCAGAACAACTTCCTCGAGCTGCCCGCGGCTCATCCGTGCTGCGTGGACCCCTGCGATACGCGCCGCAGAGGCAGGGATGAGGTTGATGACGAACTGCCAGACGGCCATGGCCCGAACATAGCGTCAATGCGGGCTCCGACAATGGGCTCGTTCGCTAAGTGCCGCCCATGCGGGCAGGGCAGCGCCCCTTACCCGCGAACGCGCCTTTCCTTGCCAGGAAGGCGTTCGCGCTCGGAGCTTTCCGACCGTAATGCGTGCTGCTGCGAGCAGGCGGGTCATTCGGTATCCTCCGTCCGGTCAAGGATCGGCTCAGGCTGTCGCTGCGCTTGCCTTCACCGCCCGCGTGGCGGTGATGC
Source organism: Sphingopyxis sp. H050 (assembly GCF_001468265.1). Classification (GTDB taxonomy): domain Bacteria; phylum Pseudomonadota; class Alphaproteobacteria; order Sphingomonadales; family Sphingomonadaceae; genus Sphingopyxis. Next base: position 34,837 of record NZ_LNRZ01000015.1, on the reverse strand, counting down.
CCGCTTTGCGGCATCATCCCTGACAGTCCGTCGTCTTGCGACCAGCCCCGCCAAACGGTCTCTCAAGATGGGGGGAGTTCCCGCTGTAACCCCTTCGCAGGGCCGAAGGGGCGGCCCGGTGTGGCGCTGAAGCGCCTGACCGGCCCTGCCTTCGTCTCACCTGCTCGAGGGCGGGAACGTCTCTTCCACACACACAGGAACACCTGCCGAAACCTATCGGCGGCCGCCCCTTGGTCAAGGATCGCGGTCCCCCCAATTTTCAGCAATCGCGGCTGTCTCGCTGCGCTCGCGCCACGCTTGGCAGAAAATCGGTTCCCCCACGCCCGCCATGGCGGCGGCGAGACGAGCTCGCCGTCCCTGACACGGTTCGTCCGGCCCGATGGGTTTTTGGCTGTTCCCAATGTGGGGACGATTTCAAAAATCGGAGGCTTTTATGACTTTTTTCAATTCGTTCGCAGATCTGGCTCAGGCACGGATCAATCTCGCCGATGCTCGTGAAGGGATCACGGAATCCTATGACGGAGCGTTTCTTGAACACAGCGATCTGGCAAAGCTCAACATCATCGAGGCTCCAATCGCCGCAGAGATGCCGGATCCCGACATGGCGCGCCGCGCCGTGGAGATGGCAATCGGAACGATCTTCGATGTCCTCAAGGACACGCGCATGGAGGAATTTGCGCAGCAACTCGCCTGGGGCATGGTCAACTCCTTCCACATGACCGCACGCCTGGCTGAAGGTCGCGAGGACGATGCTGCAAAGAAGCTGGGCGAAATGGCCCGCCACTTCGACCCTTCGGAGATTTACGCTGTCGAGCTCGAGGAAACACAACAGCTCTGCCAGACACTGCAAGGATGCCGCGAAGCGCTCGAGGCGATGCGCGATCATGCAGCGGACGTCTACCGGGTCGAAACCGGTCGCCCCTTCACGGCCGCACGGGGATCGCAAGTCAGCAAGAACGGGGTTACCGCAAGCCAGGTGCAGGCACGCGATTTCCTCGCCGCACGCGCCAAGGATCGCAGGGCACAATTCCAGCCCGATGGCCCGCTGGTGATCGTGTCAGGTGGCCAGAAGGATTGGCACGATTTTGCGATGATCTGGGCTATCCTCGACGACATCAAGTCGCGGATCCCGAACATGGTCCTGGGCACGACCGGCATGCGCAAGGGCGTCGACGCCATGGCCGGTGCATGGGCGCAGCAGAACGGGGTCAACACGATCCTGTTCGTCCCCGATCAGCGCCACGGCAACCGGGCTCCGTTCCTGCGCAACGAGAGCATCGTTAAGCTGAACCCTGTTGAAGCGATCATCGGTGAAGGGTCGGGCATCCAGTCCAACCTTGCACAGCGCCTCCGTCAGGCAGGCGTGCCGCTGCACATCCGCCGGATCAGTGATCAGGCGCAGGTTCGGTCGCGCAACTTTGCGTGAGCGCTCTTCGGAAGGCTCCGGCTTATCCCGGGGCCTTCCGCTCTTCTTTTGCGCAAGGGGCGGGCTCTGGGGGCATCGAACCCCCTTCGCCCGCTGACGCGAGCATCGCGATCCCCTGAGTTTATCAGGCGCGCTTGTGCCTTGGCTCGGCGCGCCTTGCCCATGCTCGATGCTTTGCATCTTGCGGGCATCGCTGCCGCACTAACTGCCACACCCGGACAATGGGTCGACCAGCCATCCTTGGGGTGAACCAGAACCACCTGGCGGCATTCTGCCACCAGCTCAGGTAGTGAGAAAGAAGAGGGGGATGGAGGAGACGAGCAGCGACAGGAGGCAAAGATGCTCGTCACATTCCGCGTCAAGGATATCGAGACAAGGCTCAATTCGAAACCGGCTCAGATATGCCCGCCAGAGCTCGCAGCACTGATGCGCAGACTGCACACCGCCAACAGCACGATCGATGCAGACCCAGGCGAATTCCTGGCCGCGCCCCTGAACTTCGAGATCAATGCCAACGCGCTTGCGATCGCCGAGTTCGCATCCTGTTTCGACCATCGCCCGGAAATGATCGCGATCGTCGAGGAAGCACAGTTTCTTGGACGAATGCTGCGGATCGAGCACCACCAATACGACGCACCGATCACGATGCGGGTGAGTGAGCACATTGCACTGGTAGGCGACATCACAATGAGCAGCGACCTTGCTGCAAAGGTGCTCACCTCGCTTGGCTACCACCGCCAAGAATCTGGCCAACTGTCCCTGCAAAAGCTTGGGACAGCGCTCGAGGATCACCGGACTTATGCGGCTTTCGCCAAGGCAGGAATCACTCCGCTCTTCGAAAGCCTCGCGTTCATCGCCGCCACCGATTGTGGAGAGCAACATCCGCTGCTCGAATGGACCTCATGACTATCCGGACAGCAGTTCACGAGCAGCCACGAACCGACTGAACTCGTCGCCATGTTTAACGCTCGATCTGCAAATTGCCTCCTGCAGGATCGAGGTGGAAAAGGGTGCCCGGCACGTTGCCGCGGTGCCCTTTTTTCATGCCCCCTGGGTCACGGCACTGCCGAACAACCACATTCCGGCACATAGCTTTCGCGAAGTCGCTGGTAACGCATGCCTCCCGCCGCAGGCACGTCCACCACCATCGCCATGAGCACCCCGCCAGCATACTGGTCAACCACTAATTTCCCGACCGAGAAGCCGTGCTGCGCCGGCTTCCGCACCATCGAAAAATTAGCGGTCAAGCCTCCGCTTCGCTCCGGTGACCAGCACACTGACGGGGCGCTGTTTCATGGCATGGCGGACGAGCCGCCGAGCGCCAGGAGGCAAGGTCATGTGCTACACAACAGAAAGCTACGAAGACGACATTTCAGTGCTTCGCCAGATCAATCCCAACATCATCGCCCTTGATGAAAAAACGCTCGAAGCTGAGCGGCGCTCCTACCACACATTCTTCGACGTCCATGTCGTCGAGACCCGGGACGGGTACATCCTCATTGAGGAGGGAGACTATGGCGAGCTGCCGATGCACCTGATCGATCAGATCGTCTACACCGCTACAGGCAAAATGGCCGATGAATTCTGACGAGACAGGGCGGTGGTCACCGCCGCCCAACTCGGCAAAAATCAGGCCTCACCCGCCGAGCTTTTCGAGAGCAGAAATCGCTACCTTTGGCTTCACTTTGACGGCTAGCTCCAGAAGGGCAATCGCCGTATCCTGACCGACCTTTTTGATGAGCCGATTCAGCTCTCGTTCTGCTTCCTCACGCTCAAGCTCTGCAAGCTTCTGCCGGCGCTCCTCCAGCTCCTTTTCCGCTGCTGCCAGGGCAGATCGTTCGCGTTCAAGTTTCGACACCATTGCGCATTCCTCCAAGCCTTGAAAGACCATGCGAAGATGCACCAATCGCAGGGTCTGTTCGAGGCATTTTTTTGCTTGCTGCTCTCGCGATACTTCATCTCGAAGCATGCCCAAATTGGACGCCCACCTTGATCGAACGTGGTGCCAATGACGTGACACAGCGGTCCACAGAGGCAGGCCAAACGTCTGTGGTCAGTTCGCGAGTCCGGCTCGCCGGCACATTCCCCCCGGAAGACCAGCTGGGCCAGTGATCCCCCTATGGCACTGAACCTAGCACAGGGCCTAAGTCCCTAATTTTATGCACACCGTACACCGCTGCGCGGTAGGCTGATGCAGCGAAGTTCTGCATATTTCACAATCAGTTAGGTAAGATTTTGCTCGAAATTCGCACGGTGCAGTCCGCTGCATACCGTCCAGTGCTCCATCATAAATATAAAAATACAGGGGCTTAGCGCTGCACCGGGCTGCATCTTCTAAGCTCTTGGCAAGGGGGCTGCAGCGTTATATACTCGGTCCTGCGATAGACGAACCACGCCTGAAAAGGTGTGGTAGTGGAAAAGAAACAGTTTCAGAGCGTCGGTGTAACGCTCAGCCCAAGGATGATCGACGTCGTCGATCAACTTGCGGCAAGCCGCGGTGTATCGCGGTCAGAAGCCATCCGCATTGCCCTTGAAGTCGGTATTCCGCTCCTGAAGGCGGGACTATCGCTCAATGCCGAGCGGGCTGTTACAATCCTCGAGCATACCCAGCTTGCGCTCTCGCTCATCGTCCAGGAGCAATATCCGGCTGATGCCGAACACCTGATCGCTCAGGCGCTCTCCAACGTGCGAGAGCATCATGGCTGAAGACATCAGGTTCAGCAAAAAAGCTGCCACTCTCACCCACGCTTCCGCGCGCGGAAAAGTGAAGCGGAACGCAGGCAATTTCACGCGCGGATCGCAGCTGTTCCACCATGAAATCCTGATGACCTGGGCGGGCATCAGAATGCCCCTCTACGTCTGGGTCGGAACCGCCATTCTTCTGCTGTGTGCCCTCGTCAGTTTGACCTTCAAGAACCACGAGGTGCAGCTCGTGCTTATGAAGCTCTACGCCGAGGCTTGGGGCTGGGTTCAGCTCAATCCGAACAAGCCTGTAAACCTGACGCTTCCATCGGGTCAGATGGTGCAAGGCACCATGTCCATGGTGCCCTATCATCCTGCAGTGGAAAGGGCGTGGGCCAAGGCTGTGCAGGTCAGCATTTCTGCGGGTCTTGGTGCAGCCTTTATCTGCGTCCCATTGACCGTCTGGTTCGTCGACTTTTCGAAACGGCGCGGCACCGACATTCTGACCGAGCGCCATGAGCGGGGGGCCGTGCTTGTGACACACAGCGAACTGGCCCAAGCCATCACCAGCCATAACTGGAAAGCGCATATCAGCGAGTGCCGCAAGCGCACGCCACCAGTGGACCCCGACAAGATCCTCGCAGAGCCCTTGAAGGACCGTGTTCGGGCGGGTCTGCATGCGCCTTACCGCCTGGCAGGTGTGCCGGTTCCTTGGCGTCTTGAGCAAAGCCATGCGATGTTCATCGGTACTACCGGTGCTGGCAAGACGACCGAGCTGAAGAAGATCGTCACGCAGGCGCGTGAACGCGGGCATCGCTGCGTCATTTTCGATCTGACCGGCACCTTCGTCGAAAGCTTCTATGATGCCGAAACGGACATCATCCTCAACCCGATGGATCGCCGCTGCGTGCCATGGTCGATCTTCAACGACTGCGACAATTACGCCGAATTCATGAGCGCTGCGACAGCGCTGGTTCCCAGCGGCCATAGCGCGGAAGATGACTTCTGGCAGAAGTCGGCACGCACCCTGTTCGTCGAGATGTGCGTCAAAATGATCAAGATGGGCGTGCGCTCAAATGGCGCGCTTTCCTACTTCCTGATGCAGTCGGATCTGAAGACGATCCATGCTCAACTTGAAGGCACGATCGCAGGTCCGATGATGTCACCCGCCGCTGCCAAAATGGCAGAGTCGATCCGGACCACCTTCATCGCCAATGCGAATGTTTTCCGCTTCCTGCCCGAACCTCCTCCGGGCGAAACCGGCTTCTCAATCAAGAACTGGATGACCACCGAGGTCAAGGAAGGGTCGATCCTTTTCATCACTTCCACGCACCCGGACCTGGTCCTCAATCGCCCGCTTTTGACGCTGTGGATGGACCTGGCCGTCAATGCGCTGTTCCACATGGGACGGACCCGAGATCTGCGCACCTGGTTTCTCATCGACGAAGTCCATGCGCTGCATCGTCTCCCGGCGATCGATCATGGTCTTCAGACCGCCCGCGCGTTTGGCGGAGCCTTCGTGCTTGGCATGCATTCCTTCGACAAGCTTGAAGAAACCTATGGCGAGAACGGAGCTACCAATCTGGCCTCGCTGGCGGGCACCAAACTGATCCTCAAGACGGCCGATCCCGAGACGTCGCGGCGATGCTCCGAGTTCATTGGCAACCGTCAGGTCCGGATCATGGATGAAGCCTATTCCTACGGCTATAATGACAACCGCGACGCCTCGACGATCACGCCTCGTACCAACGTCGAAGAACTCGTCATGCCGGTCGACATCAGCGACCTGCCCAGCATGCACGGGTTCGTGAAATTCCCCGACGGTTTCCCCGCTGCCAGGATCAGGCTGACGTGGAAGGATTACGAACCCCGCGCCAAGGGTTTCGAGCGTGTCACCGACATGCGCGCCGCCGAATACATCCCACCGTCCGGGGATATCGCGGAATTGGGGGGTGGGGATAGGGAAGGCGCACAACCTGACATCGCGCCTAAGGAGCGGAAGGATCGCGAAGAGGTCGCGCTGAGTGAGGCTGAGCGGGCGGCGCAGCAGCTGAGGGAGGCGATCGAGGGGCCATTGAACCCTGAGCGCGAGCTGACCGAGGAGGAGGTAACACGCAAGATTGAGGATGAAGAGGAGCGGGCAGACTTCGAGCGAAAGCCAGCGCAAGGGGAGCTGTATGGCTATAACCGCCCTGGCAAGAAGGACCAGCGCGACCGGCAAAACCTTGCCATGCGCGACAGCGAAGAGCGCGGCGCGCAAGCGAAGATCGAAGGGCCGAAGGGGCGAGCGCAGAACAGCAGGGCAGACGCGCAGGAGAGCGAGCTTTCCAAAGAGAACATGCGCGGCATCGGCAACGAAAAGCAGAGCCGTCAGGACCCTTCCATCGACGATGATCAGGAGCTTGGGCGATGAGCGCGGCCGCGCAAACTGGCCATGTGTCCCCGTCAATGTGCCCGCATTGTGCCGGTACGATCGGGCGGCGGATAAAGACCGTCCGAGCGGCTCTGGGTATCTCCCAGCACGTGATGGCATTGCAGCTCGGGATCGCGGACAAGACCATCAAGAACTATGAAGGTGGGCACAGGGATCCGCCCTCCAGCCTGATCGCTGCCATCTGCGAACAGTTCCGCATCGATGCCGCCTGGCTTCTGCTGGGCGATGCTTCGCGGCCGATGTTCCAGCATGAGCAGGCAAGGGTGGCCTGAGATGCTGTCGGTCGCATCGGTCGCATCTGCAGGCGGCGCCGCAAACTACTTTGCCAAGGACGACTACTATGTCGGCGATGGTCCTGCCGAGCTTAGCGAATGGGGTGGCGAGGGCGCGAAAGCGCTCGGGCTTGCAGGCCCAGTTGCCAAGGAAGACTTCGAAAAAGTCCTCGATGGCAAGTTGCCCGATGACACGGTCGTAAATGGCAATGCAAACCGCCGCTCGGGCATAGACCTCACATTCTCGATGCCGAAGTCAGCCAGCCTGCTGGCGCAGTTGGGCGGCGACAAACGGATTCTCGATGCACAGCAGGCCGCCGTCAAGGCGACCATGGCCTATCTCGAGAAGCACTATGCGCAGGCCCGCGATCGTTCGCGCAATGCCAACGGCGAGGGCGTGGTCACAGGCAAGCTCCTCTATGCCCTGTTCCAGCACGACACGAGCCGGGCGCTGGACCCGCAGAACCATACCCATGCTGTCATTGCCGCGATGACCCAAGACAAGGATGGCAACTGGAAGGCGCTGTGGAACGGAGAGATCTGGAAGAACAACACAGTCCTTGGCTCCATCTACAACGCCGCGCTGCGGACGAACCTCGAGAAGCTCGGCTACGAAACCCAGATCACGGGCAAGCACGGCCAGTTCGAGATCAAGGGCGTGGCGCGCGATGTGATCGAAGCCTTCAGCCAGCGTCGCCTGACCATTCTGGCAACGGCCGAGAAACTCGGGAAGAGCGCTAACGACACAGAAGCCTTGCGTGAAATCACCAAGCGCACCCGCGATCCCAAGCTCAATCCGGATGATAAGCAGGCGCTTCGGCAGGAATGGGCGAGGCGCGCTGCCGGGCTGGGGTTCGATGCCAAGGCGCTGGTCGAACAGGCGCGGGAACGCGGCTCCGAGGGGCGTGAAAGCCCTTTGGGGTCGCCGCAGCGTGTCCAGGAGACTCTTAGTGCGCTCCGCGACAGCGCCAAGCTCTACACTCGGCCAGCAGACACACTGACAACCAATGGCCTGCAACGGATCACTCTGACGCCCACGCAGCTGCGCACTGAGATGGCAACCGCTTCTGCGATCAGGATCATCGGCGAACGTGAAACCTCCTGGACCCGGGGCGAGCTGGTCAAGACCGCGCTCGACCTTGGGGTGAAGGGTGTGACCGCTGATGGGGTTGAAGCGAGGATTGGCGTGTTGGTGGCCGACGGGAGGGTGCTCGAGGGCAAGAGCGACAGGCTCGATGGCAGGCCTGAGAGATTCACCACGCCCGAGCATGTCGCAATCGAGCGGGCAACCCTTGCCAATGTCGCCGCCGGAAAGGGCGCAGGCCAGGCCATCATTGAAGCTGCCGAGGCACCCGGGCGCTTGCGGCAAGTAGCGGGCACCCACGAGCTCAATGCCGAGCAGATTGCCGCGGGAACTCTGGCGCTGGCCAGCAAGGACCGCACGATCGTGATCCAGGGTGTCGCGGGCGCAGGCAAGACGACAATCATTTCGGCCATCGCAAGCGTAGCTCATCAGGAGGGAAGGGAGGTGATCGGGCTCGCCTTTGCCAACAAGATGGTGAGCGATCTTCGCAGCGATACAGCGATCCGGGGGCCGGACGGTGAGGTTGTCAGGCAGGGTATCACAGCAAGAACCGTCTCATCCTTCGTGAATGAGCATCTGCGGCCCACGCTTGAGGGCTCAGGTCCGAAGTTCGAGGCATCACGAGAGACCTTGCGCGGCAAAGTGCTGGTCTTGGACGAGGCTTCGCTCGTTGCGAACAAGCCGATGAATGACCTGCTCACGATCGCCAACCGGCTTGGGGTTGAAAAGCTGGTCATGATCGGAGACCGGGCCCAGCTGCAGCCGATCGAGGCGGGCAAAAGCTTTTCGCTGATCCAGTCCGATAACCCCGCCATAGCCCGCATCGATACCAGCCTTCGGCAGCGCACCGAACATATGAAGGAAGCCGCTGGCCTCGCGCGCGCCGGAATGTTCAAGGAAAGCTTTGCCTCGCTTGGCGAGCGTGTGGTCGAAGCTGGCGCAGACCACCTCAAGGTCACCGCGCAGAAATGGCTGGAGCTATCGCCAGAAGACCGCGAGCGTACCGCGATCTACTCATCGGGTCGTGCAGCGCGCGGCGAACTCAACCGGATGGTCCAGCAGGGCCTAAAGGCAGAAGGGGCGATCCAGGGGGAAGGGCTGAGGCTGACCACGCTCCTCCCGGCCCATGCGACGCGCGAGGAGCTGCGCTACGCCTCGACCTACAGCAAGGGCCAGCTGCTCGAAGTGACGCGCCAGAACGCCCCCGGAGGGCTTGTTCGGGGGCGGTACGATGTCGAAAGCATAGACGTGAAGGGCCGGGTCATGCTGCGCGATGAAAGCGGCAAGCTGATCAAATTCGATCCGGCGGCGATCGACCCTTCGGACAAGCGCGATGCCTTGAGGCTCTCCGAAAAGCACAAGGAGACAATCTACGAGGGCGACAAGATCCGCTGGACCGAAAAGGATGATGCCAGGGGGCTGATGAAGTCCGAGGAGGCGAGGATCCTCGGGATCAGGGATGGGATCGTCACGCTCGAGAACAAGGCAGGCGAGATCGTAGAACTCAAGCAGAATGACCGCATGCTCGAGCGCATGGGCCTGGCCTATGCGATCAACATGCATCAGGCGCAGGGCGACACGCGCGACATGGCGATCGGTGAGATGCACTCATCGGCCAGGCACTTGTCGAACCAGCGTCTGGCGCTCGTCATGATGACCCGGGTGCGCGACGACATCATAGTCGTCACCAACGACCGCGATCGGCTTCTCGCACAGATCGGCCGCAACCCGGGCGACAAGACCAGCGCACTCGAAACCCTCGGCGAAAAGCAGGTCGAGGCCAAGCGCAGCGGCCGCGAGGCTGGCGAATTCCGGCCCACAATTCCCGATCATTTGAGGGCGCCCGAGGACAGGCAAGCAAATGCCTCACGGATCGATCCGGCGAGCCTTCGGGCAACGCCCCAGCTCGATGTGCCCGAACGCAACATCGAACGCAGCCGATAGGAGGAAGATCGTGACACAGATGGGCCATGCCAAAGCGGGCACGCCGCCTTCAGACACTTTCGAGATTCACCTCACGCAGCAGCTGACCCTGACCAATCTGGTGAACGAGGCAGGACTCTCGGAGATTGCGCGTGCCGCTGGCGGGGACAGCTTTGTGGTCTGCGACCTCAATACGTACGGGGTTCAGGGATGCGCTGATCTGCGAGCCGCCCTCCATAACCAGAAAATGGCCGCCGAGTTGGTGGCGATAGGTCTGATGATCCTTGTCGCAGTTCTGGTGGGCACGATCGCGGCCGCCTTTGTGAGGCTGGTGGCGCAGCGGGCGGCTCCTCCTTGGGAGCGGTGCGCCGTTGCCTTTATCCCGCTGCGCAGGGGTCGGGCAAAGCCCCGGAAAGATGCGGTCAACATCATAACCAGGAAGGAGAAGAGGCATGGCGCTTGAATACAAAGACGCAGGGACCGTCGGAAGCAAGCGTGGGGCGAAGGACGGGGCGCAGCACAAAAAGGTTGATCTGCGCGATCTCCACATCCGCAATGCCGGCGGTCAAAGTACCGTTCAGAAAACGAGCGAGTTCAAGCGCAGATCACCCAACAGCTACTTGAAGGGCGAAGCGGCAAACAATCTGGCACGCCGGGTCTTCAAAGAGCATAGGGCCGGAAAGTCGGTACGAGAAATCGCGGGCTGCTTTGAGCTTTCTCAGACCAAAATCCGCGTTCTCGTCAATCGCGGCCTCGATGCCGAATTTCGCGACGTGACAGCACCAAGGATGATCCAGCAATACTGCGATGAGGGACGACAGCTCGATATCCCCCTTAATGTACTTCTCGGTAAAAGAACGGGCGTCCATTGCTGGACCTCAAAAATGCTGAACGAGGGAGCGCTCCTGCGAGAGGTAAAGGCGCTCTATGAAGACTTCACGCTCGAGCACCTCCAGCACTGCATCTACAATTGTGACGCTCACCTAGCAAAGATCGAGGCCCTGATCGGGCCGCTGCAGTTGATGAGCGTCGAAGCATTTCATCACCGAGCCCGTCAACGGGTTGCGGCTTACCGGAGCCAAAATCGCTTCCACAAGATCCGCTATATCGACTGGGACACACGCCCTAACTCATACTTTGCTTGTACCAACCGATACGAACAGTGGCACGACTGGGTACTGCACCCCCGAGTGAACGAATGTTTCAACCCTAACCAAACACTACACGATATCATTGCAAGAATGGAATCGGTCTTCAGTGCAGCAATCTATTATAGGAATCAGGAAGCCGCCGAGGCTGAGTATCGGCACCTTGAGCGGCTTATTGCCGAAAACAACGGACCCAGAGAGTTTACCCAGTTCGTTGCCCAGGGGCGCGCCATATGGCGCAAGCGAAAGGCCGATAGAGCCGAAGCAGCGTACAATTCGACGCCAGACCCTATCGTCGAGGCTCGCCAGCGCGAATCCATTGCGAGAAGCCGGCTGATTACACACGCCGGCACGATAGCGATCCGGATGGCCCTGATGTTTGGCAGCATCATACTCCTCGCCCACGAGATGAGTGTGATCAACGACCCACAATATCTGGCTCGGATGAATGTTCCCGCAATGAGCTTCTACATCACCGCATTCATTGCCGGTGCTGCCGCCGTTGCGCTGGCGTTATTCACGTTCCAGTCGGCTCGAGGCTTCAGCCAGCAAATAAAGGAGCACCGGTCGGCCAAAGCCAGCCTCGACCACCAGATGGACCGAGGATCAGCGCTTACATGACGAACTGCACTTCAACTCCAATTTCAAGCGGCAGCCCTTCCCAAGCCCGATCCGCCAATGCCCAGAAGCAGTCGGCATGAGCCTGCGCCTGCGCATCCAATCTTCCAGACCGTCAATCACCACATGAAGGAGAGCATGAAATGGCATTCGATTACGAAGATGCAGGCACTTTCGGCAGCGAGCGCGAGGCAAAAGACTGGGCGCAGCGCAACAAGGTCGATCTGCGCGATCTCCACATTCGCAACGTCGGCGGCCAGCGGGTCGAGGTGGGTATCCGCAAGAGCGCCTACGATCAGCGCGAGAATTACGACAACCGGCACGGCCAGAGACAGGACGGCTTCTGGCGATGATGAAGTCCACCGCAGCGTGCCTGATTTGGACCACTGGCTTGTTGCACGACGCGAACGGAGCTCAGAATTTCGGCCTGATGGAGTTGTGGCGTATTGAAGCCGCTGGTTCCGCGGCTTCCAATATCTTCTTATGCAGCCAAAGCAGATTGCACGTTGCCAGGAAAAAGCAGGAGAGCGAAGGCATTTGCAATCTGCCGGGCGCTTGATTCAGACAAGCCAGTCACATCCCCCACCAAGGCCCCGCCATCGAAAAAGCTTTTAGGCTCAAGGCCAGAAGCGATCAGTTGATAGGTTCGGAACAGAACCCTTGCCATTTTCCCATCGGCAGACTGTCTGATCATCTGGTCATAATCAGAATCCAAGCTGATATGGTCCCAATGGACCGAGAAGTGTTTTCTTGCTTTTGCCACGTGCAGGAACGGTATCTTGCGGCGTTGGCACTCATAGAACCAAGCATCGCGAGCGGCCGAATCTCGCTTGTCGATCATTTTCCAAGCGGGGTTAGGCCATGGGATCCCTTTGAGGGGTCAGGACATAGAACGGGCACAGATATACGCTAAGCGTCTCTGCGCGCACTTATGGGTCGACTCTATGCGTCGACGACTCCAGCATTCCAAAGGCATCCATCGGACAGTTGTAGCATCGCCTCTCGTCGCAGAGCCGGCATATCGTCAGCGCCGAGACAGCGTCGTCAGACATCTGCGCAAGTATTGTCTCGGCAATACGTTCCAGCACGAGGCGGTCAGCATTCGAGACATGGCTAAGGATTTCGGATAAAGTCTCGTTTCTTCGTTGCAGGATCGCAGATAGGCGAGTCTCGCCTGCCTCAGTGAGCATCAGCGCTACTGCACGACGGTCCCGTAGCGCTTTGGATCGAACGGCGAACCCGGCTGCAACCAATCGATCGACAAGCCGCACCGTCCCCGCGTGGGACAAGCCTAGCACCCGTCCTAATTCGTCGATCGAAAGACCGGTCGCGTGACCGATGACGACGATCGCCGCGGTGGTTTCGCCACCGCCGGGTATCGTCGGGTCGAATGCCGCCTTCTTAATTCGATCGGTGATGCCCACTGCGAGGGCGCCGAACAGATTGACGAGCCGGTCCGAGAGTACGTTCAAAGGGTTGCCTCATTCATTGACGGCGTATAGTGTATGCGCAGCGCATATATCACGCCTGTCTAAGCATGAAGGCAGGTCATGCGCCATGATGAAAGCGAGGCACCATGTTTTCGACATTACACATAGCTGAAAAGACGACCGGCTCTCGCGGGTCTCTCGCGTTGCTGCGCTGGGCGCTGGTGGTCATCTTTCTCTGGTTCGGTTGCATGAAATTCACGAGCTATGAAGCGATGGGCATCGCGCCATTGATGAAGAACAGTCCGATCATGAGCTGGATTCCGGCCGTTTTTGGGGTGCAGGGTGGAAGCTATTTTATAGGCACCGTCGAGCTCGCGACGGCCGCTGCGCTGATTATCGGTGCTTTCAACAAGACGGCCTCCGCTCTCGGCGCGGCGATGTCATGCCTGACTTATGCCGTGACACTGACGTTTTTCCTGAGCACGCCTGGCGTCGCCGAGCCGACCGCTGGCGGGTTCCCGGCGATTTCGGCCGGAACCGGACAGTTCCTGTTGAAGGACCTGGTGCTTCTTGCGGCATCAGCGTGCCTTCTACTTGCGTCCATACGGACAGCAGACGCGTGACGGCAAACAGGTGATAGGCGACGCTCCGGACCTGCGCTTTTGCCGAACCATACCCGCCTCAGCCCATAACGATCGACAAACCCTGTCGCTTTGATAGGGTGTTCGAAAACATGCTTTCGAGGGTTTGTCGTACATGCTGGTCGGATATATGCGGGTGTCAACGACCGATGACCGCCAAACGGTCGATCTCCAGCGGGACGCGCTCGTCGCAACCGGGGTCGATCATCGGCATCTCCATACCGACAAGGCATCCGGCGCGCGCGACGACCGACCAGGCCTGAAAGCCTGCCTCGACTATCTGAACGCGGGCGACACACTGATCGTGTGGAAGCTCGACCGGCTCGGACGCTCGCTGCCGCACCTGCTGACGATCGTCACCGATCTGAAGGCGCGCGGCATCGCGTTCCGGTCGCTGACCGAGCAGATGGATACGACCACGCCGCACGGCGAATTGCTGTTCTCGCTGTTCGGTGCATTGGCACAATATGAGCGTGCGCTCACGCGCGAACGGGTGATGGCGGGACTGGCTGCTGCCAAACGCCGGGGACGCCAAGGTGGCCGCCCGCCGATGATCGACGCCGAAACGCTCGAGCGGATCACCGCCGCGCTGGATGGCGGGGCCAGCAAGGCGTCCGTCTGCCGGACCTTCAAGGTGCCGCGTTCGACCCTTCTCGGCACGCTTGCCCGGATCGGCTGGACCGCACCGGCCAAGGTCTAAGCCGATGCCGCGTCGCGCCGTCCTGTCGGACGAGCAACGCGCGGCGTTGCTCGCGCTTCCCGACGACGAAACCCTGCTCGTCCAGCACTGGACATTGAGCCGGGACGACTTGGCCATCATCGTCCGCCGGAGGCGACCGCATAACCGGCTGGGTTTCGCGATCCAGCTTTGCGCGCTGCGCTATCCTGGCCGTTTCCTGCGACCCGGTGAACTGATCCCTGATACGCCGCTCGCGTTCGTCGCAGAGCAATTGCAGGTCGGACCCGAGGTGCTGGCCGACTACGCGACGCGCGGCCCGACCCGGTACGAACAGCTCGATGCACTGCGCGATGCATTCGGCTTCATGCCGCTCAGTCGGCCGCTGCGAACGACGTTGCAGGAATGGCTCCTGCCGATCGCGCTGACGACGACCAGCGGGGCTAGGCTGGCGCGCGTGATGCTGGATGAGTGCCGGCGACGGCGCATCATTGTGCCGGGCATCAGTTCGGTCGAGCGGATGGTCGCACAGGCGTTGCTCGATGCCGAACGCCATGTCGCCGAGCATCTGACCCGAGGACTCGATGCTCGACAGCGCCGGCTGCTCGATGCGCTTCTCCTGCCCCACACAGGCACGAACTTGAGCGATCTGGCCTGGGTGCGGCAGTCACCCGGCAAGCCCGGCCGAAAGACATTCGCCGCCATCATCGAGCGACTGACACTGCTTCGGGCCATCGGGATCGATCCGGATATCGCCGTAGGCGTCCATCCCGAGCGCCTCCGACGCCTGTGCCAGGAAGGCGTGCGGCTGACCGCGCAACATGTTCGGACGCTGCAAGCGACGCGGCGTCGCGCCACATTGGTGGCGACCATCCTCGAAACCATCGTTACCCTCACCGACGATGCGGTGCTGATGTTCGATCGCCTGCTTGGGCAGATGTTCCGGCGCGAACAGAACAGCGCGGACACGACACTCAAGCGCAACCGGCGCACCATCAACGGCAAAATCCGGCTGCTTGCCCAACTCGGCGCTGCCTTGCTCGCCGCCAAGATATCAGGTGGCGATATCGGCGCTGCGGTCGAGGCAGCGATCGGATGGAATGATCTCGGCCGCGAGGTCGATGAAGCCCGCAAGCTGATCCGCCCCGATTCGGTCGATCCCGTCGCGGTCGCCGCGACCAATTACCCCGTCCTCCGACAGGTCGGTCCCTCGTTCATCGCCTCGTTCACATTCGGGGCGGTGCCAGCCTGCCATGCGCTCGCGCGAGCGGTCGCGATCATGCGCGACCTTCATTTTGGTCATCTGCGCAAATTGCCTGCAGGCACGCCAGTCGGCTTCATCCGGCAAGCTTGGCGTCGGGCGATCGGCACCGGCATTCCCGATCGCAGGATCTATGAATTGTGCGTGCTGGTCGAGCTTCGCGACCGGCTTCGCGCCGGCGACATGTGGGTCGAGGGAAGCCGACGCTATCGTGCTGTCGAGCAGCAACTCATTCCTGCCCCCGTATTCGCCAACATGCGCGCGGCCGGCCCCTTGCCGATACCGGCACCGGATACGGCCGATATCTGGCTGGCCGAACGACGCGCCCGCCTCGCCCGTCGATTGGCCGAGGTCGAGCGAAAGGCGGAGACGGACGCGCTGGAAGACGTGCAGCTCAGCTTGGGCAGGCTGCGGATTTCGCCCTTGAAGGCGATTACTCCCGAGGAATCCGATACCGCCCTTGCGCCGCTCTATGCGCATCTGCCCGCGATCCGCATCACCGACCTTCTTGCCGAAGTCGATCGATGGACCGGGTTCAGCCAGTGCTTCACGCATCTGCAAAGTGGCCGTGCCGCGGATGAACCACGTGCGATCCTCACGGCGGTGCTCGCCGATGCCACCAATCTGGGCCATACGCGCATGGCGGAAGCCTGCAATCTCGTGACCCAGCGCCAACTCGGTTGGCTCGCCTCGTGGCATCTGCGCGAGGAAACCTACGGTCGCGCGCTCGCCCGGCTTGTCGACGCCCAACACACCGCGCCGCTGGCCGCGCTGTTCGGGTCCGGCACCTCGTCCAGCTCAGACGGTCAGAACTTTCCGCTCGACCGCCGCGCCCAGGCAACCGGCGCAGTCAATCCGCACAAGGGGACAGAGCCGGCTGTCTCCTTTTACAGCCACGTCTCGGATCGCTACGCGCCGTTCCATTCCACAGTTATCTCCGCTTCGGCGAGCGAGGCGGCACAGGTGCTCGACGGGCTGCTCCACCACGGCGCCGATCTGCACATCGAAGAGCATCACGTCGATGGCGGGGGCGTCTCCGACCATGTGTTCGCGCTATGTCATCTGCTTGGGTTCCGGTTCGCGCCGCGTATCCCGAATATCGCCGCACGCCGTTTGCACCTGTTTAACGGCATCGAACCCGGCCCCGATATTGCGCCGCTGGTCGCGGGCCGCATCGACGAAGGTCTGATCGAGGCACACTGGGACGACGTGCTGCGACTGGGAACCTCGATCCGCACAGGCGTCGTCAGCGCCTCGATCATGCTGGAACGGCTCGGCTCCTATCCACGCGCCAACGGCCTGGCACTGGCGTTGCGCGAGATCGGTCGCGTCGAGCGTACCCTGTTCACGCTCGACTGGATCGAGCAGCCCGAACAGCGTCGCCGCGCCACCCGCGAACTCAACAAGGGAGAAGCGGAAAATGCCCTGAAACGCGCCATCTTCTTCCATCGCATCGGCCGTATCCGCGATCATGCGCTGCAAGCCCAAAGCCATCGGGCGAGCGCGCTGAACCTCGTCGCCGGTGCCATCGTCCTGTGGAACACGACCTACCTGCAAGCCGCCCGGATGCATCTCGCCAACCTCGGCCGGCCGGTCCCGCCGGACCTGCTGCAACACCTATCACCGCTCGGTTGGCAGCATATCAATCTCACCGGCGATTACCTCTGGACCGATCCCGATGCGCCATCCACCGCGCTCAGACCGCTTCGCCAGATGCGCGCCGTCGAAGGCACGGCAAAACCTTAGCGTATATCTGGGTCCGTTCTGTGTACCGACCCCTATCTGCGGAGATTGACGAGCACCAAGCGGCCGGAGCACCGCGAGGACTGCCCCTTCTTCCGCGACCAGGTCACGCACCGCATCACCGAGATCCGCTCTCGCGAGACGCCTGCTGATCCACCCACCGGCTATTTCGAGGTGCTGCGCCCAGCCCCGGAGAAACTGGCGCAGAGGCCCGAGGAAGATGCCAGCGACGATCGCACCCGCCATGCCTCCGTTCCGCGCCTAGCGCGGCTCCTGTGGCGCCTGATCGACGCTGCCGGCACCAACAAGGTGGCCCCCGTCGCGCACGAATACGAAACCGCCTCGATCAAGCTGGAGTTCGAGGCGCTCGGCAGAGCCTCGACCAAGATCGAGATCGCGCCGGGCATCGAGCTCGGCCGAGCGTTCTGGACCCACGCAAATGCGCTTCACAGCCGTAGAGCCTACGCCATGCTGCGCCAGCTCGCGAAATCGTGGCCGAGCGGACACGCGCCACAGGGCTTCATGGCGCTGTTCTCGCCACACGTCCGGGGCCACGTCGTCGACGTCCCCGGGGCCGAGGCGATCCACGTCGCCAACCGCGTGCAGTCGCCCTCCGTGCGCGGCAACCTCATCAAGGGGCCGTTCTTGGTGATGATCGTCGCGGGCGAGTATCCCGAGGCGCACGGCTACGCACCGCTTCGCGCCTACGCTCAACCAATCTTCTCCGGTCAGCGCTTCATCCCGGTCGACTCCGAGTTCGAACGGTCGGTCCTTCGCGAGCTGTTCAAGGCCCGCCGGCTACTGGACGCCGGGGGAGTGGATCTCGCGATCGAGAAGCCCGTCTTTGACCGCCTCACGACCCAGGGCTCATGCCGACCCGACTTCCTCCTCGAGGCACGCTCGCGCCTGACTGGCGAGATCAAACAGCTCGTGGTCGAAGCGATGGGCTTCAGCGACGACGACTACCTGACGTCCAAGGCGACGACGCATCCGCGTATGCGGCTCCTTGGACCACTCCTGACGATCGAGCCCACGGATGTCGAGAAGGACCGCGTGGGCGATCTGATCGCGAGTGCTCTCGATCTCTGAGGCTCAGTTCCAGCTCAGGCTCATGCCGAACGAGACCACGATCCCGAGCGTCACAGGGGTCGACAGAAGGTAGAGCTTCTGCCAGCGCCACCAGGTCTTCGGCAGGAACAGCACGGCGCCACGCACGGACCGCATCTCCTCCCAGGACCGCTCGCGATACAGACGGATTCCGGCGACCGAGACGGAGAGGACCATCGCGATCGCGCAGCACAGCCCCGTGGCGGTGTAGAGTGCTATCCAGTTGATCAACTCGACTTGGGTCAGGTGCGCCATGATCAGCCTCGTAGCCCGCCTCGGGTGATTAATGTCTCCGACCCTTGGCCGGTTCCGAACGGACCCTATCTGTTTACAACAGCATGGTGAGGATATGCTTAACCCCCCACCGCAACGAAAGTGACGCAAGTTCCTCGCATACCGCAAGCTAATGGTCGATAAACGGCTTCGCACGTCCTGCCGATCGGATCGCCGACCCACGTCCGCACGCCGAGCTGCCGAGGCGGTTTGTTGATGAACCCCGGCGTCGTCGTCCTCGTCATCATCTTCGAGGGCGTTCGGAAGGTCACGCTCCACGCGACCGAAGCGCAGGCGTGGCGGCAGCTGATGGAGTTCGTAGACCGACGCTGGGAACGCCGGTTCGGCCGAGCCCCCTCCCCTATCGAGCCCGAGGCGCGCGCGGACCAGTTCTTCCGCAACAACAGCGACGATCTCTACGCCATCATCGACGCCGACCTTTCCGAGCTGCAGGAGGCGCTCAGCTGACGCCGTTCTTCGCTTGGCCTGACGCACCATCCCGTCGTACAATCTAGGCGAGCGGGAGCCTCCTATGTTCGAGTGCCTTATCTTGGGCGACAGCACCGGCGTCGGTGCCGGTCAGGCGATCAACCGGCGCTATGCCCAGCAATGCGACGTGCAGGCCGTCGAGCGTGCTACAGCGGCGCAGATCCTCACCTGGAGGAAAACGGGCAAAGACTATGGCGCCTGTGTTTTCGCCATGGGATCAAACGACCCGGCCGGCGCCGCCCTCGCGACCAAACTCACGAAGATCCGCACCAGCCTCTGCTTTCGCCGAGTCATTTGGCTGCTGCCTTATGCAAGACCCCAGGCTTATACTGTCAGCTCGGTTGCCGCTCGCTTCGGGGACGAGACGGTCGACTTGAACCGTTTTGAGACGCGGGACCGGATACATCCGCGCAACTATTCGCAAGTAGCATCGGTTCTTCTGCGCTGAGCGCAGAATCATAAAAGAGGTGAGAGGGATCGAGAGGATCGGGCAAGCGGGAGTTGCGTCCCGCGGCCCCTGCCCTCACCCGCCGAGGCTCCGGTCCCGGCGCAGCTCGCAGGAGCTTGCGATGTCGCTACACCTCTTGATGATCACCTTCGGCGACAAAGACGAACTGTCGGTCCACCCGGACCACGGCTCCGCATGGGCGGCGCTGCTGGGGTTCGTGGACGATCGCTGGTCAGCCTTGCTCGGAAGCACAGAGGCACCCGATGACGAGAACGCGCGCGTCGACGCCTTCTTCGCACTTCCGGACGCCTTCTACCTGATCGGCGAAGTGGTGGCGTCGCTGCCCGCCGCCTAGCGTTCCTCTCCCTCAGCCAGGTCCATCAGCTTCTCGATGGCCTGCCAGTAAGGCAGCCGCTCCCGGTCGCAGTATTCGACGAAGCGCCCCATCACGCTCACCGGGCCTTTGACGCTGACCTGGTGGAGCTGCTCGCCCGCATAAGCCGACTTCTGCCGGCGCGGCAATGCCGCAGGCGCGGACGGCTTGGAGAACCCGTGTTCGCGCCCGATGTCATCTACCGCAGCCGCGTCTCGGCGCTGATCCGTTCGGCTGCGTTCAGCCCGGGTGTTCGGCCGGATGTCCGAGAGATCGTCCAGCCCAAGTTTGATGCCGTTGCTCATGCCGTCTGCTCCACGACAGCGTTCTGCCGTCTGATTTCCGTCACGACCTCCTGCACGAAGGCGGTGGCATTGATGCGCGCCTTGTCCAGCCCGGTCGCCTGATCGTCGCCGAGGCTCCAGAGCGAGCGGTAGTGTGTGAACATCGCGCGAAACCCCGCGCGATCGTTCAGAGCGGTCTCGAAGGTCGGGATACCCGCGCCCCGAAACTGCGACCTGATTTCCTTCTCGTCGCGCGTCGCGATCGCAGGGTTCACGCGCGTAAACAGCATGCGATACGGGATCTCGCGGCGAAGCGCCCTCCCCTCATCCACCACCAGCTTGATCGCCCGGCTCGCCTGTCGTGCGTCGACCGGCGACGCCTGCAGCGGGATGATGACCAAGTCGGTCCGCGAAATCGCGCGAGACATGGCCAAGTTCGCGGTTCCTTCCAGATCGACGATGACGAACTGGCTGGAGGCTGCCGCCTCCTCGATCTCGTCGATGATCGCGTTGTCTGACGGGAGTGTCCGGCACTCGAATCCAGGATCAGACGTCTCGCTCGCCCACGTCTCAAGCGTTCGGTTCGGGTCGCCGTCGATGACAGTCACCGAGGCCCCGGCTTGGCTGAGACCGCTGGCGAGCACCAACGCCGACGTGCTCTTACCTACCCCGCCCTTGGGGCTTGCAAAGCTGATTACTGGCATGCTCCAGCCTTCCTCGTCATCGCTGCGCTACACTGGCGCAGCCTTCACACGACAGGCGGGGAGATTGCCCGCCCTGACTACGCCATGCCAGACCACACATCGCTTGGCAACGCTATACATGGCAGGGCATGGATAGGATACGCTACTAAGGCGTACTAAATGCTACGCAGGGCTATGCCACCCCAGCCACCGCATGGCAGCGCTACGCTAGAATATGGTAGCCACCGCTATGCACCGCTCGGGCATGCCGAGCATTCCGAGCGGTTCAGCTGCGATGCTTAGGCCTTCTCTTGGTACCATAGTCTACCACTGGCCGGAGCGAGGGGAGGGGGTGCAGAATAGCGAAGGAGCAGAAAAGATGCCCTATACCGCATTGAAACCAAGCCAGGAACTCGTCGACATCGTCGGCTCGCTCGGTGGAGTTTGGCACGGCTATGTTGCGACATGCCGATGCCCAGCCCACGTCGATCGGACCCCGAGCCTGTCGCTACGCCAGGGAGATCGCGGCATCCTCGTGACGTGCTTTGCGGGCTGCGAGGCAGAGGACGTCCTGCGCGAGATTCGTCGCATCCCGGTGACGAGGCGTTTCGAGCCCCCGAAGGCCGACATACGCCGCGGAACCGGGAACGTCGAACGTCTCTGGGAACAGGCCCGCGACGTCATGCAGACGCTCGGCGAGCGCTACTTGCAGCGACGCCACATCGTCGCAGGACCGGCCGATCTCCGCTTCCATCCGCGATGCCCGCTCGGACCCAAGGGACGTACCGTTTTCAAGCCCGCCCTATTGGTCGGCGTGAGGGAGGGACATCGGCTCGTCGCCTTCCAGCGCATCTTCCTCGACCCGGCAACCGCGGACTACGAGTGCAAGGTCATGCTTGGACAACCGGGGCAGGGGGCGTGGCAGGGACGACCGCTGCAAGGTGACACGCTCGCGATCGCGGAGGGGTTCGAGACGGCCGCGGCCTTCACGATCCTGCATGGCGTGCCCTGCTGGGCGACCCTCGGCGCTCGACGGTTCGATCATCTCGGCCTGCCGTCGGCGCTCGCCAATCTTCTACTCGCACAGGATAACGATCCGGAGGGCGAAGCCGCTGCCGTACGCGCAGAGGCTCACTATGCACGTCCCCGGCTCAACATCCGGCGAGCGCCACCACCAGGGCGCATCAAGGACTGGGCGATCGTCCTCGATCGCGAGCAGGAAAGGGGAGGGGGGTCGAGTGGATGATGCTGCCGTTTGGGCGGCCGATCCAGGAGACCCCCATGACCGACCTATTCTCGACGGCCGAGAACGCCGACCGAAGCGCCGCGCTCCTGCTGCAGGATCGACTCCGCGCCGGCGACAGCATCACGCGGGCCGCCCTCAATGAGGCCATGACGAAGGCCTATGGCGGCACCGACGCGCAGGGATGCTGGACCCAGCGCGAGAGCTTCGAGGTGCTGGAGCACGCGCTCGCCGTCCACCTGCGGACGGTCCCCCACGCGCTCCACGCCTTGCCCGATGTTGCCCACGCCATCCGGCTCATGGCGGCGCTACCCACCCAGACTGTCCGGAGCGAGGAGCAGCTCGAATGGCAGCAGTTCTCGACACCGGCAGACATCGCCGCTCTGGCCGTGCTCCTGGCGAACGCACAGGAAGGCGACGTCGTCCTCGAACCCAGCGCCGGCAACGGCCTGCTCGTCGCGCAGCTGCGCCAGGACGTCACGCTTCAGCTGAACGAACTCGACCCGGCTCGACGGGCACGGCTCGCCCACAGCTTTCCCGGCGCGCCGATCACCGGCTACGACGGCGCAGCGCTGACGTCGCTGATGGCATCGTCCGAGCGTCCCACGCTGGTCCTGATGAACCCGCCGTTCTCGCGCTCGCTCGGCCGCGGCGCCGACGACTTCGCGGCCGTGCGCCACCTACAGGCAGCCTTGCGCCGCCTGCGCACCGGAGGACGGCTTGTCGCGATCATGCCCGACTGGTTCGGCCCCAGCGCGCGTCTGCGTGACCTGTTCGACTCCACGCTGCGCGATGTCGCGGTCCGAACCTCGATCCGCCTCGAAAAGTGCTACACGAAGCACGGCACCTCGATCGCGGTCCGCCTCTACGTCATCGACAAGGCACCGGGCACGACGATCCCCTCGACGATCCAGCGCTCGTCGGTCGCCGAGATCCTCGACGCGGTGACGATCGTCGACCGGCTGAAGCCGAAAACGGACGTGCCAATGGCTCCTGTCCGGAAGACCGGCACGACCTCACTGTTCCGTGCCGTGAAGAGCACGCGCCCTGCCGAACCGCGCGCCTATCATGCCCCCGTCCGCAACGAGGTTCTCCCCGTCGATTTCACGCCGCTGGAAACCCCGGCGCCGCTTCTCGGACAGACGGGCGTCTACCTGCCCTATCGGCCGAGCCGCCTCGTGTTCACCACCGCCGGCGAGCATCCGACCGCACTGGTCGAGTCCGTGGCCATGGGCTCGATCCCCGCGCCAATCCCCCATCATGTCCCGCGCTTGCCCGAGCGGACGGTTGCCGAGCGTCTGCTGTCGGCCTCGCAGCTCGAAACAGTCGTCTACGCCGGCGATGCTTGGACCCAGATGATCCCGGGCCGGTTCCGCCCGAGCAAGGAGGGCGTCGGACTGGACCTGTCCGAGGACGGCCGCGAGTATCGCAAGGGTTTCTTCTTGGGCGACGGGACCGGGGCGGGGAAGGGCCGGCAGATCGCCGCCTGCATCCTCGACAACTGGCTGCAGGGCCGCCGCCGCCACATCTGGATCACCAAGAACGAGCCCCTCCTCGAGGATGCCCGACGGGACTGGACCGCGCTGGGCGGCATGACGGCTGACATCCAGCCCCTTACCAGCTGGAAGATCGACGAGGTGGTCAAGCTCGACCAGGGCGTGATCTTCGTCACCTATCCGGCGCTCCGCTCTGCTCGGGGTGATCACACCCGGCTCAAGCAGCTCATCGATTGGGCACGCGAAGACTTCGACGGTGTCATCGCCTTCGACGAGGCACACGAAATGGGCGGCGTCGCAGGCGGGGAGGGCGCTCTCGGCGCGAAAAAGGGTTCCCAGCAGGGCATCTGCGGGGTGCTGCTCCAGAATAACCTGCCCGGCGCGCGCGTGCTCTACGCCTCGGCGACCGGAGCCTCCGACGTCAACAATCTCGCCTACGCCGTCCGGCTCGGCCTCTGGGGACCGGAGACCGCCTTCGCCGACCGCGAGCAGTTCATCAGCGGCATCCGCAAGGGCGGGATCGCCGCCATGGAGCTCGTCGCTCGCGACCTCAAGGCGACCGGCCTCTACATGGCGCGCGCGCTCAGCTTCGCCGGCGTCGAGTACGACATCCTCAAGCATGCGCTGACACCCGACCAGATCAGGATCTACGACACCTATGCGGATGCCTGGGGCATCATCCACCGCAACATGGAACAGGCGCTGGAGCTGACCGCCGTCGTCGACTCCCTCGAGAACGCGACGCTCAACAGCGGCGCCAAGGCGTCCGCCCGCTCGCGCTTCGAGTCGACCAAGCAGCGCTTCTTCGGCCAGGTCCTTCTCAGCCTGAAGATGCCGACCGTCATCGCCGCGGTCGAGGAACACCTCGCCGATGGCAAATCGGTGGTGCTGCAGCTCGTCACGACCGCGGAATCGATCCTCAACCGTCGCCTCGGGGAGCTCAGCCCCGACGAGCGGGCAGACCTCGAAATCGACCTGTCGCCACGCGAATATGTCTAATGTGGAGCTCCACATTATACTGATTACCGGAACTTCCTCAGGCTATGGGAAGGCGACCGCACAGCTCTTTCTCGATCAAGGTTGGAACGTCGTTGCGACAATGCGGGCGCCTGACGAAAGCGTGTTCGACAAGCCCGGGGACCGGCTGAAAGTCCTGCCGCTGGATGTGACCAGCGCTGAAAGCATTTCTAAGGCTCTCGCCGATGCCGTCGCCGCCTTTGGACGGATTGATGTGCTGGTCAACAACGCGGGCATCGGCTTGCTTTCCGCGTTCGAGTTTACGCCTGACACCGTAATTCGGGAGATGTTTGAAACAAACACTTTCGGGGTGATGGCGGTCTGCCGAGCGGCAATCCCGCATATGCGCCAGCATGCGGGTGGTGTGATAATCAATGTGACCTCCAGCACGGCGATCGCCCCGATGCCGTTCGTTGCCGTGTATACGGCCAGCAAGTGTGCTGTTGAAGGGTTCACTGAGGCGCTTTCGTATGAATTGGGCCTGGTTGGCATCCGGGCGCGGATCGTAGAACCAGGCCTTGCACCAACGACCAATTTCAGAACGAACAGCGCCAATCGCATTGAGGGACTGACACCACCGCCATACGACGCCTTTGCGCAACGCTATTTCGCCAAGTTGCAAGACTATCCAACCGCGTTCACGAGTGTGAGCGAAGTCTCCGAGGCTGTTTTCGCTGCTGCGACGGAGGAGGGCGATCGGCTGCGCTTTCCGGCGGGCCCCGATACCGCGTTGTTCGCACAATTGCGATGGATGACCTCGGAGGAACATTATTTGGCACAGATGCGGGCGATGTTCGGGCCTGATCTTTCTGAGTAGTGTTTTCTCTATGCGAGTGTCGCTTCTCCACGAGCATCGTAGCCGCATAATTGGCGCCGTCCCGCGGTTCGCGGCGGCGGAAATGCGCAGTCATTCCCTGTTGCGCAGGTCGCGGCTGAGCGTCGGCCGGCCACTGCATCGGCGGGCAGGCGGAGGGGGACATGCCTGACTTGGCTCTTGACCTCCGCTTTCTCCGCTACGCGATTCTGGTTGCGGAACACGGAAGTTTCCGCCGTGCGGCCGATGCGATGAATCTCTCGCAGTCGACGGTCAGCCGTCGAATTCAGTTGCTCGAACGCAGGGTGGGCGTGCCGCTCTTCGAACGCAGCAGGAGCGGAGTGCGGCCGACGCCAGCCGGCGAGCGCTTCATACGGGAGGCTGCATTTGGCGCTGAACACATTCGCCAAGCTGTCAGCAGCCTAAGCATGGAGAAACGAGGCCAGATTGGGGAGTTGAAAATCGGGCTGATGGCCTCGCTCGCCAGCGGTTTCTTGGCCGACGTGCTCGAGGCGTTCCATTTCCGGTTTCCGAACATCGATATAAAGATCGAAGAGGCGACGGCGCAGGCGACTGCCGCCGGCGTGCTAAGCGGTCGGCTCGACGCGGCATTCATTCCCGGCGAGCCGCGTCTTCCCGGTTGCCAGGCGATGCATCTCTGGGGTGAACCTCTATACGTCGCAGTTTCAAAGCACCATTCCATGGCGGCACGCGTCGGCGTCAATTGGGAGGATCTCCGCGACGAGACATTCCTTGTCGCAGCGGACGTTCACGGGCCTGAGGTCGAGGCGATCATCGTGCGGCAGCTTTCCGGTTTGGGTTTTCATCCGCGGATCTCGGTGCAGCGGGTTGGCCGCGAGAACCTCCTCAACATGGTGGGCATGGGATTCGGCGTGACCTTGGCTGCGACCTCCACTCAGGGCGCCTCCTATCCCGCGGTCATCTTCGTTCCGCTTGCCGAAGGGGGCGAGGTGTTCAACTCAAGCGTTGTTTGGTCGACAAACAACGTCAATCCCGCGCTTAAGCGTCTGCTGGACCTTAGCGCATCGATCGCAAAAACGCACCAGCGGCGGTCCTCAACGGTCCTAGAGGCCATTCAACGGTTGACATAACGAGATGACTGGTCATTTATTAACGTCATGCCACGTCCACCGAATCCAGAAGTTCGTTCGCGCCTCATCGAAAAAGGCGCAGAAATCATCCATCGCCTTGGCTTCAACGGCTGTGGCGTGCAGGATATTACTGCCGCTGCCGGAGTTCCGAAGGGATCGTTTTACAATTACTTCGAAAGCAAGGATGCGTTCGCGGCAGCGATACTCGATGAATACTGGCGCGCAATCGAATCCAATTACGTGTCCATCCTGGAAGACGATTTCGTTAGCCCGTTAAAGCGCGTCGAGAGACACTTTTCGGAGTTGATTGAGTATCATGAGCGACAGAAATTCACGTTTGGCTGTCTGATCGGCAATCTCGCGCTTGAGCTTGCGGCGCAGAGCTCGATTGCACGATCAAAGCTGAAAGCTCTCCTGAGGACTTGGACAGCCGCCCTTGCAAAGTGCCTGTCGGCCGCGAGCGAAGCGGGAGAGCTTCCCCTCGCGCGCGAACCCCAGGACCTTGCGGCGACGCTCATCGAGGCCTTCGAGGGCGCGGTGATGGTGGCCAAGGTCGAGCAAAGCGGAAGAGCTCTGAGGCGATTTGGCACTGTTGCCCTGCCTCGGCTCCTCGCGTGAAAATCGTGTCGTATTAATAGACGACCAGTCACTTTAATACGTCGCCAGCAGATGGCGCCTTCCTCTTCTGAAAGGAGAAGATCATGACTGAACTCTACGCAGATCCCGAAAATCCGGTGCTTCCAAAAAGCACGTTTCAGCTCGACCTGAAGCGAGCTGCCCTCGTGGTGATCGATCCGCAGAACGACTTCTTACATCCCAGCGGTGTGAGCTGGCCGTTCTTCGGCGAGAGCGTTGTCGAGAACAACACCGTGTCGCACATCGGCCAACTGTTCGAAGCCGCGAAGGCAGCGGATATCACCGTCGCCATCTCGCCCCACTTCTACTATCCATGTGACCATCATTGGCAGTTTGGCGGTCCACTGGAAAAGACCATGCATGCGATCAACATGTTTGGTCGCAAAGGCCAGTTTACCGTGGAGGAATTCGAGGGATCGGGCGCGGATTTCCTCGAAGACTACAAAAAGTACATCCACGACGGCAAAACCATCATTGCCTCGCCGCACAAGGTCTACGGCCCCGAGACGAACGACCTCATTCTCCAACTGCGCAAACAAGGTGTGTCACAAGTCATCCTGGCCGGCATGGCCGCCAATCTGTGCATTGAAGCGCATTTGCGGGAACTGATCGAACAGGGCTTCGAAGTGGTGGTCGTTCGCGATGCGACAGCCGGCCCTCGCGTTCCGGAGGGCGACGGCTACCTCGCCGCCCTGGTGAATTTCCGGTTCCTCGCGCACGGCCTTTGGACGACCGCGGAAACCGTCTCACAACTGAAGGGCTGAGACGCCCGCACCTGCGCACATGTCCCTGTGGTCCCGGCATTGCCGGGACCGCATCCCGTTAGCGATCATCAAAGAAGGAGAACGGATCGATGAGGCGTGAGGAACTGACCGAAAAGATATTGGACATCAAGCGCGAGCGAGGCTGGTCGTGGAAACACATCACCGGAGAGATCGGTGGTGTGTCCGAGGTGCTGATCATCGGCGCTTTGCTCGGGCAGATGAAGCTGATCAAACCGCTCGCGAAGAAGGCTGCGGCGCTGTTCGGCCTGTCGGAGGCAGAAGAGCGTATGCTGAACGAGGTGCCATATCGAGGCATGCCCATGCCGCCGACGGACCCCCTGATATATCGCTTCTATGAAATGGTGATGGTCAACGGCCCCGCGTGGAAGGCACTCATCGAGGACGAGTTCGGCGACGGCATTATGTCCGCAATCGATTTCGACATCACGTTCGAGCGTGAGCCGAATCCAAAAGGTGATCGAGTGAAGATCGGAATGTCGGGCAAGTTTCTTCCCTATCGCTACTACGGAAGCGAGCAAGGCATTCCCGAATATGGCTATAAGGAACCCGAATGATCGTTCGCCGGGGCTCCCTTGGGCCCTGCCGACGATCAAGAGGAAGTAACGTGCCGCGCGCGACGTGCCTTGGCGAAGCCGCGATCGGTCGCGATGAAGCGTTCGATCATAGGCGCAATCAGACGTGTTGGATCGGCGACCGGCTGGCCGGTCTCGCGGCCGTGAACCTCAGCGTAAGCGACAAGATCCCGATAGACCGTCGCCGGTAATTCCGCCGTCACCTTCACGGGCTTGTCGTCGGCTATCATGCCGAGTTTCAACTTGGTCACATCAGCCTCCGTAGGGCTCGAGAATAAGATCACGGGTTACGATCACCCGGACCGGGAATCCGGGTCGGATGGTGAGCGTCGGGGCGATGTTGAGCTGCCGCCGGATGATCTGCTGGCCTGCGTCGTTGATCGTGTCTTGGCCGCCGTTGCGGATCGCCTGGATCAGCCGGTCGTCATCATTGGTGGCCAGTTCGGCGCCGACGCTCAGGAGCGTCGAGAGACCGGCGGCCTTGGCGAGATCCCACCAGTGATAGTCGACGCCGTCCTGCAGGCCGGCATAGCCCTCGGCGTCGGCGCCGGGCTGGCGCTCCAGCACGATGCTGCGGCCGTTCGGAAAGATCAGCCGATTCCACACGAGCAGGACGCGGCTCTGCCCGAACTGGACGTTGTTGTCATACTGGCCGATCACGCGCGTGCCCTGCGGGATCAGGAGGATCCGGCCTGTCGGGCTGTCATAAATGTTCTCGGTGACCTGGGCGGTGATCTGGCCCGGAAGGTCCGATCGAACGCCGGTGATGAGAGCGGCCGAGATGACGGCGCCGGCTTGAAGGATATTCGGAGAGGCCGGCGCGGCGATGCGGTCGGCCGCAACAGTGCGTCGGTCGACCGGCGCGTTGAGAAAGGCCTGCTGCCGATCTTGGGCGCTCGGCGTTGCCGGCGGCGGCGCGAGCCCGAGGCTGGCGAGGTCCGGTGGCGCCTGGTTCGGCGTGTTCGCCGTGACCGGCGCGGCATTGCGCGCCTCCGCCGCCGCGAACAGACGGCTGGTGCGGGCGGTCTCGATCTCCTGGAGCCGGCGCTGCTCCTCGGCGCTGAGGCCGGGCTGCGGAGCGGCGACGCCGGGATTGGGCACGGGCTGGCCGCGGTTCTGGGCGCTGACGATCGGCCGGCCGAGGTCGCCCGGCAGCGGCGGGCCGAGCTGCGGCACGCTGCTATAGTCGCGCGGCAGGCCCTGGAGGCCATCCGCCGTGTTGCGGTTGTCGGTTGAATAAAGCTCCTCCGGCGCCCGGCCGCCGTTGCGAGTCTGGAGCGCATAGACCAGCGCACCGCCGATCCCGAGGCTGGCGACCAGGCCGAGCCCGGCGAGCACCTTGCGCGACAGCCGCGTCACGCGCGGCGCATCCGCGCGCAGCCGCATCGGCGCTGCCGCTTCGGGCGCCGATCCGGTCAGCGGCGCGGCCGCATCCTCTCCCTCGTTCCGGTCTTCGCTCACGACGCCGGCCTCCCGTCGGTGCGGGTGATCCGGACACGCTTCTGATTGTCGCCGGAGCCGAACCGCAGCTCGGCGGCGGCGAACAGCCGGTCGACGATCATGTAGTTGGTGCGGACGCGATAGTTGACCAGCTCCGACGTCTTGCCCTCCGGGCCGACGACGAACAGCGGCGGCATCTCGCCCTGGCCGACGCCGCGTGGGAATTCGATGAAGACTTGCCGGCCGTCGTCATAGGCCCGCAGCGGCCGCCATGCAGCACGGTCGCCGGTCACCTCGTAGCGGAAGTTCAGCCGTGCGAGATCGACGCCGGTGGCCACCGGCTGGGTGGCCTGCGCCTCGGCATTCTGCCTGCGGAGCGCGATGAGCTGGTCCTGCGGATACTGCCACGAGACCGAGGCCATATAGGTCCGCTCGGTCGAGCGCAGCTCCATATGGTAGGTGCGTAGATTGGTGTTGATGACCAGGTTGGTCATCAGATCCGCGCGCGTCGGCTTGACGAGGATATGGACCTGCAGCGTCGCGCCGGCGCCGCTCTGCGTGTCGCCGATAATCCAGCGGACCGTATCGCCGGCCGCGACCGGCCCTGAGCCGACGAGCTGCTCGCCGGGTTGGAGCGCAATGTCGGTGATCTGCCCGACGGCGGTGTAGACCTGATAGAGCGCCCCTTGCGTGAAGGGATAGACCTGCATCGAGTTGATGAAGCCGTCGCGCACCGGCTGAATACGGGCGGCGGCGTTGGCCTGGTTGACGCGCGCGGTGGGATCGGCCGGCTCCGGAGCGCGGCGCGATTCCTCGACCGGCTTCATCTGACCGGGCAGCGGCAGCGGTCGCGGCAGCTCGACGACCCGGACCGGCGCGGGAGGATCGACGGTCTGCACGGCGGCCGGAGCGTCGTCGTAGCTGATTTCCGGCGGCGGCGTCGCGGTGGCGCAGCCGGCGAGCGCCGTCGCCGACAGCAGCAAAGCCGCAAATGTCTGAATGCGCAAAGCCGGCCTTCCGGCTTTACGGAAATACGGCTTTGTCATTGCCCCAGCTCCCGTGACCATGAGATTGCGTTGACGTAGATCCCCAAGGGATTGGCCCGCAGCCGGTCGGCATTGCGGGGAATCTGGACGACGATCGTGAGGATCGCGGTCCAGCGCGTGGTGTCGGCGAGCTGGCCGTTCTCATACCGGCGCTCCGTCCAAGCGACGCGGAACGAGTCCGGCGACGCACGGATGACGCTCGAGACATCGACGGCGATCTGCTGGCGGCCGACCTTGGTGAAGGGATCGTTCGAGCGCGCGTAATCGTTGAGTGCGGCCGCGCCGCGATCTGTCGTGAAGTCGTAGGCGCGTAACCAGTTCTGGCGGACGATGATCGCGTCGGCTGGGATCGAGCGGACCTGCTCGATGAAGCGCGCCAGGTGGAAGGCGATCTGCGGATCGGTCGGCTGGTAGTCGGCGGTCGCAGGCGCAATCGCTTGCGCCTGGCCGAGCCGGTCTGTCTGCACCACCCATGGCACGACGGTTCCCCGAGCTGACTGCCAGACCAGCGCAGCGGCGAAGCCGGCGCTGAGGAACAGCGATCCGAAGGCCATATAGCGCCAGTTCCTCGCCTGGACGCGGGCCGAGCCGATACGGTCGTCCCAAACCTGGGCGGCGCGCTGATAAGGGGTCTCGGGCTCGGGAGCCTTTCCGTAATGCGTAGAGGGTCTTCGGAACATCAGCGGTCGCTTTCAGAGAGGTTGATGGAAGAGCCGCCGCCATGGCTGTCGCCGCTGCGGACGGCATGGACGGTGGTGGAAACGGCGTGGCTCATCTGCTGGGAGCGTTTCATGCGCTGGGCCCAGGCGGGCGGCGTGTTTGAATTGCCGGCGGCGGGCGCGGCCTCGTCTGAGCCGCCGCCGATGGTGCCCATGGTCGAGGAGCCGCCGGTCGCCTCGAAGGCGGACTTGGCGCCCTCCGAGAAACTGGAGCGCATGCTTTCGGTCGAGCGTTCAGCGGCGCGGCGGAGCGGCGATGTTGCAGCGGAACCGGCGGCCCGGGCGACGCCGCCCAGGCCACTGGCCACACCTGAGGCGCCCGACTGCCCTGCGGCGCCCAGGCTGTAGGCGGTGGAAGCGCCGCCCGCGAGGGCGGCGCCCCCGCGAGCGGCGGCGGCCGCGCCTCCTGCCAGCGCGGCTCCTCCGGACGCCACCGCTCCAACCGTGGCGGCGCCTGCGGCGACCATGCCGCCCGCGGCTAGGCCGGTTCCGATGGCGGCGCCCGCGCCGAGCTGGGGTCCGCCAGAGACGAGACCGTTGGCGATGCCCGGACCGAAGATGCCAAGACCGAGCAGCGTCAGCGCCGCGAGCACGATGGCCATGGCCTGATCGATGGTGGGTGTTGCCCCGCCGAAGCCGGCGGTGAATTCGGAAAACAGGCTCGACCCGATGCCGATGATGACGCCGAGGACGAGCACCTTGATACCTGAGGAGATGACGTTGCCAAGCACACGCTCGGCCATGAAGGCGCTCTTGCCGAACAGCCCGAACGGGATGAGCACGAAGCCCGCCAGCGTGGTGAGCTTGAATTCGATCAACGTCACGAAGAGCTGGATGGCCAAAATGAAGAAGGCCAACAGCACCAGCGCCCAGGCGAGCAGCATCACCGCGATCTGGATGAAGTTCTCGAAGAAACTCCAGTAACCCATGAGATCGGATATGGAATCGAGCAGTGGCCGGCCGGCATCGAGGCCGGTCTGGGCGACGCGGCCGGGCCGCATCATGTCGGCGACGGTGAAACCGGTGCCGGAGGCTTTCAGGCCGAGGCCAGCAAAGCTCTCGAAGATGATGCGGGCCAGGTTGTTCCAATTGCCGATGAGGTAGGCAAAGACGCCGACGAACAGCGTCTTCTTCACCAGGCGCGCCATGATGTCTTCGTCGGCGCCCCAGCTCCAGAACAGCGCGGCGAGCGTGACGTCGATCACGATCAACGTCGTGGCGATGAACGCAACTTCGCCGGAGAGAAGCCCGAAGCCGCCGTCGATGTAGCGGGTGAAAACTTCCAGGAAGTGGTCGATGACGCCGGTGCCGCCCATGATCTCAGCGCGCCTCGTTCGTGTGGGAGTCGACGGCCGGCACGGGCTCCTTGACGATGGGCTCGCGCGTGACCGGCGGATTCTGCGGGATGTCCTGCGGACCGGGCGCCTGCGGCGCCGGCTGCGACGGCGTGAGGAAGCGGTCGCGGTTCTCCGCCCAGGTCTGCAGGCACTCGCTGTCGCTGGTGCCGGCCTCGCCGAGCCGCTGGCAGCGGCGCAGCTTTGCCTTCAGCGGATCGGCCGCCGCTTCCGCGGGCACCGCGATGCTGCGGTAGATCGGCGGCTCGTCCTTGCGGGCGAGTTCGATGGCGGTGGCGGTGACGGCGAAGGTCACGAAGAAGATGGCGCCGATGCGCGCGAGGATCTTTCCGTCCATCGTCGCGCCCTCAGTTGCCGTTCTGGAACATCTGCGCGTTGCCGGGCTGGTAGCCCGAGCCGGGCGTCAGGAAACGGCGGCGCTGCTCGCGGCCCTGTTCGGCGGCCGCCGACCGCTCGGCTTCGGCGAGCGCCTGGGAACGGCCGTTCGCCGAGACGACGGCGGTCAGGTCCGCGAGCTGCTGGGCCTGGAGTGCGAGAAGCTGGTTGCCCGCCTGGGTGGCCTGCAGCGCGCCGGTGGCGCCCTGGCTCTGGCCGACCAGCGCCGACATCTGGGTGCGGTTGGTGTCGATGTTGCCGACCACGCCGGCCTGGACGCGCATGGCGTCCTGAAGGCCGGAAACGGTGTTGTTCCAGCGCTCTTTCGCCTGGGCGATGAGCTGCTGATTGGACGCGCTCATCGAGGCGCTTCCGGCCCCGTAATTGGTGCGGAACGCCTGATCGATGTTCTGGACATCGTAGGCGATGCGCTGCGCCTGCTGCAGAAGCTGTTGGGTGCGCTGGACCGATTGCTGGAGCTGTTGCAGCGAGGAGAACGGCAGGCTCGCGAGGTTGCGGGCCTGGTTGATCAGCGAGGTGGCCTGGTTCTGGAGCGAGGTGATCTGGTTGTTGATCTGCTCCAGCGAACGCGCCGCCGTCAGGACGTTTTGAACGTAGTTCGTCGGGTCGTAGACGATCCATTGCGCCGAGGCCGGCGCGACTAGCACCGGCGACGCAGACAAAGGGATGGCGAGGACGGCGGCGGTGATCGCCGCGCGGGGAATGCGCAGTTTCATGGCAGGCTCTCCAGGTTGGTGAGGTCGGGAATGAGGTCGACCGCCCATGTCGCGCCGCGCAGCCGCAGCCAGGCGGCGAGGAATCCCTTGCGGCCATGCTCGGTGACGATGCGGTCTATGGCGGCCTGGTCGGTCTTCGACGAGGCGGCGCAGAGCGCCAGCGCGACGTCGGACAGGCCCAGCTCGAACAGGCGATTGCCTCGGCGGGACTGGCAGTAGTAGTCGCGCTTGGGCATCGCCCGCGCGAGGATCTCGATCTGGCGCGAATTGAGCCCGAAGCGCTGATATATCGCCGTGATCTGCGGTTCGATCGCGCGCTCGTTCGGCAGTAGCAGCCGGGTCTGGCAGCTTTCGATGATGGCTGGCGCGATCGCCGAGCCGTCGATGTCGGAAAGCTGTCCGTCGTCAGAACATTTGGCACAGGTCGCGGCGTAAATTAGCGGAGTGCGGGCCTCGTCTGTTGTTGGGTTTTAGGCGGCGAGCTTACGGTGTTGC
>NZ_LNRZ01000014.1 GCF_001468265.1 Sphingopyxis sp. H050 | reverse complement strand
CACTCCAGTTTTTACCCCATCAAGGCAATTGACGCCATCTTTGAGGGATTTGATTTTGTGATGTCAGCTTGGAGTATAGCCTAACCGGACGTCAGGGCGGTGCTTCCAATTCTGTCAGATTAGAGTTGGTGAACGCATTTGTTGACGTCTGTTGCGCGGTGTCATAGATTTCAACCTGACAAATTGACCGGAGGCGGCGATGAAAGGCCAGAGGATCGGTTACGTCCGGGTGAGCACATTCGATCAGAATGTCGATCGCCAGTTGGAAGGTCAGTCGCTCGACCGGATCTTTACCGACAAAGCATCGGGCAAGGACGTCAATCGGCCCCAGCTCGACGCCATGCTCGCCTTCGCCCGCGAGGGCGATACCGTCGTGGTGCACAGCATGGATCGACTGGCGCGCAATCTCGACGATCTGCGCAAGCTGGTCCAGTCTCTCACGAAGAGAGACATCCGCATCGAGTTCATGAAGGAGAGCCTTGCCTTTTCCGGCGAGGATTCCCCCATGGCCAATCTGATGCTTTCGGTCATGGGCGCGTTCGCCGAATTTGAGCGTGCCTTGATCCGGGAACGGCAGCGCGAAGGAATTGCGCTTGCCAGGCAACGCGGCGCTTATCGCGGACGGAAACGGTCCCTCTCTGACGATAAGGTCGCCGAGCTGCTCCGCCGCATTGCCGCCGGCGAGCGTAAGGCCACAATCGCCCGCGACCTGGGGATCAGCCGTGAAACCCTATACCAGTATCTCCGCGTCGCCGCCTGACGCCTATGTTCCCACAATGTCCGGCAAATCGTTGTCTGGCGCACAAACCTTGAGGTGACGCCAAGGTGGCAAAAAGCACGTCGCTTCACGACGTCCAGAAGGCGTCGTTCGAACTGGCCGAACGCATGCTTGTCGAAGCCAAATCGAGGACCGGCAAATGAGCACAATCGACTTCCGGCCAAGGCTGTCCGCTGACCTGCGAAATGACATCGAGCGCGCGGCAAAAATGCGCGGAATTTCGGCTTCCGAATGGATCGAAGCGGCGGTCCGAAAAGAGCTGAAAACCAACATCGGACGCGCGGAGCGGGCGGTGGGATTGAAGGCTGATCGCACGCTCGACCGGATCGATAATTTTTTCGGCGAGCTCGACCGCTTCATCGGTCAGTTCAATCATCTGCTGAACACCACCGCGCAGGCGATTCCGAGGCAGCTCAAGAAGGAGTTCGACGGCCTCAAAACCACGATCACGAATACTGGCGGCACGGCCCATTTGCGCGACCTTCTGAAGCAGCTGATCGCTGACTTCGAGACACGTCAGAATGCGCGTTTTTCCAAGCTTGAAAGCGCCGTCGATCAGGGCGCGGAGCATCGTGTTACGCGGGCAGCGATCGGTCAATTGCAACGCGGCAAATTGCGCGACCGCTGGATGGTTGGAGCGGGTGCGTTGGGCTGCTTTTTGACCCTTGCTGCCTTGGCATTCCTGTTTGCGGATACCGCGCCTTCGCGCTGGGTCGCGACGCGACTGGTGGGCGAAAGCTCGGCGCTGCCCGCCGGGATCAAGTTGTCTTCTGAATACGAGGTCGTTCGGCGCCCGCTTTTGCAGACCAGAATCCTGTTAGGATCGAGCGAAGAATTCACTCGGAACTTCAGCGCATGTGTCGACCGTCTGGCGCGCGCCAGCGAGCCTGCGAGCTGCCGGCTGACCTATGATCCGGCCGCAATAAGCGCGGCGAATTCAGCGCAATGACCGTCTCACCCGCCGCGATCTCCAGCGCCGAATATTACGCCCAGGATAACTACTATACGCAGGACGAAGGCCCCTCCGAATGGGGCGGCAAAGGCGCTGGCACGCTTGGTCTTGCGGGTGCCGTCGAGGCAGGGACATTCGCGCGGGTCGTGGACGGCATCTTGCCCAATGGCGATGTGCTTGCACGCGGAGCCGACGGGGCGCGCAACATGGGTACCGATCTCACTTTCAGCGCGCCGAAATCGGTTTCCCTTGTAGCACTTGTCGGCGGCGACGAGCGCGTCATTGAGGCGCATCGAAACGCGGTTCGCGACACCATGAACTGGGCGGAGGAACGATTCGCTCTCGCCCGCGCGGGAAGGGGCGGCGCGGAGCAGATTGCGACTGGCAATCTTGTCCATGCAAGCTTCCACCATGACCTCAGCCGCAGCCTTGATCCGCAGCTGCACAGTCACGTCGCAGTCGCCAATATGACGCAGCGCGCGGACGGTGAATGGCGGGCATTGCACAATGTGAAACTGTGGCAGCACGCACCGGTGATCGGGGCGGCTTATCACGCCCAGTTGAGGGCAAATCTGGCGCAACTGGGATACGAAACGCGCATCACAGGCAAGCACGGATCGTTCGAAATTGCCGGCATTTCGCGCGCGGCCATTGAGGCATTCAGCGAACGCAGGGCCCACATCCAGGCAAAGGCGGACGAACTCGGCGTAACCTCGCCGAAGGCGATGGAGGCCATCGCTGTTCGCACCCGCGATGCCAAGCAACACGGCTCTGGTGATGCAGCCCGACAGAAGTGGGCGGAGAAGGAGGGTCCGTTTCGTGCAGAGATTGCCGATGTCATCAAGGAGGCCATGGAACGGACGCAACCTCGCTCCATCCTCGCAGCCGTGCGCGAATGGGGTGAGGCGCTTATCGAGCGCATCACCCGCGCCTTAGGACCCCGGCCCGAACCGTTGATGGTCGGCGCTTCCGGGCAACGGACTGGAGCCAACCTGGCTGCTGCCTACTCGACAGCTGCTGGAGTGCGGCATCTGGCCGAGCGGTCGGCCAGTTTTGAGCGGATGGATGTCCTCAAGGCGGCGCTCGGGTTCGCGGAAAAAGGGGCTACCGTTCGTGAGATCGAAAGGCGGGTCGATACGCTGGTTGGGGAAGGCGTGCTGATTGGGGGCCGTTCCGGTACCGAGCATGCCGACCGGCTGACCACCCGAGATCTCCTCAAGACCGAACAAACAATCATCCGGGCAGCTCGAGAAGGAGCTGGAAACGGCGTGGCGCTTCTCGATAGGACCATGGCAACAGAGGCGATTGTCGCACTGGAACAGCAGCGCGGTTTCGCGCTTAGTGACGAGCAGAAGGGCGCGATCCTGGCTCTGGTATCCGGTAATAATGCTATTCAGGTCATTCAGGGCGATGCAGGTACCGGCAAGTCGACCCTGTTCAGCTTTGCGGCCGCGATCACGGCACAAGTTGGTCGCGCGCCCTTGTTCCTTACGTCGCAGGCCTCGCTCGTCGCCGAAATGCGCGAAAGCGGCCTCGATGCGCATACGCTTGCCTCGGTGCTGGTCGCGCATGCCGACAGGGCGGGGCGCATGTCGCCAGGCGAGCGGGGAAGGGCGCTTTTTGAGGACCGCCTCGTCATCGTCGAGGAGGCGTCCATGGTCTCGACCCGCGAGGCAGCACTGTTGATCGAGCTGGCCGACAAGGCAGGCGCGCTGAAGCTTGCCTTTGTAGGGGACGAAAGGCAGATCGACCCGGTCCAGGCAGGACGCGCATTCAGCCTGATGCAACAGCACGGCGTGCCGACCGAGACCTTGACCGAAAATCGCCGTCAGCTCGATCCTGCGCTACGCGAAGCAGTAGAACATGCGCGGAAAGGGGATCTCGGCAAGACCTTCGATGTGCTGGGCGAGCGCGTTATCGAACGGGCAGACCCGGCTGCAGCGGCGGCCGCCTTGTACCTGTCCCTGTCGCCACATGAACGGGACCGGACGGCGTTGCTGACATCGGGGCATGTGCTGCGGGAAGCCGTGCTCGACCATGTCCGCGACGGCTTGCTAGCGCGCGGCGAACTCGGCTCGCAGGTGCTTTCCATCGAAACGCTGGACCGGCTGAACCTCACGCGGGAGGAATTGCGCAACATCCGCAGTTGGGCCGAAGGCATGAGGCTGGAGGTGTATCGGGATCAGGCGGGCCTCAATCGCGGTTCGTACAAGATCGGCATCGTCTCGCCTGAAGACAATCTTGTGCAGCTGACGTCGGGAGGCGAAGAATATTGGCTCGATCCGCGCGGGCTTCCTCCATCTGGCTCAGGTGTCAGCCTGGCTGTACCCGGGCGGACGGAGGTGAGCGAAGGGGACCGGCTGATGTTCACCACGCCCGACAAGGATCTCGGTGTCGTCAACGGGACGCGGGCAGTGGTGACTGCGATCGAAGGAGAGACGCTTCACCTGGCGAATGGCGAGCGGCAATATGCTCTTGGCCCGGACGATCCGGCGCGGGAGCACATTGGTCATGCGGCGGTGCTCAACATGCACCGTGCTCAGGGGATCACGGTCGATCGCGCTATCGCGGTGATGTCGAGCGGTGACCGGCTCCTCAACAGCGAAAGCCTCCACTATGTTCTGGAGACGCGGGCGCGAGAGGAGCTTACTCTTGTGACCGACGACAAGGCCGCGCTTCGAGACAGCATCGAGGGCCACCGCGGCAGTGTCCCGCACGCGATGGATCTCGCGCCCGAACTGAGTGACGCTGACGGGGAGGCGTTCGACCCTAAAACAGGCGAGTTGCTGGAGAACCCGGTCCGCGATGCGCCAAGCCCGGCCGAACTGTTCGAAAAGGCGATGGCGAGGGAATTTCCCGCTCCTGAAAAGGAACGTGAGCCCCAGCGGGAGAATGAGGTGGAACGCGAGGAGCCCGACATCGGCGACGACTTCGAGATGGAGATGTGAAAGTGCAGCCTTGCTCTATGCGTTGACCAGCGGGAACATCACTCGTCGACAAGACAGGCATGTTCGGACCAACTTTTTCCCCAGCGTTCCAGGGGCTCCGATCATGAATAGCGGGGTCGAGGTCTGAATGTCCCATGATGGTTCTCCGATGGCCGGAATGGCCAGCGCGAGTATAGACCCATCGCCTCTCACCTTTGACATGTGTCGCGCGACACTTGACAGTCCTGCGGCACCGGGCTAAGCCCGCATGATGGAAATAGAGAGCATCAGGCACAAGGGCCTGCGCCGCTTCTTCGAGACGGGTAACGCCAAAGGCCTGGTTGGAGATGCGGGGCGACTGCGCAAGATGCTCGCCTTCATCGACGCTGCGGAAAGCTTCGAGGAGCTGTCGGTGCCTCCGAACTTCGGATTGCATGAGCTGACAGGCGATCGGAAGGGGATCTGGTCGATGACGGTTACGAGAAACTGGCGGATGACCTTCGGTTTGAATGACGAAGGCGCGCTGATCGATATGGATCTGGAGGATTATCATGGCGCTTAAGATGCACCCGTCGCTCGCGGTCCACGTGGGGGACTGGCTGAAGACGGAAATCGTGGAGCCCGCGCAGGTCAGCGTGACGGCTTTGGCCGAGCATTTTGGTGTATCGAGGCAGGCATTGAGCACCTTGCTGAATGGCAATTCGAACCTGTCTGCCGATATGGCTATCCGGTTTGAGAAGGCCTTTGGCATCAAGGCCGACACGCTGTTGCGGATGCAGACGACCTATGAACTGGCCCAGGCTCGCAAGCACGAGCAGGATATAAAGGTCGAGAAACTCGCAACAGCTGCCTGACATCGCCAACATAACCGACATTCAATGGCAATTACCTGCCCCCTGAAACCCTCCGTTCGTTCATCAAACTACAACATCGGCACCAACAACCGATCTTGGGGACGAAGCCGTTATTCCTCCCCGCATCGCCAAAACGTCGGTTTTCGACAAGAGCCGACTTACGCGCACCGGGCCAACCTCGTCGATTGGCATGGCCGTACGTAGGTGATGCAGTGCATCCCGCGGCGAGGACGAGTCATCAGGACTTACGCAATGCCCAGTGCCTTCGCCCTAGGGGCGGACCCAGCCCAACCATCTCGCGCTTCATCGTGCTAGACTGCGAACAAGATAGGTCTCGAGCTTCTTACGAAACGCAGGGTCATTAGCGCGAACCACTTCATCGTGTCCCAAGCCCTCCAGTATCCACCACTCGCTTCCTGGCGGTGCTGCCCGGTACATGGCTTCAATCTCAGCGGGAGGAGTGTATGCGTCGAGCTCTCCCCCAACCACCATGACCGGAACGCGAACCTTGTTCATGGCTGCGAGGGGAGACAATTTATCCGGTCCAACTCCATAGCGTGGAATGGACTGATAGCTCAGCATCGGTTCGATTGCCACTGCCGGCAGGGTCCTGACGGCGGCTTCGATGCGATTGAAAATGGCCGTGCGAATGTCAGGGTAGACCGACATCATCACAAGAGCGTCGACGTCGAGAGGGCCTCTGTCGCCAAGAACGCTGGCCGCACCGCCCAGAGAGAAACCGATTGCCCCCAGCTTGCTCGCGGGGTGCTGCTGCCTGAGCCACGCGAGTGCGGCATGGGCATCACGGGCTTCAAGATAGCCGAAACTTTTGCTTTGTGGACTGGATTGGCCATGTCCGCGCATATCGATGGACAGCACGGAATAGCCTTCGCCTGCCAACCACGTTGCCATATCGAGCATATCTCGCCGATTGCCGCCGTTGCCGTGCAACAAGAGAATGGCCGGGGCGGTGGAATCGTCAGCCTTCCAGTAACTCGCAGCGATCTCGACCTGATCCGATGTCGTCAACCGGATTTCGGTGGCGGGCGCGGGGGCAGGTTCAACCGACGCGTTGGTCGCGCCAGTCATTGCCGAACCAACAACCCAGATGCCGGTAAGTCCGGCAATCAAAGCCAGCATCCCCATACAGCCCAATCGTGTTCGCCACGTTAGGAATGATCGCCTTCTTGCCTTTGAGGACATTTCAACCTTCGCCAAGGCTGGAATTTTCGAGGGTCTATCACAATATAATTCAAAGCTATGTTAATGTGACCGCTTTTGGCTTGTGTCCGGAAAATCCGGTTCCGGGATGCCAATTGCAATAGCTGCGGTTAGGGTTTGGCAGGCTGCTGCCGCCAACAGAGCCGTCGTTCCCGGTCTCAGAACCAACCGTTGAAACCGGACATAGATTCACGCGGCGGATCATGGGTGAAACAGGGCCGGTTTCGGACCGTCCGGTCTGGGCTCTAAAACTAAAGAAAGCCGCCATTCCTCGATAGGGCAAGATGACGATCTTAGTCCCGTGGGCAGTCCCGCCTAAATGAGGCACCCGCCATCCGCGGCTGCTGACGCCATTGCTCGCAGAAAATCGTACCACGCGTCCATCCCTTCACCGGTGCGGGCGGAAACCAGCAAGACGCGCGCATTGGGGTTTACTGAGGAGATGTTTGAGCGGCATGCGGCCTCGTCGAATCCAACATGCGGGGCGAGGTCGATCTTGTTGATCAGCACCACCTCTGCTGCGCGGAACATGTGCGGATATTTGAGTGGCTTGTCCTCGCCCTCCGGGGTGGAGATAACGGCGACCTTCATCCGCTCACCCAGATCGAACATCGCCGGACAAACAAGATTGCCGACATTCTCGATCAGCAGCAACGAGCCGGATTTCGGTGCGAGTTCTTCAACAGCGCGGGCAACCATATCGGCTTCGAGGTGACAGCCGGCCCCTGTGTTGATCTGGATTGCACGGGCCCCCGCTTCGCGAATGCGCGTGGCATCATTGGCCGTCTGTTGATCACCTTCGATAACGGCAATCGGCAGACTTCCTTCCAGCGCCCGGATCGTGGTTTCGAGCAAGGTCGTCTTGCCAGCCCCAGGCGAACTGACGAGATTGAGCGCGACAACACCGCGCCCTTCGAACCAGCCCCGGTTGCGAGCCGCCTGGCGATCATTCCGGTCAAGCACGGCGGTTTCCAGCGATACACGCGCCGCTTGTTCACCGTGGTGGTGATGGTCATGCCCGTGATCATGATGATGGTGATGATGGTGCCCGTGTGAATGATCATGATCGTGTGAATGATTGTGATCGTGGGTGTGGTCATGATCGTGGGAATGGTCATCGCCGCCGCGAAGCAGCACTCGCTTTCCGGTTTCCGGGTCGATCATCGCGATCTCGTTGTCAGGATCGGTGCATCCGCAGGTGCCGCACATCAGGCCATTTCCTCCATATCGAAATCCTTGATGATGAACTGGTCGGTCTCGCCTTCCAGAAATTCGAGTGCAGCCTTCTCGAGCAGCGTACCTTCGCTCGCCACCTCGAATGAAAATCGGATCGCCTCGCGCTCTACGCAGGCATAGGGGCCGACTGCCAGGCGAACACGCGACACCCGCCGACCCTGCGCGTGATCACCAACAATGGCGACAATATTCCGGGCAAGAGACAGCTCGTGCATCAGGCCGCCCCCAACACGCCAGGCAGGTTGGCGTAGATCGTGTGCAATCCCAGGCCAAGTGCCAG
Organism: Sphingopyxis sp. H050; assembly: GCF_001468265.1. GTDB lineage: Bacteria > Pseudomonadota > Alphaproteobacteria > Sphingomonadales > Sphingomonadaceae > Sphingopyxis. The sequence goes on along the minus strand of NZ_LNRZ01000014.1, from coordinate 52,349 downwards.
CACAGCCAACGACAGATTCAGCGCTCGATGAAGTCGCAAGGCAACACGCTCTGCATAGCCAAGCGGCCAGGAGGCGACAAAGCTGAGCGCAGCCATTCCTGCAATTGAGCCAACTCCGAACAGCAGGACATAGATAACCGCCAGCAGAGGATCACCAACCGAAGCGACTGCCAGGGTAAGCAGGGCAGCCGATCCTGCCGCGCCATGCACCAGCCCGACAGCCAGCGCTTTCAAGGGAAATTTGTGGGGGTGAGAGTGTTCGTGGCGGCTCGCATCATGGGGCGCCCGTTCGCCAAGATGGCTGTGAGCATGAAAATGACGTTCGCCATCGGAATGATCGTGCAGATGGAAATGCACCCGTGCCTTGCGCATCCGCCAAAGTACATCGCCCCCCAGCAGAATCAGCATGAAGCCAACGGCGCTCTCCAGAAGGGCTGCCGTACGGCCTGTCAATGCCATGCCCAGCAGGATCACTGCAGAACAGATCGCGAGCAGGGTGAGCGTATGCCCTAGCCCCCACGCAGCACCCCGCAGCACCATCGACCGGCGCGAATTCCGTCCCGTGGCCATGGCACCGACTGCGGCGAGGTGATCGGGTTCGAGCGCATGGCCCATTCCGGCAAGGAAACCCAGGGCGATCAACGAGAGTTGCATGGCAGGTCTTCTCCCTCAGCAGATACGCGGCAGTTGCTCGCCGACCAGCATGTCGACGATCCGGCTTCCGCCGAACAGGCTATGCATGACCACGCGCGGGCTGCGCATCTCTGCCGCGCGCCCGATAATGGCTGCATCGCGCCCTGCCTCGGTTGAGCGCATGGCTGCCAGCGCAGCTTCCGCCTGCTCCTCTGGAACGAACAGCACCAGCGCCCCTTCATTGGCGAGATAGAGTGGATCAAGCCCGAGCAGTTCGCACACGCCCTTGACCTCGGCCCTCATTGGCAATCTGGCCTCGTCGATCTCGATCCCGATGGCCGAGGCTTGCGATATTTCGTTGAGTGCGCTGGCCAGGCCTCCTCTGGTGGCATCCCGCGCACAGCGCACACCCGGTGCGGCTTCGATCACCGCTTCCATCAGGTGATTGAGCGGGCGGCAATCCGAACGAATATCCGCCTCGAAAACCATGTCTCCGCGCGCGGCCAGAATGGCGGCGCCATGATCACCCAGTACGCCGTTGACCAGCGCGACATCGCCCGCGCGAACTTTCTCCGCGGCAAGTTCGCGTCCCGCAGGGATGACTCCCACTCCGGAAGTGGTGACGAACAGCGTATCGGCGGCACCGCGCTCAACCACCTTGGTATCGCCGGTCACGATCCGCACACCGGCCTGGTCGGCCGCCCTACGCATGGCCGCTGCCACGCGGCGTAGCAAGGCGACTTCGGTGCCTTCCTCAATGATAAAGGCCGCCGACAGCCACAGCGGTTGCGCGCCGCCGACGGTAAGGTCGTTAACTGTGCCGCAAACCGCAATCTTGCCGATATCGCCACCGGGGAACTCGAGCGGCTGCACTACGAAACTGTCCGTGGTGAAGGCCAGCCGGGCACCCTCCACGGCCAACATTTCGTGGCTCAACCGCGCCTGGTCTTCCAACCCGTCGGGTTCGAAAACCGAGGTAAACACATCCTCGATCAGATCCCGCATGGCCTTGCCGCCACCGCCATGCGCCAGCGTGACCCGCTCCGCTCGCAGCCGTCCGTTGCCAGTGGGAGTTACAGCGTTCATTGCGCTGGCTCCGGCACCGCATCGATCCCGCCATACTGATAATAGGCGGCACATGCTCCTTCAGACGAAACCATCAGGGCACCCATCGGTGTTTCCGGTGTGCACGACCGACCGAACAGCTTGCACTGCCATGGCTTGATCGCGCCTTTCAGCACTTCGCCGCACTGGCAAGCCTTGGGATCCGGAATGCTAGGCGATGCAACGGCAAATTTTCGCTCAGCATCCCAGGCCGCATAGGCCTCGCGAATCTGGACGCCAGAATGGTCGATCGAGCCCAGCCCGCGCCATTCGAAGAATTCCCGCAGTTCGAATACTTCCGTAACCGCAGCCAGCGAAGCTTCATTGCCATAGCGTGGCACAATCCGGGCATACTGGTTTTCGATCTCCGCCCGGCCTTCGGCCATTTGCCGAAGCACCATCCAAACCGAATGCAATACGTCGAGCGGTTCGAAGCCGGCGACCACCAGCGGACGGTGATAGTCGCGTGCGATGAAGTCATAGGGATCAGTGCCGATGACCATCGAGACATGGCCCGGCCCGAGAAAGCCATCGATCCCCATATCGGGTGAATCGAGGATCGCCTTGATCGTGGGGATGATGGTGATGTGGTTGCAGAACAGCGAGAAATTGCCGATCCCTTCTGCCTGGGCCTGCAGGATTGTCAGGGCTGTGGAGGGCATCGTCGTCTCGAAGCCGAGGCCGAAGAAAACCACTTCGCGGTCCGGGTTCGCACGGGCCAGCGCGAGGGCATCGAGTGGTGAATAGACCATCCGCACATCGGCCCCTTCGGCCTTTGCGCCTAGCAGGCTGAGCCGCGATCCCGGCACGCGCATGGCATCGCCAAACGTAGTGAAGATCACCTCCGGCTTCATAGCCAGTTCCACGCAATCATCGACCCGGCCCATCGGCAACACGCAAACCGGACAGCCCGGCCCATGGGCAAACTCGATTTCCGGCGGAAGCATCTTCTCGATGCCGTATCGGAAGATCGAATGCGTGTGGCCGCCGCACACTTCCATGATGACGACTGGGCGATCGCGCCCGGCCATGATCTGTGCAGTCAGGGCCTCGATTTCCTTGAGCAGGACACCGGCGCGAACCGGATCGCGGAATTCGTCGACATACTTCATGCGCCTGCCTCCAGCGGTGCGGCCCGGTCATTGGCTAGCAGCGTGTGGGTCAGGTCCCAGAGGATGTGATAGGCCGCGAGGTGGCATTCCTGCACCCGGTGGATCGAGCCTGTTGGGACCACCAGCAGATGATCCAGTCCGGCGCGGGCCATCTCGCCCCCGTCACCACCCGCCAGGCCGATCGTGGCAATGCCCATCTCCCGTGCCTTGGCAAAAGCCCGGATGAGGTTTGCGGAATTGCCGCTGGTCGAAAAGCCGATCAGGCAATCACCGTGCCGCCCGTGGGCAATCAGCGGACGCACGAACACATGGTCCTGTCCGACATCATTACCGACTGCCGTCAGCATCGCGACATCGGCCGCGAGGTTGATCGCACCCAGCGCCGGCCTTCCGGCGGTCACTGGATGGAGAAACTCCACCGCGACATGCGCGGCATCACAGCTCGATCCGCCATTGCCCATGGCCAGCAGGCGCCCGCCCTGGCGATAGCTTGCGGCCAGCGTGGTCGCGGCGGCGACCAGCTCGTCTGCCTGTTCTGCAAAAAACTTGCCGAACACCTCAGTGTGGTCCCGAGCCTTGCTCTCAACCGAATGGCGCAGGCTTTGCGCCGAGGCACGGAGCTGTTCGCCACGTCTGCGCATATGCGGATAAAGCGCATTCAAGGCAGGGCCAGTGGTCACCACTGCGCGTCTCCCAACGCGCGATCGCCGTCGCGCATGGCTGCAAGTTCCTGCTGCGCCTCTCCCAGCTCGGTCAGGATGCGCAGTGTTTCGGCCGCCTGATCCTCGTCAATCTTGCTCATGGCAAATCCGACATGGATCAGCACCCATGTGCCGATCAGGTCTTCGACACTGCCTTCGCCAATAACGCAGGCGAGGTTGACCGGGCGCCGCACGCCCGAGACATTGGCCACGCCCAGCTTGCGCCCGGCATCGGTGATCTCCACGATCTGTCCCGGAATACCTAAGCACATACTTCTCTCCCATTTTCGGTTTCCGCGGTCGCTTCGTGCAAATGGGCCATGGCCACAGCGGCCTGCCCCAAAGCCAGACCGCCATCATTGGCGGGCACTCTCGAGTGGCTGAGGACGTTGAGCCCCAGTTGTTCCAATCCTTCATGGACCAGGCGGAACAGCGTGGCGTTCTGGAAACAGCCGCCAGACAGGGCCACAGTATCAGGGCCATCGTCTGCGGTCAGGCGCTGCGCCATGGCCACAACAGACCGTGCGAGGCCGCGATGGAACCGCGCGGACATCACCCCAACAGGCGTATTCAGCAGCAGGTCACCCAGCATCGCCCGCCACACGGCGAGCGGTTCAACATAGGGAAGCCCACGCCCGCCCAGCAACGGAATGGAAAAAGGATAGGCCAGATCGTCCGGCTCATTCAGCGCCGCCGGATCGATTGCTGCTTCCAGCAACATGGCTGCCTGCCCTTCATATTCCTGCCGATCCCAGGCGAGACCGCAGATCGCCGCAGCGGCATCGAACAACCGCCCGCATGAGGAAGAAAGTGGGCTATTGGTGCCGCTGGCGATCATCGCATCGATCGTGGATCGCGGCATGGCGGAAAGGCGGGCAAACAATGGCAGGTCAGCGAAATTCATCGCGAATTCGGCCCAGCCCATCTGCGCCATCAAATGGGCATAGGCATTGCGCCAGGGTTCGCGGATCGCCGCAGTCCCACCCGGTAGTGCGACCGGCTTGAGCATCCCGGCACGACGGTATCCGCGATAATCGCAGATCAGGAACTCACCGCCCCAGATCGTGCCGTCATCACCCAGACCCAGACCGTCAAGCGCGATTCCCAGTACAGGGGCGGCATCGAGCGAGCGGCCGTTTTCTGCCAGACAGGCGGCGATATGGGCGTGGTGATGCTGTACCGCGATCACCGGTCGTCCATCCGCGATTTCGCGCCCATGCTTGGTCGAAAGATATTCAGGATGCGCGTCCACCGCGATTGCCGCTGGCTGATGGTCGTAGAGCTGGGTATAAAGATCGAGGTTGCGGCGCACATCATCTTCGGTGGCCGCATCTTCCAGATCGCCCATGTGCTGGCTCAGCACAGCTTCGCCATCGCGCACCAGACAGAAGCTGTTCTTGAGCTCCGCGCCCATGGCCAGTATTGAAATGTCACGCGGAAAGCCGGTGGGCAGGTCGATAGCTCTGGGGGCATAGCCGCGTGCGCGGCGCAGCAGCCGGACCCGGCCCAGATCGACCCGCGCAACGCTGTCGTCGATCCGGTTGGCAATGTGCCGGTCGTGCATCAGCGCGAATTCGGCAATGCCTTCCAGTTCGGCGCGGGCCTGCTCGTTAGTCGTGCATTGCGGGCGGCCTGAGAGATTGCCTGAAGTCATCACCACCGGGCGCTTCATCCGCCGCAACAGCAGGTGATGTAGCGGGGTGTGCGGCAGCATGAAGCCGATACGGTCCAGCCCCGGCGCAACCGCTTCGGGCAGCGGTTCCCCCGATGCGCGCAGCAACACGATCGGCGCTTCAGGCGATGCCAGCAGTTCGGCTTCCTGTTCCGAGAATTCGGCATAACGGCAGATAACGTCCAGATCGCGCGCCATCAGGGCAAAGGCCTTGCCCCTGCGCCGTTTGCGCATACGCAGATCGGCCACCACCTCCGCGCGGGTGGCATCACAGGCGAGATGAAAGCCGCCAAGCCCCTTGATGGCGACGATATGCCCGTTCATCAGCATGCCGCCTGCGGCATCCACGTCGTCCATCATCGAAAAGGCTTCGTGATTAACAGTACCGGGGCCAAGGCGCTCGATCCATGCGCGTGGTCCGCAAACATGGCACGCGATAGGTTGGGCATGGAAGCGCCGGTCTGTCGGATCGGAATATTGCTCTCCGCATTCCGGGCACATCGCGAAACCCCTCATGGTCGTGCGGGCACGATCATAGGGGCCGGTCTCGATAATCGAGAAACGCGGCCCGCATTCGGTACAATTGGTAAAGGGGTAGCGATAGCGACGCTCGAAAGGGTCGCGCACTTCTTCAAGGCAGGCGGAGCAGATTGCCGCATCGGGCGTTACAGCCCCGCGCATGCCATCACCTTCCGATGCACCGATAACGAAGCTCTCGGGCCGCACAGCATCAATTGCCACGCGTTCTATCGCATCAATCCGCGCCAATGCAGGCAGAGCCGCGCGCAGTTCGCTTTCAAAGCGCGACACCGCTTCGCCCCAAAGGCGAATTTCAACCCCGCTGCTGGTGTTGCGCACATCACCGGTTAGCTCAAGCTCGCGTGCAACCCGCCATACAGTGGGCCGGAAGCCTACGCCCTGCACCTGGCCGCGTACCAGAAGGCGTTCGCCGGTCACCGCGCCAGATTCCACAAAAGGACGCGATTGTTGCCGCTATCGGCAACCGCCACCAGATCACCCAGCGCTGACAGGCCATAGGGCCAGCACAGGCTGTCTCGTTCGGGCATGCCCCAGCGATTGTCGCCTTTGCTGGCGAAGTCCGGCTGACCACAAAGCCGGTTCGCCGCAATGCCGGTGGCGCTGTCTGCCCAGCCGAGCAGACGCGAGTTCGCGGTATCGGCCACAATCAGCTGGCCACCGGCTTCAACCGTCGCATAGGGCATGTTCACACTGGCCGCGCTGGGATAGTAGGAGGACATATTGTGATCGCAATGCGCGGCGTCCCGCTGTCCCAGGATTGCGTCGCAAGGCGCGCCATTGTGCTCTGGAAATCCGCGCCACAGCATTACACGATTGTTGCCGCTATCTGCCAGCGCGAGATGGCCATTCCACCAGCAGGCTCCATGCGGCCACCGCATCGACATCGCCGTGACTTCGCCGCCCGCGTTCTCGTCGCGCGTAGAGAAGTCGTGCTGGCCCAGCACCAGATCGGCTGGCTGGCCGGTTTCTGAAGGATCGCTCCAAACCAGCAGGCGGCGGTTGCCGCTGTCGCATACGACCAGTCTGCCGGCCACTTCGGCCACGCCATAGGGCCAGTGCAGGCTGGCCGAGGTTGGACGGTCAGCGCCGCGATTGGCCAGAACGGATTCACTATCCTCCTGACCCAGCACCAGATCGGCTGGCTGGCCATTGCCTGTTGGCACTTCGCGCCAGATCAGCACGCGGTGGTTCCAGGCATCAGCCACGGCTAATCCGCCGCGCCATGAGCACAGGCCAGTTGGCACATTGAGCGTAGCAGGACCGGGAGGCCCCTTGGCGTTGCGGCCTTCGCGTGAGAAACTCGGCTGGCCGATCAGAATGTCGGCAGGCTCATTGTCCGATTGTGGAATTTTTCGCCATCCCAGCAGCCGATGATGCCCGGTATCCGCGACCCACAATGTTCCATCAGGATGCAGGCAGACACCGCGCGGCCCGAACAGGCTTGCAGCGGCGGGAGACAGCGGCGTTGCAATGTCGCCGGGCGACCACCCGAGCACAACGCGCGGCCCGCCTTCTTCCAGCAGCGGTGCCCCCGCGATTTGCGTCCCTTCGGCTTTGACCGGACGGAAGGAGGGCGCGAGCGATACTTTCATCGCGTCAGCCTCAGTTCGATGGCGTCCCCTCGGACGCGTACGGCATGAGGTTGCAATTGCACTTCCGGTGCCGTCAGGCATTCACCGCTTTCGAGCGCATAACGGAAACCATGGTGCGGACAGGTGATGAAGCCATCGGTAATTTCCGCCTGGTCCATCGGCATGCCAAGATGCGCACAGGCGTTCTCGAAACAGGTAACCTTGTCCCCGAAGCGCGAAAGAAGCAGCGAACGCCCTTCCAGCTCCAGGACAGAAGTCGTCCCGTCGGGCAATTCAGTCAGTTGCAGCGCGTGGAGCCAGCCTTCATGCTCATGCGCGGCGAAGGGAGAGGTGAAATGCACCGTGTCACCGCCGCCGCCACCCAGCCCCTTGGCCTGTTTGACTTCGCGGATTTCGGGCACTTGCTCAGTGATCGCTTTCTTTACCCCGGCATAGAAAGTCAGCGCCGAAGCGGGACATCCATCACAGGCCCCCAGAAAACGGACCACTGCCTTGTCGCCAGATACTTCGACCAGTTCGGCATCGCCGCCATGGCCGGCCAGCGTCGGGCGCACCGTGGCAAGCGCGGCATCGACCCGCTCGAACAGGCTGGCCTTGAGGATGCCATGGCGGCGGAGCACGCAATAGACCACCTCGTCCGCCGCCGCCTGACGCAAAGCCTCGGCTGCGCCGGGCAGCTCACGCAGCGACCGGATCAGGCGACGGAAGGCTTCGGCATTGAGCGCGTCAAGCGCCGCTGCCCGTGCCTGCGCACCATTGCGTGCACCTTCTTCCCAGTTCTCTGCCAGCGCTTCCAGCGCGGTCAGATCCCCCAGCAGGCGGGAAAGCGTTGGCTCGGGCCGCTGGGGATCCGCCTCTGACATCGGATCAGGCGTACTTGATGTTCCGGTAGAGGTAAGGCTGAAGCAAGCCGCCCACCAGGCCCCCGGCAATCGCCGCTCCCCATAGTGGTGCAACCATGCCAACCAATACAGTTGCAACGGTAGCTGCGGCAGCCCCGGTCACAAGTAGACGGATGGCGAGGGCCGTATCCTGGAACAGCTTGCCCTGAAAAAACAACTTGGTTGAACTGAAAACCATATCAAACATGGTAGTCTCCCTCAGGCCGATTGCATGAAAAACAGCACGGCGAGTCCCATGACTACACCGGGAACTCCGGCGAGCAGGCCGTATAGCCCGCCCAGTTGGGCTGCCAGTTGCTTGCCCAGCGCAGCCCCGCCAATCTTCAGGCCCGAGAGCGCGCCGCCGACAAGAGCCCCTGCTATTCCGGCCACTAGGGCCAGCAGTAAAATTACGAGCAAATTCACCTCCATTGTTCTCTAAAATCCGCCGTTGGCGCGCGAGGGTTCGCCGCGCACTGCCATTTCAAGTTCGATGATCGTTTGCGCCGCGCTCTCGGCCCGGTCCTGCGCTCCGGAAGCGGCAAATATTTCGCGCGCTTCGCGCAGCAGCTTGATCGCCTGCGCGATGTTGCGTGGATTGCCTGCTTCTCCGTCTTCCGGATCGTCAGGGAGGTTGCAAAGGCAATTGGCCTTGTTCGCTATGGTGTTGGCATATTCAAGCGGAGTGTTGTCCCGCTGGCGCACCTTCAACGCCTCGTCATAGGCCTCCAGCGCACGGAAACCGTTCTCGACCCGGTGGCTCGATGATGCATATTGCAGCGCATTGCCCAGATTGTTCTGCAGCATTGCATATTCCATCGGCTGATCGATCAGATTGACCGCCGAAAGTCCTTCTTCAAATGATTGCACCGCCAGCGCTTCGCTGATCTTGCCGCTTTCGCTCGTAATCGGAACGGAGAGGAAGGCGGTCGCCAGATTGTTGTTCAGAATGGCATATTCGCGTGGATGACGCAGCTTGTTGAACGTCCGCAGCGATCGCTGATAGGCGGATATTGCATCTGTAATTCGTGCCATGCCTGCGCCTGCAAGAGTCTGCAGGGCGAGGCCAAGGTTCATTTCCGCTTCAGCCACCTCTTCGCCGCTGCCTCCCTCCGCCAGGACCGGTGTTGCCTGTTTCAGCAAGTCACGAGCCTGTTCGATCGGTGCGGCAATTTCGGAAGGAATTGCCATGAGCGCCGTGGCCATTCGCGCACGAATCCGGGCAGTCAGCAGTGCATCCTGGTCTCCGCACTGATGGATTGCCTGTTCATAGAGTTCGATGGCTGCCAGCAGGTCGTCGGCTTCCTTCGGCCGCTGTTGCAGACCCATGGCAATTTCCATGAGCATTTCGGCTTTCTCGATAACCGAAGCGTCACTTTCCTCCACCACCTTCAAGGCGGCCGCCAGCTGATCCTCTGTGCGACTGAGCGCAACCATCCCGACTCTCCCCGGCCTCCCCTTGATCGGATTCGGGCCTGCAGCCCTTAAAACGAGCGCCGGGTAAATTGTCTACCAGTTTTTCGTTATGTAAACTTAGTTATCAGTTACGGGGAGGTCCGCAAGAAGCGCCGCATCTCCGCTTGACCACCTTACGGGGACGTCCTGCGCCTCGAAGTCGGCCAGGCCGTGCGCCTCGAACACATCGAAAGCGCCAACTACCCGATCACCCTGAGCATTGCGTTGTTTCAACAGCGCTCCTCCGGCCGCCGCGTGAAACACCGGCAAAATCCGCAAGGTCGCGCCATCGATCAGCACCGCAACTGCATCGATGCCCGAGAAATAGGTAGCGACCAGGCCTGCGGGAAACCGGATCGTCCCGCGCGCGACCGAGATGGTCTGCTCCATGACTTAAGCCTCGGGGGCGATGACGAGCCGCGCCGCGATCTTGGCCGCCACCTTCTCGACCGCTGCAACTACCGGCCCGGAAAGCTCGGTGGCATAGTCCAGCGTCTGCGCTTCGATCAGATAGACTTGCACATCAGAAGGGAAGTCATCGCCAAAGATCTTGCGTCCCACAAACAGGGCGTTGTCCCAACGGAACGCGTGAAGACCCACGCCATGGACCGGTTCTGCCGCCAGCACATCGCCGGGAACCTCGTAGATAGCCCCCGGCTTGCCTTCGGGCTCCCTTGCATCGATCACGATAAGCTGCTGCGCCCCGCGCGCACGGTACATCACTGCCATCCCATCAGTGCCGGCATCCAGCAGCGCTACATCAGACGGCAAATCTTCAGCAGCAAGCCGGGCGATGACGGCCGGACCAGCCCCGTCATCACCGCGATTGATATTGCCGCAGCCAATGATCGCAGTGGCAGGTGCGTCTAAATTCGCCACAGGCGGCACGACCACTCGGGTTCAACCGGCAGCATAAGTTCAGGCAGATCACAGAAACGGCGCTTGATAAGGTAATACATGCAGGTTTCGCAGGGCTGTTCCAGTTCATCAGCCGTGATGGTGTGATCTGTAAACCCGGCAATCACAAGTTTGGAAGCAAGGTCCTTGCCTTCCGATTGCAGGCGGGACACGATCGCGTTGACCTGCGCGGAGTCTTCGGCTCTGGGGAAGACTTCGGTTTCAAGGCCGCCAGCCAGAAGACCCGCGATCTCCCGCCGTAGGGTTTCGTCTGCATCAGTGGCCATGCGCAACTCCTTCAAATGCGCCAGAGGCGACACCACCATTCGGGCTCGGCGGGCAAGCTTAGCTCCGGCAGGTCACACCAGCGCCTGTGGACCAGATAATACATGCATTCCTGACAGCGCATCTCGTCTGCCCCGTACGGGCGAAGCAACCAGCCGGAAATGTCGAGCTTGGCCCTTAGATCATCCGGGTCGAGCGCCCTTAACTCGTCAAGAATGCCTGAAAACTCGCGGTCGGTTTCGGGAAATGGCTCAACCTGCGTTTCCAGCCCTTCGTTGAGATAATCCTCGATCATGCGCAGAAGTGTCGCATGATCGGCCTCTGAAGGCACCACGCCATACCGGGACAGGAGCCATTCGCGCTGGCGCTGCAATTCGGTGTTGTCGCCAGTCATTCCGGCGCATTCTCCCAACGGGTTGTTATTCTATTCGCAGCCTCGGGTGGGAGACACCTCACAGCGTCCTCCCACCCGGCGGCCCGATATCAAGCTGTGCGGAAGCGCGCCAGTTCCTCGCCCGTTTTCGCATCGTGTGCGTGGACCGTACAAACCAGGCAGCTGTCGTAGGAACGGCAGACATGTCCGACTTCAACCGGATCGGCAGTATTTGTAATCGGGGTGCCGATGAGTGCCTCCTCGATCGGTCCCAACTCGCCATTGCTCGCACGCGGGCCGACATTCCATGTGGTCGGAGCGATGATCTGGTAATTGTGGATCTTGCCATCGCGCACGTCGATCCAGTGGCACAAGGCGCCACGCGCAGCCTCGGTCGCGCCCCATCCCTGGCCATCGCGCTCAGTAGGCTTGATGTACCATTCATCGTTGAGACGGAACTCGCGCAGGATGCGTTCGGCTTCGCGGTATAGCTTGCACAGCTCATGCAGGCGGGCGAAGTGGCGCAGGTAGGTCGAAGCGCCGCCAAGCTTGCGATACATGTCGAGCACCAGTCCATCACTGTGTTGCCAGGCCTCGCCATGATCGCCACCAGCGATCAGCTGCCGCGCGAGCGGGCCGGCCTCAAGACGACCATGTTCGGCGTGGCGAACGGCAGTCGACCAGCTGTATTTGCCATCAGTATCGATGTCGTTTTTCGCGATTGGCATCGTCGTCCGGTCGAATGGGTGGATATCGTCCCCTTCGTTGTACCACGCGCGCTGCATGTCCTCGCGGACATTGCCCTGATCCATCAGCTTGAACGCGCCGCTGGCACCGTCGAACGTCCCCGATTTCATGATCACGGCGCTGTTGCGGCCTTCAATCGTGGGGTTGTTGTAACGGTCTTCATGCGGGAGATAGCCCCACGAGATGAACTTGCCGTGGCCAGTGCCATATTTCTCCAGTCCGATGTCGAGCGACATGCGGATAAACATGCCGAGATCGGAATTCGCGTGTTCCGGCCGCTCATCAAGCCACGCCATCAGTTGATCGTACGTGGTGATTTCCTCATAGCGCTCCATCGAGCAACCAAGGAACAACGGTTCGATCCAGTTGCGGCGGAAGTGCTCCAGGATCGACCAGGCGCGGGTCACGTCGGTCAGGGTCGGGGCGCACATCACGCCGCCAGGAACCATGAAGGAAGAATGCGGCCACTGCCCGCCAAGCAGGGCATAGATTTCTACCGGGCGGCCCGAAATGGTCACACCCGCTTCATAGGAGGTCCCTGTGAAGGGCGCATAGCGCTTCACCGCTTCTTCGTAGAACTTGGACTTCGCATAGTTCTGGTTGGTGTAGTCGATCATGAACAGACCATAGTGATGTCGCGGGATTGACTGGAGTGTTTCGACGATTTGCCCGAGATTGCGGGCAAGGATCGCGTTACGCGGAACGGTGGTACCCCAGGCGGAATCGAGTGCCCAGGCAGCACAGGACAGGTGCGAGGCACCGCAGATGCCGCAAGCACGAGGCGTAACGACAAGCCCGGCCTGTGGATCCTTGTTCTTGAGGATGACTTCGAAGCCGCGGAACATTTCCGCTTGCGTCCATGCATTGGTGACGATCCCGTTCTCGATGTCGACGCGGACATCAAGGTCGCCCTCCACCCGGCCAACGGGCGAAATGTCGAGGGTTTGTGTAGCTGCCATTGTAATTCTCCCGAAATTCTGTGTGCGGCGCGCTTCGCTGCGCGCCATGAACCCTCATGAATCAGACGACGAAGATATCCTCTTCGGCCCACGCCGGAGCCGCACCCTTGGCGGCAGCTGTGAGCTTGACGTAGCCGGTACGATCAACCCCTAGCGGCAGATCCTTCGGCACGCCCATCACAGTCTGGGTCTTGAAGACAGTTCCTGGGGCGAGATCGAAGAAGGGGAATTCCGGTTCCGTACAGCCAAGGCAGGGCATGCCAGCACGGGTCTTGGACGAAACGCGGTTCCACAGAATGCGGTTGCAGGGGCTGTGAGTCATCGGGCCGCGGCACCCCAGATCGTAATAGAGGCAGCCCTTGCGCTGACCGAAGGCCGTGGTCGAGACCTTGTAGGCGAAGTGCATGTTGCGGGTGCAGCCCGTCTGCGTGAAGCTGGAGAAGAAGGTCTTTGGCCGATGGAATTCGTCCAGCGTCAGGTCGCCCGCGCGGCCCGTGGCAACGGCGACAAGGATCTGCGTTACCCAGTCAGGGTGAGCGGGGCAGCCGGGAATATTGATGACCGGAAGGCCAGCCTGAGACGTGAAGCCTTCGCCCAGCGCTCCACCCTTGGCCCGCTTGAGGAACTGCAAGCCTTCGCTTTCAGACGGGTTCGGCGCCGTTGCCGGGATGCCGCCCCAGGTGGCGCAATCGCCGATTGCCACAACAAATTGCGCCTTGGCAGAAAGATCTGCCACCCAGTCTTTCATCGGGCGGCCACAGAAGCGATTCCATTCGCCGGTACCGTTGGGCGCATTGATGACGCTGCCTTCGAACACGAAAATGTCGAGCGGGATTTCGCCGGAAAGGCACTTTTCCATCATGACTTTGACATTCTCACCCAGCTCGAGGCCAAGCGAGGGATGCCAAAGGACATTGATGCCAAAATCCGTCACCAGATCGCATGCGCTGGGCTCCTCGGCATTAAGGAAGGACATGGTGTTGCCAGAGCACGCACCGCCTTGAAGCCACAACAGATTCGCCATTTCTCAGTCTCCCAACTTCCCGGCGGAGTGCCCGACCGGCCAAATGCCCCTGCGGGCTATGGGAGGACATTAAGCATGATTCGTGCCAGAAAAATAATAAAGCATTTTCAGTATTTTATGATGAAGCTCATATTTTCGGCGAAGAAAATGCAAAGAAACTTTGCACGCACTCCTTGAAACATTCTTTGCAGTCGGAGCCGCAGGAGGTGCGTATGCCAACCGTTCAGGCTAGCCGTGCCGGTTGCCGCAGACCGGGCATTCAACTTCGCCGAACGCCGAATACCAGATGCCTTTGCAGCGCCCGCACCAATGGCCATGCGCACCAGAAAGTCCTGCACCCGCTGTTCGCGTCAGTTTTGTCGAGCCGAGGTCTTGTGGCGCCTCTTGCCCCGGATAGGGCATGCGGGAAAAACGCAAGCGAACAACATTGTCCCGGTCTGCCATTTCACTGCCACTCCCGTTCCTGCTCCTGCTCCTGCATGAGACCAACGTCAGCCATCATGCAGACCGTAGCGCTTGATCTTGTTGGCCAGGCCCACGCGGGATAGCCCCAGCGCGTCGGCAGTCTTGCTCTGGTTCCAGCGAAAACGGGTGAGTGCACCTACCACGACCCGTTGCTCCAGACGCTCGACCATCTCCTTGAGTGTGCCGCCTTCCATTTCCGCCTGCTGGCCGACATCCGGGGCAACAACGAGATTATCAAACACGGCCGAAAGGTTACGCTCTGTAATGTAACCACCATTTTCAGCCAGCGCCACCGCGCGCCTGATCTCGCTTTCCAGTTCCCGGACATTGCCTGGATATTGATGAGCCTGCAGCCTGTCGAGCGCACTCTGCGTAATGCCAATTACCCTGCGGCCGACTACTCCGGCATATTTCTCGATGAAGAAATCTGTAAGAACAGGAATATCCTCCCGCCTGTCTCGCAGCGCCGGGATGCTCAGCGAAAAGCCTTTGAGACGATAATACAGGTCACGCCGAAATTCGCCTTTTTCGACCATTTCCAGAAGCGGCCGGTTCGACGCCGCAATGATCCGGACATTGGCATGCAACAACTTGTCCGACCCTAGCGGTTTAACCTCGCCATTCTGAAGGAAGCGCAGCAGGCTGACCTGGAAACTCGGCGAAACATCTGAAATTTCGTCAAGGAACACCGTTCCGCCATCTGCGGCACGGAACAGCCCAAGCCGGTCTGCGGTGGCTCCGGTGTAAGCCCCCCGCACATGTCCGAACAATTCGGAATGGAGCGTGGAATCCAGCATACCGCCGCAATTCTGTACATGGATCGGAGAATCGACACGTGTAGAGTTGAAATGGATCGCTCGCGCCAGCAGTTCCTTGCCCGTCCCGGTGTCGCCCTCGATGAGGACTGGCAGATCGGTAACCGCCGCCTTGCGCGCTTCAACGATCAAATCAGCCATCTTGGCGCTGGCATAAACGAGCTTCTCGAATTGCGAGTAACCGCCCTTGACTGACATATCCACGCGTTCCTCGAAGATCTGGTCATCGACCGAAATCTTCAGTTCACGCGAAAGAAGGCGATGGCGTCGCGAAAGTTCGTTCATTTCCAGGCTGCGCTTTACCATGAGCGCAATCTGATGAGGTGTTAGCGGCTTGAACAGATAGAGATAGGCGGCAGAGCGACGGACTGCCTCGCTGTCAGCTTCGTCGCGATTCTGCGAAGAGACCGCAATTCGACAAACCCCCGGATGTGACACGCGCGCGCGTGTCAGTATGTTGTCCTGGGCATCGTCCACCGTGTCGAGATCGCAAAGCAAGAGGTGTACTTCGATGTCGTTGAGCCGCTCCTGCGCGGCCTTGCCGTCCTCAGCTATGACCAGCCGGTAATCTGCTCGCTCCTTCAGCCCAGCTCGCGCCGCGCTGATCAGCGCATCGTCGCGCGAAACAACAAGGATCGTCAATTCCCCGGCCAAATGCACCTCCCAACATGCAGCGGACCGCAACTGCTACTGCCAGTCGCGACCGATGTGCAAGGAAAGTTTGCATTTCGCCTGCTAACTTAACAATGAAATGTGCTTGGAGGCTGGTAACAGGCGCTGTCGCTTGCGCAATTTCCGCGTGGATGCAGTTAATGGCCGCCCAGAACCCGCTTCTTGAGCGAATGGAGCGCAAACCACACGGATCCCAGGACCGGCAGCACCAGCAAAGCGATCGCAACTTCCGGATCAACCCAGTCAAAGTGATGGGACGCACCCTTTATGGCATACCCTAGCAGGCCGATGGCATAATAACTCACGGCCACTACTGAGAGGCCCTCGACGATCTGCTGCAAGCGCACTTGCATCGTCGTGCTGCGCTCCATCGATCGAAGCAGCTTCGCGTTCTGGTTCTCGATTCGCGTCTCGATGCGGGCGCGCAGCAGTTCGGAGATTTGGCGCGCACGCCGTGTCAGCTGGCGTTCGCGCTCAGTCAAGGCGGCGCAGGTGCGCGCTGCTGGCAGGAAGCGGCGTTCAGTGAAGTCGACGAGCGAAGCGAACCCACGGATCGGTTCCGGAGCAAGTTGTGCGAGCCTCTCTTCCACCAGACGCGAATAGGCTGCGGTAGCGTTCATGCGATAGCCGATTGACGTGGCAATGGTCGAAAGTTCCAGGCTGAGGTCAGACAATTGCGCCAGCAAATCATCGTCAGAGGCCACCGAGGACGTTACGGCCTTGGCAAGTGCGGCCAATTCGCGTTCGGCCGCGTCCAGCCTTGGCCAGGCCTCTTGTGCCACCGGCAGCCCCAAGAGCGCCTTGTTGCGGTAATTCCCAAGCTCCTGCAATTGCTGCAGTTGCCGGGTGAGATCACTCCGGTCGACTTCCCCGGCTGACACCACAAGGCGCCCCCGGCCATCGGGGTGAATGCGAAAATCCGACCAGATACGCACTCCCCCGGAGAGGCCGCATGACACAAGCTCGCTGCGATTGAAATCAACCGCCGGCAATGCCCTCTCGACTTCGGCTTCGTCGCCACCAACCCAGATCGATGTCGCGCGAATGATTGCGCCCGGCAGGGTTTCCGCCCAGTCAATGGCCTCGCCCACCGAAGAGTCCAGTCCGGGGTCGAGCAAAACTTCGATGGCGCGTTCCGGACAAAACACTGTCAGCGTCGAACCTTCGCTCTGTCGCTCCCATGTAAAGGAGACGTCGCCAAAGAGTGCACCTGACAGGTGGCGCGGATTCTCTTCATCCGATTGGCTTCCGCACAGAGCGGACAAGACTGAGCGCTCCGCCTCACGCTCGCCAGGCCCAACCTCAAGCACCCACTGGAACACTGCGACCGGCAGTTGCAACAGCGGCCAGCGACGCAAATGCATTTCGCTGACAACTTGCCGCCGCAACTCATGTTCTCGCATAGCCTCATTCCCCGCCAGTGGATTCCGGGCCAGACCTATTCAAACAAGCGCGAAGCCGCAATGCCGGTAAAATCGATCTCGGCTAGCTGCCATCGGACATGGCCGCAACAATGGGCAGCTATCCCTCGTTCACTCCCCAAAACCTGCCGTTCCGGACCGTCCAACAAAGTTGCCGCTTCAATCTTTGATCGGCCCATATGTCAACGGGTCCCTGGTCCAGGATGGACCGAGGTGGAAATCTTCGCTTGCCGACGGTACCGGGCCATCAGGTTGGGAGGCGACATAAGGAGGGCAGGGCGGCTCCACCTCTGCCTTCGTTCGCAGGACTTCGCCCATTGCACCCGCCCTTCCGCGGAGAATGCGGACCAGCCACGACAGGGACAGGAGCATAACGCCAGCTCCTCGCCCAGCGAGGCAGTAATAGAGGCAACGCTGGTAATCGTCGCAGTCCGCCGAAAGAATGCCTGCCAGCCTTACCTTTGCCCCGGGTGTCTTTCTCTGGACCGCCTCCAGCACCTCGAGCAGTTCCTGCGCCGCGTAGTAGGCGTCGAAGGGCTCGACGCCCAGGCTGGCATTTGCCACCATTCGCATGGTCGGCAAGATCTCCTCTTCGACGGCGGCATCCATCAAGGTGACCTCGGGATCGAATTTGCCAAGATCGAATGAGGTACGCATCGCTTTCTCCTTCGACACTCCGACTGCGTATGTGCCGGACCAAGGTCAATGAGCGATCGAAGGGGTCTTCGATGCAGTCCGAAGCGAGGGGAGGGCGGCCCTTTGGTGGACACCGTTTGCTCGACCTCCCGCCGCAGCGCACGCCGATGAAGGATCAGGCATCGACAAGCCGCATTCCCGGGCAGTCCTCGATCACCTGCGGCCGCCATTCGCCGCGATCGGGGTGCTTGATCCAGATCTGGTCGGGCTTGTACTCCTCGCCATCGAGGAATTTCTCGCGGAAGGCCTCCCAGGTCTGCGATTCTGACATCAGGCGTTCGCAGAAATGCACCTCGTCGCTGACGGCGATGAACAGGCGCCTGAGCAGGTCGGGCGCCTGGGACAGGTCCACCACGCAGCTGTCGAAGCGGGTGGCGAAACTGGCCATCTGGTCGCGCAACCTGTCGAGAATATCGCCGACGCTGTCATAGCAGGTGAGCGCCAGCAGCACCTCTTCTTCGCATGCATCATAGGGGTGCCGCTGTTCCCGCAGGTCCAACAGGCAGAGTCGCGGAAGGGCTTCCTGCCGTAGCCATACTCCAGCGGGCCATGCGCCGAAGATCAGCGATGCGTCACCCAGCGTCTCGAAACCACGACCGAGATTCTTGCGGCCGAGCATTTGGGTGTTGCCCAGATCGATGGCCAGAATTGCCTCCTTTGCACGCAGCTTGTCGGCGATGATTTCGGTGGCAACGCTGGTAACACCGGTGCCGCCGGCAATGCTCTGGACTGAGATTATGCGCATTTGTTGATCCTCCTCGTGAATGTGGACTTGTGGGGATGTGTAATTGTGGGTCTGTGGGCGTCAGAGGCCGAAAGTGCAGATCGCGTAGCCGGGCGGCGCGAGGCGCTCGATCCGCGACCAGAAGGTGCTTTCCCCATTGGGCGCACGCCGGTTGGTCGGCACCGCAATCTCTGCCATGGGGCCGCGAACCTCGATCACCGTGCCGCAGTTGCTTTCGTCGCCGATCGCCAGGTTCCGCTGGAACTCCGCGATCCGCTCGCTCGCTGCCTCGAACCGCTCTTCGACCGCGGCAATCCGGCGCTCTTCCTCGTCGACGACCGCAGCGGCATCGGCAACGGTCGGCAGTCGATCCGGGTGAAACAGGTAAATCGCCGTGGTGTTGGACAGGCCGCCGAACAAACGCCCCATCACCTGGCTCCCGATATCGCCGGACCGTGAAATCTCCGAATTATCCATCAGGAGAGACACGAACCCCACCAGCGGCTCGCCTCCGCTGCCGTCGCAGATCGCCACTTCACCGCGCCATTGATGACGATACCCGGTGGGTCGGGTCAGGTGGGCAATGACGCGGTTGCGGAACATCCCGGTCCGCAGGTCATCGGCCGGGACGATGGTGCCACCGTGAGCCTCGCAACTTTCTGAGAAGACCTGCTGGCTACGGCGCGTGACAATCATGGCGTCGGTATTGCCGCGCTCCTTGAAGAGGGCATAGCGTGGGAGGTACGCCAAGCAACGCTAAGGACGAACAATACCGGAACGGCGTGCAAGGGCATCACCTGCGGAGGCCGATGATGCCCAGCTCTTGCCACATCCACGTAAAATCATAGGTAGCCATTGGCTCGCCGACCCCGGATTTTGCTGCGCCATTCTCTATATATTTGAGCCAGTCGGCCACTTTCGCCCGGCCAGCCTTCGTGCGGGCCAGAGCGCGCGGCGTCTTGTTGCCAAGGGCAGGCACCGCTTCATCAAGCGTTTTGGTATATTCGCGTGTCAGCATATCATGAACGATGCGCTCCATTTCGTCCGGCGGGATATCGAGCGGCTCTTCCTGCGGAGCGCGGGCGGCGTCATCAGCCATGAACTGGGCCAGAGTCCGGATTTCGGTCATAGGTGTGCTCACGCAATCACCAAGCCATTCGCCCATTTGCGCAATCGCTTTCTCCGCACGGGCGGCACTATTGACCTCAACGATCAGTTTGCGTCCCGCCAACTCGACATTGGCGAAGACGGGTGTGCCGTCCTCCATGGTCGTCACAAAAGCCTGCCCGCCTTTGGCCGTTCGTGGTTTTCTCTCCTTCGTCACCGGCACCAGCCAGTTCCAGAATGTGTCGCTGGCAGGCTCCAGCCATTGTGCCGCGTTCAGCCTGCGAACCACGCTCTTGCCGATCACGCCCTTGGCCAGGGGGAAGACGATGCGGTGGAACACAAGATCATCGCCATCGGCGTTGACCATATCCGGCATGGTGCCAGGCATGGCTTTGCCCAGACAATCGAGCAGCCACATGTTCGTGAACATCGGGCCTGATGCCCGTAAAATAGCATCCCGGTCGGTCTGGTTTAGTTCGGAGGTGTCCTTTGCATCGTCCGCAAGCCGGCCAAACGCGTCGATCAGTTGTAGGGCGCCATCAGCGCTGAACGGCAACAGCGCGCCCGAGATGCCATGGCGACCGTTCACATCGACAACCCGTGCAGCGATCTTGTCCCAGTTGACGAGGGTCTGTGTCGCGCCGTGTTCGCGGACCGTGACTGGCGCAACATCCCGCAACAGATCACGCAAGGTCATCGACTGACCGGGGACGACCTCGCTAACCTCATAGAGCGACATCATCGTATCCCGCAGCGCGCGCATATAGGCCTTGTTCGGCGCCTTCTCGTTCCAGCCTCGGCGCTTGAGATAGTCATCGACCAGATTGCGACCGTCAGGTTCCAGTTCCTGTGTCAGCAGATCTTCAAAGGCGCAGCCCCATAGCGGCCCTTGCCAATGATCACCGATGATCTCGAATATGGCGTCGGGTTCGAGGCCGGTCGCTTCACATGCCGGACCGAGATGCGCGGACAGCATTTCATCCATCGCCTCGTCCCACGGAGCACGATCCGCATATTTCATCAGCCCGGACAGATCGTGAGCAGATTTCAATCTGGACATTCAGGCAGGCCTTTCCACGCCAAGGCGGCGCATTTCGCGATAGATGGTGGATCTGCCGATGCCGAGTTGCCGTGCTGCCTCTGTCGGCGAGATACGGGCTTCGACCAGTTTGATGGCCGCATCCACCTTGGACATGTCGAGCGGCTGACGGCCAGGCTGCTTGCCCTTGGCGCGTGCAGCGGCGATCCCATCGCGGGTCCGCTCAGAGATTAGCCGCCGCTCGAAATGGGCGATAGCTCCGAACACATGGAAGATGAGTTCGCCGGCGGCCGACGAGGTGTCGATTTTTTCCTCAAGACTCAGGAGGGCGATGCCTTGGCTGCGCAAAGTTTCGACTGTGGCGAGCAGTTCAGTCAGCGAACGCCCAAGCCGATCGAGGCGGACCACGGCGAGCGTGTCACCCTTGCGGGCATAGGCGATCAGTTCGGCCAGTCCAGGCCGCTCCATGCTTTTTCCCGATATTACATCGGTGAACACCTTGATGGCGCCGGCATTCTCCAGTCGCATGGTCTGGCCCGCCACATCCTGATCGCCGGTGCTGACGCGGGCGTAGCCCAGAATGCCGCCCATCTATCGTGTCTCCCAAACGGTCGTTCTGTGGACGCTCTGAAGGGCGACCGCTTCACCCCGCCCATAGCCGTCCACATACTATGTCTCTTTACTCATGGCTGTCCATAGGCGCAGTTGACCTTTTGTGGACGGGAATCGGCATGACGAAGCGCAAGCATCAACTCCTGACCGAGAGCGAGCGCAATCAGATCCTTGCCATCCCGACCGATCGCGACCACTTGGCTCGGCTCTACACCTTCGAGCCTGCGGACATCGAGATCATCGGCGCGCGACGGGAACGACGGAACCAGTTGGGCGTCGCGCTGCAACTCGCGCTCTTGCGCCACCCGGGCATCACACTGGCGCAGTTGATACAGAACAGGGGAGCGATGCCCCATGATCTCGCCGCCTTCGTCGCAGAACAGCTTGGCCTGCGCGTCACGGATCTGGCTGACTATGCGGCGAGGGACCAGACCATGACGGACCATGCTCGCGAGCTAGCCGCGCGCTTGGGACTGCGAGGGCCGACGCGTGCCGATATTCCGTTCATGATCGAAGCGGCCACGAAAACGGCATGGGCGACCGACAAGGGGATGACGATAGCGACCGGTGTTGTCACCGCCCTTCGTGAGGCCCGGATTCTGCTGCCGTCCATCTCCACCATCGAGCGTGCCAGCAGCGCGGGGCGCGCGCGTGCCCGCAAGCAAGCCGCCTATGCCCTGATCGACGATCTCAGCGCTGAACAGGTCCACGCCCTCGACCAGCTCTTTGACGACGCCGGGGGCATGAGCCAGCTCGCTTCGCTCAAGACCATTCCCATCGCGGCAAGGCCCGATCATATCCGCCAGATTCTCGACCGCCTGCGGCAAGTGCGGAAGATCGGCATCTCCCCGGACGTGGCTGGCCGCATCCACGCGGACCGCTTCCGGCAATATGTCCGGGAAGGCCGTGCATCGCCTGCCTATATGATCGAGCGATACGTTCCCTCCCGGCGGCGCGCCACGCTGGTTGCCTTCCTGCTCGATCTTGAAGAGCAGCTGACCGACAGCGCTCTGGAGATGGCGGACAAGCTGATCGGCAGCATCTTCACCCGCGCGAAGAATGCCCAGGCGCGTAGCTATGCCGCCACATCGAAGAACGTGGCGCGGCTGATGCTGATCTTTCGCAGAACGATCGATGCGCTGACCGATGCGGTCGATACTGGCGAAGATCCAATTGAGGTCCTGGACGCATCGGTCGGGTGGAACACCCTGATGAAGGCGAGGCCGGAAGTGGCGAGCATCGCGGAAACCGCCAACCTCGATCCGCTGACGGTCGCGGCCGACCGCTATGCGACGTTACGCAAGTTCGCCCCCGACCTGCTTGAGACGCTCCAGTTCAGGGCCGGAAAGGGCAGTGCGAAAACGATCGCTGCCATCGAAATGCTGCGCGACCTCAACAGGTCGGGCAAACGCGATCTTCCTACCGACGCTCCGATGCCCTTCCGTAAAGAATGGCGAAAAATCGTCGTTGGCGATAACGGCAAGATCAACCGGCGGCTCTGGGAAATCGCAACGATCGCGCATCTGCGCAACAAGTTGCGTTCGGGGGATGTCTGGGTGGAGCGATCGGCGGGATACCGCCAGTTCGACAGCTACCTGCTCAGCGAACCGAAGGCGAAGCCAATCGTGTCGGCTCTTGGTCTGCCACCCACAGCCAGCGAATGGCTCGAACAACGGGGCCGCGAACTGGACTGGCGACTGAAGAAATTTGCCCAGCGCCTGAAGCGCGACGCTCTGGAGGGTGTGCGGTTCCGCGACGGCCGCCTCCAGATATCCCCGGTTCGCACGATCGCGATGCCCGATGCCGAAGCGCTGGCTGACCGGCTCGATGCGATGATGCCCCGCATCCGCATCACCGAGCTGCTGCATGAAGTGGCGCAGGAAACCGGCTTTCTTGCTGCATTCACGAACCTGCGCACCGGCGAAGCGTGCCCCAACGAAAACGCGCTGCTCGCCACCATCCTTGCGGATGCCACCAATCTCGGCCTGTCGCGCATGGCTGCCGCGAGCCAGGGCGTGACGCGCGACCAGCTCCTGTGGACCCATGACGCCTATATCCGCGACGACAGCTACTGCGCGGCGCTGGCCGTGCTCATCAACGCGCATCACCGCCTGCCATTCTCGCGCGTATGGGGCGACGGCACAACGTCCAGTTCCGATGGCCAGTTCTTCAGGGGCGCGAAGCGCGGTGCATCGGGCGGCGATATCAACGCCCGCTATGGCGTCGATCATGGCTTCAGCTTCTACACTCATGTTTCCGACCAGCGTGCGCCTTACCACGTCAACGTGATCTCTGCCGCGACGCATGAGGCACCCTATGTTCTCGACGGCCTCACCAGCCACGGCACCGATCTGAAAATCGTCGAGCATTACACCGACACTGGCGGGGCGACCGATCATGTCTTCGCCCTGTGCGCGATGCTGGGATTTCGCTTCTGCCCGCGCCTGCGCGACTTTCCAGACCGGCGCCTCGCGCCGATCGCGCCGGTTAAGGCCTATCCGGCCATCGCCCCGCTAATGGGCAAGCGTATCCGCACCGACATCATCGCTGAACAATGGGATGACGTGCTGCGCCTCGTCGGCTCGATCAAGGCCGGCCATGTCGCGCCATCGGTCATGCTGCGAAAGCTCGCCGCGTACGAACGGCAGAACCAACTCGACGTCGCGCTACAGGAAATCGGCAAGATCGAGCGAACCCTGTTCATGCTGGACTGGCTGGAAAATCCCGATCTGCGCCAGCGATGCCATGCTGGTCTCAACAACAGCGAACAACGCCATGCCCTGACGCAGGCAATCTACACCTTCCGCCAAGGCCGGATCATCGACCGCAGCCATGAGGCGCAACAATATCGGGCATCCGGCCTCAATCTAGTCATCGCCGCGATCGTCTACTGGAACACGATCTACATGGATGCTGCCGCCCAGCATCTACGATCAACCTCGGTCGCGGTGCCTGATTATCTGCTCGCCCATACGTCCCCCGTGGGTTGGGAGCATATTGCCTTCTCCGGCGATTTCCTCTGGGATCGCGCAGCCGCTTCCGCTGGCCGCAAGGCCCTCAATCTCCCGCCGGATAGCCGCGTCGCATAAGCGTTCGCTGATTGTTCGCCCTTAGCGTTGTTTAGCGTACCATCCACGCTATGCCCTCAACTGAAGCTGATCAAGATCGGGGCACGTGTCGTCCGCCATGCCCGCGCCATCACCTTCCAGCTGGCCGAGGTGGCCGTCACCGGTCCGATGGTCCGCGCCATCCTCGCCGCCATCCGCCGATTGCGAGCGCCTCCGCTATGCGCATGACCGCCATCCACGCCCAAACTGAACGAAAACGGCAGGATGGGTCTGTCCGCTGCGCTGAAAAACACCGCCACCAGGGCACAACACGGCGGCTTCGCGGGCCGATCTGCCCTGTCTCAGCGCCTTGCGCGCCCGACGACGCCGCTCGGGACGGAAAATGATTGTCCTGCGGTCGGATTCAGGCGAAGCTCACGTCAGACGGCATGCCACTTGGGGAATGTATGGTCATAAGATTTGCGGCGGTCCGCCTCGCAGAGGAGCGCCATACCGACTCAAGGGTTTTGATGCTGAGCGCGACCCAACGCAGCGCAGTCTAACGCTTTCACGCGACAGGCTTGCCTCGACGCCAATGCAACCGGCAATGCGCCCAATCGAACAACCGGCAAACCCTTGATAGTTAGTGATACAGTCTTGACATACGGTCCACAGCAATGCGACCGATCACAGGGTCGAAACGAGCACCGAATGGCAAACTACGACGACGCTCTGAAAGTAATGGACGCGGTCGCAAAGTACCGTGAGGACGAGAGCTTGCCTAACGACCCGCACGAAATCGACCGCCTGTGCGAACGCTTGTTCTCGAACGATGGATTTGACGAAATCGCCATCGCATGGAAGCGTATTTCGAAATACGAGCGTGAGGTACACGGAGGCGATTGGCCAAAGGCCGATTGATGAGAATTGCCGTCATGCTACTATTGCCGCATGGCGAAACGGATTGAGCTCTACCAGGAAGCTGCCAAGCGGATGGCGATCAGCCCTGACGCGTGCATGGAGCAAATTCGGCGCTGCAGCATCAGTTCCAAGTTCGGATATGAGGGCACTGACCCAGCTTCGCTTGCCGCGATCGTGGGAATGGACGCAGACTGGGGTGCCGCCGCATTTGCGGAACTGCGGAGCACCGGTTTCATTAAGACGGACTGGGCCCGTTTCAAATGGTACCAGCCCAGCGGCAAGCAACTCGATGATAAGATAGCCGAACTAGCGGCAATCGAAGCCGCGGCAATCATCAGGCTGTCGTCCATGGACTGCGCGCCGGCACTACCTGTTATCCGCGCCTTGGCTGAGAACTTCCTCGAAGAAGCGGATGGCGGGGACACGATTGGGACGAGCCTTGCTCATAACAGGATGATGCTGGCGATCGTCAGCGCCACCGGCGAGCTTCGCCTCATGGAAGATTACGTCAAACACGCCAGTTTGGCGGTCGCCTATGCAGTTGCGGCTCGACTTGAGGCTGCCGACCTCGAGGGCATGAAACGTTCAGCTAATGTCATTGTGGACCTCATCGGGACGCCCGAACCGCGGGACTGTGCAGCCGAAGCTGTCGCCATGCGGCTCCACCCGAGAGAGCCCGTGATCGCGTAGGAGGCCTCACTCAGCAAAGCGGCAGGGCTACCTGACCGACCTCTTCCAAAGGCTCTATAATCGGCGTGAATGTGCGGGAGCTGCCCGCATAGGTTGGATACCCGGCTATGTTGTCCTCGATCGTCTGAAACCCATCCTGGCGGTCGTTGACCGGATAGATGCCCTCGCCCATCTTTTCGATGAGCGTCTGGAGCGAAGGGGCGATGCCATCGAAGAAGATCCGGCTAGCTGCGCGAACGCCCGCAAGGTCGCCTGACCTGGCAGATCCAAGAAACTGGTCGCTCGCCTCCACTAGAAATCCTGTGCGGACAGCATAAGAATCTGCCATCCAAAGGAGGCGGAAAAACGCCTGGGGGATGAATTGCGAGACAAGGTTGGCAAGGGTGCTTTCCTTGCCACCCAGGACGATATGCGTCAGCCCCATGGCACCAAGAAAAAAATCCTCGTGTTTCACAGGGACGTTTCGAATGCGTTCGTCGATGAATGCCGCAAGCGGGCCAAGAGTTCCACCCCCGGACTGCGCCAACCGTACTGCTCCGATCTCGACGATTGCGCCCAACGAAAGGCGCCATTCCTCAACTTGGCTCTGCGAGAATGTTGAGATGACATAGGACGTGCCCGAGCGGGTAAGATAGCCGCCGACCTTCAAGGCGACCAGCAGCCTGCGCGCCATATTGATATGAAGCCCGTAGTAGGCAGCCATGTCCTGGGCAGAGTACGGTGCTCCAGCCTTGAGCTCGCCAAATAGAATGCGCTCTCGAAGATCGAGATAGGTCGCGTCAGTCTTCGATAACATGCTCTCAACGGCTCGCTTGAATTCAGCGCAACCGCTCCCCTTCTGGTATGATTCTGGCACCCCACGCAATCGCTGATACAAATCGAATCGGCAATCGACTCCTAACCCCTCGCAGCGTTGATCCTATGATTGTCTTTTTGGCGTAAAAACGCTACGGAAAGGCTAGGAGAACCCCGATGGACGATTTCAACAACAGATCGAACATGGATCCGATCACTTATGCTGTCGTCACTGGCGATATCTCACGCGGCGCATCCCCAACTGATCTCCCTGGCCGTTTCGGCAACCCTAAGAGCCCGGAAGAGTATCTCACCTACGGAGGGAAGCCTTCGAAGGGTGGTTCGCTGATTGCACTGGCTCTTTCGATTGCCTTCCTCATCGTGGCCGTCCTTAGCTGGTAGCCTTTCCGGAATAGCGGTTGGGTTTAAAAGGTCACCGCTGATCACGATCATAGAAGCGCTCATTGAAGCGATCGTCGGCACCGTCCTCGCCTTTGCGATCCTGCTGAAAATCCTGACGGCGCTGGCCGGATCGCGTGACATTGGTCTCATAACGCTGTCCGAGAGACTGACCGCCTTCCTCAATTCGATTGCCGATCGCGCTGTCTGACGCCCCCTCGACAAGATTGCGCGGTGACCCGGCTGAACGACGGGGACCCTGTCCGCGTAAGTCTGCTTCGGTAAATGAGCCCGGACCTGAGACATTGCCCACAAGCGAACCAGATTCTGGTATCAGATCGCTGAACGGCGCCACCCGCTGATCGTAATAGTCGGAGATTATCGCCCGAGCGACCACTTCAGCAGTCGCCTGCTCCTGGGGGCTAAGATCAGTACGGGCCAGACTCGGTGCCGTCAGACCCAGTTCACCAGCCTTTTCCTGGTACCGGCTTGCGATAATCTGGCTGAGGTCAAAGGAGAGATTGGACCCATAGCCATCCCTACTTGAGGTGTTGCTGCTGAGGGATTTCGAGACCTCGTCGATCGCCGCAATGCGCTTATCAATCCGCCGAACGTCCTCAAGAGCCTGTTCACGGGAAAAGGCCTTTTCCGAGTACCCTTCGCTCCGGCTGAAGCTGCCGCTCTGCGAATAGCTGCCGCTGTCCTGCGTTGCGTTGGATCCATTTGAACGATTTTCAGATGTCGATGAGTCGAAGCCTTGGCTCTGGTTGGCTTCAGTTCCTCGGGTGACCGAATCTAGCCGCGAACGGCCGCCACTAATTCCCGCTTGAACGTTGCCGCCAATGGCACCATTCGCCCCGCTTCCGCCCTCGCCATTTGCAGCGCGATTACCGCCGCGGCCCGCTGAACCACCAACGCTCAGCGAGCCACCCTTGGTTGTTTCGAGACGATCCGTATTGCTTTGCTGGGCTCCCTGCGAGGAACTCACACGATCGCTCTCCGAGACCGTGTCGCGTGCATCAAGCGACTGGTTGTCAAACCGCTGAAGGTTCTCGCCCGACCGGAACCCTGCAGAACTCTCGGAGCCGCTGGAATTGCGGGTGCCGGTTGTTTGCCGGCTCGAAGTTCGATCAGCCAACGATAGCGCGCGGGAGCGCTCTTCGCTCAGCGTATTGCGCGCAGTCTCCAGCTCGGACAGCGTCTGCTGACGCTCAGCATTCGCGAATTGGCTGACAGAAGATGCAAACGCGAGGCGGCTCATCGCAGGTGAGGTATCGTAAATCGTCGACCCATCTGATGTTGTTCGGGTTATCGCGGCATTCGCACCTACGCTCGACATGATCGGCGCGCCCCCGGAGAACGACGGCGCCGTATTCCACTGGTCAGACTGCCGGTTGGAGCTCGAGAGGTTCATGT
Organism: Sphingopyxis sp. H050; assembly: GCF_001468265.1. Lineage (GTDB taxonomy): Bacteria > Pseudomonadota > Alphaproteobacteria > Sphingomonadales > Sphingomonadaceae > Sphingopyxis. Next base: position 23,555 of record NZ_LNRZ01000014.1, on the reverse strand, counting down.
AGCTCTCGTTGCCGTAAGCGTAGTTTCCGGTCGTGCGCTCCACCGCTGCGGCCTCGGCCGCAGACTGGGCAGGTGCCAACATCGAAGTTGCCTGAGACGACACCGCCATCGCGCCTTTGGCCATGCCTGCAGCCAGAAACGGAATCGACATCATCAGGAAGCCAGCAATCGTTGCCGTATCCGTGTTGACGGCATCGATTCCTGCCATCCCGGCCATCGTCACCCCGCCCGGCGAGGTCGCGTTCATCGCATCAGCCGTCCGGTCCATGATGAACATGTGCAGGACCACGTAGAGCGGTCCCCAGGCGGCAAGGTAGAAGAAGCCGGTAAAGTATCCCTTCAGCGCAGGCGTCCCACTGCGCGGGATGAGAAAGAGCGGGAAGATCACCGGGAACATCGCATAGAAGACGACCGTCAGCACGATGTTGAGGAGCGGGACCCATGTCATGGCCTGCTCCGCTATCGACGTATAGGTATTGCGCGCCTGCTCCTCGGCACGCAGGACCGCGAAGGTGTCACCATCGGCCGCACCAAGGTTGGCGCGCGCCTGAAGGAAAGCGTTGACGAGCGAGCGCTGTTGGAAAATCTGCTGCGCGGACTGCGAACTGCCATGGAAATGGTTGGCGACAATCGGAAGGTCCGCAATCAGCTTCGAGCGCGCGAGCGCTGGGGTTAACCCCGGGAAAATCTTGCGACCTTCTTCCTCCAGTGCCGTGTCGGAATAGGTCGTAACGCCGGTGGCGATCGCCGTATAACCGGCCTGACACGTGACGATGGTAGGAGGGCCGCTTTCGGGCACGAACTTCATCCCTCGCGCGGGCGATCCCGGCCCCATCTCCGTCAGGATATCGTTGGAGTTCGCGATCGTATCGAAAGATTTGAAGCCGAGCAGAATGTCGTAGAAGAGGCACTGCTTCATGTACTCTTCAAGATTGGCGCTGATGCGGGGATCGCGGATCCGGAAGTCCTGGGTGCGGTCCCACAGGCGCGCGCCGTAGATCATGCCGTTGCTCGACATTTGGAGCGAACCTGGCATCACGAAAACCGTCTCAGCCGTGCGCGTGAGCCAATCACCAGCAGTCGAACTGACCGAGGCTATCATTGCCAGTCCCAGAGGGACGTTTGCGACCGTAGCGGGTGCCAGGGATGGATTGAGGCGGTCGGTAACCCTCACCGTCATCGTGGGTACGATGAGGGCACCGTACATGAGCGTGGCCCCCAGAAACCAGTTGAACCAGGCACGCCAGTTGAGGCTGAACGCCACCACTAGCAGCGTGTAAATCAAGCCCATGACCATCACGACGCGCAGCAGCGAGCGAAAGCCCCCTCCCCCTGTCCAAGCGGATACCGCGTTGAAGACATTGACGATGTATTCGCCCCCGCCGATCGTGAATATCTCCATCATGGCACGCGGTCCCTACTGGATGCCCTGGCGCGAAAGCGACGTGCTGAATGACAGCGCGGCCGACATCTGCGGCGACAGATTGTTCCTGAGCGTGCCCTCGAGGAACACCGCGCGCTGAACGACATGCTGGGTCCGGTCGAGGCGCAGCTTCATGCCTTGCGAGTATGTGTCGAGCACCTGTCGGACCGAATTGATCTGATCGCGCCACTGCGAAAGAGCTTCCTCATTGGCATTCTGGAAGGTCCCTACCCCGCGCGAGGCATAGCCATAATATTGCTGCGCAAGCGCATCGAGCAGATCCATCGCCACGATTTCGGCGAGGTCATTCATGTCGTTGCTGGTCATGCCCCCGAGGGTTGCGGCAGCGTTGACCGTCATGATCTTGTAGAGTGGAATGGTGGTCGCCCCGAGCAAGCCGATTTCGTCACTGGTGAGCGCGGCATTGCTGCGAACCTTCGCGTTCATGCTCTCGATCATCGCCCGGACCCTGGGTTTCAACGCCTGTGACGCCGAAATCGACATGGCCTGCGTGGTCGGGTTGAGGCACTTGTCGTTGGTATCGCAATTCAGCATCGTGACCGAGCTGGTACCGTCCAGAAGCGCGGTCAGAAGGGCGCGGTCGCCCTGCCCCACGAACTGGAACCCGCGTTTGCCACTGGCATCGCCATCCTGGTAGAAGATCACCGTTCCGACGAAGGTCATGAGGTACTCACGAAACTCGGTCGAGAAACTGGGGTAGCTTTGCTTGAGCATCTCCCACGTGAAGTTGTAACTCTGTGCAGGAATGTCGGGATCGCTGTTGGCCGCGATCGTCGAGGCACGCTGCCCCCCTGTCCCGCATTCATGGCGGCTCTTGGCCCAATCGGAGAACAACCCCTGGCTGTTGCCGACCGACTTGCAAATCTCCGAGGACATCCGATCGGACTTGCCCCACAAGCCGCCGACGAGGTTCTGCGCCACTTCGCAGCTGTTCATGTTGAATTGGTTCATCTGCTGAACCTTCTGTGCCATTTCCTCGATGGTCGAGGCGATCTGCGGGCTGATTGACTTGATTGCGAGCTGGAAGGCAAAGCCCAGCGCGTTGTTGGCAGTCGCTTTCAGCATGGCCACTATTTCGTCGGTGTTGATGAAGGAGAAGCTGCCGGAGAAGACGTCGATGCCCCCGCATCCAGCTTTGACCCCCGGCAGCTGCAGATTGACCGGGTTCACGTTCTTTTGCGGAAAACGGGTCCAGATGTTGCCACCCGAGTAATAGCCTGCCGACTGGCCCTGATAGGCGACGGGGCCGGTGGCATTGGCGGCAGCGCCCATGTCGTCAAAGAAGCTATTGAGCTCCGACCCGACATTGGCACTGACCGGGGCTGCCGCAAAACTCGCAGCGGCAAGCACGGCAAGGGCCGTCCCCGAAGAGCGGAAGAGGCGGGCGGCAAAGCCGCGCTTGGTCTGGCGTGCCATCAGTAGTCACTCCCGGGCTCAATCTGGGTGAGGTAGAAAATGCGCTGCATCACATCGTCGGCCGCCATCACGCCGTAGCCGATCGGAATCGGCTTGCGTGTCTGGGTGTCGAAAAGGACCAGCGCCGGCACAGCTCCGCCCTGCAGACCCATGCGCTGGTACTGGCCGCTATCGACGACATAATTGGGGAACGCTTCGTTGGGTCCGCCATCCATCGAGACCGCGAGAACCTCGAGCCCATAGGTGTCGGACAGCGCCCGCATTACCGGCGAAAAGGTTCGGCAAGCCGAGCAGGATGAGGAGTAGAAATAGAAGACCCCGTAGCGCTCGGTAAGCGCCGCCATCGAGCCCTCACGCTGGGCTTTGCGATCCTCCGCCCAAGTCTGCTTTGCGAGGGTCGAGACGGGTCGTTCGAGCGTATAGTCGAGATCGGGGTTCTGCCAGATCGAGCGGCCCCACACATCCGCGAATGTCGAAGCACGGTCGAGCTGCTCACGCTGAAACCGGATATAGCTGACGATGTTTTCGGACGTTGGCTCGAGAATGGCACGTGCCTTGAGCTCATCGAGCTTCGCCGTAATCTGGGCCATGCGCTCAGTCGCAGGAATGGCAGGCGATGCAGGCATTGCCTGCTCGCGTGCCCTGCGCTTGGCCTCCTCGGAGTTGCAGTAAAACCAGCTCCCAAGCTTGCGCTCGTCGCAGTAGAACGCATCGCGATTGGCATCAGCCGGTGGCTGGGCCAGCAAGGGAACAGCCGCGGCCCCGAGGGCCGCCGCAAGGCTCAGGAGCGCTAGTCTCGTCATGGGCATTTTCCTTTTTCAAGGTCGAGCATCTGCAAGAGGAAGGCGGTCTTGAAGTAACCGCGGCCCCGGTCGATCATCCGGATCATTCCCCCCGACAGGGTGGTGGTCGCCTCCACACCTGCCGGCGTGAGGCAAAAGTCGAACTCGCCATCGCTCACCCGAGTGATCGAGCCGCAATCAAGAAGACGCTTGATCGATGCTGCGAGCTCACCGACCGTCGCAGGCCGCAAGAACCAGTCTTTGATGAGCGCGAACATCTCGGTCTCGCTGCGCGCCAGATCGCGGCCGATGGCGACGCTGACCGCGAGATCGAGCACCTGCGCTGGCGGAAACGGCTCGCTATGCGGGAAGGCAAGAATATCGGCGCTGCTCATGGGTCAGGTCCCACCGTTCGTGTTGTAGTAGTTCTGAATTTTCTGCTGGATCTGGATCGACATATCGATCTCGTCAGGCAGCTTTGCCGCATCAACGAACTCGGCATAAACTTCCCGGAAATCCATGCGGCTCAAGTCAAGCTGCTGGAATTGGGCAATCAGGAAACCTTCGCAGTCAGGGCGCTGCGGCGTCCCCCACCGCATCCCAAGTTGCGCCTTGCCCTGTTCATTGAGAATACGGACGAGCTTACTGCCATAGCAGCAGTACGACTGCTTGCGGGTCACGCAGACGCCGAGCACGCGGGCTGAGCAATAGGTCCCGATAAAGCGGCACAGACCTTCGTCATCCCGCTTGTCTACCTCACGGTCCTCGCGGTCGCACAGGAACGGCGTGAGAAGCGGCACGCCCTTGCCGCTGCAGCAGTTCGACAACCCGAAAACCTTTCGGGTGCAGCGCAAATGCTCGCCACTGAAGATCTTCAACCGGTCAGGATCAAACCCGTCCCGCAGCTCGCCCATGACGTTCATGGCCACCATGGCGTCCTTGAACTCAGGTGATGCCTCGCGCTCGACCTGAGTGCATTCCCCATTGATGCAATAGAGATCGCCTGCACAGACATAGGCGGGCGGCGGCGGCGATCCCGCGCCGGGAATGGCGCACTGGTACCAGCGATCATGGACGTTGCAGGTCACACCATCCGCGTCAAAACTCAGGCACTCATCATGGCTGAACCTGCAATCCCCACGCGCCTCAAGGGCACCACAGTCATTGGCAGGAGCCACCCCTTCACACTGATAGGTGCGCTGCCACTCCCAGCAGCTGCGCGTCACCGAAAGACCATTGATGACCCGCGTCTCTCCAGGCGCAGTGCAGACCTCGCTCGCTAGCGTGCAGGTGGCACCATTCGTGGCGCTCTGGCAGGCGGCCTCGTCAATGGTCTCGCCGACGATCCGCGAGGTATTGCGTTCAATCCCGCCGGGTACGCCGCTTAGCCGAGAGGGGCATTGCCAGAACTGGCGGAAGAACGGCTCACCCGGCTCAGCACACCACCTGCGACCAAATTCCTCTTCCACCCACTGCAGGCACCTTTGCCCTACCCGAACGGTGCGCTCGAGAGTGCAAGAGCTGGAGTCCGGTGCTTGCGCAAGCATCGGACACATCTCATTGCGATCAGCAAACGCTTCGGTTTCGCAGACGTACTCCCAGGTGCGTCGTCCCTCGGTCTGGATCTGCAGCGGCGCATTGCAGTTGCGCGCCTCCGCAAAGGGCTGCGAGCCGGCGTTGCAGCTTTCAAGATAAGTCGTGGTGCCAGTGCCTCCCGGAGGTAAGGGGTTGCAGGCTCCCGCTGCTCCTCCAGGCCCACCACCAGCGCCGAGATAGGCGTCGGGGTCAGCTTCAATCAGGCGACCGGCAGACAGGTCGACAGTCCCCGGATCGAAACGGGTCCTGTAGGGATCGACGATCACACGGTACTCATTCTGATACCGCTGCGCTTCACCCGCCGCTGTCAATCCGACAGGATCGTCGACATAATCACGCGCTGGAATATCCGTACCCTGGAAGCCGGGCACGTTTGCCGCCGAACCATTGCCAAGGATGTCCGAAGACGTGGTGTCACGGACACCCTTTGCGATTGCTTCGCCTTCTACCCTAGCATCACTGGCCGCCATCTGAGCGTGAGCAAGATGACCGCAAGCCGCAAGCGCAAGGGAGACCGCAAGGATGCGCAGGCCATTCACCTCTTCCCCCTCAGATTGGCAAGGGCGAGACGGGCAACCGGCGCGCCCGGACCGTTGGCCCCGGCGAAGGTCTCGAGCACATAAGCCACACTGGTATTGCCTGAGATGCGATCATGCGGCGGCGGCGCGGTCACACAATCGAGCTGATCGCAGGGCTCGAAATCGGTCGCTAGAGCCACATAGGTAGGCACCCGGTCGACGCCGAAGGATCGAAACAGCCGGGGATCGATTGCCACGTTGCTTGCGCCAGACTGGTCTGTAACCTTGCGGATACCGCTGATGAAGGTCTGCGGATTACCGGTGGAGAAGCCGCGGAAAACGACAACGCCGCCTGCTCTGGTCGTGTCGGCGATCATCTGTGCGAGCGCCTCTTCTGGCATCGACAGGCTGGCGAATGCCACGAACAGCGGCGCACCCTTGGGGCGGGCCATGCCGGCCCTGGCGCCAGCCACCATTTCGTCGAAGTCGACCGGGCCATCCTTGCCGGCGATCTGCGACACATCGAGGCCTTCAACTGCCTCATAGCCTTGCGCGACAACCGTCTGCGCCTCTTCGCCTTGGGTTTGCGCGTTAGCGGTAGCATAGTCGAAGAGCGCCTGGGCGTCGGCCTTGAATGTATCGGCCCGCGCCTCGATCGCTTTCGGGTCGAAGTCCGTCAAATCCTGGGCAACGACGGCTGTAACACCAAGCAGCAGGCTGGCGGCGAGAGCGGGGAAGAGTCCTCTGCGGTTCATTGGCGCGACCTCACAACATGCAGCAATTGCGTTTGCGCCAGAGGAGGAAGCCGACATCCTCGCCTTTGACGGGATAGACCTGCCCAGATTTGGGCAAGATCGTGGTCGCTCCAATCGGAGAACAGGCTTCGCGGCCACTCACCATGGGCGTCGGATTTACCTGCTGCATCCGGTACTGGCTCTTCTTGAGGATCGGCATGATGTACTTGGAACACAGCGCTTTCGATCCGCTGGTGCCCCAGGCGAGACCCTGACGGTGGAGCTTGTAGACCATGCGCTCGGCCGCGAGCCGCGCTGACTGCTTGATGCCGATATTGGCACCAACATTGCCGTTCATCGGATACATCGAACCTTGGCAACCAGAGCACCAGAACAGCTCGTCCATTGGCAATCTTGCGCTGGCCGAGATGCAATCGGCCGAGCAGGCGGCCTGCGCGATGACTGAGGTGAAAAGGGCGGCCTCGGGATTGAGCAGAGATGCCAGCTCGTCGTCCTGCCAAAGCGGATCGATCTCGCTCATATAGGCAACGTCGAACGAGCTCGCCTCGAGACAGAGGAAATCGGTCACCACCTCGAGCCAGTAGAGAAGCGGGTAGATGTAATAGTGCACGTGGTATTTGGCGGTGCGCTGGGACTGGCCCCCTAGCTGCGCGCCATCCGAGGCATAACCGTTACCGATCGAAAAACCGGGGTCGAGCTTGATGCCGCCAAGGTTCGGAAAGCACCACGGCTTGGTCGAGACATCAATCAGCCGGACCGGCTCCCAGAACCCGATTGCAAGGCCGATGCGCGGCACCGGCGTGCCGCAGGCGCAGATCGGAAGATCCGGATTGTCGGTGTCAGTACGCGATGATGGCCAAATCTTGAGCGACCCCAGCGACAAGGGGAACATGCAGCCCCAGCACACATCGGTCACCGGATTGACGAAACTGCCTGAGCACCGGCCAGGCCCGCTCGGAAGACCCTGAGCCAGAACCGGAGGGGCCAGCACGGTTGCCGCCATAAACAGGGACGCAAAGCCCAGGAGGAGCGCAAGGAGCCTAGAGCGCATCGTCTCTCTCCCTCATCAGCCAGGCATCATCCGCCGCGTTCTTGGCCCGGACCCAAAGGAACCCCTGAAGCAGAGCGAAGGTCGTAGCGCCTGCGAACATTGCGAGAGCAAAGATGCCGGTTAGCGCCCGAAGTGCCCCGAACGAGACGACGAGGGCAGCGACCAGAAAGAGCCCGGTCATCGTGCGCAAACGTGCCGCCTTGAGCGCGCGCGTTTCGGGCGCAGCAAGAGGCGCCGGAACCAGATTGCGCCAGGAGTTCATGCCCCCCTCCCCTTGCGCGCAATGGCTTGCTCAGTGACTATGAGGACGTCGCCCCGCTGCTCGACCAGCGCCGGGGTCCGGCGTATCCCGAAATAGCTGGTAAGACGGCCGTCCTGATCAAAGTAGAACCGGCGCTGGTGAGCCTTCATGAGCTCGAAGGGAGAGCCATCAACGAAGATGATCTTGGCGCGCGCATCACCCCCGTGCTTAATCGCCCATTCGACTTCTGCCGGGTCGTCTCCATCAACAAAGAGGAGCTTCTTGCTAAGCCCAGCAGCGGCAAGCGGGTTGACGCGCTGACCGGCCACAGCAATCGGGTTTCCTTTGTGATCGCGGATGTCCTTGTCGATCCGGATCGAGGGATCGAACTCCCAGCTCCGGGTCTCTTCCGCAGGCGAAATCCCGGAGACCGGGACCGGTCGCATCACCCTCGCCTTCACCTTTTCGGCGAACTGGCGATTCATCTGATCGAGTTTTCCGGTCGCAGCCGCATGGTCGAGCCGCGCCTTGATAACGCTCAGGAGATCTGGCTCAGCAATGGGCCAGGTCTGGCCCATCTGCCCGTGGTCGACGCTTTGCCCAGACACTGCCCCGCCGCTCGAAGCCGTCGCTGACACCGCAAGTCCGCCAGCAACGAGGAAGGAGAAAGCGACCCTCACAGGATTGGCTGCCCGGTGCCGACAAGCCGGTCGCGGCACACAAAACCGATGTGGGCATAGCGGCTGTCGAACCCGTCCTTGTGCGGTGTGCCTGCAAAAATGCAGCCTTCCGGCACAACCCCGAGCGGGCCAGCGGCAAGACGATCGCCGCGCTTCGTCATCGGTTTGATGGTCGCCACACGCTTGCCGTTGACGTGCACATCATTCCCGATGCGCGTCACCATGTCGCCCGGCAGACCAAGAGCGATCTTGGTGAAAGCCGCCGGCTTCGCCCCAAAATACTTGACCGTAATGGGATCATGACCGGGATGGAAAACCACATAGTCCCCGCGCACCGGAAAACGCCTGGCCTCGACCACGAACGCCCAGTTCGGGAGCGAGTCCGTCACGTTGATCATCAACGCGTGGTTCTCGCTCCACTTCGAAGCTGCGCTGAGGGCACCTGCAACGAGACAGACAGCAGCGATCGCCACAAGCCTGCCACCGGTCGAAAGGCGTCTGGTCGCACCTGTCTTCACAGGGGGCTCACTGTCCGACAAAAGCCGAGCAAACCCCTTGCGTTGAGCCGAACGAGGGAGCGGATCAGGGTTTGCCATCGCGCTGACGCCCCTGATTGGCAGCCATGAAGGCCTGCATCTCTTGTTCAACGCGGGCCGCCTGACCCTGGGGAGCGGCGCCAAGCGCTTGGGCGGGTTGGGGACGCGGAACCTTTGCGTAAACGGCAGTCTTCACGCTCTGCGTGACGTCGGGAACCTCGCCGCCCACGATCGCCTCATGAACGAGCACGACTTTCCCGGACTTCGACAGGCCAGATACAGTCTCATCAAGCGCTGCCATGAAGACAGCGGTCTGCCGCGCAGCAGTCTGCTCGTCGGCATTCGAGCGTGCCTGTGCCTGGAGATAATCCCCGATGATGCCCTGCAGCTGAAGCTGGACGAATTCCTGCTGCCCTGCCCCCTGTGCGGCAACACTCTTGGTCACCCAGGCCCCCCAGACAAAGGTCGCCGCAGCGCCCGCGAACAGGAGGATTTCACGAGCCGACAGCGCGGCAAAGCGACTGCGACGTCTGACCTGTGAGGCCTTTGCCGAAGCGGGTGTGGCAGGCGCCGCCATATGGTCGAAAAGGTCAGTCATTGGTCATCTCCGGCAATAGAAAAGGCTGAAATCAGGCTCGCGCGGCGGAAGAAGGCGATCAGCACAAAGCCCGTGAGCATGACGCCGAAGCTGATGGCCGCGAACTGGCCGCGTCTCGAAGCGTCGGCGGCAACGAAGCGCGACGCGAGATTGTCCAGATGAAGCATCAGGCCATCGAGAGTGAAGCCGCCAAGCACGAGGAAGAACAGCGTGGCGATGCCCAGGGTCGCAAGCGCGCTGGTGGCAAGCCAACCGCTGAACCGAAGGGCAATAACGACAAGATCCTGAGCGGCCTTCTTGCGGCGCGCAATGGCCGAGTGACGCATCGGGGAACGGCCAAGGGGACGTGCCAAGGGACGAGAAGGCGTGCTCATTCTGCAGCCTCCCTCATCGGAAGATATTCAGGCACCTGATGCTCTTCAGGGAATGCGACTGCCTCGATGGCATCGGGCATCCGGTAGCCACGCTGCACATAGTCCTCAATCTGAGCGAAGACGTGCGGGCTCGATGAATAGAGCGTGCCCGAAAACCGGTCGAGGACCAGGCGAGCGACGCATTCAGTCTCTGGGCCGCGGATGAAAATGTCCGAGTAGTCGGTGCCGTTTCGCTTCAGCGACCGGAGCAAAGCCTCGGTCATGTTGTCCATCTCGAACCGGTCCGAATTGCGAAAATCCGAGATGGTTTCGCCCTTCTGCTGGAGGATGAGGAACCAGTCGGAGTTTTCGAGGGCGGCCCGCGAGCCTTCGGATTTGTAGTAATCGTGGATCGACTGCGTGGCAGTGATCAGCGCGCCGCCATATTTGCGGCAGGTGCGCGAATAGGTCTCGACGAAGTCGGCCATCGCCCCGCCCTTCAGCATCTGCCAGGCCTCATCGATGATCAGCGGTTTCGGGATCGCGCGGTCCATCCGGCGCATGACCTGCGAGGCAATGAACATGATCGAGGTCAGAACGACGCCGCGCAGCTCCACCCGGGTCGCAAGGTCCGAGAGCTCGAACACGGTAAGATCGGCCGACAGATCAAGGTTGGCATCGCCAAGGAAGAACTTCCCGTATGTTCCCTTGGCCGCGAACGGCAGCAGCGAGGTCGCCAGATCATAAGCGAAGGGATGCTCGTGGCCCTTGAGGGCCTGCATCACGTGATCGATGGTGCCGTCCCGCCCATGGGTGTCCCACACAAGATTGACCGCCTGGTCGATAAGCCCGCGCTCCGTGTCATTGAGCCGGGTCTCGTTGCGCGCCATCTGCGACACGATGGATTTGAGCATCGCAAGGCAATCGACCAGATAGTCGTCGTCACCTTCGGCAAGGGCCTCGTCGATCATGCGAAACGGGTTGATCGAAATGCCCGAAGACAGCTTGAACTCGGTGAAGGTCCCGCCCAGCGCCTTGGCCATATGCTCGAAACTGCGGCCGTCATCGATCACGATGGTCTTGGCCCCGACCCCTGCAAAGCTTGCCGTGAGGTCCTGCAGCAGCACCGACTTGCCCGAGCCGGACTTGCCGGAGATCGCGACATTGTGGTTGCCGGCACTGTTCTGGAAGGGGGACCAGAATTGCGGCTGCCCCCGGCGACCTACGAAGAGCAGGTGCGGGATGTTGCCACCGATGTATTCGCCCTGGATCGGCGCAATCGCGGCAAGGTTCGCCGACCGCATGGTGCGCATGCGCTTCATCCGCTTGAGGTCGCTGTCGAGCCCGTCAGCCAGCAGCAGCGGAAAGTGCGCCATGAAGGCGGGAAGCTGGATATGGGTCTCGTCAATCAGATCCCACCCGCTCGCCTTGTAGAGAGCCTTCAGCGTGCGCTCGCAGGGCTCGCCCCGGCCCTTCGGCGCGATGATCGTAACAGCATAGTAGCAGGACACGAGCTTCTCGCCCTGCTTGACCCGGTCGGCAACGAACTGCCACTCAGCCGCTTCGGTACGCAGCTTGGGCACAAGCTTCACGCCCTTGCCTTCCGCAAGCGAGCTGGTGCGCACGAACTTGTAGCCGGCCTTCGCTTCGGAAGACTCCTGATTGGGGATCACTCCACAAGCCGTCTGCAAGACAGGACAAGGCAGCGAGAGCTTGGGGTTGAAGATGTCCCCAATCACCTTCTGGCTGTCCCAGGGTGCCCAACGATCCGGAAAATTGCGCACCGCCATGGTGCGCACATCGAAGCGCTCAGGCACGAAGTCCTTTAACTCGGGCACGCCATCGACTGATGAGCCCGTTGGCCGCAACGACTGTGCCTCAAGCACAAGGCGGTCACGACCGACATGGGTGACGAGATCGCGCCTGATGCACTGCTCATTGATAGGATCGAACCGGTTGTATCCCGGCACTTCGTCGCCAGCGCCAGTGGACGGGGCGAGGATCTCATCGAAGAAGCGGATCAGGTCGGTTGGCGCGAATTCCTTGACCGGCACATCGATGGAATCGAGCGCGGATATGATCCCCTCGCGCATGGTAAGGAGGTCATCGGTCGAAAGGCCCGAACCGTCACTTATCCCGACCGCGAGCAGCACGCGAAAGCTCCGCACAAAGAACGGGCCATCGCTCGCAAGAGTGGACCATGCTCCATTGCGCAACTTGTCGACGCGGTGACGGGCGAGCGTCTGGAAAACCCCCGAAGCCTTGTAGCGCGGCAACGCCCAGGCCTGAAGTTTCTCAGCAACGCGCGGACTCGAATAGTTCGTGACCGAGAACTTGGTGCCGGGCAGAAGAATGTCGGAGAACAGCGACCCGATCACATCATTGACCCGGTCGTTTGCACCGACAAGCGGCGCGAGCTCGATGATGAAACCCTTCGAGCGGACCTGATGAAAGATACGCTTCTCCTCATCGAACGAGCGATACCCGAGGAAATGGGAGAGCATTGGCACGCTGGCAGGCCGAGCGTTCTGCTCAGGCTTGCGAGCGTCGCCGGTTACCAGATCGATGATGTTGGTGAAGGCCTGCAGCATGGCGCGTTACTCCGGCGTTGCAGGGGGCGTTGCAGGGAATGAGGCGGCCTCGCGCCTCGGCAATCGCTGCTGTGATGCGAGGCGCTCGGAGACCTTCGCCTCGATCTCAGCGATCGGGTTGGCAGGCTGAGAAGCCGCTTGCTGGGCTGGGGCCTGCTGGATCGGCGCTGGGGTCTTTGGAAGATTGGACGCCATGGCAGTCTCAGCGCCCACGGAACCTGGCTGACCGTCATCCAAGATGCCAGGGGCAATCGCCATGAATTGCGGTGCGCTCTCGGCGGCCGCCAACAGCCCCTGAGCACGCGCAGGCTTTGCACCTCGTAGCGCAATTGTCTCGAGAGCATCGCCCCGGCCCGGGAGCATCGCCTTAACTGGCACCGCGATGCGGGCATGGGCTGTGCCTGCGGCATCCGTGTAGCCCGGAAACACGACAGACAGCTCGTAACTCGGCGACGAACGCGCAACGAGGGCTTCGAAACCGAGCGACTGGCCTCGCACAGGCGCGGAGATCCCGTCGTCCATCCGGAATGGACCTGCAGGGTTCAGAAGATCCGCCGAGGTCGTTTCCTCGATCCGCGCAATTGCGCTGTCATCGATCACCAGAGAAGGCGCGCAGATACCGTCTGCAGCCTCGCAGCGAAACTTGCCGCTGACGTTGGTACCGAGCGTCGTACAGGCCGACAGCCCGAACGTCACAGCCGCGATTGCCAATGCGCCTTTGGTGTTCATGACACCTTCTCCTTCAGCCAGGTTTCGAGGAATTCGCGAGGGCGGAAGCCGTGAAGGACAGCGCCATCGTCGCGCACAATGACCGGGGTGCCGGTGAACCCATGTTGCCTCGCAAAGGCCTCATTGGCATCAAGGCCCGAGGTGTCGCAGCGCCGACCGCTCGTGATCGCGCCTCCATCATAGGCTTCGTTCACCGCGCGGCGCTTGTCGGTCGCACAGATGACCGCCTCGGAGATTGGACGGGTGCCGAGCACCGAAATCGGGCGCTCAACGACCTTGACGTCGAGCGTCGCGAGGGTTTCGTGGAGGCGTTTGCAATACCCGCACCGGAAATCGCTGAAGACGGTGAGCGTCCGGCCACCCTTGCCCATCACGACGCTGCCGCTCGAGGGCAGAGCTGCCAGCGCTGCGGGATCGATACGTGGCAGTGGCTGCGCGCCGCCCGCACCTGCCTGCCGTGCCGGTGTCGGCTCGGCAGCGTCCTCTTGCTCCCCAGCGCCCCCCGCGCCGACCAGCATGTCCGGGTTCATCTCGAGCAACCGGGCGGCTGTGAGATCCTGCTTGGTCTCCATGTCGTAGACACGGCCAATGATGAGATAGCGCGCCGAGCGGTCGATGTAGAAGAGGTTCTGGCGTGCCTGAACTTCGCAAACGCCCTCGATCTTGTCGCAGTCGATCGTGGTGATCTCGGTCTTGGGGAGACGTTTGACCAGCGCTGCCTTGATCGTCGCAGCGTCGTCTGCCGCCGCGGCATGAGCGGCGGCTGCAATTGCGGCGAGGGAGCCAGTGAGCGCAAGGGCGGCCCCTGCGACCTTCCATGTGGTCCATTTGAATTCCATGACGGGCCTCAATTCCTGATGAAGGTGCCGTCGAGGAACACGACCTCGACCGCAGCACCGGTGGGCATCTCGACGACCGGCTGATATTGCTCGGCCCGTTCGATCAGATAATCGGAGAGAGTGTTCCCGGCGTTGGCCGCGCCGCCGCCAATCGCCTGAATGCCGACATCGGAAGCTGACGGGAGCACGGGATCTTGGGAAATCCGGGGGATCTGGTTGGCACCCTGGAAGGCGTTGCCTACCCCGCTCACCAGCCCTGCAAGAAAGGCTTGCGTGGTCAGCGAGCCTTCACGGCTGACAACCCGTCCGCGAACGCCGACTTTGCCGCCAAAGGCAATGAAGCCCTTGACCTCTGACACCGCAAAGCGCCCGCCGGGCTGCGCGCAGGTCATGCGCTGTAGCTTCACATAGACCTTTTCGCTGGAGAGATCGCCGTAAGCCGCACCATTGACCATGCAGCCCTGCACGCGGGTCGCGAGCAGCTTGCCGTCACCATAGACCGAGCGCGCCGGGCCCGTGATGCGCAGAAGAACCGGCAGAGGGTCACTCTGGCTGCGGGTATTGGTCGTCGCATCAACGCCGACCACCACGGTGGCATTCGCGATTGAATTGGGCGGAAGGTAGTTCGGGGAGTCGGTGTAAACCGCAGGGGCCTTGGCGGGATCAATGCGCGAGCCCGTCCCGCCTGCTTGCGCGAAGGACACCATCTGCACGTCGCTGCCGCGGCGGGGGATTGCGGCGGAAGGTGCGCCGGATGCAGCTGGCGAAGACACGCCCATATCACGGGCAGCCGCAACAGGTCCGGGCGCAGTCGGGCGGGCATTGCCCCTGGTGACCTGCTGGCGCAGTTGCTGGTTCTCACGCTCATAGGCCTCGAGTACCTGCTGCCCGTCGCGCGCCATCGCGGCATTTTCACCGCGCAGAGCCTGAATCTCGCTTTGCAACTGCGCAACCTGGCCAGCCTGCGCTTCGACGCCCTTGAGACGCTGATCCTGGGAGTTAACCTGACCCTCGTAGATGGCCATCCATTCCTGATCGACGCGCTGTCGGTTCATCAGGGCATCAGTCGAAACCTCGGTCTCGTGCCCAGGCTTGGTTGCCTCTTCAACCACGGTTTCCGTCCGCAAGACATACATGGTCGAAGCCACGACCGCGACACCACCCAGCCCAAAAAACAGCATTCTCTGCCGCTTCTGTGCCTTGTCATTGTCGATGATCGAGCCCGTTTCATCGACCGCATCGCGGCCATCGGCCTCGGCGCCATCCAGATCCTTGGGCTTGCGCTTGAGAAAATCCATGAGGCTTACCTTCCTGCAGGCACGACCACGTAAGCAGCAGTCGCCTGCCCGCTTGCGAGGTTGGGGTTGGAAATTGTGACGGCGATTGCACCGTCCCCGGCGATGAGTTCTTCGCGAAGCGCGATCGGTGAGGAGCTGGCATTCTCGATGCGCAGGACCTTCCCGGTCATCGTCGGGCTGCGATACTCGGTGAGGAGCTGAACCTTCATATCGCCGACGTTGACCGGGGCACGGGCCGCATCGCGGATCTCGAAGCCGGTCACCGGGCGCTGTTCGAACATCGCCCTGACGAGCCCGACAGCGCGATCCTGCAACGAACCCGATGCTGTAAGGACCTCAGGCTTGGCGGAAGGATTTTCGATATCGGCATTCGCCACAAAAACCTGCACCGCACTGTCACCGCCAATCTGGCAGTCGAACTTGTAGACAAGGCCCTTTTGCGTCGTCCCGAAGAAGGAGATGTTCGGCTTTGCATAGGCTTCGGGAACCGAGATGTAGATATCGCCGCGGGTGGGTTCGTGGACGATCGAGAAGTCTTGACCCTCGACGCCAGTTTGCACTCGGGACACCGACACAAACCGGTCATCCTTCAGCGAAATGCGCGTCAGGTCGGCCTTGGATGCCCGGCAGCGAACCTCTCCATTGTCGACGGCGAGGATGTTTTCGTCAGCAAAGGCTGGCGTGGCCGCCATGACGAAGCCGACCGAGAAAAGCGCAGCGCCAAGCCCACGAAGAAAATGGCTGTCGATGCGGAAAAGCAACGGCGCGCCTGAGGCAAGGCAGAGCGTCGAGACAGAGAAGGTCATTGGTTCGCTCCTTCCTTCTTAACGACGACACCAAACCCCTTCAGGCGCAGCGACACGCCGGTGTAGGTCCAGTGAAATTCGAAGATCTTGTGCTCGCGGCGCACGTCCTTGGATCCGACGATGGTATGAAGGACGCCGCCGACCTGGCTGGTGAGGTTTTCCGGATCGGTACGGATCCAGTTGATCGTGACAAACTGGGTCACCTGCGACCCCTCCTGTTCAGCCACGATCCGCAGGAGCTTGGCCTTGAGAGCCCCGCGCGCCTCCGGCGCGGAAATGGACACGATGCCATCAAGCCAGTACTGGAGTGTTTCGGGCGAGCGGTTGAGCGCGAGCTGCGCGGTGTCGCGCGTCACGGCCTCAAGATATTCGGGCGTGAGCGCCGCAGAGCTCAGCGTCATCTGGCTGGGCAGGATGGGCTGCAGCACGACCTCGCGGTCCCGCGTCGATGCCGCGGTGAACATGACCACCACGAGAATGCCGAGCACGACACAGATGAGCGCAAGCAGGTTGCGTTGCTTGAGGGTCCGCTGCGACGCCTCATGAGCAAAAGAGATTTCCATATCAGCCCGCCATCACACGAAGATGAGATGGCGGAGCGACCTTCAGACCGAAGAATTCTCCCGGCAAATGCCAATAGGCAAAATGCAGGACCCAATGCATCGAACGCCCAGCTTTGACTTTGCGATAGCCGAACCACGCAGCCAGGGCCAAAAGAAGCCCGATGACAACGTGCTGAGCGAGGATGCCCCAGGTGAAGGGTATGACCATCACCAGGAATTCATCCAGGGTCCAGAACCCGATCAGTTCTGGATCGTCGAGATGTTTTGGGATCGAATACTGGTCCAAGGATCAACTCCGCCAGAGGGAGGACAAGTAGCGGCAGCCCAAAGGGTGAACTGCGGTACCCTTGCCATCATGAAGCGAGGGCGCAGCGTTCAGACCGTGCCGGTAACCGAGGCGGTGACGATCGGAATGCCGGTCCCGGCGCCGACGCCGACGCCCACAGGGATTGCGACCTGACCGAGCGAGAAGCGGCCCGACGCCAGCGCCACGATCCCGCCGGCGAGCGAGAGCACGGTGATGATCCGGCCCCCGGAGCCTTCAAGGAAGCCGGTGAACTGGGCGAGAGCGGTGTTGAAGGTCGTGTCGGCCCCCGCCATTGCGGCATCAGCGCCGAACACGCTGGCGGCCGCGAGCGCCGCAACCGCAACAGCAAGCGTGCCGCTGCGATTCTTCAGATCGAGACTTGTCATTGAGTTTTCCCTTTCGGTTGGATGCTGGCGTCTGCCGCCACAGCCAAAATCCGACCGAGGAGAACCTTTTCTCAACAGCGAAGTGTCAGGATTTCTAAGGAAATGAGAGATTGGGGCAGAATTGAACCCCACCCAGGATTCGATTCGCTCCCAGCCTGGGAATGAGTATTTCCCACCGTGGTCCAATTTGCGACCCACACCGGGGATATTTGTGCCCCACAGCGGGCGAAAATCAGCCCCAAGGTGGAGAGGAATCCGCCCCACGGGTAAAAGGATGACCCGGAAACCGCGCAGTTGCAGGATGACAAGTTCAGACGCTGCCACATCGAGAGAAAGGAGATCGAATTGAGCAAAAGCACGCATGTAGCCCACGAGATTTCCATCAGCGCACACGCCTTCGAAGATATCGTCAGGGCCATCGCAGCACTCAGCCTTGAGCAGACGCGCTTTGTTACGTTCAAAGACGTCATTCTCCATGCGCTGGAGCGGTATCCAGCCCTCAAAGATGGACATTCCGCAGCGCTGGAGACCCTGCTTCCGGTGGACGGACCCGTTCGGATCTACGTCCGTCTCAATTCTACGGACAATGCGGCGGTCGAGCGGCTGAAAGGCGAGCTGAACGCCGCTACCAAGGCTCATTGCGGGGTGCGCGAAACACTGATTTTCTGCGCAATGTTGGTAGCGGAAGGCGAATTTTCCGCTTGCAAAATGCAAATCGACAAAGTCAAACTATGAAACTGCATGGAGTGGAATACATGGGATCGTGGAGGCACGCATGTGCGAAGGGACGGAAGATGGAGTCGCCAGCAGAGCTCACAGCGTAAACCAACTGTATGCAGCGCTCATCAAGGAACAGATGAGGCTGCAGAACACAAGCTTGCGCAAATTGACCGATGAAGGCGTGATCAAAGAAAGTCGGCGTAAAAAGTTCTTCGACAAGGTCGAAGATGGAAACCTGACGATCGACGAATTCCAACGCGTCCTGCTCCATCTGAAAATCGACCCTATCCGAGCAGGCCTCGTTCTGCTGTGCTATGAAAGCGCTAGCTCCTACGAAGACCCATGCTGCGAGACGACGGCATTGGTTGCGGTCGCACTGGCGGCCCGGCTACCAAGCGAACTCGCAGCCTGCGAAGGGCAGTTCGAGACCATTCGTCAAAGCCTGTGTGACACGATCGCCCGCAAGACATCGTCGGCCATCGCCAAACACCATATGTCGCTCGAAAGCCGGCATAACGGCGGCGGTTTTGAACATGCCTACGCTTGAGCCTTGTACGGCGGAACGAGCCCGCGCTGCATGACGAACCGCGTGACTGGTCACGGGCAAACGCCCTGCACCGCACAGCGAAGCGCAAATATGGCGCAGCACCGGAAAGCGGAGCAAAGACGCAAACGCCGTCAGGATGGTTTGCGCCCCCTCGAAATCTGGCTGCCAGCAGCCATGATTGCGATGATTGACGAGCTCAAAAGGGATAATCTGTCGTCCCGAGAGGCGATCATCACGGCAATCGTGGCGAAAACGCTGAGCGTCAGGCCACCTGAAACATCTGAAGGACAACCGATGATGCTCTGAAATTGAAAGGGGGCCCCGCGCCAACGGGACCCCCTTTAACGCATCCTGTTGCCAGAGCGCCAAGTTCACCTCGCTTTCTAGCAACAGACCGAATGGCAAACAAGCGCTTCTGCGCGCGATGAAACGCGCCCGAACGCTGCCAAGAATCGCCGCACCAGCTGGTGCATATGAAAGGGAGGTCAGCGACGCAGACATGAAAAACCCGGGCAGCGCCCGGGCCTTTCGAAGGAAGCTGTAATTTGCCGCGCCAAAGCGTGGCGAGAGACACCGGCAAGCTACCTGCTCCCTCACAACTTGCAAGCATTTTTCGCAACGTTTGCGGGCAATGTTTTTTGTCTGTGCCGCACCTCAGGACTGAGGAAGCGAAGGGATGACTATTGTCCAGAATCAGGCAGCCTGGGAGGTGGATAGCCGCCGCCGGGGAGGGCCAGCAGCGATCGGCGCCTGTCTGCCAAAACTGGGGATGCTCGAGACCGAACAGCTGACCAAGATCGCCTTCATGGAAGACCCGGCAGATCGGGCAAGACATGCTGCGCGCGTCAGCAAGATGATGCGAGGGTTCGGACATACCGGGACCGAAAGTGCAGGCAGACAGCGGCGGCGCAAACTGCTCGATATCATCGAGACCTTCGTGAGAATGCCGCCCGTGACTATCGATGTTCCGAGGATCGTCTGGCGCGATCTTTACGATGCCGCCGCGAGCATCGCCGCCATGAATATCGACTGGGACAGCCGCTGCGGCCCCCTCATCGCCGCCTCGAACGACCATCTCAAATGCCGGATAGGATGGACCGCCGCGCGCAAGAACATCAGGCGCCTTGCCGAATACGGCCTGATCATCCCCTATTGCCTCGCGGGCAACGGCAAACGATTTCTTGGATCACGAGACAGCCTGGATCGCTCTGACGCCTCAGGATGGTCGCTAGCCCCGCTGCTCCTCCTCGAAGATTACCTCACACAGCTCGCCGCCACCGAAAAGGCCCTGGCCGAGCAGAACCTGATCCTGCCCAAGGAGATTCGAAAGGCAACAAGCAGCGCCTACCGGCTGCTGCGGCCGTTCGAGCAGGGCCACCCCTGGGCTGACAAGGCCAGAAAGAAGCTCGATGCGATCGCTGCGGCGCGGCGCATATACCAGAGGCGGAAAGGATCCATGGACGCGATCGGCGTGCTCGGCCGCCTCGCCGAGGTCGCAACGCGGCTGCTTGATCGGTTGTCAGAGCGCATATCGCTCGGCGAGATTGCGTCGCTGACACCTTCCGGGGACACTAGGGTGCGCCGGGATGGCCACCATCAATACAGTCCTGAAGAAGCTCTTGAATCTGTATCCGGCTTGGCGGAGGGCGCTTGCCGACGGGAACCTGATGACGTTCGAACCACGCCTGATGCCGACAGGGTGAAGCAAGAAACAGCCGATGCTTGTCAGAACGCGCTGGTCTCTGCCGACACGAATGATGTCTACGGCATCCAGCGATCGGGGTTCGTTTGGGCCGAAGCCTCTGCCCTCTTCCCTTTCATCGACGGTATGGTCGAAATCGCGAGACGGCCCGGCCTGACCGAGCTTCACGCGGTCGCTCGCGTCTGCCAGATAGGTCAGGCTACAGCCGCTCGGGCAAGCGCCATGCTAGGGACAGAGATCGCACTCCTCTGCGCGCTAATCACCGGGCATCACCTGGCCAACGGACAAATCCGCAAGACCCCCGATGCATACATGCAAGCACTGGTGCGGCGCGCCCGCAGCGGTGAGCTCAATCTCGGCCACACGCTGCTCGGCCGCAGAAAGGCAGTATTCGGCCAGGGGGATACAAGGGCTTCGAATATGCGTATCTCTGTTCGATCATCGATGCACTAGGTCCGACTCATGAAGCAGGAAGCCCTTATCGCTTGGACATCGCTCTACATCGGCGTGGGAATGATGGCGCTGATCTGCGCAGTGCTCTCAGTTGTCGTCACGGCTGACGACTGGCGGAGTGGCAGGTGGCGACCCACGCACCAAACGGGGCTCCAGAAAGCTCTGGTCATCCCGAAGCTCTGGCTGCGCTGGCAGCTCAACTACCTCAAGGGCGCGCCAGTCATCCTGGCAATCAGCGTGTACTATGCTCGGCACGTCGGTTTCTCAGTGTTCTGGGACGTCTGATCGTCCATCGAATGAGGCAAGCATTACCCTGCGAAACGGATTGGGCGCGGGAAGTGCTGCCGAAGTCAGCGACACGCCGCCGGTCGAATTCGGAATGCCAATTGAGCCCATGATCGTACGCACATAGTTGCGGGTCTCACGAAACGGCGGGATACCGCCAAATTGGTCCACGCGTCCCGGGCCTGCATTATAGGCAGCCAGTGCAAGCTCCCATGTCCCGAAGCGATCCAACTGCTCGCGCAGATACCGCGCGCCGCCGACAAGGTTTTGCCGCACATCCCAAGGGTCGGTGACACGCAGATATTGGGCCGTACCGGGCATAAGCTGAGCCATGCCCATCGCACCGGCACTGCTTCGGGCGAAGGGACGATATCTGCTTTCCTGCGCCAGCAAGGCGTCAAATAGAACAACGGGCACGCCGGCATCGCAAGCGACGTCGACGATCAGGTTGAAATAGGCGGTCCGGCGAGCCTGAGCATCGCCGCTGATACCATATCGCGGGAAGAAGCTGCGGGACTGGCAGAGTGGGTCATCCTGCGAAGGGCGGAATGGTGAAGAAGCAGGGCTCATGAATGATGCACCTGCCCGCATCCACGAAGGAACAGCGGGACGCGCGGCATAGGGATTGATCGTGAAGCTGTGAGGGACCAACTCAAAGTCGCCGTGCAACTCTGGTGAAAACGCATCCACTGGAGCCGGAGGCACTTCCACTGATTGCTCGAGATCGACCGCCCCGCGCAACTGTGGGCGGAGCACAGCAAAATCCGGTTTTGCCTCTGGCACAAACACGTCGAGCATGGCTTCGCGCGCCGATGATGGCGTCGGCGTCAAAGCGACCAGCAAAAATAGAAGATTTTTCATGACCACACCTTTCGGCGTGGTTCGGATATCGCCCCACTTTTCTAAATGAACAGGCGGGGCATGGCAATCGCCCAGAATCTGGCATCGCACAGACGAAAGCGGCGTTGGCCATCGCGAGCCGTGCCGGAGAAGGTCGGGTCGATCCAGAGGGGAAAGATGGTGAGGCTGAGCTGAGAGGAGCGAGTTTATGCTAGTTGCGCTCAAACCCACCCAGGAGACCATCGACATCGTTGCTGCGCTGAAGGGCCGTTGGCACGGTTCCTACGCGATGTGCATCTGCCCTGCGCATGCAGACCGAACGCCGTCACTTTCAGTCCGGCAGGGCGAGCGGGGTATTCTGGTCCACTGTTTTGCGGGATGCCGCAGCGAGGATGTCCTGCGCGAAATCGGTCGGACCAAACCGATCCTGAATTCCTCTGCCCCAAGCTATCAGCCAGAACGAACTGCGCCAAACGTCAGAAGGATATGGGATCAGGCCACGGAGATCCGCGGAACGCTCGGTGAAGTCTACCTTCGGTCGCGGCGGCTGCCAATCGACCTCCCCGACTTACGCTTCCATCCGCGGTGCCCATTCGGCCGCAAGCCTAAGACCACCTTCCGGCCCGCGATACTGGTCGGTGTCAGAACCGGGCACCGGATGACGGCCATCCAGCGGATCAGGCTGACCAACGACGGAACATGGCATGATGGCAAATTCATGCTCGGAAAGCCTGAACGGGGCGCGTGGGCACCGCAGTTCGAGGGCGACGTGCTCGCCATTGCTGAGGGCATGGAGGATGCGGCGAGCTATACTCAGATCAAAGGAGTCCCTTGCTGGGCAGCACTCGGGAATAAGCGTCTCGCGCTAATCAACGTTCCGGACCAAGTTGGCACCCTTTACATCGCCGCGGACAACGATGGTCCAGGCCGATACGCTGCAATGGCGGCAGTTGGATCACATAACATACCAGAAAGGCAGCTCTTGCGTGATCCGCCGCCAAGGCCTTTCCACGATTGGGCAGAAGCTCAGAGCCATATCCGTTAAATGAACATCAGGCTGAGTGTCGGCGATGAAGATCGGGCGCGAG
Source organism: Sphingopyxis sp. H050 (assembly GCF_001468265.1). Taxonomy (GTDB): domain Bacteria; phylum Pseudomonadota; class Alphaproteobacteria; order Sphingomonadales; family Sphingomonadaceae; genus Sphingopyxis. Next base: position 431 of record NZ_LNRZ01000014.1, on the reverse strand, counting down.
GCACCGACAAACGCTGTAAGCTGTTGAACGAGCCATTCGGAAACATACCGCAAACTTGCCGGTCGAATTTCAGCATCGATATGCAGTTCCGACTTCCGCCGTCGAAGTTCATAGGCCACACCATCATAGAAAACGGATCGGTCCATTGAGGAACCCGTTTCAAGCAGTGCAGCGAAACTACGCAGACCGATTACTTGCATCTTTCCCACTACAAAGCTTGCGGGATTATCAATCGCGTCAATTCGATTTATGGCGAACCATTTGCCCATGAAATCTCGGATTTTCGGTGATGGGGCCAAAGGAAAACGCTATCACTTCAAGACACAGCTTGGTGTCCGTCGTCAGAACATTTGGCACAGGTCGCGGCGTAAATTAGCGGAGTGCGGGCCTCGTCTGTTGTTGGGTTTTAGGCGGCGAGCTTACGGTGTTGC
>NZ_LNRZ01000013.1 GCF_001468265.1 Sphingopyxis sp. H050 | reverse complement strand
AGCAACAAGCCAGTTGCGCTTGCTGAGCTCAACGCTGACAATGACAGAAGTCTTGGGGCAGTAATCTGACGACGAGTTCTCCATGTAGCGTTCTCCGTGAGGTTTGACGGAACAACGGCATAGCCGATCCGGCCTGCATAGGATCTATTACGATCTCGATTGTGAATATGGTTCCGAGGATCCCGCGGACGCGTCGATCACGACGCGCGTCGTCACAATCCTGCTACCGGAAGACTATTGAGTCCCGCGCTGCCGATGGCGCCCATTCCCCCATATCCGAACAGCTCCCACCTCTTGAAAGGCAACCCCATGCGGACCCTTGCAACCTTCGATAACGCCTACCGCGTCGCCGCCCGACTGTCTGACGCTGCCGGTAGATCGTTTGTCATTCTTGCCACCGGAGATCCCGAACAGCCGCACCTCGTCGAACGCGCAGCCGGTCAGCCGAACGCGATCGCTTGCATCGCGATAGCCGCTACCGTCGTCGATAATCGAATCGACCTTCTGGCGTCCTGACGATCGGGAACATGGTTTCCACAATGCTTGTCGTATCCCCGCATCCGCCTGCGGAACCGCCCGTTGTCGTCGCCTTCGGTGCTGGCGTCGATTCAACGGCAATGTTGCTCGAAATGATGGCCCAAGGTCGGCGGATCGATCTTGTGCTTTTCGCGGATACGGGTTCCGAAAAGCCTGAAACCTATGCGTACCGCGATCTCATATTCCGCTGGCTTCGCCGTCGCGGCATCCGGTGCGAGACGGTCCGTTATGAGCCGCGTCGCTTCAAGCACTGGCCTCCATACCGCACTCTCGACGAAAATTGCTTCACCAACGGCACGCTGCCTTCGATCAGCTTCGGCCGCCATAGCTGCTCGCAGAAATGGAAGATCGAACCACAGGATCGTTTCGTCGAAGCATGGGAGCCTGCCATCAGCTGGTGGGCCCGCGGCGGCAAGGTGACGAAGTGCATCGGCTATGACGCCGGCGCCCGCGACAGCAAACGATATGCCCATGCCGAAGGTCATTTGGATCCGCGCTACGACTACGAATATCCGCTGCGCGAATGGGGATGGGACCGCGCCGCTTGTGAGGCCCGCATTCTCGCTGAAGGGCTTCCTCTCCCTAGCAAAAGCGCCTGTTTCATGTGCGGAGCCGCTAAACCATGGGAGATTCGGGACCTCCCGATATCCCAGCTGAGAAGGATTGTCTTGATGGAAGCGCGGGCAAAACCCCGATTGCGCAATGTCGAGGGCTTATGGCGCAAATCGGTGAAAGGACGAAATGGCGCCGAACGCCGCCCAGGCGCGATGACCGACTTCATTCGGGACGAGCAGCTTTTGCCTTCCGACGAAATCGACGCGATCATCGCAATGGCTCCCGCCGCCTTGGTCCGCTTTCAAGATACCGAAGGCAATTTTCCCATCGAGAAACGTGCCGAGCTTTCAGCCTGGCTGAGATGGTTCGACGCGAACGACATGCGACTGTTCGACGACCCAAGCGGATCTCGGTTCTATGACGGCTGCACAGGACCGTTGATCCCCGTCGGATTGCAAGTCGCCGCATAGCGTCAGCATTCCAGCGCCTCTCGAACTACCAGGACTCTTGCCGAAGCCTTTGTTTCGCTTATGATTCCGAACCGGGGCGTATTTGGGGAAACACGACATGGATTTCCGTGAAGCTCTCGACGCAATCGAAAACGGTGCCCGCGTCCGCCGCGACGGGTGGCACAAAGGCCGCCGCTGGATCGCTCGTCAGGACAAGGACGGGTTTGCCGAATATGTGATGGCGCTTACGCAGGACGATCAAACGATCGAATGGCCGCTCGCGATGGGCAGAGCCGACTGGTGCGCAACCGATTGGGTTCTGGTCGACGACAATGGCGCCGACCTTTCCGCTCCGCCGGCGCCGGCTACACCAGAATCCCCTGCTTCTTCAGGAACACCGTAAACGGTTCCGGGAGCTCGCCGTCCCCGCGCGCCATTAGATATGCCGTCATCGCATGAGCCAGCGCGCCTTCGGGATCGAAATCGGCCTCATCCAATGTGGCCAAGGGGTCCCGATCGGCATGTTTCAGGAAATTGTACGGCTTGAAGATATAGTCGAGATAAGACCAGACAGTCTTCTTCGATGCCACGATGACGATATCCCCCGCGGACTTCACCGCGCCCGATTCGATACCTTCCGCGACCGAATTGACAATAGCCTCGAGAATGTCGGAGTCTGGCATTCCCGCTGGGGCGCCTTGGATCTTTGCCAGCGCTGACCGATAGACGCCTTCCTTGATGACCTGAGACACATAGTCATTGCCCTGAGATGCGACGAGCTCCCGAAGCAGGCTCAGTGCAGAAGATGCCACGACATGAACCGCAAGCGGATCATCCTTCCGCCCGAGCATATCGACCGCGGTCAGAATAAGCCGCTCCGCGGCCGTCATCTTGTCGACTATCGTCATAGACGCTCCAAATGTGCCTCAGTGTGCGGTCGAGGTGCCCGCCACCATAATTGGAGTTGTACCGCTCTGCGCTGACTGCAGCCGGTCACCGGGCCGCCACGTCACATGCTGGACGCCTTGCGTCCGCATGAGCTGCTCGAGCGCTTCGTCATATCGAGGCTCGGGCAGATTATGCGCGAGATATACCGCCGTGGCTTCTCCGCCGGTGTCGGTAAGCGTCAAGCTCGCGATCGGCATCTCGAGACCGAGATTGACCCGCATCCCCTTCACGAAATGGCGCTTCTCTTCGATCGCTTGGGTGACCAACATCCGCTCCTCGAGCCCCTCATAGGGGATCCATTCGCGAGTAACGGGCATCACCGACATCTCGAATATTTGCGCGAGGCCCGACGCCCCCATCGAAAAGCTCGCGGCCAGGATCAAACTGCCGTCGCGATCGTCGGACCGCCAAAGCTCCTCTTCCGCCGCGAACCGCTTATGGAAGCGGCGCGCCATATCGGCATCCATGAGGAACGGCCGCTGGGGCATATGCTTGATCAGGATCTTTTCGCCATAGCGCGCGCTCTCGATCGAACGGATCTCGCCGATCAGGATCATAATCCTGCCGGGCTCCGATCGCGCAATGGCTAGCTCCGCGTCCTGACGGCCCGCGATCGCGTCCTTGTCATCAAGACGGAATGTCTCGGGCACGAAAAGCCGCTGCGCGAGAGGATCGCCGCGCACCTTGCAGCCGAGCGCCGCATTCAGGAGCTGCCGGCGAACGATGTACCAGTTGCGCTTGCCCGCCATCCGAGGATGCCAGTGCGTGAGCTGCGCCCGATCCCAAAGGAAATGCAGCATACCGCGCATCGACAGTCGCTGGCCCGTGGCCTTCACGTCAGGCTTGTCGTTCGTGAACGACGCCGGCGCCGCGCGCGCTGGCCCTTTGGACAGCGGGAAACCGAACTTGAGCGTCGTCACGCCATTGTCGATGTCGTCGACGATCGCGCTGCCGAGAACCTGGCCGAGCCCCGTCAGATGATCGGGCGCCTCATAATGATCGCAGTGTGGTGCGTGCCGCGGGCCCGTCCCGGGCCAGCGCGACAGCACATGCCCGCCATGTCGATGGGCGATATAGAGATCGAGCGCGATGTCGCGCCGGCAGAGGCAGCGCACTGCCTGCTTGAGCGTATAGGCTCGCGCCACCATCGCCTCGAACCCGTCTTCGCCTGCGGCCATTTCCCGGTCGAGAACATAGTAGCGCTGCATGGTCAGTCCTCCGGGAGCAATTCAGAAGGCAGAAATGGGGTCCAATGGGCGCCGAGCTCGAAACGCTCGCTGAAGGACGCTCGCGGCCCCTCCGGCGCTGTCGACCAATAGGGATTGTCCGACTTCGCCGGCGTAAGACCGCGATCGTCGGCCTCGACCCAGAGCATCGCGCGAGCAGCCATCAACTTCTCGAGCTCGCCGAACGACGTCGCGACCGCGAGCGGATCGCGGCCCGCGACCGTGTACCATAGGCACCGCTGATAGTCGTCGCCGGCGCGGCCGAGGATGCTGGCAAGTTGCGTCTTGCCCTCATCTTCGCCGCGAACGATGCGCTCCAGAGCGGTACTGAGCTCGATGACGGCGCGCAGCCCCGCGATCGGATCGATACCAATGCTCGCGCCCGCAAGCGCACGCACTTCCCACGCCTGCGTATCGTCATCACGAACATCGTACAGCGCCGCATCGACATCGATGCCTTCCAGCCATAGATCCTGCAGCGCCATAAAAATTTTCCTCGTTTCTTTGCCGAACACGAACTGAAGATCGGCATATTATCAACTGGATCGCATCTGCGAATCCCTAATTCGCACTCGATCGCTGTCGATCCTTATCTTCCGCCTCGAGGCGCGCCCGCGCTCGCGCATAGACTGCTGGAATTTCGTTGAAGGCATCCCAGCCTGAGGCGTGGCAATAGTCATAGAATGCCTGCTCAAGCGGGATCACAAGGTCATGGGTGTCGTCGGCCGCAAACCCGATCACGGCGCCCATCTCTGGCTCTTTGGGATCTCGTCCCCCAATGTAGGGATTCGGGGCATATGCGATGACTGACTTCTCGATCACCTTGCGCCGAAAAACCTCGTAAACCGGCTCAATCGCCTTTTCCCAATCCAGATTCCCTATCTCGACGAGGCGTGACTCGAACGCTTTGCGAACCGCCTCGAGCTTGGCAATCTGTTGGCCGACAAGGGATTCATAGGCGTCCTGGACTGCGGACCCATATTCGCTCCAATCGTCATGAAGCGTTTCCCAGCGCCGCTCATCATCGGCCATCGACTTCAGATGCGCGGAAATCGCATCGCGCGCGATCTCCGACTTGCTACGACCCGACTTCTTCGCCGCGGCCGCCAGCTCAGCTTCTTCCTCGCGCGACAATCGCACGTTAAAGATCCTCATGCGCATCTCCCGATGACTAAGCCATCTTGCGTAAGACAAATTTGAGGATGAGGCAAGATTGTAATACAGGCCGTGAAGGGGCATGCGATGCGGCGCGATCACGTAGCCCATCGTGCGAGATCAGCAGGGCGTTTCGCCAAACTCGTCACAGATCATCCACATCGAAATCAGTGCATCGGCGAGGCACAACTCGACGGTGCGGACATCGACCCCGACGCATGTCGCTATCTGGCGATAACTCAAATCGTGTACGCAATTCAGGAGAAAGACGGACCGCGCTAACGGCCAAACGAGCTGGATCCCGAGCTTCACTTGCTCGCGGAGTTCCGGGGCTGGGCCGATACTCTGCGCAAACGCCGGGTAATGTCGCAATCGGACATGCAGCCAATAGTTCCGCGCGATGCGATGATGCCACATCATCGATCACCTCCCTCGCCGTCGGCGCCGACCAGGTGCGACTGTACCGATACCAGCAGCTCGGAGACCGCGGCTTTCGCGCCGGGGTCGATCGTCCCGACTTGGATGCGACCGCTCGTTGGCGGCGATCGCCATCGTCCGTAGGGCGACAAAAGCGGGACGAGGCGCGCGAAGCGATCGGAATCGAATTGCAGTCCGGCAGCCTTCGCAAAGAAGAGGGCTTTGCCGACGTCCAGTCCAATCCTCCGGCGACAATCGTCGTCCGTCCATCCTTCAGCAATGACGCATGCCGTCAGGGCGAGCTGCGATACAATGCCCAATTGATAGAGCAGGTCGCCCGCGCGCACGATTTCTCCCTTCGGGAAAAACGCTCGCGCGTTCTGCAGCCGCCACTGCGCATCCTCGTATTGTTCGTTGCCGGGGGAAATCGGTGAAGCGCCAAGATAGCCCACGCCGACGATCCCCGCGGCCGCGTTCAATCCGCCAATGAAGGTCCGGCGTTCCATCTGACGTCCCCCGAATTGTGCGCGGGTCGCGCACGCGGAAAGGATCAGGTTCACGGTGGTTAAGTCACCCCCTGTAAATTGGTATTCCAATAAATGGGGGGTAACATGAGGCTCACGTTACAGCGGTTCCGCGGGCTCACTCGAACTCCCGGCGAACCATTCTGACCGACCACAGCGCATCGGCGATACAGCGTTCGATCGTCGCCACGTCGACGTCGACCGCGGTCGCAATCGCTCCATAGGACAGATCATCGACGCGGTGCATGAGGAACACGCGCCGCGCGAAGGGCCACAACAGGTCCATCGCCAGATCCAGTTGATCGAGGACCGGCGGATCAGCGCCGAGCCGACGAGCATAATGCGGATAGCGCTTCGCGCGGATCCGGAGCCAATAAGCGCGCGACAAGTGATGATGCCATTTCATCGTGCGCGCGCTTCGATGCGCTCGCCGGCGAGCCGGCGCCGCACCTTCGCAAGCAAGTCATTTAGTGTCGCCGACACGCGAAGCTCGTCGATCGCCGCGGTCATCGGCAGATCGGCCGCAAAAGGCCCGCGCCATTGCCCATAGGGTGAGAGCAGCCGGGCCAGTTCGAGCATGTCGGGCTGACGATGATCCAAACCTGCCCCGTTCGCAATCGCCAATGCCTTGTCGACGAAGAGGCCGATCCGCTGCCGGCACCAATCGTCCGAAGCGCCAAGATCGAGCAAATATGCGCCGATGCCGAGCTGCGCCACGATCCCCGCCTGATAGAGAAGGTCGCGCGGATCCCGATAAAGTCCCGCGGCTACGCCCTGGTAGAATTCTTGTGCACGCTCGAAGCGATCCGCGCCGCGGCCCTGCAGGCTGCGCCCCCAATCGCTCACATTGTCGTCGATCGGCAATATGCCGGTCAGCAAAAGTCCTCCGCCGGCGCGCACAAGGCCCCGGCGCGACAAGCTCGTTGTCACGATCATCGTCTTCATCCTGCTGTTGTTCGGTCGCGGTCCGGCGAGGGCCTCGAACGACCGAGGTCAATGAAATCAGACTTTTCGCTGTCGCGCTATACCCAGAAAGGGGGGTGTGTCTGACGTCAATAATACGGCTCCGCCGAAGTCTCGCTGGCGCGAATATCCCCCGACATTTCGTCCGGAAAGTGCGGGATTCTGCGGCTGATGGATTGGGGGAGGGGGTTGATCCGAGAATTGGAGCACGGAAAGGCGGGCCACCGAGCGGCATACGCCGATCGGCAACCTGCTCTACTCGCTAAGGCCGCGATTCTGCGATCGCGACCAAGCTCGCCGAGCCCCTGCGGGTCTCGTCCCTTCGGGTAACGATCAGGGGCATGGGAAGATGGTCGGCCGCCCTTTGGCGCCCGCCGTCATTCTCGAGGCCTCGCCACGCTAATCGCGTGCCGAGGCGCCGGGGTGCGCGCAAACCTGCCCCTCTCCCTTCTACGCCGCCTTTCAGGCTCCCGGCGTCGCATCCGGCGGCACGCGGGGACGCGCCCTGCGGGCGCTCAAGCAGAAAACCGGCCCTTCGGGCCTACGGCTTTCCACCGCTGCGCGTCGGAACCTTCCGTTTTTCAGCTTGCCCCGCGCTATCCCCCGTCTGCTTCTTGGGGCCTGCGACGGCGGCTCCGAAGGGGATGGACAGGTGAGGGCATCGCATCGCTTTCCCCGACCGATATGGAACCGGCCCTGGTCGGGCCGGGAGATCTTCGTTGGCCGCGCTACCGCGCGTCTGTTTGATGCTCCGGCTCACCAAAGAGGATCGGAATTTCGTCAAGAAAACAATGCGATAGACCGGATTTGACGCCGCCGCTATTAAGTAATGGTCAAGACGGCAACGCCGCTTTGACTTCATCAACGGGGGCATTGCCCTAATATCTGGAGTAACAGACATGGCGAATATTGGTTTTCTCAATCCGGCGGACAATGGCGGCTATATCGGCAAGATCGATACGCTCGCCTTTTCCAACACCATCGGTTTGCGCCGCTTCGTCAGCGACAACCCGAAGGCTCCCAAATTCGAGGTAATGGCACTCACCAACGCGCGGACCTGGATCAAGATCGGCGCGGTGTTCGAGCAAGTCATCCGTTCGAGCGGCGAGGTCTTCTATCAGGGCCGCATCGACGATCCGAGCATGTCGCGGCCGATGGACATTGCTCTGTTCGGTGACGGCAAGGGAGGTTTTGCGGTCGCATGGACGCGCCGCCGCGCGCGGCAGGACATGCCCGCTGGGCAAACCGAACTGCCCCCGATGGGCGAAGGCGGCGACAATGAAGCCGCCCCGCAGGAAGGTCTCGGTGACAGCACCGCGCCCGACGCGCCGCAGAGCGGCAAGGGCAAGGGCGCAGCAGGGAAGGGGGGTGAAACCGCCGACAAGGCGACCGCCTGAATAAAGGAGGCCGGGAGAGGGTCTAGCTCTTCCGGCCTCTCATGGCTGAACATTGGTCAATGTCCGCTTCGATGCTTATCCATTTTCCGAAGCGGCGAACAGGAAATTTCATCATGGCCCGCTTCGATAACTTTGCCGACCTCGCAGAACATTATGCCAGCCTCACCAGCGCCGACGCCTTCGCGGGCGCTTTCACCAGCGAAATTGCCGCCAGCCAGCTTTCCATCCACGACGAACCGACGGCCGACGACTTGCCCGACGCCGACGCAGCGCGCGCCGTTGCGGCCCACGTAACCGGCGAGATTTTCAACCTCTTTGCCGATACGCGCCTTGCACTTGTCGCACCTCGTATCGCTTGGGGGATCGTCAACAGCTTCCACAAGGTGGCGCAGCAACTTTCGCGGCAAGAGGATGACGCCGCGCGCGAACTTGGCGAGCTGGCCCGCGTCATGGACCCTTCCGAAATCCATGCGGTGAAGGTCGAGGAAACGCAGCGTCTTTGCCAGTCCCTGCACGAAGCCGTCGCGGCGATCGAAATGATGCGCGACCATGCGGCCGAGATTTACCGCGTCGAATGCGGCCGACCTTGGTCCGCGACTACCGGCAGCCGGACGAGCCGCACGCTCACCGCTTCGCAGATCGACGCGCGCGACTATCTCGCGGCGCGCGCAGCGGAAAAGCGGGAAGCACACGCCCCGACCGGTCCGGTTGTTGTTTTGTCGGGTGGTCAGGACTGGACCGAACATCAGGCGATTTGGGACCGCCTCGACACCATCAAGGCCCGCATTCCCGCAATGACGCTTGTCACGACCGGGCAGCACAAGGGCGCCGACGCCATCGGCGCGGCATGGGCCGCCGCGCGCGGGGTGCCGCTTGTCGCCTTTGGGCTTAACCGTCGGCTTGGGAACCGCGCCGCGTTCGAGCGCAATCGTTCCATTCAGCGGTTGCTTCCCGTTGAAGCGGTCATTTGCGAAGGCAGCGGCATCCAGATCAATCTCTCGCAGAATCTTCGCGCCGCTGGCGTCCCGCTCACCATCTTCAAACATGCAGATTTTGCGATCCGCGATCAGGCTCACGCCTGATCGCTTTCGCCCATCGGGAGAATTACGATGCGACTCTATCTGACCAGCACTGGCGAATGGACGGGAAATCAAAGCGACGCAGCGGGCTTGGTCCGCGCGAACGGCGGGACCTGGGAACAGATCGACGTTCCGACCGACAAGCCGGGCCTGATTGCATGGCTCACCCAACAGTGGGCGCGGTTTTCAATGATTGCGGCACCGTCAGCGCCGATGGCGGCGCCGACCGACGCAGACGCGCAGCGAGCGGAAAGCCTCCGCCGGATCAGCATCGAGGAAGAGATTCAGAGTTGCGACCTTCCCCGGCTCGCAGTGCTCGCGGAAAATGTCGCTTGGCGTTTTCATGAACTCGCGCGCGCCTCGAAACACGATCAGGCCCGGTGACTGACGACATTCGATTTTCTTGATACACCGACCGAAGGAGCCGAACCGATGAATGTGGAAATTCTCGCGCACCCCGAGGTGAAATCCGCGCTTAACCGTCTGCTCGACGTCGCGCGGTCGGACACGGGTCAATCTGCCCGTGTCGCGAATTTCCTGCTCGCATGGTGGGATGGCGACCAATGGGGCCATTTTCCGGTGACCGACCTGTTCGGCGTCGACCGGGATGTTGCGGCCGACATTGCGACTGTCTTCGCCTTTCTCGGTCAGCACGGCGGGGCCGTGTATATCAACGCGTTTGGCGATCAGTATCGCGATCAAATGGCCGATCTGGTCGTGCGCTGGCGGCCCGACTAGCTCTCAAGCCCCCTTCGTCACTTCAACATATTTTTTCACCGCAGCCGGTGAGGTATCCACCCCACCGTGGCCGCGCTGCGTCGGATATAATGCCATGCGCTTCACTCCACACCACGGAATCTATGCCTATGAGCGGACGAACCGGAAATTGAAGGCGGCGGAACGCCGCCTGCGTCTGGATCGCGAGAAATTCCCGCTCTTCGCCGCCGAGATCGCCGAGAGCCAGCCGACGCCGGAGGAATTGCTCGACGCGCGCGGCAGAGCATTCGTCGAGAACCAGCAAGCGAACCGCGATCGCGAGGCTCGAAACTGGTGGCGCGCGCGCGCCGAGCTGCGCGCGATCGCCGAACCGGATCGCGCCGCATTCATCCGCTATTGGGATCGCTGCAAATGCCCCGGCAATGCGGGCTATTTGCTGACCTACATCAATATGTTTCGTGACGGCCGACTGATCGTTCACGAAGGCGAGGTACGTCCGCGCAGCGATGTCGAATGGGAGCGTGATCGCAAAGCCAAGATCGCGGCCATGCCCGACCTTGAGCTGGACGTGATGATCCAGACCCACATCAGTCCGCTTTTCGCCGAATGGGGGCGCGAGGAACGTAGGCGCCGTGCGGAAATGAGCGCGGACGTTCCGCCCGCGCGCTCCAGCTCGATGCGCCGCAAGCGGCGCGGCGTGCGGTCGGGGCCGAAAGAGCGGAGATGAACGTCTTTATAGAATTGCGCGAATCTGAACCGGGCACGTCTTCTCAGGCCGGTGGCAGCAATTTGAAAGCCCGGTTCGAGCAACCTGCTAGGATTCGCAAATAACAGGAGGGGAAACTACCCATGCCGAAGCCTAAATCTCCCGTTGAGCGTCCGGCGAAAGACATCGAATGTATTGCACTCGTCAAGCCCGGCTCGGCGCTCGCTCGCCATTGGAACTTCATCAAACCGACGTTCGGAATCTACGAGTATCGCAAAGCCTTCGATACGCACGATCTCCGGTTCGGCGATGGAAGCTCGCAGCGCCTGACCCCCGCACAGTTTCGCGATGTCATCTTGCTGAAGGACGACGGCGCCGAGCTGGTCGGGCGGCTGTTCGACTAGTCGTCGCCGGCAGTGGATCCCGGCGTAGAGGGCCGAGCCCTCATGCCGTGATCCAGCCCGCACGCGGGCAGTTTCTCGATCGCTTGCCGAGTTCCCGCTTTCTTCCCTGCATCGATTGTGATACTGTGAATACATCTATTCAAACAGGAGCGCCATCATGGCAACATCCGTAAGACTCGATGCTGAAACCGAGGGTCGGCTTGATCGGCTGGCCGACCTGACCGGTCGGACCAAAGCCTATTACATCCGCGAGATGATCGAGCGCAGCATCGAGGACATGGAAGACTATTACCTTGCCGCCAAGGTTGTTGAAGACATTCGGGCGGGCCGCGAAACCATCTCCAGCCTCGACGACGTGGAGCGCCGTCTTGGCTTGGACAATTGAACTTTCTGGCGCGGCGGAAAAGTCGCTGAAGAAGCTGGACCGGCAAGCGGCCCAGCGTATCATCAGTTTTCTTCGCGAGCGTGTCGCCGATGGCGAGGGCCCGAGGTCAACGGGCAAAGCGCTTCAAGGGCCGCTGGCAGGCTTGTGGCGCTATCGTGTCGGGGATTTTCGGATCATCTGCGAAATTGAAGATGGCAAACTGGTGGTCCTTGTTCTTACCATAGGACATCGCAGCGATGTATACCGCCGATGATCCGAAAATCGGAACGGGGAGACGCCAAATGATTACAGTCAGGAACCTTGCCGGTCGGATCGCACGCACATTGTTTGTCACCGTGCCCGACGAAGCGACCCAATTCTTCTGGCTGTCGCTGGAGCCGTCGTTCGAATTCGACGACGATCCTCGCTGGCTTCGCTTCGTCCGCCGAGTTACGTGGCTCCTCGCATGGATTACAGGTCTCGCCTCTTTCGTGTTGATGCCCCTGGCTATCTACACCATCGCGGCACATAGCGCATACGGCATGGGCCTCTTTTGCGCCTACTCGGGCGGCGTGGGGTCATTTGGTTTCTTCATGGCGCTGCGCGGTATCGCGCATGATCGCAACCGCCAGCATATTGCACTCTCTCCCGAGGAACTGAGCAACGAAGCCGTCCGGAGCCTCCGGACCGCCAAAGCGCCGCCGGAAGCAATCGCCCTCAACGACCTAATGGACTGAGGTCAGGCTCCAAGACGTCTTCGGCTATGTGATCCAGCGCCGTATCTATCCCACCCACCGTTCGGAATAGCCGACCGAAAGCTCCAGACCCTGCTTGGTGAAGCTGATGGCGTAGGCCGGGGAGGGGAAGGGCACCACGACGCCCGATCGCGGATCTAGGTTCGACGATCGCCGGGGGCAATCGGTTTCTGAAGCGTCCCGCTGAACATCTCTCCATAGGGCGACCGGCGACGGAACGTGCGACCTTCATGCCATCGACCTCGAGCACGAGGCGTCCAATACGAAAGTCGAGTTGCTGCCCATCTCCTTGGGCCGTCTCGTTGCTGTCTGACGCACGTAGGCAGCTCGCCCGCCTATTGCGGGACGGGCTTGTCAGCCCTCAAGCAGAAAACCGGCGCTGCGCGCCTACGGTTTCCACTTCGTGGACCCTCCGTTTTTCAGCTTGCCCGCGGCGAGCGGCCGCCTCCTCGAAGTGCGTCAGCAACGACACCACCCAAGGAGATACATCATGCAGAACATCGCTGAATTTCGCATCATCGGCCGCGTCGGCAAAGTCGACGCCAAAGAGAAAGTCACCCACATCGACATCGCCAGCAACTACCCCCGCAAGGACGGTGATAGCTGGAAGGACGACACCCACTGGAACCGCGTCACCTTCTTCGGCAAGCTGAACGAACGGGCCGCGAAGATCGGCAAGGGCGACCTGGTTCACATCACCGGACGCGTCCGCCAGAACAGCTACGAAGCCGACGGCACCCGCCACTACACGGTCGACCTCATCGCCGACCGGATGGCCACCATCATCAAGAACGGCGACGCACCCGCAGATCGCGACGATGACGACCAGGACGACAACGTCCCCTTCTGACCATCCCGGGGGCGGTCTCGGCCGCCCCTTCAGTCTTCTCAGGAGACGCATCATGGAACCCGAACTCTACGACGCCTATCGTGCTTTGGACTACGACGCAGCGGATCAGATGGAGCTGAACTTCGACGATCCCGACGAACAGCCGATGTTCGACTTCACGGCCGACATCGCTGCAGGATCAACGACCCGCCATTGACCCACAGACTGCTATCGAAACCACAAGCGAGGGCCGGAACTTTCCGGCCCTTTCGCTTTGCTCCCCGCGCGCGACTGGACGCCTCGCTTACGGCGGGACAAGGCCCGCCGGTTCGCATCGCCGTCAATCAATTCGACATCACCGGTATTGGTTTCGCGCTTCCGTGCGATCGGCTCGCTCGTTGCATTGCTTCGCTCGCAACCAGCGCATCGCCGATCGCAGTGCTGCACCGTCGCGATCGGACGAAAGGAAATTTATCTGTTGTTGTAGACTCAGCATGGAGCCGCGTCACCGTCCCCGTCAAGGATGAGCGGTCCCCCCAATTTTTCCTTCAGAAAAATCGGTTCCCCCACTCCCCGCTGCGCGGCGGCTTCGCCGTCCTTGACCGGAACGGCGCCCCAGCTCCCCGAGACGTTGTCATCGACAGGCTTCAAAGGAGGACAATCATGGAACTCGCAATCAACGCACGCATCGCTCATCTCGAAAGCGCCGCACGTTCAATCAGCCGGCAGATAGATCGCACCGAATTTTTCGCGGACATGATCGACTGGAACTCGATGACGATCGAGGATTGCCGATTGATCTCGATGCAAGAGGATCATCTTGCCGAGACACTGGCAGAGACCGAAATGGAACTCGATTTCCGATACGAGCAGCTTTGCTTCACGGCGCACTGAGCGCCGACGGAACCGCCGCTGCACTGGCGGCGGTTCCTTTATGTGCTGCACCGATCCACATTCTGCTCGCTTGCCGCCGAGCTACGCCGGCGGACAGCGCATCGCAGACAAATGCTCGCGGATCGTGTTGCACGCGTCCAACGCGAAGCCGCCGAACGATCGCCTCGCTTGTCGCTTGCTTCGCTCGCGACCTGCGCATCGCCGACCGCTTCAAAGTGCCGAGAGAGCTTCCGCAATCTTCGTCGGTCCATGCTTGTCGATCGCTTTCGCAATGACCGTCGCTACGCTCCGGTCCATGCGAGCGATCTTCACTTTAGTGAGCGCACCAAGCAGCACATCGCGGCCAGCATCGAGCTCCGCCTCGCGAGCGCGGCGTTCGGCCTTCGTTACTTCCGCAAGCTCCGCTTCCAACGCCTCTCGCTTAGCGGTAATCGCGTCCAGATTGCCCTCGATCTTCTTGGCTCTTGGCATGTCTTCTTTCCTTTTCAGCGGTTCTCATTGCGCCCATTGCTATCACGATGACGATGAAATTCCAGTCCCATATAGGAACCGTCAGAAACTCAACGCTGGCCACTCCAGCGAACTCATATTGTACCCGATAGCGTTCCGGTTTGATCGCCCCCGGCGTCAAAGTGAATTGCGTTTTGGGCGCGCTACGCCAGCGTTTTGGGTTCGCGCTTCGCGCTCCCAAAAGCGCAATACGTCTTTTGGCGATTGCTCCCACAGGTGTCGCAATCAATCCGTCATCCGTCAGGCCGGCTGATCCTTGTCGGGGTTCCAGTCCGGAACCCGTTCGGCATCGTTCAACCGAACGATCCTCACCGATCGCATCGACCGTTCCGGTCTCACGATCGGCAAATGTCTGCCGAGGCTGACGCCTCACGCAGATCGAATCTCTCATGCCCGAACCGGGCACGATGTGCCCAGGTGCAGGCAAACTGACGGGCTACGCCCGAATTCTCTTCGATAAGCAGAATGAGAAACCCGCTTCGGGGATATCTCATTCTGAGATGCACACGGTATGCGGCGAGCCGCAATTTTGTGTTGGCATAACATATTGATTTAACTCCTATAATTGGCGTCAGCCAAACGTCTGCCCGGTCTGCCAAACGGCTGACAATGCAGGCTGCCGTTTGGCTGACAGTCATAACCCATTGAATTAACGTCGGTTAATCGGCCCCCTGTGTCTGCCAAAGTATGCCGTGGCTATTTGGTCCCCCGCGAAACCTTGACCCTCCAGGCGCCTCGCGCTAGAAGATGCGCGTCCTGCCTTCGCACTCAGGAACCCACCAACCGTCCACCATCGGAGGGACGGTTGGAGCGTATTACTGTCAGATTCACTCCGGAGTTGGCCAAAGCGGTCGCTTCGTGGTGTGAGTCAAATTCGATCCCCGCAGCGCGCCTCGTTCGGGATGCGCTTCAGCTCTATTTCGACGTCAAGGCGGGAAAAGCATTCGACCCCCAGCGCATGGCAATCATCTGCGAATATACGCAGCTGGTTGCTGACGAATGGGTCAAGAAGAACGCCCCGGATCGGCGCGACGAGTTCCTCGCAACCGTCGATGCGCGATTGGACCGCCATCATGGCGGATAAGCACTCGCGCCCCAAACATCCGCGCGCCTGGTCGAGCCACGGTGAAGCCAATCGCAACTCCGGAAACTTCACACGCGGCTCTCAGCTTATCGGCCACCAGTTCTCGATGTGGTGGCGCGGCGCGCGCGTTCCGCTGTTCGTATGGTTCGGGCTGCTCGCCGCATTCTTGTGGCTGAAACTCACCCTCATCCTCGACGACTATGAGTTCCAGATGCTCGGAACAAAGGCGCTCGCTGCGACGTGGGATTTCATCGGGCTCGACGAAATGAAGCGCGCGAACGTGACGCTTCGGGACGGCAGCATCTACCAAACCTATATGGGTTACGTATCCTATATACCTGACGTCCAGATTGCATGGGCAAAGCTCATGAACGCATTGTTCGGGAGCTTCATCTTCGCGACGATCGGCGCCGGCACCTTTGCATGGTGGTTCATTCCATGGGCCCGCGAGCGGGGCGAATCTATCCTCGCCGATCACCACGAACGCGGGGTTGAGATCGTCGAATATGACGTCCTCAAGATGATGCTCGATCGTCACAACCTTGAGCGCGTTCGCGCTCGCGCGAAGGAAGCCTTTCCCGATCTTACGCTGGCGCAGGTCGAGGCGTTGCCGATCGCCCAGCGGAAAGAGGCCGGGGTGATTTTGCCGTACAAGATTGCGACCCTGCCGTTCCCCTACGGCTTCGAACAAAGCCATGTCATGCTCACCGGTACGACCGGTACAGGGAAGACAACGCTCATCCGGCAGGTCGTGGCCCAGGCGATCGAGCGAGGCGATCGATGCGTCCTGTTCGACCTGACGGGGCACTATATGGAAGCCTTCTATGATCCCGAGCGCGACTTCGTTTTGAACCTCAACGATGCACGCTGCGAGTCCTGGTCGTTGTTCAACGACTGCCATTCGCGCAGCGAGCTGGTGAACGCGGCGTCCGCGCTTATCCCGGCGGATCATGGTTCCGATGGCGGCTTCTGGGAGAAGGCGGCGCGCACGCTGCTCGTCGAGATGTGCGACAATCTGCGCAAGAAGGGACGCGGCACCAACAAGCATCTTTGCGACGAACTGCTGAAGGCAAACCTCAAGAAGATTTACGCCAGTTTGATGGGGACGGTAGCCGAGCCGCTCGTATCGCCGGATGCCACAAAGATGGCGCAATCGATCCGTGCGGTGCTCAACGCCAACGCGGAAGCCATTCGGTTCCTGCCCGACGGCGGCGAACAATTCTCGATCAAGGACTGGATCAAGCGGGACAATGGGGAAGCCTCCATCCTCTTCATCACGGCGCAATACGCCCACCTCGATATGTCGCGGTCGCTCCTCACACTCTGGATGAACATCGCGATCAATACGATCATGACCCTAAAGCATACGCGGCAACTTCGTACCTGGTTTATCTTCGACGAGTTGGCAGCGCTTCACCAGCTACCCGCGCTCGAACGGGGACTGCAGACGGCCCGCAGCTTTGGCGGTGCCTTCTTGCTCGGACTGCATAACTTTGCGGGTCTGCGCAAAACCTACGGCGACGATGGCGCGCAGAATATCATCAGTCTGGCGAACACGAATGTCATTCTTCGCGTCAAGGAGCGGGAGACCGCAGAAGAATGCTCGCGGCTTATCGGGTTCCGGAAGGTCCGCACAATGGACGAGTCCTATAGCTATGGCGCGCACCAGACCCGTGACGCTTCGACCATCTCGCCTACCACCAAGGAAGAGGCACTGGTGATCGCCGACGACATCACCAGCCTCCCCAATCTGAATGCCTATATCCGCTTCCCGGAGAAGTTTCCTTCCGCCTTGGTGTCGTTCCCCTACGTCGGTTTTCCCGCTGTTGCCGAGGGCTTCATCGAAGCCGAACCACCGCCGGACATTCTTCCCGTCGACGACGATGATGACGACGAGACCGGGGAAGAAGGGGGTGGACCGGACATTGCAGCCGATCGACCCGAACCCGGCGTTGAACCGGAAGCAGATCGGGAAGATCGCCGTGAGATTTCGCACCTGCAGGATGGGCGAGAGCTTCGCGCGCGCGACGTCCTCGATGTACGTCGTTCCCAGGTTGGTGGGCAGATCGCGACGACGGGGGCAACCGAAAAAGGCACCGCCAGCGGCTCGCTCGCGAAGCGTTCGATCGACGATGACCATCCGAGGGTGACCACGCCTCGCAATGCCGGCACGGGGGGCAGCGGCCAGCAGGATGCCCTCGCCAACAGGGAGCAGCTTCGCGGTTCGAAAGATCCCGTGGAAGAAAAGGGCGGCGAGCTGGCCCGTCGTGAATCCCGTATGGATTTTGGCGAGACCGATCAGCGCCGCGCCGGCGGCGCGGAGCTTGGCGCCGACGGCATGGCGCGCGGCAGCGACGATCTCGACATGGATATGGATTGAGCGACCATGAGCTGTTCGCCTCTTCCGCCAAGTCCGCTCTGCCCCGGGTTGGTGAGGTGGCGAACGGCCGTCGCGGCGAGAACCGCAAAGATACTCCTGATGCGCGCGTGCAAAAGTCGCTTTGCCCCTCACAAGGATCGCCGGCGAAAGATCGGACTGCTGCAGCCCTATGAATGCGACCGGTGTGGCAAGTGGCATCTGGGCCATCCTGTTGCGGACTGGAAAGGTCCGAAGCAATGACGGGGTGCGGGTCATGATCGGATTCTCACAGCTCGAAGATCTCGCGCAGCTGCAGAGTCGATTTGCCGAACATGCCGATGCAGGTCGGCGAATTGAATGGCTCGGCGCCGGCGCCCAGGCACTTCGACTGTCAGATTGCGCCGCGGACAATGCAGCTCGAGCGGCGATCGCGCCGGCGATCGAGCTTCAGCAGCGCGCCACCTCGACCAGTGGAACCGTCGCGGCCATATCGTTGATCTTTTCGCCGCCGTTCGATTTGGCGGAGCATCCCGAAGGTAAAAGACGCGACGATCTCCGCGCGGCTCATCTTTCCGCGGCCCGAATGGCATTGCAGCATATCGAGGAATGGTCGGCCGTTTTCGACGAGCACGGCGTGCTGACTCGGCCGAGGGGCATTGTCTGTGCACTCTGTATGGCCGATCGGGCGTTTGTTCTCGAGATGCTCATCCTGGGGTGGGCAATCGCGGCCGACGGGCAGTGGGGACTTCTCGACGGATGGTCAATCGCCGCCCAGATCGCGGCGGCTGAGTCCATGTATGCGAGTGAGCTCGGACGTCGCCTCGCTGCCCAGGCTGTGCGCATGGTCTGGCTCGGCCCGTCTACGGCTCGCCTCAAACCTATGCTCTGGCCCGAGACCGAACCGCGGCTGTCGATAGAAAGCATGATGCAGGACCTCGAGCTCCGGCGAGGTGCGAAATGACCGTTTCGATCGGCCGCGTCCATTCGCCCGGTAAGGCCGCCGACTATTTCGCGAACGACAATTATTACACGGCCGAACAGTCGGAGGCCGCGTCGGTCTGGATGGGCGAGGGCTCCCGCGATCTCGGATTGTCAGGAACCGTCGAGGCGGGCGTGTTCGAGAAAATCCTCGACGGCAAATTGCCTGACGGTACGCAGGTCAGCAATCCGGAGACGCGCGACTATGGCCGGGACTTCACCTTTTCGATGCCGAAGTCTGCCTCGCTCCTTGCCCTAGTCTCTGGCGATACCCGTATTCTCGCCGCGCACGTCCAGGCGGTGAAGGAAACGATGGCGTGGGCCGAAAAGAATCTTGCCGAAGCGCGCGTTCATGTCGGCGGGAAGGATATTGCGGTTCGGACCGGCAATCTCGTTTACGCGCTTTTCCAACACGACACGAGCCGTGCGACGGATCCGCAAAGCCATATCCATGCCGTAATCGCCAATCTGACCCGGCTGCCCGAACGCTTCCGCAACCCTGATCGCGTCGATCCAAAGACCGGAGAGGTCACCAGCGACCACGGCTGGCGAGCATGGCATAACGGGGCGATGTACCGGGCCAGTGCTACGCTTAGTTCGATGGCCAACGCGATCCTCCGCGAAAAGCTCGAGGGCTTGGGCTACAAGACAGAGCTAACCGGGAAACATGGCGCCTTCGAGGTTCTCGGACCGAATGGCGAGCGCATCAACAAGGAGGCCCTCGACGGCTTCTCCAAGCGCGGCAATGACATCAAGGCAAAGGCTGAAGAACTCGGTGTTCACAGCCCGGAAGGTCGACGCGCTATCACCCAGCGCACCCGCGACGCCAAATTGGACGCCGGCGACCGAACGGAGCTCGCCGAACGGTGGCGAGATGAAGCGCGGGTCTATCGCTATAATGGCGACCAGATCTACGCGATGGCTCTCGCCAAGTCGCAGGAGCGATCATCGCCGATCGAGCGGGGAATTCTAGCCGTCAGCTCCGCTATCCGGGAAACGCGCGATCGCCTCGTCGATTACCTGAAGCGGCCCGACGATCCATTGGTTGATTCCGGCCTTGCAAAACTCACACGGACGCCGGCGACGGCCCGGGCCCAGTTTGCAACTGCCAGCGCCATTCGGATACTAAGCGAGCGCGAAGCCGTCTTCAGCACCGCGGATGTCGTCAAAACGGCGATCGACCTTGGCGAAAAGGGCGTTACGCCGGACCGTGTAGAGCGGCGCATCGCCGAGTTGGTCGAAAAGGGCGAGATCGTTCCCGAAACCTCCCAGCGCTTCGACAAGGCCGTCGACATGGTGACAACCCGGGAGGCAATCGAACAGGAACGCAGGATCCTCAAGGCGATGGACACTGGCGCCGGCGACGCACGGCCGCTGATGTCTGCCGACGTTGCAAAGACCCGCCTGCAGGAACTGGCTGCGCCGCGCGAGCTCAACCATGAGCAGCTCGCGGCCGCGATCCAGATCGTGTCGTCTCCCGATCGCATCGTACTCGTCCAGGGGCGCGCCGGCGCCGGCAAATCAACGATGCTCCAGCCCGTCGCCAAGGCGGAGGCTATCGACGCGGCAGCACGGGTCATCGGGGCCGAGGATACGAAGGCCGTGCTGTTGACGGCCGACATGCGGGGGGATGCACAGGCTCTCGCGTTCCAGAACAAAATGGTAGCCGATCTTCGGGCCGACACCGGAATGGAGGCGCGTACCGTCGACAGCTTCATCTATTCCAACGAGAAATTCCTGACCGGCGAAGCGTCGCCCCAGGCCCTCGAGGCACGAAAGGCCGAACTCGCCGGCACCTACCTCATCCTCGACGAAGCGTCGATGATCTCAAATGAGCGGATGGACAAGCTTACGGCGATCGCGAACCTAATGGAGGTCGGTCGCCTCGCAATCATAGGCGACCGCAAGCAGCTCAACCCGATCGACGCCGGCAAGAGCTTTTCGGTCATGCAGGCGCGTGCGATTCAGGACCAGCTCCCCGTGAGCGAGGTCAATATCAATATGCGGCAGAAGACCGAGGACATGCGACTCGTGGCGAATCTCGCCGACGCCGGCAACGTGCGCGCGGCGATCGCGATATTGGGTGACCGCGTAATCGTGAGCAAGGATCGCATTACCGATGCGGCGAACGCCTGGCTCGCTTTGCCCGCCGACGATCGCGAGAAGACGACATTGCTCCCGTCGAGCCGCGACGGCCGCGCAGAGGCAAACCGGATTATCCAGGACGGACTGAAAGCCGAGGGCACGTTGAAGGGCGAGGGTCGCGCTTTCAATGTCCGCGAGACGCTCCAGCTCACCCGGGAAGAGTATCGCTACGCACGGAATTGGCGCGAAGCCCAGTTCCTCGAGGTCGGCGGCCGCGACAATGGTCTTGGGCTGGCGAAGGGCGATTACCGCATCGAACGAGTTTTCGAGAACGGGCGCGTCGAGCTGCGCGACATGCGCGGCCGCAAACACCGTGTGGAGCCGATGAAGATCGATCCGAACGGCAAGCTCAATCGGCTGAAGCTCAGCAATGAGAAGCGCATCGAGGTCCACGAAGGCGAGCGGATCCGCTGGACGGACAGCGATAAGCGTGACGGCCGCGGAATGATCAACGCGACGATCGCGAGCATCGAAAAAGTCAGTGCTGAAGGAATCGTGGTGAAATTGTCCGACGGGGAGCTTCGGGAGCTGAAGAACGGCGACCCGATGCTGAAACGGATGGACCTCGCCTATGCCATCAATACCCACATGGCGCAGGGCATCACCAATGAGACCGTATTTTCTGTCATGGGCGCCCGAGAAACTAACCTTTCCAATGCTCGAGCATTCCTCGTCAACCACACCCGCCAACAGGTCGACGTCCGTTTATTTACCGATGACAAGGACAAGCTCGTCCGCCAGCTCGAGAACAACCGCGGAGATAAGACGTCTGCGCTCGAGGCGATCGGTGAACTGAACGTCGAAAAGATCCTTTCGGGCAAGGACGCGCAGCGCGATCCCGGAACAGATCGGGACGGCGGCACCGCTTCTCGTGCCAGCGACCTTGAGCGGAAGCTGGATCTCGGGAGCATGGCGGATGTTGACGCAGGATCGAAAGGTGACAACGCCGATCGCAAAACGGCCGATACGCTTGGTACCGGAAATTCCGACGACAAGGGCAGCGGTAAGCCGGATACCAAGGCACCCGCCCCGGCCCAGCGGGAAGAACCTCAGCTCGATCGGTCCAAGGGGCTCGAACTATGATGAACGAGAAAGCGTCCAACATGAGCACGTTACGCCGTTCCTTCGCCGCGATCGCGAGCACGCCGATGGCGATGCACCGAAGGCTTTCAGCCGTGTCGCTGAAAATCGCACGCTTCATCACCCGAACCGGAAAGAGCAGAGGAGAAGCCGCCTTCTGGATCGTGGGAGCCAGCGTTGCAGCGTTTGGCGCTGCGATCGTCGTCGCCTCTAAACTTGGCGAACTTGCCGGGATCCTGACGCTTCAGCGTTGGCAGTCTTCGACCGAGTTGCTCGAGCTCGGAATGGGGATCGGCGTCATCTATCTTGTCGGCCATGTCTTTGTAGGCCTGGTGCGCGCGGTGCGCGAAGAGGCCCGATGGGTTCGCCGAGGAGGAGACCGCCCATGAATGGGTCCATGTTCGCATATGCCGGCACAATCATGCTGGTCCTGGGCGGCGGCGAAATGATGGCCCGGCCCTCGAGGCCACCGGCGCCGGTTGAAGTGTCGGGCTGTCATGCGATCGATGGCGACACCCTGCGCTGCGGCCGCGTTCGCGTCCGGCTTCTCGGTATAGATGCGGCCGAACAGCCAGGCCACTGCCGGCAGGGACGGCAATGCGCTCCCGGCGATCCGCGCGCGCAGCGTGCGGCTCTTCAGCGATTTTCCAGCACCAAGCTGACGGTGACGCCGATCAAGACCGATCGATGGGGGCGGATGGTCGCTGTTGTCCGGACGACATCTGGTGAAAACCTTAGCTGTCTCATGTTGCGGGCGGGCGCGAGCTACGTGGCCCGATGGGACGATCGAGACGCAATCTTGCGAAGCTGCAGGTCCGCGGTGCGAGAAGCGAACCACCTATGAAACACGACGACATGAGGAGAAGGCAATGAAGACCAAAATTTCGACTGTGGCCCTCGCCGGCATTGCCGCCGCGATCGCCATAACGCCGATCGCCGCGGCCGCGCAGGATAGCAGCCGCACCACGGAGCTCTACCACATTTTCGACTTCAAGACCGCGGTGAAGCGCGGTGAGATGATCCGGATTCTTCAGGACGGCATTAACCCGAATATCTCGAAATCGAATACGGTCACGCCGATCGTGATGGGGCCGGCGCCGGAAACTCCGGGGCGCTTCACCCTCGTCAATCCGTTCGAGAACAGCCCCTATGCCGGCTTCATTTCGACGTCGCAGCTTTCGACGATCAAGCAGGCGCGCTGCGACGGCGCCGTCTGGATCAGCTCGGCCGTGAGGAAGGTTCGGGGATCGCAGCAACTGATGATCACGATGTGCCTCTTTCCCTATGTGCAGGGCTACCAGCTCGACGTCTATGCGATCGACATCAAGGAAAAGGGTGGAGGTCTCGACGCGCGGCTTGGTCGGGCGCTCGGACAGGCCATTGTCGGGAACAGCGACAATTGGACGAACAAGACGATCCTCGACGTCGTGCGGTACGTGCGGTCGACCACGGGCGCGACCGTGACCTATGTCGAAGGCCAGCCCGAGTTTACCGGCACACCGTGGGAGGACGGAATCCAGCTCGCGCCGTCGGCGGCCGACAAGAAGACCGTGGACACGGCGCCGGCGCCGACCGGCGCTGCTCCGAGTGCGAACGGGAAGGAGCCAGGGCAATGAGCGGTTTCGATTTTGATGAAGTTGGCGAATTCTCATCGGAGAAAGCCGCGGAAGACTGGGCCCGCGAGAACAATGTCGATTTTCGCGATATGGATATAAAGCCCACATCGGGCGGGAAAGCGCGGGCTTGGGTGCGCCGTGGTTCAACACGGATGTCCGATGTCGAGCTGCGCAATAGCCGTGATCGCGGATTCTTCTGAGATTTCACTGGTTCTGCGCGGTTCAGTCGATTTGACTGGCGCTTTGGATCACCTCTCGCCAGATGAGCGTGACGGCAGCGGAATCGTTCCGCCAAGCGCCGTCTTCAGGAGGTGATACCTATTGAAACTCTGACTGTAATAAGCGTTGCGATGCTTTGCATCGCATTCGCGACCTTGGTGCTGAAAATCATCGAGGTAGCCCGTAAATAACGGGTGCGAGGGTGGGCGCTGGAACGTCCACCCTCAATATGTAAGAGGGCACGCCGCTGGAACGACGTGCCCTCTGAGATGATCCTAAAGATCTCCAACTGCGCCGCCAATATAGGCCGTATTTCCATAATGGTCAATGAATGCGGTCGCGGCGCGGATTGCATGTCTTTCCGACCGAGTGCCGCTTCAGATCGGCAGAAGCGCATCGCGGTGGATGAATTTGCCCCTGCCGTTGCCGCGACAGGGGCATATCACGGTGATAGTTCATCGACTCTGACACGCGCGCTATAGCGTCGCACTGGTAAAAATTCCACGACCGTTGGCAAAGACGCAGCGGCCGCAAGCTTTGTCCCGTGGCTTGAGCATGGAATCAAAATATGCCAGTTTTGTTTTGTGCAAAATAATCCATCAGATTCTGCGGCGCAAGATCCCACAACGCAGGCTTACGCCGAGCTGCAGCGCGCCTTCGATCATTACAATCGGTCTCTGTTCGCCGGCGAACTGCCTTATTGCCTGATCACGATGCAGCGTGAGAAGCGGACCTACGGCTATTTCTCGCGCCGCCGTTTTGTTCACACGGTCGACCAGCGATCGACGGACGAAATTGCCATCAACCCTTCCTACTTCGCGGTGGTCCCGCTGCTCGAGATCCTTCAGACGATCGTCCACGAAATGGTACACGCCTGGCAGGCCCACTTCGGTAATCCTTCGCGGCCCGGGTATCATAATCAGGAGTGGGCCAAGAAGATGGAGGCGATCGGTCTCATGCCGTCGAGCACCGGCGCGCCTGGCGGCGCGAGGACCGGCCAAAAGATGGCGGACTATCCAATCCCGGGAGGGCCGTTCATGCTGGCTACCGACGAGCTGCTGACGCGCGACTTTCAAATATCATGGTGCGATCGCTTTCCGCCGACCGAGGCGGCGCCAACGCGGCCGACCTCTTCGGCCGCGGCGCTCGGGTCGGCGATCGCCGACGTGCTAGAGCCAGTAGCGGGCAATCGATCGAATCGAGTCAAGTTTCGCTGTCCCATCTGTGCGGCTCAGGCATGGGGAAAGCCCTCGCTCCGGCTGCTGTGTGGAAATGACGGGTGTGAGCTCGCCGAGCTCGTACCATCCTCGTGACCATCGAGCGAGCCATCGCCGCCAGCTTAGCGGGATCCTCCTGGCCCTTCCCTGCAAACATACAGGAACCTTGCCGTTCTGGGGTGTTTCCTGTATGTTCGCATTGAAGGATTTTGCCATGAATGACCATAGCTTCGACGATGATCTCTCCAGGCGGCTCTACGACCCGTCGCATCCGCTCTACGGCCGAAAGGCTTTCAGCGATGTGTCTGGCGTATCGGTCGATCGTGAAGAAATGACGGAGCTCGGGCCTTGGGGCACGCGCCTCTTGTATGCCGGGCTTGCGCTAGTTGCGGCCTATTTCGGGCTCATCTTGGTCTTCGGAACACATTGACCACGGCCAGCGGTTAGTTGCCGCTGGCCGCTAAACTCAACGCTTGCGGCCTCTTCCTCCGCGCGGCTTCGGATCATGTTCAATGTGCAGGTGATTGTTCGCGGGATTGTCGCGGAACGTCTCGAAATTGACGTCATAGTCTGGTCCGAGGCGTTCGCGAACGTCGCGAGCCCACTGGCGGCCCTGAGTGACGCTGATGTCATTCCCGCGCAGATCAAGCCCCTTCCCTTCGGGATGCAAACTACCGCGAGAATGCTGACTGTCGCGGGCGGACGTTACGACGCGTTGAGGCAGCCCGAGCGCGTGAGCAGACGCCGCAGCGGCCGTCAGCGCCGGCGCCATACTCGAGTCCATTGAGCTGAGATTGGCTCCGCCCTTTACGCCGAGGCCGGCGGCAGCGGCCACGCCGCCGAGATTGACCCGGTGCCCGCCGAGCGGGGCGTCTGCCGCATTGTCCAGCCCAAGCGCCGTCAGCGCCGAGGCCACTCCCGGCATTGTGCGAATAACCCAGGAGTCATTCCGGGCCTCTGCTGTCGCTCCAAGACTGTCAGCCTGACGGCGATCGCCAAGCAAGGTGGCTCTCATACCCTGTCCATAGTCATCGAGCCGCGCCACGCTACCGTCGAGACGGCCGCTGACATTATCTTCGAGGGCCACATCGCGCGCTGTCCCGGAAACATCGACCGCCGGGCCGCGCGATGCGATATCGGCCATGCCCGCAGCACCGATCGCACGGATGTCGGCGGCCGTGGAGAACGCAGGTCCTGCGATCGTCGCCGCCGGCGCGTCTGGGACAACGCCAAGATCGCGGTGCATCTGATCAACGCGATCGTCCATGAATCGCTTCAGCAACGCGTCTTGGGTCATCGCCTGCGTCGTTGTCATGTTGACCAGACCCGGGTGATAGCTCTGATCGAGATGACGATTTTGCGGATCCATCATCGCGGTTTGAGCATAGCGGACAAAATCTTGGCTCAAATTCTTGTTCAACGCGTAGCCGTCGCGCTCAAACTGCGAAAATTCGCTCGACCAGCGCTGATACTGTTCTTCCGCGCGCGAGGCTTCTTCGCTGAGGCTTTGTGAGTGCCTCAGATCCTGTGACACCTCCTGCCCCAGACCACGTACCTGACTGTCGGTCGACGAAGTGGTTGCGCGATAGAAGCTCTCGCGCGCTTGCCGCGCGGCTTCCGAATTCGATTCCTTTTCGAGCCACTGGTAGGCGTCAGTGTTTGCATTCTGAGTTGAAACACCTTGTTCGGAAATCCGAGTATCGCTGGACTTGCCATCGATACTCATTTTCCCGTCAACTTGGCCCGAGAAGGGACCCTTTTTGCCACTAAGTGACCCAGATGCTCCAATACCGGCATTGCCAGTCAGAACCGTATCACGAGCCAATTTATCTGCTTCGCTCTTCGTCATGCCAAACTGGGTCTGAAGCGTATTCGACCATTGTGACGACAGATCTTGAACTTGCGCGATCGACGACTGCAGCGATCGGCCTTCTTCGGTAGTCGCGCTCGCGGACGTCTGCGCCGTATCGAAGAGACGGGCCGACTCCGTGCGTGTCGTCGCCCAACTATCGTTGGCCGCCACCCGCTTTTGCTCGACGACGCCCGAACCTTGGCTAAGTCCCTTCTGCAGCTGCGAGCCGTAATCCTTGCTCGCTGAGATCGCGAAGCCGAGGTTCGAAATGCCCTGGCTCGTGTCGTATGCGAAGGTGCCATCCTCGTTGTACCGGGTGAACGCGCCGTCGCCGGAACGCTGCTGGATCGAGCCGGCGCCGGTATGGAAGCTCGGCGCGGTCGAATATTGATCGCGGCTGAGCGTATTGATTTGGCGATTCATCAGCGACGCGTTGCCATAGGAGTAATTGCCCGTCGTCGCTTCGGCCGCGGCCTGTTCAGCGGCATTTTGGCTGGGCGAAAGGAAGCTCGCCGAGTGCGATGCGATCGCCATTGCCCCCTTCGCCATGCCGGCAGCGATGAACGGCACCGACATGATCATGTAGCCGGCAAGTGCGCCGACATCCTGATTGACGGCCGAGATGCCGGAGAAGTTTGCCGCCGTCATGCCGCCGCTCGCGCCCCATGACGCCAAGGAATCCTGCCATCGCGACATGAAGATCATGTTCAAAATGACGAATAGCGGCCCCCACGCGGCAAGATAGAAGAAGCCGGTGATGTAACCTTTCGCGACCGTCATTCCGTTCGTCGGCAGAAGCATCAACAGGAAAAGGATCGGGAACAGCGAATAGAAAACGACGGTCAGCACGATGTTCAGCAGCGGAACCCACTTCATCGCGCCCGACGCGATCGTCGAATAGGTGTTGCGCGTTTGAATGTCCGCACGGGTCTGCGCGAACGCATCGATCGCGCCCTGCGCCGAACCGCTAGCAAAGCTGTCCCGAGCTTCCGTCAAGGCGTTGATGAACATAGCCTGCCGAATGAGCTGGCCACTGCTCGAGCCCATCCCCGCGGCGGTCATGCCGCCCATGTCGTTGTTCAGCCGTGTCGACGCCTGCGCGACAGGGATACCCGGGAAGAACTGTGCCGCAATTTTGGGTGCCGCGACCGCGTAATAACCGTTCCATCCATTGCGGATGAAATTGTAGGCCGTCTCGCAGGTGACGATCCCCGAGGTCCCGTCGGGATAGATATATTGCTGCGAAAGGGCGACTGACCCCGGCCCCATAGCGCTCAGCAGATCCGGAGATTTCAGAATGTCGTCATAGGTCTTGCGGCCAAGCAGGATGTCATAAAAGACGCACTGCTTGAAATGCTCGTTGAGGTTCGTCGCATACACCGGATCGTCGATCCGAAGGCCCTGCGTCGCATCGAGGAGCTTCGCGCCGTAGATCATGCCTCCAGTCGAATAGTTGAGGACTTGAGGCATCGCGAAAACGGTCTCGGCCGCGCGCGTCAGATAGTCGCCGATTTGGCTGGTAAAGCCGGCCACCAGGCCGAGGCCGATCGGAAGATTGTCGACCACGGCCGCTGTCACACCCGGGTTGGTACGGTCGGTGACCTTGACCGAGATCGTCGGCACCATGACCACCATATACATCAGGGTCGCCTGCATGAACCATTTGAGCAGTGCACGCGGATCCATATTCCAGGCCGTGACCAGGAGCGCCCAGGTGAAGGCCATAACCATCACAACGCGAATGAGGCCCCGGTAGCCGCCGGAGCCCGCCCACGACGCAACCGCGTTGAAGACGTTGACGAGATACTCCCCGCCCCCGACCGTGAAGACCTCGATCATCGCACGCGCTCCTTCAGCCCGAAATCAGGGCCGCAAACCTTGCGCCGACAAGGCGCGGGAAAAGTTGAGGGAGGCCGCCATTCCCGGCGCCATCCGTGTCTGCAGGGTGCTTTCGATCATCATCGCGCGATCGACGATTTCGAACGTCCGCGTAACGCGCTGGTTCACCGTGCTTTCGCGCTCGAACAGCCGCTGGCGGACGCGCGCGAGCTGCTCGTTGAACTGCCGAAGGTTCTCCGAGTCAGCCTGATTGCTGTTGTTCGACTGGCCTGCAGCAACTTGGTCGAGCATCCGCTGGACGATCGAATTGAGAAGATCGATCGCGGTGACCTCCGCCAGCGAATTCAGCTCGCCCGGTGAGAGATTGAAGCCGGATGCCGCCTGCACGGCGACAACCTTATAGAGCGGGATGCTGGCGACACCGAGAAGGTTCTTCTCTTCCGTGGTCAGCGCCGCGTTGGTGCGAACCTTATCGCTCATCGACTGGATGAGAGCGGCAACACGCGGGCGGAGGGCTGTCCCTCCCAGCGCCGGGATCGTGCGCTTGCCCGGGCCCAGGCACTTGTCCGTCTCGTCGCAGCCGAGGACGTCGATCGCCTTGTCGCCATCGAGGAGCGCATCAAGGATCGCGGGATCGCCCTCGCCTCGATAAATGATCGGCAGCGGATCATTGTCGGACGGCCGCTTGCCGACGACGATCGTCCCGGTCAGCGTCATCACCAACTCGCGCATCTGCCGATCGGCGCTCTCGAGCGGCGATTGCTTGATCATGTCCCAGGCGTAATTTTTGGGCCCCGGAGTCATTGCCGCAAGCGAGGGGTCCGTGTTGGAATTGATTGTGGAAGATCTTTCGCCACCGTTGCCGCATCCCCGGCGCGACTTCGCCCAGTCCGAGAACCGACCAGCAGACGTGCCGATCGACTGGCAGATGCGGTCTTCGGCCGCATCGACCTTCGGCCATACCGCGCCGACGGCCGCCGCGGCGGACTCGCAGCTCTGCATGTTGAACTGGTTCACCTTGTTGGCAATGTCCTGAAGCTGATCCATCACCCCGCCGATTTGCGGGCTGATGCTGTCGATCGCGAGCTTAAACGCGAAGCCGATCGCGTTGTTGGCGATCGCCTTCAGGTTCGCGACGAACTCGGACATATTGATGAACGAGAACGAACCCGAGAATATGTCGATACCGCCACAGCCGGCGCGAACCTTCGGAAGCTGAATGTTCGCAGGATAGACGCTCTTCTGTGGGAAACGCGCCCAGACCGAGCCCAGCGAATAATAGCCGGCGGACTGACCCTGATAGGCGGTCGCGCCGGTCGCATTCGCCGAAGCACCCATATCGTTGAAGAAATCGCTCATTTCGTCGCCAACGCCAGCCTGTGCTGGCGCGGCGGCCACCGACAGGGCAATGACGCCGATGCGGATGCGCGAGACTGCTACGCGGATCCGCGCGATGAATGTGATTCCGGTCATCAGAAGTCGCTCCCAACTTTGGTGCTCGTGAGCGTGAAAATGCGTTCGGTGATTTCGTCGGCCGACAGGATGCCGGTGCCGATCGGGATGGGGCGCCGGTTGACGGTGTCATAGAGAACGAGCGCCGGCGTTGCCTTCGAGGTCAGCCCCATCTTGGCGTGTTGACCGACGTCGACGACGTAATTCGGAAACACGCCGTTCGGACCACCGTCCATCGACACAGCGACGACATTGAAACCGCTGCTAGTCGCAAGCGACTTCAGGATCGGAGCGAAAATGTCGCACGCTCCGCAGCTCTGCGCATAAAAATAGAAAATCCCATAGCGGCGCGACAGATTGCGAAGCGCTGCTTCCTGTTCGGCTTTGCGGTTGTCGATCCATGCTCGTTTCGCGAGCGTCGATACCGGGCGCTGCAGCGTGTAGTCCAATTCGGGATTTTGCCACATCGTGCGCTGCCAAACATCGGAGAATGTCGACGCGCGATCGAGCTGTTCGCGCTGGAAGCGAATATAGGCGGTAACATTCTGCTCCGAGGGTTCGAGGATCGCTCGTGCCTTCAGCTCGTCCAGTTGCTTGCTGATCGCCGCAAGCCGTTCGCTGGCGGCCGCCGAAGCAACTGCCGGCGCCGGTTTGGTACTCGGTCGCGGTTTCGGCTTGTCACAATAGAACCAGGTCCCGAGTTTCCGGGCACCGCAGTAGAAGTCTTGATTGGGAGATTCGTCTGTCGCATCCGGCAGTGGCTCTTCGGCCGAGGATTGCGACTCACCCGAATCGGGGTGAGACTGTGCGTGGAGGGGAGTGCCCGCGGCGACAAAGATAGCGCCGACAAATGCAGTTGCGTTACGGATCGCCGTCCTCATTTTTCTCCTCCATGTTGGTAAGCCCGCTCCGGATGGACCACATCACGGCTTTGGTGAGCGGGGATTTGTGCATATCGAGCACCTCCCGCCCGAGCGGGGTGGTATGAAATGCGCCCTCCGCATCCACCGAGAGCCATTCCTTTTCGATCATCGGCTTGCAGATGTCCGCCAACTCTTGCGGATTGATTCCGAACCAGTTTTGCATCGACAGCATGATTTCGTCGGGCGGAACCGGAACGTCCCCGCCGGCTCGCAGCAGCAAACCGAGCTGCAGACTGTTTACGTCGGGCCAGTGGCCTGGCGCCATAATGATGCGCTCGACCCGCTCGAGATGCGCTTTGCGCTCCTCGGGGCTCAAGCGATCGAACTCGTCCTTGTCCATGCGCGGCATCTCCCTTGCTGGCCTCGCAGACGATCATCTGTCCGGCCTCCCTTTCGCCATGCTGACCAAGTCAGCCGAAAAGTCGGCTAGCCTGAACGAGCCTCCGATGCGCGCTAAAACTTCGTGCCCTAAGGTCGTCGCTTGGAGTTTCCAGCGATCTCCCTGCCAGCCCAGCCAGCCCTTTTCGACGAGGCTATCGACGAGCTCGGCAAGGTCGAGCATCGTCAGCGGCGGAGAAAAAAATCCGTCGACCAAATACTTGATCTCATCGGCCTCCAGCGGCTGGTCACCGCTGCACAGCTTCAAGACGGTCCACTCATGGACCATGACGTCCGGAAAATCCGAACGCTCTGCCACCACGGCGCGCAGCGACCGCGGTGGATTATTTGCCGGTGAAGGCTCAGTGTTGGCCCTGATCGGCGTGGAGTCGGTCATCCTGTCAATTCCCTCCCGGTCCATGCTGCTTGTAATAGGCGTCGATCTTCGCCTGGATGTCGCTCGCCATCTGCGCTTCGTCGGGCAGCTTCACGGCTTCGAGAAAATCCGCGTAGATGTCCGAGAAGTCCATTTTGCTGAGATCAAGGCGCGAGAATTCCTCGACGGTGAAGCCTTTGCACTGCTCCTCCTTCGGTTTGTCCCACGGCTTGTTGATTTGCGGCCGCCCCTGCTCCTGCAGGATGCGCGTCAGCTTCGATTCAAAGCAGCAATAGGCTTTGCGCTTGGTCTGGCAGACGCCGAGGAAGCTCGACGAACAATAGCTGCCGATCGAGACGCACAGACCGAGGCGATCCTTCACGTCGAGCTGCTTTTCTTCATTCGAGCAAAGGAAGGTGGTCAAGAATTGGGTGGCAACGCCCGCCAGCGCCGCCGGACCCCCACTAAGCCCGGCCCATGCAGCTGCGGCGGCAACACCGCCCGAGAACAGACCGGACACCTTGCCGGCGCAACAGTTGACCAGCCCGAATACGGGCTTGTGGCACGTCTCGCGCGTGCCTTTGAACAGACCCAAGGTGTCGGGGTCGAATTCCTTACCGACCTGGTCGATCGCGCCCATCGCAACGAGAGCATCCTTGAACTCGTTCGACGCTTCGTCCTCAATCTCGCTGCAGCTCCCGTTGATGCAATACATCGATCCGCCGCAGACATATTCCTTCACATCGGTCGGCGGCGAATTCGGGATCGGACATTTGAACGTCCGCTCCATGACCTTGCAGGGGCCGTTCGGCTCTTCGTCGAGGCAGGTATCGCGCACATGGCTGCATTTTGGATTGGCCTCGAGCTCCGCGCATTCGCTCTGGCCCGCGCTCTCGCCATAGCAAGTGCCATTCTGCTCGGTGGCTCCCGGGGGACAGACCATCGTGACGGTTGCAGGCAGTGACAGCGTCATCGAACAGGTTGTCCCCGAAAGCGTATAATTCGCGGGACAACTGTAATTGGGCTGCGCGGGATAGGTCTTGGTGCAGGTCGTACCCGACAGAGTGAAGTCGGTCGGACAGCTATAATTGGGCGTCGCAGGCTGGGTTTCGGTCTTGCTGCACATATTGCCGCTGAGGCTGTACCCCGACGGACACGAAAAGATCGGCGTCGCGGGTTGCGAGAGAACCGACCGGCACTTGTCGCCCTGGACCTCCCAGCCCGATGGACAGCTATAGGTCACGTCCGCCGGCTGAGCGAGATCGATCGTGCAGACCGAACCCGAAAGCGAGCCACCGTTCGGGCAGCTGTAGGTGACCGTCGCGCTCGACTCTTCGGTTCGCGAACAAGTGGTTCCCGACAGATTATAGCCCGACGGACAATAATAGACCGGGCTCGCAGACGTCGACGTGACGATTGTGCAGGTCGTTCCGTTCAACGTGCCCCCATTAGGGCAGGTATGCGTGACCGTTGCCGGCAACGAGCTGCTCGTGTTGCAGATGTTGCCGGCAAGCGTGCCGCCACTCGGGCAGCTATAGGTGACGGTGGCGGGGCTGCTCGAGCTCGTTTGGCACGTCGTACCATTGAGGGTTCCTCCATTCGGGCAGCTGTAGGAGACAGTCCCCGGCGTTGCCGAAACCATCGTGCACATCGAGCCTTCGACGACATAGGCGCCGGGGCAAGTGTAATTGACTTTCGGGTGGAAGAAGCACTTCGTGCCGGAGTAGCCTTGAGCCTTGCCTTCCTTGTAGAAACCAATCCAACCGGTGGGACAGGTTTTCCCTGTTTTCGCCATGCCGCAATAGGGCGCGCCCTCGAAGGTATAGAGATCCATCGGAATCGCCCAACCGCTGCATTGGTAAACCGGGGTGCCCGGCGTCTGCGATGTCGTCATGCAGTTCGTGCCGTTCAGCGTTCCACCGTTGGGGCAGCTATAGCTGGCGGTCGCCGCATAGCTTCCCGAGGTGACGCATTCGGTGCCCTGCAGCGTGCCGCCATTCGGGCAGCTATAATTGGGCGTAGCACCATAGCTTCCGGTTGCAGTGCAGGTCGTGCCCGACAAGGTATAACCAGACGGGCAGCTGTAGTTCGGAACCGCCGTATAGGTCCCGGTCTGCGTGCAGGTCGTGCCGTTCAGATCGTAACCCGCAGGGCAGGTATAATAGACATCAGCTGGCTGCGAGAGCGTCCGCGAACAAGTGGTGCCGGAGAGGTTATAGCCAGCCGGGCAGCTATAGCTTGCGGTCGCGGCATAGGTCGATTTCGACCGACAGGTGGTTCCTTCCAGCACATAGCCTGCAGGGCAGTTGTAGTTGGGCGTCGCCGATTGCTCGAGCGTCCGGACGCAACGATCTCCTTCGAGCATATAGTCTGCCGGGCAGCTGTAGCCGGTGATGACCGCCGGTTCAGTCGTCGTGCGAACGCAATTTGTCCCCTGCAGCGAGAAGCCCGCGGGACAGCTATGGCTCGACACGGACGCCGGCTGAGTGACCACGCAGGTTGTGCCCTGCAGCACACCGCCGTCCGGACAGGTGTAGGTGACGTCCGCAGGCTGCGTCAGCGTTTTGGAGCAAGTCCGCCCAACCAGCGTATAGCCATCGGGGCAGCTCAGCTCCTCGACGCGATCGGGCGTCGTCACGGTGACGCCGACATCGCAGGTCGCGTCGTAATAATCCTGCTTCTCGCCGACTTTGACCTCTTCGCAGGTTCCCGGCGTGTTGCTGATGTCTTCGCCGAGCTCGGAGCTGCCGGCGTTTTCGTTGATCTCCTCGCCCTTCTTGATGATGTCCTCGAACGACGCAGGGTCGACAGTCGCGCGATTTGCATCGGCGCCCATCATGACTTCCCAAGCTTCATTGCCGACGGCCGAGCCACCGGCGGAGTTCAAAGCGCCGTCATCGCTCCCGAAGAGATTCGACAGATCGCTTGGAGCGGTGGAGTACCCGGGGATGACGTCCCCGGTGACTTCCTGATCCGGAATCGAGGCTGCGCCTTCTTTGCCCGTTTTGGCGAAGGCTTCGCCGTCTTTCTGCGCAGACGTGATGTCGCCCGACGGGGCGGTCTGAGCCCGAACGACGGGCATCGGACCGATAGCCATAGAAAGCGCGGCCGCGATCGCGACCATCGAGCGGCTGAAGCGACGGCCGAGACAGCCAGTTCCAACCCTCTGGTCAATTGCAGCGCCATTCATAGCATAGATCATGACCCCTGCCCCCTTTTCAACCGGGACAGTGCCTGGTTCGCGATCGCCGATCCCGGGCCCCGCCCGTCAACAAAGGTCTCCAGCGCATATTCGAGCGGTACGTTTCCGGTCATCCGGTCGAAGGGCGGAACCATCGTTCGGCAGTCGAAACCGTCGCACAGTTCAAAATCGGACGTCACGACGACGATCGCGGGCACGGCGGTCACATCGAACGCGCGGAACAGTCGCGGGTCGATCCCGATGCTCCCGTAAGCGTCCTGGTTGTCGACCACCTTCATGATGCCCTGCTGAAAGGCTTTCATGGAGTTGCCGGGGAAACCATTGAAGACGACGGTTCCACCCGCCTTCGCGGTATCGCGAATGAGCTTTTTCAGGCTCTGTTCCGGCATCGACAGGGAGGCGAAGACGATGAGCTGCGGCGCCCCCTTGTCGCTCGCCTCGAGATCGGTCGACGCGGCAAGCATCTGGTCGAAATCGATCGGCCCCGTTGGTCCGCCGCCAAGCACACCCTTATTCTCGGCCAGATTGCGATTGCCGGCGTCGGCAGCATCCTTCGCCTCCGCTCGCATCTCATCGCCGCGGCGCGAAACCTCGCGGATGAGCGCTTCCGCGTCTGCATCGGCCGCTTCGCCGCGACCAATAATCTGCTGAATGTCGAGCCCCTCGACGTTCTGCGCGAGGGCAATGCCGCCACCGCAAACCGACAGGATCGCGGCACCGGCAAAGAACTTCCCTTTTTCGGAAAGGTTTTTCAAAGGACGCAGCAATTTCGCTTCCTCCAAACAAGATAGCCCATGTCTTCGCCAACGGCGGGATAGGTGTTGCCGGATCCCGGCTTCATGTCGGAGGCGCCGATCGGCGGGCAGGCCCAGCGTCCCTTCACCATCGGCGACGGCACCGTGGCCTGGAACCGATATTGCTGCTTCTTCATGATCGGCATGATGTATTTGCCGCAGAGCCCCTTCTTGCCCATCGTCCCCCACGCGATACCTTGCCGATGAAGCTTGAAAGCGAAGCGCGACAGTGCGAGCCGGCTCGACTGAACGTGGCCGATGTGCGCGGAGATGTTTCCGTTCATCGGATACATCGGCCCGAGGCAGCCAGCGCACCAGAAGAGCGGGTCGAGCGGAAGTTTACCGGTGGCGGCGCCACAGTCTGCCGCGCACGCCGTTTGCGCGAGCGGATTGGCAAAGAGTGCGACTTCCGGATTGATCAGCGCCGTCAGCGTATCATCCTGCCAGAGCGGATCGATTTCGGTGACATAGGCGATGTCGAATGACGACTGCTCGAGGCAGGCAACGTCCGTCAGGAGCTCCATCCAGTAGAGCAACGGATAGACATACCAATGGACGTGCCATTTCGCGCCGCGATCATGTCCGTCCACGCTATCCGCCGCGCGGCCGTGGCCGATATTGAACCCCGGCGAGATCTTCTTGCCGCCGAGGCTCGCAAAGCACCACGGCTTCATCGTGACATCGGCAAGGCGTACCGGCTCCCAAAAGCCCATCGCTACACCAATGCGCGGGAGCGGCGACCCGCAAGCGCAGATCGGGAGATCGGGATTGTCCGTGTCGGGTCGATCCGACGGCATGATCTTCAGGCCACCCACCGACAACGGAAACAGGCACGACCAGCAGACGTCCGTGATGGGGTTCACGAACTTGCCCGTACACTTCCCCGGCGTCCCATCGATCCCCGCGGCCCCAGCGGTTACGGGAGCAAGGATCGCGAAGGTCAGCGCCGCGAGCGCGGCGCGAACGGACGTGCGAGCGGCCCTGACGATCCCGCCGACAGATTTGGAGAGGCGGGAGCTCATTTGCGCCCCACACCGAGCGGGATTTCAGAAACCCGCATCGTCTTCCCGTTCGGTTCGACCACCGCCGGCACCGCTCGGATCCCGAAGCGGCCGACAAGAAACCCGCCCTGGTCGAAATAGAAGCGGCGCTGATGGGTGGTCATCGCATCAAGCGGCGCCCCCTTGACCATGATGAGCTTGGCGCCGCGGTCATCGAAGCGGCGCAGTGCCCAATGTATCTGGTCGCGGTCATCGCCGTCGATGAACACGAGCTTTTGACGGATCGTCACGAAATCCAGAGGATTCACGCGCTGGCCAGCGCGCGCGATGACATTGCCCTTGTTGTCGAGAATATCCTTGTCGACCTGCATTGTCGGGTCGAAGATCCAGCTCCGCTCGCGAACGGCAAGCGCGATGCCGACGACGGGTCGGGGACGGCGGACGCCAGCTTCCGTGCGTCGGGTCAGTTCCGCGTTCATCCGTTCGATGCCGCCGCTCGCCTCGAGCGTGCGAAGCTTCTGCTCGATCGTGCGCAGGAGATCGGGCTCGGAAATCCGGAACACGGCACCTTGCTGACCATAATCCTTTGCACTGGCGCTCGGCATGTTTGCGACGAGCGCGAACGGCACAAGCGCCGTGGCCAACGCAGTGCGGCGAAGGACGGCGCGTGTCATAGCAGCGACCATTTCGATACTCCGACAATCTGGCGGGTGCATACGAAGCCGATGGCGGCATAGCGGCTATCGAAGCCGTCGGGATGCGGGCTGCCCATGTAATAGCATCCGCTCGGGATCACGCCCGTCGGCCCCGGCGCCAGTTTTTCGCCTACGGAGGATACCGGCTTCAGCTTACCCACCAGCTGCTCCGATGGTGCGTCATTGCCGGCGCCAGCAGCCCAGCTCACAACAACGTCCGAACCACGATGCGAGACGGTGTCACCGGGCATTCCATAGACGATCTTGCCAAAGACCGGCGGTTCGGCGCCAAAATGAGCATGGACAAGCGGGTTGGACGGTGGCGCGAAGAATGCCACCTCGCCGCGCTTTACGGACTTCCCGCGCTCGAAATAATAGGCCCAGTTGGGCAGCGACGGTGATCGATTGATGAAAAATCCGTGCCGCTGCGCGTAGCTGTCCAGCGAGAGCCACGCGCTGGTAGCCGCGACCAGACCGATCGCGATCACCGTGTTGCGAAGGAAAGGCGATCGCAGCGCGCCCATCGCGTCACTGCCCGCCGCCGGGCAGCAGACCACCACCACCAAAGACAGGCGAGCTTCCTGCAGGCGGTGCCGCTGGCGTCGACGGCATCAGAGCAGGCATTGCGGGAGCCGGAGCGGCCGCCGCCACACGCGGCGGCGGATTGCGCTTGATAAACTCGCCGACCGCTGCGCGCACATCGGGAGTGATGTCCGGCATCGAGGCCGCCACCACTGCTTCGCTCACCACGATCGTTTCGCCGGCGGCCGCGCGGTCCTGAAGGGTGCGCTGCATGGCCGACATAAAATGCCGCGTGTCGGAATCGACCTGTTCCGGGCTAGCTCCCGAGCGCGCTTCCGCCATGATGAAATCGTTCGCCATGCCGGCGAGGCTGATCGAGACGATCCGCCGTTCCTTGAGAATCATGAGCTCGCGGGTTGCCCACCCGCCCCATACGAGCGCGGCAACGAGGGCCGTGCCCCCCAAAATCTGACCCCAGCTGAAACCGGCAAATCCGCGCCGGCGGGCCGTAGGCGCCGCCTCGCCTTCGGCCGAAGGAACGAGCGGCTCTCCACCGATCGTCAATGCGAGTTGTTCAGTCATTGGAAATTGCCCCCTTGGCTGTAGCGGCTACCGACAGCAGCGCCGAGCGCCGCACGATGCAGAAAAACAGAACGAAGCCGCCAAAGAGATACAGAAGCAGCTCCGCAAACTCGCCGCGCCGATCGCCGTCGGCCGCGAGATAATGATTTGAGAGGTTCGCCGTTTCGGCAAAAAACTGGTCGACGCTGAGGTTAGCCATCAGTGCGAAGAAGCCGAGCAAGAGGCCGGCGGCAGCCAGACAGTTGATCGCGAGCCAGCACGTTACCGATACGAACGAATAGGCGATGTCCTGGAACAGCGATCGCCCGGGGAGTGTACCGCGAGCAGACCGCGCAGGAGCCGAGCCCGCGCCAATGGCAGAAGGCTGCGCGGCGCTCATTCCGCCGCTACCGCATAATCGGTGCCGCCGCCCTGGCGGCCCTTTACGGAGCCCGGAAACGCGACGTCCTCGATCGCTTCAGCCATGCTCATGCCCGAGGCCGTCTTCGCGTCGATCGCCGCGAACACTTGCGGGCTCGATGAGTAGAGCGTCGCCGAATAGGGATCGAGCACCAACCTACCCATCGCCAGCATCTCCGGGCCCTTAATGAGCATGTCGGAATATTCGGTGCCGTTGCGTTTCAGGGAACGCATCATCGCTTCGACCGCATCATTCATATCGAAGCGATCGAGCTTCTTGAAATCGGCGATTGTTTCCGGCTTCTGCTGGAGGATCACGAACCAGTCGCTGTTCTCGAGCGCCGCGATCGACCCTTCGGACTTGTAATAGTCATTGAGCGACTGGGTGGCGGTAATCAGAGACGCCCCATATTTGCGACAGGTACGGGCGTAGGTTTCGACGAAATCAGCCATCGAGCCGCCCTTGAGGAGCTGCCACGCTTCATCCAGCAGCAATGCCTTCCGCGTGCTGCGATCCTTCCGCATCGCTTGGCTCGACAGAAACATGATCGCCGTCAGGACCACGGAACGAAGTTCCTCGCGCGCTGACAGATCCGAGAGCTCGAACACGGTCAGATCGGCGCCGATCTTCAAGGTCGACTGACCCGTGAAGAAGCGACCGTAGGTGCCGGCGCTGGAAAAGGGCCGCATCGCGATCGCGAGCTCCTCGCCCTGTATATGCTGTCTGGCGTTCAGCGCCTCGATAACACCGTCGATCGAACCTTGGGTGCCGTTCGTTTCCCATTCGGCGTTGACGGCCGCGTCGATCAGACCACGCTCCGTATCGTTCAATCGGTCAATATGCCGACCCATCTGGCCGATGATCGCTTTCAACATCGCGATGCAGTCGAGCCGATAATCTTCGTCGCGCGCGGCCTCATCAGCGTCGATCATCGAGAAGGGATTGAGACAGAAGCCCGAGCTCATCGTGAACTCGACAAATGCCCCGCCCTGCAGTTTGCAGCTATGCTCGAAGCTGCGGCCGTCATCGATCACGATGACCTTCGCGCCGGCGCCGACGAGCGCCGAGGTCATTTCCTGCAGCGCGACCGATTTGCCCGAACCCGACTTTCCGAACACCGCGACATTGTGGTTGCCGGCAGTGTTCTCGAAGGGCGACCAGAAGAACGGCTGGCCGCGGCGGCCGAGAAGCAAGAGATGCGGAATCGGACCGCCGTTATATTCGCCCTGCAGCGGCGCAATGTTGGCGACCGTCGTGGTCAGCATCGTGCGGAAGCGTTTCAGTCGCTCGAAATCTTTCGCGAGGCCATTCGCCATGGTCAGCGGCATAACCGAGATCAGCCCCGCCATTTGCAGATAGCGTTCGTCCTGAAGCTCCCAGCCCGCGGCCTTGTATACGGCTTTCAAATTGCGTTCGTGGCGATCGCCCTCGCCGTAGGGCGAGACACTCATCACGCTATAAAAGACGCGAACGAGCTTCTGGCCCTGCCGGAGCTGGTCCTGAACATATTCCCACTCGCGCGACTGGTCGCGGATCTGCGGCGTGAATTTCGCGCTCTGCGAATTCGCCAGACTCGTCGTGCGCATGAACTTGAAGGCCGCACGAGAGGTGGCGGCCTGTTCATCAGGATAGGTTATGGTGAGCATCGTCGCCACCGGGCACGGCATCCGGAGCTTGTCGAAATAGGGATCGCCAATCAGCTTCACTGTATCCCACGGAGCCCAGCGTGGCGGCAGGTTGCGGATCGCGTAACAGCGAATATCGAACCGGTCGGGCACGATCTCGCCGATGTCGGGCACCCCGTCCTGCAGCGCGCCGAGCGCGCGAAATCGTTCGGTGCGGATGAGGATGCGGTTGGGATCGGTAACGATCTCCATATCCCGGCGCACCGCCTGGTCCGCGATCGGATCGAAGCGGTTATAATCGACGACATCTTCACCGGAGACGGTGGTCGGTGACGTCAGATCATCGACGAGCTTAAGAAGTCCAACGGGATCGAGGATTTGCGCCTCGACGTCGATCGAGCGGAGCATCGACGCCATCGATTCCCGAAGCGTAATCAGCTCCTCGTCAGTGACCTTCGCACCTTCCGGCACGCCGAGCGAAATGAAAACCCGGTGCGATCGCAGATGAAACGGAGCGTCGGCGGACAGGCTCGACCACACCCCTCCCTCGAGATAATCCGCGCGATGCTGTGCAATCCGCTCGTAAACGCCTTTCGCCATTTGGCGCGGGATGAACCACTGAACCATTCGTTCGGCGATCCGGGGGCTCATCCACTGCAATATCTGGATCGACGTCTTGTCGGGAATGCCTTCGGAAAGGAACTGCGAGATAATCTCGCTCGTCCGATCGTCGGCGCCGACGAGGGGCGAAACCTCCAGAATGAAGCCGCGCGACGCGCTGTTATAATAGAGACCGGTCTTCGGATCGAAGCTGCGATACGGCAGCCAATCCGCAAACATCGGGATCGAGGTCGACGGCACCGCCTTATCGACCTTGCGAGGCCCACCGAGCAAATCGCCCAGCAGCTTGTCGAACCAGCCCGCCATCAGTTGCCGTCCGGCGTCGGTTGAGCGGCCAGCGCGGGTGTCGACACAACGGCGTCGCCGGCGTCGCTGACTTGCGCCGGGCCGTTCGACGGGGGCACCTCGACGGGCTCCGGGCCTTTCCGTCCCGCCAGACGGCGTTCGACTTCGGCGCGAAATGCCTCCCCCGTCACGGCCTTGCCAGTCGGTTGCACCGCGGCACTAGCGATTTCAGCAGGGGCCGGCGCGCCGGCGGCAAGCTCTACCAGCGACAATCGCGCGGGCCGCGGCGAGCCTGACGCAATTTGGCTATCGCCGTTCGCAGCCGAGGCAAATTGAGGCTCAACGTAGACGACGGTTTCGTCGCGCCAACGACCGAAACGATCGGTCCTCGCCGGCAAGACCACTTTCAGCGAACCCGCGGACTGGGGAACCGAAGCATTCGGAGCCGCCGCACCCGCCACAGCGCCGGTGGCGGCCCCGCCTGTCATCGCCGCAATGGCCTGATCGTCGATGTTCGAGGTGGGCGAGCAAATCCCGTCCGGGGCGCGGCAGATGAAATTGCCCTTGATATTGCCACCCATCGACGCGCACCCGCCGAGGGAAATGAGGCACGCACCTGCGACCAGACCCAAGCTACGCATATCGTCAGCTCCTTCCGTTGCCGATTTCGAGAATCTGAGCGCGCCTCGACCGAACGGATCGCAGCGCCATGGCTCCACCAGCCATGCTGGCGAACAGGATCATGCAAATCGCCACGGCTTTGAAAAACGCGAACATCAGAGCGAACCGACCTGCCGGTCCGAATTCCGCGAAATAGGAATTGACGATGATGATCATCCCGACCTGGCTCGCGAGGAACAGGACAAAAATCGCCCCGCCCAATCGATCGACGGGAGCCATCAGCGGCCTCCCTTCAGCCAGGTCTCGAGCACCGCGCGCGGGCGATAGCCCTCCAGAACCGTGCCATCCGAGCGAACGAGCACCGGCGTGCCGCTGAACCCGTGCGATCGCGCAAAATTCTCATTGGCGTCGAGACCGCTGGTGTCACACGATGCCGGCGCCACCTCCGCACCCGCATAAGCGGCTCGAAGGGCCCGCGGCTTGTCCTTGGCGCAATAGACGCGGTTCGAAAGATCGCGTGTTCCAAGCGTCGAAATCGGACGCTCGATCACGCGCACATTCATCTGCTCAAGTTCGTTGGCAAGGGCACGGCAGAAGCCGCAATGAAGATCCGTGAAGATGGTGACGGGCGTGCCCGAAGGATTGCCCCAGACGATCGCGCCCGTCGCCGGGAGCTTGGACAGGTCGACCTTCTGCGCGGCAGCGGGCGGCGGTGCTGCTCGACCTGCCGGACCGGCGGCCGCCATCTGCGGGACCGGCGTTTCACTTTCTTCTTCAAGACCCGCCTTTGCCGCTCCACCGAGCAACATGTCGGGGTTCATTTCGAGAAGCTTTGCGGCCGTCAGGTCCTGGCGCGATTCCATGTCATAGACCCGGCCCACGATCAGATAGCGAGCGCTCCCGTCGACGTAGAAGAGCGTCTTGCCGGCGACGACTTCGCAAAGCCCCGCCACCTTTTCACAGTCGATCGCCGACACCTGGGTCTTCGGCAGGCGCGTCTTGAGCAGAGCCGACACCCGGCCAGGCTCAAGCCGATCGGCGGCATAAACCGCCGTCGCGGCGCCCCCGAGAAGCAATGCGGCGACTAAACCAATCTTGAGCTTCATGTTCAGCCCTTTCCTCAATTGCGAATGAATGCGCCGTCGAGAAACACGATCTCGACTTCGACGCCGGTCGGCATCTCGATGACAGGCTGATATTGTTCAGCGCGCTCGATGAGATATTGAGAGAGCATGTCGCCGGCCTGGCTCACGCCTTCGCCGATCCCGCCCTTGGCGATGTCGCCTGTCGACAGCTTCTGACGCTCGCCGTTGACGACGGTCGTCGTACCCGAGAGGAAACTGTTCGAGTTGGCCGAGAAGCCGCGACCGATGCCGCCGACGAGACCGGCGAAGAACGCCTGCATCGTCAGGCTCCCCTCGCGGCTGACCACGCGCCCACGCACGCCGGTCTTGCCGCCGAACGCGATGAAGCCCTTGACCTCGCTCTCCGCGTACCGGCCTCCCGGCTGCGGGCACGTCATCTTGGCGAGCTTCACATAGACCTTCTCGGAGGAGAGATCGCCGCGCGCCGCCCCGTTGACCAGGCAACCGTCAATCCGGGTTGTCAGCACCTTGCCGTTCTGCGCGACCGAACGCGCCGGCCCCACGATTCGAAGGACGACCGGCAGCGGATCCGACTGCGACTGGACGTTCGACGCCGCATCGACGCCGACGATCACCCGCGCTTTGGCATAGCTGTTAGCAGGCAAATAATTGGGGCTATCCGACGCGAAGAGGTTGCCGGTCGGGGCCGCCTTCGATCCGCCGCCCGTCGACGCCGGCGTTGCCGCGAAGCTGATAACCTTGAGCTCGCGTCGCGCTTGCGCTGCAGCGACCGCCGCGCCCCCCGCCGGATCATATGCTGCAGGCCCACCGGCGCCGTAGAGCGCGGTCGGACCCGCCGACGGGCGGGCACCAGCCTGCGCCGCAGCGAGCTGTTCTTTCAGGGAGCGGTTTTCATCGTCATAGGCGGAAAGAACCCGGGTCCCTTCGGATGCCATATTCTGATTTTCCGAGCGCAGCGCGTCGATTTGCGCCTGCATCTGGTCGAGTTGGTCGCCCTGCCCTTGCATCCGG
Organism: Sphingopyxis sp. H050; assembly: GCF_001468265.1. Taxonomy (GTDB): domain Bacteria; phylum Pseudomonadota; class Alphaproteobacteria; order Sphingomonadales; family Sphingomonadaceae; genus Sphingopyxis. The sequence goes on along the minus strand of NZ_LNRZ01000013.1, from coordinate 20,218 downwards.
CGAAGCTGATTATCCTGCTGCGTCAGCCGATTTTCCGACATCGACAGCCATTCTTTCTCCGAAAGATTTCGGGCGGCGAGATCGTCGGTCGAGACCTTGATGTTCTCCGAGGCCATGTCCTTCGGCGCATTCGGATCCGTCTCGGCGTCGCCGGCGAAGAACAACCAGTAGACCGCTGCAGTCAGCAAGAGCCCGCCAACGCCAAACAGCAGCATCCGCTGCCGCTTTTCGACGCCTTCATTCACTGTGAGGCTCGCGCCTTCCGGAACCGAAGGCGCGGCCGCGGTTTCACCGCGCGGCACTCCGCGCTTCAGAAATGACCCCAGACCTGCCATGATTAGCTCCCTTCCTTCCGGGTGACGACATAGGCCGACGTCGCCTGTCGCGGCGCCAGCTTCGGGTTGGCGATCGACACGGCGAGCGCGTCGGAGGGCGCAATGCGCCCTTCGGTGATTTCGACTGGAGCTGATGAACTATTCTCGATCCGCACCACGCGGCCGACGACATCCAATCCCTCATATTCGGCGACGAGCTGGACGGTGAGGTCCCCAGCCTGAACCGGGACGAGTGCCGAACGGCGCATCCGGTAGCCGGGAACAATCGCCTGCGATGCCATTGCCTGGATCAGTCGCACCGCCGTCTCGTCGGCGTCAGGCGCGGCCTCTTCCGACTCTGTGACGGCTTCCGACTTCGCCATCGCGAGCGGGTTCGACACGAAGATTTGCTGCGCTTCGATTGCCTCGATCCGGCAGCCGAATTTATAGACATAGCCCTTCTTCGTCGTTCCGAAGAACGACAGGAGCTTCAGGCGAAAGCCTTCCGGGACCGACAGATAAATGTCGCCGCGCGTCGGTTCGTTCACCACCGAAAAATCATCGAGTGGGTTCGTCGGCTGCACCTTCGACACGCTCGCGAATTCGTCGCCAATCAGGCTGATGCGCGTCAGATCCTTTTCCGACGCCACGCACGCAACGCGCGAATTGTCCTCGACCATTACGGTTTCATCCGCCCGCGCAGTCTGCGCGATCAAGAACGCAGCGCCGATCATCGTGACGCCGAGCGCACGCTGAAGCCGATCGAGCGAGCGCGACGAAACCAGCACGCCGCCGGTGCCAAGTGCCAAAGGCATGAGCATCTCCATCATTGGGGAGCAGGTGCGATGGCGCCGATCGGCGCGTCCTCACCCGGCTTGTTGGGAACCACGATGCCGAAACCGGTCAACCGGAGCTCGACGCCCGTATAATTCCACTCGAAACGAAAAGTGCGCTTCACCGCGCCCACTTCCTGACGGCCGACCATCGTGTGGAGGGTGCCCGTCGCCTCCGACGTCAGGCTCTTCGGATCCACGCGCATGGCTTCCATCGTGAAAAATTGCGAGACGCTCGAGCCCCGCTGATCGTTGACGATCTTGAGCAAATCACCCTTGATCCGCCCATAGGCGGAAGGATGGACGATCCGCAGAACGGACTCCATCCAATAGTCGAGATTTTGCGGGCTTCGATTGAGCATCATCACCGAAGCATCGCGCGTGACGAGCTCAAGATACTCCCGGCTCACTCCCGCGCTGCTGATCTCGATCTGCCGCGTCAGCACCGGCTGGAGCACAATTTCACGATCGCGCGCCGATGCAGCAACCAGCGAAAAGATCGTGATGATCGCAAGCCCAATGCTCGCAAGCACGAGCATGTTGCGCTGTTTAAGAACGCGCTGCGCCTGCGCCTGGCTGAATCCCGCTTCCATCGCTTACCCCGCCATCAATCGAAGATATGAAGGCGGAACGGCCCGGATGCCCATGACACCGCTGGGAAGATACCAATAGGCCATATGCAGTAGCCATGAACCAGCACGTCCCGCCTTCGCTTTACGGAGGACCCACCAACCCAAGATTCCGAAACAAATGCCCCAAATGATATGCTGTGCGAGGATCCCGATGAAAAAGGGTCCGGCCATCGCGACGAATTCGTCCATGGTCCAGATCCCGATCCGTTCGGGCTCATCCAGCTTCCCGGGAATCACATAGCGATCCATAACCGCCCCGCCCCATTTGCCCGGTTACGCACTTGAGGTGCGCTTCCGGGGCGCCCAGATCAGATGATCGCCGTCACGGCCGAGGTGACGATCGGAACGCCCGTGCCGACACCGATGCCGACGCCGACGGGAAGAGCGATCTGGCCGAGGCTGAAGCGGCCCGAGGCCATGCCAGCGAGGCCAAGCGCGAGCGAGATGATCGTGATGATCTTGCCGCCCGAACCTTCGAGGAACGCGGTGAATTTGTTGAACGCGGTATCGAAGGTGGTGTCGGTGCCGGCGAATGCCGGACCGGCGAGCAGCACGAACGCGAGGAACGCGACGGCTGCCAGAAGCGGAAGATTTTCCTTGCGGAACAGCCCCCGGTCCTTGGTCATGGTCATGGTTTGCATGGTTCATTTCCCATCTGTTGAAACGACGCCGCATGGGCGCCGCTCCCATTGGGACTCGCCGGGGCGAGGGGCTGTCAAGCAAATAGCAAGAATCTTACGCGACAATGCACCAATCTGGATGCAATTGTTCTTTTTGTCGTGATTCGTTGTAAAAGTGTGTCGCATTTTTGCGACGCCGCGTCGATTTAGCGCGCCACGCTGGCGGCTTAACGCGACAGTCTCAGCTATGATGCGAAGCCGGTTCGGCGGCTTTCGTTCACACCTTTGGGTATCATAGCTGACGACTTTTCATGAGAAAATCGCGAGTCTCAATCCAATACAAAGTCAGCGACAAATTCCTGCAAAGCCTTGCGCTTGCCATGTACAGGCTAACAATAGCTGAACGAGAAATCAAAAATCCAGCCGAGCTTTTCGATTATATCGTGAAGCATCGTCTAGAGGCGATCGAATCCTTTACTACTAAGGATTTGCTACTCTACGCTAACAAACGTGATTTACAAGGTGACATCGCTGTGTCGATTCACCTCAGCAAGCCGACAAATGACGTTCTGAGCGCCGCGCGATACCGCCTTGCTGCCCGAGCAGGACGCGTCGTCTCGAACATTGAGCTGCACCGGCTCGCATTTTCGACGATCACAGGAGAATAAAAACCGTCCGATTAACGCTCTCTAATATTGACATTTTCGATTCCGTACATTCTGCTGGCAACGTGGCGTCGCAAGTTTGCTAATCGAAAGTCATAAAAATATGGACTGCGTTCAACAAGGATGGGGCGATGAGTGTAATAGAACTCTACGCGGACCTGTATCGACAGGAAGCGGAACGACAGAATTTGTCTTCAAGGCAGCTTGCTACAAAGCTTGATGCCCATCACTCTGGAATATGCGCCTTCCTGAAAGGCCGCTCGATTCCGAAACGAGATCGGCTCGACGAAATCGCCGACGCGCTGGGCATCGATAATGTCCGCGCGTTTCTCGCGGTAGAAATTTTCCAGTCCGTCGAAGCATATGATGAGCCGCCGACAAAGCTGTTGGCGTTGCTCGTGCCCTGTTTAGCGCAGACGCTGTCTTCCGACGACTGCCAACTCCATGACGATCTTCGTGAATGGGAGGCCAATGCCCTGTTCGAGAAGATCCAGCTGCTAGTCTTGGAATTACTCGGACCGCGATCGCGATTCCGCCAGCCCTTCCTCAGCTTCCGAACCCCTCGTTAATGATGAAGCGGGGGGCCATAATTTCGTGTTTGATTGGGCAACTGGCTTTAAGCGCCGGGGCACACGCCGAAACGCAATCGCAGGTCCGGCGAGTTGCACTCCTCGACTTTTCCGCGCCCTCGACCCCGGTTGCCCAGCCGACCGCACCCATCGACGCTGTATCGAACGGAATGCTTCTCGACTTCCGCGACATGCGGAGAAGCGAAGACACGGCGCCCAGCGTTAACACATTCTCGGCGATTAGCCCCGACAGCTATGGAATTGTGCGCTCCATCCGCGTTCCCGGATGGATGCGCTCGGGGCAGTCGACCAATCATTTTGCCAATCTTGCGCTTGGACTGCCCACGATCGGAAACTGCTCGCCCAAAGCGTATTCATCGTCCGGCCTTCTCGGTCGCACGGCCGAGGAACGCAGGCGCCTGCTCTATCCACTCGTTCAGCGCGCCGCTTGCGAAGCCGGACTCCCTATTGGCCTGATGGACGCGATGCTGATTCAGGAGAGCCGATACAATCCCGTCGCGGTAAGTCCGAAGGGGGCGTTCGGGCTCGGTCAGCTCATGCCTGGAACGGCCAAGCAGCTCGGTGTCGATCGCTACAGCCTGCACGGAAACCTTCGTGGCGCCGCACGCTATCTGAGCTGGCAGCTGAAGGAATTCGGGCGCGTCGATCTTGCATTGGCTGCATATAACGCCGGCCCTGGGCGCGTTCGAACTGTCCGCCGCGTTCCGCGGATCACCGAAACGCAAAATTACGTCACGAAGATCCTTACCAACTGGCGCGTGATTGAATCCAATCATCGGCCACTGGAGCCCGCGCAGGCATCGCCCCCGCCTGCGCGGGCTGTTTGGATCGGTGATTTCCGACGGAGCGCCGGCATAGGCGGAAGCAAATGACGGGGGACGCATGAGATCCGCGCATCACGTTTCGCGCCCATCTTCGACTCTCTTTGCCACCATGAATCCGACTCTCGATTGCCGCCCCTTGACCGGGGCGGCAATCTTCATGCGCGCGCGGTCGCAATCCGCCAGCGCGCACCATCGCAATTCCGATTCAGGGATCAACAAGAATGGGGGCGCCGTGAGCGGATAAACGAAACCCGGCACGAAGGCCGGGCATCGCATCGAGTTTAGCCAGGAATTAGGACTTCCTGATTGGCTTCCACAACAAGCTGGAAGCTTGAGCTAACCTCCTTCGACATCTTTGTCAATGATGCGCGCTTCGCGCCACGGGATTTTTTTGCCCGCTTTCAGCTGCCCTCCGATGGAGGACAGACGATGACGCATATTTTCGCTTCGGCGGCCGCCGGCGTGCTTCGGCGCGCGGGCGTTCCAACGCGATCCGGCTCGGCGCACAAGACCGGCGCCGCCGTGCTTCGTGGCAGTCTCGAGGAGGGAAGCTTCGAGCATCGCTTCTGGCGCACCTATCAAAAGGGGGAGACAGATCGGTTACATCAAGCAGCGGTCGACCTGGCGCGGATACGCCGTCACGAGCTCCGCGCCCATCGCCGGCAAGCAAGAGCTTCAGCCATAGGCTCGGCACCGCCATCGATGTTGCCACCGCAACTGTCGCAATCCGCGACGGCCATCTTCAAACTGCTCTGCGAGCTGGGCCGTCTATGCAAAGGCGAGATCTACCCGACCTATGACTGGTTCATCGAAAAAACCGGCTTCGCTCGCGCGACGGTCGCGCGCGCGATCGCGCAGCTGAGGGACGCCGGCTTCCTGCTCATCCAGCGCAGATGCAAACGCCTAGAGCGCGACGGGCCCGGGCCTCGCTTCGAACAGACCTCCAATGCCTACCGCCTGGAATGGCCCGCTGGACTGGATCGCTGGTTGAACGGCCAGCGCACGCCCTGCCCGCTTCCCGACGACGAGCTGGTCCGCCTGCAGGCCGAAGAAAACGATCATCGCAGGATGCAGCAACGTCGGATCCAGAACAAACCGTCCGAAGAATTCGCTCTCCTCGACACCCTTGCCCGCATGGCGCGCACGATCGAGGAGCGCGAGTCTCAAAAAGATACTCAACCGCTCAAATCTGAGTCAGATTCTCTTACGTTCAAAGGGAATTGGCCTGGTCGGCCAATGAATTCGACATAAAGGGGCAGATCGCCCCTCACGAAAAGCGCTATTAAAAACTCCAAAGCGCCGGCCTTCACGGTCGGGACCGCCGGCTATGCCGGCGGATGCTCCCCAATGGGAGCAGGCAATTTCTGTCAGTGTTCGCCGCTATGATGCCCTGCCCCAAATCCGCTGCACTGTTCCTCGTCCATGATCGAGCTGCTGAATCACTGTGCCGAGATCGATTTAGAAAATTCGTGCGACGCCGCGGGGCACCGGGACTAAACTACGCGGATGGAAACCGGCACGCCTTTCGATGAAATCGACATCGAGCTGATCGCGCGCAATCCCGCGCGGAACATCCATCGCCGCTACAGCATTCTCGCGAGCATTGACCTTTTCGGTTCCATCATCGTCGAGACCCGTTGGGGACGGATCGGAGCTGCAGGTCAGCGCAAAATCCGCTCATTCCCGCACGGCACCGAAGCCGATCGCTATGTCCGTTCTGTCCTTGCGCGACGGAACAGCGCCGAAAGCCGCTTGGGAACATCCTATCGGATCCAGTCCCAATAGGAGGTGCGCCGCCGCGGGGCTCGACAGAAAGAGTCATTCCTTTTCAATCCCGAACGGCGCATCGTCCTGCCCGCTCGAAACGGCCCGTCGAATCCGCATTGCGCTAATGTTCTTCTTATGTTCCGATATGGGAATGAACCGACTCGACAAAAATGCGATCGCCGACGCTCTGCTGGCTGCCCCGGGGTGGGCAAAACTTGGCCTCACCGAGCCGCGCGAGCATCTTCGTATCGATGCTGCGATGGAGCTCGCCGGCGCGATCGTCGATCATTTATCGCCGCCCGTCTCCCGCGCGATCGCCGGCGAGCAGCAGGCGCTGGCGCTGTGACGTGCAGAATACGAGGGATGGACTGCGTCGCGCCACGCACATATTCGAGGCGGCCGTCTGGCATTATGCTGTGCTGGTCACATGCCGGTGCGGGCATAGCGCCAAATTTCACGCGGCGAGCCTCTGGTGGCGGTTTGAGCGCAAGGGGTGGAACGATAGTTTCCGCGACGCGACGCGCCATTTTTGGTGCCGGCAATGCGCCGCGCGGATCGGCCGCCGCGTTCAACCGCTGCGTCTCGAGACCGTCCCATGGGAAAAAGGGGTCATCGAACTGGAAATGCCCGACGATCGCGAATGGAAACGCGCGATGCGGCGCTTCAGGACATAGGAGATTGACCGATGGACATTGAATTCGACGACACGCTTCAGGGGCTAGGCCGCGGTGGTCATCGCATCATGATATGGGACGGTCAGGAGGAACAGCAGATCGAAGCGCATTGGGGTCTCCGGTCGCGCGACCCGGAGATCGGACAAATTCCGCTCCTCAAATCGGAAACAGCCCGGATCGAAAGCCCCTGCCTTATCCTGGCCAATGAATTCGGCATCAAGCGCGACGGCAAGACACTCTATGCCGCGAGTCTCGTCACCGACATTCCTTTCTTCTGCATCGCCGGCGTCTGGCAGCGCGGCACGCGCGATTATCCCGATGCGTTCGCGGCGCTGACCGTTCCGGCGTACCCCGACCTTGCAGAGCACAAAGATCGCCATGTGGCAGTGGTCGATCCTGACGACTGGTTCGATTGGCTGCAGCAGGCGCGCCCACCGCTGGACATCTTGCGCCCCTTCCCCGAAGGTAGCTTCACGATCATGCCGCCGATCCAGCCCAGTATCGAAGGGCTGCTCGGCGCCGCCTGAGAAGCGGAGAGCCGAGGATGTGCAATCAGATCACGCTCAAGGCTTCGGTCGACGAAGTTGCCTCCCACTTCAAGGCCCGGCGCCCGAAACCGACAAATGCCAGCACCGGCGACGTGTGGAAGGGTGGCACCGGCTTCATCGTTCGTGAGAACGCCGGCGAACGCGTGATGGACGCGATGACGTGGGGCTTCCCCAAATATCTGAAGAACAAACGCACCGGCGAGTTGAACAAGCCGCTGAAGGTCAACAACGCCCGCGACGATCATCTGATGAACCCGTTCGGGATGTGGCACGAGTGGTTCATCCAGCCAGGACAAAGATGCCTGATACCGATCACCGCTTTTGCTGAGGCCGTCGGCGCCAGCCCGAACATGACTCGGACGTGGGTCCGCGTCGCTGACCAGCCGATCGCCGCCTGCGCCGGCTTCTGGCGGCCGACCGACGAATGGGGCGACAGCTATACGATGGTCATGGTCGATGCCGTACCCGAGATGATGGAGATCCACGACCGGATGCCGGTCATACTGCATCCCGACGATTGGGACAGCTGGCTCCACGCCGAGACCGACCAAGCGCTGGAACTGGTAAAGCAGTACCCCGCCAACCGGCTCATCGTCGAGCCAACAGACGAACTATGGGTTCCAAAACGGCGGCCAAATGATCGGCAACCCGAATTACTTTGATTGCAAGCGCGATTTTACGCCCTGACTGTTTCATCTCTGGAAACGTCAACCGCCGGTTAGGCAACGAAACTCACTGACAAATAAGACATTTCTGCGAGATCGCGCCGATGAACCAGAACCCCTCCCCCACGCGCCCGCGCGCGCAACTGCGCGGGCAAGATCTCGTCAACGCAATCGCCGACGCCGGTTCGCGCGTAATCTACATTGACGACGGGCAACGCCCAGTCGCGGCCGTTCTCCCTATCGAGCTGTGGCAGATGATCGCCAAAATTCCCTATTACCGTGCCGTGACGGAATCGTTCATCGGCGCCCCCGCGCGCCCATCTGAGACCGGTTGACGTGTGCGGCTTCGCCATCCTTGTGAGCCGCTTCTCCGCATCGAGCCGCGCTTCGATTTCAACGAGAAGCGCTTCGGTTCCCGGAACGATTTCAAAGGTCATCCGCGAGGCATAGCATCGTTTTTACGCATATCGAACCCGTCTGGCTCTCCCCGCTACACGTAGCTACGCAAGACGGCTTCCAACTTGCATAGAAAGAAGAGCGTGGTTCGTAGCTCGGGCGTGAAGCCGTAGAGCGTGGCCTCTCGCGCCTGTTCTAGAACTGTGTCGATATCGTAGATTCGCCAATCGTGAATTGCGGAGGTGCTAAAATAATCGTCGAAATCAAAACTCCGGGCACTGAGGTCGGATACATATCCAAAATGCTCATAGTACCGCGGGAACAGAAAAGCGTCGCTCACTCCCGATCGAACCAGCGCCAGTTTGTGAATTTGTCGATCCTCACGTATTTTTTTTGGGAGCGCGCGGCAAAAATCGACAACAGGTCTCGAGATCAACGGGCTCTTTGGCCACAATCCGAGGCGCATAAATAAATCGCTGCGGCAAGCGGCGGCCACCACGGCAGATGACGAAGTGTAACCAGCAACCTCGTAGTCAGTCCGATGCAACGTATAGTCTTTGACCAGTTCATCTCCCCCCATACCGGTCAACACGAGATCGAGTTCGGGAATCTCGGCCCGGACGCGCTCAAGCAAATTGGAGCACTGCAGTCTGTACATCTCGTCAAATGGCGTGATCCCAAAGCCGGGCAGGCCGAGCGACTGATAGGTCAAATCTTTCGCCGCCGGATAAGTAAAATCCCGCAGCCGGCACAGCTCGATAATTTCATTCCGCCGGCTGGTCTGTTGGACCCCGACCGGACCCGTGTGAATGACACCACATGAACTGGTCGGCCGTTCGAGCAGCGCTGCGGCAAATGCAACACAGGAGGAATCCAAACCTCCGCTCAATTCGACAAGGGCGCCATTCGCCCGAGCAAAATTCTCAGACATGGCTTCGGCAATGAGCCTCAGAAATTCGCCCGTTGCCACTGCCCCGTCCGCGAATTGCGCGGGCAACAACGCTTGAGGGCTTGGCATTTGCTCGAATTCCGTCGATGACTGACCTATAATTGCCCGCTCCGCCGGCCAAAGCATCTGCACGCCCGAAATAATCTGGTCTCGCACTTGGTTCATGCCGTCTTCGATATAACGCTGGCACATAAGGATGTCGGGCTCCGCACGGTCCAGCACGGCAACTGCGTCTTCAAATCTCCATGAGATTGCGACGCGCCCTCTTCCACGGGCCAAGTAGATTGGGCAATTTCCCGCGCACGTTCGTACTAGTTCAACCCGATCATCGCCGTGGACGATCAGACATATGCCTTCAGCTGCATCGAAGTCGCGGTAAAGATCCGACGACGGATTCGCGGCATCGGCCGCCTCAAAAGGATCTGCGATCTCTCCGATCCACAGCAGCTGCCCACCGTCGAACCGGCGCGTCGACCAACTCAACTGGGACGATTTAAAAATTTCGATCTTGCTCTCGCCAATTTGGATGGTGGTGTCTGACACATCCCAGTTTGCGCCAAGGTCTTCGAACGATAGGTTGGCTGTCAGCATTGCCCGCCCCTCAAAAAAAAGGTGGCACAAACGTGCCACCCAAAATCCCGCTGCGCTGCATTGGATAGCCGCTTAGGAGCAGTCTTCCGACAATACAGCGCCGACTAATCAAAAATGACGCGTCGCATAATCCATGTCGTAAGGCGCCTTTTTCGATGTATGGTCACCGCCTCCACCACCGGCGACATTTTTCACCTCATCAGCGGCCAACGCCCTCGGCCGATTCCGGAAAATCGATGAGGCTGGTTTCCTGTTCGTGAGCTTAAACACATGAAATCCTTTCATCCAATCGTCGCTCGCGGGGTATCACCCAAACGTGCGCGTCGCATAATCCATGTCGTACGGGGATTTCTTGCTGATCGTGTCTTTGGGACGTGTCCACTCACCGCCAGCGATCGTCATCAATTCGTCGGCAGCCAATGCACGGGGACGGTTCCTGAAAACCGAATTGCTACCGCTGTCTTTCTTCAGATTGAACATCTCATTCTCCATGATGGCAAACGGGGCCCAGAGTTTGGGCCGCAAAGGGCAATTATGTGCCTGGTGGCGACTCAGAAGAGTATGTTGCTCTTAGCTAAATGTACGGGTCGCATAATCCATGTCGTACGGAGCCTTGCTTCCACCGGGTGCAGGCAACTCAAAGGGCCCCGCGCCGGCCAGCTTCTTCATTTCTTCGGCGCTCAACGCGCGCGGCTGGCTACGAAATACGGAACCGTCAGACTTCTTCGTCGAGAATTTGAACATGCTCAGCGTCCTTTACAAAATGTGATCCGCGGCTACGAAAACAGCAAAGCTGCGGCTCGCGAACGAAACGCAAATTAATTGAATGTGCGCGTCGCGTAGTCCATATCGTACGGGGCTTTGCTTCCGAACTTCGGCTCCTCGAAAGGCCCCGCTCCCGCCAATTTCTTCATTTCTTCCGCGCTCAATTCGCGCGGTCGGCTACGGAAAATCGAACTCTGCTTCTTAAACATGCGATTTCTCCTTCATGCTCCTTTAAGAGCAAGGGGAGGCTGCGCTTCCTCAAAGTTGGAGTCAAGCGCAAAGTCATTAGAACTCAAAGCGTTGCTATGGGAACGAAAGGGATCTAGATTATTTGCGGATTGAGCGAGTGCTTGTCCAATACGAGAATACGCTGAGCGCTTTCGATCGTCTCTTTGCGGTGCGCCACCACTATTCTCGTGATCTTCAATTCACGGATGGCGGCGTTGACGGCCGCTTCGTGGGCCGAATCCAGATGCGCTGTCCCCTCGTCCATGACAAGAATTTGCGGCTCGCGGTAAAGCGCCCGCGCCAGCAAAATGCGTTGCTTCTGGCCCCCGGAAAGCGTCGAGCCCATATCACCGACCAACGTGTCATACTGGAGTGGCATGGCCAAAATATCATCCGAAATGGATGCGATTGTTGCCACCCTGTGTACCTTGGGCAGATCGATGTCCTCTTCGAACAACGCGATATTTTGGGCGATGCTGCCCGAGAAGAGTTCGTCTTCTTGCAGCACTGTTCCGATCTTCCGCTGATACGCCTTGAGAGCGTGTCCGCCGAGCTGCTGCCCATCCACCAATAGTTTGCCGTCCGTGGGCTCGATCAGGCCGAGAAGAACCTTCAGCAATGTCGATTTGCCGCCGCCGGATGGCCCCGTGATCGCTACATGCTCCCCTGCGTCAACCCGCAGCGACACGTTCTCGAGCACAAGCGGCTCACTCTCCGAGTAGCGGAAGTAAACCTCCTGCAGCTCTATGGTTTCTACTTCCGCCTTTACATCGCCCTTCGCTGTTTCGAAGGTACGATCCACGTCAGAGAGTGCAATATCAGCAAGTCTCTCGAGATGCAGGTTGAGCATCCGGAATGCCATCAACTGATCTACAAGCTTCGAGGCCTTGTCGATAAACTGCACTTTATAGGCCATATAAGCGAAGAGCATCCCGACGCTGAAGCCGTCGCCGCTGATAATCAATCGCACCGCGATCCATACAGCCACAACATTCTCGATACCCAGAATAAGAATGTTGAGGGACTGCTGCAGCGCCACGATCCGCTGAACACGAACTTTTGCATTCGTTGCTTCGACAAGTTGATTTTGCCAATAACCGTGCCGCACGGCTTCCTGACCGAAAATCCTCAAGGTGGTGATGCCCTTTAAGGATTCGATCAGTGTAGTCTGCTCATTGGCTACCGTGACGATTAATGCCTCCTCAGCGTCCCGCTGCAGGCGAAACAGGTAGAGCCTAACCAAAAGATAGGCCGCAAACGACACGAGCGCGATGATCGCTAGAAGACCACTATAAAAAAACATCACCGTCAGCGTGAAAACGGCCATCAAGCCGTCGACAATCGATGCGATTGCTCCCTCGGTGAGAAGCAGTTGAATAGGCGTTACGGATCGAAAACGGGAAAGCACATCGCCGGTATGCCGCTTCTCGAACCAGTCCACGGGCAAGCGAAAGAGGTGGCGCGTGAGGTCAGACGCCAGATTGAAACCTAAAGTCGTGCCCGCAACCAACAAAACCAAGGTTCTCAACCAGGATGCCACCGCATTGATCACGACAAAGAGACAGAAACCCAAGGCCAGCGCCATCAACAGCGCATTGTCCTGCTGAGGGATCACTCGATCGACAGAGATTTGGAGATAGTACGGCGACACAAGCACGAAGGCTTGCAAGAATAGGGTCAGAAGAACGACTTGGAACAGTGCCGACTTTAGGCCAACCGTGCCCTTAATCAACTCAAAAAGCCCCATTTTCTCCGCATCGCGACGGGGCTCGAAGTCGGCGCCTGGCCGAACCTCAAGCGCATAGCCTGTAAAATGCAACGAGACTTCAGTCAGCGGCACCCACTGCGTATTCCCTGCCGGATCGTGAATCAGAGCCCGCTGGCCCCTTACACGCTCCAAGACAACGAAATGATTTAGATCCCAATGCAGGATTGCGGGCGTTGATAACTGTTCAAGCCCCTCGAGTGGCACTTCGACTGCCCGAGACACAAGACCCACGCGATCGGCGAGCTCCATCAGCGTCGCGAACGTCGTCCCGCGCTGACTGAATGCGAGATGCCTACGCATTCCGCCCAGATTGGTATCAAACCCGAAGCTATTGGCCACCATTGTAATGCAGGCGAGCCCGCATTCGGCTATTTCCGTCTGTCGGATCAGCCTGACTCGCTTCTGCCGAGCGGGAAAAAAGTCAATCATCTATCGGCTCCGCGCGGCGAACAGAGGCTCGAAGAGCCACGTGAAGAGCGATTGGCGCGCGATCTCCACCTTAGCTTCGGCCAACATGCCAGATTTCAGGCTTTCCCTCCTTCCGAACGCCCTGATGCTAGTTTCATCGAGCTCTATCTTGGCAAGGAAGTACGGCTTGCCAGCGGCGCCGGGAGCAATCGTCGGGGCGCTCGCGACAGAAATTATCTTCCCGTTGATATGCCCAAATCGCTGGTACGGGAAAGCGTCGATCGCCAAGCGCGCTGATTGTCCTTCTCGAACGAAACCGACAGCCTCGCTTGGAATGCGCAAATTCGCGACGAGTTTGGAGCTGTACGGTTCTACCGACATCAACACGTCGCCTGCTGGCATGGATTTGCCGACGTTCGCAACAATGGCCGTTACGCGTCCAGCAATTGGGGACCGCAGGGAGTAGGATCGATCCCCCTCGGCCTCAGCGCGAGCGCGTTCGAAGTCCATGCGGGCAACGGCAAGCCTGGCTTGTTCCGATCGGGCAGCAACTTGAATGCTATTTGCTTCATTCAACGCCTCTTCCCTGGCGAGACGGCGGGAGACCAAGAGTTGCTGGGATTGAGACAGGGCGAGTTGCCTGGACACGAGCGTCTCCTCGCGGATCTGCACGTCTCGGCGGCTGATAAATCCGTTCTTCGCGATCCCTCGAATTCTCTCTAAGTCATGCTCGGCGGTTTCGATCAGGCCCCGCTGGGCGGCCATCTGCTTTTCAATCAACGCGATTTCTTCGCCGATCGCCGCTGCCCGGGTTTGTGCTGACCGGACGTCCAGGCCGGATTTGCTACCCGCCGCAGCCGCTTGGGCGGCCGTCAAGTTCGCTTGCTCTGCGATTGCCTCGGTCACGACTTTACCGAAACCCTCGCTCCCCTCACCATAACGGTCGGTTTCTAAGGTCGCGAGCACCGTCCCTTTTTTTACGTGTTCCCCTTCCACCACCCGGACATCACTTACCGTGCCGAGCCGCGGGGCAACAATTTCCGCCACGCCCGCAGAACGCGCTAGCGAACCCTCAACAGTGACGGATCGCGTAAAGGGGGTGATCGCCAGAAAACAGAGCACCGAGACCAAGCTGACTACTGCAAACGTTGTAACGATTCGCCATGACAGCGGAATAGCGATCGAGGCCCGTCCCCGAAACTTTGCCTTCCGTCCCTCAATAACTTCTTCGCGAAACATCAAAACGATCCGGTTGGCGTCGGATGAGAGTGATGGACAACACGAAAATCGACCGATGACCTCACTTCACATATTTCCTCAACCACGTGAATGTCTCATCAAGGAGATTGCGGACGTTAGCTGGAGACAGGCTGATGCTGTGATTTTCCCCCCAATAGCGCAGGAGCCTTGCTGTTTTATTCTGAGAATAAAGCATGTAAAATAGCTGATCCGCCTGAATTGCCGATGCCCGTATATCATATTCCCCGTGCGCCAGAAGCAAGGGAGTATTTATCCGGCTTGCATAAAATAGCGGCGATTTGCTCGTGTATTGGGAGTAGTCTCGATACGGAGTATCGGTGAAATCCAACCGCTGCGCGATCGCCCAGTTGACCGACTTTTCATGCTCGATGCCGTCGTATCCGCGGCTGGTGGGGTCAAACTGTGAGAAGAAACCAACGAAGTCTGTCACGCCATCGATTGCAATGCCCGCCTTAAAGCGATCACTTTGCGTCAAAATGGCATAGACGCCAAATCCGCCATTGCTCTGTCCCATGATCGCAACCCGCTTGGGGTCTGCATTTCCTTTGGCGATGAGTGCATCAAGTGCAGCGTGTGTTTCGGC
Source organism: Sphingopyxis sp. H050 (assembly GCF_001468265.1). Lineage (GTDB taxonomy): Bacteria > Pseudomonadota > Alphaproteobacteria > Sphingomonadales > Sphingomonadaceae > Sphingopyxis. The sequence continues at coordinate 5,138 of NZ_LNRZ01000013.1, read as the reverse complement.
AGTAATTTGCGCGAAGGGATTCTCGTCCGTTTTGGGGGCACCGCGCGATAATGAGGGCACCAAAACGATATAACCGCGCGCGGCGTAGAGTTGCAGGTTGTAGATTCCGGGAAGATATGGATCCAGCACATGGGTGTCGGCCCCGGAAACCCGGTAGCCGGGATAGACCCACGTCAAGACTGGATATTTTACATCACTCGAATAGCCCGGCGGCATCAGGGCTACGGCCTTCAGCGGCTCGCCTTTGGTGCCTACATAGTCGAGAAGCACGCGCTCGCCCCAGCGCACGTTCTTCGGATAACCTGAAATGGATTTTAGAGTGCGCGATTTCCCTGTCAAAATGTCGAATTCGCCGACCTCGGTTCGATCCAACATCTGATTGACGTAACTGGCCCGTGGGGGCGATCCGCTGATGGCGCTCAGCTCGGCACCTTCGGGAAGTTCGAATTTCGAAACTACCGCCGGCGTCGAGGAAACGTCGACGGCTGCAACCACGATCCGTCCATCTTCGGCTTGGCCTCGCAGGATGATTATCGACTCCTGGATGCCGACCACCGCGGTCTCGCCTGGCATGGACAAGGGCGTTCGAGTTTCAATTTGCCCGGTTGTGCTGCTTAGGGTGAGAAGGTTGCCGTCCCCTATGCCATAGAGATTGCCCTTCGGTCCCTGGACGAATTGTGTCGCGGGCGTCGTCAAGTTTGCAGTGATGTTAACACTCGCCTGCTCTGCTCCCGTGACGAACCAATCTTCGCGGGCGTCCGCCTCCGAACTCGACTTCCGCGTGACCAACAATCGCTCTGAATCCAGCCAGCGCACCGGGGTGGCAATTGGATAGAGCGAACTCAGAAACGTCGCCCCGACTGGCTCGTTACCGACGCTGCGGATTCTTTCAGATTCGAGGTCGAGACGGAACAAGTGCGCTTCCGGCGAGGCCGCGTCAGCGCGAGCACGAAATGCGACGCTGCGCCCGTTGGGCGACCACTCAAACAGTTCGAGCGGCAATTTTGCTTCTTGCGGCAGTTCAACCCAACGCACGCTGCTTTCGCGGTTGAGCTCGGCGATTCCCAATCGCTTCTGCACTTGCCAACTATCGACCATCCGGACCGAGCCGGGAGTCGCGCCGGGCGCCAGTGCAGCTTCGGTCGCCAATATGGCAACGAACCGGTTGTCCGGCGAAACGCTAACCGCAAGGTCGCCGCGAAATGGATAATCCGGAATTTGCCCAAGAGCGATGGAGGTCCGTTTCGACACCGAATAGACACGAAGAGTCGGCTGCCCTGCGGGTTGCTGCCATGTCGTCCTTGCGTCTCCACTTCCGACAGCAGTCGCCGTCGGCACTTGCCCGTCGAGAAGACGCTCGCGCGTGAGTTCTGCGTGACGCACTGGTCTCGAATATTCATCGAGCAACGTCGAAACCTCGCCGTCAGCGAGGGTAAGGGCCATAAGTCGATCACCGTCGAGCCAAGCGAACGGCGCATTTTCTTCACCAACTCTGCAGGTCTTCGCCTTGCCCATATCTTGGCCGGCGTGACGAACATCAAGGCGGTTGAACCACGAACCATATCGCGACTGCGTAACCACGGCCTCATTTGCCAGTCGAGACAACGCCCCGGAAGCCTTGTCCCAAACATAGATCCGAACATTGTCCCCCTGAGACGGTTCGCTGCCATCCGCCTGGGTCGACAGCATCGCCAACTTGGCGCCATCCGGTGACCACTGCGCGCACCAGAACCCAGCGCCCTTCGCTACCAGCGGCGCGATTCTTCGAGCTTCGCTCTGTCCCTCGCCTGATATCCACACGCCATTCCGCGACGGGTCTATCTCGTAGTGCGTGCGACCATATGATTCGCCATCGGTTGCGGATCGCTGCACGACGATGGCAGTCACGCTTCCGTCGGGCGACGGGGCAACCTCATCAACTCGTTCGATGGCTAGAACGTCGTCGATCGTCAGATCTCGTTGCTTTGCTTCCGCGATATCTGTCATCGGCAAACCCGCAATCATGGCAACTAGCGAAAGTGAAGCCCAGTTCATCCCGACACCCCGCAATAATGATCTAACCTTCGCCTGTCGCTCATGCAGCTTATGGCCTCGCCGCAAGAGATGTCAGCAATGACAATGATTTGCAATGCGCCGCCTGTTGGGCGGGAATTCGATGAAATGGGGATCTTCATTGGAAACGGTGAAACATGGGACATCATCGTGGATGCGCTTGCTTTTCGCCGGCTCGTTATAGCCCAGGTGGACCGGCATTAAATTTAGAGCTAGAATCGGCAAATGCCGTTCGCGGAACAGCCGCCCGTGCCGCCCGTCCTAGAGGCGCCTTCGCTCGATCTCGAACGCGTCGATCGAGCGGCTGAACGCATTGACCTCAAAACCATCCGACCCCGGTGTCCTGAAGGAAGGGGGAACGAAATTGTGGTTTGCGCCCCCGATCCCGAGGAACATCGGGCGAGACGCCTGCCTGACACCTATGCTGTTACCGAAGGATTGCCGCGCGCCGAAATCGATGTCGGAAACGGCGTGAGCCTCGATGTCCATCTCGACTCTGGCTCGCTGGCCAACGGCTATACTGCAAACCGCGTCATGGTCGGGGTCAAGTTCAAGTTCTAGGGCGGACACGTATCCGGACCCTCGGGATGCAACGTCGAGGCGAAAGTCTGAACTCTTTACCTTCTTTGCCGGACGCACTAGATTGGGGCCATGGCAAGCGTGACCACCCCTCGCGAACAGGCAGAAACCTCCGAAGCCGCCCGCAAGGTCGGCGGCTATGTCGAGCTCTTGCGCCTGCAGGACGAGCGCACCGCGATCCGTCGGCGCGGTCTGATTGCGAAGCTCACCAAGAATCCCCAGACTGGCCGCTTCAAATATATCGCCGCGAGCTGATTCATGACGCTCACGCTGGCCGTTCTCGCCAGCATGCTCATTCTGCTACCCGGTTTGACCTTTCTCGGATTCTGGAATCTGAAAGGCGCGCGTAGCGGCGCCGCACGGCCCGAATTGCCTCTCGGATCCGCAACAACGTTGCTGCTCGCCGTGGGAGTCTCTCTCATGGCCCATTTTCTCGGTTGGTCGTGTGTCGAGCTGGCGCGGAGCCTGTTTATTGCCATTTCGGATGTTCTGCCCGCGACAGGAATGATGTGGACGCCAATCGAGACGCTGCTTCGGCCTGAAGGGCTCCTTCAGCCCGTATTCGCCAATCCGATCGCAGCGATGGTGCAATATGCCGACGGCGGGCATCTAGAGATGCACGAACTGGCCATGTTCAGCATGCTGGTTGTTCTGGAATCGTTTCTGGTCGCGAAGTTCGTCTCAAATGACGGCTTCGACCTCGTGTTCGACGGCGCCGACCTCAATGGTCAGGGGTGGGTCTACCATCATTACCTCAGACCGACCCAGCATGGCTATAGGCCCGTCTGCCACGTTCTCACGACCTTTCAGCAAAACAACCTGGGCATCGGCTATATCGGCGCGATCGCGGATATTCGGCACAGCGAAAAGGGCGAGCTGCTCTCGCTGGCGCTGCTCAACCCCGACCGCTTCCTGTTTCAGTTGAAGCCTGCTGTCACCGGAAAGAAATGGCAGGAACCAGGTGAGGCGCCCAAGTTCGATAGCTACGGGCGCGAGACGATAGGCGGTATCGTCGCTCTTGACGGGAAGTCGGTCGCAAATCTGCTGGTACGGACACTCGACAAAGCCCTCCTCGATGACATCGAGACCGAGACGGAGAACACACCAGACGCGTCGCCGGCGCCCGAAGATACCGATACCGTGACGGTAGCCGAGCCATGATCAAGCTGCTCGCGTTTTTCACGTTCCTGATCACGAGCGCGGTTGGGTTGCTTGGGCTACTCGTACTGATAAGCGCCCCGTTCCACTGGCTCGCGATCGCATTCATGAGCTGCTGTCGACCGCGCCTGGTCCTCGCGCGCGCGGCTATATGCTTCATGGCAATCTGGCTTATCGCGGTCATTGCGCTGCCGCCCGTCACCGGCACCGTGATTGGCATGCTTCTCGCGATTTTTCTAGCGCCTTGGCCTGCCCGACTTTGGGCAACCGGCGCTGCGTTTCACGCTGATGACGCGGAACAACGCGCTGCGGCGGCCGACATTCGGAATATCAGGCTGGAAAGTGAGGGCTCCCGGCTTCGCGTGACCGTCGCAAAGCCTTGGCGCGAATATATCACCGACAGCGAACGTGCGCGATTGGTATCCGTGTACCAATTACCCGCCTCGTTCCCGCGATAAACTTCCCATCGATCCCGTCGGTCTGCCGACGATCATCCCCGCGCCATTGGGCGATCACCTGCGCAAGGCGTCACCTCAAGCTTTGTACGCTGAACAACGATTTTCCGGACATAATGTGAACATTGGTGTCAGGCAGCGGCGCGAAGGTACTGGTAGAGGGTTTCGCGGCTGATGCCCATGTCGCGCGCGATGGTCGCCTTGCGTTCACCGGCGGCAACGCGGCGGTGCAGATCGGCAATCATCTCATCCGAGAGCGACCGTTTCCGCCCCCGATAGGCGCCGCGCTGCCGAGCGATCGCAATGCCTTCGCGTTGCCGTTCGCGGATCAGGGCGCGCTCGAACTCAGCAAACGCACCCATGACCGAGAGCATCAGATTGGCCATCGGGGAGTCCTCCCCCGAGAAGGACAGGCTTTCCTTCTCAAACTCGATCCGGATACCTCGCTTGGTGAGGCCCTGGACCAGCTTGCGCAGGTCATCCAGATTGCGGGCCAACCGATCCATGCTGTGGACGACGACGGTATCGCCTTCGCGGGCGAAAGTGAGCAGAGCCTCAAGCTGGGGGCGGTTGACGTCCTTGCCCGATGCCTTGTCGGTGAAGGTCCGATCGAGCGACTGACCTTCCAATTGGCGATCCACATTCTGATCGAACGTGCTGACCCGGACATAGCCGATCCGTTGCCCCTTCACTGCGCACTCTCTCCATCAAAATGTCAGGTTGAAATCTATGATACGCAACGACATTCGTCAACAAATTCCGTTTAGTACCCTAATCTGACAGAAACCGCGGTAGCGCCCTGACGTCCGGTTAGGCTATACTCCAAGCTGACATCACAAAATCAAATCCCTCAAAGATGGCGTCAATTGCCTTGATGGGGTAAAAACTGGAGTG
>NZ_LNRZ01000012.1 GCF_001468265.1 Sphingopyxis sp. H050 | reverse complement strand
GTGCTCGTGGGCTGCGCCGCGGCGCCTCGGGGGTCGGCACCGCGGCGCAGCCCACGAGCACCAGCGCCAGCGAGGCGGCCACGGCATGGTTTATTCGGCGCATGTTCAGAAACCCTGCCAATCGATCACTTCCTCCAGCCCGACGCGCGGGACGGGCCAATTGTTCACGGCCGCATCGGTGTCGGCATGGCCGATCGCGAGGCCGGTGAAGAGGATCTGGTCTTCGCCGAGCCCCAGCGTCTCGCGGACCGTCGCCCCGTACATCGCCCAGCATTCCTGCGGGCAACTGGCGAGGCCGTGTTCGACGAGCAGCAGCATCACCGATTGCAGCCACATTCCCATGTCCGACCATTGCGGCGGCCCCATGATGCGCGAGCAATGCAGGAAAAGCATCACCGGTGCGCCGAACCCTTTGTAATTGTCCATGAATTGAGCGAGGCGGCCCGCCTTGTTGTCGCGCGGGATGCCCAGCGACGCATACAATGCCTCGCCGACGCCGAAGCGGCGCGCCTCCCACGGCTCGGTCAGGCCCTTGGGATAGATGTCATATTCGGGCTGATAGCCCTCGCGCCCCATCGCGATCCGCGCCGCGACCGCATCCTTGACGCGCTGCCACGGTTCGCCGGTGACGAGGGTCGCCTGCCAGGGCTGGAGGTTGCCGCCCGACGGCGCGCGCTGGGCGTCCGCGAAGATGGTTTTCAGCAGCTCGGTGTCGACCGGCTGATCCTTGAACGCGCGCACCGACCGGCGGGCGTGCAGGGCATGGGCAACGGAGAGAGCGTCATTCGCTGGCATATTTATCCTCGCGTCGTTTTCCGAACAGCAGCCCGCGTTCGAGGCGGGCCTTGAGCTGGCGGTAATAGGAAAGCAGGAACACGTCATCCTCTTCGGCGACCGGGCGCCCGATCTTGCCGCGGATCGTGTCGGCGACCTCGCGCATCGCGCGCGGGTCGCGCCCGCGCAGCACGCGTTCGAGTTCCTGCAGCTCGAAAATGCCGTATACCGACAGCTCGGCGTCGCTGAAGACCAGCGCCTCGGCCTCGCCGCCCGCGCTCGCGACGATGTCGCTGTCGAGCTTCACGCGCTGCGCCATCACGACCCAGGTGCCTGCGATCAGGTCGCCCATCCGCATCCGGTCGCGATTGAACAGCAGGAACAGGCTCAATGTCAGCGACCAGAGCACGCCGGCGAGTACGGTCCAGCCCGACACCATATCCTCGGCCGCGCCGACCCCGACCATCATCAGCGGCAGGAACAGCTCCAGCTCGCGGATCAGGTTGCGCGCGACGACCGCGTCGGCGGTCAGCCGCCCGCCGTCGCGCGCGACGACGCGAATGCCCATCAGCCTCTTGCCCGGCGTCGCGGCGCGCGACCCCAGCTCGAAACCGATGAACCAGAAGGTGCGTAGCACGAAGGCGCCGAGCATCCAGATCATATAGGCGACATCGTCGCCCCCGGCGAAGCCGACCCAGATCATGAACAGGGTGAAGAGGAACTGGATCGCGAACAGGATGATCAGGTCGGTGATCAGCGCGCCGAAGCGCAGCCCGGCACTTGCGATCTTCAATTGCAGGTCGACGCCCTCGGGCGTGACGAATTGCCGCACCTTCCTGGCGCTCGCGCTGCGCAGCTTGGCGTTGGCGGCGGCGGTCATGCGACATCCTCGCGGCGCGGGATGTAATAATAGGCGAGCCAGAACAGCAGCATCACCGTGCCGATGGCGTAGCGCAGCATCGTGTCGGTGATCAGCTGGCGCCCGAAGCCTTCGAGCAGCCCGGCGACCAGCAGCATGATGATGACGCCGACCATCACCTTCCCCGCGGTCTTGCCCGCTTCGGCCGCCGCCTCCAGCCGCCCGCGCGCGCCGGGAAAGACGACCGCGGCGCCGATGCGCAGCCCCGCGGCGCCCGACAAAGCGGCGGCGAACAGCTCGGTCGTGCCGTGGATGAACAGCCAGCCGCCGAAATCGACGCCCAGGCCCTTCGAGGTGAACACCGCCAGCATCGCGCCGAGGCTGATCCCCTGATAATATTCGAGCATCATCGTCGGCACCCCGAAGGCGAAGCCCAGCGCGAAGGACATGATCGACACGCGGCTGTTGTGCGTGAACAAATAGGTCGCGAACACATGCAGCCCGCTCTGTTCGTCGCCGGTATCGCCGCCGTGCCCCAGCGTCGATTTCAGAAATTCGACCGTCGCGCGCGGATCGCGCCCGCCCGACAGTTCCTCGGGGACGAAATTGAAATACCATTCGGGGTTGCTCGCGACGAGCGACCAGCTGGTCAGCGCGCCGAGGGTGATGATCAGCGCGATGATCAGCGTTTCCTTCCACACCGCGCGCACCGCCGCCGGCCAGTCGTAGAGGAAGAAGCGCCGCGCCCGGCTCCAGCGCGTCTCGCGCACGCCATAGACGAGGAAATAGCCGCGGATCGACAAGGCCTCGAGATGGTCGAGCAGCGCCTTGTCGAGGCTCGTCGCGCGCGCGATCGACAGCGACGACAGCGTCGCGCGATAGAGGATCGGCAGCTGGAGCAGTTCGTCGCTGGTCAGCGCCTTGGCGCCGCGCTTCTCCAGCTTGGTCAGGAGCAGGTCGAACGCGATCCAGTCGGCTTCGCGCTCGGCGCGGAAACGCCCGGTCGAGAAGGAGGGCAGCTCGGCCGCGCTCACAGGCTGCCGGCCCGCTTGATGCCGAGATACGCCTCGACCACGCCCGCGCCCATCGCATCGGCGGGCACCTCGAGCACATCGGCGCCCAGCCTTTGCAGCCGTGCGATCACCAGCTGGCGGTCGCGCAGCATCGCCGCGGCGACGTTCGACCGCGTGATGTCGGCGGCGCTTTCGGGGCGGCGCTTTTCCTCGGCCTCGACCTCCTCGTCCTTGATCACGACGAACAGCAGGCGGTGCTTCTTCACCAGCCGCCCGGCGGCGCGGATCGTCAGGTCGGCGCTCGTCGCATCGGTGAATTCGGTGAACAATATGATGAGCGACCGGCGGTTCAGCTGCGCCGACAGCGTCGACAGCGCCAGGGTGAAATTGCTCTCGACCGGCGCATAGTCGATCAGGCTCGCCGCGCGCTGCAGCGCCGGGAAATCCTGAATATGCATATAGGCGGGGGTCAGTGCCTGCGGCTTGGCGGCAAAGGAAAAGAAGCTGATCCGGTCGCCGAGCTTGAGGCCGGCATAGGCGAGCAGCAGCGCCGCCGACACCGCGCGGTCGACGCGCGGCATGCCGCCTGCGGGTTCGGCCATCGTCCGCCCGGCGTCGATCGCCAGCACGACGCGATTGTCGCGCTCGACGCGATATTCCTTGGCGAGCAGCTTCACGTGCCGCGCCGACGCGTTCCAGTCGATCGAGCGGCGATCCATTCCCGCCTGATATTCGGCGAGCGCCTCATATTCGGTGCCCTCGCCGCGGACCTGCTGCTGGCGGAGGCCGAACCAGCTGTTGCGCTGGAACAGCCGGCTGCCCTCCTCGGTGACCGACCGCAGGCTGGGGACGACCGCGATCGCACGGTCGATCGCGAAGCGTCGCTGTTTCCACACCAGCCCCAGCGGCCCCGCCCAGCGCACCCACAGCGCCTCGATCAGCGCCTGCCCGCGCCGCGAGGCGGTCAGCGGCAGCGTGCGGATCAGTGTGTCGTCGGCCCCCGCCGAGGTCATGTCGCCCGCCAGCCGCCCGCCCGGCGCGATGCGCTCGTCGATCGCCAGCGCGATCTCGGCGCGCCGCGGCACCGATCGGCCGGTCGCCGACAGCACCATGTCGAACGGATCGCCGACCCCGACCTGGTGCGGGAAGCGCGCATCGAGCGCGAGGTGGCGCGGATTCGCGCCGGCAATCGTGTCGAGCAGGATCGCGGCGAGGATCAGCAAGATCCAGCCCGGCGCGATCACCCACAGCTCGGGCCGCACGAGCCCCAGCGCCAGCGCCAGCGGGGCGCCGAGCAGCAGCAGATAGATCGCGCGGCGGGTGGGGTAGATCATGCGGACCAATCCTCCCTGTGCCGCAGGCATGGGGAGGTGGCAGCGCGCAGCGCTGACGGAGGGGCGTTGACGCGGCCCCTCCGCCACTCGCTGCGCGACAGGGAGGATGGTGTGCGGGCTGCGATCAACGCGGAACGTCCTCGCGTTCGAGAATGCCGGCGATCACCTGTTCGACGTTACGGCCCTCGATCTCGGCGGCCGCCGACAGGATGACGCGGTGGCGCAGCACGCCCGCGGCCAGCATCTGGATGTCGTCGGGGATCACATAGTCGCGCCCTTCGAGCGCGGCGGCGGCGCAGGCGGCGCGCGCCAGCATCGTCGCGGCGCGCGGGCTGGCGCCGCATTCCAGGTCGGCGCTCGCGCGCGTCGCGCGGATCAGGCGGACGATATAATCGACGACCTCCTCGGCCAGCCGCACCGTCGCGATCGTGTCGATCGCCGCGCCGATCGCCGCGGCGTCGGCGACCTGCGCGACGCCGAAATCGGCGACGGCAGGGCTCTTGAAGCGCCCGCCATGGTCGGCGACGATGCGCCGCTCTTCGGCGGCGTCGGGATAGTCGACCACCAGCTTGAACAGGAAACGGTCAAGCTGCGCCTCGGGCAGCGGATAGACGCCCTGCTGTTCGATCGGGTTTTGCGTCGCCAGCACGGTAAAGCGCGGGCTGAGGACATGCGGCTCGCCGTTGATCGTCACGCGGCGCTCCTGCATCGCCTCCAGCAACGCCGCCTGCGTCTTTGGCGGAGTGCGGTTGATCTCGTCGGCGAGCAGCAGCTCGGTAAAGATCGGCCCCTTGGTCAGGGTGAAGCTCGACGTCTGGAAGTTGAACAGGTTCGAACCCAGGATGTCGCCCGGCATCAGGTCCGGGGTGAACTGGATGCGCCCGAAATCGAGCCCGACCGCGCGCGCAAAGGCCTGCGCCAGCAAAGTCTTCGCGGTTCCGGGCGGGCCCTCGAGCAGCACATGGCCGCCCGCGAGCAGGGCGATCGTCACCATGCGCGTCAGCGGACCCTGCCCGAACACGACCTTGGCGACCTCGCCGTCGATCGCGGCGCCCAGCGCCTTCACGCTGTCGATTTCAGCCGTCACGCAATAATTCCTTTCTGATGTCGTTGAGCGCCTGTGCGTCGCTCAAAAATTCATGCCGGTTCCGCGCCAGCGGCAGCCGCCGTGCGAGCGCCGAAAACAGGGCGCCGTCCTTCAGCCGCCGGTCGATCCAGGCGTCGGTCTCCGCCGCGTCCAGACCCGCAGGCCCGTGCAGCCGCCGCGCAATCGCGGTGCGCTGGCTGTGGACATAGGCGTCGGCGCCGTCGAGTTCGCGCCGCGCCTGCTTGATCAGGTCGGCGCTGTTCGCGATCAGCGCCTCCTTCGAAATCGCGATCGCACGCGCGGGTTTCAGCGGCGGGCCGAAGCGCATCCACGCCTGCCACAGCGCGAGCAGCCCGGCGGCGATCACGCACAGGGTGATGCCGATGAAGGGCGGCACGAAGGCGAAGCGCAGCAGCGAGCGCTGGCTGCCGAAACCGTTCAGCGTCAGGTCGAAGGCCAGCCCGTCGGCCTCGCTATCCGCCGCGACCGCGTCGACCAGCCGCACCGCGGCGCCCGCGCGCTCGCGGCTCGAAAAGGCGAGATTGTTCAGGAAATCGGGGTCCGACAGGATATAGATTTTGTCGCGCGGATGCTTGGCGAGCAGCGCGCCGCCGTGCGGGAAGGGAATCAGCGTTTCGAGTTCGTTCGACTGGATCACTTGCGATCGCAGCCCCGGCAAGGACAGCGAGATCTCGCGCCTGCCGATGAAGCCGCGCGCCGTTGCGCCGCGCGCGTGCGGCTGGCTTTCGATTCTTTCGATGGCGCCGACGATCGACGGCAACAGGCCGGGTGACGGCGACGATGCGAAAGCGTTGCCCGCCCACCCCGCCCTTTGCGGATGCTTGCCCGCGCGCCATTTGGGCAGCACGATCAGCACCGGGCCGCCGCGATGCCCCTTGATGATCGCCGCGATCTCGGCGGGCTTGCTCTCATGCTTGGGGGTCAGCACCAGCAGCTCGCGCCAATCCTCGTCATAGGTCGGCGCTTCCTCGGTGCGGCGAAGGTCGACATAGGCGTCGGCGCGTTCGAGCAGGTCGACGATCCCGGCATAGCCCGGCGCGCCCTTCGACAGCGCATGGCCGCCGCCGTCGTTGCCGCTCGACAATTGCGGGCCGAGCGCGATCAGCGCCCACAGCGCGATGAAGGCGATGACGCCGACGATCACCACGCCGCCCATCACCAGCGGGTTGAAGCTCGCGTCGCCCGCCTTTGCCTTGCTCATGCGCGCGCCCAATTCTGCGGCACGGTCAGCTCGGCATAGGCGCTGCGGCATTCGGTCCACGCGCGCTCGTCGATCGCGCGGCCGCCGAACAGGCTGATCTCGACCGCGCGCGCGATGCGGCTGAACGCGCCGCGCGCCACCGCGGGCAGGTCGGCCGCCTCGGCGAGCTCGCGCGAGGTCATCGCCGGTTTGACGAGGCCGGGACGCCGCCCGTCGATGTCGTCGACGCTGCGATAGAGCAGCAGGTGGATCGCCTCGGCAAAGCGGCCCGCGGCGGCGAGCGCGTCGGCATCGGCGAGCCGCGCCCGCGCGCGGCCGGCCTCGGCGACGCCGATCGTCTCCTCATAATCGCCGGTCGCGCGCTTGCGGCCGAAGCGGAGGTTGTCGACCCAGTCGGCAAAGGCAGGCACGAAATGATAGAGGATGATCAGCAGCAGCACCGCCGCACCGACCCACAGCAGCGGCTTCAGCGCGGGCGCGCTCCATTCGAAGAAATCGCGCAGCCAGCCTAGGTCCCAGTTCGGCCTCGCGGGCGGCTTGGGCGGCGGCGGAAAGCTCGTCTGGATGCGCCCGCCCGCGATCGTCTGGGCATAGCCCGGATCGATCAGTTCGGGATCGACCAGCCAGCTCTCGCCGGTCGCTGCGCCGGGCGACGCGGCGGCGGTCGACGCCTGGGCGATCCACAGCGACATCATGTTGAAAAGAGAGCCCCGCCCCGATGCGTCATCGCGCAAGGTGGTAGCGCGAGGCGGCGCAGCAAGGCAAGAGATGCTTGCGCGCCGGAGTGCCCCGTTCTAGCGCGCGCCGATCGGCCGGTCGGTGCCGGTGCAACGAGAGCCGGGGCGACAGGAGAGAGCAGTGGACGCGGCGCAGGCGGTACATGAAAAATTCCTCGGCGCGCTGGCGGCGGGTACATTGCCGAACCGCGCCGACGCGCCCGATCCCGCCGCGATCGGCCTGTCGCGCTCGCAAGCCACCGACATCTTCCTCTCGCAGCTGACCAGCCGCCAGATGGACCGGCTGTCGCGGGCGTTACAGGCGCGGGGCGAGGGCTTCTACACGATCGGTTCGTCGGGGCACGAGGGCAATGCCGCGGTCGCCGCGGCGCTGCGCGTCACCGACATGGCGTTCCTCCACTATCGCTCGAACGCCTTCCAGCTTCACCGGTCGCGCCAGCTTCCGGGCGGGACGCCGACATGGGACATGCTGCTGAGCTTCGCCGCCTCGTCCGAAGATCCGATCTCGGGCGGGCGGCACAAGGTGATCGGATCGAAGCCGCTCAACATTCCCCCGCAGACCTCGACCATCGCCTCGCACCTGCCCAAGGCGGTCGGCGCGGCTTTCTCGATCGGCATCGCACGCCGCAACGGCATGAAGGACCTGCCGCTGCCCGACGACGCGGTCGTGCTCACCAGCTTCGGCGACGCGTCGGCGAACCATTCGACCGCGCAGGGCGCGTTCAACACCGCCGGCTGGGCGGCGTTCCAGGGCTCGCCGATGCCGCTCATTTTCCTCTGCGAAGACAATGGTATCGGCATTTCGACGCGCACCCCGACGGGGTGGATCGAGGCGCAGTTCCGCCACCGCGCGGGGCTCCACTATATCCAGTGCGACGGCACCGACCTCGCGTCGGCCTATGCGGGCGCGAAGGAAGCCGCCGATTACGCGCGCCGCACGCGCAAACCGGTGTTCCTGCACATGGCGACCGTCCGCCTCTACGGCCACGCCGGCTCCGACGTGCAGGGCGCCTACCTCCCCAAGGCGCTGATCGAATCCGACGAAGCGCGCGATCCCTTGCTCAAGGGCGCGGCGCTGATGGCCGAGCAGGGCTGGATGACTCCCGCCGAGATCGCCGACGCCTATGAAGAGATCGGCGCCACCCTCGCGCGGCAGGCCGAAGCCGCGATCCAGCGCCCGAAGATCACGACCCCGGCGCATGTGATGGCCAGCCTCGTGCCGCCCAAGCGCGCGGTCGCGCGGCCGAACACCCCCTCCGCCGAGGACCGCGCCGCGATGTTCGGCAGCGACGCCGGCCAGATGGACAAGCCGATGCACATGGCGCGGCTGCTGAGCTGGGCGCTTGCCGACCTGATGCTCGCGCACCGGGAAATCGCCGTGATGGGCGAGGATGTCGGGCCGAAGGGCGGCGTCTATAATGTCACCGCGAAGCTCCACCAGCGCTTCGGCTCGTCGCGCGTGATCAATACCCTGCTCGACGAACAGGCGATCCTCGGCCTCGCGATCGGCATGGCGCACAACGGCTTCGTGCCGATGCCCGAGATCCAGTTCCTCGCCTATGTCCACAATGCCGAGGACCAGATTCGCGGCGAGGCGGCGACCCTCAGCTTCTTCTCGAACGGCCAATATACCAACCCGATGGTGATCCGTATCGCCGGACTCGGCTATCAAAAGGGCTTCGGCGGCCATTTCCACAACGACAACAGCCTCGCGGTCTTCCGCGACATTCCCGGCGTGATCCTCGCCGTGCCGTCGAACGGGCGCGACGCGGTGCAGATGCTCCGCGAATGCGTGCGGTTGGCGCGCGAGGAGCAGCGCGTCGTTGTGTTCGTCGAACCGATCGCGCTCTATATGACGCGCGACCTCCATGAAGAAGGCGACGGCCTGTGGACCAGCGTCTATGAAGCCCTCGGCGACGGTGCCCCGATCCGCCTCGGCGACGTCGGCGTTCACGGCGACGGCACCGACCTTGCGATCGTGACTTACGGCAACGGCTATTATCTCTCGCGTCAGGCCGAAAGATTGCTCGCCGCCGAAGGCGTCAACGCGCGCGTGATCGACCTGCGCTGGCTCGGCCCGGTCGACGAAGACAAGCTCGTCGCCGCGGTCGGCGATGCGACGCGCGTCCTGATCGTCGATGAATGCCGCATCACCGGCTCGCAGAGCGAGGCGCTGATGGCGACCTTCGTCGAACGCACGCCGGACAAGAAACTCGCACGCCTCGCCGCCGACGACAGCTTCATCCCGCTGGGGCGCGCCGCGACGCTGACGCTGCCGAGCCGCGACGGCATTGTTGCAGCGGCGAAGGAGTTGCTCGCCAAGGGCTGATAACAAACCGGTTGCCCTGAGCTTGTCGAAGGGCCGATCTTATCTTTGACGACGCAGAAGGAAAAGCGGTGCTTCGACAAGCTCAGCACGAACGGATGAGGGGGCGGATATGAGCAGCGTGCGCAAGACCGCGCTCGTCTTCGCCCCCGGCCGCGGCACTTATGGCAAGAACGAGCTTGGCAGCATCGCGCGCCTCCACGGCACGCGCTTCGCCGACCTCCTCGCGAACGTCGATGCCCAGCGCAGCGAGCGCGGCCAGCCCACCGTCACCGAACTCGACGGCGCCGAGCGTTTCAGCGTCGCGACCCACATGCGCGGCGATGTCGCGGCGCCGCTCATCTACACCGCGACCGCGCTCGATTATCTGAGCATCGACCGCGAGAAATACGACGTGGTCGCCGTCGCGGGCAATTCGATGGGCTGGTACAGCGCGCTCGCGCTCGGCGGCGCCGTGTCGGTCGCCGACGGCTTTCGCATCGCAAACGCCATGGGCCTCAACAGCCAGACGCACGGCCCCGGCGGGCAGATATTGCTTCAGGTCGTCGACGAGGGCTGGCGCCCGGTCCCGGGGCTCCGCGAGCAGCTGTTCGCACTCGTCGATGCCATCGCCGCCCGCCCCGGCCACGACCTCGCGCTCTCGATCGACCTCGCGGGCATGCTCGTCCTCGCGGGCAATGAGGAAGGCCTCGCCGCGCTGCTCGCCGAGGCGCCGCCAACCCCCGGCCGCGATCCGCTGCGCCTCGCGGGCCATGGTCCCTTCCACACGCCGCTGATGGTCGGCAGCTCGGACAAGGCAAAGGCCGAGCTTCCGCCTTCGCTGTTCGGCGTCCCCGCCCTGCCGCTGGTCGACGGCCGCGGCCATATCTGGCGGCGCTTTTCGTCCGACCCCGTCGCAATCTGGGACTATAGCTTCGGGCACCAGATCCTCGCGCCCTATGATTTCGCCTTGTCGGTGCAGGTCGCGGTCAAGGAATTCGCGCCCGATGTGATCATCCTGCCCGGCCCCGGCGACACGCTGGGCGGCGCGATCGCGCAGTCGCTGATCGGGATCAGCTGGCAGGGGGTCGGCGGCAAGGCCGATTTCATGGCGCGGCAGGCGGCGGACCCGATCCTGCTCTCGATGGGCCGCCCCGACCAGCGGGCGCTGGTTACTGGATAGCAATTGCGCCGACGCCAATTGGGCCGACGGGAGTGGAACGTCCCCCGCCGGCCCCTTTGGGATCCGCGGCCAGGTGGGGTAGGCCGCGAGCGTCGAACGGCAGCGCCCCTGGGGACCAACTCAAGGGCGGTACGCCGTTCATCTTCCTTATAGGGCGCGGATCGACGCTATGGCCGCCCGCGGCCGGCTTCATGCACCGAAATGGAGACTGTTCGACCCGCGTGCCATTTCGGCGGTGAATTGCAGCCGCAGCAGTTCGGCGACGCTCGCGGCGCCGGCGCGGCGCATGATGCTCGCGCGGTGGACCTCGACGGTGCGCGGGCTGAGGTCGAGCCGCCGCGCGATCGCCTTGTTGCCCAACCCCGCGGCGATCGCATCGAGGATCGTCCGCTCGCGCGGGGTCAGCGCCGCCAGCCGCAACTCGGCCTCGCGATGCAGCGCGCGCGCCGCGCTGCGCACCCGCCAGGCGCCCAGCGCCTCGTCGATCGTCCGCCGGACCAGCTGCGGGTCGAGCGGCGCGGGCAGCAAATCCTGCGCGCCGCCGCGCAATATCGCGCGCGTATCGGCGATGCTCAATCGGCTCGCGGCGACGAACACCGCCATCTCGCCGCGCCCGCCGATCCGCTCGAGCAGCGCCGCGCCGTCGACTTTGCCCGGCTGCTGCCAGTGAAACAACAGGATCGCGCAATCGTCGCCCGCCGCGGCCTCGATCCAGTCGGCGGCGCTCGCAAAGCTCCGCACGATCCGTCCGCCGCCCTCGGCGAGCACGCGGAAACAGGCCGCCCGCTCGACCGCGTCGGGAAGGATCAGATGAATATGGCCCCCGCTCTCGTTCACGCGGCGATGCTGCTCGAGCGAAGACGCAAAGGCGAGCGGGACCGTCTCGGCTTTGGCGCCGAAGTGGGATGATGTTGTGCGGGTGATTTGGTGACCGCTACGGGAATCGAACCATGGCGGGTCGGCTGCTGCCGATCCGCCCAACGCGGACTCACGGGTTCGCTACACTGCCGGTGGTCGGTGACTCCTACGGGAATCGAACCATGGCGGGTCGGCTGCTGCCGATCCGCCCAACGCGGACTCACGGGTTCGCTACACTGCCGGTGGTTGGTGACCCCTACGGGAATCGAACCCGTGTTTCAGCCGTGAGAGGGCCGCGTCCTGACCGCTAGACGAAGGGGCCTTGGGTCGGTGCTGTCCGGAAGCATGCGGGCCGACCGCCCGCTCTTGATCTTCTGCTCGACCGATGGTGACCCCTACGGGACTCGAACCCGTGTTTTCGCCGTGAAAGGGCGACGTCCTAGACCGCTAGACGAAGGGGCCGTCAGATCGGTGAAGCGGCGCATTAGACGCGCGTCCCCGCGCGGTCAAGCGCGCGCGCGAAATTATTGCCCGCCGCTCCGTCACTCCGCCCACGCCGCATCTTCGAGGTGCAGTTCGGCCGCCGGGCGGCTGCCCCAATCGTCGCGTTTCGCGCGCCCCGCGAGCCACAGCTTGCGCCCGCGTGCATTGAGCAACGTTTGCCCCAGCTCGGTTTCGGCGGCGCGAAAGGCGATCGCCTTGAAGCGCGCGCCGTCGTCGCCCGACACGATCAGGCGCAGGTGATCGGTGCCGACGATCCCCGATTCGACGATTCGCACCGGCCCCGTCGCGACGCGCGGCGCGGGCCAGCCGGCGCCATAAGGTCCGGCGCTCTCGATCGCGTCGCACCAGAGCGGACTGATCCCGCGCGGCGCGAGCACCGCGTCGATCAGCAGCGACTTGTCGCCGCTCGCGCGCTCGACATCAGCGGCGAGCCGGTCGTTGAGGAACGCGCCGAGCGCATCGACCTTGTCCCGCTCGACGGTCAGCCCCGCCGCCATCGCATGACCGCCGCCCGCGACGAGCAAGCCGCGCTCCTTCGCGGCGAGGATTGCAGCGCCCAGATCGACCCCGCTGATCGAGCGGCCTGATCCCTTGCCGATCCCCCCCTCGTCGACCGCGATCACGATCGCCGGGCGGAGGAGCTTTTCCTTGAGGCGCCCCGCGACGATCCCGATCACGCCGGGGTGCCAGCCCTCGCCCGCGACGATCGCGACCGGCGCGTTGCCGCACGCCGCGCTCGCGGCGACGGCTTCGTCGAGCACGCCTGCCTCGATCGCGCGCCGCTCCTCGTTCAGCCGGTTGAGCTCGACCGCGATGTCGGCCGCCTCCTGCGGGTCGTTCGTCGTCAGCAGCCGTACGCCGAGGTCGGACTTGCCGACGCGCCCGCCGGCGTTGATGCGCGGTCCCAGCGCAAAGCCCATATCGCTTGCGGTCGGCGGCTTGGTCAGCCGCGCTGCGTCCATCAGCGCCGCCATGCCGATATTGCCGCGCTTCGCCATGACCTTCAGCCCCTGCGTCACCAGCGCGCGGTTGAAACCGGTCAGCCGCGCGACGTCGGCGACGGTGCCGAGCGCGACGAGATCGAGCAACTCGATCAGTTGCGGTTCGGCGCGGCTGGCGAAATGGCCGCGCGCGCGCAGCGTGCGGAGCAGCGCCGCGCCGAGCAGGAAGGCGACCCCGACCGCGGCCAGATTGCCGTGAATCGCCGCGTCGGGTTCCTCGTCGAGCCGGTTCGGGTTCACCACCGCAAAGGCCTGCGGAAGCATGGTCGCGCACTGGTGATGGTCGACGACGATCACTTCGACGCCTGCCGCGCGGGCCTCGGCAATCGCGTCGAACGCCTGTGCGCCGCAATCGACGGTGACGACCAGCTTCGATCCCGCCGCGCCGATCTTCACCAGCGCCGCGCCCGAGGGGCCGTATCCTTCCATCAGCCGGTCGGGGATGTACGCGCCGACCGGCACGTCGAGCGCGCGGAGCAGGCGGACGAGCAAGGCCGCCGAGGTCGCGCCATCGACATCATAGTCGCCGAAGATTGTCACCGCCTCGCGCGCCTCGACCGCATCGGCGAGCCGCGCGGCGGCGGCGTCCATGTCGCGGAACAGCGACGGGTCGGGCATGAAGCCGCGCAGGGTCGGCGCGCGCTGGCGCTCGATATCGTCGCGCGGCACCCCGCGCGCCATCAGCAATTGGGTGACGAGATCATCGGGCGCGAGGCTTTCGCCGCCCCTCTCGGCGCCCGCCATTGACGCACTGGTCCGCCGCCAGTGCCACGGCTGGCCGCTGATCGAGTGGGTGATGCCCAGCGCAGCTTCGGTCATTGCCGCAGCCCTGCCGCAAGGATGCGGCTGCGCAAATCCTGTGCGACGCCGAGCGGGATCGCCGGAATCTCGTGACTGGCAAGACTGCTGCCGCCCGGCACTCCGAAGACGAGCGTCGCGAGGCCGAAGGGGCGGAGGATGAAATCGGTCTTGAGGTCGACGCTCTGCACCGACGCGTGCGGCAGCAAGGTCATCTTCGGCTTCCACCAGCCGCGGCGGATCGCGACCAGATCGCCGACATCGGCCCAGCGATGATAGCGCGCCGCCCACAAGGCGATCAGCGCGACCAGCGGCGCGGCGACGATGCCGAGCCAGCCCACGTCATTGCCGAGATAGAGCGCGATGCCGCCGCCGATCGTCGCGGCGGTCGCGCCGATGATCGGGCCCAATGCGACGATGCGGTGGCTGTGCTGCCACGCCTGCGCGTCATCGGGCCGACGGATCGCGACCTCGCCCAGCACCGGATCGATCTCGCCGAGCCGGCCGAAGGGGACGACCTGATGGTCCTTCTCCTTCTCGCCATCGCTCGCCAGGCTTTGGAGGCGCAGCTCGTGCCAGCCGAAGCGCTTGCGCAGCCACCCCGTGACGACGATCGCCGCCTGCACGCGCTTCACCGGCACCGCGACGTCGGTGCGCGTCGTCAGCCCACGCGTCCGGCGCAGCGCGCGCGGCTCGCGGGTCAGGCGGAAACCCCAATTGGCAAAGACCATCGTCGCGATCCCGCTGGCGAAGCCGATGAACAGCAGCGAGATCGCGGCGCCAAGCCCCGCGATCCAGCGGTGCGCGAGCACCCACTGGTCGAGGCCATAGTCGGCCGCGACGTCGATCCAGTCGCGCGGGTCGAAGACGTTGAAGTCGAACGGCAGCAGATCGTCGAAGAACTGCATGCCCGCGCCGACCACGGCGAGCGCCGCGAGCGAGAAGTTGAACAGCCCCGCGACCAGCAACCGGCGCGGCCCCATCGCGAAGAGCAGGCGGTCCTCGGCGACGGGCGCGGGCGCCGGCGCTTCGGCGGCGACCGACGCGGCGGCGACGGGCGCGCTCCGGTGCGCGCGGATCGTCGTGCGCAGCGCCTGCGCCGCGTCGAGGCCGATCGCGTCGAGATGCGCATCATTCTCCTTGCCGCCCGCACCGGTTTCGAACCCGACCTTGGCGATGCCGAGCGCGCGCGACACCAGTCCCTGTTCGATGCTGACGTCCTGAATGCGGTCGAAGGGGATGGTGCGATGCTGGCGCGACAGCACGCCGCTTTCGATCACCACCTCGTCGTCGCCGACGATGAAGCGAAATCGCATCCATTGCAGGCAGGCGGCGGCGAGCGCGATCAGCAGATAGGCAAGGATCGCGGGGACGATCCACACCCAGTTGCCGGTAAAGCCCAGCGCCGCGACCGCGGGCAGGAATTGCAGCGAGCGCGGCCCGAGCTTGACCAGCGCAAGCGCTAGCGTCGCGGGATGCAGCCGCTGCCATTGGGCCCCACCCAGATCGGGCGAAACGGCGACCGCCTCGCTCATGCGAAGTCGGTCTGGATATGGCGGCGGATCGTCTCGCGCATCGCGGCGGCAAGGTCCGAACGCAGGCCCGGCAGCGTCACCATGCTGTTGTGCGTGCCCGATGTGTGGACGACGAGGTGTGACAGGCCGAACAGCCGCTCGACCGGCCCTTGGCCCACGTCGATATGCTGGACGCGCACGAAGGGGACGATCGTGTCGGTGCGGAACAGCCAGCCGCGCGCGACGCGCAGCTGTCCTTCGCCGATCTTGTAGCCCCAGCGCGATACGCGCCGGGCGGGCAGCATCACGATCGCCAGAAGCGCGAACAGCCACGCCGCGGTCGTGACCAGCCCATAGGGCCCATCGATCCGCGGCATCACCAGCCAGTCGGCGACGCTGGCCCCGATCGCCAGCGGGATCAGGTTGAGCGCGGTCGCGATCCGCACGACATGGCTATAGGCGGGATCGACCGGATCGAGTCCCTCGGCGGCGTTGAGCGCGTCGGGGGCGAAGGGGTCGGTCGGCGCGGGGGGTGTGTCGGTCATGAACTGGTCTTTAAAGAGATCGCGGGGGACTGACACCTAGAATTCCGTTCGCATCGAGCGAAGTCGAGATGCCCATCCCCCGTGCACGCCTTCGCGGTGTCGCGACTTCGCGCGGCACGAACGGATTTGGAGGGGCGCCGTCTACGGCACAACCACATTGAAGCGCGGGTCCTGCGGCGGGTGCAGCGCGAACCAGCTCAGGAACGCCATGCGGTCGCCGTCGATCCGGATCGCGCCCGACTGCATCAGCGCCGGAAACTGCGCCTGCCCCAGCATCACATCGTCGAGCGTCCCCCGGTCGATCGTGATCGTCGCGGTCGGCGCTGTGTCGGTCACGCCATAGCGCGGGAACTCGACCCCGCCGCCGACGACCACCGACACCGCCTCCTTGCTGTCGGGCAGCACGAACTGGAATGTCCCCTTGATCCCCGCCCCCTTCGCCGCGTCGAACCGCGTCGCCAGCGCATCGAAGAAGACCGCGGTCGGGATCGCGCTCACAAAGCTGCGGCTCTGCCCGTTCCCCGATGTGCTTTCGACCGCCTTGCCGCGCAGGCTCGCCGCGGCGGCGAGATAATAGTTCCGCCACGCGCCGGACTCCGCCTGATAGCCCATCTGGTCATAGGCCGACGCCAGCGCCGCGCGTGCTGCTTCGTTATCGGGCTGCGCGAAGACCAGCTTGTTCAGCAGCTCGGCCGCCCAGCGATAGTCGCCCGCCTTGATCGCGTCCTTGCCGGCGGCGAGCAATTTGTCCGCCCCGCCCGCCAGCGCGACATATTTGACCGCCGATTGCTCGGGCGGCAGCGGATTGAAATTGGCCGGATTGCCGTCCCACCAGCCGAAATAGCGCTGGTACACCGCCTTCATGTCGTGGTTCAGCGTGCCATAATAGCCGCGCGTCCCGAAATCCTTGCCCTGCACCGGCGCTTCCGCCGTCTGGTCGGCCAGCTCGTGCAAGGTCGCCCCCTTGTTGGCGAGGAACAGCGTCCGGTCGTGGACATAGCGGTACGCATCGCGCTGGTTCGCCAGGAGTTCGCTGACCTCGCCCGTCCCCCATGTTGGCCAATGGTGCGACGCCATCGCGACCTCGGCCTTGCCGCCCCATTTCAGCAGCATCGCGTCGATCACCTTCGACCAGTGCAGCGCATCGCGCACCTGCGCCCCGCGCAGCGTCAGCACATTGTGCAGCGTGTGGGTGACGACCTCGGTGGTATGTAAGGCCTTGTACGCGGGGATGTAGAAGACGAGTTCCGACGGCGCCTCGGTGCTCCCCGCGTCGAGGAAGTCGAACGCCAGCCCGTCGATCGTCAGCGTCCCGCCCTTGTCCGACACCGTCTCGGTCGGCTCCATATAGCCGATCGTCCCCGACGACAGCTTCGGCCCCAGCCCGGTGTCGACCTGACCCCTTGTCCCCGGCGGCAGGATCGATCCGAACATGTAAAGCGCGCGCCGCCCCATCGCGGTGCCCGCGAGGACATTCTCGGATGTCGCTTCCTCGGAGAAGCCGTGCGGCGCGATGATCCGCACCTTGCCCGCTTTCACCTGCTCCGGCGTCACGATTCCGCCGACGCCGCCGAAATGATCGCTGTGGCTGTGGCTGAAGATCACCGCCTTGATCGGCAGCGCCTTGTCCTTCGCGGCGACCGCGTCGGCGAACAGCTTCCACCCCGCCGCCGCGGTTTCTTCGGACAGCAAGGGATCGACGACGATCCAGCCGCTCTTGCCGCGGATGATCGTCATCACCGAGATGTCGTAGCCGCGGATTTGCCAGATCTTGCCCGGCACCACCTCGAACAAGCCATGCACCGCGTCGAGCCGCGCCTGCCGCCAGAGCGAGGGGTTCACCGTCGCCGGGGCCTCCTTCGCATTCAGGAACGCATAGGGGCGCCGGTCCCATACCGTCTTGCCTTGCTTGTCGAGGATCACGCCGCCCGGTATCTCGCTTAGCTTGCCGCGCAGCACATTGGCCTCGTCGCGCGGATCGTCCAGCGGCAGGCGCTTCGCGAGTTCGGCCTGCGCGGTGCGCGTCGCCTCGCTCGCATCGTCCTGCGCGATCGCCGCGAACGGCAGGCAGCCAGCGAGCAGCAAAATGGTCCATCGGCGCATGATCGTCTCCCCCTCGTTTTGCGGACAGCTTGCGCCGCGCTCCGGCGCTTGGCAAGCATCGGCGCATGACCGCCGCGCCGCCCGTCCTGATCGTCTGGCACAGCCGCACCGGCGGCAGCGAGGCGCTCGCGCGCGCCGCGGCCGCGGGCGCTCCGACCGCAAGGCTGATCGCGGCCGAGGCCGTGACGCCGGGCGACCTTTGCGCGGCTGCCGGCTACCTTTTCGTCGGCCCCGAAAATCTCGCCGCGCTGTCGGGCGCGATGAAGGAGATGTTCGACCGCTGCTATTATCCCTGCCTTGGCCGGATCGAAGGCCACCCCTATGCGACGATCATCTGCGCGGGCTCGGACGGGGAGGGCGCGCAGCGCCAGCTCGACCGCATCGCGAACGGCTGGCGGCTGAAGCGCGTCGCCGATCCGCTGATCGTGAACACCGCGGCGCAGACGCCGCAGGCGATCCTTGCTCCCAAGACGATCCCCGCCGACCGCCTCGCCGAAGCGCGCGACCTCGGCGCGGCGCTGGCGGAAGGACTGGCGGCGGGGATTTTCTGAGCGCGGCGTTTAACGCAATGACTAGTCCGCTTTCGATCCTGCGCACGGCATAAAGGCGGCACCGCGAACCCCGATCCGACCGGGGACGCGCAGGAGGAGAGGGGGATGGCTTTTTCGGGTCCGGTCGAGGATCGCCTGGCGCTGCGCGATTTGCTCGATGCCTATGCCGACGCCGTGTGCCGCTACGACGCCGCCGACTGGGCCGCGACCTGGGCCGAGTCCTGCCGCTGGAATCTGGCCGGGTTCGGCGAATTCGTCGGCAAGGCGGCGGTGGTGGAGACCTGGACCGCGGCGATGCGCGGCTTTCCGGGGCTCGTCTTTCAGGCGTGGCCCGGCGCCATGACGATCGCGGGCGACCGGGCGACGATGCGCTCCTACACCTGCGAAACCTATTCGCGCGACGGAGAGACACGCCGCGATCTCGGCGAATATGCCGACGAGTGCGCGAAAATCGACGGGCGCTGGTATTTCGTCAGCAGGCAATTTCGTCCGCTGCGGCGATCGGAGGACGCCCTATGAAGATCATCGTCGAAGCCAAGGTCGACCTCGACCCCGCCCGCCGCGGCGAGGCGCTCGCGGGCGCGCAAGGCTGGATCGAAGGCGCGCAGGCGCAGCCCGGATGCCTGGGCTATTTCTGGACCGCCGATCCGCACCACCCGGCGCGGGTCCATGTCTTCGAGGAATGGGAAAGCGCCGAGGCGCTGGCCAGTCATCTCGCCGGTCCGCAATATCGCGGCATGCTCGCGCATATTTCGTCGTTCGGCCTGACGCACGCGGTCAGCCGGAAATTCGCGGTCGCACAGGAGGGGCCGGTCTATAATCAAGCCGGCGTGGCGTCGGCCGCGTTCGAGTGAAGCACCGGGTCATCGCGCAGCGGTGTCGCTCCGCGCGGATCTGCGGCTAGGTTGCCGGACCCTATGGTCCGGCCTCAACCCACCCGATGCTCGCCCTTGACCCAGCGCACGGTCCCCGACGAGGCGCGCATCACGACCGTCTCGGTCGTCAGGATGCCGCCGCGGCGATGCTTGACCCCGGCCAGCAGCGATCCGTCGGTGACGCCGGTCGCGGCGAAAATGACATCGCCCTTGGCGAGGTCTTCCAGGTCGTAAACGCGGTCGAGATTCTCGATCCCCCATTTCTTCGCGCGCAGCCGCTCGTCGTCGTTGCGGAACAGCAGGCGGCCCTTGAACTGGCCGCCGACGCAGCGCAGCGCCGCCGACGCCAGCACGCCCTCGGGCGCGCCGCCCGACCCCATATAGATGTCGATATTGGTCTCGGGGTTGGTCGTCGCGATCACGCCGGCGACGTCGCCGTCGGGGATCAGCGCGACGCCGCAGCCGATGCTGCGCAGCTCGGCGATGATCGCCTCGTGCCGCGGACGGTCGAGGACGCAGACGATGATGTCGGCGGGCGCACAGCCCTTTTCGCGCGCGACCGCTTCGACATTCTCGCGCACGCTGTTGTCGAAATTGACGATGTTCGGCGAATAGCCGGCGCCGACCGCCAGCTTGTCCATATAGACGTCGGGGGCGTTGAGCAGGCAGCCTTCCTCGGCGATCGCCAGCACCGCGAGCGCATTGGGGCCGGCCTTGGCGGTGATCGTCGTGCCTTCCAGCGGATCGACCGCGATGTCGATCTTCGGCCCCTTGCCAGGCGCATTGCCGACCTTCTCGCCGATGTAGAGCATCGGCGCCTCGTCGCGCTCGCCCTCGCCGATGACGATCGTGCCGTCCATATAGAGCGTGTTGAACGCGGTGCGCATCGCCTCGACGGCGGCGGCGTCGGCGGCCTTCTCGTCGCCGCGCCCGATCAGCTTCGCGGCGGCGATCGCCGCGGCTTCGGTGACGCGCACCATTTCGAGTACGAGCACCCGATCGAGATTGCTGCCGCTGCTGTTCGTCATCGCCCTGACTCTCCGTCTTTACTTGTGCCGCCCCATGGGCATGGTGGGCGCCATATGGTCGCCCGCGCCGCTTGTCGAGAATGGTTCGCCCGATTCGCCGCCGCTTTCGCGGTTTTCTGCGTCACGGCAATGACGGCCGCTCCGGCGAGCGCCCAGATGGTCGGACCGCCGGCGCCGAAGCCGGCGAAGTCGCCAACAGACCAGGCGATCGACAGGTCGAAGGAACTGACCGACCCCGTCCGGCGCTGCAAGCCCGCCGAAGATGGATCGATCAACGTGTGCGGCAGCGACACCGAAAAGCATCGCCTGTCGCCCGAGCTGCGCGCGATCGCAGGCGTGGGCCGCGAGGCGCCGCCGAAGCTGCCGCGCGCCGAGGCAAGGGCGATGAGCCTCGACCGGCTGCCCTATAACTGGATTTCGATCGGCGGCCGCTATGCGCCCGGCCCCGAATATAATGCGCTCTACGAAATGGCGAAACGCGCGACCGACCCCGAAACGGGGACGCCGGCGGCGCCCGAGGGTGAGGGGCCTTAGCGCCGATCCACCCTCATCCTTCCCACCGGCTCTGCCGGCGGGCCCCTTCCCTCTCCCGGCGGAAGGCTGAGGACGAGCGGACCAACGGACGAATATCAAGCGAACACCTCTGTGGCAGCGACGCTCGGCCGCGCCGCCCGCAGGAAGCTCGCGGCGAACAATATCTGTCCCAGGAAATAGAGGGCGAAGAGCATCACCCAGCCAAGGCTCATCGCGGTCTCGAGCAGCGAACCCGGCGCCTGCGCATTGTTCCAGATCACCGCGCCGTGGAGCAGCGCCAGCCCGCCGAACGCCGCGGCGATCAGCAGGCCATAGGCGAAGTAGAAGGCGAACAGCCGCCATTGCGCCTCGCGTGTCAGCCGCCACGATTCGGCGAAGGCGGTGAACGGCTCGAGCTTGCCCGACGCGCCCATGATCGCGCCGGTCAGGCACAGCCGCGCGCCGATCCAGCTGCCGAGCAGTGACAGGAACAGCCGATAGGCCGCGGCGATCGCGCCCCCCGCTAGGCTGTCCCATTCGACGATCCCGATCGACGCGACGATCGGCGCGACGGCGAGCAGGCCGACGCCGATATAGATGATCGCATTGCCGACCAGAAAGGCGACGCCCGCCACCATCCCGTACATGATCTCGGAGACATAGCCTTCGCGAATTTCGGCCAGCACCGCATTCCACGCCGCGAGCATCGCCCCCGCGACGATGACCGCGACGATGCCCAGCAGGTACAGCGGCCCCGCGACCGAGCCGCTGACATAGGCGCTGTACGGCGAGGTGATCATCGCCATCACGGTGCGCAGATTGAAGATCGGCTCGCTGGACAGCAGCAGATAGGGCAGCACCACCCCCATCCCGACATAGGCGGCGAGCGCGCCCTTATGCTCGCCCGCCAGTGCCCGCGCTTCGGCGAGCCCGCGTCTGATCTCGATGGTCATGCGATCCCCCTGTTCCCCTGTCCGCAGGGGTAACAGCGCGAATCGCGATTTCAAGCGTGGCTTTTAAAGCGCCAGGATCGGCATATGCATCGGCGCGCCGACGACATGGTCCGACGCCGAAAGGCTCGCGAGCGCGGCGCCGATCGCGCGCGCCGGGCCCTCGTGGGTGACGATCGCGATCACGACGCCATCCTCCTTCTCGGTCCCGCGCTGGATGAAGCTCTCGATCGACACGCCGGCATCGCGCATCGCGGTCGCGATCTCGGCGAGCACGCCGATGCGGTCCTCGACGATCAGGCGGACATAATGTTTGCCGATCCGCGCGCCCGCATCGGCCGCCGGCGCGGCGTCGAGGCTGTCGACGGGCATCGCGAAGGCGGGGCCATATTCGTCGCGCGCGATGTCGATGATGTCGGCGACTATCGCCGAGGCGGTCGGCCCCGCGCCCGCGCCCGCGCCTTCGAAGAACAGGCGGCCGACGAAATTGCCCTCGGCGACGACGGCGTTGAGCGCGCCGGGCACATAGGCGAGCGGATGGTCGGCGGGCACCAGGCACGGCTGGACATGCTGGTACAGCCCGCTTTCGTCGCGCTCGGCCATCCCGATCAGGCGGACGCGGTGGCCCAGCGCCTCGGCCTCGCGGATGTCGGCGGCGATCAGGTTCCGGATGCCGTTCGCCGTCACCGCGTCGATATCCAGCCGGGTGCCGAAGCACAGCGCGGCGAGGATCGACAGCTTGTGCGCCGCGTCGATCCCGTCGACGTCGAAGGTCGGGTCGGCCTCGGCATAGCCCTCGGCCTGCGCCGCGGCGAGCGCGTCGGCGAAGCTCGCGCCGTTCCGCTCCATCTGCGTCAGGATATAATTGCAGGTGCCGTTCAGGATGCCATAGACGCGCGCGATCTGGTTCGCCGACGCGCCCTCGCGGATCGCCTTGATCACCGGAATGCCGCCCGCGACCGCGGCCTCATATTTCATCGGCGTGTCCT
Source organism: Sphingopyxis sp. H050 (assembly GCF_001468265.1). GTDB lineage: Bacteria > Pseudomonadota > Alphaproteobacteria > Sphingomonadales > Sphingomonadaceae > Sphingopyxis. The sequence continues at coordinate 55,813 of NZ_LNRZ01000012.1, read as the reverse complement.
TTTCCTCGGCCAGCCGCGCGAGGTCCAGCCCGTGGTGCGCGATCATCGCCTTGTTCGCGGTCACCAGCGCCTTGCCCGCGGTAAGCGCCTGCCGCGCCAGCGTCAGCGCCATGCCGTCGGCGCCGCCGATCATCTCGACGACGACATCGACGTCGTCCGCCGCGACGAGCGCGCCGAGATCGTCTTCCCAGCGATAGCGCGACAGGTCGACGCCGCGGTCCTTGTGCCGGTCGCGCGCCGACAGCGCGACTATCTCAACCGCGCGCCCGGCGCGCCGCGCGATCAGGTCGCGATTGGCTTCGAGCAGCTTGACGACGCCGCCGCCCACGACGCCGATCCCGGCAAGCGCGACGCGCAGCGGCGGGCGGGGCGCGGCAGGGGCGGGGGAAGGCGACATGCAGGCACTCCTCTATATCGGGTCGCCTGCGCCCCTATCGGCTTTTCGCGACGAAACAAGAGCCGCGCGCCTTTATCCCGCCGGCGGCGTCCGCGTCCGCGTGCACTCGCCGAGCGCGCCGAGCACGACGCCATAGTCCGACGCCGCCTTCTTGCGATCCTCGGGCGCCGTCCCGCCCAGCTTCGCAAGCGGCAGCGTGCGCGGCAGGCCGCAGGCAAGGCGATACCAGGCGAGCGTGTCGCGCGCCGGCACCGCCGCCGACCCGTCGACGATCTCGCCGAAGGCCGCGGCCCAGCGCCGCGTCCCGTCGGCCGCGGTCAGGATGGTCAGCGACACCGGCTCGCCGGTCCTGGTGTCGAGGAACAATTGCGTCTCGCCCTCGCCCGGCAAGGTTCCGGGGACATGGAAGCCGTTGGCGATGCCGGTGATCGCGGGCGGGGCGCCGGGCTTGACCAGTTCGGTCAGGATCGCGCGCAGCCGCGCGTCGGTCGCGGGATCCCACGGCAGCTGCGCATCGGGCGCGACGAGTCGCACGCTCGCGGTGCTGTTCGTGCCCGCCGCGGTCCCGGCGACGGGCCGCGCGAAGATCAGCACCGGCGTCTTTTTCTTGAGCTTCGGCGCCTTGCCCTTTGCATCTAGCGGCAGGTCGACGAGATAGTTGATCCGCGCCGCCAGCGGCCCCTGGCCGCGAATCAGCCCGACGACGTCGGCCTCGACATAGAGTCGCGCCTGCCCCGCCTTGAGCCCCGGCGCCTGCTCCGGCTTGAGCGCCGCCGTCTTGTAGATGCGGGCGTGGATCGCCATCGGCGCGATCGTCGCCAGATCGGCGATATCGGCGTAGCTGTAGGGCGAGGGCGTCGCCACCGGTGTCGGCGCCTGCATCGCGGAAACGCTGGAAATACCGATGCTTAGGCCAGCAAGGGCGAGGGCCGTAGCCGGGATAAGCGCACGCATGATCGAACCACCTTCCTTGTACAAATGCGCCGGACAGGCGCCAAAACCCCGTCATGGGGAAGCGGACATTAACCGCTGATAAAGGGTTTGCGAATGTGCCGCCACCGCGATAGGACGTGCGACGAAGCGTCCGGCAAGACCATAATAAAGCCGGTTGCGACGCCGCCGGGTCTGTGAAAGCGCATCGGAAATCATCCGGGCATTTGGCAACCGAACCCGTCGGTCATGGATTTGGTGTCAGGATGATCTAGCAAGGAGCGTCGTCCCTGAATGGCTTATGGTGATAATGTCGACCCTAAAAATAGGGTAGTGGCAGTTGTCTTGGTTGGTCTTTTCACGGCAGTTCTGGGCTACGGCCTGGTGAACGGCCTGAATATCAGTATCGTCAAGAAGCTTGCCGAAAAACTGGACGTGGTGGACGTCGAAGAGCCGCCGCCGCCGGAGGAACCGCCTCCGCCGCCGCCGCCGGACAACAAGCTGCCGCCGCCGCCGCCGGTCGTGACGCCGCCGTCGCCGTTCCCGCCGCCGGTTTCCGCGCCTGCGATCCAGTCGGTCCGCGAAGCGCCGCCGACCCCGCCGCCGCCTGTTTACATTCCGCCAGCGGCTCCGGCAGCACCGCCGGCACCCGATCTGAGCGCCGCCGGCACGCCGAAGGGCAATCCCGGCCGCTGGGCGACGAACGACGACTATCCGGCCCGCGCCATGCGCGAAGAGCGCGAAGGGACGACGGGCTTCCGCGTCACCTATGGCGCCGACGGCCGCATCACGTCGTGCGACGTCACCTCGTCTTCGGGTCATGCCGACCTCGACGCCGAAACCTGCAAGCTGATCACGCGCCGTGGTCGCTTCAATCCGGGCAAGGATCGCGCCGGCAACCCCACGGGTGGTACGTACAGCAACCGCATTCGCTGGCAGATTCCGCGCTAAGGCGCGGCGATCCCCGGCAATTCCACAGTTTTTCTATTTCGATTTTTGAGAGGGAATAACCAGCATGTTTAATCTGATCGCAAATGCCGCCGCTGCGGCGCCGGCAGCCGCCCACGGCGAAGGTGGTCTCAGCCTGATGCCCGCTTCGATGTGCGTCAAGGAAGAGGGCACGAACCCCTATGGTCTCGTCCCCGCGCTGTGCGAAGGCGGCATCGTGTCGCAGGTGACGTTCCTCGTCCTGCTGATCATGTTCATCGGCACGCTCTACATCCTGTTCACCAAGCTGTTCGAACAGAATAAGGTCATCAACCAAGGCAAGGCGGTCGACGCCAATTTCTGGCGCGCCCCGACGCTCGCCGACGGTGCGGCCAAGCTCGAAAAGAACAGCGCCTATCGCCAGGTCGTCGAAGACGGCCTGCGCGCCAACGAAGAGCATAACAAGCTGACCGACCCCGTCGAAGCGCACGACTGGATGCACGGCACGCTCGAGCGTTCGCAGAACCACATCAACTCGAAGCTCAACGGCGGCCTCGCCTTCCTCGCGACCGTCGGTTCGACGGCGCCGTTCGTCGGCCTGTTCGGGACCGTTATCGGTATTCTTCGCGCCCTCGTGAAGATCGGCGCGTCGGGCCAGGCCTCGATCGACACCGTCGCCGGTCCGGTCGGTGAAGCGCTCATCATGACCGCCATCGGTCTGATCGTGGCGGTTCCCGCGGTGCTCGCGTTCAACTGGCTGCAGAGCCGCAACAAGGCGATCGCCCGCCGCCTGTCGACCTTCTCGAACGACGTGCTCGGCTCGATCATGTCGGGTGGCCAGGTGAAGCCGGTCGTGACCGCGGCGCCGGCCAAGGCCGCCGCTCCGGTTGCTGCGCCGAAGAAGTAAGGTCTTGCGGCCCCCCGTGCCGGCACGGTGCGGGGGTTCGCTGGACGGGACGTTCGCTTATCGGCGCACCGTCCCGTTCCATGACGCTAATTTAGTGACAGGATGCTAATCCTATGGCGATGAGTTCAGGCGCAAAGGGCGAAGATGCCCCGATGTCCGAGATCAACACGACCCCGCTCGTGGACATCATGCTTGTGTTGCTCATCATCTTTCTCATCACGGTCCCCGTGGTGTTGGAGACGGTGAACCTCAAGCTGCCGAGCGTGGTGTTCGAGCCGACGACGACGAAGCCCGAAAACGTGCTTCTGTCGGTCCGCTCGTCGGACACCGATGGCGACGGCGAACCCAACCCCGAAAGCACGGGTTGCGAAGTCTATTGGGGCCAGACCCCGGTCGATTCGCGCCAGCTTCTCGAGCGCGGTCAGAAAAAGCTGGAACAGCTTATCGAAGACATCGGCGGTATCCAGAATATCACCGAAGATAACTTCCCCGAAGTGCACATCCGCGGCGACATCAACACGCCGTACCAGTGCATCGGCGGCGTGATCTACACGATGCAATATGCCGGCTTCCAGAAGATCGGGTTCATTTCGGAACCCGCTCCTGGCTCGGGCACGCTGGGCCGCCTCTAAGGCGGTCCGCTCAGGAATGAAGGAATAATCCTATGTCCATGGCCGTTGGAGATCGGGACGAGAACGAACCGATGATGGACATGAACACGACGCCGCTCATCGACGTCATGCTCGTGCTCCTCATCATGTTCATCATCACCATCCCGGTCCAGACCCACGCGGTGAAGATCGACCTGCCGGTTCCGACCGACGCAAAGAACAACGTCGATCCGGAAAAGAACAAGGTGATGATCGACCCCGCGGGGACGATCACCTGGAATGGCACGCCGGTCGACCTCGCGCAGCTCGCGCAATATCTGGAACAGACCAAGGCGCTGCCGGTCGAACCCGAACTGCAGGTCCAGCCGGACCCCTATGCGCGCTATTTCGTCGTCGACAATGTGATGGCGGTGGTCAAGCGTAGCGGCGTCGGCAAGCTCGGCTTCGTCGGCAACGAACAATATGCCCGCGTCTTCTGATCGCTGATCGGAAAACGCGTACAGGACAGGGCCGCGGAGCAATCCGCGGCCCTTTTCTTATGGCGATAATTTGTCCCGAAGGGCCTGTGGACATCGATCGTCCCTGTGGCGCAGCCATGGGAGGTGGCAGCGCGCTTCGATTGCCTCGCAGGCGCCCAGGATAAACTGCGCCTTTGGCGCAGCGCTGACGGAGGGGCGTTGGCGCAGCGTCGCGGCTCCACCACCACTCCCCCTCCCCATCGCTTCGCGACAGGGAGGAATTTATATCATCGTCATCCCGGCGAAGGCCGGGATCTCACCCTCTCGGGTTTACGCACCGGCGAGATCCCGGCCTTCGCCGGGATGACGGATAAAGGAACGGCAGCTAACCACCCCAAAAGCAGGCCTCACGCCTTCCCCGAAGCCGCCAGAAACACCCGATGCTGCGCCTCGAACGCCCGCCTGAACGCCGGTCGCGCTTCACCGCGGGCCACATAAGCCGCGAGGTTCGAAAACGCCTCGAGCAGGTCGGTGTCGCTGAGCCGCCGCAGCACCGTCACCATCATCAGGTCGCCCGCGCCGAAAGCGCCGTCGAGCCACTCGGCGTCGCCCAGATAGCGCGACAATTCGCCGAGCCGCGCGCGGATACGCGCTTCGATCATCGGCACCCGCTCGGCGTACCAGGGTTTGTCGCGCTCGGTGAAAAAGGCGATCTCGCGCTCGACCACCACCGGCTCGACGCTGCTCAGCGCCGAAAACATCCACGCGATCGCGCGGGCGCGGGCGTCGGCATTTTCGGGCAGCAGACCCGGCCGGCGGTTCGCGATGTGCAGCACGATCGCCCCCGATTCGAACAGCACCAGCCCATCCTCCTCATAGGTCGGGATCTGCCCGAACGGCTGCCGCGCCCGGTGCGCCGCTTCTTTCATCGCCGCGAACGAGACGAGCCGCACGTCATAGGCCTGGCCGACTTCCTCGAACGCCCAGCGCACCGGCATGTCGCGCGCCAGCCCCTGTCCCTCGTCGGGCGAGGCCTCGAAAGCGGTGATGATTGGCGTCATGGCCGGGCCTCCCAAAGCGATGCGGATGTCCTGCGACGGGGCGTCACGATAGGGCGCGCGGCGGCGCCGTCCAAATTTTCTTGCACGCCGGGCTTGGAACCCCGGCGAACCGACGGCATCATCGCGCCGGATCGAAATCGGCGCCGATGGCGTTATGACCCTGAACCGGATGGAGAAGACACCATGAACACGCGCATCGCTCTCGGCCTCGTCGCCCTCGGCACCCTCGCGCTCGGCGGCTGCGCCAGCATGGGCGGCGGCGGATCGGCGAAGAAACTGCCCGCCGCCGACGCCTCGGCGCAGCTCTATGACGCGCGCGGCGCCGACCGCGGCCGTGCCGATTTCTACAAGACCACGACGGGGCTGCGCGTCGAACTCGTTGCGCGCGGCTTCGCGCCGGGCACGTACGGGATGCATGTCCACGCCGTCGGCCGCTGCGACGCGCCCGATTTCACCAGCGCGGGTCCGCACTGGAACCCGACGAACGCCCAGCACGGCCGCGAGAATCCGCTGGGCGCGCATCATGGCGATCTGCCCAATCTGGTCATCGAGCCCGACGCGATCGGCCGCGCGACGCTCCAGCTCGTCGGCACGCGCCTCTCGGGCGAGGGCGGGCTGATCGACGCCGACGGCGCCGCCTTCATCATCCACGCCGGTCCCGACGACCTCAAGACCGACCCCAGCGGCAACAGCGGCGCGCGCGTCGCGTGCGGCGTGATCGAGCTGCCCGCGGCAGGATAGCCTCCTATGACATCGTCATCCTGAGCATGTTTCCGGATCCATGGACCGCCGTTTCCTCTGGCGGACCGTCAAATCCGGGCGCAGCCTATCGATGCTGAAACACGTTCAGCATGACGACAATATTCGGGCCATACTTCGCCCCAAGGCCGCGTCGCTAGGTCCTCAAACCCGCGCGCGCTCGCCGAGGGTCGCCTCGGCGCGCGGCACCGTGCGATAGGCGTAGATGAGAAGGCCGAGCGCGATCGGTGCGACGGCGATCAGCGACAAGATACCCGTGCGCAGGTCGCCGACCGGCTTGCCGTCGACGACCGTGCCGGCGAGGTCCGAGATCTGCCCGACCATATAGGGGCCGAAGGCGAGGCCGACCAGCGTCGTCCCGAGGAAGAAGGCCGCCGTCGCGGTGCCGCGCATTCGCGGCAGCACCAGGTCCTGCGTGGTCGCCGCGGCCGCGCCCAGCGCCGCGGCGCCGAACATCCCGGCGAGGAAGTTCATCGCATAGAAAAGCGTGCCATTGTCGGTGGTATAGCCGATCCAGATCGGCACGATCGGCGCGACGACGCCGAACATGATCACCCCGATGCGGCCCGCCGGATGGCGCGCCCGCAAGGCGTCGGCCACCCGGCCGCCGATGATCACGCCCAAGAAACCGGCCAGCGCGCCATTGGCGCCTAGCACGAACGCCAGCTGCTGCTTGGGCAGGTGCAGCACGGTCTCGGCATAGGGCGCCGACCAGAAGCCCAGCGCCCAGGCGACCAGCGACACCAAACTATATCCCAAGGTCGTGCAAATGAAGGCGGGCGTGCCCCAGATCAGGCGAAAGGTCGCGGGATCGCGCGCCTTCAGCGTGCAGGCCCAGGAAAAGACCGCATAATAGCCAAAGGCGATCGCCGACCATTGCGGCAGGTTGCCGGTCAGGCCGATCATCAGCCACGCGGCGGCGGCGGCGAGCGCCGCGACCGCCAGGTTGATCGCGAGCGCCACCGGCCCGCGCTCCCACGCGCCGAGCAGGGTGAAGGGCGGGACGATACTCGACAGGTCGCCCACGAAGCTGCGGAAAGGGGTGGGGGAAACGGGGCTGGGAACGCCGTCCATCGCACCGCGCGCGGGTTCGCGCAGCGTCGAGACCCACAGCGCGATCAGCAGGCCAGGTATGCCCACCGCGAGGAATGCGCCCTGCCAGCCGACGAGGCCGAGCGGGCCGCCATCGGGCCAGGTCTGGTTCCACACCTGCCCGATCTTCGCGCCGATCAGCAGCGACACCCCGCCCCCGATATAGAGCCCCGACGAATAGATGGCGAGCGCGGTGGCGCGCTGGCGTTTGGGGAAATAGTCCGAAATCAGCGAATAGGCGGTCGGGCTGGCGGTCGCTTCGCCGACGCCGACGCCCATGCGGGCGAGCGTCAGCGTCAGCTGCGTTTGCGCGAAGCCCGACAGCGCGGTCATGGCGGACCACAGGGTCAATCCGATCGCCAGCAGCTTCTTGCGGTTCCAATTGTCGGCGAGCCGGCCGAGCGGGATGCCGAACAGCGCATAGAAGACCGCAAAGGCCGCGCCGCCCAGGAAGCCGAGGTCGCTGTCGGTCAGGCCGAGGTCGGCCTTGATATCGACTGCCAGGATGCTCAGGATCTGCCGGTCGATGAAATTGAGGATATAGACGACGACCAGCACGAACAGCACGTACCAGCTATACCCCGTCGCCTTCGGCTCGGCGACTATGGACGTCTCGCGCGCGCTATCGGCCATCTGGCAACCCTCTCCCTGACCCGTTATCGTTATACGCCATCGCTAGCAGAGCCGCCGGGCGGCGCAAGTTGAAAGTCGGTTCACCTTTGGGCATGAGGGAGGCGATATGCGCGAAGATAGCCAAATTGCGATCCTCTTCCTCTGCCTCGGCAACATCTGCCGCTCGCCGCTGGCGGAGGGTGCGGCGCGCGCGGCCTTCGCCGAAGCCGGCATCGACGCGCGGCTCGATTCGGCGGGCACCGGCGACTGGCACGTCGGCCACGCACCCGACCCCCGCGCCCAAGCGGAGGCGCGGCGTCGCGGCGCCGACATATCGGACCTCCGCGCGCGCCAGCTGCGGCGCAGCGACTTCACCGACTTCGACCTGATCCTCGCTGCCGACGAGACCAACCTGCGCGACGCGCTGGCGATCCGCCCGCCCGACGCGACCGCGGACCTGAAGCTGATGCTCGATCTCGTGCCCGGCCGCGAAGGCGAAAGCGTCACCGACCCCTATTACGGCGCCGATGAAGGCTTCGGCGCGACGTGGGACGATGTCGGCGCGGTTGCCGCGGCGCTCGTGGCTTCGGCGAGGGGATAGCGCGCGACGGGATGATAGCGCGAACCGCCATGCCCCATCTCGCTTTCATAGAGGGTGACATGGCCGAAGGTGAAAGGCGGGCTGGCGAGATCGCTGTTCAGCGCGAGGAACGCCGCGACCGGCCCCGAACCGCGGTTGAGCCGCGCCATCGTGATATGCGGCACGAACGCCCGTGTTTCGGGCGCCAAGCCGACGCGGCGAAGCAGCTGGTCGACCTTGCGGTGCAGCGCTGCGAGCGGCTCGACCGGCTCGACCCCCGCCCACACCATATGCGGCTGACCTTTGTGCTCGAACAGGCTGACCCCGGCGACTCGCGCCGCAATCGCCGGCGCATGAAGGCTGCCGAGCGCGGCGGCGATGTCCTCGGCGCGGTGGTGATCGACCTCGCCGATGAAGCGCAATGTCAGGTGAAGCTGTTCGTCATCCTGCCAGCGCGCGCCCGATATGCCGTGCATCGCCGCGATCAGCCGCTCGCGAATGGCGAACGGCGGGCGCAGGGCGACGAACAGGCGGTGCGTGGACATGGCGAGGGCAGCATAGGCATTTCACGGACCCGCGCCACGGCATATCAATCGGCCTTTTCCGGTTTCGCTTGAAACAAAGCGCGAATATCCCGATATTATCGCTACGGCCGGTATCGTCTGGCCGGTGATGGAGATGAAAATGGCTAATTGGAACGACCCCAATATGGCGGCGTCCGGCTTCCCAGGCAGCGCGAGCGCGATGGATCAGGCCGTCGATGCCGGCCTGCGGTCGTACATGCTGTCTGTTTACAACTATATGGGCTCGGGCGTGCTGCTGACCGGCATCGTCGCGATGCTGGCGTATAACTCGGGCTTCACCGCCTCGATGGTCGGCAGCCCGCTGATGTGGGTGGTGGCGCTCGCGCCGCTGGCTTTCGTGCTGGTGCTGAGCTTCGGGATCAACAAGCTGTCGACCGGCGCCGCGCAGGCGCTGTTCTGGGTCTATGCCGCGGTGATGGGTCTGTCGATGTCGACGATCTTCATCGCCTTCACGGGCACCTCGATCGCGACGACTTTCTTCGCCACCGCGGCGGCGTTCATCGGGCTTAGCCTCTACGGCTACACGACCAAGAAGGATTTGTCGGGATTCGGCACCTTCCTGATCATGGGTGTCGTCGGCATCCTCGTCGCGATGCTGATCAACCTGTTCCTGCAGTCGAGCGCGCTCAGCCTCGCGATCAGCGTCATCGGCGTGCTGCTGTTCGCAGGCCTCACCGCCTATGACACGCAGAAGATCAAGAGCATGTACTTCTATGTCCGCGGGACCGACTTTGTCGGCAAGTCGGTGGTGATGGGCGCGCTGACGCTCTACCTCGACTTCGTCAACATGTTCACCTTCCTGCTCAACCTGCTGGGCAACCGCGAATAAGCGGACGGACAAGGAACGACAAACAGGAGCCCGGCGGAGCAATTCGCCGGGCTCTTTTTATGGGGAGGGGCCACGCATGCGTGATGCCGGGATAATTGTCGCGGTGATCATGCTGACCGCGTCGCCCGCCGCCGCCGAGGCCGCGCCGATCTGCGTGGTGGCGCGGCCCGCCGACGGCGATCTGAAGGCCTATGCCATCCCATTTTTCGCGAAGGCGCGCCTTGGCGATCTGGAGGCGTTGGCGGCGTGTCTCGGCGATCCTGATCCAGCGGTGCGCGACGGCTTTGCCTTCACGCTCTGGTCCGAAGGGCTGCGCGGCCGCCACCTGTCTGCTGCCCAAATGCGCCACGCATTGGCGCAGCTGACCGGAATGGTCGCGGCGCCGGAGGATGCCGCGGGCTTTCGCCGACCGTTCGCCGCGCTGGTGCTGTCAGAGGTCGCGCGCGCCGACCGGATCGGGGCCTGGATGACCGACGCCGAACTGCACACGCTTGCCCGGACCGGCGCGGCCTATCTGCGCGGCGTGACCGACTATCGCGGCGTCGTGCCGGGCGAAGGCTGGCGGCACGGTGTTGCGCATGGATCGGACCTCGCGCTCCAGCTCGCACTCAACCCGCGCTTGACGCAGGCAGACGCCGACCTGTTGCTCGGCGCCATCGCGTCGCAGGTCGCGCCGGCGGCGTCACCCTATTACCACCACGGCGAATCGGCGCGCCTTGCGCGGCCCGTGCTCTTCCTCGCCAAGCGCCCTGACATCGACGATGCCGCGTGGGCGGCGTGGTTCAAGACGCTCCATCCGGATACGGGCGCGCGCTGGAAGGATGCTTATGCTGGCGACGCAGGCTTGGCGGCCATCCACAACACGACCGCCTTCGCGAGCGCAATCTATATCAGCGCGGCCGAGACGCAGGACCCGCAGATCAAGCGCCTCGCTCCGCTCGCGATCGATCTGCTGAAGGCGCTGCCTTAGGCCGGACTCGCCGCCTGCATTTCGGCGATCAGCGCATTGTCGATCGCCTTCGCCGCCTTGTACCCCGCGCGCTCGCGCAGCCCAGCCGCATAGGCCTCGAACGCCGGTCGCGATGGGATGGTCCCGAATTGCAGTCCCCAATCGACCTGGCTGCCGACATAGACGTCGGCGGCGCTGAAGCGGTCGCCCGCGACAAAGGCCTTGCCCGCCACCGCGCTTTCGAGCGCGTCGAGCGCGTGCTCGAGTGTCCCGAAACCCGCCGAGCGCTGCTGGTCGGCGTCGGGTTCGATCCCGAAATGCTTCGCGGTGATCGCCTGCTCGACCGGTCCTGCGGCGAAGAACATCCAGCGGTAGTAATCGGCGCGGTCGGCCGCCGCGGGCGCCAGCCCCGCCGACGGAAAGGCGTCGGCCAGATAGGCGCAGATCGCCGCGCATTCGGTCACGACCTTGCCATCATGGACGATCGCCGGAACCTTCCCCATCGGGTTGATCGCCAGATAGGCGTCGTCCTTCATCGACGTGCCATAGCCAAGGATATTCGTCTCATAGGGCGCGCCAACCTCTTCAAGCATCCAGCGGACGATCTGCCCGCGCGACATGGGGTTGGTATAGAAAATCAGCTCGTCGGCCATCGCGTCTCTCCCTTCGATTTCGAGTCGAATGCGAACATATCAGGAACATGGTGCATGCGCCACCGGGCTTGTTTTGTCATGCCAGCGGGCTAAGGCAAAGCGATGAGCGACGAACGCATCTGGACCGCCGCCGTGCTGGTGATCGGCGACGAGATTCTCTCCGGCCGAACACAGGACAAAAACGTGTCGCAGATCGCGACCTGGCTCGACGTGCAGGGGATACGCCTCCGCGAAGTGCGCATCGTCCCTGACGTCGAGGAGGAGATCGTCGATGCACTGAACGCGATCCGCGCGCGCTACGATTATGTTTTCACCACCGGCGGCATCGGCCCGACGCACGACGACATCACCGTCGATGCGGTCGCGAAGGCGCTGGGCGTCGGGGTCGTCATTCACCCGGAGGCGCGCGCGATTCTCGAACGCTATTACAGCGGGCGCGGCATCGAGTTGACCGAGGCGCGGCTGCGCATGGCGCGCGTGCCCGACGGCGCCGACCTGATCCCGAACCGCATGTCGGGCGCGCCGGGCATCCGCCTCGGCAATCTCTTCATCATGGCCGGTGTGCCGCACATCACCGCAGGCATGCTCGACGCGCTGACCGGCCAGCTTGAGGGTGGCGCGCCGCTCGTCGCGCAGACGATCGGCGCCTGGGCGCCCGAAAGCGAGGTCGCCGACCTGCTCCGCCAGGGCGAGAAGGATCATCCCGGCGTCGCGATCGGCAGCTATCCTTTCTTCCGCGACGGCAAAGTCGGCGCGAACTTCGTCGTCCGCTCGACCGATGGCGAAGCGGTCGCGGCGTGCGCCCGGATGCTGACGGCGGGCCTTGAGGCCGCGGGCTATGCGGTGACCGACGGCGGGATCTGACCGGCCGACTGCTCGGCGGGCGGCAACCGCCGCAGCATTGCGACCGCGAGTAGGCCAAAGATCGCGGCGACGATGAACGCCGCGCCGGGAAAATGCACCGGCGCAGTCTTCGCGGTAAAATGAGCCATCGTTCCGGTGAGCAGGACCGGCGCCGCCAGCTGGCCAAGCCCCATCGCCATCGCCGAAATCCCCTGCACCTCGCCCTGCGTCTCGGGCGTCGCGCGGCGCGACATCATCGCCATCAGCGACGGCTGCACCGGCGCCTGCAACGCAACCGGGATCAGCAGGAGGAAGGCGCCGAGCGTTGAGGTCGTGAAGGCATAACCGACATAGACCATAACCGCGATCAGGATGCCGAGCGTCGCCGCATCGCGCTCGCCAAAGCGCGCGACCGCGGGGCCGACGACGAATGCCTGCCCGACGGCGATCGCCACGCCGACCGCGGCGAGGCTTGCCCCGATCATCCCCGGGGTCCAGCCAAGCTGCGCGATGCAATAAAAGCTCCACGTCATCGGATAGACGAGGCTCGCGATCTGCCACAGCACCAGCACCCCCGCGACGCCGCCCATACCGGGCAGGCTGCGCATTGTCTTCAGCGCACCAAGCGGGTTCGCGCGGCGCCAGTCGAACGGGCGGCGGCGCGCGGCGGGCAGCGTCTCGGGAAAGACGATCAGGCCATAGAGCATGTTCGCCGCAGCAAGAATCGCGGCCGCGACAAAGGGCGCGCGAGGACTGACCTCGCCCAGGAAGCCGCCGATCGCCGGGCCGACGACGAAGCCGACCCCGAACGCCGCGCCGACGAAACCGAAATTGCGCGCGCGATCCTCGGGCTTTGTCACGTCCGCGATGGCGGCCTGCGCCGCCGCATAGCTCCCGCCGAAAATCCCCGAGATCGCGCGGGCGACGAACAGCCAGGGCAAGGTGTTCACAACCGTCAGCAGGACATAGTCGGCGGTCAGCCCGCCCAGCGAGAGAAGCAATACGCGGCGCCGCCCAAAACGGTCCGACAGATTGCCGAGCACCGGCGAGGCGAGGAAGGTCGCGACCGCCATGACCAGCCCGATCCAGGCGCCGATCTCGATTGCCTGCGGCAGGTCGATCCGGCCCACCTCCATGACGAGTTGCGGCAGCACCGGCATGATGATGCCGAAACCGATCGCGTCGATGAAGATGGTGACGACGATGAACGGTATCGTGCGCGCGGGCGTCACTTGTTATTTCCCCCGACTGTCATTAGCGGCACCGATCCCCCTTCTGTGCGTTGGCGATAGATGAAACTCGAAATTTCCGCTGCCCTAAATTATCGGCTGCCCGAACCCGTCGACCTGATGTTGCAAATCGAGGCGGCGAACGCGCATGGGCAGCATGTCGAACAGACGTCGCTCGATCTTGGCGATCCCGGATATGTGGCGCGCGTTCCGGCCGCCGACGGGACGTGCGAACCGATCTGGCTGCAAGGGTCGGGGACGCTGCGCGTCGACTATCGCGCGCGCGTCGCGATCGATCGGCCGGCGGTCGACATCGCCACGCTGGCCGGCGTGCCGCTCCACCGCTTGCCCGCCGCGGCGGTCCCCTATCTCAACGAATCGCGCTATTGCCCGTCGAACAAGTTCCACGCCTTCGTCGAGCGCCGCTTCGGCGAGCTCGAAGGCGGCGAGAAAATCGCGCGGATGCGCGACTGGATCGAGAGCCGCTTCACCTATGTCGCGGGCGCCAGCACCGTCGACACCGGCGCGCTCGAAAGCTTCGTCGAGCGGCGCGGCGTCTGCCGCGACTATGCGCATGTGATGATCGCGCTGGCGCGCGCCGCGCATATCCCCGCGCGCATGGCGAGCGTCTATGCGCTCGGCGTGAAGCCGCAGGATTTTCATGCCATCGCCGAAGTTTATCTGGACGGCGACTGGCACATGGTGGACGCGACGGGGATGAGCAAGCCGACCGAGGCGGCGCGCATCTGCGTCGGCCGCGACGCCGCCGACATCGCCTTCCTCACCGCCTATCGCGAGATCCGGTTGATCGACCAGTCGGTGAAGGTCGAGGCGGCGGTCGAGGGGTAGGTTCGGCCCGGACAGGCAGCACCGTAATTCCGCGGTGCGAAAGCTGGAGCGGGTGAAGGGAATCGAACCCTCGTCGTAAGCTTGGGAAGCTTCTGCTCTACCATTGAGCTACACCCGCACGGCTTCGCCGCCTTTGCCGTCTCGCGCGGCCCCGGTCAATCCTTCCCGCCGCGGCTCTCACAAAAAGCAGCTTGTCGCGCCCGCCAAGGCGCAATAGCGGCTTTGGTACAAGATGATGGGGAAGGATGCCGGTGTTCGATACGCTCAGCCTCGCCAGCCTGCCGGACGCCGACGAGGCGATCCGGCCCGCGATCCGCGCCATTGCGGACGAAGCCGCCGCCGCGGCGGCCGCCGATCGCCGCGCCCGCTCGTGGCAGGGCTATGACCCGGCGTTTAGCTGGCGCCTGGGCGAAGCCGGGTTCCTCGGCCTGACCCTCCCCAAACGCTATGGCGGGCACGAGCGCGGGCCGTTCGCGCGCTTCGTCGTCGTCGAGGAATTGCTGGCGGTCGGCGCGCCGGTCGCGGCGCACTGGATCGCCGACCGGCAGAGCGCGCCGCTGATCCTCAATTTCGGCAACGACGCGCAGCGCGAAGCCTATCTGCCGCGCATCGCAAAGGGCGAAATCTTCTTCTGCATCGGGATGAGCGAGCCGGGATCGGGTTCCGACCTCGCCAGCGTCCGCACCCGTGCGGAGCGGACGGCAACCGGCTGGCGCGTCAACGGGCAGAAGATCTGGACCAGCGGCGCCCCCCACTGCGACTATATGATCGCGCTGCTTCGCACCTCGGGCAGCGCCGAGGACCGTCACGCCGGCCTGTCGCAGTTGATCATCGACCTCAAGGCTCCGGGCGTCACCATCCGGCCGATCCGCGACCTGTCGGGCGATGCGCATTTCGCCGAAGTCTTCTTCGACAATGTCGATCTTCCCCCCGATGCCTTGATCGGCGCGGAGGGCGAGGGCTGGAAACAGGTCACCGCCGAACTCGCCTTCGAGCGCAGCGGGCCCGAGCGCATCTATTCGAGCGTCGTGCTGCTCGACGCCTGGATCCGGCATCTGCAGGCGGCCGGCCGCGACGATCCGGCGACGCTCGCGCTGGTCGGCGACTTCACCGCGCGCCTCGGCGTGCTGCGCGCGATGTCGATCGCCTGCACCGCGCGGCTCGCGGCGGGCGAGAGCCCGGTGACCGAGGCGTCGCTGGTCAAGGACCTCGGCACCGCCTTCGAGCAGCAGCTACCGCTCACGATCGGCGACGACCTTGCGGCCTATCCCGACGAACCGGTCGATGCCGAGCTTTATCGCACCCTGCTCTACGTCACTCATGTGGCGCCGAGCTTCTCGCTGCGCGGCGGAACGCGCGAAATCCTGCGCGGCATCATCGCACGTGGCATGGGGTTACGGTGATGAGCGAATTTCTGGACCCTTTCGAACGGATGCTCGAGGCGCTGTCGCCGCCCGTGACGGTGCGCGCGATCGAGGCGGGCGAACCCGGCGACACGTTGTGGAACGGCGTCGCCGAATCGGGCTTCCTCGACGCGCTCGTGTCCGAGGAGCGCGGCGGCGCAGGCCTGCCGCTCGCCGAAGTCGGCGCGCTGTGGCAGGCGCTCGGCCGCCACGCTGCGCCGCTCCCCGTCGGCGAAACGATGATCGCGCGCGCGTTGCTGGCCGACGCGCCCGATGGCCCGATCGCGCTGGCAACGGCGAGCGCCGGCGGAGAGGTCGTCGTGCCCTTCGGTCGCGTCGCGGACCATGTGCTGATCGAAAAGGACGGCCGGCTCTATCTGGTTGTCGCCGATGGCGCGCCGACCGGGGTGTTCGGCAGCACCGCGCTGCGCCTGAACCCCGCCCTCGGCGAACCCGTAGCCGGGGCGCCTGCAGGTGGCCTGCGCGCTATCGCCGCGATCCTCCGCGCCGCGCTCATCGCGGGCGCAGCCGATCGCCTCACCACGATGACCACCGCCTACGCCAATGAACGCGTCCAGTTCGGCAAGCCGGTCGGCAAGCAGCAGGCGCTCCAGCAGCAGATGGCGGTGATGGCCGAGGATATGGTCGCATGCCGCATCGCGGCGCAGCTCGGCTGCGCGGGCGGCCTGCCGCCCAGCCTTGTCGCCGTCGCAACCGCCAAGTCGGTCACCAGCGCCGCCGCCGCGCGCCTCGCCGCAACCGCGCACGCGGTCCACGGCGCGATCGGGATCAGCGAGGAATATGACCTCCAGCTCTACACGCGCCGTCTTCACGAATGGCGGATGGCTGACGGGTCGGAGACCTATTGGAACCGCCTGCTCGGCGCCGCGCGGCTAGAGGATGCCGGTCGGTCGGTCGATTTCTTGCGCGAGCAGTTCAGGTAGCGCATTGGCGCAAAGTCACGCCGGTTTGTTTCACGCAAAGGCGCAAAGGCGCGAAGAGTTTCCCATCTCCGTTGCCCTGAGCTTGTCGAAGCCTGTCCTGAGCGCCTGCAAGGTAGTCGAAGGGGGCTCTTCTTTCTTTCTGCGTCAAAAATAAGAGCGGTGCTTGGACAAGCTCAGCATAAGCGGATGAGGGACAGTCCTTTTTGTGGCTTCGCGCCTTCGCGCCTCCGCGTGAAATATTCTAGCGCGCCGACTCCAAAATCGTCTCCATCGCCACGAAGGTCGATGTGCTCGCGACATGCGGCAGGCTCGAAATCTTCTCGCCCAGCACGATGCGGTAGCGGCGGATGTCCGGGGTACGCACCTTCAGCAGATAGTCGAAGCTGCTTGCGATCATATGGCATTCCTCGACCTCGGGAATCTGCCGCACCGCGGCGTTGAACTGCCGCAGCGCGTCCTCCCGCGTGTCGGACAATTTGACCTCGGTAAAGGCGACATGGTCGAGGCCGACCTTGGCTGGATCGACGATCGCGCGAAAGCCGGTGATCAGCCCCTTCTCGACCAGCCGTTTCACGCGCTGCTGGCACGGCGTCTTTGACAGCCCGACCTGTTGCGCGAGGTCGGTATAGGTGATCCGCCCGTCGCGGCCGAGGATCGCGAGGATCTTGCGATCGAAGTCATCCAGATCGACTGTGCTAGTGCTGTTTTTCATATACTCGGCCTAATATTTTTCCAGAATTCAGTCAAAACATATGTCTTCGGCGTCAAATCAGGTCGGATCGGCTGACGCCGATATGCTATGGGAGCTACCATGACCCAGCCCAACGACCGCGCCGCGCTTCGCACCCTCGCCCGCCGTTCCGAAACCGATATCGTCGCCGATCTGCGCGCCGAGCTCGCCCGTTCGCCCGCGACCGTCGCGGCGACGACGGCGCGCGGGCTCGCGCTGATCCGCAAGGCGAAGGCCGAGGGCGATCGCGAGACGCTCGTCGCGCAGCTGATGAACCGCTACCGCCTCTCGACCGAGGAAGGCGTCGTGCTGATGTGTCTTGCCGAGGCGCTGCTCCGGGTTCCCGACAGCGCGACCGCGAATGCGCTGATCCGCGACAAGATCGCCGGACGCCACTGGAAGGACGGCGAGGATGAGGACAGCCCGCTGATCGTCGCGCTGTCGGCGCGCGGGCTGTCGCTCGGTTCGGCGACGCTGATGCTCGATGCGATGGGCAGCAAGGCGAACCCGCTGTCGCTGCTGAAATCGATGATCCGCCGCTCGGGCGAGCCGGTGATCCGCCAGGCGGCGCTTGCGGCGATGAAGCTGCTCGGCCAGCAGTTCGTGATGGGCGAGACGATCGACGCTGCGGTCAAGCGCGCCGACAAGCAAAAGAGCGAACTCGCGAGCTTCGACATGCTCGGCGAGGCCGCGCGGACCGCCCGCGATGCGCGGCGCTATTACGACAGCTATGCCAATGCCATCGCGCGGATCGGCAAGAAGGCGAAGGCGGGCGATCCGCATGCGAACCACGGCATCTCGATCAAGCTCTCGGCGCTCCACCCGCGCTACGAATATCTGCAGGCCGACCGCGTTCGGGAAGAGTTGATCCCCAGCGTCATCACGCTCGCCCGCGCGGCGCGCGACGTGAACATCCCGCTGATGATCGATGCCGAGGAGAGCGACCGGCTTGAACCGCATATGGACGTGTTCGCGGCGCTGATCGACGCCGGGATCGCCGACGGCTGGACCGGGCTCGGCATCGTGATCCAGGCGTATCAGAAGCGCGCGCCGGAGGCGATCCGCTGGGTCGCCGCAAGGGCGCGGGCGCGCGGCGTCAAGCTGTCGATGCGCCTCGTCAAGGGCGCCTATTGGGACACCGAGATCAAGCGCGCACAGACGATGGGCCTCGGCGACTTTCCGGTCTTCACCGCGAAGAACCACACCGATCTCAATTACATGCAGTGCGCGCAGATCCTCCGCGACGCGCAGGACTGCATCTTCCCGGCCTTTGCCAGCCACAATGCGATGACGCTCGCCTTCGTCACCGAGCTGTTCGCCGGCGCCGATTACGAGCTGCAGCGGCTGCACGGCATGGGCGAGGGCGCGCACGACGCGATCATGGCGCTGTATCCGCCGCCGCGGCCGGTGCGCGTCTATGCCCCGGTCGGCACGCACCGCGACCTGCTCGCCTATCTGGTCCGCCGACTGCTCGAAAATGGCGCGAACTCCAGCTTCGTGCACCAATTCTCGGACCCCGACGTCACCCCCGAACAGCTCGCGGTCGACCCGCGCAGCATCGCGAGCAAGCCATCGACGATTCCGACCGGCCTCACCCTCTTCGATCCGCTGCGCCGCAACTCGCGCGGCTACGACCTCGGCGAACCCGGCGTGCCCGAGGCGCTCACCGCCTCGATCGCCAAGGCGCGCCGCGCGGGCTATGTCGCGGCGCCGATCGTCGGCGGGGTGGCGCAGGGCGGCACAGCCGAGCCGGTGCGCAACCCCGCGACGGGAGCAGTCGTCGGACAGGTGATCGAGGCTGATCGCGCGACGGTCGACGCCGCGGTCGCTGCGGCGCGGCAGGCGCACGGCGACTGGAGCCTCGCCGGCGGGAGTTTCCGCGCCGAACGCCTCGAACGCGCCGCCGACCTGCTCGAGGAACGCGACGCGCTCTTTCTCGGCCTTGCGATCGACGAAGCCGGCAAGACGCTCGTCGACGCGGTCGCCGAAGTGCGCGAGGCGGTCGATTTCCTGCGCTATTACGCCGCGCAGGCGCGCGCGGATTTCACCTATCCCGTCGCGCTTCCCGGGCCGACCGGCGAGCGCAACGAGCTGATCCTCGAGGGCAAGGGCGTCTTCGTCGCGATCAGCCCGTGGAACTTCCCGCTCGCGATCTTCCTGGGCCAGGTCTCGGCGGCGCTTGCGGCGGGCAACAGCGTCCTCGCCAAGCCCGCCGAGCAGACCCCGCTGATCGCCCATGCCGCGGTCGAGCTGTTGCTCGAAGCGGGCGTCCCCGGCGACGTGCTGCACTATCTCCCCGGCCGCGGCGAAACCGTTGGCGCGGCGCTCACCGGCCATGACGACATCATCGGCGTCGCCTTCACCGGCTCGACCGAGGTCGCGCGGATGATCAACCGCAGCCTCGCCGGGCGCGACGGCCCGATCGCGACATTGATCGCCGAAACCGGCGGCGCCAACGCGATGATCGTCGATTCGACCGCACTCCCCGAACAGGTCGCGCGCGACGCCGTCGCCTCGGCCTTCCAGTCCGCGGGCCAACGCTGCTCGGCGCTGCGCCTGCTCTGCGTGCAGGAAGATGTCGCCGACACGATGATCGAAATGGTCGCGGGCGCGATGGCTGAACTCAACGTCGGCGACCCCGCGCTGCTATCGACCGACGTCGGCCCGATTATCGATGCCGAAGCACAGGCGAATATCGCCGCCTATGTCGCCGAAGCGCGCGCCGCAGGCCGCGTGATCGCCGAAGCGGGCCGGACGAACCTGCCGGCGGGCGGCCATTTCGTGCCGCCCGTGCTCATCCGCCTCGACCATGTCACCGATTTGAAGCGCGAGATTTTCGGCCCCGTGCTGCATGTCGCGACGTGGAAGGGTGGCGAGCTCGACCAGCTGATCGATGCGATCAACGCCTCGGGCTACGGCCTGACACTCGGCGTCCACACGCGCATCGACGGGGTCGCGGCGCATATCGCGGCGCGCGCGCAGGTCGGCAACGTTTACGTCAACCGCAACCAGATCGGCGCAATCGTCGGCTCGCAGCCCTTCGGCGGCCGCGGCCTGTCGGGCACCGGCCCGAAAGCCGGCGGCCCGCACTATCTCCACCGCTTCGCCGAGGAAAAGTCGATCTCGACGGATATTACGGCAGCGGGCGGCAATGCGGCGCTGATGGCGGGATAAGGGGTTCGCGCGAAGACGCGAAGACGCGAAGACGCGAAGGAAAACTTGAATCCGTTCGTGTTGAGCTTGTCGAAGCTCCGCTCTTTTATTTTATGCCGCCAACGAAAGAACGGCCCTTCGACGAGCTCAGGGCAAACGGGATTAGGTCTATCTTCGCGACTTCGCGGCTTCGCGTGATAAATTAAAGCGGTGCTGTCCTAAGCCCCCGGTACGCCCAGCATCTGCGCCTGCGCCTTCAGCCGCCCCGCCGCCGCCGGGTTGGCGGCGACGCCATCCTTCAGCGCCTGTGCGGCTTTCGCGGTCTCGCCGAGCGTCATCCGGCTGCGCATCAGCATGATCCAGCGGTCGACGTCCGACGGGTTCGCCTTCAGCTTGGCCTCCAGCCCGTCGACCATGCCTTGGATCATCGCATCCTGCTGCCCCTTGGGCAGTTGCGACGCGGCTTCCATGTCGGCGCGGCTGGGTCCCGGGATCGCGCGCGCGGCGACGGGCATTTCGTCGGGCGTCAACGGACGTGCTTGCGTCCTCGCAAGGCGCGCCGCGACGTCGATCTTGTGGATGGCGCCGACCTGCTCGATCGTGCGGCGCAGATCGGCCTCCCACGGCGCGCCCTGCGGGGTGTCGGCGAGCAGCGCGAACCAGTCCTCGATCGCGCCCTTGTGATCGCCGCCGATATCCTTTTTCACCGCCATGAAATAGCGCGCGCGGGGATCTTTCGCGTCGAGCGCGATCGCCTTGGTAAAGGCTTCGAGCGCCTTCGGGGGCATCGGGTCGCGGTCGCTCGCCATCACGCGCGCTTCGCCGAGCGCCGACCACAGCCCCGCCGACTCGGGCGAAACCGCCACGGCTTTCTCATAAGCAGCGGTCGCGGCGGCAAAATCCCCGAGATCGAATCGCGCCTGGCCGAGCGCCGTCCACGCCTCGGCGCTGTTCGGTTCGGCTTTCACCCGCGCCTCCAGCGTGGCGAGCTGGTCGGCGGGCGCTGCCGCGCTTTCGGCGGCCGGCCCGGCGCCGGAACTCCCGGAATCCCGCCAGATTGCATAGCCGATCGCGCTCGCCAGCAGGACGAAGGCCGCGATCAGGATTGCGCGGTTAGTCGCCGTCATCCCCCCGGCCATCTTGTTGCTCTCGCTCATCTTTGTCCCTCTTGTACGGGGCCAAGAAATTGCCCTGCCGTCTTGCCTTTGCGTCGCGATGGTGTAGCCTTTGTGGGGCGAGGTCGGTCAACGACAAAATCGTCAGTGGGGTCGCACCGATTTTCCCAGGCAATAGGGGAGGGGTGCAGTGGCAGTATCGGATCACGTCGATTTTTCGACGTTCATGGAAGGCGTAAAGAAACGTAACCCCGGCCAGCCGGAGTTCGTCCAGGCGGTGCAGGAGGTGTCGGAGGACATTTTCGAGTTCATCGCCGACAAGGAACAATATCACGAGCAGCAGATCCTGCGCCGCATCGCCGAGCCCGATCGGGTCGTATCCTTCCGCGTCTGCTGGGAGGATGATAACGGCAATATTCGCGTGCAGCGCGGCTGGCGCGTCCAGAACAACAACGCCATCGGCCCGTACAAGGGCGGCATCCGCTTTCACCCCAGCGTGACCGAAAGCGTCCTCAAATTCCTCGCCTTCGAACAGACGTTCAAGAATGCGCTCACCGGCCTCCCCATGGGCGGCGGCAAGGGCGGCTCGAACTTCAACCCGAAGGGCAAGAGCGTGCGCGAGATCATGCGCTTCTGCCAGAGCTTCATGACCGAACTCTATCGCCACATTGGCGCCGACGTCGACGTGCCTGCGGGCGACATCGGCGTGGGTGGGCGCGAAATCGGCTTCATGTTCGGCCAATACAAACGCATCACCAACGAATTCACCGGCGTTCTGACCGGCAAGGGCCTCGAATGGGGCGGCTCGCTGATCCGTACCGAGGCGACGGGCTATGGGGCGGTCTATTTCCTCGCGAACATGCTGGCGGTGAAGGGGCAGGATCTCGTCGGCAAGACCGCGGTCATCTCGGGCTCGGGCAATGTCGCGACCCACGCGGCGGAAAAGATCGTCCAGCTCGGCGGCAAGGTGTTGACGCTTTCGGATTCGGGCGGCTTCATCCACGATCCCGACGGCATCACGCAGGAAAAGATCGACTGGGTGAAGGCGCACAAGACGCACCGCCGCGGCCGGATCGAGGAATATGTCGACGAGTTCAAGGGCGCGAGCTTCACCGCGGGCAAGACGCCGTGGGGCGTGCCATGCGATGTCGCGCTGCCCTGCGCGACGCAGAACGAGCTGCTCGGCGACGATGCCAAAACCCTGATCGCCAACGGCGTCATCGCGGTCAGCGAAGGGGCGAACATGCCGACGAACCTCGACGGGGTGCACGCCTTCAAACATGCCAAGACGATGTTCGCGCCGGGCAAGGCGGCGAACGCCGGCGGCGTTGCCGTCTCGGGCCTCGAGATGAGCCAGAACAGCGAGCGCCGCAGCTGGAAGGAAGAAGAGCTGCAGCAGATGCTCAAGGACATCATGGCGGGCATCCACAAGAGCTGCCTGACCTATGGCGACCAGGGCGGCGGCTATATCGATTATGTGAAGGGCGCGAACATCGCCGGCTTCAAGAAGGTGGCCGACGCGATGCTGGCGTTCGGGGTGGTGTAAGTTACGGTCTAGGCGCAAAAGCGTCAGGCGGGAAAAGGGGACATAGGGATGACGACCGACGCGATACGTGGGCGCGGCGAGCGACCGTGGGCGGCCATAGCGGCGTTCGCGGTGCTGTTGCTTGCGCTCGCGATCGCCGCGGTCGTCGCCGCTCCCCCGGCGCGTTCGCAGGGCGGCGAGGCCGGACGCTATACCGGCGTCGCCTCCTGCGCCGGATCGACCTGCCACGGCCGCATGGAGGGCGACGGCACCGTCGTTCTGCAGGACGAGCTGATGAAATGGCAGGAGCCCTCGACCCCCGGCGGCGCGCACAGCCGCGCCTGGGCGGTGCTCACCAACAGCCGCAGCCAGTTCATCGCCAGAAATCTCGGCATCGGCGACCCGTCGAAGGCGTCGATGTGCCTCGGCTGCCACAGCACCGGCGGGCCCGGCCGCGTAACCCCGCTCGAGGACGGCGTCGGCTGCGAATCGTGCCACGGCCCCGCGGGCGGCTGGATTTCCAGCCATTATGCCGGGGTCGGCACCAACGCCGATCCCGATCGCGAAATGCGCGACAAGCATCTGTCGAACCTGCGCGCCGGACTTCGCAAGCTCGAAGATCCGGTGGTACGTGCCGGAGTCTGCGTCGATTGCCACTTCGGATCGAAGGGCGAGGGGCAGTTCGTCACCCACCGCATCATGGCGGCGGGCCACCCGCGCATCTCGTTCGAGCTCGACCTTTTCTCGTCGCTGCAGGCGCATCACCGCGAGGATGACGATTATGGCTGGCGCAAGTTCGGCGCCCCGAAGGCGCGTACCGACCATGTCCAGATGTGGGCGGTGGGCCAGGCGACCGCGCTCGAACGCAGCCTCGACCTGTTCCAGTCGAAGCGCGGGACCGAGGGGATGTTCCCCGAATTCTATTTCCTCGACTGCCACAGCTGCCATCGCCGCATTTTCGATCAGGCGAAGCCGCTGCGTACCGGGGTCGACAATCCCGGTCGCATCATGGCGGGCGGCGAGAAATGGCCCGAAGGCATCCCGCCTTACAATGACGAGAATCTGATCATGCTCTCGGCGGCGGCGCGGCTCGCGTCGCCGGCGCTCGCCGATCAGCTTGCGGCGCGAACGGCCGCCTTCCACAAGGCGATGACCGTCGACCGGGCCAGCGCGGTGACGGCGGCGGCGCAGCTCGCCCAGACGGTGAGCGCGCTCAAGGCCACCTTCGCTTCGCGCAGTTTCTCGGGCACCGATGCCTTTGCGATGGTCGACGCGATTTCGGCGCCGGCGATCAACGACCGCCTTACCGATTATTCGGGCTCGATTCAGGCGGTGATGGGCGTCGATACCTTGCTCAACGCGATGGTGTCGTCGGGACGGATCACCGTCGGCGCCGCCGCGGGCATCCGCGCCGACATCGACCGCGCCTATACCGCGGTGCGCGATCCCAACGCTTTCAAGCCCACCGATTTCCAGGCGGCGCTCGGCAGTGCGGTTCGCTCGATCCGGGCGCTGCGGTAGGACTTATGCGAAGCAAGACCCATCTCTTCCGCTCGGCGGCCCTCGCCGCGATCAGCTCGCTGGTGCTCGCCTCGTGCGGCGGCGGGGGTGGGGGTGGCGGAACCCCCACCCCGACGCCCACGCCCACTCCGACGCCCACGCCGACGACGGTTTACACGCCGCCCGCCGCCGAAGCGCTGACGACCGGCGAAGTGCAAACGATCCTCGCCAATGCGATTTCGGAGGCGCAGGCGCGCAGCCTGCCGTCGGTGATCGCGGTGACCGACCGCGTCGGCAACGTCCTCGGCGTCTTCCGCATGAACGGCGCGCGCGCGACCGCGACGACGGCCCCCGCGCCGAACGGGATGAACATCGACGCGCAGAATGTGACCTTCCCGGCAGAGGGCGGTGCGATCGCCAAGGCGATCACCGGCGCCTATCTGTCGAGCGGCGGCAACGCCTTCTCGACGCGCACCGCCAGCCAGATCGTCCAGGAACATTTCCCGCCCGCGCCCACGACGGTCGGCCTCGAAAGCGGGCCGCTCTATGGCGTGCAGTTCAGCCAGCTGCCGTGCAGCGACCTGTCGGCGCGTTTCGGTGCAGCGGGCAGTGCCGCGCTCATCGGCCCGAAGCGCTCGCCGCTCGGCCTCGCGGCCGATGCCGGGGGGCTGCCGCTTTACAAGAATGGCGTTCTCGTTGGCGGGATCGGGGTGATGGGCGACGGCGTCTATGGGCTCGACACCAATATCCTCGACATCGAGAATGACCCCGAAGAGTTCATCGCGCTCGCGGGTACGCGCGGTTTCGAGGCGCCCTCGACGATCACCGCCGACAAGATCAGCGTCGATGGCACCACCCTGCGTTTTTCCGACGCGACCTTCGCGGGCGTCCTGAGCCCCGGCGGCGTCGGCTTTGCTTCGCTCAACGGCACCGCGGGTAATCTCGTCGCCGTGACGGGCTATGCGAGTGCGGCGATCACTGCTGGCACCGCCTATGGCACCGAGGCCTCGGGGATCCGCGCCTCGACCGCGGCCGAATTCTCGAACCGCGATGCCTTCATCCTCACCAACGGCAGCGGCACCAACCGCTATCCGATCCGCGCCGGCACCGACGGATCGAGCAATAGCGCGCCGCTGACCGCCGCAGAATCGCGCGCCATTCTCGAAGAGGCGTTCACCGTGATGAGCCGCGCGCGCGCACAGATCCGCCGCCCGCTCGACAGCCGCGCGCAGGTGACGATCAGCCTCGTCGACACGCACGGATCGGTGCTCGGCATCGTCCGCTCACCCGACGCGCCGATCTTCGGCACCGACGTCAGCCTCCAGAAAGCGCGCACCGCGGCTTTCTTCTCCAGTCCGCAGGCCGCGGCGGAGCTCAGCGCCAATGCCAGCGCCGACATCCGCCAGTTCGTCCCCGCGATGCGAACCTTCCTCGGCGACGCCGCGTCGCTGACCGGCAATGTCGCCTATCCCAATCGCGCGATCGGCAACCTGGCGCGTCCCTATTTCCCCGATGGCGAGGTCGGGCGCCCCAACGGCCCGCTGTCGCGCCCCATCGGCCAGTTCAATCCTTTCTCTACCGGCATCCAGTCGGCGCTGATCATCGGCAATGTCGGCCAGCACCTCGGCTTTTTGCAGGGCGCCGGGCCCGACACGCCCGCGCGCTGCACGACGCTGCCCGACGTCCAGCCGGGACAGAACCGGCTGCAGAACGGCATCCAGATCTTCCCGGGTTCGGTCCCCATCTACCGGGGCAACCAACTGATCGGCGCGCTCGGCGTTTCGGGCGACGGTATCGATCAGGACGACATGATCAGCTTCCTCGGCACGAACAATGGCGGGGCGCGGGCCGGTGGCCTCGGCAATGCGCCGACCGCGATCCGGTCCGACCGCGTCGTCGTCAATCTGGCGGGCGGGGCGACGGTTCGCCTCCGCTATATCGGCTGCCCCTTTGCGCCCTTCCTCGACACGGCGCAGCAAAATGTTTGCGACGGGCTGTAACCGGTGAGCATCGACGTCAGCCTTTTCCCGATCATCGCGACGCTCGCCGCGCAGGGCGCCCCCGGCGCCGATGCGCCGGTGCCGCCGATGGCTGCAGAGCCGCTGACGCTGGACGAAACGATGCGGGCGTTCATCGCCGAACAGCCCGCCGACCAGGTGGATGCGCCGCCCGCTGCGGCGCCGCCGCCCGATGCGCCGCCCGCCGAGGAACTGACCCCGCCGCCGCCGCCCGTCGACTGGCAATTGATGGTGAACGATGACCTCGTTACCCAGATCATCGAGGGCCGTCGCCGTCCGGGCTACACCCCCGACCTGCCCGAACAGCTGACGCAAGACAATGAAGGCGCCCTTCGGCCCCCACCGCCACAGGCTTTTCCGGGAATCGAGGACCAGCTGCCGGTGCCCGACCGCTGGCGCCTGATCGAGACGCTAGGAGTGGTCAAGGAACGCTGGTTCGACCCCTATCACCAGAACACGCTCAAGGGCGACCGCGCGCTCGATCCCGAGAAGGTCAAATGGCTGCCGATCAAGGGGGACGACTGGTTCTTCGTCGCCAACGCGGTGTCCGACACGGTGTTCGAACCGCGCACCTTCCCGATCCCGGTCGGCGTCCAGACCACCGAACGCCCCGGCAGCCTCGACGTCTTCGGCAAGGACCGCAGCTTCGTGCTGGCGCAAACCTTCATCGTCGGCGCGGCGCTGATCAAGGGCTCGACCGCGTTCAAGCCGCCCGACGTCGAATATCGCGTCACGCTTGCCTGGCAGGGAAATTATGTCGACGTGCCCGAACGGCGCGTTCTCGACGTGCGCCCGTCGAAAAAGAGCCATCGCTACGACAGCTTCCTCGGCGTGCAGGAACTGTTCGTCGACAAGCATCTCGGCAACGACAGCGACCGCTACGACTTTCACTCGATTCGTATCGGCATCCAGCCGTTCCAGAGCGATTTCCGCGGTTTCCTGTTCAACGACAGCCAGCTCGGCGTCCGTTTCTTCGGCAACCGCGACAACAACCGCTTCCAGTATAATCTCGCGGCCTTCTGGCGGCTGGAGAAGGATACGAACAGCGGCCTCAACGACATCACCCAGACGCCGCGCGACGATTTCATCTTTACCGCCAACCTCTATCGCCAGGATTTCCCGTTCGTCGGGCTGACCAGCCAAGTCAGCGTGACCTACAATATGAACCGCGAAAAGAACGACATCCAGATCGACCACAACGGCTTCCCGGTCCGCCCGGCGCTGATCGGCGATCTGCGCGGACGCGAATATGACGTCGCCTATCTGGGCTACAGCGCCGATGGCCGTATCGGCCGCATCAACGTTACCGCCAGCTTCTATGCGGCGCTCGGCGAGGACCGAAACAGCTTCTTCACCAGCAAACCCGCCAAGATCCGCGCCGGCTTCGCCGCGGCCGAACTCAGCTATGATTATGACTGGATGCGCTTCCGCCTGTCGGGGCTCTACGCGACCGGCGACAGCGACCCCTATAACAATGTCGAGGCGGGTTTCGACGCGATCTTCGAAAATCCCATCTTCGGCGGCGCCGACACCAGCTACTGGATCCGCCAGACCATCCCCTTCGCGGGCGGCGGGCGCGTCATCTCGATCAGCGGCCGCAACGGCATCCTGAATTCGCTGCGCTCATCGAAGGAAGAGGGGCAGTCGAATTTCAACAATCCCGGCACCATCTTCCTCGGCGCCGGCGCCGATTTCGACCTGTCGCCCGAAACGCGCGTCAGCACCAATTTCAACCATCTCTGGTTCGAGGATACGACGACGCTGCAACAGCTGCGCGTCGAGGGCTCGATCCCCAAGGACATCGGCTTCGACCTGTCGGTCGCCGCGATCTACCGGCCCAAGGCGAACCAGAATATGGTCGGCCGCCTCAGCGCCGCGGTCCTCGTCCCCGGCAAGGGCTTCAAGGACCTGTTCGACAATAAACAGGGGAACAAGGCCTATGTCTCGATCCTCGCCAATATGATCCTGACCTTCTAGGCCGATGATGCGCAAACTCCTCGCCCTCCTTGCTCTCCTCGCCGTCTCGCTGAGCTTCGGCGCGCAGCCTGCGCGTGCTTCGGGCGAGGAAAAGCCGGTCAAGGTCACCTATCGCTTCACGCCGCCGGCGCCGCGCGAGCAGAGCGTCGAGGAAATGGCCGCGAAGTCGCGGGGTTGCTACAGCTGCCACGTCCAGACCGACCAGCCGACGATGCACAAGACGCCCGCGGTGCGCCTCGGCTGCACCGACTGCCACGGCGGCGATGCGACCTCGCCCGAGGCGTTCGGCAAGCCCGAGCTCGGCTATGAGAGCGCGTACAATCTTGCTGCGAAAAAGGTCGCGCATCCGCAGCCGACCCTGCCCGGCGGATGGGGCGGCAGCCCGGCGAACCCGGAGCGCAGCTACACGTTGCTCAACAAGGAATCGCCCGAATTCATCCGCTTCGTGAACCCCAGCGACTATCGCGTCGCCCGCGAGGCGTGCGGCTCCTGCCATCTGGAGACGATCGAGGCGACCGAGCGGTCGCTGATGTCGACCGGCGCGATGCTGTGGGGCGGCGCGGCGTACAACAACGGCATCGTCCCCTATAAGAATTATATCTTTGGTGAGGCCTATACGCGCAAGGGCGAGCCCGCCTGCATCCTGTCGCCCTCCTCGCGGCTGACCAAGGAAGAACAGGCCGAGGCATGCAAACCGAGTTTCGGCTTCGACAAGATTTTGACCGAGGACGAACGCAAGCGCGGCGCGCTGGCCAAAATGTATCCGCTACCGCGCTGGAGCGTGATCCCGCCCGGCGACGTCTTCCGCGTGTTCGAGCGCGGCGGCCGCAACGTCAACACCCAGTTCGCCGAAATCGGCCTGCCGAACCCGACGGGCAGCATCCAGCGGCTCGAAGAACCCGGCCGCCCGGACCTCAAACAGTCGAACCGCGGCCCCGGCACCGGCCTGCGCGTCGCGATTCCCGTGCTCAACATCCACAAGACGCGCCTCAACGACCCCTTCATGTGGTTCATGGGCACCAACGACCAGCCGGGCGACTATCGTCATTCGGGCTGCGCGGGCTGCCACGTCATCTACGCCAACGACCGCGAACCGCGGCACAGCCTGATCTATGCCGACTACGGCCGCGACGGCGAGACCGCGACGGTCGACCCGACGATCAAGGACCGCAAGTACAAGGCCGACGACGGGCACGGACATGGCGGGGATGGCCACGGTGGCGGCGGTTCGGATCATGGCGACGGCGCGAAGCATGCGCCCGATCCCGACCAGCATGGCGCGCTCGTCGATCCCGCCGATGCCAAGGCGGGGACGCAGGCGAAGCCCAGGAAGGACCGCCTCGAATCGGGCCATCCGATCGGCCACGCCTTCACGCGCGCGATCCCGACGTCGCAGTGCATGACGTGCCACATGCACCAGCCGAACATCTTCCTGAATTCCTACCTCGGCTATACGATGTGGGATTATGAATCCGACGCGCCGCAGATGTGGCCGGGGCCGAACAACACCGCGCCGCGCCCGCCGGGGATGAGCGACGCCGACTATCAGAAAAAGTTCAAGCAACAGCATTATCCGACCGCGGCCGAGGTTCACCAGGTCCTCGAACGCAACCCCGAGGCGGCGGCGACGCGCGGGCTGTGGGGCGATGTCGAGTTCCTGCGCGACGTCTATGACGTCAACGACACGAACCAGAACACCCAGTTCGCCGACTACCACGGCCATGGCTGGAACTTCCGCGGCATCTTCAAACGCGACCGCAACGGCAATCTGCTCGACGCCGACGGCAATATGTCGACCTATGGCACCGACACGGCGCACATCGTCGACCCGAACGATCCTGAAAAATGGCGCAAGAGCTGCAGCCGCTACAGCGACCCCAAGGAACGCGACCTTTGCCTGACGACGGCGACTGCCGACGGGCGCGAGGGCAAGTTCGTGCCGCCGGGTCTCAACCCTGGCAAGGCGGTCCATATGATGGACATTCACGCCGAAAAGGGCATGCAGTGCGCCGACTGCCATTTTGCGCAGGATAGCCACGGCAATGGCTATATCCAGGGCGAGGTCGCGAACGCGGTCGAGATCAGTTGCAAGGATTGCCACGGCACCGCCGACGCCCTGCCGAACCTCCTCACCTCGAACGTCGCCGCGCGGCCGCAGGGCACCAATCTGGCATTGCTGCGCAACGGCGACGGCCGCCGCCGCTTCGAATTCCAATATAATGACGACGGCGAAGTCACCGGGCTGATCCAACGCTCGATCGTCGATCCGAAGCTCGAATGGCAGGTCAGCCTCGTCAAACAGGCCGTCACCCCCGGACCGCATTTCAACGCCAAGGCGGCGCGCGCCAAGCTGATGGCGCGCGCGGGGAGCGACGACGGCAAGTTCGAATGGGGCCCCGGCGTCGCGAAGGAGGATCGCGCGCACGGTGACGACAAGATGACCTGCTTCACCTGTCACCTGTCCTGGACCACCAGCTGCGGCGGCTGTCATTTGCCGATCGAGGCGAACTGGAAGACCAAGATGCACCATTTCGAGGGGGAGGAGACGCGCAACTTCGCGACCTACAACCCGCAGGTGGCGCGCGACGAGATGTTCCAGCTCGGCCGCCACATGACGACCAAGCCGGGCGAACCCGGCCCGAACGGCGAGGTGCGCGGGATCATCACCCCGGTGCGATCGACCTCGGCGCTGGTGCTGTCCTCGACCAACCTCAACCGCGAGCGTATCTATATCCAGCAGCCGCCGATCTCGTCGGCGGGCTTTTCGAGCCAGGCCTTCGCGCCGCACTTCCCGCACACCGTCCGCCGTCAGGAAACCAAGCAGTGCACCGACTGCCACCTGTCGGCGGCCGACGACAACAACGCGATCATGTCGCAGCTGATGTTGATGGGCACCAACTTCGTGAACTTCGTCGGGCTCAACGTCTGGTCGGGGCAGGAAGACAGCTTCCAGGCGACGCGCGTCACCGAATGGGACGAGCCGCAGGCGGTGATCGGCAGCTATCTGCAAAAATATGCCTATCCCGACTATTGGGACATGCACGTCAACCGGAACGGCCGCGAGCTCAAGAATTGGGTGCGCGGCAAGGTGTTCGACAAGAAAATCTCGGGCGAAAAATATGCGCTCGAGGAATTCGCGAACATCGCGCAGGACACCAGCGGCCGGGTGAACTGCCTGCAACAGCGCGGCGAATATATGTTCGTCGCCGAGGGCAAGGGCGGCTTCCGCGTCTATGACGTCGCGTCGATCGGCAACAAGGGCTTCTCCGAACGGATCGTCCGCGCGCCCTTCTCGCCGATGGGCCACGACACGCATGTCAAGACGACGAACGCCACCTGCATGGCGATCGGCACCACCCAGCCGATCAGCATCTCGCGCAACGACCATATTGTGAAGGATTTCCCCGAAAATCAGGAGCAGGCCTTCCACCCGCTCTATCGCTATGCCGTGATCACCGACAGCGTCGAGGGGCTGATCCTCGTCGACATCGACACGATGGCCGACGGCGAATTCCGCAACAACAAGCTGACCCGGGCGCTGACCTGGAACGAGGGCAATGTGCTGGCCGGCGCGCGCCATGTGACGCTCGCGGGCAATTATGCCTATATCACCACCGACGCCGGGCTCGCCGTGCTCGACCTGTCGACGCCGCTCGAGCCCAAGGTGACGGCGCAGCTCCCGCTCAGCGATGCGCGCGCCAGCGCGGTGCAGTTCCGCTACCTCTGGGTCACCAATGCCGAGGGCGTCAGCCTGTTCGACATCACCAACATGGCGCAGCCGGTGCCGGTCCCCGCAGGCACCGTCCGTATCGCCAACGCCCGCAAAATCTATCTTGCGCGCACCTATATGTATGTCGCGGCGAAGCAGGACGGCCTCGTGATCGTCGACGTGACGCGCCCTGCCGCGCCCGTCGTCTGGCCCGGACTGACCTTCGACGGCAAGCTGAATGACGCCGAGGATGTCATCGTCGCGTCGACCAACGCCTCGCTCTTCGCCTATGTCGCGGACGGCCGGAACGGCATCAAGGTGCTCCAGCTGACCAGCCCCGACAACCCGGGCCTCTACGGCTTCTCGCCGAAACCGACGCCCGAACTGATCGCCTGGGCCAAGACGCCGTCGCCGGCGATTGCGCTGTCCAAAGGCCTCGACCGCGACCGCGCGGTCGACGAGAGCGGCGGCCAGATCGCCGTCTTCGGCCGCCTCGGCTCGCGCCCGTTCACGCGGCCGGAGATGGAGAAGCTGTTCCTGAACAGCAAGGGCCAGGTCTACAAGGTCCGCGACGAGGTCGACCAGGCCGCGTGGCGCCCGCCTCTGCTCTACGCGAACTAAAGCCGCTCGGCCTGCACCACATTGTCCGACGCGCGCAGCGCCGACAGGATGCGCATGACGTGCTGGACGTCGCGCACCTCGACGACAACGTCATAGGTATGGAAGCCGCCTTCGCGGTTCGACAGGCGCAGGTTTGTGATATTGGCTGAATTGGCGGCGAGGATGCCCGACATTTCGGCGAGCGTGCCGGGCTCGTTGAGGATCACCACGCACAGCCGCGCGTTGCCGCCCTCGCTATCCTCCTGCCAGCGCAGGTCGATCCAGTCGGCGTCGATCCCGTCGGCCAGCTTCGGGCAGTCGATGACATGCACCTCGATCCCCTCGCCCGGCCGCGCGAGGCCGACGATGCGGTCGCCGGGCACCGGGTGGCAGCAGTCGGCGAGCTGATAGGCGACGCCGGGGGTCAGCCCCGCGATCGAGACCGCTGCGCCTTGCGCCAGCTTGCCCGGCTTGGTCTTCATCTCGGCGGTGATGCCGGGGACCAGCGCCTCGAGCACCGCATTGTCGCTGAAACGCTGTTTGGCGATTCCGACATAGAGCGCGGCATCGTCCTCCAGCTTGAGCCGCGTCAGCGCCGCGGCGCGGGCCTTGTCGCCGACCTTGTTGGGCAGCCGCGCGACGATCTCGTCGTACATCTTGCGGCCCAAAGCGGCGAGTTCGACCTTTTCCTTCGACCGGACATGGCGGCGGATCGCCGCGCGCGCCTTGCCGGTGACCGCGAAGCCGAGCCAGGCCGGCTGCGGCACCTGCTTGTCCGAGGATAGGATTTCGACCGTATCGCCGTTCGCGAGCTGGGTGCGCAGCGGCACGAGCCGCCCGTTGACCTTGGCGCCGACGGTGCGGTCGCCGAGCTTGGTGTGCACGGCATAAGCGAAATCGACCGGCGTCGCGCCCTTCGGCAACTGATGCAGGCTGCCCTTAGGGGTGAAAGCGAAGATGCGATCCTGGTACATCGCGATGCGCGTGTTTTCGAGGAACTCGTCGGGATCGTGCGTCTGCTCGAGGATTTCGAGCAGGTCGCGGATCCACCCCGCCTGTCCGTCGGGCACCGTGCCGCCTTGCTTGTACGCCCAGTGCGCGGCGAGGCCGAATTCGGACTGCTGGTGCATGCCCAGGCTGCGGATCTGGATTTCGATCCGCATATTTTGCTGATGCATGATCGTCGTGTGCAGCGACTTGTAGCCGTTGCGCTTGGGCGTCGAGATATAGTCCTTGAAGCGGCCGGGGACCATTTTCCACTTGCGGTGAAGGATGCCCAGCGCGGCGTAGCAATCGGCGTCGGTCGGCGTGATGATGCGAAAGGCGATGATGTCGGTTACCTGCTCGAAGCTGACGTGCCGCTCCTGCATCTTGCGCCAGATCGAATAGGGATGCTTCTCGCGCCCCGAGACCTCGGCCTCGATGCCGTTCTTGGCGAGCAATTCCTTGAACTCGCGGCTGATCGCGGCGACCTTGTCCTTGCCGCCCGCGGTCAGCTTGGCGAGGCGGCCGGTAATCGTCGCATAGGCCTCGGGCTCGAGCTCGCGGAACGCAAGCAGCTGCATCTCGCGCATATATTCATACATGCCGATCCGCTCGGCGAGCGGCGCATAGATATCCATCGTCTCCTTGGCGATGCGGCGGCGCTTGTCGGGATTCTTGATGAAGTGCAGCGTCCGCATATTGTG
Organism: Sphingopyxis sp. H050; assembly: GCF_001468265.1. GTDB lineage: Bacteria > Pseudomonadota > Alphaproteobacteria > Sphingomonadales > Sphingomonadaceae > Sphingopyxis. The sequence continues at coordinate 21,181 of NZ_LNRZ01000012.1, read as the reverse complement.
CAGCCGGTCGGCGAGCTTGACCAGCAGCACGCGGATGTCGTCCGACATGGCGAGCAGGAACTTGCGCAGATTCTCGGCGGCGCGCTCATTCTCGGTCTGCGCCTCGATCTTGCTGAGCTTGGTCACGCCATCGACCAGCCGCCCGACGTCGGCGCCAAACAATCGCTCGATCTCCTCGGGGGTGGTCAGCGTATCCTCCAGCGTGTCGTGGAGCAGCGCGGTGACGATCGTTTCGCTGTCGAGGTGCAGGTCGGTCAAAATGCCCGCGACCTCGACCGGATGGCTGAAATAGGGGTCGCCCGACGCGCGTTTCTGGCTGCCGTGCTTCTGGACCGTGAAGACATAGGCGCGGTTCAGCAACGCCTCGTCGACGTCGGGATCGTAAGCGCGCACGCGCTCGACAAGTTCATACTGTCTGAGCATCGTATCCAATGTCGTTCATGTCGGCGATATTGCAATGCAAAACTTGCCCGCCGCCAATGAGAAAAGGCCGCCGTCCGTCCCCGGGAGAATGAGACGGGCGGCGGCCTGTTGCGGCGCGGTCGGAAGGAGCAAGGGAAGGGAGAGAACCACCCTGTCGGCCGGGCCGGATGCAACCTTTTGCGGTTGCAGTCGGTAAATTGGGAGGAGGGTTGCAAAATGCAACCAAGCGCGCATATTTTTTTGTGCGAAGGGCAAATTTACGTTAGGGCATCGCCTATGGGAAAATTACGCGAACCATTGAACGACATTTATGGCGACAATTGTGCGCTGCCGCTTGCGCTCGAGGCGATGGGCGAGCGCTGGTCGTTCATGATCCTTCGCGCCGCCTTCAACGGCGTCCATCATTTCGAGGAGTTCCAGCAGGAGCTCAGCATCGCGCGCAACATCCTGTCGAACCGCCTGTCGCGGCTCGTCGACCATGGCATCATGGCGCGCGAAGTGATGGCCGAGGATCGTCGCAAGGTTCGCTATCAGCTGACGCAAAAGGGCATCGAACTGCTCCCCGCGATGATCGCGCTGCGCCAGTGGGGCGAAAAATGGGGCGCCGGCGTGCCGTCGACCCCTGTCCTCGTCGATACCACCGACGAACAGCCGATCGGCCCAGTGACGATCACCGCGCACGACGGCCGCACGCTGACCTATGGCGAACTGGTGTGGAAGCACCGGTCGGAACTGCAGCCGCTCGGCCAGGCGCGCGTGCGCATGGCGCCCGTCGCGGCCGAATAGCCTTTTGGCGTCCCGCGCCTTGGCGCTGACCGTTTCTAGCCAGCCCTCCTCGCCGCCGTTGTTCGGATTCTCGAATCCCGAACCCTTTTTCGGCAACAAGGTGCGCGCCTTCTGGAACCTCCAGCTGCTCGGCTGGGCGGCGTGGCTCGGGCTGCGCGGCGTTTCGGGCCTTGCCAACGGCCAGCCCTTCACCTTCCTGATCCCGCAGACGATTTCGGCGATCACCGGCTTTTCGCTGACCTTGATCCTGTCGGTCTGCTACCGCGCGCTGATCAATCGCCGGCCGATCCTGATGTGGGGGGTCAGCTTCGGGCTCGCCGCGATCGCGACGGCGCTCTGGGCCTTCATCGACGCGTGGGTCGCGCAGATCCAGAATCCGCTCAGCGAAGCGGGCTTCACCAGCCTGCTCCTCGGCGCCATCTATATCGACGCGACCTCGCTCGGCGCCTGGTCGGCGCTCTATTTCGCGATCAACTATTTCCTCCAGCTCGAAGAACAGCAGGACCGCATGCTCCGGCTCGAGGCGCAGGCCGCCTCGGCGCAGCTCGCGATGTTGCGCTACCAGCTCAATCCGCATTTCCTGTTCAACACGCTGAACAGCATTTCGACGCTCGTGCTGCTCAAACAGTCCGAACCCGCCAATGCGATGCTGTCGCGCCTGTCCGCCTTCCTGCGCTACACGCTCGCCAACGAGCCGACCGCGCAGGTGACGCTGGCGCAGGAGATCGAGACGCTGAAGCTCTATCTCGATATCGAAAAGATGCGCTTCGAGGACCGTTTGCGGCCGCATTTCCATATCGACCCCGGCTGCGCGCGGGCGCGATTGCCGTCGCTCCTCCTCCAGCCGCTCATCGAAAACGCCATCAAATATGCGGTCACCCCGCAGGAAGAGGGCGCCGACATCACGATTTCGGCTCAACTTGCCGGTCAAAATGTTCGGATTACCGTGTCGGATACCGGCTCGGGATTGTCAGGGGAGGGCGCCGACCCCACCACTGGCGTTGCAACGGAATCGACCGGCGTGGGTTTAGCCAACATCAGGGACCGGCTGGCGCAGGCTTTCGGCGATCAGCACCGGTTCGACGTCCAGACGGGCGCTGAAGGCGGATTTACGGTGGTAATCGAGTTTCCGTTCCAGCCCGACGGGCAAATGACGATTGGAACCGAACGCACATGACGATCAGAACCATCCTGGTGGATGATGAAAAATTGGCGACTCAGGGCCTGCAACTGCGGCTCGAAGCGCATTCGGATGTCGAGGTTGTCGACACCGCGCTGAACGGCCGCGAGGCCATCCGCAAGATCAAGACGCACAAGCCCGACCTCGTGTTCCTCGACATCCAGATGCCGGGATTCGACGGCTTTTCGGTCATTCAGGGCCTGATGGAGGTCGAGCCGCCGCTGGTGGTGTTCGTCACCGCTTACTCCGACCATGCCATCCGCGCGTTCGAGGCGCAGGCGGTCGACTATCTGGTCAAGCCCGTCGAGCCCGAGCGGCTCGCCGACGCGCTCGACCGCGTCCGCCAGCGGCTCACGGAAAAGCGCGGTGCTGCCGAGGTCGAACGGTTGAAGACGGTGCTGGCCGAGGTCGCGCCCGAAGCCGCCGACGATTATGACGCCGAAATCCAGCCCGACGCGCACGCCGCCGACCGCTATGAAAAGATGATCAACATCAAGGATCGCGGCCAGATCTTCCGCGTCGACGTCGACAGCATCGAACGCATCGACGCCGCGGGCGATTATATGTGTATCTATACCGCCGACAACTCGCTGATCCTGCGCGAAACGATGAAGGATCTGGAAAAGCGCCTCGATCCGCGCAACTTCCAGCGCGTGCATCGCTCGACCATCGTCAATCTGTCGCAGGTGAAGCAGGTCAAGCCGCACACCAACGGCGAATGCTTCCTCGTGCTCGGCTCGGGCGCGCAGGTGAAGGTCAGCCGCAGCTACCGCGATGTGGTGGCGCGTTTCGTGCACTAAACAGATCGTCGCCCCCGCGCAGGCGGGGGCCGCAGGCAGCCTAGAGCAACGCCGATAGCGGCCCCCGCCTTCGCGGGGGCGGCGGCTGTTACAATTGATGCCCCGTCCTGTCCCGCTTCGTCGCGAGATATTGCTCGTTATATTTGTTCGTCGGCAGCGCGAGCGGGATCCGCTCGACGACCTCGACGCCTTCCTTCTCCAGCCGCGCGACCTTTTCGGGATTGTTCGTCATCAACCGGATGCGCGGAATGTTGAGCAATTCGAGCATCCGCCCCGCAATCGCGAAGTCGCGCGCCTCGACCGGAAAGCCGAGCCGCAGGTTGGCGTCGACCGTGTCATAGCCCTGATCCTGCAGCGCATAGGCGCGCAGCTTGTTGACGAGACCGATCCCGCGTCCTTCCTGACGCAGGTACAGCAGCACGCCCCAGGGTGCATCGGCCATCGCGTGCAGCGCGGCGTGGAGCTGCGGTCCGCAATCGCATTTCAGGCTGCCGAGCACATCGCCGGTCAGGCATTCGCTGTGCAGGCGCACGACCGGCGGGTTGCCGTCGCGCTTGCCGATGACGAGCGCGACATGGTCCGATGCCTCTTCGGGCGAACGGAACGCGACGATTTCGGCGCTCTCGCTCGCCTCGACGGGCAGGCGCGCGTGCGCGGCGATTTCAAGCCGGCCGGGGTCGAGCAGCGCGGCGGCGTCCTCAACACTGCATTCGGTCTCGGCCTCGCCGACAGCATCCCGCACGAAAAAGGCGGGCAGCAGCCCGGCGTGGCGCGCCATTGTCATCGCGGTTGCGGCGGCCGCCTCGCCGCCGGTCGCGACGGTGCGGAATGGCCCTTTCAGCGGATGGGCGAGGTCGAGCGCCGGATCGGCGATCGCCAGCGCCGCGGCGACCGTGCCGCCGGCGCTCGCCAGCCGTACCGGCCCCGGCGTCGCCGCGACCCGCTGATTGGTCAGCTTCAGCGTCACCGCGCGTTCGCCCGAGAGCAGGACATCGTGGCTGCCGAAGTCGGCGAGCGCCGCGTCGCGCGCGCTTTCGACCGCGAGCAGGTCGAGCGCGCCATCGGCCCCGGTCACGCGGAACGGCCAGCCGCGGCGCAGCGCATCGATCGCGCGCGCGGCCCGGCGGGCGCCGCCAGGGTCGGCGGCGTCGCTCAAAAGGCGAACTCCGTTACGATCGGAATATGGTCGGACGGCCGCTCCCAGCTGCGCGCGGGCTGGACGATGCGGTGCGCGACCGCTTTCGGCATCAGGTCCGGCGTCACCCACATATGGTCGAGGCGGCGGCCGCGGTTCGACGCTTCCCAATCCTTCGCGCGGTAGCTCCACCAGGTGAAGAGCGGCGCGGGCGCCTCGATGAAATGGCGGCCGAGGTCGACCCAGTTCGACGCCGCCTGCAGCCGCGCCAGCGTCTCGACCTCGATCGGCGTGTGGCTGACGACGTCGAGCAGCGCCTTGTGGTTCCAGACGTCGCTTTCCAGCGGCGCGACGTTGAAGTCGCCGGTCAGGATGGTCGGCGTGTCGACGAGCGCCGCGGACCATTCGGTCATGCGGCCGAAGAAATCGAGCTTCTGCCCGAATTTGGGGTTGATCTCGCGGTCCGGAATGTCGCCGCCGGCGGGAATATAGACATTGTCGAGCCGCACGCCCGAGGGCAGCGTCACGCCGATATGGCGCGCCTCGCCGTTCGCCTGCCAGTCATATTTGCGGACATCGGCCAGCGGGATGCGGCTGATCGTCGCGACGCCGTGATGCATGCGCTGGCCGTGGGTGACGATGTGCGTATAGCCAAGCTGTTCGAACATGGCCTTGGGGAACAGGCCGCATTCGACCTTGATCTCCTGGAGGCAGAGCACGTCGGGCGCCTCTTCGCGCAGGAAACGCTCGACGATGCCGATCCGCGCGCGGACGCTGTTGATGTTCCACGAGGCGATGCTGATGGTGCTCATGCCAAGGCTCTATCGGCGCACGCTAGGGTGCGCAACGGCGCACCGCCAAAAACATAAACCCCCGTTCCAGGGGCGGTGGAACGGGGGTTCAAGGTCAGCGTTCGTCACGCTCTTGAATGAAGACACCGGGCGATCCGGATGGGGCAACAGGGGGAAACCCAGAAACCGGAGGCCGTGTTGGCGTCTTCGAGAACCGGAATAGACGCTTTTCCCTGTCGCCAAGCTGAACGGAAAATGGCGGCTTCGCGGCGAAAATGCAGTTCGTCGATGCTGGACGACGGTTGATCCGGAAAAAGAGCGCGGCAGCCGCGAAAAGTTTGCGCGCTCGCGTCGATTTCGTTCAGGTCGCTATCCGCGGCCGCGACGGTTCGGACGCGGATCGGTCCATTTGAACGCCGAATCGGCGACCGCGACATTGAACTTCTGGTTGCTGAGGTCGATGCGCGTGCGGTTGTTCTGCGAATCGAGCGCGACCCAGCCGCGCAGACGCAGCCCGGCCGGCGCCGACCCGTCGCGGATGAACACCATCGTGATCGTGCCATATTCGGGGCGCTTCGGATCCTTCACCTCGACGCTCAGCACGTCGTTGCTGCCGGTCGGCAGCACCTTCGCATATTTGCTGAGGTCGCGATCGGGATCGAGCAGCGCGCCGAGCGGCGAATTCTTCACCGGCCAGCTCTGCACCTGCTTCACCTGATAGTCGATCATCGTCAGGCGGCTGCCGTCGCCGACGATCAGCAGCGGGACGTCCTTCTGATACTGGAAGCGGATCTTGCCTGGGCGCTTCAGCGTCAGCTTGCCCGACAGGCGCTGGCCGTTGCGATCGGTCTGGACGAAGTCGGCGGTCATCGAGCTCGTCGCCTTGAGGTGCGATTGCACCGACGCCAGCGCGCTCGCCGACTGCGCGACGGCGGGGACGCCGATCGCCAGGCCCGCGGCGAGGGCCGGAACGAACGTGAAAGCGGCAAGGCGGGTCAGCTTGGTCTTGATCATCGGGGTCTCACTCTGATTTGTCGGCCTCGGTCGTGGCAGGCAGGCATTGAACCCGCGCTGAACCCGGCCGTTAGACGCTGTTCAAGTCGCGAACACGGTCAGGGGTTCCGTCACCGCTGCTGGCCATATTGGTCGGTCAACACGTCGCGGCGGCCGACATGGTTCGGCGGGCTGACGAGCCCTTCCTCTTCCATCCGCTCGATCAGGCGCGCGGCGCTGTTGTAGCCGATGCGCAGCTGGCGCTGGAGCCAGCTGGTCGACGCCTTCTGGCTTTCGACGACGATCTGGCAGGCCTTGGCGTACATGCGATCCTCGGCGCTGTCGCCGCCCGCGGGCGCGCCCTCCATCGCGAAGCCGCCGTCCTCGGGGTCTTCGGTCACGCTCTCGATATAATCGGGGCGGCCCTGACCCTTCCAGTGATCGGCGACCGCGCGGACCTCGTCGTCGGAGACGAACGGCCCGTGGATGCGGGTGATCTGCTTGCCGCCCGGCACGTACAACATGTCGCCCTTGCCCAGCAGCTGCTCGGCGCCGGCCTCGCCCAAAATGGTGCGGCTGTCGATCTTCGAGGTGACGTTGAAGCTGATGCGCGTCGGCAAATTCGCCTTGATAACGCCGGTGATGACGTCGACCGACGGGCGCTGCGTCGCAAGGATCAGGTGGATGCCCGCGGCACGCGCCTTTTGCGCGAGCCGCTGGATCAGGAACTCGACCTCCTTGCCCGCGGTCATCATCAGGTCGGCGAGTTCGTCGACCACGACGACGATCTGTGGCAGCGGGGCGTAATCGAGCGTCTCTTCCTCATAGACCGGCTGGCCGGTGTCGGGATCATATCCGGTCTGGACGCGGCGGCCCAAGGACTTGCCCTTGGCGAGCGCGCCGCGCACCTTGTCATTGTACGAGGAAAGGTTGCGCACCGACAGCGACGACATCATTCGGTAGCGGTCTTCCATCTGCTCGACCGCCCATTTGAGCGCCCGGATCGCTTTCTTGGGCTCGGTCACGACGGGCGCCAGCAGGTGAGGGATATCGTCATAGACGCTGAGTTCCAGCATCTTGGGATCGATCATGATCATCTTCACCTGGTCGGGACCGAGGCGATAGAGGAGCGACAGGATCATCGCATTGAGGCCGACCGACTTACCCGACCCGGTCGTACCCGCGATCAGCAGGTGCGGCATCGGGGCCAGGTCGGCGATCATCGCATCGCCGCTGATATTCTTGCCGAGGATGATCGGCAGCGCCCCGGTCTGGTCCTGGAACAGGGCGCTGCCGATGATCTCGTGCAGCACCACCGCCTCGCGGTGCGCATTGGGCAGTTCGATGCCGATCACGGTGCGGCCGGGGATCGGCGCGATGCGCGCCGACAGCGCCGACATGTTGCGCGCGATGTCGTCGGCCAGGTTCGAAACGCGGCTCGCCTTGGTGCCCGGCGCGGGTTCGAGCTCGTACATGGTGACGACGGGGCCGGGGCGCACCGCAGTGACGACGCCCTTGACCTGGAAATCCTCGAGCACCGATTCGAGCAGGCGCGCATTGCGTTCGAGCGCCGCCTTGTCGATCTGCCCCGCCGGACGGTCGGGTGCGGGGGCGAGCAGGTCGATCGAGGGCAGCTGGTAGTTGGTGAACAGCTCGCTCTGCGGCTTCGCCCGGGGCTTCGACGGCGCCGAGCGCTGGACCGGCTCGGCGATTTCGGGCGGCGCGCGGTCGCTCGGCTCGGCGCGCGGGCGCGGGCGGATGACGCGCTCCATCAAATTGGGACCTTTGGCGTCGGCTGGCGCGGTGCGCGCCGGTTCGACGACGCGGCTGCTGCTTTCGGCGGCGGGCAGTCTCAGCCGCGAGGCCCAGCCCTTTTCGAGGCGCAGCGCGCGGACAGCGAGCCACAGTCCGATCCCGATAAGCAACAGGATCGTTGCAAAGCGGATCAGCGCCGACGCCGGATCGCCCGCCAGTTCGAACAGCGGCGTGATCGATCCGCCGACGACCAGCGCGATGATCCCGCCCCAGCCCGCGGGCATCGTCGCGCCGCTGGCCGGCGCCCAAAGTTCGGCGCCCAGCCCGACGAACAGGATGCCGGCAAAGGAATAGCCAAGCTGGCGCACCCAATAGGGTTGCGGCTCGCGCGTCCACAGCCGCCACGCGAAAATGCCGAGCAGCGGCAGGAGCAGCGCGATCGGCGCCCCGCCGATCGACAGGCCCAGGTCGGCGAACCACGCCCCGGCGCTGCCCATCCAATTGGCGGCATTGCCGTTCGCGGCGGTGTTGAGCGCCGCGTCGGTGCTGTCATAGGTCAGCAGCGCGAACGTCAGAAACAGCGTGAACGCCGCGAGCACGACCGCCGCCGCGATCACGAGCGACCGGGCGATGCTCTGGCGGAAAACGGTGCGCCAATCGGCCTTTGCGGTGATGGCCTTGCGGCTTGCCATAGGTCTTCTGGGGTCCCTCGTGATTAACCACGGCGATATGCGCATGCGCCGGACTCGCCGTCAAGCGCGGCCCCGCGCGTTGCGCACAGCCTTTCCAACCGGCGCGCCGCGCGCTAGGGCGACAGCATGAGCGAAACGTTGCGCAGCGATGTCCTGATTTCGGGCGGCGGCCTCGTCGGCCAGGCGCTCGCGCTGGCGCTCGCGCATCACGGTCTGTCGTCGCAGATCGTCGATCCCGCCGATCCGGTCGCGACGATCGCGCCGGACTTCGACGGCCGCGCTTCGGCGATCGCCAGCGCGACGTGGCAGATGTTCGAGGTGCTGGGCCTCGCCGACCGCCTCGCCGGGCACGGCTGCCCGATCCATGCGATCAAGGTCAGCGACGGGGGAAAGGCGGGCGAACTCGACTTCGTGACGTCGCCCGAGGATCGCGCGCTCGGAACGATGATCGAAAATCGCCAGCTTCGCCTTGCGCTCGCGGCGGCGCTGGGCGAGGCGCCGCTCGTGCGGCTGTTCATGCCGTCGCAGGTCGCGGACCGCGACATCGGGCCGCATGGCGTCACGCTGACGCTCGGCGACGGCACGAAACTCGCGGCGCCCTTGCTGATCGTGGCCGAGGGGCGGCGCTCGCCGACGCGCGAGGCGGCGGGCTTCAGCATCGCCAACTGGTCGTACCATCATCATGCGATGATCGGCGCGGTCGCGCATTCGAAGCCGCACGGCGGCGTCGCGCACGAAATCTTCTTCCCATCGGGCCCCTTCGCGCTGCTGCCGCTTGTCGACGATGACCAGGGCCGTCACCGCTCGGCATTCGTCTGGACGGTGTCGGAGAAGGATGGGCCGGGCTTTGCAAAGCTTGGCGACCGCGGCTTCACCGCCGAACTCGAAAAGCGCGCTGGCGACCTGCTCGGATCGATGGACCTCGTCGCGCCGCGGATGACCTATCCGCTCGGCTTCCACCACAGCGCGACGATCGTCGCCGACCGCATCGTCCTCGTCGGCGACGCGGCGCACGGCATTCATCCGATCGCGGGGCAGGGGCTCAATCTCGGCCTGCGCGATGTCGCGGCGCTTACCGAAGTCCTCGTCGAGGGCGCGCGTCTCGGGCTCGACCTCGGCGATGCGGCATTGCTCGCGCGCTACCAGCGCTGGCGCGGGCTCGACAGCCTGATGGTCAGCCTCGCGACCGACGGGCTCACGCGCCTGTTCGGCATCCCGGGGCGCACCGCCTCGGCCGTGCGCCGCGCGGGGCTTGGCGCGGTGCAGCACATGCCGATGCTCAAGCGCTTCTTCATGGACGAGGCGCGCGGCGAGGCGGGCGACCTGCCCCGCCTGCTCGCGGGCGCCGAAATCTAGGTATTTTCCCTTAGGCCGCGGACATCGCGCCGCTAACCAACGCCGACCTATCGCTTGGCGTGCGGGCGCTGTGGCTCGCCGTGATGGGGAACGATCATGTCAGCCAAAACCGATGCTCTCGAAGCCGCCGTACTGGAATTGATCGAGGCGCGCACCGCGCTCGAAAATGCGCCGGGCGCGCGGGCGCGCGCGAAGGTCGATCGCACCTTTGCGCGTCTCGCGTCGCTCGCCGCGCCGCGCATCCGCTATTTCACCCGCGCCTATGGCCTGACCGACGTCGCCGAGGACGCCGAGCAGGTCTGCTGGGTCGCGCTCTACCGCGCCGCCGAGCGCTACGATCCGGCGCGGGCGCGCTTCACCACCTATGTGAACTGGCAGCTGCGCGCCGAGCTCCAGGCGCTCCGCCTCCGCCTGCACGGCGACCAGCGGTGTGCCGGACGTCGGCAGGTACAGGCGATCCTGTCCTACGAAGCCCTCGCCGACGAGGGCGTCGATGAATGGCTCACCGATCCGGCGGCCGAGGAAGCGACCGAGCAGGCGGCGTCGGACGAACTCGCCAGCCTCGTCGCCGATCGGCTTGTCGCCGACTGGTCGTCGCGCCGGCAGGCGGTCCTGCTGCGGACGCCGCGCGGCTCCGCGGCGCCCGATCGCGTGGCGGCGAAAGTTCGCGGCGAAGGCGCGCTGATCCGCCGCCAGCTATTGCACACCGAAGCGTTGATCGAGCGGCTCGGCGAGGCCGACCGGCACATCGTCCGCCGCGCCTTCGCCGATATGGCGCGCATCGCCGGCGCCAAGCCGCACTGACGATTGCCAATTCCTATTGCAGCGTCGCGCGCCCGTCGTCGCCGTCAAAGCGGCCGAAGAATTGCATCATCTGGACGACCAGCTCGGCGCGGGCGTCGATCGGCGTCGCCTCGAGCAGCGCCTGCTTCGCCGCGGCATCGAAGGGCGCGACCTGCGCGATGCCATTGACCAGCGTCGCATCGTCGAGCTGGCCGACCGAATCCCAGTCGACGACATAGCCCTGGCGCGCCGCAAAGCGCTTCGCTTCGCGCTCGAGGCTGGCGCGCTCGATGCTCGACAGCACCGCGTCGTCTTCGGCCTCGATCTCGATTTCGGCCTCCACCTGCCGGAAGGGCGTCGTGACGTCGAGTTCGCGGCGGACGCGAAAGCGCGCGACGCCCTCGAGGACAAGGTTGAAGCGCCCTTCGTCGAGCGCCTCGACATCGACGATCCGGCCGACGCAGCCGATGTCATAGAGCGCGGGCGGCTCTACAAATTCTTCGCCGGGAAGCTGGCGCGGCTGGATCATCCCGATCTGCCGGTCGCGTGCGAGCACCTCCTGAACCATCGCCTTGTAGCGCGGCTCGAAGATATGCAGCGGCAGGTGCAGCCCCGGAAACAGCACCGCACCGGGCAGCGGAAAGATCGCGATCCGCTGAATCGTCAGGGGCGCGGCTTCGCCCATCAGCCGAACAGGATCAGCGACAGGCGGCGACGCTGCGCCGCGACCCACGGGTCCTCAAGCCCGACGGCTTCGAACAGCGACAACAGCTTGGCGCGCGCCGCGCCGTCGTTCCATTCGCGGTCGGCCGCGACGATGTGGAGCAGATTGTCCGCCGCGGCATCGCGCTGCCCTGCGCCGATCTGCGCCGCGGCAAGATCGAAGCGCGCCTGATGATCGTCGGGGTTCGCGGCAACGGCGGCTTCGAAGCCCGCAAGCTCGCTGAGGTCGGGCGCATCGGCGGCCAGCGCGAGCGCGCTCTTCGCCTGCGCGATCGCGGCGTCATCCGCGATATCCGCGGGCACCGCGTCGAGTGCGGCCTGCGCTGCATCGACATCGCCCGCGAGCAACAGCGCCCGGATCAGCCCGCTCTGCGCCGCGGCGCTGCCGGGCGCCATCTCGATGATCTGGCTGAAGATACCGGCCGCACGCGCAGCGTCGCCCTCGGCCAGCACGCCTTCGCCCATTTCGATCAGCGGCGCGATCTCGGCCGCCAGATCGCGCGCCTCGCTCTCGACCGGCAGCTGCGCGAGCAGCTGGTCGAGAATCGCCTTCAACTGGCTTTCGCTGCGGGCATTGGTCAGGTTGGCGACCGGCTGGCCCTGGAAAATCGCATAGACGGTCGGGATCGATTGCACCTGGAATTGCGACGCGATGAACTGGTTCGTGTCGACGTCGACCTTCGCGAGCACGACGCCCTTGTCGGCATAATCGTCGGCAACCTTTTCCAGCACCGGCGAGAGCTGCTTGCACGGCCCGCACCATTCGGCCCAGAAATCGAGAATCACCAATTTCGTCATCGACGGCTCGACGACGTCGCGGCGGAACGCTTCGACGGCTTCTTTCTCTTGCGGGTTCAGACCGAGCGTGGCCACGGGATTCAAGCTCCTTGATAGGGATATATCTGCTTATGTGGGATTTGTCGGCGATATGCCAACCCTTCGCAGAAAATCGCAAACAGGGCTTGCCGACTCCAGAAGCCGGTGCTAATCGCCCGCCTCACCCGCTGGGAGCCACCCGTTTCCAGCCGCCAGAGCGGGCGTAGCTCAGGGGTAGAGCACAACCTTGCCAAGGTTGGGGTCGAGGGTTCGAATCCCTTCGCCCGCTCCAGTTTTTGCTATAAATTCAGCTATTTAGGCCGCGCCGCGTCTTGCGCGGTTTGATGCATTTTTCGCCCGGCTACCACCGGGCTACCACGGCTGCGAGACCTCCATCGCTGTCTGGCGTTATATTTTGATTACGAGCAAGTGTTTGTAATTGGCTCTCCTTCACGGCAGTATTATCTCTTGCCCGAGGAGAGCCCGGTGGAGGACCGAAAGGAAGTTTTGCCGCTCCGCAGGGTTGCAGCCCGCTTCATCAACACCGATGAGCGGACTGGCCTCGCTGAGCTTGACCGCATCACGGCAGATGCCTCGCGCGCCATCCAGAAACGATACTGGATCTGGTCCACCTCATTTGCGGCCACCGCTTTCGCCACTACCGTTACACTTCTTCCTGGAATCGCCCTCACTTTCGATGAGGCGCCCGGCGCCGATGCAGTCAGGCTGATTGGATTGGGCTGTTCTGGATTGATGATCGCGGTTGGCGCATCCTGGCGCGTGTTTCAGTACGGCGGGATGCAGGCATCTACACCGCAGAATCCTGTCTATGCGGACCCGGGAGACTCTGCTGTCCGCAATCTGGAACGACTGTTCGCCATCCTTCAACTCGAAACGTCGCCGCGCGCCTTTTACCTCACCCGAAACGGCGCACGCCGCTACGTTGACCATCGCTATTTCTTCGGAAAGCTTCGCGCCGCCCATGTGGCCAAGGGCAGCACGATCCGCAACGCGCTCTTCGGCCCTGCGGGTCTCTGGTTCGACCGCGAATTGTTCCTTGAAGCGGACGCCGACAACCTGATCGCTGACGCCAAGGCCAAACCGAGTCGCAAGGGAGCGCCGAAGCAGTACGATCACACCAATGCGATCATCGCGCTGATTGATCACCCTAAGGTGCGGGCGCTCGACATATCGACGAAGCGCGGCAATCAGAGGGAAATCATCGGGCTTCTCGAAGATTGGTATCGCAGCAGGCGCTTAAAGGTGCCCAGTGAGACGCAGCTGGCGCCTTACGCAAACCAAATTCTGGAGACGATCGCGAAAAATCGTTCGTCTTAATCCAACCCTGAGTTACCGAGGAATAACGCATTTGCGTGGTTTCTGATCGAAGCCAATTACTGGGGAACAGCCACGAACGGCAGATTTCCGATGCATCCATAAGCTGTTGGAATTGTCGGCGCTTAGCTGCAAATGAGCCTGTCGCCCGCCGCATCGCGGCACTCCAACGGAGGCGACAATGGATGAACTCGCATACTCGATTAACCGCACGGCCAAGGCACTCGGCGTCGGCCGCAGCACTATCTACAAGCTAATCAAGACCGGTCAGGTCGATGCCCTCAAGATCGGAACGCGGACGCTGATCACCACCGCGTCGATCAGACGGCTGACCCAGAATCAGGCTCAGGCCTGATCCCACGGAGGGCGACACGTCGCGCACCATCCCACCGACACATTCCATTTTGTTGAAAGGATGCCGCATGTCCATTCTGCGCAAGGCCGTTGACCGGCTCACCAATTTCTTCCGCTTTGACCATAAAGTCACGCTGCGTTTCGCCGTCGACCGATACAACGCACACTATGTCATTCCGCTCATAGAGAAGCTGATCGCTGATGGTGAAGACGGAGACACCTACCGCTCCGCGCTAGCTCCGTGGAACCGGGCGGAGCGCCCGCCTCTCGCTCTCTATGACGGCGAAACCAGCTTCTGCCGGATCGATGGTCCCTACCAGTGGGCAGGCAACCATGTTTTCCCGCTGGGTGGTCTCGTTCTCAGCTCCGGCGTCACAGCCCACCTCGATCCTTATCAGGCCAGCGATCTTCATTTTCAAATGCGGGCGGCGATCGAGCGGGCCATTCAAGCGTGGGTTGCCGATAACGGTCTGCGCGAATGTCCGATGACGCCAGTAGCGTTTGATCGCGAGGCTGCCGATCGCAAGGCCAAGACGATGATCGCGGCAAGGGGCGACATCTCCGATCAGGATCGCATGATCGCGGCTCCCCACAAGGAGGGCTCGGATCATGTCTGAGACGACTGCTTTGGCGGCAAGGTTGCAGGGCCGCGATGCTACGCATCGGACCCGTAATTTGGATACACACCTCACGCACGGGTGCATCCAGCTTTTCCGCCACTTTTCGAGAGTGCGATTAGAGTGCGCTTCGCCGTTGCTTCGCCCAAGCGACGCCTTTCCGCCAAAATTCGAGGGTGCGATCCGCACCCTCAGGGAGGCGGTGGGATGAAGACCGTCCAACATTCCGTCCGCCTGCCCGCGGCGCTCGACACGGCGCTTCGCGCGCTCGCTGAGCGGCAGGGCAAGACGGTTTACGCGATGCTCCGCCGCTGCGTGAAGACAGGGATCGACGGGCAGGTAAATCCCACGGTCAGCAGTTCAGACGATCGCGAACTTATCGCCGAGGTAGCGTCGATCAGCACGCGCCTCGCCGATGTCGAACGCCTGCTCGACCGCACCTTGCACACGGCCTGCGCTGCCTATTGCTATGCGCGCAGCGCGGCAATGGGCGGCGGCAAGAGTGACGAAGTCATAACCGCCGAGACGAAACGGGCCTATCACCGGCAACGGGCGACAGCGGAGGAACGGCCATGAGCGAGCCTCATGATCTCCGGCTTCATGCCGAGACGCTGCGGCGTCATCTTCGCTACAGCCAGACGCGGCGGTTCAAACGGCATGTTGCCGTCATGCTGTCATCGATCGCGCTCGGCGGTTTGGCGGCACCCTATCTGATGCTCGACCCGAGCATCCTTCGGGACACCGGCACCCATTATCACGCGAAGATGCTGTCATGGTTTGCAGGCGACGGCGGCGATCCCGGGATTGTGGTCCGGTATGAAGGGACGGACTATCTGACCCCCGCCCGCACAGTCGCGACCGATCCTTATTGGGTTACCCGGGCGAGCATTGCCAAGTCGTTTGTCATGCGCGGCGCCGTGCTGGGGTTTGTCGCGTGGCTGTCGGGCATGTTCCTGCTCCGCGATGCCTCCGCGCGCAGGCGTGAACGCGCGCTCCGCGACCGCGTGATTGACGGCACCAAGGTGACGAGCGAGAAGGAACTTGTGAAGCTGGCGCGAGCCGAAGCCGGTTCGCATCCGCTGGCGATCGGTCCCGTCCCCTTTCCCCGCCGCCTCGAAACCCGCCACATGGCAATGGTCGGCACGACGGGCAGCGGCAAGACGACGGTGCTGCGCCAGCTGCTCGACGGGATCGCGGCGCGCGGCGAGGCGGCCCTAGTCTATGACACCAGCGGCGAATTCATCGCCCATTACTTCCGGCCCGAGTGCGGCGACATCATCATCAATCCGTTCGATGCCCGCTCTGTCTATTGGTCCCCCTTCGCCGAGATCGCGCATCCGGCCGACGCCGATCGCATCGCGCAGCAACTCGTTACCGAAACCGGGAAGCAGGACGACGACGTCTGGCTGGAAACCAGCCGCATCCTCGTCGCCAACATGATCCGGGAACTTTGGAAAGAGAAGAAATGCACGCTGCCCGACCTGCTCGAAGCGCTGCAGAAGATGAACAAGGACAAGCTGAAGACCTGGCTCAAGGACACGTCGTCGGCGCGGACATTCTCCGACGACGCTGACCGCGCTACCGGCAGCGTGCTGTTCATGCTCGCGAAGGCCGCGAACCTGATCCAGTTCCTTCGGATGCCCGAAGAAGGCGAGAAGGCCTTTTCGTTCCGCGACTTCATCGCCGGGCTTGACGAGACGAAGGGGTCCAAGCCCTGGATCTTCGTACCGCGAAAGGAAGAGCAGTTTGCGGCAATCAAGCCTTTGCTCGCCTGCTGGCTCGAATGCGCCGCGAGCGCCATGCTCAGCCTCGCTCCGTCATCCGACCGGCGCGTCTGGTTCCTGCTCGACGAGCTTGCCGACCTGCCCCGCGTCGACAATCTCACCCGCCTTCTGCCCGAGGGCCGCAAGTTCGGGGCGGCGGTCGTGCTGACCTTTCAGGGCGTGGGCCAGATGCGGCATCGCTACGGCGACGATCTCGCCGAATCCATGCTCGGCTGCTGCAACACCAAGCTGTTCCTCCAGATGGGCGACGGCGAGTCCCGCCGCTGGGCGAGCGACACGATCGGCACCTGCGAGGTCGAGATCCAGACCATGACCGGCGCGCTAGGCGATGGCGACGACAAGCCGCGGATGACGCTCGGCCGCCAGCGCAAAACCCGGCCCGCCGTGTTCGAAAGCGAACTCCGCCTAGCGCGCTATGAGGGCTATTTGCTGTTCCCGGACGGGCTCCCAGTCGCGCGCATCGTGCTCACCGCCGACCATATCGAGAAACGCGGCGAGCCGCGCCAGCCTGCCTTCGTCGCGGCAAACCCGGATACGACCCTCTGGCACCGATCGATTGAAGCGCCTGCGCCGGAGAAGCCCGAGGATGCTGCCACCGATGCCCGTCCGGCGGCTGAAAAGCCGAAACCAAGGAAGAAGCCGCCGGCACCCCCGCCCGCGGGCGATGGTGGACCGATCTGATGGTCGCGTCGGTATCGGCGCTGACCAGTTCGGTGCAGGCGAGCAGCTATTATGAGGCCGATGATTATTATGCCGAGGGCGGGCTGTCGCCGTCCGAATGGCACGGCAAGGGCGCCGAGGAACTTGGGCTGTCGGGCGATGTCGATCGCGACCGATTTCGGGAACTGCTCGACGGTAAGGTCGCGGGGCAGCAGCTCGGCACGGTTCGTGACGGCCAGCTCGAACATCGCCCCGGCTGGGATGTGACGCTGAGTGCGCCAAAGTCGGTGTCGATCATGGCCGAGGTTGCCGGCGACCGGCGGTTGATCGAGGCACATGGGCAGGCGGTGAAGACCGCGCTCGCGCATGTCGAGGCGCATATGGCCGCGACCCGCGTCCGGCACGGCGGCAACGTGACGCGTGAGGCCACCGGCAATCTCGTCGTCGCCAGCTTTCAGCATGGGACGAGCCGCGCGCAGGACCCGCAGCTTCATACCCATAATGTCATCATGAACGCGACGCAGGGTGAGGATGGATCGTGGCGGAGCTTGGAACCGCGCGCCATCTATCAGCTCCAGAAGCAGATCGGCGCCATCTACCGGCAGGAACTGGCCTTGAAGGTCCGCGAACTCGGCTACGAGATTGCACCGAGCAAGGAGTCGATGTTCGAGATCAAGGGGGTCTCGGCCGACGTCATGGCGGCATTCAGTACGCGAAGCGCGGCGATCGAAGCAGCGCTCGGCGAACGGGGAACGACGCGGGAGGACGCCAGCGCCGCCGAAAAACAAGTCGCCGCGCTCGACACGCGGCAGGCGAAGGTTGCAGCCGACCATGGCGCGCTTGTCGCCGACTGGCGCGAGACTTCCGACCGGGCGGGATTCGATGCCGAGGCCCGGCTCGCGTTGGTGCGCGCGGCCGAGGCTAGGGCCGCGAGCGGCGTTCATCTTCCCGATCCATCGATCGCCGATCGCGCCGTCGCCCATGCCGCCGACAAGCTTGGCGAGCGGCAGTCGGTGTTTGCGGTCGCGGCGCTCCACGAAGAAGCAGGGCGGGTTGGACTTGGGAAGGTCGGCTATGCCGAGATTGGCGAAGCGATAGGGCGGGCTGCGCAGGAGCGCGAGTTGGTCGACCGTACCTTCGTCGATCGGCGCGGTGCGACGTTTGCCGGGTTCACAACTCGCCAGAATATCGCGGCCGAGAAGACGCTGCTTCGGATCGAGACCCACGGACGCAGTGCGCTAGCGCCGATCGCCTCGCCGCTTGCCGCCGCCAAGGCGGTTGCGGCAGCGGCGGCGCAATCGGAGCGGTCCGGCTTTGGCTGGAACCATGACCAGAAGGCCGCGACCGAGCAGCTCCTTACCAGCCGCAATCGCATCACCGCAGTACAGGGCTATGCCGGGACCGCGAAGACCACGACGGTACTCGCCACCTTCGCGCGCGAGGCCGAAGCGCGGGGTGTGTCGGTGGTCGCGCTGGCGCCGACCGCATCGGCGGCTATGACACTCGGCGAAGCGCTTGGCGCCCGCGGCGATACGGTGGCGCGCCATTTGCTCGTGCCGGAAGATTCGGCGCACGGTCAGCCCGTCGCATGGATTGTCGATGAAGCTTCGCTGTTGTCCGCGCGCGATACCGCGCGGCTGTTCGGCCTTGCCGAGCAGCATAATGCCCGCGTCATCCTGGTGGGTGATGTGAAGCAGCTCGGATCGGTCGAGGCCGGCGCGGCATTTGCGCAGCTCCAGACCGCCGGTATGGAAACCGCCACGCTCGGCGAGATAGTTCGGCAGAGCAATGCGGCCACCAAGGAGGCGGTGCTTGCGTCGATCGAGGGCGATGCGAAGAAGGCGCTCGCCGCGCTCGATCGCGGCGGCGGCCAGATCGTCGAACATGCCGATCGCACTGATCGCTTCGCCGCCATCGCTGAGCGTTATGCCGAGCTCGACAAGGCTGAGCGGGCGCGAACGCTTGTCATCGAGCCTTCACGCGAAGGGCGCGATGCGCTGACAGCCGACATAAGGGGAGCGCTCGTCAGGACAGGCGCGCTTTCCGGTCCCGCCGTCGCCGTGGACAGTCTCGTCAACAAGGGGCTCACCTGCGCCGAGGCGCGCGATCCGCTGAGCTATGACCGGGGCGATGTCGTGCGCTTCATGCGCGACTATGCCGACAAGGGCGTCGCGCGGGGCGAAGCCTATCGTGTCGAAGCCGTCGATCGGGCGAAAGCCGCCATTGCGCTCAGGTCCGAGGATGGGCGCGAGGTCGACTGGCGGCTTCGCCAATGGGGTGCCGGCAAGGCGCAGGTGTTCGCGCCTCAGAATATGGACCTCAGGACTGGGGACAGCATCCGCTTTACCCGTAACGATCGCGAGGCTGGGCGGATCAATGGCGCGCGCGGCGAAATTGCCGCAATTGACGAGCAGGCGCGGACGGCGACGGTGCTTGGCGCGCGCGGACAGGTGCAGACGCTCGACCTCGATGCCGCGCGCGACCGGCATATCGCCCACGCTTATGTCGATACCGCTTTTGCCGCGCAGGGACGCACCGCCGATTATGTCATAATCCACGCCGACAGCAAGGCGACCAATCTGGTCGACCAGAAAAGCTTCTATGTCGGCATCTCGCGCGCAAAGGAGTCGGCGACGATCGTCACCGATGATCGTGCGAAACTGACCTCGGCGATCAACGAGCGCGCCGGCGTCGTCCAGACCGCGCTCTCACAGGCACCTGTCGCGCAAGCTGCCATGGCACAGGCAGCCATCGCGGCTCCCGCAGCCGACAAGGGGATCAGCGCTGCGGTCTCGCAAGCGGCGGCCTCGTTGCCCGGCATGGGGCTTTAGCTCTTGCCAAAGCGCTCGATCTTCCCGAAGATTCCGCTACATGCGTACCGATCTCACCCATCTTCCCGCCGCCAAGCAGCGCGAGCTTGAACGGATCGTCGAGACGATCTTCGAGGAGTTTCGGGGCGCGACCGAGAATGCGACCGGGCCGCGCAAGGGTGCCCGCATCCTCAAGATCATCCTGTTCGGTAGCCACGCGCGAGGCGACTGGGTCGATGCGCCGCTGTCGGCGAACCAGTATAAATCCGACTATGACATCCTCGTCATCGTCAGCCAGAAGGAGATGACCGACCGCGCCGCTTATTGGGCGACCGCCGAGGAACGGCTTATTCGTGCCTACACGATCGAAAAGACGCTCCACACGCCGGTCAACTTCATCGTCCACAGCCTGCATGAGGTGAATGACGGACTCTCGCATGGCCGCGTTTTCTTTATGGAGGTCGCGAAGGATGGGATCGCGCTTTACGAAGCTGACGATAGCGAGTTGGCCAACCCGAAGCCGAAAACGCCAAGCCAAGCGTGGGCCGCCGCAAAGGATTATTTCGACGAGTACATGCCGGCGGCTCACTATTCTCTCGAGCGCGCTCGAAAGAGCGTTGGTGACAATCAGCTTAAATACGCTGCCTTTGACCTCCATCAAGCGACGGAACGACTGTACCAGGGCCTTTTGCTCACTCTGACGTTGTACACGCCCTACAACCATAACATCGCCTTCCTGCGTTCGCTCGCAGAGGGACTTGATCGACGGCTTTACGGCATCTGGCCGGAGGGGACCCATCGCGAGAGGTCGATGTTCCAGAAGTTGAAAGAAGCGTACACGAAGGCAAGATACTCAAAGCACTATCGGATCAGCGAAGAGGAACTCGCGTGGCTCGGCGAGCGCGTGGAGGAGCTCGGTCGCGTGGTCCATCAGGCCTGCTCGGACAAGATCGCAGAGCTTGAGGCGACGGCGCGCCTATAGGCGCTGGGCAGGACCTGCTTGCCGGGGCTCCCAGATTCTGGCATAATCCGTCTCACGGAATGGAGCGACTGGCGGCCATTTCGGGGATTATCCTGCCAGGCATCATGTAGGTCCGGCCGCGTGTCGGACAGTTGCTGATCGCCGCTCCGCGGCACTACAGCGAACACCGCTTGCCCATCCGCGCCCAATCGCGCGGACCGCCGCGGTGCGAGCTGCAAATGACACCCCCAACAATCGACGTCTATGCGCGCGAAATCGTGATGGCGCGCGTAGGCCATCTAATCCGGCGCAAGCAGGGCGAAATCGAGGTAAGCGGGGTCTGACGGCCGCCTTGCATGCCGGGCATTCGCCGGGATGATTGCCGCTCTTTGAGCGGGGTGGCGGGTGTCGGACGAGATCGGGGATA
>NZ_LNRZ01000011.1 GCF_001468265.1 Sphingopyxis sp. H050 | reverse complement strand
GAGCGAGGTTCGTGGTGATGATGACGCTGGTCCGCTCATAAAGCTTGCTGATGAGGTGGAACAGCAACTGCCCTCCCGAGCGGGCGAACGGCAGATATCCAAGCTCGTCGAGCACGATCAGGTCGAGCCGCGACAGCTGCGCCGCCAGGGTCCCGCCTTTGCCGATCCGGGTCTCCTCTTCGAGGCGTGTCACCACCTGCGGCTCAATCCGTGCTATGATACGCTTGTAATGGGGATGTTCGATGCGCTCGCTAAGCCTCGCTGTTTGCGGCCTTCTTCTCGCGGGGCCTGGCTTTGCTCAATCGCCGAACTGGTTGAACGCCCGGACGATCGAAATCGACATGAAGAATTTCGCTTTCGTTCCAGCCACGATCACGCTTCAACGCGGTGCTCCCTACCGCTTGCGCTTTGTTAACACGGCAGGGGGCGGCCACAATTTTGTCGCCAAGGCCTTTTTCGAGCAAGCCACTATTGACCCTGCCAGCCGGTCGACGATCAACAAGGGTGAGGTCGATCTGGGAGGCGGAGAAAGCGGGGACGTGCGCCTGGTTGTCAACCGGATCGGAACCTACGACGTGCATTGTTCGCACTTCATGCACTCGATTTTCGGCATGAAAGGCAAGATCGTCGTCCGGTGAGCGTCACTGGCTCGGCTCTCTTCCATGTCATGGCTGAGGACGTTCGGCGTAATGCAACGGCAAAGCCAACTCAGGCTCTGATAAGTGATCTCGTCGGGCTTCGTAACATTGCCGTAGTCCGTTTCGCTGGCCTCATATTTTAGAGAGCAAGCCAACGGGCCCGACAGCGACCACCCCGAAGGGCTATTGCGACGCACTCTCAAATCATCTATTGCGTTGGTTGAGAAAGATTCGCAAAAGGGCTGACTGTGAGAAATCTTGGTATCGGAACTGTGCTCGGCTTCGGGCTGCTCACCGTCCCGGCAATGGCCCAGGACCAGCTGCTATCGGGACCCGGCAGCACATCGCAAACGATCATCGTGACCGGCGTCCGGGACGGCTATCAGGTCGATGCGAGCAGCACCGCCACCCGCACACCGACCGATCTCAACGACGTCCCGCAAGCGGTCTCGATTATCACCGAGGCGCAAATCGACGACCAGGCGATGCGTTCGATCGCCGACGTGCTGCGCTATGTCCCCGGCGCGGTGATCTCTCAAGGTGAGGGCCACCGCGATCAGATCATCCTGCGCGGGAACAGCAGCACCGCAGACTTCTTCGTCGATGGCTTGCGGGACGACGTGCAATATTATCGCGGCCTCTACAATGCAGAGAGGATCGAGGTTCTGAAAGGTCCCAACGCGATGATCTTCGGGCGCGGCGGCGGCGGGGGCGTAATCAACCGCGTCACCAAGCGCCCTGTCGCCAACGCCTTCATCAGCGGCAGCGGTTCGGCGGACACATATGGCGCATGGTATGTCGACGCCGACATCAGTCAGCCACTCAGCGAGTCCGTCTCCACCCGGATGAACGCCGTTTACGAGGAGTTCCGAAACAATCGCGACTTCTATGACGGGCGCCGGGTTGCGATCAACCCGACCGTCGCGCTCTCGCTCGGCGGTGCGACTCGGATCGATCTGGGCTTCGAATATAACAGCGACAAGCGAACGATCGACCGAGGCGTCCCCTCGGCCGTTCAGGGCTCGCTGACGAGCCCGTCACGCCCGCTCACCGGCGCCCGCGACACCTTCTTCGGTGTGCCGGGATTCAACGTCAGCGATTTCGAGGCCAAGGTCCTGAATGGGCGCGTCGAGCACCGCTTCAGCGACAATCTGACCCTGACCAGTCGGGTCCTGTATGGTGATTACGACAAGCTCTATCGGAACGCCTTTCCGGTCACCCCGGTCACGTCGCGCGGCGGCGTCCAGAGCGTCGGCCTCGAAGCGTATAGCGATCCCACGACACGCAAGAACCTGCTCAACCAGAACGACCTTGTTTGGAGGGTCACCACTGGACCCGTCCGCCACGTGCTGCTCGCTGGCTTCGAAATTAGCGACCAGCGCACGCGCAACCAGCGGATCAACGGCTTTTTCGGGGGTGGTGATATCGTCAACGGGGGGCGGCGCGTCTTTGTCGGGTTGGCCGACCCGATCACGGTGCCGCCGGTCACGCTGCGCACCACTCCCAATACCGGCTACCGGTCAATCCGCACGAACGCCGACGCCGCCGCCTTCTATGTGCAGGACCAGATCTCGATCGGCGACCATGTCGATCTGATCGGCGGCGTTCGCCGCGACCGCTTCACGCTTAACGTCGACGACCTGGTTGCCGGGCAGAGCTATCGCCGGACCGACACGCTTTGGTCTCCCCGAGTGGGCGTGGTGCTCAAGCCGGTGCAACCTGTCTCGATATACGCCAGCTATAGCCGGTCCTTCCTGCCGCAGTCGGGGGATCAATTCTCATCGCTCGATGTCACCAGCGCCGCGCTGGAGCCGGAGAGGTTCGACAATTACGAGCTTGGCCTCAAATGGGATATCCGCCCGACGCTGAACCTGACCGCCGCCATCTACCAGCTTGACCGCACCAACACCCGCGCGGCCGACCCCAATGACCCCGCACGGACGGTGCTCACGGGCGCGCAGCGCAGCAAAGGGCTCGAACTCGGCCTTAGCGGCGCGATCACACCCCAGTGGCAGATCAGCGCGGGCTATGCGCTGCAGGACGCGACAATTCGCAAAACGACGAGTGCCGCCCCGGCCGGGCGCGAGGTTCCGCTGGTTCCCAAACAGCAGGCTTCGCTGTGGACCCGCTACGACCTCACCCCTCGCCTTGGGGCCGGGGTCGGGGTCTATCACCAGTCGAGGAGCTTCACGTCCATCAGCAACACCGCCATCCTGCCCGCCTTCACCCGCGTCGATGCCGCCGCATTCTTCAAGCTCACCCCCCAGATCGAGGCGCAAATCAACGTCGAGAACCTCCTCAACAGCAACTATTTCTCGTCCGCCTACAACGACAACAACATCATGCCCGGTGCGCCGATGACAGTGCGAGCGACGGTTAGAATGAGCTTTTAGACAAGGCGCCGGAGAGATGGATGTGAACACAGAGCGCGTAATCGAAGGCGCTGTGACGGGCGCGGCGGGGTTGGTGGCCTCGTGGGTAATGTCCGAGTTCCACGAAGCCTGGAAAGCCGCTTCGGGCGATAGGGATGTCGGAGACGAGCCCAACACCGTCAAGGTGGCCGACGCTGTAACGGAAGCTACCGTAGGGAAACCGGTACCGGAGGGATATCGTGAGCCTGCGGGAGCAGCTGTTCATTACGGCTTTGGGGTGTTTCTCGGCGCTCTCTCGGAGCCGCGGTGGAGGTTCGCCCAGAGACCAGCGCTGGGTTCGGAACCGCCTACGGAGCGGCGGTGTCGCTGGTCGCCGACGAGATGGCGATGCCGGCGTTGGGCTTTAGTCCCCCCGCTTCGGAGGTCGCGGCTTCGACGCACCTGCGCGGCTTTGTCTCGCACCTAGTTTTCGGCGTGGCTCTCGAAGTGGCGCGGAGGCTCCTAATTGCGGGTGTCAGAGCAAAGATTGCCTAAAGCCGCACGCCCGCGACCTTCTCCGTACTCTTGCGTGTCAGACGCGTTGTCACTCTTCAGAAGTGACAACGGCGCGGTGGCCCGCGCCGTTGTGCATCCTAGTGGTTGTAACCATGCTCGTTGTACCGGCGCGCGTCGCGACGCGCATGACGTACTTCCCGGCGGTAGTCCCGACGGGCGTGCCGGTTCGAGGCGTAGCCATAGTTGCCGTAATTGGAATAACCGTTACCGTAACTGCTATGCCCTTGGCCTTGGTAAGAGC
The DNA here is from genome assembly GCF_001468265.1 of Sphingopyxis sp. H050. Lineage (GTDB taxonomy): Bacteria > Pseudomonadota > Alphaproteobacteria > Sphingomonadales > Sphingomonadaceae > Sphingopyxis. The sequence continues at coordinate 116,787 of NZ_LNRZ01000011.1, read as the reverse complement.
CGTAACTTCGGCCGTGACCCTGCGGTTCAACATAGCCATAGCCTTGGCTGTAGTAGCTCTGGTTCTGATACCCATGGCCGTTGGATTGGCCGGCATGGGCCGGCGGTTCGGCGAGGGCCGGTGCGGCTACGATGAGTGCCAATCCGGCGATCGCGAGCTTGAACATGTTCCTTCTCCACAACTACGCTCGTCGTACCGCGAGTGGCCGATCGGGCTGGAGAGATGTGTGCGCCGAACGTGCTGAACCGGGTTTGAATAGTCTCGGCAGCTCGCGTGAAGACGGGACGGAAGCACCTTACGCCGGGAACTCGTCTCAGCTCGGAAGTCGAAGCTTACCAGGCGCGCGGAGCCGTCCGCGGCACCCTTTTGCCCCTTTCCCCCATATCCTAAGCCGTTTCCCTCTCGCTGTCCTGCGGGCTTAAAGTCGGCTCCGCGGTCCGGCTTATGTACCTGATCCGGTGGCGGGCACCGGACGGGCTTTCCAGAGTCTTCGGGACAAACCCAGGCTGAGCACGACGGCGAATGCCGCCAGAACGCCGGGAAAGACGAACGACGCGACCCTCACCGTCAGGCCGGACTCTAGCTCCAGCTGGAGGAAAAGACGGCGGTCAGGGCATTTGAAATGTGGGGCGTCAAGGATTGCTCGGGCGCTTTTCGCAGGGTAAGTGCCGTCCCCTCAACGAGCTACCAGGCTCGACTCGGTGACGCGCTCATCCGTGCCCGCGCAATTTGAACGCTAACGTCATCGGAAATAGCAAACATCGCGCCGTCGCCCCAGCCCGTTCACTGGCCTCAGGCCGGCCTTGGGGGTGGGTTGATATCAAGGCGTGGCCGCCCGATTGGGCCGCCCTCATCGTTCTGAACGGGGGTTCTGCGACGGCGAGGCCGCGGAACCGCATCGATTGCCGGTCTGCGTGTCATCCGACCGATTTTGACCTCCCATAAAACAGGGAATTCGAACAGCGGGACGCGTTTGCCCGGCCTGTCTAGCGAGCTGCCAGCGATTGGACGCAATGGAAGAGTGCGCAGCCGCGTCCGGGGGGTGTGTGACATTCGCTCGCTTCGGACTCGAGGGGTGTTCACCGGCCGTGCGTAATGGATGTGAGGACGGCGGAGGAATGAACATGGACATGAATTTAGACAGCGCGTTGCGCCGCCTTGCCGAGCAACCGCTTCATCCACGGCTTGCTGAACTGGAAGGCGATGTCATGCGGTTGATCGCGGCGGAGCGGCGCGCGGGCGGCGGAGTTACGCTGCGATCCGGCATGCTGGCAGCGCTAGGCGCAGTCGCCTTGGGAGTGGTGGGCGGCGGATTGTCGTCCGCAGCGACGACTGCGCAGGTGCCGACGCTAACACCCTTCGGGCCTGCCATGCCGCTAGCGCCTTCGACCTTACTCGCGTTCCAGTGACGAGCGGCGCCCGGAGGACGATGCTGATCGCCATCGTCGCGTTCGTGGCGGCGGTCGCAGGCGTGTGGGCTGGACGTGAGTTATTCCCCTCCCCGCCAAGCCCGGGCGTTGAGCTTCACAGCTTGCTCCACGACGGGCTCGAGCTGGACGAAGCTCAACAGACCAAGCTCCAGATGCTGGAGTCTCACTTCACCGTTCGAAGGCGTGCCTTGGAGCTGGAACTCAGAGCCGACAACGCCCGGCTCGCCGCCGCCATCGAGGCCGAACATGGTAACGGGCCGCAGGTCGCGGCCGCCGTCGATCGTTCGCACGGCGCGATGGGTGAGCTCCAGAAGGAGACGTTGAACCATATGTTCGCGATGCGGCAGATCCTGCGGCCCGACCAGGCGAGGACGTTTGACCGCGCGGTGGTGAAGGCGCTGACCGCAGACGCGCGGTGAGCCTTGATCTCGCGGCCTGCACGGACGGCGAACTCGCCGCCTTGACGCTCGCCGGACGTCAGGCTGCGTTCGCTGAGATCATGCGGCGGCACCAAAGACCGGTCTACCGCCTGATCCGCTCGCATATCGGCGACGCCGAAGAGGCGCTTGACCTCACTCAGGAATGCTTCGTGGCCGCCTTTCAGAACTTGCGAAAGTATGACGGAGATCGGCCGCTCGCTGCGTGGCTGACCCGCGTGGCGATCAACAAGAGCCGCGACTGGCACAGGCGGCGGCGCATACGCCAGATACTATCGTTCGCCTCTTCGCTGCCGCCCGACACCATGGAGAGTGAGCGGGACGAGGCGCCGGGTGCCGACGCCATCACCTTCGATCGCGCAGAGCTCGCGCGGCTTTCGCGCGCGGTGTCCGAGCTGCCGGCCACGCTCAAGGAGACGCTTTTGCTGCGGACCGTGGAGGGCTTGTCCCAGGCGGAAACCGCCGCCGCGCTGGGGATCAGCGGAAAGGCCGTGGAGACGCGGCTCCGGCGTGCGCGTGAAAGATTATCGAAAATTCTCGACTTCGCGTGAGGGGATGAGCCTATTTGCGCGTAATGAAAGATAAGGTCGGCGCCCCCCCCCGCCGCCGGCCGCAAGCATTGAACTGGAGCGAAGGAAAGGCATGAGCCGCAATCTAAACCGGCGCGACGTAATGCGCGGAACCGCCATGCTTGGCGGCACGCTGGCCATGTCGGCCTACCTGCCGGCTTGGGCGCAACCTGTGTCGCGCGGCATCGCCAGGCCCCTGCCGACCGTGTCGGGCACAAACATCGCGCTGACGATCGACAGGATGAAGCTCGTCATGGACGGGATCACGACGCCGGCAATCGGCGTCAACGGCACCGTGCCCGCACCGCTCGTCCGCCTCCAGGAGGGCCAGAACGTCCGTCTCGCAGTGACCAACAATCTCGACGAGGATAGCTCGATTCACTGGCACGGGCTCATTCTGCCGTTCCAAATGGACGGCGTGCCCGGCATCAGCTTCCCTGGCATCAAGGCGCGTTCGACCTTCGTATACGAATTCCCGATCTTGCAGTCGGGCACCTACTGGTATCACAGCCATTCGGGCGAACAGGAGCAGGCAGGGCTCTACGGACCCATCGTGATTGATCCGGCCGGTGCCGACCCGATCGCGTTCGACCGCGAGCATGTGATCGTCCTCTCCGACCATAGCGAAATGACGGGCGAGGAAATTTTCCGCAAGCTCAAGCAGATGGGCGGCGCCTATTTCAACTATCAGCGCCCGACGCTGAGCGGGCTGCTCGCCGGCCGCGAGATGCGCCTCAAGGATCGGATGGAATGGGGCAAGATGCGCATGGACCCGGCCGATATTGCGGATGTTACGGGGTCGACCTACACCTTCCTCGTCAATGGCTTTGGCCCTTACGACAACTGGACGGGCCTCTTCCGACCGGGCGAGCGGGTTCGGCTGCGCATCGTCAATGCTGCGGCGCAAACCAACTTCAACGTGCGCATCCCTGACTTGCCGATGACGGTGGTGCAGGCCGACGGCCAGAACGTCCGGCCGGTAACCGTGGACGAATTCCAGATCGGCGTCGCGGAAACCTTCGACGTGATCGTGACGCCCGAGGACCGCGCCTACAGCTTCGTTTCCGAGGCGATCGACCGATCCGGCATGGGGCGCGCGACACTGGCCCCGCGCGAGGGCATGATCGCCCCGGTCCCGCCGCTCCGCCCGCGCACGTTGCTGACCATGACCGACATGGGCATGGACATGAGCGGGATGGAGGGGATGTCCGGTATGGCGGACGAGAACCCGGTCGCAAAGCGCGGGCCGGATCCCACGTTGATGCAGAATGCCTCGCGCAACCTGTGGAAGCTCACCGGGTGGAAAGAGCCCACCGATCACGGAACGAAGGCGGTAGGCGCTGCGATGGCCGGCATGGCTGGGATGGGGGGCGACCAGATGAGCGGCGCTATGCCAGGGATGGACCATAGCCAAATGGCGGCGGGCGCTGCCGGGATGGCGGGCATGGACCATGGTCAGATGAGCAGCGGCGGCATGGCCGGGATGGATCATGGGTCAGGCGGCAGCATGGACATGAACATGCGCAACCCCAAGAACGCGCCCGGCGTCAAGATGGGGCCGGGAGTGCAGACCATCTCGCCGATGCCGAAGGACCGCACGGGCGAGCCGCCGCAGGGGCTGGAGGACGCGGATCATCGCGTGCTCACTTATCGCGATCTTGTCGCGCTCGACCGCAACCCGGACGTTCGCGCCCCGTCGCGTCAGTTGGAGATCCACCTGACGGGCAATATGGAGCGCTACATGTGGGGCTTTGACGGCCAGAAGATGAGCGACCCTGCCGACCCCATCCCGTTCCGCAAGGACGAGCGCGCGCGCGTCACCCTGGTCAATGACACGATGATGCCGCACCCAATTCATTTGCACGGCCACTTCTTCGAGCTGGTGACCGGACATGGCGACTTCGCGCCTCGCAAGCACACGGTGAATGTGGCGCCCGGCGGTAAGATGACATTCGACGTAACGGCCGATGCGCCCGGCGACTGGGCGTTCCACTGCCACAATCTTTATCACATGACCGCGGGGATGATGCGTGTCGTGACGGTTCGCCCGATGGGCGAGGAGAACCGCGATGCAGCCTAAGTTCCTCTTGATCGCTGGCGGCGCGGCACTTGGCCTCGCAAGTCCGGTGGCCGCGCAGATGGACCATTCCAATATGCCGGGCATGAAGATGCCGCCGTCAAATACGCCAGCGGTGAAAAAGCCGGCCGCTAAAAAGCCGGCCGCCAAGAAGCCCGCAGCGACCAAGCCCGTCGCGCGCAAAGCGTCCCCAAAGCCCGCCGCTAGATCGACACCGCCCGCGAAAACGGGATCGGGGGCCAAGCCCGCTGCGAATCAGCCCGCCAAGCCTCCGGCCCCTGCAACGATCGTTGCCGATCCTCACGCCGGTCATGACATGACGACCATGCCGGGCATGAATACGCCTGGAGCCAACCCCAACCCCAATACCGCGCACGACATGTCGGCCATGCCAAGTGCCTCCGGCGGTGCCGCCTCCGGCCAGCCAAGCACCAGGCAAGGCATGGACCATGGATCGATGCCGGGAATGGGCCAGAGTTCGGGCGCGATGCAAGGCATGCCGGGACACGACATGGGAAGCATGCCCTCAGCCACGGGCGCGGCGATGATCGGCACCAACCTGCAGGCCGGCACCGCTCCGCCGCCGCCCATCCCGACGGATCGGGCCGCGGACCAGGTCTACTCTGCCGCTGCCATGGCGCATTCGCAGCAGCATCTGCGGTCGATGCACGGCGGGCAGAATTTCTCCCAGGTCATATTCAATCTGGCTGAAGTCCAGATCCGGGACGGTCGCGATGGTTACCGGTGGGACGGCAGTGCCTGGTATGGGGGTGATATCAACCGGCTGGTGCTCAAGACCGAGGGCGAAGGGAATATCGGGGGAAGTCTGGAAGCGGCGGAGGTACAGGCGCTTTATTCGCGCGCCATTGGCCCATACACCGATATACAGCTTGGCGTCCGCTACGATTTCAAGCCCAACCCCTCGCGCGTCTATGCGTCGGTCGGCTTCGAAACGCTGGCACCCGGCTTCTTCGATGTCGAGGGCGCGCTATTCCTGTCCAACAAGGGCGACCTGCTCGGGCGCCTGGAAGGCTATTACGATCAGCGGATCACGCAGCGGCTAGTCCTTCAGCCCCGCGCCGAATTAAACTTCGCCGCGCAGGACGTGCCGGAAATCGGCATCGGCTCAGGCCTTTCCACGGCCGAACTCGGTCTGCGTCTCCGCTACGAGATCAGGCGCGAGTTCGCGCCCTATGTGGGCATATCGTACGACCGCAGCTTCGGGGACACGGCTCGCTTCGCACGCGCCGAAGGCCAGGGGGCGGCGTCGACCAGCCTAGTTCTGGGCATTCGCACATGGTTTTGAGGCCGACTAGTCTTGTCGGGTTGGCTGAGGTCAAGAAGGAGAAGTCGATGTTCAAGACAGTAACACTTCTGGCTCTGGCCGCGACGTCGGCGAGCCCCGCTTTGGCTCAGCAGCAGATGCAGGGCATGGACCATTCGAAAATGCAAGGCATGAACCACGACAACATGCCTGGCATGAACACGCCTTTCATGCCCGCCGAAATGGCGATGCACGAAAAGATGATGAAGGCCAAGGGCGCTAATGCGAGCGAGACGTGGGTCCGCAAGATGATCGAGCATCACCGCGGTGCGATCGCCATGTCGCAGATCGTTCTCCGGGAGTCGCCCGATGCGAAGACCCGGCAAATGGCCCAGAAATCGATTGCCGAGCAGAACAAGAGCATCGGTGAACTCCAGGCGATGCTCCGGTCGATGGGCAAGCGTCCTCAGTAATAAGCCTCGTTCCTCCCGCCCCCAGCGAGGAGACGGGAGGAACGACCAAGGAGATTTTTCCATGAAGTCAGCGTTGCGATTTGCGCTTACTGCCGCAGCCTTGTTGGTTCCGGTTGCCGCCAGCGCGGCTACCCCGATCGTTATGCACCGCGACCCCGGCTGCGGCTGTTGCGCCAAGTGGGCGGCGCAGGTGCAGCAGCAGCTCGGCCGTCAGGTGCGCGTCGTCGATGATCCCAACCGCCCGGCGCTGCAGAAGCGCGCGGGCGTTCCCGCGGACGTCTCGTCCTGCCACACCGCAATCGCCGATGGCATCGCTTTCGAGGGCCACGTGCCGATCGCCGACATGAAGCGGGCTCTTTCGACCCGGCCCAAGGGCGTGCGAGGCCTCGCGGTCGGCGGCATGCCGTTCGGCTCGCCAGGAATGGAAGTGCCGGGCGTCAAGGCGCAAGCCTATGACGTGGTCGCCTTTGGTCCCAGCGGCCGCCGCCTGTTCGCCCGCCACGGCAGCTGATCGGTCGATGTTTTTTGGCGGAGTGGCATGACGCGGTCGCCGCAGCCAGCGTAGCTGTGGCGTCCAGTCCGTCTTGAAGAGCAGACGGAAAGTTTCACAAAGGAAGCTGGGCAGGTGAGGGAAGAAGGCGCGGCGTGCGTAAACTGGATTGAAACAACACGGTTCAAGGGGTTGGGTGATGGGCGGTAAACGAGGCGGGGCTTTCGCTCTACTCCTTGCGGTTGCAATCTCAGTAAGCACGTCGGCATCGGCGCACGAAGATCACGATGCGCTCGGGGCCGGTCCCGGGCCGGCCGCTAGCAGCGCAGCCGAGACGCAGAAAGCAGATGGGGCGGACGCTGGCGACGGCCACATGGGCATGGGCTCTATGTCGACCGTGGACATGAACATGGGCGGCCGCGACATCGCCGGCGACGACATGGACATGGGCGGCATGCACGAGGAGACCGCCAACAAGAACAAGACTTTCGGCGAACGGCTTGTGAGCTGGCTGGGCCGGGTGCATACCATGGTCATTCATTTTCCCATCGCCCTGTTCATCGGTGCGTTCGGGGTGGAGCTGTTCGGGTTGTGGCGCCGCAACCGGGATTATCAGCATGTCGCACACATAATGCTGGTCGTCGGCGCGCTGGGAGCGATCGTGGCGGCGTTCCTGGGCTGGTTCGCAGGCGGGTTCTACCTGACCGACCGCAACCCTATCCTGATGACGCATCGCTGGCTCGGGACATCGATCGCGGTCTTCGGCGTCGCGCTGGCTTGGATGGCAGCGCGCCACCGCAAGGGTCCCGAGCGGTCGCGGTCGTTGTATTGGGCGGTGCTTGGCCTGATGACACTCGCGATCTCAATCCAGGGGTTCCTCGGCGGAACCTTCATGCACGGCGGAATAAACCACTTGGCGTTCTGAGGGGCCCCGACGCTTAGTAGCCGGTCGCGTGTTGGCGCGCTGCGAAGGAGAATGCGACGAAATGCGGCAGCGCCGACCTTCGTGCCGTAGGCCTTTTCAAGCATAGCGTCGGATGCCGCCGGCGAGCCCGGCCCCGCTAGGGCGTGTCGAGCAACCCCCGACGCTGGTAATAGCACACTGTCTCGATGCACTCCCGCGCAAGCCTCGGGATCGTGGTGCGGGATCATCGAACGGAGGAAGGCCGTGTCGCCGATCGTCGTGTGGATACGAATAAGCGCGAAGCAGCCGAAGAAGATGACAAGCGAGCCGGCGATCAGCGCTTTGTTGGCGGCTTTCGCTCGGTGCACCGCCAGTGGCTCCCACTACGTCGGCGGTACGCTCCGAGCGGGATACAGCCCGGCGATGGCGGACGACAATCCGCTGTCGCGGTCGCGCAACAGATTATGGATTGCAGTCGCAGCGATTGCCGCTTGCCCGGCTGCGACGCTGATCTGATCGAGCCCTTCTACTACGTCGCCGACTGCGTACACGCCATCAACCGAGGTTTGTTGGTGGGCATCGGTCAGCACGCACCCTAATTTGCTGAGCTTCGCGCCCAGCAAAGTGGCAAGCCGCGTCCGAGGCGACGAGCCGAGCGCAGGGTAAAGCGTGTCGAATTGCAGCTCCAGGCCATTGGCCAACCGCACCTCGACACAGTCGCCAAGACGCAGCTGCTCGACAGGCGAGGGGGCGACATCGATGCCCTGCTGGTTCAGCTTGGCAAGTTCGGTCGGCCCGAGATCGAGCGAGCGCTCAGCCAGAAGCGTGACCTTGGCCCCATAAGCCCTCAGGAATTCAGCTTCTTCAGCGCCATGACCACTGCCGCCGAGCACCGCCACGTTCATCCGCCGGGCCTCATAACCATCGCAGATCGGACAATAGCGGAGAAGCCCACGCGCCACGCCGATGTCATGCATCGCATCGGGCATCTCGGGACGCCGGTTGAGGACACCGGTCGCGAGGACAACGGTCCGCGCGCGCAAGATGTTCAGTTCGCAGGTTGCCGAGAAGTGGTCGCCTAAGGCGACAATTGCGTCGATCTCACCGCTCTGGACCGTACCGCCATATTCGCGCAGCTGAGCCTGCAATCGCGCAAGAAACGCGACGCCGGAAATGCCTCCGGGAAATCCTGGCAGGTTGCGCGAGTGCGGGATGGAGGCGACGCGCCCTGCCGCCGCGTCATAGACGACGCAGCTCCTGAGAAACCGCGACAGATAGATCGCGGTCATGAGGCCCGCTGGACCGCCGCCCACAATCAGACAGTCGATGACCTCCTCGGGGTCGCCCGTCCAGCCTTGATCGGTCAATCGCAACCTCATCATTACCCCGCGCATGCGCCCGTCCAGGCCCGCGGCCACAGTTCGTCTCGAGAGGAGACGCGGTGAAAAGCGCCCCATGCTCCCTTCTGAATACGCGCCGCCACCGCCGGCCCCTCATCGAGAGCGGTGCGTCGGCACGAAAAAGATCGTGAGGGGTGACCCGCCCGGCTGCGTAATACAGGTGAACCCAATCGAAATGGAGATTACCCTGATGCGTCGCTTGTTCATCACGACTGCCGCCGCAGCCTTATTCTTCGCAGGCGGCGTGGCGAACGCGCACCCGAAGCTGGTGTCCTCCAGCCCCGCCGCCAACGCGGCCGTCGCGACCCCCGAGAAGATCAGCCTTCAGTTCAGCGAGAAACTCGTGCCGGCTTTCTCCAAGGCCGACCTTACCATGGCAGCGATGCCGGGCATGGCGGCCATGAAAATGCCCAGCAGCGCCGCAGTCGGCGCCGATGGCCGGACGCTCACCATCACCCCGAAGCAGCGCCTCCCGCGTGGGCGCTACAGCGTCGGCTGGCAGGTCGTCTCTAGCGATACACACAAAATCACCGGCAGCTACAATTTCACGGTGAAGTGAGCGAATGCTCGACTGGCCGACCGTCGCCATCCGCTTGGCGTTGTACCTGGTCCTGGCGGCGCTGTTCGGCCTGTCGGCCTTCAGCCTCTACGGCCTTCGCCTTGGCGAGCGCGATGATGCAATCGCGCTGCGGCCTTGGCTCACGGCAAGCGCGGCGCTCGGGTTGCTTCTCTCGGCCGCTGGCCTGATCCTCATGGCCTCGGCGATGGCCGGATCTCCGTTCTGGCCGATCGATCAGGCTGCTGCGGCCGCGCTGCTCGGAGGGTCGGCGGTTGGCACCGCCTGGAAGGTGCGTATGGTGGCGCTCGTCATCGCCGGCGGTGCAGCCCTGCTGGCGCGAGGCAGAGCATCATGGCTGGCTATGGCCATGATTGCGGCAGCCGCGGCATTGGCGACACTCGCGTGGAACGGGCATGGTGCCGCGAGCGAGGGAAGCACGGGATGGCTTCACCTCACTGCGGACATCCTCCATCTCCTTGCTGCCGGTCTGTGGGTCGGGGCGCTGTTCGGATTGCTTCTCCTGATGGCGCGGCGCGCCGAGGAGATCGATGCTGCGCACCTTCGGCTGACCCATCGCGCCCTGCACGGGTTTGGCTCCGTTGGTACGCTCGTTGTTGTTACCCTGGTGGTAACTGGTTTGATCAACAGCTGGCTGCTCGTCGGCCCAGCCAATTTCGCGGCCTTGGGGACGACGCTCTACGGCCTGCTGCTGCTCGCCAAGCTGGTTTTGTTCGCAGCGATGCTGGGGCTCGCTTCGCTCAATCGGTTCCGCCTCACGCCGGCCTTCGAGCGCTCGATTGCCATGAACGACCATGGCGGGGCGCTTACGGCGCTGCGGGTCAGCCTTGCGGTCGAGACAGCCTGCGTGATCGGCATCCTGGCGCTCGTGGCATGGCTAGGCACCCTCGCGCCACCCGCGTCGGGCATGTAAGCGCTATGGACCAACCGTCCACGCAAGCGCCGCTCAGGCCTTCCACCTTCTTTTACCCACTTACGCGGCTTAACCCTCGCCTCCCAAGACACCCCCCGCTTGGACTGAGCTTACGTGTCCGACGCCCTAAGTCGCCCACAGGCGCTTGCGGGAAGGCCGCGTCGCGCTGCAAAGCTGGGCGTGCGAGAGGGTTGGTCCGGGTGGGCCTGTCAGTGTTTTCAGAGATGAATGAACAAGGGTGGCAAAGTCATGACCGATGGCAAACGCAGTGAAGCCGGCAGCGGCCAGGGTGGCGAAGTCGTCCTCATCACGGGTGCGAGCGGTTTTATCGCCGCAGCGCTGATTGCCCAGCTCGGCGAGCGCTACACGGTCGTCGGCCTTGATCGCGCCGGCCCTCCCGACCCACCGCCGCCCGCGGCGGCGATCGACATAGACCTCGGGTCAGACGAAGCGGTCCGAGTTGCGCTTGACGAGGTGCGCGCACGGTACGGCAACCGCATCGCCTCGGTGATCCACCTCGCCGCCTATTATGATATCACGGGTGACCCCAATCCGCTCTACGACAAGGTCACCGTGCAGGGCACCCGCCGGCTGATTGACGGGCTGCAATCGTTCGAAGTCGGACAATTCGTCTTCGCCAGCACGATGCTCGTTCATAAGCCGACCCCCACACCCGACGAGCGCATCAACGAGGACTCGCCGATCGGCGCGTCCTGGGCCTATCCGCAGTCCAAGGTCGACGCCGAGACATTGCTGCATGAGCGCCACGGAAACATCTCCGTCGTTTATATGCGCGCCGCCGGAGTTTACGACGACGACGGACGCTCGGCTTTTCTCGCGCAGCAGATATCGCAGATTTACGAGCACCGCCTGATTTCGCATTTTTATCCCGGCATGCTGTGTGCGGCGCAGTCATCGGTGCACCGCGACGACTTGGCTGACGCCGTGCTGCGTCTGGTCGATCGGCGGCACGAACTGCCGTCAGAACTGCCGCTGCTCATCGGCGAGCCCGACGCACCCGGCTATGCCGAGATCCAGGACATCGTCGGCGAGGCGCTCCACGGTGAGGGCTGGAAGACGATCCGGATTCCGCAGCCGCTCGCGAAAGCCGGGATCATCCTGCAGAACGAAGCGCTCGGCAGCGACGACTTCATCCAGCCCTGGATGATCGACAGCAGCAACGACCACTATATCCTCGATGTCTCCCGCGCGCGTTCGCTGCTCGGATGGGAGCCGAAGCACAATCTTCGCGACTCGCTGCCGACGATCGTTGCCGCGTTGAAGCGTCATCCCGGCGCCTGGTATCGGAACAACAAGCTCAACGAGAACCTGGTCGCCTGGAACGACAATCAAGCTTCCAAACCTGCGGAGCCGGACCACCGCCAAGCTGAAGCGGCAGTCGCCGGAATGGCCGGTATGGATCACGGCGGGATGGACCACAGCAAGATGGACCACGCGGCGATGGGGCACGAGACCGGCGGCGCGGGCGCGGCGATGTCGGGCCATGGCGGGCACGGCGATCACATGGCCTTGATGGACCGCGATGAGCGCCGTGCCCGCTGGGCGCTTTACGCCAACATCGGTCTCGGTCTGTGGCTCGCCTCCAGCCCGCTCATATACGATTCCGTGACCACGCAGAGTGTCGGCGAAGCCGCGCGCTTCGTAACTATTGATCGCGGGCTGCCGTCGATCGAGTGGCGGGCGAACGCGCTGGCCATCAGCGACGTCGTCAGCGGGTTCGCCATCGCGCTGTTCGGTGCACTTTCCCTGTCAGCCCGCACGAAGACATGGGCGCAGTGGGCGGTCGCGTTCGTCGGCATCTGGCTGTTCTTCGCCCCGCTGATCTTCTGGAGCCCGAGCGCCGCTCAGTACAACAACAACCTGCTCATCGGCTCGGCCGTGATCGCCCTGTCGGTGCTCGTGCCGATGATGCCGGGCATGAGCATGGCGGGCATGATGGACCCCAAGAACATCCCGCCCGGCTGGACCTATTCGCCATCCACCGACGCACAGCGGCTGCCGATCGTCGCCATGGGTCTGATCGGCCTTCTCACCTCGCGCATCCTCACCGCCTACCAACTGGGGCATATTGACGGCGTTTGGGAGCCGTTTTTCGCCGGCTCCCTGAGCGATCCACGCAACGGCACCGAGGAGATCATCACCTCGGACATGTCCAAGGCCTGGCCGATTCCCGATGGTGGGCTCGGCACGGTCAGCTATGTCCTCGAGATCCTGATGGCGGTAATGGGCACCCGCGACCGCTGGCGGACCATGCCGTGGATGGTGACCTTCTTCGGCATCCTTGTCATCCCGCTCGGCGTCATCAGCATCTATTTCATCATCAGTCAGCCCATCGTCATCGGCACATGGAGCACGCTGGCGCTGATCGCCGCGCTCGCCATGCTGATCATGATCCCCTTCGCGCTCGACGAGGTGATTGCGATGGGTCAGTTCCTTCTCTGGGCGCGCCGGCAAGGCAAACCGCTGATCCGCACCTTCTTCCAGGGTGACGCGATAGAGGCGGGAGCGGTGGACGCGTCGGACGCGATGGCCTCGCCAAGCACCTTCTGGGCGGACGCAAAGAAGGGACTGACCCTGCCATGGACGCTGACTGCGAGCATCGTCATCGGCGTCCTGCTGATGCTGACCCGAATACTGTTCGGCACGGAAGGCGGTATGGCGAACAGCGATCACGTTGTGGGTGCGCTGGTCATCACGGTCGCGATCATCGCCACCGCAGAAGTTGCCCGCGCGCTGCGGCTGATCAACGTCGCGTTCGGAGCCTGGCTTGTGGCCGCGCCTTTCCTCCTCGACGGCGTTGGTCACCTTGGGGCCGTGGCCTCGGTCGTAGCCGGCATTGCGCTCGTCGGCCTCAGCTTTCCAAGGGGAAAGCGCAGCGCCGAGCATTATGCAAGCTGGGACAAGTACGTGATCTGAAAGTATCTTCAATCACTGCTTAGCCTCATCGAAAACCTTGATCGTGCATCGCACACCGTCACGCGCCTTCGCTGCCGCTTTTCTACCCCCCCGATCGTCTCCGGGTTCGCGGTCACGATCTTGTCGCCGGAGACGATCGCCCGCCAGCTCTCCGGCGGCGATGTTCATCATCCTGCCATTGGTGGTCGCGCACGCTGCCCAATACTGCTAATGAGAGCTGTTCGCATAGTCCGCGACGAGTGAAGCTTGGAATCGATCACCCATATGCCGTCACCTCTGGTCGCGCTGGTCGCGTCGCTTATGCTGCTGTTGATCCCCGCTGCGGCGATGGCCGATACCCGCGATGTTCAAACTGCTTGGCGTCTGCTCGACTATATGGCGGTCGATTATGGCGGTGCGGTCGCCAACGGCGCGGTCATAAGCGCGTCCGAATACGCGGAGATGACGGAGTTCGCCGCTGGGGTGTCGACGCGCCTCCGCGCACTTCCCGCGACGCCTGAGCGGCAATCTCTAATCCAAAGCGCTTCGCAGCTCGAAGCCGTGATCGGCCGCAAGGGATCGTCCCGAGAGGTCGCGACACTCGCGCATGGCCTCGCCGCCGATCTGCTCAAGGCCTATCCGGTGCCGCTCGCTCCCGCCAAGGCACCCGACCCCGCCATGGGAACAAGGCTATACGTCCAAAGCTGCTCGTCCTGCCACGGCCTCACCGGCGACGGACATGGGCCTGACGCTGCCAGACTCGACCCGCCGCCGATCGCGTTCACCGACGCCGAACGGGCGCGCCAGCGCAGCGTGTTCGCGCTCTATCAGGTGATAAGCCAAGGCATCGACGGGACCGCGATGCAGAGCTTCGCCGATCTGCCGAACGATCAACGCTGGGCGCTGGCGTTCCGCGCTGGCAGCTTCGCCCTGACCGACGCGCAAGCGGTCGAAGGCGAACGGCTGTGGAAGTCCCAGCCGAGCTTGCGGGCGCGGATCCCCGATTTGAAAACCCTGGTCGCGCTCACCCCCGCCGCGCTTGCGGGCAGCATCGGGCAGGCGAAAGCCGACGCGGTGCTCGCCTATCTGCGGCGCCACCCCGATCAGGTGATGCAACAAGCCCCGGGCTCGCTCGCGGTCGCTCGCTCCAAGCTTGCGCAAAGCCTCGCCGCGTTCCGGCGCGGCGACCGGCGCGGCGCAAAGGAACTGGCGCTGTCCGCCTATCTCGACGGGTTCGAGCCGATCGAACCGACGCTCTCGGCGCGCGACCCGACGCTCATGTCCAGGATCGAAGGCGCGATGGGAGAATATCGCGCCGCTGTGGAGAGCAGCACGTCGGCCGATGATGTGGCCGAACGAGTGGCAGTGCTGGGCGGCCTGTTCGATGATGCCGAGGCGGCGCTCGCGCCCGACGCCGCGACGCAGGCGTCCACCTTCTTGGGGGCCTTTACGATCCTGCTGCGTGAGGGGCTGGAAGCTCTTTTGATCGTGGTCGCCATGATCGCGTTCCTCCGCAAAGCGGAACGGCCAGAAGCCTTGCGCTATGTGCATGGCGGGTGGATCGGGGCGCTCATCGCGGGCGGGCTTACCTGGGCCGTCGCCACCTATGCGATCGGGATCAGCGGCGCGAGCCGGGAGCTGACCGAAGGGTTCGGCTCGCTGTTCGCCGCGATCGTGCTGCTCTCGGTCGGAATCTGGATGCACGGCAAGGCCCAAGCCGATCAGTGGCAACGCTATATCCGGGAGAAAATGTCACGGGCGCTATCGAGCGGGTCGGGATGGTTCCTGTTCGGGCTCGCATTCCTGGTGGTCTATCGGGAGGTCTTTGAAACGATCCTTTTCTACGCCGCGCTCTCGACACAGGGTAACACCGCGATGCTGCTGGCCGGCGCCGGCGCAGCGATCAGCCTTCTCGCCGTCATCGCCTGGGCCATGCTCCGCTACAGCCGGACGCTGCCGATTACGCAGTTCTTCCGCTACAGCTCGTGGCTGATGGCCGCTCTGACGGTCGTGCTGGCCGGTAAGGGAGTCGCTGCCCTCCAAGAGGCGGGGATCATCGACATAGCGCCGCTCGCCAGCGTGCCACGTATCTCGATGTTGGGCCTGTTCCCGACATTTCAGTCGGTGCTGGCACAACTCCTGATGCTTGCCGTGATCGTGATCGGGTTTGCCTGGAACCGCCGCGCCAAGCCGCGGGCGGGCGGGCCGCTAGCCTACTAGCGGCAGGGCAGACAACGCCCCTCTCTAAAGCGTTGCCGCAACCCTGACCGTGCATCGCACCGTCTCACGCGCCTTGGCTCGCAATGTAACGGGAGGGCGGCGGGGAAAGCGCCGCCCTCGGGCCATTTACGCGGCCATCTTGTCGCAAGCCTCGGCGCACTTGCGACACGCGGCGACGCAATCCTCCATGCCGTCCAGCCCTTCGCAGCTCGACGCGCACGCCCGGCAAATCTCGGCGCACTCGCGGCAGATATGCCGGTGATGCTCAGATTTCCGCGCCATGAAGTCGATCGCGACCGCGCAAATCTGCGCACAATCGGCCATGATCTTCATGTGCTGCGGCTCGGCATGTCGGCCTCCCGCCTCAAGGCAATGGTTCATCGCCATGTGGAGGCAGGTGACATGGCATTCGTGGCAGGCGTCCATGCACGCCTTCATCTCGGGATCGATCTGATGCATCATTCATCTCCAGCTGAGCCCCCGCCCATTTGAAAATACGCGGCGCGCGCGCGTACCCCTTACCTCAATCGATCAAGCCAGCTTGCTGGAGATGGCTTTGATCGCTTTCAGCCCCGAGCCGAACCGGGCGATGGCCTCGCGGTTTCTCTCCAGCTCGCCGTAGGGAAGATACGATATGTCGAGATCGGCGACGCGGCTGAACGCGGGACGCTGTAACTGCGCGCGGACATCCGCCTCGCGGGCGTCGGGTGCGACCAGAAACAGCCCTGCGGTCGCGTGGAGGTCGCTGCCGCTCAGCGCCAAGTCGAGCATGCGCACAATGCCCGAGTAGATCGACGTCGAATGCTCGACCTCGAACGCTGCCGCGACGTGATCGCCGCCGCGCTCAAGCCACAGCACGTCGATTAGACGGATGGAATCCGCCCCCTTGGAGGTTGCGATGGAGGCGGGCAGGCGCTCAAGGCACCCATGTCCCAACGGCGATCCATTGAAGGCACGGCTGCGGTCGTTCGATGCGATCCACACGTCATAGCCGAGCGCGAGTCCTAGATCGCGAAGCCATGCTTGGATTTCAGTATGGGTGCGCTCGTTCTCGCCTTCGCGTAGCGCCGCCTTGCTGAGCGTGCGCGCCTCCTCGCGCGCCGTCTCAAGCCGTTGTCCCCAACTTGCCAGCGCCTCGCCGCTAACATCGAGAGGAGGGGCCGGGTAGCGATCGAAGCCGATGTCGAACAGCAAGCCGCCAATCGCACCCAGGTCGTTCGATAGCAGGTCGCGGTGGCGATCGTTCAAGTCGAGTACACCCGACCGCATCGCCAGAAAATGCTCCCAGCTCCCGAGCTTCACCTTCGCGCCGGTCAGCGCGTTGTAGCCTTTGACGATCGCGGTGTTGAAGGGCGGCACCAGCGTCGGGTGAAGAAAATAGAGCAGGTTGGCGACCGCTGGCCCGAGCCCCTTGATCTTCAAGCGATCGATCGTGTGGATATGGCCAATAATTTCCTCGGCCGTGTCGCAACACGAACAGGCGTCGAGCAAGTGACCGAACGCCCGCTGGTTCTCCGGGTTTTCGTAGATATCGGGTATGCGGAGCTTCGGTTTCCAGAGAAAGGCGTGGTCGGCGCCTTTGAAAATTTGACGCTGCTCTGCGACGGAATGAACGACCGTTTCGAGCGACGATCCCCGGTAGGCGACGCCGAACGTGCCGCGCTCGATCTCACCAACGACCTGGCCAATACCACGCCGGATCGAGCGGAAGTTTTTCAACCGTTCGTCCCACAGAAACCAGCTTCGGTAGGTTGCGCCAGGATCGTCACGCCAACGGGCAATAAGACGACGAACGAGGCCACCGTGATCCTCTCCGGTAGTAATTTGGTCGGGTTGCGTGGCCATATTGTCAGTGTGATCCCCATTCGCTGAACCAAGACCTAAGCCCCTGGTCGGTGACCGTCGAGCTTCTTGATTCAGCATATCGGACCGCGAATGACGTGCTCCCCGTTTTCAGGCCGCTGATAAGTTAGCTTCGGTGTCCTCATTCCCCTGACGGGGGCGGTTGGTGAACTCGGCGGGTGCCATGCCGCCGAGGCTGCTGTGGGGACGCACGGTGTTGTACAACGAGACGACGGAACGCCCATAGGACCGACGTTCGCGAAGTTCTTTATCAGTGGCATCCCTGGACCGGGCTTCAGGTTTACATTCATGAAGTAGTCGAGCGCGCGGGGTGCGGCGTTTTCCGTTGCAGCATCGCAGGATCGGCGGCCGATCGCTGGCTCGAGATCCCAGCCTGGATGTTCGACCGCGCGGTTTGCAGCATGATGCGTGTCGACCACGCTCCCCGCGTCAATATTGGCGCGCTGGTTGCCTTGGTGAAGCTGCTGCAGGCGACGCGGCCGGTTTCGGCTTCATTGGTTTCAGGCGCAGCATCGGGCTCTCACGACTTACATCGGGGAGGTCTCCATGCCGCGCAAGTCCATGACGTTTCAGTTCGATCTGTTCTCCAGGCCCCACGGTTCCGGGATCGCGCAGACACCGCGTTGGCAGACTCTGCCCGCGCCGACGCGGCAGACGCTGACGCCATTGATCGTGCGCCTGCTTCTCGCCCATGCCGACGGCGGCCCCGTCGCGGAGCTGCAGGAGATGCGCGATGATCTTTGAGAAGATCGGGGCTCAGCATCTCGAGCGCAAGGCGATCCTGTATGTGCGGCAGTCATCGGCCTGCCGCTAGCGAGGTGCCGCCCATCAGCATCGTTACCGCGATTAGAAATACGGCAAAAGCTCTTTTGGCAACGTTGCTCTCCTGTTGAACGGTAGACGCTGCATAAACTCTTCAGAAGTGGGAGCCTCCGCCTACGCAACACTGAACTGGCCCATCATTCCATTATCCTCATGTTCAAGGATATGGCAGTGATACATGAAAGGAGCGCTCTTGGCCGGCTGATCAAATCGGATGAGAAGCTCCACCGGCTCCTTGACGACGACAGTGTCGCGCGGCCCCTGGTCGAGAACGTCAGGCTGACCGCCCCCACGGGTGAGAACATCAAAGTGGACGCCGTGAATATGGATCGGGTGGCGCATCATTTCGCCAGACACCTCCCATATTTCGGTGGAGCCTAGCTTCACCGTCTCATCGATGCGATTAATGTCGAATGGCTTGCCGTTGATCGTCAGGCCGCCACCGCCGTTTCCTGAGCCCATCATGCCGCCCATGCCCATGTTGAGGATCAGTCGGCGACGGCGCACCGCCTTGCTGGCATCGGGCCGAGTTCGTGATGCCAGAAGGGTCGGCACGGCGCCGCTGGCACGAGCCTGTCCCGACGGCCGCGGCTCAAACCGCAGCACGGTCGCTGGCGCCGCGGCATCGGTCCTCCCGGCGCCACGCCCCATCATGCCCATGCCGCCCATCATCGCGCTGTTGGTATCAGCCGCCGTTACCAGCGAGGCGGGCCTGCCGTCCGTGAAGTCCACGAGAAGCTCGCCGCGCTGGCCCGGCGCCAAGGTTATGGATTCCAATGCCACTGCTCGTTCGAGCAGCCCCCCTTCGGTTCCGATCCAGTAAAAGCTTCGTTGATCGGAAAACGACAGCTCATAGATCCGGGCATTCGATGCGTTGACGAGCCGCAGGCGAACCAACCGGTTTGGCACTGCCGCCAGCGGGTTTACCGCTCCGTTCACAAGGGTCGTGTCGCCGCGCCGGCCCTGCATGGCGACCATCATGCCGCCTGGCATGACGAGGCGACCATTTTCGAATTGGCGATCCTGGATGAGCAGGGGCAGGTCGTCCACGCCATATTCTGACGGGAGGCCCAAGCCCTGCTCTTCGTCATCGGTTATCAGCAACGCCCCTGCCAGACCTGAATAGACTTGCTCGGCCGTCAACCCATGGACGTGTGAGTGATAAAGGAGGGTCGCTGCCGGCTGCCGGATCGGAAGCGTCGGTCGCCAGGTCGCGCCCGGCGCGATGATCTGATGGGGGCCGCCATCCAGCTCTCCAGGGATCAGAAGCCCGTGCCAGTGCACAGTCGTGTCCGCCTTGAGCCGGTTGGTCACGGCAACCGCCACATCGTCGCCGCGACGCACTCTGATCGTCGGTCCGAGATAGCTGCCGTTATACCCTAGCGTGTCGCTCGGACGGCCCGGATAGAATGAAGTCGTTCCGGACTGGACCTGTAGCGCGAATGATCGTCCAGGCTGCGCATCCAAGAGCGGTGGTATCGGGAGGGGGTTTGCACCGCCCCCGCCGAGGGAAGACGTGGAGCGCGAGCAAGCGGCGGTGGCGAACAGTGCCGCTCCGCCGGCCAACAGTGAACGTCGATCGAGCATCTAAATCTGGCCCTGCGCGCAGCGCAGCTTGGAAGCGCCACCGGCAGCCTTGTCGATCGGCATTGGTCGCCCACGCTCTAGCGCTTCAATAGCGCGCAGGACCACTTTCCTCGAAGGATGCCGCGATAGTCTGGCGAAATAGTAGCGCACGGGAAATCTCCTAAGCTGGCTTGATCGAACGCTCATCCATCATATATGTTGCATATAAGATGTCTGGAGCAATCGTGCGACCTTCTCTCGTTAAGATGTCCCCAGAACTTCTGGAGGAAAAGGCCGGCGAAGCGGAAGCGTTCCTCCGTTCGCTGGCGAGCCGGCACCGTCTGATGATCCTGTGCAGCTTGCTCGGCGGGGAGCTGTCGGTAACCGAACTGGGCGAACGCCTCGGGCTGACACAATCCAATTTGTCCCGCCACCTTGCCACGCTGCGCGACGAGGGCCTGGTCGGCACGCGGCGGGAGAAAACAACGATCTTCTACCGCATCACGTCCGAACGCGTGCTGCCGATCCTGACGGAACTCTACGCACTCTTTTGTGCTGGCGCCGATCCTGAACAAGGAGAATCCTGACGATGGAGGGGTTCACCCCATTTTCGGCCATCGTGGGCGGCGCGCTCATCGGCCTCTCGGCATCCCTCCTGTGGATCGCCAACGGGCGCATTGCTGGAGTCAGTGGCATCGTCGGGGGCGTGCTTGCGCCCGTCCGCGGCGATGTGGCGTGGCGCGGAATGTTCCTGGTCGGCCTGCTCGCTGCGCCCTTGCTTTACCGGGCGGCGGGCGGCGTGCTGCCGGACCTCACGTCGCCGGCCCCAGTCGCCGGCGTGATCGCAGCCGGCCTTCTGGTGGGATTTGGGACTCGGCTTGGGAGTGGTTGCACCAGCGGGCATGGTGTCTGCGGGATAGCGAGGCTTTCGCCCCGCTCGCTTGCCGCGACCGGCGTCTTCCTCATCACGGCGGCTGCGACTGTGTACGTTGCCCGGCACGTCGTGGAGCTTTGAGACAATGAGGAAGCTGCTCATTGCGCTGGCCTCGGGGCTCATTTTCGGCTTCGGCCTGATCGTTTCCGCCATGATTAGCCCAGGCAAGGTGCTGGCGTTTCTTGATGTCGCCGCGCCGTCGTGGGACCCGAGCCTGGCCCTGGTACTGGCCTCAGCCGTCATCGTTTCCGCCTTGGGATTTGCACTCGGCCGAAGGCGCGAGGCTCCGCTTTTCGCAGCCACGTTTAATGGGCCATCGTCCCGGTCCCTGGACAAGAAGCTTCTCTCCGGCGCGGCTTTGTTCGGCGTTGGATGGGGCCTCGTCGGCTATTGCCCTGGCCCAGCCCTCGTTGCTTTGAGCCTCGGGG
This sequence comes from Sphingopyxis sp. H050, assembly GCF_001468265.1. GTDB lineage: Bacteria > Pseudomonadota > Alphaproteobacteria > Sphingomonadales > Sphingomonadaceae > Sphingopyxis. The sequence continues at coordinate 95,504 of NZ_LNRZ01000011.1, read as the reverse complement.
CGCCGGCGGCGCTGGTGTTCATCGTGGCGATGCTGGTGGGCATGGGCCTCTTCGCCATTCAGGAACACTATCGTGCGGCTAGGGCCGGAGCTGCACTATGACACTGGTCGACATCCTCACGCTCATATCCGGTGTCCTCGTTGGCTTCACCCTCGGGGTGATCGGCGGCGGCGGCTCGATCCTGGCCCTACCATTGCTGCTGTATGTCGTGGGCATGAAGGACCCGCACGTCGCGATCGGTACGAGCGCGCTGGCGGTCGCTGCCAACGCCTTCGCCAACCTGAACCAACACGCCCGGGCCGGAACCGTGAAGTGGCCCTGTGCCCTCGTCTTCGGGGCATCGGGTGTCGTCGGCGCTCTGGTCGGCTCCACCCTGGGCAAGATGGTGGCGGGTCAGCACCTCCTGGTGCTGTTTGCGGGCGTGATGATCGTGGTCGGGGTTTCGATGCTGCGGGGCAAGTCGGGCGGCGGCGATCCGGACGTGCGGATCACGCGGCCAATCGCTGTCCGGCTCGTGGTGATCGGCCTTCTCGCCGGCCTGCTGTCAGGGTTCTTCGGCATCGGCGGCGGCTTCCTGATTGTGCCCGGCATCATGCTCGGCAGCGGCATGCCCATCCTCAACGCGGTCGGATCGTCGCTGTTTTCGGTGGGAGCGTTCGGCTCGGCGACAGCCTTCAACTATGCCCTGTCAGGCCTCGTGGACTGGCGCGTGGCCGGCTTCTTCATCGCTGGCGGGGTCGCTGGCGGCATGGCCGGCATGCAAACGGCCATCCGGCTCGCCGATCATAAGGGCCTGCTCACCCGCATCTTCGCTTTCGTCCTGCTGGCCGTGGCCGCCTACATGCTGTTCCGCAGCCTGGGCGGGATCGGCAGCTAAGCACCATTGGAGGCCGATCATGATCTTTCGTCAGTTGTTCGAACCCGAGTCCTCGACATACACCTACCTCCTCGGCTGCCCGGAAACGCGCAAAGCCGTCCTCATCGATCCTGTCCTCGAAACGATCGAACGCGACCTTGCCGCACTTCAGGAACTGGATCTCGAACTGGCCTATACGTTGGAGACGCATGTGCATGCGGACCATGTCACCTCGGCCTGCTATCTGCGCAGCCTTACCGGCTCCAAGATCGCGTACCCCGCCATGGACAGCCTTCCGTGTGCTGACGTCGGCGTCGCCGAGGACCAGCCCCTGACCGTCGGCGCGCTCAAGCTTCAGCCGCTGTTTACGCCGGGGCACACCGATGCCCACCATACCTACCTGGTCGATCAGCCCGATGGTCTTCGCGCCTTCACCGGCGACGCCCTGCTGATCGACGGCTGTGGGCGGACCGATTTCCAGAACGGTGACGCCGCCACGCTCTATCACTCGGTCACGCAGAAGATTTTCACGCTGCCGGGCGACGGTCTGATCTTCCCCGCTCACGACTACAATCATCGCCACATCACGACAGTGGCGCAGGAGCGTGAGCGAAACCCGCGCCTTGCCGGCAAGACCGTTCAGGAATTTGTCGCGATCATGGCGGCTCTCGATCTTCCCTACCCGAAGAAGATCGACGTTGCCGTTCCGGCAAACAAGCTTTGCGGTGATTGCCCAACAGATTTGCCGGAGCGGCTACGCCAAATAGGCGGCAAGTCCGAGCAGGGCTGAGCGATCCGCTACAGGTTCATTTACAGGAGAAAGTCGATGCCAACACGCACCTCGAAGCAGCTCGTTTCTGAAGCGAATGCCCTTGTCGAAACTATCGCGCCTGAGGATGCAGCCAAACTTGTCGGCAATCCCGAGGTACGGTTCGTTGACATCCGCGAGCCAGGTGAAGTCGCGAAGTCAGGGCTGGTGTCTGGTGCGGTACATGTCCCGCGCGGCCTTCTGGAATTCCAGGTCGATCCTCAAAGCCCCACCCACAATCCCAAACTCGCCGCCGGATCGCGGTTGGTGCTCTATTGTGGGTCCGGCGCCCGCTCAGCGCTTGCCGCAAAATCACTCAAGGATATGGGCGTGGAGAATGTCGCCCACGTCCCCGGCGGGTTCGCGGCGCTCAAGGATGCCGGCGCTTCAATCGCACCGGAGTAATCCCATGGCGCGCTCGAGCACCCGTCCTCGCTGGCAGGATACAATCCTTGGATAGCCATATCGCATTTGCCAGCCTCGGATTGAGCCCGATTGCCATCTCCATAGGCCCGCTAGACATCCGCTGGTACTCGCTCGCCTATATCGCCGGCATTATTGCCGGATGGTGGTATCTGTTGCGGCTGCTGGCCCAACCCGCGGCCCCGATGAACCGCCAGCAGGCTGATGATCTCGTATTCTATGCGACGCTCGGCGTCATCCTGGGTGGCCGCCTTGGCTATGTAATCTTCTACGGTCCCGAGATGATCCTCCACCCCCTGCAAATCCTCAAGCTGTGGGATGGCGGCATGTCGTTCCACGGGGGTGCCGCCGGCGTCTCGCTCGCGCTGATCCTGTTCGCGCGACGACACGGCCTCGAATGGCTGCGGGTCCATGATTATGTCGCCTGCACCGTGCCGATCGGCCTGTTCTTCGGTCGTCTCGCCAATTTCGTGAATGGCGAGCTTTGGGGAAAGCCCACCGATGTGCCCTGGGCGATTGTGTTCCCCGGAAGCCATGATGGTCTCGCCCGCCATCCCAGCCAGCTTTACGAAGCCGGGCTGGAAGGGTTGGTCCTGTTCGCCGTGCTCGCCTTCCTGTTCTGGTTCACCGACGCGCGGCGCAAGCCGGGGATGCTCGTCGGGGTGTTTCTCATCGGCTATGGTCTGGCCCGATTTACGGTCGAGTTCTTCCGAGAACCCGATGCCCAGCTTGTCGGCTTCGCAGCCAGAACAGGGCTTCACATGGGTCAGTGGCTCACGGTGCCTATGATTGCGGCAGGGATCTACCTCGTTGCCGCAGCATGGCAGCGGTCAGTCGATCACCCGGCTCAAGTTACCCGAAGCCAGTGACGTGCTCGCATCGGGCAGATCTGCGCTCCGCTGGAATGGCAGCGATCAACCTACGCGATTGAACATCGATCGATTCAACCGTAGCTTCGCCCCCCGAACATTAGGTCCCTAGCGGCCAGATATCTCGCCTAAGCAGTAGCGCCAATGGCTGTGGGAGACGGCGCCAGGCTGGCGTCGGCGGCGTCCGCCCGCTCTAAGGTAGTGCAAACGGCGACACATATTCGTTATGTTTATCCTGCACGGGGCGCCATTTTCAAGATTATGGCAGAGATTTTCGAAGCTTTTCGAGCTTTCGAGCAACGCCGATTCGGGCATCGATGCTCAACGCCTTCTCATAAGCGTCCACCGCCTCCCGGATCGCGCCTTCCTTTTCGTACCATTCGCCCAAGAGCCGCAAAGCATGCGCTTGCAGCGTGCGCTCAGAACCTTGCGCCGCGACATGCAAGCCGGCCAAAAGTGCCTCTCGCATCCCGCGATCCATTGGCTTTTCTGACGCGAGGACCATACGAATGACATGAAGATCGCCAGCGCCGATGCGCTCGATCTGCCAGCTCTTGCGGTCGAGCATAGCCCCGTCGAAGTCATAGCCGACACGGCAGGCGTTCGTCCGTAACAAGTAGACGTGGCGACTGGTCGTATCGAACTCATAACCGTCCGCCCAACCTGTCTCGACCTCCCAGCGAGCGATTTCATCCCCCAGTTCGAGATCGAAAAGAATGTAGCGGCAACTGTCGGTGCTGCCGGGGGCATTTGCGGTCTGACAAATAGCGATGCGTCCATCGTCCGACAGGCCGTTGCTTATCAGATTGGCGCTCAGTTCCTTTTCGACCAGCTTTGCGCCGTCGGCCCCGAAGGCTACGAACCGACCCTTGAGGCCATCGCCGAACAAGCGGTCGTGGATGATGAAGCTGCCATTGTTCGCGGTCTTTCCATCCGCGGGACGCTCGAGCTGTCCCGTTGCGACAATTTCATCGCCGTGAAGCAGGGACCAGGAACCATGGCCTTCGCGGCGGTATCCGCCGACCGTACCTTCACGATTTCGATCCGCCCAAATCAGGTGAAAATCTCCATTGGGGGATGCGGCATGATGACCGAAAAACCCGATCGACTCGATCCGAACGAGGTCGTGCCCGAACTTCTGCATGCGAAGACCTGTTATCTTTGGGCGCGTGGGCAGCTCGCTTTGGGTTTCCGTTCCAAAGAGCCGCCGCAGAAATCTCTTCATCCCATACTCTCCGTCTCTGGGCGCGTTGCGACTTCAGAGCCGTGCAGGGGAGGCCCGCTCGACGCAAGAGGGCTCAAGCTCGCTGCCCGCCTTCTTGCCGATTGACTTGTCATTGGCGCTGCGCCAGATTTCTCGCAGGCCTTCAACAGGGGCCTGCCGTCTGCATTTGCGAAGCCATAATGGCACTGTTTTGATCACTGACCCATCGCATTTCGTGGCTTTGGGGGCGGTAGCAGGCGACGCCGGTCCGAAGCCCACGGAGACCTGCGATGATGTTTCAATATTCCACCCTCGCCGGGTTGAAATCGCTCGCCAAGCAAATCCAGGCGGAGCAATCGGTCCCTCGGCACGATGCGCTCGACCTCGCGGCATGTGCAGGCGGGTTCCAAGGCTATGTCGATGCGAAACGGAAACTTCCAAGCCGATCCACGCTCCACAATGTCATGGTTCGTCAGAACTGGTGGGGATATGAAACAAGGGAAAGCGGCACCGCGCACATTGATCTCAAATTGCGTGCGCCACTGACCGAGCTGGTACGGCGTCACCATCTGACGGGCTATCTGGGCGCCTGCAAGATCGAGGACTCGGTCTTTCTGGAGCGGACGGGCCAGCAGCGCCACGCCAATGAAATCCAATGGTATATTGGCCGGATCGCCCGTGCGCTGCAGTTCATGGACGCAACCGGTCTCAAACCCTCAAGCGCCCGCAGATGCTATCCGACGCACGAGTATGACAGTCGTCCGCCCGTCGCGGATCATGATCATTGCTGGTTCGATCCCGAAGCGCGGGTCCATATATTGTCGACAGAACCCTATCCCGGACGAACCGAACGAGGCGAACCCCGACAGATCGAATGGGAACGGCGGCATGGATGGAGCACCATCTATGTCAACTGGGGCAGCATTTATGGAAACGGCACTGAGTTCATCCTTTGTTGCCCCGCAGCCTACGCCGAAGTGCTTTCGGCCAAGGTTGAACTCCTCGAACGCTCGTCGCCAGCCGTCGAGGATGAAGCGGTCGTGATCGAGACATTTGATCCCGCCGCGCGCAAGGTCATCGTCTTCGATTAGGTTTGCCGGAAGGAGCGGGGCTGCGGGCGCGCTCTTTCCCGCCGGCCTGTCGGTCGGCTCCTGAGGGCGCGGCACCTGATGTATCGGGCCCCGCCGCACTCTGAACCGGCGGCATTTCCAAATTGCGGGCGTTGAAAGCCGACATGCCCCGGCTTTCCGCCCGCACTCATTGGGCACATGGCCGCCTTGTTGCAGGGTGCGCTCCATTGATCAGGCGCTCGCTGGGCGCTCGCGGTCCGTCAGCCACGGTTCGGCCTCGATAATGATTTCAGAAAAATACATCCAGATTTGGGGCCAGTTTCCATTGCGACAATTCCGGTTTCGACCAGAACATCTTGGCGCCTTATCAATACGGGCGTGTGACCGGGTTCCGTCACGTATGTCCAGGCGAAAGCTAAAGGTGACGGTATGCGCTCCCGACGCGCGTTTCCTTTGCGCGGTCACCTTTTTACCCTGATCGCACGTTCAGAAAATAAACGGATTATAAAATAGAGCAGCTTTTCGCTGTGGCTTAGCGTCGGACTGCGACTCATTTCGGTCGCGAATGATGAAAGGAAAAGCCATGGACAAGCGTGAAAACGGTATCGTCGATCTGGGCGATGCGCGCACCGAAACCCGCGGCCTCGGTGTCGAAGGTCCGATCGACCTTGCGACGCTCCAGCGGACATACAACGCCGGCATCCAGACCGACGACTGATGCACCGGGCGTGCGGCGCCTCGGTGCCGCACGCACGCATATATCTCATATGGCCTCCTACCGCCTCCGCTCCGACCTCAGATATTGCGCAATAGGCACACGGATAATTTGCCTCGATCTTTCGGCGAGCCGCTACTTCCTGCTGGAAGATGTTGCAGCCGAAGCGTTTGAGGCGTTTGCGAAGGGCAAGGCGAGTGAAGAGCAGACCGCTTGGCTGGTCGAACGAAATCTGGTCGAGGCTGGCGTTCCCACAGTCCCACCATCGCTGGCTCCTGATCCGACCGAAAGCATCTTCGATGGTCCAACCGGGGCATCGCACCCTTGGCTTATCTTGGAAGCCGTCGCCTCCCAATGGCGCGCTCGCCGCAACCTCGCAGCCCGGCAGCTTGGCACTCTCCTTATCCCGACGGGGCTGCCCGAAACTGGACTAGATCCCTGCAGACTCGTTGCCGCCGCCTTTGCCCGGGCATCGCGCTATCGCGATGCGACCGACCAATGCCTCGTCCGGGGGCTTGCCATGCGAACGATGCTTGCGCGCCGCGGACTGGGCGTCGATCTCGTCATCGGAGTGATGCTGCCGTTCGCAGCGCATTGCTGGGTTCAGGCAGGCTCTGTCGTACTCAGCGATCCCCTGGACCGCGTCCGGAATTTCAAGCCCTTGCTGACGGTGCGATGAGACTTGCCTTCCGCCTCGACATTGCGCCGTCGGGTCTTCCGCCGTCGCCTGCCAGCACCGCGACGGAGTGTCCGGTCTTCAGCTCGTCCGTTGCGCGGTTATGCAGTGCGGCGCCGTGTATCGATCTTGGGGAAAGGGGCTGCATCGTCGGGCCGCTCTTCCGGCGTGAAATACCATCGGGCCGCGTGACCGATCTCAATCGGGACGAACGGCAATCGATCGCCGAGACGCGCGGCTTGGCGCTGCTCGCTGGCTATTGGGGTGGCTATATTGCCATGCTGATCGGCGATGACGGAACAGTTTCCTTGATGCGTGATCCGTCCGGAATGATGCCATGCTATATGCGCCGCGCGGCGAGCGGTGTCGTGCTGGCCAGCGATATGACGGCCATCGCCGAGCCGGGACAAGTCGCCGTCGATTATAGCGCGCTGGCGCGCATGTTTGGCGGGATCGACTTCATCGGCCGAAAGACAGGCATCGATGGCGTCGAGGAACTGCTTCCCGGCGAGCGTCTCGTCGTAACGGCTGACGGGAACCGGATCGAGCAGGCATGGTCCCCATGGGACCATGTTCGCCCGCCTAAGGGCTGCGGGTTCGAAGCTGCGGCTGTCGCTCTGCGTGACACGCTCAAGGACAGCATCGGCGCCTGGTCGACCGGCTTCGACAACATCTTAGTCGGCGTGTCGGGCGGGCTCGACAGCTCGATTGTAGCAGCGGCGCTCGGCCCGCGCATACCAAGGTTCCGGTGTCTGACCATGGTCGAGCCCGGCACCGATGGGGATGAGCGGCGCTATGCTAAGGCCCTCGTCGATAGGCTCGGTGTCGGGCTTGATGCGCCGATCTTCGACCTCGGCACCGTCGACGTTACTAGGCCGGTCATGCGCCACCTGCCGCTGCCCATTGCTGCCCACTACTTCCCCGCCCTTCAGGCCGAGCATCGCCGACTCGCGCGCGACAGGCCGATCGACGGATATTTTTCGGGCAATGGCGGCGACAATGTTTTCTGCGCCCTGCGCAGCGCGGCGCCGCTTGCCGACCGTTTTCTTGCACAGGGACTTCACCCGGGACTGTTCGCTACCGCGCGCGACCTTGCCGACTTGACCGGCTCGGGCATGATCGACGTCGTCCGCGCAGGCTGGGAACGCATTCGGCGACGGAAGGGCGGGCATCGCAGGCGTATCGATCTTACGGGCCTCGGATCTACGGGCCGGGCCGCTGCTGTGGCGGAAGGAGATCGGCATCCCTGGTTCGCGGCGCCGCCGGGCGCGCTCCCGGGCAAGGCAGCGCATGTTGCCATGCTGGCCCGTGCCCAAAAGAGCATCGAACTCTATCCCCGTGCGATCAGCCCGCCCCAGATCACCCCTTTGCTGTCGCAACCGGTCCTCGAACTCTGCCTATCGATTCCGTCGTGGTTTTGGGTGCGAGGGGGCCGCGATCGTGCGGTAGCGCGCATGGCGTTCCGTGATCTCCTTCCCGATCTCATTCTCGAACGCAGGACGAAAGGCAGTCCCGGCGGGTTTGTCCGGCGCGTGTTTGACGCTCAAGGAACGATGGCCGTCGAAATGCTTCTGGAGGGCAAGCTCGTCGGCGCCGGGCTGATCGACCCCGACTGGCTTATCCGAGCAAGCAAGGAAGGCTGGCGGGACGATGGACGCGATCACCGGATCCTGACGTTCGCGGCGGCCGAGGCATGGACGCGCTGGTGGGAGGAGGGAGGCCGGGTCGAAAGCTAATGTCGGTTCTCATCGTTCGCCGTTTTGGCGCTGCAACTGCGCGGGGCCGCGTCACGCATCTTGTCCCATAGCGCGTAGCGGTCGGCGTGAGGCGATTGTGGATCGCGCTTGCCGAGGAGCCAATAATCGAACCACGCGATATTTTCCTCCATCGCAAGAATGCGGTTCGACGGGATGTGGAAGATGTGCGTTTCATCTGTCGCTGTGTTCTCGCCCGGATAAAGGCTGAGCTGCGCGGGAACACCGGCCTTGCGGAGCGCGGCGTGAAGATCAATCGACGGAATGAGCGGTGCCGCGACCTGTTGCAGCACCGCGCCGCAAACTTCGTTTGCACGAAGCGACGGAGAGAGCCGGCGATAATTTGCGAGCGCCGCCGGATCGGTTGGCGGCCCGCCGAACACCGTGCCGTAAGAACCTGCCACGTTGAAATAGAAGGCCGGTTCGAGATAGCCGCCGTCGCCGCTCGATGCCGCGCGGAACATCGAGCTGTTCGTGATCGTGACATTCGTCATTTGCGAGCCGAAGCTGTAACCTGCGATCCCAACCCGCGCCGGATTCACGATCCCTCGATCGACGAGCTCCTTCACGGAATCTTCGAAGGTCGCGACCGAGTTCAACCAAATTAGCTGCCTCAGCTTCTCTGGCGAAACCGCCTTCGTCTCGCTGACCCAGGCTTCATAGGCGGCATCGATTTCGGCGTTTTGGCGGGACGTCGGACTATTGACGAGCAGTACGACATAGCCCCGTTCGGCGAACAGTTGCGCCGGATATTCCCATTGATTTTCGTGCGTTGCAAAGCGGTCGTCCGCGTCCGATGCATGCGTAATGACGATCGCCGGATATTGCCGACCCTTTGTGTATCCGCGCGGCCAGACGATATAACCGGTCGCCTTGTAACCATGTCGATTGATCCAAGTTCGGGGTTCGATCCGAAGCGGCGCGATCCCTTCGTGATCGGCCGAGACCGATGCCACGCGGGTTATGCCGCCACTCGCAACGTCGACGCGCACCACCGATGGCGGCACCGTCTGCGATTGCGCGATGCAGGCGCCTTTGGTGAGCGAGACCGTAAAGTCGCAATAGTTGAGGCTGAGAGCGCTACTAATCGTTCGGACACGATCATTTTCGATGATTGCTAGCCCGAAGCGAGGATTGTCGATCGTGCGGAACCCCGCAATCGCGCGCCTTCCATCAGGCGACAGGAAGCCGCCGGCCGCGCGGGCATCGCCCACCGCAAAGGGAAAGCGTCCGAAGCTCCGCCGCTCGTCGCCGGGAATGGTTTCGACAAGCTCGCGCGTATCGCCGGTGCCTTCCGACGACAGCCGGCCGCCATGAAGGCCGGGGAGGCGCCAGTAACCGCGAGCGGCTTTGCCATCCACCACTCGAATTTTTTCCGATGTGAACGACCAGCCTATCGTCACAACCTGCTGCCCTCCGGCGGGGTCCGTTTCCATCACATCGAACCGCACCTCATCCTTCTCCCACTGGACGAAGCTCCTGTCGAAAAATGTCCGAAGGTCGCTTTGCGGACGCGTCGCGAGAAGAATGTCCCTGCCCTCAGGATCGCGGAGGTAGATCGAGGCAGTGGCCCGGCCGGGGGCGCGGCGCTGCGCGCGCTCGGCAGTGACCGCGTCGTCGTAGCGCATCGCTTTGACGAACGGTGCGGCGTCAAGGACGACATACCAGAGCCAGCGCCCATCGGGAGACCAGCTGTGCGCCCGCACCCCCGTAGCAAGCGGCGCATGACCATAGCCCGGAAGCACAGCACCCTCGGTATCGCCATAAATTGCAGTCGCAGGATGCGCGACGATCGGGGTTACAGCGCCGCTCGCCCCTATCCGATAGAGCTGGACGCCATCGCCCTTATCGAGCCGCGCGCTCCAGTCCCCCGTTCCGGGAATGCGCTTCAGCTGATCGATCCACGCGGCTCGCTGCAGCTCGCGGGTCGTGCCCTTTTCCAGATCAACATATCGCAGCAGCGCGACCGTCCGGTCGCTCTGGCGGTCGGCGATCCGCACGACATAGATCGCGCTCTTCGCATCCGCCGAGACCGCGAGATCCCGTACCTCGGGGACCGTCAGTTGATCGTCGATCGTCCAGCTGCGGCCGGCTTTCTGTGCGGCTGAGGCCGGCGAGGTCGGCAGCGCCGCGCCGAGCAGTGCCGCCCCTGCGAGCAGAAGAGGGCGGATCATGCTCACCACTCCTGCCGCACGGTGAGGCCGACGAAGCGCCCCGCCGGTGAATAATTTGTCGTATCGTAGGGCGTCTCGCTGGGCAGGGCGGTGACAATCGCCGTCGGCTTCGCATTGAACAGGTTGAGCGCGGCAAGCGACACGTCGGTCCGCTTGCCAAGGCGCACCCGCGCCGTGAGGTCGAGCGTGGTATAGGAGGGAATGCGCATGCGCACCGCCTGCCGATCGTCATCGAGCCCGCTCATATGGTTGACGAAGGCGGCGAGCGTGAAACGGTCGCCGCCATAGGTAACTCCGGCACGCCCGCGAAAGCGCGATGGCCGGAACAATGTGCCGGCGAGCGACGTCCAGGCAGCGCCGGGAAGGATCTGCTGGCGGCTCTTCAGGAAACTGCCCGCGGTCGAGAGCGCAAGCTCTTTCCCACCATCGAATTCAATGCGGTAGCGCATCGAAAGATCGACGCCCGAATAGCGCTGGCGCGCGATATTGCGGTCGCGTGCGTCGATGAAAGCAACGATGGTCGCAGGGTCGTAGGGCCGGCCCGTACTATTCTCCAGGCCGAGAAGTGCGCCGTCAATGATCGCGGCAAGATCGTTCGCATCGGGGTTTAGCGTAACAAGATCGGCATAGAGCGGATTATCGAGCACGCCGACGAGCGACGGGATCGGCGTCGCGACGCGGTCGGTGTAATCGATCCTGTACCAAGTGGCGGAGAATTCGAGGCCGCGCGCAGGAGTAAGCTGCGCGCTCAGCGTAATATTCTCCGAACGCTCGGGTCCGAGGCGACTGTCGGGGCCCGCCGCGAAGATGACGTTCGCGCTCGCCGGATAACCGTTCCCATAGCGGGCAGCGCGTCCCATGATCGCCGAATAGCCGCTATACTGCTGGTAGAGCGTCGGCATTTTGAACGAACGCCCCCACGAAGCACCGAGGCGGAGGATCTCCGCCGGCTCCCAAACGACGCTGAGCTTGGGGATCATAATGCTCGGCGCGTCCGAATAATCCTCGAAGCGGAGCGCGGCTGTGAGCGAGAGCGAGTGCAATCCCGCAATCTCTTGCGCGGGTGCCGTGACCGGGACCAGCAGTTCGCCATAGGCAAAGAGATTGTCACGCCGCCGCCGGACATCGCCCGTGGGGGACGCCGCGAAGAAGTGATTGCGCCGCGCCCCACCGCCGACGGCAATGCGCACGTCGCCCGCCGGCAGGGCGAACAGTGGTCCTTGGAAGCCCGCTTCAAGCGCGAGGTTGCGGTTGAAAAAATGTTTGTCGATGTGTGCGAGCAAATTTCCCCCGAAAAAGAGGTCGGAGAAGCCGCCCGTGCGATCGGTGCCGAAGAAGCCGCTCGCCTTGAAGCGCCAGTCCCCGCCGAGCTCCGCAGAGATGTTTGGGGCGATCCCGAAGGATTCCGAGGTACTGACATTGTCGAGCCCCAACTGGTCGGGGGCGAGCGCCAGGCTGTATCCGGTAACCGAGTGTAGCCGACTCTTCTTGTAAAGAAGGTCGGCAGCAAGCGTCACATCCGGACCGATCGCCTGATGTCCACTCAGGAGCAGCGAGTGCCGCCAGGTCGCGGGAAAGAGCATCGTTTCCGCATTGGCGGCGTCCGCATAATCGCGATCCCCCGCGCGGATCGCCGACGAACGGCTATAATCATAGGCTGCGAGCAGCCCGCCCGACGACCACGCCTTGCCGCCGAGCAGCCCGTACTGCTGCTGGACATTGCCGCCATCGGTCGATGCGCCGACGCGCGCCATTGCCGACGCACCGTCATAGTCGCGCTTGAGCAGGATGTTCACCACGCCCGCGACGGCGTCCGCGCCATAGATGGCCGAGGCCCCATCCGCGACGATCTCGATCCGCTCGACAGCGGAAACAGGGATGGCGCTGACGTCGATCACCGATGACACGCCGGTATAGGCGAAGCGATTTCCATTGATCAAAGTCAGCGTTGCATTGGGACCGATCCCGCGCAGGTTGAAGGTCGAGGCGCCGTTGACGTTGGCGTTCTCGTTTGGCGCTCCCTGGCCGTTGCCGATGCCGGGGTTGAATCCGCCGCCGAAATTCTGCGGGAGGCTGCGCGCAACTTCGCCGAGATCGGCCTGGCCTGCGTTACGGATATCTTCGCTCGTCACTCGGACAACCGGGGCTGCGGACGGGGCGCCCGCGATACGGCTGCCGGTCACCACGATGTCTTCTTGTGCCGGACTGCTCTCGGACTGCGCTCGCCCCAAAATGATGACCGAACCGCGCTCGAAGCGCGGGGTCAGCCCGGTTCCGCGCAGCAGGGTCTCGATTGCTTCGCGCGGAGTGATGTTTCCGTCTAGCGTTGGGGCCTTCCGGCCTGCGAGATCGGCACTCGACGCATAGAGTTCGATTCCTGCCTGCGCAGCCACTTTTCGCAGTGCCTCGTCGAGATCCTGCGCTGGCAGATCGAAGCTCTGGCGATCCTGCAACTGAGCCGCCGCGGCAACGGGATGCAGACAGGCCACACCGGCCATCAGCGACAAGCAAAAACGAGACTTTCCGGACATCATCATACTCCCCCTGGGTTGTGACCGGGTGCTTGGGCACACGGCCTTTGGGGGAGCGATGACGCCGGGTCGGCGACCGCCTTAGGGGAATGATGAAATAATTATCGGTGGCGCAGGTGGATGCCGTCGGCGCGCTTGCTGATCTCCAGATCGAACAATTGGGCGAGCCGCTCGGCCACTGTCTCGGGCTGGCTGATCCTGAACCGGCCCGACGCCTCGAGCCCCGCGGTTCCTGCGTCGTCGATGATGATCGGCTTCGCCGCGTAGCGATTGGCTTCGGCAGTGAGCTGATCGAGCCGGACCGAGCGATAGTCCGCCCAGCCCGACGGCCATTCGCGGCTGTCTTGCTGTGTCGGCGATGCGGCTGGTGGCTGCTCCTTGCCGTGCGGGCCGTAGGTCACGGACCGTCCCGATGACAGGACTTGGGCGTGCCGGGCGCCGGTTTCCGGGGCGCCGCCGAAGCGAATATCGGCCTCGCCGCGCAGCATCGTTACGCTGAGCGCGCCATTTTCCTCGAAACCGATATCGAATGCCGCATCCTCGGCCGTGACCACGCCGTCGCCGGCCTCGACGCGAAGCGGTTGTTCATTCTTGCTCACCGAAAGCCGGACGCGCCCCTTGGCGAGCCGCAGATGGCGTGTCGCTTGCGCAAATGAGACTTCGAGCCGGCTATCGGTGTCGAGCACTGCGGTGGAACCATCGGCAAAGCGGAAGCTGCGGATCTCCCCGCGGCGGGTGACCAGCGGCTCGGCCGCGCGCGCCGCGAGCGCACCGTCTCCGAGCGGACCGGAAAGCGGAGCGCCTCCGGCGCCGAAAGCCAGAAACACCACCGCAGCGGCGGCGATCACGGCTCCCGCCGACAGCCAGCGTCGCCCGGCCCGGCGTCGGCCGCTGCGCTGTTCGGTTTGCGCAGTGCCGTGACGCGGCGAGGATTTCAGGATCGCCGAGGCGGCGAGATTCTTCGCGATCCGTTCATAGGCCGCCTTGTGATCAGGCGAGGCCGAAAGCCAGGCGTCGAACTCGCCGCGGTGCGCATCGGGGTTCTCGCCGCGCATCTTCACGAGCCAGGCGTGCGCTACCGTGTCGACCGGATAGTCGTCAGACGCCTCACTCATCGGCCGCCGTCCACCACCTTTGCGATAAAGCCGAGCGCCCTCATCATATGATATTCCACCGTCGCGATGCTGATGCCGAGGCATTCATGTATCTCACGATAGCTGAGTTCGTCGACCCGGTGCATCAGAAACACCCGGCGTGTCTTTGGTGGCATGGCGTCGACCGCCTCTTCATAGAGCCGGAGAAGGTCGTCGGCTTCCATATTCCATTCCTGCTGCGGCGGGCTGGCGGCATCGCTTTCCTCCTGAAAGGAAAAGAAAAGCGCGGGGTTGCGCCGCTGCCTCCGGGCGCGGTCGATCAGCAGGTTCTGCGCTATCCGGCGAAGGAAGCCGCCCGGATTGGCGAGGCTGTGACGCTGCTCGCTGCCCGCCGCGCGCGCGAAAACTTCCTGCACGAGATCCGGCGCTTCTTCGGGCCCAGCCCTTCGGCGAAGAAAATGAAAGAGCCAAGGACCATGCGCCCGAAAAGCGTCATCGAGGTCGCAAGCGTCCGCCGGTGCCACGACGGGCCGGTCGTCGGGATGCGCGTGACAGGCCGACGACACCGAAAAGGGGTGGCGCTCCTGCGACAGTTTCTTGGCAGGGTATGATGACAATTTACACAGCCGATTGGCACGAGATCGCTGGCCGGCGTTTGCCCGGCTATCGATCTTCCAACGCTGTGCCGCCGTTTGGCCGCGTGGGAGCGGCATGGTCCGGAACGGCCGCCAGTCCGACAAGGACGGGCGTTCATAATGGCTGGCGAGAATATCGCGCGGGCGTTGCCAAATCTGTCCCGCACCCCGAATCATGTCAGCATGGCCGCGCAAAGACAAGGATTATGGGCAGAATCAGACGTTGGGCACCGGGTCTGGCACTATGACGCGCCTCCAAGCAGCCGCGCATAGCTGGCCGCTTCGCCGGCGCGGCGTTCGTGATAGCGGAGCAGAAGGTTGCGCGTCTCATGCGGCGGGCCGCTTGTCAGCGCGGCCGCGAGCGCATCCAGTTCGGCGACTGTTTCGCCGACAAGCTGTTCGTCGAGGTGCCGCGCCAGATGGAGGCGGTCGCCGAGCGCGGTGATGCTCGCGACCAGTTCGCCATTGCCCGACCGCGCTGCCATTTCGATGAACAGTCCGGCGGTTCGATCGGGATAGTCGCCATCCTGCGGAGCCGGCGTCGCGCGCCCGCGCGGGGTCGTCGCAAGCGCAGCGAGCAGCAGGATGAGATGGAGTTCGAGCATGTCGCGATACTCGGTCTCGGACAGGCGATGCGCGTGAAACCCGTCGCCATGGCTGAAATCGACCATGCGCTCGCCCGCCAGTCGGTAGAGGCAATCACGCACCGGCGTCACGCTGACCCCGAGCTGATCGGCGATCTTCGCCGATTCCAGCCGGCTGCCAGGCACCCAGCCGCCGGCCATCAGCCGGCGCTTGATCGCTTCATAAGTTGGCTCGACGACATGCGCGGGGCTCATGCGCCGTTCCGCTCGGCCGCCGCGAACTCTGCGAGCATCGCCATCTGGTCGGGACGCAGCCCATCGACCGCGCCGATATGCTCCGGGATATCGCCTCCGAGGAGTAACGAAGGGCATTGGCCTTCATAATTGCCGAGATTGGGACGGTGCTGGCGATAGCCCGCGAGCGCGGCAAGCTCGCGCGGGAAGCCGCGCGCGATCTCGGGGGGATAGGCGAGCCATAAATTCTCATAAGGTTTGAGCCAGCCGAGGCTGTAGCCGATCACGACACCGCGCCGCACCTGGTCGGTGATATTGGCGCCGGCGCCATGCGCGGTCGAGCCCAGAAAGCAGATCGCGGCGCCCGGGTCGCACGCAGCGATGATCGGCTCGCCGGGGTCGATCTTCGCCATGCCCTCCGCGCCATGGCTGTGAGGATAGATGTGCGTTGCGCCATTGTCCGCGGTGAAGGGGGTGAGCGGCCAGATGACATTGAGCAGATATTCGTGCGCGCCTTTTTCTCCCGCCCACATGTCATGGTCGCGGTGTGGAAACTGCCGGATCTCGCCCGGATGGATTTCGATCGCCTGCGCGACATTGAGCTGGATGCTCTCGCAGGCGTCGCCGAGAATGGATTCGACCGCCGCGAGGATTGTCGGTTCGAGCGCCAGTGCCTGCGCCCAGACCGAGCGCTTCATCAGGGCGCCGAATCTTTTGGTGCGGTGACCGTAGAAGTCGCCGCGCCCGAACGGTGTCGCGGCGAAGACCGGATCGAGATCGGCGTCGAGCGCCCCAATCGCATCCGGCGGCATCAGGTCGGGGACGATGCAGTATCCCGTCTCGCGCAGTTCCCGGGCAAGATCATCGGACGCAAGACCGGTCATGCTTCCGCCTCCCCATCGTCGTCGGCGAGGCGGAACGAGAACGGCGCATAGACGCCGCCGCGCTTGAGGTCGTCGAGCACATGCGCGTCGATATGGATGTGCAATGCCATCAATCTCCCACCCGGATCCGCGGCCTTCGGCCCGAGCGCGTCGCATCTCCAGCCGAACTCCCGGACCTGATCGAACCAGCATAGGTCGGCGACGCCGGTATAATCGGTGATGCCTTCGCGCAGCGCATGCTCTGCAAGGGCGGTCACCAGCTGGTCGCGCGCGGCGCGGCGCGATGCTGCGTCCTGGTCCCGGTCGAGGCAGAAGCGGCTGATCTCGCACACGGTGGGGCCGCGCGGCACGTCGCCGGCGCACAGATGCGCAAAATGATCGCCAAGGAGATGTGCGCCCTCGGTCGGGAGCAGCCGCGCCGAGGCGCGGTGGCGGCCATCGGCGTCGAGCAGGATGAGATAGCGCGCCGCCGGCGTGTCGAAATGGTCGAGCTCATATTGGCCGGCGAGTACTGGCAGGTCCCATTTGAGCAGGTCGATGAAGACGCTCTTGCGCGCGGCGAACATGGCGCGCAGCGCCGCGTTCCCGGGCGCGGCGGGCGCCCGCGGGGTCGTGTCGATCATGATGATTCCTCGGCTGTTGGTGCCGGGAATCAAATCATTTTCCGTGGACTGCGCGTATCCCCAGATATGAGGATGATCCGCGCGATTCCAGAAGCTCTTGATAGTTGAGCCTGTCGCTCGTCGTCACGCGGGTGTCATCCGGACGATCAGCCGTGCGGTGTACCGGCCCGAAGCGTCTGGAGCAGCGGACAGGCGGGATCGTCGCCGGCCTCGCAAGCCCGTACCGAAGCGGCGAGGACACGCTCCATCCGCTTGAGATCGGCGATCTTCGCGCGCACATCCGCAAGGTGCGACGAGGCGACGTCGCGCACCTCGGCGCAGGCAGCCTGGCCTCCAGTCGCGAGTTGGAGCAGCGCCCGCACCTCGTCGAGGGTGAAACCGAGCTCTCGGGCCCGGCGCACGAAGCCGAGGCGCCCTACATCCTCCTCGCCATAGTTGCGGTAGCGACCGCGCCGGAGCGGAACGTCGAGGACGCCGATCCGCTCATAATAGCGGATCGTTTCGATGTTGCAGCCTGTGCGGCGCGAGAGTTCGCCGATCTGCATCGCTCTGGTTGCGGCCATCGCAAAAATACCTCTTGAGTCTGTAGCTGCTACAGATGCTACGGCGTCCCCTCACACCGCACAAGGAACCGATCCCAATGCAGAATCGCCCCAAGGGTATCGACGCCGGCGCGTTCACCTTAGCCGGCATCGCCGCGGCTTTCGGCGTTGCATCCTGTTGCGCGCTGCCCTTCCTGCTGGCCTCTGCGGGGATCGGAGCCGCATGGCTCGGCGGCATCGCGATGGTCGCCATGCCCTATCGCACGCCGCTTCTTCTGATCGGGGCGGCATGCCTCATTCTCGGCGCCTTCCTGCTGTTCCGCCAGCAGCGCGCGGCCGCGCGCTGTGGCCCCGGCGGTGCCTGCACGCCCCGCTGGGTGCGCATCCTGACGCTTGCCGGCCTCCTGCTTGGCGCGGCGCTGCTGTGGGCGGGCTACCATTATGTCTGATGCCGGCCCCGACCTTCGTTCGACGATCACCTGTCCGCAGTGCGGCCATCGCGAGACGGAAACGATGCCGACCGACGCCTGTCAGTTCTTCTATGACTGCAAGGGCTGCGGTGCCGTGCTGAGGCCCGAGCCCGGCGACTGCTGCGTGTTCTGCTCCTATGGAACCACGCCCTGCCCGCCGATCCAGATCGGAGGCAAGGGCGCGTGCTGCGATTGAGCGGCACGCCCTTGCCTCGGCTGTCATTCCGGGCGTGCCTGCCTCCTTGCTGAATTTCCGGACAAGTCGTCGTTGACGCGGTCAGCGCGCGTGCCACCAGTCATAGACGTCCCCGAATCCGATGAGGCCATCGAACAGCGCGCAGAGGGTCAGCATCTGGCCGCAATGCACGTCATAGCGGTCGCGCGCGGTCTTGAGATGCTGGACGACCGTCACTTCGCCGATCCCGAGAATGACCGCCACTTCGGCCGCGGTCTTGCCGCGTGCGGTCCATAATACGCACTCGCGCTGCCGTTCGCTCAGCGTCGCTTTGCTTTTTAGCGGCACGGCGCCGACGAGCTGGCGTGCCGAGACGATCGCGAGCGCGCCGATGATTTCGGCAATGCGGAGCATATCGTCCTGAAGCTCGCTTTGCGGGCGCAGGACGAAAGAGCAGGCGCCGCTGGCCTCGCCAGGGAGGTGGCGCGGCACCGTATAGCCGTCGGCGAGACCATATTCGCGGCCGACATGGAGCATTTGCCGGTCGCTGCGGGTCAGCGGGATGTAGCTTTCGATCTCGTCCCAGCGGAAGCCGGTCATCGACCGTTCGCCGGCGCGGCGCACCGGATCGGCACCGCCAAGATCGAAACCGACATAGACCTTGGCCCAGGCATCGGGGTAATTGTGAACCAGCAGGGATGCCGGCTCGGCATTGCCGCGCCGGTCATAGGCGAGCGCGAAATGGTCGAAGCCGAGGCGCATCGATGCGCGCGCGAGGGCTTCGAAGAGCCCGTCCTCATTCGTCGCCGTGGAAATTTCGAGGGCGAGTTCCTCCATCAAACAAAAATGCTTCACTGTGACCGTCCGGTCGCCGGCACGTTCCCAACCCGTCGATCCCGCGAGCCGCTCCCTGGGTCGCCGGTCCCGGTTCCTCTCCGGCACGGACGACAGATGGGACATTATGCGACTGGTCCCGGCCCTCGGCGAGGCGGGCTTTTGCCCTGGCCCCTGCTGCGCGACGGCGATCGCCTCCCGGTCCTAATCGATTGGCCGGAAACGGGAAAGGCGCGGGCCCCGGAAAATTGGCCCCAGATCTGCATCTATATTCCGGTCGCCGGACGGTGCCGCGGGGCGCCGGAAAGAGAGCGAGAGGAAGGCACGGGTCCTGGTGAGCGGATCGAAGGAGGCGGGAGTGGCCCTGCCTCCGGTCCGCCGCGGAGACCTTGCATGACATATCATCCCTTCTTCCTGCCCCGGGCGCTCGCGCGGCCCGGCGTCCGCCCGGCCGGCATGTACGCCCCAACCCTGGCGGGCAGGGCGGCGACATGAAACTCCTGACCCCCGATCTCGCGGCGCACCTGCGCGCCAACGACGCGGCCCGTCGTGCAGCCGTCGCGCGCGGCGGGCGCGAGCCCGATCCGGCGCCCGTCGTGCGCTTCTTCAACCCGGTGGGATCGGCGACCTGGCTCGCGACCGAGATGGACGAGGACGGCATATTGTTCGGCCTTGCCGACCTTGGCTTCGGATGCCCCGAGCTCGGCAGCTTCGCGCTGGCCGAACTCGAAGCGGTCCGGCTGCCGTTCGGCCTTGGTATCGAGCGTGATCTCGGCTTCACGCCGCATCATCCGCTCTCGGTCTATGCCGCGGCGGCTCGCAGCGCGGGCTCGATCCTGCTCGGCGAGCGGCGTTTGCGCGAAGCGGCAGCGCGGATGAGCGGGCGTGGCTGCCGGATTTCCGGGTGCGGATAGGTCCGCCTGCGGCGGCCCCAAAGGGAGAGGAGGGCCGGGTTTTCGTGACGGGCTTGAAAGCCGGGAGAGTGTCTCGCGGCGGCCCGTCATGGAGAATGGCCATGGCCAGAACTGCCGCCAAAATCACCCTCAGCCCGTCGCGCGACATCCCGCTCGACCGGCTGGTCCTGTCGCAGTCCAATGTCCGGCGTGTGAAGGCCGGCGTGTCGATCGACGCGCTGGCCGACGACATCGACCGGCGCGGGCTGCTCCAGAGCCTCAACGTCCGGCCGCTGCTGGGTGCCGACGGCCAGGAAACCGGCCGGTATGAGATACCGGCCGGCGGGCGCCGCCACCGCGCGCTGGAACTGTTGGTGAAGCGCAAAAGGCTCGCGAAGGATGCGCCGATCCCCTGCGTCGTGCGCGCTGCCGACAATGATATCCTCGCCGAGGAGGACAGTCTCGCCGAAAACAGCTTTCGCGAGCAGCTTCATCCGCTCGACGAGTTTCGTGCGATGCTGGCGATGGTCGAGAAGGACACCGGCATCGAGGAAATCGCCGCGCACTTCCACACCACGCCGGCCGCGGTGCGCCAGCGGCTCAAGCTCGCGGGTGTCTCGCCGAAGCTTCACACCCTCTACGCCGACGATGCGATGACGCTCGACCAGCTGATGGCGTTCACCGTGTCGGACGACCATGCGCGCCAGGAAGAGCTGTGGGACCAGCTCGAACACAGCTTCAACAAATCGGCGGCCTATATTCGGCAGAAGCTGACCGAGAACAGCGTGCGCGCCGCCGACAAACGGACATGCTTCGTCGGTCTGGGCGCCTATGTCGAAGCCGGTGGCGGCGTCGTGCGCGACCTGTTCGAAGCCGACGGCGGCGGCTGGCTCACCGATCCGGCGCTTCTCGATCGGCTGGTCGACGAGAAGCTGAAGGCGGAAGGCGAGCGCGTCCTTGCCGAGGGCTGGAAATGGGTGACGACCTCGATCGACCTGCCGTGGGACGCCACGCGCGGCCTCCGCGAAATCGACCGCGAGGTGACCCCGATGAGCGAGGACGAGCTGGCGCGCGTCGCCACGCTCGAGGCCGAAGCCGAGGAACTCGAGGGTGAATGGGCCGATGCCCCGGAGGTTCCGGCCGAGGTCCACGCGCGTCTCGATGCAGTCGAGACCGAGCTCGGTACGCTCGCGGACCGGCCGGAGCTGTTCGACCCGGCCGAAATAGCGATCGCCGGTGCCTTCGTCTCGATCGATCGCGATGGTTCGGTGCGGGTCGAGCGTGGATTCGTGAAGCCCGAGGACGAGCCGAAGGCGGAAGCGTCCGAAGACGAAGCGCATTCGGCCGCGGACGGCGATGCCCGGTCCGCCGGCCCGGACGCGGGCGGCGAAGCCGCGGTGTCGGCGGACGCCGGGGAGGACGAGGAGGTGGAGACACTCCGGCCCCTTCCCGATCGGCTCGTGTCGGATCTGACGGCGTGGCGCACGCTCGCGCTTCAGGACGCCTTCGCGCAGGATCCGGCGACCGCCTTCGCTTCGGTTCTCCATGCCCTGGTGCTCGGCTGCTTCTATTCGAGCAGCAGGGAAAGCTGCGTTCAGGTGTCGCCGAACCGCGTCTATTTCACCAACGCGCCGACCAATTTGCGCGATTGCGGCCCGGCGCAGGCGATCGACGCGCGCGCGGCCGAATGGAAGGAGCGGCTCCCGCAGTCGGACAAGGAGGTGTGGGACTATCTGCTGACGCTCGATGGCGAGGAGCAGACGAAGCTGTTCGCGCATTGTGCGTCGCTCTGCGTCAACGCGCAGGCCGAGATCGTGCCCAAATATGACAATGGCCGCATCTCGGCGCATGGCGTCGAGCGCCGGATCGCGCACAGCCATGTGCTGGCGCAGGCGGTGGGACTCGATGTGCTCGGCGCGGGCTGGCGTCCGACGGCCGACGGCTATTTCCGCAGCGTGACCAAGCCGCGGATCATCGCCGACGTCGCCGAAGCGCGGGGCGATAATTTTGCCCGGATGATCGACCATCTCAAAAAGGCCGATATGGCACGCGAGGCCGAGCGGCTGCTCGAAGACAGCGACTGGCTCCCGGCGCCGCTGCGTAATCCTGACCTTGAGCCCGCTCCGGTTCCGGATGCGGCGAATGATGACGCCGGGGGCGCACTTCCGCCGGGTCTCGCCGACGCGCTCAATGACGATGTCGCGGGCGGCGATGTCGTCGCGGCCGAATAGCCGCCGCGGGCCAGGACGGCCCATCCCGATCCCAAATTTGAAAGCCCGGCCGCGTGCCGGGCTTTCCTTCTTCTGGAGAATTGAAATGTCCAATCTTGCCAATCAACTGTCACCGGTGACGATGCCGGGCGCAGACCATGGAGGGCGTCATGGCTGACCGTGTTCCAGTTTCGATTACGATCGGCGGCTATGCCGACCAATCGACCTTCGCCGAGCTTGCGGGCCTGATCGCCATGGAGGGCCTGTCGACCGAATGGGATGGTCCGTCCTTCGAGCCCGGCCATCGCACCGTCGGCGAGGCGGTGTCGCTCTATGCCCATGAGGTTGCCTGGGGCCGGGTCGAAGCCCTCGAAAGCTTCTGTGCCGAGAAGGGGCTGCCTTTTGTTCGCTGGTCGGGGAGCTATCCCGGCGAATGGAGCGCCGAACGGATCGTCTTTCGCGGTGCCGGCTCGATCGATTCCTACATGGTCGACGAATCCGACCGCGTCATGATCGACCACTATCTGGTGAACGAGCGCGGGAGCATCGAGGCGGTCCTCGCCTATTTCGACGCGGCGGCCTTTATCGTGCCGCCGCTGGTGGTCGAGGGCGATCCCCCACCGGTGGATGCGGCTGCTGTGGAGGAGGCGCGTCATGGCTGACTATTTCTCCCAGACGGTCATCCAGCCCGATGTCCCGGTCGCGGCGATGACTGTGCTCGAGCGCAGGATCCTTGGCGAAATCTTCGAGCATGAGGATATGGGCGACGACGTCTATTTCTTCGCGAGCGCGGGTCCGAACGACTTTCTGTTCCTGTCGGTCGATGAGGCGAGGGCGCTGCTTGCGGAAAGCGAGGGTGTTCAAAGCTGCGCAGCCGAATTGGTCGAAAAGGAACTCGGCGAATGCGAAGCGGAGGCGACCGAACTTGAGATCGACATGTCGATGTTCGGCTATGAGACCATCCTCCAGGACATCGTCCGGCGATCGGAGACACTCGATCATTTGCAGGTGATGATGGCCTGGACCTGTTCGAAGATGCGCCCCGACGGCTTCGGCGGCATGGCCATCTTCATCACCGCCGACGACATCGACACGATGTCGACGACGGGCTTCCTCGAGGAGGCGCTTGGCCGGCTTCAGAGCGACCGTCCTACGGGATGATCGATCCAGTGCTGACAAACCGACGGAAAAGCCCGGCTCTGTGCCGGGCTTTTCCTTTTTGGGGAGGTAGGTCCTTGTTTGGGAGGCAGGCGTGTCCGCCTCCCTTTTTCCCACCTCTTCGACCCGTTCAAAGGAGGCAAGCCCATGCCCGAGATTGTCGAAACGACCATATATGGTCTCGAAGAGCTTTCCGAGCCGGCAAAGGACCGGGCCCGTGCATGGTATCGCGAGGGCGGCTTCGATTATGATTGGTACGATACGGTTTTCGACGATTTCGAGCGCATCTGCGACCTTGTCGGCGTCGAACTGGCGACGCAGCGGGTCCGGCTGTTCGGCGGCGGCACGCGCGCGCGAAGCTGCATCTGGTTTTCGGGCTTTGCGAGCCAGGGCGACGGTGCCTGCTTCGAGGGTGTCTATCGTTACGCCAAGGCTGCGCTGAAGAATATCCGCAGCTTTGCGCCGAAAGACGCCGAGCTTCATCGCATCGCGGGCGCGTTGCAGGCGGTCCAGCGCCGCAACTTCTATCGGCTATCGTCGGTCGTCGTGCACCGCGGCCGATATCATCACGAATATAGCATGGCGATCACCGTCGAGCGTGATGACCCGAGGATGCGGGAGATGACTGCGGATGCCGAGGATGAGATTGGCGAAGCGCTGCGCGATCTGGCGCGCTGGCTCTACCGGCAGCTCGAGCGCGAGTTCGATTATCTGAACTCCGATGAAGCCGTCGACGCGGCGATCCTGGCCAATGGCTATGGCTTCACCGAAGCCGGGGAACGCTTTGGCTGAGAGGGAGAGACGGGCCGGAAGGGGATAGCCCCAGGGTTCAGGAGAGAGCGCCTGGCGGCTGCCCTTCAACGCCTCTCCAGGATATTCCCGCCATGCGAACCATTTTGCCCGACGCCGCAGCCGGCGCCGCCCCCATTTCCTCATCTCTTTCCTCACCTGCAGCCACCCCGGCGGCGCGGCTCTTCGATGCGGCCCAGCGCCTGCTTCCGCTGCTTGAGGACGGAACGCCCTTCGACACCGGGCAGATCCGGATCGCGATGACGTCGGCCTACGGCCAGAAGGATGCCGAGGGCGCATGGGACTGGAAGATGGCCTATGACGCGTGCGAGGCGGCGCAGGTCCTGCTGCTGCGCCGCTATGGGCGCGCGCTGGCCGCGCGCAGCCGCTCGCCGCAGCGCCAGCTCGCGATGTGGCAGCGCATCGCGGCGCGTGTCCCGACCCAGACGCGGCGCTCCGAGGAAGGACAGTCCTTCCAGCAATTCTCGACCCCGCTGCCGCTCGCCTTTGTCGCCGCCTTCGCTGCCGCGATCCGGCCCGGCGATTGCGTGCTCGAGCCCTCGGCGGGGACGGGCATGCTCGCCGTGCATGCGGGTCTTGCGGGCGCGACGCTCGCGCTCAACGAATTCGCCGAACTGCGCGCGGGCCTGCTCGAGCTGCTTTTCGCGCCGACACCCGTCAGCCGTCACGATGCCGCGGCGATCGACGACCGGCTCGATCCGGCGGTTGTGCCCGATGTCGTTTTGATCAATCCGCCATTCTCCTCGCTCGTGAATGTCGACCGCAAGATGAAGGGCGCGGCGCTTCGCCATATCGCCTCGGCGCTGGCGCGTCTGAAAGACGGCGGCCGTCTCGTCGCGATCCTCGGCGCCGGCTGCTCACCCGAGGCGCCGGCATGGCGCGACGCCTTCATCCGCTTGCAGGAAAGCGGCACGCTTCGTTTCTCGGCGGCGATCACCGGCCAGGTCTTTTCGCGGCATGGCACGACGATCCCTACCCGCCTCATCGTGATCGACAAGATTCCCGCGGGCGATCCCGCGCAGCTTCTACAAAGCCGCGGTGAAGCGCCCGACCTTTCCACATTGCTCAAATGGGTCGAGGAGGATCTGCCGCCGCGCCCGGCACCGCCCGCTTTGCTCGCCGCAACGACGACGGTCGGGCCGGCCCGTACGGTCGCGAACATTGATCGCGCATGGGCCCCGGCTTCGGCAAAGGCTGCGCTGCCCGCCGATCCCGGCGTCGAGCTTGGCTATGAAATATTGGACTGGATGCCGCCCGAGGGCCAACTCGGCGACACCATCTACGAGCCCTATGCGCTCCAGTCGCTCCTCATTCCCGGCGCGAGGCCGCATCCCACCGCGCTGGTCCAGTCGGCCTCGATGGCATCGGTCGCGCCTCCCAAGCCTGTCTATCGACCGCATCTGCCGGCGCGGCTGGTCAGCGAAGGCATGCTGTCCGACGCGCAGCTCGAATCGATCATCTATGCGGGTGAGGCCCATGCCGGGCATCTCTCGGGCGCGTGGACGGTCGATGCCACCTGGGACGTCGTCGGCGCCGCATCCGATGACGCGGAAGGCGCGGTGCAGTTCCGGCGCGGCTGGTTCCTCGGCGACGGCACCGGCGCCGGCAAGGGCCGCCAGGTCGCGGGCATCATTCTCGACAATTGGTTGAAAGGGCGCCGCCGCGCGCTCTGGATCTCGAAGTCGGACAAGCTGCTCGAAGACGCCCAGCGCGACTGGTCGGCGTTGCAGCAGGAGAAACTGCTCGTCACCCCGCTGTCGCGCTTCCGCCAGGGGGCGCCGGTGAAGCTCGGCGAGGCCATTCTTTTCACCACCTATGCGACATTGCGTTCGCAGGGGCGCGAGGGGAAGGCGAGCCGGATCGAGCAGATCGTCGAATGGCTCGGCCGCGACTTCGATGGCGTCATCATCTTCGACGAGGCCCATGCGATGGCCAACGCCGCGGGCGGCAAGGGTGAGCGCGGCGATCAGAAGCCATCGCAGCAGGGGCGGGCCGGGCTTCGCCTCCAACATGCGCTTCCCGAGGCACGCATCGTCTATGTCTCGGCGACGGGGGCCACCACCGTGCAGAATCTCGCTTATGCCCAGCGCTTGGGTCTCTGGGGCGGCAGCGATTTCCCGTTCGTGTCACGGGCGGATTTCGTCGCGGCGATCGAGGACGGCGGGGTTGCGGCGATGGAAGTGCTCGCGCGCGACTTGAAGGCGCTCGGCCTCTACGCGTCGCGGTCGCTCTCCTTCGACGGCGTCGAATATGAACTGCTCGAACATGCGCTGACGGGCGAGCAACGGCGCATCTACGACAGCTATGCCGCCGCCTTCCAGGTCATCCACAACAATCTCGATGCCGCGATGGAGGCGGCGGGGGTGACGAGCGCCGAACATGGCACGCTCAACGCGCAGGCCAAGTCGGCGGCGCGATCGGCGTTCGAGAGCACCAAGCAGCGCTTTTTCAACCATCTCATCACCGCGATGCAGACGCCGAGCGCGATCGCGAGCATCGCGCGCGATCTCGAGGCGGGCCATGCGGCGGTCGTCCAGATTGTCTCGACCGGCGAGGCCTTGCAGGAGCGGCGGCTCGCCGAGATCCCGGCGGACGAGTGGAACGATGTGTCGGTCGACATCACGCCGCGCGAATATGTGCTCGATTATCTGGCATCGAGCTTCCCGGTCCAGCTGTTCGAACCCTGCACCGACGGCGACGGCAATCTTTCCTCGCGCCCGGCCTATGACGGCGATGGCAATATGATCGTCAGCCGCGAAGCCTGCCGCCGCCGCGATGCGATGATCGAGAAGCTGGCGAGCTTGCCCCCGGTGCCGGGCGCGCTCGACCAGATCGTCCAGCATTTCGGGGCCGACAAGGTGGCCGAGGTGACCGGGCGCTCGCGGCGGATCGTGCCGCGGGTCGGCGATGACGGTGACCTCCGTTTCGCGGTCGAAAACCGGCCTGGCAGCGCCAATATCGGCGAGACCCATGCCTTCATGGACGATGAGAAGCGAATTCTCGTCTTTTCGGAAGCCGGCGGCACCGGGCGGTCCTATCATGCCGACCTTGGCGCGAAGAACCAGCGCCGCCGCATCCATTATCTGCTCGAGGCGGGCTGGAAGGCCGATGCCGCGATCCAGGGGTTCGGACGCACGAACCGCACGAACCAGAAGCAGCCGCCGATGTTCCGCCCGGTATCGACCGACGTGAAGGCGCAGAAGCGCTTCATCTCGACGATCGCGCGGCGGCTCGACACGATGGGCGCGATCACGCGGGGGCAGCGGCAGACGGGCGGCCAGAATATGTTCAGCGCGCACGACAATCTGGAATCCTTCTATGCCCGCGACGCGCTCCGCCAGCTCTACATGCTGATCGTGCGCGGCAAGGTGGAGGGCTGTTCGCTGCTCAGCTTCGAGACCGCAACCGGGCTGTCGCTGCTCGATGCCGAAGGCGGGATTCGCGACGAACTGCCGCCGATCACGACCTTCCTCAACCGCATGCTCGCGCTCACCATCGACCTTCAGAATATATTGTTCGAGGCGTTCGAGGCGCTCCTCATCGCGCGGATCGAGGCGGCGGTGGCGGCGGGCAGCTATGAGGTCGGTCTCGAAACGCTGCGCGCCGAGAGTTTCGTCGTCACCGATCGCCGGACGATCTACACCCATCCCGGCACCGGCGCCGAGACCCAGCTTCTGACCATCGACCGGAGGGACCGCGTCGTCCCGCTCTCGCTCGGCAAGGCGCTCGATCTCGCACGGACCGAGGACGCGGCGTTGCTGGTGAACGGGCGTTCGGGCCGGGCAGCGGTCAAGCTGCGCGCGCGCAGCCTCATCGACGACGAGGGTGCGGTGCATCGCCGTTTCCGCCTGATCCGCCCGATGGAGACAGTGCTGATCCTCGCCGAGCAGTTCGGGGCGAGCCACTGGACTATCGTCGATGCGGAGGCGTTTACCGCGGCGTGGGAAGCCGAACTTGGAGAGCTTCCCGACTATGAGACCGGAACACTGCACATGGTCTCGGGGCTCCTGTTGCCGATCTGGCGCAGCCTGCCGAACGAGTCGACGCGGGTCTACCGGCTGCAAACCGATGCGGGCGAGCGCGTCATCGGCCGCCGCGTATCGCCCGCATGGGCCGCGCGGATCGTCGATGACGGGCCGCCGAAGCTGTCGGCCGAACAAGCCTGGTCGACGCTGCTTGCGGGCGAAGCCGTCCTTCACCTCGCTGAGGGTCAGCGCGTCGCGCGCGTCCGCTCGATGAACGATTGGCGGATCGAGCTCACCGGTTTCAACGATCTGGGGATCGAGCGCCTCAAGGCATTTGGCTTGATTTCGGAGATCGTCTCGTGGAAATTGAAGCTCTACGTGCCGGCAGGGGCTGCTGGCGCCGATGTGTTCGCGAAGCTCGTCGATCGGTTTCCGATTGAACGGGTCAGCGACCGCAAGGCCGCCTGAAGGAGCCCCGCATGGAAAGTCCAGCCCGTGAACTCGCGCGCCGTCTCGGTGAAAATGCCGAGGCGGTGTGCCGTCACTATCTCTCGAACGGTCGCCGTGAAGGCCATTATTGGCTGGTCGGCGATGTGCATAATGCGCCGGGGCGAAGTCTTTATGTCCGTCTCAGCGGTGACGACGGCAAGCCGCGCGCTGGAAAATGGACCGATGCGGCGACCGGCGACCATGGCGACTTGCTCGACATCATCGCCGCGAGCTGCACGCATATGAGCCTCGGCGAAACGCTTGCCGAGGCGCGGCGCTTCCTGAGCCTGCCTCCGCCTGACCTGGTGAAGCGCAACCCGCGTCCGCGGCGGGCGAGCCCGGGAAGCAGGGAGGCGGCCGCGCGGCTTTGGGCGGCTTCGAAACCCATCGCCGGGACGCTGGTGCCAATCTATCTCGCGGGCCGCGCTCTTCGGCGGGGCGGGGATTTGCCGGCGCTGCGATATCATCCGCATTGCTATTATCGCCGGTCCGAAGAGGATGCCCCATCGGTCAAGCCGGCATTCCCGGCGATAATCGCCGCTGTCACCGATTTGGACGGCTCGCTCATGGGCGTCCATCGCACCTGGCTCGATCCGGCACGGCCGGCCAAGGCGCCGGTGGCCTATCCGCGGCGCGCGATGGGACATCTTTTGGGGCATGGCGTTCGCTTCGGGCTGGCGGGAGAGGTCATGGCTTTCGGTGAGGGCATCGAGACCATGCTGTCATTGCGCGAGGTCGCGCCATCGCTGCCGCTCGTCGCCGGCCTCTCGGCGGCGCATCTCGCGGCGCTCCTGTTTCCGACAGGCTTGCGGCGCCTCTACGTCGCGCGCGACGATGATCCCGCGGGGCGCGCCGCTTGGGCCGCGCTGAACGAACGCGCCTTGCCGCTGGGCATCGCGGTCCACGCGCTTGAGCCGCAGCGCGACGATTTCAATACCGATCTCCGCCGCGTCGGCCCGGCGCGGCTGGCAGAAGGGCTGCGGTCGCAGTTGACGCCTGTCGATGCGGGGAGATTTCTTGGACGATGATGCCTGACAAAAACCGTTCGGCTTGGAGCCCGGACGCTATCGTGCCCTTTTACGTATCGAGGCTCTTCTTTTCATAGATGGTCGTGATGGCCGTGCCGTCCCACATATAGCAGAGATGCCGTTCCTGCCGGCAATTGGACAGGAGGCGCGGCCGGAAGGCGGCGGCGCATTCGCCGCCGGGATGGCGGACGCTCTGGTAGCGGATACCGTCCGAACCCGCATCGCGGAGCTCCGCCCCGAGCCCTTGCGCATGGATATAGCTGTCCGGATCGTAGAGATGCGCATGGCTGTCCGCGAGACCGCGAATGTCGTGGAGACTGGCCTCAAGGTCGATGGCATAGACGCGCATGTCGATCTCCTGGGCAGGCTCGTCGGTCGCGGTGAGGAATCTGGTGCGGTGATGCCGCGTTTCGGCGATCGCGGTGTCGAGCGTGTGGCCGGCGTAGAAGACGCCGAAGCTGCCGTCGGTAAAACGGCTGCCCTCGGGATTGAGATGGGTGAAGGCCGCCATGATCGGTGTCGTGCCGGGGCCCGAAACACGGTCCTCGGGCGGCACCAGCGCGAGCACACCGACTTCGTCGCGGAGGCGGTCGTTGGTCATCGCCTCGATCTGGAAGACCGCTTCGAGATCGGCCGGATCGGCCACCTTCTCGAACAGGCCGATCGGCGGGAAGCGGCTGGGGATGATGCGATAGCAGGGCGACCAGCGCGTCGCCGTCACCGGAATGTCGAGCGGCATGGGCTTAGCCGCGCTGCCCGTCGATATATTGCCGCACGACATAAAGGTCCGAGACATTGCCGGACACCATCCGGTCGAGGGCGGACTTGCCGGCGAAGCTCTTCGCCTTGTTCGGCTTGCGGACCCATTCGTCGGCGGTCTGCGGCACGAGAATCTGCAAGCCTTTGTAGATGCCCATCACATAGGAAATCCGCTCGAGCGCATCCTTCGAAAGCGCCGCGACCTCGCCGCGTTTCCAGTTATGCAGCGTCGAACGGCTGTCGAGCCCGAGGACCGCCATTTGCTCGCCTTCATTGAGCTTCCACGCCTCGGCGATGTTGAAAAAGGTGCGCAGCGCCGGGCCGGTAAGATCCTTCCGGTCGATCGTCTTGGCTGATGCCGTTGCCATGTCGGGCTCCTTTCATGGCTGATATGTTCCTTTATTGAACAAAAGTCAATTTTTTATCCGAAATGAAACAAGTGTTGATAGCCATGAGGTGGTTTGGCCCGCGCAATGGCTTCTAGTCGCTGTTATGGACGCACTGCTCCAGCTGTAGTGCGCTGCTTGATCGCTATTTCCTGGCGTTGAGTTGACGTTCGAGTGCAGCGACACTTTCGACAATGGCATCAAATTCGGGCGGCTCGCCGAAGATCATCGTCGCCATGGCGCGATAATCCTGTCTGAGATCGTCGATCATGCCGTCCTCGGGGCAAAGGACGAATGTCGGCGGTTGCGCCGATGCGAGATCGAAATCCGGGCGATTGAAGAACATGCGCGCATGGGCGACGCAATCCTCGCCGAGTGTCCGGTCCTCGATCGCGCTTTGACCGACGGGCGACTGCATCAACTGGTGAAGGTCATAATAGTGGCGCGACACGCGCTGGCCGTTGCCACGCAATTGTCCCCGGATTTCATACCATCGCCGCAGCCCGTGCAGGATGACGACCTTGTCCCAGAAGGTGCGTTCGGCATCGACGATCGTCACATTGGGGACGCCGAGATCGATCGTGGGCAGATCCTCGTCAACATAGGGCGCGATGGTTCGGCGGCTATTGGGATCGAGCGCCGATTTGGCGCCCGATTCAATCTTCACGCTCTTCGCGATACAGGCATCTTCGGTGGTGACGCTGGGATAGGCCACCAGCAATGTCTGGCGATCCTTTGCGTCGGGGATGACCTTGATCGCGCCGACCTTGAGCCCGGCCCGCTCACAGCATTGGGCGGCGATGACGGTCAGATGATCGAGGAGTGCGCCGTTGATATGGGCCTCGCACGCGTCCCGGATCGCATCGAGCGCGGCCTCGCGCTTCTTGCGGCTCAGCGCCGCGAGCTCGTCGATCGTCGCGGGGACGCCAAGGTCGTCGCGAAAGACCGTGACGTCGATATCTTCCGAGAATCGCCGGATCAGACCGAAGCCTTTCGAAAGCGACGTCCCGCCCTTGAACAACAGCCGGGGGCCATCGGGCAATCCGTTGAACAGCGCGTCCAGCGTCCAGCACACCCAGAAGTCCTTTTCGACATTCTGCGGCGTGGTGCCTAGGCGCTGCGCGGCGGTGATGAAGAGGCCGCTCCGGGTTCGCGTCCCTGCACGCAGAACTTCGTCGAAACCGGGGTTCATGCGCCAGGTTCCTGACGGAAGACGAGCGGGCGCAGCAACTCCTGCATCCAGACGGGCAGACTCGTCATGCCCGCGGCAAGATCAGTGCGGAGCGTTTCGCCATGAACGGGATCGTCGAGCAACTGCACGAGCCGCTCGCGCCATTGGTCATTCTCGTCGCCGAGCATCGTGTCGCGCAGCCAGTGCAGGGCCTGAACGATCCGCATCGCCGGTCTCCCGGCCCAGAACAGCTTGCTTGCCGCCGTCGGCTTGAAAATGATGGCCATATTGCCGAGCTTGATCGTCTTCAGGCCCGTTTCGGCATGAACGATGATCTTCGCCGGCACGGCGTTGGTGAAACCGAGGTCGTTGGCGGCGGTCATGCCATCGACGAGCACGCGGATCTGGTCGCGGCGGGCAACCGCGTCGATCACTGCCTTCGGACTGGGCGGATTGGCCTGGTGGGTCAGCTCATTATGCGCGGGCCTGTCATAGAGGCCGCGGTCGATCCTGCGCAGTTCGTCCGATTTTGCGAGGCGCTGCAGAGCCTTATCGACGGCCTCCCGACTCCCGAGATCGAGAAAATCGCTGGGGGTCCATACGCTGCCGGGCACCTCGGTACGATCGAGGATCGCGGCTTTCAATCCGGATGCGGGCTTCTCCATGTCCGAAATATATAGCAGTATTTCGGACAATTGCCAGTGGAGTTGTCCGAAAAACATAGCGGGATTTCGGACATGCCCCCAGCCGCCTTCACGCGTCGCTCTGATTAGGCAAGACTTTTTTGGGGCGAGTTTCGTGACCGTTGCCGCGCCGGACCATTTCCTGTGGAAGGCTGCGCCGCCTGCAAGCGGCTCGCCCTGTCGGGATGGATAGAGTGATCACTCCCTTCTCCCAGGGCAGCCGCGCCTCCGGCCTTCGCTGGAGGGCGACTGCGGCATCGGGCGCGGGCCTCGCAATGGCTTGGCGTGCGGCCATTTTCCGCCGGGGCTCTGCCCCTTTGCATCGCGAGGCAAAATAGCCTTCGCCCGCCATCCTTCGCTGCGCTTCGGCCGCCCGGGCTCTGCCCGTGCGGTGCGGACCCGCACCCGCCGCCGCAAAGGCGTCGCTGCGAAGGCCGCGAGAGGCGCGGCCGCCAGATGCGAGAGATGACATGACCGACCTGTCCGACTTTCCCGAACGCGGCGAACCGCATGAACCCGGCGCCAGCGCTTATCTTCTTCAGGAAATGCAGCTTTACGGTCACCGTCCCTATGAGGACGAGCCCGATAGCAGGCCGCTTCCCGACGATCGGCTCGCTGGCGGCGCCGTCGCCGACATCTTCGACGCGATGACTGGCTGCCTCGTCGACACCCGCATCGAGCCCGATCTCGAAGACCTGCTCTGGAACATCGTCAATATCTTCCACCGTGCCGGCGAGCGGATCGAACGCGACCTTGATCGCAACGAGCAGGCCCAGCGCGAGCAGCAGCGCGAACAGGACGGCAGCGAAATCCGCTCGGTCGAACTCGAGCGCAAGATCGCCGAAGGCATCACGATGATCGAGCGCCGCGATACGATGGAATTTTTCCGCGAATGCGCCGCCGAGCAATTCCGCCTTCATCTCCGCAAAGCCTGGATGCCGCGCACCGGATCGCGCGCCCAGCACAAGACGCTGACTGCGTCGATGATCGACAGCCGCGATTTCCTCGACAAGCGGCTGCGCGAAAAAGCCGCGGCATTGATCCCCGAAGGCACTCGCGTCGCCTTCAGCGGCGGTCCCGCCTGCAACGATCACCAGCATATCTGGGCCGCGCTCGATCGTATCCATACCCGCCATCCCGACATGGTGCTGATGCACGGTGCGACGCCGACCGGGGCCGAGCGCGCCGCCGCTTGCTGGGCTGATACCCGCCGCGTGCCGCAGGTCGCTTTCCGGCCCGACTGGAATCGCCACAAGAAGGCGGCCCCGTTCAAGCGCAACGACCGGATGATCGATGCGATGCCCGCCGGGCTCGTCGTCTTCTCGGGCACCGGCATCCAGGACAATCTCGTCGACAAGGCCCGCGCGTTCGGCATCCCCGTCTGGGATTTTCGCGTGCCGCCCGAAACTTGACGGCAGATTTGGCTGCAACATAGCTTGCCATCGGGCGAGCGGACTTACAGGGTGAGAATAGTCATGCGAACCGATCTCGATCATCTACCGCCGAACAAGCAGCGCGAGCTCGAGCGCGTGAAGGCGATCATCTTCGAAGAATTCGAGGATGCGATCGCGCTTGCGACGATGGGCTGGAAGAAGAAGGGCCGGATCGAAAAGCTGATCCTCTACGGCAGCTATGCGCGCGGCGGCTGGGTCGATGAGCCGCATACCGCCAAGGGCTATCGGTCGGATTTCGATCTGCTCATCATCGTCAACGACAAGCGCCTGACCGAGCGGGTCGATTTTTGGCTGAAGCTTGAGGATCGGCTCATTCGCGAACTGGCGATCGACAAGACGCTGCACACGCCGGTCAATTTCATCGTGCACACGCTGCAGGAGGTGAACGACGGGCTGGCGCATGGGCGCTATTTCTTCATGGATGTCGCGAAGGACGGGATCGCGCTCTACGAATATGACGAGAAGCCGCTGCATAAGCCGAAGCCGAAGACGCCCGAACAGGCGCTGGCGATGGCGCAGGAATATTTCGACGAGTGGATGCCGGCGGCATCTGGAATGTTGGAGACCGCAAACTTCAGCCGGCAGTCGGGCCGACTAAAGGATGCAGCGTTTCTAACTCATCAAGCGACAGAACGGCTGTATCATTGCGTTCTACTCGTCTGCACCTTCTATACTCCGCACGTTCATAACCTTGGGTTCCTGAGGACCCAAGCCGAGCGCATCGACATGCGGTTGGTCAACGCCTGGCCGCGCGAGACGCGGACAGATCGCGCTCGCTTCGAGAAGCTCAAGGAAGCTTATGTGAAGGCGCGCTACTCGAAGCATTACCGCATCACCGAGGATGAGCTTCTCTGGCTCGGCAATTGTGTCGAGGAACTGGGGCGCGCGGTCCATGCGATCTGCTCCGAGCGCATCGCGGAGCTTGAGGAACGGAGCCGCCCGGCGTGATAGCTGCGAGCTAGTCCGCCGCGCTGTCCGCTTTTCGCAGCACTTCGGCGATCATTGCGGCGAGCGCTTCCTCGGCCTGGATGCGGCCGACAGGATCTTTCGATTCCAGGTCGCGGCGGACCCATTGCGGAACCCGTTCGACGGCGCGCAGGACGATACTCGTCAGTTCGTCGGTCATGCGGGCGCTTTATCGGAACGTGTCGGACTAGCAATCGCCAAAGGTTAGGTGCGGTGATCGTGTCTTGGCTTAATCCTTGCCCAGAAACCGCTTGAAACGCTCGCGGCCTTCGACCGTCTGCACCGCGACGTCGGCGTTCGTACATTCATCGCCGCGCATCGAGCCATCCCGGCAGCCAGCGACGACCTTTCGCGCCTCGTCGAGATTCGTCTCGAAATACTGGGTACTGCGCGGCTCGCTTTGGCCGCAGGCGGACAGGCTGAGCCCGAGTAACAGGATGGCGGATTGTCGCAATTTCATTCTCCACGCCAGGAAATGGAAAGGAGAATATAACCGCCGAGACCTTGGGCGAAAGACGAACTGGAACCAGATCTGGATCTATTTCCCCAGGTTGATCAGGCTCTTGGCGCCCCTTCCTATGCCGCCTGCGCCTCATAGCCGGCTTCGCGGAGCGCCGCGCTGAGCGACGCGATGTCTGCGCTGGTCTCGACGCTGACCAGCCTTTCGGGAATGTCGGTTTCGACCTTGGCCTGCGTATCGATGCCCTGAATCGCCTTGGTGATCGAGCGCGCGCAACCGCCGCAGGTCATCCCGGGAATATTGAAACGGATCGTCATATTGCCTCCAAACTTTGCTTGATGTCCGAAGATGGGGTTTGCCATCGTGGCAAGGTCAATGCCTCCACAGACATTTTTCTCCCCCCTTGACCTTCCCATCGTTGGAAGCCCCAGATTCCGGTCGAACGAGCAGATCCGGAGAAATATGTGATGTCCGATGTTATCGAGTTGAGGCGGAAAAGTGATGCTCCGACCACCGGGCCGGAGCGTCTGAGCGTCGCCGTCGCCGGCATGACCTGCGCGTCCTGCGTCGGCCATGTCGAAAAGGCGATCGGCAAGCTGCCGGGCGTAACCGGGGTCGCCGTCAATCTGGCGACCAACCGCGCCGACGTGACATTCGCTGGAGTGTCCGATCCCGGCGCCGTCGTGCAAGCGGTCGAGAGCGCCGGCTACGAGGTGCCCGAAACCGAAGCCGAAATCGGCGTTGCGGGCATGACCTGCGCGTCGTGCGTCGGGCATGTCGAGAAGGCCCTTTCGAAGGTGGCGGGAGTCACCGCCGCGACCGTCAATCTCGCGACCGAGAGGGCCAGCATCCGCTACCGCAGCGGCGCTGTCACGCTCGAGGATCTGGAAAGCGCGATCCGCGGTGCCGGCTATGAACCGCGCCGGGTCGTAGACGAAGGCAGCTCCATCGACCGGGAAGCCCTGGTGCGCGAGCAGGAACTGGACAGTCTACGCCGCTCGCTGCTTCTCGCGGCGGTGCTGGCGCTGCCGGTGTTCATCCTCGAGATGGGCTCGCACCTCGTCCCCGCCGTCCATGATTTCGTCATGACCCGCATCGGGATGCAGACGAGCTGGCTCATTCAGTTTGCACTGACCACCCTCATTCTTTTCGGCCCCGGGCTGCGCTTTTTCCAGAAGGGCATTCCCGCGATCCTGCGCGGCACCCCCGACATGAACTCGCTCGTCACGCTGGGGACGAGCGCCGCATGGGGCTATTCGCTGGTCGCAACCTTCGCCCCCCACGTCCTGCCGTCCGGCACCGCAAACGTCTATTATGAAGCCGCGGCGGTGATCGTCGCGCTGATCCTGCTCGGTCGCTATCTCGAGGCCAAGGCGAAGGGGCGAACATCGGAGGCGATCAAGCGGCTCGTCGGGCTGCAGGCGAAAACCGCGCGCGTCGTGCGCGATGGTGCGGCGCTGGAAGTTGCGCTCGCCGATGTTCGCGCCGGTGATATCGTTCAGGTGCGCCCGGGCGAACGCGTGCCGGTCGATGGCGAGGTTGTCGACGGGAGCTCCTGGGTCGATGAGTCGATGATCACCGGCGAGCCGGCTCCGGTCGCCAAGGCTGCCGGCGCGGCCGTCGTCGGCGGCACGATCAACAAGGCCGGCGCCTTCACCTTCCGCGCGACCAAAGTCGGCGGGGATACGGTGCTGGCTCAGATTATCCGCATGGTCGAGCAGGCGCAGGGATCGAAGTTGCCGATCCAGGCGATGGTCGACAAGGTCACCGCTTGGTTCGTGCCTGCGGTGATGGGAATTGCGGGGCTGACTTTCCTGATATGGCTGATCGTCGGCCCCGATCCGGCGCTGACCTTTGCGTTGGTGAATGCGGTGGCCGTGCTGATTATCGCCTGCCCATGCGCGATGGGACTCGCGACGCCAACCTCGATCATGGTCGGCACCGGACGCGCCGCCGAACTGGGCGTGCTGTTCCGCAAGGGCGAGGCGCTTCAGACGCTGCGCGACGTGACCGTCATCGCGCTCGACAAGACCGGCACACTGACCAAGGGGCGCCCCGAACTGACCGACCTTGAGCCGGCCGCAGGCTTCGGGCGCGTCGAAGTGCTGGCGCTGGTCGCCAGCGTCGAAAGCCAGTCCGAGCATCCGATCGCCGAAGCCATCGTGGCGGCCGCGAATGCGCGCGGTTTGGACGCTCCATCGCCCGCGGCGTTCGAAGCCATTCCCGGTTATGGCGTATCAGCAAAGGTCGGTGGCCGCGAGGTTCAGGTCGGCGCCGATCGGTTCATGACCAGGCTGGGCCATAATGTGTCGGCCTTTGCCGCCAAGGCGCGCGAACTTGGCACGGCAGGCAAGTCGCCGCTCTATGCTGCGATCGACGGCAAACTCGCGGCGGTGATTGCGGTCGCCGATCCGGTCAAGGACACGACGCCCGAGGCGATCCGGGCGCTCCACGCCCTCGGGCTCAAGGTCGCGATGATCACCGGCGATAATCAGGCGACCGCCGATGCCGTCGCGCGTACGCTGGGGATCGACGAGGTCGTCGGCGAAGTGCTTCCCGACGGAAAGGTCGATGCCATACACCGGCTTCGCGCGGGTGGCCGCAAGGTCGCCTTCGTCGGCGACGGCATCAACGACGCACCCGCGCTCGCCGAGGCCGACGTCGGTCTGGCGATTGGCACCGGCACCGACGTTGCGATCGAGTCCGCCGATGTCGTGCTGATGTCGGGCGACCTGCGCGGCGTGGTCAACGCGATCGCGCTGTCGAAGGCGACGATCCGGAATATCCAGCAGAATCTGTTCTGGGCGTTCGGCTATAATGCGGCGCTGATCCCCGTTGCAGCGGGGGTGCTCTACCCGCTGAACGGGACTTTGTTGTCGCCCGTGTTCGCCGCCGGTGCGATGGCGCTGTCGAGTGTCTTCGTGCTAAGCAATGCACTCAGGCTGAAGGCCTTCCGGCCGGTGATCGCCGCCGACAAGGGAAAAGAAGGAGAGGCGGCATGAACATCGGCCGCGCCGCGAAAATATCGGGCGTCTCTCCAAAGATGATCCGCTATTACGAACAGACGGGTCTCATCCCCAAGGCTGCGCGTCAGGACTCAGGTTACCGCGACTATGACGACGCCGACGTGCACCGCCTGCGCTTCATCCGGCGCGCACGCGATCTCGGCTTCACCGTGGAGCAGATCGGCGAGCTGCTGGGCCTCTGGTCCGACCGAAGCCGCGCCAGCGCCGACGTCAAGGCTTTCGCGCTCGAACATATCGCGCGCCTCAAGGAAAAAATGGCCGAGATCGAAGCCATGGTGCGGACGCTCGAGACACTGGCCAATCATTGCCACGGTGACGACAGGCCCGATTGTCCGATCATTGAGGGGCTGGCGGAAGAGGGGGGCGCGACGCCGCGCCTCCAACCGCGCGAACCCCGGCGTTTCGGTAGGTCCGGCGGACAATCCGCCCGGCGCCATGCTGCGGGTTCATCGAACCGCACGCACTAGCTTGGCCTCGGGATCATTTGGCCTTTCCGCGTGCGGAGGGGCTTTTCCCGACCTTCGCGGGACATAGCCCTGACCAACGCGGTCGCCGCACGCCGGATTACTATTGCCGCAGAGCTCCGCCTACCGATAGGCGCGGTGTCTTCTACGGATTCATGCACATTCGACGCCGACGAAGAAAACCTCTTGACCCTCCAACGATGGAAAACCGCACCCCCGAAATATGAGCTCGCCATCCATCCGGATCGGCGAGCACGGATTCGGAGGTTGAGATGCGAAAATCGAGGGTCGCCGCGGCGCTGGGCGCGATATTGGCGACGGGGCTCGTGGTGCTTTGGGCGCGCGGGCCGGAAGGCGGCGAACAGGCCGCTGCCCCAGCCCCGCCGATGGTGCTTGCCGCATCGGTCGTGGTGCAGGACCATATACCACGTTCGACCTATACCGGCCGCTTGACCGCGGTGGAGACGGTCGAGCTCAAGCCGCGCGTCTCGGGCTATATTGCCGACGTCAGCGTTCCCGAGGGGCAGATCGTCCGGCGCGGGCAGATCCTTTTTCGCCTCGATAACGCGCCCTTCGCGGCGCGGCACGCCGCGGCACGCGCGGCGACGCGCGAAGCCGAAGCGCGGCTGGGCCTCGCGCAGGCCGAGGATGCGCGCGCGCGCAAGTTGGTCGCCGAGGGGGTCGCCGCGCGCGAACGCTCGGACGTGACCACCGCGACCTTGCACGAACGCGAAGCGCAGGTCGCGTCGGCGCGCGCCGCCGAACGGCTGGCCGCGCTCGACCTTCGCTATGCCGGCGTCGAGGCGCCTATCGCCGGCCGGGTCGGCCAGATTCTCGTCACCCGCGGCAATCTGGTTGCCGGCGTCGAGGCGGCGACGCCGCTCACCACCATCGTCTCGGTCGATCCGCTCCATGTCGAATTCGATGTCGACGAGGCGACCTACCTTCGCTCGCTCGCTGATCGTCGCGGCCACGGTGCCGAGGCCAAGGTCGGCGTTCGCCTCGAAGATGGAAGCACCCGAACGGCGCGGCTGGACTTCATCGGCAACCGCCTCGACCGCGCGACGGGGACGATCCGCGCGCGCGCGATCCTGCCCAATCCGGGTGGTCGTCTGGCGCCGGGCCTGTTCGCCGAAGTCGATGTCGCGACCGACAAGGCCCGGTCCGCGATCCTCGTCAGCGACCTCGCGATCGGTGTCGAACAGGGGCGGCGCTTCGTCCTCGTGCTGGGCGCAAAGAATATGACCGAATATCGGCCGGTGACGCTCGGTCCAATCGTCGATGGCCTGCGCGTCGTCGAGACGGGCTTGCGGCCCGGCGACCGCGTCGTCGTCAAGGGGCTGGCTGGCCCCGGCATGGCGGTCAAACCCAGGATCGTCTCGATGCCGCGCGGCAACGGCGTGCAGAAAACCAGCGTCCAGCGGGAGCCGGCACGATGAACTTCCCCCGCTTCTTCATCGACCGGCCGATCTTCGCGATCGTGCTGTCGGTGCTCCTGCTGATTGCCGGGCTGCTCGCGCTGCTCCGGCTACCGCTCAGCGAATATCCGGCGGTCGCGCCGCCGACGGTGACCGTCGCCGCGGCCTATCCGGGCGCCTCGCCCGAGGTTATCGCCGAAACCGTCGCCAGCCCGATCGAACAGGCGGTCAACGGCGTCGAGGGCATGCTCTATATGTCGAGCCAGGCTGCCACCGACGGCCGGATGACGCTCACCGTCACCTTCGCGCAAGGGACCGATCCCGACATCGCGCAGGTTCAGGTCCAGAACCGCGTATCTCGCGCGCTGCCACGACTGCCCGAGACGGTGCAGCGGCTCGGCGTCACCACACAGAAGGTTGCGCCTGACGCGCTGATGGTGGTGCATCTTCTGTCGCCATCGAAGCGTTATGACCCGCTCTTCATCTCCAACTATGCGCTGCTTCAGGTCCGCGACGAAATCGCGCGCATCCCCGGCATCGCCGATGTGGTCGTGTGGGGTGCCGGTGAATATTCGATGCGCGTCTGGCTCGACCCGGCGCGGATCGCTTCGCGCGGATTGACCGCGAGCGATATCGTCGCCGCGATCCGCGCGCAGAATGTCGAAGTCGCCGCGGGCAGCGTCGGGCGCCAGCCGAACCCTGCCGCCGCGCAACAGGTCGCGCTCGAGGTGAAGGGCCGCCTCGCGACCGAGGAAGAATTTGCTGCGATTGTCGTCAAGACCGGTGCCGACGGCCAGCTCACCCGGCTCGGTGAGGTCGCCCGGATCGAAATGGGCGCTAATGATTATGCGCTGCGTTCGCTGCTCGACGGCGAGCCCGCGATCGCGCTCCAGATCTTGCAAAGCCCGGGTGCCAACGCGCTCGATACCGCGGCCGAGGTCCGGGCGACTATGAAGCGGCTCTCGGGCGAGTTTCCTGACGGGCTGGTGCATCGCATCGCTTATGATCCGACGATCTTTGTCGAGGCGTCGATCGAAAGCGTGATCGTCACGCTGATCGAGGCGACCCTGCTCGTGGTCCTCGTCGTGATCCTCTTTCTCCAGACGTGGCGTGCGTCGATCATCCCGCTCGTCGCTGTGCCCGTTTCGCTGGTCGGGACGTTGGCGGTCATGCATTTGTTCGGTTTTTCGCTGAATACCCTGTCGCTGTTCGGGCTGGTGCTCTCGATCGGTATCGTCGTCGATGACGCGATCGTCGTCGTCGAGAATGTCGAACGCCATATCGGTCTCGGAGAAGTTCCGCGCGAGGCCGCGCGCAAGGCGATGGCGGAGGTCACCGGCCCGATCATCGCGATCACCTCGGTCCTCGCCGCCGTCTTCATTCCTACTGCCTTTCTGGGCGGATTGCAGGGCGAATTTTATCGCCAGTTCGCGCTCACTGTCGCGATCTCGACCATCTTGTCGGCGGTCAATTCGCTGACCTTGTCGCCGGCGCTCGCCGCGGTGCTGCTCAAGGGCCACGACCTGCCGCGCGACCGCATCCAGCGTGCCATCGACAAGGGCTTCGGCTGGCTGTTCGGGCCCTTCAATCGGGCCTTCGATCGCGGCTCGCTGGCCTATGTCGGCGGCGTCCAGCGGGTCATCCGGCGCGGCGCAGTGGCGGGGCTGACCTATGCCGGGTTGCTCGGTCTGACCTGGTTCGCCTTTGACAAGCTGCCCGCCGGCTTCGTGCCCGCGCAGGACAAATATTATCTCGTCGGCATCGTCCAGCTGCCCAACGGGGCGTCGCTCGACCGCACGCAGGCGGTCGCCGAGCAGGTCTCGAAGATCGCGCTGGCCGAGCCCGGGGTAGAAAACGTCGTCGCTTTTCCGGGCCTGTCGATCAACGGCTTCGTCAACGTGCCCAACGCCGCTGTCATGTTCGTGATGCTCGACCCCTTTTCGGAGCGCACGTCGCCGGACATGGCGGCGGGGGCGATCGCAGGGCGGCTGCAGGGCAAATATGCGGCGGTCCCCGACGGCTTCGTCGGCGTGTTCCCGCCGCCGCCGGTTCCGGGCCTCGGTGCGACCGGCGGGTTCAAGATGCAGATCGAGGACCGCTCGGGCGCGGGTTATGAGGCACTCGCCGCGGCCAGCGCCAAGGTGATGGCGGCGGCCGCCAAGGAACCCGCGCTCGCCGGGCTGATGACCAGCTACAATGTCGCCTCGCCCGAACTTTCGGTCGATGTCGACCGGACCAAGGCGGCCGCCCAGGGGGTCGCCATGACCGATGTGTTCGAAACGATGCAGGTCTATCTCGGTTCGCTCTACGTCAACGACTTCAACCGGTTCGGGCGTACCTATCAGGTCTATGCCCAGGCCGAAGCCGACGCGCGGGCGCAGCCCGATGCGGTCGGGCGGCTTCAGGTCCGCAATGCCCAAGGCAATATGGTCCCGCTTGCCGCGCTGGTCACGACCGCCCCCGGCGCCGGTCTCGACCGTGTGATCCATTATAATGGCTTTCCGTCGGCCGATATCAGCGGCGGTCCCGCGCCGGGCTTCAGCTCGGGGCAGGCGGTGGCGGCGATGGAACGGATCGCGCGCGCCGAGTTGCCCGAGGGCATGACCTTCGAGTGGACCGACCTGACCTATCAGGAAAAGACCGCGGGCAACGCCGCACTCTACGTCTTCCCGATCGCGGTGCTTCTCGCCTTCCTGATCCTCGCAGCGCAATATAATAGCTGGACGCTGCCGCTCTCGGTCCTGCTCATCGTGCCCATGTGTCTCTTGAGCGCGCTCGTCGGGGTCTGGCTGACTGGCGGCGATATCAATATCTTCACGCAGATCGCCTTTGTGGTGCTCGTCGGGCTGGCCGCGAAAAATGCGATCCTGATCGTCGAGTTCGCCCGCGCGCGGGAACAGGAAGGGCTCGATCCGCCCGCTGCCGCGCTCGAGGCGTGCCGGTTGAGATTGCGCCCCATATTGATGACGTCGATCGCGTTCATCGCGGGAGCGGTTCCGCTGACGATCGCCGCGGGCGCGGGCGCCGAGATGCGGCAGGCGATGGGTGTCGCGGTGTTCGCCGGCATGCTCGGGGTGACGCTTTTCGGCCTCTTTCTGACCCCGCTCTTCTACGTCGTGATCCGCAACGCCGTTTTGCGGCGCGAAGCGCGGCGCCCGTCGGGCGCGGATCCCAAGCCGCAGGAATTGACCCAATGATATTGATCGCCAAGCTTTCACCCGCCATCCTTCTCGTGGGCCTCGCGGGGTGCGCCGCTGTCGGTCCCGACTATGTTCCACCGCGGATCGAGGCGCCCGGCGCTTATGCCGCGCAGCCGGCGGGCATCGGCGGGGCATCCGCCGAGGCCGCGTGGTGGCGCCAGTTCGGTGACCCGGCGCTGGACGCGCTGATCGCAGAGGCGCTTGCAGCCAATCTCGACGCGCGGCTAGCTGTCGCGCGGCTCGACGAAGCACGCGCGCTCGCCGGCGTG
This sequence comes from Sphingopyxis sp. H050, assembly GCF_001468265.1. Taxonomy (GTDB): domain Bacteria; phylum Pseudomonadota; class Alphaproteobacteria; order Sphingomonadales; family Sphingomonadaceae; genus Sphingopyxis. The sequence continues at coordinate 51,540 of NZ_LNRZ01000011.1, read as the reverse complement.
TCGCGCGCGGCACGGCTTCCCGGCGGCGGGGTCGCTGCCGGCTATCAGCGCCGCCGGGAAGCCGACGTCGAGCGTGCGGGCGGTCAGCCGCGCGAGGGCGATGCCCTGCGCGCCGGCGCGGAAGCGTCGTGGGAAATCGACCTGTTCGGCCGCGTCCGCCGCGGAGTCGAGGCCGCCGAAGCCGAGGTCGGCGGCGCCGAGGCGGCGCTGCGCTCGGTTCGCGCCGCGGTCACCGCCGATGTCGCCAGCCACTATTTCGAACTGCGCGGAAGCGAGGCCGCGTTTGCGATCGCGCACCGCCAGATCGAAACCCAGCGGCGTTCGCTCGACATCACGCGCAAGCTGGAACGCGCTGGCGCGGGCGCGCACTTTGACGTCGTTCGCGCAGAGGCCGCGCTGTCCGCGGTCGAAGCGACGCTGCCCGGGATCGAGCAGCGCATCGGCACCGCGCGTCACGCCCTTGCCGTGCTGCTCGGCCAGACGCCGCAGAGCTTCGCCGGTCCCGCCACGGCAACAACCAGTCTGCCGCACATCGCACAGATCGATGTCGGCGCTCCCGCCGACCTGTTGCGGCGGCGGCCCGATATCGCCGCCGCCGAACGCGCACTCGCCGCCGCCACCGCGCGGCGCGGTGTCGCCGAAGCCGACTTGTTTCCGACGGTGCGGCTGTCCGGCTTCATTGGGCTCCTCGCCGGCGGGTTTGAATCGTTGTTCACTGGCGGTGCGCTCGGCTTTGCGGGCGGCCCTAGCCTCGATTGGGGGGTGTTCAACATGTCGCGTTTACGCGCACAGGTCCGCGTCGCCGATGCTCGCACAGATGCGGCGCTGATCGATTACCACCGGACCGTTCTGATCGCCCTTCGCGATGTCGAGGACGCGCTGACGGCCTACGGCGCAATCCGGACCGGTCTTGCGATACGCGACCAGCAGGTCGGCGCCAGCCGCGAGGCAGCGCGGATGGCTTCGGTGCGATTTCGCGAGGGCGAGGGACAATATCTAGACATTCTCGATGCCGAACGCAGCCTGTACCAAGCCGAAGCGACGTTGGCCACGGCGCGAACAGACCATCTCCTGTCTGTGGTTGAAATCCACCGCGCTCTCGGCGGCGGCTGGGAGATTTGTGAAGGGGCGGGTGGTCCAAATTGTACCAGATGGCGTAAACCCGGCTTTTAAGTGCTATATGCGAATGCGGCTGGTTTGCGCCTTATCCTAACCCTTCGGACCGCGATTGGTTCGCGCCCGAAAGATGTCATTTGCGCGGTGAAGAGGCAGCAGCCGCTTCTTCCGCGCGCTCTCGTTCTGACTCCGGTTCGCGTAGTTCGACCTCCTCGGGTGCAGCCGGATTAACCGCTTCGATTGCCGTTCGGATTCTGTAGCAGTCGCCCGTTAGCCAAAGGGAAATCGGGACCATCGGCAAGTCTTCTCCGAGGTCGTTGGCTTCATAACGACGCGTCTCGATATGCGCCATTCCGACCCGCATCGAGGCGCGATCACCCTTCGCCCGCTTTTCGACTAGCGCCAATAGGCAACCTATGGATAGGCTTTTGCTAGAAAGCGGTGATATGATGAACCGCGCGCCGCCGAAGAATTTGAGGCTCTCTTCGTAGCGACCCATCGCTTCGAGAAGGCTCCTGTAGAGCTGGAAGGGATTCCACTCGGTCGCGAAGATTATGTCGCGCGGTGTAACGGCCATTCGGTCGAAAACCAGCTCTCCCATCTCGCGTATGATATTATCGCCCCGCCTCGGATCGACAGACTGCAGCGGGAGTACCGGGCAGACATCGTCCGGCGCGATCCGGGAATGTATGCGTTCGAGTTGTTCGCTGACGTCTTCCGCGAGTATTGGGAACCATATCTTGGGCCAGTCGTGTGATGCCTCTTCCTCTAGGCGGATGCCGAGGCTCGCAAGCGGAGCGAGATCGACATCGACTTCGCGCTTGGAAATGCCGCGATCTATAACCGCGCTCTCGCCGTAAACGACATGCAGATTTACCGACGATGCCAACGGCGCCTGGTCGTTCGGTCGAACGAAGGCGCCGAGCAACTGGTTCAGCAGCGTAAGATAGACGAGCCGCGGCAGGGTGCTGATATCGAGAACGATATCGGAGAAACCGGCATCGTTGCGCGCGACGTCGGCAAAGAGGTGGGCGGTAGCCCGGGAAATATCTCTAATTCCGTCGGTATCGGTTGGCGTCAGATCTCGGATTTCGATCCGGTCTTCGGCAAACAGTTGCCGTAGCCCCGCTTCATTCGTGTCGCGCATGCGGACCGCTTCGCCATCGGTGTCGAAGCAGTTGGACATTTCGATTGCGATGCAGTGCCGATCGATGTCAGGACGCTGCGCTATAATCCGGTTGAGGGACACAAGCGCCCTGGGGTCGAAGCCTCGACCGACAATGAACAAAATCTTCCGGTCTTCCTGAAGATGCCCATGCCAGAACTCGTCGAAAGCGGTCTGCCGAAACAGATTATATTCGCCCCACCACATCGATTTCCTCCTGCCTTCACAAGATTGTTGAAGGCGTTCCCTGATGCCATGCCTTGAGTCGCGCGATCGACGTCGGTCTCCACCCTCCTGTGTGGTAGACCAGGTCGAAATGAACGCAGAGCATTCTGTTCAAATAGAGAACTGTCCAGAGCTTATTGTCCTGTTTGAGTTCTCGAACCTCGAACAAGTTATACGCGATACAGGCGCTCAGTATCTTCGCCGTTTCGCAGAACGGATGCTTGTCGTTCTCTGATGCCTTGACGAGTGCGTCCCGGTCGACGATCGCCAATCCGATACCGGTGACGCCGGGCGCATAAGGGGCATTGGGCGCGAATGTCTGCTCGTGAGAAAGTTTGCCGATTGCGGCGATCAGCCTCTGCGCTTTCGCTCCCAACGGAAACGCTCGGGAAATTTCCCTGAATCGCTTCTCGGCCAGCCGGCGTAATGCTCGATCCTGCTCGCCCGGACTGACGGAGACGGGCCCATCGGTGCGTGACACTCGCGCTGCATGCAGATGCTCGTAAAGAACCGCGCATATCTGCAGAAATTCTTCTACATTATAGGAGCTTAATCGGACGACTCTGTCGATGCCGAAGAAATACGGCAATTTGAACTCGGAGCTTACGAACTTTAGCGCCGCCGAGGGCAGCTTGCTGGATTCGCGGTTTTCCCGTTCTTCGATCGGCAAGGGCTCCAGGTCGAGGACAGCTTGTATCCTGTTTCTGTCGCGCTCGATCAGAATGTTCGTCTTCGACCACTCGATGGCCAATGCCAGAAGGTCCGCCTTGGGGAAGCCCTCTGCAGCTTGAATCCAGGAAGAGTAGCGATCCGTGTCAGTTGCGCGGGCTACTGCTCGCGCGCGCAAGGTGTCCACGGCAGTCGCGAGCTGGGATCGAAATTGCAGGGGATCGAGTGATGACCCGAGGTGGTCGCCAAAACTCTCGGGGTCGTCCCGCATCTGTCGCATCCGGCGATCTGCGATGCCTGTAACGAACGTGAGAAATCGCTTGTCAGACAGCTTCTGCCAGCCCCTCTCGATCTCAACGACTTCGAAATCCCGCCGCTGAATCGCGTCACTGAAAATTTCCGACGATTCAAGCACGGCGGTGCGTTCCGCGAGCCATACAGGCGCTGCAGCACGATGATCCAGCAACTCCTTGTACAACGTCGCACGTTGGCCCGGCCGTAGTCGTTGCACGTCGTCGAACATGACAATCGGCCTGACTTCGCTCAGCACATCATCGACGAGGAACCGGGCTTGCGAAAGCCAGGTGACTGCATCGAAGACAAGGTGAACAGGCGTTTCCTCTCGCTCGGCCCCAAGTTGGTCAAGGTATCCTAGCAGCCGACTCTCGACGCTCTCCGCCCAATTGCGTAAGCTCTCCGCGTCGGCGGATCTTGGAACCGGGCCTTCGTCGAGTAGTCCACGTTCATAATCGATCCGCAGACGACCGAGATCGCGCGGATACTCGACGCCGTGCAGCATGCAGATCGCGCGCAGAGCGCGAAGAATGATCCGGGCGTTCACGAGGGCGCGAAACATCCCGCGCGCGGCTGGATCCTGTTCGGGAGCCTGCAGCTCCGAGTACCCGTTGGTGCAGGGGATGAGAATGCCCATCGCGCGGATGTTGTCCCCATCCACGGCATTCACGGCTTGAAGCTGCCGGAATATCTCCACGTAGGGTTCGCGCGTGTGGTTACGGAAAACCTGCAGCATCGGCCCCGGAGTGAAGATACGGAGAAGTGAGGTTTTGCCGCCGCCGGGCGAAGACCTGAGGACCATCGCGCTGGTCGCGAAGATGTCGCGCGGGAGTATCTCGAGGACCTCGGGAGCGAAATCCCGCGCAAACAGTTCGTCGGGCGACGACAGTTCCGACGTGCGGACGGCGAAAGCGTTGCGAACCATCAGTTGTTGCCCTTGTGACGGACAATCCGCGGGAACAGGCCGCGCGCACCGACCGCCTGATCTCCCCACAGGAGATAAAGGCTATTATTCGGGGTGTTGTGGCCCAGTACCAAGGGCAGGCCGCATCCTGCGAATCCCCGCTTCACTGTATCCGTCCTGCCCTTCTGTTCATGTGTGTCCATCGGGGTGTTTCGATAGTATCGATCCTGATCCGCCAGAGCCAGGAACGGTCGATCGCCCTCGTTCGCGTCTTCGAGCTTCGTCGATTGCGGCAATTCGTAGACGATGATGACTTCAGGGACTGGTTTGCCAATGCTTTCGCAATAGGCCGCGAGTTGGGTTCGAATGTGATGCGACGCTTCCGGGGTGGCGACGTAAATCACTACCGTCATCTGATATCCGTCCGGCGAAAATAGTTTGGCCGCGTCTCCCCCAAACTGTGTCAGTGCCTTCTTGATCTTGCCTTTCCAGCTTCCATCGGGCTCCTGCCGGATATAGCTGATCCCGCTCGCGGTGAAGTCGTCGATTAGGAATACACGCTCGAAATAGGACTCGGGGTAGATCTTGCGCAAATCCTCGATAAGGCCGGTCGTTTTCGCCTCGCTTGGCTCATAGGCCTGCCAAACCTGCTCATTGTCGAGATTTGCAGACCGGCGAAAGACGTCCATACGGGCACCGTCGCTCAGGCCGAAGAACAGGCTGGATCTGAGGGAGCGGCGAAATGCTGTACTTTCGGTAACGGCACCTAAGCTGTGTGCTGGCAAGCCGAGCGTTTCCGCAGCCGCGCGGATCAGCATCGGCTTGATATGGTCGGCGAACGCGGCTTCTACGAGATGCCGCATCTCTCCTTCGGATATGTAAACTAGCCGATTTTTGACAAAGTCGAATGCGGCCTCTCGTTCGTCAGGCTGGAATTGCTCCAGCCACAGGCCTAGCGTCTCGACGAATTTCCTGCCAGGCCCGAACTGCTGGTACTCGTCATACTTGAAACCTGCCATGCGATCGAGAAGCGGCAATTCCTCTGCGAGGCGCGCTTGGTCCCAATCCATCACCCGTTTCAGGAGGCTTTCGGCGAGCAACTTCCTCATGCGTCTTCAGTCAATTCTCGCCTGGATAGAATATTTCGGAGCAAGCAGCCGGATGGCAGCCTATTCCCCCCGGATCCTATTTAGACGTCCTGAGGTCGCGGACAAGCGTCAACAGTTTGGTAATTCGTTCCGCATCGGTCGAAGTGCCATCCCAGAGTGCCCTTGCAGCCTTCAAAAGTGGCGCCGGCAGCTGTGCCTCGATCGGTTTCTTCGGGGTCAGCTCGGGGTTTTCTACATAATGCATTAATTGCCGGAGGGTCGGCGTCCATTTCGGCGACGGGTCGTGAAGGGTCCTGTGGACAGCCGATTGAGATGCGCCGGCTTTGCGTGCAAGTCGAGCCTCACTCCATCCATTCGCGGCTATAAGCGACCTGATTGAAGCAACCGCCTCCGTCGCGCCCTCCGTCGGTGACGCTGGACGCCCGCGAGGCGATTTCGAAGTTGACCCGGCCTTCATTTCTGCATAATGTTTTTAATGAAGTTATTACAAAATTGGCAAGAGACAAAATGGGCGCAAGCGAAATCCGATTTTATCGAGCTAATGAGAAGCCTTATGGGGCCTTCAGTAATTTGTTCCGGCGGCCTGTATTCTTCGAAGACACCATCTTCCCGACGTCGGAGCATGCGTACCAAGCCGGAAAGGCTAGAAAGCCCGAAGTCCGCGCGTGGCTCTTGGCTGCGCCTTCGCCGGCTCTCGTGGCGATGGCGGCTCATGGGCTTTACACGTGGGATATCGTGCCTGACTGGGCGGCAACGAAGTTCGATCGTATGCGCCACATCGTTGCCGCGAAATTCTCGCAGCACGCAGACCTCGCTGACCTCCTGCTGTCGACGGGTGAGAGCCGGCTGGTGGAATCCGCCACTGTCGACAACGCCGTAAACCGCACTTGGGGCGAGGTGAACGGCCGCGGGCAAAATATGCTAGGGATCATGCTGATGGAGGTTCGTGACGCTTTGCGAAGTGGCGAGCTTGAGGTCCGATCAGCACCCGAGCTGTCCGACCCTGCAGACATGAAGCTATTTGCTCAGGGGTGAGGGCTTTTCTTCTGCTCCTGTTTCGGCAAGAGCGAGCTGATGAACCATTTCCGCGACCGCGTTGATTCTCTCCCACTGACCATCAAGCTTGCACTTTCTGCCGATGTTAAAGCAATTTCAGAGGCGCTGCAGGCCTCGGGCGATCTGTCCGTATTGACTATTGGGTCCGGTGGCTCATTGGTCACCGCGGGATTGCTGGCTCGGACCATCGAGGGCCTCCACGGTAACGTCGCTCGGTCTTTGACGCCGCTGGAATTTATTGCTGCGCCAACGCTTGGCAACGGAAAGCATGTCTGGCTTATAAGTGCCGAAGGGACGAATCCCGATATCTTGGCGGCTTTAGATGCCGCAGTGAAATCAGAGGCATCCAGCATCACGGTACTCTGCAACCGGGAGGCGTCCATGCTCGTGGAGGCCGCGCGTGATTATGGCTCGACGGTTCTGCTGTATGAGACCGACAGCCAAAAGGACGGCTTTCTGGCAACGCACACCTTGTTGTTGTCTGCTACTTTAATCTGCAGAGCTGCTGGGCAGATCGCTGGATCACCTGTGCCGCCACGTTGGGTTGACCCCGTCTTGCGGCTTGGCCGAAGCGCGGCAACGGACGTGTTGTCCCGATCGACAGTGATAATCGCTTTCGATCCGCTTCTCGTTGACGCTGCAAGGCTGATCGAGACGAATTTTTGGGAAGCGGCGTTGATCAATGTCGAGGCAGTCGACTTTCGAAACTTTGCTCATGGTCGTCATCTTTGGGCAGCAAAACGAGGTGGTGAACTGGGTCTGATTGCGCTGCTAACAGACCAGACGAGGGTTCTCTGGGCTGATATAGCAGGTGAGCTACCGGCTGAGGTAGCAAAGGCAGAACTCGACTTTGGCGCGCCGCGCGAGTTTCTTCCCATCGACGGACTGATGTCTGCAATGGAGTTGACGGGTCAGGCCGGCGAAATTTTGGGCGTCGACCCTGGGCGCCCGGGTGTCCCAGATTTCGGACGCAGAATCTATCACGTCCCATCGCTACTCCTGCAAAGCCAAGGGGTCCGTGGCATGTCGCCGTCGTTGCGGAAGGCTGCAGCTCGTCGCAGGCTAGTTGGAATTTCGGGGTTGGCGGAGGAGTGGGCTGACGCCGAACAGGCCTTTCGCGAGCGAGGGTCTTCCATGCGGTTCCATGGCCTCGTTCTCGACTATGACGGAACCGTTGTCCGGTCGAGCGAGCGCCGACAACCGCCTCGCGATGCCGTTCTTGCAGGGCTGATCCGCTTTCTGGACGAGGGAGGGCGGCTTGCCTTTGCAACAGGTCGAGGGGACTCGGTGGGAGCCATGCTGCGAAAGGTTTTGCCGGAGCGACACTGGCCAGAGATTCTGGTCGGCTATTACAATGGCGGCCTATGCATTCGGCTCGACGAGGCCGTCGACAAATCCAGCATCGACGAGGATGTAGGTCTTTCCCGACTTGCCGAGGTGATCGAGCAGTGCGCGCCATCATGTGGGATATCGGTTCGACGCCAACGCGTACAGCTTTGCTTGACCGCAGTCGACGGTCGGCCGCTTGGGCCGGTCCGCGATTTTGTCCTGAAGATACTTGAAGAGAATGGTTTGCGTCTCCGGACCTACGTGTCGGGCCATTCCATCGACGTCCTTGCTCCTGGGGTCGATAAGGAAAATGTTGCGCGGAGATTGGCCGATGCGGTCAATACAGCCGATGCTAAATTTCTCAGGATCGGCGATTCCGGCGGCTATCCAGGAAATGATTTCGCTTTGCTCAAGGAGGACATCGGCCTCAGCGTCGACCGGGTAAGTGACGATCCAAATGGGTGCTGGAATCTCCTTCCACCGGGGGTCAAGGGCCCCGACGGGCTGGTCGCGTATTTGGACCGGATTAACTCAGAGGACGGTAGCTTTGCGATCGACCTTATGACATTGTGAGAGATATTCACTTGTTCCCTCTTTGTTCTCTTGCTAGTTGTTTGGCACCTACCGCAAAGGAGACTCCGCGGTCGTGACCGATCCAGACATTCTTGCAACAGGGTTCGTTGCGCTCGACGTGATCTGGCGCCCCGGCAGAAAGGGCGCATCGCTCGCCGCTGGGGGTTCATGCGGTAACGTTGCAGCGACCCTCGCAAGCTTTGGGAACGACGTGGCTTTGGTCGCCAAGCTCGGAGCGGATGCTGAAGCCGCTGCGGTAATCGATGACCTCGTTCGCGCCGGAGTTCGGCCCCATCTCCTCAGGCGTGACAGCCGGACGGAGACGCCGGTCGTAATCCACGAGATACTTGAAGGGCCGCGAGATCACCGTTTCTTGTTGAATGACCCTGAAACAGGAGCACGGCTGCCGCGTTACAGCCCGCCTGATCCCTTAGACATTCACGCAGCCAAGCTGCTCGCTCCAAAGGTTTTTTACTTCGACCGTCTGTCTCCGGGGATTATCGACCTTGCCAGACAGTTGAAGGAAAACGGCGCGATCACTTTCTTCGAGCCGTCGGATATTTCGGGCGACATCTCGATGACTGACGTAGAGCCGTTCGTCGATATCCTGAAAATCTCTGCCCAACGAGCGCACGAGTTCGGGGGTCGGCTTCGCTATTCGAGCCCAATTCAGATTTTGACGGATGGCCGTCGAGGATTGGATGTCCGGCTTGGCGGAGCGGAAGATTCAGAGTTCCACCACCTTCCTGCAGTGCTGATTGAAGGGGTGGTCGACTCCGCCGGTGCCGGGGACGCCGTATCGAGCGCTCTGATTGCAGCAATCCTGGATGATTGGACAGGCGAAATTCCAACTCCGGATCTAGCATTGTACGGGTTGCGGCGAGGCCAGGTCCTTGCTGCGTTGAATTGTCGCTTCGCTGGTGCCAGGGGCGCTTTGCAGTCGCTCGGTGTGGAAGTGGTTACGACTGTTCTAGACGAGGCCATGCGGGCGAATGCGCCCTCTTATCAGCATGAGCTTTTTTGTCGCGAACCGTCTGACATTCTTGGACCTAACGCGCATCTGACTAAGCTTTCCGAGCGTTATAGCGCTCAGTAGACTGGAATTTGGCAAGTTCTTTAGACGCGGAGCAAAGCTTTGCAGGTGTCTTCTTTCCAATTTTTCGTCCCAAAGCCGACCGACAGAAATCGGCCAAATGTCGTTAATGCGCGGTCGCGTTCACCCGGTTCGGTTCGCTCTGCTTTGCCCTGTAAAGTCGTCGATCCGTTTCTTCGAAAACACCGTCCGTTACCGCGTGAGCACCCTTGCGCCGGCCGTCCCGGCAAAGATGACGGACACCGGTCGAGCTGGACGAAACGAATGAGATGCTCCAACCTCGTTACCGGTTTACCGCTGCAAGGCTAAAAAATGGGCACGGAATCGGAGCACTGGAACGGCGTCTATCGCAGCAAGGTGCCTGAGGACGTCAGCTGGCACCAATCCGAGCCCGCGATGTCGCTTGTCGCGCTCGATCGCATGGGCCTAGGTGCGGACGCCTCGATCGTCGATGTCGGCGGCGGGGCATCGCGGCTCCCCGCTGCGTTGCTGGCGCGCGGATTTCGCGACATTACCATTCTCGATATTGCGGCGTCCGCGCTGGATGCTGCTCGCGAGCGATTGGGTGAGGCGCGGGACGAAGTCGATTGGCAAGTCGCCGATGTGACGGCATGGAACCCTGCGCGCACGTTCGACATCTGGCATGACCGCGCCGTGTTTCATTTTCTTACCGAGCAGTGGCAGCGCGACGCCTATCGCAAGACATTGCTACAGGCGCTCAAGCCCGGTGGTACGCTCATCATCGCCACATTTGCGCTTGATGGCCCGGAGCGGTGCAGCGGACTTCCCGTCCGGCGCTACGATCCCGAGATGCTTGCCGCTGAATTCGGCCCCCCGTTCGAAATCGCCGGCGACTGGCAGGAAGATCATGTCACTCCTTGGGGAAGTGTGCAGCATTTTTGCTGGTGCGCCTTCCGGCGGACGGAAGCCGCCTGAGCGCACAAGTCGCCGTCGGCCTTACTCGGTCACATCATCGAACCATCGGCATTCAGCCGATCATCGGAGCCTTACGTTCCAGCCTTTATTGGCGACCCGGCCAGTTCGGGTGCAACTCATCGACAACAAAGCCATGCGTCGCGGCACCTTTGGCGTGCCCTTCGACAAGATGCGGGTGCCCGTCCGGGAGGTCGTCGTGGCTGTGCGCGATCACATCGGGATCCTCACGCGGCCAGATGCGGACCGCAACCAGCGTGCCGATAAAGGCGAGCGCAGCACTCGCTCCGAGCGCCATCTCCATGCCGGCGCGAGCGCCGACCTGTCCGGCGAGCGGATAGGCGATGAGCCAGCAGACATGGCTCAGCGCGAACTGGGCCGCGAACAGCGCGGGACGATCGTCGGCGCCCGAGGAGCGGCGCAGCAACCGCCCGCCCGGTGTGATGCTCGCCGCATAGCTCAGGCCGAGCGCGAACCAGCCGCCGAGGATGATGGGCCAATGACTGGTCTCGTCGGTGAACCGCCAAGCGATGGCGAGGGCCGCGAGCACCATGGTCATGGAGAGTGCCGCCGCAATCATGATGCTGCGGTCAGCGATGCGGTCGAGCAGGCGGGGAAGGAGGAGCGCCGCGATCATCGAGCCCCCGCCGAAAGCGGCGAGGGTGATCGCGACCTCGCTTTGCCCGAGGCCGAGCGCGCCGCGCACCAGCACCGGCGTGTTGACGATGACCATTGCGCTTGCGGCGGCGGCCGCGAGGGTGACGGCAAGAAGGCCGCGCAGGCGCGGCGTCTTCAGATATTGGCGGATGCCGCGCGTCGTCTTGTCGTAGATGCCGCGGGTCTCCGCCTTGGCTCCGGTTCGCGGCAAGGTTACCGACAGCACGAGCAGCGCCGAGGCCGCGAAACCGGCCGCGGTGCCCGAGAAGAGCCAGTGGAAGTTCATGATTCCGAGGAGCGCCGCGGCAAGCACCGGGCTCGCGAGGCTCTCCATGTCATAAGCGAGGCGTGAGAGCGACAGCGCCTTGGTATAATCCTTCTCCTCGGGGAGCACGTCGGGGATCGTCGCCTGGAAGGTCGGCGTGAACCCGGCCGACGCCGACTGAAGGATGAAAATCAGCACGTAAATCTGCCAGACCTGGTCGACAAAGGGCAGGGCGAGGGCGATCAGCCCGCGCGCGACGTCCATCGAGATCAGGAAAGCCTTGCGCGGCAGCCGGTTCGCATAGGCGCCGACGACGGGCGCGACGCCGATGTAGGCCACCATCTTGATCGCCATCGCCGTGCCGAGCACCGCGCCGGCCTTCGCACCTGCGATCTCGTAGGCGAGCAGTCCGAGCGCAACGGTCGCGAGTCCGGTCCCGACGAGCGCGATGATCTGCGCGAGGAAGAGGTGGCGATAGGTGCGGTTCGCAAGCACGTCGAGCATAGGATAGACCCTCGTTGGAACCTCCGGCCGCGCGTGCCGACCGGAGGTCCGGTGCCGCGTCAGGCGACGCGACGGATGTCTGTATAGGCGCCTTCGGTGCGCAGCGTAATCGTCACGGGCGCGCCCGAGCGGTTGCGCCAGAACCAGCCGTGCTTGCCGTCGAAGGCGGCGACAAGTTCGCCCTTTTCTCCGGTCGATTGCTTGCCCTTGCCATAGCTATGATAGTCGACGCCCGGCGCGTCGGCGTGGGTGTCGAAATTGACATGACCGCCCTCGACCGACCAGTCGAAGGCGATCTTCGCGTCCTTCGCCATCACGGCCTTGACCTCGGCGCCCTGGCCGGGCGCGAGCGTGAGCTTTGTGACGTCGGATCGCTGGACGGCGCCCGTCGTCGGCGGCGACGCTTTTTTCCCGGACCCTTCGGCGATGGCGATAACGGGGGCGGCGGCTGCGTTCGCGGCGCCGCGCGCGGCCTCTTCGGCGAGCTGCGTCTTGACTTCGCCCATCTGGGTAAGACCGAGCTGGCGGCCGACTCCGGTCGGGTCGATTGCATATTCGCTGGGGAGAACGACGGCGATGAGGATCGCGCCGGCAGCGACGATGGCAAGAGCGGTGGCGCGAAGAAGCTGGCCGGTGGTCGGCAGATCTTCGAGGCGGGGTTTCTGGCTGTTGAACATGATGGATTTCCTTTGAATCAGCTGATGGCGTAGCCGGCAAGCTGGTAGCCCACGAGCACGAAGCCCGCGGTCATCAGCAGCACATTGACGGCGAAGGCGTGGCGCATGAAGCTGGGGGTGCGGCGCCAGAAGCCCATGAGAATAAGGATGGTCCCGAGCGCGAGCAGCTGCCCGATCTCGACTCCGATATTGAAGGCGAGGAGGTTGGGGATCAGTCCTTCATTGGCGATCTCGAACTCGATGATCTTGGTGGCGAGGCCGAAGCCGTGGAAAAAGCCGAAGATCAACGTCGCGGCCTTGGTGTTCGGCTGGAAGCCGAACCAGCGCTGATAGGCGCCGAGATTGTCGAGCGCCTTATAGACGACCGACAGGCCGATGATCGCGTCGATGACATAGGCGTTGGCGCTGGTCCCGGTGAGCACGCCGAACAGCATCGTCGTCGAGTGGCCGATCGCGAACAGCGTCACGTAGAGGCCGATGTCCTTCATCCGGTAGAGGAAGAAGATGACGCCGAACAGGAAGAGCAGATGGTCGTAGCCGGAGACCATATGCTTGGCACCGAGATAGACGAAGGGCCAGAAGAGGATGCCGCTGCTTTCCTGGATATAGCCCTTGTCGCCCTCGGCGACATTGTGGGCCCAAGCGTCGGCGCCGGCGGCGAGGATAAGAAGGATCAGGCTCAGCGCAAGCAGGAGCCTCCGAGTGGTCGTCCCTGGCGGGGCGAACTGTGCTGCGAACATGCGAATATTCTCCGTGAATGGGAAGATCCCGCGCGCGCGAAGCGCGCGGGGTATCAAGGTCAGGCAGGTAGCGGTTCGGACGTGGATGCGGGCGAAGCCGCATCCCCCTTCGGCTTACGCCCATGAACCATGCGGTAGAGCGCCGGCAGCACGAGCAGGGTGAGGATCGTCGAGGAGACGATCCCGCCGATCACCACCGTCGCCAGCGGTCGCTGCACTTCGGCGCCCGCCCCGACATTGAACGCCATCGGCACGAAGCCGAGGCTCGCCACCAGCGCGGTCATCAGCACGGGGCGGAGGCGGGTGAGCGCGCCTTCGCGGATTGCGTCTTCGAGATTCGCCCCGCTTTCGCGAAGCTGGCGGATGAAGCTCAGCATCACGACGCCGTTGAGCACCGCGACGCCCGAGAGCGCGATGAAACCGACGCCCGCCGAGATCGACAACGGCATCCCGCGAATGAGGAGCGCGGCGACGCCTCCGGTGAGTGCCAGCGGCACACCCGAAAAGACGATCGCCGCGTCCTTGCCCGAGCGGAAAAGCGCGTACAGCAGTCCGACGATCAGGAGCAACGCCGCAGGCACCACGATCTGGAGGCGCTTCGCCGCCGAGATCAGCTGCTCGAAGGTGCCGCCATAGCTGATCCAGTAGCCGGGCGGCACTTCGACCTCGCCATCGACCTTGGCGCGCAGTTCCTCGATGAAGGAGCCAAGATCGCGGCCGCGCACATTGGCTGTGACCACGACCCGGCGCTTGCCATCCTCGCGGCTGATCTGGTTGGGACCGATCACGACCTCGACCTTCGCGACATCGGCGAGCGGCACGAAACCGCGCAGCCCCGCCTCGGGCGCCCCGCCCAGCGTCACGTCGGGCGAGAAGCTGTTGGCGGGGAGCGGAATGCGCAGACGGCCGATCTCGTCGACCCGCTCGCGAACGCTCTCGGGCAGCCGGACGATGATCGGGAAACGCCGGTCACCTTCGAATATCTGCCCGGCCTCGACACCGCCGATCGATACCGCAACGGTGTCCTGAATGTCGCCGACATTCAGACCAAACCGGGCGAGCGCCGCTCGATCGGGCGTGATCTGCAGCACCGGCAGCCCGGTTACCTGCTCGACGCTGACATCCGCCGCTCCGTCGATCCCTGCGACGACGCCCTCGACCTGCCGCCCGACTTCGAGCAGTGTATCGAGATCGTCGCCGAATATTTTGATCGCAACGTCGGCGCGAACTCCCGAGAGGAGCTCGTTGAACCGCATCTGGATCGGCTGGGTGAACTCGTAATTGTTGCCGGGTATCTTCGCGACCGCCGCCTGCATTTCGCGGACGAGCTCGGTCTTCGGCTTTCTCGGATCGGGCCAGTCCTTGCGATCCTTCAGGATAATGAAGGTATCGGCGACCGAGGGCGGCATCGGATCGGTCGCGACTTCCGCCGTGCCGATCTTTGCGACCACCCGGTCGACTTCCGGGAACTGCTTGATCCGCGCTTCGAGCGCAGTTTGCATCCCGACGGCCTGCGACAGGCTGGTGCCGGGGATGCGGAGGGCGTGCAGCGCGATATCGCCCTCGTCGAGGTTCGGCACGAACTCGGACCCCATGCGGCTCGCCGCAAAACCCGAGATAAGCACAAGGCCTACTGCTGCTGCGACGAAGGCGAAGCGAAGTTTCATCGCCTTGTCGAGTGCGGGAGCATAGGCGCGTCGCGCCCAGCCCATCAGCCGGCTTTCCTTCTCCTCGACCTTGCCCGTAACGAACAGCGCGATCGCCGCCGGCACGAACGTAAGCGAGAGGATGAGGGCAGCAGTCAGCGCCATCACGACGGTGATCGCCATCGGATGGAACATCTTCCCCTCGACGCCGGTCAGGGCGAAGATCGGAACATAGACGAGCGCGATGATCAGCACGCCGAACAGCGACGGGCGGATCACCTCCGACGTCGCCGAGGCGGCGAGCGTGAATCGCTCGCCCCGGTCGAGCAACCGGCCGAGCCTATGCTGTGCTTCGCCGAAGCGGCGCAGACAATTTTCGACGATGATCACCGCACCATCGACGATCAGGCCGAAATCAAGTGCACCGAGGCTCATCAGATTCCCCGACACGCCGCCGCGCACCATGCCGGTGATCGTCATCAGCATGGTGATCGGAATGACCGCGGCTGTGATCAGCGCCGCGCGAACATTGCCGAGCAGCAGGAACAGCACGACGATAACGAGCAGGGCACCTTCGAGAAGATTTTTCTCGACGGTCCAGATCGCCCGCTCGACGAGGTCGGTGCGGTCGTAGATCGGCACGGCCTTCACGCCCGCGGGGAGCGCCTTTGCCGCTACCTCCAGCCGCTCCGCCGCAGCGCGTGCGACGACACGGCTATTCTCGCCGGCCAGCATCATCACGGTTGCCAGGACGACCTCACGGCCGTTCTCGGTCGCAGCGCCGGTCCGCAGCTCTTCACCGAGACCGATGTCGGCGACATCGGCAACTCGGACCGGAATTCCGTTGCGATTGCTGACGATAATCGACTTCAGATCGTCGATCCCCGCCGCCTGCCCCGGGGTGCGGACCAGATATTGCTCGCCATAGCGCTCGACATAGCCCGCGCCGCGATTGTCGTTGTTGCGCTCCAGAGCACGAACCACATCGTCGAGTGCCAGGCCATAGGCCGAGAGCCGCGCCGGGATCGGGGTCACATGATATTGGCGTTCATAGCCGCCGATACTGTTGACCTCGGTCACCCCCGGCGTGTTGCGCAGCTGCGGCCGGATGACCCAGTCCTGCAAGGTGCGCAGATCTTCGGCCGTATAAGGGCTGCCATCTGGTTTCTTCGCGCCCGGTTCGGCCTCCAATGTGTACATGAAGATCTCGCCGAGCCCGGTCGCGATCGGCCCCATTTCGGGCGAAATGCCCGGTGGAAGCTGCTCGCGCGCGGTCTGGAGTCGTTCGTTGATGAGCTGACGTGCGAAGTAGATGCTCGTACCATCCTCGAACACGACCGTGACCTGACTGAGGCCGTAGCGCGAGATCGAGCGCGTATATTTGAGTCCGGGCAGGCCGGCGATTGCCGTCTCGACCGGGAAGGTCACGCGCTGCTCGGCTTCGAGCGGCGAGAAGCCCGGTGCCGACGTGTTGATCTGGACCTGGACGTTGGTGATGTCCGGCGTGGCGTCGATCGGCAGCCGCTGGAAGCTCCAGACGCCGATCGCGCACAGGAGGAGTACGACCGAGAGGACGGCCCAGCGGAACCGGATCGCACCGGCGATCATCCGCTCGAGCAAGGGAAGCTGGCCCGGCGGGTTGGTACTATCAGTGGTCATGGCTGGCCCCCGATTTCTCGATGTCGGCGCGGATCAGAAAGGCGCCGTCGGTAACATAGACCTCGCCGGGCGCGAGCCCGCCGAGCACTTCGGTCCATTCGGGCGTGCGGCGCCCTATTTCGAGCATCCGCACCTCATAGGTGTTGCCGACCTTGGCGAAGACCACCTCGAAATCGCGGAAGCGCTGGATCGCCTTTGTCCGCACTGCGATCGGCGCATTCGTCTGCGCGACCGCAAAGCTGCCCTCGACCCCCATGCCCGGCCGGAACTCGCGCGACGCTGCCGGAGGCAGATGGACATGCGCCATCATCGTCTGGCTCGCGACATCGGCGGTCGGAAGCACCGCCTCGACTTCGCCGGCGAACTGCCCTTCGCCCGAAAGGCTCTTGAGCGTCACCGGCTGGCCGACGCCGATGCGCTCGGCATCGCGCGGATATACGAAGAATTCGGCATGGAGCCGCGTCGGGTCGGCAATGACGAAAAGCGCGCGATCGCCAGTGGTGTCGCCGACATTGACATTCTTCTCGACGATCGTGCCGCTGATCGGCGCGGTGACCGTATAGACCTGAAGCGAATGGCTCGATTCCACCCGGGCCAGCACTTGGCCGCGTCGGACTTGCTGTCCGAGCTTGCCGCTGAGCGAGACGATCAGTCCGGGCAGACGGGCACGAACATCGGCCTTGCCCTCGGGCGTGATCTCGATCCGCCCGCCCATGTCGATCAGATCGCTCACCGTCGCGGGGCCCGCCGCCTCGGTCTTGATCCCGCCGGCTTTTGCGGCCGCGGCATCGATCACCGTGCGGCCTTCATAGGACTGGTAGGACCATTTATGGTTTCGCCCACCTTCCGCCGCAGCGACGCGGACATCGAAGCTGTGCGGCTCGGTGACAACGCCGCTGCCGCGCAGGAAATCCTCCTGCGGGGTAAAGGCGAACGTGTCGATCTTGCCCCCCAGGCGGACGAGCTGCATCGACAGCTGGACCTCGCCCGGTTTGACCGGCTTGTCGCCCCGATAGGCGTAGACGCGGAACTCGGGATCGACGCCGTCCTCGAAGATTGTAATCTCAAGGGCGAAATCGCCGTCGCGCAGCATGCGTCCACGGTGTGGGCCGCGCTCATACTCTCCGGCGGCGGCCGTCTCTTCGCCGCCCTCCTTGGTTGCTGGGCTGTCGCTGCACGAAGCGAGCAGCGCGATGGCAAGCAAGGGCAAGGCCAGTATCAAATGTTTCTTGTTCATCGCGCAGTCTCCATCGTCGCGAGAAGGGGCGCATGGCGGCCGGTGAGCCGGTCGAGCCGCACGCCCAGAAGGTGAAAGCGGCGCAGCAGCTCGACGCGGCGCGAACGCGCTTCGCTCAAGGCTGTCTGCGCCTGGCTGAATTCGAGGAACGTGAAAGCGGTGCCGCCACGGGCGAGCCCGTCCTGGATGAGGCGAACGGCGCGGCTGGCGCTTGGCAACACCTCGGCATCGATCCGTTTGATTTCCGCCGCGATCAGGCCTCGCTCGGCAACGAGCCGGTCGATCTCTCGGCCGATCTCGACGCGCGTCACCGCAATGTCCGCTTCGATCGCCCGCTGTTCGGCCTCGGCCCGGACGATATTGCCGCGATTGGCAGCCTTGGTTCCGAGCGGGATCGAGCCACCCACCATGACGGCAAAATCATTGCCTTCGCCGAAGTGACGAAACCCGACCCGGCCGCTCGGATCGGCGACATTGCCGGTCTCCGCGAGCTTCACTTTCGCTTCGGCTGCGGCCCGTTCTGCATCGAGAACGGCAACATCCGCCGAGTCTCCACCGGGCGGAACCGTCACTTCGAACGATTGGAACAGGGCTGGATCGAGTTTGAAGTCACCCGTGCCGCCCCACCAGGCTGCGAGATTCGCGCGCGCAATGCGGGCATTCTCGCGCGCCTGTTCGACGGCGATCTCGGCCTGCGCGACATTGGTCCGTGCGCGTTCGGCTGCGAACCATGGGTCGAGCGCGCCGGTGACGCGCTTCACGACATCGAGTTCGACGCGCTTGAGGTCGGCCAGCCGGGTCTCGGCGACCGGGATCGCGGCTTCGGCGGCAAGGGCCTCCACCCACGCCGCTTGGACGCGTGCGAGACGGTCGAGCAGGCGAACCCTGTTCTGGGCGCCGACGACGGCAACATCTGCCCGCGCGGCGCCGATACGCGCTTCGCGTTTTCCGCCGCGCTCCCATGTCCGCTCATACCAGCCGGTCGTCTGCGACCGGTTCAGCGGAGAATAGGGGCCGGTGCCAGCGAAATCCTCGAAATCGGCGCCGACCACGTCGCGTGGCCGAACATCGGCCTGCAAGATGGCGGCGTCCGCGGCTTCGAGGCGAGCGGCATTGGCGACGATAGCGGGATCGCTGGTTGCAACCCGCGATAGTGCGTCGTCCAGACTTAGATTTTGCGCCCAAACGGGCTGCGCGGCGGCAGCCAGCAGGACGCCCCCGCAGAGCAAGGCCCTGCGGATAGCATGCGCGCCGAAGCGCGCTCGAGATATGGAATACATGTGATAGCAGCCTCGCTGAAAGGCGTGGGAACATCCCACGCCGTGTCAGCAGGCGCGGGAACTCAGGCGTTCAGCGAGGTGGTTCTGGGCGGGCGTTCGGGTCCAATAGCTCGCAGCCCCGCGATATGCGGATCCTCGCCGATACCATGGAGACCGGCAACCGGTGCAAAGGCCGATGCGGAAGCGGTGTCGGGAACAAGGAGGTTTGGGCCGGTGTCGCCGTGATGGTGATGCCCGCCGGCGAGATGATCGCCCGGCTGATCCTCATCGTCGGGCACGCTGCCATGATGATCGGTATGATTGGCGTGATCGTCATCGCTGTTGTGCACGGCATCGACGGAAAAATTGCCCAGACCAATATGGTCGTGCGCGACCATCAGCGCCGGAGCGTGCTGGATTTGATCAGCCGCTTTGGCGGGCAGCGTTGCCACATAGAACATCAGCAATGCGACGCAGAGCGCGGCCATGAGACGGTCCAGAGCGGGGGCGATCGACTTGAGCACGGTCCCGCGTGTAATTGCGCGGCGCTCGCTTGACAAGCCGAGCACCGACGTCGCCGCTATCCATGAGGGACCAGCCCGCTTCATCACGAGTATTGCCGGGATTCATGCACCCCGATTCCCGGATTGGGCTTTATCGCCGCTGAAAATAGACACGCTCGGCCGCCATGTCGGCGATCGCATCGAAGCCCGCTTCGCGCCAAGCCCGTCGGTGGGGAGGCTCGGCCTGCTCGTCCATGCACCACCATTGCGGGTCTGCCGCAGCGCGCGGCAACAAGCCGCGGACGATGCTCTCGATCTGGGCAAAGCTCAGTTCGACACCAGGGGCGTCGTTGCGGACTTTCCACCTTCGCAAAAAGCTCCCAAGCGCATCATATTTGCCCATGGCGGCATCCTCAATCCCGGCAACAATGAGTCAGGACAAGCTCTGACCCCTTAAACGCGCCTGCCGCTTTCAAGGCGCTACCGAGCTGCAGCGGATCGTCGTGGCGGAAAGACAGGTAGCGCCCGATGCCACAAGTGCCCTTGTCCAATAGCCGATGAATGACGGCGGCAGCAAGCCTCCCCGGTCGATCGTCCACCCCTCTAGGGCGCTTTTCTATGGGCCTCGGATCGCCTCCGGCCGTCAACCCCGTTCGGGGTTCCCCGTCACGATGTTCCGGTGACGGCGGCTCCCGGCCCCTCGTGCAAGCGCCATCGGGATGGTCCCGATCGAACCCAGGAGACTTAATCATGGCCACCATCGCAAATCTCACCGTCAAGGCGGACGGCAGCTTCGAAGGCACGCTCGCCACCCTCAACGTCACCGCGCCAATCGCGATCGTCTCGAATGGTCGCAAAGCCAAGGACAGCGAGCCCGATTACCGCATCGTCAGCCGCAAGAACGGCTTTGAGCTCGGTGCCGGCTGGAAGCGCTTCTCGCAGAACACCGGTGCCGAATATGTGTCGGTGTCGCTTTCGGCACCCGAGTTCGGCACCATCTACGGCAATATCGCCAATGCGCCGGGCGACGATCCGATGAAGAAGGTCATCATCTGGAACCCGCCGTCGTGACGGCCCGTGCCGGCCCCGCTTTCGAGCGGGGCCGACCTGATTTGTGCAATTGCATCGGGGTATGCTGCGACCACGATCAGCCTGGGGCGGCGGCAAAACCCTCGAAGGCGAACGGGTTGAGGAACTGCCGCCGCCACAGGAACGCGCGCTCGGCGCCGCCGAGTGCTGCTTCGTCGCACACCGCATCCCAATGGGCCTCGATCGCAGCCTGCTGACCCGCGATGATGGCGCGTGCGCGCGCATCGTCGAGGTGAAAGACGGGCGCGGCCTCGAGAGACAGCGACAATTGGCTGAACCGCCGGTTGCCGAGGATGAGCATCGCCTGCGTCGCCTCGCCGCCGGTGCGGCCTTGCGGGCAGATGTCATAGGCGGGCGTAAGCTCCAGCGTCCCGCCGTCCCAGAAGGCGGCATGGTTGCGCGCATGATCGTCGGTGTTGCCGCACAGAATGTTGAATATGATGCGCGCGTAAAGTTCGGCGAGCGTCGCTGCGGGATCGACGAACCGGTGACGGATCACGGTCGCGAGATCCTCATAGCTCGCATAACGCGCCTCGGTCTCGTCGAGGGCAAGGAGGGTGAGCGCCGACACCACGCCGCGCCGGGTCCAATCGTCCTCCTTGGGTGCGCGGTCGAAGCGCTCGACGAGCAACACATCCTTGCCGAGCGCGCGCGCAAGCTTGACCGGTGCGACATCGAGGCCCGCGCGCGCGGCGAGGCGCATCGCGACATATTCGGCTTTCACGACATTATAGATGTCGGCTGCCGCAGAAAATTTGGCGATATATTTGCGCGCGCCATCGTCGATCAGCGCCTTGGGACGCGCGCCGCCAAGCGATGTGCCATGTTGCAGCGCTTGGTCGAGCTCGGGCGTGAGCGGCACGCCCCGCTCGACGCGCTCGGCCGACTCCATCAGTTCGGCGAGCGTCGCATTCTGCCGCTGGCGCGGTACATAGTCGGTGGCCGACGCCTGGAAATCGAGCATGCCGATGCGGTCGGAGCCGGATTCGAGGAGATAGGTCAACTCGTCCAGCTCGGCTGGAGCCAGCTCGCCTTCGTCGCGCCCGCCGATCCGGTTGATGATGACGCGCCGGCCCCATGCGTCGGGCGATCCGTCGCGGATCGCGCTTGGCAGCTGCATCTTGCTCGCCGCCTCGATCAGGCCGGCGCGCAGCGGCAATTCGGGCTCGTAGATCGCGATGGCATCCGCGCGGGCCAGATAGCTTTGGCCATAGTTGAAGGTGAGCCGGCTATCGCTCGCGCGCGCGAGCCTGCCCGCGACGACCGGCTCGGTTGCCCCGGGCAGCCATATCCAGACGAAGGCTTCGCCGGCTGGCGCGACGTCAGAAGTCATCCTTCACCTCGGATCGCGGCTTGTGAACGGCCTTGGGAAGCAGGCGCAGCTTCGTTTCCTGCTCGGCGAGATGTCCAGCGAGACGGTCCCGGTCGCTGTCGAACAGCGCGACCCCGACGATCGCTGCCGCCTCGAAGACGAGGCCGATGGCGCAGCGCGGGTCGCCCTGCTCGATACGGCGCATCATGTCGCGCGACACGCCGCTGCGCGTCGCGAGGTCTTCAACGCTCAGCCGCCGTTCGATCCGCCGGGCGCGAATGAGCCCGCCCAGCAGGCGCACAGCCTCGCGGGTGTAGCGCGAATAGCTGCGTGGGATTTTTTTTGTCGTCTCGTCGGCCATCGACCATCCTTTCGTTTTCCTTGGTCGTAATCGTCGCAAAAGTCAAGTTTTGCCTTACACATAAGCCATAATCCACATTATGACGTTCTTGTAAGTCATTTGTCAATTTCCAGCATGGGTTCGGAGGTGCGGGATGGCGCCGCCCGCGGGTGCGGGCCATCCCCGCTCGAATGCCGCTGATCCCTGGGTGCGAGGCCAGACCTCCTTCAATCAACCCGTAAAGGGTCCGCTACGCTCCGCGTGCGGCCGCAGCTTCGCTCGCGGTGATTGCGGCCTGCCCCCGACCGGCGGGGCGACTGTCGAGCGGGAATGGCCCGCTCCCAACGACAGGAGCTTGACCCATGCCGCTTTCCACTGCCCAATCGCTCGGCTGGAACCTTGCCCGCACGATGATGACCATCATCGTCCTCATCGAAACCGTCAAAGGCTATTCGGTGATGCCGCTCGACGAGTTCGACGGCGATCCCGACACGATCGTGTGCGAATATGACCCCTTCGGCCGCTGA
This sequence comes from Sphingopyxis sp. H050, assembly GCF_001468265.1. Classification (GTDB taxonomy): domain Bacteria; phylum Pseudomonadota; class Alphaproteobacteria; order Sphingomonadales; family Sphingomonadaceae; genus Sphingopyxis. Next base: position 28,659 of record NZ_LNRZ01000011.1, on the reverse strand, counting down.
TCGCGTCCATCCCGGTCCGGGGCAGCGCCGCTCGCGGCACTGTCCTGGCCCGATTGCTGTGGAGACAGGCGGGCATATCACGCCGTCGAGGTCGTGGTCGGCGCGCCCGGCGGGGCGACGCCCATGACGCTGATGATCATCCTCGGCGGTATCGCCGCGCTCTATCTGATCGGGCTGCTGTTCCGGTTGGCGTCCTTGGCCTTGCCCGTCTGCCTCGGCCTTTGCGCCTTCCACCTCCTTCGCGATCAAGGATATGGATGGGGCGCAGCACTTGCGATGGGACTGCTTACCGGCATCGGGCTCCATCTGACAGCGCGGTGGCTGTTTTCTCGAACGACCTCGGCAAATATCCGGCTCCTGATCGGATTGCTTTTCATGGCTCCGGCGGGCGCTGCGGGCCTGGGAGCGGGAACGGCGCTGGCGGGCCTTCTCGGTATCGACGGCGGTTGGCGAACTTGTCTCGCGATTCTTGTCGGGGTCGCGGCGGCCTCTGCGAGTTGGCGGTCGCTGGCGGCAGACCGGTCGTCAATCGGCGCGATGCGAGACGAGCCGACCGTTCGATAGCGCGATATCCGGACCCGCCGGTGTTTCTTCGTCGCGGACGGCCTGGCCATTCTGCGCTTCCCGGTCGCTGGCCACGCCAGCACGGCCTCCCGGAATGCGCCATCTGTCAGCAAGCCGCTGCGCTGGTCCGGAACGCCGCAACGGCCATGACCGACTTTCTTCCCCCGGCGTGCCGCCGTTCCTCGCGAGACAAGAAAGACGGCCCGTGTCCGTCCTCCGCTGCGCTGCGGGCCTGGCGGCTGCGGCACCGGCCCCTTGCTGACCATCGATGCGCATCGAGGCCGCGCTGGTGCGGCCCGAGCCCAAGGAAAGGATAAGCATCATGGCCAGGATCGGCACGTTCAAGAAGGTTTCCGGCGAGTATCGGGGACAGATCGTCACTCTCTCGGTGCAAGCGAAATTGGTTCGCATCGTTCCGGAAGACAATCCGAGCGGCAACGCCCCCAGCCACCGCGTCTTCATCGGCGAGGCCGAAGTCGGCGCCGCCTGGGAAAAGAAGTCGCAGGACAAGCGCCCCTATCTGTCGGTCAAGCTCGACGATCCGACATTTGCCGCCCCCATCTTCGCCCAGCTCTTCGCCGGCGAAGGCGAGGAACATGATCTGGTCTGGAACCGCCAGGCCCGCCGCGGCGATTGAGCCCCCCTATCCCGCCCGGCAGCAGCCGGGCGGGATACCCATTTCTGGGGATCGGCCTTCCGCGATGTTGGAATAGGCCGATATCCTCCGATCGCGATGCTGCCGTCATCCCAATGGAGGTGACGGTGGCAGGCACGGCCGGATTACAGGTGACGCAGCGGGCGCTGCTCGATTTTCCGGGCTTCGCGCAGGAATTTCTGCGCCGCAACCCTGCTTATGTCCGCGACTATGACTGCGTTATGACCGGCGGGCGCCGCGGCGATATTGCCGCGCGGGAGGCGATGGCCCGGCGTTGGGGTCTTTGCTTTCCCATGTCCGCCGTTCCGCTCGGCGCGCGAAAGTCCTGCGCTCTGGTCGGCGGCGATCTGCGGTTACACCAACATCCTCGACGTGGCGCCGCCGGGATGCCCGGCGGCTGACGCCTTTGCGGTTCCGCCGTCCCATCTTGTCGTCGCCGATCGCCGCCTGGAAGATGGCCGGCACTTCGTCTTCGCCGACGACCGGGCCTGGCACCGCCTGTGGCTCCGCACCGACAGGCCCGGCGTCCCGCTTGCGAACCTGATCCTGCGCGATTCGTTGGTCGGCCTGCGCCACGAGGCGGCTGTGCGGTTCGATCGGTGGCTCGGCGATGGGCCCGGCCCGCCGCCTGCCGGCTTCTTGCCGACCGCCTATCAGGCGCGCCGCCTCGGCATGATGCTCGCCATTCTCGATCTCCTCCAGGAACCGGGCGGCGCCGGCGTCACCTCTCATGATGTCGCGCGCCTCATCATCTATCCACGCCTGTCGGTCGGCCGCGGCGCCGAATGGAAGTCCTCGTCCGAACGAAGGCGAACGCAGCGGTTGATCGAGGAAGCACGCGGTCTGATGCAGGGCGGTTATCGGGCGCTGCTCGCCGGCCCTGCGGGGCGACAAAAATTGCCCTGAATTTTAGCCGCTCCGGCTCTCGCTCATCTTCGCGCCACCACGCTCCACGACCCGCCGCACCGGCTTTTTTCGGCCCGGCGGCTGGAAGGAGCACGCGAATGAATCCCCCCTTGCCCGCCCTTGGCCCGCGCTATCTCAGAACGCCCGATGCCGCCCTGCATCTCGGGCTGTCGGCCCGCACCCTCGAGAAGCATCGCTGCTACGGGACCGGGCCCGCCTATCGCAAGCTTGGCGGACGCGTCGTCTATGGGATCGAGGATCTCGACGCCTGGGCTGAGATCGGCCGGCGCTCTTCGACCTCCGATCCGGGCAAGGGAACCGTCCATCCGGCGCGGCCGGTGCGCCGATGATGCCGCGCGATCGCATCGCGGCGGCGAGCACGGCAGCGGCGCAGCCGCCGCTGACCGAGGTCGAACTGACCTGGATCGAAGGCCGCACCGAGCAGTGGATCCGCTTTGGCCGCGTCGCCGCCGAGCGGATCGTCAGCCGCCGCAAGCGCATCGTCATGTTTCGTCCGGGAGCGACCTTCGCCTATCTGCGCTGGTCCTCGAACGACTTCGGCACCATCCACTCGAGTATCCAGATCGTCACCGCGGTCGCTGTCGGCGAGCCTCATACGGCGCTGCCGTTCGTCCGGCCCGGCGGCGAAATTCTGCTGCACATCGAGAGCTGGCCGAAGGTTTCGCGGGTGCTCGAAGCGGTCGATGCAGTCGAGGCCGCCGGGGTCGATCCGTGCGACGCATCGCCCGATCACTGGCGTCATGTCGCCGACCGTCTCGCAGCCGGGATGCCCTTTCGTCCCTATAGCGCCGCGCGCCATGCGGCATGGCTACGCCGCCGGGCGATCGAATCATGAACCGCGGCTACCTCCATGTTGCCGCTACCGCTGTGACATTGCTCAGTCTCTCAGCCTGGTTCGCGCCGGCGCCGCGCCTGCTGTGGAATGCGAGCCAAAGCGCGCCGGTCGGTCTGTATCGCATCGATCCCGGCGCCGCGCCCATGGTCGGCGATTGGGTCGCGATCGAACCGCCAGCTGAGCTCGCCGCCTACATGGCGCGGCGCAAATACCTGCCTCGCGGCGTGCCGCTTATCAAGCGCGTTGCCGCGCTCCCCGGCGCGCGCCTCTGTCGCTCGGGCGTCTTCGTGACCGTCGATGGCCGGGCCGTCGCCCGCGCGCTGGCGCGCGACCGGGCCGGCCGGCCGCTGCCGGTCTGGCTCGGCTGCCGCATCGTCCGGCCCCGCGAAATCTTCCTGATCAATGCGGCGCCGGACAGTCTCGACGGGCGGTACTTCGGGCCGCTTCCGACCACCGGCCTGCTCGGACCGGCGCACCCGATCCTGACCCGCGACGCCTCGGGCGCGCCGCTGCGCTGGCGCCCTTCGGGCCGCGATCTTGCTTTTCCCCGTAGCGAAATGGAGTGATATCGATGCTCATCGGAACTTTCGAAATGTGCGGCGACGGCTATGCCGGCCGTCTGCGCACCCTCACCTGCGATGCCGCGATCACCATCGTTCGGGCGCAGCCGTCGGCGGCTGAACATGCCCCCGAATGGCGGCTGTTCCTCGGCGACGCTGCAAGCGGAATCGAAATCGGTGCGGGCTGGAACCGCACCGGCGAGCGTGCCGGAGCATTCATCGCGGTGCAGATCGACGACCCCGCCTTCGCGGTTCCGCTCCGCGCGAACTTGCTTCGCGCGTCGCACGACGAGGGCGAACATCATCTGCTCTGGTCGCGCCCGTCGGCGCGCGAGCGGAGCTAGACCATGGCATACGGGCCGCGATCGTCCTGCACCGCCATTGCGCTCGCGCTGCGCTGGGCGGCACTCGGCGGCGCACTCGGCGCGCCCTTCGGCGGCGCATCCGCTGCCGTCGCCGCGCCGGCGGTGCGCGCCGATGTCCATCCCTATGCGGCGTCGGTCGCCGAGGCGTCGCAGCGTTTCGGCATCCCCGAACGCTGGATCTGGCGCGTCATGCATGCCGAAAGCCGGGGCAACGCGCGCGCCGTTTCGCACGCCGGCGCGATGGGGCTCATGCAGATCATGCCCGCGACCTGGGCGATGCTGTCGGCGCGCCACGGACTGGGTAGCGACCCGTTCGATGTGCGCTCGAACATCCTTGCGGGTGCCGCTTATCTGCGCGCGATGTGGGATCGCTACCGCGATGTGCCGCTGATGCTCGCGGCCTATAATGCGGGACCGGGCCGCGCCGACGCCTATGCGTCCGGACGGCGCGGACTGCCTGCCGAGACGCGCGCCTATGTCGCGCGGATCGCGCCCGAGCTTGGCGCTTCCGGCATTGCTTCGCGCGCCGCCGCGCCGCCTTCGGCCGCGCCGGGCTGGCAGCGATCGACGCTCTTTGCCGCGCGGGGCGACAATGCCTCTGTCGTCGAAGATCGCGCGCCGGCCGTGTCGGACTCGAACAGTCTGCCCGATAGTCCGACGGCCGCCGCGCCAGCCACTGGCGCCGGGCGGCACCCGCTCTTCGTCCCGCTTTCCGGTCAGGACCGTCGATGATGGCCTCGCTCGCTCCGCCGCGTTCGTCTGCGCCTTGTGGGGTAAAGCCGGCAGCGAATGGCAGGGTTGGATGGGATGGAAGGGAAGTATGGCGAGATAAAAGGGCTGCCAGCCATTTGGTCGAAGGAGGGCACAAATCTGGGGAAAATTCATATGGCTCGCAATTGCTCGGCCATATGATCGCAAACATTACTCAGCAAATACAGCATCTTGTAATATGGCAGGCCCGCCGTGAGCGGTGACGACGGTGAGTTCAAGGTCCGGCCGGGAAGGGTGCGGGACCGCGGGGCCGGGGCGTCGCGGCGGGGGCGTAGCCTCGCCGGGCAGGTGCGTCGCTCGATGGCGCGCAAGGGTTTCGCGCGTCGGCCGCCGGGGTCCGGCGGCGGCACCGGGCGTCATGGCCGCGGCCGCCGCGCGCTCGCGCGGGCGCGCTTCCGTGCCGATGGCCGCCGCGTCGTCATCAAGGCGCGGATCGTCCGCCACAAGGGGCAGCGCTTCCGCTCGGCGCCGCTCGCGCGCCATATCCAGTATCTCGAACGCGACGGCGTCACTCGCGACGGGCGCGACGCATCGATGTTCGACGCGGAGGGGGACAGCGCCGACTGCGCCGAATTCGCATCGCGCTGCGAGGATGATCGTCATCATTTCCGCTTCATCGTCAGTCCGGAAGATGCCGGGGAGATCGGCGACCTCAGGCGTTTCACCCGCGACCTCATGGCCGACATGGCAAGGGATCTCGAGACGCGGCTCGACTGGATCGCGGTCGATCACTGGAACACCGACAATCCGCACATCCATATCCTCGTGCGCGGCGTCGCGGACGACGGGAAGGATCTTGTCGTCGATCGCGGCTATATGAGCGAAGGGCTGCGCTGGCGCGCCGAGGATCTCGCCACGCTCGAGCTCGGGCCGCGCAGCGCGCGCGACATCGCCGATGCGCTCGCGCGCGAGGTCGACGCCGAACGCTGGACGGGCCTCGACCGGACGCTCGAGCGGATGGCCGCCGAGGGGGCAGGCGAGATCGATCTTCGACCGGATGGGCGGGCCGATGGGCATCTTCATCGGCAGCTGCTCGGCCGGGCAGCGAAGCTCGAGGCGCTCGGTCTTGCCGAGCAGATCGAGTCCGGCATCTGGGTGATGCGCGGCGATGCCGAAGCCGTGCTACGCGACCTCTCGGTTCGCGGCGACATCATCAAGACCATGCACCGCGCATTGACCCGCGATGGCGGCCGCTTCGACCCGTCGGTGCTTGCTCTCCACGACGACGTGCCCGCCGATCCGGTCATCGGCCGCCTCGTCGATCGCGGGCTTCACGACGAACTCGCCGGCAGCGCCTATGCGATTATCGACGGCGCCGACGGGCGCACGCACCATCTGCGGTTCGGTGACATGGAGATGACCGGCGACGCGCGGCCCGGCGCCATTGTCGAGCTTCGATCCTGGGCCGACGCGAAGGGGCAGATGCGGCAGTCGCTCGTGACGCGATCGGACCTGCCGCTGGGTGCGCAAGTGACGGCGCCCGGTGCGACCTGGCTCGACCGTCAACTCGTCGCCCGCGAGCCGGCGGCGAGCCATCAAGGCTTCGGACGCGAAATTCGCGATGCGATGGATGCGCGGTCGCGCCACCTCGCCGAGCAGGGACTGGCGAGCCGCCAGGGTCAGCGCGTCATTCTCGCGCAGGGTCTCATCGAGACCTTGAACGCGCGCGACCTCGACGCGGCGTTCCGCTCGATCGCCGAGCGCACCGGCCTCGCGCACAGGCCCTCGGGAGCCGATGACCATGTAAGCGGCATCTACCGCGAACGCGTCACTTTGTCTTCGGGCCGTTTCGCGATGATCGACGACGGGCTCGGTTTCCAGCTCGTTCCCTGGCGCCCGGCGCTCGACAAGCATCTTGGCCAGCATGTCACCGGGACGATGACGCCCGGCGGCACCGTCGACTGGGCGCTCGGGCGCGGCAGGGGCATCGGGCTGTGAGGCCGGGCATCCATCATGGGAGGCGAGCGTGAACGACAGGATTCTCTGGGGCCAGATAACGGCCGTGTTTCTGATCGTCCTCCTTGCGGTCTGGGGCGCGACGCAATGGACGGCGGCGGCGCTCGCCTTCCAGCCCGAGCTCGGCGAGCCCTGGTTCCGCCTTGGCGATTATCCCGTCTATCCGCCGCCGGCCTTCTTCTGGTGGTGGTTCGCCTTCGACGCCTATGCGCCGCCGATCTTCTATAAGGGCGCGCTGATCGCCGCGTCGGGCGGGTTCGCTGCCATCATCGTGGCGATCGCCATGTCGGTATGGCGCGCCCGCGAACGGCGGAAGGCCGAGACCTATGGTTCGGCGCGATGGGCGGGCCGGCGCGAGATACGCGCTGCCGGGATGCTCGGGGGCGAAGGGGTCGTGCTCGGCCGGTTCGGTAGCGACTATCTTAGGCATGACGGCGCCGAGCATATTCTCTGCTTCGCGCCGACACGGTCGGGCAAGGGCGTGGGGCTCGTCGTGCCCACTTTGCTCACCTGGCCGGGAAGCTGCATCGTCCATGACATCAAGGGCGAGAATTGGCAGCTGACCGCGGGCTTTCGCGCGCTGCACGGCCGCGTGCTGCTCTTCGATCCGACCAATGCCAAATCCTCAGCCTATAATCCCCTGCTCGAAGTGCGCCGCGGTGAATGGGAGGTGCGCGATGTCCAGAATGTCGCCGACGTGCTCGTCGACCCCGAAGGCAGTCTCGAGAAGCGCAACCATTGGGAGAAGACGAGCCATGCGCTGCTCGTCGGCGCGATCCTGCACGTGCTATACGCCGAGGAAGACAAGTCGCTCGCCGGTGTCGCCGCCTTTCTCTCCAATCCGCGGCGACCGATCGTCTCGACGCTGCGCCGCATGCAGACGACCCGGCATCTGGGGGACAAGGGCGTGCATCCCGTCGTCGCCGCGGCCGCGCAGGAATTGCTGAACAAGTCGGACAATGAACGCTCGGGGGTGCTCTCGACCGCCATGTCCTTCCTCGGCCTCTATCGCGACCCCGTCATCGCGGCGGTGACGGGCCGCTCCGAATGGCGGATTGCCGATCTGATGGCGGGGGACCGTCCGACCTCGCTCTATCTCGTCGTGCCGCCCGGCGACATCAGCCGGACGAAGCCGCTCATTCGCCTGATCCTCAACCAGATCGGACGGCGGCTCACCGAGGATCTCAATCCCGGCGCGCGGCCGCGGCGCCTGCTCCTGATGCTCGACGAGTTTCCGGCGCTGGGCCGCCTCGATTTCTTCGAAAGCGCGCTCGCCTTCATGGCGGGGTACGGCATCAAGGCTTTCCTGATCGCCCAGTCGCTCAACCAGATCGAAAAGGCCTATGGTCAGAACAATGCGATCCTCGACAATTGCCATGTCCGAGTGAGCTTCGCGACCAACGACGAGCGCACCGCCAAGCGCATTTCCGATGCGCTCGGGACTGCGACCGAAATGCGCGCGATGAAAAATTATGCCGGCCACCGTCTCTCGCCCTGGCTCGGCCATCTCATGGTCTCGCGCACCGAAACCGCCCGCGCCTTGCTCACGCCGGGCGAGGTGATGCAGCTGCCGCCCGGCGAACAGATCGTCATGGCCGCCGGCGTGCCGCCGATCCGGGCTGCGAAGGCACGCTATTATGTCGACCCCCGGTTCACGAGCCGCATTCTCGCGCCGCCACCGCCTGCCCGGGCGCCGAAACGGGCGGACGACGACTGGACGCCGCGGTCGCAGGAGCCGGCGCCCGTCCTTCTGCTTCCCGGACCCGGGCCTGCCGGACGCCGCGCATCGGCAGCGGAGGACGGCGACCCGAAAGCGGCTGCGCCAGCCGAGGCGGAAGCAACGGAGGAACAGGGGGCCAATTCGGGGATTCGGCGGGAGCCGGGCCTTGCCGATCATGAGGATGTGGCCCCCGAACCCGTGCCCGAGGTCAACGAGTTCGATTTCGACCGCGACGGCAAAGGGAGCAACGCGGCGCGCGACCGGCGCGCCATGGACCGGGCGATGCAGCGCAATGCACGCAACGCATCGCTCGACCCGGGCGATGGAATCGATCTGTGAAAAAGCCCGCGGTCAAACGGACCTTCCGCCTCGATGCCGCGCTTTGCCGCGAGCTCGACGAGCGGGCACGCAGCCGGCGCATGACGCGAACCGATATCGTCGAAGCGGCGCTCGCATCCTTGCTCACACCCGATCAGGAGGAGCGGCTCGAGGCCGTGCTTGCCCGGCGCCTCGACCGCCTGTCGCGGCAGATCGAGCGGCTCGAATGGCATATCGAGCTGTCGAACGAGACCGCCGCGCTGTTCATCCGGTCCTGGCTGACGAACAATCCGCCGCTCCCCGATGCGGCGCTGCAGGCGGCGCAGGCCACCGGCAAGAAACGGTGGGAGGCTTTCGTCGATACGCTCGCGCGCCGGATGGAACTTGGGCCGAAGTTCCAGGAGGAAGTATCGCTGGGCACACGGCCCGGCACTCATTCCTCGCCGGCCGCGAAATAGGCGGTAAGCCGGTGCGCGACTTCGGGCGCCAGCTGGATGAAGTTTCGCCGTCCGTCGGCGGGATCCGATGTGCGGACCAGGAGCTCGGCGTCGCAGAGCCGCTGGACCAGCCTCAGCGCGCTGCTCATCCCCAGCCCCGAGGCGATGCCGAGGCTGCTCGTCGACACCGGCTTCGCCTCGCCTTCATGAATGAAGAGGTCGATGAGCATGTCCCACGCCGGCTCGCCGAATAGCTCATCATTGCCCAGAAGCTGTTTGCGCAGCAACCGCCGGCGCAAGGTCCGGCGCGCATTGGCGAGTGCGAGGTCGGCAACTCCCTTCTCTGTCTCGATGCGGTCGCGGTGCCCGTCCCCGAGGGTCAACGGCGGTCCCGGTCTTCCCCTCGGCGGAGCTTTGCCGGCGGCCAGCCTATGGTGCTCGCGCTGGGTGACGATAATATGGTCGATGAGTTCGACGTCGAGCGCCCGGCCGATGCCCCGCAGGAGTTCGGTGACGCGAATATCGCTGTCGCTCGGGGTCGGGTCACCGCTTGGATGATTATGGACCAGCAGGATAGCTGCCGCATCCAGCTCGAGCGCGCGCCGGAAAATCGTGCGCGGATAAAGTGCCAGCTGCCGAACCGAGCCATGCTGCATTTGCTCGTCGGCGACGAGCCGGCGCGACGCGTCCAGAAACAGCACGCGAAGAATTTCCTCGGGCAGCGCGCCCATCGAGGTCTTGAAATATTCGATCAGTTTTGGGCTGGAGGGTTCGATCACGCGACCGAGCAATTCGGCGCGCATGGCTTCGAGGCCGGCCTCGCGCGCGGCAAGCAGAAGGCCTATGACCGGACTCTGCTTGCCGAGAATTCGCGCCAGCGCCTCGGGTGACCGCGACCAGATGCGATCGAGACTATGAAACTCGGCAAGTAGCGTTTCGGCTATCGATTGGCTGTTCTCGGGATCGATCGACGCGACGAGATGTACCAGGACGGCTCGCTGTCGCCGCGCGCCAGGCGTCGCTGGTGCCGCCAGGTTGCGAGGATGAGGATCGGCGGAACCAGCCACGAGGTCGCGACCTGCATCGTCAGATAAGCCGCCGGATGAATCTCCACATCGAGGAACCGGCTCGTGTGCGCGAGGAGCGGGAGTATATGGAGCACCGCGACGCACATGGGCCAGAAGCGATGCGCAAAAAGCGCGAGCAGGGTGGTTGCGGTCGCGCCGAACAGGTCGATCGCGAGATGGCCCGTGTCCAGCGATGCGAACTCGACCGGTACGAAAGCGTGGAGCATCTTGTCCGCTCCCACCATGGTCAGCGCGATCGCGGCCATCGCGCGTTCGGGTCCGCCCCCGCGCCAGGCGGCATAGCCAAGAGCAACCAGCAAGAAAGCGAGGAAAAATGCCATGCGCATCGCCCGAACCTTTCATGCTGATTGCTCCGGGTCAATCGGGGTCAGGCGGCCGCCGGAAGAGGCTCGGAAACCGCACCGGCGATCGCCGGGCATTCATGAAGGTCATAGCCCGCCGTCTCGCGTCCGATTTGCACGAGATCGCCATGGACGCGAAGGATGTCACCGCTCACATCGACCAGCGCCATCTGTGCCTTCGCGAGCCGCCGGATCGTTGCATGGCCGCTGGTGGCCGGCACCCCGATGGTATCGCGGCGTGCGGTCACGACACTTGTCATCAGCGAGGACACCGCGATGAGGGCATCGTCGACTCTGCCTTCCGCAGCCGGGACGTCGCGCTCGAGACGAGCTGCTGCAAAACTGGTTTCTTTGGACATGACTTCTCCTTTTCCGGAAAGCGGGGGCGATCCGGCGATTGCTTGGGCACAAGGGAAAGGGATCAGCCGGAGATCAGCGTCGTCAGCGCCTGGGCGATGGCGAGCCCCGATAAGATGAGCAGGACCAGTGCGACCAGCATGGCCGCCATGATCAGCGCTCGCCTTGTCCGGGCATGGTCATGCCTCCAGAAATCCCTGAACGGCGGGCTGGCCTCCATCGGCCCGTCCGCCGCCAGGACACTGTCGTTCAGCGCCATCGCGTCGGCCGGGCCTCCGTCCGGGAAGTGGGATGGCACGAGCGCAGGCGGCGGCGGAAGGTCGATCGGATCGCATGTGATCCGATCATAGGTCTGTTTGAGGCGGGCATAGACGATCGCGGTCTCGTCGCGGTTCGCCGTCCCCAATATGTCGCGCGCCTTGGTCAGCCGGAGATCGACGGTGGGCTTGGCGATTCCGAGCTGCCGCGCAATCTGCTTCGAGGTCTGTCGCTCGATCAGGAGATCGAGGCAGGCCCGCTGCTTGTCAGTGAGGCGCGCCCAGCGTTCGGCGTCCTCAAATGTGTGCGACCTCGAATCACTCATGTTCACACTCTTGTCAAAATCGCCTCCGGCACAAGCCCCGGGAGTGATTCGCGGAGGCGCGGCCGCTCTCCCGCGATGACGGCGCCTACGCCATAGCCTGTCTTTCAACGCCACGGTGCGACGCGCTCAAAAGCTTGTTGAATTGGGGCAATCCCTGCGTCTCTTACTCGGCCCCGTCGCACGGACACTCCGGTCCGGCGCCGCGAAACGGGGTCCTCTCATGGCTGCAGAACCGATCCGGCTCGAAGCGCTAAATCGCAGCGCGCGCATGTTGCAGACCGCATTCGGAGCGGCGATCGCCGGCTGGCTTACCGACCCGCAAGTCGTCGAGATCATGCTCAATCCCGACGGCCGCCTCTGGGTCGACCGGCTCGGCGAGGGCCTCGCGGACAGCGGTACATGGCTGAGCGCGGCCGATGGCGAACGCATCATCCGCCTCGTCGCGCATCATGTCGGCGCCGAAGTTCATGCCGGAAGTCCGCGCGTATCGGCCGAACTGCCCGGCGGCGGCGAGCGGTTCGAGGGGTTGCTGCCACCCGTGGTGACCGCCCCGGCCTTCGCCATCCGCAAGCCGGCGGCAGCCGTTTTCACGCTCGACGATTATGTGGGCGCGCGAATCATGGCGCCGGCCGCCGCCGCGGCGCTGCGGCATGCGGTCGCCGACCGGCTGAACATTCTCGTCGCCGGCGGAACGGGGACAGGCAAGACGACGCTCGCCAACGCGCTGCTCGCCGAGATCGCCGGCACCGATGACCGGATCATCCTCATCGAGGATATTCGCGAGTTGCAGTGCGCCGCGCGCAATGTCGTCGCCATGCGCACCAAGGACGGGGTCGCATCGCTCACCGACCTCGTGCGCTCGTCGCTCCGCCTCCGGCCCGATCGCATTCCGATCGGCGAGGTGCGCGGCCCCGAAGCGCTCGATCTGCTGAAGGCCTGGGGAACGGGCCATCCGGGCGGGATCGGTACGATCCACGCCGGAAGCGCGCTCGGGGCGCTCCGCCGCATGGAGCAGCTCATCCAGGAGGCGGTCGTAACCGTGCCGCGCGCGCTGCTTGCCGAAACGATCGACCTTGTTGCCGTCCTCGTCCGCGATGGGACCGGCCGGCGCCTGTCCGAACTGGCGCGGGTCGAAGGGCTCGATCCCGCCACCGGCGAATATCGCCTTGTCCCGCACACACAAGAAGGAGAAAGCTCATGATCCGTGCCGCCCGGCATGGCGCCCGCCGCGCCATCCTCACCTCGACCGCGATCTTCGTCGCGATGATCGTCGCCGTCCCGGCCCATGCGGGCGGCTCGTCGATGCCCTGGGAAGCGCCGCTCCAGTCGATCCTCGAGAGCATCGAGGGTCCGGTCGCCAAGATCGTCGCGGTGATCATCATCATCGTCACCGGCCTGAGCCTTGCCTTCGGTGATACCTCGGGCGGTTTCCGCCGGCTGGTCCAGATCGTCTTCGGCCTCTCGATCGCCTTCGCCGCCTCGAGCTTCTTCCTCTCCTTCTTCTCCTTCGGCGGCGGGGCACTCGTCTGATGGGACAGGAGGCCGACATTCCGGGCTTCTTCGCGCCGGTCCACCGTGCGCTCGCCGAGCCGATCCTGCTCGGCGGCGCGCCGCGCAGCCTCGCGATCGTCAATGGCACCCTCGCCGGTGCGATCGGGCTTGGCCTTCGGCTCTGGATCGCCGGCCTCGCTCTCTGGGCGATCGGCCATGCCCTTTCGGTCTGGGCGGCGCGGCACGACCCGCAGTTCGTCGACGTCGCCCGCCGTCACCTCAAATTTCCTGTCTGGATGCGCCCATGATGAACCTCGCCGAATATCGCACCAAATCCGCTGCCCTCGCCGACTATCTTCCCTGGGTGGCGCTCGTCGCCGAGGGCGTCGTCCTCAACAAGGATGGCTCCTTCCAACGTACCGCGCGCTTTCGCGGCCCCGACCTCGACAGCGCGACCCCGGCCGAACTCGTCTCGGTGACCGCGCGGCTGAACAATGCGCTGCGGCGGCTGGGCTCGGGCTGGGCGGTCTTCGTCGAGGCGCAGCGTGTTCCCGCGATATCCTATCCGGTCTCCGATTTTCCCGACGCCGTCTCGGCGCTGGTCGATGTCGAGCGCCGCGAACAGTTCCGCGAGGAAGGCGCGCATTTCGAAAGCTTCTATTATCTGACCCTGCTCTGGATGCCGCCCGCGGAAGAGGCCGCGCGTGCGGAAGCCTGGCTTTATGAGGGGCGCTCGGAGGCGGGCGCGGATCCGAAAGAACTGCTGAAGGGCTTTGTCGACCGCAGCGGGCGGCTCCTCCATCTGATCGAAGGCTTCGTTCCCGAGGCCGAATGGCTTGGCGACGGCGAGACACTCACCTATCTCCACAGCTGCGTCTCGACCAATCGGCAACGCGTCCGCGTTCCCGAGACACCCGTCTACCTCGACGCGCTGCTGACCGACCAGCCGCTCGTCGGCGGGCTCGCGCCGCGGCTCGGCGAGCATCATCTCCGCACGCTGACGATCACCGGCTTTCCGACCGCGACCTGGCCGGGCCTGCTCGACGAGCTCAACCGGCTCGCTTTCGCCTATCGCTGGTCGACGCGCGCGATCATGCTCGACAAGACCGACGCGACGAAGCTGCTGACCAAAATCCGGCGGCAGTGGTTCGCCAAGCGCAAATCGGTCGCCGCGATCCTCAAGGAAGTGATGACCAACGAGGCGTCGGTGCTCATGGACTCGGACGCCTCGAACAAGGCGGCCGACGCCGACATGGCATTGCAGGAACTCGGCGCCGACCATGCAGGCATCGCCTATGTGACCGCGACGCTGACCGTGTGGGATCAGGATCCCGCCATCGCGGCCGAAAAACTGCGGCTCGCCGAGAAGGTCATCCAGGGCCGCGACTTCACCTGCACGGTCGAGGGCATGAACGGGGTCGACGCCTGGCTCGGGAGCCTGCCCGGTCATGTCTATGCCAATGTCCGCCAGCCCCCCATTTCGACGCTCAATCTCGCCCACCTCATACCCTTGTCAGCGGTGTGGGCGGGGGCGGAACGGGACGAGCATTTCGGTGATGCCCCCTTGCTCTATGGCAAGACCGAAGGCTCGACGCCGTTCCGCCTAACTCTTCATGTCGGCGACGTCGGCCACAGCCTCGTCGTCGGCCCGACCGGCGCCGGAAAGTCGGTGCTTCTCGCGCTGATGACACTGCAATTCCGGCGCTATGAGCATGGCCAGATCTTCGCCTTCGATTTCGGCGGCTCGATCCGCGCCGCGACGCTCGCCATGGGCGGCGACTGGCAGGATCTGGGCGGCGCCTTGCAGGATGACGGCGGCGGCGTCGCGCTGCAGCCGCTCGCGCGCATCGACGAGGCGGGCGAACGCGCGTGGGCCGCCGAATGGCTGGCCGCGCTCCTCGCGGGCGAAGGCGTCGCGGTGGATCCGGCCGCGAAGGAGCATCTCTGGTCGGCGCTGACGTCGCTGGCCACCGCGCCGGTCGTGGAGCGGACGCTGACGGGGCTCGCGGTCCTGCTGCAATCGCAGGAACTCAAACAGGCGCTGGCGCCCTATCTGGTCGGCGGACCCTGGGGACGCCTCCTCGACGCGGAGGTCGAACGCCTCGGCGACGCGCGCGTGCAAGCGCTCGAGACCGAGGGCCTCGTTGGCGCCGCCTCCGCTCCCGCCGTGCTCGCCTATCTCTTTCACCGGATCGGTCAGCGCCTCGACGGCTCGCCGACCCTGATCATCATCGACGAGGGCTGGCTTATCCTCGATAGCCCAGCCTTCGCCGCGCAACTGCGCGAATGGCTGAAAACGCTGCGCAAGAAGAATGCGAGCGTCATCTTCGCGACGCAGAGCCTCGCCGACATCGAGAGTTCGAGCATTGCGCCCGCGATCATCGAGAGCTGCCCGACGCGCATCTTCCTTCCCAATGAGCGCGCCGCCGAGCCGCAGATCGCGCGGGTCTATGAGCGCTTCGGCCTCAACGACCGGCAGATCGAGATATTGAGCCGTGCGACCCCGAAGCGTGACTATTATTGCCAGTCGCGCCGCGGGAACCGGCTGTTCGAACTGGGCCTCGGCGAGATCGCGCTCGCCTTCGCCGCCGCGTCTTCCAAGACCGATCAGATCCGCATCGGCGAACTCGTCGCCGAACATGGGAGCGATGGCTTTGCCGCCGCCTGGCTGCGTGAGCGCCGCCTCGACTGGGCGGCCGATCTTCTCGCCAATCTCGAATTTTCCACCCTGAAGGAGTGAATGACCATGAAGACCCCGATTTTCCATTGCGCCGCCGCGCTGCTTGTCACCGGGTGCGGCATCGCGGCAGCGGCAGTGTCTGTCCCGGCCGCGGCCCAGGTGGGCGGGATCGTCCACGATCCCCGCAATTACGCCCAGAACATCCTGACCGCCGCGCGCACGCTCGAGCAGATCAACAATCAGATCAAGCAGCTGCAGAATCAGGCGACGTCGCTCGCGAACGAGGCACGCAACCTGTCGGGCCTGCCGGTCTCGACGCTCGAGGAGCTGCAAGGCCAGGTCGACCGCACCCGCGCCCTGCTCGGCGAAGCGCAGCGGGTCGCTTTTGATGTCGGCGACATCCAGAAGGCGTTCGACGCGCGCTACAAGGGCGGCGCGCTGACGGGCACGCAGGCGGAAATGGTCGCCAATGCTGAGGCGCGCTGGAGCGACAGCGTCGGCGCCTTTCAGGATGCGATGAAGGTCCAGGCGGGCGTCGTCGGCAATATGGGCGATGCGCGCCGCTCGATCACGACGCTGGTGACCGCGAGCCAGTCGGCGGCCGGCGCCCTCCAGGCGGCACAGGCGGGCAATCAGCTGCTCGCGCTCCAGTCGCAGCAACTCGGTGATCTTGCCGCCGCGATCGCCGCGCAGGGGCGTGCGCAGATGCTCGATGCCGCCCGCGCGGCGGCTGCCGAGGCCGAAGGACGCGAGCGCTTCCGCCGCTTCCTCAAGGGCAATTGAGATGGGCCGGGCGGCCAGGATCGCCGGCGCGGCAGTGCTGGGCGGAATCGCCATGACGCTCGCGCTCGTCGCCGCGACCCTGCCGCCCGCGCCCCGTGCGTCCGCCCCCCAGGTCTCCGGGGCGGACGCACACCCGGCGCCGGACGATGGGCTTCGCCGCTGCCGGACCGTCACGACGGCCGACCCCGATTGCGAAGCGGCATGGGAAGCGAAGCGTCGCCGGTTTTTCGGTGAGCGGAGGAACGAGCGATGAACGACACGGGCGTGATCGACCAATTTCTGTCGGTCTTTTCGACCTATATCGATAGCGGCTTCGGGCTGCTCGGCGGCGAAGTCGGGTTCCTGTCGACGACTCTCATCGTCATCGACGTGACGATCGCCGCGCTGTTCTGGGCGTGGGGCGCCGACGAGGATGTCCTTCAGCGCCTCGTCAAGAAGACGCTCTATATTGGCGTCTTTGCGTTCATCATCGGCAACTTCCAGAGCCTGGCGACGATCATGCTCGAAAGCTTTGCCGGTCTTGGGCTGAAGGCAAGCGGCGGCGCCATGGCGATCGGCGACTTCATGCGCCCGGGCGTCGTCGCGGCGACGGGCCTTGATGCCGCCGAGCCGCTTCTTGATGCGAGCAAGGACCTCCTGGGGCCTGTCGGGCTCTTCACGAACTTCGTGCAGATCATGGTTTTGCTGATCGCCTGGGTGATCGTCGTCCTCGCCTTCTTCATCCTCGCGGTGCAGGTCTTCGTGACGATCCTCGAGTTCAAGCTCGTCACGCTCGCGGGCTTCGTGCTCATTCCCTTCGCCTTTTTCGGCCGCACCGCCTTCATGGCCGAGCGCGTCCTTGGCCACATCGTCTCCTCGGGCATCAAGGTGCTGGTGCTCGCCGTCATCACCGGGATCGGCACGACCCTCTTCGATCGCTTCATGGGTGCCCAGATTGGCGCCGAGCCCGACATCGAGCAGGTGATGGCGATCGCGCTTGGCGCGCTCACATTGCTGGGTCTCGGTATCTTCGGTCCTTCGATCGCCAATGGCATCGTCGCGGGCGGCCCCCAGCTCGGCGCAGGCGCTGCGGCCGGCACGGCCGTCGCCGCCGGCGCCACGCTCGCCGCGGGCGCGGCGGGTGCGACGCTGGCTACCGGTGCCGCCGCCAGCTTTGCGCGCGGCGCTGCAGCCGGTGCTACCCGCACTGCGGGCAGCGCGTCGGGCTCCTACGCCGCAGGCGCGGCCGGGAAGAGCGGGGCGCAGGCGGTCGGTGCGGGTCTCGCCAATGTCGCGCGCTCGGCGGCGAGCGCTGCGGCGTCCCCGCTTCGGCGTGCCGCCGAGCGGACCCGCGAGCAATTTGCGGCCGGCCGCGCGGGTCAGGCGGCGAAGGCCGGGCCGGCACCTGCTGCCGACACGCCGCCCGCCTGGGCGACCGCGATGCGGCAGCGGCAGGCGGTCGCGCAGGGCGCGATGGTCGGCGCGCAGACCCTGAAGGGCGGCGATAGCCACGGCGCCGGCTCCGCACCCGACATCAGCGAAAGGGATTGATATGATTTTCCGCAGGCCCTCCAATCATTATGGGATCTCGCCCGTCCCGGTCACGCCGCATCAGCGCGCGGCGCAGGTCTGGGACGATCGCATCGGCTCGGCGCGCGTCCAGGCGAAGAATTGGCGGCTCGCCTTTTTCGGCGCCCTGCTTCTGTCGGGCGGCCTCGCCTCGGCGCTCGTCTGGCAGTCGGTGCGCGGCACGATCACGCCCTGGGTGGTCGAGGTCGACAAGCTCGGCGAGGCAAGGGCCGTCGCGCCCGCAGACGCCGACTGGTCGCCGACCGATCCGCAGATCGCCTTCCATCTCGCGCGCTTCATCGAGCATGTCCGGTCGATTCCGGCCGACCCGATCGTGCTGCGCAAGGATTGGCTCAGCGCCTATGATTTCACCACGGCGAGCGGTGCGCAGATACTCAATGAATATGCCCGGCTGAACGATCCTTTCGCGGAGATCGGCAAGCGACAGGTCGCGGTCGATGTGTCGAGCGTGATCCGAGCCTCCAAGGATAGCTTTCGTATCGCCTGGACCGAGCGCCGCTATCAGGACGGCAGCCTTCTCGAAACGTCGCGCTGGTCGGCGATCGTCACCGTGACGGTCCAGCCGCCCCGCACCCCCGATGCCCTGCGGCGCAACCCGCTCGGAATTTTTGTCACCGCCGTAAATTGGTCGAAGGAGCTCAGCCAGTGACGCGTTTTATCTTTCTCGTGACCGCAGCCGCGCTCGCATTTCCTGCGGTCGCCGCCCCCTCCGATGTCAAAACGCAGGTCGGCCGAGCCAATGACGCGGCGCGCGTTCAGCCGGACCGTGCCACGTTCCTCAACGCGATCCAGAAATATGCCTGGGCCGACGGCGCGCTGTTCCAGATCTATACGGCGCCGGGGCAGGTCACCGACATCGCGCTCCAGGAAGGCGAGGAGCTCGTCGGACCCGGACCGGTCGCCGCCGGCGATACGGTCCGCTGGATCATCGGTGACACGCTGAGCGGCGCCGGTACGTCGCGGCGCGTTCATATTCTCGTCAAGCCGACCCGCCCCGACATCATGACGAACCTCGTTATCAACACCAACCGCCGCACCTATCATCTCGAACTGCGCGCAACGCCTGCGACCTATATGGCTGCAGTCAGCTGGTCCTACCCGGCCGATGAGCTGATCGCATTGCGAGCGGCCGAAACCGAGCGGGAGCGCGCTGCTCCCGTTGCGAGCGGCATCGACTTTGCGGCGCTCAATTTTGGTTATCGGATCAGCGGCGACAAGGTGTCCTGGCGCCCGCTGCGCATCTTCGACGACGGCCGCCAATTGTTCGTCGAGTTTGGCGACGGTATTGCCGAGGGCGATATGCCCCCGCTCTTCGTGCTCGGCGACAAGGATGGTGCGGAGCTCGTCAATTACCGCGTGAAAGGTCGGTTCCTCATCGTCGACCGCCTGTTCGAGCGCGCCGAACTGCGGCTCGGCAGCGGGCGTGGCGCGAAAAAGATACGGATCGAGCGCGACGACAAGCGCCGTCGGGGGCGGTCATGAGCGTGCCGGAACGGGAGGAGAAGGCAGAGCTGGCCACCGAACCCGGGGCTGCGGAACGCGCCGTCGCGCCGCCCAGTCCCGACGGGTTCCGGCTCGAGGGCGAAATGCCATCCGTCATGCGCCTCTCACCGCGCACGCTCGCGATCATCGGTGGTACGGCGGGCTTGGCGATCGCGGGCGCGCTGCTCTGGGCGCTGCGGACGCCGGAACCCGGCCCCCGCGAGAATGTCTATGAGACCGATCGCCCCAACCGCTCGGAGGTCATTACTGGCGCGCCTGCGGATTATGGCGCGGTTCCGAAACTCGGGCCGCCGCTTCCCGGTGACCTCGGCCGGCCGATCGTCTCGGCGCAGAAAGAGGGCGTGATGATAACGCCGCCGCCCATGGCGGCTGTTCCACCGCCGGCCGATCCACGACAGCGGGCGGTGGATCAGGCGCGTGAGCGCCGGATCCAGGAAAGCGACGCGGCGCGTTCCAGCAATCTTTTCCTGGCGAGCGGGGGAGGCAGCGCCTCGGCCAGTACCGCGGAACAACCTGCGCCGCCCGCGGTACAGGCGATCAATCCGCCGGGCGCAGAAGCCCCGGCTCGTCCCTTTCTGCGCGGAGATGGTCCGCGCCGGACAGACAGCGGCGAACGCATTGTCCCGCTCGCTTCACCCTATGTCGTGCAAGCCGGGAATATCATTCCGGCGGCGCTGATCACCGGCATTCGGTCCGATCTTCCGGGCCAGATCACAGCGCAGGTGACGCAGAATATCTATGACAGTCCGACGGGACGCATTCTCCTGATTCCCCAAGGCGCGCGCCTGGTCGGAGAATATGACAGCGAGATCGTGTCGGGGCAGAATCGCGTGCTGCTCGCGTGGGATCGGCTGACCTTTCCCGGCGGTCGCTCGATCGCACTTGGCCGGCTCCCCGGAGCGGATGCCGGCGGAATGGCGGGGCTGGCGGATCGCACCGACTATCATTGGGGCCATATGTTCAAGGCTGCGCTCATATCGACGCTGCTCGGTGTCGGCGCCGAGCTCGGAGCGGACGACGACGATCGGCTCGTTCGTGCGATCCGGTCGGGATCGCAGGATTCGATCGGTCAGACCGGCCGGCAGATCGTCGAACGGCAACTCGCTATACCGCCGACCATCACCATCCGCCCCGGTTTCGCGTTTCGGGTCATCGTGACCCGTGACCTGGTGCTGGAGCCGCTTTTCAGTGGCGAATCCCGATGAGCAAGCTGCGGCTCGGACCCATCGCCGAGGATCGGCCGGTCAAGGTCACGGTTGAACTGTCGGGAGGCATTATGCGCGATCTTGCAGACTATGCCCGCATCCATGCCAGGGCCAATGGGCTCCCCGAGCCTTTGCCGGCGGAGCGGCTGATTGCCCCGATGATCGAGCGCTTCATGAGCGGTGACCGCGAATTCGGCAAGCTGCGGCGTCGATCCTGATCGGCACCAGTTCGCGGCCACAAGACATCACGCCCCCGGCAATTTGGCCAGCTGTGCGGGTGTCAGGATAGGGGCGTTGCGATCCCTGCGCTCCGAATAGCGATCGACAAGCTGGTCGGCGTGGCCGCGCGTCAGCACGGTGAACCGCACCAGCTCCTCGGCAACATCGACAATCCGGTCATAATAGCTCGACGCCAGCATGCGGCCTGCCTCGTCGAACTCCGCATAAGCTTTGGCAACGCTCGACTGGTTGGGGATGGTGATCATCCGCATCCAGCGGCCGAGGATGCGCAGCGTGTTGACGCTGTTGAACGACTGCGATCCCGCCGAGACCTGCATCACGGCGAGAGTGCGGCCCTGCGTGGGACGCAGACCTCTATAGGCGAGCGGCAGGTGATCGATCTGCGCTTTCATTATGCCGGTGATCTGGCCGTGGCGCTCGGGGCTGCACCAGACCTGGCCATCTGACCAGAGCGAATGCTGGCGTAGTTCCTCGACCGCGGGATGATCGTCATCGGCGATGAGGTCGGGCAGTGGCAGGTCGGAAGGATCGAAGATGCGGGTCTCGCAGCCGAAAAGCTGGAGCAGACGCGCCGTTTCCTCGACAACGAGGCGCGAGTAGGAGCGCTCGCGCAGCGATCCGTACAGAAGAAGGATGCGCGGCGCGGGATCGAGCGGCCCCAGACCAAACGCCGGCTGTGCGTGGAGATATTCGGGGCTCAATGCGGGAAAATGGTCTGCGTCGGAGAGCGCGCGCAGGCGGCTGTGGGTCTGTTCTGTCATGATACTCAGACTTGTGAAGGAACGCTCGCCGGGAACCAGCGACGTCCGAGGCGGAATGCGACGCTGACGAGGAGGATGAGGACCGGCACTTCGACAAGCGGGCCGATGACCGCCGCGAAGGCGACCGGCGAGGCGAGGCCGAAGGCGGCGATCGCGACCGCGATCGCGAGCTCGAAATTATTGCCCGCGGCGGTGAAGGCGACCGCGGTCGTGCGTGGATAATCAGCCTCGATCAGCTTGCCCATCCAGAAGCTGATGAGGAACTGCACGACGAAATAGATGGTCAGCGGGATCGCGATCCGGATGACGTCGCCGGGGATGGTGACGATCTCGCCGCCCTTGAGGCTGAACATCGCGACGATGGTGAAGAGCAGTGCGACGAGGGTGATCGGCGCGATCCTCGGCAGGAAGTGCGTCTCGTACCAGTCGTTGCCCTTGGCGCTGGCGAGCCATTTGCGGGTGAGATATCCTGCCATAAACGGGATGCCGAGATAGATGAGCACCGCCTCGGCGATCGTCCAGAAGCTGACGTCGATGACGCTGCCTTCGAGGCCGAAGAGCGGCGGCAGGACCGTGAGGAAAAACCAGGCATAGACGCTGAAGAAGAGGATCTGAAAGATCGAATTGAACGCGACGAGCGCAGCGACATATTGATTGTCGCCCTTTGCGAGCTGGTTCCACACGATCACCATTGCGATGCAGCGCGCGAGACCGATCAGGATCAGGCCAGTCATATATTCAGGCTTGTCCGCGAGGAAGACGACCGCGAGCGCGAACATCAGCACCGGCCCGATGATCCAGTTCTGGATCAGCGAGATGGCTAGGACGCGCTTGTCTTCGAACACGCGCGGCAGCTCGTCATAGCGCACGCGTGCAAGCGGCGGATACATCATCAAAATGAGCCCGATGGCGATCGGGATATTCGTCGTTCCGATCGACATCGCGTCGATCGCAGCGGGGAGGTCCTTGAAAAGCGATCCCAAGAGGACGCCGAGCGCCATTGCAAGGAAGATCCAGAGTGTCAGATAGCGATCGAGGAAGGACAGGCGTTCACGCTTTGCGGCAATCATGATGATCCCCTCAGGCATGGACGCG
This sequence comes from Sphingopyxis sp. H050, assembly GCF_001468265.1. Taxonomy (GTDB): domain Bacteria; phylum Pseudomonadota; class Alphaproteobacteria; order Sphingomonadales; family Sphingomonadaceae; genus Sphingopyxis. The sequence goes on along the minus strand of NZ_LNRZ01000011.1, from coordinate 5,855 downwards.
GTTGCCGCCGGCATCGACCACCTGTTCACCGTCTTCCTTGGCGAAGGCGCCAAGCTGGCGGGCAGGGATGATGTCGAGCACCGCTTCGGACGGGCGGCAGAGCTTCACCCCGAGCGATGTGACGACGAGCGGGCGATTGATGAGGACCGGATGCGCCATCATTGCATCAATGAGTGCGCCATCGGTGAGATCGGGGTTGCCTAGGCCGAGTTCCGCATAGGGCGTGCCTTTTTCGCGGAGGAGCTCGCGCGGCGTGATACCGGCGCGCTCGATCAGCCGCTCGAGCAGGGCTCGCGACGGCGGTGTCTTCAGATATTCGACGACATGCGGTTCGATGCCGGCGTTGCGAATGAGCGCGAGCGTGTTGCGCGACGTCCCGCACTCGGGATTGTGATAGATAATGATGTCGGCGGTCATGCGCCTGTCTCCCGCTCGCCAGTCGCGCCCTCGATGCCGCCGATTTCCTTCAACCTGCGCGCCATTGCCATCTCGTCGATGCTTTCGTGCGGGAGCGCGAGGAAGAGCGAAATCCGGTTCGAGAGATAGTGCAGCGCACGTTCGAAAGCTTCGCGCTGGCCCGGGCCTTCGACCGCGGCGGGATCTTCGATCCCCCAGTGCGCGGTCATCGGCTTGCCGGGCCAGACCGGACAGGTCTCGCCGGCGGCATTGTCGCAGACGGTGAAGATGAAATCGAGTTTGGGCGCGTCCGGGCCCGAGAATTCGTCCCAGCTTTTCGAGCGCAGACCCTCGGTCTCGAACCCGAGCTCATCGAGAAGCGCGAGCGCCTGTGCATGGACCTTGCCTTTGGGAAAGCTCCCGGCGCTATAGGCACGGAACCGCCCCTGGCCCATGCGGTTCAGCAGAGCTTCGGCTAGAATCGAGCGGGCGCTGTTGCCGGTACAAAGGAACAGCACATTATAAATCTTGTCGGTCATCGACTTCTCCCTCAAGCGCTGAATGGGCCGATCAGCAGCAGGCAAGTTCGGCGAGCAGCGGCTCACACAGTTCAGCGCGTCCTTGGCAGCAGTCTTTTGCGAGGAAGAGCATCAGGCCGCGAAGTGCGTCGATATCCGCTCGTTGGATGATCTGCCGGCCGCGCTTTTCCGGTATCACCAAGCCCGCCTTCACCAGAACCGCGAGGTGCGTCGAAAAACTACTCTGATTGAGCCCCGACGCTTCGACGAGCTGTCCCGTCGATAGCCCTTCGGGCTCATTCTGGACGATCAAGCGAAAGGCATCGAGGCGGGTGGGATGCGCCAGAGCGGCGAGGGCGGACAAGGCGGCATCAATTTGCATGCATCGGGATTATCCGATATGTTCATGTCTGTCAATTTGTATCGGGAATATGCGATGGGTCGGTTCGGCGAGGCCCACAATCGGCCTATGACGCGGATGTGGGCGGGTTGGCAACCGGTCGGGTGTCGCAATTCTACGCAGACTGATTGCCGGCTTTGGCAGGCCGCCCGGCTTCGATGGCCCGGCGATTATACCAGAAGCCAAGGATTATGATGACCAGCGCGGCGGCTTGCATGAGGATGACCTGCAGCGTCGGATAGATACCCAGGAGCGTTACTCGAGGCCAGCCGCTCACGGGCGTTACCGAGAGCATGCCTGCCTCCTGCAGCGCCGCCGTTCCCTTGCCCGCCAGTACGGCGGCGAGCACCGCCATGAGGGCAGAGCTATACGAAAAGAATTTGCCGATTGGCAGCCGCTGACTGTAGCGGAGCATCGCCCAGGCGATGACGGCCAGCAGGACAAGGCCGGTCACGAAGCCGCCGAAGACAGCCCCGCCACTGCCCTGCGATGCCAGCGCCGCATAAAACAGGATGGTCTCGAACACCTCGCGATAGACGGCCAGGAAGGCGAGCCCGAACAGGAACCAGGACGAGCGTTTCGAGAGCGCCGCGCTCAGCTTTGCGTGAATATAGCGCTGCCATTGGTCGGCCTGAGACTTTCCGTGCATCCAGATGCCGACCGACAGGAGAATGACAGCCGCGAGCAAGGATCCGAAGCCCTCGGTCAATTCGCGGCTCGCCCCGCTGACTCCGATGGCATAGGTCGCGAGCGCCCAAGTCAGGCCCCCTGCGGCAAGGGCCGCAACCCAGCCGGCATGCACATAACGCAGCGCCTCCGGGCGCTCGGCCTTTCGCAGGAAGGCGACGATCGCGATGACGACGAGGAGTGCCTCCAGGCCCTCACGCAGCAAGATCGTCAGGGCGCCGACAAAGGCCGACGTGCTGCTCGCCTGTTCGGGGGCGAGCACCTGCTCGGCATCGGTGAAGAGCGTGTCGAGCGCCGAAATCTCGTGGCGTACCTCGGCGACGGGCGCGCCCTTCTGGATGGCCGCGCGCACTGCCCCCATCGCCGTCTCGATCCGCGCCATCAGGGCGCCATCACGCGACGCGAGGAGCGGTTCCAGGGGTTCGAACCCGTCGAGATAAGCGGACAACGCAAGTTCTCCGGCTTGCTGCCTCTTCCCCGCAGCATATGCAGCGAAGCTCTGCTCGAGCCGTTCCCGCGCCAGCGCCAGCGACCCAGCCCCCGACCCCGTGACGGCCTGCGGATTAGCCCTGAGATAGGCCATCACGGCGTCGGCCTCCGGTTGTCCGATCTTCGCACCGAGCGCCGCCGGCGTCATTGCCGTCAGCGTAGGCATGTCAGGCACCAGGCGGCGCACACCAGCGTCGGATTGCCAGATCCGCTCGCCCTGCGTCGTATCACGGAAAGCGAAGCGGCCGCTGTAGAAGGCGAGAGCCCAGCGATCGGCGGCAGGAAGGTCGGCGAAACTTTGCATTGCCGTGCCGTCGAGGCCTTGCTCGATCACTTGGTAAAGCCCGAAGACGCTGCGTTCGCGAGCGCGCGCAGCATCGGAAAAGGCGATCGGCGGTGGATCGAGCCTGGCTGCATCGGGGCCGCGGCCATCGCCCGACATGCCGTGGCACGATGCGCAATTCTGCCCATAGAGAGTAGCGCCCCTCGCAAGATCTGGGCTGCGCGCCGGCGCAAGTGGCACCGGATAGGCGTTGAGCAACGCCGCTGCGACCGAACGGGCCTGCCGTGCGACTTCTCGTGGGCTTTCCTTGGCGACAACGGCTGCCTTCAGCCGCTTCGCGTCAGCCACCAATTGCGCACGTGCGCCTTTGGGTGGCAGCGCTGCAATATTCGCGGCGGCCGAATCGGTGAACTCGAGCATTTCGGCATATTCTGCCTGGCTGATGACCCGGCCGTCATGTACCGCACCGCCATAGTCCACCGCGACATAATCGAGCAGGCGCCAGGTAGTCTGCACCGACGTCGTGTCGGCGCGTGCCACGGCCGGAAGCAGCACCAGCATGGCAAGCAAGATTGCCGCAGCGCGCCGAAGCGTGGAATATGCCCTCATTTTGCTATGCCTGCGAAGGGCGCAGCTCGGCGCGTGCATTGCGCACGATCTCCGTGGCCGAATGCAGGAAGAGAAGGGCGATGACGCCCGCCACCAGAAGATCGGGCCAGGCGCTGCCCGTCCAGCCGACCAATATGGCCGCGACGATGACGGCGATATTCGCGATCGCATCGTTTCGGCTGAACAGCCAGATGGCCCGCACATTGGCATCGCCGTCCCGAAATCGCGAGAGAACCAGCGCCGCGGTCACGTTCACGGCCAAGGCGACTATGCCGATGACGCCCATGAGTTCGGCTTCGGGTGGCTCGGCATTTAAGGCCCGCGCCACGGCAAAGGCAATCACTCCCAGCCCGAGCGCACCGAGGAACAGTCCCTGGGTTAGCGCGATCCGTGCACGGCTTGCAGCAGACCATCCCAGCGCCAGTAATCCCACCAAAGTGATCGAACCGTCGCCGATGAAGTCGAGCGAATCCGCTTTGAGGGCCTGACTGTTGGCGATGAAGCCGCCGATGATTTCGCACACACCGAAACCGAGGTTGAGTATCACCACGATCCAGAGCGCCCGTCGATAGGCGGGATCACGCTCGGCACGCACGGTATCGCCCGTACAGCCACAGTTACTGTCGTTGCTTTCGCTCATCGCATTGTCCTACATTCTCCAGTAGCTGTAGAAGCAAGGCATTTCTGAGGTGCATATGGGCCGTGAGGTAGGACTTCCCATCGGAGCGCTGGCGAGCCGGACGGGTACGAAGGTCAATACAATCCGCTTCTACGAGGACATCGGGCTTCTACCACCGGCGGCGCGCACCGCCTCCGGACGTCGCAGCTATGGTCCCGAGGATGTCAGGCGCCTGGCGTTTATCCGGAGTGCGAGGGGGCTGGGATTTTCGATCGACGAAATTCGTTCACTGAAAGCCCTCGCGGCAGGACCCGAGCAGGACTGCGCCGAGGTTCGCGCTCTGGCGGCGCGACATTTGCTCGACGTCGACGAGCGTCTGGAACGCATGGTGCGCCTTCGCGCAGAACTCGCCCGGATCGTCCAGCTCTGTGAGGGCGGCCGCATAGCCGATTGCCGGGTGATTGAGGCGATCGAGGCGACGCTGCCGTCCGCGGTCTAGCGGTGGTTTCCTCGCACTCATCATTCGGTCTTCACCTTGTTATTTCTCAAATTCAGGGGTCGTCGCTTGCGGCGCCGCGAGTCTCCTTTCGGGCATCGCGCAGAATTTCGATGCCGCCCTTGATGGCAATCAGCGCAGTGGCGAACCCGACGAGCAAGTCGGGCCAGTTCGTGCCGAGCCACCAGACGAGGACGCCGGCGATCAGGATGCCGCCGTTCGAAACGAAGTCGTTGAAGCTGAAGGTCGTTGCCGCACGAAGGTTGACGTCGGGATTCTGAATGCGCTGAAGCAGCTTCAGGCAGGCATAGTTCACCACCGCCGCGACCGCCGACATGATCATCATCGTAGCGCCGATCGGTTCGCTACCCTGAAAGTAGCGCCGCCCGACATCGAACAGGACGCCGGCCGCGAAGATCAATAGCATAACGCCCGACGCTGTAGCCGCGCGGGTCTTCCATTTGATGCCATGGCTTAGTGCGACAAGGCTCAGGGCATAGACCGCCGCGTCCGATAAATTGTCGAGGCCATTCGCGATGAGGGCGCTCGAATCTCCCAGCGCGCCGGTTATGAGAAAGGCGATGGCGATCGCCGCGTTCAGGAAAAGAACGATCTGGAGGGTCTGCTTTTCGCGGTCGGTGCTGCCTGTCTTGTCTATCATTTCACGCTCCTCATACCAAGCATCCCTAAAAGGAGGCGGAACCCCTCAGGGTTCCGCCCCTGTTCGCGGCCGGCCGCTTGCGCCCAAGCGCTGCAGCAAACCGTGAGGGCCTGGCTTCAGGTCGCAAGGCCGGGCTCACGCCGCGGCCCGGCGACTTCCTCTTCTTCGATCTTCGCGCTGCGACTGTGGACCATGAGGTACAGCGCGGGCAGGACGAGCAGCGTCAGGATCGTCGATGAGATGATCCCGCCGATGACCACGGTCGCCAGCGGCCGTTGCACCTCGGATCCTGCCCCGACATTGAGCGCCATCGGTACGAAGCCGAGCGACGCAACCAGCGCGGTCATCATCACCGGCCTGAGGCGGGTCAGCGCGCCCTCGCGGATTGCATCGACGAGCGCCTTTCCGCGTTCGCGAAGATCCTTGATGAAGGATAGCATCACCACGCCGTTGAGCACCGCGACCCCGGAGAGTGCGATGAACCCGACGCCCGCCGAGATGGAGAGCGGAATGTCGCGCAGCGCCAGCGCCGCGACCCCGCCCGTCAGCGCCAGCGGCACGCCCGAGAAGACGATGGCCGCATCGCGAACCGACCCGAACAGCATGAACAAGAGGCCGAAGATCAGCAGCAGAACGAGCGGCACCACGATCTGGAGGCGCTCGGTCGCCGACTGGAGCTGCTCGAACGTCCCGCCAT
>NZ_LNRZ01000010.1 GCF_001468265.1 Sphingopyxis sp. H050 | reverse complement strand
GGCCCCGACCCCCAGTCCCGTTCCGGCCCCCGCGCCGGCGGCGGCGGGATCGTGGGAGAAGCGCGCGGTCGATCCGGGCGCGTGGCGCTATGACGCGGGCAGCCGCAGCGCGAGCTTCGTTCAGGCCGGCAACCCGGGCCCGCTGCTGACCATGACGTGCAGCGGCGGCGGCATCCGGCTCACCTCCGCCCTCGACGGCAATGTCGCGCTGCGCACCAGCGCCGGGACCGACCAGATCCGCTTCGACGGCGGCGCGGCGAGCGTGCCGGCCGGCGACATCCGCCTCGACCGCATCGCCTTCAGCCGCGGCCGCTTCGCGCTCGAAGCGCCGGGCGGCGGCGCGCTGACCCTGCCGGTGCAGTCCGAGATCGGGCGCGTGATCGAGGATTGTAGGGGGTAGTTTTCGAAAGTGGCTTTGGGGTGGGACTTCCCCCTCAATTCTCGTCATGCTGAACTTGTTTCAGCATCCATGGCCTGCGCTCGCATTTGGCGCAGCGCCGAAGGAAACCGCTGGCCATGGATCCTGAAACAAGTTCAGGATGACGATGCTACGAATGTGGCAATAGTCCCCTCGATTACAGCCATTCCCTCAAGAGGGAAAATCCCCCTTTCCTACATTATTCCGCTGTGTCAGCTTTCGCCCATGGCTCTTTCAAATCGTCGATCGTCGCCAGCCCGCGGCAGCCGGCCTAAAGCGACAAAGGAGACAGTTTCGACGCGCACGTCCGTATCTTTTGTCGCCTTAAGACCACAAAGGACACAAATCGCATGCGTAAATGCGGGGCTTTTGTGGCTTTAAGCCCCCAGCCGGACCGTGCCGCCCTTGATCCAGCCCCAGCGGCACGGACCCTGATATTCGCGCGCGTTCGGCACCGATTTGCCGACGCCGCACATGTCCTGATCGGTTCCCGGCGCGGCGAAGACGACGCCGAACCACGCGTCGTTATCGGCCGCTTCGCAGAGCGACACCTTCGCGCCGCCCGCGAGCTTCGCCTTGACCGCCCGCGTTTCGCCGGGCGCCCAATAGACGTCGGTGCCGCCGTCCTTGACGCGGCTGATGCTGGAACAGGCGGGCAGGCTCGGCCCCTCGGTGCCGATCATGACCGCGCGCGCCGCGATCGGGTCGCCGCCGAGTGCGGGCGCATTATCGGCGGGCGGTGCGGGCTGGCTGCAGGCGGCGAGCGAGAGGGCGAGGACGAGCGGGAGACTGTGTTTCATGGCTCCGAAACTAGCCGCCGCGCCGCTGCGGCGCAACGGGCCATCCGAATCGGCGGAGAGGCGCATTTTCGCTTGGGTTTTGCGCCCCTCGACCCTATATACTCGATATGACAGATACGCCCGAAACCGGCGCGCCCGAGAGCGCCTCCAAACAGCCCAACACCAACGCCTATGGCGCCGATTCGATCAAGGTCCTGAAGGGCCTCGATGCGGTGCGCAAGCGTCCCGGCATGTATATCGGCGACACCGACGACGGGTCGGGGCTGCACCATATGGTGTTCGAGGTTTCGGACAATGCGATCGACGAAGCGCTGGCGGGCCACTGCGACCTGGTCCTGATCACGCTGAACAGCGACGGGTCGGTCAGCGTCGAGGACAATGGCCGCGGCATCCCGACCGGCATCCACGCCGAGGAAGGCATTTCGGCGGCGGAAGTCATCATGACCCAGCTCCACGCCGGCGGGAAGTTCGAGAACACCAGCGACGACAACGCCTACAAGGTGTCGGGCGGGCTGCACGGCGTCGGGGTCAGCGTCGTCAACGCGCTGTCCGAATGGCTGGAGCTCACGATCTGGCGCGACGGCCAGGAACATTGGATGCGCTTCGAGCATGGCGATTCGGTCGCCCCGCTGAAGGTCACCGGTCCCGCGCCGGCGGGCAAGAAGGGCACGCGCGTGACCTTCATGGCCTCGACCGAGACGTTCAAGAATGTCCTCGAGTTCGATTTCGAAAAGCTCGAGCATCGCTACCGCGAGCTGGCGTTCCTCAATTCGGGGGTGCGGATCAAGCTGGTCGATGCGCGCCACGCCGAGCATGTCAGCCATGACCTGTTCTATGAAGGCGGCATCGCGGCGTTCGTCAAATATCTCGACCGCAACAAGACCGCACTGCTGCCCGATCCGATCGCGATCAGCAGCGAGCGCGACGGCATCGGCATCGACGTCGCCCTCGAATGGAACGACAGCTATTATGAAAATGTGCTGTGTTTCACCAACAACATCCCGCAGCGCGACGGCGGCACGCACCTCGCGGCGTTCCGCGCCGCGCTGACCCGCACGATCAACGGCTATGGCGACAAGTCGGGCATCCTCAAGAAAGAGAAGGTCTCGCTGACCGGCGACGACATGCGCGAGGGGCTGACCGCGATCGTCTCGGTCAAGCTGCCCGATCCGAAGTTCAGCAGCCAGACCAAGGACAAGCTGGTCAGTAGCGAAGTTCGCCAGCCGCTCGAAAGCCTGATGGCCGACCGGATGACCGAATGGCTCGAGGAAAATCCGGCCTACGCCAAGGCGGTGATCCAGAAGGTGATCGACGCCGCCGCGGCGCGCGAGGCGGCGAAGAAGGCGCGCGAGCTGACGCGGCGCAAGGGCGCGATGGACATTGCGAGCCTGCCGGGCAAGCTCGCCGACTGTCAGGAACGCGACCCCAGCAAGTGCGAACTCTTTCTGGTCGAGGGCGATTCGGCAGGCGGATCGGCGAAGCAGGGCCGCGACCGCCATGTGCAGGCGATCCTGCCGCTGAAGGGCAAGATTTTGAACGTCGAGCGCGCGCGCTTCGACCGCATCATCTCGTCGAAGGAAGTCGGCACGCTGATCCAGGCGCTCGGCACGGGCATCCGCGACGAATTCAACATCGAGAAATTGCGCTATCACAAGATCGTGATCATGACCGACGCCGACGTCGACGGCGCGCATATCCGCACGCTTCTGCTCACCTTCTTCTATCGCCAGATGCCCGAGATCATCGAGAACGGCCATCTCTACATCGCCCAGCCGCCGCTCTACAAAGTCGCGAAGGGGCGGAGCGAGGTCTACCTCAAGGACGACACCGCGCTTGAAAACTATCTCGTCGATGCCGGTATCGACGCGCTGCTGCTCGAAACCCCGGGCGGGGCGCGGTCGGGCAACGACCTGCGCGATCTGATCGAGCATGGCCGGCGCCTGCGCGCGCTGATGCGCTATGTGCCGCGCAGCCTGAACCATGGGCTGGTCGAGGCGCTCGCCTTTGCCGGCGCACTCGACCCGAACCTCGACACCGCGGGGCGTCACAGCGCCGCCGCGACCGCCGCGAACTGGCTCAACGCCGCCGAGCGCGCGCTGACCGGCGGCGGCGAAGCCGTCTGGACCGTCGAGGCGGTCGAGGGCGGCGGCTATACGCTCGAACGCCGCTGGCGCGGGGTCAGCGACCTGCACGCGGTCGACGCCGCCTTCCTGCAGAGCCAGGAAGCGCGCCGCCTGCACAAGCTCGCCGGCGAGCAAGCCGAAACCTATGCGCGTCCGGGCCGCCTCGTGAAGGCCAGCGGCGCCGCGGCGGTCGAGGTCGAGCCGGCCGACGGCGAGGAGGAGGATGTCCCCGCCGCGGCCAGCGCCAAGGCGAACCCGGTCACCCGCCCGTCCGAACTGCTCGACGCGATTTTCGCGCACAGCCGCAAGGGCCTGGCGATCAGCCGCTACAAAGGCCTTGGCGAGATGAACGCCGAGCAGCTGTGGGAAACCACACTCGACCCGGCCCATCGCTCGCTGCTGCGCGTGCGCACCGAGCAGGCCGACGTCGCCGACGGCATCTTCGAGCAACTGATGGGCGATGAGGTCGAGCCGCGGCGCGATTTCATCCAAACCAATGCGCTGAGCGTCGCCAACCTCGACGTTTGACACCATCCCGACGTAAATTCGGTTCGATCCAACGCGCGGCGGCTTGTCAGGACAGGCCGCCGCTGCTTTTGGCGCTCCACCAAAAAGGGGGAAGATGTCATGCGGGTCTTTTCAGCCCTGTTGATGCCGATGCTGCTGACGGTTTCGGCCGCCGCGCAGGATTTGGACACCACCGACGACGTGGCGATCGAGGCCCCGGATGTCACCGAAATCGACGGCGGAATGGCGAGCTATTACGGCAACGAACTCGCCGGCAACCGCACCGCGAGCGGCGAACGCTTCGACCCCGGTCAGATGACCGGCGCCCACCGCACGCTGCCCTTCGGCAGCATGGTGCGCGTCACCAACGTGTCGAACGGCGACAGCGTCGTCATCCGCATCAACGACCGCGGTCCCTTTTCGCGCGGCCGCGTGATCGACATCAGCCAAGCCGCCGCGCGCGAGATCGGCATGCACCGCAGCGGCACCGCGCGCGTGAAGCTGGCGCTGCTGAACGACGATTGAGAGTCAGCCGACGCTGGAATCGAACACCGACCAGCCGGCCGCATAAGCGAAATGTTCGAGCGCGATCGCGCCGACCAAGGACGTCCCCGCCTCGTTGAGCCCCGGCGACCAGACCGCGATCGACCCCTGTCCGGGCGCGATGCACAGGATGCCGCCCCCGACGCCGCTCTTGCCCGGCAGACCGACGCGGAAGGCGAACTCACCCGAATTGTCATAGTGGCCGCAGAGCATCATGATCGCGTTGATGCGCCGCGCGCGATGCGGCTCGATGATCTGCTCGCCGGTCAGCGGATCGCGGCCCTCCATCGCGAGGAAAAGCCCCGCCTTCGCAAGCTGGCGGCAGCTCATGGCGATCGCGCACTGGCGGAAATAGACGCCCACCGCATCTTCGACCGGATGGCGGAGATTGTCGAACGCCTGCATGAAATAGCCGAGGCTGCGGTTGCGCGCCCCGGTCTGCGATTCGGAGGACGCGACCTCCCCGTCGATCGCAATGCTCGCGTCGCCGGCGCGGGCGCGCAGGAATTGCAGGATTTCCTCGACGGTCGCGTCGCCGTCGCGGCCGTCGATCAGCCGGTCGGTGGTCGCGATCGCGCCGGCGTTGATCAGCGGATTGCGCGGGATTCCGGCTTCGCTTTCGAGCTGGACGATCGAGTTGAACGCGCTGCCCGACGGCTCGCGCCCGACGCTGTCCCAAAGCGCGCTGCCGACGCGGCGAAGCGCGAGCGCCAGCGTGAAGACCTTCGACACCGACTGGATCGAGAAGGGGATGTCGGCGTCGCCCGCGGTGTGGAGGGTGCCGTCGGGAAGCGCGAGCGCGAAGCCGAACCGGTTCGGATCGACCTTGGCGAGCGCCGGGATATAGTCGGCGACCTTGCCCTGGCCGCGGTGCGGCAGGGCGACGTCATAGGCTTCGGCGACGCAGCGGGCGAGATCGGTCATGGCTTTTCCTAGCAACTTCATTCGCGATTGCATGTATTTTCATTTTCGAGAAAATATTCTATAAATATGAAATTAAATGACCGACTCGGGAGACGAGACATGGCCGACCATCCGCGATCGAAGGGGCTTTCGAGCGCCCTCTGCTATAAGGACAGCAAGGCGGCGTTCCGCTGGCTGGAGGAGGCGTTCGGGTTCGAACCGGTCTTCGTGCTGCTCGATGAGGCCGGCAACCTCGCGCACAGCGAGATGGAATATGGCGCCTCGACGATCATGATCGGCAACGAATGGTCCGACGACCATCGCAGCCCCGCGAACCTCGGCGGCAAGAACACGCAGACGGTGCATGTCCAACTGGGCGCGGGCGAGGATATCGACGCGCATTGCGAGCGGGCGCGCGCGGCGGGCGCCGCCATCATCGCCGAGCCCGAGACGCAATTCTATGGCGACCGCACCTATCGCGCCAAGGATCCCGAGGGGCATATCTGGACCTTTGGCGTGACGGTCGCGGACAAGACCTCGGACGAATGGGACGCCGAGGGCGGTTTCACGACGAAGACGCGGCTCGACGATTGAGCGCCGCGATCGACCGGATGCTGGCGGCGATTGCCGACCCCAAGCGGCGCCGCGCGGTCGAGCTGCTGGGGCAGCGGCCGCGCAGCGCGGGCGAGCTGGCCGGCGAACTCGGACTCGCGCCCCCCGCGATGAGCCGGCATTTGCGCGCGCTGAAGGAAGGCGGGCTGGTCGAGGATGGGCATCCCGATTTCGACGCGCGCGTCCGCATCTATTCGCTGAAAGACGGCGCGACCGACGAGCTCAAGCGTTGGCTCGCCGAGACCGAGGCGCTGTGGTCGCACCAGCTTGGCGCGTTCAAACGCCATGTCGAGGGGAGCGAATGACCGCCGCCGTCATCGTCGCGCTGCGCGTCGCGGCGACGCCCGAGGTGGCCTTTACAGCCTTCACCGACGGGATCGGCCGCTGGTGGACGAGCCATCCGCTGTTCCCAATCACATCGAAGGGCGACGGGGTGCTGCGCTTCGACCCGGCGGGCCCCGACGGCCGCCTCGTCACGCGCTTCGCCGACGGCGAAGAATGGGAGATCGGACCGGTGCGCCACTGGCTGCCCGGCGAACGGCTGGCGTTCGGCTGGCGCGTCCCGAGCTTTGCTGCGGATCAGGCGACCGAGGTCGATGTGCGCTTCGAGACGGTCGGCGCTGAAACGCGCGTGACGGTAGAGCATCGCGGCTGGGATGCGATCCCGCAGAAGCATGTCGCGCGTCACGGCTTCGACCTGATGCTGTTCCAACGGCGGCTTGGCGAGCATTGGCGCGGGTTGCTGAAGAGGGTGAGCACGCAGATTTAGGGACGGCGGCTTTGGGGTGGAGAGTTGCCCATCAATTCTCGTCATGCTGAACTTGTTTCAGCATCCATGGTCTGCGCTCGAATTTGGCGCAGTGCCGAAGGAAACGGCGAGCCATGGATCCTGAAACAAGTTCAGGATGACGATGATATGAACCTCGTGGTCCGGTCGTTACCCCACCATCAAGAAAGCATTGCACCCATTCCTGTCCCGCCCCACGGTCAACCTATGTCCCTCCCCGCCCCTTTTACCGACTGGTTCGCTGCGCGCGGGTGGCGGCTCAGGCGGCATCAGGCCGATATGCTTGCAGCCGGGCGGCGCGGCGAGAGCGCCTTGCTGGTCGCCGCGACGGGGGCGGGCAAGACGCTGTCGGGATTCCTGCCGAGCCTCGTCGATCTGGCCGAGCATCCTTCCGACCGGCTGCACACGCTCTATGTGTCACCGCTGAAGGCGCTCGCCGCCGACGTCGAGCGCAATCTGCTGGGGCCGATCGCCGAGATGGGGCTCGACATCAGCGTCGAGAGCCGCAGCGGCGACACCAGTTCGGACAAGAAGGCGCGCCAGCGGAGCCGGCCGCCGACCATCCTGCTGACGACGCCTGAATCGCTGTCGCTGCTGCTGTCCTATGCCGACAGCTTCACGATGTTCGCCGATTTGAAGACCGTGGTGATCGACGAGATCCACGCCTTTGCGCCCGGCAAGCGCGGCGACCTGCTGAGCCTGGCGCTGGCGCGGCTCCAGCATATCGCCCCGAACTTGCGCCGCGTTGGGCTGTCGGCGACGATCGCCGATCCCGACCAGTATCGCGGTTGGTTGGCGCCCGATGCCGATGCCGGCCGCGTGACGCTGGTCGAGGGCGAGGCGGGCGCCGATCCCGACATCGACATATTGCTGCCCGCGGGCGCGGTGCCATGGGCGGGGCATTCGGGGCGCTGGGCGGTGCATCAGGTGATGGAAGTGGTCGCGGCGAACCGCACGACGATCATCTTCTGCAACACGCGCGGGCTCGCCGAGCTGATCTTTCAGGAGCTGTGGAAGGTCAACGACCTCAGCTTGCCGATCGCCATCCATCACGGCAGCCTCGACCGCGAGGCGCGCCAGCGCGCCGAGCAGGCGATGGCCGAGGGGCGGCTGCGCGCGCTCGTCGCGACCTCCAGCCTCGACCTCGGGCTCGATTGGGGCGACGTCGATTGCGTGATCCAGATGGGGGCGCCCAAGGGATCGTCGCGGTTGCTCCAGCGGATCGGACGCGCGAACCACCGGCTCGACGAACCGAGCAAGGCGCTGATCGTGCCCGGAAACCGCTTCGAATATCTGGAGGCGCGCGCGGCCTTGGACGCGGTCGAGGCGGGCGAGCGCGACGCCGACCGCTTCCGCCCCGGCGCGCTCGACGTGCTCGCGCAGCATGTGATGGCGCTCGCCTGCGCCGCGCCGTTTCAGGAAGAGGCGCTGCTCGCCGAGATTCGCAGCGCCGCACCCTACCAGTGGGTCGATGCCGAAACCTTCGCGCGCCTGCTCGGCTTCGTGCGCGACGGCGGCTATGCGCTCAAAAGCTACGACCGCTTTCGCCGCCTCGCGCCCGACGGGCAGGGCGGCTGGCGGATCGCGCATCCGCGGCTCGCCGCGCAGCACCGGCTGAACGCGGGGATCATCGTCGATGCGCCGACGCTCGACGTGCGCTTCAAGAACGGGCGGCGCCTAGGCAGCGTCGAGGAATATTTCGCGAGCACGCTCGTCACCGGCGACACCTTCGCCTTCGCGGGTTTGAGCCTCGAGGTCGAAAGCATCCGCGACACCGACCTGATCGTCCGCGCGACGACCAAGCCCGCGCGCATCCCCTCCTATGTCGGCGCGCGCATGGCGCTGTCGACGCGGCTCGCCGACCGGGTGCGCGGCTTCCTGGCCGATCCGACGAGCTGGCAGCGCTTTCCCGAGGATGTGCGCTTCTGGCTGGAGATGCAGGCGCTGCGATCGGTGCTGCCGCGCCCCGGCGAGTTGCTGGTCGAGACCTTCCCGCACGAGGGGCATCACTACATGATCTGTTACCCCTTCGAGGGGTGGAACGCGCACCAGTCGCTCGGCATGCTGATCACCAAGCGGATGGAGCGCGCGGGGTTGCAGCCGCTGGGCTTCGTCGCGTCGGACTATGCGCTGGCGATCTGGTCGCTGCGCCCGGTCCTGCATCCCGAAAATCTGTTCGATGCGGAGATATTGTCCGAAGAGTTCGTCGAATGGGTCGAAAGCTCGCATTTGCTGAAGCGCGCATTTCGCGAGGTCGCGGTGATCGGCGGGCTGATCGAGCGCCAGCATCCTGGCAAGCGCAAGACCGGCAAGCAGGTGACCTTTTCGACCGACCTGATCTTCGACGTCCTCAGGAAATATGAGCCCGATCATCTGCTGCTCGAAGCCGCCTGGGCCGATGCGCGCGAGCGGCTGACCGACGTCGCGCGGCTCGGCGACCTGCTCGACCGCGCGGCGGGAACGATGCTGCACAAGCAGCTGGAGCGCGTCAGCCCGCTCGCAATCCCCGCGCTGGTGCTGATCGGGCGCGAGAATGTCGCGGCGTCGGACCTCGACGACGCGCTGCTCGGCGAGCTCGCCGATACGCTGGCCGAGGAAGCGATGCGTCCCGATTAGCGGGATCGCGCGTGACCGGCGTTTCGCTTGCTGCGACTGCGCATGAGGCGTAGTATTGCGGCAAAATATATACGGAAAGAGGATGCCTGTGATGCCCCATGCATGGAAGCGGTTCGTCCCAACGGCCCTGCTGCTGGCGGCGCCGCTGCCGACCGGCGCGTCGCAACCGCCCGCGCCAGCCTCAGCGCCCGGCACTGCGGCGCCGGCAACGCCGCCCGCCGAAACCGTGCTGCCGCCCGTCACCGTCGTTCCCTTCATCCAGCCCTTCGATCTCGATGCGACGCGGCGGATGTCGGTGCAGGTGATGATCGGCGGCAAGGGGCCCTATTCCTTCCTGGTCGATACCGGCGCCGAGCGCACCGTCATCGCGCGCGAGCTCGCCGAGCGACTGGGACTCGTCGAGGGCGCGAAGCTGCGGCTGGCGACGATCGGCAGTTCGACCACGGTGCCGAGTTACCGTATCGCCGCGCTGCAGATGTCGAACCTGCACCTCGCCGGGGTCGACGCCCCGGCCTTTTTCGGCCGGCATATCGGCGCCGCCGGGCTGATCGGGGTCGACATGCTCGAACAGCGCCGCATCCTCATCGATTTCCGCAAGGAAAGCATGCAGGTGCTCGAAACCCGCCGCCGTGCACCGTCGCTGATCAAGGACGACGATGCGATCGTCGTTACCGCGCGCAATTCGGCGGGGCGGCTGATCCTGTCCGACGCCCGGCTGAACGGCAAGCGCATCGACGTGATCGTCGATACGGGGGCGCAGACGAGCGTCGGCAACCTTGCGCTGCAGAAGCTCGTCGCCGACCGGCGCGCGAACCGGCTGCCCTTCGTCGCGACGACGCTGGGCGCGGTGACCGGCGAGACGGTTTCCGCGACGCGCACCGCCATCAAGCGCATCGTGATCAACGGCATGGACGTGAACGATCTGCCGGTCAGCTTCGCCGACAGCCAGGCGTTCCGCGCGCTGGGCCTCAACGACCGGCCGGCGCTGTTGCTCGGCATGGACAGCCTGGCGCTGTTCGACCGCGTCGAGATCGATTTCCCGAACAAGCGCGTCGTCTTCGACCTGCCCGACGGCGCCAGCCGCGACACCAAGCTGCGCTTCGCCGCAAACTATGTAGACCGCGGCGTCTAGGGCGCTTGCCCGGCGCGAAGCGGCTTGCCATAGCGGCGCCATGACCGCCGCCGCGACCTTCGCCTTTGCGGGCCAGCAGTTCCAGATGCTGGCCGACCGCGCGCTGTTCTGGCCGCGGCACGGCGCGCTGATCGTCGCCGACCTGCATCTCGAGAAGGCGAGCTGGTACGCCGCGCACGGCCAGCCGCTGCCGCCTTATGACAGCCACGACACGCTCGACCGGCTCGCCGCGCTCGTCACTGCGACGGGGGCGGGGGCGATCTGGTGCCTGGGCGACAGTTTCCATGACCGCGACGCCGCAAGCCGGATCGTTCCCGCGGTCGCCGAGCGGCTGCACGGGCAGGCTGCGGCGACCAAACTCGTCTGGATCGCGGGCAATCACGACGGTCTGACCGGCGGCGCGTGGGGCGGCGAGGTCGCCGACGAGCTGGTCGTCGACGGCATCGTCTTTCGCCATCAGACCCTCGCCGCCGAAACACGGCCCGAAGTGTCGGGGCATTTCCACCCCAAGCTGCGCCTGAACCTGCGCGGACGCCTGGTTTCGCGCCCCTGCTTCGCGGGCGACAGGCAGCGGCTGATCCTGCCCGCTTTCGGCAGCCTGACCGGCGGCCTCGCCTGTGAAGACCCGGTGATCGCAGGAAATTTTTCGGGAAGCTATCGCGCGATGCTCGTCGCGCGCGGGCGCCTGCTGTCGGTTCCGTGCGCGAATGACGCTACGGCAAGCCGTATCGCCGCCGCGCGTTGACCGCCCGCGGCCGCCGGCCGCCCCTTCACGCCTGTGACCAAAAAGCCTCACCGTTTGAAAAACGCCGCAAAAGCGTGGCCTCCGGCTGGAACGGCCTAGCAATTTCGATATGTTCGGCGGGCAACAAAAATAATGAAATGTTGAGAGGAGTGCCCACCATGAAATCATCTTCGCTTCTTGCTGCGCGTCTTTTGCGCACCAGCGCGCTCGGCGTGTCGCTCGCAATCGCCGCCGTATCGGTCCCCGCCTTCGCGCAGGATAGCACGGCCGACACCGACGACAGCGGCGATGCTCCCATCGTCGTGACCGCGCAGGGCCGTTCGCAGCTGTTGTCCGACGTCCCCGTCGCGATTTCGGCGGTCAGCGCCGAAACGCTGCAGAACAGCGGCGCGAACGACATCCGCCAGCTCAACCAGGTCGCCCCGTCGCTGCTCGTCTCCTCGACCGGCTCGGAAGCCAATGGTTCGGCGCGTATCCGCGGCATCGGCACCGTCGGCGACAACCCGGGCCTCGAAAGCTCGGTCCCGGTGTTCATCGACGGCGTCTATCGTTCGCGGTCGGGCATCGGCCTCAACGAACTCGGCGAACTCGACCGCATCGAGGTTCAGCGCGGGCCGCAGGGTACGCTCGGCGGCCGCAACTCGTCGGCGGGCCTGATCAGCATCTATTCGAAAAAGCCTGCGTTCGATTTCGGCGCCACCGGTGAGGTCACCTATGGCAATTATGATTACTGGCGCCTTGCCGGCAGCGTCACCGGCCCGCTCGGCGAAACGCTCGCCGCACGCCTCGACGGCGTCTGGGTTAAGCGCGACGGCTTCCTGCGCGACACGGTCAACGGCCGCGACATCAACAACCGCGACCGCTATTTCCTGCGCGGCCAGCTTTTGTTCGAGCCGACCGACGCGCTGTCGGTCCGCCTGATCGCCGATTACACGTCGCGTGACGAGGAATGCTGCGGCGCGATCTATGTCGGCCCGACGGTCAATCCCTATATCGGCAACCTCAACAATCCGAGCACCGTCGGCGTCGCGCCGACCGCGACGACGAACAACATCATCAACGTGCTGCGCGACCTCGGCCAGCCGCTCGCGGCGTTCAACCAGGGCTACAGCCGCAATATCTCGGTCAGCCCCGGCCGCAGCTTCGCCGGCGAGACCAAGGATTACGGCTTCTCGGGCCAGATCGACTATGATTTCGGCGGCGCGACGCTGACCTCGATCACCGCATACCGCGAATATCGGTCGGGCCAGGCGGGCGACGTCGATTACAACACCGTCGATATCCTCTATCGCGCGCCGAGCGACGATGCGTACCGCCAGTTCCACACCTTCACGCAGGAAGTCCGCCTGCAGGGCGAGGCCTTCGACGGCAAGCTCGACTGGCTGGTCGGCGGCTTCTACGCCAATGAAAAGCTGCGCGTGCGCGACAACCTTCGCTTCGGGACGCAATATGGCCGCTTTGCGACCTGCCGCATCATCTCGGGCGGCGGCCTTGCCGGTCTCTATTCGCCGACCAACCCGCTCTGCGTCGTGCCCGGGGTCGGCCCGGCGACGATCGCAGGCGCCAGCGGTGCGTCGGGTCCGGACATCGTCGCGGCCTTCACCGCGCTCGACGGGCTCCGCGATCGCGGCAGCATCAACGACGTCTATCGCCAGAACGGCAAGAACTGGGCGCTGTTCACGCACAATATCTTCCACATCACCGACAAGCTCGATTTTACGTTCGGCCTGCGGTACACCAACGACAAGAAGAAATTCTCGGCGACCTTCACCAACGACAACACGGTCTGCACCACGGTGCAGGGTCTGGTCCTTGACGACCTGTCGAGCACCAACGCCACCGCGCGCGCATTGGCTGGCGGCCTGATCGGTCTCGCCTGCCAGGGCAATTCGACCGCCGAGCTCAACAATGTCTCGATCAACGACAAGCGCAGCGAGGACGAGTTCACCGGCACCGCGATCCTGTCGTACAAGCCGATTGACGACCTGCTCGTCTATGCGAGCTATTCGCGCGGGTACAAGGCGGGCGGTTTCAACCTCGACCGTTCGGCGCTGAAATCGCCGATCCTGCCGTTCGCGGCGACCCCCGGCGGCGCGCAGTCGCTGGTCGGCAACCTGCAGTTCGACCCCGAAACGGTGCACAGCTATGAACTGGGCGCGAAATATTCGACCGGTCCGTTCGGCCTCGGCCTGACCTTCTTCCGGTCGGACTTCTCCAGCTTCCAGCTCAACACGTTCAACGGCACGGTCTTCCTGGTCCAGAACGTCAATGGATGCGACACGAGCCTGAACGGCGGCGACCGCGACCAGAGCAAGTTCACGGGGGCGCCGAACTTCAACGCGGCGGCGGCAACGACCGGCGCCTGCGCCGCGGACGACGTGAGCTATGGCGTGCGCTCGGAAGGTTTCGAGCTCGAAGCGTCGCTGGTTCCGGCGCGCGACTTCCGCATGACCGCGGGCCTGACCTATGCGAACACCAAATATCGCAGCAACCTGGTCGGCAACAACAACGGCGCGCCGCTCGATCAGGCCCTCCGCCTGCTCCCCGGCAACAATCTGTCGAACGCGCCCGAACTGGTCGCGACCGGCAGCGTCGCCTGGACCCCGGACATCGGCAGCGGCGGGCTTTCGGGCCTCGTCTACATCGATGGCCGCATGACCAGCGACTACAACACTGGGTCGGACCTCTTCCCGCAGAAGGAGCAGGATGGCTACGCGATCTTCAACGCGCGTATCGGCATCCGCGGCCCCGACGAGAAATGGGGGATCGAATTCTGGGGGCAGAATATCTTCAACAAGCAATATGCCCAGGTGGCGTTCAACTCGCCGTTCCAGGAAGGCGGCACGTCGACCGGCACCGCTTTCGCCGACCCGCAATATCCGGGCGGCCGCCAGATCTTCTCGCAGTTCCTCGCCGAACCGCGGACCTATGGCGTGACGCTGCGCGGCAAATTCTGATCGCGTAAGACGGGGTAAAGAAACCGCCCGCTCGCTTCGGTGAGCGGGCGGTTTTCTTTTCGGTTCGCGCGAAGGCGCGAAGCGGGCCTTTCATTCTGACATCGCAACAGACGCGGGGTTGATCGAATAGCGGCCTGTCGGCCGATCACGATCTTCTTCGCGCCTTCGCGTCTTCGCGTCTTCGCGTGAAAAATCCTAGCGCGCTCGTGCCGCCTGGTGCGCGATGTCGGTCATCAGCTTGCGGAACAGCACGGCGCCCGCGGTGCCCGATGCCTTGAGCGCGCGTTCGCAGTCGAGGAGGCGCGTCATCAGCCGCGCGACGCGCACCGAATCCCAGATGTGGAGCTGCGCGGTCACCGCGTCGCGTTCCTTCCAGAACACGCCGCTGCTCTTGGCCGCGACGACCGTCGCGGGATGCGCCCCCGCGTCGACCTCGGCGCGCAGCCGCGCGAGCTGCATCGCGCGGATGCCGAGCGCGCGGATGATGCGGATCTCGGCGACCCCGACCGCGGCGGCGGTGCTCAGCATGTCGGGCAGCTCGCGCACCTTGCCGCCGAGCGCGACGTTGATGCACTCGCTGACATCCTCCTCATGCGTCGCGGCGCCGAGCGCGGCGATGTCCGCGGCGGTCACCTGGCGCTGGCGATCCGCGGCGGCGTCGAGGTAGAGCGCGATCTTCTCGATCTCGCGGCGCATCAGCGCCTGATCGCCCGAGACGAGGTCGACGAGCAACTGCGCCTCGGCATTGCCGAGCCGGAGGCCCTGTTCCTGCGCGGCGCCCATCGCGATGCCGACGAGCGCGCGGCGGTCGGGCTGGTAGCAGATGGCGGCGACGGCATTTCCGGCGCCCTCGACCAGCTTCACCAGCTTCGACTTGGCGGTGACCGATGCGCCGGTCGCGATCACCGGGTTGATCGCGGTGTCGGCGGCGAGCAGCGCCTCGACCGCGGCGAGGCTGTCGTCGCCGCTGCCCGACAGTTCGACCTTGATCACCCGGGACGGCGAGAAGAGCGACATCGACGCGGCTTCGGCGGCAAGCAGCGACGGATCCTGCGAGAGCTGCGAGCCGGAAAGGTCGAGGCGCTCGGCGTCCTTGCCCGCCAGGCCGATCAGATGGTGCGCGACGGCTTCCATCGTCGCTTCGTCGGGGCCGGTCAGGAGGGTGAAACGAACCGCAGGGTCGAGGCGCGTCTGGCGTTCGAGGTCGTGCGGCTTGACGCTTTTCATTGCCCGGCCGGCGCGGGCGGCAGCGCGTCGGATGTTCGGCCGCCGCCGCGGTTCGCATAGACCGCAAGGCGCGCGACGATCTGGTCGGCGACGCCCGAGGCGAGGCGTTCGAGCGCCGAGCTTTCGGCGGCGATCGTCGCATATTCGCTGCCGACGACGTCGATCCCGGCGTCGGAGAAGGCCGTCGCGTCGAGCAGCACTTCGCCGGTCGCGCCATCGACGAGCTGGTAGCGCGCGCGCAGCGTGCGGCGCTCGCGCGTCACCGCATCGTCAGCGCGGACGCCGAAGCCGGTGATCGAATCCTCGAGCCGGACGTCGAGGCGGAGGCGATTGCCCGCGCCCGCGCCGCCCTGCGCCGCCTGCAAGCGGTCGCGGAGCGCATTGCGGACGAGAAAGCCCGAATGGCCTTCGATCGGCGCGACGTCGACGTCGGCGAGCACCTGCGCCACCGCGCCCTTGCTGCCGTTCGCATAGAGCGGACGAAGGCCGCAGCCGCCGACGGCCAGCGAAGCGGCGACGAGGGCGGAGAGAAAAAGGCTACGCATCCTGAGCACCACTAACCCTTATTCCGTTCGTGTCGAGCGAGTCGAGACACCTGGAAGGCAAACACGAACGATCGGCGTCTCGACCTTGATTCATCCTGAGCGCCTTCCGGCAGTCGAAGGGCTCGACGCGAACGGACATAAAAGGTTCCGCCCGAATGCCATCATCAGGGAACGATATTCACCAAACGGTCGGGGACCACGATCACCTTCTTCGGCGTTGCGCCGGCGAGCAGTTCGACGATGCGCGGGCGCGCGAGCGCGGCGGCTTCGGTCGCCTGCCTGTCGAGACCCTTGGCGATCGTCATCGTGTCACGGAGCTTACCCGCCATCTGGATCGCGATGGTCACCTCGTCATCGACGAGCAGCGCCGGATCGGCAGCGGGCCATGCCGCATCGGCGACCATTGCGGTCGGGCGCTGGCCGTCCGGCAGCGCGGCCCAGGCTTCCTCGGCGAGGTGCGGCATCATCGGGGCGACGAGCAGGATCAGCGTGCGGCATGCCTCGGCGCGAGTGTCGGAAGGCCTCGCCTTTTCGATCTCGTTCGCGAGCGCGTGGATCTTTGCCACCGCCTTGTTGAAACCGAGCGATTCGACATCGGCGGCGACGCCCGCGATCGTCTGGTGGAGCTTGCGGGCAAGGCCCTTGTCCTCACCGCCCTCGCCCATATTCTCGGTATCGCCGAACAGGCGCCACAGGCGCTGGACGAAGCGCCACGCGCCCTCGATGCCGGCCTCGCTCCACGGCAGATCGCGCTCGGGCGGGCTGTCGGAGAGCATGAACCAGCGCACCGCGTCGGCGCCATATTGGTCGAGGATGGCGTCGGGATCGACGACATTCTTCTTCGACTTCGACATCTTGATCACGCGGCCGACATCGACCGGCGCGCCATCGGCTTCGAGCGTCGCGCCGTCGGCGGTGCGCACGATCTCGTCGGGGGTGAAGAAGAGCGGGGCGTGGCCCTCGCCCTGTTCGCGGCTGTAGGTTTCGTGCGTGACCATCCCCTGCGTGAACAGGCTGGCGAAGGGCTCCTGAATGTCGATCATCCCGAGCTTGTTCAGCGCGCGCGTCCAGAAGCGCGCGTAGAGCAGGTGAAGGATCGCGTGCTCGATACCGCCGATATATTGGTCGACCGGCAGCCAGCGGCGGATGACGTCGGGATCGAAGGGCTTGTCCGCGGGGGCCGAGGCGAAGCGCAGAAAATACCAGGACGAATCGACGAAGGTGTCGAGCGTGTCGGTCTCGCGCACGGCTTCGCCGCCGCACGACGGGCATGCCACATGCTTCCACGTCGGATGGCGGTCCAAGGGGTTGCCGGGGACCGAAAAGTCGGCGTCCTCGGGCAGCACGACGGGCAGCTGGCTTTTCGGGACCGGCAGCAGGCCGCAGGCATCGCAATGGATGAAGGGGATCGGGGTGCCCCAATAGCGCTGGCGCGAAACGCCCCAGTCGCGCAGCCGCCATACGGTCGTGCCCTTGCCCCAGCCTTCATGCTCGGCGCGCGCGATGATCGCGACTTTGGCTTCCTCGATCGTCATCCCGTCGAGGAAATGGCTGTTCACCAGTCTGCCGGGGCCGGTGTAAGCCTCGGTGCCGGTGAAATGCTGTTCGGTGTTATCGCCGTCGGCGATCACGCGGTGCACGGGCAGGCCATATTTATGCGCGAAGTCAAGGTCGCGCTGGTCGTGCGCCGGGCAGCCGAAGATCGCGCCGGTGCCATAATCCATCAGCACATAGTTCACGACCCAGACCGGCAAATGCCAGTCGGGGTCGAGCGGATGCTCGACCGCCAGGCCGGTGTCGAACCCCAGCTTCTCGGCGGTTTCCAGCTGTTCGGCCGACGTGCCCTGGCGGCGGCATTCGGCGATGAAGGCGGCGAGCTCGGGCGAATCCTTGGCGAGACGTTCGGCGAGCGGATGGTCGGGCGAGATCGCCGCGAAGCTGGCGCCATAGAGCGTGTCGGGGCGCGTCGTGAAGACGTCGAAGCCGGGCGCGCCGCCCGCGAGTTTGAAGCTGAATTCCAGCCCCTGCGACTTGCCGATCCAGTTTTCCTGCATCAGCCGCACCTTGTCGGGCCATTTATCGAGGCTATCCAAGCCTTCGAGCAGCTCGTCGGCGAAGTCGGTGATCTTCAGGAACCACTGCGACAATTTCTTCTTTTCGACGAGCGCGCCCGAGCGCCAGCCGCGACCGTCGATCACCTGCTCGTTCGCGAGTACGGTCATGTCGACCGGATCCCAGTTGACGTAGCTTTCCTTGCGCGTGACCAGCCCCGCGGCGAAAAGGTCGAGGAACAGCGCCTGTTCCTGCCCGTAATAGTCGGGCTCGCACGTCGCGAGTTCGCGGCTCCAATCGATCGCGAGGCCGAGCCGCTTCAGCTGGCCGCGCATCGCGGCGATATTGTCGCGCGTCCAGCCGCCGGGGTGGACGCCCTTTTCCATCGCGGCGTTTTCCGCAGGCATGCCGAAGGCGTCCCAGCCCATCGGGTGGAGGACGTCGTGGCCGGTCATCCGCTTGAAGCGCGCGAGGACGTCGCCCATCGCATAGTTGCGGACATGGCCCATATGGATGCGCCCCGAGGGATAGGGAAACATCTCGAGGATATAGGCCTTGGGCCGATCCTTACCTTGGGCGTCGCCGCTATCCGTGGTGGCGAAGCTGTTGGCGGCGTCCCAGGCGGCCTGCCACCGGGCATCGGCGGCGAGAGCGCCAAAGCGCGTTTCGCGGGTCATTCGTTCTTACCCCGTTTATCAAAATGCCATCGATCAAAATAGTGCGCCCCCGCGAAGGCGGGGGCCCATCACCTGCCGTTCAAATCCGAAACAACCGGAGATGGATCCCCGCCTTCGCGGGGAAACACGGAAATTCGATATCAGCCCTCGATCGCGCTGCGGCGCAGGTCGCGGGCGCGGGTGAGGATGATTTCCTCGAGCTTCTGTACCGTCGCCGCCTGCACCGGCGCATCGACCCAGGTGCCGCCCTGCGCGACCTGGCGCGAGGCCGCGACGCGGAGCGCGTCGGCGCGCAGGTCGCGGTCGAGGATCGACACGGTGACCTTCATCCGCTCGCCGGGGTTCGCCGGGTTGGCGTACCAGTCGGTGATGATCACGCCGCCCGAGCTGTCGGCCTGCAGCAGCGGCATGAACGACAGCGCGTCGAGCGAGGCGCGCCACAGATAGGAATTCACGCCGATCGTCGTGACCTGCGATGCGGCAAGGTCGGCCTTCGGCTTGTCCTTGCCGGCGCAGGCCGAAAGGCCGAGCGCCGCGACGCCGAGCAGCGCCAGCGTGGCCGAACGCGAGGCAAGAATGGAAAGCTTGGACATGCGGGACACCTTATCTTTATAAGCGCCGCAAAGGCCGCGCTGCTGCAAATTTGACAGCGTCTCTATCGCCCTTGCCGCCGTCCGGCAAGCGCGGGAATCGCGTCTTTTCGGCCGTTCATCTTGGGCTCAGCTTGCGACACCACTGTGGTCTTGAGGCAACAACTTCGGCGAAAAGCCGGATGCACGAGATTAATCGGTCGCGAATCACTGGAATTATGCGCCACGGAAGCCTATCTCTCGAATCGATTGGGGACGGAGTCGCAGAATGATGGCGCGGAAACCGCGACATATTTGGAAAGCAGGACTGATCGCCGCAGCGGCGATTTCAGTTGCGCTGCCGCCTGCGCTCGCAGCGATGTCCAGCAATTCCGACCGCATCCGCGACACGACGCTGTCCGAAACGCTGCTCGGCCAGTTCACCCCGGCGTCGGGCGATCCGCGCCTGATCGCGCGTTATGCCAAGATGTCGGCCGAACAGCGTCGCAGCTTCAGCTTCACCCCCGCGCTCACCGACGAGAGCCGCAAGAATCGGGCGATCACCGTCGTGATCCGCGCGCGCGACGAGAACAGCCTCGCCGCGGCGCTCACCGGCACGGCGCGCAAGGCTCCGATCGCGATCACCCCGGTCGCCTATGACCTCGGCGCATCGGTCGGCTTCGAGAAATTCGTGACCCCGGCGCTGCCGCGCGGCACCGATTTGCGCAACCTGCCGGTCGCCAAGGCGCCCGAACAGGCCGACGCCAAAAAATCGCGCTTCGCGACGCGCGTCATCGCGCGGCCGAGCGACCCCGCCGGCGCGACCGACCGCGTCACCGCGCCCGGCGACGACCAGAATGTCGATGTGGTCAGCAGCTACCGTGTGACCAAGAATCTCGACGTCACCGCGGGCGTTCGCTACCGCACCGACGACCGTGTCCAGCCGCTGACCGACGCGCGCCGCGACAGCCAGGCGGTCTATGTGGGCACCGCGTTCCGCTTCTGACGCGCTTGGCGCTTCGCCGCTTTTTCATCCCAAGCATCGATCGCCGCCCATCCGGGATTGAGTCCGCTCGCGCGCTTTAGTCGACGCGCGTGCACAGGAGTCATGCCGCCAAGGGCGACGGGTTTTGCGCCGGTCAGACGCGCCAGCCGCAACCATGCGGCGCGTCCGAGCGGCGGCGCGCCGGGATGCGAGCGCGTGCGATGCAGCGGCGAGATGAAGGCGCCATCGGCCTTCGCACATCTGGCGCGGCGCGCCTCGCGCGCATCGTGCACCGGCATGGTGACGATCAGACCGAGGCGATGCGCCTGCTTCGCACGGCCCGCCATCGGCTGGCGCAGATGGACGCCATCGGCGCCC
Source organism: Sphingopyxis sp. H050 (assembly GCF_001468265.1). Lineage (GTDB taxonomy): Bacteria > Pseudomonadota > Alphaproteobacteria > Sphingomonadales > Sphingomonadaceae > Sphingopyxis. The sequence goes on along the minus strand of NZ_LNRZ01000010.1, from coordinate 150,569 downwards.
CAGCGCTTCGCCATTGCGGGCGCTCCGGCAAGCAGCAGGACCAGCTTTCGCCCGCGCGCCATCCGCGCGAGGCGGCGCGCCAGCCGCCAGCGCGCGCCTGGCTTCAGCGCGTCGTGGCGCAGCACGATGCCGCTGCCCGGCGGCAGGATCGCAGCGAGCGTGATCATGCCCGCCGCGGCGCGTTCGTCGCTGACCAGCCAGCGGAGAGGCAGGGGGTGGCGCCGGACCATCGCCCTTTCTATAGGCGCGTCGCGGGCGCACGCAACGCGCCCTTCGAGGAACGGACTATGAGCGACGCGGCGAACCGGCTGGCCGAAGTAAGAGCGAATATCGCGGCGGCGGCCAAGCGCGCGCAACGCAAATCGGCCGATATCGAGCTGATCGCGGTGTCGAAAACGCACGAAGCGGCGGCGATCCGCCCGCTGATCGCGGCGGGGCAGCGCCATTTCGGTGAGAATCGCGTGCAGGAGGCCGCGGCAAAATGGCCCGCACTGCGCGCCGAAACCCCCGATGTCGTGCTCCACCTGATCGGCCGGCTCCAGTCGAACAAGGCCGAGGAAGCGGTGGCGCTGTTCGACGCAGTGCACTCCGTCGACCGTTCGTCGCTGGTGCAGGCGCTTGCCAAGGCCTGCGCGAAGGCGGGGAAGCAGCCGCAGCTGTTCGTGCAGGTCAATATCGGCGACGAGGACCAAAAGGGCGGCTGCGCGGTCGCCGACCTGCCCGCCTTGCTTGCCGAAGCGGCCGCGGCGGGCCTCAAGATCGACGGGCTGATGGCGATCCCGCCCGCCGACGTCGAGCCCGCGCCCTACTTCGCCCTGCTCGACGAACTCGCCGAGCGCCGCGGCCTGCCGCTGCGGTCGATGGGGATGAGCGGCGATTATGAGACCGCGGTGATGCTGGGCGCGACGCATGTGCGCGTGGGGACGGTGTTGTTCGGGACGCGCTGACCGTCGCTTGCACGCGCTTGCGATGTTGATAGCTTCCGGCCGTGGATATTCTTTCAGGCATTTTTCGATGGATCGACCGGGGCTATGACGATGGCGTCAGCCGGTCGAACTATGTCCTTGGCCTGATCCTCGCCCTTCTTGGCCTTCTGGCCTCGAACGTCGAGTCCGGTAGCGTTCAAACGTTTCTGATGGTTGTCGCCGCCGCCGTCGCGGCCGTGTTCATATGGCGACTTATCGCTTGGACTCGGCGTCTGGCGAAGAAGGCGGACAGCAAGACTATCCGCCATCGCTAGTTCACGGCGATCGGAAGCGGACGGCGAGTCCTACTGATACTCCACCGTCACCGGAATCCGGCCGCGATAGTCGCCGCCGCTGGCGCCGGCGACCTGCAGGCGGCCGCCGAAGCGGAACTGCAAGCGACCGTCGGGGCCGAGCCGCGGCGCGGCGCCGAGGTCGGTCGCGAGGCCGACGACGCGTGCGGTGCGGCCGTCGCCGCTTTCGAGGTCGACCGTCGGAGGCAGGAAGACGCGCACCTCGGCGCCGGGTTCGCCGCTGACGGTGACGGTGCCGGTGAGCGACATGCCGCCGAGGTCGACGATATTGCCCCGCACGCGCCGCGCGCCGGTCAGCGGGTCGATCTCGACCTCGCCGCCGCCGGCTCCGGCCGCGACGCGGCCCATGTCGAGCTGGGTTTCGACCTCGACGCGCAGCGGGGTTTCGGCCTTGCGCTTGACGAGGCCCGAGCCGCCGCCATCCTTGCCGCACAGCAGGCACTGCGCCGCCGCCGGAGACGGCGCGGCGAGCAGCAGCGGCAGGCCAAGGATCAGGCGCAGTTTCACGCCTGTCGCCATAGCCGCGCCATGGTTAATCCCGCGTAAAACCGCCTTCGCCCCATTCCGCTGGCGGAGGGCCCCATTTGGGTCTAACCAGCGCCTGATGAGCCTCCCCCCGCTCCCCCATCTCAACGCCCTGGCCACCGCGGTCCCGACCCATGATATCCATCAGGCCTTCATCGACTGGGCGACCCCGCGCCTGACCGACGAGCGCATCCGTGCGCTGTTCTCGCGGATGGCCGGACGCTCCGGAATCGATCATCGCTGGTCGGTCCTGCCCCCGACGTCCGGCGGCGGATCGCCCGTCGCGCCCGGCGGCTTCTACGACGTCCCCGGCCTGCCTCCGACCTCGGCGCGCATGACCGCCTATGCCGAACATGCCCCCGAACTGGCGTTGCAGGCGATCGCCAAGCTCGGCGATGCGTTCGATCCGGCGCGGGTGACGCATATCGTCGTTGCCAGCTGCACGGGGTTCGTCGCGCCGGGGATCGACCAGATCCTTGCACGGCGGCTGGGGCTTTCGGCGACGGTCGAGCGCGTGCTGATCGGCTTCATGGGCTGCTACGCGGGGGTTACCGCGCTGCGCACCGCGCGGCATATCGTGCGCTCCGAACCGCAAGCGGTGGTGCTGGTGGTGAGCGTCGAGCTGTCGACGCTGCACTTGCAGCTGGAGGACAAGCCCGAGCCCCTGCTCGCGATGCTCCAGTTCAGCGACGGCGCGGCGGCGGGGATCGTTTCGGCCGATCCGGGCGGTCTCGAACTCGGCGAAGGCATCAGCCTCGCGCTCGACGACAGCGAAGAGCTGATCCGCTGGCATATCGGCGACACCGGTTTTGCGATGCACCTGTCGGGCGAGGTGCCCGGGCGCCTCCGCGAGGCGCTGGCCGCGCCGGCGGTCCGCGAAAGGCTGTTCGGCGATGGCGCGGCGCCCGCGTTGCTCGCGATCCACGCCGGGGGGCGCTCGGTCCTCGATGCCGTCGAACATGCCCTCGCCGTCCCGCCCGAAGCGCTCGCCGACAGCCGGTCGGTGCTGGCGCGCTTCGGCAATATGTCGTCGGCGACGATCCTGTTCGTGCTCGCCGAGATGATGGCGCGCGGCGCCGAAGGGCAGGGGATTGCGGTCGCCTTCGGCCCCGGCCTCGCCGCCGAGGCGATCCGGTTCGGCGCATGAACCCCTTCGCCAGCCTCGCCGAACCGATCGCGCGCGAGGAGGAGATGGACGCCGCCGAGCTGCCGCCCGATCGCTATGCCAGGGTGCTCGCCGACCTGTCGCGCGTCAACGCGCTGACCCTGGCGCGGCGGCCGACGGTCGGCTTTCTGGAGCGGGTGCGCGCGCGCGGGGTCGGTGCGAAGCCGTGGCGCATTCTCGACGTGGGGTTCGGCGCGGGCGACATGCTGGCGCGCATCGCGCGCTGGGGCGATGCGCGCGGGGTGCCGCTGGACCTTGTCGGGGTCGACCTCAATCCGAAGAGCGCGCCGGTTGCCGATGCGAAGCTCGCCGGCCGCGCAACGCTGGTCACCGGCGACTATCGCGATCTGGCGGGGCAGGGGTGGGACATCATCCTGTCCAGCCTCGTCACCCATCATATGACGCCGGTGCAGCGCAGCGAATATCTGCGCTTCATGGACAAGGAATGCGCGCGCGGCTGGCTGGTCAACGACCTGCACCGCCAGCGCCTGCCCTTCATGGGTTTTCCGCTGCTTGCGGTGCTGGCGTTCGCCGATCCGATCGTGCGCCGCGACGGGCAACTCTCGGTCGGGCGCAGCTTCCGCCGCGCCGAATGGCGGGCGATGCTCGCCGAAGCGCTGCCTGACACCGCGGGCCAATGCCGCATCTTTCGCAGCTTCCCCTATCGCCTCTGCGTCGAGCGCATCCGGTGACGCAGGACGCCATCGTCGTCGGCGCCGGGCCAGCCGGCTCGGCCGCGGCGATCGGGCTGGCGCGGGCCGGCGCGAAGACGCTGCTGATCGAGCGCACGAAGGAAACGGGCGATGCGCTATGCGGCGGCTTTCTGAGCTGGCGGACGCTCGCGCGGCTCGACGCGCTCGGCATCGATCTGGTGGCGCTCGGCGGGCAGGCGGTGCGCAGCGTGCGGCTGTTCGCGGGTGCGCGGCAGAGCGAAACGCCGCTGCCTGGCGAGGCGATGGGGGTGTCGCGGCACCGGCTCGACGGCGCGTTGCAGGCGGCCGCCGAAGCCGCGGGCGCCGGGCTGGAGCGCGGGGTGCATGCGACGGCGCTGGACGGCGGCGCGGTGCAGACGCGCGACGGCGCGTCACTGGCCGCGCCTTCGCTCTTCCTCGCGGCGGGCAAGCACGGCTTTCGCGGCTTTGCCCGCGAGCCCGGCGAATGGCAGCGCGGCGATCCGGTCATCGGACTGCGGCTGCGGCTGCCCGCGCACCCTGCCCTCGACCGCCTGGTCGGCGACGCGGTCGAATTGCACCTCTTCGACCGCGGCTATGCCGGGCTGGTGCGGCAGGAGGACGGCAGCGGCAACCTGTGCCTGGCCGTCCACAAGTCGCGGCTCGACGAAGCGGGCGGCGATCCCGCAGCGCTGCTGCGCGCGCTCGGCGACGGGCTGCCGCATTTGGGCGCACGGCTGGCCTATGCCGACTGGTCGCGCAGCGTCGATGCGATCGGCCATGTCCCCTATGGCTGGCGGACCGCCGAGACGTCGGCCGGCCTGTTCAGGCTCGGCGACCAGGCGGGGGTAATTCCGTCGCTGGCCGGCGAAGGCATGGGACTGGCGATCGCCAGCGCCGGGGCCGCGGTGGCTGCCTGGCATCGCGCGGGAGCCGATGCGGCCCCGGCCTTCCAGAAGCAGCTCGCGTCCCGGATGCGGCGCCCCTTTGCGCTGGCGAACCTCGCCTGGCGGGCGGGAGAAGCGCGGGCGACCGCCGCGCCGATGGTGTCGCTGGCGTCACTTTTTCCCCCGCTGGTGCGAATGGCATCGCGCATGACGCGGATCGACGCCGGCTGATCCGCCCCTTGCGACACCCCGGCTTCGCACCGATATTGGCCCCAACGAAGGAGATCATCGCATGGCCGATCCCAACACCGACAAGCAACTCGATCCGATGGCGCACCATGTCCTCCGCGAGGGCGGCACCGAGCGCGCGTTCACCGGCAAATATACCGACCACAAGGGCGACGGCGTCTATCGCTGCGCCGGTTGCGGCGAACCGCTGTTCGACAGCCGCACCAAATATGACAGCGGGTCCGGCTGGCCGAGCTATACCGCGCCCGCCGCGGGCGATGCCGTCACCGAACTGACCGACCGCAGCCACGGCATGATCCGCACCGAAGTACGCTGCGCGAAATGCGAAGGTCATCTGGGCCATGTCTTTCCCGACGGCCCCGGGCCGACCGGCCTGCGCTATTGCATCAACAGCGCGGCGCTTGACTTCGCCGAGCGCGGGCAGGATGAGGCGGACACCGGCGAAAGCTAACCAACCCGCCGGCACTGACGCATCAGGGGCGCAGTGAGGGAAGGAACACACAGCTTTGCGCCGCGAACGACAGCAGGCATCCGCAGGTAAATCGTCAGCGTCGACCCGGGGGAGTGGCCCGTCCACGACCCCGTCGCGATTCCGTGTCTGGTTCCGGCGGCTGTTCCGCTGGGGCCTTGGCCTCGCCTTCGTCGGGCTGGTCGCGGTCGCGGTGGCGGTCGGCATCGCCGTGCAGCGCATCCCGAGCTTCGAGGAGCTCAAGAAATCGCCCGCGGGGCAGACGATCCGCATCCACGCCGCCGATGGCACCGTCTTCCTGTCGCTGGGGCCCAATTACGGGCGCTGGCTGACCCTGCGCGAAACGCCGGAGGTGATGCAGGACGCCATGGTCGCGGTCGAGGACCGGCGCTTTCGCTATCACCCCGGCGTAGATCCGGTCGGCATGAGCCGCGCCGCGGTGGTCGCCGCGCGCAATTACGGCACCGGCCGCCGCATGCAGGGCGCGTCGACGATCACCCAGCAGCTGGCGCGCAACATCTTCTTGTCGAACAGCTACACCTGGACGCGCAAGGCGCGCGAGATGGTGCTGGCGATGGCGCTCGAGTGGAAATTCTCGAAGGACGAGCTGCTCGAGCTCTATCTCAACAAGGTCTATTTCGGCGGCGGCAGTTACGGCATCGACGCCGCCTCGCGGCGCTTCTTCGGGCATAGCGCGACCGAAATGTCGCTGTCCGAGGCCGCAGTGATCGCGGGGCTCGTGAAGGCGCCGTCGCGCTATTCGCCGACCGCCGACGCGCAGGCGGCGCTCGGCCGCGCCGACGTCGTGCTGTCGGTGATGGTCGATGCCGGAGTGATCACGCAGGCGCAGGCCGATAGCGCCAAGCCCGCCGACGTCCAGATGGCGCAGGAAACCGGACAGAATAGCGCGCGCTATTTCACCGACTGGGCGCTGCCGCAGCTCGACATGCTGATCGACGAGGGCAGCGAAGCGCTCGACGTGTACACCACGATCGACCTCAATATGCAGCGCGCGGCGACCGCGTCGATCCAGGCGAACACCCCGAAGGGCGTGCAGGGCGCGCTGGTGTCGATCGACCGCGACGGCGCGGTGCGCGCGATGGTCGGCGGCACCGACTATGTCAGCTCCAACTACAACCGCGCGACGCAGGCGATGCGCCAGCCGGGGTCGGCGTGGAAGCTGTTCGTCTATATGGCCGCGCTCGAGGCGGGCTATAAGGTGAACGATCAGGTCGTCGACGAGCCGATCACGATCAACGGCTGGAGCCCGCGCAACTCGTCGGGGCGTTTTGCCGGCGCGATGGATCTGCGCACCGCCTTTGCCTATTCGGTCAACACCGTCGCGGCGAAGCTGGGCGACGAAGTCGGTTTTTCGGCGGTCGCGAACATGGCGCGGCGCTTCGGGATCACGACGCCGATCAACACCCACCCCTCGATGGTGCTCGGCAGCGCCGAGGTGCGGGTGATCGACATGACCGCCGCCTTTGCCGCGGTGTCGCGCAAGGGCGTGTCGGTGCAGCCTTACGGCATCACCAAGGTGACGACCGCCGACGGCCGCCTGCTCTATCAGCGCCCCGCGTCGAACGGACAGGTGCTGGTCGACAATTGGGTCGCCGCGGGGATCACCGACCTGCTCCAGACCGCGGTCAACACCGGCACCGGCAAGGCGGCGCAGATCGGCCGCCCCGTAGCGGGCAAGACCGGCACGACGTCGAGCAACAAGGACGGCTGGTTCCTCGGTTTCTCGAGCGGGCTGACCACCGGCGTGTGGATGGGCCGCGACGACGCCCGGCCGGTCGGCGGGCTGCAGGGCGGCCGCGCACCCGCCAAGGCCTTTGCCGACTATATGCGCGTCGCGGTCGCGCGGCGCCCGGTCGAGGCGTTCGATACCGAGGTCGTGCTGCCCGAATGGCAGCTGGAGGAAGAAGGCGACGCCTATATGGGCGAGCCCGGCGAGGGGGGGCTGGTCGACGAGAATGGCATGCCGATCGAGCTGCCCTATGACCTGTCGCCACCGCCCGCCGACGCGCCGCCGCCGACCGGCGACGAGGGCGGGCCGGTGCTCAACCAGCAGTGGATCGAGGAACAGACCGGCCGCCGGCCGGCAGACAATGGCGCACCCAAGAGCGGGCCGCAGGGCAAGATCGTCACGGTGCCGGCGCCCAAGGCATCGCCGCCGCCGCGTCCGGCGAACGGTGAGCCCAATTAGCTGAAGCGATAGCGGTGCAGGCCGCGCCCTTCGCGGCGCAGCCAGGCGCGCGCTGCGCCGACGTCGCCGTCGTGCAGATCGTCGACCAGCGCATGAAAGTCGGCGCCATGATCCATATGGCGCAGATGCGCGACCTCGTGCGCGACGGTCGCTCGGCGGACATGATCGGGCGCCATCACCAGCCGCCAGCTATAGCGCAGGTCGCCGTCGTGGGTGCAGCTGCCCCAGCGGCTGCGCGGATCGCCGACCCCGACGCGGCCGACGCAAAGCCCCGCGCGCGCCGCAATCTCGCGGCTCTCCCGCTCCATCAGCTCGAGCGCCTGCCCCTTCAGCCAGCGTTCGACGCGACGGCCGACGGTGTCGACGGGACCGCCGACGAGCAACGCATCATCCCGTAGCCGCACCGCGCGCGGCGCAGCGGGGTTCCACTCGACGCGGCGTGCGATACCGAACAGCGGCACCGACGCGCCCGGACCGACCAGCACCGGCGCGGCGCTCTTGCCGACCTGCTCGGCGAGCCAGTCCTGTTGCTCGCTCGCCCATTTGAGCGCGCGCACCGCGCTCGCGCGGCGCGGCAGGGTGAGGCGCAGCTCGCCGCGCGCGCCGTCGAAGATCAGCTTGTAGCGGCGCGACTGGGCGTGATGGACGATCCGCACCGGCCAAGCGGTGTCGCCGACCCGGATCTGCGGCCTGTCGGCGTCGGGACTAAACCACGCGTTCGACAAGATGATTCTCCAGCGGTCCCGCCATATCCTCGGCCACGGTCCAGCCGACGATCGACTGGCCAGCGCGATGCACGGCGTCGCGGTCGCCGCAGACCAGATAATGCCATTCGGGCAGCGGCTCGCCTTCGGCGCGCAGGCGATACGCACAGGTTTGCGGCAGCCATTCGAGATCCTCGACCTTCGATTTGGTCAGGGTCAGGCAGTCGGGAACATGGCGGCGGCGATGCTTGTAGTCGCTGCAGCGCGCAGTCTCGAGGTCGATCAGGCGGCAGGCGACATTGGTCGGATAGACGCGGCCCGTGTCCTCGTCCTCGAGCTTGTGGAGGCAGCATTTGCCGCAGCCGTCGCACAAAGCCTCCCACTGGCCGGCGTCGAGGCTGGCGAGCGGCGCTTCCCAGAAGGGCTGCGCCTTGGGAGGCATCACTTGACCCACTTCGCCAGGTCGGCGGCGACCTTGTCGGGCGCGCCCTCGTCGGGATCGGTCGACGGATCGTCCAGCGGCAGCAGCGCCAGGGGCTTGCCCTGCGGGTCCATCAGGAAGGCGAGCTGGCTGTGCGCCATCAGATAGCGGTCGGGCGCCGATCCCGGCACCTTGTTATAGGTGACGACATAGGCTTTCGCGACGGCGGCGATCTGTTCGGGGGTGCCGGTCAAGCCGATCAGCCGCGGATGATAGCGCGCGACGAAGGGCTTGAGCGCCGCCGGCGTATCGCGTTCGGGATCGACGGTGACGAACATTGGCGCGACCTTCGCGCCGCGCGCGGGGTCGGCCTTTTCGAACTGCGCAAGCCCGCGCATCAGCTTTTGCAGGTCGACCGGGCAGATGTCGGGGCAGAAGCTGTAGCCAAAATAGACGAGGCGGTACTTGCCGGCGAAGTCGGTGTCGGAGACGGTCTTGCCGTCCTGATCGGTCAGCGTGAACGGCCCGCCGATCTTTGCGCCGGCGAGCGGCGGATCGGCCGCGGGGGCGCCTGCAGGGGCGTTGCAGCCGGCCAGCATCGCCGCCATAATCAGGAGCAGACTTGAACGGACCCGCCTTCGTCCCATAATATCCATATTCATCATGCGGCCAGCCTTGATCGGCTAGCCCGCGAAAATCAACCATTGTCGTCGTGCCGAGCGGCGGACAAATTGCCCCAGGGGTCTCTCGATCATGTTTCGACGCGCGGAATTCCGCCTAGCTTCGCTCTCGCTTCTGGCAGCTGCCGCCGCGCTGTCGGCAAACCCGGCGCTGGCGCAGTTTCGCGGCGGTTACAGCTTCCTGCAGGCGGTCGACAGCCGCGACGGCACCAAGGCGACCGAGGCGCTGAAGAATGATCCGACCTACGTCAACACGCGCAATCCCGACACCGGCGAGACCGCCCTTATCATCACGACAAAGCGGCGCGACATTCAGTGGGTCCGTTTCCTGCTGGGCAAGGATGCCGACCCGTCGATCGCGGACCGGCAGGGCGTGACGCCGCTGATGCATGCGGCCTTGCTCGACTTCACCGAGGGCGCCGAAGTGTTGCTGAGCCGGAAGGCGCCGATCGACCAGACCAACCGGCGCGGCGAGACCGCGCTGATCCTGGCGGTCCAGGCAAAAAATCCCGCGGTGATTCGCCTGCTCATCCGCAATGGCGCGAACCCCGACAAGGCCGACCATATCGCGGGCATGTCGGCGCGCGATTATGCGAAGCGCGACGATCGTACGGGAACGATCCTACCGTTGCTCGACGCCAAGGGCGCGACACAACGCGACTTGGGGACGACCTTCGGGCCGAAATGATCCATCCCATTCGGTTCGATGTGATCACGGGATTGACAATCACACTCTGATGTGAAATTGCGGGGTCATGTCCACGCAACTCATCGACCGTATCCGCGCCATCGTCGAAGACGGCACCATGTCCCGATCGGGGCTGGCGCGCGCCGCGGGTCTTCACGCCAACAGCCTTCGCGACCTCGATTCCGAAGGCTGGAACCCCACCGCCGACACGCTGCGCAAGCTCGAAAACTGGCTCGCGCACGGCAGCGACATCTCCCCGATGGCGAGCCCGGAAGAGATCATTGCCGAGGCGCGCAACGGCCGCATGTTCATCCTCGTCGACGACGAAGACCGCGAGAATGAGGGCGACCTCGTCATCCCGGCGCAAATGGCGACCCCCGATGCGATCAATTTCATGGCGACCCACGGCCGCGGCCTGATCTGCCTGACGCTGACGCGCAGCCGCGTCGAAACGCTCGGGCTCGAACTGATGAGCCGCCAGAACGGCACCCGGCACGAAACCGCCTTCACCACCTCGATCGAGGCGCGCGAGGGCGTCACCACCGGCATTTCCGCCGCCGACCGTGCGCGCACCGTGTCGGTCGCGATCGACGCCGGCAAGGGCCGCGACGACATCGTCACCCCCGGCCATGTCTTCCCCCTGATCGCGCGCGACGGCGGCGTGCTGGTCCGCGCCGGCCATACCGAGGCGTCGGTCGACATCGCACGGCTCGCCGGGCTCAATCCCTCGGGCGTGATCTGCGAGATCATGAACGACGACGGCACGATGGCGCGGCTCGACGACCTCATCCCCTTCGCGCGGCGCCATGGCCTGAAGATCGGCACCATCGCCGATCTGATCGCCTATCGCAGCCGCACCGACCGGCTGGTCGAATGCGTCGCCGACGAGCCGTTCGAATCGGATTACGGCGGCGACTGGCGGCTCAAATCCTATCGCAACAAGGTCGACGGCAGCGTCAATCTGGTGCTCCAGAAGGGCCCGGTCGATCCCGAAGGCGTCACGCTGGTGCGCATGCACGCGGTCTCGATCTTCGACGACATCATGGGCCGCCCCGGCCCCAGGAAGCGCCGCCTCCAGCGCTCGATGGACGCCATCGGCGAAGCCGGCGCCGGCGTTATCGTGATGCTGATGCGCCCGCTCCCGGGCTCGGCGGACGCCGAATCGGCGCCGCCCGAAGGCGGCATGGACCTTCGCACCTATGGCATCGGCGCCCAGATCCTCGTTGATCTTGGCGTCCATGCGATGGAACTGCTCACCCCCACCCACAGCAATATCGTCGGCCTCGAAGGCTATGGCCTGTCGGTCGTCGGCGAGCGACCCATCCCCGGAGAAGCCTGATGGCCCATGTTCTGATCGTCGAAGCCCGCTTCTACAGCCACCTCAACGACATGCTGATCGACGGCGTGAAAAGCGCGCTCGACGCCGAGGGACATAGCCACGAGGTCGTGACCGTGCCCGGTGCGCTCGAAGTTCCCGCCGCGATTTCGCTCGCCGCCGACAGCGGGCGGTACGATGCCTATGTCGCGCTCGGCGTCGTGATCCGCGGCGAAACCTATCATTTCGAAGTCGTCTCGAACGAGAGCGCGCGCGGCATCATGGCATTGACGCTCGACGGCCTTGCGATCGGCAACGGCATTTTGACGGTCGAGAATGAGGAACAGGCGCTTGCGCGCGCCGACAAGACGCGCAAGGATAAGGGCGGCGAAGCGGCGAAGGCCGCGCTCGCCATGCTGGCCCTGAAGGAACAATTCGGCATTGGTTGATCGCCCGCCTCCCAGCCGTTTTTCCGTCGTCGAGCGCGGCGGGCGGCTGGTGGTGATCGACAAGGAAACCGGGCAGACTCCGCTGAGCGCCGCCGAGCGCATGGCCCAGCATGACCGGCGCATGGGACATGAGCGCAGCGCGCCGATCGAGCGCGAGGCGGCACCGCTTGCCGTTGCAACGACCGCACCCGCTCCCGCCCGCCGCACCGAGACAGCGCCGCCGCGGCCGGACGAGCGGCTGACGGCCGCGGTTGCCGAGATGAACAAAAAGCGGCCGTGGAAGGACTCAGCGCCCTCCGCCAAGGCGCCCCAGCCGGCGCGCATCGCCGAACGCCCTCAGCCACAGGCGGGCGGGTCGGCGCGCGGCCGCAAGACCGTGGTCACCGGCAAATGGTGGGATGCGAAAGGGCCGCGTACGATAGAGCTTGGCGCAAAGGGTCAGCAGGTGCTGAGCGGCGGCTTTATGACGCTGTTCTTCGTCGGGCTGATCGCCGCGATCGTGGCGCTGGTGATCTCGCCGGTGATCCTGTTCATCGGCGCCTTTCTGCTGTTCCGTTTCGGCGGCAATATCCTGGGGCCGATCGGCGCCGGGATCGTCGACAAGGCGATCGCGGAAAGAAATTGACCGGGCAGATCACGCTGCCCGGCCAATTTTTACTTACGCGGTAACCAGCGCCGGATAGTCGGTGTAGCCTTCCGGCCCCGCCGAATACCAGGTCTGCGGATTGTCGGCTGCCCAGTCGGCGCCGGTGCGGATACGCTCGACCAGGTCGGGGTTGCCGATGAACGGCCGGCCAAAGGCGATCGCATCGGCGACGCCGCTGTCCAGCGCGGCCTCGGCCTTTGCGACGTCATAGTCGCTGTTGAGGATCAACGGGCCGTTGAAGGCCCGGCGAATTGCGGGCGACTGCTTCGGCACGTCGGTGTTGCCGAACGTGCCGTCGGGGCCGGGTTCGCGCAATTCGAGGAAGGCGATGCCGAGCGCGTCCAATGCCGCGGCGGCGGCCGGGAACAACTGTTCGGGCGCGCTGTCGTCGACACCCTGCGTGTCCCCATTGGGGGACAGGCGCACACCGACGCGATCGGCGCCCCACACAGAGATCAGCGCCGCGGTCACTTCACGGAGCAGGCGGATGCGATTCTCGACCGGGCCGCCATAGTCGTCGTCGCGCAGGTTGCTGCCGTCGCGCAGGAACTGGTCGATCAGATAGCCGTTCGCGCCGTGCAACTGGACGCCGTCGAATCCGGCCTTCTTTGCATTCTCGGCCGCCGTCACATAGTCGGCGATCACGCGCGGGATTTCGGCGAGCTCGAGCGGGCGGGCGACTTCATACTCGAGGCGGCCAACCGGCGTATGCGCCTTGCCGGGCGCCTGCGTCGCCGATGCCGAGACCGGCGGCTTGCCGTCGTTGAACACCGAATGGACGACGCGGCCCATGTGCCAGAGCTGCGCCACGATGCGCCCGCCGGCTTCGTGGACGGCGTCGGTGACGGGCTTCCAGCCCTCGACCTGCGCGTCGGTCCATAGCCCCGGCGCGCTCGGCCAGCCGAGACCTTCCTGCGAGATGCCGGTCGCTTCCGAAATGATCAGACCCGCCGAGGCGCGCTGGCGATAATAGTCGCGCGCGAGTTCGTTGGGCACGAAGCCCGGCCCGGCGCGGCCGCGCGTCAGCGGCGCCATAATTATGCGATTCGGCGCCTCGATCGCGCCCAGCTTGATCGGGTCGAACAATGATACGGCCATATTTCCACCTTTCGCTTTTTGTCCGCGACGATCCGAACGGCCGTCGCTATGGCCCCCGAAGCTATGGATACCACGGCGCCGGCACAATGGTGGGTAGCAAAAGAAAATCTAAATGACAGCCAAGATCGAAAGCCTCGACGAAAGCAAGGTGACGGCTCCGCAGGCGGGCCGCTGGGCATTCCTGGCGCTGCTCGCGGGCAATGTGTCGCTGTCGATCGGCGCGATGCTGGTCCGACTGGCCGACACCGGCCCGACCGCCTCGGCCTTCTGGCGGATGACGCTGGCGCTGCCTTTCCTGCTGTTTTTCGCCTGGCGCGAGAGCGGCGGCATGCTGCCGCCACGCCCCGCCATCACCGTTGCGGCGGCGGCGGGCGTCTTTTTCGCGCTCGATCTGGCCGCCTGGCATATCGGCATCCTGCAGACCAAGGTCGCCAATGCGACGCTGTTCGGCAATTGCGCCAGTCTGCTGCTCGTCGTCTGGACGATCTTCCTGACCCGCAGCCTGCCGCGCGGGTGGCAGGCGGCGGCGATCCTGCTCGCCTTCGCCGGATCGGCGCTGCTGATGGGACAAAGCTACGAGCTTTCCCCCGCCTATCTGGTCGGCGACCTGCTGAGCCTGCTCGCAGGCGTGCTCTACACCGCCTATGTCATCCTGATGCAGCGCGTGCGCGGGACGCTCGCGCCGTGGACCGCGCTCGGCATTTCCTCCGCGACATGCGTCCCGATCCTGCTCGGCACCGCGCTCGCGCTCGGCGAGACCATCCTCCCGCAGAACTGGACCCCGCTGATCCTGCTCGCGCTGACCAGCCAGATCATCGGTCAGGGGCTCATGACCTGGTCGCTGCCGCGCTTTTCGCCGCTTGTTATCGGGCTGACGCTGCTCGTCCAGCCCGCGGTCGCGGCGCTGACGGGCTGGCTGATGTTCGGCGAGACCCTGGGGCCGATCGATCTTTTCGGCGGCATGCTGGTCGGCGCCGCGCTCGTATTGATCCGGTTGCCGAGCCGCGCCGGGCGGCCTATCTGATCGTCATGGCCCAGACACCGACAGCGCCGCTTCCCGCCGATCCCACGCTCGACGAGATTCGCGCCGCGCTCGCGCCGCTGATCGCCGAGAATGCGGCGTTCGACGGCTTCGGCGACGCAGCGCTCGCCGATGCCGCCGCGCGGCTGGGTGTCGACGCCGACGTCGCCCGCCTGGCCTTTCCCGGCGGCGCCCGCGACATGGTCGATGCGTGGTTCGCGAGCATCGACGCCGCGATGGCGGACCGCTGGCCCGCCGAAAAGCTGGCGACGCTCAAAGTTCGCGAACGGATCACGACGCTCGTCGAGACGCGCATTGACCTGCTGGCGCCCGACCGCGAATCGCTGCGCCGCGCGCTGGCGCTGCTTGCCCTCCCGACCAACGCGCCGCATGCCGCCAGGCTCGGCTGGCGCGCCGCCGACCTGATGTGGAACCTCGCGGGCGACACCGCGACCGACTTCAATCATTACAGCAAGCGCACGATCCTGGGCGCGGTCTATGGCTCGACGATGGCGGTGTTCCTGAACGACGAGAGCGAGGATTTCGCCGAAACGCGCGCTTTCCTCGCACGGCGGATCGACCAAGTGATGCGTTTCGAAAGCTGGAAGCACCGCCGCACCGCGCGCAGCAGCGAGCGGCCCAGCCTGGCGCGCTTCATCGGTCGGCTGCGTTACCCCGGCCGCTGACCCGTTTCGATAAAGAACTGGCGCCGCACGAGCGATATTGATAATCGCTCGCAAATGACAGCATTGCTCGCGAATGTGTTGGACAAGGCGCCGCTCGGCGTGGCGGTGCGAATCGCGCGGATCGACTGGACGGCGATGTCCGAGGACGAGGGCCGGCGGCTGCGCGAATTCGGGCTGCTCGAAGGATGCGAAGTCACCCCGCGACATCGCGGCAGCATCTTCTCGCGCGACCCGCTGGCGCTGACGATCGGGCGGATGCAAGTGATCATCCGCGCCAGGCAGGCCGCCGCGATCGAAGTCGAGGCCATTGTCGGCCGCGGGGGCGCCGCATGACCGCCGCGATTCCCTCGATCGCGCTGGTCGGCAATCCCAATGCGGGCAAGTCGAGCCTGTTCAACGCGCTGACCGGCGCGCGGCAGAAGATCGCCAATTATCCCGGCGTGACGGTCGAGCGGAAGGCCGGCCATACGAGCTTCGCCGACGGACGCCCGATCTCGCTGATCGACCTGCCCGGCACCTACAGCTTGACCCCCGCAAGCCTTGACGAGGCGGTGACGCGCGACGTCATCCTCGGCCGGCAGGAGGGCGAGAAGCGCCCCGACGCGCTGATCGTCGTGCTCGACGCCGCCAACCTCGACAATCACCTCTGCTTCGCGCTCGAACTGCTCGCGCTCGGCTTGCCGACCGTCGTTGCGCTCAACATGCTCGATCTGGCGGAGCGCGACGGGCTGACGCTCGATCCCGAGCGGCTGTCGCGCGAGCTAGGCGTGCCTGTCGTCCCCACGGTCGCGGTACGCAAGCGCGGGCTGACCGAGTTGCTCGAGGCGATCGATGGCGCGATCCGCTCGCACCAGCCGCGCGAAGCGGTGGCCGCGCCCCAGAACGACGCGTCGCTCCACCAGCGCGCGCGCGCCCTCGCGACGGCGGCGATCGTCACCGAGACGCCGGTGCGCCGCTGGACGCAGCGCGTCGATCGCATCGTCCTGCACCCCATAGGCGGCCTCATCATCCTGCTCGCGCTGATGTTCGTGATGTTCCAGGCCGTTTACGCCTGGGCCCGGCCGCCCGCCGATGCGCTCGAAGGGTTGGTCGGGTCGATGCAGCAATGGGTCGTCGCCACCCTGCCCGAGAATTTCGCCCGCGACTTGATCGTCGAAGGTCTGCTGGCGGGCGTCGGCGCCGTCGTCGTCTTCCTGCCGCAGATCCTGATCCTCTTCCTCTTCATCCTGCTGCTCGAAGCGTCGGGCTATATGACGCGCGCCGCCTTTCTGATGGACGGGCTGATGGCGAAGGTCGGGCTGTCGGGGCGCGGTTTCATTCCGCTCCTGTCGAGCTTCGCCTGCGCGGTGCCGGGCATCATGGCGACGCGCGCGATTCCCGACGAGAAGGACCGGCTGACAACGATCCTGATCGCGCCGCTGATGACCTGCTCGGCGCGCCTGCCCGTCTATGCGCTGATCATCGCCGCCTTCATCCCCGACCGTACCGTCGGCGGTGTCGGCGTCGGGCTGCAAGGCTTGGTGCTGTTCGGCCTCTATCTGTCGGGGATCGTCGGCGCGCTCGCGGTCGCCTTCGTGCTGCGGCAGACGATCGCGAGGGGCAATGCGGCCGGCTTCATGATGGAAATGCCGCGCTACCAGATGCCGCAGTGGCGCGACATCGCGCTCGGCCTGTGGCAGCGGGCATGGATATTCCTGCGCCGCGCGGGCACGATCATCGCGCTGACCACCGTCGTCCTCTGGCTTCTGCTCAGCTTCCCCAGGGCGCCCGACGGGCAGAGCCAGGTCGAATATAGCGTCGCCGGCCGCATCGCGAGCGGCCTCGAAGTCGTCGTCGAGCCGATCGGCTTCAACCACGACATCGCGCTCGCGCTGATCCCCGCGATGGCGGCGCGCGAGGTCGCGGTGTCGGCGATGGCGACCGCCAATGCGATCGACGCCGACGGCGACGAGGAGGCGATGGCCGAGACGCTGGGCGAGCGGCTGCAGGGCAAGTGGAGCCTCGCCACCGCGCTCGCCTTCCTTGCCTGGTTCGTCTTTGCGCCGCAGTGCATTTCGACGATCGCGATCACGCGCCGCGAGACCAATGGATGGAAATGGCCACTGTTCATGGTTGGCTATTTGTTCCTGCTCGCCTATGCCGCTGCTGGAATCACTTACTGGACAGCCGTCGCCTTTGGCCTAGGCTGATCCTCCCAACTTTTGAGCGGAGCGGAGCGGCGATGGCTGGCAGCGTCAACAAGGTAATTCTCATCGGCAACCTCGGCGCCGATCCCGAAATCAAGTCGTTCCAGAACGGCGGCAAGATCGCCAATATCCGCATCGCGACCAGCGAACAGTGGAAGGACCGGATGACCGGCGAGCGCAAGGAGCGCACCGAATGGCATAATGTCGTCATCAACGGCGACGGGCTGGTCGGGGTCGTCGAGCGCTATCTGAAGAAGGGCTCGAAGGTTTATATCGAAGGCTCGCTGCGCACCCGCAAATGGCAGGACCGCGACGGCAACGACAAATATACGACCGAGGTCGTGATCGCGGGGATGGGCGGCACGCTGACCATGCTCGACGGCGCGCCGGGCGGCGGCGGCTCGCGCGGCGGCGACAGTTGGTCGCAGGGCGGCGGCGGATCGGGCGGCGGCTGGGATCAGGGCAGCGGCGGCTCGTCCGGCGGCGCAGGCGCAGGCGGCGGCTGGAACCAGGGCGGTGGCGGAAGCGCGGGCGGCGGCGGTGGCCGTGCGCCCTTCGACGACGACCTGGACGACGACGTTCCCTTCTGAGGACAAACGCACGCCCGTTCGTGCCTGGCTTGTCGAGGCACCGTCCTGTCTTGTGACGCCGCGGGAGCGAAGAACGGCCCTTCGACAAGCTCGGGGCGAACGGGGTAAGGTGTGGCCGTGACTGGACTGGTCGGCGCCGACGTTGGAATCACCGCCGCGGATGTCGCGCGCGGCGTGTGCCGGCTGTTCGCGCAGCAGGGGCTGGTCGCGATCCCCGAGGTGACGCTCCCGAACGGGCGGCGCACCGACCTGACCGCCATCGACGCCAAGGGCAATATCATAATCGTCGAGATCAAGGTCAGCCGTGCCGACCTGCACGGCGACGGCAAATGGCCCGACTATTGCGACTGGTGCGATCGCTTCTATTGGGCGCTGGCGTCGGGGCTCGACCCCGCGATCCTCGAGACGCCGGACTATCGCCCCGAAAGCTCGGGGCTGATCATCGCCGACCGTTATGGCGCCGCGGTGGTGCGCGAAGCCGCGAGCTGCAACCTTGCACCGGCGCGGCGCAAGGCCGAGCTGCTGCGCATCGGACGCATCGCGATGCGGCGGTCGATGATCGCAATGGATCCCGAGATCGCGGCGGGCTGGGTCGAGAGCTGATTCCGCTCGCGTCGGTGCGGGAAAATTATCTCGCGCAAAGGCGCGAAGGCGCCAGGAAGAGGAATCCCACACAAAGACACAAAGATGGCGGCTTCAGGCGCGATCGCTGCTTGCCGCCGCAGGCGGCCACGAAAAAAATCGCTTCGCCCCGGGGTCACAACGCGTCGCTTGGGCAAGCCCCCATCTTTGTGTCTTTGTGTGAGAATTATTGAAAGACTCGCCGCGCCGGCGTTTTTCTTCGCGCCTTCGCGCCTTTGCGTGAGATATTTTCGTAACCGGCCTTGCGGGCTGATTACCCCCGCGCCTGCATCCGCGCGAGGTAGCGCGCCAAAATGTCGATCTCCAGATTGACCGGACGCCCCGCCGCCGCTTCGTTCAGCGTCGTCATCTCCTGCGTGTGCGGGATGATGTTGAGCGTGAAATGCGCGGTCCCGTCGGGCTGATCGGTGACCTCGTTGACCGTCAGCGAGATGCCGTCGACGGTGATCGATCCTTTGGCGGCGATGTGCGGCGCCAGCTCCGCCGGCGCCGACACCGTCACGCCGATGCTGTCGCCGACCGGCGTTACCGAAACGATGGTACCCACCCCATCGACATGGCCGGTGACGATATGCCCGCCGAGCTCGTCGCCGATCTTCAGCGCGCGTTCGAGATTGAGGCGGCGGCCCGCGTCCCACATCCCCGCCGCCGTGCGCGCCAGCGTTTCGCCGCTCGCGTCGATCGCGAACCAGTGGCCATCGCCGTCATGCCCCTTGTCCACGACGGTCAGGCACGCCCCCGAGCAGGCGATCGACGCGCCGAGGTCGATCGTGTCGGTGTCATAGGCGGTGCCGATGACAAGCCGCGTGTCGCCGCGATCCTCGCGGCTGCGGATGGTGCCGATGTCGGTGATGATGCCGGTGAACATGGATGCCCTCAATATGTCCTGATGCGCTCGTAGACGTCGAGCCGGTCGCTGCCAAGCAGGCGGCTGTCGGAGAGCCGCCAGCGGTCGTGGGCCTCGGCCAGATCGGTCAGGCCGATATCGCCAAGCGCGCGCTTGCCGCCGCCGATCAGGATCGGCGCGCGGTAGAGCAGCAGCCGGTCGACGCGGTCGGCGGCGAGGAAAGCCGACGCCGCGCCGGCGCCGCCTTCGACCAGCACCGAATCGACATCGGCGATCGCCTGCGGCGACGCGACAGCCGTCCAGCCTTCGGGCGCGCCGCCGGTGGTCAGCAACAACTTCTTCGGGCTGCGGTCGGCGAGCCCCGCCAGCCGCACGTCGAGCTTCGGCGCATCGGCCTCGAACGTGCCGCGCCCGACGAGAATCGCCTGATGGCTCGCACGTTCGAGATGGCCATGCGCGCGGGCGCGTTCGCCGGTGATCCAGCGGCTCGACCCGTCACGCAGCGCGATACAGCCGTCAAGCGAGGTCGCAAGCTTGAGCGTGACAAACGGCCGCCCCTCGACCTGCCGCGTCCACCAGGGCGCCATGGCAGCGCGGGCCCCGGCCGGCAACACGCCCGTCACCACCTCGATGCCCGCCGCCTGCAACCGGGTGATGCCCGCGCCGTCGGTGCGCGGATCGGGGTCCTGCGCCGCGATCACCACGCGCGCAACGCCCGCCACGATCAGCGAATCGCTGCACGCCGGCCCGCGCGGGCTCGCATGCGCGCAGGGTTCGAGGCTGACATAGGCGGTGGCGCCCCGCGCCGCTTCGCCCGCCGCGGCAATCGCAACGGCTTCGGCGTGCGGCCGTCCGCCGGGCTGCGTCCAGCCGCGCGCGACGACCTTTCCATCCCTGACGAGCAGGCACCCGACATTGGGATTGGGCGCGGAAGATGGCCGTCCGCGCCGCGACAGGGCGATGGCGACCGCCATCCAGTCGGCGTCGGTGAGCGGTTGCCGCATCAATTCTGCGGGGGGGCCGCCGGGCCGCGCGCCGCGCGCTCGGCAAGCGTCGAGCGCGTCTGTACCGGCGCGGGCTTCTGCTTCGCGGCGGCTGCGGCTTCCTCGCCCAGCGTCTCGCGCGTCACCTTGTCGGCCTCGCTCGAATCATATTCGATGCCCATGCTGTCGGCGAAGCGCTGATATTCGGCGCGCTTTTCGGCGTTGCGGAGGGTCGTTTCCTTGGCGCGCGCCACCCAGTCGGCGCGGATCTCGGCCGCGCTGCGCGTCGCCTTCCAATTCTCGAAATAGACGATCGAGGGCTTCGGCTTCTCATAAGGGATCAGATATTCCGACACCCCGTGGAACACGACCCATGTCAGCGCGATCGCGACGCCCCATACCGCCCAGCGATGCGGCCGAGGTTCGCGGACATAGGTCCAGAAATCGCTGAGACCGCCGGTGACATCCAGATTGTTGAACATTCGCATCGGCCCAATTTAGGGGATGTGCCCGCAGAATGCGAGAGCCGGATGCGCGCGGATGCGGCCCGGGGCAGATGCGCCAAATGCATGCAACCGCTTTCAGCATTGCAAAAAATGCAACTGCGGATGCTTTTTTCGCAGTTGCAGCAATCATGGTGCAGTGCAATAACAAACTCGCCTTTTAGGCATCCTCTCCCAAAACTTTCACGGGCCGCCTTTGGGCGGCCCTTTTTTTTGGCTTTTCGGCCGGAAAAGCTGAGTTTTTTGGTCGAGAAATACGATCCGGTTCGAACCGGCCCGCGCGCGAATCAGTCCTGAGCCGGCGTGCGCGATTCGAATCGCCGCACCTCGGCGATGAAGCTGCCCGGCAGCGCCGTCGGCTGCCCGCTGTCCGAATCGATATGGGTGTAGCTGATCTCGATATCGGTCAGCCGCTCGTTTCCGCGAAAAATTCCGCAATGGAGCGTAAAGCTCGTCCGCCCAAAGGCGCTGATTCGCGCCGCTATCGTGATCAGCTCGTCGAGTCGCGCCGGCGCATGATAGTCGATTTCGCAATGCGTTTCGCGAATATCCGTACCGTATTGGTTAAAATACGGGCCGGGCTGGCCCTCACCGAGCGCCCGGAAATATTCGGTCACCCCGATATCGGCATAGACCAGATAATTGCCGTTGAAGACAATATTCTGGCCGTCGATCTCGTTGAAGCGCACGCGAACGCGCTCCTGCACGCGGAAATCGGCGAGCGGTATGGCGCTGCGATGATCGATCATGCGGGCCTCAGGCCGCGAGCGAGGCGGGCGTGCGATCAAGCGGTGCGCAGGCCGCTTCCAGCCAGGCGCGTTCTTCGCCTGCCATGCCTGCCCCCAGCTTCGCCAGCACCTCCGCATGATAGGCGTCGAGCCAGTCGGCCTCGGCGGGCGACAGCAGCGCCACCTCGACGAGGTTCTGCGCAATCGGGGCAAAGGTGATCGTCTCGAACCCCAGCATATCCTCCTCGGCGCCCGCGATGCTCTGCGGCACGACGACAACGAGATTCTCGATCCGGATGCCGAAATGGCCCGCCTTGTAGTAACCGGGCTCGTTCGAGAGGATCATGCCCGCGTGCAGCGGCTCCTCCGTCCCCGCCTGGCCGCCCGCGGGCTTGGCGATGCGCTGCGGCCCCTCGTGGACCGCCAGATAGGCGCCGACGCCGTGGCCGGTGCCATGCGCATAATCGACCCCGTCGGCCCAGAGATATTGCCGCGCCAGAATGTCGAGCTGGCTGCCGCGCGTCCCCTTGGGGAAGCGCGCGGTCGCAAGCGCGATATGGCCCTTCAGCACCTGCGTGAAGCGGCGGCGCATCTCGGCGGTCGGGGCGCCGATCGCGATCGTGCGCGTGATGTCGGTCGTGCCGTCGGCATATTGCCCGCCCGAATCGACGAGGTAGAGCGTGCCCGTCTCGATCGCGCGGTTGGTCGTCTCGTCGACCTTGTAATGCGGCAGCGCCCCGTTCGGGCCGGCGGCCGA
Source organism: Sphingopyxis sp. H050 (assembly GCF_001468265.1). GTDB lineage: Bacteria > Pseudomonadota > Alphaproteobacteria > Sphingomonadales > Sphingomonadaceae > Sphingopyxis. Next base: position 128,171 of record NZ_LNRZ01000010.1, on the reverse strand, counting down.
GATGGTGTCGAACGACAGATCCTTGAGCGCGCCGTTCGCATCGCGGAATGCGCGGAGCTTCGCCGCTGCGCCGAGCTCGTCGAGCCCGCCCTGCGGCGCGACCTCTTCCATCCATTTCAGGAAGCGCGCGACCGCGACGCCGTCGCGAACATGCGCCGCGCGGGTGCCATTGAGCTCGGTGTGGTTCTTGATCGCCTTGGGCAGCACCGCCGGGTCGCGGTGGCGTTCGATCCTCGCGCCGGCGGCTTCGAGCGCGGTGAAGATCGCGGCGACCGCACGGTCGGGATCGACCGCGACCGCCTTGCCCGACAGATCGGCAAGCGCCGCCTCGAACGCGTCGCGATCGTGGATCCGGACGCTGTTGCCGAGGTGCGCGCGCACGGCGTCGGTAATTTTTTCGGGCGCTATGAACAGATCGGCCGTCGCATCGGCGTGGAGCAGCGCGAAGGCGAGGCCGACCGGCGTGTGGCTGACGTCGGTGCCGCGAATGTTGAAGGTCCAGGCGATCGAATCGAGCGCGGTCATCACCGTCGTGTCGAGGCCCTTGGCCTTCAGCCAGTCGGCGATGACCTCGCGCTTTTCGACCGCGCCCTGCCCGGCGAGCGCGGCGTCGTGGACGGTCACAACGGCGTCGCTCGGCGCGGGCTGGTCGTCCCACGCGGCGTCGAGCGGGTTCGGCGTCACGGCAACGAGGCTCGCGCCCTTCGCCGCGATCGCCTTCTCCAGCCCGCGCGCCCAGTCGATGCTGTGGAGCCACGGGTCGTACCCGACCTTCTGCCCCGCGCTGACGTTCGCGCCCAGCCATTCGGCGACGCTCGACTGCGGCACGCCGACATAGTCGAACAGCGTCCCGTCGACCTGATCGCGCACCTGCACGGTGTAGCGCCCGTCGACGAACACCGCGGCCTTTGCCGGCAGCACCGCCGCGGTCCCGGCCGATCCCCCGAACCCCGTCAGCCACGCCATGCGCTGCGCATAGGCGCCGACATATTCGCTCATATGCTCGTCGCTGATCGGCACGACAAAGCCGTCGAGGCCGCGCGCGGCGAGTTCGGCGCGGACGCGGGCGAGGCGCTCTGCGTGGACGGGGCTGGACATGGCTGCTTCCTTGTTCCTACATCGCAGCCATCCTGCCCGATCGGGGCGACGCTGCGAGGGTTTTCATATGCGCGCTATTTGGATGTTTCTGGCCGCAATTACCACCCCGCTTGTCGCGTCCCCGAGTGCCCTTGCCGAAGAGAAAGAGCCCAAATTGACCACCAGCCCCGCCGCTCCGGTCGCCGACAAGCGCCCGCACGAAGTCACGCTGCACGGCAAGACGCTGTCCGATTCCTATTTCTGGCTCCGCGACCAAAGCTATCCGGTGATCGATGACGCGGATATCCTCGACTATGTGAAAGCCGAGAATGCCTATTTCGATGCGGCGATGAAGCCGCACGCGAAGCTGGTCGAGACGCTGTTCCAGGAGATGAAGGGCCGCATCAAGGAAGCCGATTCGAGCGTGCCGCAAAAGGACGGCGACTGGCTCTACTGGGTCGAATATGACGAGGGCGCCGAATATAAAAAATGGTATCGCAAGCCCGTCGCAGGCGGCGAAGCGCAGCTGATCCTCGACGAGGTCGCAATGGCCGCGGGCAAGGAATATTTCCGCCTCGCCGAACTGTCGATCAGCCCGAACAGCAAGCTGATGGCCTATTCGTTCGACGACAATGGCTCGGAGCGGTTCGAGGCGCGGATCCGCAATCTCGATACCGGCGAGCAACTTCCCGATGTCATCCCCGGTACGCTGTCGTCGCTCGTCTGGACGTCGGGTAACGACGCCATCCTCTACGGCCTCGCGAACGAGAATTGGCGCACCGACAATGTCCGGCTGCACAAGCTCGGGACGCCCGTCGCCGACGACAAATTGCTCTACAAGGAGCCCGACATCGGTTTCGGGGTCGGGATCGGCAAAACCGCGGCGGACAATTACATCGTGATCGCGACGGGCGATAACGAGACGAGCGAGGTGTATCTGCTCCCCGCCGACAATCCCGAGGCGAAGATGCAGCTCGTCTCGGCGCGCCAGAAGGGCCGCGAGTATAGCGTCGACGAGCGCGAGGGCACGCTCTACATCCACACCAACGACGAGCATCCGAACTTCCGCGTCGCGACCGCGAGCGTGAAGGACCCGGGCAAGTGGACCACGCTGATCCCCGGATCGGATCACAGCTACATCACCGGCCTGTCGATATTCCGCGACTATTTCGTCATCGAAGCGCGCGAGGACGGGCTCGATCAGGTCGATATCCGCAAATATGACGCGCCGCTGACCCCGGGCCGGATCAAATTCCCTGAGGCGACTTATGTCGCGGGTCTCGGCGACAATCCCGAATATCATCAGGACAAATTGCGGCTCGACTATGAATCGATGGTCACGCCCGACACCGTCTATGACTATGATTTGGCAAGCGGAACGCTGGAAACGCTGAAGGTGCAGGAAATTCCTTCGGGTTACGACGCGACACAATATGTAACCGAACGGGTTAATCTGCCGAGCCGCGACGGCAAGACGCTGATCCCAGCATCGCTCGTCTACAAAAAGGGGACGAAGCTCGACGGCAGCGCGCCGATGCATCTCTATGCTTACGGCTCATACGGCTACCGCGTCCCGCCGGGCTTCTCGACGACGCGGCTCAGCCTCGTCGATCGCGGGATGATCTATGCGATCGCGCATGTCCGCGGCGGCGACGACATGGGCCGCGCCTGGTATCTTGCGGGTAAGACGACCGAGCGCAAGAATACGTTCAACGACTTCATCGACGTCGCGAAGGGCCTGATCGCCAAGAAATACACCAGCGCCGGCAAAATTTCGGTCGAGGGGCGCTCGGCGGGCGGGCAGGTGATGGGCGTGATCTATAACGAGGCGCCCGAACTGTGGGGCGCGGTTCTCGCAGGGGTGCCCTTCGTCGACGTGATCAACACGATGGTCGACGACACGCTGCCGCTGACCCCGGGCGAATGGCCCGAGTGGGGCAACCCGATCACCGACAAGGCCGCGTTCGATTATATGCTGAGCTACAGCCCCTACGACAATGTGACCGCAAAAGCCTATCCGCCGATGCTCGTGTCGGCGGGCCTCAACGACCCGCGCGTGACCTATTGGGAGCCCGCCAAATGGGTCGCCAAGCTCCGCGCGACGCGGACGAACGATTCGACGCTGCTGCTGCGCACCAACATGGGCGCGGGCCATGGCGGCAAGTCGGGCCGCTGGGGGGCGCTGCACGAGGACGCCGAGGAGTTCGCCTTCGTGCTGACGCAGCTGGGGGTGGAGAAATAGGCTTTTCGGATTTGCACGCGAAGGCTCGAAGAAGATTGCACGTGCCGCAAAGCGGCCTTTTCCCATCGACGTCGCGATAAACCAGATCGTGGATGGCAAGGAGGGGCCTGACGGCCCAAGCCCTCTTCTTCGCGCCTTCGCGCCTTTGCGTGAACCAAAAAAAGACCGGCGCTCGCGGGAGTTCCCCGACTATTCCGCCAGCAACCCTCGCCCGACCAGTTCCCGCTCCAGCGCCGCCGCATCGACAAACTGGTGCCCCGCGATCCCGACCGATTCGGCGCCCGCAACATTGTGCGCGACGTCGTCGATGAACAGCGCGCCCGCTGGATCGATCCCGAATCGCTCGATCGCAAGGCGGTAGATGGCGGGATCGGGCTTCATCAATTTCTCGGTGCCCGACACGACGATGTCGCGGAAGCGGTCGAAGACCGGCTGGGTCGGGCGGAAGCCTTCCCAGAATTCATGCCCGAAATTGGTGATCGCGAACAGCGGCACGCCGGCAGCGTCCAGCCGTTCGACCAGTTCGAGGCTGCCCGGCATCGGCCCGGGAATCGTCTCGTTGAAGCGCGCCGCATAGGCGTCGATCAGCGCGTCGTGCCCCGGAAATTCGGCTTTCAGCTCGGGCAGCATCTCGGCGAGCGGGCGGCCGGCGTCGTGCTGGAAGTGCCACTGCGGCGTCACGACATGCGTCACGAACCATTCGAGCTCGTCCCTGTCGTCGATCAGCTTGGCGAACAGATAGCGCAGGTCCCAGTCAAAGAGGACGCGGCCGACGTCGAAGATCACGCTCTGGCGAATCATGGGGCCTCCAGACACGCGAAAGCGCCGCCGGAAGCATCCGACGGCGTTACGCTAACTTCGCAATGCGCGCGGGGCGGAAAACGCCCCGGCAGGGCCATCAGCCCTGGCGCGCCTTGAAGCGGCGGTTGGTCTTGTTGATCACATAGGTGCGGCCACGGCGGCGGATAACGCGGTTATCCCGGTGGCGGTCCTTCAGCGACTTCAGGCTGTTGCGAATCTTCATGATCTCTGTCCGTAAATCTTGGCGTATTGACGCGAAGCGGCGCAACTATGGGGATGCGGGCAAAAAGTCAACCGGTTCACTCCCCTAATTTCGTCATGCCGGACTTGATCCGGCATCCATAGCTGCGGCGACGTCATGGACCCCCGGATCAAGTCCGGGGTGACGAGGTCCTTAACCCGCCAGCGCTTTCTGCCGCCGCCGCTGCACCGAAGAGCCATAGCCCATCGCCTCGCGATATTTGACCACGGTGCGCCGCGCGATGTCGTGGCCCTCGGCCGACAGTTTCTGCGCGATCGTCTCGTCGGAGAGAATCGCCTTGGCGTCTTCAGCCTCAATCATCGCCTTGATCCGGCTCTTCACCGCCTCGGCCGACACCGCGCCGTCGCCCTCGGTCGCCGAAATGCCCGACGAGAAGAAATATTTGAGCTCGAACAATCCGCGCGCGCAGCTCAGATATTTGTTGCTGGTGACGCGGCTGACGGTCGATTCGTGCATGCCGATCTCTTCGGCGACCTGCCGCAGCGTCAGCGGGCGCATGTGCGCGACGCCGTGGAGGAAAAACCCTTCCTGCTGCTTGACGATCGCGCTCGCGACCTTGACGATCGTGCGCTGGCGCTGGTCGAGCGCGCGGACGAGCCAGTTCGCCCCCGCAAGCTGTTCGGACAGCCACGCCTTGCTCTTCGCCGCTGCGCCCGTCGCCAGCTCGGCATAATAGCGGCGGTTGACGAGCAGCCTCGGTAGCGTGCCGCTGTTGACCTCGACCGCCCAGCCCTTCGCGGTCTGGCGGACATACAGGTCGGGAACGACCGCCTGCACGCCCTCGCCGCCATATTTCAGCCCGGGCTTGGGATCATAGCCGCGCAGTTCGCGAATCATGTCGGCGAGATCTTCGTCATCGACCCCGCAGATGCGCTTCAGCTGCGGGAAGGCGCCCTTCGCGACCAGATCGAGGTGCGCGATCATGGTGGCCATGGCGGGATCGTAGCGGTCGGCCTCGCGCGCCTGGATCGCGATGCATTCGGCGAGGTCACGCGCGCCGACCCCCGAGGGATCGAACAGCTGAATGCCCGTGAGGACTTCCTCGATCAGGGCGAGCGGGACGCCAAGCTGCGCCGCCAGCTCGGAAAGATCGGCGCGGAGATAGCCCGCCTCGTCGATCAGCGCGACAAGCTGGCCCGCGACGATCGCCTCGATCCCGTCGAAGCGCTCGCCGACCTGCGCCATCAGATGGTCGTGGAGCGTGCCGTCATGCTCGGCGAAGCTGTCGAAGTCGATATCCTCGCCGGCGCCCGACAGGCCGACCGAATCGCTGGCGCTGTCGTGGTGGAAACGCTCCTCGCCGAAATCGACGTCGAGGTCGTCGGCGGTCCCGGCGTCGGACGAAAGCGCCTGATCGGTGTCGGTCTCGCCTGACACCGCGGCGACCGGCGCCTCGCCGCCGCCTTCGTCGGGGCCGCTATCGTCGTCGCGGTCGGCGGGCGAGGCGTCGAGCAGCGGATTGCCCTCGAGCGCCTCGGCCAGATAGGCTTCGAGTTCGAGGTTCGACAGCGCAAGCAGCTTGATCGCCTGCTGCAATTGCGGCGTCATCACCAGCGATTGCGACTGGCGTAAATCGAGGCGCGGACCCAACGCCATCAGGGACTAGCTGCTCACAAAGAGAAGCCCTCGCCGAGGTAGAGGCGGCGCACCTCGGGGTCGGCGACGAGTTCGGCCGGCGAACCGGCAAGCAGCACCTTGCCGTCGTAGATGATCGCGGCGCGGTCGACGAGGTCCAGCGTCTCGCGCACATTATGGTCGGTGATCAGCACGCCGATGCCGCGGGTCTTGAGGTCGGCGACGAGGTCGCGAATGTCGCTGATCGACAAGGGGTCGATGCCCGCGAAAGGTTCGTCGAGCAGCATGATCGAGGGGTTTGCGGCGAGTGCGCGCGCGATCTCCGCGCGGCGGCGCTCGCCGCCCGACAGCGCCATCGCCGCCGAATCGCGCAGCCGGGTGAGGCCGAATTCGTCGAGCAGCTCCTCCAGCCGTCGTTCGCGCGACACCTTGTCGGGCTCGGCGAGTTCGAGCACCGCCTCGATATTCTGCGCGACGGTCATGCCGCGAAAAATTGAGGTTTCCTGAGGCAGATAGCCGAGACCGAGGATTGCGCGGCGGTACATCGGCAGCGCGGTGATGTCCGACCCGTCCAGCATGATGCGCCCGGCATCCGGCTTCACCAGCCCCATGATCGAATAGAAGCAGGTCGTCTTGCCCGCGCCGTTCGGGCCGAGCAGACCGACGACCTCGCCCTTGCCGACCGAGAGCGACACGTCCGACAGCACGACCCGCTTGTCATAGCTTTTGGCGATCGAAATGACCGCCAGGCCGTTGCCCGTCGCCGCATCCTCATGGGCATGCGCCCTGTGCTCGGCGACGCCATGATCGTCGTCGGTCAGCGTCCCCACGGTGGATTCGTCGGTCATAGGTCGGTCGGTTCCGTTTCTAGCCCCCATGCGCCGTTACCCCAGCGACGCGGCCAAGGTCAATCTGGCAAGATTTTTGCAGGGTATTCGGGCGGCAACGAGAAGCATCCGCCCTGGGACCGCAGGCCATGGGGAGGGGGGCGGCCGCGAAGCGGTGGCGGAGGGGCCGCGACGTTTGCGCATTCGCCCCTCCGTCGGCCCCGCGGGCCGCCACCTCCCCATGGCTTCGCCACAGGGAGGATCGTCGGCTCAATGCCCTACGGTCTCGCCACGCTCGACGCCCGATTGCGCCAGCTGGTCGTCGATCGCCGCCATCAGCCGGTCGAGCGCCGCCTCGTCCTTCGCCTCGGCGCGGGCGACGAGCACGTCCTGCGTATTCGACGCGCGGAGCAGCCACCAGCCGTCGTCGGTCAGCACGCGCGCGCCGTCGGTCCGGTCGACCGTTGCGCCCGACGCGGCGAGCCGCGCCAGAACCTCGTCCACAATGGCGAATTTGCGCACCTCGTCGACCTGGAAGCGCAGCTCGGGGGTGTTGACCATCGCCGGCATCTCGCCGCGCAGCTCGGTGACGCTCTTGCCGAGCTTCGTCGCCGCCTCGATTAGCCGCACTGCGGCATAGGGCGCATCGTCATAGCCATAATAGGTGTCGGCGAAGAAGATATGCCCGCTCATCTCGCCCGCCAGCGGGCTGCCGGTTTCCTTCATCTTCGCCTTGATCAGGCTGTGGCCGGTCTTCCACATCAGCGGCTTGCCGCCCAGCTCGGCGACGCGGTCGAACAGCGCCTGGCTGGCCTTCACGTCGGCGATGACGGTCGCGCCGGGCCGGTCCTTGAGCACCGCCGCGGCATAGATTTGCAGCAATTGATCGCCCCAGATCACGCGGCCTTCGCCGTCGATCGCGCCGATGCGGTCGCCGTCTCCATCGAAAGCGACGCCGAAATCGAGGCTCTTCTCGGCGACGAGCTTCTTCAGGTCGGCCAGATTCTTCTCTTCGGTGGGATCGGGATGGTGGTTCGGAAAATGGCCGTCGATGTCGGTAAACAAAAGGTGATGCTCGCCGGGAAGGCGCGCGGTCAATTTCTCGATGACGGTGCCCGCGGCGCCATTGCCGGCATCCCAGCCGACCCGGAAAGCGCCGCCGGCGAACCCCTCGACCAGCCGGTCGACATAGGCGTCGACGATGTCGATGCTCTCCGCCGCGCCTTCGCCAGCCTCCCAGTCGCCGGCCGCGGCGATCTGGCCGATCCGCTGGATGTCGGCGCCGAAGAACGGACGTCCCTGAAACACCATCTTGAAGCCGTTATAGTCGGGGGGATTGTGGCTGCCGGTTATCTGTATGCCGCCGTCCACATCCTCGGTTGAGGCCGCATAATAGAGCATGGGCGTCGGCCCCAACCCGACATTCAGCGCATCGACGCCCGCCGCGTTGATGCCCGCGACCAGCGCGTCGGCGAGCATCGGCGACGACAGGCGGCCGTCATAGCCCACCGCAACCCGCCGTCCGCCATCGCGGCGGATCAGCGTCGCGAAGCTGCGCCCGATCGCATAGGCATCCTTGTCGGACAGCGTATCGCCGACAACCCCGCGGATGTCATATTCGCGCAGCATAGTGGGGTGGAAAAGGTGGGTCATCGTCGGTCCCTTTGGGAAGAGAAGGTCAAGCCGCGGCGAACAGGTCGCCGTCCGGATGCAACCGCTCGCGCGCCGGAAGGTTCAATCCGCCCATCGCCTCGCGCAGTTCCTGCCGCGCGACGACATGGCCGATCCCCATGCCGCCGAGATGCGCCTTGTCGAGCAGGGTGAGGCCCGCCGGAAACAGCTCGCGATAGATGACGCGCTCGCCCAGCCCCGGGATGACGCGAAAGCCCACGCGGCGCGACAGCTGCCCGAGCGCCTCGCCGACACGGCGCATATTGTGCGCATCGACATGCTGGAGGCGGTTGCGCAGGATGATCCAGTCGATCGTCCGCCCGTCGGTCTTCGCCCGCGCCTTGCGCGTGTCCCAGATCAGCTCCGAATAGAAGCTGGGGCGCACGACCTGAAATGTTTCCGGATCGACCTGCCCGATCAGGTCGAAGTCGATGAAGCTGTCGTTGATCGGAGTGACGAGCGTGTCGGCGCTCGTCGCGAGATGACGCGCGAAGACATCGTCGCGGCCGGGGGTGTCGGCGATGAAATAGTCGGCGCCTTCGGAAAGCCGTGCCACCTGCGCGTCGAGTTCCTCGATCGTCGAGCCCTCGAACACTTCGAACACCGGCGTCGGCAGGTCGATCTCGCGACGCTTCGCCGTATTCTCGCGATTTTCGAGGTAGCGATGGAAGGTGCGCTGGCGCGGGTCGAGATCGAGTCCCGCGACGCGCCAGCCCTGGGTTGCGAGCGCGACCGCGAAATGCACCGCGCAAGTCGACTTGCCGGTCCCGCCCTTTTCATTGGCAAAGATGATGCGGTGCGGGGCGGGCGTCGACGTCTGAGACATGGGGCGTTGCGATTTTCCGGTTGGCGGCGCATGGGAGCCGCTTGGGTGGCAGTTGCGCCGCCAATATCGGAGGGCGGGCGAGCGTGCAAATCATCCGTGACATCGCGATGCTGCGCCGTGCTGTTTCGGCGCTTCAGCAAGGCGGCAAAAGCGTCGCGCTGGTCCCGACGATGGGCGCCCTGCACGCGGGCCATCTGTCGCTCGTTCGCATGGGGAAGCGTGTTGCCGATCATGTGATCGTCTCGATCTTCGTCAATCCCACGCAGTTCGGCCCGAACGAGGATTTCGCCGCCTATCCGCGCGACGAGGACCGCGACGCCGCGCTGCTGGTCGAGGAAGGTGTCAGCCTGCTCTGGGCGCCCGACGTGGCGACGATGTATCCGGGCGGGCACAGCACGCATGTCGAGGTCGCCGAGCTCGGCGCCGATTATTGCGGCGCGGCGCGCCCCGGCCATTTCGACGGCGTCGCGACGGTGGTGTCGAAGCTGTTCAATCAGGTCCGGCCTGACGTGGCGATCTTCGGCGAAAAGGACTGGCAGCAGCTCGCGATCATCCGCCGCATGGCGCGCGACCTCGACTTCGCGCTCGACATCCTCGGCGCACCGATCGCCCGCGACAGCGACGGCCTCGCATTGTCGTCGCGCAACGCCTATCTCTCGAAGGATCAGCGCGCCGCCGCAGTCGCCTTTCCCAACGCGCTGAAGGCCGCTGCCAAGGCGATCGCCGGCGGCGCCGACATCGCCGAAACGCTCGCCAAGGCCGAGGCCGACATCGTCGCGGGCGGGTTCGACAGCGTCGATTATGTCGCGCTCGCCGACGCCGAGAGCCTGGAAAGATTGAGCCTTTTCAGGAAGCCGGCGCGGCTTCTGGCGGCGGCGAGAATGGGCAAAACGCGCCTGATCGACAATCTTGCGGTCGCTTGATTAACGGCGAAATCGACGCATTTCTGCGGCCTTTCCCCTATATCCACAAAAAACTCGCCGCGCCGTTAACGCTTTGTTGACCATAAGCCGCAAATTTGGACCCCGAGGTTTCCATGTGGGGTGGAGCCAAAGGGGGTTATCATGGCTAACAGTCTGAAGTCTGCCCAGTACCTGATCGAAAGCCGTCTGCTCGAGGCGGCGCGCGGCGACGCGAATGCCTATTTCGATCTGGGCATCGCCTTTTCAACCGGAACCGGCGGCGTCGATGTCGATCTGATCCAGGCGCATAAATGGTTCAATCTCGCGGCGCTCGGCGGCAACAAGGAAGGCCAGCAATGCCGCGCCGACCTGTCCGACGAAATGACCCGCGACGAAATCGCCGAAGCGCAGCGTCAGGCGCGCGCCTGGCTCGACGAGACGGCGCGCCGTCCGGCCACCCGCCGCTTTGCCGCCTAATCCTTCCGCCTGAAGGGCATATGCCCTTCGAGCCATTCCATCTCGACTTCCTCGGCGCGGCGTTCCTGCTCAAGGTAATCCGCGACCGCCCGGCGAAAGCCCGGATCGGCGATGAAATGCGCCGACCAGGTCGCGACGGGGCCGTAACCGCGGGCCAGCTTGTGCCCGCCCTGCGCCCCGGCCTCGACGCGGCGGAGGCCGCGCGCGATCGCGATGTCGATCGCGCGGTAATAGCATAGCTCGAAATGCAGATAAGGGACCTCGCGAAGGCAGCCCCAATAGCGGCCGTAAAGCGTGTCGGCGCCGATCAGATGCATCGCGCCCGCGACCGGCGCCGCGCCGTCATAGGCGATCAGCAGGATGATCCGGTCGGCCATGCGCGCGCCCATCAGGTCGAAGGCTGCCCGCGTCAGGTACGGATGCCCCCATTTGCGCGCGCCGGTGTCCTGATAAAAGGCCCACATCGCGTCCCAATGCTCGGCCTTGAGCGCGTCGCCGGTCAGTTCCTCGATCCGCAATCCTTCGACCGCGCGCGCCCGCTCCTTGCGCAGCTGCTTGCGCTTCGCCGAGGTCAGCGTAGCGAGGAAATCGTCGAAGCCGGCGTAACCGGCATTCGCGAAATGAAACTGGATGTCGCGGCGAACGAGCCAGCCGGCCTGCTCGAACACCGGCATCTGTTCGGGCGCCACGAACGTGGCATGCGCCGACGACAGCCCATTCTGCCGCACCACCGCCTCGGCGCCGCGGATCAGCAGCAGCGCCGCCTCGTCATCCTGCGCGAGCAACCGCGGACCCGGCACCGGGGTGAAGGGCGCCGCGATCTGCAGCTTCGGATAATAATCGCCGCCTGCGCGCGCCCAGGCGTCGGCCCACGCATGGTCGAAGACATATTCGCCCTGGCTGTGCGACTTGAGATAGGCCGGCGCGGCAGCAATCAGCGCGCCCGACGCATCCTCGACCAATATCGGCGCGGGCTGCCAGCCCGTGCCCGGCCCAACGCTCCCCGATTCCTCTAGCAGCGCCAGAAAATCATGGCTGACGAAAGGGTTGCCGTCTCCCGCAAGCGCATCCCACGCCGCCGCCTCGATCGCGGCAACGCCGGTGCCGAGCGATAGGGTGCGTTGGGGCGGGTCGGCTTCGGCCACGATGGTCCTAGGCGGCCTTCACCGCGACGATCGCGTCGGCCTCCACCGACGCACCGAGCGGCAGCACGGCGACGCCGACCGCAGCGCGCGCATGGCGGCCCGCTTCGCCGAACAGCGATTCGAACAGCTCCGACGCGCCGTTGGCGACCTTGGCCTGGTCGGTGAAGCTGGGCGCGCTGTTGACGAAGACGCCAAGCTTGACAACACGCTCGACGCGCGACCAGTCGCCGTCCAGCGCCTGTCCAATCTGCGCCACGAGCATCAGCGCGCAGCGGCGCGCCGCATCATAGCCGCTCGCGACATCGGTATCGTCGCCAAGCCGGCCGGTGACCACCTGCCCGTCGCGGAACGGCAGCTGGCCGCTGATATAGAGCAACCCGCCATGCTCGACGGCCGGCACATAGGCGGCGACCGGCGCGGCGGGCTTGGGCAGTTCGAGACCGAGTTCGGCGAGCTTGGCGGCGATGTCGGACATGATCGTTCCTTTATGCGAGTTCGGCGGCAGGCGCCGGGATATTTTCGGTGAGCCGCGCCAATATCCAGTCGCGGGCCTCGTTCCAATCGTCGATTCGCGCATGCGCATGTTTCGCCGGGCGCACCTTGTCGGCGATTGCGGGTTCGCCGACGAAATGCAGCCGCCAGACCTCGGGCGCCTCGATCGCGACCGAATGATGATGGCCCGGCAGATCGTCGATGAAGACCGTGACGCTCGGCCGGCGCTCTTCGATCAGCGCGCGCACCGGTTCGCCCTTGCCGCCGCGGCTGCCGATCACCGGCGCGGTGAGGCCGATCGCCGCCAGCTGCTCGGCGCGCGCCGCCTGATGATCGGGCCCGACGTTGGTCAGGACGACGATGTCGGCGACATCGCCGATCGCCGCCATCGCCGCCATCGCGCCCGGAATCTCCGTCTGCCGCCCCATCTCGGTGCGAAAGAAGCCGTCGAGCAAGGGCCAGACCTCGGCCGCCTCCAAAGGCGTCCCGCATTCCTTGCGCTTCAGCGCCCCGGCAAAGCTCGCATCCTCCATGCGGAACAGCACGCCATGCGCCTCGTCGACCCACTGCGCGAAGGGGACGACCATGTGCATCAGCACCTCGTCGCAATCGGTGATGACCAAGGGGCGAGAAGGGGGGCGGATCATGCGTCCATCCTCTGCTGTCCGTCGAGGCGCGCCGCGGCGGCGGCGATCGCTTCGGGCTTGACGTCGAGCGCCTCGGCGCACGCCACCAAGTCGGCCTCATAGGCGGTGAGAAACGAAAGGATCGCGGCAAGCGTCGCGCGTTCGCCGAGCGAGGCGCGCAGGGCGTCCGGATCGAGCCCGGTCATGCCGAGCAGGCGCTCGGCGCGCGGCTCGTCGCTGAGGATCCAGCCGAGCGCATGGAGCGCGAGCGCGGCATCGTCTTCGTGCAAGCGGAATTTCCCTTCGGCGCGAGGCAATTGAGTCGTGCGGCCGATTCGCCTAAACGGACCGCGCATGCAAGGTGGGGAACATAGATAACATGGGCAAGACCATCCTGGTCGTCGAGGATAATGAGCTGAACCTCCGCCTGTTCTGCGACCTGCTCAACGCGCATGGCTATAGCGCGCACCCGGTGCGCGACGGGCGCGATGCGCTGGCAAAGGCGCGCGAAGTGTCGCCCGACCTCATCATCATGGACATCCAGCTGCCGCACGTCAGCGGGCTCGAGCTGATCGGCCAGATGAAGGCCGACGCCGGACTGCGCGCGGTGCCGATCATGGCAGTCACCGCCTATGCGGGAAAGGGCGACGAGGAACAGATCCGCGCTGCCGGGGCCGAAGCCTATGTCTCGAAACCGATTTCGGTGATCAAGTTCATCGAGAGCGTCGGCGCCTTCGCCTGACCTGTCGGCCGTCAGAAGAGGCTCAGAAACGCCTTTGTCTGGCCTACCATCTCCGTCCACGCCGGGTCATTGCTGGCCCAGCCGACGAGCAGCAACCCTGCAAAAAAGGCAAAGCCGACGCCGAGCGGAATGCGGCTCGTCACAACCTGCCGGTCGTAGCTGCAGCCGTCCTCGTCGGTGTAGATGGCGCGGTCGATGAGGCCGCGGTTCTTGGGCGGCTTGCCCATCACTTCGCGCGAGAAATCTTCGAGGCTCATGACGACGCTCCGATTCGGACCGCTATCATGGATGGAAGAGCGTAAAGCCTTCGATAATCCCGCCGCAGCGCTCCAGGCTCGATGGCCAGAAGCGACCGAAAAGGCCGGAAGCCGAGGTCAATCCTCCCTGTGCCGCAGGCATGGGGAGGTGGCAGCGCGAAGCGCTGACGGAGGGGCCAATGGCGCAACGTCGCGGCCCCTCCACCACGCCCTTCGGGCGCGGTCCCCCTCCCCATCGCTGCGCGACAGGGAGGATTCTTTGGCAGCTCCCCACCCCCATACGGACGCCCCAAAAGCGCACGAAAAAGGGCGGCGCTCGGCCGCCCTTCTGGAGCCCCGCCTTCGCGGGGATGGCGCATCGCCGGTCCGTTCAGCCTTGCCGAACGGATCGATGCGTCACTTGATCTTCGATTCCTTGAACTCGACATGCTTGCGCACGCGCGGGTCGTACTTCCGCACCGACATCTTTTCGGTCATCGTGCGCGGGTTCTTCTTGGTGACGTAGAAAAAGCCCGTGTCGGCGGTGCTCACCAGCTTGATCTTGACGGTCGTCGGCTTGGCCATGGCCCTGTTCCTCGAAAAATCTGCACATCCGCCGGAGGTCCGGCCGATGCGGCGGGACTATGGCCCCGACGGTTGGTTTGAAAAACAAGAGGGCCGCGCACCGGGCGCCGCCCCCATTTATCCGCGCGCCATTGGCGGGATTCGGCGACGCTGTCAAGCAAAAGGCGCGGGCGGGCGGCACGAAACCGCCCGCCCGGGAGGGGTGCGGTCAGCCCGTTCAGGCGTTCTTGATCTCGAAGCGGACGGTCATCGTCTGCCAGCTTTCTTCGGCCACCCCGCCGCGCGTTGCGGGCTTGAAGCGCCATTTGGCAAGGGCACGGCGCTTCGTCTCCTCGAAAAAGCCCGGGCTGTCGGTGCTGACCAGTTCGACCGCCTTCACGCGGCCATCGGCGCCGATCAGCACGCGCACCCTCGCGACGCCTTCGACGCCTTCGCGCTGTTCGCGCGCCGGATAGTCGGGCTGGAAACTGCCGGCATATCGCGCATCGAGCTTGGCGAGCACGAAGGGTGCCGGCTTCGGCGGATCGACGGGCGCAACATAGACGTCGCCGGTGGGGATGACGGGGTCGAATATCTTGGGACCGACGTCGGTGCTGTTGTCACTGAGCGGCGGGGTCGGAACGACCGGGTCGAAGACCTCGGTCGGCGAGGTCGGGTTCGGCGTCGCCTGCCTTTGGGTCGGCTGCGGATCGGGTGGCGGGGGGTCGAGCTTCTCGATCTCGATCAGTGTCCCGATGATCGGCGTCGACTTGGGGGCAATCTCGGCAATCATCGGCGACAGCGCGACCGCAATCGCGAGCGCGACCGGCAGGCCGATCGCCAACGTCGCCGCCAGCGGGCGGTGCCCCGCGCCCGGGTTGTAGCTCTCACGCCGCAGCGCCGGCGCGCCTTCGGGCGCAGTCATCGCTTCGGGTGCCGCGATGATGGCGGACATCAACGGAATCAGGGTCATGGCCTCTCTCCTTGCCTCGAACGACCCGGCCCCGCGCTCAACCGCTGCTATCAGCCAAGTCTGATCATGTAATAGTATAACATTACCGACAATGTCAAGTGGGAAGGTCGGCAAGGACGTCGGGCGCGATGAGGAGGAAGAGGCGCCTAAGCCGACAGCCGCAGGACTACCTGATCCTTGGCGATGAGCGGCAGCAATTCGCCCATGTCGGGACCATGATCGCGTCCCGTCAGCGCGCGGCGCAGCGGCAGGAAAAGCGCGCGGCCCTTGGCCCCTGTCGCTTCCTTCACCGCATCGGTCAGCGCGTGCCAGGGGTCGGCGCTCCAGTCGATGCCGGGGGCAGCGGCGGCGGCCGCGGCCAGCATCGGCCGGTCCTCGTCGGCGGCCGCTGGCGGATCGAACGGTCCATCGAACACCGCCGCCCAATCGGCCGCCTCGGCAACCGTCATCAGATTCGGGCGGATGGCGTTCCAGCGCGCTTCGTCGATCGCGATCGGCAGGCGCGGCGCGACCGCGGCATAGTCGGTGTGGTGCAGGATCTTCTGGTTGAGCAGCGCCAGTTCGCCCTCGTCGAAGCGCGCCGGCGCCCGGCCGAAGCGCGCGAAGTCGATGCTCTCGATCAGCGGCGCCGCCGACGTCACCGGCTCGACCGGGTCGCTCGTCCCCAATCGCGCGAGCAGCGCGACGAGCGCGATCGGCTCGATCCCGTCCTCGCGCAGGCTCGCCATGCCGAGCGAGCCCAGCCGCTTCGACAGCTTGCCCTCGGTCCCGACGAGCAGCGCCTCATGCGCAAAGGCGGGCGGCTTTGCGCCAAGCGCCTCGAACATCTGGATCTGCGCCGCGGTGTTCGACACATGATCCTCGCCGCGCACGACATGGGTGATGCCCATAGCGATATCGTCGATGACGCTCGGCAGCAGATAGAGCCAGCTGCCGTCGGCCCGGCGCACGACCGGGTCAGACATGTTTTTCGGTTCAAAATGCTGAAGACCGCGAACCATATCGGCCCACTCGATCGGCGCGTCATGGTCGAGCTTGAACCGCCAGTGCGGCGCGACTCCCGCAGGGACCGGCGCGTCGGCGGGCTTGCGCTCGTACACCGGCGGCAGGCCACGCGAGAGCAGCACCTTGCGGCGAATGTCGAGCTCTTCAGGCGTCTCGTAACAGGCATAGACGCGCGCCGACGCTTTCAACCTGTCGAATTCGGCCTCGTACAGCGCAAAGCGCGCCGACTGCCGCTCCTCGCCGTCGACATCGAGCCCCAACCACGCAAGGTCGGCGCGAATGCCGTCGACATATTCCTCTTTCGAGCGTTCGAGATCGGTGTCGTCGATGCGCAACAGGAAGCGCCCGCCATGCTTGCGCGCCCACAGCCAATTGTGGAGCGCGGTGCGGACATTGCCGACGTGGAGAGTGCCGGTCGGCGAGGGAGCGAAGCGGGTCGTAACGGTCATGGCGCGCCTATAGCCGGTTTCGCTGACGATGCGAGTCGGCGGCGCGAGTCAGGCCGTCCGGAACCCGTGCGTGATCGGATAGCGCCGGTCGCGGCCGAAGTTGCGCGTCGACAGCTTGACCCCCGGCGGCGCCTGCCGGCGCTTGTACTCGGCGAGCATCAGCAGCCGCTCGATCCGCACCACCGCGTCGCGATCGAAGCCATAGCGCGCGACGACATCGTCGACACTCGCTTCCTCCTCGACGAGCATATGCAGCATGCGGTCGAGATCGGCATAGGGCGGCAGGCTGTCCTCGTCCTTCTGGTCGGGGCGCAGCTCGGCGCTCGGCGGCTTGGTGACGATATTCGCGGGCATCACCGGCGTCACCGGGTTGCGCGACAGGCGCGGCACATTCGCGTTGCGCCACTCGGCAAGCGCGAAGACCGTCATCTTGTACGCGTCCTTCAGCGGATTATAGCCGCCCGCCATGTCGCCGTAGATGGTGGCATAGCCGACGCTCATCTCGCTCTTGTTGCCCGTCGTCAGCAGCATCGGCCCGAATTTGTTGCTGAGCGCCATCAGCGTCACGCCGCGGATGCGCGACTGGACATTCTCCTCGGTGATGTCGACGTCGCGGTCGGCGAAGCTGCCCGCCAGCATCTGATCGAACGCCTCGACCGCCGGGACGATCGGGATGGTGTCGAGCCGGCACCCGATCATCGCGGCGCAGCCCGCGGCATCGTCGAGGCTTTCCTGGCTCGTGAAGCGGCTCGGCAGCATCACGCACCAGACCTTGTCCGCGCCTAGGGCGTCGGCGGCGATCGCGGCGCAAATCGCCGAATCGATCCCGCCCGACAGGCCGAGCACCACGCCGGGAAAGCGGTTGCGCTCGACATAGTCGCGCAAGGAGAGAATCATCGCGCTGTAGATGTCGGCGGGACGCGCCTCCCATTCGGTGATCGCGCCCGCATCGCAGGCCCAGCCGCCCCCCTCCCCATCTGGGGCGCCCTTGGTCCAGCGCGTCACCCGCTCCTCGGGCTCCCAGTCGGTCAGCCGGTGCGCGGTCGTCCCGTCGCCGTTCAGCACGAACGAACAGCCGTCGAACACCAGCTCGTCCTGCCCGCCGATGCGGTTGAGGAAGATCAGCGGCAGCCCGGTTTCGGCGACGCGGCTCGCGAACACCTGCGTCAGCCGCCGCTCGTCCTTGTCGATCTCATAAGGACTGCCGTTGACCGAGATCAGCAGTTCGGCGCCTTGGCCTGCGAGATGCCGGCAAACGGTCGGCAGCCAGCCGTCCTCGCAGATCGGCAGCCCCAGCCGGACCCCGCGCCATTCGACGACGTCGGGCAGCGGCCCGGGCACGAAAACGCGCTTTTCGTCGAAGGTGCCGTAATTCGGCAGTTCATGCTTGCGCCGCGTCGCGACGATCCGGCCGCCGTCGAGCAGCGCGACGATATTGTAGAGCGCATCGCCCTCCCATTCGACCGATCCGACGAGCATCGCCGGACCGCCGTCGGCGGTATCCGCGGCAAGTTCGGCGAGCAGCGTCGCGGCCTGCGCCGCGAGCGCGGGCTTGCGCACCAGATCCTCGGGCGGATAGCCGATCAGCTGCAACTCGGGATAGAGGATCAGGTCGGCTTGCCCGTGACGCGCCCGCACCGCGCGCATCGCGGCGGCGTTGGCGGCAAGGTCGCCGACCGTCTGGGTCATCTGCGAAAGGACGATGGTCAGCTGCTCGGTCATGTCCCGGCTTTAGGACCAACCGCCCGTCCCGTTCAACCGAAGAGACGCTCAGCCGAAGATCAGCGCCCACAGCGTGCGGCCGGGCGCCATCGCGAAGAAGCCGGCCGCGATCAGCCCGAAATAGACCCCGCGCATCGTCCTCCGATGCCGCTCGATCTGCCCCGACTTCGCGAACAGGATCGCGCGCGGAATCTGCACCAGCGTCACGAGGGAGAAGAGGTGGGTCGGCCCGATGCCGCCGGTGATCGTCCGGATCCAGAAGCTGTCTATCGCGGTGACGATCATCAGCAGCACCCAGACGCGCCCGCCGATACGATGCGCGGCGTCGCCCTTGCGCCGGCGCCAGAGCAGCCAGGCGCCGAGCGGCAGCGCCGGGATGACGGTCGCGAGGTGGACCCAGATCGCCCAGGCCGGGGTCCGATAATCCGACGTGCCGATGAAAGGGCGGACAAGCAGCGCGAGGACGATCACGGCGAGGACGAGCAGTGCGGTCGCGGCGATGCGGCGGATATGTCCGGTATGGGCGGGGGCGGCAAGAGCGGTCACGGTCCAATCCTGTTGCTGGCGGCTTCGATGCCCTTTCCCTGCCCGCTGGCCGTTCGCGGGCAATCGCCTCTTCGCAAAAGCGGCGGATTTCTTCGCGAAAGCGGGCGGACGGCCGATTGACGCTGCGCGAAATGGCACGCACAAGACGCCCTATGGCGAAGCGGCTGACGATCGAATTGCTGGTGATTGTCGCGCTCGGGCTGCTGATCGGGCTGCTCGGCCCGTTCGGCACATTCACCGCGCCGCCGGCGCAGCGGATGGCGATCTGGGTCATCTGGCTGGTCGCCGGCTATGCGTTTTTCCGCCCGACCGGCGTGGTCGCAAACTGGCTGTGCGAGGCGACCGGCATGCCGTCCTTCGCAGGCCGCCTGCTCGCGCTCGCCGTCGCCAGCGTCCCGCTGACGCTGGTCGTCATCATCACGGGCAGTGGGCGGAGCTTTGCCGCGGCGTTGCGGTCGCCGGACTTCTGGACCATGTATCTCTACATCGCCATCGTTGCGGCGGCAGTGTCGATCGCGATGGTCGCGATCTTCGGGCGCAGCGCGCCCGTGGCGGCGCGGCCGCAAGCGATCGCCGAACCCCAAGCTGCGGCGCCGTCGTCCGAGCCGGCCGCGTCAGCGCTGCCGCTGCCGCCCGGCTTCGGGCCCGTCCGCGCGCTCAAGGGCGAGGATCATTATGTCCGCGTCATCGGCGACGGGCGCGAGGAGCTGATCCTGATGCGGATGCGCGACGCGATCGACCGGCTCGGCCCGGTCGAGGGCCTGCGCATCCACCGCAGCTGGTGGGTGGCAAAGGACGCCGTCGCCGCGGTACGCCGCGAGGGTCGCACCGCGACGCTCATCCTCAAGGGCGGGCAGGAAGCCGCCGTTGCGCGCGACCTGATGCCGCAACTGCGCGCCGCCCGTTGGCTTTAACCCCTTCCCCTATCGCCGTGCGCTGGCTAAGGGGGCGCGCAATCCCATCCGCCGCGAAAGGGCCTTGCACCCCATGAAACTCATCTCCGGCAACAGCAACCTGCCGCTGGCCCGCGCGATCGCCGATTATCTCGAGCTGCCGCTGACCGACACCAGCGTGCGCCGCTTCGCCGACGAAGAGGTCTTCGTGGAGATCCACGAAAACGTTCGCGGTCAGGATGTGTTCGTCGTCCAGCCGACCAATTTTCCCGCGAACGACAATCTGATGGAGCTGCTGATCATCACCGACGCGCTCCGCCGCGCCTCGGCGAAGCGCATCACGGCGGTGATCCCCTATTTCGGCTATGCCCGCCAGGACCGGAAACCCGGCCCGCGCACCCCGATCTCGGCCAAGCTCGTCGCGAACCTGATCACCACCTCGGGCGCCGACCGCGTGCTGGCGATCGATCTCCATGCGGGGCAGATCCAGGGCTTCTTCGATATCCCGACCGACAATCTCTATGCCGCGCCGGTGATGAGCGCCGACATTCAGGCGCGCTTCGGCGACAAGAATCTGATGGTCGTGTCGCCCGACGTCGGCGGCGTGGTCCGCGCCCGCGCGCTCGCCAAACGGCTCGACAACGCGCCGCTGGCGATCGTCGACAAGCGCCGCGAGCGCGCCGGCGAATCGGAGGTGATGAACATCATCGGCGACGTGAAGGGCCGCTTCTGCATCCTGATCGACGATATCGTCGATTCGGCCGGCACGCTCTGCAACGCAGCGGGCGCGCTGAAGGCCGCGGGCGCCGAGGGCGTCGTCGCTTATTGTACCCACGGCGTGCTGTCGGGCGGCGCGGTCGCGCGCGTCGAGGCGAGCGAACTCACCGAACTGGTCATCACCGATTCGATCCAGCCGACCGACGCGGTCAACGACAGTGGCAAGGTCCGCGCGCTAACGGTCGCCCCGCTTCTCGGCGAGGCGATCAAACGTATCGCCGACGAATCGAGCGTCTCCTCGCTCTTCGACTGACATGAGCGTCCAATCGCCCTTCATCCAGGTGACGCCCTTTCTCGGGGTCGCCGCGATGGAGCCTGCGCTGGCCTTTTATCGCGACCTGCTCGGGTTCCCCGTGCATGTCGATGATGGCGGCTATGCCTATGTCGAGCGCGAGCGCATCGGACTTCGCATTCTCCAGCTCGATGCAGGCGCGCTCAACCCGCCGGGCTGTTCGCACATCTATATCGACGTGCGCGACGTCGATGCGCTGTTCGCGGCCTACGAGCCGCAGTTCGCCGCGCTTCCGGCCAGCCGCTGGGGGCCGCCCAAGACCCATCCGTACGGCCAGCGCGAATGCTGGGTGCGCGACCCCGGCGGAAATCTGATCACCTTCGGCGAAGGCGTTGGCGACAATGCCGGTCAATGGGACTATCGCGGCTGACATGAGCCTCGAATCCGACATCGCCCTCGCGCATCGCCTCGCCGATGCCGCCAGCGCCGCCATCCGTCCCTTCTTCCGCTCGGGCTATGCCCATGAAGCGAAGGCCGACGCCTCGCCGGTGACCGAGGCCGACCGCGCCGCCGAGGCGGCGATGCGGCGCTTGCTCGATGCCGAGGCGCCGCGCGACGGGATCATCGGCGAGGAATATGGCGCCGAGCGCAGCGAAGCCGCGCGCCAATGGGTGCTCGACCCGATCGACGGCACGGTCAGCTTCATGGCGGGGCGGCCGATCTTCGGCACCCTGATCGCGCTGCTCCAGGACGGCTGGCCGCTGATCGGGATCATCGATCAGCCGATCGCCGGCGAACGCTGGGTCGGCGCGATGGGCCAGCCGACGCTCTTCAACGGCAAGCCTGCGGCGACGCGCACGTGCCGCACCCTGTCCGACGCGGTGCTCGCGACGACCGGACCGCAATATTTCAGCGACCATGACGGCGAGCATTTCATGGCGCTGGCGGCGAAGACCTCGCACAAGCGCATGGTTTTCGGCGGCGACTGCTACAATTACGGCCTGCTCGCGAGCGGGCATATCGACCTCGTCGTCGAGGCAGGCCTGAAGCTCCACGATTTCGCCGCGCTGGTCCCCGTCGTCGAGGGCGCGGGCGGGACGATGTGCGACTGGAACGGCGACCCGCTCAACGCCGACAGCTCGGGCCATGTGATCGCGCTCGGCGATCCGGCGCGGCTCGAGGATGTGATCGAAGGATTGGCGTGTCACCACTGAACGGGAGAGGACCATGGCTTTCGAAGGCAGCTGCCACTGCGGCGCGGTAACTTATTCGGTCGAGGGCGACATCCCGACCACGGCGATGAGCTGCAACTGCACGCACTGCCGCCGCAAGGGCTTTCTCCTCGCTTTCGTCCCGCTCGACCGGTTCCGGCTCGAAACCGGCGCCGAGAAGCTCAACAGCTACCAATTCCACAAGCATAATATCGACCATCAATTCTGCATCGAATGCGGATGCCAGGGCTTCGCGGTGGGCACCGGGCTCGCGGGCGAGAAGATGGCGGCCGTGAACCTGCGCTGTGTGCCCGACGCCGATCTGGATGCGCTGACGATCCAGAAGGTCGATGGGGCAAGTTTTTAGGGCCCCGAATCGCTTGCATTTCAGGGCGAATCCCCCTAAGCGCGCCGCTTCCGATTGTACCGGCTGGCGACAAGGGCTGCCAGGCCGATACGCAAACGGACTTCAAAAGGAGACCAAAATGCCCAAGATGAAGACCAAGAGCGGTGTGAAGAAGCGCTTCAAATTCACCGCCTCGGGCAAGGTGAAGCACGGCGTCGCCGGCAAGCGCCACCGCCTGATTTCGCACAATAGCAAATATATCCGCACCAACCGCGGCACCAGCGTGCTCAGCGATTCGGACGCGGCCCATGTGCGCCTCTGGGCGCCCTACGGCCTGAAGTAAGGAGCGCTAGACCATGTCACGCATCAAACGCGGCGTCACCACGCGCGCCAAGCACAAGCGCGTTTTGGAACAGGCGAAGGGCTATTATGGCCGTCGCAAGAACACCATCCGCATCGCCAAGCAGGCCGTCGAAAAGGCCGGCCAGTACGCCTATCGCGACCGCAAGGTTAAGAAGCGCAGCTTCCGCGCTCTCTGGATCCAGCGCATCAACGCCGCGGTCCGCGCCGAGGGCCTCACCTATTCGCAGTTCATGCACGGCGTGAAGCTTGCCGGCATCGAGCTCGACCGCAAGGTTATGGCCGATCTCGCGATGAACGAAGGCGGTGTATTCACCACCCTCATCGCGCAGGCGAAAGCGGCGCTGCCCAAGGCAGCCTAAGCTTTACGGCCATCGCCGAAGCAAAAGGGCGGTCCCGACGGGGCCGCCCTTTTTCGTTGGGGAGGCCGGGTGGGGAGCGGGCCGGTGCTGCTTTCCGCGTTGGCGGACAATGGACGCGCTGAAACAGGAACGGCGCGAAGGTCTCCCTTCGCGCCGTTCCGACAATGGCTCCAGTGGAAAACCATCGCCCCCTCCCCCATACCGAAAAGCCGTGGGTCGCAGAAAGCCGCCGGCTGGTGGAAGTTTCCCCTGCCGCGACTTATGCCGTCGCGAATGCTGCCAAAATTGTAAAAACCCGACAAAAATACTGCCTAGGCTGTTGTTTTTTTGCGTGGAGCCCCGCTAGGGTTGTTCCGTGGTGGGACAACAGGACCTTGGCAGGCCGGCCGACGGCGTGCGCGTCGTCACGCGCTTTTTCCCCGTGTCGACGGCGCTCCGCCCCTATTGCAGCATCATCTATCTGACCGAGGTCGCGACGCCGCCGGGGACGCGCGTCGAGGATTATCTGCACCCCGAATGGGCGAATCTGCGCTTCATCGACGGCGAGCGGCCGATGATCGATCCCGACGGCACGCTGGCCCCGCATTTCATCGTCACCGGACCGACGAGCAAGGCGGCCTATTTCGCGGCGGGCAATATGCGCGCCTGGGGTATCGGCATCCTGCCCGCGGGCTGGGCGAAATTCTTCGCGCTGCCCGCCGAGGATCTCGCCGACCGGTCGATCGACGGCGCGACGCATCCGGTCTTTGCCGATCTCGCGCCACTGCTGGACAGGCTGCGGCAGGCGAACGATGTCGAGGCGGCAGCGCGGCTGATCGACGACGCTTTCGTCAAAATGTTGGCGCAGGCGGCGCGCGACGATCCGGCTATCTCTGCCGCCCATGCCGCGCTCATGGACGACGATCTGACCAGCGTCGCCGCTTTCGCCGAAAGGCTGGGACTGTCGGAGCGGTCGGTCGAACGCCTCTCGCGCCGCGCGTTCGGCTTTTCGCCCAAGCTGCTGATCCGCCGCCAGCGCTTCCTGCGCAGCCTCGCGCGCTTCATGCTCGACCCGGCGATGAGCTGGATCGATACGCTCGACTATCATTATTACGACCAGGCGCAGTTCACCCGCGATTTCCAGCGCTTCATGGGGATGAGCCCGCGCGCCTATGCGGCGCGGCCGAAGCCGATCCTCGGCTCCGCCGCGCTGGCGCGCGCCGCGGCGGCGGGCGAGGCGGTGCAGGGCCTCCACAAACCCGCCGGATAAGCCCGCAATTCGGCCTAGAGGCTTGATTGCGGAGCGCGTTCGGTGCAAGCGGCGGGCGACGGACGCGCGGGCAGCCGCCGTCTCCATACCGACAACAGAATCGCAGGCCGGCAGCGGCAGCGCCGCCGGAACAGGACGAACGACAATGAGCGACACAGAGGCCCTGCAGGCCAAGCTGGTGGGCGAGATCGGAGCCGCGGCCGATCTCGATGGACTCGAGGCGCTGCGGGTCGCGACGCTGGGCAAGGCAGGCAGCGTCACCGGCCTGCTCAAAACGCTCGGTGCGATGAGCCCTGAGGAGCGGCAGGCCGAGGGCCCGAAAATCCATGCCCTGCGCGAAGCCGTCACCGCAGCGATCGCAGCGCGCAAGGCCGCGCTCGAAGGCGCCGCGCTCGACGCGAAGCTCGCGAGCGAAAAGCTCGACATGACGCTGCCCGCCGCCGCCGCCGCGCAAGGCAGCGTCCATCCGGTGAGCCAGGTGATGGACGAACTCGCCGAAATCTTCGCCGACATGGGTTTCGCAGTCGCAACGGGCCCCGAGATCGAGGACGACTGGCACAATTTCACCGCACTCAATATCCCCGAGACGCATCCCGCGCGCGCGATGCACGACACATTCTATTTTCCGGAAGTTGGCGAAGGTGCCGCGCAGCGTATGTTGCTGCGCACGCATACGTCGCCGGTGCAGATCCGCACGATGATGGAAAAATCGCCTCCGATCAGGATCATAGCTCCCGGCCGCGTCTATCGCAGCGACAGCGACGCGACGCATACACCGATGTTCCATCAGGTCGAAGGACTCGTCATCGACCGCGGCATCCATATGGGCCACCTCAAGTGGACGCTCGAGACCTTCCTGAAGGCCTATTTCGAGCGCGACGACATCGTGCTGCGCCTGCGCCCGAGCTATTTCCCCTTCACCGAACCATCGGCGGAGGTCGATGTCGGCTATAAACAGGAAAAGGGCCGCCGCATCGTCGGCGGCAACGGCGACGACGAGGGCCATGCGTGGATGGAGCTGCTCGGCAGCGGCATGGTCAACCGCCGCGTGATCGCCAATTGCGGGCTCGATCCCGATGTCTGGCAGGGCTTCGCCTTCGGGGTCGGGGTCGACCGGCTCGCGATGCTCAAATATGGGATGGATGACCTGCGCGCCTTCTTCGACGGCGACCTGCGCTGGCTGGCGCACTACGGGTTCGGCGCACTGAATGTGCCCACGCTGAGCGGAGGGATATCGGCATGAAGATCACCCTCGACTGGCTCCGCGAGCATCTGGACGGCACCTATGGCGTCGACGATGTCGTCGCGACCCTCAACCGCATCGGCCATGAGGTCGAAGGCGTCGAAAATCCGGCCGAAAAGCTCGCAGGCTTCCGCGTCGCGCGCGTCCTGACCGCCGAGAAGCATCCGCAGGCCGACAAGTTGCAGGTGCTGACCGTCGATAGCGGCGACGGCGTTCCGCTGACCGTCGTCTGCGGCGCGCCGAATGCGCGCGCGGGCCTGGTCGGCGTGCTCGGCCTGCCCGGCGCGGTGGTGCCGGTCAATGGCATGGAGCTGAAGGTCGCCGCCGTGCGCGGCATCGAATCGAACGGCATGATGTGCTCGACGCGCGAGCTCGAACTCGGCGACGATCATGACGGGATCATCGAGCTTCCCGCCGACGCGCCGGTCGGCACACCCTTCGCCGATTATAGCGGCGCGGGCGACCCGGTGATCGACATTTCGATCACCCCGAACCGGCAGGATTGCATGGGGGTGCGCGGCATCGCACGCGATCTGGCCGCCGCCGGACTCGGCACGCTGAAGCCGCTCGCCATTCCCGCGATCGACGGCGCGGGTGCGCCCGCGACCGAGATCGCTACCCTCGACCCCGAAGCCTGCCCCGCCTTCTACGGCCGCACCATCGCGGGCGTCGACAACCGCGTTGCAGCGCCCGAATGGATGCGCCGCCGCCTGGAAGCCATCGGCCAGCGCTCAATCTCGGCGCTCGTCGACATCAGCAACTATGTGATGTTCGACCTCGGCCGCCCGAGCCATATCTACGACCGCGCCAAGCTGAGCGGCGCGCTCGTCGCGCGGCGCGCGAAGGATGGCGAAACCGTCACCGCCCTGAACGGGAAGGACTACAGCCTCAGCGACACGATGACCGTGATCGCCGACGAGCGCGAGGTCCACGACATCGCGGGCATCATGGGCGGCGAGCATTCGGGCTGCAGCGAGGACACGACCGACGTCCTGATCGAGATCGCTTACTTCACTCCCGAGCGCATCGCGCTGACCGGACAGGCGCTGGGCCTTACCAGCGACGCGCGCAGCCGTTTCGAGCGCGGGGTCGATCCGGCGTTTCTGGACGACGGCACCGCGATCGTGACGCGCTATGTGCTCGACATTTGCGGCGGTACGGCGTCGGCGATGACGCGCGCAGGCTCCCCGCCCGCCGCAGACAAGATCGTCGATTATGACCCGGCGCTGTCGGCCACGCTCGGCGGCATCGCGATCGAACCCGCCAAGCAACGCGAAATCCTGGAAGCGCTCGGCTTTGGCGTGACCGAGGGGAATCCGTGGAAGGTAGCGGTGCCGAGCTGGCGCCGCGACGTCGACGGCGCCCCCGACATCGTCGAGGAAGTCACGCGCATCACCGGCTTCGACGCCATCGCGTCGGCGCCCTTGCCGCGAACCGACGGCGTCGCGAAGCCGACAGCGACCCCCGATCAGCTCGTCGAGCGCCGCGTGCGCCGCGCGGCTGCGTCGGCGGGCTTCCACGAAGCGGTGACCTGGTCGTTCGTCAGCGAGCGCGAGGCCGCGCCCTTCGGCGGCGGCACCTGGAGCCTCGCGAACCCGATCAGCGAAGACCTCAAGGTCATGCGCCCGTCGCTGCTTCCCGGCCTGCTCGCCGCCGCCGCGCGCAACCAGAATCGCGGCGCGGGCAGCATCCGCCTGTTCGAGATCGGCCGCCGCTATGTCGGCGCCACCGAGCATCCGACGCTGGGCGTGCTGATGGCGGGCGACAAGACGCCGCGCGGCTGGCAGACCGGCAAGGCCGCGCCTTTCGACGCCTTCGACGCGAAAGCGGCAGCGCTGGCGCTGCTCGACGCCGCGGGCGCCCCCGCCGACCGGTTGCAGGTGATGGAGGCCGTCGCCGAAGCCGGCATCTGGCACCCCGGCCAGTCGGCGACGCTACGCCTCGGCCCCAAGGCGGTGCTCGCCGAATTCGGCGCGCTGCACCCGGCGCTGACGAAGCATTTCGACGTCGACGGGCCGGTGATGGCGGTGCAGATCTTCCTCGACGCGGTCCCGGCGAAGCGCGCAAGCGGCCCCGCCCGCGCGGCCTTCACGCCGCCCGCCTTGCAATCGGTTCGGCGCGACTTCGCCTTCCTGGCACCCGAAACGCTGGCGGCCGGCGATCTGGTCCGCGCGATCCGCGGCGCCGACAAGGCGGCGATCGTCGACGCGCGGCTGTTCGACCGCTTCGCCGGGCAGGGCGTGCCCGAGGGACAGGTGAGCCTGGCGGTAGAGGTCGAGCTGCAGCCGCTGGAGAAAAGCTTCACCGATGCCGAGCTGAAGGCGATCGCCGACAAGGTGGTCGCGGCGGCGGCGAAGGTCGGGGCGGTGCTGCGCGGATAAGCGGAGGAGATGCCGCCCGCGCCGGACAGGCTGTTCGGGAGCGGGGAGCGGACTTCCACCCTTCGTCATGCTGGCTGCGGCGGTGGCCTCGCTGTTTCAGCATCCCTGGCCTGCGCTCTCGTCTGGCGCTGCGCTTGAGGAAACGGCAGACCATGGACCCTGAAACAAGTTGGTCATTATCCCCTTGAGACAGGTAACGCTAATTCACCCTTCATCGTCATCCCGGCGAAGGCCGGGATCTCCCCGGTGCGTTTAGCGATAGGGCGAGATCCCGGCCTTCGCCGGGATGACGAGGCGGGGAAACGCCGCCTACTTGGCTTCACGGCATAATCGCCAAACAAGTTCAGGGTGACGATGAAGGATATGACAGCAGCCGGCCGCCTCCAGCCGCCTTTCGAGATGCCGGCTGGAGCATGATGCGGATCTCGTGCAATTGGTTCGGGCACCAGATTCCGGAGAGAGATTCACCATGGACACCCGCCACCTTGTCGACCGCGAGATCGCGCCGCTGATCGACCTGTTTCCGCGCGTCGACCTCGGTTCCGCGCCGATCGCCGAGATTCGAGTCAAGGCGGCCGAAACCTATGCGATCCTGCCGCCGCCGGTGATCGTACCCGAGGAATTATATCTGCCGTCGGTCCACGGCGGGCCCGATATTCCCGTCTATCTCTTCCGTCCCGACACCATCCGCGCCGATGCCGGGGCGATCCTGCATATCCACGGCGGCGGGATGGTCATGGGGTCGGTCAAGCAGATGCAGGCGGGCCCGGCGATGCTGGCGGCGACGGCGGGCGTGCCCGTCGTCTCGGTCGAATATCGCCTCGCCCCCGAACATCCGTTCCCGGCGCCGCAGCAGGATTGCCACTCGGCGTTGACCTGGCTCGCGGGACAAGCCGAAACCATCGGCTTCGCCGCGGGCAAAATCATCGTTGCGGGCGAGAGCGCGGGTGGCGGGCTGGCGGCGGCGCTGGCGATCATGGCGCGCGACCTTGGCGGGCCGGCCCTCGCGGGGCAATTGCTCACCTATCCGATGCTCGATCACCGCACCGGCAGCGACGCCTGTCCCCATGCCAACCCGGTGACGGGCGAATTCATCTGGACGCGCGCCGCCAATCGCTTCGGCTGGACGGCGCTTCAGGGCGACTACACGCTCGACGACGACCGGCGGGGATGGTTTTCGCCGAGCCTTGCCGATGATCTTTCAAACCTGCCGCCCGCCTACATCGCGACCGGCAGCCTCGACCTCTTCTTCGATGAAAATCTCGACTATGCCCGGCGGCTCGTCGCCGCGGGCGTGTCCGTCGATCTGCACAGCTATGCCGGGGCGATCCACGCGTTCAATGCCATCCCCGACGCCGCGCTGTCGCAGCGGTTCAACGGCGGGCTGCTGGCTGCCGCGGCGAGGATGACGGGACCGGCTGGCGGGTGACGGACGGTCCGCGGGCGGTAGCCCGTCATCCCGGCGTCCGCGGGGATGACGATCAAGTGTTGAAGTCTTAACTCGCCCCCAAAGCGCAATCAGGCCGCCACCGCCTCCTCGCTGCGGCTCCCCGCCGCTTCGAGCAGGCGCTTCTCGAGGCTCTTCACGCGCGCCGCGCTGTCGATCTTGTCCCCGATCAGGTCGGTCACGTAAAATGTGTCGACCGCGCGTTCGCCATAAGTCGCGACATGCGCGCTGTGCACCGTCACCTTCGACTGGAAGAGCGCATAGGCCAGTTGGTTCAATAGCGCGGGGCGGTCCTGCGCATTGACCTCGACCACCGTGAAGCGGTTCGACGCCTTATTGTCGATGAACACGCTGGGGGCGATACGAAAGGCCTCGGCGCGGGTGCGCGGCAAGGCGCGCGCTTCGAGTTTCGGGAGCAATTTCTGCCGGTTGGCGAGCGCATCCTCGATCGCCCGCGTCAGCCGCGCAATCTGGCCGCTCTCCGCGAACGGTCGCCCGAGCGGGTCCTGGACGAGAAAATTGTCGAGCGCGAGCCCGTCGCGCGTCGTGTGGATGCGCGCGTCGATGATGTTGCCGCCGGCAAGATGGATGCCGCCCGCCATGCGGTAGAAGAGCCCGGGATGGTCGGCCGCGAGCACCATGACCAAAGTCGCCCCGCGATCCTGATCGGGCACCGCGGCGATATGCAGCGGCGAATCGCCCGCCTCCTGAATGTGGCGAAGGTTGGCGGCGATCACCTCGACCGGCTCGGCGATCCAATAGCTTTCGGGCAGGCGCTTGATGAGCTTGGCGAAAGCCTTTTCCTCCATTGCCAGGATCGCGGCGACGGCTTCCTTCTTCGCCTCGATCCGCGCCTCGCGTCCGCGCTGCTTGTGACCGAGGCGCAGCACTTCCTCGGCGGCGTCGAACAATTCGGTGAGCAGCTGGCGCTTCCAGCTGTTCCAGACGCCGGGGCCGACCGCGCGGATGTCGACGACGGTCAGGACGAGGAGCAGGCGCAGGCGCTCGGGGCTCTGGACGAGCTGCGCGAAATCCAGGATCGTCTTGAAGTCGGCGAGGTCGCGCTTGAAGGCCGTCGCCGACATCAGCAGGTGATAGCGCACGAGCCACGACACCGTCTCGGTCTCGGCCTCGCTCAGCCCCAGCCGCGGGCAGACGCGCAGCGCGAGTTCGGCGCCGAGCACGCTATGGTCGCCGCCGCGGCCCTTGGCGATGTCGTGGAGCAGGACCGCAACGTAGATGACGCGGCGCGAATGGATCTGGTCCATGATCGCGGTCGACAGCGGATGATCGTCCTTCAGCCGATTCTGTTCGATGTCCGAGAGGAGACCGATGGCGCGGATCGTGTGCTCGTCGACGGTGTAGTGATGATACATGTCGAACTGCATCTGCGCGACGACGCGGCCGAAATCGGGCACGAAGCGGCCGAAGACCCCCGCCTCGTTCATCCAGCGCAGCACCGTTTCGGGATCGCGTGGACTGGTCAGCACGTCGAGGAACAGCTCGTTCGCGCGGGGATTGCGGCGGATCCCCTTGGTTTCGATCAGCTTCGCGTCGTGGCGCGCCTGCCGCATCGCCTGCGGATGGATTTCGAGGCCATGTTTGTCGGCAAGCGCAAAGATCTCGACCAGCCGCACCGGGTCCTTCTGGAAGAAATCGTCGGACGGCAGCGCCAGCCGGCCGCGATCGAGCACGAAGCCATTCAGCTTGCCCGGCCGCCGTCGCAGCGTCGGCAGGAAGCGGCGGCCGCGCGCCGCCATCTGTTCGTCGAGATGCGCGAGGAAGGTGCCGGTGATGTCGCCGACACTTTTGGCGTGCAGGAAATAGAGCTGCATGAAGCGCTCGACCGCGCTCTTGCCCGGCCGCTCGGCGAACTGCATCCGCTCGGCGATTTCGCGCTGGAAGTCGAAGGTCAGGCGATCCTCGGCGCGGCCCGCGAGCGTGTGGAGGTGGCAACGGACGGCGAGCAGAAAATTCTCGGCGCGCTCGAACTGGCGAAGCTCGCGGCTGGTGAGCAGCCCCGCGTCGACGAGCTCGGGGACGGTGCGGACGCGGTGGATGAACTTGCCGATCCAGAAGAGCGTGTGAAGGTCGCGGAGCCCGCCCTTGCCTTCCTTCACATTGGGTTCGACGACATAGCGCGAATCGCCCATGCGCTTGTGCCGCTCGTCGCGTTCGGCGAGCTTTTCGGCCACGAACGACCGGGCATTGCCGGCGACGACCTCGGCATCGAAGCGCGCCGCGGCCTGGTCGTACAGGGCGCGGTCGCCCCAGATGAAGCGCGCCTCGAGCAGCGCGGTGCGGATCGTCAGATCCTCTTTCGCGGCGCGGATCATCTCGTCGATCGAGCGCGACGAATGGCCGACCTTCAGCCCGAGATCCCACAGCGTATAAAGCTGCGCCTCGATCACCTGTTCGGTCCAGCTCGTCTGCTTGAACGGGGTCAGAAAGCCGATGTCGATGTCGCTGAACGGCGCCATCTCGCCGCGGCCGTATCCGCCGACGGCCACCAAGGTGATCCGCTCGCCCGCCGAGCGGTTGCCCGAGGGATAGAGATGCTCGATCGTGAAATCGTGGCTGAGCCGGACGATCTGGTCGATCAGGAACGCCGTGGCGCTCGCGGCGACGCGGCCCGACGAGGGACGGTCCAGCAGGCGCCGGTCGATTTCGGCGCGGCCCTGTTCGAGCGCGGCCTTGAGCAGGTCGACCATCGCGCGGCGGCGCTTGCCGATGTCGCTCGTTTCCGCAGCGATGTCGTCGAGCCGGTTCGACAGCGCGCGGCGGTCGATGATGGCGCGGCGGTTTTCCAGATTGTCGAACGGATCGCTCATGCCTCGTCCGCCACGATCTGCTTGAGGCGATAGAGTGCATCGAGCGCCTCGCGCGGCGCGAGCGCGTCGGGCTCGATCGCGCCCAGCGCCTCGCGAAGCGCATCCTTCACAGCGGCCGGCGCCTCGGCAAGGGTGGCGGCGAAGAGCGGCAAATCGTCGAGACCCGCCGCAAGCCCGCCCGTCTTCTCGCGCCCGGCCTCCAGCTTGGCGAGCACCGCCTCGGCGCGTTTGACGACGCTGGCAGGCACGCCAGCGAGCCGCGCGACCGCAAGGCCGTAGCTGCGGTCGGCGGGGCCTTCGGCGACTTCGTGGAGCAGCACCAGATCGCCCTGCCATTCGCGCGCGCGGACATGGTGGAGCGACAGCGCGTTCAAGGTTTCGGCGAGGCGCGTCAGCTCGTGGTAGTGGGTCGCGAAGAGGCAGCGGCACCTGTTGACCTCGTGCACCGCCTCGACCACCGACCAGGCGAGCGCGAGCCCGTCATAGGTCGAGGTGCCGCGCCCGACCTCGTCGAGGATGACGAAGCTCTGCGGCGTTGCCTGCGCCAGGATCGCGGCGGTCTCGACCATCTCGACCATGAAGGTCGAGCGCCCGCGCGCGAGATTGTCGCTTGCCCCGACGCGGCTGAACAACCGGTCGACGAGCCCGAGCTTCGCCGAAGCCGCGGGGACGAACGCGCCCGCCTGGGCAAGCACGACGATCAGCGCATTCTGGCGGAGGAAGGTCGATTTACCGCCCATGTTCGGGCCGGTGACGAGCCACAGCCGGTCGGTTTCCGACAGCGAGACGTCGTTGGGCACGAAGCGCTCGCCCGATTTCGCGAGCGCCGCCTCGACGACCGGATGACGCCCCCCGGTGACGTCGAGGCAAGGCTCGTCCGCAAGGTCGGGACGGCACCAATTGTGGCTCATCGCATGGTCGGCGAGCGCGGCGGCGACGTCGATGCGCGCGAGGACGTCGCAGCTCGCGGCGATCGCTTCGCGGCGCGACACCGCGGCCTCGGTCAACGCCTCGAGATGCGCGGCCTCTGCGGCGATCGCGTGGACGCCCGCCTGCGTCACGCGGCTCGCGGCCTCGTGCAGGTCGGACGAGTTGAAGCGCACGACGCCCGCGAGCGTCTGGCGGTGGGTGAAGCCCGATTCGGGCGCCAGCAGCGCGTCGGCGTGCTTCGCGGGCACCTCGACATGATAGCCGAGCACGCCATTGTGGCGGATCTTGAGCGACGCGATGCCTGTGCGGTCGCGATACTGCGCCTCCAAGGCCGCGATCGCCTTGCGCCCGTCGCGCGCGGTTTCGCGCAGGGCGTCGAGCGCATGGTCATAGCCCTCCGCGACATAGCCGCCCTGCGCCGCGTCGACCGGCGGGGTTTCGATCAGCGCGCGCGACAGCGCGTCGACGAGCGCGCCATGGCCGTCGAGGGCCGGAAGCAGCCGCGCGAGCAAGGGGGGCAGCTCGGGGCGGCGCGCGAGACGTTCGCGCAAGAGGCGCGCGCCGCCGAGCGCATCGCGGAGCTGCGCGAGATCGCGTGGGCCGCCGCGCCCGGCAACGAGGCGGCCGAGCGCGCGCCCGGCGTCGGGAAGCGCGCGGAGTGCGGCGCGCAGATCGCCGCGCCACAGGGCATCGCGCGCAAGGGCATCGACGAGATCGAGCCGGTCGAGGATCGCGTCCTTGTCGGTGAGCGGGCTCGCAAGATCGTCGGCGAGCAGCCGCGCGCCGGCGGCGGTAACGGTGCGGTCGATGGTGCCGAGAAGGCTGCCGTCGCGCGCGCCCGCCATCGTGCGGACGAGTTCGAGGCTTTCGCGCGTCGCGGCGTCGATCGCCATCCGGCCCGACGCGTGATGCTTCAGCGGCGGCTGGAGGAAAATCGGCTGGCCGGCCGCGACATGGTCGAGATAGGCGACGAGCGCGCCCATCGCGGCGAGTTCGCCGCGGCCGAACTGGCCGAAGCCGTCGAGCGTCTGGACGCCGAAGAAGGTCTCGAGACGCTTTTGCGCCGTCGTGCTCGAAAAGTCGCCCTGCGGCCGCCGCACGACCTGCCGCGCGACCCATTCGGGCACGTCGTCGGCAGTTTCGCTGACCAGCAGCTCGGACGGCGCGAGCCGCGCGAGTTCGGCGTCGACCTGTTCGGGTCGCACCGTGACGATCTCGAAGCGGCCGGTCGAAATATCCGCGGCGGCGATCGCGACCTCGCCCTCGCTGCCGACCTGTGCGAGCGCGGCGAGGCGGTTGGCGCTGCGCCCTTCGAGCAGCGCCTCTTCGGTCAGCGTGCCCGCGGTCACGAAGCGGACGATCGCGCGTGCGACGAGCGCCTTCGACCCGCCGCGCGCCTTGGCCTCGGCGGGGGTTTCGACCTGTTCGGCGATCGCGACGCGGTGCCCCGCCTTGATCAACCGCGCGAGATAGGATTCGGCGGAATGGACGGGCACGCCGCACATCGGCACCGGCTCGCCGCCATGCTCGCCGCGCGAGGTCAGCGCGATGTCGAGCGTCGAGGCCGCGGCCTTCGCATCGTCGAAAAACAGCTCGAAGAAATCGCCCATGCGGTAGAAGAGCAGGCAATCGCCCGCGTTCGCCTTCAACGCCCAATATTGCGCCATCATCGGCGTTGCGGCGGGCGCGGCGTTGCTGTTGGCGGCGGTGCGGGCGGTGGCGGACATCGGACCTGCTTAGCCGTTGGGGACGTCAAGGCAAGGCGCGGGTGAGACGAGGTGGGCTCTGGGGTGGGGAGCGGACGTTTCCTTATGTGATCCCCGGCGAAAGCCGGGGCCCAGTTGCACCGCGGGAAGATGGGCCCCGGCTTTCGCCGGGGATCACATCAGCTAGGGCCGCAATCGGTCGCATCCGGTCGTCCGAAACCCCTGCGCCTGGACGCCCGCCATTTGCAACATCGCGGGGTTACAATCGGCCCGAGTGACGCTAGGGGATTGGGAACTGGGCGCGCGGTCTGGAATCAATCAAGGGGATCATTATGGCCAGCGATAGCAAGGTGCAGTTTTCGGACCGCGAGGCGCTGCTCTACCACTCATACGGCCGGCCCGGAAAGATCGAGATCGTCGCCTCGAAGCCGATGGCGACGCAGCGCGACCTGAGCCTTGCTTACTCGCCGGGCGTTGCGGTGCCGGTGAAGGCGATCGCCGAAGACCCCGCGACCGCTTATGATTATACAGCGAAGGGCAACCTCGTCGCGGTCATCTCGAACGGCACCGCGATTCTTGGCCTCGGCAACCTCGGCGCGCTCGCCTCCAAACCGGTGATGGAGGGCAAAGCGGTGCTGTTCAAGCGCTTCGCCGACGTCGATTCGATCGACCTGGAAGTCGATACCGAAGACCCGCAGCGGTTCATCGAGGCGGTCGAGTTGCTCGAACCGAGCTTCGGCGGCATCAACCTCGAGGATATCGCAGCGCCGAACTGCTTCATCATCGAGGCGGCGCTGAAAGAGAAGATGAACATTCCGGTGTTCCATGACGACCAGCATGGCACTGCGATCATCACCGCCGCCGGGCTGATCAACGCCTGCCACCTGACCGGACGCGACCTTGCCACGGTAAAGGTCGTCGTCAATGGCGCCGGCGCGGCTGCGATCGCCTGTACCTCGCTGATCAAGTCGATGGGCGTGCGACACGAAAATGTCATCATGTGCGACCGCAAGGGGACGATCTATCAGGGCCGCACCGAGGGGATGGACCAGTGGAAGTCGGCGCATGCGGTGCCGACCGAGGCGCGCGACCTGACCGAGGCGCTGAAGGGCGCCGACGTGTTCCTGGGCCTGTCGGCCGCGGGCGCGCTCAAGCCCGAGATGGTCAAGGACATGGCGCCCGCGCCGATCATCTTCGCAATGGCGAATCCCGATCCCGAAATCTCGCCGCCCGATGCGCGTGCGGCGCGGCCCGACGCGATCATCGCAACGGGGCGGTCGGACTATCCGAACCAGGTCAACAATGTGCTGTGCTTCCCCTTCATCTTCCGCGGCGCGCTCGACGTGCGCGCGACCGCGATCAACGAGGAGATGAAGATCGCCGCGGCTTACGCCATCGCCGACCTCGCGCGCCAGCAGGTGCCCGAAGAGGTCGCGGCAGCCTACGGCGGGCGCGCGTCGAGCTTCGGCCCCGAATATATCATTCCTTCGCCCTTCGACCCGCGGTTGATGGAAATCGTTCCCGCGGCGGTCGCCAAGGCGGCGATGGAAACCGGCGTCGCGCAGCAGCCGATCGAGGATCTCGACGAATATCGCAACCGCCTGCGCGGCCGGCTCAACCCGACGACGTCGGTGCTGACGCTCGCCTATGAAGCGGCGCGCGCCAATCCGAAGCGCGTCGTCTTTGCCGAGGGCGAAGAGGAAGTGGTGCTGCGCGCCGCCATCCAGTTCCGCGACGGCGGCTATGGCACGCCCGTGCTCGTCGGGCGCGAGGGCCTGCACGACAAGCTGCGCGCGATGGGCGTGGCCGACGCCGAAAGCTTCGAGGTCCACAACAGCGTCAATTCGCCGCATGTGCCGCAGATGGTCGAAATGCTGTACGAACGGCTGCAGCGCCGCGGCTATCTGCGCCGCGACGTCGAGCGCATGGTCAACCGCGATCGCAACATCTTCGGCTCGCTGCTGCTGAAGCTCGGCCTCGCCGATGCGATGATCACCGGCACGACGCGCACCTATTCGCAGTCGATGCGCGAAGTGCGCCGGGTGATCGACCATGCCGAGGGCAAGACGCCGTTCGGCATCCACGTCCTGGTCGGCCAGCATCACACGATCTTCATGTCCGACACGACCGTGAACGAGCGCCCCTCGGCCGAAATGCTCGCCGACATCGCCGAGCGCACCGCGCAGGTCGCGCGCCGCATGGGGCACGAACCGCGCGTCGCCTTCCTGTCCTATTCGACCTTCGGCAATCCCTCGGGCGAATGGCTCGGCAACATCCGCGACGCCGTCCACCTCCTCGACGAACGCAATCCGGGCTTCGAATATGAGGGCGAAATGGCGCCCGACGTCGCGCTCAATCCGCGGCTGATGAAAAATTATCCCTTCTGCCGCCTGTCGGGTCCGGCGAACGTCCTGGTCATGCCGGGGCTGCAATCGGCGAACCTGTCGGCCAAGCTGCTGCGCGAGCTTGGCGGCGGCGCGGTAATCGGCCCGATGCTGATCGGGATGGAAAAGCCCGTACAGGTGGCGACGATGGCCTCGCCCGCGTCGGATCTGGTGACGCTGGCGGTCCTCGCCGCGGGCGGGATCGCGGTTTAAGGACGACTCCTCCCCGTCGCGCCGCGATGGGGAGGGATCAGATCGGGCTTATTGCCCGCTGGGTGCGCCCGCACCCGGCGCGCCGACCGCGCCGATATTGCCGAAGATATCCTCGAAGAAGCTGCGCTGACGGCCGAGCGTCGGCGTCTTGTCGCCTTCGGGGCTGATCTTGCTGATCAGTTCAAGCCCGGTCTTGTCGACCGCGACGACATTGCCCGCGGGATCGAAGCGCACGCGCAGCACCTGCTGCGCCACCGGGCGCGGCTTGGCGAAGGCGAGCTGGCGCGTTTCGCGCGACACATAATACCATTCATTGTTGCTGAATTGGCCGACGAAGGTCGGGCGCCCGAGCGTCTTTTCGACCGATTCGCGGTTGTCGACGCCGGGCGCGACGGCCTCGGTCAGCACGGGATCGACGACATAGCCCTGACGCCCCTTCAGCTGCGCGCAGCCGCTGGCGGTCAGCGCGAGCGCCAGCCCGGCGACGATCAGGCGCACGGGGCGGGCGGGAAGCTTAGGCTTATGGGTCGGCATCAGTATCTCTCCGTTGCGCCGCACGGAGCGGACGCTGGCAATCGCGCCTCTTAACCGCAAGCGGACGGCGCGCACAAGCGGCTTATGCCGCGGCAAAGCTTGCGCCAAGCTGACTGGATTCTCCGGCGCAGGCCGGTGCCGCCGCCGTTTCGGCTATGCCGAAACAGACTCCGGGACCTTTTCTGTCGGGCTGAATGCGACTAAGCGTTGCGCCATGTTTTCCGCGATCCGCAAACTCTTCACACCCGACCCCGAACCCCGCGAGGCGCGACGTCCGCTGTGGAACGCCGTCGTCGCCACGGCGCGCGCACCCCATTGGTATGTCGACGGTCAGGTCCCCGACACGCTCGACGGGCGGTTCGACATGATCAGCCTGGTCCTCGCGCTGGTCCTCCACCGGATCGACGAGGCGCCCGATCAGGCGCTTGCTGGGGTCGAGCTCACCGAATTGTTCGTCGTCGATATGGACGGGCAGATGCGCCAGATCGGCTTTGGCGACATGGTCGTCGGCAAACAGATCGGGCGGATGGTCGGCGCGCTCGGCGGCCGGCTCGGCGCCTATCGCGCCGCCGACGGGTCGGAAGAGCTGAAGGCAGCGCTGGTCCGCAACCTGTGGCGCGGCAAGGATGCGCCCGCGGCGGGCCTCGCGCATGTCATCGCCGAAGTGGCGAAGCTGCGCGCCGGTCTGGCGGCGATCCCGGTCGAGACGCTCGTCGTGGCCGATCGGCTGCCCGGATGACCCAAGATGAATTTTCGCACCTCGTCACCCTCGCCGAAGCGGCGCAGGGTAGAGACCTGACGCTGGAAGCGGACGAAGCGCAACGCGGCGCGATCGCGGCCCGGCTCGGCCTCGTGTCGCTCGATCGCTTCGTCGTGACCGCCGAGGTCCGCGCCGTCGCGGGCGGGATCGCGGTGGCGGGCCGGGTGAATGCCAAGGTGGTGCAAAGCTGCGCGGCGACCGACCTGCCGGTGCCCGCGGCGATCGACGAAGCCTTCGACCTCCGCTTCCTGCGCGGCGCCGAGCCTTCGGGAAATGACGAGGAGGTCGAGATCAGCGACGCCGACCTCGACATATTGCCGCTCGAGGGCGACCGTGTCGATGTCGGCGAGGCGGCGGTGCAGTCGCTGTCGCTGGCGCTCGATCCCTTTCCGCGGCACCCCGATGCCGATCGCATCCTCGCCGAAAAAGGCGTGCTCAGCGAGGAACAGGCGGGGCCGTTCGCGGCGCTCGCGAAGCTGCGCGGCAAGCCGGAGACCTAATTCTCGTCCTTGGGCAGGTCGGCGACCGCGGCGTCGAGACCCGAATCGTCCTTCTTTTCGGTCGCTTCCTTCGCCGCTTCGTCATCCTTCGCAACGGGAAGCGAGCCCCCAAGCGCCTTGGCGAGACCGATGAGCTGTTCGCCGAGCACCTTGTCGACCGCGGGGGCGACGTCGGCGACCTTGAAGCGCATATAACCGCCGACGACATAGTCGAAGCGGATCGCGCTGCCGGTCGCGGTCTTCTTGATCTGGATCGTCAGCGTGCCGGTCACCGCCTCGCTCTGCAGCGGCCCGAAGCCGCCCGAGAGGCGCATCATTTCATTGGGCTTGGCGAAGATGATCCGCGCGTGCTGGACGCTGCCCATCGGCACGCCCGCCTCGCCGGGCAGTTTCTCGCAGAAGCAGCCGCCGGCCTGCGAATCGAGCCAGAAGTTAGCGGCGTCGCCCGACCAGCTATGCTCCTTCGACCACCATTTGTCGGGGAGACGGAGCATCTTCCAGACGTCCTCGGGCGCCGCCGCGACCTGCGCGGTGTGCGCGACGGTGAAGCCGATGTCGCTCTGGTCGATGACCTTCGCTTCTGCCGGAGCGGCGACCAGCAGGGCCGCAATCGAAATTGATCTGAAAAACATGGCCACCCCCTTTTGCCGCCTTCATAGACGGCCGCGGGAAGGCTGGCTAGCTGCCGAGGACCGCCTCGATCGCGCTGTTCACCCTGTCCATGTCGGCCATGCCGTCGACCTTGCTGACGATCCCGCGCGCTTCGTAGATCGGCAGGATCGGCGCGGTCTTGGCGCGATATTCGGCCATGCGCGTGCGCACCGTTTCCTCGTTGTCGTCGGGACGGCGCTTGAACTCGTGGCTGCCGCAGACGTCACAGGTATCGGCAATCTTGGGCAGCTTGTAGCGGTCGTGATAGCCCTCGCCGCACTTGGCGCAGCTGAAGCGGCCGGTGATGCGGTCGACGAGCGCGTCTTCCTCGACCACCAGCTCGATCACATGGTCGAGCTTGCGGCCGCGGTCCGACAGGATCCGGTCGAGCGCGTCGGCCTGCGCCGCAGTGCGCGGATAGCCGTCGAAGATCACCGAAGTGTCGCCGCCCAGCTCGTCGAGACGTTCGCCGATCAGGCCCGAGACGATCTCGTCCGAGACCAGCTCGCCCGCGTCCATCACCGCTTTCGCCTGGAGGCCGATCGGGGTTCCCGCCTTGACCGCGGCGCGCAGCATGTCGCCGGTCGACAGCTGGATCATGCCATGCTCGTCCTCCAGACGCGAAGCCTGCGTTCCCTTGCCCGCCCCCGGCGGACCAAGCAAAATGATGTTCAGCGTCATGGAAGCCCCTGTTGCCTCTGCCCCGTAGCAGTTGCCGTAGCTTGGCGATCAGCGCCGCGCAACGCCGCCCTTCAATTTCGCTTTCTTGATCAGATCGCCATATTGATGCGCGAGCATGTGGCTCTGGATCTGGCTGATCGTGTCGATCGTGACGTTCACGATGATCAGCAGGCTGGTGCCGCCGAGCTGGAACGGCAGGCCCGACCCCGCGATGAAATATTCGGGGACCAGACAGATGACCGCCAGATAGGCCGCGCCGATCACCGTGATGCGCGTCAGCACGAAGTCGAGATAGGCGGCGGTGTTCTTGCCCGGACGGATACCGGGGATGAAGCCGTTCTGGCGCTTCAGATTGTCGGCGGTTTCCTCGGGGTTGAAGACGACCGCGACGTAGAAGAAGCAGAAGAAGATGATGCCCGCGGCATAGAGCGCCATGTACAGCGGCTGGCCGTGCGCGAGATACTGGTTCAGCGTCTGCAGGAATTCGCCCCAGGCGGTATCGCCCTTGACGTTGTTGCCCATCATCTGGGTGATCGTCAGCGGCATCAGCAGCAGCGACGAGGCGAAGATCGGCGGGATCACGCCCGCGGTGTTGACCTTGAGCGGCAGGTGGCTGCGGTCGGCCTGCATCACGCCGCGCTGCGTCGCGCGCTTGGGATATTGGACGAGAACGCGGCGCTGGGCGCGCTCCATGAAGCTGATGAAGGCGATGATGACGATCGCGCCGCCGACGACCGCGAGGATCGTGCCGCCGCCCATCGCGCCTTCGCGGACCTGCGTGAACATCTGCGCAAAGTTGCGCGGCAGCTGGGCCAGGATGCCCGCCATGATGATCAGCGACACGCCGTTGCCGATACCGCGGCTGGTGATCTGCTCACCCAGCCACATCAGGAACAGCGTACCGCCGACGATCGAGATCACCGCGCCGATGCGGAACAGCATGCCGGGATCGACGACCGCGGCGATGCCGTTGGTCGCGCCGAGCGATTCCAGCCCAACGGCGATGAAATAGCCCTGGATCGCGGTCAGGAAGACCGTGCCGTAGCGCGTATATTGGTTGAGCTTCTTGCGCCCGCTTTCGCCTTCTTTCTTGAGCGCGGCGAGGCTCGGCGACAGCGCCGAGGCGAGCTGCACGACGATCGAGGCGGTGATATAGGGCATGACGCCGAGCGCGATGATGCTCATGCGCTCCAGGCTGCCGCCCGAGAAGGTGTTGAAAATGTCGAGGACGCCGCCCGACGCCGCCTGCGAATAAAGGCGCGACAGCGCGACGGGATCGACCCCCGGCAGCGGCACGAAGGACAGGAAGCGGAAGACGATCAGCGCGCCGATCGTGAACCAGATGCGGTTCTTGAGTTCGGTCGCCTGGCCGAACTTCGAAAAATTGAGGTTGGATGCAAGCTGGTCGGCGCGAGAGGCCATGGGTATTTTCCTCGGATATTCCGGACCGCGCCCCCCGCGACCCGGCGCCTATGTGCGTTCGGAGGTCACGAAGCGCAAGGGGAAAGGCCCGTTTATAGACGCAGCCTGTCGATAACAGGCCTATCTGTCCGTTCGTATCGAGCGAAGTCGAGATACCCCTCGATCTTGCGCTGTCCTGAAGGGTGTCTCGCCTTCGCTCGACACGAACGGGAAATAGAGTCCCCTCAAAGGACGAAGGGCGACCCGTATTCCGAGCCGCCCCTTATGGTAGATTATTCCGCCTTCGCCTTGGCGCGGCGCTGGGCCTTCTTGCCTTCGCCTTCGGGCTTGGCTTCGGGAAGCTCGACCTTGCCACCGGCCTTTTCGACCGCTTCGATCGCGCCCTTCGACGCGCCGGCGACCGCGAAGGTCAGCTTGGCGGTGAGTTCGCCCTTGGCGAGGAGGCGGACGCCGTCCTTGCCGCCGCGAGCCACGCCCGCCGCCTTGAGCGCGTCATGATCGACGGTCTGCTTGGCGTCGAGCTTCTTCGCGTCGACCAGCTTCTGGATCATGCCCAGATTGACGATGGCGAAGTCCTTGCCGAAGATGTTGTTGAAGCCGCGCTTCGGGATGCGCATGTGGAGCGGCATCTGGCCGCCCTCGAAGCCGTTGATCGCGACACCGCTGCGGGCCTTCTGGCCCTTCTGGCCGCGGCCGGCGGTCTTGCCCTTGCCCGAGCCGATGCCGCGCCCGACGCGCATGCGGCCCTTGCGGGCGCCATTGTTGTCACGAAGTTCGTTGAGCTTGATAGTCATATTGCACTCGCTTTCGCTATGTTCGCGCTGGGAACCGGCCCATCTCCAAGACGAAGACTTAATCCGGTTCGATTTCACTCGACGGCTGAAAGCCGGGATAGGGCCCGGCTTTCTCCATCACGATGGCCTGGGCGACATAGCCGCGGCCATCGACGCTGGTAATCGAAGGGCTGCCGTGCAGCTGCCACCCCCGGTTGAGCAGGCCTTCGACGCGGGCGCAGAAAGCGCTGTCGTCGGGGCCGGTCAACAGGCGGTAGAGCTTCAAAGCCTTAGCCCTCGACGACTTCCACCATGTGCGGAAGCTTGCGGATCATGCCGCGCACTTCGGGGGTGTCGACCAGTTCGACCTCGCGGTGCATCTTGCCCAGGCCGAGGCCGGTCAGGATGGCGCGCTGGCCCTTGGGACGACGGATCGGCGAACCGATCTGGCGGATCTTGATTGTCTTGTCGGCCATGGTCTTACTCCGTCACCGCCGCGGCTTCCGCCTCGGCTGCGCGGTCGGACGCACCGCCACGCTTGATCAGGTCCGAAACCTTCTTGCCGCGACGCTGCGCGACCGACTTCGGGCTGGTCTGTTCGCCGAGCGCCTCGAAGGTCGCGCGGATCATGTTGTAGGGGTTCGAGGTGCCGACCGACTTGGTCACCACGTCGG
This sequence comes from Sphingopyxis sp. H050, assembly GCF_001468265.1. Lineage (GTDB taxonomy): Bacteria > Pseudomonadota > Alphaproteobacteria > Sphingomonadales > Sphingomonadaceae > Sphingopyxis. Next base: position 84,451 of record NZ_LNRZ01000010.1, on the reverse strand, counting down.
CCACGCCCAGCGATTCGAACACGGCGCGCATCGGACCGCCGGCGATGATGCCGGTCCCCGCAGGCGCCGAGCGCAGCGTGACGTTGCCGGCGCCGAAGTGGCCACGGCCGTCATGGTGCAGCGTGCGGCCGTCGCGCAGCGGAACGCGGATCATCGCCTTCTTCGCGGCGGCAGTCGCCTTCGAAATGGCTTCGGGCACTTCGCGCGCCTTGCCATGACCGAAACCGGCGCGTCCCTTGCCGTCGCCGACGACGACGAGCGCGGCGAAACCGAAGCGCTTGCCGCCCTTCACGGTCTTCGAGACGCGGTTGATGTGGACGAGCTTTTCGATCAGCTCTTCGCCACCCTCTTCGTCGCGCGGGCGACGGTCGTCGCGGCGGCCACGGCCACCGTCACGTCCGCCACGACCGCCATCGCGGCCGCCGCCACGGCCGCGGCGCGGAGCCTGGCCTTCGGTGGCGGCTGCTTCGGGAGCGGCGCCTTCGGCGTTCTGAATTTCGTCTGCCATGATTAGAACTCCAATCCGCCTTCGCGAGCCGCGTCGGCCAGCGCCTTGATGCGCCCGTGGAACAGGAAGCCGCCACGGTCGAACACGACCTGCGTCACGCCCGCCTTCTTGGCGGCAGCGGCGAGGCGCGTGCCGACATCGGCGGCAGCCGAGGCCGTCGCACCGGTCTTGCCGCGGACATCCTTGTCGAGCGTCGAAGCGGCGGCCAGCGTCTTGCCGGCGGCGTCATCGATGAGCTGCGCGTAGATGTGACGGCCCGAGCGGTGCACCGAGAGACGCGGACGTCCGGCGGCGCGCTGACGGAGCGCGGTACGGACGCGCTGGCGACGTTTTTCGAAAGGGGTAAGATGTGCCATGGCTTACTTCTTCTTGCCTTCTTTGCGGAAGATGTACTCGCCGCGATATTTGATGCCCTTGCCCTTATAGGGTTCGGGCTTGCGCCAACGGCGGATTTCCGCCGCGACCTGGCCGACCTTCTGCTTGTCGATGCCGCTGATCTCGATCGTCGTATTGTCCGGCGTCTTGATCTCGATGCCTTCGGGCACCGCGAAATCGACATCGTGGCTGTAGCCGAGCTGCAGCTTCAAGGTCTTGCCCTGCGAGTTGGCGCGATAGCCGACACCGGTGATCTCGAGCACCTTGGTAAAGCCCTCGGTCACGCCCGTGATCAGGTTCTGCACCAGCGTCCGCTGCATGCCCCAGAAGGCGCGCGCTTCACGCGTGCCGTTCGCGGGCTGCACCGAGATGCTGCCGTCGCCGACTTCATATTTGATGTTGTCGGACAGCGGCATGGCGAGGGTGCCCTTGGGGCCCTTCACCGACAGCTGGCCGCCGTCGATCGCCGCGGTGACACCGCTGGGAATCGCCACTGCCTTTTTACCAATGCGCGACATCAGAACACCTCCGCCAGCACTTCGCCGCCGACATTATGCTCGCGGGCTTCGGCGTCCGAAAGAACGCCGCGCGGGGTCGACACGATGGTGATGCCCAGGCCGTTGCGCACGATCGGCAGCTCTTTCGAGCCCGAATAGACGCGGCGGCCCGGCTTCGAGACGCGGGCCACGTGGCGGATCGCCGGCTGGCCTTCGAAATATTTCAGCTCGATGCGGATGCCCTTGTGCTGGCCCTTCGAGCCCAGCGCTTCTTCGCTGTAGCCACGGATATAGCCTTCGCGCTGGAGCACATCGAGAACGCGGACGCGCAGCGTCGAAGCCGGCGTCAGGACGCTGTCCTTCTTCGCCGTCTGGCCGTTGCGGATGCGGGTGAGCATATCACCCAGGGGATCGGTCATTGCCATCTTCTAGTCCCTTACCAGCTCGATTTCACAACACCGGGGATCAGGCCCTTGTTGGCCAGATCGCGGAGCTGGATACGGCACAGCCGGAATTTGCGATAATAAGCGCGCGGGCGCCCCGTCAGCTCGCACCGGTTGCGGATGCGGGTCGGGTTACCATTGCGCGGAATTTCCGCCATCTTGAGGCGCGCGATCAGACGCTCGCCATCGTCGAGCGACGTGTCCGCCGCAATCGCCTTCAGCTTCGCGTAGCGGCCGGCGTATTTCTTCACCAGCTGCTTGCGACGCTCATTCTTGTTCGTCGAACTCAGTTTCGCCATGACTTAAGTTCTCTTTCCTTCTTGAAAGAGCCTGCCTGGTCCCGTGCGGGGATCAGGCGGCTTCCTTTTCCTGCGCTTCGATCGGGAAGGGGAAGCCGAACAGCTTGAGCAGTTCGCGGGCTTCTTCATCCGTACGGGCGGTGGTGGTGACGATCACGTCCATGCCGCGCACCTGGTCGATGCGGTCATAGTTGATCTCGGGGAAGATGATCTGCTCTTTCAGGCCCATGGCATAGTTGCCGCGGCCGTCGAAGCTGGTCGCCGACACGCCGCGAAAGTCGCGGATGCGCGGCATTGCGATCGTGATCAGGCGATCGAGGAATTCGTACATGCGTTCGCGGCGCAGGGTCACCTTGCAGCCGATCGGCATGCCTTCGCGCAGCTTGAACTGTGCGATCGACTTCTTCGCCTTGGTCACGACGGGCTTCTGGCCGGCGATCAGCTCCATTTCGGCTGCCGCGGCTTCGACCTTCTTCTTGTCCTGCGTGGCTTCGCCGACGCCCATGTTGAGCGTGATCTTTTCGATCTTCGGCACTTCCATCGCATTCTTGTAACCGAACTTTTCGGTCATCGCCTTAACGATCACATCGTCATAGCGCTTGCGCATGCGCGGGGTGTAGTTGTCAGCCATTGATCGTCTCCCCGGACTTCACGGCCACGCGGACCTTCTTGCCGTCCTTGGTTTCAAAGCGGACGCGCGTCGGCTTGCCGGTCTTGGGATCGGCGAGCGCGACCTTGCTCGCGAAGAGCGGCGCTTCCTTGCGTTCCAGACCGCCCTGCGGGTTGGTCTGGGTCGGCTTGCGGTGGCGGGTGATGACGTTGACGCCGGCGACGACGACCTTGCCGTCCTTCGGCAGGGCCTGCGTCACTTCGCCGGTCTTGCCCTTGTCCTTGCCGGACAGGACGACGACGGTGTCACCCTTCTTGATCTTGTTCGCCATGGTCAGAGCACCTCCGGCGCCAGGCTGATGATCTTCATATAGCCGCGGCCGCGCAGTTCGCGGACGACGGGGCCGAAGATACGGGTGCCGATCGGCTCCTCGTTCTTGTTGACGAGCACGGCGGCGTTGCTGTCGAAACGAATGACCGAACCATCGGCGCGGCGCACATCCTTCGCGGTGCGGACGATGACGGCGCGGTGCACGTCGCCCTTCTTCACCTTGCCGCGCGGCTGGGCTTCCTTGATCGACACGACGATCACGTCGCCCACGCCGGCGGTACGACGCTTCGACCCGCCGAGCACCTTGATGCACTGGACGCGCTTCGCACCGCTGTTGTCGGCGACTTCCAATTGTGACTGCATCTGAATCATCGATGCATTTCCTTCTTCCTGGGCCTACCGGGACACCCCGGCGGTTCCGTGAAACTTTTCGGCGCTTAGGCGTCGATCTCGTCGGACTTCTTCGCCTTGGCCGAGACCTCGACCTTGTCGAGGACCTTCCAGGTCTTCAGCTTCGAAATCGGCTTCGTTTCCTCGATGCGGACGGTTTCGCCGGCCTTGATGGCGTTGTCCTCATCATGGGCGTGATACTTTTTCGAACGGCGGATGATCTTGCCGTAGAGCGGGTGCTTCACCTTACGCTCCACTTTCACCACGACGGTCTTGTCGCCCTTGTCGGACACCACCGTACCGGTCAGAATGCGCTTCGGCATGGTCGGTCTCCTTACTTGGCAGCCGAGCGCGCGCGCCCGGTCTGCTCGGTCTTGACGCGCGCGATGGTGCGGCGCACTTCCTTGACGCGCGACGGCTTTTCGAGCTGGCCGGTGGCGGACTGGAAGCGGAGGTTGAACGCCTCGCGCTTCAGTTCACCGAGCTGCTCCGAAAGCTGGTCGTCGGTCTTCTTGGTCAGATCTTCGGTCTTGGCCATGGCCCTCAACCCTCCAGATGCGAGGTGTCGCCGAGGCGGGCGACGACCTTCGTCTTGATCGGCAGCTTCATCGCCGCGCGTTCAAACGCCAGCGCGGCCACGGGGCCGGGAACGCCGTCGAGTTCGAACAGGATGCGGCCGGGCTTGACGCGGGCGGCCCAATATTCGGGCGAACCCTTGCCCTTGCCCATGCGGACTTCGGCGGGCTTCGACGACACGGGGACGTCGGGGAACACGCGGATCCACAGGCGGCCCTGGCGCTTGATCGCACGGCTGATCGCGCGGCGGGCCGCTTCGATCTGGCGTGCGGTGATGCGCTCGGGTTCCATCGCCTTCAGGCCGTAGGAGCCGAAGTTCAGGCTGGTGCCGCCCTTGGCGAGGCCGTGGATGCGGCCCTTGAACGCCTTGCGGAACTTGGTTTTTTTCGGTTGCAGCATGTCAGCAGTCCTTAGCGGCGATCTTCACGGGCCGGACGGACACCGGTCGTCTGCGCATCAAGCATCAGACGGTCGGTCGCCATCGGGTCGTGACCAAGGATTTCGCCCTTGAAGATCCAGACCTTGATCCCGCACACGCCATAGGCGGTGTGGGCTTCGGCCTCGGCATAGTCGACGTTGGCGCGCAGCGTGTGCAGCGGCACCCGGCCCTCGCGATACCATTCGGTCCGCGCGATTTCCGCGCCGCCCAGACGGCCGGCGCAGTTGATGCGGATGCCCTCGGCGCCCAGACGCATCGCCGACTGCACCGCGCGCTTCATGGCGCGGCGGAACGCGACGCGGCGTTCGAGCTGGTCGGCAATGCCCTGCCCGACGAGCTTGGCGTCGACTTCGGGCTTGCGGATCTCGACGATGTTCAGCGACACGTCGCTGCCCGTCATCGCGCCCAGCTGCTTGCGCAGCTTTTCGATGTCGGCGCCCTTCTTGCCGATGATGACGCCCGGGCGGGCGGCATAGATCGACACGCGGCACAGCTTCGCGGGACGCTCGATCACGACCTTCGAGATCGCGGCCTGCGGCAGGTGCTTGAACACGAACTTGCGGATCTTCAGATCCTCGACAAGCATGCGGCCATAGTCCTGGCCCTCGGCGAACCAGCGGCTGTCCCAGGTGCGGTTGACCTGCAGGCGCAGGCCGATCGGATTGCTCTTCTGGCCCATCTTACGCCTCTTCTTCCTGTTCGCGCACGACGATGCGGATGCGGCTGAACGGCTTGACGATCCGGGTCGACTTGCCGCGGCCGCGTGCGTGCCAGCGCTTCATCGAGATCGACTTGCCCACACTCGCTTCCTTGACGACGAGCGCGTCGACATCGAGGTTGTGGTTGTTTTCCGCATTGGCGACGGCGCTGGCGAGAACCTTGCGCACGTCGACGGCCATCGCTTTCTTCGAGAAAGCGAGGACGTTCATCGCGTCTTCGACCTTGCGGCCGCGGATCAGCGCGGCGACGAGGTTCAGCTTCTGCGCCGAGCCGCGAATCTGCGTGCCGACCGAGAGAGCCTCATTATCCGCAACGCGGCGGGGGGACTTTTCCTTGCCCATTAGCGTTTGCCCTTCTTGTCGGCCGCGTGCCCGGGGAAGAAGCGCGTCGGCGCAAATTCACCCAGCTTCATGCCGACCATGTCTTCATTGACCGACACCGGCACGAACTTGCGGCCGTTGTAGACGTTGAAGGTCAGCCCGACGAACTGCGGCAGGATGGTGGACCGGCGCGACCAGGTCTTGATCGGGGCAGAGCTGCCGCCGTCCTGGGCCGTTTCGGCTTTCTTGAGGAGATGAAGGTCCACAAAGGGACCCTTCCAGACCGAGCGAGCCATGGCTTACCTCTTCTTCTTCGCGTGACGCGACCGGATGATCATCTTGTCGGTCGACTTGTTGTGACGGGTACGAGCACCCTTGGTCGGCTTGCCCCACGGGGTCACCGGATGACGGCCACCCGAGGTGCGGCCTTCACCACCGCCATGCGGGTGATCGACCGGGTTCTTCGCGACGCCGCGAGTCAGCGGACGCTTGCCGAGCCAGCGGTTGCGGCCGGCCTTGCCCAGGTTGGTGTTCTGGTTGTCGGGGTTCGACACCGCACCCACCGTGCCCATGCACTCGCCGCGGATGTAACGCTGTTCGCCCGAACCGAGACGCACGATGACGAGACCGCGGTCACGACCGACGACCTGTGCATAGGTGCCGGCCGAACGGGCGATCTGGCCGCCCTTGCCCGGCTTCATCTCGATGTTGTGGACGATCGTGCCGACCGGCATCTGCGACAATTCCATCGCGTTGCCCGGCTTCACGTCGGTCTTCTTGCCGGCGACGACGGTGTCGCCGACGGCCAGACGCTGCGGCGCCAGGATATAGGTCTGCTCACCGTCTTCATATTTGACGAGCGCGATGAACGCCGTGCGGTTGGGGTCATATTCCAGACGCTCGACGGTGGCCGGCATGTCCCACTTGCGACGCTTGAAGTCGATGAAGCGGTACTTCTGCTTGTGGCCGCCGGCGATGCCGCGCGAGGTCACATGACCCTTGTTGTTGCGGCCGCCGGTCTTGCGCTTGCCTTCGGTCAGCGCCTTGACGGGCTTGCCCTTCCACAGCGACGACTTGTCGACGAGGATCAGGCCGCGCTGCGCGGGGCTGGTCGGATTATAGGATTTAAGTGCCATTTTCTCTGCCTCTTCCTACGATCAGACGCCCGTGGTGACGTCGATCGACTGGCCTTCGGCCAGACGAACGATCGCCTTTTTCACGTCGCTGCGGGTGTAGGGCTTGCCCTTCCAGCGCTTGGTCTTGCCCTTGGTGACGAGCGTGTTGACGCTCAGCACCTTGACATCGAACAGCGCCTCGACGGCGGCCTTGATCGCGGGCTTGGTCGCGCTGTCCGCGACCTTGAACACGACGGCGTTGTTTTCGCTGAGCAGCGTCGACTTCTCGGTGATCACCGGAGCGAGGATCACGTCATAGTGACGCGCGTCGATGGTCTTTGCCTTAGCCATTGCAGCGGGCCTCCAGCTGTTCGACCGCCGCGCGGGTCAGGACCAGCGTGTCGGCACGGATGATGTCATAGACGTTGGCGCCGATGGCCGGCAGCGCGTCGACACCGATGAGGTTGGCCGAAGCCATCGCGAAGCTGGCGTGCACCGCGTCGCCGTCGATAAAGAGCGCGCGATTGCCAAGCTCGAGCTTGCCGAGCTTGCCGGCGAGCGCCTTGGTCTTCGCGTCCTTGAGCTCGAGCGTGTCGAGAACGACGAGCTTGCCGCCCTTCGCCTTGTCGCTCAAAGCCATCTTCAGGCCGAGGGTGCGGATCTTCTTGTTCAGCGAGTGGCCGAAGGTGCGGGCCCGGGGACCATGCGCCTTGCCGCCGCCGATGAAGATCGGCGCCTTGCGGTCGCCGTGGCGAGCCGTACCGCCGCCCTTCTGGCGACCGAACTTCTTGCCGGTGCGCGACACGTCGCTGCGCTCGCGCGCGGCGCGGGCGGGGCCGCGACGCTTTTCGAGCTGCCATGCGACGACGCGGTGCAGAATGTCTGCGCGGGCGTCGACGCCGAAGACGTCGTCGTTAAGATCGATGTCGGCGCCAGCCTTGCCATCGAGGGTCTGTACCTTGACCTTCATGATCAGGACTCCTGTGCGCCGTCGGTGGCCGCGGTGTCGATGACGACGGTCTCTTCGACCGGCGTTTCGACCGGCGCGTCAGCCGGGGCATCGTTGGTGTTGGCCGCGCTCTTGATGCCCGCCGGATAGGGGGCTTCCGGATGACGCGGCAGCTTCACCGCATCGCGAACGAGCAGCCAGCCGCCCTTCGAGCCAGGGACCGAGCCCTTGACGAAGAGAAGGCCGCGCTCGACGTCGGTGCGGACGATTTCGAGATTCTGCTGGGTGCGATTGCGGGCGCCCATGTGGCCGGCCATCTTCTTGTTCTTGAAGACGCGGCCCGGATCCTGGCGGTTACCGGTCGAACCATGCGCACGGTGGCTGATCGACACACCGTGGGTCGCGCGCATACCGCCGAAACCCCAGCGCTTCATCGCACCGGCAAAGCCCTTACCCTGGGTCACGCCCTGGATATCGACGATCTGGCCGGCGACGAAATGGTCGGCCGACAGTTCGGCGCCGACGTCGAGCGTCGCGTCGTCGGCGACGCGGAATTCGACGACCTTGGCCTTGGGTTCGACTTCGGCCTTGCCGAAAGCGCCACGCTGCGGCTTCGCAACATTCTTCGCCTTGGCCGAGCCGGCACCGAGTTGAACGGCCACATAGCCGTCGCGGTCTTTATCGCGCACGGAGACGACCTGGCAGCCTTCGAGGCTCAGGACGGTGACCGGCACATGGCGGCCGTCGTCCTGAAACAGGCGGGTCATCCCCATTTTCTTCGCGATCACGCCAGTACGCATGATCATACTCCTCAACAGAGGCCGGGCGGACCATTCCGCACGGCTTGCGGGACCCGCCAAGGCAAGCCTTGCGCGGAACCCTCCCAGCCCAAAATTTCGATGCATCGCCCCGTCCGGGCTGAGGTGCCACCGCCCCCAAGGGCGGTGACAAGACGGGGGACGCAGCCCGGTCTGGATGTTTCCGAAGAAACGACCGGCGGTATCCGCCCTATCGTCGGTCCGGATCGCTCCGGACGATGCAGGCGCTCAAAGCATCCTGCCGATAGAGACCCCGGTTTTTACCGGAGCTTCGCTGGCTCAGGCCAGCTTGATCTCAACATTCACGCCCGCGGCGAGGTCGAGCTTCATCAGCGCGTCGACCGTCTGCGGGGTGGGCTGCACGATGTCGAGCAGCCGCTTGTGGGTACGCACCTCGAACTGCTCGCGCGACTTCTTGTCGATGTGCGGACCGCGGTTCACGGTGAATTTTTCGATGCGCGTCGGCAGCGGGATCGGACCGCGAATGAGTGCGCCCGTGCGACGTGCCGTGTCGGCAATGTCGGTGGTGGCCTGATCGAGCACGCGGTGATCAAAGGCCTTCAGGCGAATGCGAATATTCTGCGTTTCCATGACTTATCCAGTCGAATCCCGTCTGACGATGCGAAAGAGCCGAAATGGCCTGCACCGGCCCCCTCATGGAAGCCGGTCCGGCCATCAAAAACCTTTAAGCTACGAGCCGCGCGAATCAGTCCGAATCGCGCGGCTCGCGGCCCTATATTACTTTGTGATGGTCGCGACAACCCCTGCGCCGACCGTACGGCCGCCTTCGCGAATTGCGAAGCGCAGACCCGGGTCCATGGCGATCGGGGCGATCAGCTTGACCGACAGCTGGACGTTGTCGCCCGGCATGACCATTTCGGTGCCCTCGGGGAGGATGACCTCGCCGGTGACGTCCGTGGTGCGGAAGTAGAACTGCGGACGATAGTTCGCGAAGAACGGCGTGTGACGGCCGCCTTCGTCCTTCGACAGGACATACACTTCCGAGGTGAACTCGGTGTGCGGCGTGATCGAGCCGGGCTTCGCCAGAACCTGGCCACGCTCGACTTCTTCACGGCCGACGCCGCGGATCAGCGCACCGATGTTGTCGCCGGCCTGGCCCTGGTCGAGCAGCTTGCGGAACATTTCGACGCCGGTGACGACGGTCTTCTTGGTGTCCTTGATGCCGACGATCTCGACTTCTTCACCCACCTTGACGATACCGGTTTCGACGCGGCCGGTGACGACCGTACCGCGACCCGAGATCGAGAACACGTCTTCGATCGGCATCAGGAAGGGCTTGTCGAGCGGACGCTCCGGCTGCGGGATCCATTCGTCGACGGCCGCCATCAGCTTCAGGATCGCGTCCTTGCCGATGTTGTCGTCGCGGCTTTCCAGAGCAGCGAGGGCCGAACCCGCGATGATCGGAATATTGTCGCCGTCGAAGTCGCGCTTCGAAAGTTCTTCGCGGATTTCGAGTTCGACGAGCTCGAGCAGCTCGGGATCGTCCAGCTGGTCGACCTTGTTGAGGAAGACGACCATCGTCGGAACGCCGACCTGCTTCGCCAGCAGGATGTGCTCCTTCGTCTGGGGCATCGGGCCGTCAGCGGCCGACACGACGAGGATCGCGCCGTCCATCTGGGCGGCACCGGTGATCATGTTCTTGACGTAGTCGGCGTGGCCCGGGCAGTCGACGTGCGCATAGTGGCGGCCTTCGGTTTCATATTCGACGTGCGCCGTCGAAATGGTGATGCCGCGCTCGCGCTCTTCGGGAGCCTTGTCGATGTTCGCGAAATCGACGGCGGCGTTGCCGGCGACGTTTTCGGCGAGCACCTTGGTGATCGCTGCGGTCAGCGAGGTCTTGCCATGGTCGACGTGACCGATGGTGCCGATGTTGCAGTGCGGCTTCGTCCGCTCAAATTTAGCCTTGGCCATGATTTAAGAACCTTCTTGTTCGATGTTTCCGTTGATCAGTCTGGACGGGCCTGCTGAATCAGGCGCCGCCCTTAGAGGGTCTTGCCGCGCGGTGCAAGCCCGCGCGGCCCAGGACCCTTACTGGGACCTATCAGGCCATTTTGGCCTTCACTTCTTCCGCCACGTTGGTCGGCACTTCCTCGTAATGCGAGAACTGCATCGAATATTGGGCGCGACCCTGGGTGAACGAGCGCAGCTGGTTCACATAGCCGAACATATTGGCAAGCGGCACGATGGCTTCAACCACCTGGGCGTTGCCGCGGCTGTCGGTGCCCTGGATCTGGCCACGACGGCTGTTGAGATCGCCGATCACGTCGCCCATGAATTCCTCAGGGGTAACGACTTCGACCTTCATCACCGGTTCGAGCAGCTTGATGCCGGCCTTCGCCGCCACTTCGCGCATCGCCGCACGGCCCGCGATTTCGAACGCCAGCGCCGACGAGTCGACGTCATGGTACGCACCGTCGGTCAGACGGATTTCGAAGTCGATGATCGGGAAGCCGATCATGTGGCCGTTCTCGGCGCTCTCGCGCATGCCCTTTTCGACCGACGGGATATATTCGCGCGGAATGTTGCCGCCCTTGATCTCGTCGATGAAGGTGATGCCCGAGCCGCGTTCGCCGGGGGCGACGCTGACCTTGACGCGGCCGAACTGGCCCGAGCCGCCCGACTGCTTCTTGTGGGTATAGTCGACGTCGACCGCACGCGCGAGCGATTCGCGGTACGCCACCTGCGGCGCGCCGACATTCGCTTCGACCTTGAACTCGCGCTTCATGCGATCGACGAGGATGTCGAGGTGAAGCTCGCCCATGCCCTTGATGATCGTCTGGCCCGATTCATGGTCGGTCGACACGCGGAACGAGGGATCCTCGGCGGCCAGGCGGTTGAGCGCGATGCCCATCTTTTCCTGGTCGGCCTTGGTCTTCGGTTCCACCGACAGCTCGATGACCGGCTCGGGGAATTCCATCCGCTCGAGGATGATCGGCGCGTTGGCGGCGCAGAGCGTGTCCCCGGTGGTGGTTTCCTTGAGGCCCGCGAGCGCGACGATGTCGCCGGCGAACGCTTCCTCGATGTCCTCGCGCGAATTGGCGTGCATCAGGAGCATGCGGCCGATCTTTTCCTTCTTGTCCTTGACCGAGTTCAGATAGCTGCCCTTGGTCAGGGTGCCCGAATAGATGCGGGCGAAGGTGAGCGAACCGACGAACGGGTCGTTCATGATCTTGAACGCGAGCATCGACAGCGGCGCCGAGTCCGACGTCGCGCGCGAATCGGGCTCGTTGGTGTCGGGGTTGATGCCCTGAACGTCGGGGATGTCGAGCGGCGAGGGCAGATAGTCGACGACCGCGTCGAGCAGCGTCTGGACGCCCTTGTTCTTGAACGCCGAACCGCAGAGGACCGGAACGAACGCCTGGCCGAGCGTGCCCTTGCGGATCAGCGCCTTCAGCGTCGCGACGTCGGGCAGCGTACCTTCGAGATAGGCTTCCATCGCATCGTCGTCCTGTTCGACGGCGAGCTCGACGAGCTTTTCGCGATATTCGGCGGCCTTGTCGACGAGGTCGGCCGGGATGTCTTCATAGAAGAATTCGGCGCCCAGGCTCTCATCCTTCCAGATGATCGCACGTTCGTTGACGAGATCGACGAGGCCCTTGAAGTCGCCTTCGGCGCCGATGGGCAGATAGAGGACGGCCGGAACCGCACCCAGGCGATCGATGATCGTCTGGACGCAATAATAGAAGTTCGCGCCGGTGCGATCGAGCTTGTTGATGAAGCACATGCGCGGAACCTTGTACTTGTCCGCCTGGCGCCACACGGTTTCCGACTGCGGCTCGACGCCGGCAACGCCGTCGAACGCGGCGACCGCGCCGTCGAGGACGCGCAGGCTGCGCTCGACTTCGATGGTGAAGTCGACGTGGCCGGGGGTGTCGATGATGTTCAGGCGATGCTCGGGGCCCTTGCCCTCATCGGCCTTCCACAGGCAGGTGGTGGCGGCCGACGTGATCGTGATGCCGCGTTCCTGCTCCTGCTCCATCCAGTCCATCGTGGCGGCGCCGTCATGGACTTCGCCGATCTTGTAGGACTTGCCGGTGTAATAGAGAATGCGCTCGGTCGTCGTGGTCTTGCCGGCGTCGATGTGCGCCATGATACCGAAATTGCGATAGCGTTCGAGCGGATGGCTGCGTGCCATGATCTGTTCCTTGGATTTGGGGGGAGGCCTTTGGAGCCGCCCCCGATATAGGAAGTTTTGTTGCGATTGCGAGACGCCGGAGCGTCCGCGCAATTACCAGCGGTAGTGCGAGAAGGCGCGGTTCGCTTCCGCCATGCGGTGCGTGTCTTCGCGCTTCTTCACCGCGTTGCCGCGGTTGTTCGACGCATCGAGCAGCTCGCCCGACAGGCGCGCGGCCATCGTGGTTTCGCTGCGGTTGCGCGCGGCGGTGATCAGCCAGCGGATCGCGAGCGCCTGCGCACGGTCCGGGCGGACTTCGACGGGAACCTGATAGGTCGCACCGCCGACGCGGCGGCTGCGGACTTCGATGTTCGGGCGGATGTTGGCGAGCGCTTCGTGGAACACGCCCAGCGGTTCCTTCTTGGCGCGGGCTTCGACCGATTCGAGTGCACCGTACACGATGCTTTCGGCGACCGACTTCTTCCCGTCCAGCATGACGCTGTTCATGAATTTCGACAGCACCGTATCACCGAAACGGGGATCGGGCAGGATTTCGCGGCGTTCAGGACGACGACGACGAGCCATAGGGTATTCCTTTACAACAGCATCCCGGCGCGGAGCGCTCGCGGGATGATCAAATAGCCGAAAAAGCGGTCCTTACTTCGGACGCTTCGCGCCGTACTTCGAACGGCTCTGCTTGCGGTCCTTCACGCCCTGCGTATCGAGCACGCCGCGCAGGACGTGGTAACGCACACCGGGAAGATCGCGGACACGACCGCCGCGGATCAGCACGACGCTGTGTTCCTGGAGGTTGTGGCCTTCGCCGGGGATGTAGGTGATGACTTCGCGCTGGTTGGTCAGGCGGACCTTCGCTACCTTGCGGAGCGCCGAGTTCGGCTTTTTCGGGGTCGTCGTGTAGACACGGGTGCAAACGCCACGCTTCTGCGGGTTTGCGTCCATCGCCGGGACCTTGGACTTCACCTTCTGGGGAGTCCGGCCCTTGCGGACCAGCTGGTTGATCGTGGGCATGAATGCTTCACCTTTAAATGTCCGCCCATCAAAGCGAACGGTTACTGTACCGCCGTGGATGAAGCTCCGGCCGAAATCTCCCCGAAAAGGGCAAAAAACGGCCGACCTGATAACAGCAAAAGACCCCGGCAGACCCACAAGATCTTCCGGAGGCTCCATCCGCGCCAGCAATGTTCAAGCGCTGTTGTAACTGAAAGAGGCAGCAAACCGCCCTTTTCGGTCGAGCGCGCCCCTAGACCCGATTCCTTCGGCGGTCAAGGGGTCGGCAATATTGTTGCGCCGGCCGGGGCGGGCTATCGGTCACGCCATGCCCGCAGTTCGCCACGCCAGCTTTGCGCCCCATGTCGCGCCCGACACGCGCCTGCTCATCCTCGGCAGCCTGCCCGGCGCGCGGTCGCTGGCCGAACGGCAATATTATGCTCATCCAACGAACCAGTTCTGGCGGCTGCTTGGTGAGGTGATCGACCGTCCGCTTGCCGACCTGCCGTATGACGACCGGCTGGCCGCGTTGCGCGATGCAAAGATCGGCCTTTGGGACGTGATCCGCACCGCCGAGCGACGCACGAGCAGCGATTCGCATATCCGCGAGGCCGAAGTGCACGACCTCGCATCCCTGGTCGCCAATTTGCCCGACCTCAGCATGATCGCCTTCAACGGCGGTAAGGCGGCGGCGATCGGACGCAGGCAAGTGCCGCCGCTGCGCGACATCGCCCTGATCGACCTGCCATCGAGCAGCGCTGCCAATACCGGAGGGTTGGTGAGCAAGCTGCCGATGTGGCTGCGGCTGCGCGGCGCGATCAGAAGCCCATCGTAAAGCGGAGCGCCGCGCCCTGGTCGTCGGGCATCGACGCGATGTGGCCGGGATCCTGTCGCCACCATGTGTTGGCGATCAGGTCGCCGCCGAAGAGCGACATAGCATAGCTCGCCTCGACGACCAGTTCGCGGCCGGTCGGCGCGAGATTATAGGTGCGGCGCGCGAAGGCTGCGGTCCGGGTGTCATAATCATAGGCGACGGGCAGCATCAGATCGATGCCGCCTTTCGCGACCCGCAGCGGCTGGGCGAAGCGCAACGCCGCGCGGTCGTTCGGCCCAAAAAGGCCCGCCTTGGCAACATCGAAGGAAAAAGCGCTCGACCGCAGCGCGCCGCCCGCGACGAGCCCGCCCCGATCGGGCCTGGTCCACATCTGCCGCCAAGCGCCCGACAGGCTCCAGCCGTCCCCGGCATCGAGATTCAGGCTGGCGTCGCCGGTCAGGCTGGTCGCGCCGCCACCGCCGAAGAGCGGGCCCAGCCGCGCGCCGAGCAGGCTGTCCGATTCGCGGAGCCATGTGCCGCCGAGCGCGGCACGGAGAGGGCCGAAGCCGCCGTCCCACGACGCGCCGAAACGCCGGTAACGGCTGTCGTGCCCGGAGCGGTAGCGGAGCAGCGGATCGTCCCGCCAGCGCGAACCCGACACCCAGCCCGTCTCGGCCATGATGCTGATCGCCTGACCGCGCGCGATCTGGCGGCGCAGCAAGGTCCCGACGCTTGGGCTCGACCCAAAGCCCAGCCCCTCGTGCGCCGCGTCGCCGATCAGCATCGCATGACCGCTCTCGCCGCGCTCGCCCGCGAGCATACCGCCGATCCCGCGCCCGGCCGAAAAGCCGATGCGGGTCCGCCCGTCTATCCGCGTGATCACCGATGCGGCGAGCGTTCGGGCTTGCTGCGCATCGCTGAAGGACAGGCCCGCCAGCGCGTCGCTGCCGCCCGTACCCGGCGCGGTAACGAGCGACAGCGCCATCGAGCGTGAGGCCGCGCTTTGCTGGCGAACCAACCCGCCGATCGCGCCCGACAATTTATAGTCGGGACGGCGCATCATCAGCGACTGGCCGAAATCGACGTCGAAGGCGCGCCCGAAGCCGTCGGTGACGACGCCCATCGTCCCCCCTGCCCGCTTCGCACCCGCATCGCCCATCGGCCCGCCGAGCAGCCCCAGGGCGCTCTCGAGCCGTACCTCCGTTGCCGTCCCCGCGAGCGTGGTCGCGCCCATCGGCGCAAAAGCGCGCGCGATGTCGAGAATGCCCCGGCCATAGACGGCGTCGGCGCCCGCCGCCCCGGCATCGCGCGCCGACTGATAAAGGAGCGAGACGATCTGCGCGCTCGTGAGGTTCGGAAAGGCCTGTGCGATCAGCGCGACCGCGCCCGCAACCTGCGGCGCCGCAAAGCTGGTGCCATTGAGGACGAAGACGAAATTGCCCTCAGTCTTGAGCACACCATTTTCATAGGCGCAGCAAACCCCCTCGCCCAGCGCCGCCAGATAGGAGGCCGAATAGGTGCCCGCGCGGTTGCTGAAGTCCGAGTTCACGCCATTTTCGTCGACCGACCCGACGATGATGACGAGCCCGCCGCCCGCATCGCGCATCCCCTGCGCAAAGGGTTCGGGATTGTTCGGATCATTGCCGCCCGTCGTATTGTCGCCCTCGTTGCCCGCCGACATGATGATGATGATCCCCGCCGCGGTCGCCCGCGCCACCGCCGCGCGAAGCGCCGTGCCGGGACGGTCGTCGCCGCCAAGCGAGATGTTGACGACGCGCGCGCCCGCCGTGATCGCGCGGTCGAGCCCGGCGGCGATCGCGCTTTCGCCGAACAGGCAGCCGCGTTCGTCGTTGCTGGGATCGTCGTTGGTGCAGCTGCCCGGCCGGTCGGCGCGCAGCACGAGAAGATTGGCGTTGAAGGCGATGCCGAAGGTGCCGGCGTCGTTCTTGCCGCCGAGCAGCACCTGCGCGACATTGGTGCCGTGCGTCCCTTCGGCATTGATGCCCCGCGTGCCCGCGACGTCGGCCGAGAGCGAGGAGATGCGGCCAGCAAATTCCGGGCTGTCCTCGTCGATCCCGTCGTCGATCACCCCGGCAAGAACGCCCTGCCCAGTCGCGCCCGCCTGATAGGCGGTGATTGCGCCGTGAAAGTTTACCCCGTCGGACCGGCGCGTTTCGGCAGTGTTGAAATTGCCGGCCGGCGGCGGAGTTGGAGTCGGCGTCGGGGTCGGCGTCGGAGCGGGGGTGGGTGCCGGCGGCGGCGCGGGGGTCGGCGAAGGCCCTGCCCCGCCGCCGCCGCAGCCCGCCAGCGACAGTGCCGCAAGGCCCAGCAACAGCGGAAGCGGCCGCGCGGCGATCCGCCGGATGCTGCTGCGTCGTGCCACGTCGGCCATGGCCGTTTCCCCTTTTCCCCTTGTGTCCGCATCCTAGCGCGGCGGGCGGCGGCGAAGCTAGACCTGCCAAGGTTGCCGGAAGGTAAAATCGCACGCCTTGCCGCCACGGCGCAGTCGCATTATGCGGCGCGACGTCATGACGGTGCCCATAGACCATATCGACAGCTGGATCTTCGATCTCGACAACACGCTGTATCCGCCGTCGGCGAAGCTGTTCGACCTGATCGACGAACGCATGGGCGCCTTCATCATGCGGCTACTGAATGTCGATGCCGTCGAGGCACGCCGCGTACAAAAGCAATATTTCCACGATCATGGCACGACCATGGCGGGGCTGATGCGCCACCACGGGGTCGACCCCGAGGACTTCCTCGTCGACGTTCACGACATCGCGCTCGACCGCCTCTCCGTCGATGCGCGTCTGCGCGCGGGGCTGGAGCGCCTGCCCGGCCGCAAGCTTGTCTTCACCAATGCCGATGCCGATTATTCGGCGCGCGTGCTGGAGGCGCGCGGAATTGCGGACCTGTTCGACGGCATCTGCGATATCCGCATCACCGCCTATACGCCGAAGCCCGATCCGGCAGCCTATGCCGCGATGGTTGCGCACCTCGGCGTCGATCCCGCAAAGAGCCTGTTCGTCGAGGATATGGCGCGCAATCTGACCCCGGCCAAAGCGCTGGGGATGACGACCGTGTGGCTGGACAATGGCAGCGAAAGCGGCCATCGCGACCACCTGCCAAGCCATGTCGATTTCCACGCGACCGACATCGCCGACTGGCTCGATACATTGCCGCAACCCTGGGGAATTTCATGACCGACCTGCAAGCCACGATCGAAGCCGCATGGGATGATCGCGATACGCTGGGGCTGACGACCCAGGGCGCTGTGCGCGATGCCGTCGAGACCGCACTTGCGGGGCTTGACGACGGAAGCTTCCGCGTCGCCGAGCGCGATCCGGACGGAAGGTGGCAGGTCAACCAGTGGCTCAAGAAGGCGGTGCTGCTGTCGTTCCGCCTGAACGACATGGAGATCATCGAGGGCGGCGCAGGCGGCGCGACCTGGTGGGACAAGGTGCCATCGAAATTCGCCGGCTGGGGCGAGAACCGCTTTCGCGATGCAGGTTTCCGCGCCGTCCCCGGATCGATCGTCCGCCGCGGCGCCTTCATCAGCAAGGGCGCGGTGCTGATGCCGAGCTTCGTCAACATCGGCGCCTATGTCGGCGAGGGATCGATGGTCGATGCCTGGGCCACCGTCGGCAGCTGTGCGCAGATCGGCGCGAACGTCCATCTGTCGGGCGGCGCGGGGATCGGCGGTGTGCTCGAACCGCTGCAGGCGGGGCCGGTGGTGATCGAGGACGGCGCCTTCATCGGCGCGCGTGCCGAGGTCGCCGAGGGGGTGATCGTGCGCGAGGGTGCGGTGCTGTCGATGGGCGTCTATCTGGGCGCATCGACGAAGATTATCGACCGCGCGACCGGCGAGGTCTTCATGGGAGAAGTCCCAGCCTATTCGGTCGTCGTGCCGGGTTCGCTGCCCGGCAAGCCGCTGCCCGACGGGACGCCGGGGCCGTCGCTCTATTGCGCGGTCATCGTCAAGCGCGTCGACGCCAAGACGCGCGCCAAAACCGGGATCAACGAGCTGCTGCGCGACTGATCCGCCGCCCACCCGTCGGACACCACCCGTCGTTGGTGGATAAGATTTTGACTTTCCCCCGCTTCGCTGGTGCAGGCAGATCGCTGCTGCTTTAGCACAGCAACACACGAGGGAGGGGATTATGCCGATGGCCGTCCGGGCATCGATGCTGGTACTGGCTATTTGTCTGGCGTGTCCGGCGCAGGCGCAGGACACCGCCGCCGCGCCAACGGGCGATGCGCCCGCGGCGGCGGCGACGCCCGTCGCCGATGGGGCGCAGCGCTATACCCCTGCCGACTTCGCACGCTTCGCGCCGCGCACGGCGCTCGACATGGTCGAGAAGGTGCCGGGCTTCGTCATCGTCACCGGCACCAACGGTGGCGACCGCGGACTGGGGCAGGCGACGCAGAATGTCCTGATCAACGGCGAGCGGATCGCGAACAAATCGACCGATGCGCGCAGCGCGCTGCAACGGATCACCGCGGCGCAGGTCGCCTATGTCGACATCGTCGACGGCGCGAGCCTGAATGTGCCCGGCCTGACGGGACAGGTCGCCAATGTCGTGCTGGCCGCGGGCGCGGCGGGACAGGGGTTCAAGACGACGCTGCGCTGGCAGCCCGAATGGCGGCCGCGCATGGCGAACAACTGGCTGAACGGCGAAATATCGACGACGGGAAAGGTCGGCGGCACCGACCTGACGCTGAGCTTGAAGAATGAAGCGAACCGCAACGGCCATTGGGGACCCGAGCGGGTGTTCGACGGCACCGGCGCCTTGTTGTTCGTGCGCGACGAGATCGGGCGCTATTATAACGATCGCCCCCGGCTTGCCGCTGCGCTCGCGCGCACGGCCAGCAACGGCAACAAGTGGAATGTCAACCTCGGCGGCCAGATCCAGAACCTCGACCAGCGGGTCGACAGCGTGTCGACGCGGGTCGGCACCGGACTGGTGATCGAAGCCTTCGACTTCGCGGAGCGCGAGCGCAATTTCGATATCGGCGGCGACTATGAACTGGGGCTGGGTAAGGGCCGGCTCAAACTGATCAGCCTTTATCGCTTCGAGCATAGTCCGACGGTCAACAGTTTCATCGTCGACCGCGAGGTTGGCGGACGCAGCGGCGAGCGGTTCAAGCAGAGCGCCGACGAAAGCGAATCGATCCTGCGCGGCGAATATAGCTGGCGCACCGGAGGCGGCACCGACTGGCAGGTGGCGCTGGAGGGAGCGTACAACACGCTCGACGTCGATGCCGAATTCGCGACGCTGCAACCGGACGGCAGCTTCCTGCCGATCGTCTTCGGCGGCGAGAAGACCAAGGTCGAGGAGAAGCGCGTCGAAGCCTCGCTCACCTGGGGGCGCGCGCTCAGCTCCAACCTGACCGCACAGCTAAATCTCGGCACCGAATATAGCGAGCTCAGTTCGTCGGGCCCGGGTGGTCTGACGCGCAGCTTCGTCCGGCCAAAGGGGAAGCTGGCGTTCGCGTGGAAGGTCGGACCGAAAACGACGATCAACTGGCTTATCCAGCGCCGCGTCGATCAGCTGAATTTCTTCGATTTCGCCAGCTCGGTCGATGTCGCGAACCAGCAGGGAAATCAGGGCAACGGTCAGCTCGTCCCACCGATCGTCAATCGCACCGAGCTGGAGTTCATCCAGGACTTCGGCCGCTGGGGCAATGCGTCGGTCCAGTTCGCCTATGCCTATGCGCAGGATCTGGTCGACCAGATCCCGCTATCGCCGACGACCGAAGGCAGGGGCAATCTGCCGCCCGCGAACCTCTATCGCATCAGCTCGAAGGCGACGCTGCTGCTCGACCCGCTGGGGCTCAAGGGCGCACGGATCAACAGCGACCTGACCTGGCGTCGCAACCGCGTGCGCGACCCGCTGACCGGGCTGTGGCGCGATCAGAGCTTTGGGCAGGATTATGTCGTCGACCTGAGCTTTCGTCACGACATCCCCGGCAGCAACTTCGCCTGGGGCGCCGGCTATTTCGACGAGCGCTATGCGCCCGGCCTGCGTCTCGATGCGATCGAGAAGGAATATACGGTCGGGCCGTTCGTCACCGCCTATGTCGAGCATAAGGATGTCGCGGGTTTCACCGTGAAGCTGTCGTACCGCAACCTTGCGGGGATGAAGGACGGCTTCGACCGCACCGTCTTCGTCGACCGGCGCGACGGGCCGATCGCATTCAGCGAAAGCCGCCAGCGCAAGTTCGGGCAATATGTCCAGCTGACCGTGACCGGGCAGCTTTGATCCTTCCCAAGCGTGGGGAGGACTTTGGACTTACCGTTCGCTGAGGTAATAGCGCTCGCGCGCCGTCAGATCGTCGTTCAGCTCATAGACGATCGGCTGGCCGGTCGGGATTTCGAGGCCGGTGATGTCGGCGTCCGAAATGCCCGACAAATGCTTGACCAGCGCGCGCAGGCTGTTGCCGTGCGCCGAGATGAGCACGGTCTTGCCCGCCTTCAAATCGGGAACGATGGCGCCTTCATAATAGGGAAGCACGCGCGCGATCGTGTCCTTCAGGCTTTCTGTCGAGGGGATCGCGATGCCGGCGTAGCGCGGATCGCTGGCGAGATCCCACTCGGACCCCGCATCGAGCGGCGGCGGCGGAATGTCGAAGCTGCGGCGCCAGATCTTCACCTGGTCTTCGCCATGCTTCGCCGCGGTCTCGGCCTTGTCGAGGCCGGTCAGGCCGCCATAGTGACGTTCGTTCAGACGCCAGTCCTTGGTGACCGGCAGCCAGAGGCGGCCCATCGCCTCGAGCGCCAGATTGAGCGTCTTGATCGCGCGCGTCTGCACCGACGTGAAGCTGGTGTCGGGCGTGATGCCCTTGGCCTTCATCAGTTCGCCCGCCGCCCATGCCTCGGCCGCGCCCTTTTCGGTGACGTCGACATCCCACCAGCCGGTGAAGCGGTTTTCGAGATTCCACTGCGACTGGCCATGGCGGATGAGGATGAGCTGCGGCATGTGACGTCCTTCGGCTGGAGAGGATGGACCGCGCCATAGCGCGGGTTTTCGCCGAAAGCCAACGCCCCCTTGAAATGGTTTCATGCCTTACCAGATTTGCATCATCCGGCCGCCGGGATGGGGTCGGGTGGCGATCGCGGCACGCCGCCGCGGTCCCGTAGCTTCGCTTGAACAAGGAAGAGATGACCCATGCGTAACAGCTTTGACTGGACCCCCTATCGCCGGTCGACCGTCGGCTTCGACCGGCTGTTCGATTTCCTCGAAACCGGCGGTTCGGGCGCCGAAAATTATCCGCCGTTCGACATCGAGAAGCTGGGCGACGACCATTTCCGCATCACCGTGGCGGTCGCCGGTTTCAAATCGAACGAGATCGACATCACCGCGCAGCAGAACATGCTGACCGTCAGCGGCCGCAAGGCGCCGGTGGGCGAAAATGACGCGCGCCAGCTGCTCTATAGCGGCATCGCGACGCGCGCGTTCGAGCGCCGCTTCCAGCTCGCCGATTTCGTGCGGGTGGATGTCGCCGACCTCGCCGACGGCCTGCTGACCATCGATCTGGTGCGCGAAGTACCGGAGGCGATGAAGCCGCACAAGATCGCGATCGGCGGCGCGCAGCCGACGGTGATCGAGGACAAGAAGGCCGCGTAAGCGCCGCCCGACTGGCTGAAAATATGCGGGGTCCGGAGTCCCTTCCGGACCCCGTTTTATTTGGTTCACGCGAGGACGTTGCGCTGGCCGCGAAGCGGCATTCGACATCGGCGATGGGCTTGCCGCGACGAAGGACGAAAAAGGGGCCTACCGGTTCGAGCTATCTCTTCGCGCCTTCGCGTCTTCGCGTGAAAAGCTTTAAAGCCGCCGCGTCATGAAGCGGCTGAACGGGTCGGGTTTGTAGTCGCCGAAGGGTTCGCAGTCCTCGAACCCATGTGCGCGGTAGAGCGCCAGCGCGGGTTCGAACGCCGGTCCCGATCCGGTTTCGAGACTGAGGCGGTCGAGGCCCCGGCCGCGCGCTTCGTCGATGATATGCACGAGCATCCGCGCGGCGACGCCCTGCCGCAAGAAGACCTGTGCGGTGCGCATCGACTTGATCTCGCCGTGCGCGCCGCCCAGCATCTTGAGCGCGCCGCAGCCCGCCAGCGCGTCATCCTTGTGGATCGACCAGAAGGTGACGCCGTCGCTGCGCAGCCCATCGAAATCGAGGAAGTGGCAGCTGCCCGCTGGCGAGTTCGCGAGCATCCCGGCAAAATGCACTTCGAGCAGCGCGCGGATGGCGGCGCCCGACAGATCGTCCTCGACGATCCGCCAGGCCCGATCCGCGCCTGCGCTCAAAGCAGCTGGTCCAGCGTCTGGAGGCAGGCGTGGGCGAGCAGCTTTGAGCGCTCGGGCGACCAGCCCTGAACGGGATCGGGAAGATCGCGATTGTCCTTGAAGGGCATTTCCAGCGTCATCGTCACCGCGCCGAAACGTTCGGCGAGCTGCGTTGTCGACATGCTGACGTTGGCCTGCCCCGGCGCCGATTCGACATAGCCGAGGTCGGTCTGGAAATCGGGGGTGTTCGCGGCGAGCGCCTTGCGGAAGGCCTGATAGCTGTCCATCTGCGCCGCCTTGAGCGAGGGAATGCCTTCGAAGCCCGCAAGAAACACCGCGGGGATCGCCTCGTCGCCGTGGATATCCATCGCCCAGTCGACGCCGCTTTCGTCCATCGCGCCCCGCACCGCGAGCACCTCGGGGCTGCGCTCGGCAGTCGGGTTGTCCCATTCGCGGTTGAGGTTCACGCCGGCAAAATTGGTGCGCAGATGCCCGCGGCGCGAACCGTCCGGATTCATGTTCGGAACGATGTGGAAGCGGCATTTCTGCCGCAACGAGCGCGCATGGGGGTCGGCGGGATCGGTGAGCTTTTCGAGCGCGCCCTCCATCCACCATTCGGCCATCGATTCGCCGGGGTGCTGGCGCGCGTAAAGCCAGACCTGCGTTTCGCCGGTGCCCATTTCGAGGCAGTCGATCGGCTGGCCCTCGAGGCTGGTGCCGAGGCTGCGATAGGTCACGCCCTCGCACTCGGCGACCGAGGCGATCAAATCGTGGTGGCGCTCCATCGAATAGGGCGCGAAATAGGCGACCCAGAGGATCGGGCTTTCGGCGGTGTGGCGGATGGAGAGCGTCCCCGCGGCCGAATCATAGTCGGTGTCGAGGCGGAACCAATGCTCGCGGTCGGTGCTGGCGCAGGCCGCGTAACCGGGCCAGCCGTCCGGATAGGCCGAGGCGGCAAGGCCGGTGATCGCCAGATCGAGCGCGTCGCCGACATTGCAGGCGACGCGAAAATGGAACCATTGGAAGAAATCGGATTCGCGATCCTTGCGGATCGACAGGCGCGCCGACGTGCCGTCGACCGAATCCACGACGATATTGCCGCTGTCGAAAGCGGCGTTGATGCTGATGGTCATGGGACGCTGATAGTGCGTCCCGATTCGCCGGGGAAGTCCTTGAATAGCGCCTCGGCCAATTTCGCGGCGGCAAGGCTCGTCTGGTTCGCGGGCGCCTTGACGGGCACCGAGGTCAGCGCGCGGCCTTCCCACACCGCCTGACCGGTCGCGGCATCGTCGATACGCACCGACAGCTGGAGATCGGCCATCCGCTTGGGACCGCCGCCGAGATTGATGCCGAACCCGACACCGACGCCCGAACCATAGCTGCCCGTCGCACCACCGACTCCGACCGACACCGGCGAGCGGCGGCCCTCGGCGAGCTGCTCGCTGCGGTCGAAGGCGATGCGGACGAGCAGCGGCGCGCGTTCGTTGCTGCCCGCGGCGACGAGGCCCAGCCGTTGAAGCTGCTGGTCGACCGCGGCGCGGTAGCTGTTCCATTCGATCGAGGACAAGCCGGCCCCCGGACTGTCGAGCGGCGCGGTCGCGATCGCATAGCGCGTCCCGGGCGCCCAGCCGGGCACCGCGTTGTGGAAACGTGTAACCTCGACGGGAGGAACCGCGGTGGCGCAGCCACCGAGCGCAAGCGCCGCTGCAGTGAGCAGGGCGGCATATACAGGACGCGTCATTGCGCCATCATGCGCCACGAATAATGGCTTGGCAATGAACGGGATGCGCAAGAGTGCATCCCGTTCATGACCGATCAGCGATAAAAGATGTGGTTGTCGATCGACGCCACGCGAGTCTTGCGCCAGCCCGGCGAGACATAGCGGGCATGGAAGAAGAGGGCGCCCGGCGCCTGATTCTTCCAGCTGCCGTCGCGGGCGATCTGGGCGATCGCCACGGCATTGTTCCACTGCGCGCCGTTGCGAACGGCCGGCATCTTGCCGCCGCGCACGAAGCTGAACTGGCTCGGCTGGTGGACGACGCCGCACAGGCTCTTCGGGAAGCGGCCCGAATTCGCGCGGTTGATCACGACATGCGCGACCGCGAGCTGGCCGGCGAGCGATTCGCCGCGGGCTTCGAAATAGACGGCGCCGGCGAGGCAGCGCAGTTCGGGATCGAGGTCGGCCGGACGTGCAGTCTCGGCGACGAGTTCGGCCAGTGTATCGGCATCCGGAGCCGGCTTGACGTCGGGCTCGACGGCGGATTCGTCCTGGCTGTCGGTGGGAGCGTCGACAGGCTTGGCCTCGGTCGACGGGTCCGCCTTGTCCTCCTGAACCGGCGCGTCGGCGCTGGGGAGAGTGATGGCGGGAAGGTTGGCGCTTTCGGCGAGATCACTCGCGAAGCCCGGTTCGGCCAGCATCAGCATGGACGCGGCAGTCATGCCGACGGCTGCCATGCTGGCGGCGTTCAAAATGCGACTCATATAATCCGTCAAAAGGGCGGTTGATGGACCGAATTTTCAAGACAGGCGGGTGAGCTAATCTGGCTCTATGCCGCCTGCGGCCATCATCCGACTGCGTGTCCGAACCATTTACCGGGTGCTTCGCAAACGCGAGGCAACCCATGGAACGACCTACGCGTTATGGGGTGGGCGCGACCTATTGTGCGCCGCAACAGAGTCAAGTTAACGCGGCCCACTCCGCGACGAGTCGTGGCGCATCTGCGATATCCAGTTCGACGATCCATAGATCGGGATCGGCGTCTCGCCGCCGCTGACGATAGTTTTCCGCCGATTCACCATCTTTTGGGTCCTCGGGGCCGACCGACTCCCATATATAGCCGCCCGTCATCGCAAAGCGCCGTTCGAGCAGCGGCCCAGGATCGCCGCGGTTGCTGCACTGGACCAGGATGATTCCCGAGGTGTCGTCGCCCTTGGCGAGGACAGTGGCAAAGCCGCCGGCCGCTTCAGCGCGGCGGATCAGCAAGTCGACGAGGAAGCGGCTCTTAAGCCGCGTCACGCGTTTCGGTGTCGAGGAGCAGCGCGTAGAGCGCTTCGTCGCTTTTTGCGCCGCGCAGACGCTCGGCGATGCTTTCGTTGCGAAGCATCCGCGACACGCCCGCCAGCGCCTTCAGATGGTCGGCGCCCGCATCGAGCGGCGAGAGCAGGATGAAGAGCAGGTCGACGGGAAGGCCGTCAACCGCCTGAAAGTCGATCGGCCGCGCGAGCTGGAGGAACAGGCCCCGGACGCCCGATAGGTCGGGCAGCTTGGCGTGCGGGAGCGCGATGCCGCGCCCGAAACCGGTGGACCCCAAGCGCTCGCGCTCGAGCAACGCTTCGCTGACTTCGCCGGCGTCGAGGCCGAGCGAACGCGCAGCGAGATCGCCCACGAACGGAAAGAGCGCCTTTTTGGAATCCAGCTGCACATGCGCGCGGACGGTCGCGGGGTAGAGAAGGGAAGAAAGATTCATTGCTCTGGTCAAATCTGTAAAATGCCGGATCGTCGCCACGTCATCATGCTGGCAGCCGATCGCGGATCTGTCGTGGCAGGCCCCCGCCATCCCAGCTTCGGGCATCGTTGGGCGCGGCCCTTAAGCCCGATAGCGAAGAAAATCCAGTCTTATCGTAAAAGCCGCAGGCGTGACGGCGGAAAGGCATTGCCCGTCCGCCGAAAGCCTCGATCGCAAAGCGCTTAGCGCGGTTCAACCCAGCCGATGGTGCCGTCGTCGCGGCGATAGACCATATTATGCTTGTCGGTCTTGCTGTTGACGAAGAGCAGCGCGTTGGTGTTGCGCAGGTCGAGCATCATCACCGCGTCCGAGACGCTGCTGGTCGGAATATCGACGCGCGTTTCGGCGATGATCGCCGGGGCATCGCCCGCCTCGTCCTCGTCGGCGCCGCCGTCGAACACAGTATAAGCGGCATTGTCCTCGATCTCGTCGATGGTCGCCACACCGTTGCCGGCGCTGGTATTGCGGTCCTTCAATCGTCGCATGTAGCGGCGAAGCTGCTTCTCGATCCGCTCGGCCGCGCCCTCGAACGCGACATGCGCGTCCTGCGCCTGGCCGTGGCCCTTGAGCACGAGGCCCTGCATCACATGCGCGACGATGTCGCACTGGAAACTTTCATGCGGACCCTTGCCGAAGGTCGCGTGCGCGCCGATCGCACGGGAGAAATATTTGTCGGCAATCGCGTTCATCCGGTCCGACACATGCGCCTGCAGCGCTTCGCCGGTTTCGATCTGGTGGCCAGAGACGCGGATTTCCATTTTTCTTCTCCTTCCAGGATCGCAGCGACGGCCGAAACCGTCGTTACGGACTATCGTGCCACAGCGGCCCGGTGAGCGTGGCGACGAATTCTGCATGACGCGCCAGTTCGGCAGGCGTTGGGCCATGCGGGCGAGGTTCGCGAAACGCGCGGGGAGGCGCGGTGCGAACCGGATCGGCGACGGCAGAGGCAACGGCGCCCGCGGCATCCGCCGCAAGCCCGAGACCGATCTGCCGGCCACCGGTCATTTCGATATAGAGATGCGCGAGCAGTTCGGCATCGAGCAGCGCGCCGTGCTTGACGCGGTGGCTGCGGTCGATGCCGTAGCGCGTGCAGAGCGCGTCGAGGCTGTGCTTGGCGCCGGGATGGAGCCTCCGCGCCATCTGGACGGTGCAGCACATGCGCGCCATGTCGAGCGCCGGACGGCCGGCACGCGCCAGTTCGGCATTGACGAAACCGAAGTCGAACGCAGCATTATGCGCGACCAGCGGCGCATCGCCCAGAAATTCGATCAGCTCGTCGACGCGAGTCGCGAACAGCGGCTTGTCCGAGAGAAACTGGATCGAAAGGCCGTGCACGGCTTCGGCGGCGGCGGGCATGTCGCGCTCGGGATTGAAATACGCGTGGAAAGTGACCCCGGTTTCGCGGCGATCGACCAGCTCCACGCACCCGATTTCGACCAGCCTGTCTCCAGCCTTGGGATCGAATCCCGTGGTTTCGGTATCGAAAATAATCTCACGCATCGAAGCCTCAATCTGGACCCTAACGCGCGCGGAAACAAGAGGCGATGGCGCGAATTTGGCGGTGCGTCGCGCTTTTGGGGCGACCCGTTTCGATGACGAAATCGGCGCGCGCACGCTTCACCCGATCGGGCACTTGCAGGCGGCGGATCGCCCTCAGCTTCGCCCGCGTCATGCCGGGACGGCGCAACACGCGCTTCGTCTGCATCCATACCGGCGCCGAGACGACCGCAATTGCGCCGACGCGCCGCCAACCGCCCTTTTCGAACAGCAGCGGGATGTCGAGGACGACGACGTCGCGCGCGCGGTGGCGCATCAGGAATTTGCGCTGCGCCTTGGCGACAGCGGGGTGGACGATCGCTTCGAGCGCGGCGAGTTCGTGGCTGTTGCCGAGGACGCGCGCACCGAGCTTCTGACGATCGACGCCCTTCGAGCCGGTCGTGCCGGGAAAGCGCGCCTCGATCGCCGCAACCAGCGCGCCGCCGGGGCCTTGTAGCCGGTGCACCTCGGCATCGGCGTCGAACACGGGAACCCCCTCGCGCTCGAACATCTTGGCCGCGGTTGACTTGCCCATCCCGATCGAACCGGTGAGGCCGAGGATGAAGGGCCGTTTTAGGTCTGCGCCGAGATGCTTGCGAAAGCTCATGCGGTGAGCAGCGCGCGCAAGTCGTCGTCGCGGCCTTCGGGCGGCGACCGGCCGAAGAAAAGCTCGAAGGCGAGCGCGGCCTGGCCGATCAGCATGTCGAGTCCGTCGACGGTATCGAGCCCGCGCGCCTCGGCCGCCTTGAGCAGGGCGGTCTGCAGCGGCGCGTAGACGAGATCGTAGACGATCGCGTCTTCGGGCAGCGGCGACAGGTCGAAATCGAGCGGGGGCTGGCCCGCCATGCCGAGGCTGCTCGAGTTCACGAGCAGTGACACTGGCGGCAGCGCGGTGTCGAGCGCGACAACGTCGCCCTTGAGCCCGAAGGTCGCGAGCAGGCCCATCGCTTTCAAGGGGCTGCGGTTGAGAATCGTGACATGGCCGACGCCAGCGCGGGCGAGGGCAAAGAGCACGGCGCGCGCGGCGCCGCCGGCGCCAACGACCGCGACGGCCGCGCCTTCGAGATCGAGTTCGGCGAGCGGCGCGTAGAATCCCGCCGCATCGGTGTTGGTGCCGATCAGCGATCCGTCCTTTTGGCGAACGATCGTGTTCATCGCGCCGATCGTGCCGCGGATGTCGCCGGGATCATCGACCAGATCCATCACCGCTAGCTTGTGCGGGATGGTGACGTTGCAGCCGCGCCAGTCGGGATCGGCCCTACGGTCGGCAATGAAGCTTTCGAGATTTTCGGGCTTCACATGCGCGCGGCGATACGCGCCCTCGATACCGAGTGCTTCGAGCCAGAAGCCGTGGATCAGCGGCGATTTCGAATGGGCGATCGGGTCGCCGATCACCTCCGTATAGGGCTTGCTCATTGCGGCGCCAGTCCGGCGGCGCGCAGCCACGCAAGCAAAGGCAGCATCGGCATGCCGATAATCGTCCAGGGGTCGCCCTCGACCCGGTCGAATAATTGCACGCCCGCCCCCTCGATCTCGTAACAGCCGACGGTCCAGCGGATGCTGTCCCAGTTCCCGGCGACATAGTCGGCGATGAAGCCATCGGACAAGGGCCGCATCCAGAGCTTCGCCTCGCCGATCGCACGCCAGACTGGCGCGCCGTCGCGAGCGGCGACCGCGGCGCTGAACAGCCGGTGGCGGGCGCCTGCCATGCGGCGGAGATGATCGGCCGCCTCTTCGGGCGTCTGGGGTTTCGAGAGCATCGATCCATCGTCGAGCGCGAGCGTCGAATCGGCGCCGATCACAGTCACGCCGGGCAGCCGCGACGAGATTTTGACCGCCTTCGCTTCGGCAAGCGCGTCGGCGATGTTACGCGGCGTTTGTCCAGCCGCAAGCAGCGACGCCGTCAGCCCGTCCTCGTCAACATGCGCGGCCGTGGTCTCGAAGCTGAGCCCGGCGGCGCGGAGCATGGCGGCGCGCCCGCTGCTTTGCGATGCCAGAAGAAGCTGGGTCATGCCGAGGCGCGATCTTCGACAAGCTTGATCACCGCGGCGGCGGTCTCCTCGATCGAGCGGCGCGTCACGTCGATCACCGGCCAGCTGTTGTCGGCGAACATCCGGCGGGCGTAGGCGAGCTCGGCTTTCACGCGCTCGTCGTCGACATAGGCGGTTTCGGGCGCCTGGTTCAAAGAGAGAAGCCGGTTGCGGCGGACCTGGACGAGCCGGTCGAGGCCGGTAGTGAGGCCGACCACCAGCGGCTTCCTGAGGTTGTAGAGCGCGTTCGGCGGCGGCGATTCGGGGACGATCGGGATGTTCGCAGTCTTAAAGCCGCGGTTGGCGAGATAGATGCTCGTCGGAGTCTTCGACGTGCGCGAGACGCCCGCAAGCACGATGTCGGCCTCTTCCCAATTCTCCCAGCCAATCCCGTCGTCGTGCGCGACGGTGAATTGGATCGCCTCGACCCGCGCGAAATAGGCGGCGTCGAGCTGGTGCTGCCGACCAGGACGCGCCTTGGCCTCCTGTCCGAGCATCCGCGAAAGCGCGTCGGTCACCGCGTCGAGCGCGGGCACGATCGGCAGGTTGAGCGCGGCGGCGCGGCGTTCGAGACTGGCACGCAGCTCGCCGTTCACCAGCGTGAAGAGAATCATGCCAGGGCTTGCCTGGACCTCGGCGATGATGCGGTCGAGGTGCGATTCCGATCGCACCATCGGCCAGAAATGGCGCACGACCTCGACATCGTCGAACTGCGCGATCGCCGCCTTGGCGATATTCTCGAGCGTCTCGCCCGTGGAATCGGATATGAGGTGCAGGTGGAGACGGCTCATGCGGCCACCATGGCGTCGACCGGCAGAAAAAGGCAATCCCAGACGAGCAAATCGGGCTGTGGATAAATTCCGGTATAAGCGCAGGGACAAGATCGGCACGGTGGATTCATCCCCGGCGCTGTCGATTCCGCTCCACGGCTTGTCCACAAGGGATGAATCTTATCCACAGGCTGTGAATTAGGGGCACAACCCTGTGCGACTCCGTGACGTTACCCGTGACGCGCGGAGTCAATATGTTGGCAAAAGAGGTGCTGCAGCCTAAAGCCGCGCTGTCCGCCGACCAACAAACCACCACAAATTTATTTATATTATTATTGAGATGAGAAAGAGGGGCCGCGTGAAGGCGTCGTCGAAGAGCTTGCTGGCAACGCTGCGCGGGGTGCGGCAGGAAAAGCCTGCGCTATGGCTGATGCGCCAGGCGGGACGCTATCTGCCCGAATATCGCGCGCTGCGTGAAACCAAAGGCGGGTTCCTGGAGCTGTGCTATGACAGTGAGGCCGCTGCCGAGGTGACCTTGCAACCGATCCGGCGCTTTGGCTTCGACGGCGCGATCCTGTTTTCCGACATTCTCGTCGTTCCGCACGCATTGGGCCAGCATCTGTGGTTTGAGGCGGGCGAAGGGCCGCGGCTGGCCCCGCCGCTGGTCGACAGCGCGCTGGCGTCGCTCGAGGCGATGCCGCAGCGGCTCGACCCCGTCTATGGCACCGTCGCGCGCGTTGCGGCGTCGTTGCCCGCCGAGACGACCTTCCTCGGCTTTGCCGGCAGCCCCTGGACTGTCGCTACCTATATGGTGGCCGGGCAGGGGTCGAAAGACCAGGCGCAGGCGCGTCGCGTGGCATTCGGCGATCCAGTGGCGTTCCAGGCGATCATCGACGCGATCCTCGATCTCAGCGTCACCTATCTTTCGGGCCAGATCGAAAACGGCGTCGAAGCCGTCCAGCTTTTCGACAGTTGGGCGGGAAGTCTCAGCCCCGCGCAATTCGAACGCTGGGTGATCGCCCCCAATGCCGAGATTATTCGCCGGCTGAAGGCGCTCCATCCCGATACGCCGGTCATCGGCTTTCCGAAAGGCGCCGGCGGCAAGCTGCCCGCCTATGCGAACGAGGTCGGCGCCGATGCCATCGGGCTCGACGAGACGGTCGATCCGGTCTGGGCTGACCAGGCGCTTCCGGCGCATCTGCCGGTGCAGGGCAATCTCGACCCGCTGGCGCTCGTGGCGGGCGGTGAGGCGCTCGATACGGCGATCGACCGTATCCTTGCGGCCTTCCCGTCGCGTCCCCATATCTTCAATCTCGGCCATGGCATCGTCCCCGACACACCGATCGCCCATGTCGAGCATCTGATCCGGCGCATTCGTGGCTAGGCGGGACCTATGGAACTGGCAGGATTCTTGGGGGTGACGATGCTCTGGGTCAAAGCCGCGCACGTCATCTTCGTGATCTTCTTCATGGCCGGCCTGTTCATGATGCCGCGGTTCTTCGTCTATCACCACCAGTGCCCCGTGGGATCGGACGAGGACAGGAAGTGGATCGAGCGCGAGGATCGCCTGCGCAAGATTATCCTGAATCCGTCGATCCTGTTCGTCTGGATCTTCGGGCTGATGCTCGCCTTCAACGGGGATCTTTGGCACGAGGGCTGGTTTCTCGCCAAATTCCTGATCGTGATCGCGCTTTCGGGCTATCATGGCTGGATGATCGGCTATGCCAAGAAGCTCGCCAAGGGCCAGCGCCCGCTGACCGAGAAACAGCTGCGGCTGCTCAACGAAGTCCCCGGCATCGCCGCGGCGCTCGTCGTCGTCCTGGTGATCGTTCGCCCCTTATGAGCCCTCGGATTGGCGCGGGCGCGATTGACTTAGGCAAGAGCCGGTTATAGGGGCCGTTCGACCCCGTCCTCCGCGGGCGGCGCTTCGATGCGCCGAGCTATCGATAACGGTCGTCCCACGGCCGGATAGGCACCAGCCGGTGCGACGAATTTTAGTCAGATATCTCCCGAATTTCATACCCGGAATCTATCCCATGCATCTCAAAGAACTCAAAACCAAAGCGCCTGCCCAGCTCGTCGAAATGGCGGAAGAATTGGGCGTCGAGGGTGCATCGACGCTGCGCAAGCAGGACCTGATGTTCTCGATCCTGAAGGAACTCGCCGAAGAGGGCGAGGAAATCATCGGATCGGGCACGATCGAGGTCCTCCCGGATTCGTTCGGTTTCCTGCGCTCGTCCGAGGCCAATTATCTGGCCGGCCCCGACGATATCTACGTCTCGCCCAACCAGGTCCGCAAATATGGCCTGCGTACCGGCGACACGGTTGAGGGCGAGATCCGCGCGCCGCGCGACGGTGAGCGCTATTTTGCGCTGACCAAGCTGATCAAGGTCAATTTCGATGATCCCGAAGCGGTGCGCCACCGCGTCAATTTCGATAACCTCACGCCGCTCTATCCGAATCAGAAGCTGTCGCTCGACACCGTCGATCCGACCGTCAAGGACAAGTCAGCGCGCGTGATCGACCTCGTCAGCCCACAGGGTAAAGGCCAGCGCGCACTGATCGTCGCCCCGCCGCGCACGGGTAAGACGGTACTGCTCCAGAATATCGCCAAGGCGATCACCGACAACCACCCCGAGGTTTATCTCATAGTCCTTCTCGTCGACGAACGGCCTGAGGAAGTCACCGACATGCAGCGCAGCGTGAACGGCGAAGTCGTCTCCTCGACCTTCGACGAA
This sequence comes from Sphingopyxis sp. H050, assembly GCF_001468265.1. Lineage (GTDB taxonomy): Bacteria > Pseudomonadota > Alphaproteobacteria > Sphingomonadales > Sphingomonadaceae > Sphingopyxis. Next base: position 51,237 of record NZ_LNRZ01000010.1, on the reverse strand, counting down.
CCCGCGACGCGCCACGTCCAGGTTGCCGAAATGGTGATTGAAAAGGCCAAGCGCCTCGTCGAGCACAAGAAGGATGTGGTCATCCTGCTCGACTCGATCACCCGCCTCGGCCGCGCCTACAACACCGTCGTGCCGTCGTCGGGCAAGGTGCTGACCGGCGGTGTAGACGCCAATGCGCTCCAGCGCCCGAAGCGCTTCTTCGGCGCCGCGCGCAACATCGAGGAAGGTGGTTCGCTGTCCATCATCGCGACCGCGCTGATCGATACCGGCAGCCGCATGGACGAGGTTATCTTCGAAGAATTCAAGGGCACGGGCAACTCGGAAATCGTGCTCGACCGCAAGGTTTCGGACAAGCGCATCTTCCCGTCGCTCGACGTCGGCAAGTCGGGCACCCGCAAGGAAGAATTGCTCGTCGAGAAGGACAAGCTCAGCAAGATGTGGGTACTGCGCCGCATCCTCATGCAGATGGGGACCGTCGACGCGATGGAATTTCTGCTCGACAAGATCAAGGATTCGAAGACCAATGAGGATTTCTTCGACTCGATGAACCAGTAAACCGGCGCCATGGCCGTCCTCGAACATGCGCTCCTTCCCGTGCGTGCGGGGAGCGAAGCGGCGTTCGAGGCGGCCTTCGCCGCGGCGCGACCACTGATCGAAGTATCGCCCGGCTTTCTTTCGATCAAAATTCGCCGTCCGACAGGAACCGGACAGCTTTACCTGCTTTTGGCAGAGTGGGAGTCTGTCGCGGATCATCGCGACGGCTTCCGGCAATCAGACCGCTACCCACGATGGCGGGCGTTGCTGCATCGCTTTTATGACCCTATGCCACAGGTCAGCTATTTCGGGGATCCGCTGTGATATTGGATATTTTGACGCAAGCCGCCGCTGCCGCACCGAGTTTCGGGTCGCCGGCCGAGATCTGGCAGCATATCGTTGATGACTTCAGCAATATCGGGTCGCCGGCCGCGATGTCGGCGTTCCTGCAGGTGCTGATGATCGACATCGTGCTTGCGGGCGACAATGCCATCGTCGTTGGCGCCCTGGCCGCCGGGCTTCCGGCCGACCAGCGACGCAAGGTCATCCTCATCGGCGTGCTTGCCGCCTTGGTGCTACGCGTTGCTTTTGCGCTCGTCGTCCAGCAGCTGATGGGCATCGTCGGCCTGATCTTCGTCGGTGGCCTGTTGCTGATCTGGGTGGCCTGGAAGATGTGGCGCGAACTGCGCGAGGGTGCCCATTCGGCGGGTTCGCCGGAAGTCCAGGGCGACGAGCATTCGGGCCTGAAACCTGCGAAGAGCTTCGCAGCGGCCGCCTGGGCCGTCGCGGTTGCCGACGTCAGCATGAGCCTCGACAATGTGCTCGCGGTCGCCGGCGCGGCGCGCGATCATCCCGGCATCATGATCGTCGGCCTGATCGTCGCGGTCGCGCTGATGGGCCTCGCCGCCAACGTCATCGCCAAATATATCGAACGCTATCGCTGGATCGCTTATGTCGGCCTTGCCGTCATCCTCTATGTCGCGGTCAAGATGATCTATGAAGGCTGGATTGATCCAGGCGTCGGTATCGGGACGCTGTTCGGCTGAACGAAGAGCCAGCTCTGCAAGGGGCTGGCTTTTTCCTTATCGGCATCCCATCTGGCGGGCATGGCCCAGCTCCACATGACCCGTGTCGCCGTCGGCTGCCCCGACTATCCGACGCTTGCCGCGCGGATCGCATCGCGGGCCGAACGCGGCGAGGTGTATTTTACGACGCGGTTCAAGCCGAAGCGCGCCGACGAACTGATCGGCGGCAAGCTGCACTTCATCGTGAAGCATATGCTGGTCGGGCGCGTCGAAATACTGCGTTTCGATGATCGCGAGGACGGACGCATCGACATCGTCTGTGTGGCCGAGCTCGAGCGTGTGCATCCGCAACCGAAGCGCGCGCATCAGGGCTGGCGCTATCTGGCCGAGGCCGATGCGCCCAAGAGCATGGACGGCGATGACGGGATAAGCGACTTGCCACCCGAGCTTTACCGCGAGCTGGCTGAACTCAGCCTGATATAACCGCGATGCTAGCCGGCTTGCGCCGCCAGCATCGCGGCCATCTTTTCCCAGACCTTGTTGATCGCCTTGAGCGGCCTGACCATCACCTTAAAATCGCTTATCTTTCCGTCATCGTTCCATCGGATGATGTCGACGCCGTTGATCTGGATGCCGTCGAGCTCGGTCTGGAATTCGAGCATCGCCTGATCGCCGTCGACGATCTCGCGCAGATAGCGGAAATCGTCGCCGCCAAGGACATGGCTCGCGGCGTGGAGATAGGCGAAGACCTTGTCGTGTCCTGCCTGCGGCGTGTGGACGACGGGCGAGTGGAACACCGCATCCTCCGCGAGAATGTCGCGGAGCGCCTGCGCGTCGCCGGCCTGCATATAGGCATGCCAGAGGGCGAGGCCCTGCCGCGCGGTCATGCGAGATGCTCGGCGAAGAAGGCCCGGGTGCGGCCGTCGGCGAGCTGCGCGCCGGCCTCGTCGCGGCGATTGCCGCTTGTCGCGGCGAAACCATGATCGAGGCCTTCGTAATCGTGGAGCGTGACCTTCGGGTTCGGATCGAGCCCCTCGTGCATCTTCGCCTGCGCTTCGGGACTGACGAGATGGTCGGCAGTCGGCACGTGGAGCATCAGCGGGTGCGCGATCGCGTGGCTTTCGTTCAGCATCTGGTCGATCATGACGCCATAATAGCCGACCGACGCATTGATGTCGGTGCGCGCGGCAGTCATGTAGGCGAGGCGGCCGCCGAGGCAGAATCCGACGCAGCCGACTTTGCTCGCGCCTTGTGCATGGAGCCAGCGGATCGCGGCTTCGATGTCCTGAACCCCGAGGTCGGCGTCATATTGGCCGAAATAGCCGAACGCCTCCTGCAATTCGGCCTCGACATCGGGATCGAGTTCGACGCCGGGGGCGAAGCGCCAGAAGAGGTCGGGCGCGATCGCGAGATAGCCTTGCGCGGCCCACTCGTCGCACTTCTCGCGGATCCCGGCGTTCACCCCGAAAATCTCCGGGATCACGATGATCGCGCGCGACGAATCGGCGTCGGGACGCGCGACATAGGCGGGAATATCGCTTGTCCCGTCGAGCGCGGGGATGGAGATGTTCGTCGCGGACATGGGAGGCTCTCCTGACTTGCTTATTCGTAGGGAAAGCGCGAAGCTAGCGGCCGTGATGGCGCGGCTCAAGCGCCGAAAGGGGCGAAAGGCACGGCGATGAAATTCAATATCGAGATCGATTGCACGCCGGAGGAAGCGCGGCGCCTGTTCGGGCTCCCCGACCTAGAGCCGCTGCACGACATTTATCTGAGCCGCGTCAAGGAACTGATGGCGAAGGGGATCACCCCCGACATGGTGCAGCAGATGGTCAAGACCTGGGTGCCGATGGGCGGCAGCGGGCTTGAGCTCGTCCAGTCCCTGCTCGGCCAGTTCGGCGGTGGCCTGATGGGCGGATCGTCGAAATCGAACGACGACGACAAAGGCTCCAAGGGGCGTAAAAGCTGAACCAGGCGACTGGAAGTGATACGATTTTTGCGCTGTCGAGCGGGATGCCGCCGGCGGCGATCGGGGTCGTGCGGATCAGCGGGCCGCGGGCAGGTGAGGCGTTGGCCGCGCTTGCCGGGCGATTGCCGGAACCGCGGCATGCGTCGCTGGCCAATCTGAAAGATCGTGATGGCGCTCCGCTCGATCGCGCGCTGATGCTGTGGTTTCCGGGGCCGGCGACGGCGACGGGCGAGGATCTGGCCGAGCTGCATTTGCATGGCGGCCGGGCCGTGGTTGCGGCGGTCGAAGCGGCGCTGGGTGCGATGCGGGGATTGCGGCGCGCCGAGGCGGGGGAGTTTACGCGGCGGGCGTTCCTCAACGGCCGGATCGACCTGGCCGAGGCCGAGGGGCTTGCCGATCTGCTGGCGGCGGAGACCGAGAGCCAGCGGGTGCAGGCGCTCGGGATGGCGAGCGGGCATGTGTCGCGTGCGGTGGCGGGGTGGCAGGAGCGGTTGCTGGGGCTGATGGCGGGGGCGGAGGCCGAACTCAATTTTGCCGATGAGGATGATGTCGAAGTTTACGAAGGTGCCGCGCAGCGTTTGATCCAGGGGATGGCCGATTTGGGGGCGGAGCTGGGCGAATGGCTGGCGCGGCCGGCGGCGGAGGTGATTGCCGAGGGGCTGTCGGTGGTGATCGCGGGGCCGCCCAATGCCGGAAAATCGACGCTGATCAATGCCTTGGCGCAGCGCGAGCTGGCTATCGTGTCGCCCGTCGAGGGGACGACGCGCGACGTGATCGAGACGCCGCTGGCGCTCGACGGGATCGCGATGCGCTTTTCGGACACGGCGGGGATCCGCGCCGAAGGTGCCGATGCGATCGAGGCGATCGGCATCGACCGCGCGAGGGCGGCGGTCGAGGCGGCGGATATCCTGTTATGGCTGGGCCCGCCGAAAGAAGCGCCCGATCATCCGCGCGCGATATTGATCGCGGCGCAGGCCGATCGCTGGCGCGGCGATGCGGCGGCGGAGGCCGCGGCGGCGCGGTGCGACCTGATGCTGTCGGCGGCGACGGGCGAGGGGATGGACCGGCTCCACGCGATGATCGTCGAAATGGCGCGAACGCTGCTGCCGCGCGAGGGTGAAGCGGCGCTGCGCCAGCGGCAGCGCGCGGCACTTTCCGAGGCAAAACAATGGCTTGGCGTTGAAGCGGGGATGCGCGAAGCTGACGATCTGATCTTGATTGCCGAACGGTTGCGGCTCGCCGCGACGGCGCTCGACCGGATTACCGGGAGGGCGGGGGTGGAGGATATGCTCGACGCGCTGTTCGGGCGTTTTTGCATCGGGAAGTGATGTTCCACGTGGAACAGCGATTTTCGCCAGCTTGGGCGTAAGCCCAACTTCCTCACACAAAGGCACAAAGATGGCGCGTTTGCCTGCGGGCCGATGCGCCATCTTTGTGTCTTTGTGTGAGATAAGGCTTTGCAACGCCTGTCGCGGTCGACGCCAAGGTTCGGAAAGCCCAGATTATCTCACGCAAAGGCGCAAAGGCGCGAAGAAGAAGGCTTGTGCTCTTTGCGCCTTTGCGCCTTTGCGTGAGAATTTTTCGGGCGCTACGCGCGCATGGATTCGCGTGGCGGTTTGGGCTATGCGCTGCCGCAATCATGCAGAATGAAGCGAATTTCGATGTCATCGTCGTCGGCGGTGGGCATGCCGGGACCGAGGCGGCTGCGGCCGCGGCGCGGCTTGGGGCGCGGGTGGCGCTCGTCAGTTTCGATCCGGCGCTGATCGGGACGATGTCGTGCAATCCGGCGATCGGCGGGCTCGGCAAGGGCCATCTGATGCGCGAAGTCGATGCGCTCGACGGCTGGATGGCGCGCGCTGCCGACAGCGCCGCGATCCATTACCGGATGCTCAACGCCTCGAAGGGGGCGGCGGTGCAGGGGCCGCGCATCCAGGCCGACCGCAAGCTGTATCGTGAGGCGATCCAGGTGCTGCTCGCGGCCGAAGAGCGAATCGCCGTGATCGCGGGCGAGGCCGCGGCGCTGAAACTGTCGGCGGATGGTTCGCGCGTCGAGGGTCTTGATCTGGGCGATGGCACCGAGCTGTCCGCGGGCGCGGTCGTCCTTGCGACGGGCACCTTCCTCGGCGGCAAGCTTTTCCGCGGCGAGGAGCGGATGGACGGCGGCCGGATCGGCGAGGCGGGCGCGCATCGGCTTGCCGAACAGCTGCGCGCCGCCGACCTGCCGATGGCGCGGCTCAAGACCGGGACGCCGCCGCGGCTCGACGGGCGGACGATCGACTGGGCGCGGCTGGAAGAGCAGCCGTCGGACAGCGCCGAAGGCGCCGAATGGACCTGTTCCACGTGGAACATGTCGCGGAGCGTGCCGCAGATTTTCTGCGCGATCACGCGGACGAACGCGGAAAGTCATGCGATTATCGCGGCGAATCTCGATCGGTCGCCGCTGTTCACCGGGGCGATCGGCGCGGCGGGGCCGCGCTATTGCCCGTCGATCGAGGACAAGATCCATCGCTTTGCCGACCGCGACGGGCATCAGGTGTTCCTCGAGCCGGAGGGGCTCGACACGCATCTCGTCTATCCGAACGGGATTTCGACCTCGCTGCCCGCCGATGTCCAGCTCGCGATGCTGCGGACGATGGAGGGTCTTGAAAAGGTCGAGATGGTCGTGCCGGGCTATGCGGTCGAATATGACCATATCGACCCGCGCGCGCTCGACCGCAGTTTGCAGGTGCGCGCGATCGGCGGGCTATATTGTGCGGGGCAGATCAACGGCACGACCGGCTATGAGGAGGCGGCGGCGCAGGGGCTGGTCGCCGGCGCCAACGCGGCGCTGGCGGTGCAGGGGCGGGAAGCGCTGATCCTTGACCGCAGCCTGTCCTATATCGGCGTGATGGTCGACGACCTGGTGCTGCAAGGCGTGACCGAGCCGTACCGGATGCTCACCGCGCGCGCCGAATATCGGTTGCGGCTGCGTGCCGACAATGCGGCGACGCGCCTGACGCCGAAGGGGATTGCGCTGGGACTGGTGCGACCCGCCACGGCGGCGCTGTTTGCGGCGCGGCAGGCCGAGCGCGCCCGGGCCGAAACGCTGCTCGGTGCGCCGGTCGCGAGCGCCGATTATGCCGCGATCGCCATGGCGATTCCGGGCGACGGCGTTCCGCGTTCGCGCGTCGAGTTGCTGCGTTTTCCAGGCGTGACGATGGCGACGCTGACGCGGCTTGCACCGGAGCTTGGCGGCATCGACGAGGCGATCCTGTCGGAGCTCGCCGAGGACGCGCATTATGCGCCCTATATCGCGCGGCAGGAGGCCGAACTGCGCTCGCTCGCGGCGAACGAGGCGATTACGCTCGACCCCGCGCTCGATTATGGTGCGATCGGCGGGCTGTCGCGCGAGATGGTGGAGCGGCTGAGCAAGGCGCGGCCCGAGACGCTGGGGCAGGCGGGGCGGATCGACGGGGTTACTCCGGCGGCGCTGACCGCGATCCTGGTGCATAGCCGGCGGCGGGCGGCTTGAGGGCGCGGTTCACGAGGTTGCTCTGACTGCTTTGGGGTGGGGAGCGGTGATTGGCTATTCCAAACTCGTCATCCCGGACTTGATCCGGGTCCCGCTTTCTTGACGCATTGACCAGCCTTGATTTCAAGCGGGACCCCGGATCAAGTCCGGGGTGACGAAGATGAGAAATCCTCCCTGTGCCGCATCAATGGCCGGACCTTGCGTCCGGCGCCGCGCCGAAGGAAGCGGCGGGCCATGGACCCTGAAACAAGTTCAGGGTGGCGATGAAAGAGAGGTCGGCTGACGGTCCTTTTCGGCTCGTTCGCGAAGCGCGGTCATATATCGCGCCAGACTGATTGCGTCGAAGCCCTTCTGAAGTTCGGGCGGCAATTCGACCTTGTAAGAGCCAGCAGCATTGTTGATGCATGGGAGCTGTTCCTCAGTCGCTCCGCGAACGACGAGGACGGGGGACTTTATGAAACCTTCCAGCTCGTCGTAGTCGTCGTCGTAGCGGACTTCGACGGCCTCTGCGCCGCACCGCACGATGTTTCGCGATGCGATTTCGGGGCTGAGACAACGAGATCCCTCAACGGATCATACTCCACCGGGTCGGCAACTGATGCAGACCACAAAAAGAATATCGGGACGATTATTGCCGAAAAGCCCATCGATCGAAAACATCGCACGGACGGTTGCGGCTCGCAATCGTGTAATGCCCTTCGCGCGAGCCTTTCAAAATCTCACGCAAAGGCGCAAAGGCGCGAAGAGGAATGGCGCCCGCTTTGCGGGGTAGATGAAAGAGCGACGTGGCGGACGCCGGATTATTGAACGATGAAGGCGCAGCGCGCGACTGGCTGGAGCGGGCGTTTGCGCCGAGCGCGGAGCAATGGGCGCGGCTCGAGCGGTTTGCGGCGATGTTGATCGTCGAAAATGACCAGCAGAATCTGATCGCCGCCTCGACCATCCCGACGCTATGGGTCCGCCATATCGCCGATAGCGCGCAGCTGCTGGCGCTCGATGCCGGGCGCGACGGGCTCTGGATCGATCTGGGGAGCGGGCCGGGGTTGCCGGGGCTGGTGGTCGCGATTCTGTCGCCGCGTCCGATGCTGCTCGTCGAATCGCGCAAATTGCGCTGCGAGTTTCTGCGCAGGGTGGCGGTGGACCTCGACCTGAAGCATGTCGAAGTCGCCGAAGCGCCGCTCGAGCGCGTGGCGACGCGCGAGGCGGCGACGATCAGCGCGCGCGCCTTTGCGCCGCTCGACAAGCTGATCGCCTTATCCACGCGTTTTTCCACCGAATCGACGCGCTGGTTGCTGCCAAAAGGGCGAAACGCCGTTAAGGAACTGGCGTTGCTGCCGGAGGCGTGGCAGAGAATGTTTCACGTGGAACAGAGCCGCACCGACGCCGAAAGCCAGATCTTGGTCGGAACAGGGCAGATCGGCGCAAAACAGCGAGGAAAACGATGATCCGGATCGCCGTGGCGAACCAGAAGGGCGGGGTCGGCAAGACGACGACCGCGATCAATCTGGCGACCGCGCTCGCGGCGACGGGTTGGCGCACGCTGATCATCGACCTCGATCCACAGGGCAACGCCTCGACCGGGCTGGGCATCAAACAGTCGCAGCGCGAATTGTCGAGCTATGACCTGCTCCGCGCCGAGGCGACGGTCGCCGAATGCGCCGTGCCGACCGCGGTGCCGCGGCTCGACATCGTTCCCGCGACGGTCGACCTGTCGGGCGCCGAGATCGAGCTGATCGAGTTCGCCGACCGGCTTCACCGGCTCGAACAGGCGCTGACCGGCGCCGAGGCGGGGCAGTGGGACATCTGCCTGATCGACTGCCCGCCGTCGCTCGGCATGCTGACGCTCAACGCGCTGATCGCGGCCGAATCGCTGATCGTCCCGCTGCAATGCGAGTTTTTCGCGCTCGAAGGGCTGAGCCAGCTGCTGACGACGGTCGAGCGCGTGCGCGGGCGCTTCAACCAGAAATTGTCGATCCTGGGGGTCGCGCTGACGATGTTCGACCGCCGCAACCGGTTGACCGATCAGGTGTCCGACGATGTGCGCGAAGTGCTGGGCCCGGTGGTGTTCCAGACGGTGATCCCGCGCAACGTGCGTCTGTCCGAGGCGCCGAGCCACGGGCTGCCGGCGCTGATCTACGACCATCGCTGCGCGGGATCGGCGGCGTATATCGCGCTCGCGCGCGAGCTGATCGACCGGCTCCCGAACATCCGCAAGGCCGCATAAATGTCTGATAATGAAAAAGAAATCGGTAGCGCCGGCCCCAAGAAACGCCCTTCGGGGCTGGGGCGCGGGCTAAACGCGCTGTTCGGCGACGCCGCGGTCGAGGCGCCGGTGCTCGCGACCCCGGGCGCGGCCGCCAAGACGGCGCCCGCGGTGGGCGATGCGGTCCAGCATGTGTCGGTCGGGTCGATCCGCCCGCTGCCGAACCAGCCGCGGCGCCATTTCGACGAAGCGGCGATCATCGAGCTTGCCGATTCGATCGGGACGCGCGGGCTGCTCCAGCCGATCATCATCCGCCATGCGCCCGACGGGCAGGGCTATCAGCTGGTGGCGGGCGAGCGGCGCTGGCGCGCGGCGCAGCGCGCGGGGCTGCACCAGATCCCCGCGCTCGTCCGCGATCTCGACGATGCCGCGACCTATGAGATTGCGCTCGTCGAGAATATCCAGCGGCAGGATCTGAACGCGATCGAAGAGGCGGGCGCGTACCGCCGGCTGATCGACGATTTCGGGCATAGCCAGGAAGCGCTGGCGAAGCTGGTCGGCAAGTCGCGCAGCCATGTCGCGAACCTGATGCGGCTGCTCGACTTGCCGCCGACGGTGCAGGCGCTGGTCGGCGACGGATCGCTGTCGATGGGCCATGCGCGCGCGCTGATCGGCGCCGACGGGGCGGAGGCGATCGCGCGCAAGGTGGTGAAGGAAGGCCTCTCGGTCCGCGCGGTCGAGGCGCTGATCCGCGCCGAAAAGGGCGGTGGGCGCAAGGCCGCGGCCGAACCGGCGGGCGGCGGCACGCGCGATCCCGATATCATGGCGGTCGAGCGGCACCTGTCCGAACTGCTCGGCATCGGCGTCGCCATCCAATATGGCGGCGGCGGCAAAGGCGCGCTGACGCTGAAATTCGCCTCGCTCGACCAGCTCGACATGATCTGCCAGCGACTGAGCGGCGAATCGATCTGATCCGATTCGCTTGGGCGGGCCGCGGCCTGCCGCGAATCTTTATTTCCGAACCGGCTTAATCTGTCCCGGCGCGGGTCGTTAATAGCCCGAAGGCGGTCCCCACGGCTGGCCAAACTGCGGCCTAAGGCCCTGTTTTCGCTCGCTTGCATCCTGCAACGCGGGCCGAATCTCTATGCGCTGTTAACCATGCTTGTTGCGCAAAGCCTGAACCGATGTCCCGCTAAAGAGGTCGGCGAATGGGGTGGGATTTCCATTCAAGTTTCGACTGTTTCAAGGGACCAAATCATATGCGCAACGGACTGAAGCGCGCCCTCGTCGGCGCCGCAATTGCTGCCCTCGCCATGAACGCCTCGGCGGCACATGCAGCGACGGCGACCGCGACCGCCAAGGCTCGCATCCTCCAGCAGCTCACGCTGACCAACACCAGCGACCTCGATTTCGCGACCGTCGTCAGCGGCACGACCGCCTCGACCGTCGTCGTCAGCACGGCGGGCGCGCGAACCTGTGGTTCGGGCCTGACCTGCATCGGCACGCCGGGCGCGGCGGGCTTCAACCTCGTCGGCACCAGCGGCGCCCTTGTCGGCATCAGCGGCCCGTCGACGGCCACGCTGACCTCGGGTGCGAACAACATGACCGTCGGTCTGACCTATTCGAACACGACCGTCACGCTCGGCACGACCAACAGCTTCTCGGTCGGCGGCACGCTCAATGTCGGCGCCAACCAGGCCGCCGGCAATTACACCGGCACCTTTACGGTGACCGCCGACTATCAATAATTCCTGACTTTCAGGTGGGGGGACGGCGGACCGGACGGTTCGCCGGCTACAAAAGGGTCGCCGGGTGCCAGCCTCGGCGGCTCTTTTTGTTCGTGGCTTGGGGGTGAATTGCGGTGCGGGAAGGTAAAGAGCCAAATCTTTCGCATGGTTAGCAAAATATCAACCATGTTCGCGCAAGCAGGGTCGACCAACCCAGGGACCGGTGGGGACCGTGCCCGAACGATTGTGGGGATCGTATCGATGTTGCGCTTTATGAAGGCCTTTGGCCTGCTTTCCGCGGCTGCGCTTTGCGTAGCGGCCTTTCCGGCCCAGGCGGCAGGCGACCTGCTCGTCGCGCCGACGCGCGTCATTCTCGACGGATCGCGCGGGACCGAGGTGGTGCTGAACAATGTCGGCGCCGAACCGGCGACCTATCGCATCAGCCTCGAGATCAAGCGGATGACGCCCGAGGGCGGGCTCGAAGAGATCGACGAGGCGAAGATGACGCCCGCCGAGCGCGCGGCGCTCGACATGATCGCGTTCAGCCCGCGCCGCGTCACCTTGCCGCCGAACCAGCCGCAGGTGATCCGCGTCGGCGTGCGCCTTCCCGAGGGGCTCGCACCCGGTGAGTATCGCGCGCATATGCTGTTTCGCGCGGTGCCCGACGCCGCGCCGGCGCCGGCTGCGGCCGATCCGTCGAAGCCCGCGCCGACGGGCGTGTCGATCGCGCTGACCCCGATCTATGGCATCACCATTCCGATCATCGTCCGCGTCGGCGACCTTGGCGCGAGCGCGACGATCGGCAACGCCTGGGTCGGCGAGACGAAGGACGGGCCGGCGTTCGAGTTCGACCTGACGCGCACGGGCAATCGCTCGGTCTATGGCGACATCGAAGTCACGCGGCCGGGGCGTCCCGAGCCCTTGCTGCTTGCACGCGGCATCGCCGTCTATCCCGAGATCGGCGCGCGCAAGGTGTCGCTGCGCGTGCCGCCCGAGCTGGCGGCGCAGCTGAAGGGGCCGGTGCAGATCCGCTATACCGAGGACCGCGAAGTCGGCGGCGCGACGATCGACCAGGCCGACAGGGTCGTGAAATAGGGTAGGGCCAGGCCGGAACCGCGAGCGGGCCGATGCTCCGCGCGGCGCTTTCGCGATATTTCCCGGCGCTGGCCGCCGGGCTGGCGCTGGCCGGGCTGGTCCCGTCCGGCGCACAGGCCGTTGACAAGGCGCCGGTTTCGGCGGCTGCGGACGGCTGGACGCCGAACGAGGACGACCGCTGGCTGTTCGACCTGCGATCGGGGCAATATCGGCTTGGCGACGGGGTGCGCGGCTATCAGACGCCGCAGGGACTTTGCGTCGACCTGGGCGACATGGTGCTCGCGATGGACCTGGCGGTGCGCGTCGACAAGAAGTTGCGCCGCGCAACCGGCTGGGTGTTCGACGAGCGGCGAACGCTGCTGATCGACCGCGAGGCGGGCGAGGTGCGCGTCGGCAGCGCGAGCTACACGCTCGGCGCGACGATGATCCGCGACGCGCCGGCGGGCTGGTGCGTCGACCTCGACAGCCTGAATAAGTGGCTGGGCGTGCCGATCGCCGCCGACCTGTCGAACGCGGTGCTGCGCATCGATGCCAAGGAAAAGCTGCCCTTCCAGCTTGCCGCCGAACGGCGTGCGCGCGCGGCCGGGATCCGGCCGCAGGCCTCGTTCGACCTCGCGAGCCTGCCGCAGGCGACGCGGCCCTATCAGATGTGGGCGACGCCGTCGGTCGATGTCGTCGCCTCGGCGGGGTTCGTGTCGGACAAGCGCGGCGGATCCGCTTATGTGCAGGGTCGTTACGAGATTTTCGCGGCGGGCGAACTGCTCGCGCAAAGCTTCGACGCGCGGCTCTCGTCGGACGATGACGGCGTGCCCGACAGTTTGCGGCTGCGCCTGTATCGCACCGATCCGTCGGGCCAGCTGCTCGGGCCGCTGCGCGCGACGCATTATGCGGCAGGCGATGTCAGCCTGCTGTCGACCGGGCTGGTCGCCGGATCGGTGCCGGGGCGCGGCGCCGTGATCACCAACCGCCCGGTCGAGCGCCCCGACAGCTTCGACAAGACGAGCTTTCGCGGCGACTTGCCCGCCGGATGGGACGCCGAACTCTATCGCAACGGGCAGCTGCTCGCCTTTACCGCGCCCAATCCCGACGGCCGCTACGAATTTCTCGACGTGCCGCTGCAATATGGATCGAACCGCTTCGAAATCGTGATGTACGGGCCGCAGGGGCAGGTGCGGCGCGAAATCAAGCAGTTGCAGGTCGGGATCGACTCGATCCCGCCGCAGCAGACCTGGTATTGGGCGGGCTTCGCGCAGGAAAATACCGATCTGATCGAATTCGGCCGCCGCGGCGGGGCGTTCCGGCGCGGCTGGCGCGGGACGATGGGGATCGAGCGCGGCCTCGATACGCGGACGTCGGCCGCCGCTTATTTCCACAGCCTGATGATCGAGAATATCCGCCGCAACTATGGCGAGGTCGCGGTGCGGCGGGCGATCGGGCCGACCTTGCTGGAGGTCGCGGGGGCTTATGCCGACGCCCCAAAAAAAGGGGGTGGGGGCGCCGCCGCCCTGCGCGCGAGCTGGCTCGCGGCGTTCGGCGACACCAATGTCCGCGCCGACGCGATGCGCGGCTGGGGCGGCTTCGTGTCCGATCGCTTCGTCGGCGGGGTCACCGGCCTCTATGCGGTGTCGGTCGACCAGCCGGTGAAGCTCGGCCGGGCCATCTTGCCGCTGCATTTCGACCTCGCGAAGATCGACCGCGCGTCGGGGGTCTCGAACCTGCAGGCAACGGGCCGCGCGTCGGCGAGCTTTCGCGCGCTGACTTTCACCGGCCAGCTCGACTGGACGCGCACCAAGGCGCCGGTCGGGCCCGACCCGCCGGACAATCTGACCGCCACCCTGCTCGCCAACGCCCGGATCGGACGCGTCCGCCTGCGCGGCGAGGCGCGTTTTGCGCTGTCGGGCGAGAGCGCCGACACGCGCATGGCGGTGATCGGCGAATGGGCCGGGGCGGGCGATGCCGAATGGCGCGCCGAGCTCGGCTATGACAAGGGGCTCGACCGCGGCCGCGCCGGCCTGGGATATACGCGCCGTTTCAACAAGTTACAGTTGAGCGGTTTCGGTGAGGTGGCGACCGATGGATCGGTCGCGGCTTCGCTGTCGCTTGCCTTCAGCTTCGGCCCACGGCCATCCAGCGGCGGCTGGCGCGTGTCGAGCGAAAAGCTGGCGAGCCGCGGCCAGGTGATGGCCGACGTCTTCATGGACGAGAATGGCGACGGGGTTCGCCAGCCGGGCGAGGCGGCGATCGCCGCGGTGCCGCTGACCGCGGGCAATGCTTTCGTCGAGACGTCGACCGGCACCGACGGCCGCGCGATGATCGACGGGCTCGAACCCTTCCGCCCGGTCATGATCGGCATCGATGCCGGCAGCCTTCCCGATCCCTATGTCCAGCCCGCGTTGCCCGGCGTCGTCGTCACCCCGCGTCCCGGCGTCGCGGTGCGCGTCGCCCTGCCGATGACGCAGGCGGGCGAGATCGAAGGCGTCGCGATCCGCGATGGCGGCAACCCGATCGAGGGACTGGGCCTCGAGCTGGTCGACGCCGAAGGCCGCGTCCGCGCGACGACGCTGACCGAGTTTGACGGCTATTTCCTTTTCGAAAGCGTGGCTTATGGGCGCTACACGGTGCGTGTCGCGAAAGCCTCGGCGGCAGCGCTGCGCCTCGATCCGGCAGTGGTGCTGAGCGCGGCGCCGGGCAAGGCGACCCCGCGGGTCAAGCTTGGCGTGGTGAAGCTGCCGCTGTTGACGCGCGATGTAGCGTTGGCCGAGGGGGTCGAGGAAGGCGGCAATAGGACGCGGGGTCCGCCGGGTGTGCCTTAGGCGAGCACCCGAAAGAGCCATAATCATTGCTGTCCTGCAGCTGTGTTAACCAATTTTTACCCATATTCGCCGCAAAGCGGCAGAGAGCACTCTTGCCTGTGGGGGAACTATCGATGACCGACACCCACGTGTCGAAAAACAGCCCGACGAGCGCCGATGTCGCGATCATCGGCGCCGGCCCGGCCGGACTAACCGCCGCCTATCTGCTGACCAAGCAGGGGTATAGGGTGACGGTGATCGAAAAGGATCCCGCTTATGTCGGCGGTATCAGTCGCACCGTCGAGCATGAAGGCTTTCGCTTCGATATCGGTGGCCATCGCTTCTTTTCGAAGAGCCGCGAAGTCGTCGATCTGTGGAACGAGATTCTGCCTGACGATTTCATCGAGCGGCCGCGGATGAGCCGCATTTATTACGAGGGCAAATTCTACAGCTATCCGCTGCGCGCATTCGAAGCGCTGTGGAACCTCGGAATCTTTCGTTCAACGCTGTGCATGGTGAGCTATGCGCAAGCGAAGCTGTTTCCCAACCGCGAGGTGCGGAGCTTTGAGGATTGGACGATCAATCAGTTCGGGCGAAAGCTCTATTCGATCTTCTTCAAGACCTACACCGAGAAGGTGTGGGGCATGCCGTGCGACGAAATGTCGGCCGATTGGGCGGCGCAGCGCATCAAGGGGCTGTCGCTCGGCGCCGCGGTGCTTGACGGGCTGAAGCGCAGCCTGGGGCTGAACAAGACGCCCAACGACGGTATGGCAACCAAGACCCTGCTCGAAACCTTCCGCTATCCGCGGCTCGGCCCTGGCATGATGTGGGAGGCTGCGCGCGACAAGGTTCGTACGGGCGGCAACCACGTCCTCATGGCGCACAGCTTCAAGCAGCTGACGCAGGATCAAAAGACCGGGCGCTGGCGGATGACCGCGACCGGACCCGACGGCGATATCGTGATCGATGCCGCGCATGTGATCAGCTCGGCGCCGATGCGCGAGCTTGCCGCGCGTATCCATCCGCTCCCGGCCTGTGCGCTGACCGCAGCGCCGAATCTCAAATATCGCGACTTCCTGACCGTCGCGCTGAAGATCCGGTCGGACGATCTGTTCCCCGACAACTGGATCTATATCCACGACAGCAAGGTGCAGGTCGGCCGCGTCCAGAATTTCCGCAGCTGGTCGCCCGAAATGGTGCCCGATCCCGAGCTTGCCTGCGTCGGCCTCGAATATTTCTGTTTCGAAGGTGACGGCCTCTGGGCCTCCAGCGACGAGGATCTCGTCGAACTCGCGACGCGCGAGATGGCGATCCTCGGCCTCTGCGACCCTGCCGACGTTGTCGGCGGCGCAGTGGTGCGGCAGGAAAAGGCCTATCCGGTCTATGACGACGACTATGCCGCGCATGTCGAGACGATGCGCGGCGAGCTGGAAGCGCGCTATCCGACGCTGCACATGATCGGTCGTAACGGCATGCACCGCTATAACAATCAGGATCATGCAATGATGACGGCGATGCTGACGGTACGCAACATCGTGGCTGGCGAAAATCTATACGATATCTGGGGTGTAAACGAGGACGCCGAATATCATGAGGCGGGCACGGAGGGCGAACAGGCCGCGCTGGCATCGGTGCGCGACGTGCCGGCGCGCGTTGCCAAGGCCGCGTGACGACGTGACGACTTTGCTGTCTCGCTCGATCGCGCAGAGACTGATCCAGATCACGTTCCTGCGCTATGTCGGCGCGAGCGCGCTGGCGCTCGCCGGTGATATCGGCCTGTTCAACCTGTTGATGAGGGTGGGCTGGCTGCCGGTGGCGGCGGCGGCGGCAAGCTATGCCGCAGGTATCGTCATCCATTGGTTGATTAGCTCGCGGCTGGTGTTCGTCGAGGGCGCGCGCACGGCGGGGCGCGACCGGGTGCGGCAGAAGGGCCTGTTTCTCGGTTCCGCTTTCGTCGGGCTGGGGCTGACCGTGGCGATCGTCTGGATAGGCGATATGTCCGGACTGGACGCCAATCTGGCGAAACTCTCGGCAATCGTGGTGTCGTTCGTCGCCACCTATGCGCTGCGCAAAACGCTCGTTTTTGCAGCTGCCTGAAGGGACCGCCGATGAACCCGCGCGCGTGGCTATCACCCGAACGGCTGAGCATCGACCGTATCGCTGTTCTATGCTGGCTCGTCGCCGCCGCGATCGGGCTCGTGGTCTATCGCGATGCGATTGCCACGCTCGGATTGCGCGACGCCGACGATTCTCTGCGGTTGGTCCAGGTCCGCGACCTGCTTGCCGGGCAGAGCTGGTTCGATGTCACCCAATATCGGATCAATCCGGCCGAAGGCGGCGGACTGATGCACTGGTCGCGATTCGTCGATGTTCAGATTGCCGCCCTGATCTGGCTGTTCGGACTGGTCCTTGCGCCCGACGCGGCAGAGCGCTGGGCCGTCGGAATTTACCCGCTGCTGTTGATACTGCCCTTGTTTCTGCTGCTCGGGCGCATCCTGTCGATTCTCGGCGACAGGCGACAAGCGATTGCGGGGCTGCTCGTTGCCACGACGGCAATTACATTCCTCCATTATTTTGCGCCGCTGCGCATCGACCACCATAATTGGCAGCTGTTGCTGTCGGTGGCGATGCTGTGGCTGGCGCTCGACGCGCCGACTTTCCGGCGCGGCGTGGCCGCGGCGTTGGTGATCACCGCGCATGTCGAGATTTCTCTCGAGGGTCTTCCCTATCTCGTGATCTTCGGCGCGCTGTTTGCGCTGGAATGGTTGCGCGATCCGCGCGGCGCTCCCCGGCTAGCGGGCTTCGCCGCGGGCTTGGTAGTGATTCCGGCTGCCTGGTTGCTCCTCTTCCGCGGATGGCAGTCTTTGGCGACCATTTACTGCGATTCCTTTTCGCTACCCTATGTCGCGGGTACGGCCGTGGCTGCGTCGATTCTGTTTGCCGGAACGCAATTTTCCGCGATGGGAGCAAGCTGGCGACAGCGCGCCCTCTTGCTGGGACTGGCGGGCTTGGCCGGGGGCGCCACCTTCCTGATGCTCGGCCGCGTGTGCCTGGACGGGCCGTTCGGCGACCTCGAGCCGTTGGTGCGCATCTATTGGTATGACCAGGTCATGGAAGGCCGCCCGTTATGGGTGCAAAGACCCGACATTGCATTGCTGTGGCTCATGCCGACGCTGGTCGGTCTGGGCGCCACCCTTTGGGCTTGGGCGCGCGCGCAGCACACCATCGGCGCCGAAAACTGGTCGCGTGTGCTGCTCGTCGTGCTGACGAGTAGCCTGCTTTCGATGCTGGTGTTCCGAACCGGCGCCACAACCCATGCCTATCTGATACCGGCTTTTGGCGCATTGGCGGCGGGACTGTGGGGCTGGAGCCGGGCGCGCGCAACCGCGCTCCGCCGGATCGGCGGAGCGATGCTGGTGCTGACAGCGATTCCGGCGGTCGATGCCTTCGTCGCGGCAAGCGCGGCAAAACGGATTCTGCCCGGACGTCTCGATACTTCGGCTGCCGAACGCGCTGCCAAACAGGAAACATGTCCCTCGACCGCCATGCTGTTGCCGCTTCGGAGCGCGCCGCCAGCGCTGATCTTCGCATCGATCGATATCGGGCCGGAGCTTCTGGTCAGGACCCGGCACCGCGTCATCGCAACGGGCCACCACCGCAATCATGCGGCGATGAACAGGGTGATCACGGCCTTCCTGTCGGAACCGGCGGCGGCGCGACCGATCGTACAGGCAAGCGGCGCGCGCCTTCTGGCCGTCTGTACGCAATTGCCTGAAATGCAGAGCTATGCCGATGCGAAACCTGGGGGTCTGGCAGCGCGACTTTCGCGCGGGGAAACGGTCGATTGGCTGGTTTATGATCCGACGCTGTCGAGCGGGGAATTTCGCGCCTATCGAATCCGCCGCTGACGGCGTCAGGCCGGCCGGAACGTCAGCGCCGCGCCGTTCATGCAATAGCGCTTGCCGGTGGGCTTGGGGCCGTCGTCGAAGACGTGGCCGAGGTGGCCGCCGCAGCGGCGGCAATGCACTTCGGTGCGCGCGACGCCGATGTCATAGTCGGTTGCGGTCGCGATTGCGCCCTTGAGCGGCGCCCAGAAGCTCGGCCAGCCGGTGCCGCTGTCGAACTTGGTGCTGCTCGAAAAAAGCGGCAGCGCGCAGCCGGCGCAGCGAAAGGTGCCGGCGCGATGTTCCTTGTTCAGCGGGCTGGTGAAGGGGCGTTCGGTCGCGGCCTCGCGCAGCACGCGATATTGCATCGGGGTCAGGCGCTTTTGCCACTGGGCGTCGGTCAGCTGCCAGCCGGGCTGCGCCTTCGGACGGCCCTTCGGCTTGGCGAACAGCATCGGGGCGGCGATCAGCGCCCCGCCGAGGGCAAGGCCGGACAACAGGTAACGGCGTTCGATCATATCGGGACTCCTCAGCCCAACTACGGGGCCGACCTGCGCCCGGTTACAGGGCGAGTCAATAATGCTCCAGTTCAACCTGCAGGTGGCGATAGCCGTGGACGAAGCTGGCGTTGACGCGCTCGGGTTCGGCCAGGACGTTCACGCGCAGGCGGCGCTTCTGCATTTCGGAGATCAGCGTCGTCAGCTGCAACTCGGCGACGCGCGCGCCGACACAGCGGTGGATGCCATAGCCGAAGGACAGATGGCGGCGGGCGTTTTCGCGGTCGACGATGATCCGGTCGCCGTCGGGGAAAATCTCCTCGTCGCGGTTCGCCGAGGCGTACCAGAGCGCGATCTTGTCGCGCTTCCTGATCTGGTGGCCGAACAACTCGGTATCTTCCATCGCGGTGCGGCGCATGTGCGCGAGCGGGGTCTGCCAGCGGATGATCTCGTGCATCGCGTTGACCGCGAGCTCGGGATCGTGGTTCGCCTCGAGCTTCGCGCGCTCTTCGGGGAAACAGTGGAGGCCGTAGGCATAGGCCGACATCGAATTGCGCGTCGTGTCGTTGCCGCCGACGATGAGCAGGATGAGGTTCCCCATGAACTCATGCTCGCTCATGTGGCTCATCGCGTCGGACTGGAGCATGATCGAGATGAGGTCGTGCTTGCCGGGGTTCCTGGCCTTGTGATCCCACAGCTCCTTGAACGCCGCGCCCATTTCGAACGCGGTCGCGGTGCGCGCCTGGCGCAGCTCGGTGGTGTCGAAGCTTTCGATGTCGCCGAGCGCGTCGGACCAGCGCGTCAGATTGTGGCGATCGGCCCACGGAAAATCGAAGAGGATCGCGAGCATGTCGGTCGTCAGCTCGATCGAGAGTTTCTCGACCCAGTCGAAAGGCTGGCCGACGGGCAGCGTGTCGATCAGCGCCGCGGTGCGCGCGACGGTGTCGGCGCGCATGCGCTCGATCTCGGAGGGGCCGAAGGCGGGCGCGACGGTGCGGCGCTGCGCGGTATGCTGCGGCGGATCCATCGCGATGAACATCGGCATCGGAATCTCGCCCTCTTTCAGAAACTCGACCCCGTCGCCGGCGACGGTAATGCCGCCATATTCCCAGCTGGAGGAGAAGATCTTGGGCAGCGCCTCAATATGCTGGATCGGCTTGTAGGTCGTCACCGACCAATAGGGGCCGAACTTCGAATCCTCGCAATAATGGATCGGCGATTCGGCGCGCAGCTGGCGCATCGGTTCCTGCCACCGGTCCTCGCGCCACAATTCGGCGCGGCTGACATCGAGCGGATTCGGGGTTTCGGGAGCGGTGCGGATCTGGGTCGCCATGGCATATCCTCCATCAGCCGTCATCGTGCGGCCGTTTTCGGTTGCAGAATGCCACTGTTTACAGCTTTGTCAATGAGTCGAGGGGGACTCTGCCGCGGCCGATGCAGCCGCCGCCGCTGCCGCGACAGGGCGGGCCTTCTTCCAGAATTTCCAGCCGCTGCCGCTGCTGAGCACGCCGGCGCGGAAGAGGCGGACCGAGAGATAGACGACGGCGGCGACCCAGATCGCCTGCCAGCCGAGCGCGAGCGGGTGGATGCCGTGCGCGCCGTCGGTAGCGGCGCGCGCTGCCATCGCGAAGGGCGACGAGAAGGGGAATATCTGCGCGAAGCGGGCCAGATCGCTGCCGGGGGCGCTCGCGGCGGCGGCCGACAGGCTGAACATGCCGACCTGGAAGATGGTGATCGGCAGGCTGAGCATCTGAATCTCGCGCACCGTGCTGGCCTGCGCGCCGATGCCAAGGAAGACGGCGCCGAGCAGCAGAAACGCCATCACGAAATAGCAGATCGAAATGCCGAAGAAGAAGCCCCAGCCGCTGGCCGGCGCGACCGCCAGCGCTGCGGCGGGTTTTCCGGCGGCGGCGATAGCCGCAGGATCGATCTGCGTCGCGGCGACGAAACCGCCGCCGACGGCGATCACGCTCCAGAAGGCGATGAAGAGAATAGCGACGCCGAGCATGCCGAGCAATTTGCCGAGAAAGACGCTTTCGAGCGGCACCGCGGCGGCGAGAATCTCGATGACCTTGTTGCCCTTTTCCTCGGCCATCGAGCTGACCGTCTGGCCGGCGAGGAGCAGCGTCATCAGGAAGATCGCAAAGACCGCGCCGAAGCCGAGCGACTGCTGCGCGGCGATGCTGGTGCCGCCGCTGGTGATCGCCTCGAAGCGGGGTTCGACGGGCGCCACCGGCCCGGCGGCGCGGTCGCGCAGCACGTCTGCGGCAAGCAGCGCGAGATAGCGGCCCGAACTGCTGCCCTCATTGCGTTCGATGATGCGCGGGCTTTCGAGCGGGCCGCTGAGGACGGCGTAGGTGTCGCTGCCCTTTTCGCGTGCGATGACCAGCGGGTCGGGGGCATCGGGCCCCGCGGCGCGCACGTCGAGCATCACCGGCCGTTCGCCGCCCGAGAGCGCGCCGCGCAGCCGTGCGTCGGCCTGACGCAGCGCCTCGACGTCGGCGGGATCGACGATGGCGACGATGCGGCCCTTGCCGCGCGCGCTGTCGGCGAGCTGCGAAGCACCGAGTCCGCCGACCGCGCCCATGCCGACCATGAAGAGCGGCGCGAGCAGGAAGAGCAGGAAGGTCGGGGTCGCGACGATCGCCAGGAAATCGCGGCGGGCGATGACGAGCATGTTTTTCAAAAAAGCGTTCATGCCGCGGCCTCCTCGACTGCATCGGCTTGGGGCGTGGCGTCGAACCCGGCGTCGACCTGGCGCACGATATGGACGAAGGCGTCGTGGAGCGCGGGGCGCGCGATCGACAGGCCCGCGACGCCATGCCCGCTCGCGGTGATGCGCGCGAGCAGCGGCTCGACGTCATTCTCTTCTATGGCGAAATGCCAGGCTTCGCCCTTGTGCTCGGCGCCCGCGGGGAGCAGCGCCGCCACCGCCTCGCCCTGCTCGCGGGGCGTATAGCGCACCTGCATCGGCAGCAGCGCGCGCGCTTCGTCGACGGTGCCCTCGAATCGGCGTTGCGAGCGGGCGATGATCGCGAGCCGGTCGCAGAGGCGCTCGGCGTGCGCCATGACATGGGTCGAGAAGAGGATCGTCGCGCCGCGGTCGCGCTCGCGCCGGACGAGCATTTCGAGCCGTTCCTGATTGACCGGATCGAGCCCCGAGAAGGGCTCGTCGAGGACGATGAGGTCGGGGGCGTGGACGATCGAGCCGATCAGCTGGACCATCTGCGCCATGCCCTTCGACATCTTGCGGATTTTCTCGTCGATCACGCGTTCGAGCCCGAGCTCGGTCATGAAGGTCGCGGCGCGGCGGCGGCCTTCGCTCCAGTCGAGGCCGCGCAGCGCGCCCATGAAGGCGATCGCCTCGCGCGCTTTCATGCCGGGATAGAGCCCGCGTTCTTCGGGAAGATAGCCGATGCGGTGGCGCACCGCTTGCGGCTTGTGGCCGCCGAGCAACCGGCTCGTGCCCTCGTCGGGATCGATAATGCCGAGCGTCATGCGCAGGCTGGTGGTCTTGCCGGCGCCATTGGGGCCGAGGACGCCATAGATGCTGCCTGCGGGCACCTTCAGGGTCACATGATCGACCGCCTGAAAGGCCTCGAAATATTTGGTGAGGCCGGTGGCCTCGACGGCGAGTTCGGTCAAGTGTCGGTCCCTGAACAAGATTTCGCGCGACTATGGCACGGGAGAGTCCATGCCGTATAGAGCGCGAATGGTTGCCGAAGCCTTGCCCGCGCTCGAACAAAGACTCGCCGACGTTGCGCGGGGCCACGGCTTCGTCGCATTCGGGATCGCGCGCGCCGATGCCGCGCCCGAAAGCGCGGCGCGGCTGAACCAGTGGCTCGCCGAAGGACGGCACGGCGACATGATCTGGATGGAAAGCCGCGCCGGCCAGCGCGGGTCGCCGCAGGGGCTATGGCCCGAGGTGAAGTCGGTGGTCGCGCTCGGCATGAGCTATGCGCCCGCGGCCGATCCGCTGGCGCTGGCCGACGTATCCGACCGCGGCCGGATCTCGGTCTATGCGCAGGGCGCCGACTATCATGACGTCGTGAAGAAAGCGCTGAAAGCCGTCGCGCGCTGGCTCGTCGCCGAGGTGGAGGAGACGCAGGTCAAGGTGTTCGTCGATACCGCGCCAGTGATGGAAAAGCCGCTGTCGGCGGCCGCCGGGTTGGGCTGGCAGGGCAAGCACACCAACCTGGTCAGCCGCGAACATGGCAGCTGGCTGTTCCTGGGCGCGATCTACACGACGCTCGATCTCGCACCATCGCTGCCGGGGCGCGACCGGTGCGGCAGTTGCACCGCTTGTCAGGACGCGTGCCCGACCGATGCGTTTCCGGCGCCCTACCGGCTCGATGCGCGGCGCTGCATCTCCTACCTCACGATCGAGCATGACGGGCCGATCCCGCTCGAGCTCCGCCGGGGGCTCGGCAACCGCATCTATGGCTGCGACGACTGCCTGTCGGTGTGCCCGTGGAACAAATTCGCCGACGCCGCGGCGCGGCACAAGGCCTTTCTGCCGCGCGCCGAGCTCGCCGCGCCTTCGCTCGCCGACCTGCTTGCGCTCGACGACGCGGGGTTCCGGCAGGTCTTCGCAGGCTCGCCGATCAAGCGGATCGGACGCAACCGGATGGTGCGCAATGCGGCGATCGCGGCGGGGAACAGCGGCGATGCGCGGTTCCGGGCGCGGCTTGAGGTGCTGACCGGGGACGAGTCCGATATGGTCGCCGAGGCGGCGGCATGGGCGCTCGCCGAACTGGCGGCATGACGTCAGCGCCGGAGCGCGTTCACGCAGCTGTCGACATTGGCATCGCGACCGTCCGGCGTGCGGGCATCGACGTGGGTCGCGATCGGATCGGCGCCGGCCTTGGGCGCGTAATAATAAATGTCCAGGATACAGGCGGTTCCTGCGAACTGCAGCTTGCGGCCGGCGCCTTCGGCGACGTCGAGCCGCGGCTTGCCGAAGAGCGACAGCGCGGCGTTGGCGCGCTGGCCGACGAGGCTGTTGGTCTGCGTTATGCGCGGCGGGGTCGAGGGCGGGCGGGGCGTCGCGACAGGCGGACTGGGGCGCGGGATCGTCGCCGAGCTGGCGCAGCCCGCAAGCAGCAGCGTCGAGGCCGCCAGGCCCAGAAGCGCGTTGATTTTCATGACCGATCCCTATCCCGCAGGTGCAAAAGATGGACGGCCATAGCGGCGCCGAGGATCGGGGCCAACAAATTGGCGACGGGCACCACAAAGCTTGCGGCGGACAGCAAGCCGAGCGACCAGCGCGCCGGCCGGTCGAAGCGCGGCCGGTCGGGATGGCGCGCGAGCACCATCGCCTCGAGATCGCGGCCGAGCAGCAGCGCATTGACGAACAGCGCGAAGAGCGGCGTGCCGATACCCGTGATCAGGAGCAGCAGATAGACGGGCAGCGCGAGCAGATTGCCGCCGATGAGCCGGCCGAGTGAGGCGAGGGCAAGCGCAATATTCTGCCGCCAGCCGACATCGACGGCGCGGCTTGCGGCGGCCGGATAATGGCGCCCCTCGACATCGGCGACGATCGCGTCGGCGAACAGGCCGACGACGACGATCGCGACCGCGCGAAAGAGCAGCCAGCTGCCGGCGATCAGGACGAGGACTATCAGCAGCCCGGCGGTGTCGAGCCACGGGCCGCTCAGCCACTGCCAGTGATCGAGCGCCCAGCGCGCGCCGAAGACGATCGCGGCGCCCGCGGCGACGAAGAGCAGCAGCGTCAGCACCAGGCTTTGCACAAGGACGCGCAGCACGCGCGGGCTCGGCAAGTCCCTGAGCGCAAGCAGGAAAGCGTGGATGGCGCGGTACATGCGGCCAGGGTTGCGCGGGCGTACCGCGCGCGTCAAGCACGCGCGCTTGCCTTGGCGCGCCCGCCCCCCTAAAGGCCCGCGCAGCTTTTTCCCATCCAGCACAGGATTAATCATGGCCTCCACCGCCCGTTTCGACGTCGTCGCCATCGGCAATGCCATCGTCGACGTTCTTGCCCGCGCCGACGACGCGCTGATCGAGGCCGAGGGCCTGACCAAGGGGTCGATGCGGTTGATCGACGCCGACGAGGCGACCCGGCTCTATGCGGCGATGGGCCCGGCGATCGAGGTTTCGGGGGGCAGCGCCGCGAACACGCTGGCGGGCATGGCGGCGCTCGGCGAACGCTGCGCCTTCATCGGGCAGGTCGCCGACGACCAGCTCGGCCATGTCTTCACCCACGATCTGCGCGCGCTCGGCGTCGCATACGAGACCCCGGCGCTCAAGGAAGGCGCGCCGACCGCGCGCTGCCTGATCCTCGTCACTCCCGACGGGCAGCGGACGATGAACACCTTCCTCGGCGCGAGCCACCTGCTCGAACAGGCGATGATCGACGAGGCGTGGATCGCCGATTCGGAGATCCTCTATCTCGAAGGCTATTTGTGGGATCCGGAGCTGTCGCGCGCGGCGATGCGCCGCGCGATCGACGTGTCGCGCGCGGCGGGGCGCAAGGTCGCCTTCACGCTTTCGGACGCCTTCATCATCGACCGCCACGGCGCCGATTTCCGCACGCTGATCGCCGAGGGGCTGTTCGACATCCTGTTCGCGAACGAGGTCGAGATCTGCGCGCTCGCCGAGACCGAGGATTTCGAGGCCGCGGTCGCGAAGGTCGCCCCGCAGGTGCCGCTGCTGGTCGTCACGCGCGGCGCGGACGGCGCGATCGCGCTGCAGGGCGGCGAGCGGACCGAAGTCGGCGCGGAGCCGATCGAGACCGTCGTCGACACGACGGGCGCGGGCGACCTGTTCGCCGCAGGGTTCCTGTCGGGCCTCGCCGAGGGCCGCCCGATCAGGGATTGCCTGACGATGGGCGCGGTGTGCGCGCGCGAAATCATCGCGCAGGTCGGCCCGCGCGCGCAGGTCGACCTCAAGGCGAAGGTTGCCGAACGGCTGGCATAGGAACCTATTGCCACGCTGAAGCGTCCTATGCCCCATCACAGGCATAGGGAGGCTTCTCATGACCGACGAAATCCACACGACGCGCGATCCCGACGGGACGACGCACACAACCACTGTCATCGACCGCGAACCGCGCCGTGGCGGCGGGCTGGGCGTTGGCCTGATCGTCCTCGTCGCGCTCGCGGTCGCCGCCTTTTTCGGCTTTCAGTTCCTCGCGAACGAGAAAACCGAGAGCGGCGCGATCGCCGAGGCGGCGCAGAAGGTCGGCAACGCCGCCGAAAATGTCGGCGACGCGGCGCAAAAGGCCGTCGAATAGGCTCTAGGCTTCCGCCGATTCCGGGTGCTTCTTGAACAGCGCCCGATCGGCGGGGCCGAAGCCGCGGGTCCAGATCAGCCAAGCGTAAATGGCGAGGATCAGCGGAACGCCGATCAGCAGCTCGGCCCATTCGGGCAGCCGTGTCGCGCCATAGCCGAGCACCGCTGCCCCGGCGGTCGCCCAGATGAGCGCCCAGCGCAGGCTGTTGACCGGCGCCTGCAGCACATGCGCAAGCAGCCGGGCCTTCACCACCGAGGCGAAACCGAGCGCCAGCATCAGCGCCAGCGCCACCGCAACAGCGTAATAGATCGGGTCGAGGCCCATCGATTTCGCCACGAGGATGAGCGAGACGCTGAGGATCGCCTGCAACGCCAGGGTCGCGAGGCTGATCAGCAGGTTGCGGTGGCGCGCGACATAGACGAGCGCAGCCTCGCTGACGACCGCGGTCGCCGCGACGACCTCGGCGGCGAGCAGGAAAGCGAGCGCGCCGGTGCCGCTGACGAATTGCGGGCCGACGAGGCCCATCACCGCCTCACCCGGGATGCCGAGCGCGAGGGCGATGCCCGCCTGCGCGGCGATGATCCAGAAGCCGACCTGGCTAACCTGTGCCGCCACGGCGGCAAGCTTGTTCTCTGCGAGATTGCGCGTGATCACCGGGCCGAGGATCGGTTCGAAACTGGTCTTCAGCTTCTGCGGCAGCGAGGCGACCTGCTGCGCCATATAATAGATGCCGTAGATCGCCGGCGAGGTGAACTGGCCGAGGATGAAGAGGTCGAGGCGGCGCGTCCCCCATTCGATCGCGTCGGCGGCGGCGAGGGGCGCGTTGCGCCGCGCAACTTTGACGAGGTGCGCGGGATGCGGCTGCCACCCGCGCGGGCCGCCATAGTGGCGGATCATCGGGATCAGCGCGGTCAGAAAGGCGCCGATCATCGCCGCGGCATAGGAGAGCATCAGCCCGTCGCGCTTTGACACGAAGAAGAATCCGGCGGCGGCGATGCTGATCACCCAGGGTTCGACGACCGCGCGCGCGCGCACCGTCGCGCCCACATCGAAGCGATAGGCGCAGGCGGCGAGCGCGACGTCGGTGCCCGCGATCGCGAAGACGAGCAGCGCCATCCAGCGGTCGGTGCTGTCGATATCGCCCGACGGGAACATCAGCTGCGGCAGCAGCGCGAGCAGCAGCGATCCGGCGGCCGAGGCGACGAAGGCGACGAACATGCCGTCCCACACGACGGTGCGCTGGTTGGCATCGGGGGCGCTCAGTTGCTCGGCGAGGCCGCGCTTGAGGCCCAGCGTGGCGAGCTGCGCGACGAGTTCGATGACGAGCACCGCGAAGGCGAAACGCCCGACCGCCTCGGGCCCGTACCAGCGGCCGGCGAAATAGAGAAAGGGCAGGCGCGCGACGAGGCGCAGGATGAAGCCGAAGAAATTGGTGCGGCCGCCCTTGGCGAGCGCCGCGGTATCCGCGTCGGCCATCGAAGCTCCAGTGGAGTCGGGGCTGGCGGAATCGGGGGTGCGCGCGGTCGCGCTGTCCGTCTGGCTCAAGCCTGGCGCCCCTTTGCTGTTTCCCCGGCGAGCAAGTTAGCGCGGGCGAAGGAGGCAGGCAAATCTTTGAACGCGATCATCGGCCCTCTGGTCTGAGCGGCCGGCTGAGCAGCGCCTGAATGGCCTCGACCGCACGGATCTCGCCCGCGACGAGCCGCGCGACGGCGTCGGTGATCGGCATGTCGATACCGTCGGCGCGCGCCGCAGCGGCGATCACCGGCGCGCTGAACGCGCCTTCGGCAACGGTGCGGCGGTCGGCCATCAGCTTCGACGCCTCCTCGCCGCGGCCAAGGCCTTGGCCCAGGGCGAAATTGCGCGAGTTCGACGAGGTGCAGGTAAGGACGAGGTCGCCGAGGCCCGCAAGGCCTGCGAGCGTCTCGGGCTGCGCGCCGCGCGACAGGCCGAAACGCGACATTTCGGCGAAGCCGCGACTGATGAGCGCGGCGCGGGCGTTGAGCCCGAGCCCGGCGCCGTCGACGATCCCGCACGCGATGGCGAGGATATTCTTCACCGCGCCGCCGACCTCGGCGCCGATCATGTCGGTCGACACATAGGGACGGAAATGCGGCCGCGCGAGCGACCCGGCGATGGCTTCGGCGGTTTGCGCGTCGGTGGCGGCCAGGGTGATCGCGGTGGGAAGCCCCGCGGCGACTTCATGCGCAAAGGTCGGGCCGGACAGGACCGCCAGCGGCCGGTCGGGCGCGACCGCTCTGGCGATGTCGATCGGAAAGGCGAAGCTTTCGGCCTCCATGCCCTTGTTGCACAAAATCAGCGGCGCGTCGCCCGCGGGCAGATCGGCGAGCACGGCGCGCAGAAAGGGAACGGGGACAACCACGAGCAGCGCGTCGCAGCCCGTCAGATCGCCGAGATCGCCGGTCGCGGTCAGCGAGGGCGAAAGCGTTGCGCCAGGCAGGAACAGCGGGTTGCGATGCGCGCTGTTGATCGCCGCCACCACCTCGTCCTCGCGCGCCCAGAGCCGCACCGGCGCGCCATCGGCCGCAAGCATCTGCGCAAGAGCGGTGCCCCATGCGCCGCCGCCGACGACGCCGAAATTCGAGTATGACGTCATGCCTTCACCCCGGCCCCACGCACAGCTTCGGCGTCCGGATCGAGCGGCCAGCGCGGGCGCGCCGCGGTGTCGAGCGGATCGGTGAGGCCGGCGGCGAAGCGCTCGGCGCCTGCCCAGGCGATCATCGCGCCATTATCGGTACAGAGCCACAGCGGGGGTGCGACGAAGGGCTTGTCGAAGCGGCTTGCAAGGCCGGTGAGCGCCGACCGGATCGCGCCGTTCGCCGCTACGCCGCCGGCGACGACGAAGGCGGTTGCCTGCGGCACGGCGGCGAGTGCGATGCGGCTGCGGTCGACGAGGCAGTCGACTACCGCCTGCTGGAACGAGGCGGCGAGGTCCGGAACGCCATGCGCGCCCGACGCCGCGGCGCGCGCGACCGCGCTCTTGAGACCCGCGAAGGAGAAATGGGGCTCGGCGCTGCCGACGAGCGGGCGCGGCAGCGGCACCGCCTGCGGGTTGCCGTCCTTCGCGGCGCGCTCGACCGCGGGGCCGCCGGGATAGCCGAGGCCCAGCAGCTTGGCGGTCTTGTCGAAGGCCTCGCCCGCGGCGTCGTCGATCGTGGTGGCGAGGCGGCGATAGACGCCGACGCCCTCGACGAGCAGCAACTGGCAATGGCCGCCCGAGACGAGCAGCAGCAGATAGGGAAATTGGAGGGCGGCGTCGGTGAGCCGCGGGCTCAGCGCGTGGCCCTCCAGATGGTTGACCGCGATCAGCGGCTTGTTCGCGGCGTGCGCGAGCGCCTTGCCGGTGACGAGCCCGACCATCACGCCGCCGATCAGGCCCGGCCCGGCGGTCGCGGCGATCGCATCGACGTCGGCGAGCGTCAGCCCTGCGTCGGCAAGCACGCCCTCGACGAGTGGCGCGAGCCGGTCGACATGCGCGCGCGCCGCGATCTCGGGAACGACGCCGCCATAGGGCTTATGCTCGGCTTCCTGCCCCGCGACGCGGTGCGCAAGCACGCGCCGCTCGCTATCGACGAGCGCCGCCGCGGTTTCATCGCAGCTTGATTCGAGGCCGAGGATCAGGGGCATGAATCGCGCCCATACTCGCGCAGAGGGGCCGGGGGCAAGCGGAGGAGGATTTGGTTCATGCGAAGCTTTCCGGATCCATCCCTCGATCGGCCCGCTTCCCTTTGCCTCCCCAAAGCCCTAGCAGGCGCGCATGGCCTCGATTCCGCTTCCAACATCCGCTAATCCGCTGCGTATCGGCACGCGCGCTTCGCCGCTGGCGCAGGCGCAGGCGCATATGGCCGCCGCCGCACTGGCCAAGGCGCATGCGCTGGCGCCCGAAGCGCTTGAAATTGTGCCGATGACCGCGACCGGCGACAAGATCCAGGACCGCGCGCTCGCCGAGGTGGGCGGCAAGGCGCTGTGGACGCGCGAACTCGACGCGGCGCTCGATGCCGGCGTCATCGATGTCGCCGTGCACAGCTTGAAGGACGTAGAGACAATCCGCGACGCGCGCTTTGCGCTGGGTGCGATGCTCGAACGCGCCGATCCGTGCGACCGGCTGGTGGTGCACGGCGACGTCAAGACAGCAAGCATCGTCGAGCTGCCGCACGGCGCGCGGCTCGGCACCAGCAGCCCGCGCCGCGCGGCGCAGGTGAAAAGGCTGCGCCCCGATCTGGTGACCACCTTGCTGCGCGGCAATGTCCAGACGCGGCTGGCGAAGCTGGCCGACGGCGAGGTCGACGCGACCTTGCTCGCCGCCGCGGGGCTCGACCGGCTGGGGATGAATGAGGTGGGGACCGCGCAGGCGATCGATATGCTGCTGCCCGCGGCGTCGCAGGGGGCGATCGGGATCGAATGCCGCGCCGACGATGCCGCGACCTTTGCGCTGCTGAAGGCGATCGACCATGCGCCGACGCACCATGCGGTGGCGGCCGAGCGGGCGTTGCTGGCCGCGCTCGGCGGCGATTGCCGCTCGCCGATCGCCGCGCACGCGCATTGGCGCGAGGATGGCTCGCTGCGGCTCGACGCCGAAATCTATTCGGAGGATGGCGCCGAGCATGTCGCGGGGCATGTGCTGGTCGCGGGCGAGGGCGATGCCGCGGCGCTCGCGCACCAGTTGCTTGGCGAGGCGCCCGAAGCGGTGCGGCGGCTTTTCACGGTATGACCGCGGGCCTGCCGCTGATCGTGACGCGCGCCGATCCCGGCGGTGCGGCGACGGTGGCGCGGGCGAAGGCGCTGGGGCTCGATGCACGGTCTATGCCGCTGTTCGCCGCGCGGGCGGTCGAATGGGCGGTTCCCGAAGGCGATTTCGGCGCGCTGCTGCTGACGAGCGCGCAGGCGGTGCGGTTGGCGGGGCCGGGGCTTGCCGAACTGGCGGGAACCCCGACCTATGCCGTGGGCGCTGCGACGGCCGCCGCTGCGGAAGCCGCAGGTCTCGACATCGCGATGATCGGCCCCGGCGATGCTCAGTCGCTGATCGACATCATGGCGTCACAGAATGTCGAGCCAATTCTGTGGCTTTGCGGGCGCGACCGGTCGGCCTTCGATGCCGGCGGGATGGCCTTGGCGGCGCTGCCGGTCTATGAAGTTGAGCCGGTCGCGCCCCCGCCGGGCTGGGCGGAGACGATCGCTGCGCCCGCGGTGCTGCTCGCGCATTCGGCGCGCGCCGCGGAACGGGTCGCGGGCCTTGTCGGGACGGCGCGTGGCCATCTGTCGCTCGTCGCGATCAGCGGCGCGGTGGCCGAGGCGGCGGGCGGCGGCTGGGCCGAAATTGCCATCGCCGTACAGCCCGACGACGCCTCGATGTTGGCAGCGGCGCATATTTTATGCCAAAAGGGCGAATAACAGGGTCGTTCGAAAGAAACACATGGCTATCGACAGCATCGACACGTCCACCCCCGTGGACGGCGCGGTACCGGTTAAGCGATTGTCCTTCAGGGCTCTTTTCATCGCCGCGATGATCGTGCTGCTGGCCGGCGTGGTCGGCGGCGGCTGGGCGATGAGTCGCTGGATGGCGGCCAGTCCCAAGACCGAAACCGTGGTGAGCGACCTTCCCGCGGCCGGCGGCGAACTCGCACTCGTGAACGATTCTCCCGCCGAAGTGGCCGCAGCGGCCTTGCCCGTCGGCCCCGACGCGCTGGGCGCGCGCGTCGCCGAACTGGAACAACGGCTGTCGCGGATCACGTTGCAGGCCGAATCGGCGTCGGGCAACGCCTCGCGCGCCGAGGGGCTGCTCGTCGCTTTCGCGGTGCGCCGTGCGCTCGATCGCGGGCTGTCGCTGGGCTATCTGGAGGCGCAGCTGCGCCTCCGCTTCGGCGACGACCAGCCCAATGCCGTGAAGACGATCATCGACACCTCGCGCGAGCCGGTGACGCTCGAACAATTGCGCGCCGAACTCGATGCGATCGCGCCCGAACTGGTCGGGCGCAATAACGACAACGGCAGCCTGTGGACGGGTTTTCGCCGCGAACTCAGCGAGTTGTTCGTCGTCCGCGCGGCGGGGACGCAATCGCCGCGCGCCTCCGAACGGCTCGAACGCGCGCGCCGCTACCTTGCGGGCGGCATGGCCGACAAGGCGATCGCCGAGATCGAGGCGATGCCCGGCGCATCGGCGGCCGGCGAATGGCTGATCGAAGCGCGGCGCTATCACGAGGCGCGGCGTGCGCTTGACCTCATCGAGACCGCGGCGATATTGGAGCCGCGCGACGGAACCGCCGCCGCGATGGCCCGCAAGCCGGCCGTAACGACCCCCTAGCGGCGCCTCCGGGGCCCGCGCTGAAGAAAGCCGATCCATGGCCCTCGCCGATCCGCAGCGTATCGAAGCGCTCGACCCGTTCGATCCCCTTCAGCTTGCCGACCAGCTGAGCGAGGAAGAGCGGATGATCCAGGCCGCCGCGCGCGCCTATGCCGAGGGCGAGCTGCTGCCGCGCGTGACGTCGGCCTTCCTCGAAGAGCGTTTCGACCGCGAGATCATGTCGGAAATGGGCCGGCTCGGTCTGCTCGGCGCGACGATCGATCCCGAATATGGCGGTGCGGGGCTCAATTACGTATCCTACGGGCTGATCGCGCGCGAGGTCGAGCGGATCGATTCGGGCTATCGCTCGGCCTGTTCGGTGCAGAGCAGCCTCGTGATCCATCCGATCAACGCCTATGGCAGCGAAGAGCAGAAGCGCAAATATCTGCCCGGGCTGACCTCGGGCGACCTCGTCGGCTGTTTTGGGCTGACCGAGCCCGATGCCGGCAGCGATCCCGGCAGCATGCGCACCCGCGCCGAGAAGATCGCGGGCGGCTATCGCCTGAAGGGCGCGAAGATGTGGATCACCAATTCGCCGATCGCCGATGTCTTCGTCGTCTGGGCGAAATCGGACGCGCACGACGGCGCGATCCGCGGCTTCATCCTCGAAAAGGGGATGAAGGGCCTGTCGGCGCCGAAGATCGAGGGCAAGGTCAGCTTGCGCGCCTCGATCACCGGCGAGATCGTGATGGACGGGGTAGAAGTCGGCGAGGATGCGCTGCTGCCGCATGTCTCGGGGCTGAAAGGGCCGTTCGGCTGTCTCAACCGCGCGCGCTATGGCATCGGCTGGGGCGCGATGGGCGCGGCGGAGTTCTGCTATGAGGCGGCGCGCAATTATACGCTCGAGCGCAAGCAGTTCGGGCGTCCGCTCGCGGCGAACCAGATCGTGCAATTGAAGCTCGCGAACATGCTCACCGAAATTGGGCTGGGCTTGCAGGCGGCGCTGCGCGTCGGCCGGCTGATCGACGATGGCCGGCTCGTGCCCGACGCGATCAGTCTGCTCAAGCGCAACAATTGCGGCAAGGCGCTCGATATCGCGCGGGTCGCGCGCGACATGCACGGCGGCAATGGCATTTCGGCCGATTATCATGTCATCCGCCATGCGGTGAACCTCGAGACGGTGAACACCTATGAGGGCACGCACGACGTCCATGCGCTGATTTTGGGCCGCGCGATCACCGGCATCCCCGCCTTTTCCTGATGCGGCCGTTGGAGGGCCTGCGCGTCGTCGAACTGGCGCGCGTGCTCGCGGGGCCGTGGTGCGGGCAATTGCTCGCCGATCTGGGCGCCGAGGTGGTCAAGGTCGAGCGGCCAGGCGGCGGCGACGACACGCGCGAATGGGGCCCGCCTTTCGTTACCGACAGCGAGGGCGCCAATCTGGGCGCGGCCTATTATCACAGTTGCAACCGCGGCAAGCGCAGCGTCGCGATCGATATCGCGACGCCCGGTGGGCAGGCCGACGTCCGCGCGCTGCTCGCCGATGCCGATGTCGCGATCGAGAATTACAAGGTCGGCGGGCTCGCCAAATATGGGCTCGATCCGGCCCGGCTTCGGGCGGATTTTCCGCATTTGATCGTCTGCTCGATCACCGGCTTCGGCCAAACGGGCCCCTATGCGCACCGCGCCGGCTATGATTTCATCGTCCAGGCGATGAGCGGCTTCATGTCGTTGACCGGCGAGCCCGACGGGGCGCCGCAAAAGGCGGGAATCGCCTATGCCGACATCTTCACCGGCATGTATTCCACCGTCGCGATCCTCGCCGCGCTGCGACGTCGTGACGTCACCGGGGCAGGCGCGCATATCGACATGGCGCTGCTCGATTCGCAGGTTGCAGTGCTTGCCAATCAGGCGGCCAATTATCTCGCGAGCGGCGTATCGCCGCAGCGCATGGGCAATGGCCACGCCAATGTCGTGCCCTATCAGGCGTTTGCGACTGCCGACGGCCAGCTTGTCGTCGCGGTCGGCAACGATGGGCAGTTTCGCAAGCTTTGCGCGATCCTGGGCGAGTCGGGGTGGGCCGACGATGCGCGCTTTGCCAGCAACGCCGCGCGGCTCGCGAACCGCGCCGAGCTGATCCCGCTACTCGCCGCGAAGATCGCCACATGGGACGCGCACCCGCTGTCGCTCGCGCTCGAGGCCGAAGGCGTCCCCGCGGGACCGATCAACGACCTTGCCGGCGTGTTCGCCGATCCGCAGGTGATCGCGCGCGGGATGCGCTTCCGGCCCGCGGGCGCGCATATCGACGGTGTCGCCAGCCCGATCGTCATCGATGGCGAGCGCATGGTCGCACCAACGGGCGCGCCACCGCTCGCCCCATAGAAAAAGGGGCGCCCAAGCGGACGCCCCTTTCCCCCTTTTTGTCGGAATTGTCGGACGATCAGAATTTGCCCGATCAGAATTTGACCGTGCCGGTGACGAAGACCTGGCGCGGGTTGCCGTAGAAGGCGGTCAGCGTGCCTTCGGTGCCGAGCGAGGAGATCGGCAGGCCGTTGGCGCCGAGGATCGGCACGCCGGTGACCGGGTTGAGGGCGATGAAGGTGTAACCCGACGTCTTATACTGCTTGTCGGTCAGGTTCTTGCCGAACACGCCGAGGCTCCAGCGACCCTCGGGTGCGGTGTAGACAAGGCTGGCGTCCCACAGCGCGAACCCCTTCTGGTCGATATAGGGATTCGGGATTTCGAACTGGTTGGTCTTGCTGCGGTACGACAGCGTGGTGCCGAAGCTGATGTCCCCGTCGCCCACCGGCGTCGCGTAAGCGAGCGTGCCGCTGGCGGTCCATTTGGGCGTGTTCTGCACGCGCCGGAAATCGGCGACGTCGGTCGGTACGCCGGCGATGTTGGTCACGAACCGCTTGTACTGGGCATCGATATAGCCGAGCGCGGTCGACAGCGTCAGCCGGTCGCCCGATGCCGCCAGATCCTCGCCGAGCCGCGCGCGGCCCTCGAACTCCAGGCCTTTGAAGGTCGCCTTGCCGGCGTTCGACACGATGCCGCAGAAGCTGGGCAGGCCGCCGACGGTGCAGGCGACCGAGCCGGGGATCTGGACGTCGGTATAGTCGGCGTAGAAGCCCGCGATCGCGACGTTGAGGCCGCCGTCGAACAGGCTGCCCTTGTAGCCAAGCTCATAGCTTTCGACCTTTTCGGGACGGAAGCTCAGGAAGGCGGCGATTTCGGCGTCGCTGCGGACGCCGTTGCCGTCGAGGTCGGGCGCATTGGCCCCGACGCCGCGCGGATCGAAGCCGCCGCCCTTGAAGCCCTGCGAATAGCTGGCGTAGAGCGTGTGATCGGGCGTCGGCTTGAAGGTCAGCGAGGCGCGCGGGGTGAATTTGTTGAACTTGCGGCTGCCCTCGAAATCGGTGCCGGGCGCGCCGAAGGGGACGCCGAGGCCGCCGAACACCGGCGAACCGCCGCCGAGGTAATTCTGGCGCAGGATCGACGCTTCGCGCTTGTCCCACGTATAGCGGCCGCCGACCGACAGGCTGAACTGGTCGGTGAAATCATAGGTGAAATCGCCGAATACCGCCGCGGTCTTGGTGTCGACATCGGCCTCGGTGAAGGCGGTCAATCCGGCGAAGGTGTTGAAGATGCGGACGTCGAACAAAGTGTCGGCGGTCGCATCGAGATAATAGAAGCCGAGCAGGCCTTTGAGCTTGTCGCCTTCGTAGAGCAGCTGGAATTCCTGGCTGACCTGCTCGTTGAAATAGAAGCCGGGCACGTCGACGTCGACCGCGGGCAGGGCGTCGAAATCGATCGGGGTCGCCGACTTGTCTTTGCGCCAGGCGCTGATCGAACGCAGCGTCACCGTGTCGCTGAGTTCGGCGGTGACGTTCATCGCCAGCCCATAAGCCTCGATATCCTGCTTCGGATCGACCAGCCCGCCGCGGCTGTCGTAGACATCGTCGAGCACCGGGGTGCCCGTCGCGAGGCCGCGGATCAGGCGGTGGCCGCCGCGCGGATCGCTCTTGTCCTTGCTGTAGTCGCCCGAGATGCGGATCAGCACCGGCTCGCCATAGCCGCCGAGTTCGACCGTACCGCGGCCGGCCCAGACGTCCTTGTTGTAATTTTCGAGCCCGGTGGTGAGATTGTCGCCGAAGCCGCCGCGCGAAAGCCGTGCGACCGAGCCGCCGACGCGCAGCAGATCGCCGATCGGGGTGCTCGCGGTGACGATCAGATCGGCCTGCTTGTAGGTGCCGAGCGTGCCCTTGATCTTGAGCGAGAAATCCTGCGGCAGCGGGGCGGTGACATATTTGACCGCGCCGCCGATCGTGTTGCGGCCGTAGAGCGTGCCCTGCGGCCCGCGCAGGATTTCGATGCGCTCGACGTCATAGATGTCGAGCACCGCCGCCTGCGGGCGGTTGAGATAGACGTCGTCGAGATAGAGGCCGACGCCCTGTTCGAAGCCCGATACCGGATCCTGCTGGCCGACGCCGCGGATGAAGGCGGTGAGCGTCGAGTTCGAGCCGCGCGACACTTCGAGCGTCGTGTTCGGGGTGGTCTGGCCGATTTCGGTGATGTCGATCGCGCCGGCTTTTTCGAGCGCCTCGGCCGAGTAGGCGGTGATCGCGACCGGAACGTCGATCAGCCGCTCGTCGCGGCGGCGCGCGGTGACGATGATCTCGTCATTGCCGGCATCGGTGCTCGCGCCCTCATCCTGCGCGAAGGCCGCGGGGGTGAAGGCGAGCATCGAAAGCGCGCTCGTCGCATAGATGGCGCGGCGCAGCTGGCGGGCGAAAGGACGCATAGTGTGTCTCCCATGGCGGCCGGCGCTTGCCGGCCTTTCTTGATTTCGTTGGGCCGGTCTTGCCAAGCCGCGACGCAGCCTATAATGAAACATGAACCAAGTTTCAACTTGGAATATGCGTCCGTCGCTTTTTGCTTGCCTGTGGTGCCGAAAAACCACGATGCAGAGAAAGCCGAACGGATCGGGGAGACGGGAAGGCGCGATGGATCAACCGCAGGCAACGACGGAGACGCCGAAGGAGGGGGCGGCGACGGCCGATACCGAGCCGCGCGACAAGACGCCGCGTACCGAGCGCGGGCGGAAAACGCTGCGCAAATTGCTCGATGCCGCGGCGATCGAGTTCGGCGAGCGCGGCTTTCACGAGGCGTCGATCAGCGCGATCACGCGCCGCGCCGGGACCGCGCTCGGCAGCTTCTACACCTATTTCGATTCGAAGGACGAAATCTTCCAGGCGCTCGTCCGCTACATGAGCGAGCAGCTGCGTGACCATGTGACGCCGCGGGTGCAGGCGGCGCCGGACGGGATCAGCGCCGAGCGCATCGGGCTCGAATCCTATCTGGGCTTCGTGCGCGAGCATAAGGAGATTTACCGGATCATCGACGAGGCCGAGTTCGTCGATTATGCGAGCTATCGCGCCCATTATGAAACGACCGTTGCGCGCGTGCGCCAGCGGCTCGAAAACGGCGCCGCGCGCGGCGAGATTCGGCCCGATGTCGGCGAGATTCACGCTTGGGCGATTGGCGGGATGAACGTCTTCCTCGGCATGCGCTACGGTCTGTGGGACGCGGATGCCGACATCGAAGAGATTGCGCGGATCGCGAACGATCTGCTCGCCAACGGGCTGAAGAAGCGGGACTAGCTCCCCCCTCCCGCTTGCGGGAGGGGTCGGGGGAGGGCCTGTGGCGTCGCCAACCCTCGCCGCTGCGACTGGCGGGCAAGCCCGCAAGGCTCGCTGCCCCTCCCGCAAGCGGGAGGGGAGCTACCCGCGCGAAATCAGGAAGATCGCATGTTCGGCGCGCCAGGCGGCGGCAGCGTCGCTCGTCGGCTTGTCGCCCGACAGATACCAGGCGCGCTCGACCCTGATGCCTTTGTCACGC
The DNA here is from genome assembly GCF_001468265.1 of Sphingopyxis sp. H050. Classification (GTDB taxonomy): domain Bacteria; phylum Pseudomonadota; class Alphaproteobacteria; order Sphingomonadales; family Sphingomonadaceae; genus Sphingopyxis. The sequence goes on along the minus strand of NZ_LNRZ01000010.1, from coordinate 12,558 downwards.
ACCAGGACGCGGAAGTCGCTGACCGTGACATGGTGGATGTTTGGCGTCTCGTACCAGGCGACGGGCAGCAGCCGGGTCATCGGCATGCGGCCGGTCCACAGCAGCGACAGACGCACCCGCCAGTGCGCGAAATTGGGGAAGCTCACAAAAGCGCGCGGAGCGATGCGGAGCAGCTCGTCGACCACCAGGTCGGGGCGCTCGGTCGTTTGCAGCGTCTGCGACAGGATCGCATAGTCGAAGGCGTCGTCCGGATAATCGGCAAGGTCGCGGTTCGCGTCGCCCTGCACCACCGAAAGCCCCTGCGCCATCGCCGCTTCGATCGCCGCGACGTCGATTTCGAGGCCGCGCGCGTCGATCGCCTTTTGCGCCCGCAGTTCGGCCATCAGCGCGCCGTCGCCGCAGCCGATATCGAGCGCGCGCACGCCGGCGGGAATCGCGTCGGCAATGATGCGCAGGTCGGGACGCAGCGCGCTCACCAGCCGCCTCCCAGGGCGCCCGCCATGATGCGGTCGAGCGCGGGGACGTCGAGCAGGAAGCTGTCGTGGCCGAAGGGCGCCGACAATTCGACGAAGCTGGCCGCCGCGCCGACCGCGTGCAGCGCCTGCACGATGCGGCGCGATTCGGCGGTCGGATAGAGCCAGTCGGTGTCGAAGCTCACCAGGGTGAAGCGCACGTCCTTGGCAGTCGCGAAGGCGCCCGCAAGGCGGCCGTCGTGGGGCTCGGCGAGGTCGAAATAGTCCATCGCGCGGGTGATGTAGAGATAGGCGTTGGCGTCGAAGCGGTCGGTGAAGGCGAGCCCCTGATGCCGCAGATAGGATTCGACCTGGAAATCGGCGTCGAAGCCGAAGCTCTTGATGTCGCGCGCCTGCAGGCGGCGGCCGAATTTCTCGGTCAGCCCTTCCTCGGACAGATAGGTGATGTGCGCGGCCATGCGCGCGACCGCGAGGCCCTTGGTGGGCATGCAGAATTTGTCGTAATAATTGCCGTCCTGCCAGTCGGGGTCGGCCATGATCGCCTGGCGCCCGACCTCGTGAAACGCGATATTCTGCGCCGAATGCCGCGCGGCGCTGGCGATGACGATCGCCGAGGTCAAGCGCTCGGGATAGGTCGCGGCCCAAGCGAGCGTCTGCATGCCCCCCATCGACCCGCCGATGACGGCATGAAGCCGCGATATGCCGAGATGGTCGAGCAGCATCGCCTGGGCGCGCACCATGTCGGCGATGGTGATGACGGGAAAGGCCATGCCGAGCGGGGCGCCGGTGGCCGCGTCGGGGCTGGCCGGGCCGCTCGTCCCCATGCAGCTGCCGAGCACATTGGCGCAGATCACGAAGAAGCGGTCGGTGTCGACCGGCTTGCCGGGGCCGACCATGCGCGCCCACCAGCCGGGCTTGCCGGTCGCGGGATGGTCGCTTGCAACATATTGGTCGCCGGTCAGCGCGTGGCAGATCAGCACCGCGTTCGACCTGTCGGCATTGAGCGCGCCATAGCTTTGATAGGCGATCGTCACCGACGGCAGCGACTGTCCGCTGTCGAGTGGGAGCGGCGCCTGAATCGTCACGCTCTGATGCCGGATTTGGTGAAGCAGGCTCGCCATGGCTCGCGCGGGGCTAAGCGGGCGTGAGGGGTGTGTCAACGATCGGCAGCAGCCCGATTTTGGTTCACGCGAAGACGCGAAGACGCCGTGTTTGCCGGGAAGCGGCCTTTCCCTTCCAGCGGTGCGACCACCGCACCGCTTCTGGCCGGGGCCTTACGGCCCGAAGAAATAACTTCGCGTCTTCGCGTCTTGGCGTGAATTTCCCCCTTTCGCCCTGCGCCGCTTGTCGATTCCCAAACCAACTGGACTCGACGCGGATAGCCGTTAAACGCCCCGGCATGACCGACAGCAGCGCCATCCTCACTCCGAAGCCGTGGATCAGCGGCATCGCCCCCTATGTTCCCGGCAAGTCGGCGGGGGCCGACGGTCGTCCGCTGATCAAGCTTTCGGCGAACGAGAACCCGCTCGGCACCGGGGCGAAGGCGCGCGAGGCGTTTGCGGCGTCGCAGGCGGCGGCCGATGCGCTGTCGCGCTACCCCGATCCCGGCGCGGCCGAGCTGCGCGAAACGATTGCGGCGAAATTCGGGCTCGATCCGGCGCGGGTCATCTGCGGCAACGGCTCGGACGAGCTGCTCCACCTCGCCGCCGGAACCTATGCCGGCGTCGGCGATGAGATCCTCTATGTGCGCTATGGCTTCGCGGTCTACGAGATCGCCGCGCGCCGCGTCGGCGCGGTGCCGGTCGAGGCCGACGACCGCGACTATGCGACCGACGTCGACGCATTGCTCGCCGCGGTGACCGACAAGACGCGCGTCGTCTATCTGGCCAATCCGAACAACCCGACCGGCACGCTCGCGACGCGCGACGACGTGCAGCGGCTCTATGCCGGGCTGCCCAAGAATGTCCTGTTCGTGATCGACCAGGCTTATTCCGAATATCTGTCGGCGGCCGAGGACGACGGCGGGCTGGAACTCGCGAAGACACAGCCGAACGTCTTCATCACGCGCACCTTTTCCAAGATCCACGGCCTCGCCGCCGAACGCATCGGCTGGGGCTATGCCTCCGCCGAGGTGATTTCGGCGCTGCACCGGATCCGCCTGCCGTTCAACGTCACGCGCGCGGGGCAGGCGGCGGCGGTGGCGGCGCTGGGCGACGACGACTTCGTCACCACGAGCCGCGAGCATAATGCGAAGTGGCGCGCCTGGCTGGCGCAGGAGCTCGAAGGGCTCGGCAACCACGGTGTTCGCGTGATCCCGTCGGCGTGCAACTTCCTGCTCGTGCTGTTCGAGGGCGATGTCAGCGCCGAGACGGTTTATAACCGGCTGATGGATGCGGGCTATATCGTCCGCTGGCTGCCGGGGCAGGGGATCCCGCAGGCGCTGCGCATGACGATCGGCACCGAAGCGGAAACGCGCGGACTCGCCGCGGCGGTTCGCGAGGCGCTGGGCGACTGATGGCGATCGGCCACGTCACGATCGTCGGGTTGGGCCTGATCGGCTCGTCGATCGCGCGGGCGGTCCACGAGCGCATGCCCGATGTGACGGTCACGGGGCATGACGTCAGCGCCGATGTGCGCGAACAGGCCCGGCGGCTCGGGTTTTGCGACGCGATCACCGACGATGCAGCGACCGCCGTTGCCGCGGCCGATCTGGTGATCCTTGCGGTCCCCGTCGGCCGGATGGCCGCCGCGGCCGCCGCCATCGCGCCGGGGCTCAAGCCCGGTGCGATCGTTTCGGACGTCGGCTCGTCGAAGAGCAGCGTCGCCGACGCGCTGGCGAAGGCGCTGCCCGGCCATGTCGTCATTCCCGCGCACCCCGTCGCGGGGACAGAGAATAGCGGCCCCGCCGCGGGCTTCGCGACCTTGTTCGACGGCCGCTGGTGCATCGTCACCCCCGCGGCAGACGCCCCCGCCGACGCCGTGGCGGCGCTGACGGGCTTCTGGGAAGCGCTCGGCGCGAAGGTCGATCTGATGGACGCCGCGCACCATGACATGGTGCTCGCGGTGACGAGCCACCTGCCCCACCTCATCGCCTACACGATCGTCGGCACCGCGAGCGAGCTTGAGGAGGTGACCGAGAGCGAGGTCATCAAATATTCTGCGGGCGGTTTTCGCGACTTCACGCGCATCGCGGCCAGCGATCCGGTGATGTGGCGCGACGTGTTTCTGGCGAACAAGGATGCGGTGCTCGAGACGCTCCAGCGCTTCAACGAGGACCTGACCGTACTGCAGCAGGCGATCCGGCGCGGCGACGCCGCCAAGCTCGAGGACTGGTTCACCCGCACCCGCGCGATCCGTCGCTCGATCATCGAACAGGGACAGGATGATGCAGCGCCCGACTTCGGGCGCAAGCATTAGGCCGAAGCCTTGCCCGCCAGCAACGCCTCGGGCGGGTTCAGCGCGTTGATCGCGCGCCACACGCGCTCTTCGGCTTCCTCGCGCGGCAGGCCCGCGGGGATCGTCTCGCCGACCTTGTAGGTGATCGTCCCCGGCCATTTGACCCAGCGGCGCGGCGGATAGGCGATGCCGCTGTTCACCGCGACCGGAATTACCGGCACGCCGAGCAGCCGGTAGATGCCGGCAAAACCCGAGCGCAGCGGCGGCGCCTCGCCATGCGGAATGCGCGTCCCCTCGGCGAACAGCACCAAGGGGCGATTGCCGGCGAGCGCCGCCTTCGCGGCGTTCAGCATCGCGCGCATCGCCTTGCCGCCGCCGTCGCGGTCGACCGGGATCAGGCCATAGAAGCGCGCCGCCTGGCCCCAGACGGGGATCTGGAACAGCTGTTCCTTTGCAAAAACCGCCGGATGCCTGAACAGGCCCGGCTGCTCGATCGTCTCGAACGCGCCCTCATGCTTGAAGACATAGAGCACCGGAATATCCGGCATCTCACCCTCGACGACGATTTTCTGGCCCAGCACGAAGCGGCAGATCAGCCGGTGGAACTGCGACCAGATACGCACAAACCAGATCGTCGCCTTGTGCGAAATCGGCAGCGAGATCACCGCGCCGATCGAGCTGACGCTGCTCATCAGGACGAAGAGCAGCCAGAACAGAATCGATCGGAAGAGGGCGAAGGTGTAGCGCATCGCGCTCAAAGACCGAGGATGCCGCCGGCAAGGCCCGCGAGATATTTGTGATACTCGCGAAACAGCGTCGCAAAATTGGGCTGGCTGCGCACCGCATCGGGCAGGATCGTCACCTTGTCGCCGACCGCGCGCGCGATCTCATATTCGGCGCGGCGCATATGCCAGTCGGTCGTGATCAGCCGGATGCTGGAATAGCCCCGCCGCTGGGCCCAGGTTGCGACTTCGGTCGCGTTCGAGCGCGTATCCTCGGCCTCGAAGCCCAGCGCGATGCAGCAATCGAAGAGCTTCATCGGCCGCTTATATTCGGCGGCGAGTTCCCTCGGCTTCACCTCGCGCGCGACGCCGCTGATCAGCAGGCGCTTGGCATCGCCTGCCTCGAGCCGCTGGAGGCCGCGGTCGATGCGGCCGGGGCCGCCGGTCAGCACCACGATCGCGTCGGTCTTTTGCGCCGGCGCGGGCTGCGGCAGCAGCAGCGCGAACCAGGCGAAGCCGAGCACCCAAGCCAGGAACAGGAGAGAAATCAGGCGCTTGATCATAATATCTTCTGAAGCGCGGCGAGCAGGGTCTGCCGCGCCGTGAGAGCTGCCAGCGCGATAGCCAATAGCGGCAGCGCCAGCAAGAGCGCCCAGCCGGTCGCCCCGAGCGATGCGGTCGCGGCAAGCCCCGAGGTGATGCCCGACCATTGCCAGCCGATCAGCAGCAGGATCAGCGCCGCCACCACGGTGCCGAGCGCGATCCCGTACGCGGTGTCGATCGCGATCCGGCGCTGGAACAGCCGCGTGATCTGCTGGTCGGTCGCGCCGATCATATGGAGCATCTCGATCGTCGCATAATGGGTGCCGAGCGCCGCGCGCGCCGTCATGATCACGACCGCGGCGCTCGCGAGCGTCATCAGCACAACGAGCCCGCCCGCGACCCACGCCAGCGACCGGATCAGCCGCGCGACCGGACCGAGCCATTCGGCGTGCGGGATGATGCGCGCGCCGGGCGCCTCGCGGGACACGACCGCGCGGAGCTGGTTCATATGGCCCGCACGATCTTCGCCGACGAAGTCGATGTCGACGAGCGCGGGGAGCGGCAGCGATTGCAGCACTGGATCGTCGCCCCCTTCGCTGCCGTCTTCGCTGCCGAACCATTGGCCGAGCGTCGCCTTGAGCTCGGCTTGTTCGACCGCGCGCGCCTCGCGCACGAAGGGCTGCGCCGCCGCGGCGCGGCGCAGCGCCGCCGCCTGTTCGGCGCGGGTGACCGGATTGGCGGTGACGATCTGCACCGTGACGCGCCCCGCGATCGCGCTGCCGATGGCATTCGCCGACCGCGCGAGACCCATGCCGGCGGCGGCGGCGAGCAGGGTCAACAGCATCAGGATCGCGATGACCCACGGCGTCGGCCCCGACAGACGGCGGTCCGGGAGCAGTCGGCGGTGCTGGGCAGGAACGCGCGGAATGATCATGCCGCTCAGGCTCTGTTCGGCGGGTAGCGCAGCGCGCCGGTGGGGTCGGACAGGCGGCCCTTTTCGAGCCGCATCATCTGCGCATTTTCGATGCGGCTGATCAGGTGAATGTCGTGGGTGGCGACGACGACGGTGGTGCCAAGGCGGTTGAGGGCCTCGAACAGGCCGAGCAGGCGCATCGCCATATCGGGGTCGACGTTACCCGTCGGTTCGTCGGCGACCAGCAGCTGCGGGCGCGCGATGACGGCGCGCGCGATCGCAACGCGCTGCTGCTCGCCGCCCGACAGCGTCGGGGGAAAGGCGTCGGCGCGTTCGGCAAGACCGATCCAGCTCAGCATTTCGCCGACGGGACCCGCCAGATCCTCCTCGCTGACGCCTGCGATGCGTAGCGGCAGCGCGATATTGTCGCGCGCGCTGAGGTGCGGGATCAGGCGGAAGTCCTGGAATACGACGCCGATGCGGCGGCGAAAACCGGGCAGGCGATGGCGCGGCATGTTGACCAGATCTTCGCCGAACAGCCGCACGATGCCGCGGCTTGGCCGCTGTGCGAGATAGAGCATCTTCAGCAGCGACGTCTTGCCCGCGCCCGATGCCCCCGTCAGGAAATAGAAGCTGCCGGGTTGCAGGTTGAAGCTGACATCGCTCAAAACCTCCGCATCGGGGCCATAACGCAGCCCGACGCCGCTGAATTCGACCATCGCGCCGCCGGGGCGGGACGGCGTGGTCATGGCGCCACCGGTGCGCTCCGGGACTCCCCGAAAGCGGCGCAAAACTGGACAGCCGAAGCGCTCATAGGGTCGCCTGTTACACGGCTATCCACCGAGGTAAAGCGCGAAGCGTTACACGGCGCTTGCAACGCGCGAATCGCCGTGTTTAGAGGGCTCCATGATCCTCGCCTGCCCGTCCTGTCATACGCGCTATGTCGTGCCCGATACCGCGATAGGACCGATGGGGCGCACGGTACGCTGCGCCAATTGCCGGCATAGCTGGTTTCAGGAGCCCGCCGCGGCTCCGGCGGCAGCCCCCGCACCGACACCCATATCAACGCCGGCGCCCGAACCCGCCCCGGCGGCGCGCACGACCGAGCCCGCACCCGCTGCGACGCCGGCCCCGGCACCCGGTGTCGAAGACCCGGTCGCCGCGGCTGCGCCGCCTCCGCCGCCCCAAGCCTTCGCGGCGCCCGAAACGCCGGTCGTCGTCCCGCCCGCCGACGAGGCGCCGCTGCCGTTTCGCCGCCCGCGGCGCAATCCGGCGAAGCGCTGGACGCTCATCGCGGGCAGCGCCGCGGCGCTGATGCTGGCCGCGACCGGCGCGCTCTACTGGTTCGGGCTGCCCGGCTGGGCGCAGGGCCTCGGGATTCCGGGTATGGCCGACGAGCCCGATCTGGTCATCGAGCTGCCGCCCAATCAGGATCATCGCGAGCTCGCCGACGGCACCATCTATTTCGCCGCGTCGGGGGTGATCATCAACCCGACCGACCGCGAGCAGCGCGTGCCGCCGATCCTCGCCGAACTGCGCGATGCGCAGGGGACGATCGTCTACAGCTGGACGATCAAGCCGCCCGTGCGGATGCTGCCGCCGAACGAGAAGGTCAATTTCAGCGAGGCGAAGCTCGACATTCCGCGCCGCGCGACCCAGCTGACCGTCAGCTGGGCGCTTCCAAAAGGCTGATTTTTGAACGCGTTGGCCTGACGTCACGGCGTCACAGGCTGAGCGCCGCTCCCAGTGAGAGCAGAAAGCTCGTCAGCGTCGCGACGACGATCGGGGCAAAGCTCCGCCATCCCTGATCGAGCAGCAGGTGCAGCCGCGCCTTCATCGCGGTCGCGACGATCGCCAGCAGCAGCAGCGCCTGCGCGCCCGTCGCGGCGGCGCCCTGCACCGGCTTCGGGATCGACACCAGCGAATTGACCGCAGCGATGCCGAGGAACCCGAGGATGAACCAGGGCAGGCGCAGGGGGATGCGCGTTCTGGGTCCGCCCTCGCCGCGGCCCAGCCACAGCGCGACAAGCATCAACATCGGCGCGAGTAGCGCGACGCGCGTCAGCTTGACGATGGTCGCGACCTCGCCCGCCTGCGGCGAGAAGGAAAAGCCGCCGCCGATCGCCTGCGCGACGTCATGAATCGACGCGCCGATCAGGAAGCCCGCCTGCGCGTTGGTGAGGTCAAGCTGCGCCGCGAGCACCGGATAGAGCGTCATCGCGAGCGCGCTCGCGACGGTGATCCCCACCAGCGTCAAGGTGAATCGCGCCTGATCGACGCGCCTGTCGCCGATCAGCGAATAGAGCGCGAGCGCCGCCGACGCGCCGCAGATCGCGGTCGCCCCGCCGGCGAGCAGTGCGGCGTGCTTGTCCTGTGCGAACAACCGCGCGGTCGCGACGGTCACGACGATCACCGCGATCATGATCAGCACCAGCAGCGCAAAGGGCAGCGGCCCGAGTTCGGCGAGCTGCGCCGCGGTGATCCGCGCGCCGACGAGGACGATGCCGATGCGCAGCGCGGTCTGCGACATCAGGTCCAGCCCGGCGTGGGTGCGCCTGTCCTGCGACAGGAAGCTCATCGACAGGCCGATGAGCAGCCCCATCAGCACGATCGGCGCGGCATAATGATCGGCAAGCCAGGCGGCGGCGAGCGCGGCGATGGCGGTGACGGAGGCGCCGGGCAGATAATCGCGCCACTTGCGCTTCGCCGGCGGGGCCGTCTCGAGCTGCATCTCGCCATAGAGATCGGCCGCCATCGGCCAGTCGTAATCGGATGCCCGCATGCGTCCCCCTGCCTCACGCGCCCGCTTCGCATATCCGACCGCCGCGGTCGATAGGCCATTGCTGGCGGCGACCGGGCTTGCCAGAGGCCGCGCTCTACCGGCAACCGTAGTTCGGCTGGATAGAGCGCTGCCTTCCAAAGGCACAGGCCACGCGCGATTTTCTCTCAGCGATCTTCAAGGAAATCATTGAAATTGCTTTGTATAAATTTAACGTCGCGGCGCATGCGCTGGCGCTCTTCGGGTTCGCGTAAGCACTGCGTAAGCAAAGCATCCAGTATCATATCGGAGCCTCGAGCGAGGCAGCGAGGCGGCTCTCGCCGCGCGGCCTTCATCGAATCCGTTGACCGATGACCGTTCGACCGGCTAGGCACCGCCGCGAAGCACCCGTAGCTCAGCTGGATAGAGTGTCGCCCTCCGAAGGCAGAGGTCAAGCCCCAAAATTGCGCTCAATCTCTTCGTAAACCATTGAGTTTCTTATAGATTTTTGCGTCTTTTCAGCGAACCAGTCTGGTGAAATCGCTTCACGTAAGCATGACGTAAGCATACTGCGTAGTATCATAGAGTGCGAAGGGCTACGGCAGAGTGGCGCAGTCGCGAACCGAGCAGTCGGACCATCCTGCATCGAATCCGTTGACCAATGACCGTTCGACCGGCTAGGCACCGCCGCGAAGCACCCGTAGCTCAGCTGGATAGAGTGTCGCCCTCCGAAGGCGAAGGTCACAGGTTCGAATCCTGTCGGGTGCGCCATTTCGGTTCAAAGGCACGAACGCCTAGCACCGCCGCCTCTACGCCAGAGGCGGCGGTTAGCGTTCGGAGCAGCTCGCTGCGCAGGCCGCGAATACGGACCTCTTTCCGGCTGACCACCTCGACCCGCTGGGCGACCGCCCGCACCTGATCGCGGGCGAAAGTGCCGTCGCCGTTCCGCAGCTTCTTTTTCAGGGCGGCTGCAAAGGCGCGCAGGCTCTCCGGCGTGATCGCCGGGCCGATCTTCACGATATGGGCAAGTGCGCGCTCAGAATCTCCCTTGGCCTGGTCGCGCGTCGCGGTCAGCTCGGCGATGCGATCCTTGAGCGACGGATCGCTTACGTCGATGACGCCATTCTCGATCGCGTCGTAAAGCCGCTTGAGCTTGGCTTCCGCCTCGGTCGCGCGTCGCTCAAGATCGGCGACATGCTCGCGGCGCTGATTCACCCACTCGTCGCGGCGTTCGAGGATCTGATTCATCAGAGCTTCGAGCCGCGCCGGGTCGAGTAGCCGCGCTTCGAGATGATCGACCACGGCCTCATTAAGCCGATCCATCCGCACGGTGATGCCGGGACAGCCGGTCGCGCCCTGTCGCGCCTTCGTCGAGCAAGTGTAATAGCGATATTCCCGCCCGACGCTGCTGGTGCCCGTGCGCAGCGTCATCGCGCCGCCGCAGCAGGCGCAAAAGCAGATGCCGGTGAGCAGCGTCGGGCCGCCCACCGCCATTGGCGGCATCATCTTCGGACTCCGCGCCTTGAGCGACCGCTGGACCGCCTCGAACTCCGTTTCCGAGACGATGGCGGGCACTTCCATGATGGCGTGCTCGCTCTCCGGCTTCGGCGTCCTGGTCTTGTGATCGCGCGTGTTGAAACGGTGCTGGCCGATATAGGTCGTGCGGGTCAACACCTGATGCACCGCGCCCAAGCCCCAGCGCCCGCCGTCGCGGGTGCGGATGTTGTTCTCGTTCAGCCAAGTGGCGATCGACTTGAGGCCCATCGGTCCTCTGTTATCGACGCCATTCAGCGCCATGCGGTAGATGCGCCGCACCGTCTCCGCCTGGTTCGGGTCGATCTCCAGCTTCTTCTTGATCTTTGCGCCGCGCTCGCCCGCCGCGACCACGCGATAGCCGATCGGCGCACGAGCGCCGTTCCAGAAGCCTTGCCGCGCATTCTCCTTCATCGCGCGAAGCGTGTGCTTGCCGTTCTCTTTCGACTGATACTCGTCGAACAGCGTCATGATCTGGCGCATCATCACGCTCATCGGATCGTCGCCCAAGTCTTGCGTGATCGAGACGAGCTTCACCCCGTTCTTCGCCAGCTTGCGGACGTAGAACTCGAACTGGAACTGGTCGCGGAAGAACCGCGAGAAGCTGTGGACGACAATGACGGTGAACGTCGGCGGCTTTGTCATCGCCGCGTCGATCATGGCCTGAAAGGCAGGCCGGCGATCGTCGGTCGCGGTGTTGCCCGGCTCGACGAACTGGGCCGCGACTTCCCAGCCGCGTGACAGACAATACCCTTCGATCTGGCGGCGCTGGTCGGGAATCGAAAGATCGCTCTCGGCCTGCCGGCCGGTCGAGACGCGCAGGTAGAGCGCCGCGCGGGCGGTCGCCACGACCGGCGCCTCATCCTCGTCTCGTCGCAGGGCGGCGCTGGTCATAACGCTTCACTCCTCACTTCACGGCAGCGGTCCGAACAGCTTGTCCAGCTCTTGCCGCATGTGGCCTTCGATCGCGCGCAACTCGGCGTCGCCGATCGGAACTTGCTCCGGCCAGTCGTCAGTGACGACGAGCGGCCCGTCATCGTCGCGCGACCGGCGCGACGCCCGGCGCGGCGCGACGGGATTGGTATAGTCGTGCAGGTCGTCCGGGCACTCGGCCCAGCGACGGGGCGTGCGGCGACGGACTTTGCGAGGAAGAGCCATCTCGACACGCTGCCGCGTGTCCGCACTTCGCACAAAGGCTTCATCGCGGCGTAGCGCAGATAGGGTCGTGCGGCGGCGGGCGTCATGCTTCGCCCCACGGATCGACGACCGTTATCCCGCACTCGGCGAAGTCGCGCACATTGCGAGTCGCCAGTCGCGCGCCGCGCGAGCGCACGATGGCGGCAATCTGCGCGTCGATCTGGCTGATCGGCTTGCCGCCCTGTTTCCGCCCGGCGGCAATCTCTGGATAGGCGCTGGCCGCGTCGGTATCGAACGGCAGCACGCGGCCGGCAAGATCGACATCGAACATGGGGCGTGCGGCGGCCAGCAGGTCATCGCGGCGGCGTCCCTCGGGAAGCAGCGCCAGTCCGTAGAAGATTTCCGCCTGCGTCAGCGTCGTCGTGAATACGCCCGCCATCGGCTGCTCGGCAATCCACGCCATGACCCTCGGGTCAGGCTCGCGCCGCATCAGCTCGGAAATGACGTTCGTGTCGAGAACAATCATTCGCCGAAGTCCACCGCCCGGATCGGCTCGCGGTACAGCTCAGGCAGATCGACACCGCCCAGCGCGCCGAACCTCTCATGGATGGCCTGTCCCAAATTGCGAGGCCGGGGGATTTCGGTCGAGAGCGCTGAACGCAGGATGTCGCGGGCCTCGTCTTCCATCGACCGACCGTGCATCGCAGCGCGCAGGCGCAGACGATTTTTGATCGCATCGTCGATGTTTCGGATCGTCATGACTGCCATATGCAACTCCATAAGTCATTGACTGCATGTTAGTCGATGAAGCGGAAAAGTGCAAGGTCAGGGGTGGCGCCTCCCTGCGGGACCGCCGCTCTATCTCCGCTGCGCTCCGACCGAGCCCCTGACGGGTCTCGTCCCTGCCAGGTGACGATCAGCATGGCGGAGTAGCGCTGGCGCGCCGTTCGGCCAATCCGCCGCGCGGATTGTAGTCTTTCCGGTTGTCAAACGGCGTTCAAAAGGGACCCCCGATCGGCGTCGAAGAGGGACCCCCTTTTCGGATAATATGATGCTGGTTTGTTGAAGATGGCCTTGCGCTGC
>NZ_LNRZ01000009.1 GCF_001468265.1 Sphingopyxis sp. H050 | reverse complement strand
TATCCCCGATCTCGTCCGACACCCGCCACCCCGCTCAAAGAGCGGCAATCATCCCGGCGAATGCCCGGCATGCAAGGCGGCCGTCAGACCCCGCTTACCAGGCGGGGGCCGCAGTCGGTCTAACTCTGGCGGCGCAGGAACGGGCCGCCAGCGGCCCCCGCCTGCGCGGGGGCGACGGACTAATTTAACGTCCGCTCCCCGCCCCAAAACGGCCATTGCCGAAAGGTTTGACGCGAAGCTTAGAGCCGGACTTTTGCTTCCAGCTCGCGGCGTGCCTCGAGATATTGCGCCTCCAGCTCGGCGACGAATTCGGCGACCGGGCGCACCGCGGAGACCGAACCGATACCCTGTCCCGAACCCCAGATGTCCTTCCACGCCTTGGCCTTGGTGTTGCCGCCCGAACCGAAGTTCATCGTCTTGAGGTCGCCTTCGGGCAGATTGTCGGGATCCATGCCCGCGGCGACGATCGACTGGCGGAGGTAATTGCCGTGCACGCCGGTGAAGAGGTTCGAATAGACGATGTCGCCCGCGCGGCCCTCGACGATGCCGTTCTTGTAACCATCCTCTGCATTGGCTTCGGCGGTGGCGATGAAGGCGCTGCCGATATAGGCGAGGTCGGCGCCGCACGCCTGCGCAGCGAGGATCGAGCGGCCGTGGCCGATCGCGCCCGACAGCGCGACGGGGCCGTCGAACCATTCGCGGATTTCCTGCACCAGCGCGAAAGGCGACTGACGTCCGGCGTGGCCGCCCGCGCCCGCGGCGACGGGGATCAGGCCGTCGGCGCCCTTTTCGACCGCCTTGCGCGCGAAACGGTCGTCGATGACGTCGTGCAGCGTGATACCGCCCCAGCCGTGCACCGCCTGATTGAGCTCCTCGCGGGCGCCGAGCGAGGTGATGGTGATCGGCACTTTCCACTTGGCGCAGGTCGCGATGTCCTGTTCCAGCCGGTCGTTCGATTTATGGACGATCTGGTTGACCGCATAGGGCGCCGAGAGGCGATCGGGATTGTCGCGGTCCCATGCCGCGAGCTCTTCGGTGATCTGGTGGAGCCATTCGTCGAGCAGCGTTTGCGGGCGGGCGTTGAGCGCCGGGAAGCTGCCGACGACGCCGGCCTTGCACTGCGCGATGACAAGTTCCGGCCCCGAAACGATGAACAGCGGCGAGCCGATGACGGGCAGTCGCAGGCGGTCGAAGATCGGGGGAAGGGCCATTGAATCACTTTCTCCAGTTGCGGTTTGAAACTTACCTTAACGTAAAGGGAAGGTCGCGCAAGGGGGGACATCAGGTCGACCAATCGATGCGGTAGAGATCGTGGCGCCGGTCGGCGAGGTTGCGGACGGCGCCATGGGTACGCGCGTGGCGCAGGTCGGCGAGCGAGAGGTCGGCGATCGCCATGCCTTCGCTATTGGGCGTGACCTCCGCCGCGATGCCGTCGCGGGCGAAGGGCATGTCCGACGGGGTCAGGATCGCGCTTTCGGCGTGGTGGATGTCCATGTTGTAAACGTTGGGCAGATTGCCGGTCACGCCTGCGGCGACGACATAGCATTGGTTCTCGACCGCGCGCGCGGCGCAGCAATAGCGGACGCGGAGGTGGCCGCGGCGGTCGTCGGTGCAATAGGGGACGAAGAGGAGTTCGGCGCCCTGGTCGACAAGGCGGCGGGGCAGTTCGGGAAACTCGCTGTCGTAACAGATCATGATGCCGATCGGGCCGCAGTCGGTTGCGATCACGTCGGCGTCGCGGACGGTGCCGCCCTCGATACCCCAGGCGTCGCGTTCGGACGGGGTAGGGTGGAGCTTGTCGCGGTGGTGGATGCTGCCGTCGCGGAGGAAGACATGGCAGCGGTTGCGGATCGCGCCGGTTTCGATGCGGACGGGGTGCGAACCGCCGATGATGTTGATGCGATAGTGCTGTGCGAGTCCGGCCATGAAGGCGGTGAAGCGCGGCGTCAGCGCGTCGATGGCGGCGATTGCTTCGGCGGCGGGAAGGCGCTCGCCAGACGAAAGCAATTGCATCGGAAAAAGTTCGGGGAAGGTGATGAAGTCGCAGCCGTAATCGGCGGCGGAGATGAGGAAATATTCGACCTGGCGCTCGAAATCTTCGGGACCGGAAATGCCGCGGAGGCCATATTGGACGGCGGCGACGCGGACCTTGTCGGGGCGGGTGGTTGCGATCATAGGGGGCTTCTAGGGCAAGTGCGCGGCCAGATAAAATACTGTCTGCTCCCGCGCAGGCCGGAGCCCATCAGCGGTCGGCGCTATTTCGAACCAGCGGGAGATGGGTCCCCGCCGACGCGGGGACTCCCAGCCTTCTGATCAGGCGACCGCGCCGCGGCGGCTCGCCCTGAAGGCGAAATAGCCGAGGCCGATCATCAGGATCAGCAGCGCGCCCTGTGCCGCTGCGAAGGGCGGCTCGGTTCCGGTCGGGGCCAGCGCGTTGAGGGCGGGAACCTTCAGGAAGGACTGGACGACCAGCACGAACAGGTTGAGCCACAGGCCGACCGTCGCGGTGACGGCATAGACCGGCGCGGCGCGGCCGGCGAGCTTGCGGGCATACCAGGCCCAGAGAGCGACCGCCAGGATCAACGTCGAGACGATCCCGACCCCGAGCGCCGGGGTGAAGGCGACGATCGGGAAGAGGAAGCCGGTCAGGCTGGTGAGCAGGGTGAACCAGAGGAAGATGACGTTCGGGCGCGGCAGGACGCGGCCCCAGGCGAAGGCGGGGAGGGCAATCAGGCCGGCGAGGATGCCGACGAGGCTGATCAGGACATGCAGCGCGGTGAACTGCGGGATGGTCAGACCGAGGATCATGGCACGTCTCCTTTCGGGCAAGAGGAGGCGCGGCCCGCCCATAGTTCATGGGGCCCGCGCCTCTTCCTTATCAGCTGTTGATGAAATCGAGAAGGTCGGCGTCGAACCGGTCCTGGTGGGTGACGGTCAGGCCATGGTCGGCGCCTTCGTAGATCTTCAGCACCGCATGCTTGACGATCTTGACGGTCGAGCGGGCCGAGGCGTCGACGGGGACGATCTGGTCGTCGTCGCCGTGGAGGACGAGGGTCGGCTTGTCGAACTTCTTGAGGTCCTCGTTGAAGTCGCTTTCCGAGAAGGCGCGGATGCTGTCGAGCAGGCCCTTGAGGCCGCCGTTCATGCCCTGCCGGACGAATTCGTCGCGAACGGCTTCGCTGACGACGGCGCCTTCGCGGTTATAGCCGTAGAAGGGGAGCGTCAGATCCTTGAAGAACTGCGGCCGGTTGTCGAAGGTGCCCTTGCGGATGCCGTCGAAGACGTCGAGCGGCAGGCCGATCGGATTGGCTTCGGTCTTGAGCATCAGCGGCGGGACGGCGCCGATCAGCGCGACCTTGGCGACGCGGTCGGTGCCATGCCGGCCGATATAGCGGGTGACTTCGCCGCCGCCGGTCGAGTGGCCGACGAGGATGACGTCTTTCAGGTCCAGCTGTTCGATCAGTTCGGCGAGGTCGTCGGCATATTGGTCCATGGTGTTGTTGTCCCACACCTGGTCCGAGCGGCCATGGCTGCGGCGGTCGTGGGCAATGGTGCGGAAGCCCTGATTGGCGAAGAACACCATCTGGGCGTCCCAGGCGTCGGCGCTGAGCGGCCAGCCGTGCGAGAAGACGATCGGCTGTCCGTCCTTCGGACCCCAGTCCTTGTAGAAGATGTGCGTGCCGTCGGTGGTGGTGATCGTGGTCATGGCGTGGTTCCTTTCGTTGCGTGCGAGGCGGGGCGTCCGCCGGTGAAAGGAGAGATAGGCCGGCCGGGGGTTGTGCGGGATTGGCGGACGCGACATTATGCAGGCCGATTCCGACAAGTGAGCGATCGGGGAGCGAATATGCCCAAGTTGAAGGTGCCGGACGCGCCGCCCGCGTTGGTCGAAGTGGGAATGATGCTCTATCCCGACTGCCAGATGGGCATGGTGCACGGGATCACCGACCTGTTCCACGTCGCCGGACGCTTTGCGGTCGATCATGGTCGCGACCCGATCCGCGTCAGCCACTGGCGGCTGCAGGAGGACGGGGGCTTCGCGCGCTGCTTCGACAGCCATGCCGACGAGCCCGGCGGCAATTCGCCCGGGGTGATCATCGCGCCGGGCAGCCTGCACAAGCTGCTCGAAGCCGAGGAGGTCGCGCCCTATGCGCGCTGGATGCTCGACCGGCATGCGCATGGCGCGACGCTGGCGTCGAATTGCGGCGGATCGTTCGCGCTCGCCGCGACGGGTCTGCTGAGCGGGCGGCCGGCGACGACGCACTGGTATTTCGCCGAGGCGTTCCGATCGCGTTTCCCCGACGTGCGGATGGAGGCCGACCGGATGGTGATCGACGACGGCGACATCATCACCGCCGGCGGGCTGATGGCGTGGACCGACCTGGGGCTGCGCATCGTCGAGCGGCTGCTGGGCCCGTCGGTGATGATGGAGACCGCCCGCTTCCTGCTGATCGACCCGTCGGGGCGCGAGCAGAAGCATTACGCCAGCTTCGCGCCGAAACTGACCCACGGCGACGAGCCGGTGCTGAAGGTCCAGCACTGGCTGCAGGCGAAGGGCGCCGGCCCGGTCGCGGTCGCCGAGATGGCGGCGGAGGCGGGGATGGAGGAACGGACCTTCCAGCGCCGCTTCAAGGCGGCGACGGGCATGACGCCGGTCGAATATGTCCAGCATATCCGGGTCGGCAAGGCCCGCGAGTTGCTGGAGTTCACCAAGCGGACGGTCGACCAGATCGCCTGGTCGGTGGGGTATGAGGACGCCGCGGCGTTCCGCAAGCTGTTCCACCGCATCACCGGCCTGTCGCCGGGCGAATATCGCCAGCGCTTTCAGGTGCCGCAGGTCGCGGCGGCGGCGGCGGCGGCGTGATGCGGGCGCTCGCACTGCTGGCGGCGCTGTGCGTGGCGGGGCCGGTGGTGGCGCAGGCGGTAGAGGAGCCACCGGCGACCGAAGTCGTCGCTCCGCCGCCGGTCGAGGTCGCGACGCGGACCGAGGCCGACGGCACGACAACGCTGACCCACAGCGCGCTGGTCGCGGCGCCGATCACCGAGGTGTGGACGGCGGTTTCGACGCCCGAAGGCTGGGTCACCTGGGCGGTGCCGCTGGCGCGCTGGGCCGAGGGCGAGAGCGATATCCTCGAGACGAGCTACAATCCCGCCGAACTCGCAGGGGGGCCGGGGGCGATCTGGCAGCAGTTCGTCGCGCGCATTCCCGGGCGATTGCTCGTCTTTCGGACGATCAAGACGCCCGACGATTTCCCGCATGGCGACGCGTATAAAAAGGTGACCGGCATTTTCGAGCTGGCGAGCGAGGGCGCGGGGACGCGGGTGCGGCTGACGTCGACGGGATATCCCGACAGCGAGGGAGGGCGGGCGCTCGCCGGCTTCTTCGCCACCGGCAATGCGGCGACGCTCGAAGGCCTGCAGCGGCGTTTCGTCGAGGGGCCGAAGGTCTGGGCGGTGCAGCCCGCCGAATGACCGTTCGCCGGGAAACTGTCGGCGCCGAGGCGCAGCCGCTGGTGATCGTCGATGATTTCGCCGCCGATCCCGATGCGCTGCGCCGCTTCGCCGCGGTCGCGGCGTTCGGGTCGGCGCACAACCATTATCCCGGCGTCCGCGCCGCGCTGCCCGCGGACTATCTGGCGGCGCAGCTGCCCGCGATCGCGGCGGTGGCGGCCGACGCCTTTGGACGCAGCGGGCCGGTGCAGGTGATCGACGCCAGCTTCTCGATCGTCTCCACCCCCGCCCATGCGCTGACGGTGCCGCAGCGGTTGCCGCACGCCGACGCGTTCGGCGCCGACCGCATTGCGCTCGTCCATTATCTGGCGCCGGACAATGGCGACGGGACGGCCTTTTTCCGGCACCGGGCGACGGGGTTCGAGACGGTGACCGACGAACGGCGCGATATCTTCTTCCGCCACCTCGACGCGGAGCTTCGCCACGGCGGGCCGCCGCCCGCGGGCTATGTTTCGGGCGACAGCGCGCTGTTCGAGTGCGTGCATACCGCCGGGGCAGCGTATAACCGGGCGCTGCTTTACCGCAGCTGGAGCCTGCATAGCGGGGCGATCGGCACGGCGACCGATTTGTCGCCCGATCCACGGCGCGGGCGGCTGACGGTGACGGCGTTCCTGTCGATCGGCTGACGCCGCCACCCGCCGTTTGTCGATTGGCAGGGGCCGCCGGTCGAAAGCGGCGGCGCAAAACCGGCCGCGCTATGAGAATGAAATTCCTGTGATTTTTGCAAGGCCATCGGCGCTGTGGGAGCGTCGGCCTGCCGACGCCGCTCGCGGCGAGGAAATGCATAGCAGACCAGATCCACTTCGCCCCGGCGGCGGCCATGGCCCTGTGGCCCTTGTTCGCAGCCCCTTCGCACCCCCCTAACGAAGGTCCGATCCACGTGAAGACGCCCCGTTCCCATCGAGATGAGCCGTCGCGCGGCGGCTGCGACTGCCTGCCGCATCCTGCCGAGACCGAAGCCGAGCCCGAGGCGCTGGCGAAGCCCGCGCCTGGAGCCGAACCGACCTTTGCGGTCGATCCGGCGGCGGCGGGCACCGCCTATGTCCTGCGCTATGAGGATCGCTGGTTCGGGTTCGAGAAGCGCGTCGCCTTTTCGGCGGACGATGTCGCGGCGGCGATCGAGATGATGGAGCATGAACCGATCGGCCGCTGGGCCGAGCTGTGGCACGAAGGGCAGCTCGTCTGCCGCCGCGGCCGCGCCGCGAGCGGCGAGACCGATTACTGGGCGATCGACTGACGGCGGCCGCTAAGCCTTCGCGGCGGCGACCGCGGCTTCCTTTTCGGCGCGCAGTTTTTCGGTGTGGAGCAGCTTGTCGGCCATCGCCTGCCAGGCGGCCGCGGCGCGCAAATTGCGGTCGCGGACCTGGTCCAGCGGCGAGGCGCCGGCCTCTGCCGTGCATTTTTCGGCCTGCGTGCGATAGAAATCGATGGTGGCCGACATGGCTGCTTCCTTAAAGTTTATGGTCGATCAATCGACCATATCGGCGATCAGACGCCTGAGCTCGCGGCGCGACAGCGTCGGGCGGCGGCGGCGCGACGGGGTGGCCGTCTGGGCCTTGCCGGCCAGCGACAGCGCGGGCAGAGCGGGGAAAATAGAGCTGTTATTATGAAACATAGTCATCATCTTTATCTTTGATTATCGTGTTCTGGTTGTTGGAGACCGGCGCGTCCTGCGCCGATCCCGTCGTTCGGAAGCCCGCGCCGCTGGCGCCGGACTCTCTCTTCAGAGCCCGCGCCGTTTGCGCTGGCTTCTCTCTTCAGAGCCCGCGCCGTTTGCGCTGGCTGGGCGGAACCGGCCCGCCCCCGCGTTCGCGGTAGACGAGGCGGCCCTTGCTGAGGTCATAGGGCGTCATCTCGACGCGCACGGCGTCGCCGACGACCGACCGGATGCGGAAACGCCGCATCCGGCCCGCCGTATAGACGATGACCCGGTGACCGTTTTCGAGCACGACGCCGAAGCGTCCGTCGGGCAGGATCTCGTCGATCTGCCCCTCGAAGGTCATCAGTTCCTCTTTGGCCAAGATCAGGCCGACTGGAGGTTGACTGCCGAGGTCTTGCCATTGCGGCCGGTTTCCAGTTCGAACTGGACGCGCTGGTCCTTGTTCAGCGTGGTCATTCCGGCGTTCTGGACGGCAGTGATGTGGACGAACGCGTCGCCCGAGCCGTCTTCATTTTCGATGAAGCCATAGCCCTTGTCCTGGCTGAAGAATTTTACGGTGCCGACTGGCATAGAGTGTTTCCTTTCACGAGAAACGGGAATCCACCGGCAAAAGCACCGGCGGAGCTGGTAGCGTGTGAAGGGAAGAGTCTGCCCCAGAAGGGCCGTCAAATTCCGTCGCATGCGACGTTAGCCTGTCCGATGTAGGCCTATTGCCTTGAAAAGTCAAGATTGGCGGTTTTCCGTCCTCCCTGTGGCCGCGGGCCATGGGGCGGGGGACCGTCGCCACAGGCGATTGCGGCGGGGCGGCCAGGCCGCGTCATCGCCCCTCCGTCAGTGCGGCGCCAAAGGCGCAGTTGATCCTGAGCGCGTGCCAGGCCGTCGGGCGCTGCCAAGCCCCCAGATCGCGCGGTCGAGCAGCTCGTCGACGAGCCGCCCGCGCGCGATCGGCAGCGCCGCGGCGCAGCCGAGCCGGAACGCCGCGCCCTCGGGCCGCTGTTCGAGCTGACAGACGGCGGAAGGCGACATGCAGACCTTGGCCGCCGAAATCTTCACCGACCCGTTGGTGGCGAAGGCTTCCAGAAAGTCGCGCTGGAGCCGCGGCGTCCGGTGATAGGTGGCGGGGGCGGGGATATGCGCGGGATTATGCGGGGCGTCGTCCATCGATTCGTCCTTTCGGTTGGGTGAAACCGCACGAGCGAACCATATGGGGGAAGTGTAGGAGGGATTTTTTTGTTAGCTTGACGTCGCTAGCCGTCCGAGTGTTCACTATCGTATGTCGGCCATTTGCCGAAGGAGCAGGAGCGCTCAGTTGTCAGTCTATCTGGATGCCTTAGCGGTAAAAAACTTTCGAGGTATCGACAATGAAGTACAGGAAGCGCGTGATTTTGGGAGGTTCAATTTCTTTATTGGTCCCAACAACGCAGGGAAATCCACGATACTCGATCTGATTCACCGCTATTTCCCAATCAATGCCGACCAGAGTGGTAGGAGATCTATTGATCGAAGCCCTTTGGATTCAAACAGATCCGCGAACGCCGGCGATTTTCGGATACGCGTGGGCGCGCCAGAAAGGACCGTTTTCGAACGATTCAAGCAGCTTCCAGCGGTGAAGCAGAACGCAGCAATCGTACCCTACGGAGACAAGGTCATCAAATGGATGGCGCGCGACGGATACATTTGGGTGGAAAACTCTCCGCCCTTTAACAATGCGCCAGTATGCCTTACAGAAAGCGATGCTTCCAACCTAATATCGGTAATTCACAATAGTGAACTGGCGACACTTTGGAGCCAGTTGACGCATATGCGTGGGGCCGATGCGAGAACCTGGGCTCCAGAAACAATAGGAGTGATCGGGGCTCTCGCTAGCCCTCCGATCCCTCAGGTTCACCTTATTCCAGCATTTAGAAGGATAGGTCCCGATGGGGAGGGTTTGTCAGATACTAGCGGTGCCGGGCTTGTCGTGCGTCTCGCAAAGCTTCAGAATCCGAACGTAGATAGACGAGAAGATACAGAGGTATTCGACAAAATTAACGAATTTGTTCGGGCGGTAACGGGGCGGCCCGAGGCTAGGATAGAGATTCCGCATTCCCGAGAGCATGTGCTCGTACATATGGACGGGAGAATATTGCCGCTTGATAGCTTAGGCACAGGAATCCAACAGGTAATAATGTTAGCGGCATTCTGCACAGTCTATGATAATAGAATAATCTGTCTAGAGGAGCCTGAGCTGCACCTGCATCCGATATTGCAGAGAAAACTTATAGAATATTTGGAAGATAATACTGAAAATCAATATTTTATTGCTACTCACTCTGCCGCGTTCATTGACATGCCAAGAGCAGCAATCTTCCGAGTTTGGCAAGATGAGGGAGCCACTCGAATCGGTCGAGCTGTTTCAAAACAGCAAAAATTCCAAATTTGCTCTGACCTCGGCCACCGGGCTTCGGACATTCTGCAATCTAACGCTGTAATATGGGTGGAGGGACCTTCGGATCGGATATATTTACAACATTGGATAAGCGGACTCGCACCTGATCTTGAAGAAGGTCTCCATTATTCCATAATGTTCTACGGCGGCAGGTTGCTAAGTCATCTTTCAGCCGACGATAGTGAGATTCGGGAGTTTATCTCGTTACGCGAGTTGAATAGAAACTTGGCGATTGTGATCGACAGCGATAAGAAATCAGCTCATTCTCACGTCAACGATACCAAGCGCCGTGTTGCTGGCGAGCTTGAGAAATCGGGCTTCGCATGGGTGACGAAGGGCCGAGAGATAGAAAACTACGTTCCGCACAATCGATTGCATGACGCGATCCGCTCGTTGCATCCGAAGTATCTCCGACCTGCCGGGAGCGGTCAGTTTGACCATGCGCTTCATTATTTTCGCACAGGATCGAACCGCGGGGCTTCGGCTCAGCTTGTCGATAAGATTGATAAAGTCCGGGTAGCTCGCAAGGTTTGCGAAGACGCGCCGGACTTATCCCCGCTGGATTTGCGGCAAAAGATCGAGGCGTTAGTCTCATTTATTCGGCGGGCTAACGGGATTGAGTGTTGAAAGGTAATTGAATTCAATCTCTAAGCCCCATTCGCCGCCGACAAAATCGCCCGCACACTCGCCGTCGCAACGTCGGTATCCAGCCCGCAGCCGAACAGGCTTTTCCCGTCCGCGGTGCGGCATTCGACGTAGGCCGCGGCCTGCACATTGCTGCCCTGGCCGATCGCGTGCTCGCTATAGTCGACGATGTCCATCACCGGGCCGCCGCTCTCGGCCAGCGCGGCGATGACGCTGCTCATCAGGCCGTTGCCGCGGCCGCTGACGCTGCGTTCCTGGCCGTCGATGCGGAGGACTCCCGCGAAGATGCGATGCGCCGTGGGTGCCCCTCCACCACTTCGTGGTCCCCCTCCCCGTTCCGGGGAGGAATGATGTTCCGACCAGTCGACGAGCTGGAAGCGTTTGTTGTCGGTGGCCAGATACTGACCCTCGAACGCGTGCCAGATATCCTCGGCGCCGAGTTCGCGGCTCGTCTCGTCGGCGAGCGCCTGCACGACATGGCTGAAGCTTGCCTGCATCTTCTTGGGCAGTTTCAGGCCCTTGTCCTGTTCGAGCACCCAGGCGACGCCGCCCTTCCCCGACTGGCTGTTGACGCGGATCACCGCTTCATAACTGCGGCCCAAATCGGCGGGGTCGATGGGGAGATAGGGGACTTCCCAGCGCTCGTCGTTCTGGCGCTCGCGCGCGGCGAAGCCTTTCTTGATCGCGTCCTGATGGCTGCCCGAGAAGGCGGTGTAGACGAGCTCGCCGCCATAGGGGTGGCGTGGGTGGACGGGCAGGTTGTTGCAATATTCGACCGTCTGGATGACCTCGTCGATGTTCGAGAAGTCGAGCGCCGGGTCGACGCCCTGCGTGTACATGTTGAGCGCGATGGTGACGAGGCAGGTGTTGCCGGTGCGCTCGCCATTGCCGAACAGGCAGCCCTCGACGCGGTCGGCGCCCGCGAGCAGGCCGAGCTCGGCCGCCGCGACGCCGGTGCCGCGGTCGTTGTGGGTGTGCAAGGACAGGATCGCGGCGTCGCGGTTCGGCAGGTTCTTGCCGAAATATTCGATCTGGTCGGCGTAGATGTTCGGGGTCGCCGCCTCGACCGTGGCAGGCAGGTTGAGGATGATCGGGTTGTCGGGGGTGGGGGCGAGTATCTCCATCACCGCCTCGCACACCTCGATGCTGAAATCGAGTTCGGTGGTCGAGAAGCATTCGGGGCTGTACTGGAAACGCCAGTCGGTGTCGGGCAGGCGCGCGGCGTTGTCGCGCAGCCGCTTGGCGCCGTCGATCGCGATCGCCTTGATGTCGGCCTTGTCCATGCCGAAGACGATCTTGCGCCAGGCGGGGGCGAGCGCGTTGTAGACGTGGACGATCGCGGTCTTTGCGCCCGCGAGGCTGTCGAAGCTGGTGCGGATGAGGTCGGCGCGGCTTTGCGTGAGCACCTGCGGAGTGACGTCATCGGGGATGCGGCCGCTGCGCACGAGGTTCTGGATATAGTCGAAGTCGGTCGCGCCGCTGGCCGGGAAGCCGACCTCGATCTCCTTGAAGCCCGCCTTGACCAACAGGTCGAAGAAGCGGGTCTTTTTCTCGGCATCCATCGGGTCGATCAGCGACTGGTTGCCGTCGCGCAGATCGGTCGAGAGCCAGATCGGGGCCTTGGTGGTGACGCGCGAAGGCCAGTCGCGGTGCGCGAGCGGAACCTGCGGGAAGGCGCTGTACTTGACCGAGGGTTCGCGGAGCATGGTCATGGGGTTCGGGCTTCTTCTGTCGGTTGCGGTGCTGTGTCGATCGGACCCTTGAGCGGGTGGCCGCGACTAGCGCGCAGCCAGTGTCACGCCCAAGGGCGTGTAAGTCGCAGAAGAAGAAGGGCGTTGCCGCGCATGGCCAGCGCAATGATGCAAAATGTCGCGCTTGGCAAGGGGGCTGTGCGAAAATTGCGCGGTCAGCCCGCCACCCACTCGACCTTGGGGTCGGTGAAATCGACGACGTCGGCAAGCTCATAGACGTTGGGATAGCCATAGCCGACGAGGTTGATGAAGGTCTGGATATTGAGCGCGAGCGGCGCCGATTTGAGCGGCACGGGGCTTTTGTGGTTCGAGAAATTATTATTGCAATAGATAAGGATAGGGCGGTCGGGATTGGCGCCGATCACCGCGGCGAGGCTGTCTGCGGTGAAGTCGGTGAGCGGCAGGTTGACCGCGCCCTTGATATGGCCGCGCGCGAAGGCGTCCTTTGAGCGGGCGTCGAGGAGGAGGGTCTCGGGCTTCGCGGCCTCGGCCTTGAAGGCGTCGAAGGCGAGCAGGCGCGTGGCGCGGGCGGGCGCGACGCTGGCGGTGAGCGCCTGGAAGGCGGGATAGTCGATCTGCGGGTAGGCTTGCCCGAAGGCGGGGGTGGCGGTGAGCGCCGCGGCGAGCAGCAAGGCTTTGCGCATGGGATCCTCCCTTTGATGAGGGGGATGGTATTGCGTTGATGCTGGACAGGTGATGAACCGGCCCTCCCCGCTGCGACTAGCGAGCAAGCTCGCAAGTCTCGCTGCCCCTCCCGCAAGCGGGAGGGGTGGAGAAGACGGCTTACTGCCTTTCGAAGGCGGCGTGGATTTCGAGTTCGACCTCGTCGCTGACCGCGGGGATGCCGTAGGCGATTCCGAAGTCGCTGCGGCGGATCTTGCCCTCGGCCTCGAAACCGACGGTCGCCTTCTTGTTATAGGGGTTGGTGCCCGCGCCGTGGAAATCGACGTCGAGGGTGACGGGCCTGGTGACGCCGTTGAGGGTCAGATTGCCCGTCACCGTCGCTTCGTCGCCGTCGTCGTCGAGGACAACGCGGGTCGATACGAATTTGGCGTCGGCGGGGGCGGCGCCGAAGAAGTCGGGCTTGCCGCCGTCCTTGCCCGCGCGGAGCAGGTGGCCGGTGAGGCCGCTGCTGGCGGTGGTGACCTTCGCCACCGGGATCGTCACCTCGACCTTCGACGCAGCGGGGTTGGCGGGATCGATGACGAGCGTTCCGGTCACGTCGCCGAAGATGCCGCTATACCGGCTGAAACCGAAATGATCGACTTCCCAGACGACGAGTGTGTGGCCAGGGTCGGCGGCATAGGTGCCGGCGGCGACGCGGCTCTTGTCCTTCGCGCCGGGGAGGCCGGGCGACTGGGCGATGACGGCGGGAACCGCGACGGCGGCGACAGCGAGGGCGGCGAGGGGGGCGATGAAGCGCATGGGGGGAGACTCCTGTTTCGGGAGCGACGAGGCTAGGCCAGCGGTGCGGGCCGCGTCAATCAGCGCAATGAAAACACAGGGTTTCCGCCCGCGACCGGTCAGCGCCCGTCGGCGCGGCGCGCCTCGAACCATTGGCGGAGCGCGGCGGCGGTGCAGCCGGTGAAGCCGTAGCTGCCGACCGGCGAGCAGCTGTTGGGGCGGGTGACGCGGGCGATATTGTCATAGCCCTCGACCGCTGAAGCCCAGCTGCCGCCGCCCGCGGGAACGTCTTCCTTCAGCTCCTCGCGCAGCTCCTTGGGGACGCGGTAGCGATCACCCTCGGGCTGCTGCGCACAAACGACAATCTCGTCGCCCTCGGCCTCGGGGCAGGGTTCGTCGCCGTAGGTGATGAGGATCGAGGTCCGCTCGGGCGGGGTCGAGGTCATACCGAGATCCTCGTCCTGCGCCTGCGCCGGCGCGGCGAGCGCCAGAAGGAGAAGCAGAAGCGGGGCGGATCGTTTCATCATGCGCATTCCCTAAGCATCTCCTTTGGCGAGATTGAGGCAGGGAAGATGAACGGGAGCCGAACCTGGGGCATCGGGCACGGTAGGCTGATCGCCGGTCCACGGGAATTAAGGTTTTGTCAGGAGAACCGGGATATTCGCTCGCCGTGCTTGCAATCGCCTTTGCCTTGATGATCGCCGGGTCCGAAGCGGCTCCGGAGCCGGCTGATCAGTCGTGGCTTGTGATGTTTGGCACGAACACCAGCCTATTGCCGCCCAACGACTATGTCTGGGGACGCACGCTCCTTTCACTTCGCCAGCGGAATGCGAGCGGCAATCGTGCGGTGCTTGTCTGGAGCCGGTGGCTCGGCGGGCCAAGCGAAGCGGAGAACAAGAAGGTCGCGGCGCGCCAGGCGGAAGAGCTTAAAATGCGCATTGTTGCCGCGAAAATTCCAGCGACGGAAATCCGTACCGTGGTGCAAGGCAGCGCTATGGATAGCGAGGGCGCATTTCTGGCTATCACCTTCGGTTCGCCCATGCGCGACTCCGCCAGCGCCAGTTCGCCGCTTACATCCTGCTGAGGCGGCTCACGGTCTTGCGTCAGAGGGTATCGAGAGATGCCTTTACTGCGCTCCAAACCTGCGCCAGCTCTTCCTCCATGATGCAATAGGGGGGCATCACATAGACGGTGTTGCCGAGCGGGCGGAGGAGGACGCCGTGGTCGCGGTAGAAGGCGATCAGTCGGGGGGCGAGGTCGGAGAGATAGCCGGCGTCCGGCGCGACGATGTCGAACGCGGCGATCGTGCCGAGGCGGCGGGGGTTGGCGACGCGGGGATCGTGCGAGAGCAGCGACAGGTGCGCGGCCTGCGCGTCCGCGAGGCTGTCGATGCGCTGCTGCACCGGCTCGTCGCGCCAGATCGCGAGATTGGCGTTGGCGGCGGCGCAGGCGATCGGGTTCGCGGTATAGCTGCTCGAATGGTAGAAGGTCTTCGCGCGGTCGGTCGACCAGTGCGCCTGAAAGATCGGCTCGATGCAGAGCGTGACCGCGAGCGGCAGGCTGCCGCCGGTCAGGCCTTTCGACAGGCAGACGATGTCGGGGATGACGCCCGCCTGGTCGCAGGCGAAGCGGGTGCCGGTGCGGCCCCAGCCGGTCATCACCTCGTCGGCGATGAAGAGGACGCCGTAACGCGCACAAATGCTGCGCATTTCGGCAAGCACCCAAGCGGGATAGATCAGCATCCCGCCCGCGCCGAGGATCAGGGGTTCGACGATGAAGGCGGCGGGATTTTGAGAACAGGCGGCTTCGAGGGCGTCGAGCGTTGCCTGCTCCATCCCTTCGTGCGGGAAGGGGATGGTGTCGACGTCGAAGAGCAGGGGCTGCCACGCGCGGTTGTAGACGCCGCGCTCGCCGACCGACATCGTGCCGATCGTGTCGCCATGATAGCTGTGTTCGAGGACGAGGATGCGGTGGCGCGGCTCGCCGATGTTGAACCAGTAGCCGAGCGCCATCTTGAGCGCGACCTCGACGCTGGTCGAGCCCGAGTCCGAGAAGAAGACCCGGGTGAGCGGGTCGGGCGTGATGCGCATCAGCTCGGCGGCGAGCGTTTCGGCGGGCTCGTGCGTCCAGCCGGCGAAGATGAGCTGGTCGAGCCTTTCGGTCTGGGCGCGGATCGCCGCCATGATGCGCGGGTGCGCGTGGCCGTGGGTGGTGACCCACCAGCTGGAAATGGCGTCGATCCAGTATTTGCCGTCGGCATCGTAGAGGCGCGCGCCTTCGCTGTGGGTGACGAGGGGGATGGGATCGCCGAGGCCGTGCTGGGTAAAGGGGTGCCAGATGGGGGATTGGTCAGCCATCTTCATTTTCCGTTCGTGCTGAGCTTGTCGAAGCACCGTTCTTTCTTCCTTTCAGAAAAGGACGGCCCTTCGACAAGCTCAGGGCGAACGGTTTTGGATTAGGCGAAGTCTGTCGGATCGAAATGGGCGGAGAAGGCCGCGGCCAGATTTTCCCGGGTCAGCGGATCGACGATCGGCAGGCGGCCGAGGCGGCGGATACCCGAGATGTCTGCGATGATCGCCTCGCTGTCGGGCATCGCGTCGCCGAGGAACGCAATCCCGTGGATCGGGACGTCGCGGCTTTTGAGCGCTTCGATCGTCAGCAGGCTGTGGTTGATCGTGCCGAGCGCGGTGCGCGCGCAGACGATGACCGGGATCTGCCAGCGCGCGAAGAGGTCGGCATAGAGCAGGGTGCGCGTGACCGGGACGAGCGCGCCGCCCGCGCCTTCGACGATCAGCGGGCCCGCGGGGGGCGTGAGGCTGTCGGGATCGATGGCGATGCCGTCGATTTCGGCGGCGAGGTGGGGCGAGGCGGGGGTGACGAGGCGGTAGGCCTCGGACAGGACGGGCACGCCTGCGAGGCGCGCGACGGCTTCGCTGTCGGTTTCTTCCTCGAGGCCCGACTGGATCGGCTTCCAGTAGGGGAGGCCGAGCGCGCCCGCGAGAGCGGCCGAGAAGACGGTCTTGCCGATGCCGGTGTCGGTGCCGGTGATGACGAAGCGGGTCATGCCGTGGCCATAGCGGCGGCAAGGCTCTCCGTCATCGCGTCGATGTCGCTTGTCCCGACATTGAGCGTGATCGCGATGCGCAGCCGCGCGGTGCCGGGCGCGACGGTCGGCGGGCGGATGCCGCGGATGTCGAAACCGTCGGCCTGGAGCGCGGCGGCGATGCGCATCGTGCGGGCATTGTCGCCGATCACGATTGGCAGGATCTGGCTGCCGCTGGCGGGAAGGCCGAGTTTGGCGAGGCGGTCTTCGGCATGGCGGACGAGGCCGTGGAGGCGCGCGGCGCGCTCGGGCTCGTTGGCTACGATTTCGAGCGCCTGATGCACGAGCCACGCCATCAGCGGCGAGGGCGCGGTCGAGAAGATGAAGGGGCGGCCGCGGTTGATCAGGAAGTCGCGGACGATTTGCGGACCGCAGAGGAGGGCGCCTTCGCAGCCCAAGGCCTTGCCGCAGGTGTGGAGGGTGATGAGATTGTCGCGGGGCGCGAGCGCGTGGGCGAGGCCCCGCCCGGCGGGGCCGTAGACGCCCGTCGCGTGCGCCTCGTCGACGATCAGCACGGCGTCGTGGCGGTCGGCGACCGCGGCGAGGTCGGCGAGCGGGGCGCGGTCGCCGTCCATGGAGTAGAGGCTTTCGACCGCGATCCACGCCGTGCCGGCGCCGCCGGCGGCGCGCCATTGGGCGATGCGGTCGCCGAAGGCCTGCGCGTCGTTGTGCGGCGCCGACATGCGGTCGGCGCGGCCGAGCTTCATGCCGTCGTGCGCGCTCGCGTGGATCAGCGCGTCGTGGACGATCAGGTCGCCGCGCTGCGGCAGCGTCGCGAAGAGCGCGGCGTTGGCGGCGAAACCGGTGGGAAAGAAGAGCGCGGCCTCGCTGCCGTAATGGCGCGCGGCGTGGGCTTCGAGCGCTTCATGCTCCTCGTGATTGCCGCGCAGCAGGCGCGAGCCGCCTGAGCCGGCGGGGAGGCCCTGCTCGATGCCGGCAGCGAGCGCCTCTCTCAGCGCATCGGATCCGGCGAGGGCGAGATAGTCGTTCGAGGCGAAGTCGATGCCCGTGCGCGGCGCGAGCGTGCGGCGGCGGTTTTCGGCGGCGAGAGCGGCGAGGTCGGCACGGTGCGCGGCGAAGGGGGAGGGGGGCATCATTATCCTTCTCTCGTCGTTCCGGCGCCAAGCGGAAAGCCGCTCCATTGTGCCTTATCTTCGCGCCTTTGCGCCTTTGCGTGAGGCCAGAACAATCTCACGCAAAGGCGCAAAGGCGCAAAGAGGAGAAGCGGATTTTCCGCTTTGGCGGGAATGACGAAGCTCCATAGCCTGCGCGGTCGCCGCCTCGCAAGTTCGGCCGCCCTTTGGCGGTCGGCCGGCGGGAGGGAACGACGCGGAAGGCCGTGCGCTCCCCGTTGCGCAGCGATGGGGCGGTGGCACGCCCTTCGACTGGCTGGCAGGCGCTCAGGGTAAACTGCGCCTCCGGCGCAGCGCTGAGGGAGGGGCTTTGGTGCCGGCGTCGCGGCCCCTCCACCACGCCCGTCGGGCGCGGTCCCCCTCCCCATGGCCTGCGGCCACAGGGAGGATCGGGTTGGGTCAGTTCTTGGTCTTGTCGACCAGCTGGTTCTTGGCGATCCACGGCATCATCGCGCGCAGTTCGCCGCCGACCTGTTCGATCGGGTGCGCTGCGGCGGCCTTGCGGCTGGCTTTCAGTTCGGGCTGGCCGGCCTGGTTGTCGAGGACGAAGTCCTTGACGAAGCGGCCCGACTGGATGTCGGCGAGGACGCGCTTCATTTCCTTCTTGGTTTCTTCGGTGATGATGCGCGGGCCGGTCTTGATGTCGCCATATTCGGCGGTGTTCGAGATCGAATAGCGCATGTTGGCGATGCCGCCCTCATAGAGGAGATCGACGATCAGCTTGGTTTCGTGGAGGCATTCGAAATAGGCCATCTCGGGGGCGTAGCCCGCCTCGACCAACGTTTCGAAGCCCGCCTGGATCAGGTGGGTGATGCCGCCGCAAAGCACAGCCTGTTCGCCGAAAAGGTCGGTTTCGCACTCTTCCTTGAAGGTCGTCTCGATGATGCCGCTGCGGCCGCCGCCGACGGCGCTGGCGTAGGAAAGGGCGAGCGCCTTGGCGTGGCCGTTGCCGCTGTTGCCATTGGCTTCCTGTGCGACCGCGATCAGGCAGGGGACGCCGCCGCCCTTCTGATATTCGCTGCGCACGGTGTGGCCGGGGCCCTTGGGCGCGACCATGAAGACGTCGATGTCTGCACGCGCCTCGATGAGGCCGAAGTGGATGTTGAGGCCGTGGGCGAAGGCGAGCGCGGCGCCGGGCTTCATGTTCGGGCCGATGTCGTCGGCGTAGATCTTCGCCTGATGCTCGTCGGGGGCGGCGATCATGATGACGTCGGCCCATTCGGCGGCTTCCTTGTTGGAGAGCACCTTGAAGCCGGCGGCTTCGGCCTTTTTCGCGGTCGCCGAGCCGGGGCGGAGCGCGATCGCGACCTCGCGCACGCCGCTGTCGCGCATGTTCTGCGCATGGGCGTGGCCCTGGCTGCCGTAGCCGACGACGGCGACCTTCTTGCCCTTGATCAGATCCTGGTCGGCGTCGCGATCGTAATAAACCTGCATGTCATTCTTCCCCATAGTGTGTCCCCGCGAAGGCGGGGACCCATTTGACGTTGACTGGACCCCCGCCTTCGCGGGGGAACACGAAAGTGAAACTAGAGCGCCTCCGACCCGCGGCCGATGGCGACGACGCCGGTGCGGCCGACCTCGACCAGCCCGCATTCGCGCATCAGCGCGATGAAGCGGTCAACCTTGTCGCTCGTTCCGGTGATTTCGAAGATGAAGCTCGACAGCGTGGTGTCGACGACCTTGGCGCGGAAGACGTCGGCGAGGCGCAGCGCCTCGATGCGCTTGTCGCCGGTGCCCGCGACTTTCACGAGCGCGATCTCGCGCTCGACATGCGCGCCGCCGTCCGCAAGGTCGGTGACCGAGTGGACGGGGACGAGCCGGTCGAGCTGCGCGATGATCTGGTCGATCACCGGCGGCGGGCCGTTGGTGACGATGGTGATGCGCGAGAGCGCATGGTCGGCGCTGATGTCGGCGACGGTCAGGCTTTCGATATTATAGCCGCGCGCCGAGAACAGCCCGGTGATCTTGGCGAGAATCCCCGCCTCGTTGTCGACGGTGACGGCGAGCACATGGCGCTCGCCCGCTTCGGTTTTGATTTTCATAATTCCTCCCCGCTCGTGGGGAGGGGGACCGCCGCGAAGCGGTGGTGGAGGGGGCTCTCGGCCTTACACTCCGCCGTCGTGTAAGGACGCGCACCCCCTCCGTCAGCGCTTCGCGCTGCCACCTCCCCGCGAGCGGGGAGGATTTTGTTCGTGCTTACCATCATCACACCAGCGCTTTCGCTTCGTCGTCCATGGTGCCGGTGACGTCGCTCGGCTGGAGGAGCATTTCGGTGTGCGCGGCTCCGCTCGGGATCATCGGGAAGCAGTTGGCGAGCTGGGCGACGCGGCAGTCGACGATCACCGGACCCGGGGTCTCGATCATCGTCCGGATGCCGTCCTCGAGCTGGCCCAGATTGTCGATGCGGAGGCCCGTCCAGCCATAGGCGTCGGCGAGCTTCACGAAATCGGGCAGGCTGTCCGAATAGCTGTTTGAATAGCGGCTCTCGTAGGTCAGTTCCTGCCACTGGCGGACCATGCCCATCCATTCATTGTTGAGGATGAAGATCTTCACCGGCAGGCGGTACTGGCTGACCGTGCCCATCTCCTGAATGTTCATCTGGAGGCTGGCCTCGCCGGCGACGCAGATGACGAGGCGGTTCGGGTGCGCGATCTGCGCGCCGACGGCGGCGGGGAAGCCGTAGCCCATAGTGCCGAGGCCTCCTGAGGTGAGCCAGCGGTTGGGGGCCGAGAAGCCGAAATGCTGCGCGGCCCACATCTGGTGCTGGCCGACCTCGGTGGTGATGATCGGGTCGCGGCCGCGCGTCGCGTCGAACAACGCCTTCACCGCGCGCTGCGGCATGATGTCGGCGCCGGCGTCCTTCTTTTCGGGGAAGTCGAGGCAGCGCGTCGCGCGCCAGCCGTCGATGCGGCGCCACCATTCGCCATAGTCGCGCGCCTTGAGGCCCTTGTCCTGCCAGGCCGCGATCAACGCATCGAGCGCGCGGCCGGCGTCGCCGACGATCGCGAGGTCGACGGGGACGATCTTGTTGATCGAGCTGCGGTCGATATCGATGTGGATCTTCTTGGAATCGGGCGAGAAGGCGTCGAGACGGCCGGTCACGCGGTCGTCGAAGCGCGCGCCGACCGCGATGATCAGGTCGGCGCGGTTCATCGCCATATTCGCTTCATAGGTGCCGTGCATGCCGAGCATGCCGAGCCATTTCGGATCGTCGGCGGGAAAGGCGCCGAGGCCCATCAGCGTCGAGGTGACGGGCGCGCCGGTGAGCGAGACGAGCTGGCGCAAGGCCGCGCTGGCGTCGGGGCCGGCGTTGATCACGCCACCGCCGGTGTAGAAGATCGGGCGCTCGGCCGCGGCGATCAGATCGATGGCCGCGGCGATCGCGTCGGCGTCGGGCTCGACCTGCGGGCGATAGCTTTTGTGCTGGATCTTTTCGGGGACGATATATTCGCCCGTCGCGACCTGCACATTCTTCGGGATGTCGATGACGACCGGGCCGGGGCGGCCGTGCGTCGCGATGTGGAACGCCTCGTGGAGGATCGGACCCAAGCGTTCGGGGTCCATCACCAGATAATTATGCTTGGTGCAGTGGCGGGTGATGCCGACGGTGTCGCATTCCTGAAAGGCGTCGGTCCCGATCAGCGCGGTCGAGACCTGCCCGGTCAGCACGACCATCGGGATGCTGTCCATCAGCGCGTCGGTGATGCCGGTGACGGCGTTGGTCGCGCCGGGGCCCGAGGTGACGAGCACGACGCCGGGCTTGCCGGTCGAGCGCGCATAGCCTTCGGCCGCGTGGGTCGCCGCCTGTTCGTGGCGGACGAGGATGTGCTTGATCGTCGGGTGCTTGTAGAGCGCGTCATAGATCGGAAGCACCGCGCCGCCCGGATAGCCGAACACCGTATCGACCCCGAGGTCGACCAGCGCCTGAACCACCATGTCGGCACCGCTCATTTCCGCCACGACGAAACTCCTTCCAGAAACAAAAAGGGCAGCGCTTGCGCGCTGCAACAGGGTGCGGGCAATAGGTGTATGATTCTATCCTGTCAACAGCTTATCACGTAATTTAATTGCAAAATCCTTTATAGAATCATTGTTTAATGATTCTTCGTGGCGCGGCCAGTCGGCGGGCGGCTGGTGGCGGAACCACGTATATTGGCGCTTGGCATATTGGCGGGTGGCGGCCTGCGCTTGGTCGAGCGCTGCGGCGCGGCTGAGCTCGCCCCGCAGACAGGCCGCGATCTGCGGCACGCCGATCGCGCGCATGACGGGAAGGTCGGGGTCGAGATGGCGGGCGAGCAGCGCCTCGACCTCTTCGACCGCGCCGCCGTCGAACATCCCGACGAGCCGCGCGTCGCACCGCTCGCGCAGCCAGTCGCGCGGCGGCAGCAGGATCAGCGGGGCGAGGGCGATGCCGTCCGCGATGCCGCCCTCGCGCGCCTGCTGCCATTCGGCGAGGGTCCGGCCGGTCGAGCGGACGACCTCGAGCGCGCGGGCGACGCGGGTGGTGTCGGCGGGGCTCAGGCGCGCGGCGGCGGCGGGGTCGGCTTTGGCGAGCGCGGCATGGGCGTCCGCGACGGGCAACGCGCGCACCGCCTCGCGAACCTGCGGATCGATGTCGGGCACCGGGGCGATGCCATGAAGCAGGGTGCGCAGGTACAGCCCGGTGCCGCCGACGAGGATCGGAACCTTCCCCACGGCGTGCGCGTGAGAGATGACGCCGCGCGCCTCGTCGGACCAGCGCGCGGCGTTATGCGCCTGCGCGCCGTCGATGTGGCCGAAAAGCGCGTGGGGCACGCCCGCCATCTCGTCTGCCGAGGGGCGCGCCGAGAGGATGGCGAGGTCGGCATAGACCTGGCTCGCGTCGGCGTTGACGACGACGGCATCGCCCGCCAATTGCGCGAGCGCGACCGCCAAAGCGCTCTTGCCGCTGGCGGTGGGTCCGGCGATAAGCGCGACAGGCGGCAGGCCTGCGCGAGAAGAGACAGAAGGAGACGCCATGTTCGTTGCGACGCTGATAGCAGCCGGAAAGCTGACCGACGAGGTGGTTCGCGAGGGGATCGACCGGCTGGCCGCGACGGGGCATGATGTCGGTGCGCCGCACTGGCTCGACGTCGGCGATGCGGCCGATATCGTCTTTCAGGGCAGCCTGGTCAGCGCGCGCAAGGAACTGGCGCAGATGGACCATGGCGCGCTCGACGTGGTGGTGCAGCCGCTGGGCGATCGCACCAAGAAGCTGATCGTCGCCGACATGGATTCGACGATGATCACGGTCGAATGCATCGACGAGCTGGCCGACTATGCCGGGATCAAGGACGAGGTGGCCGCGATCACGGCGAAAGCGATGCGCGGCGAGATCGATTTCCGCGGCGCGCTGATCGAGCGCGTCGCGCTGCTCAGCGGGCTTTCCGAGGGGGTGCTGACCGAATGCCGGTACGAGCGCGTCAGGCTGACCCGCGGCGCGCGCACGCTGGTGCAGACGATGAAGGCGCATGGCGCCCGGTCGGTGCTGGTGACGGGCGGGTTCACCGCCTTCGCGGGGCCGGTCGGCGAGGCGATCGGCTTCGACAAGGTCGTCGCGAACAGCCTGCTGATCGAGGACGGCAAGCTGACCGGCAAGGTCGGCGAGCCGATCGTCGATTCCGGCGCCAAGCTGGAGACGCTGAAGGCCGAAGCCGCGAAGCACGGGCTGCCGCTGGCCGAGACGCTGGCGGTCGGCGACGGCGCGAACGACATTCCGATGATCACGAGCGCGGGGCTTGGCATCGCCTATCACCCGCACGCCGCCGCGGCGGAAGCCGCCGACGCAGTGATCCGCCACCACGACCTGACCGCGCTCTTGTGGGCGCAGGGCTATCCGCGGCGGAACTGGGTGCTGGGGTAGGGCAGGGCGCAGTGCTAACGGAGGGGCGTTGGCGTAGCGTCGTGGCCCCTCCGTCAGCGCTGCCACCTCCCCATGCCTGCGGCACAGGGAGGATTTTTCTTTCATCGTCATCCCGGCGAAGGCCGGGATCTCACCCTTGAGGATTTACGCACCGGCCAGATCCCGGCCTTCGCCGGGATGACGGACAAGCTAAGGTCCCGCTTTCTACCCCAGAGCTGCGGTCACTGGCGAAAGACCGCTTTGCTCGCTACGGCCCGTCATGCGCCCTGTGCGGCCGAGCGTGTCCGGATTTCCCTTTCGACGGCGGCATAGCCCGACTCGCTTTGCGTCGCGATCGCGATGGGACGGCCGCCGAGCAGGGCATTGTCGCTGTTGAGGAAGTCCAAGGCGGGGTCGCGTCCGCCCAGCAGCTGAAAGGCGAGCGTACTGATCGCGCCCTGTCGCCGCGCGTCCTGCGGCGGCTGCGGCGGGCCTTTGCGCCTGTGGCGAAAGAGGTTGGAGCGCGGGCGGGCCAGCGACGGCTCGGCCTGTTGGCCGTCAGGCGCCATGGGCGACGCCTCCGGCCGGTCCGGGACCAAAGGCGAGGTTCATCAGCAATGGCTCGGCGGGCAGGACCAGCGCGCCGCTGAGGCCGCGGACCTCGCGATATTCGTCGATCCGCTTCGCATAGTGGCGGGGAAGGTCGAAATTGGGCAGCGTGTTGCCGTCGCGCTGCGCCTGGCCGGCCGCCATCAGCGCCATCTGGTGATGATAAAGAAGTTGATTGATGTCCACGTCCGTCTCCCGTTTTGCGGGAGCGCGATCGTCTCTCAGTCGCTGGCATGCAAAGCGAAGCCCGGCGATGACGATGATATGGGGCGCAAATGTCTGGATTTCAAGGGCGTTGGGATAGTATCTTGCCGCGATGGCCCAACACCGCATCTATACGATGAGCGTCGCGAGCGTCTATCCGCACTATATCGCCAAGGCGGCGAAGAAGGGGCGGAGCAAGGCCGAGGTCGACGAGATTTTCCGTTGGCTGACGGGCTATGACCAGGCTGGGCTGGAGGAGGCGCTGGCCAAGGGGACGAATTTCGAGGATTTCTTTGCGCAGGCGCCAAAGCTCAATCCGGCGCGCGGGCTGATCACAGGGGTGATCTGCGGCATTCGGGTCGAGACGATCGAAGAGCCGCTGATGCGCGAAATCCGCTATCTGGACAAATTGATCGACGAACTCGCCAAAGGGAAGGCGATGGAGAAGATTTTGCGAGGCTAAGGCTTCGCTGATTCTGCTTCGAGCCAGGCCCTGAAGCGCAGCATCGCGTCGCTTTCGGGGCGCGACGTAGATGGCGAGCGCCGAACCGCGGATTGGCGACCCGTCCCACCCCGTCTGGCAAGGAGATGGTGCAGAGGGCCCCCCATCGCCGCGAATGTCCCGAATTGGGACATATGTCCATCCGGGCAGCGTGTTAAACTCGTCTGCCGAGTTGTAAGTTTCGTTAATTTTTGGTTAAGAGATTCGCGGGTCGATCGTTGTTATTATTGCGTTTTCGTAACAGGGGAAATTTATGCGCCGAATTGGCTTATTCCTAGGCGCCCTCGCGCTCTCCATTCCCGCGACCGCGAATGCGGCGACCGTCACATTCGAAGACCAAGCGGCCTTTCGGTGCGATTTGTCGGGTTCCGGCGCCAGCGGGGGCATGAGCTACAGCTATGGTTTTGCGGCCTGCTATTACAGCCCGTCCAACCCGGCCGATTTTCCGACTCCGATTACGTCGACGGTGATGGCCAGTGGCTACGGCGCCACCAGTTTCGCTCTGACGGGCGGCGGCATTTTCAGCCTGTCGACCCTTGATCTGGCCTTTGGTCCGTTTAATCATTCGGGTTTGGCCAGCGATACGACGCTGGTCACCGGTACGCTTTCCGACGGAGGGACGCTGACGACCACGCTGACTGTGGGCCGTGGCTTCCAGAACTATGCCTTGAACTGGGGCAATCTGACCTCGATCAGCTTCGGCCAACTGCAGAGCAGTTCGGAGTATCTGGCGTTCGACAATATCAATTATTCCACGGAAGGGGCGGTGCCCGAACCGGGCACGTGGGCGATGATGATCGTCGGTTTCGGGGCGATTGGGGCGGCGGCGCGCCGGCGTCGTTCGAAAAAGCTCGCCTTGGCTTGAGTGCGACCTGCAGCATCCAGGTCATGAAAGGCCGGGTCGCGCGACCCGGCCTTTCGTTTTTCCGATCACGTATGCCGCGCCGATTCATGTGACGATGTCGTGCCAGGCACGGCTGCCATTTCGGCGTTCAACCAGGCCCTGAAGCGCAGCATCGCGTCGCTTTCGGGGCGCGACATCAGGCGGGTGAGCCAATAGCGGCCGGCGTCGATGGCGATGGCGAAGGGCTGGACGAGGAGTTCGGCGGCGAGTTCGCGGGCGAACATCGCGGGCGGGGCGAGCGCGATGCCGTGGCCCGCGGCGGCGGCGCTCGCCATCAGCGCGCTGCTGTCGAAGACCGGGCCGCGCAGGACCGGGGCGGGGAGGCCCGCGGCGGCGAACCAGAGCGCCCATTCGTCGCTGCGGTAGGAGCGAAGCAACGGCTCGTGGATCAGGTCGGCGGGGGTTTCGAGCCGCGCCGCTGTCGCGGGGGCGCAGAGCGGCGCCAGAGGCGCGGCGAGCAAGGGCTCGGCATGGGTGCCGTGCCAGGCGCCGTCGCCGAAGCGGATCGCATAGTCGAGCGCCTCGCCCGCCAGGTCGACGCGGTTGTTGTTCGTCGAGATGCGCAGGTCGATCGACGGGTGCGCGCGGGCGAAGGCGTCGAGGCGCGGCAGCAGCCAGCCGGTCGCGAAGGTGCCGACGACGCCGACCTTGAGCGCTTCGCGGAAGCGGCCGTCGGCATACTGATCGAGCGTCGCGGCGACGCGGTCGAAGGCGTCGGCGACGACGGGGACGAGCGCGTGCCCCTCGTCAGTGAGCGCCAGGCCGCGCGGCAGGCGGTGGAAGAGGCGCGTGCCGAGGCGGCGCTCAAGCTGCGCGACCTGATGGCTGACCGCGCCCTGGCTGACGCAAAGCTCGATCGCCGCACGGGTGAAATTGAGATGGCGCGCCGCGGCCTCGAAGGCGCGGAGAGCATTGAGGGGGAGTTGGGCGCGGTCCATGGCTGTCGATCCTTGCTCGCCGAGACGACGGTTAGGCAGAATATCCATCAATTATCCTCATGGCTTTGTCGAGAAATGATGCTTTGTCGGGGCGCGGTCGGCTTGGCATTTCTGTCCGCGAAGGGAGACGGACGATGATGCGAGCCTTGGTATTGGCAGTGTGGATCATGAGCACGGCGGGGGCGGCGCAGCCGCCGGCGGACGACCCGCTGACGCGGCCGATGGCGGCCGAACGCGCGAAGCAGTGGCTGTTGCCGCTGCCGCCCGAGAAGGTCTTCGGCAAAAGCTATCTGGTCGGTTTCGGCGGGCTGAGCGTCGCGCTGATCGACACGGGCAAGGGGCTGGTGCTGATCGACGGAGCCTTGCCGCAGGCGGCGCCGATGATCCTCGCCAATGTCCGCGCGCTCGGCTTCAACCCCAAAGACATCAAATTTATTCTGAGCACCGAACCGCATTACGACCATGCGGGCGGGTTCGCGGCGCTGGCGCGCGATACCGGCGCCACGGTGGTGGCGAGCGCGCGCGGCGCCGAGGGGCTGCGCGCGGGCGCGATGGCGGCGGACGACCCGCAGCTCGCCTATGGCGGCACATGGCCCAAGGTGACGCGGCTGCGCGTGATGAAGGACGGCGAGGTGCTGAGGCTGGGCGATGCGGCGATCACCGCGCATGCGACGCCGGGGCATACGATGGGCAGCATGAGCTGGAGCTGGAACGCGTGCGAGGGCAAGATCTGCAAGCAGATCGTCTTCGCCTCGAGCCTCAATCCCGTGTCGGCGGACGGCTATCGCTATACGAGCGCGGCGGGCAAGCCGTTCGTCGCGGGGTTCGGGACAAGCTATCGCGTCATGGAGGCGCTGACATGCGATGTGCTGATCGCGGCGCATCCCGACAATGCGGGCGCGGGGCGGGTGGGCGACAAGCCGGGGGCGTGCCGCGCCTATGCCGAGCGGTCGCGCGGCCTGTTGGCCAAGCGGCTGGCGAGCGAAGGTGACAGCAAGGCCGAATAAGTTCCAATCGCGTTTCTTTTCAGTCTTGTAAGACCCCACCGACGCGCTAGGCTTCCCCGGTCCGAACGTCGTCGCGGGGTCTGTCCATGTTAAAATCCGCTTTCGTCGCCAGCCTGTTTGGAATGGCGACCACCGTCTTCATGGCGCCGCCAGCGGCCCCGGGCGCGGGGGCGGAGCGCGTGCTGTTCGGTTGGATGCCCGGCGCCGCGCAATGCGACGGCACGCCCGTCGGCCACCTCGTGGTGCGGCGGCCGTGGGGCTCTCTCAGCTATGGTTTGCCCAAAACGCCGCCGTCGCTGACCTATGCTTTCGAAATCGACGCGACGGGCCGACCGCTGTCGATCACGAGGGAAGGTGAGGGTTTCGTGAGCTTTGGCGGCGATGTGGCGCCGGCGCTTGCGGCGAGCCGCTTCGCGCCCGGCGTGCGAAAGAATTGCCGCATCACCTATACGGCCGATGTCAAATCGCTCACCGCGGCGGCGGTGGAAGACCTTGTGTCCTATACGATCACGCCGACATCGGGCCCGCTACCCAAGGCCGGGTGGGACCGGATCAAAGGGACGGGCGATTGCGCCACCGCGCCCGTTCCCCAGCCGCTGCTGCGCGCCTTTCCCGATTTCGGCACCATCGAGGGCACGCCGGGCGTCAAGGACTGGTCGCTGGTCACGTATGACACCGATGAAAATGGAACGCCGGTCAAGATGCGGACCGTGATGGGGACGGGCAACGCAGCGCTGGATTCGGCGGCCCGGAAGGCGGTCGGCGAGTCGCGATTTACCCAGGGCGCGCGGACGGGATGCCTCTATCCCTATTGGAAGGCGCCCGAAACATTGGCGCCGCCGCCGACGCCGCAGGAGACGGCTTTCCGCCCGGCGGCAAGCAATTGTGCCGAGCAGACGCGCTGGCAGAAGCCGCTCGCCCTGCGCTTTCCCGATCCCTGGTTGCGGCGTTCGATCGAAGGCTGGGCGATCGTGACGTACGACATCGCGCCCTGGGGCGCGGTCGGCAATGCGAAGGTCGTCGCCGCGCAACCGGCGGCCGAGTTCGGCCAGCAGGCGTTGGCGATCCTGCAAAATGCCAGCGCCGAGCCGTCGGCGCAGGGATCGACGGGCTGCGTCGAGACCATCCGTTTCGCGATCGGGCGGAAAAATTCGTCGTCTTCGGTCGAAACGCCCGACGGGCAGGGGATTTTCTGATCCGATCCGAATAGCGTGGCGGTGACCGGGCCCGTCG
Source organism: Sphingopyxis sp. H050 (assembly GCF_001468265.1). GTDB lineage: Bacteria > Pseudomonadota > Alphaproteobacteria > Sphingomonadales > Sphingomonadaceae > Sphingopyxis. The sequence goes on along the minus strand of NZ_LNRZ01000009.1, from coordinate 168,009 downwards.
GGGCCTGCGTAGCCCTGCGCCGCGCTACTTCGCCACCACCATGCACGCCTGACCACCCTTGCGGACGGTGGCGCAGAGGTTTTCGGCCTGGCCCTTGTTCGCAAAGCCGCCGGTCTGAAGGCGCGTGACAGTACCCGCCTTGACGTAATCGGGCTGGCGCGCCGCGACGGCGGGATATTTTTTGGCGAGCGAGGCCCAGAGGCCGCGGGCGTTCGCCTCGACGCCGAAGGCGCCGAACTGGGCGCGCCAGGGGCTGGTGCCGGTTATCGTGTCCGCAGGCACGGGCGTTTCGGCGACCTTGATGGGCCTGGCGTCGACGGGCGGCTTGGGCTTGACCGGTGCGGGCGCGGGCTTCTTCGCCGGCGGCGCGCTGCTTTCGGGCGGCGGGGCGTAGCTGGTGCCGGGCTTCCCGACCGCAGCGGCGGCGACGGTGGCGTCGGCGGCGGCGGTCGCCTCGGCAGCGGCGCTGGCGGCGGCGATCGCGGCGGGCTTTTGCGGTTTCGGTGCGACCGGGGCCGGCGCGGGCTTGATCACCGGCGGCGGGGTATAGCTGGCGCCGGGCGCCGAGGGCGGCACGCTGGCGGTCTTGATCGCCGACGGCGCGGGCTTGGCGGGCTCGGGCGCGGCGGCGTTGACCGCGGCGAGACGGGCACGGCCCTCGTCCCTTTCCATCTGGGGCAGCATGGCGAGCCCCGCTTGCCGCTGTTCGAGCGGGATCAGCCGGTCGAGCTGCGCGAGGCGCGCCGAGGCGATCTCGAGCCCGGCATCGCTGGCGCGCTTGGTGAGCGCATAGGCGCGCGGCCAGTCCTTGTCGGCGAAGTCGCCGTTGAAGTGCGCGGTGCCGAGGACATATTGGGCGCGCGGCTCGCCGCGGCCCGCCGAGGCGAGGATATAGGGCATGGCTTCGGCGCGCTTGTTCGCGGTGAAGAGGATCAGGCCGAGATTGTCCTCGGCCTGGAGATGGCCCTGTTTGGCGGCGCGGCGATACCAGCTTTCGGCCTGCATCAGGTCCGACGGGACGCCGCGGCCGAGCTTGTACGCCTGCCCCAGGTTGAATTGCGCATCGGGATCGCCCGCGACCGCGAGCGGGCGCCATTCGGCCACCGCCTTCTGGTAATCGCCGGCTTCCCAGGCATCGACGCCGTCCTTGACGTCGGCGTGCGCGGGCGCCGCGAATGACAGGGCGGCGGCGATCGGCAGCGCGAAAGCGGCGATGGTGCGGAATGGGCGCATGTGATTCTCCAATGACTTACGCTGCCCGTCGGTTCCAATCCGTGCAGCCGCAGTCCCCGGGACGCGATGTAGTGTGCAATGGCTAACAGCGCGTTAGCAACCTTCTGCGGGTAAACCGATTCCGTGCCGGCTTGGTACAGAAGATTGCTAACGGTGTGTTTACCATAAGAGCGAGCAGGTCGTTCACCTTCTTTTTATCATCGTTAACTCAATTTTAGCGTCCCGCATGGCATCCCTTCCCCGATTTTTGGACTTCCGAGGGGGATAGCAGTGCGCGTTTTGGCATTGGCTTCACAAAAGGGCGGGTCGGGTAAAACCACCTTGTCGGGTCATCTTGCGGTGCAGGCGCAGCTTGCCGGGGCAGGACCCGTCGTCCTGATCGATATCGATCCGCAGGGCTCGCTCGCCGACTGGTGGAACGAGCGCGAGACGGACCTTCCAGCCTTTGCGCAGACGACCGTTGCGCGGCTGGCCTCCGACCTGGAAATCCTGCGCCAGCAGGGCTTCAAGCTGGCCGTCATCGACACGCCGCCGGCGATCACCATGGCGATCCAGAGCGTGATCTCGGTCGCCGAGCTGATCGTCGTTCCGACGCGTCCGAGCCCGCACGACCTGCGCGCCGTCGGCGCCACCGTCGACCTGTGCGAACGCGCGGGCAAGCCGCTGGTGTTCGTCGTCAACGCCGCGACCCCCAAAGCCAAGATCACCAGCGAGGCCGCGGTCGCGCTGTCGCAGCATGGCACCGTGGCCCCCGTCACGCTGCACCACCGCACCGATTATGCCGCGTCGATGATCGACGGCCGCACGGTGATGGAAGTCGATCCCAACGGCCGATCGGCCGAAGAAATCCGCCAGCTCTGGACCTATATGAACGACCGGCTCGAGAAGAATTTCCGCCGCACCGTGTTCAGCTCGCCGGTTCCGCCGCAGCCGGGTTACGGCACCGTTCGCCCGATGGGTGGTGGCTTCGGCCGCCGCATCGCTGGCCAGTGAACGGGGGAGCGGACACCATGGGCGAACCCAAACCCCTCGCTTCGCTGAGCGCAGGACTTCTGGCCCGCAAGGGCGGTGCGCGTCCCGCGATGCGCCGCGCGCCGCTCGGCAGCGGCCCCGCGCCGCTCAACAGCGGCGGCTATGACGACCTCGGCTGGAACGACATGGGCTACGACGTCGATCCCGACCAGTCGGAACCGGCGACGCTCGTCGACCTGAAGCCGATCCTCGCCGGTTCGGTGCTGGCACATAACGAACAGGCTGAGCAGGCGGTCGACGAAGCGGGCCTCGATGCCGGCTATGATGCAACGAACCATGCCCCGGTCGATCTGCTCGGCGGCGATTACGGCGCCCAAGATTTCGACGCACCGGCTTTCGAGGCGCCGATCCCCGAGATCGTCCGCCAGCAGGAATCGCTGGTCGATCGCGTCGCCGCCGTTGCCCGTAAGGTCGAAGCGCGTCCGGCACCGAAGAAGGAGCGCGAACCGCGTGCGCTGCGCGCCCGCGAAAAGGCGGCCTTCACGCTGCGCCTCGACGCGGAGCGCCACCTGCGCCTGCGCCTTGCGAGCGCGGTGACCAACCGCTCTTCGCAGGTGATCCTGACCGACCTGCTCGACGAATATCTGTCGTCGCTGCCCGAGATCGACGCGATGGCGAGCCGCCTGCCGGCCGCCCGTCCGTCGCGTCAGACGCGACGCTGAAGATAAAAGGGGGACCTGACATGAACCGCAAGATGCTGATGAAACTGGCCGTTTCGGGCTTCGTCCTGACCGCGGCCACCGGGTGCAGCGGCATGGGCCAGATGGCGAACGCGCCGTCGGATGCCGCCGGCGTCCCCGCAACGGCCGCCAAGGCCGCCGACAAGGCGCGCATCGCGCTGGAAGAAGGCAAGGTCAGCAAGGCGGTCGGTCTGGCCGAAGCCGCGGTTGCCGGTTCGCCGCGCGACGCCGGCTATCGCGCGCTGCTGGGTCAGGCCTATCTGAACGACGGCCGCTTCGCCTCGGCATCGAGCGCGCTCGGCGAGGCGATCGAACTCGGCGCAAAGGACAGCAACACGATTATCGCGCTGACGCTGGCGCAGATCGGCCAGGGCAAGAACGCCGAAGCGCTCGACCTGCTGAAGCGCAATTTCGACGTCATTCCGGCGTCGGACCTGGGTCTGGCGCTGGCGCTGGCCGGCGACACCAATTCGTCGATCTATGTGCTGACCGAGGCGGCGCGCCAGCCGGGCGCCGATGCGCGCACGCGCCAGAATCTCGCGCTCGCCTTCGCGCTGTCGGGCCGCTGGGCGCAGGCCCGCGTGCTTGCATCGCAGGATTTGTCGGCTGCGAAGATCGAATCGCGCATGGCCGAATGGTCGAAGCTGGCCGAACAGCCCGATTCGCGCCTGCGCGTCGCAAGCCTGATCGGCACGACCGCGCGCGAGGACGCGGGCATGCCGGTGCGCCTGGCGCTCAGCAATTTCGGCGACACGCAGCTCGCCGCGGCCGAGGCGCCCATGCAGCTTGCCAGCGCCGATCCGGCGCCGGTCGAGGCCTATGCCCCGCCGCCGCCCGCGGAAGAAAAGCCCGCCGCGGTTCTCGCCTCGGCAACGCCGAGTCCGATCCGCACCGTCGAACTGCCGATGCCGCAGCGCGACGAGAATGGTGTCGTGCCGGTGACCGACCTGCCGCAGCCGAAGGCTGCGTCGAAGCCGGCGGACGTCATCATGGCCGACGCCAAACCCTATCGCGCCGCGCCGCGCGTGTCGGGCGAGCGCGCCGAAACCGTCCGCCCGGCGCAGAAGCAGGCGCTGGAGCTGGCCACGAAGATCCTGCCCAAGGCGATGGCGTTCGACGCCAAGAAGCCGACCGGCTGGGCCGTGCAGCTCGGCGCCTATGACAGCCTGGGCATCGCCAAGGAAAAATGGGGTACGCTGAAGAAAAAGAGCGCCGTGCTCGCCAGCTACCCGGCGTCGAGCCATTCGGCGGTCGTAAACGGTCGCACCTTCTATCGCCTGACCGTCAACGGCCTGGCGACGCGCGCCGACGCATCGAAACTGTGCGGCGAGCTGAAGGCCAAGGGCCAGACCTGCTTCATCCGCCAGATGGGCGGCGGCGAGACGATCCAGTGGGCGTCGGCGTCGAAGCCGGGCAAGCCGGTGCGCCTGGCGTCGCGCTGAGACAAGATTGGGGGCCTCCCGCAGGGGAGGATAGGGGAGGGGCGCGGCTACCAGAGCCGCGCCCTTTCTCGTTTTTCAGACTCGCGGCGTCCGCTCCCCGCGCCGACTCCGTCGCTACTTCGCGTCGTCCGCCTTCACCAGCGCGCCGACGAGCCTGCCGCGCTGGTAGCGCCCCTTGCGCTCGTGCGGCATCGCGTAAAGCTCGGTCAGGAAGCGCTTGTCCCATGGGGTGAGTTCGCGCCTGCCCTGGCGGTCGTCGAACAGGCCGAGGATCGACTGCGGCTGCGCTTCGGCGCGGATGCGGATGCCGCTCAGCGCGACGAAGGCGGCATAGTCGGTCACCGCGCGCAGGGTCGCGCCCTCGGCATCGTTGACGTCGATGACGATCGTCGCGCCCTCGATGCTGCGGAGGGTCTGCGGCCCGATCAGGCTGAGCCCTCCGCCCGTGCGGCGGACCGAATACCACCAGCGCACCGGTTTTTCGAGTTCGACGAGGTCGCGGATGTCCGGCCCGCTCATGTCGGCGAACTGGCCGGGATAGCGCGTCTTGAACAATTTGATGAAATTCGCTCCGTCGTCGACGAAGAGGAGGAGCACGTTGGTGTCGCACTTGCCATTGGCGACCGGCGCACCGGCGCCGCGCGCGGTATCGCGGAACCAGCCTTCGACGAGCGCGGCATGCTCGTCCGAGAGTCCGAGCGCGCGCGGGCAGAGCTTGATCTTCCAGCGCGCGACGCTGTCCTGGGCATAAATGCCCGGCGCGACGCCGAGCGTACGGACGAAGGCGCTGGCGCGCTTTTTCGCCTCCTCGCGCGTCAGCCGCTCGCCCTCGACGATGATGTCATCGGGCGAATGAATCGTGGGGTCGGGCGCGGGCTGGGCCATTGCGGCCGGCGTCGAGGCGACCAGCGCGGCGGCGGCGAGCAACAGGCGGGGGGAGAGCATCGGCCGGTTTCCTTCTGTGGAAACCGGAGCTTAGCGACTCCTATCCGTCCCGGAAAGATCATTTGCCTCCATCGTGGAGGCTCGGCAGCCGCGCGAGGATGGCGACGAGCTGCGCCTGGCTGGTTGCGCCGGTCTTGCGGAAGATGCCTTTCAGGATGAAGCGCGCGGCGTTGAGACTGACGGCGCGGAGCGCGGCATAGTCCTGCAGCGACTTGCCGCCTGCGAGCCAGACCGCGAGGCGCGCCTCGGTCGGGGTCAGCCCGTACCATTGCGCGACGCGGTCGATCTCGACCACCGGGGTCTCGCCGACGGCGCTGCCCATCGTCACGATCAGCGATGCGCCGAGCGCGATGCCGCCGATCTGGGGCGCGGTCTGGCGCGGGATGCGCGCGGCGAGGACGGGGCATTCGACGCCGGCGGCGTTGACCGCCTGAAAGGCGATGCCCGCGGCATCGATGCCGCGGGCCAGATCGACCAGCTTCTTCTGGCTCGCGGCATGGGTGAAGGTCAGGCGATCGCCGGCGAAGCGGACGAAGCCTGCCTCCTCGTACCGCGCGGCGCGGTTGTTCGCGGCGAGGATGCCGCACTGGTCGTCGAGGCTGAAGATCGCGAAAGGCGCGGCGTCGGCGGCGCTACGGGCAGCGCCCGCGGCGAGCTCGAGCGCGGCGATGCGGTCGCTGAGGCGGAGGGCGCGCTGGATATGCGGAGCGAGGACGCGGAGCCCGCGCTTCAGGCCTTCGGTGTCGCGGTCGCCGGGACCGGGCATCATCAACCCCAGCCGCTCGCCGCCGCGCCGGTCGAGCAGCACGCCGACAAGCCGGTCGATGCCATAGGGTTTCAGGAAATTGCGGAAGAATTCGGTTTCCCAGAACTCGTCGCGGGCCATGATGTCGTAGCTGTCGACGACGCTGCCGTTCGCATAGCGCATGAACTTGCGCGACCAGGGGTGGTTGCCCGCATAGACGCCGGTGTAGATTTCCTGCAGCCCCGCCGCGAGGCCCGAGGCGGCTACGAAGCGCGCGCGGGGCGGACTGTTGCCCTCCCACAGGATGAAGGAGGATTCCCAGCGAAGCGGCCCCAGCGCGGCGGTGATGTTGCCGAGCGTTTCGTTCCAGCGTTCGGGATGCAGCACCGTCTCGTAGATTTGCCCAATCAGGTCATTGAGCACGTCCCATTCGGCCGACGTGTCGGGCGCAGGGGACAGGGCAGGAACGGGATCGGTCGGCACGCATATCCCCTGGTCGAAAGGAAAGGCAGCTATCCTGTTGTTAGAGGAGCAAAACCCGTGCTGCCAAGGCCGGATGCGACGAAAAATTCACCTATGCTACCCGAACGGGTAGCGCAATGCCGCGCCGAATCGGCCATTCCCCGCGTGCGACCCAAGCACAGGGTGGTCCACCATAAGCACCCTGTTTCTCGAAGTCCGCCGGTTCTCCGGCGGGCTTCTTTTTTGGCGGGGGCGGAGTTTCGGCTGGAAACGGCCGAAAGCTGCCTAACCTACCGCCGTTCGCATCGAGCCCTTCGACTGCCTTGGTGGGCGCTCAGGATAAACTTCCGGCTGCGCCGGAAGTCGAGATGCCCCTCGGCGTGGCGCAAGGTCGATGGGTGTCTCGACTTCGCTCGACACGAACGGAAAAGAGAGGTGACCGGAATCGACCGGAACACGACATTTATAGCTTCGTCATCCTGAACTTGTTTCAGGATCCATGGTCTGCCGTTTCCTTCGGCGCGGCATTTCATTCGAGCTCAGACCATGGATGCTGAAACAAGTTCAGCATGACGAGAATTTAACGACCGCTCCCCACCCCAAAACTGACGCTCATCCTCGTCACCGAATCCGCGAGCCGCCCTTCCACACAGCCGTCGCGCGGCCCTGGACGGGCATGCCGTCGAAGGGGGTGTTGCCCGCGTAGGCGGCCATTTTCTTGGCGTCGACCTGCCACGGGGCATCGGCATCGACCAGGATCAGGTCGGCTTCCTTGCCGACCGCCAGCTTTCCGGCGTCGACGCCGAGCAGGGCGGCGGGCGTGCCTGCGAGCAGGTCGAAGAGGCGGGCGGGGGTGACATGGCCGTCGCGGACGAGCTGGAGACCCATCGCGAGCAGGGTTTCGGCGCCCGCCATGCCGGGCTGCGCCTCGGCAAAGGGCAGGCGCTTGTCCTCGGGACCGCGTGGATCGTGGCCCGAGGACAGGATGTCGATCGTGCCGTCGGCGATCGCGGCGAGGCACGCGTGGCGGTCGTCCTCGCTGCGCAGCGGCGGTGAGAGGCGCGCGAAGGTGCGGAAATCGCCGATCGCAGTGTCCGACAGGAAGAGATGCGCGGGGGTGATGCCGCAGAGGACGGGCAGCCCCTTGGCCTTGGCGGCGCGGATCAGGTCGAGCCCGCGCGCGGTCGTGACCTGGCGGAAATGCACGGGCGCGCCGGTTTCCTCGACGAGCGCGAGGTCGCGCGCGATCGCCATCGCCTCGGCGATCGCCGGGGCGGAGGGGAGGCCGAGGCGCGTCGCCATCTCGCCGTCGGTGGCGACCGCGCCTGCGGTGAGGCCCTCGTCCTCGGCATGGATGATCGTGACGAGGCCGAGCGAGGCGGCGTAGCTCAGCACGCGGCGCATGACGCCTGCGTCGGCGATGCGGCCGCGGCCGGTTGCGATGGCGCGCGCGCCCGCCTGTTTCATCAGGCCGATTTCGGCGAGTTCCTTGCCCGCGAGGCCTTTGGTGGCGGCGGCGAGGGGGTGGACCCATAGATCGGGCTTGCCGGCTTTCGCGGCGCGTTCGACGAGCCCGGCGCCGTCGAGCGGGCCGTTGTCGGGCATCAAAGCCGCGCGCGTGATGCCGCCGAAGTGAAAGGCGGGCTTGTCGGTTGCGAAGACGCCGAGGTCGATGATGCCGGGGGCGAGCCACTGGCCCTTGGCGTCGACGGTTTCGGTGCCGTCGGGAAGCTCGGTCGGATCGATCGCGGCGATGCGGCCATCGACGATCAGCAGGCTGCCGGGTCGCGGGGTGTCGCCGTCGATGAGCAGGGCGCCGACGATGTGGAGCGGTTTCAGTTCCATCCGACGACCCCCCGCTTGCGGCGGGTCAATATGTCGAGACAGGCCATGCGCACCGCGACGCCCATTTCGACCTGTTCGGTGATCGTCGAGCGGGTGGGGTGGTCGGCGATGCTGCTGTCGATCTCGACCCCGCGGTTCATGGGACCGGGGTGCATGACGATCGCATCGGGCTTCGCTTTTTCGAGGCGCTTTGGCGTGAGGCCATAGAGCGCGTGATATTCGCGCGCGCTGGGCAGATAGGCGCCGTCCATGCGCTCGTTCTGCAGGCGGAGCATCATCACGACGTCGGCGTCTTTCAGCCCCTCGTCCATGTCGGTGAAGGTCGTCACATGCATGCGGTCGATCGCGGGCGGGGTCAGCGTCGGCGGCGCGACGACGCGCACCTCGTTGCCGAGCAGGGTGAGCGCGAGGATGTTCGAGCGGGCGACGCGGCTGTGCAGCACGTCGCCGCAGATCGCGATGGTCAGCCCCTCGACCTTGCCGAGGCGGCGGCGGATGGTCAGCGCGTCGAGCAGCGCCTGCGTCGGATGTTCGTGGCGACCGTCGCCCGCGTTGAGGACGGGGCAGTCGACCTTGTCGGCGATCAGCTGGACCGCGCCCGAACTCGCATGGCGGATGACGATCGCGTCGGCGCGCATCGCGTTCAGCGTCATCGCGGTGTCGATCAGCGTCTCGCCCTTCTTCACGCTCGATTGCGCGGCGTGCATGTTGACGACGTCGGCGCCGAGCCGCTTGCCCGCGATTTCGAACGACAGCAAAGTGCGTGTCGAATTCTCGAAAAAGGCGTTGATGATGGTGAGGCCCGCAAGCCGGTCGTCGTGCTTTGCCGCGCCGCTGCGGTTCATATCGACCCATTCCTCGGCGGCGTCGAGGACGTAGGAAATCTCCCACGGTGTGAGCTGGGCGATGCCGATCAGGTGGCGATGGCGAAAGGCATCGCCGCCGGGCGGATAGTCGCTGGCGGGTCGGGTAGTGGAGGTTGTCATTAAAGCCGAGCGTTTAGGTGGCGGCGCGCAAATAGGCAAGCGCCGAGGCGAGCCATGGCTCCAATATTCCGAGCCACCAGAGCACAAGCAATAGGATGTCGAGCCAGAGCCAGATCAGCATCCAGGTCATAAAGGGCTGCTTGCGGGTCTTGTGGCGCGCGAACCGCGCGGCGGTAACGATCCCCAGCGCGCCGCCGAGAAAGGCCAGGAGAAGCAGCCGGGACTCGGGTGTACGGCGCATCCCCGCTTCAGCATGGCGCTTGTCTTGCACCATCTCGACGAATGCGAGCAGATTCACGGCGATGAGCCAGCAGAGGATGAGGCTTTCCAAGCGCAATCCCCCGCCTCAGCGCGTCAGCGCGTCGATCGCGCCCTGCAGGATAAAGGCCGCCGCCGCGCTGTCGACGCGTTCCGCCCTTTTTGCCCGGCTGACGTCGGCGGCGATCATCGCGCGTTCGACCGCGGCGGTCGACCAGCGTTCGTCCCAGAGGAGGAGGGGGAGGGCGAGCGGCGCGAGGTTGCGCGCAAAGGCGCGGGTGCTCTGGGTGCGCGGGCTGTCGGTGCCGTCCATGTTGAGCGGCAGGCCGACGACGAGGCCGACGATGTTGTGCTGCGCGATCAGCGCTTTCAGCGTCTCGAGGTCGGCCGAGAATTTCTTGCGGACGATCGTCTTGTCGGGGGTCGCGAAGGACCAGTTTACGTCGCAGAAGGCGACACCGATGGTCTTGGTGCCGACGTCGAGCCCCATCAGGCGGCCGCCGTTCGGGACCTGGGCGGCGAAATCGGGGGCGGCGGTGGTGATCATATGGCGACCGCCATACCCGTTCGCATCGAGCGAAGTCGAGATGCCCATCGGATTTGCATGCCCTGGGGGTGTTTCGACTTCGCTCGACGCGAACGGACTTAGGATTTTGCTTTCTCCGATGCGGACGTCGCGGTCGCTGGCGCCGGCAGCGGCGCCGCCGCGGGCGCGACCGGCGAGGGCTTGCCTTCGTAGGTCGCGAGGCGGCGCAGCACGTCGGCGCGGACATTCGCCCAGAACAGGGTGATGTCGAACACATGATAATTATTGCCGGGCAGGACGTAGCTCGGCGCATAATCCTTCGCGATCTCGGCATCGCCGATCATCAGCAGGCCGCGCGTGTCGTCGCATTTGGCGCCGATCCTGCCCGCGACCAGATTGCCCGCCTTGAAGCCTTCGCTGGGTTTCAGCGTGCCGATATTCGCTTTCGCATCGGCGGCGGTGTCGGGAATGCCGGTGAGCGGATTGGTGCAGAGCATCCGCGTGCCGGCGCGCGGGCGGCCGTCGAAGCCGATCGTGCCGTCATAGGCGTCGAGCACCATGACCGGATCGGCGGGTTCGGCGAAGGTCGCCCAGCTGAGGATGCAGCCTTTCTGCTCGGGCGTTTCGCACGCGGGGAGGCCAAGGCCGGCGAGGTCGGTGTCGACGCTGATCGGCCAGCCGATGACGTAAGCGGCGACGATCCGCTTGGCGAGCGGCGTGCCGGCGATGCGGTTCTTGAGCAGGGTGGTGAGGTGCAGCGCACCCTGGCTGTGGCCCGCGAGGATGATCGGCTGGTTCTTCGGGATCGATGCGAGGAAAGCGTCGAAGGCTTGCTCGACGTCGCGGTAGGCGGCGTCGATCGCCTTGCCCGCGGTGACGCGGTCGGTGGCGAGGAAGGCCCCCAAGGTGGCCTGGCGATAGCGGGGCGCCCAGACCTCGCCCGCGTCGCCGAACGCGCTCGCCATGCCCTGCATGAACAGCGTGGCGCGGTAATTGGCGTCGGCGTCGTCCAGCGGGGCGTTCCAGCTCGCCTTGCTGTAGTAGCTGGTCGGGTGGACGAAGAAGATCGCGGCGTCGCCCCTGGGCGCAGCCTCTTCGGCGGCTTCGGCGGGGGTTGCGGCTTTGGCGGGCGGGATCAGCTTGTCGCTTGCCTTGGCCGCTTCCGCGCCATCCGCGGGCGGGCGCCAGGCGGACGGGTCGTTTTCGAGGCCCGGCCGCGCGAACCACATTTTCGGATCGTCATAGGCGTTGGGTGCGGCCGCCTTCTGCTCGACGAACTCGCTCGACGGCACGAAGGCGACGCGGCCGAACCAGCCGGGATTGAGCTGATAGGCGATGCCGAAGCCGAGGATGAGGATGATGATCGCGGCAATCAGGTAAAGAAATTTGCGGGCCATTGGGGCTCCAGTGGGGGGAGAGGATTTTCAGGCTCTCTAGCCGGTCATGCCGGACGCTTCAAATGGCGCGTGATGGGATCCTCGCCTCTCTTCCACCATGTCGTCCAGGCGCGGTCACATTGGCACTGCGCTTAGCCACTGGGAGGATGATGGTTGAAGCGATCCGGCGGTGATGCTAGCGGCCCAGCTTCTCCCGATAAGGCGACACCAATGGCAATCGATCAGGCAACAGTCAGGAAAATAGCGTCGCTGGCGCGTATCGCGATCAGCGATGCCGAAGCCGCCGCGATGGAAGGCGAACTCAACGGCATCTTGGGCTGGGTCGAGCAACTCGGCGAAGTCGATGTGACCGGGGTCGAGCCGATGACCGCGGTGATCCCGAACAAGCTGCGGCTGCGCGACGATGTCGTCGACGCTGACCCGCTGACCGGCGGCAACCGCCGCGACGATATTCTGGCGAATGCGCCGGCGGCGATGCACGGCTTCTTTGGGGTGCCGAAGGTGATCGAATGATGGCCCGCGCCACACTCTCCCCGTTTGTCCTGAGCTTGTCGAAGGACCGTCCTTCTTCAACGCTCAAAGACAAGAACAGCCCTTCGACAAGCTCAGGGCGAACGGATTTTGGACATGACTGATCTTACGAATCTAACGGTAGCGCAGATCCGCGACGGGCACCGCGCGGGCGATTTTTCCGCTGTCGAAGTGGCGGAGGCGTTCAATACCAATGTCGCGGGCGCGAAGGCGCTCAATGCGTTCATCGTCGAGACGCCCGAGCATGCGCTGGCGGCGGCCAGACAGGCCGATGCCGACCGCGCGGCGGGAACGCTGAAGCCGCTGTCGGGCGTGCCGATCGGGATGAAGGATCTGTTCGCGACGAACGGCGTCCAGACGACCGCGGCGAGCCATATGCTCGAGGGTTTCGTGCCGCGGTACGAGTCCACGGTTTCGCAGAAGCTGTGGGACGCGGGCGCGGGGATGCTCGGCAAGCTGAACCTCGACCAGTTCGCGATGGGTTCGTCGAACGAGACCTCCTACTTCGGCAATGTGATCAGCCCGTGGCGGCGCAAGGATGGCGGCAATGCCGCGCTCGCGCCGGGCGGTTCGTCGGGCGGGTCATCGACCGCAATCGCGGCGCGGCTGTGCCCCGCGGCGACGGGGACCGACACCGGCGGCTCGATCCGCCAGCCCGCGGCCTTCACCGGCATTTCGGGGATCAAGCCGACCTATGGCCGCTGCTCGCGCTGGGGCATCGTGGCGTTCGCGAGCTCGCTCGACCAGGCGGGGCCGATGGCGCGCGACGTCAAGGACTGCGCGATCATGCTCGAGAATATGGCGGGTTTCGATCCGAAGGACGCGACCAGCCTCGACCTGCCCGTGCCGAATTGGGAAGCGGCTTTGTCGAGCGATCTCAAGGGCAAGACGGTCGGTATTCCCAAAGAATATCGCTTGGAGGGCATCGATCCCGAGATCGACGCGATGTGGGATGCCGGCATTGCGATGCTGAAGGATGCGGGGGCCGAGGTCGTCGAGATCAGCCTGCCGCACACCAAATATGCGCTGCCGACCTACTATATCATCGCGCCCGCCGAGGCGTCGTCGAACCTCGCGCGCTATGACGGGGTGCGTTACGGCCTCCGCGACCTGCCGCAGGGCGCGGGGTTGCAGGACATGTACGCCGCGACGCGCGCCGACGGTTTCGGGGCGGAGGTCAAGCGCCGCATCATGATCGGCACCTATGTGCTGTCGGCGGGCTTCTACGACGCCTATTATACGCAGGCGCAGAAGGTGCGGACGCTGATCGCGCGCGATTTCGAACAGGCTTTTGCGTCGTGCGACGTAATCCTAGCGCCGACCGCGCCGTCGGCGGCGTTTGGGCTCGGCGAGAAGATGGCCGATCCGCTGGCGATGTACCTCAACGACGTGTTCGCGGTCCCCGCGAGCCTCGCGGGGCTGCCAGCGATGTCGGTTCCCGCGGCGCTGAACCGCGACGGGCTGCCGCTGGGGTTGCAGATCATCGGCAAGGCCTTCGACGAGCAGGGTGTGCTGAACGCGGGTCTGGCGATCGAGGAACGCGCCGGGTTTACGGCGCGGGCGGAGAAGTGGTGGTGAATTAATGAGGTGTTCCCCCGCGAAGGCTGGGGTCCATCTCCGGATGGTTCTGGTTGGAGGCGGTGAGAGATGGGTCCCCGCCTTCGCGGGGACACACTAAGGATTTGATATGTCTGATTATCGCATCAAAGGCGAAACCGGCGAGTGGGAGGTCGTGATCGGCCTCGAGGTCCATGCGCAGGTCACCTCCAACGCCAAGCTGTTCTCGGGCGCCGCGACGGCGTTCGGGGCCGAGCCGAACACGCAGGTGTCGCTTGTCGACGCCGCGATGCCGGGGATGCTGCCGGTGCCGAACCGCGAGTGCATCCGCCAGGCGGTGCGCACCGGCATGGCGATCGAGGCGCAGATCAACACATGGTCGCGGTTCGACCGCAAGAATTATTTCTACGCCGACCTGCCGCAGGGCTATCAGATTTCGCAGCTTTATCATCCGCTTGTCGGCGAAGGTTCGCTGACGATCGCAGCTGACGAGAAAGCCGGCATCCCGGCCGACAAGGTGATCGGGATCGAGCGCATCCATGTCGAGCAGGACGCTGGCAAGCTGATGCACGACCAGCATCCGACGATGTCCTACGTCGACCTCAACCGCTCGGGGGTCGCGCTGATGGAGATCGTCTCGCGCCCCGACATGCGCTCGCCCGCCGAGGCCGGCGCCTATGTCCGCAAGCTGCGCTCGATCCTGCGCTATGTCGGATCGTGCGATGGCAATATGGAAGAAGGCTCGATGCGCGCCGACGTCAACGTCAGCGTGCGGCGACCCGGCGACGAATTCGGGACGCGCACCGAGACGAAGAATGTCAATTCGGTGCGCTTCGTGATGGCGGTGATCGAGGGCGAGGCGAAGCGCCAGGTTGCGCTGATCGAAAGTGGCGGCACGGTGGTGCAGGAAACGCGGCTCTACGATCCAGACCGCAACGAGACGCGCTCGATGCGCTCGAAGGAAGACGCGCATGATTATCGCTACTTCCCCGATCCCGACCTGTTGCCGCTCGAACTCGACGAGGCGTTTCTGGCCGAGTGCCGCGCGAGCCTGCCCGAACTGCCCGACGCCAAGCGTGCGCGCTATCTGGCGGCGGGCATCAGCGCCTATAACGCCGATGTGCTGACCGCCGAGGTCGAGGCGGCGCGCTGGTTCGATGCGTTGCTCGAAGCGGGCGCGAAGCCGGTGGCGGCTGCGAACTGGGTGACGAGCGAGCTGTTCGGCGCGCTCAACCGCCTCGGCAAGGACATTACCGAATCGCCGGTCAGTCCGGCGCAGGCGGCCGAATTGCTTGGGCTGGTCGCCGACGGCACGATTTCCGGCACGATCGCCAAGCAGGTGTTCGAGAAGATGCTGGAGAGCGGCGACGCGGCGGGCGTGATCGTCGAGCGCGATGGCCTCAAGCAGACCAGCGATACCGGCGCGATCGAGGCCGAAATCGCCAAGATCCTGGCCGCCAACGCCGACAAGGTCGAGCAGTATAAGGGCGGCAAGGAAGCGCTGTTCGGCTTCTTCGTCGGCCAGACGATGAAGGCGATGCAGGGCAAGGCGAACCCGCAGGTGGTGAACGAGCTGCTGAAAAAGGCGCTGGCCTAACGCGTTGCGCCGCTTAATCTCCTGCGTATGAGTCGGGGGAGAGCGGGGATGCGGCATCGGAGAGCGGGAGCCTTGACGCGCGCGGCGCTGGTCGGGGCGCTGGCGCTGGCAGCGGCGCCGAGCGCGGCGCAGGAGGCGAACGATGCGGTCAGCGATGGCGAAGACGTGACCGCCACGGTGGTGCTGCCCCCCACCGACGAGGCGATCGACCCCGCCACGATCCCGATGCCCGTGCTGGCCTTCACGCCCGACCCCAAATGGGAGAAGGACTTCGACAAATATTATTATTTCAACCGCGCCGACACGAGTTTTGCAGAGGCGCTGGCTGACCTTCGCGAGTGCGACGGCCTGTCGCGCGGGCTGGCGAGCCCTTTCGGCAACAGCGATGTGCCCTATCCCTATAACAGCACGGCGCCCGGACTGATCGGCGGCGCGCTTGCGAACGTGATGATCGCCGCGATCGTCGGCTCGGCGCAGCTGCGCGCGATGCGCCGCGTGAACATGCGCCGCTGTATGTTCCACAAGGGCTATGACCGCTTCGGCCTGCCCAAGGATATGTGGCAGACGTTCAATTTCGAAGAGGGTTTCGGCGGCCTGCCCGAGGAGGCGCGGCAGGCGTTTCTGAAACAGCAGGCGCGTGTCGCATCGGGACCGCGCCCGGCAACCGCGGCGCTGGGGCGATGATCATGCGGCCCTGGCTGTCTGCGCTCGCGCTGTTCGCCGCTGTGCTTCCCGCCGCGGCGGCCGGCGCCGACGGCGACGACTATGCGCCCGTCGGCGACAAGCAGGTGATCGCGCTCGATCCGAACGCGAGCTATGTCATCCTGCAGACCAATTCCGATAGCTCGATGTTTTCCTTTGGGCTGACCTTGCTGCGGCGCCCGACGGACGCGGACCGCGCCGACTATGTGCGCCGCCGCGGCGAGGCTCTGGTCAAGGCGCGCGAGAAATGGGAGCGGCGGCACAAGGACTGGGCCGGTAATGTTGCGGCCTGGGACAGGGCCAGGGATGGGCAGCGGCCCAAGAAGCGGCCGGTCGAGCCCGTCGAGCCGACCGACGCCAATCTGGCCTTCGCACCGATCGACCGCGAGAATATGGTGCAGGTCGGTCCGTTCGAGCGCTTTGCAAAGAAGGATGGCCGCTCGACCTTTGTCCACAAGGTGAAGCCTGGACGATATGTCTTTTATGGCCCGATCATCTTCAACGCCAACGGCGCGGGCGGCACCTGCATGTGCATGGGGTCGATTGAGTTCGAGGTGCCCGAAAAGACGATCGTCCATGCCGGGATGATGCGGCTGAACTGGATGGACGAGCGCGCGAAGGCGAAGGCCGAGGGGCGGCCGGTTCCCAAAACCGACCTCGACCTGCCGCCCGAAATGAATGCGGTCAGTTGGGAGCTGCCGCGCGCCGGCGCGAGTATCGACCCGCGGCTGGCGTCGTACAAGATCGTGCCCGCGCAGATGCGCGCCGCAGGGCCGTTTCCCAATTATTTCGGCGTCGGCGTCGACCGGATCACCGCGATCCCGGGCGTGATCGGCTATCAGCGCGATCGGATCATTGCGGGAAATTGAACGACAAGAGCGGGGCCTGACGTCGGGTGCTGGATCCTAGCCGACCGGCAGCGTGCGGATGTGGACGAGGCCGTCCTTGGTCCAGATCGTCAGATTCTCCGGATTGTCGGCGTCGCGCGCGACGAGCGGGCCATAGAGGCCGGCGCCGAAGCCCTTTTCGCGGTCCTTGGCGGTAAAGGCCTTGATGTCGGCGGGGCCGAGGTCGAGCGCGTAAGGGATCAACCGTTCGATCTCGGCAAAGCCGGCGGTCAGTGCCGCCTTGGCGAGCTTGCCGCCGTCGGCGCTCCACAGCGCAACATTCTCGCGGTGATCGTAGCTGCGCCTGGCCAGTTGGACGACGCTGGTCACCGTCTGGCGATAAAAGAGCGGCGACACGCCGCCCTTCGGTGCGGCCTTGTGCTCGATCCGGATGTCGGCGGTAACGCGGATCTGGGTGAAGTCGGGCGACAGCGCATAATGATAGCTGACGAACGCAGCCTGCGGCGTCGCGGCATTGGCGGCGAAGCTGCGCCGCGCGCCGGGCGACACATCCTTGGTCGGCGCGATCGTCTGCAGGCCGAACCAGTCGGGCTTTTCGAGGGCGGCCTTGGTCGCCGCAAGCGCGAGGGCGTCGACATTGTAGCCCTGCAGCGCATCGCGCAGCGGCGCGACCGCCGCCTCGGCGCGCCCGGTCGCCGAATCCTGCAGCCGCGCGCGCTTGTC
Source organism: Sphingopyxis sp. H050 (assembly GCF_001468265.1). GTDB lineage: Bacteria > Pseudomonadota > Alphaproteobacteria > Sphingomonadales > Sphingomonadaceae > Sphingopyxis. Next base: position 150,500 of record NZ_LNRZ01000009.1, on the reverse strand, counting down.
GTCCATGCCCGAGATGATCAGCGCGCCGATCAGGTCGCCGCCGGTCGAGGCCGCGACGCGGCCGACGTCGATGCTGACCTCGATCTCGGTCTGGGCGAGGCCGACCATCGCCTCGCGTCCGCCGGGCGCCTGCCGCTCGCGCGCGGCGATGGTGGCGGGGGCGTCGGGTTCCTTCGGCTTGGCGAGCGCCGCGGCCGGAATCAGCGATGCGGCGAGGAGAAAGGTGGTCAGGGCGCGCACGAAGGACTCCATCGAAGAGGCAGCGGCGGGGCGGGCGAGCCGCCCCGCGGCGTGGGGCTTATTTCACGCCCTTGGCGAATTCGATGAAGTTCTTGACGAACACTTCGCGCAGCTCGGTCTCGGCCGCCTCGGTCTCGTCGGTGGTCTTCGGCGGGAAGTGCGACAGGCCGTTGCCGCCGCGGCCCTTGACCAGCGCCGCCTTGTCCTTGCCGGTGCGGAAGTCCTTGACGATGAAACGGTTGTTGAGCGAACGGCCGTAGATCGCCTTCTTGGTGTAGAAATTCTGGGTGATCACCAGCTCGACATAGCAGGGCGCCTTCGACGTGCTGAGGCGCGTTGCGGCCTTGGTCGTGATCTTGCGGTCGGCGATCGGCGTTTCGAAGATGACCTGCGACGGCGGCAGCTTGAGCGCCTCGACGACGTTGATCGAATTGAGCGCGTCGATCTGCATCTGCGGGCCGAGCGCGTCCTTGAGGTAATCGGCGTCGCTGATGTTGCGGTTCTTGTTCGACGCGGCGTCGGCGACCGCGCCGACGATGCCGAAGCCCGATAGCCAGCCGGTGGTCATCGCCTGACCCTCCAGCGTCGGGAAGATGTGCAGCTCGCACGCAGGCGGCGGGGCGGCGGGCGCAGCGGCCTCGGGAGCAACGCTCGCCGCCTCGGCGACGGGCGCGGCTTCGGCGGGCGCGCTGCTGTCCTGTGCGATCGCCGGTGCGGCGGCGATGCACGACGCGGCGAAAATTGCCAGGCCGGCCTTGGCGGGTGTGAACTTCATTGCTGTCCTCCTGTTGGTGCTTCGGTTGTCGGTATGTCTGCGGGTGGTTCGGGTGCGGCCGTGGGCGGGACCTGTGCGGCGGCGGGCGCTGGCTCGACCAGCAGGGCGGTGTCGGCGATCGGCGCGGGCGGGGTGGCGGAGACGCCGACGGTAAAGGCGATCGGCTCGCCGGTGCGCGCTTTCAGCTCGCGGCCGCGCGGGATGACGCCGGGCTTGCCCTTGATGAGGGCAGAGAAGACGCCAACCGCGAACATCGTCGCGGCGGTGGCACCATCCTTGTTCGCACCTTCCTCGCGGTACCGACCGCTCAGCGCGACCTGACGGTCGCCGATCTGCATCTGGCGGAGCGTGATGCCGATGATGCCGGGTTTGCCGAACGCGCCCTTGTTGGTGGTGAAAGTGACCTCGCCATAGCCGGGTGCGCCCTTCGGGATGACGACCGTATCCCGATCGATGACATCATGGACCACCACCACCGGGAAGCGGTCGCCGAGCTTTGCGGTCATCGTCGACAGATCGGCGTCGAGCATGACGAAGAGCACGGTGCCCGCGGGGAGCGTTGCGACGATGGTCGGAACGTCAGGACGGATCGCGGCAGCTGGAATGGAGTCCGCTTCGACAGCGGGAACGGCGGGCGCGTCAGCGACGACAGGCTCGGCTGCGCTCGCGGCGCCCGCAAAACTCCAGCAAACGGCCGCCGAAATGCCGGCAGCCACTCCCCCCAAACGCATTTATGCGACCCCCGTCGCCGGCCCGAAGGACCGGATACCCGGTTGCTAATTCGTGCTTATATCTTTGCAAGCGCTTTTTGCGCGGCCGCCGAAAAGCGAGCGAAAACTAGGTCCGATTTGGCGTTTCTCGATGGAGGACGCGGGAGAACTGGCCGCCCCTCAAATCTCCTGCGGCGGAACCTCGGCGGGGCCGCGGCCGGGGGCGTCGAAGTCGCCGCCGCCGGGGGCGCCTGGAATTTCCTGCGGCTGGCCCGCGGGGTCTTCGAGCGGCGCGGGGCGGGCCGGATGTTCGGGGGGCGATTGTGGTTCGATCGTGTCGGGCTTGGGCTTGGGAAGCGGGTCCGGGCCGTTCGTCATGGTCATTCTCCTCGCCGAATCAACGAACGGGCGCTACGCATGTTCCGGTGGCGGAAAGGGCTTAGGCAAAGGGGGCTTTGCGCCCTTGCCCTCGGCGATGCGTCTGCTATAGCCCCGCGCGGCCCGCACGGGCGTGCGCGGCAGCGCGCGGCGCCGTGCATCCCGGCCGAAAGCTCTCAGCGGGCGTGGCGGAATTGGTAGACGCGCTGGTTTTAGGTACCAGTATCGCAAGATGTGGGGGTTCGAGTCCCTTCGCCCGCACCACCTTTGCGAGCAGATGCCGGGAATGGGGAACTTCGTCATCATGGCGGGGTTCGATACGAGATTTTGAGCAAGGATAAGACCAAGGCAATGAAGACCGTCGAAACGCTGAACGAAGGCCTGAAGCGCGAATATCGCGTCACCATCACCGCGAAAGACATCGACGCGCGCGTCGACGACGAAGTGAAGGCGATCGCGCCGACCGTGCGCATGCCCGGCTTCCGCCCCGGCAAGGTGCCGCCGAACCTGATCCGCAAGATGCATGGCGACGCGCTGAACGCCGACGCGCTGAACAAGGCGATCGATCAGGGCGTCCGCGACCTGATGGCGAAGGAAAAGCTGCGCCCCGCATTGCAGCCCGGTGTCGCGCTGGACGAAGGTTATGAGCGCGGCAAGGACGCCGAGCTGACCGTCAGCCTGGAAGTGCTGCCCGAAATCGAAGCCCCGTCGATCGACGGGCTGAAGCTCGAGCGGCTGACCGTTCCCGCCGACGACAAGGCGGTGATGGCGAAGATCGAAGAATTTGCGGCGCAGATGAAGCGCTTCGAGGAAGCGCCCAAGACCAAGAAGGCTGCGACCGGCGACCAGGTGATCATCGACTTCGCCGGCAGCGTCGACGGCGTCGCCTTCGACGGCGGCACGGGCGAGGACATGGCGGTCGAAATCGGGTCGGGCCAGTTGATCCCGGGCTTCGAAGACCAGCTGGTCGGCACCAAGGTCGGCGACGAGAAGGTGCTGAAGGTCACGTTCCCGGACGAATATCCGGTTGAGACTTTGAAGGGCAAGCCCGCCGAATTCGCCGTCACGGTGAAGGAAGTGAAGGTCCCGGCGGCGTCGAAGATCGACGACGATTTCGCGAAGTCGCTGGGCCTCGAAAGCCTCGACAAGCTGAAAGAGCTGATGAAGGACCAGGTCGAGCAGGAGCTGAACGGCCTGACCCGCACCTATATGAAGCGCAAGCTGCTCGACCAGCTCGCCGCGGCGCATGATTTCGACGTGCCGCCGACGATGGTCGAGGCCGAATTCAACCAGATCTGGCAGCAGCTCGAGCATGAGGCCACCCACGAAGCCGATCCGGAAGCCGCCAAGGCCGAGCTGGAAAAGGATCGCGACGAATATCGCGCGATCGCGGTGCGCCGCGTCCGCCTGGGCCTGCTCCTCTCGGAAATCGGCCAGGCGCATGGCGTCCAGGTGTCGAACCAGGAAATGTCGCGCCTGATCCAGCAGGCGGCGCAGCAGTATCGCCCCGAAGACCGCCAGCGCTTCGTCGAATATGTCCAGCAGGACGCGCTCGCCGCGGCGCAGATCCGCGCCCCGCTGTATGAGGACAAGGTCGTCGACTTCCTGTTCGAAAAGGCCGAGATCAGCGACCGCGAGACCACCCGCGAAGAGCTGGAAGCCGCGATCGAGGCCGACGACGATCATGTCCACGGCCCGGGCTGTGGCCATGACCATCACGACCACGACCACAAGCCCGCCAAGAAGGCCGCCGCGAAAAAGCCGGCCGCCAAGGAGGCGGTGAAGGAAGAGGCCAAGGCCGAGGACGCGCCTGCCAAGAAGGCGCCGGCGAAGAAGGCCGCTGCGGCGGAGGAAAAGCCGGCGGCGAAGAAGGCTGCTGCTCCAAAGGCGGAAGCCAAGGACAAGGCCGAGCCCGCGAAGAAGGCTCCGGCCAAGAAGGCCTCTGCGAAGAAATAAGCTTCGCGCCGAGTGAATGGGCAAAAAGGCCGGGTGGAGGATGCTCCGCCCGGCCTTTTTTGCTCGCACAAAGCCACGAAGCCACAAAGAAGGGCTTTCGCCAAACCGTTTGTGCTGAGCTCGTCGAAGCACTGTTCTTGTTTTCGACGTCGAAAGAAAGACGGCCCTTCGACAAGCTCAGGGCGAACGGGAGAGAGCCACTTTGTGGCTTAGTGACTTTGTGCGAGCCTCTTTAGAGCGCCCGCATCCAATATTGCAGCTCGTGCGCCTCTTCCACACGGCCGCCCACAGCCTTCCACTCGAACCACGCCGTGACCCCGACCAGCGGCGCATAGCCGCGGCCCCGCCAGAAGGCGTCGAGCGGGCGATAGTCGGCGGGGCGGGCGGGGTGGTCCGCGGCGCGGATCACGCTGCAGAAGGCAGCGTGCGCCGCACCACATGCGCGGGCCTGCGCCTCGCGATGATCGAAGAAGGCGTGGCCGATGCCTTGGCCGCGATAGCGGCCGAGCAGGACCGACTCGCCGAAGTAGAAGATGCCGTCGGCGTCGAAGCCGGCGGCGGCGAGCGGGTCTTGCCATGCGGCGTCCTGCGTTGCCAGCGGCGCGGCGGTGGCGGCGCCGACGATTTCGGCGCCGTCGCGGGCAACGACGACCACCGCGCCGTCGGCGGCGGCAAAGTCGGCGAGATAGCCGGCCTCATAGGCCGCGTCGCCATCGTAGAGATAGGGGAAGTCGCGGAACACCGCGATGCGCAGCCGGGCGAGGGCAGGGATGATCTCGGCCAGCCCCGCGCCCGTGACCGGGACGACGCTGACCGTCATGCGCCGACCTGCTTCAGCCAGTCCTGCAGATTGTAATAGGTGGTGACGCGGTCGATCAAGCCATCGGCATTGACCGACAGAAAGGCGCCGCCGGGGAGGCGATAGGTCTGGCCGTTCGCGGGCGGAAGACCCTCGTCGGTGGCGAGATAGGTGCCGTTGACGACGAATTCGGCCGCGGCGCGGTCGCCCTCGGCGAAGATCATCATGTCGGTCAGCTGCTCGCGGTAGCAGCGCGTCATATGCGCGTTGAAGTCGGCGAACAGCGCCTTGCCGTGCCGCGGTTCGCCCTGGTTGACGTCATGACGCACATCGTCGGCGACGAGCGCGAGCATCGCGTCGGTGTCGCCCGCGTTGAAAGCGGCGTAATAGGCGGTGACGATGTCGCGCGTGGTCATGGGTGCTCCGAATCCTGTGTTGCTTTCCTATATCGTCCTTCCCGCTTTCGCGGGATGGCGAAGAGGGGATCGGGCAGCGCGGCCAATCTCAGATCACGGCCATATTGTAGCAGTGCCAGCTGAAGATCGCCGCCGCGCCGCGGTGCGGGCGCCAGGGTTCGGCAAGCTCGCGCACGGCCTTTTCGCTGGGGCGCGCATCGAGCTGGAGGATGCGGCCGACGGCTTCCTGCACCGCGAGGTCGCCCGCGGGCCAGATGTCCGGGCGGCCCTCGGCGAAAAGCAGATAGATTTCGGCCGACCAGCGGCCGATGCCCTTGACCTTGGTCAGCAGGGCGATCGCCTCTTCGTCATCGGCGGGGAGGGCGTCGAATTTGAGTTCGCCGTCGATCACCAGCTGTGCGAGGCTTTTCGCATAGCCCTGTTTCTGCGCCGACAGGCCGCAGGCGCGCAGGGCGTCGAATTCGGCGGCCGCGATGACTTCGGCGGGGCATCCCTCGCCGAATCCCGCCTCCAGCTTGTTCCAGATCGAGGTGGCCGCGGCGACGCTGACCTGCTGGCCGACGATCGTGCGGAGCAGCGTGGTATAGCCGGGTTCGCGGAGGCGCGGTTCGGGATAGCCCGCATTGCCGAGCGCGCGCGCGAAATTCGCGTCGCGCTCCGCCAGCGCGTCGATTCCCGCGTTCAATTGCTGCTGGCTGAGACCCATCGCCATATTCTCCTTTTGTTCCGGCGGCTATCACTAGCAATGCTTGATTTGCCGCGCAACGCACGACATAGCGCCTGCAACAAAGACGCTAAGAGGGACGAGCATGGCCAAGCTGATTGTGGTGACGCGCGACGGGACCGAACATGAGATCGAGGGCGACACCAGCCTGACCGTGATGGAAAATATCCGCGACGCGGGCTTCGACGAACTGCTGGCGCTGTGCGGCGGCTGCTGTTCCTGCGCGACCTGCCACGTCCATGTCGAGGCGGGCGCGGCCGATCAGCTTCCCGCGATGAGCGAGGACGAGAACGACCTGCTCGATTCGACCACCGACCGCGACGATACGTCGCGCCTGTCGTGCCAGATCCCGTTCAGCGACGCGCTCGACGGCCTGCGCGTGCGGATCGCCGCCGAGGACTGAGCCTTACCGGCCCGCCGTCGCGACCGCGTAGAGCGCGATCGCCGCGGCGTTCGAGATGTTGAGGCTCTCCATGCGCGGCGAGATGGGGAGTTTCGCGAGCACGTCGCAATGCTCCATGACATTGTGGCGCATGCCGTCGCCCTCGGAGCCGAGCACCAGCGCGACCTTGCTGCCGTCGAGCGTTTGCCCGAGCGTCGTGTCGGTGTCGCCCATCAGCCCGATGCGCCAATATTGCGCCTCGGCAATCTCCTCCAGCGCGCGCGAGAGGTTGACCACGCGCACCCACGGCACGCTTTCGAGCGCGCCCGACGCCGAGCGGGCAATGACGCCGCTTTCGGGCGGGCTGTGGCGATCCTGCGTGACGATCGCCGCGGCGTCGAACGCCGCCGCCGAGCGCAGCACCGCGCCGATATTGTGCGGGTCGGTGACCTGGTCGAGGATCAGCAGGGGGCGCCGGCTGTCGGCATCGACTTCCTGTTGCAGCAGGTCGCCGAGATAGATTTCCTCGAGCGGGTCGACCTCGATCACCAGCCCCTGATGCGGCGCGTCGCGCGCCACGAGCCGAGCAAGATCGGCGACGTCGGCATAGGTGATCGGAATGACCGGCGGCAGGTCGAGCTGGCCGAGCGCTTCGCGGGTGCCCCAGATGCGCTTGACGGTGCGCTCGGGGTTGGCGAGCGCGGCGAGGACGGCGTGGCGGCCCCAGAAACGGACGGCCTGGCCGCGCGGGCCCGGTCCCTGTGGGCGGCGGTGACGGGAAAATTGTCTCATGGCCGCGCCTTTCCCATGACTGCCATTGACAGGCAAGCCTCGTTTCGCCATTGGGCCTCTTCCCGACGCGGACCCCATGGACAGGTGGCCGAGTGGTTAAAGGCAGCAGACTGTAAATCTGCCCGGTTTTCCGTACGCTGGTTCGAATCCAGCCCTGTCCACCACCCTTCCGACAGCATCGATGACCGGGCGCGCTGTGGCGCGGTTTTCGGTCCCGTATACAAGCTCTTGATGATCAGGCGCGGGTTTCGCAAGGTCGGCGCATGGTCCGTCGATCCAGCCCGAATCCCAAGGGACTCCGCCAATTCCTCGCTCCCGAACAGCAGCGGGCATGGCTGGAAGGAACCGCAACGCCGGTCGATGCGGCGGAACGGCAGGAGCCGGTCGAGCAGCGGATCAGGGGCGCTGCTCGGTCGTCCGTGCCCATTCGGCGAGGCGGCCCTGTTGCTTGATGGTTTTCAGGCACACCACGGTCGCCAGCCGGTGGACGCCTGGAAGTTTCGAGAGGTCGTATCGCAGCAACTCGTCGAGATGGTCGACCGACCGCGCGAAAATCTTGAGCATATAATCGCTGTCGCCCGCGGTGGTGTGGCATTCGACGACGGCGGGGTGCGCCATCACCGCCGCCTCGAAGTCGGTATGCGCGTCGAGGCCGATGCGTACCTCGACGAAGCTCTGCACCGCGAGGCCCAGCGCCGCCGGGTCGAGCTGCGCGGCATAGCCGCGGATGACGCCCTTCTCCTCCAGGCTGCGCACCCGCGTCCAGCAGGGCGATTTGGAGAGCCCGACGGTCTCGCCGAGTTCGGCGAAGGATTGGCGGCCGTCCTGTTCGAGTGCGTCGACGATTTTCCAGTCCAGACGGTCCATATCCTGTCTCCGATGAATGCGGCGGTCGGCGTCACTTGAAGTCCGGCTGGACCTCGGGATGCGCGGCGGCGAAGGCGGGCAGCGCGCGCGCGGCCGCGGCGGCGGCGAGCACCCGCGGGAAGGCGGCGAGATCGACGTTGTAGCGCTCGGCATTATAGACCTGCGGCACGAGATAGCAGTCGGCGAGCGTCGGGGTGTCGCCGAACGCGAAGGCGCCGCCGCTTTCACCGATCAGCGTTTCGGCGGCCGCCAGGCCCTCGCCGACCCAGTGCGCGATCCAGTCCTTCACCTGCGCGTTGCTGGCGTCGAACTGGCTGCGCAGCCGGTTGAGGACGCGCAGGTTGTTGAGTGGATGGATGTCGCATCCGATCAGCGCCGCGAGCGCGCGGACGCGCGCGGCGTCTTCAGGCGATTGCGGCAGTAAGGAAGGCTCGGGCCAGCGGGCGTCGATCCATTCGAGGATCGCCGGGCTTTCGATCAGCGTCCGGCCATCCTGTTCGAGCGCCGGCACCAGACCATGGGGCGCAATCGCGAGATAGGCGGGGTCGCGCTGTTCGCCGGCGCGTAGGTCATGGGCGATCTGGCGATAGGGCACGCCCTTGATGTTGAGCGCGATACGCACGCGGTAGGCTGCGCTCGACCGCCAATAGCCATGCAGGATCGTCTCGCTCATAAACTCTCTCCGCTCTCGTTGGGCGAGACCATTAGGCTGTTCCGCCATGATTCGCCAACATCGGCTTGTTGGAACATCATTTTGCCAAGCGAAGAACGATCGATTGCATGCTGCCGGTATCGCAGAACGAATGCCTCGTCGTCGGTGTGGCTCGAGTTATATTGCGAACAATGTTCGCCGCGACCGGTCCTAAGCTTGGCCAAAGCCTGGGGAGGCCGGATTGGCTGCCAAACATATCTTCGATACGCCGCCCGCGGGCGTCGCCGCGGACTGGACGATGGACCAGAATTGGCGCGCGTTCACCCCGGCGCAGCATGCGACTTGGCGGACGCTGTTCGACCAGCAGTCGGCGGCGCTGGGCGGCTATGCCTGCCGCGATTTCCTGCGCGGGCTCGATATATTGCGCGCGGTAGAGCCAGGCGTTCCGGATTTTGCGGCGCTCAACCGGATATTGAAGCCCGCGACGGGGGGGTGGGAAATCGTCGCCGTCCCCGGCTGGATTCCGAACCGGCCCTTTTTCGAGCATCTGACCAACAAACGCTTCCCGGCCGCCAATTTCGTTCGGCCTCCCGACCAGATCGGTTACAGCGAAGAGCCAGACATGTTCCACGATATTTTCGGCCATGTCCCGATGCTGACCAACCCCGCTTTTTCGGAATTTCTCGTCGCTTATGGGCAGGCGGGGCTGCGCGCCGAGGCGATGGGCGCAGCCGATTTTCTGGGGCGGCTCTGGCTCTATACGGTCGAGTTCGGTCTCGTCGTCGAAGCGGGCGAATTGCGCGCGTTCGGCGGCGGGCTGTTGTCGAGCTATGCCGAGGCGCTGCGCTCGCTCACCTCGGCCGAGCCGCGCCGCATCTGGCTGGATATCGAGCGGGTGATGCGGACCCAATATCATTTCGACGAATTCCAGCGCGTCTATTTCGTCGTCGAGAGTTTCGAGGCGCTGCTGCGCGCGACCGAGGAAACCGACTTCGCGGGCATCTATGCGCGCATCGCCGATCAGGCGGCGATTGCGCCCGAAGATGCTTTTCCCGGCGATCGCGCTTATGAGGGGCCCTTGCAGCCGGTCCGGGCGGGACCGGCCTTCATGAAGGAGGCAGCGCGCCGATGATCCGGAAGAGCAGCGACGGCGCGACCGACATCTTCGAGACCGAGATCGACGGCGAAACGATCCAGTGGGACAATGGCCTGACCTATGCGCGGCATCTGCAGACTGCCCAACTGCTGTCGGCGCAGGTGCCGGTGTCGGACAAGCCCGACGAGATGCTGTTCATCATCATGCATCAGACGATGGAGCTGTGGCTGAAGCTGGTGCTGCACGAAGGGCGGCTGGTGTATGATGCGATCAAGACCGACCGGGTGGAAGTGGCGGGCAAGGGGCTCGACCGGATCGCGACGATCCAGCGCCACATGATCCACAGCTGGGAAGTGCTCGCGACGCTGACTCCGCACGACTTCCTGACCTTTCGCGGCTTCCTGCGCCGCGCCTCGGGCTTTCAGTCGCAGCAATATCGCGAGCTTGAATATCTGCTCGGCAACAAGCGCGCGGATATGATGATCGTTCACAAGGACGACCCGGCGGCGACGGCACGGCTTCGGGCGACGTTCGAAGCGCCGTCGCTCTACGACGAGCTGCTGCGGCTGCTCGCGCGGCGCGGCTTCGCCATTCCCGCCGATCATCTGGAGCGCGACTGGACCAAGCCCTATGAAGCGTCGGAGGCGGTCGAACAGGCTTGGCTTGCGATCTACAGCGATCCCGATCGGCACTGGGACCTCTATATGCTCGCCGAAAAGATCACCGCGCTCGAATATTATTTTCAGGAATGGCGCTTCAAGCACATGAAGACCGTCGCGCGGGTGATCGGCCACAAGCCGGGGACGGGCGGGTCGTCGGGGGTCAATTATCTGGTCAAGGCGCTGAGCCTGAGCTTCTTTCCCGAACTCTGGTCGATGCGCACCGAGATGACCGCGCCGCGCGAAGGCGGCGACTATGCCGAAGGGAAGGGCGCATGAGCCGGATCTGGGACATTTCGCAGCCGCTGCATGCCGCGGTGCCGGTGTGGCCGGGCGAGCCGGCGTTCGCGCTGCATAGCCATGCGGTGATCGGCGACGGTTGTCCGGTCAATGTCGGGGGCATGTTCACGCCGCTGCACGCGGGGACGCATGGCGATGCGCCGCTGCACTATGCCAATGACGGGGCTTCGTCGGCCAATTGCGATCTCGACGCCTATATCGGGCCGTGCGTGCTGCTTGATGTGCGCCATGCGCGCGGGCGGGTCGAGATTGCCGACCTTGATTGGGATGCGATTGCGGGCGCGGAGCGTGTGTTGCTGCGGACCTATGAGCAGTTTCCGCACATCGAATGGGACAGCGATTTTACCGCAATCGCCAGCGACGTGATCGCGCGGATGGGGGCGATGGGTGTGCGCCTGATCGGCACCGATGCCGCGTCGCTCGATCCCGAACAGTCGAAGACGCTCGACGCGCATCAGGCGGTGAAGGCGGCGGATATGCGGATCCTGGAAGGGTTGGTGCTCGATGACGTGCCGCCCGGCCGCTACGAGCTTGTCGCGCTGCCGCTGCGCATCGTCGGCGCCGACGCCAGCCCGGTGCGCGCCATCCTGAGGGAGATCGCATGACCGACACGATATTCGCTACCGATGTGGCGGCGCTCGACGCCGCCGATCCGCTCGCAGCTTTCCGTGATCGGTTTCACCTCCGCGAAGGGCTGATCTATCTCGACGGCAATTCGCTCGGCGCGCTGCCCAAGGCGACGGGCGACCGGATCGCCGATGTGGTCGGCAGCGAATGGGGCGAGGGGCTGATCACCTCGTGGCTCGGGGCCGAATGGTCGACCGCGCCGCGGCGGATCGGCGACAAGATCGGGCGGCTGATCGGCGCGGCGCCGGGCGAGATCGTCGCGACCGATTCGACCTCGGTCAATATTTTCAAGGCGTTGACTGCCGCCCTTTCATTGCGGCGTGAACGGACGGTGATCCTGTCCGAAGCGACCAACTTTCCGACCGACGTCTATATGATGCAGGGGATCGAGGCCTTTTCGGGCGGGCGGGTGAAGGCGGTGACCGTTGCCCCCGACGATATCGTCGATGCGCTGACCGACGATGTCGCGGTGCTGCTGCTGACGCAGGTTCATTACAAGTCGGGCCGGGTGCGCGACATGGCGGCGATTAGCAAAGCGGCGCACGATGTCGGCGCGCTCGTCGTCTGGGATCTCAGTCACAGCGCGGGCGCGATCCCCGTCGACCTCAACGGCGCGGGCGCCGATTTCGCGATCGGCTGCGGCTACAAATTCCTCAATGGCGGCCCCGGCGCGCCCGCCTATCTCTTCGCGGCGGCGCGGCACCATGCCGCCACCCCGGTGCTGTCGGGCTGGTTCGGCCACGCGCGGCCGTTCGATTTCGAGGAGGATTATGATCCGGCCGCCGGGATCGAACGCTTTCAGTGCGGGACGCCGCCGGTGCTCGGCCTGTCGGCGCTCGAGGTCGGCGTCGATCTGATGCTCGAGGCCGACATGGCCGAAATCCGCCGCAAGTCGCTCGCCCTCGGCGACCTGTTCATCGAGCGGATGCGGCCCTTGTGCGACGCTCATGGCTTCCAGCTGGTGAGCCCGCAAAACCACGCGGAGCGCGGCAGCCAGGTCGCCTATGCCCATCCCCAGGGATATCAGATCGTCCAGGCGCTCAAGGAATTTGACGTCATCGCGGATTTTCGGACGCCCGATATTTTGCGCTTCGGGCTGACGCCGCTTTACCTGCGCTATCAGGACATCGTCGACACCGTAGAACGGCTCGAGAAGGTCTGCGTAACGCGCGCGTGGGACAAGCCGCAATATCATCAGCGGGCGGCGGTGACGTGAGCGAGGCGTCGGCCCCCTTTCTGCCCAAGTCGCGCGTCGCCGCGGTGCAGGCCGCGCCGGTCTTTCTCGACACCGCGGCGACCGTCGACAAGGCCTGCGCGCTGATCGCCGAAGCGGCGGGCAATGGCGCTGCGCTTGTCGCCTTTCCCGAGGTGTTCGTGTCGGCCTATCCCTATTGGAACTGGCTGATGACGCCGATCGAGGGCGCGGCGTGGCACGAGCGCCTCTATCGTGCGTCGCTGTCGATCGACGGGCCCGAGGTTGCGGCCTTGGGCAAGGCGGCGCGCGAGCATGGCTGCACCGTCGTCATCGGGATCAACGAACGCGATCCGGTCAGCGTCGGCACGCTCTACAACACCAACCTGATCATCGGCGCCGACGGCGGCCTGCTCGGGCGCCACCGCAAGCTGGTGCCGACCTGGGCCGAGAAGCTGACATGGGCAGGCGGGGACGGCAGCTCGATCCGCGTCTATGCCACGCCGGTCGGGCCGCTCGGCACGCTGGCATGCGGCGAGAACACCAACACGCTCGCGCGCTTCGCGCTGCTGTCGCAGGGCGAGCTGGTTCATGTCGCCAACTATATCGCGCTGCCCGTCGCGCCCGCGTCGTACAATATGGCCGAGGCGATCAAGATCCGCGCGACCGCGCATAGTTTCGAAGGCAAGGTCTTCACGATTGTCGCTTGCTCCGCAGTGAGCGAGGAAATCGTCGCCGCGATGTCCGAGGGCCGCCCGCAGAACCGCGATCTGCTGTCGCGGCAGAACAGCGCCTGGTCGGGCGTCATCGACCCGCACGGCAATCCGGTCGGCGAGCCGCTGATCGACAGCGAGGGCATCGTCTATGCCGATATCGACCTTGGCGAGTGCATCCGCCCCAAGCTGATGCACGACATCATCGGCGGCTATAACCGCTTCGACATCTTCAACCTGACGGTCGACCGGACCCCCCGCGCGTCGGCGCAGTTCATCGACGCGCCGCCGTCCGTCGATCGCGACGAGGAGGAGGAGCCGTCATGACAGGCCGCAGCACGATCATCGACCCGCGCGACGATGTGCTCGGGCGCGCGCGCGTCACCGACACGCCCGAACTGGAGGCCTTTTATCAGGAGCTTGCGGCGCGCAATGCAGGCGCTTTCTGGAAACGCGCCAATGCGATCGAGCCGTGGGAGCCGGAGACGCGCTATCGTCCGACGCTGTGGCGCTATGCCGACATGCGCGCAATGTGCCTGCGCGCGCTCGATCTGGTGAAGCCCGAAGAGGCGGGGCGGCGTGTCGTGACTCTGCTCAACGACAGCGATGCGGGTCGCGAGAATGTCGCGGTGTGTGGCTGGTTGTTCAGCGGCATGCAGGCGATGCGGCCGGGCGAGATCACCCCCGCGCACAAGCACACCGCGTCGGCGCACCGCTTCATCATGGAGGGGCAGGGCGCCTATACCGTCGTCGACGGGCATCACATCACGCTGGGCGCCAATGATTATGTGCTGACGCCGGGGGGCTGCTGGCACGACCATGGCGTTGTCGCCGACGGCGCGGTGTCGATCTGGCAGGACGGGCTCGACATTCCGCTGATGAATAGCCTCGAGACCAATTTCTATGCGGTCTATGACCGGCCCGCACAGAGTGCTGCATTTCCGGTCGATGACTTGCCGCTGAGCTATGGCGGCGGCCTGCGGCCGGAGGGGGTGCCCGCGTGGGAAAAGCCCTATTCGCCGGTGATGGTCTATCGCTGGGAGGCGACGCGCGATGCGCTGTGGAACCTCGCCAAGGTGTCCGACGGTTCGCCGTTCGACGGGCATATGCTGCGCTATTCGAACCCGCTCACCGGCGGCTGGGCGCTCCAGACGATGGGCGCGCATATGCAGATGCTTGAAGCCGGCTTTCGCGGCAAGGCGCACCGGCACACGGGTAACGTCGTCTACAATGTCGCGGGCGGGCGCGGCTATTCGATCATCGGCGGCGAGCGCTTCGACTGGCAGACGCATGACATTTTCTGCGTCCCCGCATGGACCTGGCACGAGCATGTCAATCTCGACGCATCCGAGGAAGCCTTCCTCTTCTCGTTCAACGATTTCCCCGTGATGGAGGCGCTCGGCGTCCGGATCGAGGAAGCACTCCACGACAATGACGGACATCAACCATGCGCTTTGTGACCTATCGCACCGTCGAGACCGAACCGCGGCTCGGTCTGCTCCATGACGGGCTCGTCATCGACGTCGAATATTTCGGCGATGCGATCGGCAATGACCTGCCCTCGACGATGCTCGACTTCATCGATCTCGGGCCGATCGCGCTGAGATTCCTGCAGGACGCCGTCGCCGCGGCGACGACCGCCGACCTGGTCGGCACGTCACTGCCCGCGGGCAATGTCGCGCTGCTCGCGCCGATCCCGCGACCGCGCAAGAATATCTTCGGCATCGGTCTCAACTATACCGAGCATGTCGCTGAATCGGCGCGCGCGCTCGACACGTCGCTCGACCTGCCGCAGCAGCCGGTGATCTTCTCGAAACCGCCGACCGCGGTCGCCGCGTGGAATGACCCGATCCGCCACAATGCCAAGGTGACGCAGCAGCTCGACTGGGAAACCGAGCTCGCGGTGATCATCGGCAGCACCGCGCGCCACGTCGCCGAGGGCGACGCGCTGAACCATGTGTTCGGCTATACCGTGATCAACGACGTTTCGGCGCGCGATTGCCGCCGCGCCGGGCAATGGATCGTCTCGAAGGGGCAGGACAGCTTCGCCCCGATGGGACCGTGCATCGTCACCGCCGACGAAATCGGCGATCCGCACAACCTCAATATCCTGACCCACGTCAACGGGGTCGAGAAGCAGAACAGCAACACGCGCTTCATGTTGTTCAACGTGCCGCAACTGATCGCCGATATCTCCAGCGTGATAACGCTCGAGCCCGGCGACATCATCGCAACCGGCACCCCCGCAGGCGTCGGCGCGGGGCGTACGCCCCCCGAGTTTCTGTGGCCCGGCGACGTCGTCGAATGCACCGTCGAGGGCATCGGCACGCTACGCAATCCGATCGTCGCCGTGTGACGCCAACGACAGTTCGTCAGGCTTGCTGCGGCCTGATCTCGAAGGCCAGCACCGCGCGGCCTTCCTCCTGAAGCGCGGCGGCGAGTGCGTCGCCGCGGATTTCGGTATAGCCGTGTGCGACCGCCTTGAACGTCATGACGTTGTTGTCGAGCATCTGGTCGACGGTGATGAAGCGCATATGGTTGTCGGCGATCAGCGTTCCAAACCCGGCCGCGGTCGGCGCTCGCTCGCGCGGATATTGCACGCTCAGATAGACGATGCGGCGCTGCGGCGCCCAACGCTCGGTCAGGCCGATCGCCGCGAGGACGAGCAGGGTCGCCAGCCCGCCGAAGATCGCGAGCTCGTAAAAGCCGACGCCGAACAGCATGCCGAGCGTCGCGGTCGTCCACAGCGACGCCGCGGTCGTAAGGCCGCGGACGCTCAACCCCTCGCGAAAGATGACGCCGCCGCACAGAAAGCCGATGCCGGTCAATATGCCATGCGCCATGCGGACGGGATCGATGCGGATCACCTCGATCGGCGCGTCGCTGATCCACGCCATCTGATGCACCGCCGACAGCATCAGCAGGCAGCAGGAGAGCGCGACGAGGATATGGGTGCGCAGGCCCGCCGGGCTTGCCCGATATTCGCGTTCGGCGCCGATGATCGCGCCGGCCAGGACGGCGCCCGCGATCGGCCACAGCAGCGCTTCGTCAATCATTCCGATGTGCCTGCCATCTCGCCATGCCCTGCTAACGCGGCGCGGCGCACCCGGTTGCGCGATGGCCGCCCGGGCAAGCGAAGAGGGCCACGGGTTCGGGCCCTGGAACCCGCCCTCTCGCCGCCTACGCCCTATTTCACCGGCAGTTGTTCCAGCCGGCGCCGCGAACCGCGCGGCCGGGGGTTGCGCCGCTATGCTCGCCGTCCTTCAGCACCGCGACGCCGTTGACGAAGACGTCGCGCATCCCGGCCGCATATTGCTGCGGCTTTTCGAAGGTGGCGCGGTCGTCGACCGTCGCCGGGTCGAAGACGACGACGTCGGCGAAATAGCCGGGCTTCAGCGCACCGCGATCCTTGATGCCGAGGTTGGTCGCGGGGAGGGTGGTGAGGCGGTACACCGCCTGTTCGAGCGTGATCAGCTTCTCGTCGCGTACATAATGGCCGAGCAGACGCGCGAAATTGCCATAGGTGCGCGGGTGCGTGCTCGATTTCAGGAACACGCCCTCGGGCGCCTGCGACGCGGCGTCGGACCCGAAACTCATCCATGGCAGCTGGACCTGTTTCCGGACATTGTCCTCGGACATCAGGAAATAGACGGTGCCGACGCGCGATCCGTCCTCGATGACGAGGTCCATCGCGGTTTCCTCCGGCGATTTGCCGCGCATCGCCGTGACCTCGGCCAGCGTCTTGCCGGTCAGCGGCTTCAGCGCCTCGCTCTTGAAGCCGGTCAGGATCATCTTGTCGGCGCCCGCGCCCAGATAGAGATTTTCCCAGTCGGTGCCCGGCTTTTGCATCTCGGCGGCGACGCGCGCGCGGGTCGCAGGATCCTTCAGCCGCTCGATCCATGCCTCCAGCCCGCCCGATTGCACCCAGGTCGGCATCGCGGCGTCGAGTCCGGTCGCCCCCGCAGGATAGGTGTACATATCGGTCGTGATGCGCAGTCCCTCGGCGCGCGCGGCCTCGATCTTCTTCACCACCGAATCCAGCTTGCCCCAGTTCGCGCGGCCGGCCATTTTGAGGTGATAGATTTCGGCCGGCGCCCTCGATCGGCGGGCGATGTCGATAAGCTCGTCGACGGCCTCTTCGAGCCGGTCGCCCTCGGAGCGCATATGGCTGATATACATGCCGCCGCACTTGCCGGCCTCGCTCATCAAGGCGACGAGCTCATCGGTTTCGGCATAGGAGCCGGGAGCATAGATCAGCGAGCTGCCGACGCCGAGCGCGCCCTCGTTCATCGCCTGCCGCACGAGCGCTTTCATGCGGCCAAGCTGTTCGGGGGTCGGATCGACATCCTCCTCGCCGAGCTCGTGGACGCGCACCGTCGCCGCGCCGACGAAGCTTGCGACATTGGTCGAGACGCCGCGCTTTTCGAGCCAGTCCAGATAATCGCCGAGGCTGGTCCAGCCAATGTCGAATTTGATGTCGCCCTGACGCTCGGTCTCCTGCCGCTTCATCGTCGCGTTGAGCGGACCCATCGACCAGCCTTCGCCCATCACCTCCAGGGTGACACCCTGCCGGATGTCGCTCTGGCTTTTGGGGTCGGCGATCAGCGATTCGGTCGCCCAGCTCAGCATGTTGATGAAGCCGGGCGCGACCGCCATGCCTTTTGCGGAAACCTCGTTTTTGGCGGTTCCGCTAACTTTGCCTACCGCGACGATGCGATCGCCTCGGATCGCCACGTCGCCGACCACCGGCGCCTTGCCCGATCCGTCGTAGATCGTGCCGCCGCGAATGATCAGGTCGTAGGCGGGTTTCGCTGCCACCGGCGTTGCGACAAGCAGCGTTGTCGCGAGGAGCGAGAGGCGAAGGAGAGACTGCTTGGCCATGGCGTATATCCTTTTGCAATCGTTCGAGATCGGTTGTGTGCGACCGGTTGTGACTGTCGCTCCCGCGAAGGGTGGCGTGAGTCACGCGCCTCCCGTCGCGGCCGCCATCGGCCTTACGCTATTTCTCCAGCAGCCCCCGCCTTCGCGGGGGGCGTCGGTTTGGTGGAATGGCAGCTCACCTTTCCAAACGGCCGAGCCTTATCCATGGAGGCTCAACAGCGAGTCCATCAGGCCGTCGTCGGCGCTGGAGCAGACGCCGAGCACCAGCGCCTCCTCATAACCGGCGGCGACGACATAGGCATGGCCCATCGACGAATCGAGATAGATGCCCTGGCCGACGTCGAGCGTGACCGGGTCATAGAATTCGCTATGCACTTCGATGCGGCCCTCCAGCACGTAGATGAACTCTTCGCCCTGATGATGGACGAGCTCGCCGAATTCGCTGGCGCTGTGCGCTCGAATGCGGGTCAGGATCGGGATCATCCGCTTCTGGCGAAGATCGGTGCAGAGATAATGATAGTCGTAATTGTCGGTCGTCACGCGCGCGGCGCGCTCGATCGTCCCGATGCTGCGGCGCCCGGTGACGCGGGGCGTGGTGTCTTCCTCATCCTCGGCGAACAGGTCCGACATGCGCAGCTTGAGTCGCTGGCTCAATTGCTGGAGCTTGTCGTAGCTGAGCGTGAGGCGGTCATGCTCGACCTTCGACAGGGTCGATACGGGAATGCCCGACTTTGCGCTCATTTCCTTGAGCGTCCAGCCGTTGCGGGCACGAATGCCCTTCATGACGGCACCGAGCGTCGGCGGGCTCGCGCGATCGGCCATCAAAAATTCCATTCCATATTTGACAATTTTCTAATCAGGATCATTATGTCCCCATCGGGCCAATAAACATTAGCCCTTGGTAAGGGGTCGCGCCCGTCGCCGCAAGTGCGGTGATGGGCCCGCAAAAAAGGGAGGAAAGCGATGCGTTTCATCCGCAAGGCGATGATCGGGCTTGCTGCGCTGGCGGCGGTGCCGCTCGCGGCGCAGGGGCCGGTCGCTGCGCCGACTGCGAAGAAGGTCGAGGCCGCGCCTTTGCCGGCCGCGAAGCCGGTGCAGGCGGCGAACCTCAACGCCACCGACCTCGAGGCGTTCCTCGACGGCTTCCTTCCCTATGCGCTCGAACGCGCGCGCATTCCGGGCGCGGTGGTGGTCGTCGTGCGCGGCGACGGTGTGCTGCTCGAAAAGGGCTATGGCTTCTCCGACGTTGCCAAGCGCAAGCCGGTTCTGCCCGGCACGACGCTGTTCCGCCCCGGTTCGGTGTCGAAGCTGTTCACCTGGACCGCGGTCATGCAGCAGGTCGAGGCGGGCAAGATTGACCTCGACAAGGATGTGAACGCCTATCTGGATTTCAAGATTCCGCCTTACCAGGGCAAGCCGATCACGATGCGCAACATCATGACGCACACCGCGGGCTTCGAGGAATCGGTGCGCTATCTGATCAGCAATGATCCGAAGGCGGTGATGACGCTGAAGAAGCAAATGCCGCTGGCGCTGCCCGAGCGGGTGTTTGCGCCGGGAACCACGCCGGCCTATTCCAATTATGCGACCGCCCTGGCGGGTTACATTGTCGAGCGCGTGAGCGGCGAGGATTTCGACAGCTATATCGACAATCACATCTTCAAACCGCTCGGCATGACGCACTCGACCTTTCGCCAGCCGCTGCCGGCGAAATTCGTGCCGCATATGTCGGGGGGCTATCCCGACATCACGCAAAAGGCGCGGCCGTTCGAGATGGTGATCCCCGCGCCCGCCGGCAGTCTGTCGGCGAGCGGCGACGACATGGGCAAGTTCATGATCGCCCATCTCAACGACGGGGCGGGGCTGTTGAAGCCCGAAACGGCGAGACAGATGCACGATTTCAAGGCGCCCGGCGTCGGCCCGCTCAACAGCATGGCGTTAGGTTTCTATGAGCAGCAGGTAAACGGCCACCGCGCGATCGCGCATGGCGGCGACACCGTGTGGTTCCACTCCTATCTGTGGCTGTTCCCCGATGCCGATGTCGGCGTCTTCATCTCGATGAACAGCGCCGGCAAGGAAGGCGCGGCGGGCGCGATTCGCAGCGCGCTGTTCCATAAATTCGCCGACCGCTATCTGCCGGGCGGCGAGGCGCCCGCGCCGATCGACGCCAAGACCGCGAAGCAGCACGCGCAGATGATGGTCGGCAATTATGTAACCAGCCGCGGCTCCTTCACCAATTTTCTGAGCCTGCTCGGCCTGCTCGGCCAGCCGACGATCGGACTGACCGAGGACGGCAAGATCAGCGTTCCCGGCCTCGACGGCCTGGGCGCGGGGGCTCGCGATTGGGTCGAGGTCGCGCCCTTCGTATGGCGCGATACCGGCACCGGCGAACGTCTCGCTGCCGAAGTCAAGGACGGCAAGGTCGTGCGCTGGAGCCTCGACGCCGGCTCGCCCTTCATGGTGTTCGAGCCCGCGCCGGTCGGCACCAACGCCGCCTGGCTGCTCCCCGCGCTGATCGCCGCGCTCGCCATTGCGGCGCTCGCGGCGCTCGCCTGGCCGACCCGCGCGCTCGTGCGCCGCAGCTTCAAGGCGGAGTTCGCGCTGGAGGGCAAGGCGCGACGCGCCTATCGCCTGTCGCGCATCTTTGCCTGGCTGGTCCTGGCGGCGGTCGCAGGCTGGATAGGGCTGATCGCGGCCTTCTCGGCCGATATCGGCAGCATCGGCGGCCCGCTCGACTGGCTGATCCACCTGCTGCGCATCCTGACGCCGATTGCCGCCTTCGGCCTGCTGATCACCGCGGGCTGGCACCTGGTGCTGTGCTTCCAGGGCAAGCGGAAGTGGACGATGAAGTTCGGCGCGGTGCTGCTGGTGCTCGCCGGACTGGTGCTCGTCTGGGTGACGCTGGCCTTCCACCTCTATGGCTTCGGAATGGTTTACTGATGGCGACGCAGAGCATGCGCGAGTTGACGCTCGACCTTCGGGTCGAGCGTTTCCCCTATCACCAGCCCTTTCGCATTTCGGGCCATGTCTTCACCGAAACGGCGCTCCTCGTCGCCGAACTATCCGACGGCGAGCATGTCGGGCGCGGCGAGGGGGCGGGGGTCTATTATCTTGGCGACGATATCGACCATATGGTCGCCGAGGCGTCGCGGGTGCGCGGCGCGATCGAGCGCGGCGCGACGCGCGAGCATTTGCAGAGGCTGTTGCCGCCGGGCGGGGCGCGCAACGCGCTCGACTGCGCTTTCTGGGATCTGGAAGCGAAGCAGAAAGGGCGGCCGGTCTGGGAGCTTGCCGGGCTGGAGGCGCCGAAAGCGCTGCGCTCGACGCTGACGCTCGGAGCCGACAGCGCCGGCAATATGGCGAAGGCCGCGCTCGCGATCGACCCGGAGGCGCCCGTCAAGGTCAAGCTGACCGGCGATCTGTCCGACGACATCGCGCGGGTCGTGGCGATCCGCACCGCGCGCCCCGATGCGTGGATCGGGGTCGATGCCAATCAGGGCTATCGCATCGAGACGCTCGTCGAGCTGCTGCCCGTGCTCGTCCAGACTCGCGTAGCCCAACTCGAACAGCCGTTGCCGCGCGGGCGTGAGGCCGATCTCGACGGGCTGAAACGGCCGCTGCCGTTCGTGGCCGACGAGAGCGCGTTGTCGCTGGATGACACCGCCTCACTCGTCGGCCGCTTCGATGTCGTGAATATCAAGCTCGACAAGTGCGGCGGGTTGACCGAGGGGCTGGCGATCGCGCGTCAGGCGAAAAAATTGGGGCTCGACGTGATGGTCGGCAACATGATGGGGACCAGCCTGTCGATGGCGCCATCCTACCTTGTCGGGCAGCTTTGCGACATCGTCGACTTGGACGGGCCGACCTTCCTGGCGCGCGACCGCACGCCCGGCGTCGCCTATCGCGGCGGCATGGTGCACTGCCCGGCGGAAATTTGGGGCGAATAGCCGAC
Source organism: Sphingopyxis sp. H050 (assembly GCF_001468265.1). Classification (GTDB taxonomy): domain Bacteria; phylum Pseudomonadota; class Alphaproteobacteria; order Sphingomonadales; family Sphingomonadaceae; genus Sphingopyxis. The sequence goes on along the minus strand of NZ_LNRZ01000009.1, from coordinate 128,389 downwards.
TGATGTCCTAAATCGGTTGACAATTTTCCGATTAGGACAATAGTCTCTGAATTGTAATTTCGGGAGGTGAGACGGAATGGCCATGTCGTTCCCCAGTGACGCGCCGCGCGGTCTTCGCGGGCGCGGCCGGCGCCGTATCTCGCGCGCCGATGATCAATCGGGGCGCTTTCGTTTGACCGGCGGCGCTCGCGAACCGGCTGTGACGGCCGGCGAGGGGATCGACATTGGGGTCTTTGACCTGACGGCGGAACCGATCCGCCGCAACCATTCCAATCGTGACATCACGGCCGCGCGCGGGGGCAATTTCCGCCGCCTGCTCGGCCAAATGTGGGGGTAAGACAATGAAAAAAGCATATTTTCTTGCAGGAAGCATGGCTGCGCTGGTGACCGCAATGCCGGCATGGGCGGCGGAAGGCGAGGCGGAGGACCAGAACGACATCGTCGTGACCGCGCAGAAGCGCGAGCAGCGGCTGATCGACGTTCCGCAGTCGGTGAGCGTGGTGTCGGGCGAGGCGCTGGAGAATATCCAGGCGACGAACTTTTCCGACTATCTGAAGCTGGTTCCGGGGCTTCAGCTCAACCAGACCACGGCCGGTTTCGGCCGCCTCGTGATCCGCGGCGTCAACACCGGTGGCGTCGCATCGACCGTTGCGGTCTATCAGGACGAAACCACCTTCGGGTCGAGCAGCGGTCTCGTCAACGGCGCCATATTGGCGGGCGACTTCGATACTTTCGACGTCGAACGGATCGAAGTGCTCCGCGGCCCGCAGGGGACAATCTATGGCGCGAGCTCGATGGGCGGCGTGCTCAAATATGTCATGAACAAGCCCGATACGGGCGGGTTCGAGGCGCGCGCGCGCGCCAGCCTCGAGACGACCAAGGGGGGCGATGAGTCCTATCTCGGCAGCGCGGTCGTCAACGTCCCGCTCGGCGAGACGCTCGCGTTCCGCGCCTCGGGTTTCTATCGCGATTTCGGTGGCTTTATCGACTCGATCGGCACCGCCGGTTCGGACGTCGAGGACGACATCAACAGCTCGAAAAGCTATGGCGGTCGCGCGTCGGTGCTGTTCAAGCCCAGCGAGACCTTCTCGGTCCAGCTCAGCGCCTATCTGCAGAATCTGAAGACCGATGCCTCCAACAGCGTCGACAGCAGCCCGGCGACCGGCCGCACCCTCTATGGCCGCCTCTCGCAATCGCAATTCGTTCCCGAAGGAACCGACGTTCGCTACCGTGTCTACAGCGGCATTGCCGACCTCGATCTGGGCTTTGCCAGCCTCGTATCGGCGACGAGCTACAGCACGCTGTCGCAGAATTTCCGCGGCGATCTGACCACGCAGTTCGGCGGGCTGATCCAGGCCGTCTTCGGCACGCCCAACGACTTTTTCCAGGGTCAGTTGACGCGCGTGAGACGCTTTACGCAGGAATTCCGGTTGCAGTCGCCCGAGAACGACAGCTTCGAATGGCTGGTCGGCGGCTATTACACCCGCGAGCGCGGGGTTATCGATCAGAGCTTCAATGCCGTCCAGCCGGGCACGCTGACCCCGATCACCGGCCTGCCGCTGCTTGGCGTCGCCAATCTCCAGTCGCGCTATCGCGAACTGGCGGGCTTCGCCAATGCGACGATCCATTTCGGCCAGCGCTTCGACCTGACCTTCGGCGGCCGCTACAGCGGCAACAAGCAGTCGGCGCTGCAGGTGTCCGACGGCGTTCTCGCAGGCGGTCCGAATACGCTGCCAATCGCGCGGTCGTCCGAAAATGTCTTCACCTTCTCGGTCGCGCCGCAGTTCGAGGTGAGCGATCAGGCGACAATCTATGCGCGGGTCGCGAAGGGCTTCCGTCCGGGCGGCCCGAACGTGCTGGCACCGGGGGCGCCGCCCGAACTCGGTTCCTATGACTCGGACTCGCTCATCAGCTACGAGCTGGGCGTGAAGGCCGAGACCGTCGACCGCAGCTTCTCGATCGACATTGCCGCCTTCTACATCGACTGGAAGGACATTCAGGTGTTCGGTCAGGTGAACAACTTCGGCATCAACTTCAACGGCGGCAAGGCGAAGAGCCAAGGCCTCGAATTCACGACGTCGCTGCGTCCGACGCAGGGGCTGACCTTCTCGCTCAACGGCGCCTACACCGACGCGAAGCTGAAGGATGATACCCCGCCGCAGGTCGGCGGCCTTTCGGGCGACGCGCTGCCCTACACGCCCAAATACAGCGTCAGCGCCAATGCCGATTATGAGTGGGAGCTGGGCGGTGAGACGACGGCCTATGTCGGCGCGTCGATCCGCAGCCTGTCGAAACAGCCCGCCGGGTTCGACTTCGCTTTCCGCAGCGCCAACGGCCGCCAGCGTTATCTGCCCTCCTATGAGGTGGTCGATTTGCGGGCGGGGGTCGATTTCGGCAAATATTCGCTTGAACTTTATGCGAAGAACCTGACCGATGCCGAAGGCAAGACCTCGCTGGAGGCGCCCGCGAATATCCCGCTCGGCGCCGCCGGCACTGCGGTCATCCGGCCGCGTACCTTCGGCGTGACGCTGACGGCCGGCTTCTGACGGCCTATAGGAGAGGAATGACCATGGCGACCGTGCTGCAACGGCGTGCAGACGCCGAACGGGAGGGTGTACCCACGCTCCCGCAGCCTTACCTGCTCTTCCTCGGCGATACCGTCGAGGCGGGCTATGCCAAGACGGCCTTCGGCCTCGCCGACTGGGCGGGCGACCGCTGCGTCGGCGAGCTGGCGATCGCGGGCTGCACCGTGACCACCGGCCTGCCGCCAATGTCGCCCGCCGCAGCGGCAGCCGCGGGGGCGAAGTCGCTGGTGATCGGGGTCGCCAATCAGGGCGGCATCATCGGCGACGCGTGGGTTGCGGTGCTCGTCGAGGCGATGGAGGCGGGGCTCGATATCGTCAGCGGGCTCCACACCCGGCTGACGAGCGTTCCCGAACTGGTCGAGGCGGCGCGGCGTACCGGGCAGCGGCTGATCGACATCCGCACCCCGCCGCCGTCGATCCCGATCGCGAACGGGCGCAAGCGCAGCGGCAAGCGGCTGCTGACCGTCGGCACCGACTGCGCGCTCGGCAAGAAATATACCGCGCTGGCGCTGCATCGCGCGTTCGTGGCGCGCGGGATCGACGCGGACTTCCGCGCGACGGGCCAGACGGGCATCATGATCGCGGGCGGCGGCATGCCGATGGACGCGGTGGTTTCGGACTTCGAGGCAGGGGCGGCCGAAATGCTGAGCCCCGACGCGGCGCCCGATCACTGGGATCTGATCGAGGGCCAAGGGTCGATCTTCAACCCCGCCTACGCCGCGGTCTCGCTCGGCCTGCTGCACGGCAGCCAGCCCGATGTTTTCGTCGTCTGCCACGATCCGACGCGCAAGGTCATTCTGGGCATGGAGAGCTTCGCGCTGCCGACGGTCGATGAGGTGATCGACCTGACGATGCGCCTCGGCAGCCGCACCAATCCGGCGATCCGCTGCGGCGGGATCAGCCTCAACACGTCGAGCTTCGACGCCGACAGCGCCGAGGCGTTGATGGCCGCCGAGCGCGAGCGGCTGGGGCTGCCGGTGACCGACCCGATCCGCGGCGGGGCGTCGTTCGACGCGCTTGTCGAAAATATCCTCGCATGATGGTGGGCGATGCGGGCAGCGGATCGAGTTGGTTCCAGCGCTTTCTGCTGCCCGGTTTCGCGCTCAAGGCGGTCATCATCGGCGGCGGCTATGCCACGGGACGCGAGCTCGCGGAATATTTCGTCCCGGCGGGGCCGTGGGGTGGGCTGGCCGCGATGCTGCTCGCAACCGTCATCTGGAGCGTGGTTGCGGCGCTGACTTTCGCGCTCGCGCGCAAATTCGGCGCCTATGACTATCGCGCCTTTTTCCGAGGGCTGCTCGGCCCCGGTTGGGTCGCGTTCGAGGCGGCGTATCTCATTTTCGTCATCCTGATCCTGGCGGTGTTCGGCGCCGCGGCGGGGGCGATCGGGGCGGCGACCTTCGGCTGGCCCGAAGTGGCGGGTTCGGTACTGCTGGGCGTATCGATCGTTGCGGTCACCGCTTGGGGGACCGGCGCGGTCGAGCAGATGTTCAAATATGTCTCGATCCTGCTCTACACCGTCTATGGCCTGTTCCTGATCCTCGCGCTCGCGAGCTTCGGCGGGCTGATCGGGCAGGGTTTCGCAAATGCCCCGCCGCCGTCCGGCAACTGGATCGCGGGCGGCATAACCTATGCCAGCTATAACATCGTCGGTGCGGTGGTGATCCTGCCGGTGCTGCGGCACCTGACCAGCCAGCGCGATGCGGTGCTTGCGGGGTTGATCGCCGGGCCGCTGTCGATGCTGCCCGCCATCCTCTTTTTCGTCGCGATGATGGCCTTTTATCCGGCGATCGGCGCCGAGACGCTGCCGTCGGATTTTCTGCTGCGCCAGATGGCTATGCCATGGTTTCATATCCTGTTTCAGGTGATGATCTTCGCCGCGCTGCTCGAAAGCGGCGCGGGCGCGGTGCATGCGATCAACGAGCGCATCTCTGGCGCGGTCGAAAGCCGCGGCCGCGAACCACTTTCGCCGCAAGCGCGTGCGATCGTCGGCGCGGTGATCCTGACCGGCTGCATGTTCGTCGCGGGCGAAATCGGCCTCGTCGACCTGATCGCCAGCGGATACCGCTTCCTCGCCTGGCTGTTCCTCGCGGTCTTCGTCGTGCCGCTCATCACCATCGGTACTTGGCGGCTGCTGCGCGGCAATCCCGTTTCCCCCATGGAGGCTTCGTCATGAAACCCATTCGTCTGCTCGCCCTGTCGCTGATGCTCTCGGCGGCGGCCCCGGTCTGGGCCGATCCGCCGGCCGACATCGTCCAGAGCGTCGAGGCGCTGCGGCAAAAGATCGGCGCGCCTGGGGTTTCGATCGCGATCGTCGAGGATGGCAAGACGACGCTGTCGCGCGGCTGGGGCGTGCGCAAGCTCGGCGAGCGGGCGCCGGTCGACGCGCAGACGATTTTCCAGACGGGATCGACCGGCAAGGCGATGACCGCCGCGGCGCTCGCTGTGCTCGTCGACGAGGGCAAGATCGCGTGGGACGATCCGGTCATCAAGCATATGCCCTGGTTCCGCATGTACGACCCGTGGGTCACGCGCGAGATCACGATCCGCGACTTGCTCGTCCACAGGAGCGGGCTGGGGCTGGGGCAGGGCGACCTGATGTTCGTGCCGCGCACCAACCTGACGCGCAAGCAGACGGTCGAGCGCGTCGCGTACCTCAAGCCCAAGACCAGTTTCCGCTCGGCTTATGCCTATGACAATATCCTTTACGCGGTTGCCGGCCAGCTCATCGAGGAAGTCACCGGCCAGACGTGGGAGAATTTCATTCGCGCGCGGGTGCTTCGCCCCGGCGGCATGAAGAATGCCACCAGCGACAGCGAGGAACGCTTCCGCGTCGCCAATCGCAGCTGGCCGCATGCGCGGCTGTCGGGGCCGCTGCGCGGGCTCGGCGACCAGCAGGCTCTCAACGAACGCGACGAACTCGGCCGCAACGGCGCGCCCGCGGGCGGCCTCGCGCTCAGCGCCGACGACATGGCGGCCTGGCTCAAGATCCAGCTCGCGCACGGCGCGCTGCCGAACGGCAAGCGGCTGTTCAGCGAGGCGCAGGCGACCGAGATGTGGAAGCCGGTGACCCCGATGCCGATTTCGCAGCTTCCCGACCAGCTCAAGCCCGCGCAGCCGACGCAACAGGCCTATGCGCTGGGCTGGCAGGTGCAGGATTATCGCGGCCACCGCATCATCCAGCACGGCGGCGGCGTTTTCGGGTCGATCACGCGCGTCGTGATCATCCCCGACAAGAATGTCGCCTTCGCGATCATGATGAACAGCGAGGAGAGCGGCATGCTGCTCGGCCTGACTTACGAGCTGCTCGACCATTATCTCGATCAGCCCGACTATGGCTGGACGACGAAATGGCAGGATTGGTACGCGGCGCGGCTCGAAGGCGGCAAGGCGTTCCTCGAGCAGAAGGCGGCGTCGCCGGTCCAGTCGGGACCGTCGCTGCCGCTCGCCGGCTATGCCGGCCGTTACCGCGATCCCTGGTACGGCGACATCGTGATCGGGCAGGGCGCGAGTGGCGGCCTGACGATCGATTTCACCTCGACGCCGCGCATGGCGGGGCGGCTGGACCATTGGCAATATGACAGCTTCGTCACCAAATTCGATGACCCGGCGATCGAGCCCGCCTATGTCACCTTCACGCTCGACGCCGACGGCAAGGTGACGGGGGCCAAGCTGAAGGCTGTGAGCCAGATCGCCGACTTCAGCTGGGACTATCACGACCTCGACCTCAAGCCCGTGGAGGGCAAGAAGTGAGGCGGATCGCGATCCTGCTGACGGCGACGGCGTTGACGGCGTGCACGAGCGGCGGCCACAAGCCGAAAGCGCAAGAAGCGCCGCTCCACAGCCGGATGCTGGTTCTCGACACGCATCTCGACACGCCGCTCCATTTCGAGCGCGCGGGCTGGAATTTCGCCGACCGCCATCCGCTGGCGGACGATATGGCGCAGCTCGATATTCCGCGAATGAAGGACGGCAATCTCGATGGCGGCTTCTTCGCGATCTACACCGAACAGGGGCCGCTGACGGCGAAGGGCTATGCCGATGCGCTCGCCTTTGCGCGGGGGCGCTCGGAGCTGATCGACAGGACGATCGCCGCGCATTCCGCCGCGATCGCGCCAGCGCTGACCGCCGCCGACGCGCTGCGGCTGAACAAGGAAGGCAAGCTCATTGCCTTCAAGTCGATGGAAAACAGCTATCCGCTCGGCGAGGATCTGTCGCTGCTCCAAGAGTTCTACAACAAGGGCGTGCGGCTCGCGGGGCCGGTGCATTCGAAGGACAACCAGTTCGCCGACAGCGCGACTGGCGAGGGGCGCTGGAAGGGGCTGAGCCCGCTTGGCAAACAATGGGTCGCCGAGATGAACCGCCTCGGCATCGTCATCGATGCGAGCCATTCGTCCGATGCGGCGTTCGACCAGATTCTCGCGCTGTCGAAATATCCGATCCTGCTGTCGCACTCGAGCCTGCGCTCGGCCTATGACCATCCGCGCAATCTCGACGAGGGGCGGTTGAAGGCGCTGGCGGCGAAGGGCGGCGCGATGTGCATCTCGACCATCTTTATGTCGCAGATGAACATGACGCCCGCACGCGCTGAATTATTTGGCAAATATGAGCATATCGGCAGCATGACGCCCGCCGAACAGGCCGATCTCAACAAGCGCTGGCGCGAACTCGACAAGACCGAGCCGCTGTGGGCGGCCGATTTCGAGGCCTATATGAAGATGGTCCTCCGCGCGATCGAGGTCGGCGGCGTCGATCATATCTGCTTCGGCGCCGACTGGGACGGCGGCGGCGGGCTGAAGGGCATCGAGGATATTTCGGCGCTGCCCAAGGTCACCGAACGGCTGAAGGCGGCAGGTTATTCCGACGCCGATATCGAGAAGATGTGGAGCGGCAATATCCTGCGTGTGCTGGCGGCGCAGGGGAAGTAATTCTGTCGCATCGTCATCCCGGCGAAGGCCAGGATTTCGCCGTTGCGTTAGGCTGCCAGCGAGAGATTCCGGCCATCGCCGGAATGACGGATATTCTCTGGCGCCACCAGCTCGACCTCGATCACCGCGAACATCTCGCCCAGCTTGGCCGCGATGATCGCCGCCTGCACGGCATCCAGCCCGTCCACCGTCACCTCGACCCGCATCTGCCGGCGCAGCATCCGCATCCGCATCGCCGACGGGATCATTGCGCGCTGCGCAAAGAAGCCGGCGATGCGGGGGAGCGACTGCGGATCGGGAATCGCGTCGATCCGGAACCGGTGCATCAGGCGGCGACCCGCTGCGCGCCCACGATGACCTCCTCGGCCATTTCGTCGGCGACCAGTGCGGGCGAACGTCCTTCGCGCGTGGCGCGGTCGAGCAGGGCGGCGACGCGCGGCGCGATTTCCGCCACGCGATATGCGACGTCGCTTTCATCCTCGCCCAGATATTCGGCCGACACGCTGATGATGCCGCCGGCGTTGACGACATAGTCGGGGGCATAGGCGATGCCGCGGTTCATCAGCAGGTCGGCGACCGCCGGCGCGGCCAGCTGGTTGTTTGCCGCGCCGCAGACGAGCTTGGCTTTCAGGCCGCGGACGACTTCGGGCGTCAGGGCGCCGCCGAGCGCGCACGGCGCGAAGATTTCGGCCTGCACCGACGCGATTTCGTCGACCCCGACCACCCGGGCGCCGAGGATCGCGGCGAGCCGGTCCCGGCGCAATGGGTTCGGATCGGCGATCACCAGCCGCGCGCCGGCATCGGCGAGGCGGCGACAAAGGTCGGCGCCGACATTGCCCGTGCCTTGCACCGCAACGGTCAGCCCGGCGAGGTCGCTGTCGAGGACGGTGCGCGCCGCGACGCGCATCGATTCGAACACGCCCTTGGCAGTCCACGGCGAAGGGTCGCCGCCTGCACGGCCTTCGGCCGATGGCAGGCCCGCCACATGCCGCGTCGCCCCCGCCACCTCCTGCATATCGTCTACCGACGTGCCGACATCTTCGGCGGTGACGTAAAGCCCGCCAAGTCCCTCGACGACGCGGCCAAAGGCACGGAACAGCTTGGCGCGGTCGAACGCGCCCGCGGGTCGCCGCAGCACCGCCTTGGCGCCGCCAAAGGGCAGGGCCGCGAGCGCATTTTTATAGCTCATTCCCTCGGCGAGCCGCAGCGCATCGGCCAGCGCCTCATCCCTGCTCGGATAGCTCCAGAAGCGGCAGCCGCCCGCGCCGGGGCCCAGCGCAGTCGAGTGAATTGCAATGACGCCGTCGAGTCCCGCATCTGCGTCATAGAGACGAATGCATTCGACCGGCGGGGTCAGGCGGGCAGGGCGGGCAACCATCGAAATCTCTCCTTCCACGATGATCTCCCTCTCGCACGGATGCGCGGGACGATCTTGCTCGCGTTTGGCTGTTGCAACGCTGTTTTCGGATGGATTGACCGGATAATTATTGTTACGGGGATTAAATGACCGATATTGATCCTTTCGAGATAAAAATCCTCCGCGAGTTACAGCGTGACGCCAGCCAGACGACGGCGGAAATCGCCGAGCGTGTCGGCTTGTCGGTGTCGCCCTGTTGGCGCCGCATCGACCGGCTCGAGCGCGAGGGCTTCATTCGCAAGCGGGTCGCGCTGATCGACCGGCGCAAGGTGGGGCTGAACGCGCATATCTTTGCGCAGGTGAAGCTGAACGCACACGGCCGCGCCAACCTCGACGAGTTCAGCGCCGCGATCCACGGCTTTCCGGAAGTGCTGGACGCCTATGTGCTGATGGGGACGACCGATTTCATGCTGCGCATCGTTGCCAAGGATATCGACGCTTACGAGCGGTTCTTCTTCGATCAGCTCAGCAAATTGCCCGGCGTGCAGGAAATCAACTCGACCGTCGCCCTTTCGGAAATCAAGTCGACCAGCGAGCTGCCTCTGGGCTAAGGGAAGCAAAGGTGGCGGCATTTGCCAAAGCTGTGTTGCCACTGTAATACGGGCTGAGCATGTTTGCATTTCTGCGTTCCAAAAAGCCCGAACCCGCCCCGCACCTCCCGGGCGCGCCGATTCCCGTCGGCGTTCTGCCGGGTGAAGAGCCGGTCGCGCCGCCCGAGAGCCGCCGGCGGAAATGGCTCCGCCGGCTTTCGCGCGGCTTCGCGGCTTTCTGTATCCTGTTCATCCTGCTCGTCGGCTGGCTTGCGCTGACCGCGCCGCTGTCGAAATCGCTCGAACCTATCGCGCCGCCGCAGATTACCTTGCTGGCCTCCGACGGCACCCCGATCGCGCGCATGGGGGCGATCGTGGATACGCCGGTCAAGGCGCAGGACCTGCCGAAGCATGTCACCGGCGCCTTCCTCGCGATCGAGGACCGGCGCTTTTACAATCATTGGGGCGTCGACCCACGCAGCATCGGACGTGCGGTGTGGGCGAATGTGTCGGGCGGGCGCCCGCAGGGCGGCAGCACGATCACCCAGCAGCTCGCCAAATTCACCTTCCTGACGCCCAAGCGCACGCTGGGCCGCAAGGCGCGCGAGGCGCTGATCGCCTTCTGGCTCGAAGCCTGGCTGACCAAGGACGAAATCCTCGAACGCTATCTCTCGAACGCCTATTTCGGCGACAACACCTATGGCCTGCGGGCGGCGTCGATGCACTATTTCTATCGCCAGCCCGAGAAGCTGACCCCCGCGCAGGCGGCCATGCTCGCGGGTCTGGTGCAAGCCCCCTCGCGGCTGGCGCCGACCAAGAATCCCGATCTTGCCGAAAAGCGCATGAAGCTGGTCGTGAACGCGATGGTCGACACCGGCTATCTGACGGCGAGCGAAGCAAGGGCGCTGCGCACCCCGCGCATCGACGTGCGCACGCGAAACACGCTGCCGACCGGCACCTATTTCGCCGACTGGGCGCTGCCCGAGGCGCGCAAGCTCAGCGACGTCGGCTATTCGCGGCGCACGATCACGACGACGCTCGACGCGCGGTTGCAGGGCATCGCGCGGCGCGTGACCAGCCAACGGGGCCTTGGCAAGGCGCAGGTCGCGCTCGTCGCGATGCGCCCCAATGGCGAGGTCGTCGCCATGGTCGGCGGGCGTGACTATGCGGCATCGCCCTTCAACCGGGTGACGCAGGCGCGGCGCCAGCCGGGATCAACCTTCAAGCTGTTCGTCTATCTCGCCGCGCTGAAGGACGGATGGGAACCCGACGATACGATCAGCAACGAAGCGATCACGACAGGGGCCTATCAACCGAAGAATTCGGGCGGCGCCTATTCCAAGACGATCACGCTGGAGGACGCTTTCGCCACGTCGAGCAATGTCGCCGCGGTGCGCTTGCTCCGCGAGGTCGGCGACGACAAGGTGATCCGCATGGCACGCGATCTTGGCGTCACCGCACCGCTGGCGAAAGGCGATCCCAGCCTCGCGCTCGGCACGTCGAGCATGACCTTGCTCGAGCTCACGGCCGCCTATGCCGCGGTCGCGGCGAACAGCTACCCGGTTGTCCCGCATGCCTTCAGGGAAGAGGAGGCCGGGTGGTTCGAAAATCTTTTCTGGGGCGCCAGCCGCTTTTCGGCCGGCGACCATGACGCGATCGAACAGATGCTGCGTGCCGCGGTCAATCGCGGCACCGGCCGCGCGGCGCGGCTGCCGGTCGCGAACTTCGGCAAGACGGGGACCAGCCAGGACAGCCGCGACGCGCTGTTCGTGGGCTATGCCAATGGCCTCGTCGTAGGGGTGTGGATCGGCAACGACGACAATTCGCCGCTGCAGGGCATATCGGGCGGCGGTATGCCGGCGCGCATCTGGCGCGACTTCATGGTGCAGGCCGCCGGCCAGAAGGCGCCGCGCAAGGCGCCGGTCGAACCCGCCGACCCCGAGGGTCCGGTGCAACAGCTCGACATCCCCGACGTGGGCGAAATCCCGGTGGGCGACAAGTCGAGCGTCGGCATCCAGAATGGCGAGGCGGTGATCTCGACCGAGATCGGCGGCAACCGTATCGACCTGCGCCTGCCGATCACGGATCGCGCGCCGCCGCCCGCGACGCCGCCGCCGCCTGCGACAACACCACCGCAGTAAATAGTTGTCGCCGCCGCCGTCGCGGGGGGCGACGAATTTTGCTCTCACTCCGCCTCGGTGCTCAGCCCCAGCTCGGGAATCCCGATCGACCGCCGTCCGCCGAAGTCCGAGCGCACCACGATCGCACCCTGCTTTTCCATATAGTCGACCAGCCGCCGGATGCGCCCCGGCGAGCGCGTGCCATAAGCGCGGCCGAGCGCGTCGTCGTCGGGGCAGGGGCCGCCCTCCATCGCCGCGCGCGCGATCTGGACGAAGGGCGCGAGCATGTCGTCGGGCAGCCGCGCCGCGGCGTCGAGCAGCTCGCGCCACTTCGCGTCGGCCGGGTCGAACACGCCGCCCTTTGCGAGCGCGAAACGCTTGCGGAATTGCTGCAGGTCGAGCGGCACGCGCCCCAGCCGCTGCATCCGGCAGCGCACCGAGAAATCCTGATAGAGGAAGGATTCGGGATGAAAGGCGCAGTCGGGATCGGCGAGCATTTCTTCGAGCGCCGCGATGATCGCGGGCTCGGCGTCGGGCGCCTCGACCTCGGGAAACAGTGTCGGCGCGGTCACCGAAGTATCTTCGTCGGCGTCATGCTCGACGAACTGACGAATGAGCTCCTGCGCCGCGACGGGTGTAGGCGCAGGGGCGGACGTCGGCAGCGGCTGCGCCTCCAGCTCGGCGAACAGCATTGTGCGCATGTCCTGCGGCTCGGCGCTCGGCAGCGGCAGCAGGCCGTGGGTGCCGGCGCGCGTCGCGGTCTCGGTCGATCCGATCTTCACGGCGACGGGCCGGCGCGAAATGGCGGGGCCGAGCCCCAGGAAATGCCCGCGCTCGAGGTCGCGGATCGCTTCGGCCTGCCGCCGCTCCATCCCCAGCAGGTCGGCGGCGCGCGCCATGTCGATGTCGAGGAAGGTGCGCCCCATCAGGAAATTGCTCGCCTCGGCGGCGACATTCTTCGCGAGCTTGGCGAGCCGCTGCGTCGCGATCGCGCCGGCGAGCCCGCGCTTGCGCCCGCGACACATCAGGTTGGTCATCGCCGACAGGCTGGCGCGGCGGACGGTGTCGGACACGTCGCCCGAGGCGCTCGGCGCGAACATCTGCGCCTCGTCGACGACCACCAGCGCGGGAAACCAATGTTCGCGCGGCGCATCGAACAGCGCGTTGAGGAATATCGCCGCGCAGCTCATCTGCGCTTCGATATCGAGTGTGTCGAGCGCGAGGATCACCGACGCGCGATGCTCGCGGATGCGCGCGCCCATCGCGGCGATCTCGCGTTCGCTATAGTCGCCCGCGTTGACGACGACGTGACTATAGCGGTCCGCCAGCGTGACGAAATCGCCTTCGGGATCGATCACGACCTGCTGGACGAGCCCCGCGCTCTCCTCGAGCAGGCGGCGCAGCAGGTGCGATTTGCCCGACCCCGAATTGCCTTGCACCAGCAGGCGGGTCGCGAGCAGCTCCTGCACATTGACGTGAACGGCGGCCCCCCGCTCGTCGGTCCCGATTTCGATGCTGCTGTTCACCGGCCTGCCCTATCGGCGCGCTCGATTCGGGGCAACCGGACAGCGCCGGACGGCAAAGAAATTTGGCGAACCGGTCGGCTCGCCTGCTTCAGGGCGGCGCTGATCGCTGTCGATCCACCTATGCCGCTGCGCGCTCAGCGCAGGCGGCGGACGACGGTGCGCTTCGACCCCGCCTCCCTCTTGAGCACCGACGGCGCGATGCCGCGCTCGGCCCATGCTTCCATCGCCAGCCGCACGTCATGCTCGCGGTCCTGCCGCACCGCGGGCGCGTCGAGCGACTGGCCGAAACTCGTCGCCGCCGCGCCGCCCTGGCAATGCGACATGCCGGGGATCAGGAAGAGGCGATAAAAGTCGGCGGTCCTGCCGCGCGTCGCGGCCTGCACGGCGTCGTACCAGTCGACCCCCAGCCCGGGCGCCATCACCGGATCCGACGAGCCGAAATAGGACAGGATCTTGCCGCCGCGGTCACGAAAGGCTTGCAGATCGCCCGGCTGCACGTCGAGGTCCGCCACTAACGCTTCGTCGCTGAAATGCTTGAACAGATACGTGCGCGACTGCTCCGCAAAGGTCAGCTGCGACTGCGGGGTCCGGTCGGGATTGGCGACCCAGCGTGTCCAATCGTCGGCGGTGATCGCAGCGGGCGCATATCCCGCCGCGACGATGACGTTGAGCGTCGCCCGTTGCGGCGGGGACAAGTCGGTCTGCGCCCGCTCTGCGGTGCCGATCCAGCCACCGGGCGCCCGCATTGCGTCCTGCACCGCGCCGAAATTTCGCAACTGGACCGTCCAGGGATTGGCCGGCGCGCCGGCGATGACGCCGTCCCAATCCTGGGGCCAGCGCGCCGCCGCCATCAGCGCCATGCGTCCGCCGTTCGAACAGCCCATGAAATAATGATGGTGCGGATCGCGGCGGTAATAGGCATGAACCAGAGCGTCTGCCGCTTCGCGCGTGGCCTTGATCGAGCGCCAGCCATAATCGGCGAGGGCGACAGGATTCCCCGGCGCCCAGCTGGCATCGAAACCGTTGCCCCGATGTCCGGTGTCGGTCGCCGCGATTGCATCGCCGCGCCGTGCGCCTTCGCCCAGCGTCGGCAAATGAATCGCGCCGGCAAAGCCGCCGTTGCCGATTTGGTAATAGCGCCCGCTCCAGCGCTCGGGGGCGGGCAGATAGACGGTGAAGCGGATATTCGATCCCGCAACGGGATGGGCCGATCCGCTGACCCGGCAGATGCCGGTGGCGACAGCGGCGCTTTCGATGACCGCCTTGTCGAGTTTCAGCCTTGCGAGGGCGGCGCAGCGATCATTCGCCGCCGGGTTGCCGAACGACAGAAGCAGCGGCAGCCAGGCGAGGAGGTCAGGCAGCGCGATCGTCTTCCCACGCGAATTTGAACGCGCCCGCGGTCGGGTCGATGCCCGCCAGCATCATCCCCTGACCGCGCGAGCTGTGCCGGTCGTTCAGCGGCACGTCGGCGGGATCGCGCAGCTGGATCAGCAAGGTCGTGCGCGGCTCGTCCGAGGTATTGAGGCCCGATCCGTGGACGGTGAGATAATGAAAGAACAGCGCATCGCCCGCCTTCGCCGGGATCGGCGTCGCGCCTTCGATCGGATAGGTCTCGGTCGAGGCGTGGTGATCCTCACCCTCGGCGGGGAGCGGGCCGAGCCTGTGCGTGCCGGGATAGACGCGCAGGCATCCCTTCTCCTCGGGCGCATCGTCGAAGTGCAGGATCACCGCGATCATCGAATGGTCGCGGTGCGGGAAATAGGGATAGTCCTGATGCATCGGGAAGGGCGATCCCTTCTCGGGCGGCTTGATGAACATCTTGTTGTGGTGAAGCTGGACGTTCGGGCCGATGATGTCCTGCGCGATGCCGGTCAGGCGCGGATCCGTGAGCAACCGCGTCACCATCGCCGAGCGAAAATGGACGTCGTGGCAGTGCGTGATCGTGGTGCCGCCGCCGCGCACGCTGTCCCACGTCGCGTCGCTGTTGCCTTCATTATCGGCGATGCGGTGCATCTCGGCGCGCAAGGCCGCGGCCTCCTCCGCGCTGAACAGGCCGGGGACGAGGACATAGCCTTGGTCGTCGTAGAATGTCTTCTGCTCTTCGCTCAGCATTGCAGCGGCCTCCTTATGGTCTGAGCATACACGAGTGGTGCCGTTTCCGGCCTGCCTATAGCTGATCAGCGGGGAGGCAGGTTGCGCTCCGAGATTGCATCCAGATCGGCGCCCGTCACATCGTCGAGCACCAGCGCCGGGCGTCCATCGCGCGCCTCGGTGCGCAGGCGGACATTTTGCATCATCAGCCCGTCGACGTGCCGGACATAGAGACCCGACGCGGGCAGGGGGCCGAACATCGGCGCGTGCGGATAATCGCCCTCGGCCTCCGGCACCGCTGCCGTCATCGCTTCGCCGCCGCCCTTCATCGTAAAGTCGATATCGCGCAGCGTGACGCCGCGCAGCTTATGTCCCGGCAGACCGGTAATCGACGAGGCGAGCGAGCCGCCCGTCGCAATGATGTTCGAAAAGATGACGCCCCGCAGGCTGCCGGGCACCGGCGTTGCCTGGCCGCGGCCCCGATTGCCGAGGCGCAGGAACAGGGGGGTTGCGGCATCGCGGATGACGACATTGCTCACGATGACATTTTCGAAGCGCGCGCCGTCGACCATCGACAGCGAGATCGCGGCGGTCGGTCCGCGATAGAGCGACGGATTGTGATAGATCAGGATATTGTCGAAGATGATGTCGCGAAAATCGCCGAGGCTTTCGGTGCCGATCTTGATCCCCTGATCGTCGGACGAGCAGACGACGCCGGACACCTTGACGTTATAGGTCGGCGGCGGCGGACGCTGGCCGCGGCGTCCCGTGGTCTTGAGGACGACGCAATCGTCGCCCGCGACGATGTTGGCGTCCGATACCAGCACATTGTGGCTGGAATCGATGTTGATCGCATCGGTGTTGGGGCCGCGGCCCTCGTTGCGGATCGTGACGCCGGCGATGCGGATGTCCGACGATTCGAGCGGATGGATCGTCCATCCGGCGGCATCGCGGATGGTGATATTTTCGATGCGGATATGCTCGCTCGCGACGAATTCGATCAGCGGCGTCGGCCGCGGCCGGCGCGACACGAAAAAGCGCACCGGGTCCTTGTCCCAATAGGCTTCGCCATTGCCGTCGATCGTTCCGCCGCCGTCGATCGCGATGTTGCGCGCGCCATCGGCATGGATCAGATGATAGGGGCCGTTGCCCTTGTTCTGCGTCGATCCGTCGACCATGATTGCGGGCACATCCTCCGCCGGGAAAGGCGTGAAATCCTCGATCCGCGGCGAGGCAAGCAGCGTTGCGCCGGGCAATATCCGGAGCGTGATATTGTCGCGCAGGACGATCGTGCCGCTGAGGAAGGTGCCGCGCGCGAGCAGCACGACGCCGCCGCCCTGCGCGGCGCAGCTGTCGATCGCCTTCTGGATCGCGGCGGTCGCCAGCTTGCGGCCGTCGGAGGGGGCGGCATAGCGGGCGACGTCGCAGGTCCCCGCGACCGGCGGCTGGGCGACGGCCGTTCCGGCAGGGGCCAGCGCCATCGACGCCAGCCCCAGCACAAGAACGGACCAACTGCGCATGCCCGTCAGCGCCAGGCGAGCCAGATCGCCGCGGTCCACGAGAAATCGTCGCCGCCGCTGCCCGAGCCGTCGACCGGGCTGTACGCTTCGTAAAAGCCGTTGCGTTCCATCAGTGCGAGCGTGTCGTGCCGCACCCGCGCCGCCTCGGCATCGAAGCCCGCTTCGGCGAGGCCGGTGCCGATCATGTAATTGACCACCGCCCACACCGGGCCGCGCCAGTAACGGATCATCTGAAAACCCGGATCCTCGGGATCGAGGCTGGGCATCAGATATGTGACCTTGCTGCCGATGCGGTGCAGGTGCGCGAGCATCGCCGCGTCCTTCGCGGGATCGGCGAGCCCGGCGTAGAAGCTCAGGAACGAGGCGCTGGTGATGAAGCCCGACGAGCGGCCGGTGAGCAGGTCGCGCGAGCACCAGCTGTGCTTGTCCTCGTCCCACAGCCAGTCGATTCCGGCTTCGGCCGTCGCGATCATCGCGCGGATTTCGGCGGCTTCCCCGTCGCGGCCGAGATAGTCGGCTAGGTGCAGCAGGTCGCGGTTCGCGCGCAGCAGGATCATCGACATGCCGATATCGGCGACCTTGAACGGGTTGCCCGCGGTGATCTTTGCATGGTCCCAGCCCTGCGCGACGCCGTACTGGACGAGCGCGAGATAGCGGTCATATTCGAGCTTGGTCGGGCGCATCTTGGCGTCGAGGTGGCCGGTGTCGCGGCGCGTATATTCGCCGACGTTCGAAATATCGATCGGCTCGCCGGGGATGTCCCATTCGGGCGAATTGTCGCGGCCCGTTTCCCACGGGTGCATCGCGACGACGACGCCGCGGCCGTCGGGATCGCGATAGTCGCGGAACCAGCGGTGCCACGCGATCAGCTTGTCGAACAGGCTTTCGAGGCGGAGGCGGTACGCATCGTCGGCGTCTGCCGCGATCGCGCTGTCCCAAAGCTTGCGCACGACCGTCGCGGCGACCGGCGGCTGGGTGATGCCCGAAGTGACGGGGGTCTTGCCCGTCGCCCAGACCGACGGCCCGGGGAAATAGCCGGGGTCGTCCTGCCAGAAGACGATGTGCGGCAGGAAGCCGTCGTCCCACTGCGCGCTGAAGAGGGTTTCGACCTCTTGCCACGCGCGGTCGCGATCATAGGTGTCGAAGCCGAGGGCGACGAAGGCCGAGTCCCAGTTCCACTGGAAGGGATAGACCCGGCCGTTGGGGACGGTGTAGCCGCCCCGATCGTTGGCAGTCAGGATGGCGCGGGCACCCGCGTCAAGCGTTTCGATAGTCATTGTCGCGGATGCCCGTTTTCTTGTCAGAAGTTGAAGGTGGCGCGCGCCGTGATGCGGCGCGGCAGGACCGGACGGCCGACGAAATAGGCGCCGCCCACGGTCTGGTTGTTGTCGAGACGCGGCGACCCTTCGGTCGTGGCGTCGGTGTCGAACAGGTTGAACACATTCACCCCCAGACGCAGGCTGTTCTTGCCGATCGGCACCGTATAGCCGGCGTCGAGGTTGACGATGTTCCAGCCGTCGAGCTTGATCGCATTGTTCGACGCGGTGAAATTGTCGCCGGTGTAGTTGGTGAAAAAGGACAGGTCGAGCGCGCCGTCGTCATAATAGAGGCCGGCGTTGTAGAGCAGCTGCGGCTGGCGCTCCAGGTCGTTGCCGATGATCGCCGGGTTCGACGTCGGGACGCCGCCGACGTTCGCCTGGAACTCGGTATATTTCGCCTTCTGCAGCGTCAAATTGCCGTTGAAGTGCAGGTTGGTTAGGAGCTTCAGGTCGAACACGGCCTCGACGCCATAGGATTCGGTCGCGACCAGATTGACGAGCTCCTGGAAGCCGCCGCCGGGTGCATTAACGAACAGCACCTGACGGCGGTTCTTGAGATTGGTGTAGAAGGCCGATGCCTCCAGGCTGAAGGCCGGCTGGCTGACCTTGATGCCGCCCTGCACCTGCTTGATGATTTCGCCCTCGTAGCTGGCAGTGCCCGGCGACACGTTGGCGTTCGCCGCCGTGCCAGCGGGCAAGGGCAGGAAGCCGACCGCGCGCACTTCGGGGAAGAAATAGCCGCGGCTGGCGTTGAGGTAGAGGCTGACGTCGTCGGTGAGCTTGTAGAGGCCGCCCGCCGCGATCGCCCATTCGGTGGTCGAGACCTTGCCGGTCAGATAGCCGTCGTTGCCCCAGACCACGTCGCGCAGCGCGCCTGACAGGTTCGGCGTCGTCGCGTCGGTAACGGTCGTCGAGGTGCGCTCGCGGCTGATGTCGCCCTTATAATGTTCGACGCGGCCGCCGATATCGAAGTTGAAGCGGTCGCCGATCTGCATCTGGTCGGCGAAATAGACTGCATAGCGCTCGGCCTGGTGGCGGTTGTTGACATAGCCGGCACCGGCGTTGAGCACCCCGTTTCGCGAGATGATCGTCGTCGCGCCGCTCACCGGATTGGTGACGGTCAGGTTGACGAGTTGCGGCTGGTTGTTGAACGCGCCGAGGAAAGTTGTCGTCACATTGACGTCGCGCGCGACCGTATCGGCATAGAAACCGCCGAGGGTGAAGCTGTGCTCGATGCTGCCGGTCGTCGCTTCCTTCGTCAGGTTGAGCTCGGCCGACAGATCGTGCATCGGGCGGTTGCGGTCGGTGATGCGGTTGGCGAACAGGATCGCATTGGCCGGAACGGCGCCGCCACCGACATAGGTGAAGCTGGCGTTCGCTGCGGTGATGCCGTTGAGCTCGGGGATCTGGCCGCGGCGTGCGGCGTTGGTGACGAAGGCGTTCAGTGTCTCGGGGACGTTGACCACGCCATCGCCGTCCGACCAAAGCCCGAATTTGTGCTTATAATCCGAATATTTGACGCGGCCGTTGATGCCCCAGCCGCTGTCGCCGAACTTCTTGTCGAACGCGACCGCGACCTGTCCGCCCTTGGACGTCACGCCGTCGGTGATCTGCGTCGTAAACGGGCCGTCGGGGGTGTTGAAGCCGAGCCCCGCCACGTCGGGCGTCAGCAGCTGATACACTTTCTTGCCGTCGTTGCCGGCGATGCGGTTGCGCGTCGTGCCGTCGAGCGGGACGGGCAAGTAGAATTGCACCTGATCGTCGATATACTGGCCGTAAAGCGTGATCGACCCGCTGTCGTCGGGGAATTCGTATTTCAGGTTGCCACGAAGCTGAAAGCCCTCGGTATCGAGGCCCGTCTTGATCGGGCCGTCGTCCTTGCGATAAAAGCCCGACAGCGCGAAAAACAGATTTTCGCCGAGCGGCCCGCTGATCGCCGCGTCGCCGCGATAGCGGCCCTTTTCAGCCCATTCGATCTGCGCCGTGCCTTCCAGCTCGTCGCTTCCGGTCTTGCTGATATAGTTGATCAGGCCGGCGACCGAGCCGGGACCGAACAGGTTCGACACGCCGCCGCGCACGAACTCGAGGCGCGAGATGCCCAGGTCGTTGCGGTAATAGACGTCGTAAGCCGACGAGTTGAGCCCGAACGTCGACATCACCGGGATGCCGTCATACATCAGCGGGGTGAACTGATACTGCCCGCCCGAGGGCAGGCCGCGCACGAACACGTTCGACGCGACTTCGCCGCCGCCGGCGTCGGCCTTGATCGTCGGGATGCTGGCGAGAATGTCGGCTTGGCTGCTGACGCCGAGGCGCGCGAGCGAATCCTCGCCGACCGAGGTGACCGCGAGCGGCGTGTCGAGCGCGACGCGCGGGCGGCTGGTGCCGGTGACGATGATCGTGTCTGCGTCGTCCGCGACGGCTTCATCCGCGGCGACCTCGGCGTCCTGCGCCCAGGCCGACTGCAGCGGAATCAGCGTCGCGGCGAGCGGCGCGGTGCAGAGCAGGGCGGTGCGAAACGTGCGCGAAAAGCGGCGGTGGACGGTCATGATGGTCTCCTCCCATAGGTCTGTTCCGGCCTCTGACAGGCCTTTGACCTGAAAACTGAAGGGCGAGGCCGGTTGACGAAAGCCCGTATTGTTGCAACGCTGTGTTGCTGGCAATGGCATTATAACCCGCAACCTCACGGAGAATCCGATGCTCGATCTGGGCGATCTGCAGGTCTTTTCAAAGATCGTCGAGACCGAAAGCCTGACCAAGGCGGGACAGGCGCTGGGGCTACCCAAATCGACCGTCAGCCGGCGAATTTCCCGTCTGGAAGAGAATCTTGGCGTGCAACTGCTGCATCGCTCGACGCGCTCGGTGACGGTGACCGAGGACGGGGCGTTGTTCTTCGAATATTGCCTCCGCTCGCTCGGCGTCCTGCGCGACGGCGAGCGCGCTTTGCAGAACCGCCAGAATGTCCCGCGCGGTGTCGTGAAGATCGCGATCCCCTATGTGCTGGGGCAAAGCCTGATCGGTCCGCTGCTCGCAAGCTTCCTCGATCTCTATCCCGACGTGCGACTCGTCAGCGTGATGACCGACGACGCCGTCGGGCTGCTCCGCGCCGGGTTCGACGTCGCGCTCGCGGTCGGACCCTTCGCCGACTCCGAACTGGTCGCGGTCAAACTGGGCGTCACCGAATGCGGCCTGTTCGGCGCGCCGGGCTATTTCGAGCGCAAGGGCATGCCGCAGAACCATGTCGAGTTGCCGCGCTTCGACCTGCTCGCGACCGGCACCGTCGATCGCCGCCAACGCTGGCCGCTCCACACTGCGACCGAGCAGGTGACGGTCGAATTCTCGCCGCGCCTCGTCTGCAACGACCTCAACCTGCTGCGCCACGCGGTGCGCTCCGAACTCGGCATCGCCACGCTGCCCGCCTTCCTTTGCAAGGCCGATCTCGCCGAGGGGATGCTCGTCGAGGTGCTCCCCGGCTGGCAGGCGCCCGACATGAGTTTCTATGCGCTGTTCGCCGATCCCAAGGGGGTGCCGGTGCGTGTCCGATCGCTCATCGACTATCTGACCGAAAAGCTGAGACCGACGCTGTCGTGGGAAATTTGAGTCCGTTGCCAAATATGGAACAAAGTGTTCCGCAATCTGGCGCTAGGCGTTTTTGCCGCTCTGCTTCACCCCAAAGGGCAAATCATAAGTGGAGGGTGTCATCGCTACCGAGGCCGATCAGGTGAGCAGGACGAGCCGGCGCGAGCAGCTGATCGCGCTGTTTCGCGAGTCGGTTCGCGCGGTGAGTCCCGAGGTCGCGATGCCGCGCAAGATCCCGCACTCGCCGCACGGCCGAACGGTGGTGATCGCGGTCGGCAAGGCGGCGGCCGAGATGATGCGCGTCGCGCAGCTGCGCGCCGAGCAGCCGCTGAACGGGCTCGTCGTCACGCGCCATGGTCATCTGCCCGAACCCGCGCCGTCCTGGCCCGATGTCGAGATCATCGAGGCGGGGCACCCCTATCCCGACGAGAACAGCCTGGTCGCCGCCGACCGCGCCCTCGCGCTCGCGACCCGGCTCGAGGCGGGGGACAATCTGCTGTTGCTGCTCTCGGGCGGCGGTTCGGCGCTGCTCGCGGCGCCCGCGGCGGGACTGACGCTGACCGACAAGCAGCAGATCACGCGCGCCTTGCTGCAATCGGGCGCGACGATCGAAGAAATCAACTGCGTTCGCAAGCATCTCTCGCGCGTGAAGGGCGGCCGCCTCGCGGTCGCTGCGGGCGCGGCGCATGTGACGACCTGGATCATCTCCGACATCCCGGGCGACGATCCCAGCTTCGTGTCGTCGGGGCCGACCGTCGCCGATTTGACCAGCCTGTCCGATGCGCGCGACATCGTCGCAAAATATGGTATCGACCCCTCGCCGCAGGTCGCCGCCGCGCTGAATGACCCCGCCAACGAAACCCCCACCGCCGATGCGCTCGGCATCGCGGGGGGCGAGACGCAGATCATCGCCAAGGCGCGCGATGCGCTCGGCGCCGTGCAGGCGATGGCGGGCGCCGCGGGCTATCAGGTCACCAACCTCGGCGACCAGTTGCAGGCCGAGGCGCGGCACCTGGGGGCAAGCCATGCCGCGCTGGCACGCCGCATGGCAAAGGACGGCACCGCGCGCGTCATCATCTCGGGCGGAGAGACCACCGTCACCGTTACCAACAAAGCCGGACGTGGGGGACGCAATCTCGAATATCTGCTCGGCCTGGCGATTGCGCTGAACGGCGAGCCCGGCATCTTCGCCATCTCGTGCGACACCGACGGCATCGACGGCACCGACGATGCCGCGGGGGCGACGATCGGCCCCGACACGCTGGCGCGGGCGCGCGCCGCCGGGATCGATCCCGGCGAATATCTGGCGTCGAACAACGCTTACAGCTTTTTCGAGAAGCTCGGCGATCTGGTCATTACCGGGCCGACGCTGACCAATGTGAACGACTTCCGGGCGATCCTGATCGACCCGGCGGCGTAAGGGAGAGAGACATGACGGGGATCAAGCAAGGTTTGGCGTCGCGCGCCAACTACCCCTGGATATTGATCGGGCTGCTGTGGCTGGTCGCCTTCCTCAACGCGGCCGACCGCAACATCCTGCTCGCCGTGCTGCCCGACCTCAAGGCCGAATTCGACCTCACCGACACGCAGCTCGCGCTGCTCGGCTCGGTCTTTTTCTGGATCTATGCCGTCGGCGCCTTCATCGCCGGGCGCATCGGCGACAGCGTGCGCCGCAGCCGCCTGATCATCTTCGGCCTTGTCTTCTGGAGCGTCGCGACCGGGGCATCGAGCCTTGCGACGGGCTTCGCCTTGCTGCTCGCGATGCGCGCGATGGTCGCGGTCGGCGAATCGACCTATTACCCTACCGCAACCGCGCTGATCGGCGACTGGCACAAGCCGTCGATGCGCAGCCGCGCGCTGTCCCTCCACCAAACGGCGGTGTTCGCGGGCTCGGGGCTGGGCGCGGTCGCGGCAGGCTATATCGCCGACGCCTTCAGCTGGCACGCGCCCTTCCTGATCTTCGGCGGCATCGGCCTTGTTTACGTCGGCGTGCTGTGGTTCTTCCTCCACGACGCGCCGATCGTCCACACCGCCGCCGAACAGGGCAAGCCCGCCGAGCCGATCGGCATCGTGCTGCGCATTCCCGCCGCGCTGATCCTGTGCCTCGTATTCGCGCTCGCCACCGGGGCGTCGACCGGCGTGACCTTCTGGGCGCCCTATTTCGTCAAGAATCTGCTCGGTCTCAATCTGGCGGAATCGGCGTGGGTCGGGGCGGCGACGATCAATATCGCGGGCTTCTGCGCGGTGCCGCTCGGCGGCCTGCTCGCCGACACGCTGGCGAAGAAATCGCCGATCGGGCGCTTTACGACGCTGGCGATCGGACTCGGGCTCGCCGCGCTGCTGTTGCTGCCGTTGCTCGGGGCAAAGACCGCGACGCAGATCGGCATGGTTTTGGTCGCGACCAGCATCGCGAAGGGGCTGTTCGACGGCTGCATCTATGCCGCGATGCAGGACGTCGTGCCGCCGCACGCGCGCGCGACCGCGGTCGGCATGATGACGATGATCGGCTTCATCGGCGCGGGCATCACCCCGATCCTCGTCGCGCGGATCGGCGAGAGTTTCGGTATGGGGTCGGGCATCGTCGCGATGGCGGGGCTCTATGCGCTCGCCGTCATCCTCCTGCTCGCGACGCGCTTGCAGGCTCGCCGCGGCGTCGCGGCCAATCAGGAGATCGTCCATGTCGCCGCCTAAGGCGCTCGTCCTCACTGCGCCGCGCACGCTGGTGTTCGAGGAAGGCGCATTCGCTCCGCTCGCTCCCGATGAGGTGCGCATCCGCACGCTCTTCTCGGGGATCAGCGCGGGCACCGAGCTCACCCAGTATCGCGGCACAAACCCCTTCATGCACCGCCGCTTCGACGAGGCGCAGCGGCTGTTCGTCGATGCCGAGGTGCCGAGCTGGGACTGGCCCGTCCGCAACCTCGGCTACGAGGAATCGGGCGAGATTATAGAGGTCGGCAGCGGTGTCACCGATCTGAAGGTTGGCCAGCGCCTCTTCGGCACCTGGAACCACAAGACGCACCATGTCGCGAGTGCCGACTATGCGCGCGAGCGGCTGCTGCCCGAGGGCGCCGACCCACGCATCGGCATCTTCTCGCACATCGGCGCGGTGGCGCTGAACGGCGTCCACGACGCGCAGATCCGCATCGGCGACACGATCGCGGTTTTCGGCTTGGGTGTGCCGGGCCAGATCGTCGCGCAGGCGGCACGGGCATCGGGCGCGCGCGTGATCGCGATCGACCCCGACGCCGGGCGCCGAGAGATCGCGCTGCGTCAGGGCGCGCATCTCGCGATTGAGCCCGCGGGTGCGGCGGAAGAAATCAAGCGCCTGACCGGCGGCCGCGGCGCCGATGCTTGCATCGAGGTGTCGGGCGCGCCGCCCGCGCTCGGCGAGGCGATCCGCGCCGCCGCATACAACGCGCGCGTCGTCGCGATGGGGTTTTTTCAAGGCGCAATTCCGGGGCTGAAGCTCGGCGAGGAATTTCACCACAACCGCATCCAGCTCATCTGCTCGCAAATCTCGGGCGTGTCGCCCGACGCGAGCTATCGCTGGTCGAAACCGCGGCTCTGGCGCGCCGCGATCGAGTTGCAGCACGACGGCACGCTCGACCTCATACCGCTGATCACGCACCGCGCGCCGTTCGAAGATGCGCCGACGCTCTTTGAGCAGCTCGACGCCGGCGCGCCGGGCATGCTGCAGGCAATGCTGGAGTTCGGCGCATGAGCGGCCTGCGCGTCGGCCTGCTCGGCTGCGGCGGCATCGGCGCGCGCCATGCGGGTGCCGTAGCCCAATTGCCGGACGCCATGGAACTGGTCGCGTGTTGCGGCCGCGATGCTGAGCGGACACGCGTGTTTGCCGCGGAGCGCCACGCCGCCGCCTATACCGATCTCGACGCGATGCTGCGGGACGAGCATCTCGATCTCGTCATTGCCACCTTGCCCCCCTATAATCGCAGTGGGGAGGTTGAGCGCATTGCGCAGGCGGGCGTCCATCTGCTCGTCGAAAAGCCGATCGCGCTGACCCAAGCGGCGGCGGATACGATGGTCGCCGACGTCTCGGCCACCGGCGTCGTTGCGGCGATCGGCTTCATGTATCGCTTCGGCGACGCGGTGCGACGCTGGAAGGCCGCCGATACCGGGCGGGTCGGTCTCTACGCCGGGGCCTATCATTGCAACGCGCTCCACGCCGACTGGTGGCGCGAGGAAGCGAAATCGGGCGGCCAGATCCTCGAGCAGGTGATCCATCAGGTCGACCTGATCCGTCATTTGATGGGCGAACCTGACACCGTCTATGCCCGCCGGACCAACTTCGCGCATCACGGCACGCCCGGCTATGACGTCGAGGATATCAGCGCGATCGTCTTCGGCTGGGACGACGGCCGCATCGCGACGCTCAACGCTTCGAACATCGCCGTGCCGGGCGTATGGCACAAGGAATGGGCGGTCTATGCCGAGCGCATGACCGGTCGCTTCACCAGCTGGAACGACGCGGTGCTGACCCGCACGGCCGGCGAGGTCGCGGCCGAGGAAATCGCCGGGTCGACCGATCCCTTCGTCGCGCAACTAGCCGACGTGCACCGCGCGATCACGACCGGCTCGGCGCCCTATATCGCGCTCGCCGAAGGCGCGGCTTCGCTGAAGCTCGCGCTGGCGGCGCGCCAATCGGCCGACGAGCGCCGCGAAATCCGGCTGACCGCATGATCGCACTCGAAAAGAGCGGCGTTCGTCTGGACGAGGTGCAGCCGTTGCTGGATGGCGCCGTCCCTGCCTGCCGGCCCGCGAGCGAGGTTCCGGGGGGCGTCGAATGGGCGCTGGAAGCAGGCGGTGCGATCCGCCTCGCGGTCCTCGCGGACGGCGATATGGTCCGCCTCGACGTCTCGGCGAGCGGCCTCGACGCAGCGCCGCTGTCGCTCGGGCTGCGCTTCGGCGCGGTGCGCGGCGTCCGGCGCTACCTGCGCAACGGCTATCACAGCTGGGACGGCAGCTTCTTCGCCGATCCCGGCACCCCCGCGGGCGATGCGCCGCCGGGCAAGGAACCCACGCTCGGCTTCGCGATGACCGCACTGGTGCCGACCGATGGGCAGGGTGCGCTGGTTGTCGGCTTCGACCGCCACGACCGTTTCCAGAACCGCTTCCGCTTTGGCGGCGATAGCGCGGCGATGACGATCGACGTCGAGACCTTGCTCGACCGCACCGGCCGGGTCGCGGCCGAAAGCCTGTTCGTCTACGCCGACCCCGACGCCGAGATCGCGCTGATCCGCTGGTCCGATCGGGTCGCCGCCGCCTCTCCGACGCCGCCGCGCATCCCCGACAAGCGGATCAAGGGCTGGTGCTCGTGGTACAATCTCTACGCCGCGATCAACGAAGAAAATATCCGCGAACATCTGACCGCGGCCGCGCATTATCGCGACACCCACGGCTCCGATCTCGACATCTTCCTGATCGATGACGGCTTCACCTCCGAAATGGGCGACTGGCTCGACGTCAAACCGCAATTTCCGCGCGGGATGCAGCCCTTGCTTGCCGAGATTGCCGACGCCGGCTTCACGCCCGGC
The DNA here is from genome assembly GCF_001468265.1 of Sphingopyxis sp. H050. Lineage (GTDB taxonomy): Bacteria > Pseudomonadota > Alphaproteobacteria > Sphingomonadales > Sphingomonadaceae > Sphingopyxis. Next base: position 101,222 of record NZ_LNRZ01000009.1, on the reverse strand, counting down.
CTGTGGATCGCACCCTTCATGGTCGGCAACCGCAGCCGGCTCTATGTCGAGCATCCCGACTGGGTGGTGCGCGAGAAGGCGACCGGCAAGCCGCTGATTCAGATGGCCTTTTACGGCGAGTTTCGCTGGCACAAGCGCAGCGAGGAATATTATGTCCTCGACATCACGCATCCCGATGCCGAGGCCTGGATCCGGCGCGTGTTTCGCACCTGGGCGCAGGAATGGAGCGCCGCCTATTTCAAGACCGACTTCATGTTTTTTGGCGCCGAATATGGCCCCGACCGCGCACTCTGGCATCAATCGGGCCTTTCGCGCATCGAAATCTGGCGCAGGATGGGGGCAATCATCCGCGAAGAGATAGGCGACGCCTTGTGGCTCGGCTGCGGCTGTCCGCTCTGGGCTTCGGTCGGCCTCGTTGATGCGATCCGCATCGGGCGCGACGTCGGGGTCAAATGGTCGGGCGACCAGTCGGCCGAAAGTCTGCTCCGCGATCAGGCGACGCGCAACCATGCGGCGGGCCGGCTGTGGCAGGCCGATCCCGACTGCATCCTGCTCCGCGACCGCTTCCATGACCTGACCGACGCGCAGGTGGAAAGCCTCGCGCTGCTTGCGGGTCTGTCGGGCGGCGTGCTGATGACGAGCGACCATCTCGGCGAGCTGACATCCGAACGCACAAAGCTGTTCGACGCGCTCGCGGGTCTCGACGTCGCCGAATGCCGCTATCCCTCGCTCGGTAACGGCGAGGCGCTGATCGTCCAGCGCGCGACGCTCGCCGATGGGCGGACGCTCGAACTGCGGCTCGATCCCGAGACCGGCGAGAGCCGCTGCACCGACGGCGCCGGAGCGATCTGGCCATGACCTTCGACCCGGCCGAGCATCCGCATCGCCGCTACAACCCGCTGCGCGGCGAATGGATTTTGGTGTCGCCGCACCGCGCGAAGCGGCCGTGGCAGGGCGAGCAGGGCAGGGCGGCGACCGAGGCACCGCCGAGCTACGATCCGACCTGCTACCTCTGCCCCGGCAACACGCGCGCCAATGGCGTGACGAACCCCGCCTATTCGGGGCCGTTCGTGTTCGACAATGATTTCGCGGCGCTGCTCCCCGACACGCCGGCGCCAGAGACTTCGGACGACCCACTGTTCGGCGCCGAAGCCGCGTCGGGAACGAGCCGCGTGATCTGCTTCTCGGCCGATCATGCGCGAGGGATGCCGTTGCTGTCGGACGCCGAGATTGCGGCGGTCGTCGACTGCTGGTGCGACCAATGCGCCGACCTCGGCCGCACCCACGCCCATGTGCAGGTCTTCGAAAATCGCGGCGAGATGATGGGCTGCTCGAACCCGCATCCGCACGGGCAGGTCTGGGCCACCAAGCATGTTCCTGCCGAGATCGAGCGCGAGGACGCCAACCAGCGCGGCTGGACGGGGGCGAAGCCGATGCTCCTCGAACTCGCCGAACGCGAAGCTGGCGGCCCGCGTGTCGTCGTCGAGCATGACGACTGGCTCGCGATCGTGCCCTATTGGGCGAGCTGGCCGTTCGAGACGCTGTTGCTGCCGCGCTTCGCGGTGCAGCGCCTGCCCGATTTGGCAGCCGGGCAGCGCCAGAACCTCGCCGCGATCCTCGGCGAGATCACCCGCCGCTACGATGCGCTCTTCGACTGCGCCTTCCCCTATTCGATGGGCTGGCATGGCGCGCCTTTCGGCGAAGGTGATGCCGGCCACTGGCAACTCCACGCGCATTTCTATCCGCCGCTCCTCCGCTCGGCGACGGTGCGCAAATTCATGGTCGGCTATGAAATGCTCGCCGAGGTGCAGCGCGACCTGACCCCCGAACAGGCGGCCGAACGGCTGCGCGGGGTGAAGCCATGACGCTCGCCGACCGTACCCTGGCACGCTTTGCCGCCATCGTCGGCGCCGCGCCCGATCTTGCGGTTCGCGCGCCGGGCCGCGTCAACCTGATCGGCGAACATACCGACTATAACGACGGCTTCGTGCTCCCCGCCGCCATCGGCCTGCAGAGCATCGTCGCGGTGCGCCGCCGTCCTGACAGCATCGTTCGCGTGATCGCCGCCGATTTTGGTGATGCGGTCAGCGAATTCGACCTGGCGAAGCCGATCGCGCGCGACGCGGATCAACCCTGGTGCAATTATATCCGCGGCGTCGCCAGCGTCCTGCAAGCCGAGGGCGTCGACCTCGGCGGCCTCGACATGCTCGTTGCGGGTGATATCCCCCAGGGGTCGGGCCTGTCCTCGTCCGCGTCGCTGTCGGTGGCGAGCGGCATGGCGCTCGGCGGCCTGTTCGCGCCGGGTCGCTTCGACGCCACGCAGATCGCGCTGATCGCGCAGCGCGCCGAGTGCGATTTCGTCGGGATGCGCTGCGGCAACATGGATCAGCTGGCCTCGGCACACGGCGCGGACGGCCATGCGTTGCTGATCGATTGCCGGAATCTCGACGTGCGTCCGGTCGCTCTTCCTGCGGAAACGGCGATCCTGATCGTCCACTCGGGCATCAGCCGCGGCCTTGTCGACGGCCACTACAATGAACGCCGCGCGCAGTGCGAGGCCGTCGCGCGCCAGCTCGGCGCGCCGGCACTGCGCGATGTGACGGGCGAACAGCTGGAAACCGCGCAGCCCGATCTCGACCTGGTCGCATACCGCCGCGCGCGCCACGTCGTCACCGAAAACGCCCGCACGCTTGCCGCCGCCGATGCAATGACGTCGGGGGATCTCGTCGCACTCGGCGAGCTGATGGCGGCCTCGCATGCCTCGATGCGCGACGATTTCGAGATTACGCTGCCCGCGATCGACGCGCTGGTCGCCGAACTGCAAACCGCAATTGGCCAGAGCGGCGGCGCGCGCATGACCGGCGGCGGCTTTGGCGGCGCGGTCGTCGCGCTGGTCGAGGCCGACGCAGTCGAAGCGGTGGTCGCCCACATCGAAGCGCGCTATCGAACCCCCAAAGGCACGAAGCCGCTGGTCATGGTCGAACGCGCCCACGATGGCGCGTCCTTCCTCTGAAGCCGGCGCGAGGGACAGCATATGACCGACAAAATCGCGCTGATCGAAGCGGGCGGCACCAAATTCATCGTCGGCGTCGGCGATGCGTCCCGTAAGATTTACGCGCGCACCCGCATCGACACGACGCGCCCCGAGGAAACGCTCTCCGCCGCGGTCGACTGGCTGCGCGCGCGGGGCGCCGATTATGCCGCGGTCGGCATCGCCAGCTTCGGCCCGCTCGATCTCGACCGCGCCTCGCCCCAATGGGGTCACATCACCCGCACGACCAAGCCGCACTGGAGCGACGCCGACATCGCCGGGCCCTTCACGCGCGCCTTCGGCTGTCCGGTCGCAATCGACACCGACGTCAACGGCGCCGCGCTCGCCGAATGGAAATGGGGCGCGGGGCAGGGGACGAATTCGACCCTATACCTGACCGTCGGCACCGGGGTTGGGGGCGGCGCGGTCGTCGGCGGGCGGCTGGTCCACGGCCTCAGCCACCCCGAGATGGGCCATATCCGGATGCCGCGCCATCCCGCCGACATGGATTTTGCGGGTCATTGTCCGTTCCACGGCGATTGCCTCGAAGGCCTGGCCGCCGGCCCCGCGATCATCGCGCGCTGGGGCGCGTCGCTGTCTGACCTGCCCGCCGATCATATCGGGCACGAGATCGTTGCGTGGTATCTTGCGCAGGCGGCGCAGACGTTTCAGGCGATCCTCGAACCCGCGCGCATCGTTCTCGGCGGCGGGGTGCTCGGTACGCCTGGACTTCTGGACCGCGTCCGCGCCGAAGCCGCCAAGTCGGCAGCGGGCTATTTCGCCGGATCGCCCCAACATAACATCGTCGCCCCCGCGCTCGGCGAGGACACCGGCCTGCTCGGCGCGCTGGCGCTGACCGGGGCCTGACCCGGCCAGCACAGGCGCAAGGCCGGTGACGGGCCAAAGCAACAGGAGTCTGCCAGCATTGCCGCGCGCCTCAACTATCACCCCAGCCTCGCGGCGCGCACGCTCGGGGGTTGGCGCTCGTTCCAGATCGGGCTGATCCACGACAACCCCAGTCCCTATTATATTTTCAACATGCAGGCCGGGGTCGGACAGCGGTGCCGCGAGGCGAACTTCCGCATGATCGTCCAGCCGTGCGATGTAAACTCGCCCGGTCTTATCGACGGCATCGGCGCGCTGATCGATCAGGCGCAACTCGACGGTACCGATCTGACCGCGACGTCGGCGGTTTACATCGACAATGTCCAGGCCGCCGACGACATGACCGCCTATCTGATCTCGCTCGGGCATCGCCGCATCGGGCTCGTCGCCGGCCATGCCAATTATTTCGCCAGCGGCCAGCGCCTCACCGGCTACAGGCAGGCGCTCCAGCGCGCGGGGATCGGCTCCGATGCGGCGCTGGTTCGGCCCGGCCAGTTCGATTTCCAGTCGGGGGCCGCAGCCGCAGCCGCAGCGGCGCTGCTTGCGCTTCCCAAGCCGCCGACGTCCTCGCCGAGGCGCACCGCCTTGGCGTGTCGGTTCCCGACCAGCTGTCGGTCGCGGGCTTCGACGACACAGACCTTGCACAGGAGGTCTGACCGTCGCTGACGACGATCCGCCAACCGATCCGCGACTTCGGCTACGCAGCCGCCAACCTTCTGCTCGCATTTGGCGAAATGATCGTGCGACGGCAACTTCCGCACGAACTGATCGTGCGCGGCTCGACGGCGGGACCGCGGGGCTGAAAGCGGTCGGTACCGGTTCTAACTAGCCCCGTTCGCTTCAGTCGAAGGCGAAGCGTGCTTTGCCTGGTTGCCGTAGTCCTCCTCGCGAAGCAGTTCTCCTATCCGCTCGACTATGCGATCGAGCGTGCCGGACTTCCGCAGGCGTGCGTCGGGGTTATCGTTGCCACGATTGTGCTGCTTCCCGAAAGCATTGCTGCGATCAAGTCGGCGGTGCACAACAAGTTGCAGGTCAGCCTGAACCTCGCGCTCGGATCGGCAATCGCGAGCATCTGTCTGACGATCTCCGCCGTGGCGATCGTCTCGCTGCTCGTTGCCCAGCCGCTAGAACTTGGACTGCCGCCGGGGCACCTCGCGTTGCTGAGGCTTACCCTCGTGATCGGCGCGCTGACGCTCGGAACCGGGCGCCCCACGGTCCTCCAACACGCGATCCATCTCGTTATCTGCGGCTTCTTCCTGCTGGTGTCCGCCGTGGCCTGAACTCGATATGCGGCGGCTCAAGAGGACAATTGGTCTTTTCGCACCCGGATGTCATGACGCAGTCCGCTGGCGCCTTCGCCCTTGCCCGGCGTTTTTCCGCGGCCGATCCAGTGCAGTCGCTCGCCGCCGATCCAGCGCGCGAATTGCGCCTTGCGCGTTACTGCGACGCCGTCGCGCGGCACTTCTTCGTCCTCTAGCCGCTGCGCCGGTTCGTCGGCCGGTGCTTTCGACAGGTCGGTGCGGAGCAGGATGCCGTGCGGGAAGATCGGTTCGAGTGTCCCGTCGTCGAGATGGCGCAGCATCGCGCGCCGTTCTAGCTCGATACCGAATTCGGCGAGCGGGCGGTCGTCCTTCGGCACGGGGACGAGCGGCAGCCAATGCTCGGGCACGCTGGTCGATACGCGATAGACGAGTTCGGCAGTCACATTGCTGAGAACGGCAAAGCGCTGCGAGGCGCTGCGTTTGGTGGCCTCCTGATAGCGATCGACCGGCAGTCCCATTACGCCGGGAACCTTGCGCTCGACCGCCCATGCCATGTTCGCCATCTCGTCACGGAACAGCGTGACCTCCTCGATCGGGTCGCCCTCCAGCCGGGCGTCGATCGCGGGGGCGAGGAGAAAAGCGTCGCTGCGTGCGCCATCGGCGCGGTCGAGTTCGAACATCCGCCAGGGGGTGCCCGCGGCATCACCGGCGCGCTCCACCGGACTGGTCACCCCGAAGGTGTCGGTCACGGTGAATTGGCGGATGCGGAACAACGAACCGACCGGCAATTCGACCGGGATGACGAACCAGTCGTTGCTGAAAGCCAGCGCGAATTCCAGCATCAACAGGCGCCCGATGTCGGTCGGCCCTGCGGTAACCTGCGCCAGATTGACCTTGCCGTCCTCGAAAGCCCAAAACCGGTCCGATGGCATGCCCCCGAAGCGCGCTGCGGTCGGCAGCATCGGGTTCAGCCTAACGTCGCGCACCGTGCGGATGCCCCCCAGCGGCGGCGCATCGGCGAGGTCGAAGCTGTACCAATCGAGCCTTCCGTCGGCATATTCCTCGGCAACCAGCAAATCGTCCTTGCCGCCGCCTTTACCGGTGGAGGCCGCGAAGCCATATTCGAGCCGGTTCGGGAGCCACGCTGACGCACGCTCGGCGGGAAGCCCGCCGCGATACCAGCCGAGCCATTCGAGGCACAGCGCCTTCAGTCCCGCCTCGTTGCCGATTCCCGGGGGGACGCCGTCGGCCTTGGTGATCGCGGCGGCGAGCTTGTGGCCGTCGATGGCGCCGAGCGCGGCGAGTTCGACCCAGCCGGCGCCCTGCGGATCGATATCGCGGTCGACCGCATCGGGCTCTTCGAACGCATAGTCGGCGACGCCGCTGATCCCGTCGGAGAGGCCCGCGGCCGCGAGCATCCGCAGGAAATGCTGGCCCGCCCACACACCCGTAAGCGGCCCGGCAAGCTCAGGGTCCTCGGACTCAACCAATGTTTCAAGCGGCTGGGCCAGCGGGTCAAAGTCCGTGGCGTCGGCGGCGGGATCGTTGCCGAGCGGGCCGGCAAGATAGCGCGCGAGCACCGCCTCGTCGGCCTCGACCTTTACCGCGATAGGCGAGCCCGCATCCTCACCACCATATTCGCCGAACTGCCATTGGCGGCCCAGCATCCACAGCGGATCGGCCACCCCCGCGGCGAGTGCAGGCGCATAGTCGGATGTCGTCGGCTGGACCTCGAGCCGTGACCAGACTGTCAGGCTGGGCTTGATGACCGCGGCCGTCGCAAAGGCGGCGTTTTTGACGATCAGCGGCATGGTGTCAGGCCTTTCCCATGACGGTGGCGAGGTGGGCGGGGATCATCGCCTCCACCATCAGCCGAAGCTTGCCGAAATCGACGCTCGGGACGTCGCGCGTATAGCTGTTCGGCAGATAGACGAGCGGCAGCAGCGCCCCCATCATGTCGAGATCCTGCGGACGCACGCAGCGGATCCGCGCGAGGTCCATCGCCTCATTGATCGTGGCGAGGAGCTGCGACGGCAACCAGCCACCCGCTGCGGGATCGGGATGGACGGCGAGGAGCAGCGCCTGCGGCGGCCGCGCGCCGGGGGCGTCATAGTGAAAGCTGGTCGCTGTGGTTTCCTTCGCGGCAGGGATCGTCTCGGTCCAGTCGTCGCTCATCAACCCCGCGAGCAGCATCGGCGGATCGGCGGGATCGAGCCCGGGCGCGTGGACAACGAGGCTGAGATCGACGTGCGCAGGGCTGGTTTTGTCGAGGGGCAGCCCGATCCAACGCGTATCGGGCGCGTGCGGGAATTGCGCGATTTTGAGGTCGGGTAGTCCGGCGCCCGCCATCTCGCTGGCGATCAGGCAGCTCGCAAGTTCCCCGAGCCGCGGCCGGACTTCGGCCATACGCGACATCCAGCCGTGCAGCGGCGCGCCGCCCTTGCCGAGCAGGCTTTCGATGGCGCCCAGGCTGGCCATGCATTCGCTGTGCAGCGCGGCGGGCAGGGTAAAGGGGGGAAGGATCGGGAAGCCCTCGCCCAGCATCGCTTTCAGTCGGCGGACATGATGCTCAACCTTATCGTCGTCGGTTGCCAGCGTCGCGTTGAAACCACCGACGAGCGCGGTGTGCCGCGCCTCGGCCTGCGCGATCAGTCCACTGACCTGTACCGCTTGGTCGATGAGCGCCTCGACACTGTCGGTGGCCACCACCGCGTCGCGTGCGCCCGCGGCGTTGGCGCGGTCGAGCGCCTTGGCGAGCGTGGAAGCGGACGGGTTGGCGGCCGCCAGCGCATCGTCGATGGCGACGCGCGCCGCGGCCTGCGCCGCCGCGACCTTGTCGGCGCGTTTCTCGAGGATCGCGGGGTCGACGCCCGACGGCGCCTCGGTTCCGGGTGGGGCGATGTCGAGCGCGTTCGCCGGGCGGTGGCGGTTGATGACGGTGCGGATGCGCGTCAGCAAGGCTTCGAGCGCGCCGAGGCCGTTCCGCGCGCCCGCAGCGGGGGCCGGCATCAGGTGGAGTTCCGCGTCGGCATCGCGTTCGGCTGCGCTGACTTGGCTGGCAAACAGCGATGCGAGTTTCTGCTGGAGCCCGCTTGGCCGCTCGTTGCTGCCGGGTTCGGACAGGATGGCAAGCGAGATCGGCGACCAGTCGAACGCCGCTAGGCCAACCGGGTCAAGCGGGCGCGTGCCGCCGCCGGGAATGACAAGGTTCGCGGCGAAGCTCCATTGCTTCGGCTGGCCGAGCAGGTGCGCGACCCACGCGTTTAGGAAGGGTTCGGCGACGGCGCGGCTGTCGGCAGGGAAGCCCGCCCAATCTGCGCCAGGTTCCTGCGACGACAGGAGAGTGCCGGCCCGCTGCGCAAAAGCGTGGCCCGAGCGCGGGGTGCGCACGACTTCGGGCTCCACGGGGCGGTTCTGCCGGTCCATCCCGCCGAGGGCGGCCGATGCGCGTTCGAGGTTGCCGCCGACGAGCTGGTAAACGCCTTCAGCGACGAGCAGGTCGGCGACCGCATCGAACATATCTTCGATTTCGGCGACAACTGCGTCGATGCCCGCCTTTTCGGCCGCCGACGGCGTAAGCGTCAACCCCTGCAACCAGTTGCCGCCGACGCGCCGCCGGTCGAGCAGCTTGACCGCATCGACGACATCGCGTGCCGCGATCGCCTCCTGCGACCCCAGCACTGTGTCGTCGGTGGGCGGATTGAGCGGAAACAGGCGGCGCAGCGGCAGGATGAACTTGGCAAACTGGATATTTGCCTGGCGCAGCCGGCGCTCAAGCCGGTAGCCAAGTAGCGCGGTCAGCGACTGGCCCTGCGCGACGCCGCGCAGCAGGATGAGCGCCATGCGCACGCGACGCGATGACAGGTCGATGGCGAGCGCCGCGCCTGCGGCGTCACGGTGCGCAAGATGTCCGGCGCGTAGCACCGCCGCCGCTTGCGCCTGTTGCAGCGACGGGGCGTGAATATAGCCCTCGCTGTCGGGGCGCCGGTCGGGTTTCAGATTTTCGACCCACCCATAGCCGCCGATGTGCAGCCCTTTGCTGGCGGGGTTCGACCGCCACGAGGCGAGCCGCCGGTTTGCGAGCGACGAAATCCATGCGTCGAGTCGGTAGCTATAGGCGTCGAGCGTGCCGCGCGTCGCGCGGTCGAGTTCGGTCGCTGGACGGGCCGCAAGATAATTCAGGCTGTCGATCATCGATTTGTACCGCGCCACATCGTCGCGGTCGCGGCCTTGGAAATCGAACAGCTGGCCGATGACATAATTGACAACCGTCTTGGTTCCGGTCCGTTCGGACAGGACCATGCGTTCCATGTCTGCGGGCGACTGAAGCACCACCTGCCGCGCGGGCCGGCCGCGCACCTCCTCGAATTTCGGTGGGTCGACCGCAACCATTTCCTCGATGCGAAGCGCGAGGCGAGGAGGGACGGCGACGCCCTCGCGCTCGGCGCGCTCCTTGTGCACGACCCCCGCGGCGGCGCGATCAAGTTCGTAAAGCGCCGCGTGCGAGACGAGCGTTTCGAGCAGGGTGCCGGCGTTGCCGCGCGCGGCGAGCGCGGCGCGCCCGTCCGTTTTGCCTGCCTCGATTGCCATCTCGCCCAGATAATTGGGCTGCAGCAGCGCGCCTGCCTCGCCGAAGCTAACCTGTACGAAAGGCGCGCCGAGCCGGTGCTGGCGAGCCTCGGCAGTCATCCCCGATATCCTGACCTTTGCCGACACGCCGAGCGCGCCGAGGATCATTCTGCGCGTGCGTTCCTGCGTCGCGCTGAGCGCGGGGTCGATATTGGCGTTCTTGGTCATGATCGGGCCATAGACGCGTCTAAAACTGTTAGACGCCGCCATCGGACCGTGCTGGAGAAGCGATTCCATGTTCTCCGCCAGTGTTTTGCCGGCACGCTGAATATAGGGCGCATTGTCCGCGGCGCGGGTCCAGATGCCGCGCACTGCGCCGATGACCTGTGCCAGCTTCTCCTCGACCTTGTCCTGCGATTTGAAGAGCGCGAGCGGGGTAACCGGCAGGATGCCATAAGGCTGGCTGCCAACGCGCAACGTCGGTAGCGCGCCGCCAGGACGCAGGTTGGCGACCGCATGGTCGCGAAGCCGGCCAATGTCGGCGTCGGTCATCGCCGGATCAAACATCTGGTCGAGCGTCTGGCCCAATGTCGCGCTCCACAGCGCGTTGATCATATGGCCCGCTGTGACCTGTTCGGCCCCGTCGGTTCCCCGGATGCGGTCGAGATGCGCGGCAGCAGCGTTGACGCCCAAGGCGTGCGACAGGGCGTCGAGGCCCGGCGTCAAGGCCGGCGCGGCGCGCATCGGGTCCATCGCCGCAATGGCGACGGGATCAGAGGAATCGAAACCCGACGCGTCGGCCTCGCTGTTGTTCGTCGGAGTGCCGGGGGTCAGCAGCGCGAGCCCGTCGGCATAGACGTGCGCGGCCAGCAGTGCCTCGAGCCGCTTCGCCGCCGCTTCGCCGGTCATCGTGGCGTTGGTGCCATAGACGACAAGGCGAGCCAGCGTCATGCCGGCGAGCGTGCGCCCGGCGTTGCGCAGCGGCGCATCGAGATCGCCGGTGACGACGCGCATCGCCATGCCGGCTGCCTCGGCGGCGCCGAAATCGGCGATCCATTTGAGACCCTCGTCGAGCGGCACTTCGGTTGCGACGCCGTCGGCGTCGACCGCCGGGGCCGCCTGCGCGCGAGGATCGATGCCGGTGTTGATCCGGTCGGCGACGATCCCCCCCGATTTCCGGAATGCCTGCGTCAGATTGCCCTTGCCGTCGCCGAGATAACCGACCGCGACCCATCGTGTCGGCAGCAGCGTGGCAAAGGCGGCGCGGCTCCATGCGCTCGCGCGGCGCACCGGATCCGGAAAGGCGGGAGCGGCCTGACGCGGCGGCGGCGCGATATTGGTGGGGGTCATCGCGTAGGCGATCCACGCGGCGCGCCGGGGGCGAAAGCGACGCGCCAGTTCGGCGAAGGCACTCTTCCCGGCTTCGGCCTCTGCCTCGGCATTGGCGGCGTTCCAGCGCGTCTGCCAGTAAAATTGCCCCGCTGCGACCTCGTCGTCGGTCAATTCGGTTTCATGGTTGTCGATATGCACCTGATCGGGAAAAATGCGGATGCGTAATTCCCTGTTACCGTCGAAATAACGGGTCTCGAGGCGCACCGGCAGCATGAGGACAGGGGTGTCGGCGCGAAAATTGGGAATCATTGATTCGATTTGCGGATCAGGGATGCGTTCGTGAAATTCGTTCGCACGGTCGCGAATATCGACGAGCTGGTCGCGCAGCGTCTCGCGGCCGGTAACGATCTTGTCGATCTTGTCCTTCAGGGCTTCAATCTTCGCGTCGCTGGCGCCTGCGCGGACCAAGGTATCGAGCTTGTCCTTCTGTTCGGATAATTTGACCTCGGCCGCCACGACCTTGTCCTGAATCTTGGTCTCCTGCGCGCGCAGCTTGTCGAGCGAGCGGAGGTCGCGGGAGGTGAAGGATGGGGGCGGCATCTCGACGTCTCCCTAAATCTGCGTCAGGTGGCTGGCGTGGACGGCCAGGCGGAACGGCCGCTGCATCGCGGCAGCCGCGAGGTGGGCGGCGTTGAGGGCGTAGGTCACGCCGCCCGCCTGATGCCCGGCGAGGCGTCCGTTGACCGCCAGATGACCGCCCGGCGTCGCCCCAGTGTCGATCCAGCGCGCGTCGCGCCAGTCGCCCGGGTTAGCGGCAGTCGCGCCGGGCTTTTCCTGGTCGAAGCCGAAACGCGGTTCGGTCACCTGCTGTTCGATGACGAAGAACCAACCCGCGCCGGTGAGGATATCGGGCCGGGTCAGCGAGAAGCCGGCGAAGCTGACGTCGGGCTCGAACCCGCCGAAGAACATGGCGGGCAGGTAATCGGCAGCGGTGGGGTTCGGCTTCAGGATCGGCCGGCCGTTGCCGGGCACCGCGCGCCACGCCGATATGGTGCTGTTGGGATAGCGTCGCAGCAGGTTGCCGCGGACGAGCAGCACCAGATTGCCGCCGACCGCGCCACCGCGGGTGTTGTGACCGAGGGGCTTGTTGGCGAAGGTGTGGATCTGTGCGATGTCGGGATCGCCGTCGTCCCAGTCCCAGAAATGGCGGAAGGGCGTACCGCGCTGATCGGTCGGATAGCTGCGCCATAACAGCTCGCGGTTCATTTCGTGATTGAGGCCGATCATATAGGCCTCGATGAAACGCGGATTGGTTTCGAGCAGGGTCAGCGCGTTCTGCGGGATTGCGTCGATGCCAGGCAGGAAGGCGCGGCTGTCGAACTTCGCGAGCCGCGAATAGGCGGGCTCGGGTAACTCGGGCGCGCACATGATGCGGTCGATCGTCGGCAGGATCGATATCGCGCCGCCCACGCCTGCGAAAAGATCGACGCCCCCAATCTGGATCATTGAGGCCAGCCGGCCAGGGATTGTCCGACGCGGGTCTATCTTGACTGCGGTGGCGCTGGCCGCGCCGGCGAGGTCAAAGGGCACGATCTCCAATGCCCGGTCGACCTGATTGATGGAAAGCAAGTCTACGGTTTTCGTGAAAGCTTCCGAATATTTGTCGAGGGCGATGCGATCCTTCAACAGGTCGGCAACGGGCCGTGCCTCGCCGGCGGGGCGGCGCACCTTGAAACGGCGGCGTCGACCGATGCCGGTAAAATCGCCGGCCATCACCTCGCCGCTGTTGCCGCGGGTGATCGTCAGCGGCGCATCACTTCCGAGTACACCCTTGGGCAACGCGGTCAGCGCTGCGGTAAATTCAGCGGTCGCGCGCGTTGTGAAGCCGTCGCCGAAACTGGCGATCAGGCGGTCGGCGGTGCCCGTCGGGGTACGAACCATGGCCCGACCGTCGCTCCCGATATCAATCGCTGCCATAGTGACCGCTCCCTCGGCATCGCGGTCGAGGAGGAAGGCTTCGGCGCGCGGCGAGCCGGTCGCGGTTGCGACCATCAGGTCGATCATTTCGCTGACGGGCGCGGCGCCCGCGCTGTCCGCAAGCGTCATGACGTGCAAGTCAGTAACGATGCCGGTGCGGATGAGATCGGGGCGAAGTTGTATGGGCGGCTGAACAGGGGCTATGGCCCCCGCCATCTGTTTGAGCTGCGACACGTCCTGGGCGCGAACGCTAGTAGCGAGGCCGATGACCGAAAGGTCGATCGCGGCAGCGGGATTGCGTCCGACATTGATGCTGTCGAACGCGCGAACCCGGTCGATCCCGTCGGGGGTAAATTGATTGGGATCGACGCTGGCCTGTCCGCGTGCCATCCGCTCGACCAGCCCGGTCGCGGGCGAGGTTGTCATCACGCGCGCCGCCTGACGCAGCGCCGCGCGGCCCGGGCTGAGCATCCGGCGGAAGGTCGGCGACAGGGCGGCGTCGGGCAGGCTGGAGCGCGCGACGCCCGCGGCAACGGTGAAGGCGCCGAAGGTCACGCGGCTGCGTGCCGGTGCGATCAGCGCGAGCTGGCTGGCCGCGGGCAGCGCGGCGATACGCCCATGAAGTTTCGCAAGGGCCTCGGTCGCGAGACGGCTTTGGTTCAGCAGGGCATTGGCCTCCAGCACCTTCCCGACCTGCTCCCAGCAGCTCTGCATGAAGATTTCCTGGTTCGCGCGCACGACATCGGCTGCAAGACCCGCAGCGGCGCGCGCGCGTGGGTCGAGGTTGATCTCTTTCAGCCATTTCGGGCTGGCGGAGGGAACGCGCACAACCTTGGCGTGGAAGCCGCCATAGATGGGCGCGGCGATCGCGCGCGTCGAATCGGGCACGCTGCGGTCGGCGATGTCGGCGGGCGCGTTGACCTCGGCGGTAATCGCCTGCTGGAATGCGGCATCGATGTCGGACAGGGTCGCGGGCTCGCCTTCCGACGCGCGCAGCGCGCCGTCCATCCACACCGGTTTGTCCCGCGTTGCCGCCGGCGTGCTGTCGAACAGATTTGGCAGGCTGTCCCAGATGAACATCGACGTCGTGCCGACGGTGGGCGGGCATTTGAAGGGCTTCAGCTCACGCGCGAGCGATTCGAAATCGCCCTGCGGACCGGTAGCGAAGCTCCAGTGGAAATAGACGGGCAGTAACATGTCGGCGGGCTGGTCTGGCCGCCAGGCGGGTTTTAGGGCCGCGGTCGGTGCCGGCGTCCCGCCGATCCCGCGCAGCACGCCGAGGTCGAAGGCGGGAACGAGGCACGCGATATAGCTCGTCATCGGCTCGAGCCGGCGCGGGCAGAGGATGCGGGACAAGTTGAGGTTCGGATCACCCGCCAGCGCCGCGGCATTGTCGCCGCCCGCGCCCTTTTCGCCGAGCAGCTGGCCATGTGCCCACGCCCAGCTCTGCGACAGATCGGGCAATTGTTCGGCGACCTGCTGTGACGTCAGTTCGAGGAAGGGGAGCGGTCGGCCGGGCTCGACACGCGGAAGCGCGACGCGGCCATCGCCGCTGGTCTCTAGCGCGACGAGCACGAGCCAGGGACGAAGATGCTCCTGCGCGTCGGCTGAGGCGGGCGAGAAGAGCCAGGGAAGCTCGGGAAGGTCGAATTCGATCGCGGCGAGATAATTGGGTTCGCAATCGGTGGTATGCGGCTTGGGGTCGGTACGGATGATCAGCCTTGGGTCGATCCCGATGACGTCGGCGGGGCCATAGAGCGACAGGTCGACGCCGTGCGAGCCCGCGCCGCTGACCGTTAGCCCCGCCGCGAGCGACGGGCGCTGCGGCAGGTCTTGCCCGGTGTCGGGCGCGGTCACCATCGTACTGAGACCGCGGCGGGCCCAGGGAAGGAAACGATATGCAGCCTGTGCCATTTTCCCTGTTCCTTTAAGCGAGCTCGAACTGTTCGACGACTTGCATCGACCCAGCGCCCAGCCGACCCAGCGCGTCGGCGGCGAGCGCAGGCGAACGCGCCGCGACTGGGTCGAAGGCGATCCCTGCATCCGCCATCGTTTCGACGCTGGCGGCCGCCAGGCGGGCATCGCCGACGCTGACCTTCTGGCTGATTGCAGGCTTCAGCCGGTCGTCGGTCCGGAGCGACGAGAAAGCCGCGGCACCCTGCCTTGCCTGTTTGCGGATCGCGTCCATCCCTACCCTCATGACCGCGCGGTCGCGGAAGAGGATGCGCGGGAAAGGGAATTTCAGTTCGGGTTCGGGCTCAAGATAGAGGATCTCATAATCGAGATCCTGGTCTGGCGCGGCGGCGCCAGCGCTGTATGCGGTGCTGCCAAAGCGCGCGCCCGCGGTGAAGGACTGGAAGCTTGGGTTACTTAGCTTTTCGGCGTCGCTGAGGTCGCGATATTCGCCAAGCGCGAAATGCTGTTGCAACGGCGTTGCGGGCTGGCTGCCCGACGGACTGCCGATATAGCCCTCGGTGATCCCGAAACGCGTCTGCCCTTCGATCCGGTTGGCGCCGATGCGTTGCAGGTCGAGGTCGAAGGGCAGGGCATTCTGGGTGAAGGTCAGCGTGCCGAGCGGGTGGGCAAGCAGCCTCTCGCCGCCGTCGATCCGCGCAATGTTGACGAGCGGATCGATTCCGATCGGCATTTGTGCGGTCCAATTGCCCGGACTCTGCAACTCGCCCGCGATCAGTGCCTGGGCGCTGGTCGATTGCTGCTCGACCTGCGTATTGTTGCCCCAGCTTTCGTCGAACGGCACCTCGATATCCCAGAACAGGATCGAGAATTTGCCGAAGCCGCGCGCACGCCAGCGGCCGGGGCCTTCGAGCCGGAACTCAAAGGCGATGCCAGCGAGGTTGTGGCCCTTGAACTTCAGCGAAGCCGAGCCGTAGATCTTGACGTCGAAACGGAAGCTCGGGACGAGGTAGCAGATCGCGTCAAAGCCCAGCTTCGCCTCGATATCTACGGGGCCGAGGCCCGCCTTCAGCGACGCGTTCGCGCCCGCCTGAATGCTCGCCGGGGTGACGGCAAAATAGGCCTCGATGCGGATTTTCAGGATATTGATCGGGAAAGCGGCGAACAGGCGGTCGATCGGGCTGGGCAGTCCCGGGGGGATATCGCGGAAATCGGGGTGAAATCCGCCCGCGGCGATAACGAAGCTCGGCCGGTCGCCGAACACTGCCTGCACGACGAGCATGCCGCCGAAATCGATCTTCAGCGGTTTCTTGCCGGCATAGCTGTCGCGCAGCCGCGCGACGAAACCGATACGGAATGGATTGATCTCGATCGTGCCAACAAAGTCGACAAGCAGCTTGAGGACGGTGAGGTCGGCCTTCACGCCGGGCGGGAGCTGCGCGAGCACCTGCCCGAGGATCGCGACGCGGCTGAACGATATCGGTTGGTCGCCCTGTCCCAGCGCATTGTCGAGTTGCAGCAGCACGCCCATTCGGATCGTGACGATGTTCGGCGTGCCCCAGCCGACCTCGACCATCGGCCCCAGCACCAGCGCGCGCGGGGTGACGGGAAAGACCGTGCGCAGCCGATTGATGATCCGCGGCGCGTCGGCGACGGGGTTCGCCGGAAACAGGATGTCGTCGAGCACCCCGCTGCTCATGCCCGATATTAGCGCGTCGATGCTGACCCCGTGCTGCAGGCCGATCATCCCGCCAAGCCCCGTGAGGGTGAAGCCCCAGCTGAGCTGAATCGGGGGAAACTGCCCGTAGATGAGTAGCAAGAGCGCCCAGCCGTCGCTGCCGTCCGGCATCTTCGTCGTCAGGATGCCGATCGCCTTGATGCCGATCTTGACCGACGGCAGGTCGATCTTGAGTTCGAGCACCCCGGCATATTCGCCTTTCACCGGGTCGATGTAGAGATAGCCGCCGCCCTTGACGACAGTGGCGTCGAGCAGCAAGCCAAGGCCGTTGGGCGGTTTGAAACCCAGCGACAGGTCCATGAATCCGAGGTTGCCGTCGCGGAACGCCATGTCGAGCGTAAAGCCGAGGCGGTCGATAGAGGCCTGGAATGGCCCCAGCTTGACCCCGAACGCGCCAGATGCCTCAAGCGACAGGTCCTGCTGCGGCTTGCTGCTGGGGCCGAGCGCCATGGTGATGTGGTGGACGGTCAGTGCGCCGGCGATCGTCTTTTCAATGGGGATTGTGACCGCGATTCCGGTTCCCCCCTCGAAGGTTAGCCCGCTCTGGCTGTCGACCTTCATCTTCAGATTGAAGCCGACGCGGATATCGTCGCTCAATATCTTCTTCAGGAAGCTGTCAGCTTTGCCGGGGGTGATGACCAGCGCGCTGTTGGTGATGTTCAGCAGAACCGCCGCACGATCATTGGCAATTTCGACCCCCGCGCCGATCTTGCCGAATTCGAGCCGGCTTTCCGTCGCCTCGCCGATCAGGAAGGCAGGTTTGCCCGCCTTGCCAACCTTTGCCATCGCAAGCTTGAAAAAGACGTCGGGCGATCCGTCGGCCTCCAAGTCCCCGCCGCCCGAGCCAAAAGGAATATAGAGGCTGAGCGCGCCTGCGGCGCCGATATGGAATTCGGCCTCCAGACCGTCGGCGTTGTTGAACTTCTCCTTGAAGTCGCCGCCGAGCGACACAATCATGCCCGGACCGCCGTCGCCATCGGGCACGCCCGCCATGGTTACCGCGGCGCGGGCCACATCCTGGGGACCCAGCAGCATGGTAAGTGTGCGCGCGGAGGCGAGATCGGCAAGCGGCGTCGGCGATGCGGGGATGGGGTCCCAGCCATAGAAATAATCGACGTATCCGGTCTTGTCGAATTGCTGGAGCAGGATGTCGACAATCGTCGGGATAAGCGACAGCCCGTGCGAGACGCGGTCGAACAGCATCTGGCTGGCGTCCTGTGGCGTTTCGCCGCGCAGGATCTTCATCAGCATCGCGGGGTCGAACTGTTCGACCGCGTCGGGATCGTCGGACACGAGCAGACCGAGCTTGCCGAGCGCATAAATGGCGGGGAAGCGCACGCGCAGCGTATCGGCAAGCGCGATATTGCTAAGCAGATAGGCAACGTCCCATGCGACGTCGCCCGACGCGGGGTCCTTCAGGGTCTCACCGAGCTGGATGAAGCCTTCGACCGCCTGCGCAATCTCCGCCACCGTAGCGTCGAACGCGACCTTGTCGGGATCGAGGCCGTCCTTGAACGCAACGAACTTCGCTTTGTCGGCGGGGCTGAGATCGGCGCCGGGCTTCAGCCCAAGGTCTTCGCGGAGCGCGGTCGCGATTTCGGGGTCGCCAAGATTCTGCTGCACCCAATCGGATGCCTCCTTGAACCATTTGACGATCTTTTCGAAAACATTGGGTTCGCCGGCCATGATCGCCTCAATTCGTCAGCAGCGTCGGGGGCGCTTCGGTGGAAGGGGCGAGGCTCGCCTCGTGGAGCGTGTTGACGGCAAAGGTCTGCGAACTCGGCGCGCTCGCGGACAGAAGACGGTGGGTTAGTGTCACCGTGCCGGCATTGTCGCGGAAACTGACAAGCCCGATGTTGCTGAGGAACATCAGCGTGCGTAGCAGCCGCGGCATCGTCATCGTCGCGACCGCGTGTCGTTTCGCCAGTCCGACATAGCCGTCGAAGCTGGCCGTCGGGTTGATGTCGGTTGCGAGCGCCGGCGGGTCGGGCGGCGCGCCGTTCTGGCCACCGGTGCGCGTATCGCGGACGAGCTTCAGCCGCCACCGCCAGTCGGGCGGCGTGTCGACCGTCGTCCCCGCGGGCCAGCCGAGGACCGGCAGCAGCGCTGGCGACCGCTTCATCCGCCCGCGGCGGCCGGGGCTGATGTGCGATCCGGCGGGAACGGTGACCTTTGCCGGCCCGGTCCATGCCAGCCGCTCGACGAGCACGCCGCCGAGCAGGTCCTGGAAAACAGTGTTCTTGCGGAACTGGCTTTCGATCTTGATCGGCCAGCCGTTGCGTGCGCCGCTGGAGGTCAGCTGGACGATGCGCGAGGGCGTCGCATTGGCGCCCTTCCAGTAATCCAGCGTCATCGAGCAGGAAAAATGCACATCGCCCGACAGGATCACGACGCGCGGATAGCTGCCTAACTTCTTGAGCAGCGCCTCCTGATGCCCCTCGTCGGCAGCCCAACCCTCAACGTCGCGATGTTCGTCGCCGTCCGTATATTTGACTGTCTGCTTCAGTTCCTCGGCAGCATTATACGGTTGGTCCTCGAGCATCTTGCCGATCGCGTTCGACGTGTCCTTGATCGCGGCGGTCAGCGGCTGGAACACCTTGTCGAACAGGGTCGGGCCGAGTACCGGCGCCGCTGAGACGACGACGAGCAGTTCGCGGCCATCGGTGAGCGGCCCGTCGGGGACTTGATCGCCGAGCGTGCCGCCGAGGAGTTTGGGGGGCTTGGTCGAGGCGGCGCCCCCCGTATCGCGGCGGGTGCGCGTGTCGAGTACGATCGTGCGGTGCCGCGGGCCGTCGACCCGATAGTGCCAGCGGGCGCGTTTGTCTGCGGCGGCATTGGGGAAACCGAGGGTTTCGTCGAGGCGATTGGTTGCGGCGGCGGGGAAGGGGCCGCTGCCTGCGAACAGGCTTTCGGCCTCGGTCAGGAAATCCTTGTTGTTGCCATCGGCGGCGAAGGCTTTGGGGTCGTTGCCCCAGCCCTGGAACAGACCATAGGCGACCATGCCGTTGCGGATGATTGCCTGTCCAGGGCGCTTCGAATAGACGCGGCTCAGCCAGCGCCCGGTGAGGTTCCAGTCGTCGGTGATCTCGTGATCGTCCCAGATCATATAGGTGATGCAATTGGCGAGCGCACGCGCCGCTTTGGGCACCGCATCGCGAAAGATGCGGACCTGCTTGGTTTCGCGCTCTATCGACGCCAGCCCGTGATCGGGATCGGCCTTCCATTTGGCGAGCGTGCCGCCGACTTCGGCCTCGGGCTTGCTGAGGAACGCCGCGGTGTCGGCGTTGTCGGGCGAGAAATCGACGAAGGTCGAAAATTCATTGCCCAGCGCCTGCCAGACGCGGCTGCTCCATGCGGCGCAGTACATGGCGGCGAACTCGCCGAAGCCGAGCAGGTGGTTGCGGCTGTCGGTTGTCGAGAAACGCGCCTTTTCGCGGACGATCAAACCGCGTCGCTGCGGCGGGAATTTGTCGACGTTGAGCTCGAATTCCTCGCCCACCGTCTCGCTAACCGGGAATTTCTCGACCCCGCCAAGCAGCTCGGCGCCGAGGCGGGTGAGCATGGGCAGCAGCGCGGTGCCGAGGTCGTCGGCATAAATCTGGTCGCCGGTCAGATAAAGCTGCTGCGGCCGTTCGGCCGGGGTGAGCTTGTTTGCCTTGATGAAATCGTCAAGCCAAGCCATCGCGTCATAACCACCGGCATTGCTGCGCCGGCAACTGGCGTGCGCCATGCGCAGCCCCTCGATCGTCGGCGCGGGGGCAACGAAGGAAGGAAGGCGGTCGGTGTCGTAACCGAGCGCGAGGTGCAGCGGGGCGTTGAACCCGGCGCTGCCGTCGCCGCCGTCGGTCCCGGTATCGACGTTGGCGAGCCGCGCGGCCGCGGTCTCGTCCTTGAGCAGCCCCTCGGTCCGAAGGCTTGCTGCGCCGTCGATGACGATATCATAGCTGTGGAGCGAGCCAGGCGTGACGGCGACCGCCGGCGGGCCTTTCAGGTCGATCGTGACGAGGGCGATGTGAAGATTTGCGCCGAAGCGGCGCGTCGAAACCTGCCCGGAGGCGAGCGCCGCGTCGCCGGAAGCAACCGTGCCGGGCCCAGTCGATATCTGCGTGCCGGCCCATAATTTCATCTCGACCGTCGCCGGGCGGCTGAGCGCCACCCAGGCCGAACAGACTTCGCCATCGACCCGGCGCAGGATCGGGCCAGCGAGAATCAGCGGCAGCGACATGATGCGCCGGTACGGATTTGAGCAAAAGCTCGCGTCATGGTTCAACCTTTCGCGAAGACGACAGGTAACTATGACGACCCATTGGCGACTCTGTTTCCGAGTCCTTTACATTCAATCTCTCAATCTCTGCTGATTAGGTTCTCGGGTTGTTCATTTTTCCCGCTAACCGGATTTTAACCAGCATTTTGGCTACGGACGGGCAATCAGTTGTGCCAGGATCCGTCGAAGCAAGGCGCTAACGCGTGTCATCGTGCGGTAAATGCCGATGGAGCCGTCGGCGCCAAAGGCCAAGCGACACCAGTCGCGCGCCGAAACCAGTTCGTCGCCGCGGTTCAATTGCTGACCTGTCGGAAGACGGTCCATCCATATGCCCCTCTAATTCATAGAGATACAAGTTCAGGATACGACCGTATTTTTTACGCAAGTACAGTGTCGCATGGTTTCCCCCGAGTCAATCTCGGCTCGTCCCAGTTGCGGGTGAGGCTGCCGCTTCGACGCTGGTAGGTATTAGACTGGGCGGCTGGCTGAGGCAGCGAGACTTTGGCAAAGTAGGTTTGCCAAACGAGGCGAGCGCACCCTCCAAAATTGCGGCGGTATCGCGATTGCGCGCGTCACCGCTAACCCGCCTGTGCTTCGGAGGGGTTGCTTCTATCCCGCTAGGACATGAAAGCGCCGGAGCGCTGTCGGCGGCGTCGCCAACGACTGATTATGAGGCATAGCTCGAAGATGGCCTCGTCTCGCGAGAAGTTTCCGGGGCTCCCCGCGGAGGACAAAGCCGCCACCAAAGGTCCGATCCCGACATACAGCCCATGTCACACGAACTGCATGATTGCCCAACCGCCACAAACGGGCGCATAAGGAGCGGATGCCGGCTTGTGCAGGGGGAGCCGTTTCGATGATCCGACCCGATCGCGCCCTTCGCCCCATAGGGCGCTGCGTGCGCCATGGCTGATGCGGCAGAACCCGCCCCCTATGTGCTGAAGCCGCACGAGCAGCCGCTCATCCCGGGCTCGCCCGCGACGCCTGACCATCCGCTCCGCCGCCGCCAGGCCTATTTTGCGATCGGGGTCTTCCTCGGGCTCGTCAGCGGGTTCCAGAACGGGCTGCTGCTTGCGAACCTCACCGTGCTGCAGGGGCATATGGGCCTGACTCCAGTCGAATCGGGCTGGATCACCGCCGCCTACAGCGTGACCAACGTCTGCATGAGCATCTTGCTGTTCAAGGCGCGCCAGCATTTCGGCATCCAGCGCTTCGTGCGCGCGACGATGATCGCGCTGCTGCTCGCCAATTTCGTGCAATTGTTCGACGTCAGCTATCGCGTCGAGCTGGTGTCGCGAGGCCTCTCGGGGATCGCCGCCAGCGGCCTCGTGACGCTCGCGATCTTCTATATGTTCCAGAGCCTGCCCGGCCCAAAGCGGATGCTCGCGCTGCTCCTCGGCATCGGCATGGTGCAAACCGGGCTGCCGCTGGCGCGCGCGATCTCGCCTTTACTGGTCTATGACGGCAATATCGAAAGCCTCTTCGCCTTCCAGTTCGGGCTGTCGCTCGTCGCGGTCGGGCTGGTCAATGTGCTGCCGCTGCCGCAAGGGATTAAGGTCCGCGCCTTCAATCGCTTCGATCTCGTCAGCTTCCCGCTGCTCGCGGCGGGCGCCGGGCTGCTCTGCATATTCCTGGTGCAAGGGCGCATCGTCTGGTGGCCGACGCCGTGGCTCGGCGGTGTGCTGGCGCTGTCGGTGGTGCTGATCGGCGCCTCCTTCCTGATCGAGCACAACCGGCTGCACCCGATGCTCGAGACGCGATGGATGGCGAGCGGCGATCTCCTCAAGCTGGCGCTCAGCGGCGCGCTGGTGCGCATCGTGCTGTCCGAACAGAATTTCGGCGCGACCGGGCTGCTGACGACCTTGGGGCTGGTGAACGACCAGCTCGTCACTTTCTACGCGGTGACCGCCGCCGCCGCGTGCCTCGGCGTCGTGCTGCCGCTGGTCAAGCTCAACCCGCTGGACCTGCGCATGCCGACGATGATCGCGCTCGGCATCATCGCCGTCGCGGCCTTTGCCGACACGCATTCCGGGTTGATGACGCGCCCGGCCAATCTTTACCTCAGTCAGGCGGCAATCGCCTTTGCTGCGGTCTATTTCATCGGGCCGATGCTGATGGAGGGGTTCCTGCGCGCGCTGACCCGGGGCCCGTCCTATGTCGTCAGCTTTCTCGCGCTGTTCAACCTTTCGCAGACCATCGGCGGGCTCGCCGGCACCGCGGCGCTGTCGGCCTTTTTCACGATCCGCACCAAGGATCATCTGATGACGCTGGGGCTCAGCCTGCCGACCGACGATCCGGCCTTCGGACAATTGCTCGCCAGCCTCGCGGCCGGACGCGCGAGCACGGTCACCGACCCCGCGCTGCGCGGCGCGCTGGCGGGCAGCGACGTGGTGCGCGAGGCCGCGCGGGAGGCGGCGGTGCTCGCCTATAACGACGTATTCTTCGTGCTCGGTGTCTTGTCGACGATCGGTTTGCTGATCATCCTCGCGCGCTGGCTCAACGATCGCCGCCGCGGCTACAGCCCGCTCGCGGCGGACCTCGGCAATCTCCAGAAAATGTTGGCGGAGCGACAATGACCGACAGCGAAAACGAACAATCCCCTCCCGCGAAGAAACCCGCGTCGCCCCAGCCCGCGCCGCCGCCGGCGGAGCCGCCCGCGCCGCCCGCCGCCGAAAGCGGCTGGCGCCCCGACCGCTCGCGGCGGCAGATCGCCTTCTTCGCCGCGATCATCCTGATCGGCGCGCTCGCGATCCTCTATGCCTGGGGCCTGCCGCCGTTCAGCCCGCGCAGCCAGACCACCGAAAATGCCTATGTCCGCGGCCAGACGACGATCATCTCGCCGCAGGTCGGCGGCTATGTGACCGAGGTGCTGGTGCAGGATTTCGACACGGTGAAGGCCGGGCAAGTGCTCGTGCGGATCGACGACAGCGTCTATCGCCAGCGCGTCGCACAGGGCGAAGCGAGTATCGCCGCCCAGACCGCCAGCCTCGACAACAGCGCGCAGAGCCAGCGTTCGGCCGAGGCGCAATTGCGCGCGCAGGACGCCGCGGTCGGCAATGCGCGGGCGCAGCTCCAGCGCGCGCAAGCCGACATGCGGCGCGTGAGCGAGCTCGTCGATGCGGGGTCGGTGTCGCTGCGCGAGCGCGACCAGACGCTCGCCGCGCTCCGGCAGGCCGAGGCGGGGGTCCGGCAGGCCGAGGCGCAGCGCCAGATCGCGCTCGAACAAATCCGCTCGGTGACCGTCGGGCGCGGCGGGCTGCAGGCGGGGGTCGAAAATGCCAAGGCGACGCGCGGGCTCGCCGACATCGACCTCGACCGCACGATTATCCGCGCGCCGCGCCCGGGCAAGCTCAGCGAGGTGACGGTGCGCGTCGGCCAGCTCGTCAATCCGGGCACCCAGCTCATGTATCTGGTGCCCGAGAAGCATTGGGTCGTCGCCAATTTCAAGGAAGCGCAGACCGCCGACATCCGCACCGGCCAGCGCGCGACGCTGAAGATCGACGCGCTCGGCGGCGCGAAGATCAAGGGCGTGGTCGAGAATATCGCCCCCGCCGCCGGCAGCGAGTTCAGCGTGATCAAGCCCGACACCGGATCGGGCAATTTCGTGAAGGTGCCGCAGCGCATTGCGGTGCGCATCCGTATCGAACCGGGGCAGGACCTCGCCAAGCGCCTTGGCCCCGGCATGTCGGTGGTCGCCACCGTGCACACCGGGGACGATTGATGCGCCGCGCGCTCCTGCTGCTGCCGCTGCTGCTCGCGGGCTGCGCGCCGGCGATCACCGCGCGCCCCGAGGCGAGCCTGGTGACGCCGCCCGCCGACTGGCGCACGGCGGTGCCTGCGAGTGGTCCGATCGAGGCGGCGTGGTGGGGCCGCTTTGGCGATGCGCAGCTCTCGGCACTGGTCGGGCGCGCGCGGGCGCATAATGTCGACCTCGCCATCGCCGCCGCGCGCGTCGCCGAAGCGCGCGCGCAGGAGCGCGTCGCGCGCTCTTTGCTGCTCCCGACGCTATCGGCGAACATCCCCGCGTCCGAATCGCGCAGCGTCAACGCCTTCGGCCAGCCGAGCGAAAGCACGGCGGCGCAGCCGAGCTTCCAGGCCGCCTATGAGATCGACCTCTTCGGCCGCAACGCCGCGCAGGTCGATGCCGCGCGCGCCAATGCCGCGGCGGTCGCGGCGGCGCGCGAGGCGGCGACGCTGTCGGTCAGTTCGGCGACCGCAAGCAGCTACGTCGTCCTCCTCGCGCTCGACGAGCGGCGCGAATTGCTGCGCCAGACGCTCGCGACGCGCGGCGAGGCGCTACGCATCGCGCGCGACCGGGCCGAGGCGGGCTACACCTCGCGGCTCGAACTCAGCCAGGCCGAGGCCGAATATCGCGCGACCGAGCAACAGATCCCCGCGATCGAGGCGGCGATCGCGCGGCAGGAACATGCGCTGTCGCTGCTCGTCGGCGACACGCCGCAGGCGATCGCGCGGGGCGCCGGCTTCGACGCGCTTGCCACCCCGGCCGTGCCCGGCGTGCTGCCCTCCGACCTCGTCCGCCGCCGCCCCGATATCGCGCAGGCCGAATATGCGCTCGCCGCGACCGACGCGAACCTGCGCGGTGCGCGCGCGCAATTTCTGCCGCAGGTCCGGCTGTCGGCGTCGGCGGGTGCCGCGATCTCGTCCCTGCTGGGCGATCCGATCGCCATCTGGTCGGTCGGCGGCAGCATCCTCGCCCCGATCTTTTCGGGCGGGCGGCTGCAGGGCCAGTTCGGTGCCGCGACCGCGCAGCGCGACCAGGCTGCCTTCGCCTACCGCCGCACCGTGCTCACCGCCTTTCGCGAGGTTGAGGACCAACTCGCGGTGATCGACCGTCTCGGCGTGCAGGAGGCCGCGCTACTCGCCCAGCGCGCCGCGGTTGCCGAGACGTTGCGCCACGCGACCAACCGCTACCGCGCCGGCTATTCGCCCTATCTCGAACAGATCGACGCGCAGCGCGCGCTGCTTGCGGTCGATCTGGCGCTGATCCAGCTGCGCACCGATCGTCTCACGGCCTATGTCGCGCTTTACCAGGCGCTAGGCGGCGGCGCGCCAACCTAGCCAGGTATAAAATTGCTTGTGCGAGCGGTGATTGGTTGATTCAAAGGGGCAGGAGGACGCTGCCCTAGTGATTTGTAGTTGCTGAGCGGGGCGCAGATGGGCCCGCTGGCCATGGGCCGCACCAGACGATTTGCAACCGGTGCATCCGCTGGAGTCGACCAGGAGCGTTCGACCGCATTTCTTCCGACCTCGCGAAGGATGGGGACGACGGGCTTCCAAGTCGCATCGCCCTTTTGGCCGACCTTGAAGCGATCGACGCAGACGATGCGCTGTTGATTTGCCGGAACGGGATTTGGGATTGTCGGAATGAAAATGGTGGACGCACTAGGGCTCGAACCTAGAATTGGCTACTTTGCGCCTGATGTCGGCCGCTAAAGGTGCGATTGAGGCCGCCCTAAAGCGGTCATTCGCTTGATCGATTGGGCGCGCCTGAGTGGGGGACTCAGCATCGGCGAGTAGGCCGACAGGTTGCCGCTCGCTCGCTATTTTGAAGAATCGCGTCCGGCCTCGGCGCGGATCTGATCTCCGATTTCGGCCAGGCGCGGATCGTCGCGATCGCCTTCGGCGAGCGCCGCCAGCGCCTCGATACGTGCACTGTCCCTGCCCAACAGCGCAAATGTTGGCGCGATCCGGAAAGCTCTGGCGACCAGATCCGTACCAAAGCGCTCCCTCGCGCGGTCGCGCAGGTCGCGCAATATCGAAAGGTCGCGCTCAAAACGCTTGGAATTCAGACAGCGGCTGAAGCGCAAACCCAGCATCTCACCGACGAGGTTAGGCACGGGGCCCCTTGCGGCGAAAGTCTCCGCAAGTTTGTCGGAGATGGCGAGTAGACCATCTTCATGCTGGGCGTTTCGGTCGCCGGCGAAATAGATGAGAACACGTGCGTCTGGGCCTGAAGCAATCGCCTCAACCGCGAGCCGTTCGATACCAAACTCGACTAGTTGGCGCGGTGCGAGTTCGTAGAAGAGCCCCTCAATAACGTCGCAGATGTCTGCATCGAAACCACGCTCCGCGATCTCCTCGCGGATCAGTCGGACTCGAAGCGCGACGAGATCGTCACTGGCCGGCTCCCGCGAACGAAGAGGACTTTCTGCAAGGTCTAGTATTGGTGAGCCCTTCCGCGGGTGGATCTTGTCCTTGCAACGCGCCACGAGGGCGACCACCTCGTCAGGTCTATATGGTAGGAAATACCGGAAATTGTGACTATCGGCTTCGCCTTTTTCGGTCTGAGCCACAAGCAGCTTCCATGCTTGGTCCCGCAGTTCGGGCACGGTCGCCGACCAAGTCAGCAAATCGCTCTGAAATTCATAATTGTCGAATGCCTCGAAGCGTTCCAGTGCTAGCGCGAGTGCCCGTTCGAAATAGGGCTGCGGGGGCTTTGCTGGGATTTCTCGCCCGGCCCAGGCGAGGGCGCGCAAGGCGGCGCGAAAGCGGTCCCGGTCGAAGGGTTCAGTCGCAGCGAGCAGAACCGGTAGGCGTCCGAGGCGGCCAGCCACGAACTGCGCACGCCTTTGACCTCGATCGCGGGCTCGCTCGGGCTGATCAGCGGCGGCGCGGCGGGCGAAATCCCGCCGAAGGCCGCGCGGCTGGTCGAAATTGCACACAGCAACGCCGCACGCCTCGTGCGGCTGATCAACGACATTCTCGATATCGAGAAGATCGAAGCCGGGCGGATGCAGTTCGATCTCCGCCCGCTGGCATTGGCGCCACTACTGGAAGCGGCCCAGCATCAGACCGCGGGGTTCGCTGGCGAATATGGCGTGAAGGTCGATATCGAGCCGGTTGGCGCGGGGTTTGCCGTGCTTGCCGACGAGGATCGGTTGATGCAGGTCATCACCAATCTCTTGTCCAACGCGATCAAATTTTCGCGACGCGGAGAGGTGGTGACTATCCGCGTGACGCCGCTCGATCGGCGTTACCGGATCAGCGTCATCGACCGCGGCGAGGGCATTCCCGAAGCGTTCCGCAGCCGCATCTTCGGCAAATTCGCGCAGGCCGATGCATCGGATTCGCGGCAAAAGGGCGGCACCGGGCTCGGGCTCAGCATCGTTCGCGAAATCGTCGTCCGGCTGGGCGGCTCGGTCGATTTCGAGAGCGTCGAAGGCGCGGGCAGCATCTTTCACGTGGATTTGCCGGCCGCAGAATTGCCCGGCATTAGTCCGACGCCGAGCGAAGTCGAGACGCAAATGCCCCGGGATCCGACGTTGCCGATCGTGCTCCATGTCGATGATGATCCGGATATGCTCGCGGTCGTTTCGAGCGCATTCGACGGCAAGGCGACGATCCATTCCACGCCCAGCGTCGCCGAGGCGCGCGCGGCGATTCGGCGGACGCGTTATGATGCTGCGATCCTCGACGTGGGCATGCTCGATGGATGCGGAACCGACCTTGTCGCGCCGCTGCGCAAACGCGCGCCGAGCTTGCCGGTCGTCCTGTTCACCGCGCAGGAGGTCGATGGCGCGCCGAAAGATGGTATCGACCTCGTTCTCGTCAAATCGCGCGCCAGCCTCGACACGCTGGTGCGCGAAGTGACCGACCGGATTGGCTCGGATCGGGTGAATGGCGGAGGCGGCAAATGAGCAATAGGATCCTCTATATCGACGACGAGGACGATATTCGCGAGGTCGCCGAGATGGCGCTCGAACTGGATCCGTCCTTCGTCGTGCGGACGTGCGGGTCGGGTCGCGAAGGGCTGATGGCGGCGCGCGAATGGCAACCCGACCTTATCATGCTCGACGTGATGATGCCCGAACTCGACGGGCCGGGCGTGCTCGAACTGCTCCGGCAGGACGCTGCAACCGCGGCGATCCCGGTGGTGTTCATTACCGCGCGGACCCAGGCGCACGAGGTCGCGCGGCTGCACGAGCTTGGCGCACGCGGCGTGCTCGCCAAGCCCTTCGATGCGATGACGCTCGCCCAGCAGGTTCGGGGCTTTCTCGATGGCTGAAATCGACGCCCGCTTCGCCGCAATCGCCGAACGCTTTGCCGCGCAGGCGGGTGAAACAGCGGGGGAGATTGCGGCCGCGCTCGACGGAGACGACTGGGCTGAACTGGCGCGGCTGGGTCACAGTTTGGCCGGCCGCGCCGGGATGTTCGGCTACAGCGCGATCGGCGATGCCGCGCGGCGGGTCGAGGAAGCAGTCGACGCTGGGCTTTCGAGTGACCTGATTGCTAGTTTAACACAGGACTTGCTTGGTCAAATGGCGGCACTAGATCGCACCGGATCGGTCCTTATGATTAACGGCGCGGGTGGACCAGGGCCTGCTGCAGATGATAATATATAAATTCAACAGCATCTTGGCGGATTTGGAATGACGAAAGTGCTCGTTGCGGACGATGATCCGCTCACCATGGCCGGAATCACGGCGCTGCTCGACAAGTCGAATTTCAATGTGGTGGCGACGGTGAATACGGGCGCGGCAGTGCTCGATACGCTCGCCACCGCGCGCCCCGACCTTTTGATCCTCGACAACGGCATGCCCGAACGAAGCGGCCTCGACGTATTGCGCACGCTGCGCAGTCGTGGCGATACGCGGCCCGTCGTGCTGCTCACCGGCGGCCTCAACGACGAACTGGCGCGCGAGGCGATCCAGCTGTCGGTCAATGGCATCGTCATCAAGGCGACCGCGCCGCGCGATTTGCTCACCTGCCTCGAAAGCGTGGTGCAGGGGCGGCGCTGGCTCGACCAGGATGTGATGCAGCGCGTTATGGAAAAGGCGATGTCGCCAGATGCGCCGCGTGATCCTTTCGAGGTGCTGAGTGGGCGCGAGCGCGCGGTCGCCTCGCTCGCGAAGCGCGGGCTGCGCAACAAGGAAATCGCCGACGAGCTGGGGCTGACCGAGGGAACCGTAAAGGTCCATCTTCACAAGGTTTTTGATAAGCTTAGCATCCGCGGCCGGACCGAATTGATCCTGCTCGCGCAAGACCGCGGACTTTGAATTTATACCGAAAGTTATAGAGGTTTTTCGCCGTTAGAGAGCGCCTTTGTCGCCTCCCGGTGAATATCGGACGCGCGAGAGTTAGCGCATCTGTCGATCAAGTTGGCGGCATCGGGCCGTCACCGACGACAGGCGATACATGGGCTTTCTTCGCGGTCTCTTCTTGCTGGCCTTGGCGGTGATCAGTGTGATCGCCAGCCAGCATGCCCACGCGCAGGTCACAGCCTATGCCGTTGGGCAGGGCGCCGTGAACAGCGTCGAGGTCGGGGTCGAAGTGCGCGCGTCGGTGCTCGGCCGCTGTGGCTTTGCAACCAGCGGCGCGCCCACGGGCACCATCGACCAGCCCGATTTCGACCAGAGCGGCTTTACCAGGGATTTCGCGATCCAGCTCAATTGCACTGGTGCGTCGCGGATCGCAGTATCGTCCGCGAATGGCGGGATGATGAATGCGGCAACAGGCGGCACGGGGTATCAGATCAAGGCGCCTTACAATGTGGCGCTTTATGTCGCTGCCGACAATGGCACCAATGCATCGGCCACCTGCGCCGCTGCGACGCTCGCCGCGGGGGGCAGCTGCACCTTTGCCGGCACGGCAGGGACAGCGACCGGGCTCCGCCTTGGCGGCGCGTCGACCAAGGCGAACGGATCGTATCTGCGCGTCAGCGCGCCCGCTTATGCGGGAACCGATACGCTTGCCGCGGGCCGCTATACCGATACGCTCTCGATCACCGTCAGTGTCAGTCCTTAACTCCATGTTGAACAAATCAAATCCGCGCTTATTAACTATCGGGTCCTATTTCGGGGTCCGACATGATGGCACCTACGATATTGATTTCGAACCGGATGGCCCGCGCGGCGATCGTCCTCGCCGGGATCGGCTGTACGACGCCGGCGATGGCGGACGAGGTGAATTCGGTCGCCATTTACGGCGACGTGGCGTCGCGCTGCTGGGTTGCCCACCCGATGAACATCGTCGCGCCGAACGCGGCGGCGAAGCTGGCGCCCGCGCGCGCGATCTGCAATCAGGCGCGCCCGGTCCTGGCGTCGGAAGTGCGGATGATCGATTCGAACGGCCTGTTGATGAAACGCGTGCCCGCCGCCGCCGGACGCCCGGCCTCAATCTCCACTCGCACCGCGTTAGAGATCGTCGTAACCCCTCAGCTATGAGGGTTTGGACGACCGGTTTATCAATGCTGGCCTGGGCGTGCGCGTTTGCACTCGCGCAGCCCGCTGCCGCCCAATCCCAAATATCCTCGGTTTGCGGAGTGACCGGCGCAGCAACCGCACCGGCCAGCATCACCTATGACCCCTTTTCGCCCGGCGGCCTGTCCGAAGCGACGGTGCCGCTGATCCTGCGGCGCAACCGGGGGCTGCTGCTCGGCCGCACGCGCGAGGTGAGTCTCGTGCTCGTCACGCCGTCGGGGTCGCCCGCGCTCGACGTCACCTATAATGGCTATCGCGTCATCTATCCCGAGGGTTCGACCGCAGGCCGCCCGCGCTCGCTCAATTCGAAAGACAATGGCGCGGGTGCAGCGGGCGAGATCCGTTATGATTTCGGCAGCCTGCTTGCCGCGGACACCTCGACGCCGCTCAACCTCCGCGTGACCGTTCCGCCAGGGACCGACCTGTCGGCGGGCGAGCCGATCATCCTCGACCTTCTCTATATCTGCTCGGGCGAGAATGGCATGGCGAGCGTGTCGGTCCCGACGCGCGACACCGGCGCGATTCGGATCAACGTCAATACGGTGAGCGCGCTGCAAGCCTATTATGCCGGTTCGCCGCTTGATTTCGGCGAGATCGGCGACGCGACGACCGCGGCGGTGCTCGCGGCGCCTGATCGCTATACAACTCCGGCGTCGAATTCGCTCCGCGTGCGCAGTTCGGGACCGTTCGAGGTCAGGATGCGCTCGCAGAACGACTTCAAGCTGACCTATCCGGGCGGCAGCCTGTCCAACGCGGCGCAGACGATCCGGTACAGCGCGCGCTTCCTGGGGCAGGAGATCAGCTTGAACAGCGGTTTCGGCACCCGAACCTGCGCCCGCGCGGGCATGGACGGCAGCGCCGGGGTGCTGCCGCTGCGCGCGACGCTGAAGGAAGGTGGCTCGGCGAAGACGCCGGCGACCAACTATAGCGACATCATCAGCATCACCTTTACGCCGATCGTCACCGCGAGTTCGGCGACCAGCTGCGCGGGGCTCTGACGCGCCCTTCTATATCGTCAGGTATAGGAAATGATTCCCGAAGTTAGCTTCGTTTTTGCCGGACGCTAAATATTGCCGGCGGTCGATCCGGCCTATCTCCAACTCGTCAGGGCGATGAGCCCTCCCGGATTTTCGATTGGAGATATGAAATGAAAAAGCTTGTTCTCTCGGCCCTCATCATCGGTTCGACCTTCGCCGCTGCTCCCGCTTTCGCCCAGTCCGCCGCCGGTTCGGTCGACGTGACCGGCACCGTTGCCGCTCGCTGCTCGGCGGTCACCGCGATCGCCGGCAGCATCACGCTCGGCGAACTCGCCAAGGCCGACGGCACCGTCGACGCGAGCTTCGCCGGCAACACCGGCGGCCTCAGCCGCAACTTCACGGTGAAGTGCAATGGCTCGAACCCCAAGATTTCGGTCGAAGCCAAGCCGCTGGTGAACGCCGCTGCGACCAACTCGCCGAACGGCTACACCAACACCGTCCACTACACTGCGACGCTGGTCGCGACGGGCGCCAAGGGCGGCACGACGCCGGTTGCCGACCAGTCGCTGAGCACCGGTGCGACCACCGCGCAGGTCGGCGACCGCCTCGCGGCAACCGCGAACAACATCACGCTGACCGTGGGCAGCGGCCTGACCTCTGATTCGACGGCGATCCTCGACGCCGGCACCTATGCCGGCAAGGTCGAAATCACAATCGCACCGACCGCCTGACACCTGGGGGGGTGTTCCCGGCAGGCCTAGTCCACAGGCCTGCCGGGGTTAGCCTTTGAAGGATATGGTCATGTGCAATCCCAAAGCTCTCGCGGCCGAACTTCGCCTTCGCGCGCTCGACGCCGAGCCGCAGGAACGGGCCGACCTGCTGTTTCTCGCGGCGGAATATGAACGAATGGCCGACATGCCCGCATTCGGTGGTCGGCCGGACTGGCTGGGGGTTCCCCTGCCCAAATGAAGGCGGCCGGCGAGATTGCCGGTCGCCTTCATGGATAACATCATGATTACCAGATTTCTTTCTTGGCGGATCACTGCCTTCGGTCCATCGTCGCGTTCGCGGGTGGGGCAACGGGCGAGGAGTAGTTCATTGCAGTTGCTCAGAAGTTTTGGCGGTGCGGTCGTCGCCGTGACGATCGCTGCCGCCGTGTCGGTGGCCGCCTATGCGATGGTCGTCCAGCCGGTGGTGATCGACCTTACGACCTCGGGTCGTGCAATGAGCCAGGTGATCACGGTCGAAAACACGTTCGACAAGCCGCTGCCGGTCGAAATGCGTATCGAGGGTCTCGACCTGACGCCCGACGGTGTCAATGCGACGGGCAAGGACCCGGGCGAGCTGTCGGTCTTTCCCCCGCAGGCGCTCATCCAGCCCGGCCAGCGCCAGAGCTTTCGCGTGCAATATGTCGGCGACCCCACGCTCGCGCGCAGCAAGCATTATTTCGTGACCGCGGCGCAGCTGCCGGTGCAGACCAACGACACGCAATCGAACGTCCAGCTGCTCTATAATTTCCAGGTTCTCGTCAGCGTATCGCCCGACGGCACCAAGCCGACGCTGTCGATCGCCTCGGCCGAAATCGGCAAGGATGCCGAGGGTAATCCGGCGCCAGTGATATCGGTCGCCAACGCCTCGGCGGCACACGGCTATCTGTCCCGCGGCCGCGTTCGGGTCGTCCAGTTCGCCCCCGACGGCAAGGAAGTCTTCCGCAAGGAAATTTCGGGTCCCGAGCTGCAGCAGACGCTCGGCTATGGCCTGATCGGTGGCGGCCAGACGCGCCGGATGATCTTGCCCATCCGCCTTCCGCAGCCCGGCGGGCGGATTGAGGCGCAGTTCACGCCCGACAGTTGAAGGCTCCGTCGGTTCGCATGAACCCTCTTTTCATCGCAGGATTTTTGCTCGCCACCTCGGCGATCCCGGCCGCCGGCCATGCGCAGGCCCCGGCGGACGCCGGTACGCGCGTCGTGATCGACCCCGGCGCCGACGGCGCGGCGGTCAACCCGACCGGACGTGTGGTGGTGCTGACCGCACCTTTGCTAGACGGGCAGGCCTATCTTGGCGACACGACGCTGACGCTCGAACCGAGCGGGCAGGCAAGTTTTTCGGCCGAGCGCCTGCTCGCGCTGCTTACGCCGCGGCTGGCACCGCCGCTGATCGAACGTTTGCGTGCGCGCCTCGACCAGCGCGGTACGATCGGGCGCGCCGATCTCGAGGGGGTCGGGGTCGGCATCCGCTACGATCCGCTCACACTGCAACTGGTCATGGATATCGCCCCCGCGAGCCGCGCCACCCGTTCGGTCACGCTTGGCGACGATGCGGCGCGCGGCGTGGTCAATTATATCGCCCCGGCCAACTTCAGCGCCTATCTCAACATCCGCGGATCGACGGACTGGGTGCAGCAGGGCAGCGACGAGGGGCTCGCGGCGCCGATCACCTTTCTCGACGGCGCGGTGCGCGTGGGCGGCGTGGTGCTCGAAAGCGAAGCGAATTGGCAAGCGGGGGCACGCGGGGCCGATTTCCTGCGCCGCGGCACGCGCTTCATCTACGACGACCGGAATAATCTCGTCCGCTGGGCAGGCGGCAATCTGCAGACGCTCGCGCGCGGCTTTCAGGCGGCGCCCGAGATCAGCGGCCTCTCGATCTCGCGCTTCTATTCTTTGCTCGACCCGCAGCGGATCATCCGCCCGCGCGGCAACCGCAGCTTCCGGATCGAGCGGCGTTCGGTCGTCGAGGTGCGCGTCAACGGCCAGCTGGTGCGGCGGCTCGAACTCGATCCCGGCACCTTCGACCTCAAGGATTTTCCTTTCACGCAGGGTTCGAACGACGTCCGATTGACGATCACCGACGATGCGGGGCGCACCGAATCGTTCAATTTCGATATTTTCCTCGATCAGGCGCAGCTCGCAGAGGGGCTCAGCGAGTTCGGCCTATACGCGGGCGTGCTCGCGCCGCTGGGGCGGCGCGGCCCCGTTTACAGCGACAATCTGGCGTTCAGCGGCTTTTATCGCCGCGGCCTCAGCGACCAGCTGACCGTCGGCGCCAATGCGCAGGCCGACCCCAATGGATGGATGGGCGGGGTCGAGACGGTGATCGCAACGCCGATCGGCTCTTTCGGAGGCTTCGCCTCAGCCTCGCATGTCGACGGAGTGGGGAAGGGTTGGGCGTCGATCCTGACCTTTCAGCGCACCATCACGCGCCGCAGCGGCGGCGCCGACGCGCTGTCGCTGTCGTTCGAGACGCGCAGCCGTAACTTCGCGCCGATCGGCGTTGGCCTGCCGTCGAATCCGTACCATTATGTCGCGGGAGCAAGTTACAATGGGGCGATCAACGATGCGCTCTATGCCGGGCTCGACGCGCGCTATTCGCGCGGGCGCGATGACGAGCCCAATGTCGCGAGCCTGCGCGCGACGGGCGGCTGGCGCATCTCGCCGCGGCTGAACCTGACCGGCGACGTCAGTTACGAACGCGCCGGCCGGCGGGACCGCGTCGGCGTCTTCCTCTCGCTCGTCTTCCGCCTCGATCGCGCGTCGAGCCTGCGGTCGGACTATGACAGCCGCAACGACCGCAAGCGCCTGACCTATCAGACCTATCATGGCTCGGGCACGGGGGCGTATAATTTCAGCGCCGATGTCGAGCATAGCGACCTCGGCGTCGCGACGACCGCGAACGGCATCTATTACAGCAACCGCGCCGAACTCGGCTTCAGTCACTTCGGCACCTTCGACCGCGACCTCGGCGGATCGACGGGGCAGCGCAGTTCCTTGCGCTTCGGCACCTCACTCGCGGTCGCCGACGGCAGTTTCTCGATCGGCCGCCCCATCCAGGACAGCTTCGCGATCGTCGGCGCACACCCCTCGCTCAAGGGCACCGACCTCTTCATCGACGCCAACGGCCGCTTCTCGGCCGCGAACAGCGGCAAGATGGGCACCGCGCTGCAGCCGAGCCTCAGCAGCTACAGCGAGCGCAACCTGCTCGTGACGGCGCCCGATGCCCCGATCGGCACCGACCTCGGCGAAGGGTCGTTCCGGCTGCTCCCCGCCTATCGCAGCGGATATAAGCTAACGATGGGATCGGATTATATGGTGAGTGTCGTCGGACGCCTGCTCGGCAGCAATGGCGAGCCGATCACGCTGGTCGCTGGAACCGCGGTGGAAGAAGCGCATCCCGAGCGCGAGCCGGTGCCGCTGTTCACCAATGCGGCGGGCCGGTTCGGGGCGACCGGGTTGGCGCCTGGCCGTTGGCGTATCACTTTGAGCGATGACGATCGGACCCGGTTCGATCTCGTCATCCCCGACGGCGCCAATCGCACGATAGCGGCGGGCGATCTTGTTCCTACTATGCCGTAACAGTGTCTGCTTTCTTGGGACCGCTCCTGAAAGCGGCCTGACCGCAATCGGCCACAATGAGACATTGTATTTGCATAGTGTGTGACGTGCAGCAATCAGCTGGTCGAACGGCGCAACGTCGATGAAAAAGCGTTGGATTTAAGATATTATTTGATCAGCGGATCAATCCACTTGCCGATGATGCTGACTTTTATGTCACAAATTCACTTACGCATGGCCTCATAGGCAACGGGAGGCCTGCCAATTAGGTCTTTGAAAGAAAATGGTGGACGCACTAGGGCTCGAACCTAGGACCCGCTGATTAAGAGTTTGGTCAGGTGCCGATTTCGGGGTTGTCCAAGAGCGTCCATTTCAGTTCGCATGGGTCTGCATGTGTGTGACCTATAGCCTTGCAAAATCTCGCATAAATATCAAAGCGTCCTGCTCAAAATCGCGCGATCGAGAGCGCCCGTGTCTGCCGTTGTGCTCCCGCAAGGTGGAGCCTATACGGAGCCTATAGGAAATTTGGCTCCGGACAGACGATGGCATATTCGCTCAACAGGCAGGCAATCGAGAGTCTCGTGGCGCGCGCGAGAACCGTCAAGGGCAAGCAGCTCGAACTGGCCGATGAGCGCGAAGCGGGCTTGCGCATCCGGGCCGGAGAACGCTCGGCGACCTGGCTGCTCTGCGCGCGCCTGCGGAACGGGAAGCGCACCCGGATCAAGCTCGGCTCGTGGCCCGCGATGGGGCTTTCCGATGCGCGCGAGGCGGCGAGGCTCAAGCGCAACGAAGTGATCGCGGGCGTCGATCCCAACGAACTTAAGCGCGAAGAAGCCCGTGCGGCGGTGAGGGCTGCCAAGGCGCAACGCAAGCTGTGCGACGTTCTCGACGACTACGAGCGGATCAAGCTGTCGCAATTGCGGGCGGGGGCGGATGCCCGGCGCGCGCTCGATGGCAAGCGGGGCTTGCTCAAGGCTTTCGCGAACAAGGATATCGCCACGATCACGCGCGGCGATGTGGTCGACGCGGTGCGCAAATATGCCGAGCGGGCGCCGATTGGGGCGAACAGGTCACTCGCCTATGTCAAAGCCTTCATGAACTGGTGCGTCGATCAGGAAATCATCGAGAGCAATCCTGCGGCGACGGTCAAGAAGCCGAGCAAGGAGCGCACGCGCGACCGCTTCCACACGCTCGACGAGCTGATGGAAATCTGGTCGGCTATGGGCGAGCTGGGCTATCCGTTCGGGCCGCTGTTCCGCCTTCTAATCGTCGTGCCGATGCGCCGCGAAGAAGTCGCGGCGATCCCCTTGTCCGAACTCGAACTGGAGCCGGGCGGCAACGCCGATGAGGCGGTCTGGACGCTGCCGGCGAGCCGGACCAAGCGCGCCAATGCCCTGCGCGTGCCGCTCGCGCCGCTCGCCTGTGCGCTTCTCAAGGAAGCGATTGCCGCGCCCGAGCGCCCCAAGGACAGCCCGTTCGTATTCAGCATGACAGGCGACACGTCTGTTTCGGGCTATGCCAAGGCCAAACGGCGGCTCGACAGGATCATTCAGGAAAGGCGGGAAAAGGCAGCGCAAGCGGAGGGCGGCGAGGCCGTGTCGATGGAGCACTGGACCATCCACGATTTGCGCACGACGTTCAGCACGCTCGCGTGCGAGAAGCTCGGGGCCGATATCGCGGTGGTCGATCGTATCCTCAACCATGTGGCGACCGCGACAACCTCGAAGATCATGCGCACCTACAACAAGTCCGAGCTGTTCGAGCAGCGCAGGCAGGTGATGCGCGATTGGGCGAGCCTGCTGGAACGTGAAGCGAAGAAGCGGCAGGAACGGTGATGGTGAAGGCGCACGGCCGCGTGGCGAGGCTCCGGATTGACTTGTTGGCAGATTTGACTACATATGGCTAAGCCACGTTCAACATTGCGTTCGGTCTCGTGGATCAAAGCGGCGCGGAAGGATTTCGAGGCGTTCCCGCAAGGGGCGATGGACAAGGGGCTCGATGCCCTGACCATCGTCGCCGATGGCGGGACGCCGGATATCGCCAAGCCGCTCACCGGATTGGGCGCGGGTGTCTGGGAACTGGCGATCAAGGAGCGCGGCGATGCCTATCGCGTCGTTTATGTTCTGCAACTGGGTGACGATATCTGGGTGGTCCATGCCTTCCAGAAGAAGTCGACCAAGGGAATTGCGACGCCGCGCCACGAAATCGACCTCGTGCGCGAGCGGATCAAGCGGTTGAAGGAGATGCTGGGATGACCGAGCGGGACGACGATTTCGAGCTGGTGCATGGCTCGGGCAATCTCTTTGCCGATTTCGGCGCGCCCGACGCGAGCCTGCGTCAGCTCCGCGCGATCCTCGCCGCCGAGATCATCAAGGCGCTTGATGCCGAGCGGCTGACGGTGCGTGATGCCGAGGCGCGCACCGGCATTGCGGCGGCGGATTTTTCGCGCATCCGCCAGGTCAAGCTCGACCGGTTCACCATCGACCGGCTGCTGCGCATCCTCGACCGGCTCAATCAGGACGTGCGGGTAAAGATTTCGGTCGCGCCGCGCGCGCGCACCAACAAAGGGACGGCTTCGTCGCTGGCCGCCTGACGCGAGGCGGCTATGCCGCGTCGCGGAGCTGCACGATCCGCTGAAACTCGGCGAGCAGCTCGGGATGATGGCGGGCGAGGTGGTGCACGACGCGCACGTTCTCGGTCAGGCGGGCGAGATAGCCGGTGGCCAGCACCAGATCGAGGTGATCGGTGCCATAGCTCTGCTCGATCATGCGGAACTCGCGGTCGATGTTGGTCGCTTCGCGCTCCATGTGCTCGACCTGCTCGTCGCTGAGGCCGCGCACGATCCGGCGCTTGTCGCGGACCAGCAAGTGCTGCGGCGTGGCCGCGACCAGCGATTTGGCGTAGGACCATGAGAATTTGTTCATGGCGATCATGGTCTCGGCGACCTCGATCTGCCGCATCGGCCGCAGCTTCTTCAATTCGCGGAAGGTATTGAGCGGCACCATCCGGTCCTGGAGCAGCTTGGCCACCTCGTCGCAGATGCCGTCGAGCAGGCGGCGCCTGTTGCGGATGCTGCCGATATTGACGTTGAGCGCCCGTGCGAGGCGCTCTTCCGAAACCCCCTTCTCGAGCGCCTTCAGGATCATCTTGTGCTCCTGAACGATGGCCATGCGGCTGATGCGCTTATTGTAGGTGATCGCCTCGTCGTCGGTCGCGACGAGGCAGACAACGTCCTTGTCGCCGCGTTCTTTCATGACATCGATGCGGATATGGCCGTCGAGCAGCCGGTAGCGTTCCTCCTTGCCGGGAATGCGGACGACGACGGGCGGCTCGATGATGCCGACCTCGCGGATCGAGGCGGCGATCTGGCCGTATTTGACCGACTTGCGCGTCATCTCCGAGATGGCGCGGAGCGGTTCGATCTCGCCGAGCGGAATGCGCAGGCTGGTCCGCTCGAAGGCCAGCTTGATCGGGCGTTGGCGTTTGCGGGTCATTGCGCGGCGATCCTGACGTTCTGAATCCGCTCGGCGAGCCGGGTCGGAATGGTCGCCAGACCTTCGTCTTCGAGCAGCGCGACGAAGGTTTCGTCGGCGGAGAGCTGGCTCAGCGCCTCGACGATGAAGATCAGCCGGTTGCGGGTCGCCTCGGTCTTGCGGATCATCATCCGCTTGCGCTCGGTGTCCTCCTGAAAGGCCTTGACCAGCCCTTCAGGCGTCGTGGCCGCGTCCTTGTCGATGAGCCGTTTGAGCTTAGCGGCTTTGCCCGAGCGCTTGCGAACCTCGACGAGGCGGCGCGCGGCAATGAGCGCGCGGCCGCGCAAGAGATTGTCCTCGTAGGCTTTGTGAAGCGCGGCCTGCACGCCCTGGTCGTCGGTCTCGCAGATTTCGAGGGCAACGGAGATGGGCAGATACCCGGCTTCGACGGCGGTCACTAACCGCCGTTCGCCGCGTTCAAGCAAGCGGCCGACGGACCAGACATAGTTGGCGGAAAGGCCGGTCATCGCGGCGATCTCGCTGTCGGAATGGCCGCGCTCGCGCATGCCGAGGATGTCTTGCAGCAGGTCCACGGCCTGATGCTGGCGGCGGGCGCAATTCTCGACGAGACTGGCGACGAAGCAGTCTTCCTGATCGGCGGTGACGATGAGCGCGGGCACCTCGCTCTGGCCGAGCTGGCGGAAGGCTTCGAGGCGGCCCTGACCGCAGACAAGATCGTAGAGCGGCCCGTCCTCGCCCTGGCGGCTCGTCACGGTGATCGGGCGCTTGAGGCCGATTTCGGCGATGTTCTCGACGATTCCCTTGAACACCTTCTTGTTGCGCACGCGCGGATTGACGACGGTGATCCGGTCGATCGGGATCATCTCGACGAGCTGGGCGGGGAGCGCCATGGCTCAGGCCGCCCGCCGGAACGGCGCGCGCTCGGCGAGCGCGAAGAAGCCGGCGAGCGTGTCGTAGCGGAACGCATCGAGCGAGAGGCCATTGTGGTCGGCGAGCCGCCGCACGCCTTCGGCCAGGGTCATGCGCGGCAGGATATAGAAGTCGTGCGCGGCCCGGTTGTCCTCGTCCATGCGAACGCAGATGGTGAGATCGGGCCGCAGGCTCTCGTCGAGCCGCACTTTCCAGCGCCGGCTGCCGCCGCGCGTGAGCTTGCACCGGGCGATGACGATGGAGGCGGTGATCTCCTCGTTGACGAGCAGCGTGTCGTCTTGGAGATTCTGAATGGCGGTGCCGCCCGCCGCACGCACGCCGTCGATCACGTCGCTGACGATGGCGGGGTGCATCCGGCGCAAGGCGCGGTTGATCTCGATGTAGCGGTAGTCGTGTTCGGGGACGAAGCCGACCAGCGAATAGGCGCGCAGCAGGCTGCCGAAGCGGGATTGGTAGGTACTGCTCGACGGGCCATCCTCGAACTCGTCGATGATGAGGCCCGACAGGTAGCCGTTCTGTTTGAGGATACCGGCCAATAGCGCGAGCAGCTCGTCGTCTGTCAGGCGCCGGGAGCGCTCGTCGATGATCTGCCGGGCCTGGTCGAACAGCGCCTGCGAGACGATGGCGGGAAAGGCCTGGTCGTGCCTGATCCATTGCGACGGGTCGTTGCGGACGTGGCGGGTCTTGAGCTTGAAGGAGGTGCGGCCCCAGACGTTGTGGCCGGCATATTTGTCGTTGATCAGAATCTGGTGGACCGCGCCGCGTGTCCATGGCCGCCCAAGGTCCGAGGCGATGCCCTGGGCGTTGAGCCAGTCGGCGATCTGCCGCTCGGTATGCCGTTCGTCGACGAACCGGCGATAAATTTCGCGGACGGTGGCGACTTCTTCCTCCGGCCCTTGCACCAGCACGACGCGGTCGGTGGCGATGCTCTTGTGCTCGCCGCGCCGCAGCACGCCTTTGTGCTGGCCGTGCTCGTCGGCGAGCATCCGGCGCAGGCCGAAGCCGGGCGCGCCGCCCTGGCGGTAGCCGAGGCCGATAAGGCGGCACTGGCCCTTGAACACCTTGACCGACAGCTCGCGGCTGTATTCGCCGGCCATCGCGCGCTTGACGGTCTTGATGATCGACGAGCCGATGGTGCCGTCGTTCTCGAACTGCTCGGCGCAATAGTGGACGGCGATGCCGGCGCGCTTGCAGCGCAGCTCGTAGTGCGCGGCTTCGTCGGGGTCCTGAAACCGGCCCCAGCGGCTCACATCATAGACGAGAATCGCCTCGAAGTCGGCGGTGCCGCCATCGATGTCGGCGAACAGGCGCTGCAAGGCTGAGCGCCCGCCGATGCTGAGGCCGCTTTTGCCTTCGTCGGCATAGGTGCGCACGATCTCGAAGCCGCGCCGCTCAGCATAGGCACGGATTTCCGCGGCCTGATTGTCGGTCGAGTATTTCTGATGCTCGGTGGACATGCGGACATATTCGGCGGCGCGCTTGGGCGGCCGGTCTTCCGGCTGATCGTCATTGGTTGTGTTCCACTCAATGACCATTGCTCGCGCCCTGGTATAGTCCGGATACTACCTCGCAGACTGCTCTTGCCTCTCTACCAGCAAAGGAGAGGCAGGATGTTTCCAAAGAAGGGCAGTTCATTTCCGGTCGGGCGCGATGCGCTGACCGACCGGGAATTCGCGCAAGTGATCGCCTCGGCCTTGAAGGTCGAGTTCGGATCGGCGCGCAACGGCGCGAAGATGATCATGAAGTGGACGGGCGTCAGCGCGCGCACCGCGAAGAATTGGCTGAGCGGCACCAACGCGCCGAGCGGGGTCCATCTGATCCTGCTGGCGCGGGAATCCAATGCGGTGCTCAAGGCGATGATGCTGATGGCCGAGCGGCCGGAGCTGTCGCTCGGCGCGAGCCTGCTCTCGCTAAGGCGCGTGCTGGCCGAGACCATGGCCGCGCTCGACCAGATGATCTGATTGCATGAATTCCTGAAACCCGGGCCGCGACCGGAGGGAGCGGCCCGACGCCGGGGAGGGAGGGCGGGTCAAGGAAGGCGGCCGCCCCTGACGGGGCGGCCTCGATCATCGGCGGCTCATGCCGCCTCCTTCACCGCCTCGCCGTTCGCCAGTTGGTGCAGGTAGGCTACCGCGCGCTCGGCGTGAGCGGCGGCTTGTACGATGGCGCGGGTGTCGTCCTGCAGCACCTTGATCCAGCTGGCGATGTAGCTGGCATGGTCGGGGCGCGGCTCGATGCAAAGCCCAAGATCGGCGGCGAGGAACGCCGCGCCCAGCTCGGCAACCAGTTCCTCGCGGGCATAGCCTTCGTCGCCCCATTTCTCGCGGCCGAAGCTGCGGTTCAATCGGCTCTCGTGGCGAGTCCAATGGACGGTCTCATGGCCCCTCGTGGTGTAATATCCATGGGCGTCGTGGAACGCCGCGAAGGGCGGAAGCTGGATGCGGTCGGCCGACGGCGTGTAATAGGCCTTGTCGCCGCCGTGGTTCACGGTCGCGGGGATGCTGGCAAAGAACGCCTCGGCGGCAGCGATGCGTTCCACCTCCGGCGCGG
This sequence comes from Sphingopyxis sp. H050, assembly GCF_001468265.1. Lineage (GTDB taxonomy): Bacteria > Pseudomonadota > Alphaproteobacteria > Sphingomonadales > Sphingomonadaceae > Sphingopyxis. The sequence goes on along the minus strand of NZ_LNRZ01000009.1, from coordinate 57,751 downwards.
GTTCGGGCACGATATGGAACCGCTCGGGCAAGCCGTCGATCTGCGCGACGTTAAACACGGTGTAGGTTTTCAGGAACCGGAACGCCTGTTCCCGGTCCTCGCCGCTGGTCTCGTCGCGCACGGTCTTGCTGCTGTCGCCGTAGTAAACCACGGCTGCGCCGCGCTCGCCCTTGCGCACCTGCGCGCCCAAGGCCTGCGCTTGGCGGTAGGTCATCCATGACGGGCTGACAAAGCCGGACGCCTGGGCCTCGATCCACAAGAGCAGGACATTGATCCCGCGATAGGGCTGGCCGGTGGCGCGCAAAGGACGGGTCTGCCCCGCTGCCATGTCGCCGCCGCTCCACGGTTTCGCCCAAGGGCGGGTGCCCTGCGCAAGCTCGGCCAGAATACGGTCGGTGATGCGGGTCTGGGGGTCTTGCTTGGTCATCGTCCTTACTCCCTTCCAATCCGCGCAGCGGGTCGTGCCGCGCATGACCCCTGCCGACCCGGCGAGGGGCGGAGAGAGAGGGAGCAAGGTCCGGTGCCGGGGGTGGTGCGGGCGCAACAAAGTGAGCCACGGCCCCAAAGCGGCACCTTGCAGGGAGAGAGAGGCAGAGCCTCTTTCTTCCTCGAAACAGGAAAAGGCCACGCTGCTGGCGGCGCTCAATGCAGGGCGCGCGAAGCCGCCCTATGCCGCGTCAGGGATGGCAACCCGCATGGGCGGAAACCGCGTCGCGGGTTCCGTCGCGCCAGCGATACAGCCCGGCCCGAAGGGGACGCCGGGCAAGTATATATCAAAGCAAAGGAATCGGATCTTGTGATACGCTGGACGAGCCGATGCCAAGTCAGTCGGGCGATGGCCCCTCCTCAAGCACCTCATAGTTGTTCACGTCGATGTAAACGATCGCGCGGCCCTCGCTGAAATCGTATTCGGGAGGCCATTCGTCCGAGACCGGGAACGAGATGAGAGAGCCGCCGTGCAATCCCTTCTTGTAGCCTTCCGTGCGGATCGTGACCTTCGATCCTACGGGCGGAACGCAATCGGCGTCGGTAGAAAAAAGAACCGATCCACTAAGCGCAAAACGCAATTCCATCCTATTGCTCCATTGCTTCAAAACACGTCGTCAGTGATGGTCTTCTCGCCGCCACCCGCATCATCATCCCAGGCGAGCTTCACCGTGGCTCGCCGAGGCGACTGCATATGGACGCGGACCGGAAGGTTGATAGCCTGATGGGGTTCCAGGGATGGGTACGGGAACTTTTCCGCGGTCCCGGCGACGCGGAACAGGTCCTCGCCGTCCAGAATCTCGAAGCGGATATTTCGCGCGCTACCCTTGCCTCGATTGTATATCCGGAATTGGTAAGAGGACTTGCCAGTATTAACGAAATTGGCCGACAGTTCGCCTTTCTTCGCCGCGACCGTCTCGCCCGTTTCTTTCTGGATGAGTAGTTGGTTCAGATGGCGCGCAAGATCATCGCTCTTCCGTTGGCGCCAGAGCGCGAAGGCTGAAAGTCCGAACGCCGCGACCGCCATGACATCGCTAACGGTCACTTCCATTTCTTGAATATCTTCGCGAAGTCGGCCTTAACGTCCTTCATCACCTCGGCTTTCAACGCATCCACCTCTGCCTCGATGCGAGCGCCGTTAGCTTCTCGCAACTCGTCCTTCGTCATCACGCGATCACACCTGACGCATCGTACGTCCGGCTTAAGGTCTTCGTGTTCGAAGCTCTCACCGCCACAAGTGGGACACTGGAGGCTCATCGAACGATCATAGCTATCCTTCATCCGACCATCCTCAAATCGAAAACGGAACAATAGCGGAACGCACCCTGTCTGGATAGACCTTCCGAGGGGCTCGTGAGGGGAACAAAAGAGCCCGGCCGGAATGATCAGGCCGGGCTGTTAGGGTAGGCAACCGGGAGCGTGTGGCCGTGGTCGGGGGGCGCTTAGCGCCCACCGGCCTTCCTAGCGCTCGCCGCAGCCTTGGAATCGGCGTCAGTGTCGGCCTCGGCCTGGGCTTTCGGCTTCGGGGTATAGGCCCGCATGACGATGCGGCCTTGTAGCGGAACGGCGTCGCAGAGGAGGTTGAAGCCCTTGCGGTCCTTGTTCGCCCAGGCGGCGCCGATACGGGTCCAGCGGGCTTCGGGCCCGTTGCCGTCGACGCGGTAGAGCATGAAGGCGGGGCTGTTGGGGGATTCGGTGGTCATGTCAGTTCTCCTTGTCAAACCGAGCCGCAACTGTTGCGGCCGATGTGGAGAACAGGGCGCGGCCAAGAGGTCGCGGGGTCATGCCGGCTGGAGGCCGCCCGAAGGGGAAGCTGCACAAACGAAGTGCGGAAGCGCCCGCGATTGACGCCCGACCTAGCCAAGCCAGTGAATCCACGAACGAGGCCCGTCACATTCGCGGCTGCTCGACAAGATGAGCGTGACGACCGGAATCGACAGCGTACCGACTAGAGCCGAGCAAACACGGACAGCAGCGAGGGAGTCAGTCTTGTGGGTGAGACGGCCCGCTCCTACCGCCTGATTACCCAACCCCCAATTGATATAGGAGAAGAGAGGGCGCTTGTGTGTGGGCTGCCAACAGCCATTACGGGTAAAGCGGAGCGCCGAGCTCAGTATACCTCACGGCTGCGCTTTGCGTCCAGCTCCTTCCCGAGATCGAATTTATCGCCCCAAGCGGTAAACCAGTGATCGTTGGCGGCCTGAACAGATGCCAGGCCTGCTGCATCCAGCTTGAAAATCAGCCCTATGGCATCCTTGGTTGCAGCGCTGATATAAGGGCAGACGACGAGGTCGAGAAGCATGATCAGTGTCTCGGCGTCATCGGGGCAATGGGCCTTCATGTATTCGAGCTTGGCGATGATATGCGCCTCGATGAAAATTTTCAGCTTCGCATACCGGACCTTGTCTTTGATGTAGGAAAGCAGGATCGTGACGGAGAAGTGATTCATGAACCCCGTGGGGCGAATGTAATTTCCCGTGTTCTCTTCCTCTTTAATCAGGAAATGCCGGAGAAGGACGGAGACTGGCAACCAATATTCCCGGCCAATCTGCGGCAGTGCGATGAGAAGATAGAGACTCTCGACCTCGCGATGAACGCTCATCGTGTTCTTTTCGAGCTGCTGCATCACATTGTCGTGGACATACTTAAAGAGCAGGTGTTTCTGCTCGTAGGGCAGGCCCTGAGCGTGCAGAAAATCCACCGAAGTCGCGATCATCCGGCATAGGCGGATGGTGTGATTGACCTTTGGGCTGGCCGAGTACGCGAAAAAGGCAAACTCCATGATGGCCAGCAATGCGTTGGAGAGACGTTTGCGGTCGCGGTCTGACTTGTCGCTGGCGACATAGGCCTTGAAGAGCTTCTCGATCTTGTTCTCGGTGATTGCGAACGTGTAGTTCAACAGGTCGCCATAGGTGACGCCTGCCTCCTTGATCGCGGCCTTGTACCGGATGATCAGGCGGTTTGCGTTGATTGAGCAGACCAGCTTTTGCTTGGGAGGCTTGGTCGGATCGGCCAGGGGCTCCTCCTCGCAAGCTGGATCGATCTCGGCATTCAGAAGGGCCGAGATGCGTTCCTTGGCGATCGTGATTTCGGTGATGATCGGCTTCTGGTAATGCTTGATCTTGGCCGTGTTGATGCTGAGTTTTTTGCCCTTCAGGATGTCCTGAAGCGTCTCGAAAATCTTAAGCTGGGTGGACTCCTCGTTGTAGAAAACGAAGAAGTCATCGACGTACCGGAAGATTTCGTAATCGACCTTGTGGGTCAGATTGGCCCCTTCTGCCAACTGCCTAATCAGCTCTGAATCGACCGATTGCAAAATGATCTCGGCAAAAATCCGCGAGAACTCGGGGCCGATGACGATGCCGTTGGTCTCTTTGTGATTCAGGTTCTGCATAAGGGCGTCGAAACGTCCGCCGAAGGTGCCCTTTGAGGCATCGAGGCTGAATTTCGTCTGGTCCTTGCCCAGCACGGCCCAAGGAAGCGAGTGGGTATAGATGCTGTCGAAGCACTTGCTCACGTCGATCTGCACCATCGCATCGTACTTTTTCTCGCTGCGGTGGTATTTGTACGATTCAAAGAAGCGGTGGATGTTCCGGTATTTCCGATACACGAAATAGGAGCCGAGCTGCTCGTACTCGCGATCCTCTTCCTCCAGCCCGGCGACGGAATCAAGCCGCTCTTCATGGAGCTTGTCCTTGAAGTAGGCATAGCGCGACACCGAAACCGGGCGGCGGATTGAAAACTCGCTTACGGAAGTGTGATAGATGATCAGCGCGCTGTGGGTGGCATAAAAGCTTGCCACCTCGACCTGATTGCGCGGATGCACGACGCTCAAGGTCCGGCCGTCAAGATTGTGGGCGACACGGAAATTGAAAGGCATGGTCGCCATCTTGCATTTTTTGAGAGGGACCGATCTGCGGGCTTTCTGCTTACCCCACTCGGTCACGACCTCAGGGGTGATATCGGCGGAGGGATCGATGCCGAACAGAAGCCGCATCGTCCGATCCAGGGCATCCGTCTCGCAAATCCAGCGCAACTGACCGTTTTCGATCTCGATGCTGTTGTCGCGCAGGAAACGGTAGTAGCCCCGATTGGAAAAGGTTGGTGGCACCTCAAAGGGCAACATGTCCGTGAGAACTGATCGTTGTTTTCGATGGGTGAGAGAGACGCGCCGCTTAGCCATGTTTCCAGGCCTTCACGATCATCTGCAACTCTCTCGTGCTGAAATTGTGATAGCGGCGCTGCACAAATCCGGTCGAGAACTTCAGCTTCTTCAATTGCTTTTGTAGGCTGCTGCTCTTGAGCGCGTCGACAAGCACCTTCAGCTCTTTGTCGAGCTGATCGAAGCTCGACAGGTCGGTTGCGATTGAATTGTTGTAATAGATGCCGGTGGCGGCCCGCGACTTGCTGTTTGAAAGGCGCGTGTTGCCCGTCAAGAACTTGATGCGCGCAACAAGCTCCCGGTACGCGCGCCTTGGACCAAGCGGACGCCGCTCCCAGTAGGCCTCGAACGCGGCATTCATTCGTGTGCGATATTTATCGACCTTCGCCGCGCTCGGGCCAATCTCGAATTTCGTGCCGGTCAGGCTGAGACGATAGCCCAGATACTCAAAGGCCTTGGGAGCAGGATCGGCCAACGCGAATTCATGCGTTTTTGCCGGGTTGTGCGTGAGGGCGTTATCACCAAATATGGCGATGATCCGGTCCTTGAACGAACCGAGGCTATTGCCTGCTGGCGGTCGGGCAAAAACTGCGACGATATCATCTACAAACCGGCAGTAGAGAACCATGCCGGGAATTGTCCGGATCGCGTTATCGACCGGTCGCAAATACAGCTCGGCCAGATAAGCGCTGATTCCGACACCACGCGGAACACCCTTCGCCGCGCCGGATTTCACGCCGTAGGAGTCCAGCACCTGCTTGATGTATTTCTTCGATGCGGGGCTCAACAGCTGATCGCGATCTAGCTTCTCGATCAGGCGCTTGCGGTCAATGCTCTCATAGAACGACGAGATATCGGTACGGACCAGCTCGAAAGGAAAGCTGCTGTTAAGCATGTCCCGAAGCTGGCATACTAGGTCCTGCCGGTTTGCCTGTTTCACACCGTAAATGCGGTGGATGTTTCGTTGGAGCTGCTTGATCACGAAGAAGGTCTCGGGCTCCGCGTCGATGCAGTAGACCGGCTTTCCCTGTGGCCCGGTCTTCTGTGACAGCTCGATCTTGAAGCCCGGCATGAGGACCTTCTGGCTGATGTCATCCATGAGGACATCGACGGCCGCTGACTTGTCGGCCTTCAAGGCGGCGAGTTCGGTTTTCAGTGTGACCAGCATCGCCTCGAAGACATCGGCTGCCATCGTTGCTTCGAGCGCGCGATGATCGCGAATGTCCTGCACCTTGTCACGAACCGCGAGGGTCAGCGGTTCAAGCGTCGGAAAATAGCGGCTCGCCAAGTCGAGCCCCTTACGGTTCTCGGCGTCATAGATGCGGCGGAAATTTTCCGCAGTGAACATTTGGTCGAGCACGACAGTTTACCCCCCGACCTCAATCATGCGCGTCGAACCAGACGCGCCAGTTTCGGATCGTAGGAGAACTCGGTGATCGTGCCGTCCCTGATCTTCTCGACAGCATCGTCAACCACGAAGCGCGGCACGAGAAACCATTCGCGCGGGATGACGGGGAGGCCGAAACGGTCCTTGATCTCGATGTCGAGCCGCGCCGGATCGAAGATACGGTGGATCAGGTTTTCGAGCTTCACGCGGTTGATGTTGTAGAGCGTGTAGGTGGCGACGATTTCCACGTCGGCCATCAGGAAGGTCGGGTCCAGCTTGCAGTTGGCCAGGCGTCTGGCCACGTCGCCGCCGGTCACGCCGATCTTGTGCAACACGTCCCGGTTGGCCGCGACCAGCGGGTGGTCGGACTTGCTGCGCAGGACGTAGATCGTGCCGCTGGCGAGGTCATCTTCCCCGGATTGCCCAGAGAAGGGCGAACGCTCTTCCCGGACAAACAGCGGCCCAGCCTCCGGTTCGGTTATCCGCCGCCCGGCGTCGTCTTTATATAGCGCCCTCTGGAGCGAGCGGCGAAGCAAGTTGCTCTCGGTGCCATTGGAATAGATGACGCGCAGTCGGGCGTCTGTTTCTCCGTTGGGCGCGGTAATTGTCTCGCCAACCTCGGCGACATAGGCAACCTGCCCGCCAAGGATGAAAAACTGACCCTGGGTGATATCGGCTTTGAGGAAACCCGCGTCCTTCACGATGGGACGGGTCTCGCGAAGTCTGGAATCCAAATCGTGTTGCACCTGCTCGAACAGCGGCTTGAACCTCTCGAAGTCCTCGCATTTCTCGCGATTGGCGATTTCCTCGGCAGCGCGCTTTTCATCTGCCGTGCGGACATGGCGGAGGTCGGAAATGTCGGACGGGCCAAGCGCGCCCTCCAGCTCGGCCAGCAGCGCGTCGGTGTCTATGTCCTCGACCGGGGCAGCGGCCTCGGCTTCGCCACCGGCGAGCAGGCTCTGATGGTCCAGCGGCTCCAACAGCGCGCGGCAATCCTCCAGCGCGCGCAGTCGGTCGAGGCGCGTGGCATAGAGGCGCTCGAAGATGTCGCGGCCTTCGCCATGACGCGGCGCGTGGCCATGCTGCTCGACAAATCGCTGGATCTCTTCAAATCCGGCGATGATGCGCTCCTCGCGCGGGCCGCGCCCGACCTTCGTCTCGGGCGGAGCGAAGTCGGCGAGGGCGTGGGCGAGGGCATCGAGATCGAGGTCATCCGTCATAGCGGCCCTCTTTCTTGTATCGCATGAAGGCGGCGGCGCCTTCGGCCAACCGGCGTTCCCACGCGTCGGACGACGTGATGGACGGTGGCCGCTCCCGTTCCTTGATGAAGCGCGCCGCGCGCACCGCAAGGTCTTTGGCCTCTTCGGGCGACATTGTGGTGCGCTTGGCGGAAATTGCGGCGGCGACCTGTTTCAGGCTGTCCTCGCTCATGGTTTTGGCGAGGATCGCATAGGCTTCCTGGAACGGATTGATGCGGTCGATCAGGTCGATGTCCAGCTCGCGCACGTCCATCGCGAACTTGCGCACGCCGTCGATCAGCGCGGTGTTGACGCTCGGTTCGGAATCATCGCCACCGTTCGCCTTCTTGTCGTCGCCAAGCGCGATGCGCGCGGCCTGCTGGGTGAGATTGAGGGCGGCGATGGCGTGCTGGCGCACGGCCTCCTGATCCTCCTCGTCCAGCTCGGGGTATTTGTCCTTGATGATCTTGCCCAGGCGAAGCTGGGTCAGCTCCTCGGGCACCAGCTCCTCGTCGAACAGCCCGCGCTCGATCGCAGCCTTGTCCTGAACGAAGGTGGCAATCACCTCGTTCAAATCCTCCTTGCAGATGCGCGCGGCCTGCTCGCTCTTGGGTTCGACAAGGCCCCTGATCTCGATCTGGAACTGGCCGGTCTGCCCGTTGAAGCCGACATTGCATTTGTCGGGCTGGTATCCTTCGTCGCCGTAATCGAAGCCGGGCGCAGGGCCGCTCTGCGGATTCTTGGGCGTGAAGTTGAAGCGCGGCGCCAGCACCTGCTCCATGAGCAGGCTCGCGGCGATAGCCTTGAGGGTGTCGTTGACCGCTTCGGTTACGGCGGACTCGGAAGCATCGGGCTCGGCGATCAGGTTGGTGAAACGCGCGCGAGTCTTGCCCGGTGCATCGCGGGTCGCGCGGCCGATGATCTGCACGATCTCGGTCAGACTGGCGCGATAGCCGACGGTCAGCGCGTGTTCGCACCAAATCCAGTCGAAGCCTTCCTTGGCCATGCCAAGGGCGATGATGATGTCGACATGATCACGGTTGTTCTTCTGAGCCGGGTCCTTGAGCGCGGCGGAAACGCGGTCGCGCTTGGTTGGGTCGTCGTCGACCAGGTCGGCAATGCGCAGCGTCCGGCCATCTTCGGTTTTCACAAGCTGGAATCCGGTAGCCGGGTCGGCCCCCTGCCAATCACCCAGCTCCTCGATGATGTGCTCCACCTCCCTGATTTTGTCCTTTGTGCTCTCGCGCGAATTGACGTTGGGAATGTGGATGATGGTCTTCTCGGCCGGGTCTAGCACCGCGAGAATATCGTCGGTGTAGGAGCCGGAATAGAAGAAATAACCGATGTCGAGCTGCTTTAGATACTCGTAGCCGTTGAGCTGCTCATAGTAGGTATAGGTGACGGTATCGAACTTCGCCTCGTCGCCGGGGGCGAGCACGGCTTCGGCGTCGCCCCGGAAATAGCTGCCGGTCATGGCGACGATATGCACCCTGTCGCGGGCGATAAGCTCGCCCAACTGCCGACCCAACTTGTTGTCCTCGCCTACGGAAACATGGTGGAACTCGTCCACCGCGATCAGTCGGCCATCGAAGGCTTCGATGCCGAACCGCTCCACCGCGAACCGGAACGTGGCGTGGGTGCAGACCAGCACCTTGTCATCGCTGGCAAGGAAGCTGCCGACGCTGTTGACCTTGCCCCCGTCCTCGCCCGGCGCGTTGCAGAGGTTCCATTTCGGGGCCACGGTCCAGTCGGCCCAAAAGCCGAACCGGGTCAGCGGCTCGTCGGCGAAGCTGGAGCCGATGCTCTTTTCCGGCACGACGATGATGGCCTGCTTCAAGCCTTGGTTGGCCAGCTTGTCGAGCGCAATGAACATGAGCGCGCGGCTCTTGCCCGAGGCTGGCGGCGACTTGATAAGCAGATATTGCTCGCCGCGCTTCTCGTAAGCGCGCTCCTGCATCGGCCGCATGCCGAGGGCATTGGACTTCGCGGAATTGCCGTTGCGGGCGTAGGATACCGAAACGGATGGAACATTCTTCTTGTGGATGGTCACGCGCTCGCCCCCGCCTTCCGCTTCTTGGTCGTCCCCGATCCAGCGGTCATCTTGGTGTATAGTTCGAACAGCTTTTCCAGCCGCTCGGTGTCGTTCTTGAATCGCCGCCCGATATATATGCGCTCCAGCACCTCGTCGTTGCGCTCATGGGCTTCGCGCAGATCGGCGGGCATCGCCTCGGGATCGTAGAGGTCGGCAATGGTGGCGGGGAAATGCGCCTCGCGCGCGAGCAAAATGTCCTCTGCGCAGCGGGTCAGGTCATCCCTGTTCTTATCGGTCAGCGTGGGCACCGGAAAGGTGTTCCAGCCCAGCGTGTTCGAATAGCGGTATCGGGTTTCCAGCTTGCCACAGACGGTCGCGATCCAGACAAGATGCAGACGCGATGCAATTAGGGCGAGGTTAAATAGTGGTGCATCATAAAGCGCAAATAGTAGGTCGCTAGCGATCGCGTCACCGCCGAGCAAATCAATAGGAATGTATGGTCTTTTCTCCGATGATACCTTCGCTACGACAAGAGAGTGTTGGACGGCGGTTCCAGCGATCTGCACGAATCGATGGGGGTGAGCCGCAAAGTCGCGCGTAGAGCCAGCTCCGCTTGATAGCCTGAACTGTTCGACTTTGCTCATGACGGCTTTCAGATGCGGATGTTCTCTTGCAGCGGCAAGCTCAGCATCCTCAATCCAGAAACACCACCGGCGCTTCCCTTGGATCATCTCCTCAGAACCAAAATATGGTCGGATAAACCGATCGAGGTCGGGGAAATCGCTGAGCGTCCTAACCCGCTCGTCGCCACTCAGAATAAAGCTCCCGCCGTCACGCGGCATATTACCGAACAACATCGGTGAGGTCCCCGCGATCGGACTCCGCGCTTGTTCGACTACCGTGTTGGGGCCAGCAATTAGGTAGGCATTGATGAAGCCAACTCCCCGCTCGATTAACTCTCCCTCATCAGATATTGAAAACAAACGTCGGACGTTAATGGGGCGTCTTGAGATTCCCACGATGGCAACGGTGACGCCGGCGTTGTTACTCGCCAGGTTTGCCCATCGAAATGATGTGTGCGCAAAGAAAATTTCATGATCAGTCTCGAAAATGAGTGGCCATAGAATTGGCACTTGCTGACCTTGGCAGATAGAGTTCGTGGACACGAAGGCTGCCGCAGAGTCGGTCCGCGTGCCATAGTCTGCCGCTTTCATGAACCATCCAGCCACATAATCGAGCGACTTCCAACTTTTTGTTCTGTGTTCGAAGATGCCCTGCAGCTCGGATTTTTGCTCACTATTTTGCCACTTAGCGCCCAGGTACGGCGGGTTTCCGCAAATATACGTTTCGCCGCCTTCGTTCTCGAAGTCGATTTGCGCCTGATCGAGCGGCGTGGCGAACAGATCGTCCCCGACCAGTTTCACGCCGGTCCCCGTGGGCGGGCAAATGCTGAGCCAGTCGAGCCGAAGCGCGTTGCCGCAGGTAATCCAGTTTTCGGCGTTGAGCGGCAGGAACTCGTTCAAGGCGAGCTGTTGGCCGCGATAGAGAACGTCGCACTGGAACTCGGCGATGATAAGCGCGAGCCGCGCCACCTCGGCGGGGAAGTCCCGCAGCTCGATGCCGCGAAAATTGGTGAGCGGAATATCGGACTTGCGGCTTGCCTCGCCGCGCCGCCGGTTAATCTCGGCTTCGATCTCCCGCATCTGCTTGTAGGCGATGACGAGGAAATTGCCGCTGCCGCAGGCCGGGTCGAACACGCGAATTTTCGCCATGCGGTTGCGCAGGTTCAGCAGCTTGCGCGGATTGTCGCCCGCTTCCGCCAGCTTTTCCCGCAGGTCGTCGAGAAAGAGCGGATTGAGCACTTTCAGGATGTTGGGAACGCTGGTGTAGTGCATCCCCAGCGCGCCGCGCTCCTCGTCATCGGCGACGGCCTGAATCATCGACCCGAAAATGTCCGGGTTGATCCTGGTCCAGTCGAGGCTGCCGATGTGGAGCAGATAGGACCGGGCGATGCGGCTGAAGCGTGGGACCTCGATGCTGCCGGAGAAGAGTTCTCCGTTCACATAGGGGAACGGGTCGGCCCAGCGGGCAATCCCGGCCTCCTTCCGGTCGGCGATCTTGGTGTTCATCGCCCGGAACAACTCGCTGATCACCTCATGGGTGTTCGACGAGTCCCGCTCGCTCATCTTCTCCACCGTGTCGGTGAAGCGGTAGCTACGATGGAAGATGTCGGTGTCTTCGGCGAAGAAGCAGAAGATCAGCCGGGCCATGAAGTGGTTCATGTCGGGGCGGCGCTCGGCGGTGCCCCAATCGGGGTTGTCCTTCAGCAGCTCGACATAGAGCCGGTTGAGGCGGCTCGTGGCCCGAATGTCGAAGCTGCTCTCGCGGACCTGCTTGACGGTGGTGATCCCGGCCAGCGGGAGAAAGAAGCCGAAGTGGTTCGGGAAATCGGCGTAGTCGCAAGCGAGCGTCTCGCCCGATTCAAGATCCTCGGCCTCGAAGCTGTCGCCATCGCTGGCGAGCACGAACTTGGCCTTGGCCCTTGCGGTCGCCGGGCTGGCTTTGAGGGCGGCGAGGGTCTGGGTGACCGCGCCCGGTGCGGCTGTGGCAAGGTGGATGTTGTTGGTTTGCAGGACGCCGCCGATATCGGACTTGTTTGACGCGCCCGCGCGCAGGCGCTTGATCGTGGTGTCCTTGTTCCCGAAGGCAGTCAGGAACTGGAACGGAAACTCGTCGGCGTCGAATGGCTGCTCGGCCAGTGCGGAAACCGCTTCCTCAATCTCGACAGCATTCATTCGATCGCGCTTCCAAATCTCATACGCCCAATGGATGCGGGGCATCGCACTGGTTCGGGAAAGTCCAGCGGTCGATTCCCCCCGCAGACAGGAACATAGCCATAGCTGAATTATGGCCGCGCGGTCATCATGCCACAGCGGAAGATAACTTTCCTTAATGTGGTGGGGAGCAGGCCGCCGGTCATGCCGTCAGCCGATCCCGGCATCCATCGCCTTCGACTTGGCGGGTTCCGGCACAGTCGCAGACATGGCGGTCTGCTTTTCGCCCGCACGCTCGTAAATCGCGCGGACAAGCCGGTCCTTGTCGTCGGTCACGACAATCGCCTCGGCCCTGGCGCGCGAGAGCGCGACATACAGCATCTTCTGGTCGACCAGATTGGTCGAGCGGCTGTCGGCGTGGATCAGCACTCGCTCGGCGGTCTGGCCCTGCGCGGCGTGGGCGGTCTGCACATAGACATGGCGAAGATGTGCGTCGCGAGGATCGGAGAGGTCGAGCCGCTGCTCGCGCCCGTTCGCCAGCTTCACCGTCGCCCGGTTCGCGGCCGTATCGATGCTGGTGACGGTTGCGCCAAGGCCGTTGATCCGGTCCGCATCGCGGTCGTTGCGGGTGAATTGCACGCGGTCGCCGGTCCGGAGTTCCATCGGCCTGACCTCGAACACCTCCACCTTACCCGCACCCCATTGCCGGGGATGCCAATCGATCGCGCGGCCCTTGCTATCTTGCAGCGCAACGCGGCCCCGCTCGGGATCGACGGTGCTGACGGTGAAGGTTTCGCCCCGGAGCACGGCTTTCGCGGTATAATCCCGGTTGAACCGCACAACATCGCCAATGGCATAGCTCGCCGCCTCGCGCGCCTCGGCGCCCGTCAGACCTTTGGCCTCCAGCGCCGCAAACCGGAGCGCGTCCGCCGAAAGCTCCCCGCGTGCCGCGAGCTGCTCACGGATCAGGCCGGTCAGCTTGTCGCGTCCGTCGCGCGAGGGCTCGATGACCAGTGTGTGGGCGCGCTGGGCGGGTGACAAGGCGATGTAGCGCCGTGCTATGGCCGCAAGCCGTTCCTCCGGCGTGGGGGCCTCGATCACCTTGCCGCCGCCGCGCTCCAGCGCAGCAAGCGCCTTGCCCGCGTGGCCTTCGATCGATGCCATGACGGCTTCGCGGGTCTCGGCGTTGGTCTGGCGGACCACCTCGGCCAGCTTGGCGGTGGCCATGCCCGCTTCCTGCAACTGCGCGAAGGCAGCGCCTGCGCCAACCGAGCCCAACTGCTTCACATCGCCCACCAGGACGAGCCGCGCACCGGCCGTGTCGGCGCTGGCCATCAATTTGGCCATGTCGTAGGCGGAGAGCAGCGAGGCCTCATCGACGATCCAGACGGCATCCATGCCGGAGCGGCGAGACTCCGGCGTCAGCAGATGCCGGGCAACGGTGTCGCCGCGCAAGCCAAGGGCTTCGCCCAGCACGGTGGCCGCCGATGCGGTCGGCGCAAGCGCGGTGACCGCAAGGCCGCGCCGCTGCGCCTCGCGCGCATAGGTGACAAGCACAGTGGTCGTCTTGGCGGTCCCGGCATAACCCTGGACGGCGGCGACGCGATCCCGCGAGGTCAGCAGCTCGGCAGTCGCTCGCTTCTGGTCCCCGGTCCAGGCATAGCCGGTTCGCGCCGATTGCCGTGCGGCGCGCTCGACCGTTCGGGCTGCCGTGATGGGGCTGGCCAGCGGCTCGGCTACGCCGCGCCCGGCAGTCTCGAGCCGCAGCATCGTGCGCTCGGTCTCGATGGCCTGCGAGGTAGTGAAGCCGGAAAATTCCGCGCCGCGCCGGTCAAGGAACGTGCGGACCACAAGCTCGCCGCGCGTCTCGGCCTCCGCAATAGCCGCACCGATGTGGTCATGCCCGATCCGGCCAAGGGCAAAGTCGCCCGCCGTGCGCGCAAGCGTGCTCGCGGCAAAGACCGCCTCGCGCTCGGCCAGCTTCGCGGCGGCAAAGGCCACCGCCTGCCGCGCCACCAATTCCGGGCTGGCGGCGGTGTCGAGGTCCCGAGCGCGCGCCTGCGCCTCGGCGACGAGTCTTTCGCGTCCCGCCTGGTCGAACCCCATCGCGTCGGCAGTCGCGCGCCAGTCGGCGCGCAGCGCGCGATGATCGGCATGGGTCTTGGCCGCGCGGGTATCGAGCGCGGCGATCTGCTTTTCGGCGGCGCTCGCCTGCTCCCGGTTTGTGCCGCGCTCGGCAAGCCGGGCGTCGATCGCCGCCGTGCGCTGGCTCAGCGCGTCGATGACCTTGTCGGGCACGCCGGCAATCTCGAACATCGCATCCTTGCCCGACTCGATTCGGTAACCGAGCCTGGCAACGCCGTGCGCCAGCTCCTGCCGGTAAATCGCGCCGATCTCCTTCTGGAGCTGGTAGAAGGCGCGCGGTTCCAGACTGCGCCAAGCACCCTCCTTGTCCTGGGTGGCGTTGATGACAACGGCGTGGGTGTGAAGCTGCGGGTCCTGCGCGCGGCTCGTCGCATGACGGAAGGTGGCGATGGCCAGATTGCCGGTTGTTTCGCGCCGGACCTCGCCACCTTCTCTGATGCGGGTTGCGGCCATGTGCTTCTCGACATGGGCCAGCGCGACTTTGACCGCCGCGCCGTGGGCGGCGATCAGCCGCTTGTCGCCCGCGACCTCGGCCATGATCGAAACCGACTTGGGCGCGGACAGGGTAATATCCCATCCGGGCCGGTGCTCGATCTTGCCATCGCGGATAGTGCCGAGTTGCTGGCCGGCGACTTGACCCTCCAGCAGCGCGGCGAACTGCTCGCGGTCCACCTCGCCCGACAGGCCCAGCGCCTGCGCGGCCTCGCCGAACCATTCGGACGGGGCAAGGCCACCTTCGGCATAATAGTCGTCGGCCTCGTAGTAGCTCGCCGCCTGGCCGGCGCTAGACAGTGCCGAAATCGAGGCGACCATCAGACCGGTCCCGGTTTGGCATCGGGCGCAGCGCTCCTGGCGATCTCGCTCACCCGGCTCCACAATGTCCCCGCCGGATCGCCGGCGACGAAGGCGGGCTGACGGGCGGGGCCGCGCGCCGCAATGTGATCGGCGGTCAGCGCGATGCGCGCCACGGGCAGGCCATCGGGCAGCAGCAGAAAGCCTTGGTGCGGGACAAGCCGCAGCTCGCTTTCGAGCACGGCGGCTCGGAAGGCGCGCTGGGTGGCGATGGTCGTGCGCGGCGCGTCCTTGCCCATGGCGAGCGTGTCGGTCGCGACACGCATCTCGACCTCGCAATCGCCGATGGTCTGGCTCGCCCACTGGCGCGTTTCGCGGTCGACGGTCTGGAGGAACAGCTTGGTATTGCAGCAGGCGAGCATGGCCTCAGCGATGTTCGCACCGTAGCGATTGCGCATCTGCCCCAGCGCCTGAAAGGTCAGCACGATGGCCGCGCCAAACTTGCGGCCTTCGGGCAGCAGGCGGGCAAGGTTCTCGACGCGGGGCAGGTCGGCCAGCTCGTCGAGCACGAACCAGATGCGCCGCTCGGGCGACGGCGAGAGGCCGAGCACCGCGCTCGCCGCGCATTCGAGCCAGCAGGCCATAAGCGGCTTCGCGGCCTCGAAATAATCCTCCTTGCGCGGCACGAAAATCCACGGTTTCGCGCCCGGCCGCGCGTCCAGGCCGGCAATGAACTCGCGGAAGGCGAAGCGCGCCGCGCCGTCGTCCTCGACCCGCAGGAACTGGATCAGGTTGGCGGCCTTGGCGAGCATGAACAGGACGCTGCCGGTGGCGCGGTCGGCGTCGTCGGCGAAGGTCCGCGCCGACGAGGTATGGCCGAGCCAGTGCTTCAATTGCTCCTTGCTCTTGACCTGCAAGGCTTCAAGCAGGGCTTCGAGATTGCAGTTGCCCTCGGCCCAGAGCGAACGGAGCATGTTGGCGACAAGGATGCGGCTCGTCTCCAGCCAGACATCGTCGTCCTGGCTGCCGGTTTCGGAGACGAGCTGCCGGGCGATGCGGTCGGCATCGGCGGGGTGGGCGATCTCGTCGAACGGCGACCAGAATGCGCAGCGGGCGTCGAACGGATTGAGGATCACGTCGCCGCGCGCGGGGTCGTAATAATGGGCGATGAATTCGCCGCTGGTGTCATAGACCAGCGCCGCTTCGCCGCGCGCTTCGATACGGTCGAGCATCTGCCGCAAGGCGGTGGTCTTGCCGCTGCCGGTGGTGCCGAGGAAGGCGAAATGCCGGGTCTCGATTCCGCGCGGGATCGGCACCGGGCCGATGGCCAGCGAGCGGGCTCCGGCGCGGTCCGTAATGTGCACGGCGAGCACGTCCTGGCCGACAAGCCGGGTGCCGCCGAGCACCCGGTCGGCGAGCGTATCCTGTCCCTGTGTCTTCATGGTGCGCTGGATCAGCCAGACGGTCAGCACCCCCAAAACGAGGCCCATCAAGGCCCCGATCAGCAGCGCCGTTGTCGCGGCATCGAAAGGCCCGGCAAACAGCGGATGGCTGGCGACAACACGCGCCGGAACGGTCAGCCTCTCGCCGTCCACCGCGACATTCATCTTGATGTCCTGTCCGGCCATGTCGGCGAAGACCTGGAGCAGCTTGGCGCCAAGACATTGGGCCGCAGCGGTCCACGCACAGGCCGGCAAAGTGAACTGCGCCCAGATGATCGAACCTGCCCCGGTGCAGGCCAGAATGAGCTTGGAGAAGAAGCCGAACCGCTGCTGAAAATGCGCCATGCGCATGCGCCACAGCGAATGCGACCGGGATGCGAAATCGTGGGGCTGGGTCATGGTTCGACCTCCAGGGCAAGCGAGCGCTGGCGCTCGAAGGCGGCGCGCGCTTCGGCGGCGATCACCTCGTCGGGTTTGCGGGTGCCGAGCGCGGAATGGCGGGCGTAGGCGTAGGCTGCGCAGGCGGTGAACAGCGTGCGGTCGAGCACGCGTTCGACCTCCGCCAGACGCTCAGAAATCACCCCGACCTCGGCGGCGATTTCGCGCGTGTCGGCCTCTTTGTCGGCTCCATGCAGGATGGCGGCAAAGCCCGCATCGACGATGCGGGCGAGCATCGCATATTCGCTTAATCCGCGCTTGGCGGCGAACCCTGCCAGGACGCGGTGCTGCGACGGATTGAGCCGCACGGTCTGGGCGCGGGCGGTCACGACGTCGCTCCTACCGAGATGCGATCCGCCATCGCGAGAAATGGCGCAATTGCGCCAGTCCCGAGGTTTCGCGGATAGCGAGATGCTATCAGCATCGCGGCAAACCCGCAGAAATGCTCGCCGCACGCGTGCGTGGGGTGTGTATTCTTATCGTTGGCCCGATGCGCAGCATCGTGGCCTTCTTGAAACCTGTTGTCGGAGAGAATGTCAGTCATCGTCTGGCTCGCTTTCCTGCTGGATCGAGCCCGCGGCAGCGGCCATCTGGCGAAGTGCGAGGCGGTCATCGACGCGCCGGTTGCGCTCGGCGCGGAGGGGACGCACCTGATCGAGCAGGCCCCGCTCGATGATCCATCGGTAGGCGGCGGCGTCGATAGCTTCGCGAAGCTTTGCATGGAGCGTGGCTGCATCGGCCGGGCCGAGGCTGAGCCACCCGCGGTCAGCGACAAAGATCTGAGCGCCGAGCGGGAACACCTGTCCGCCGCATTCGTATTGCGGGCCTTCAAGGTGGAACCAGACCTCCTCGCCTTTCAGGATGGCGATGCGGGGCCGTTCGCCGAAGAAGAACGGCCGCACAGCCGTTCGCAACGCGGAACTGTCGTCGTCATCAGCAAGGAGCCGCTCGATCAGCGGGATGAGATTGACCACCAGAGACTTGGGAACCTGAACGGTATGGGGCACCGAACGATGAGAGGGTCGGGGCCGGTGGAAAAACGACATGGCTGTTCTCCAGCCGGACCGGCAGGGCCCGGCGTGTGATCGCGGAAAAGGGAGGCGAGTTGGCTGGGGCGCGGTGCGGCCGGGCGGCTCAATCGCGCGGCTTAAGGCTGCGTATCCAGTCGCGGATGTCGGATTCGCGCCAGCGCAATCCGCGCCGGTTGACGATGCAGGGCGGCGGCAAGGTCTTGCGTTCGATCATCTGGTAGATCGTCGAGCGGGAGCGGATATTGAGCACGGCCTGGACCTGCCTCATCGACAGCAGCCGGATCGATTCGTCGGACATGCGAGTCTCCTTTCGGGGAGACCTCAGGATGGCGTTTCGGGCAGGCTAGTCGACGACTTGGCCGCCAATTGGCGAGAAACTCAGCCGGTGAAACGCGGCGCGACGTTCAGTTCGTCCTGAATGGTTTCGGCCAGCGGGCGGGTGACGGGCGCATAGCGCCCGCCCATCAATTCAACGAACCAGGACTCGGGCTTGCGGCCCCTGTTGCCGGTCACGGCAGGATCGTCCGATCCGGGCTCGCCAGTAATGTTGAGGCGGCACAGTTGGGCTTGCTCGAGCGGGGTGATTGCACCCTCGGCCAACAGGCGGGCAGCTTCAGCCTTGAGCGCTTGGGCGAAGGCGGTGACAACCACGTCCTTCGGGGGCGGGGCCTTGTAGTCCAGCCTCCGCTTTGCTGCGCTCTCGCTGATTGTGCCCAGCGCGATCCGGACTTTCAGCCGCTTTACGGTATCGCCCGCATAGATTTGCTTGGTGCGGTCGAACAGGTCGAGCAAGTGGTCGGCCACGGGTGGATGCCAGAAATAGTAGTTGAACCACTCGCCGGTCGCCTCCGGGACAATGGCGACGAATTGCCGTCCGACGCTCGCACTACCGAACAGCGTGGCGGCGAGCCGCCGATCCGCCAGACAATCCTTGCCGATGACGATATCGGCCGGCCGGTGGGAGACCGGAGTCGCGGCGGCTGCCGCACCGCCCTTGGCGATCCGCATCACCGTATGGTTTCCGGCATCGACCTCCTGCAGCAAGTCGTCGATGTGCGATTGTTCGGTGCAAGCGAGTGGCCGAAGGCCTCCCCAATCCAGGTAGCGTGTCCATTTCCCGCGACGGAAGCCGGCGGTTAGCAGGAGGAATGCCGCCAAGCCAAAAGTGGCTATCAAGCCGAGTTCGCCCATGCCGGGTGCCGGGATGATGGCGATTGCGGTGCCGGCGATGAACAGAGCCGAAGCGCCAAGCACGAGAAGCACGTTCGCCTGGATGTTCACCAGTCCGATGGAATTTTCGAACGCGATTGCCGAGGTGCGAAGGTCGTCGATCGTGCAAGGCAGGCCAAGCTGATCGATCCGCTGCCCGAGGTATTCCTCGAAGTCCTTTTCAACATGCTGCGGGGGACGCGGTTTCGCCATGCCGGAAGGCTAGCAAACGGGTCTGCCGCCGGACAACGCAAACTCCGATGCGAGCCTCGGGAGCGAGCACCGTGATTAGGTGTCGTTGTCCAAACCTGTGTAAAAATGCTGCTTCCGGCCCCGTCGCGCGGGGGGTGGAGCCTATACGGAGCCTATAGCGAAAATTAGGCTCCACGGAGCGCTGCGCCCGAGGTTTTCTTCTCAGTAAGGCATTGATTTCTTTGGAAGTTTTGGTGGACGCACTAGGGCTCGAACCTAGGACCCGCTGATTAAGAGTCGTTTTCAGCACATTCCGTGTGCTTCCGTCGTCTTCCGACCCTGTCCATCTTTTTTCATTTATATCACTGAACTTAATGATTAATATCAGAAGGCCTCTTCCATATTCTTCCGTCCTGATGTACGTTCGAGCACCGTCTGTCAAGGTCATTTTGACACCCATACGGCACCCATAGAAGATCCATTTTGTCGTCTTTCGAGTTCGATCCATGGCTACATCACTGACAAAGAACGGTATTGAGGCGGCAATCGGCAAAGTACGTGCGAATCCCAAGCGTCGGGTCGAGCTTCGGGACGACAAGGAAGCGGGCCTTTTGTTGCGCGCAGGCGAACGCTCTTCGACCTGGTCACTCGTGGCTCGTCTGCAGAACGGCCAGCGTAGCCGGATCAAGCTTGGAACCTGGCCAGGAATGGGTATCGCCGAAGCTCGTGCTGCAGCCCGCGTCGCGCGGACGCAGATTGACCAAGGCAGCAATCCCAACGAACGGAAGCGGGTCGCGCGCAGAACCGCCGCTATCGCTGCTCTCAACCGCAAGACGCTGCACGAAGTGATTGAGGACTATCACGCGGCGGTGCTTTCGCAGCATCGCCGTGGAGCACAGACCAAGCGCGCGCTCGATGGCAAGCGGGGGCTTCTGCGGACGTTGCTGAACCGCGAACCATGTTCGATCATGCAAGCCGAGATTTCCGATCTCGTGAAGAAGCATGCCAAGACGGCTCCTATCGCCGCCAATAGGAACCTGGCGTATGCCTCCGCCTTCTTCAACTGGTGCGTCGACGAAGGAGTGATGAGCGAGAATCCCGCTGCAAAGGTGCGCAAGCCGTCAAAGGAAAATGAACGAGAGCGATTCCACACAATTGATGAACTTGCGGAGATATGGGCCGCCGCGGGCACGCTAGGCTATCCATTCGATCAGCTTTTTCGGTTGCTGATCGTGCTGCCTAACCGGCGCGAAGAGGTAACGGCGATGCCTATTGAGCATCTCGATCTCGCCACCGACCAAGCACCTGGTGAAGCTGTGTGGTTGTTGCCTAGCGCTCGCACCAAGATGAACAACGCACTGCGCGTACCGCTATCCGCATTGGCGCGGTCTATCATCATCGAAGCGATCAAACATCCGGATCGACCGAAGGAATCCAAGTTCGTTTTCACCACGACGGGCGACACGCCTGTGTCCGGCTTCACCAAGGGGCGGCGCAGATTGGACAAGGCAATTCAAGATACTCGCATAGATCGGATGAAGGACGAAAACGCGCCTGAGATGCCGCATTGGATGGTCCACGATCTCCGGACCACCTTCAACACTCACGCCTGTGAAATTTTGGGAGTTCCGCCTCACGTCGCGGACCGCATTCTCAACCACGTCGCGACCGCGACGCGATCCAAGATCATGCGCGTCTACAACAAGTCAGAACTCTTCGAGCCGCGAAAGGAGGCCCTTGGCGCTTGGGCGTCGCTCCTGGAGCAGCGCGTGATCCCTCATCGATACCGCTCTGTCTAAGCACGACCCGACAGGTGCGGCGGCCCGTACAGCTTGGGCTGCGAGCTCACAGTAGCCCGGCGATTGCTCGGCATATATGCCCGATTTTGCCAGCCTATGCGATGACGCGGCGCAATGATCCCAATCGTGGCCGATGCAGCAGACGGTGCGCGCAGCCGCCACCATTGTCTGGTGTGCAGACGTGCCCCTAGGTCGAAGTCCGTGTGGTAGCCCCCTGTAATTGTCGCGCTATTTCGGCCACGATCGTATCGGGTTCGGTGAGGGGAATGAAATGTCCCGAACGCGCGGCGATGACGTGACGGCCACGGGGAGACAGGGACGCGCGCCGAGCATGGGAAGCGTTGAACGCCGCGCGCAAGTTGGCCGACATGCCGGGGTCCGCCTTCGCTCCCGAGATCACGGTCACTGGAAAGGCGGCGTTCGGTCCCCGACCATCCCGCCAGCCGTTCATCGCCGCGATCATGCCCTTCAATTCCGCGCCCCGCGTGCGCATCGCGGCGTTGGTAAAGGCTTCGGCCCGGAACTCTTTT
The DNA here is from genome assembly GCF_001468265.1 of Sphingopyxis sp. H050. Classification (GTDB taxonomy): domain Bacteria; phylum Pseudomonadota; class Alphaproteobacteria; order Sphingomonadales; family Sphingomonadaceae; genus Sphingopyxis. The sequence continues at coordinate 36,094 of NZ_LNRZ01000009.1, read as the reverse complement.
TGCAGGCGTGCAGGCAGCGGGGCGAGCTGATCTCGAAAGAGACGTTCGAGCAGGCCGACCCGGGCGAGCATGCAGCTTGCATGATGGACCACCTTCTCCGTGAAGCGGAAAGAGCGGAAAAAGACGGGGCCGCATCCCTCGTCGGACGGATCGACCAAGACCATCCCGGCCACACGGTCGGGCCACCGCGCAGCTGCTTCGCGCACTAAAAGCGCGCCGCCGCTGTGCGCGACCAGCAGGAGAGGCGCGGCATCAAGACTTTCCAGCAAATCCTCCAGGTCGTCGGCCATGCGCGCCACCGATCGCGGCTGGCTGTCGGGTTCGCTGCGGCCGAGACCGGCGCGATCGTAAACCACTGTCCGCGCCCTCCGCGACACCTCGGGCGCGACCAGTCCCCAATAGGATCCCGGCGCTGCGAGACCGGCTTCGAACACTATCGTCGGAACGCCGGGGGCGCTCTCGCCTCTGACCATGGCGTGGAGGCTGCGGCCGTCGCGCGTTTGGATGGCCCGGCTGGTGCCGAGCGGGTGATCGCTCATGCTGCGGAGGTCGTGCCGTGCGTCATGACCCGCGCCATCCACGCCAGCACGCCGCGATCACGACGAGCGTCAGCCCTAGCGTTGCCCAAGAGACGATGTCGTACCAGCCGTCGCCGATTAGCGCCGCGACCAGCCCGACCGCGTTGGCGAGCGCCATCAGCAGCGGCCAGCGGAAGATGCGCCAGCCGGACTGGCCGCCTTTCGCACGCACCGTCATGCGGCGGGCTCCGTCTCGCCGCCGCTCTGCAATTCCGCGACGCGCTTCTCGATCGGCACCTTCCGCCGTCCGAGCCAGAGGCGAAGTCCGGTCCACAGCACAACGATCGCCGCGATGTCGAGTAGCCCCCAGATGATCTTGAGCGGCAGGCCGCCATAGTCGCCGAAATGCAGCGGCGCCGACACGAACAGCGTCTTTACATACCAAGGCATCGAGCGGACATCGGTGAGCTTGCCGGTTTCGGCATCGACCATCGCGGGGTTGATCAGCCGCTCGGTCAGCGGCGTATTGCCGGCGAGCGCGACCATATAATGATGTTTGGTGCTGAACTGGCTTCCGGGCCAGGAGACGAGGCTGACCTTGGCGTTTGGAACCGCGGCACGGACCGTCGCGACCGCCGCGTCTACCGACGTCAGCTTGGCGGCCGGCTTCGCATCCTTGTACGGCGCCGCCATCTCGGCAAGCTCGTCCATCTGCCAGATCATCGTGATCGGAAGCGTCATTGTGATGATGAAGCCCGTAAGACCGACGACACTGACCCAGCCGAGCGTCACAATGCCGACCATGTTATGCGTGTCGAGCCATCGCAGCCGCCGACTGCGGTCCTTGCGCACCGTCCCGAAAGCGAGCTTGCGCATGAAGGGCGCGTAGACGATCACCCCCGACACCACGGCGACGAGGAAGACGAGGCCGATCAGTCCGAGAAAAAGCTGCCCTGGAATGCCGAGCAGCAGATGGGCGTGGAGATCGAGCAGGAACGCCATCACCCCTTCGTTGAACGGCGGTGCGTCGACGCGCTTGCCGCTGCGCGCGTCGTAGAGATAAAGTTTGCCCTCATCCTCGCCCGCGAGCGGTGTCGGGCCCACTGCGGCGAAGATGACCGGCTTGTCTGCGTCATAGGCGACGAAGATATTATGCCAGCCGGGATGATCCTTCAGCGCATCGGCCGCGACGGCGTCGAGGCTGGCGTTGCCTTCGGCTTTCGCCGCGATCACCGGCGCGCGCGTCAGTTCGTCGATCTCTTCGTGAAAGATCAGCGGCAGTCCGGTGATGCAGAACATCAGCAGGAACGCCGTGCAGACGAGGCTGGTCCACTTATGGACCAGATACCACCGCCTTATGCCCGTTTGCGAAAGCGCCATCGCCCGTCCTTCAGAACCGGAGTTCGATGCCCGCGCTGATCTTCCGCGGTTCGAGGAGGACCGCATTGTCGAGCGCGGGCACGTCCATGCCCGTGAACGGGTTCGCGCCAAGGCCCTTCGAGACGACCTTGTTGCTGTTGAGCAGGTTGCGCGCAGTCAGGAACAGCTTCGCCGGCCCGATGCTGTAGGCGGCGCGCGCATTGACGACCGCCCATGAGCCGACCTTCGCGCGCTCGACGTTGAGCACTTCGGAAAAATAGGATCCGCTGTAACGGACGTCGGCTCCGAGCTCGAACCGGTCGTCGGGAGAAAAGCTGAAACCAGCGGCAAAGTTGAACGCGGGTGACCGCGGCAATTCCTTCCCGACTGCCCGCGGATCGCTGCTGTAGCGATTGATCTTCGTATCGAGCAGGCCGATGTTCGCGAAAATTTCATTCTTCTCCGACGGTCGCCAGCTCAGGCCCACCTCGGCGCCTTGCGTGGTTGCGCGTTCGGCGTTGCGGATCTCGATCGACAGCGAGGTCAGATAGAGGGGGAGCTGCATGTCCTTGTAACGACTGTAGAAGATATTGCCGGTGAGCGACAGGTCGTTGCCCAATCCCGCGCGCCCGAAGCCTTCGAAATTCCAGACATGCTCGGGCCGATAGGTATAGCCCTGGAAGGGCGGCGAGAGGGTGATGCTGGCGCCGCCGGCGTTATAGCCTCGGCTCGCGGTGACGCCGACCGTCACTTCGGGTGCGAGGTCGAGTGACAGCGTCGCCTTGGGCAGGAACTCCTTGTAGGTTTCCTGAAAGTCCGTGACGAGGAACCCCGTCGCCCCGACGCGATAGCGCTTTTCTTCTTCATAGCGGGCGCCGAGGATGATCGAGAGCCGGTCGGCGGGCTTCACCGTTATTTCGCCGAACACCGCGGTCGTGTCAGTCTTGTCGCGATAGGCCCCGCCGCCGAGCAGGTCGTTCGTCTCGTCCTGGCGCGCGCGGAAGATATAGGCGGCGACGAACCCCGAGAAGCGCCCGTCCGGGGTGCCGTAGCGGAGCAGCGGCTGGGCCATATACTCTTCGCCGTCGATCTGCGCATTGCCGGTCCCGGCGGGCGCATAGCGGTTGACCCGGAAATCAGTGGCGGAAAGCAGCAATTGCAGGCTCAGCCCGTCAGTAAGGTCGAACGTCGTGTCGGAGATCGCGGTCGAGTTGCGCGAACGGAACACCGGCTGCTGCAAACCCGCATCGATCGAGATCGCGCGCTCGAACGGCAGCTTGACCCAGTTCGACTGCGGTTCCTTCCCGTCCTGGTAGGAAAGGGTGAGAAGCGAGCGGATGCCCTCCGCCGGCGTTAGCAGCAGCTTGCCGCGGAACGTCTTGGTGTCGTAGCGGCCGGGGTTTTCGGTGCCCGGATAGCCTTGAAAATCGACGAAGCTCTGGCTGCGCTGCCAGTCGGCACTGGCGCGGAACGCGAGCACGTCGGACACGATCGGGCCGCCAATGGCGGCCGAAGTCTGGACCTCGTCCCGGTTGCCGATGACCCCACGCGCTGCGCCGTGCCAGTCGAAGGTCGGATCGGCGGTCTTGATCGCGACGACGCCGGCGATCGCGTTGCGCCCGAGCAAAGTGTTCTGCGGCCCGCGATAGACCTCGACCTGCTCGATATCCCAGAGGCTCGTATCGCCGAAAGTTGCTTCGTTGAAACTCAGCGTGCGTCCGTCGACCAGATAGCTGAAGCGTGGCCGGCCTCCGGCGAAGAAGGCGGTCGGTCCGCCGCCAGGACCCGTTCCGTCGACGCCGCGCACGGCGGGCATGTCGTTGCCGGGCTCGGTCGCGATGATGTTGGGGATGCGGTCGAGCAATTCGTTGACCGACCAGACCCCTGATTTTCGTTCGATATCCTCCCGCGTCGATACCGAAACACTTGCTGCGGTTTCGCGCAGGGTCCGATTGGCGCGCTCGCCGGTGACGATGATGTCATCCGGCGCCGTCGGCGCATCCTCGGCTCGCACTGCTCCAGCCTGGCCGAGCGCACAGGAGGCCGCGCCGATCACAAACAACACATTTTTCCGCATACAGAATATCGCCCCATTTTTGGCGCTTGGCGCCGATGGGGCAGGCCGACCTTATGTCATTTCCCTGATAAACCCACACGGGCCGTGCACCGGCCGTCGCAAAGTTCGATCCACTTGCGACTAATTCCTATTATCGATTAATCTGGCTGTGCGCCATCGCGCGCGCTATGCAGAAAAACGGAAATTCCATTGCGAGAAATGAGTCGCGCGGGAACGAGGCAGGTCGATGCGTCATGAGAGTACAAGCAGATCGGAAGCGGGCTTCCTAATACCTGCCATTTCGGGCGATTTTTCCGTGTCAGACCTCGTCCGGGCCGCCGCCGAGCGCGCCGTCACGATCAGCCATGTCGCGCGACCCGATTCCCGGATCGATACGCCGGCCATGTCCGGCACCGTTTTTGGTGAGGAATTGCAGCCCGGGCTGCTTCTAACGGCGTACGACCTTGTCTACACCGCAGACAGCCAAATCGAGGTCGAAGTAGACCGCTCGATCTCATGTGCGATCATGCTTGCAGGGGAGGCCGCCGCGCTCGAGGTGGTGGGCTATCCTCCTGTCGTCTCGCCACCGCGGCGGGTCATCGTTGTCGGTTACGGCGATAGGCTGTCATGCAGTCGCCCCTGGCGAGCAATGCAGCATAATCGCGCTTTCGGTGTCACCCTGCGCCCGTGCTTTTTCGACCGGTTTGCCGATCTCGTCGACGACGGCGGACTTGACGTGCTGCGGTCCTATCTCGACCCGGGCCTGCATTCTTCGCTGTTGCCTCCGTCGCGCAAGCTGATTGATCTTGCGGAAAACACGCTCCGGCAACCCTATTCCGGGGCGCTCGGGGCCATTCACCGTGAAGCACAGGCGCTCGGGTTCATTCTCGAAGCCGCGTCGATGCTCCAGGAAGAACAGCGACTGGTCGCACGGATCGGGCGGCGCCATTATGACCGCGTGGTCCATGCCCGCGCTATGCTCGATCACAATCTCGTCGATCCGCCAAAGCTTCTCGAACTTGCAAGGGAATTGGGGATAAACGTCACCACGCTCCAGGCCAATTTCAAGGCCGCATTCGGTACCACGGTCTTCGGTTATCTGCGGGCGCGGAGGCTGGAGATGGGGCGTATCCTCATCGTCGAGCACCGCGTGGGCGTCGCCGAGGCAGGATATCGGGTCGGCTTCACCAACCCCGCGGCCTTCACTGCGGCCTATCGTCGGCACTTCGGCCTTCCGCCATCGCTGGACCGGAAGGATGCTCATATCTTGCCTCATTGAGGCGTCGACCATCACTTCTCAGGCCAACGACCGCGTCTGGTGTCAAAATCTCCCAGGGCCGACCACCCTGCTGAAATTGTGCACGGTCCCCAGGAGTTTGGCAAACGATCGTGGGAGGAACGCTGATTATCTGTTTTCTGGGCGCTCCAGATATTCCGACGCATCGAACGGTAGTGCGGCTGACCCGGTTGGCTTGGGAATCGATCGTCTCGTTTGTCGTCAACGCGGAGAAAACTGCTCAACGAAAAGTTAGGAATCGAGATCAGGCGAAAAAGCGACCTGCCAAATCACCCGTCACGCGCACCAATTTCCGGGTTGAGCGGTCGAGGCAGCATAAGGTGCTCGTAACTTCCGCGCGCACGTCGCCTGGCTGCCCGATACGGAGTTCGAAGATGGCGCGGGGACCCGCATAATCTGCGACCCATAACTCGATGTCCACCCTTTCGGCCTCGAAGGTCGGGCGTCGGTAAGTGATCTCGTGCCGGAACGCTACCCAGACAATCCTCGCCAGATCTTCCGGTCGTGCAGTCTTCTGCCAGAAATGCGAAATCGCTTCCTGTACCCATCGCAGATAGACAGCGTTGTTCACGTGACCGAGCTCGTCGATCATGTCCGACGTTACGAGGATCTCATGCCGGTGGCGTAATGCCCGACCATGATGCTGAGGGCTCATCAGTTTGGAGCGAGCCCGCCCGCTCTGGCGGGCGCTGATAATGCCAATATCCGATGATGCCTGAAGCTGAAGTGCGCCATGATCATGTTCTCCTCGCTCAGCGGTGTCCGGCGCGCCGGGCTTGCCTTCGCCGCTTCCCTGCGGCGGGCAGTGCAAGCTTGACTCGCGATAACTCAGATATCATATGAAATCTGAAATTGAAAGGTCGGGAGAGGCAAGATGCAATTGGCGCGCGCCAAAACGCCGCGAGTCCGCCGGGTCGACAGCCAGGCCGCAACGCGTGCCCGCTTACTCGATCTCGCCGAACAGATGGTTGTGAGCCAGTCGATACCCGGCCTTTCACTTCGCTCTCTCTGTGTTGCCGCTGGCTATACCCAAGGAGCTTTCTACTCGAACTTTGCGAGCAAAGACGCTCTCCTCCTCGTTCTTCTCGAGCGGCACATGGGTGAACAACATGCCAGCTTGGCGTCGGTAGCGGAGGCCGTGGCCGGAAGCAGTGTCGAGGGCACACTTGACGCACTTACCGTATGGCTTCGGACGCTCGCCGCGCAGCGTGAATGGGCCGCGCTCGCAACCGAATTGCGGCTTCATGCAAACAGAGATGCTTTATTCGGGGAGAAGTTCGAAGAGGCCGAGCAGCGTATGGTAGCCTTGTTCGAAGCGCTGCTGGCCGATCTCGCGAAGCGATTTTCCATCGATCCGCCTGTGGCTGCGAGAGGCGCAGCTGAGGCGCTCCTTGACCTTTGGCGTGGCCTTGCCCTCCGGCGCCAAACGGCCGCGGCGCCCGAACTCACATTTGTGCGGACGCTGCGCGCCCTGATGGGTTTGGCTGATGGATGCATCGAAGCAGAGGGCGCCTCCGCCGATACTGCGAGCGCCGAGGTGGCGACACTGCAAGGTCAAAGACGCGAAGGGAGGGTATAGGCACGATGTCCAATGCGCGAAAGCCAATTCCGTCGCCGCCTGGCCTTCCCCTGGTGGGGCATCTGCACCAGATCGCGCGCGGAGGACTGATCGGCAGATTGCTAGAAGTCAGTCGCACTACGCCCGAGGGAATCTTCAAGATCCGCTTCGGCGACCGCGTCTCGCTATTTGTTACGGACCCCGACCTCGTTGCCGAACTCTCCGACGAAAAGCGTTTCCGCAAAATGCCGGGCCCGGCGTTGCAGGTGGTCCGCAAATTTGCCGGCGACGGACTCTTCACCGCATTCAGCGACGAGCCGAACTGGGGCAAGGCGCACCGCATTCTCCTCCCCGCATTCAGTCAAGGCGCGATGCGTGGATATTTCGACATGATCGTCGATGTCTGCGACGAACTGGTCGCCAAATGGGAAAAGCTGGCCGGAACCGATGTACTCGTGGCCGACGACATGACGCGATTGACGATCGATTCCATCGCGATCGCGGGTTTTGGCCACCGCTTCGACAGCTTTGGCCGCGACGAGCTTGACGACTTTCTCGTCGCGCTGGGCCGCGCGCTCGAAGAGGCGCTAAACATGATTACCCGGCTTCCTATCCAGCAGCGCTTTGCCCAGCGTGCGAGGGCCCGGTATGAAGCGGATATCGCCCAGATGAATTCACTGGTCGACGGCATTATCGCCGACCGACGCCGGCAACCGTCCGACGGCAAGGATCTGCTCAACCTGATGCTCAATGCGGTCGATCCGGAAACGGGGGAGGCGCTCGATGACCTCAACATCCGCTACCAGGTCCTCACGTTCCTGATCGCGGGGCATGAAACGACGTCCGGTATGTTGACTTTCGCCTTCAGCTATCTGCTCCGAAATCCGTCGGTCCTAGCCCAGGCTTATGCCGAGGTTGACCGTGTGTTGCCGGGCGACGCACGGGCCGATTATTCACAGGTCGCGCAGCTCAAGGTGATCGAGCGAATTCTCAAGGAGGCACTCCGGCTATGGCCCACAGCCCCGGCATTTCAGGTCGCGCCGTTCGATGACGAGATTATCGGCAATGGGTGGCACTTGCGCAAAGACCGGCCAATCAACATTTTTACTCCCGGCTTGCACCGCAATCCGCTCGCTTGGGCCGAGCCTGAAGAATTCGATATCGATCGATGGCTTCCGGACGCCGAGGCTGCGCGCCATGCCCATGCCTTCAAGCCGTTCGGCAATGGTGAACGGGCCTGTATCGGACGCCAATTTGCCATGGTCGAGGCGAAGATCGCCCTTGCAATGTTGCTGCGCCGGTTCGCGATCAGCGATCCGCACTCCTACAAGCTCCGGATCAAGGAAACATTGTCGATCAAGCCCGATGATTTCCGCATGCGTATCCGGCTTCGCGGAGCGCACGAGCGAAATTCACCCGCGCCCTTAAATCAGGCGGCGACCGAGGAATCTCTCGCCTCCATCACCGGCACTGGCCAGCGTTTCGTCGTCCTCTATGGTTCGTCACTCGGGACGGCACGCGATGTTGCTGAAGAAATCGCCGAGCGCGCCGAGGCAGATGGATTTGATGTCGCCGTTCGACCAATGGACGACGCGTTGCAAAGCGGTGACCTGCCCGAAGACAAGCTGATCGTGATCGTCACCGCCACTTATAATGGGCGCGCTCCGGATTCAGCCAAAGAGGTTGAGAAGTCGCTGGACGCGGAGCTTTTCGTCGCGGACGACTGGGCGGGTGCGTGTTTTGCGGTGCTTGGTATCGGCAATTCACAGTGGCCGAATTATCAGGCTTTTCCGAAGCGGGTCGATGCGGCGCTTGAAGCCGCAGGTGCGACGAGACTCGTGCCCCGTGCAGAAGCCGACGGCCAGGCGGATTTCGACGGCGCGGTTGGAAGCTTCGTTCGCGACCTGTGGCAAGCGCTCGGGGGTAAGAGCGTACCCGCCGCATCTGACGCGCAGCTGGCGCTTCGGCTGGTTGAACCCGGCGACCTTCGAGCGTCTGCGCTGCCCGAGCATGCGCAGCGCTTTGCCGTGGTCTCGAACACCGAACTCGTCCGGTCCGCCGACGGGCTTTGGGATTTCGTGAAAGAACCGCCACGGCCCTCGACACGGTTGATACGGCTCCGCCTGCCCGAAGGGCAGACTTATCGCGCAGGAGACCATATCGCGGTCTATGCCCGAAACCGCCCGGATCTTGTCGAACGCGCCCTGGCCCGGATGGCACTCGACCCGGCCTTGCAGGTAGCAGTGGACGGGCAGGGTGGCCGCTTTCGTCATTTGCCGCTCGGCCGCACACTGACCGTTAGGCAGCTGCTTACCGACTTCGTCGAGCTGTCAGACCCGGCGCCAAAACGCGCGCTCGATGTTTTGGGAGGCGCGACACGTTGCCCGAAAACGCGTGCCGAGCTTGCTGTGCTCGCCAATGACTATGATGCCTCGGTGGCGGGAAAACGGCTGACCCTGCTTGATCTCTACGAGAGCCATCCGGCAATCGAGGCCGACCTGGCGCACCTCATCGAGTTGTCGGCCGCGATTGCGCCCCGCTTCTATTCGATTGCTTCAAGCCCCCTGGTTGCGCCTGATGTTGTGGACCTGATCGTCGGCACCACCGCGGCACCTGCTTGGTCGGGGCTGGGGGAGCACCGTGGCTTTGCGTCCGCATATATGGCGAGCGCGGAAGCTGGGGCCGAGGTGTTTGCTTACGTCCGTCAGCCGAACCCGCCGTTCGCGCCGCCGAGTGACCTTGCGGTTCCCATGATCCTCATCGGGCCCGGAACGGGCTTCGCGCCTTTGCGCGGCTTTCTGCAGGAGCGAGAGGCGCAGCGCATGGCGGGCGCGGCTATCGAATCAGTTCATCTATTCTTCGGCTGCCGCCACCCGGATCATGATTGGCTTTGCCGCGGCGAGATGGAGCGCTGGGAGACGACGGGACTCGCCTTCCTGCATCTCGCTTTCTCCGCAGTCGAAAGCCATCCCTGGCGTTTTGTTCAGGATGCCCTCTGGGCTAAGCAGGAGGTCGTCTGGGCGGCCCTCGAAGCTGGAGGGTATATATATTTGTGTGGAGACGGGCAGTTCATGGCACCCGCTGTCCGCAATACACTGATCCGCATCTGGATGCAGCAGGTCTGCGGTGAGCATGCGCAAGGCTCGGCATGGCTTGAGACCCTGATTGCACAAGGGCGTTTCCAGCAGGATGTCTTCGGCTTTGGCAAATAGAGTGGGAGTCTGGCAGGTCCGAAATCGCATCCGCGCCCTTTAGAGGTCGACTATAAATCTGAGCAGATCTCCGGCCGTCTTCGAAGCCCGCAGGCCAGCGCGCCGGGCGTCTCGATGCAGGTCTAAGCCATTGAGGAAACGCGCTGCGTGCGCTGTCTGCAACGTCAACACGCGCGACCCGCGAACGCAATCGCCCGCATGGTCTTAGCGAAGTTCGGCAACAGCAGTTCTGATCCAGTTCGAGAATTCACACGCGAGATGCCATCTATGTCCACTCACGACCGACGGCAGGATGAGGGTAGGAAATTCAACCGTCAGCTTTGCGCGGAAGCCGCTTCCTTCGTCGCGGAACTGGTGACGAACGCCCCCTATCGCCGTGCCATTCGGTGATCGCGCCACACCCGCGACCTGTGCTGTGTAATCGGTGTCGCGTGTCGAGCGCAGAGTGGAAAGATCGGCGTAATCGATCAAGAAACGAGCAGCCATTGGCGATCCCCCGTTCGTCTCGATAACTTCCTGCCGGCCCGCGTCGTCGGTGGCAATGAGGTAATGCTCGGGTGCCGCCGCAACCATGACATCTTCACGGTTCCGATGTGCGAGTTCCTCAAACCAATTAGCGAACGCCGCCGCGGACCCTTCAGGCGACACAATCTCAATCACGCTATATCTGCGACCGCCGCGCGACAGCCACGCGACAAGCCGTGCATATTTATCCGAGACTGCAAGCTCGCGCCGAAGCAGCTTGCGGATGCCGGAATGCCCTAGCTTCAGCTTGCGGGCGCGCAGCTCTGCACGAAGCTCTGCAAGATCCATATGATTGGCCCGGAGGCCCAGTCTGCGGAGCGCCCTGCGAGCGCTATTTTGCTCCCACCTCGAGACTGCATCCTGTGATACGGCCTCGCCGTTGATGAAGACTTCAAGATCGATCGTCATTGGCTTGCCAGTCCCTCTGTCAATGTTATAAAAGCAACTATAGTTGCATTAGGTCCGAGAGGCAACCAATATGAGAGCGTCGAGTGAGGCAAAGACAGGAGGGCCGCGTAGACGACCGGGGGGCCGCTCGACAAAAGTGGTAACGGCGGTCCGCCAGGCTTTGTTCGATTTGCTGGCAGAGCGTGGACTGAACGGCGTCGAGATTCCGGAGATCGCGTTGCGCGCGGGCGTCAACCGGACGACGATATACCGCCGATGGCCTACGAAGGCCGCGCTTCTCCTGGCGCTCATGCTCGAAGAGATGCGGGTGAGGGTGCCAACGCCCAATACAGGTTGTTTCCAAACCGACTTGGAACAGATGTTAAAGGGTATCGCCAGCATATTGGCCGATCCCGCTATCCGCAGCATTTTCTTCTTTTTGTCCTCAAGGGTCGATCCAGAGGCCGCGCGCGTCAAATCCGCATTCTGGGAGCAGCGTTTTGCGGACAGCGGTGAAATCGTCACGCGTGCAGTTATGCGGGGTGAACTTCCCAAGGATGTTTCGCCGCGCGTGATTCTTGAGCTGGCAGCCGCGCCACTTCTTTACCGCATCCTCATTCTCGGGACGTCTGTTGACGATCGAACCATCCGACAAATGGCAGCTTGGGTCGCACGCCAGGATGTGAAGGGCTTCCCCCCGTTGCAAGCGGCCGACCTTCGCGGTTAGGTTGCGCTCCGCGTCGTGCGAAGAACGTGCGCAATGCCGATGAGCAGGTGCGGTCGGTGACGAGTGCGACAAGGCGACGGGTCACGCAAGCGAAGGAAGTTACAATCCGCCTAGATCGCAGCCGCGCTCCTCCAATATCGGGCGAAGCGCGCGAAAGGCGGCCGGATGCCGATTGAGCGGAATCGTCGGATAGAGGTGGTGAATGATGTGATATTGCATGCCCGATGAGCCGATATTGCCAAAGAAGCTGCTGAAGGCACGCGTGTCCTTGTACCGGCCGCGACCAGTCATCGGCCGATGCGGCGCCCAGCTGAGGTAGAAGTTGATATAGACCAAGCCGATTTTCAGCGGCAGCCACCAAAGCAGCAGCGCCTCAAGCGCATGTCCGCTCCATGCCAACGCGGCGAGCATCGAATATTGCACGGCCTTCGCAAGCATTGCGTGAAGCGAGGCTGTCTTGGCGCCAGATGTCCCGAGCCTTTGCAATGTCATGCCGTAGCGATCGTGGCGTGGCTGCCCTTTTACAAGCGCTCTGCCGATTGCGGCCCAGGCGCTGTTTGCGGCCATCGGAATGTCAGGATCGAGCAGCGGGTCGTTCGTGTGCCGATGATGTTCGAAATGGGTCACCCGGAGGACGGTAAGGGGGGCGAACATGGGAATCAGCGCGTACCAACCGATAAACTCGTTGAACCAGTGCCAGCGCGATCCTTCCGGCACGATGATGTGATGCTGGGCTTCGTGCGATGGCAGATAGGCGGCGGTCATGTTGACCGTTGCGATCAGAAATCCCGCCCATAGGGGCAGGGCGCCCGTCATGACCAGCGGCCACAACGCGAGCCACAGGCTCGTGTTGACTAGGGGCCAGATCACCATGATCCAGGGAAAACCGCCGATGAATTGTTCGGCGATCGCCTTTTCGCGAGCCCTCAGGCCCGGTGTATTTGTTTCCGTCACCATAGCCATGTCCTCCGCTGACGCGCGATCACCCCCAATATGATGCCGGTAAGAAGCCCGAACTGGACGGCGCTGAGGCCGGCCGGTGCATCGAGACCGCTCGCGGTGATCGCAGCAGCGATGACGGGCGCCAGAAAACCGACCCCGAACAGGATCGGTCCGAGGCCGAATAAGAAACCGACGACACGCATGTGATATCCTTCAGCTGAGTACCACAGCAGATCGGCGCGTCAGAACAGGACTCATCATATCGCGCTCGCAATCAGCGACTGATCCGATCGGCGATCCGCTCTAGTGATGCCACTCTGGCGCACGCCTTCTTCCAGCGCGTCGACCCCGAAAGCTTGCACCGGTCCCAGGGCTCCCGTTCCGATAATCCCCCCGGCGGCCTGGATCGAAGCCCAAGCTAGAAAGTTCGCGGTGAAGCTGAAACCATCTACTCCCGTGAGGATGGTTGTTTGTAAGAGTTCATCCTTGTCGGACCATGCCCGTGCAATCACGCTGGTTGATCCTGCGGCACGCGCCTCGTCGCTGGGCCCGCCCGAAGATCCGTTCGCTTTGCGCGCCATTGCACGGCGAATGCCACCCGCCACGGCGGGAATGCGCATGCCGGCGTTGAGCACTGCCGAGACATAGGGAACCACTGCCGATGAAGCACCATAGAGGCCCAGACCAACCTCGATATCGCGCAGATGGGGGAATTGCTCCGGCAATGTGAGGTGTTCCGTGCCGCCCGCGCTAAGTATCCAACGAGATTTACCGGAGGCGTCCGCGACGCGCCGAGCGCGGGCAGCTGTCCGCTCGGTGACCAGACGACCTTGGCGAAAGGCAAATGATGGCGCGATGATCGCGGCGGCCGCGCTCGCCTCCGCGCCGCCGCTCTCCGCGCTGGTGCCGTTGAGCAGATAGGCAATTTCAACGCGGGTTGCGGCAGTGCCGGCACGGGTGAGGGCCAAGGTGGCGGCGAGATTGCCCGGCACCCAGTCGAAACCGTAAGCGGTCATCAGCGCTGATGACCGCAGGCGCGCCTGTGGTCCATAATGCTCGAACACCTTGCGGATGAAGGCGGGCTCGCCGGTGGAATCGAGGTAGTTTGCTCCGGCGTCGATGGCTGCCTCCACCGCCGCATTCCCCCATTGCAGAAAGGGGCCGACCGTCGAAATGAGGACGTCGCCATGCCCGATGGCGGCGCGGATTGAAGCGGGGTGCGCGACATCGGCGATGTGCGTTTCGAGCCCGCCCAGGGCATCGGCCAGCCGCGCCAGCTTGTCGCGGGACCGTCCCGCCAGAACCGGCCGTGCGCCGCGTTCGACGAGCGCGCGCGCCACCAATGTTCCTGTGTAGCCGGTTGCACCGAAAACGACGATCCGCGCTGGTCCGCTCATTGCGATTGCCCGGTCGACGTAGATGAGGCCGTGGGCACATGCCGGGCCAGGAAATCCAGCTCTCTGGCGAGCACGTCGCGGAACGGCGCTCCATCATAAATGTCGAAGTGCCCGTACGGCACGACCTGAATATCGCCGCGAGGCGCCCGCCGTACATGGCTCAGTGAAGACTTAACGGGGATCAGCCGGTCACCCTCGCACAGAATGAACAGGGCCGGGCAGCTTATATCCGGTGTCGACAATCCAGGCCGATACCCGATGATGGAAAACAGGATACGCGCCGCAACTTGGGTCTCGCTCTGAACACCCTCGGGGATCATGGCGTTGAAGTCGGCCTGATCCGCCAGCACCAGAGACTTACTGCCGCGTGGCCCGCCGATGTCGACGAGAACCGGCGCCGCGCCGCGTCGGCGCGCGATCACATCGCGTATCGCCGGCCCGAGAAGTCGGAGGCCGCGAACCGGATCCGTCAGACGCGATGAGGCCACCCCATCCAGAAAAGGGCATTGGGCGATGATGGCCGCAATTCTCGCATCTTCGGAGCCCAAGCGGGTTACGTGGCCGCCGCCGAAAGAGGTGCCGAACAGGACGATGCGGTCCGGATCGAATTCGGGGCGGGAGCGGGCATAGACGATAGCCGCGCGCCAGTCCTCGAGCAATTGTTCCGGATCAACGACCTGCCGCGGCGAGCCATCGCTGTCGCCGAAACCCCGGTAGTCGAACACGAGGCAACCATAGCCGGCCGCACAAAAGGCTCGGGCAAAATTGTCGAGACGCCACGAGCGCACACCGCCGAGACCATGCCCGAGGACTACCGCGGGAACGGGCCCCCCGGCAAAATTGTCGGGAAGGTAGAGCCAGGCAGCGCATTTTACGCCGCGTACGTAAAAATCGACGTCGATGCGCGCAGTTGCCGTCATCGTTTTGATCCTTCTGCTTGCAGCGAAAAAGTGGCTGGGACGAGCAATGCGGAATGCCACATCTCGGTCAGGTCGACCGCCAGTGCCTCGAATGCTGCGGCGTCACCGCCGGATTTCGCCAAGTTGTAGAGATTGCGTTCCTGTCCCCAGGCGAGCAGATGGGCCTGCCGACGTAGCGTCTCGGGGTCCCGGGATATCTGTTCCAGATCAAGGCGGTGGAGGAACAGTTCCACACTACCAATAACGGCACGACGCCACATGTCCTCCACAACGGGCAGACGAGAGCTGAGTTCGACCGCGGCACAGAGTATCTCGGGGTGGGACAACCAAGCCACGACGACATGTCCGACCCCCTCTTGTACCCGTGCGCGCATATCGGCACCCTCGCGGGCATTGGCCAGTTCCAGGTTCGACCGGATTTCTTCCAGTACTTCTTCGATTAATGTCGCCAGCAACGCATCCTTGGAAGCAAAGTAGAAATAGAAGCTCGGCCGGGAAACCTGGGCGCTGGCTACCAGCTCCGCGATGGACATCGTATCGAAAGTCCGCGCTTTCAGCGCCACCTTTGCTGCGGCCAGAATCGCGCGCTCCCGCTCATCCCCGCTGCGCGGCTGCTCTACGCGCCGTTGAGCGCGCCGGGAAGGCGCCGCTGCGCTATGACTGACCATATCGTGCCATCGCTTTCCTCAATCTCATAATTGACATGTGTTGATCATTAATCAACGCATGTCAATTAAATTGCGCACGGATGACGGGGTCTGCCGTCGATGCGCCTTCAGGAGAGATTTCCGCTTGAATGCAGCGGTGCATGTGCGAAGCCGGATCGGCAGGTTAAAGGCTGCGGATGGCGCGGTACGGGGGTGAGCTTCAAACGTTCAAGGTGTTCAGGGACTGATCGACCAGGCGGCCCAACGTCGGCCAACGTTCCTCAATTTGAGCAACTCCCAGCTCCGTTTGTACGCGGTCGAACGCAGGCCGATCCCGGTCGTTCAGAGCATGTTGTTGAACAGGCGGGTCGCCGGCATCGCCTGCTCACCGAGAGCGTTGTGGCGAACCTAGCGAACAGCTTCCTTCCGCTCGGCCGATCAAGTTGCAGTCATTAAATGCAGCGGCGGTATTCGGCCGGGGTTACACCCAGCGCTTTGCGGAACGTTCTGTTGAGATGGCTTTGGTCGGAAAAGCCGCAATCGGCTGCCACCACTTTCAGTGGGATGTTTCTCAAGAGTAGCAATGACTTCGCTCGTTCAATTCGACGCTGAACCACAAAGGCATGCGGCGTCACGCCGAACTCCAATTTGAACTTGCGAGAAAAGTGAAACGGACTCAATCCCGCGGTAGACGCCAGATCCTCAAGGTGGATACCATCCGCCAATGTTTCCTCGATATATTCGGATACTGCCTTTCTGAGGCCCGACCCCAAGGCTCCCCCATGGGCCTCCTTGATCTCAATATCGGCGTAGTTTCTGATTATGTGAACGGCGAGCTGCGTTCGTAGCGCGTCAATCAGCAGGGTTTCTCCAACTCCAGCACCCCGATATTCCCGCTCGAGCATCGCGAGACATGAAGGTATCACAGTATCATTGCTGCGGATGCGGTCATCAATCTCTATGGCCGCGAGATTCCGATCAAAGATTTGAGCTGCTGCATCGATGATGACGTCATGGCTAAGGTAGATATGCTGTACGGTGATAGCGTCGTCCCACTGCCATGTTGATTGCGCGCCTCGCGTAAGGAGCGAGACGGCCCCGGGGCCAAGTCTCTCGGCTTGCCAAGGGCCGCTGCAACGTCGGCGCATGAAAGTGTCCGCCTCTTGATAGACCACGATCATGTAGTCCCGCATAGGCGGGATTTCGACTTCAAGGCCGCTATATCGATACCCCATCAAGGTAATGCCGCGCCAGCCCATCGCGGAGCTGTCGACCGTCTTGCGCCCAGGAATCCATTCCTTGATGTTTTCTGGTGGAATTAGGTCAGTCATCGCTCACTCCCCCAACTCGGCGCTCTCGTTGATTTGTGGCGCGCAAGCTGGCCTTTGTTCTAGTCGCCGTCAGCTCCCTCGGTACAAAACACTATCGCCTGATTTTCCAGTTCCGCAATCTGGGCCTCACTGTATCCCGATTCAAGCAATATGTGCCGGCTGTGCTGCCCGAAGCCGGGCGGTGCAGAGTGGACCGATCCTGGCGTCCTGCCGAACTTTGCAGCTATTCCCGTGCCCCGATAGCCTTCCGCATCGATCACCATATTGCGGTGGATGGTATGGGGATGCGCCAGTGCGTCGCTGACGTTGCGCACGACGCCTGCCGGCACGCCGGCGATCAGGAGAGTTCGTTCGAGGTCTTCCGCCTCGAATTGAGTTAGGCAATGTGCCAGGATTTCGCCAAGCTGTTCTCGATGTGCAATCCTGTCCGCATTGTCGACGAAGCGCTCGTCCCGGGCAATGTCAGGGCGTTCGAGCACTGCGCAAAGTTTTGCGAACTGACTATTGTTGCCAACCGCGAGATAGATATTTCCGGTTCTCGTCTCGAACATGTCATAGGGTACGATGTTCGGATGACCGTTGCCAGTCGCGACGGGTGTGTTGCCCGACATCAAGCTATTCGCCGCCTGCGGATGGAGCATGCTGATAGCACAATCGTATAGAGGAACTTCGATCTGTTGACCAAGCCCTGACCGGCCTCGTTCGATTATGGCGGCAAGGATGGCGTTGCAGGCGATGAGGCCTGTTCCGATATCAACGATAGGCGTTCCCATCCGGACTGGTCCATGTTGGGGGTCGCCATTGATGCTCATCAAGCCAGTCATTGCTTGAACCACTGCATCATATCCTGGGAATCCGCCTAACGGGCCGTCGGCACCGAAGCCCGTAACATGGCACATAACAAGGCGCGGGAAGCGCCCTTCAAGCACTTCGGTGTAGCCCAATCCCCACTTCTCCAGCGCACCACTCTTGAAGTTGTGGACTAGCACGTCTGCTTCTTCCAACAGCTTCAATATGATGTCCCGTCCTTCCGGTTTGCCCACATCGATTGAGATCGAGCGCTTGTTGCGATTGGCGCCAGAAAAATATGCGCTGACGCCGTTCTTGAAGGGCGGGCCCCACGCTCGTGTTTCGTCACCTTGCGGCGGCTCGATCTTTATGACTTCGGCGCCGTAGTCGGCGAGAACCTGCGTGCAGTATGGCCCGCCAAGGACGCGGCTGAGGTCAACGACACGAATGCCTGCAAGCGGACCGCCAATCATAGGACTTCCTCATATAGCGAGACCACATCGGCAAACGACATGTCGCGCGGATTGTTTGCTTGCAGGCGGGTAAGTCCGGTCGTCACCTCGCTCGCCATCATCGGGACGGCTTCGGCAGAAATGCCCAGTTGCGAAAGTCGCGTTTCCAGGCCGCTTGAAACAAACATCGACTCGATCGCCAAGATCAGACCGTTGGCCGCCTCAAAATCGTCGGAGAAGGTGTTCCGGGGCAAAAGCACACGGGCAAGTCGCGCGTATTCAGCCTCGGCGGAGGGGAGGTTGAACCGCAATACCGGTGCTGCAACCAAGGCGTTGCCATGGCCGTGCGGTACCTGGAAATGGCTGCTCAACGGGTAGGAAAGGGCGTGGATTGAGCCAACGCTGGCATTGATGAACGCCATGCCCGCCAAGGTAGCCCCCAGCAACACAGCTTCGCGCGCGGCCAAATCCGAAGGAGCGTCAAGTACGCGTGGCAGATTTTGTCCGAGAAGCGCGAGCGCCTTGTCCGCCAGCCCGTCCGATACCGGGTTCTTGCGGGTCCGACTGGTCGCAGCCTCGATAGCGTGCACCATCGCGTCAAGGGCAGTTGCTGCAGTAATTTTGCGAGGCATCCCTATGGTAAGCTCTGCATCAAGCAATGCAACATCCGGGAGCAATTGCGGTGCATAAACCGCCATCTTCTCGTGATTTTCGCTGGTCAGGACCGAAACCCATGTGACTTCCGAGCCAGTACCCGCCGTTGTGGGGACCTGAATCAATGGCAGCCGCTGGCCGACTGCCCTATCGGTACCGATCATGTCATCGACCGACTGGCCGGTCGCCGCTGCCAGGGCAACGACTTTCGCAGTATCGAGAGAGCTTCCGCCACCCAAGCCTACAATGGCATCTGCGTGGAAGGACCGGGCGCATTCCACGGCATCGTTGACCACAGTTATCGGCGGATCCGCTGCCACGCGATCAAAAGTCGATGTCGCGATTCCGACGTCGGCAAGGGCGGAAACGGCTTGTTCGGCAAATCCGCAAGCAAAAATTCCAGGGTCGGTGACAAGCAAAACGCGACTTCCGCCAAGGCCGCGCATAAGTGCTCCAATTTGAGAGAGCGATCCCGCTTCGCAGATAACGCGCGGACAGGAACGGAAGTCGAGGCTCATTTCAAGTCTCCGATCAGGCTGCGTCACGGATCATGTTCCGTGCGATGATGAGTTGCTGAATCTGTGTCGTGCCTTCGTAAATTCGAAACAGGCGCACATCCCGGTAGAACCGCTCCACTGAATATTCGGACATATAGCCTGCGCCACCATGAATCTGGACCGCGCGATCGGCGACCCGGCCAACCATCTCGCTGGCGTACATCTTGCAACATGCCGCTTCCGTCGACACGTCTTGACCGGAGTCACGTCGACGTGCGGTCTCCTCGATCATGCAACGGGCGGCGAATGCCTCGGCCTTGCTGTCGGCTAGCATCGCTTGAATAAGCTGCTTCTCCGCAAGCGCCTCACCGAACTGCCTTCGCTCCATGGCATAGCTCAGGCTGTCCCGGATAAGCCGCTCGGCGGCACCGACGCATACGGCAGAAATATGCAGACGACCGCGGTCGAGTACTTTCATTGCCGTCCTGAATCCCTGGTTTTCGCGATCCGGACCACCGATGATCGCGGATTCGTGCACTCGTACATCCTGGAAAATCACATCGCATGTGTGCGTCCCTCTCTGGCCCATCTTGCGGTCACGAGCGCCGAATGTGATGCCGGCTGTATCGCCATCCACGAGGAAGGCTGTAACTCCCGAAGAGTTTGTCGATCCCGGCTTGGTGCGTGCGAAAACTGTGAACAGTCCTGCGTGCGGCGCGTTTGTTATGAAACGTTTGGTCCCATTTATGACGTAATGATCGCCATCGCGCTTGGCAGATGTGGAAAGCGAACCGGCGTCAGAGCCCGCATCGGGTTCGGTTAAGGCAAATGAAGAAATCAATTCTCCCGTTGCCAGTCGAGGCAAGTAGCGCTCTCGTTGTTCGGCGGTGCCGTCGATGATAATCCCTTGCGACCCGATGCCATTGTTCGTTCCGATCAGTGACCGGAACGCCGGGGAGGCCTGACCGAGTACAAATGCAGCTTTTACCTCTTCGGTCATGGTCAAGCCGAGGCCACCATATTCCTGAGGTATCGACATGCCGAATAGGCCCATGATCCTGATTTCCTCGGTGAGAGCCGGTGGAATTGCATCGTTTTCGGCCACCTCGGCTTCGCACGGGACGAGCCGCTCGCGGACAAAGCGATCCAGCGTGTCGAGGAACTGTGAGAGTGTATCGTCATCCAGGGGCATCAAAATGTTTCCAAAAGCTCAGGGCGAAATCGCGCTGATGTTGCGGACAAGGTCTTTCAGCCGAGCAGAAATGTCGGTTTCGATCCAATCGCGTGATAGGTGGGACGCCGCCCCGCCGCAGTTGAAGGCTAAAACAGGCGAACCGTCTGAGGGGATGAAGGGCACAGCTACGGAGTTAACATCCGTCTTCCATTCGCCAATCGAAAGGCAATATCCGTGTTTCGCGTGGGATTCGAAAGCGTCATATATCCCGCGCTCGATCGCGGGCCAGCCATGGCCTTCATGGTCTTGAATTTCTTGAAGGATTTCAGATCTGAGATCTTCGGATATACCCGCCAGGTACGCACGACCAATCGCCGTGGTCGCAAGTTTGATATGAGCCCCCACTTCGATCGCGAGTGTAACCGGGTTTGGACCGCGGCAGCGTTCCAGATAAACCATGGTCAGGCGATCTCTGCCCGCAACCGCAACGGGCATACCCGAGTAGTTCGCCAGCTCCTGCATATATGGCTTGGCCAACTGCAAGGTCGGCATGCCAGCCAGGCAGGAATATCCTAGAGAAAGGACGGGCGGAGCGAGGCGGTATCGGGCTGTTTCCGGATTGAAGCTCAGGTACCCAAGACGATGGAGCGTGTACGTCAGCCTGGAGATGGTCGACTTGCTCAAGCCGGTCCGGGCGGCAAAGTCACCGTTGCCTAAGGCCTCACCCTCCTTTCGGAAAGCGCGCAAAACTTCGAGTCCACGTCCCAACGCGACCACGAAATCGCGATCTGTATCACCGACTTTTGAAGGCTCCTTGCGCGGTCGCACCGCCATACTCCTCTCGCTCCGGTCGTTGCCGGCTTGAAATGCTTCTAAGCACGGAGTAATGCTTCTGTCAAGTTTGCGGAATATATTTCCGCACAGCGGAATATTTTATTTGAGATGCTAGTGCGGCATGGACGCTGGCACTCAAGGTCGGAGAGGGTCGTTATGACGCAACATGATTATACAGACATTGGATTGTTCATTGCCGGCGCGTGGATCGATCCAGGAGAACGTGAGGCACAGCCAGTCATCAATCCGGCCACGGCACAGCAGATTGGCCTGATGGCGATGGCAACATTGGAAGATCTTGAGGCATCGGTTCGATCCGCCCAGGCGGCTTTTGATGATTGGAAGCAACGTTCGCCGCTCGATCGGAGCGCCATCTTGCGGCGGTTCGCGGACCTGCTTCGTGAGAACGAAGAATCAATTGCTACGGCCATTACCTTGGATGAAGGGAAGCCGCTGGCTGAAGCGCGCGTTGAAGTACGGGCCTCGGCCGATCATGTCGATTGGCATGCCGAGGAAGGGCGCCGCATCTATGGCCGAGTGATTCCTTCGCGCTCTCCCACTGTACAACAGCTGGTCCTGCGTGAACCAGTGGGGGTATGCTTGGCGATTACGCCCTGGAATTTTCCACTGAGTCAGGCGGTACGTAAGGTCGCGGCCGCGTTAGCTTGCGGTTGCACGATGATCCTGAAAGGCCCTGCAGAAGCTCCGTCCGCATGTTTGGCCATCGCCCGTTACCTTCAAGAAGCTGGGCTGCCCGATGGGTGCCTCAATCTTGTGTGGGGCAATGCGGCGATGATTTCAGAAACGTTGGTGGCCCATCCTGACGTCCGCAAAATTACTTTCACCGGATCGGTTGAAGTCGGCAAGAATCTTGCTGAACTCGCGGGTCGCCACATGAAGCGCACCACAATGGAACTTGGCGGTCATGCGCCGGTCCTGGTTTTCGACGATGCCGACGCAGAGGGCGCTGCCCTGGCATTGGCTAGCAACAAGCTGCGAAACGCCGGACAAGTCTGTATTTCACCGACCAGGTTCTTCGTGCAAGCGGGCGTCCACCAACGCTTTGTCGACGCGTTGGTTGACGTCTTCGCGAGTGTCAAGGTAGGCGATGGGCTCGAGGCGGATGTTCAAATGGGACCGCTGTGCCACGCAAGGCGGATTACGGAAATGGAGCGGCTTGTTGAGGACGCGCGCGCTGGCGGAGCCGCAGTCCTGGCTGGTGGCGCACGACAGGGAAATGCGGGCTATTTTTTCGCACCGACCATCGTCGATACCATGGGTGATCGCATCGCACTGATGCGGGATGAACCATTCGGGCCAATTGCCGTTGTTTCGCGCTTTGGTGATATGAGCGATGCTATCGATCGGGCAAACACATTGCCGTTCGGCTTGGCTTCCTATGTCTTTACCAGTTCGCTTGAGCGGGCCGATCGTGCCGCCGCCGCCCTCCAGGCCGGCATGGTCAGCATCAATCACTTTGGACTGGCATTACCTGAAACCCCGTTCGGAGGAGTCCGTGACAGCGGCTACGGCACGGAAGGCGGTAGCGAAACCTTTGACGGCTACCTCAACACGAAATTTGTTTCGCGATTTGCAGGCGTTTGCGCATGAGCGATGTCATGATGGTGCGGATCGAACGCCGCGATCGTACTGCACCCGATCATCGACAATCCCTGGGAATCCTCGACATGCGAGGGTCCTCTACACGAAATGTTGGCAATGCAGCAAAGGGACTTGCCCGGTCCGATGTGCGCTATGGCCTTGGTTGCGACGTGTGTTGGCGTCGGCGGACAGAGCGTTTGCTCCTAATGTGACAGCAATAAACGACAACGGAACGCGCAGGGAAATTCAAGACGTCCTCACCAGCGCAACCTAGCGTCTCCTCCTGATCACGCCTCACATCTGTCTGCCTCATGCGACGGGCAGCGGTGGAGTACGGCGTTCGCAAGAATTTGGATGGAGAGGAAAATGGCAGAAAATCGGGAAGCAGATTTCCTGCGCGAGCTGTACCAGGATTGGAGCGACCGAATGGTCGCTGATCCTGAAATGTCCATCGCAGGGCTGCGCAGTATGTTCGACGAGTGGGGCAAGCCCGCACGCGAGCCGGAAGGGGTAAGCTACAAGTCAGATGAAATTGGCGGTGTTCCAGGCATATGGGCATTCCCGCGAGATGCAGATCTCTCTCGCGTCATACTCTACACCCACGGCGGAGGTTTCGCGGTCGGTTCAGCTGATAGCCATCGCAAGCTTGTGGGGCATCTTGCGAAAGCTCTGGGCGTATCAGCTTTCATCCTGGACTATCGACGATCGCCCGAATTTCCATTTCCGGCCCAGATCGAGGATGCGGTTGCGTCATATTTGGGCTTGATCGAAAGAGGCATAGAGCCCCGGCACATAACAAGTGCGGGTGACAGCGCCGGCGGCAATCTTGCCATTGCCATGGTTCTTCAACTTCGAGAACTTGGCGAGCAGCTTCCTGGAAGCCTCATCGCGTTTTCGCCCTGGCTGGACATGGCGTTGCGTGGTGCCACGCTGGAGACAAACGCCGCAACGGATGCTCTCGTTGGCAGGCCGATACTGGAAGGTATGATCGCCATGTTTCTTGGCGACGCGGCCAGTCCGCTAAATCCGCTGGCGAACCCGCTCGAGAACAGCTTTCGGCGATTCCCTCCATTGTACGTCAATGCGGGCGGCGCCGAGACATTGCTAAGCGACGCCGAAGCCTT
Organism: Sphingopyxis sp. H050; assembly: GCF_001468265.1. Lineage (GTDB taxonomy): Bacteria > Pseudomonadota > Alphaproteobacteria > Sphingomonadales > Sphingomonadaceae > Sphingopyxis. The sequence continues at coordinate 12,092 of NZ_LNRZ01000009.1, read as the reverse complement.
GTGCGAAAAGGCACGGAGCGAAGGCGTTTCAGTCGCGTTCTCGGTCGTCCCTGGCATGCAGCATGTCTTTCCAGCTCTCGCCGGTCGAGCCGCTGAAGCTGACGAGGAACTGCTCAAGATCGCCGCTTGGTATCACTCACTTTGACACGCGCGAAAATCCATTTCGCAGCAACGGTTTGTGCGGGAACCCCGCTCTGGAGAAAATAATGATCAGCAATGTAACCGCGACAAAAACCCATGGTGCCGATTTCGACGCGATTGTCATCGGCGGAGGCTTTGGAGGACTCTATGCGGTCCATAAGCTTCGCAATGAGCAGGGTCTTCACGTGAAGGCCTATGACAATGCGAGCGACGTCGGGGGAACCTGGCACTGGAATCGTTACCCCGGAGCCCTTTCCGATACGGAGAGCTTTTGTTACCGCTTTTCGTTTGACAAGGAACTTCTTGATCAAGGCAGCTGGCAGTCTCGATACCTTACGCAGCCCGAGATTCTCGAATATCTGAACGGCGTCGCTGACCGCTTTGATCTGCGCAGCAGCTATCAATTCAATACGAAAATCGTGTCAACCCGCTTCGACGAGGCCACCGGCTTGTGGCACGTTTTGACAGATAAGGGGGAGTCGGCATCGGCGAAGTATCTGATCACCGGCCTGGGGCTGCTTTCGGCAATAAACAAGCCACGATTCGCCGGCATCGATGAATATCGCGGCGAAGTTTACCATACTGGCGCTTGGCCAGAAGGCGCCGATCTGAGCGGAAAGCGTGTCGGCATTATAGGAACCGGCTCTACAGGCGTTCAGGTCATCATCGCGCTTGCGCCCATTGTGCAGCATCTGGCCGTGTTTCAACGATCGGCCCAATATGTGGTTCCTATTGGAAACTGGCCCGAAGACACCGAGACGATCGACAATTATAAGGCCAACTATGACGAAATCTGGAAACAGATTAAGCGTTCACAGGTTGCCTTTGGCTTCGCCGAGAGCACAACGTCAGGACTAGATGTCTCCGAAGCCGAACGAGACCGGGTATTCGAAGAAGCCTGGCAGCGAGGTGGCGGCTTCCGCTTCATGTTCGAGACATTCACCGATGTCGCAACCAGTCATGACGTAAACACGTCCGCTGCCAACTTCATCAAGCGGAAAATTGCCAGAATTGTGAAGGATCCGGACATTGCCCGGAAACTGATGCCTAGCGATCTTTATGCCAAACGCCCCCTGTGCGCAACGGACTACTACGGAGTCTATAATCGGAAGAACGTGTCGCTGGTAGACGTCAAGGAAGATCCGATCACCGAGTTCACGGCAAATGGCGTTAGCCTGGCCAGTGGTATCGAGCACGAACTTGACGTCGTGATTTTCGCCACGGGATTCGATGCGGTCGACGGGAACTATACGAAGATCGATATTCACGGGCGCGGCGGTGTAACCATTCGCGAAAAATGGGCCGATGGTCCCTTGGGGTATCTCGGAATGATGGAGGCCGACTTCCCGAACATGTTCATGATCCTCGGCCCGAATGGCCCATTCACAAACCTTCCGCCGAGTCTCGAAAGCCAGGTTGACTGGATTGCCGACGCGATCGCCACCATGGAAGCCGACGGCCGCTCCACGATCGAGCCGACACAGGCCGCCGAAGACGAGTGGGTAGAGACGTGCCGGACAATTGCAAATATGACACTCTTCCCGAAAGCTGAATCGTGGATCTTCGGAGCTAATATTCCGGGAAAGAAAAACGCCGTGATGTTCTATCTCGGCGGCCTTGGAAATTACCGCGATGCGCTTCAGGCGGTGCGCGAGTCAGGATATGACTCAATGATTTTCGATCGCGAAGCAATTTTGACGTGAGTTCTGCGACGCGACCGCTCGATGGATCGCTCGCCGCGCCAACTCGCAATGCGGCAGAAACGAGATTTGGGAGTCGCGAGACGCCGCTTGTTTTTCGTTCAGTGCCGACCCTCCATGTCGAATGGGGCGTCCATCGCCGCTTGGGACAATTCTTTGCTGAGTGTTTTGCAGAGCGCCGCATCCTGATCGTTACGGACCATCATCTGCGCGCCGCTGGTATCCTGGATCCTGCTTTGGAATCGCTCGAAGGAGCCGGCTTCGCAATAACGGTTTTTGACGGCGTTGTTGCCGACCCACCCGAATCCGTGCTCGCCAACGCTGTCCAGCTGGCGCGTGAGGCGGGCACGAATATCGTTCTTGGCCTGGGTGGCGGTTCATCGATGGATATTGCCAAGCTGGTTGCGGTCCTTGCTGTCTCAGAGCAACATCTGTCCGAACTCTACGGCATAGATCGCGTAAGGGGCAAAAGAGTGCCCCTGGTACAAATGCCAACTACCGCCGGCACAGGGTCCGAGGCAACGAACATATCGATCCTGACCACGGGGGAATCTTCGAAATCGGGAATTATAGCGCAGCAGCTATACGCCGATCGGGTCATCCTTGATGCGGAACTTGCCTGCGGTATGCCGCCGCTCCTCACTGCGGCAACAGGCATCGACGCGATCGTGCATGCCATCGAGGCATATACGAGCCAGAACCGCAAGAACCCCATGTCCGATATGTTTGCTCGCGAAGCCCTCCGGCTCATGACGGGCAACTTGATCACCGCTTGTCGCGTTGGTCATGACAGGGACGCGCGAGAAGCCATGATGCTTGGTGCAAATCTTGCGGGGCAGGCGTTTGCGAACGCGCCGGTCGCGGCGGTCCACGCGCTTGCTTATCCGCTCGGAGGACTTTTTCACATCGCACATGGGCTGTCCAACGCACTCATGCTGATGCCGGTACTTCGATTCAATATGGTAACAGCGGCGGCGCTGTACGCCGAACTTGGCGACGCGGTCTTGGGGCCTACGGCAGCACCGACTGTCGAGAGGGCTGAGGCGTTTGTGTCCTTCATTGGCCAGCTGCTCGTCGATTCCGGTTGCCCATTGCGGCTTCGGGACGTGGAAGTTCCTGAAAAGAGCCTGCCTTCGCTCGCGAGAGATGCGATGCTGCAGACCCGGCTTCTCGTCAACAATCCGAGAGCCATGACGGAACAAGACGCCCTGTCGCTATATCGAGAAGCCTACTGAGGCTACCGAGTTTTCTCCCGAATGGTATTCCCGTTGAAGCGTCTTGCCCAAGGAGGCAGATTGGAAAAAGCGAAACTCCTGTCACGCGGTGCTTACCCTCAATGGGCCAAGATTCAGACGCAATGGGCGGACAATGACGTCTATGGTCATGTCAACAACGCCGTGCACTATGGATGGTTTGATACTGCGATCAACAGCTGGCTGATCGGCAGCGGCCTGCTTCGTCTAAGTGGGGGCAAGCTGATCGGTCTGGTGGTCGAGACGGGATGTAGATATGCAGAAGCAGTCTGCTATCCCGAAGCCGTCGATGTGGGGTTTGGCGTAAGCCATTTGGGGCGAACAAGCGTGACGTATCGCGTTGGCATGTTCCGCGAGCTGAGCGTCCTTGCTGCCGCGGAAGGGCATTTCACCCATGTCATGGTAGATCGTAAGAGCCGCCGACCAGTCGTCTTGCCCGCGCGATGGCGAAAAGTCCTTGCGGCGCAGATGATCGAAACTTGATATCGCATGATGCTCGATCGTCGCTGATCGTGAGCTGACCGGGCGCCTCGGCCGTGGCTCTGCAAAGCGCCACGCTTTCCTAAAATCATCAGTGCGGCCCGGCAGGAATTTATAGCTGCTCTTGCGGCCGGAATGGCCGCGAAATCTTAGGCAATCCCGGTTGCCACCTCGCAGGATTGTTCAACCCATGCGAGCAAGGATTTTCAAGACTGCCGCCCCTCGATGGGCTCTACGCCTTGACGACAAACTAAGTCGGCATTCGCCTTTCCGCAAGCAGCGGGAGACGCGTGAAGAGCCGAACTTTGCAATCGAGGGAGAGAGATGATGAACCTGAAGGCAATTTCGCAGCTTCTATGTGGTTGCGCTTGGGGCATTGCGCTGTTGCCCGGGCAAGTGAACGCCCAGGCGATGGCGAGCAGCGCCGGCGACGTGATCGATCAAGCTTCAGAAGAAGGCCATGGCGACGAGATCATCGTTACCGCACGGCAGAAGAACGAATCCCTGAAGGATGTTCCTGCGTCGGTCTATGTGCTCTCGACCGACACAATCGAAAATACCAAAGCTCGCGTAGCAGTCGATTTCGTGAGCTTGACTTCGGGTGTCACCATTCAAACCGCCACAACCGATCCATCGGACGTGTCCATCAACATCAGAGGTCTGAACAGTCCGCGCGACGCGGAAAACAACATTGCGCTGGTGGTCGATGGCGTTCTCAAGACGAGCATTGCTTCAACTAATGAGCCTCAGGGTGCGCTGGCACAGGTCGAAATTCTCAAGGGGCCACAGGGCGCTATCTACGGTCGGAACGCGTCGGCCGGCGCTATCGTCATTACGACAAAGAAGCCGACGCCGGATCTGTCTGGTCAGATCAAGGGCCGTGTCGCCAACGACAACACATATCTCGTCTCCGGGCTGCTAAGTGGCCCTGTCACAGATGGTGTCGGATTCGTGCTGAACGGCGAATGGACCAAGTCGGACGGATATTATCGCAACACCTTCGTAGGGTCGGATCTGCATCAGAGTGTGTACGGCTATCGCGGCAATCCGGCTTCAGTGGACAGCTATAACAAATTGAACATCTTTGGGCGCATCCTGATTGAGCCCTCGGATGACACCGAAATCGATCTCAAGGCCAATTACGGAAGAAGCCACGGCGGCGCACTGAGTTTCAACGCAGTCTTCCAGATCCCAACACTCGCGCAAGCGTTCAATGACCCGATTTTCAACGCGCCGGTGAGCAAGCACAAGTTCATATTCACGGACGACACCGAGGCTAAGCACTGGCAAAAAACATATGGGGCGTCGATGAGAATTCGGCAGGACCTGGATTTCGGCACATTGATCGGAGTCGTGGCCTACAACAACAACAGGAATGAATATATTGCTGGAGGAACGAGCGGGGCGTTCGGTTTTTTCAACAACGAGCCCACCTGCATCCGCACCAGGCCAGCCACGGCAGGAGTAGTCAACCAGGCGCCATTTACACAGTATAATGCTGCGTTCGGTTTCGCCATGCCCTACTCACCTTCCACCTGCGACGGTATCCAGGGCAATCGTCGCACGCAGAAAGATGTGGTTTCGGAAATCCGGCTCACTGGCGGCGAAGGCACCTCGTTGAACTGGCAACTGGGAGGTAGCTACATCTACATCGATCGACGGGTTTGCGTAAACCTTACTCTCGACACGGGCCAGGGCGGGACGCGTCAGTGCTTCACGACGGACCCGCGATTCCCGACGGAGAATCTCACCGATGACAATTACCGGACCAATGTCTATGCCGTGTTTGCCGCAGCCGACTGGGACGCGACTGACAAACTTCGGCTGGGCGTCGCACTGCGCTACGATATCGAAGCGCGCGACCGCATCAATAATGTTCCGGTAAATGCCCGCACGCGCTGGGTTGGCAATCCGCGTACGGGATATCCGATTGGTACGGCGACCACGCCGTCGAACTATTTCCTCAATCCAGGGCTCGACCCGGCCTATAACCCGTCGGGCGTGATTGCCCCGATTTCGGAAACGTTCAAGCAACTTCAACCGAAGATCACGATCACCTACAAGCCCAACAATGACCTCACGATTTTCGGAAACTGGGGCATGGGATTCAAGGCCGGTGGCTTCAATCCGGCCGGCACCGAGGCAATCATCAATGGCTACTTCAATCCGCCGCCGCCGACAGGCATCAGTGCCGGAATCTCGGTTCCCGATCTCATCAAAAAGGAAACCAACAGCGCATTCGAACTTGGCGTTAAGGGGCGTGTTTTCGATGCGGTGAACTTCGAAGTGGCCGGTTTTCTCACCAACGTGAAAAACATGCAATTCTTTGAATTCTTCGTCGGCGACTTCGGTTTGCTGCGGAGCACCTCCAATATCGACAAGGTGCAGATCTACGGTATCGACGCTTCAATCGACTATAAGATATCGCCCGTCTTCAAGGTTTTCGTGAACGGAAACTACACCGAGAGCGAAATCAAAGCCAATAGCGGCCGTCCTTATACCGTCGGCAACAAATCTCCTGCGACGCCCGATTTCACGATCAACGGCGGCGTGCAGATGAATGCCCCGGTTTCCGACCGGGTCAATCTGGTTAGCCGCATCGATTTCAGAGTTGTCGGTCCAACCCCGTTCCATACCGTTCAACGGAATACGACACCGACCATCTTCGGGTTGCCGGCAACCTATGACAACTCGACGCGGGATACATTTGCGACCGTGAATGCAAGACTCGGTGTGGATGTTGGCAACTTCTCGATTTCTGCGTTCGCTACCAACCTGTTTAACAAGCACTATGTCGAGGACGTGGTGATCGCTCCGGAGTTCGGAGGCGACTTCATTGCAGGTGGCGCGCTCCGCCGGTTCGGCGTCGACGTCTCCTATAAGTTCTAGCTCGTTGGTCCGGTCCGGGATTCCCAAGCATCATTGCTGAGGATCCCGGGTCGCTAAATGCTCGGGAAGACCTGCAGACAGCCAGCGTCTTGCCCACCCTGCACTGGTACCAACCGCGATTGGCAAGACAATATGTCATTGAAGGAATGGATCGATCGTGTCGCTATTTGAACCGTTGACGCTGCCGCGTGGCCCCGCGATGAAAAACCGTTTTCTTCTCGCCCCGATGACCAATCAGCAGGCACGTGACGATGGCACTCTGACGGACGACGAGTTGAACTGGTTGCTCATGCGCGCAACGGGTGACTTCAGCCTGGTCATGACCTGTTGCTCGCATGTGCATCTGAAAGGCCAGGGCTTTCCCGGCGAACTTGGCGTCTACTCTGATGCCTTGATTCCCGGCTTGGAGCGGCTCGCAGGTGCCCTCCGCGGAGCGGGGGCCATATCAAGCATGCAGCTCTATCATGGCGGAATTCGCACGATTACTCCGGATCGCGCGGGACCATCCGCCGCCCCGGAAGATCATGCACGCGCGATGACGGTCGCAGAAGTGCGCGCGACAATTGAGGATTTCATAGTCGCGGCCGAGCGCGCAAAACGCGCCGGCTTCGATGGCGTGGAACTTCACGGAGCCCATGGTTACCTGATCAGTGCGTTCCTGAGCAGCGTCTATAACAGGCGTGAGGATCATTACGGCGGCAGCCCTGAGAAACGACGTCGGTTCCTGCTTGAGATTGTCGATGGAATTCGCGCGCGCTGCGGCGAGGATTTCCAGATCGGCGTTCGAGTTTCGCCGGAGCGTTTCGGCCAGGATGTCGGTGAAACCTCCGAACTGGCCCAGCAGTTGATCGACGAAGGAAAAATCGACTATCTTGATATATCGCTTTGGGACGTATTCAAAGATCCGGTCGATCCCAAATATCAAGGACGCTCATTGATGTCCTATTTCACGGAGCTGGATATGAAGGGGGTCAGGCTTGGTTTCGCGGGTAAGATAAATTCGCATGCCGACGCGACACGCTGCCTTGAGCAAGGGGCGGATTTCGTCGTCATTGGACGCGCGGCGATCGCTCATCATAACCTGCCCAAGCTGTTCAGGGCGAATCCACACTTCATCCCCCAGAAGTTCCCCGTAACTGCCGACTATCTGCGCACCCAAGGCCTTGGAGAAAGCTTCATCGCATATCTTGCAACTTGGCCAGATATGGTGATCAACTACTTTGTGCCGCCCGAGATTCCGCGGTTCGACGTCGAAGAATTCTTCAAGACCGGAAGGAGCGTCAAGCTCGCGGCCGGCTAATCGGCGGCGTTATAAACGCTGGCGCCGCCACCATTGGCAGTTCAGATAGCCGGATGGAGACAAGAATTGGAGCGGATAGGGTGGATCGGCGCTGGCAAGATGGGCTCACCGATGAGCTTTCGCCTGGCGAGACAAGGCTATGCGGTAACGGTGTTCGACCCATCGCATGCCGAAATTGAGCCTCTGATCGCCGAAGGCGGGCGGAGGGCGTCGAGCTTGGCGGAATTGGCTGAAGCGAGCGACCTGATATTTCTCACCATTCCCAACGACCAGGCGCTCGAGCAGATCATCTTCGGCGAAAACGGGATTCTCCCCGCGTTGGATGAATCGAAGCTGCTCATCGAAATGAGCACATTGTCGCCCGCCGTGTCAGCGAAGGTGGCGTCCGCGCTCGCCGCCGCTGGCGCGCGCTATCTGCGCGCGCCCGTTTCCGGCAGCACCGTCATGGCAAAGGATGGGAAGCTCACTGTGCTCGCGTCGGGCAATAGGGACGACTACGCCGCCGTGCTGCCGCTCCTGTCTTGCCTTTCGGCGCGCCAGTTTCTTGTCGGAACAGCGGAGGAAGCCCGCTACCTGAAACTTGTCCTCAACCTGATGTTGGCAGGCACCGCAGCACTGGTCGGCGAAGCGCTGACTTTTGGCGAAAAGGGCGGTCTCTCTGTCGAGGCTATGCTCGATGTCATCTGCGAAAGCGTGGTGGCATCGCCGGTTCTGGACTACAAGCGCGCCATGCTTATTCGGCGCGATTTTACTCCCGCGTTTACGGTGTCACAGATGATCAACGACGTTGATCTCGCGCTGGATTCGGCCAAGTTCGACCACGTCCCGATGGCGCTCAGCGCGCTCGTCCGTCAGCAATATGAAGCCGCCCGCGCACAAGGGCATGGCGCGAGAGACTTTTTCATGCTGCTCGAACAATGCGAGCGTGATGCTGGCTTCGCCATGTAAACGACCACGAACTCCTCCGTCTGATCGACTTCCTCGTCGAAACTCGGTCGCCGATGCCGCGCCTGCTGCCATCCGGCCGGCGATCTCATGGCTGGCTTTCGGGACTATGCCGGCGAAGTTAAATCGTTGCTCGCCAGAGCCGTGGGGATGCGGGAAAGCGGCGAGGCGGAGGCCCATTTACGCGACCTCCTGCCACGCCGCGCTGCGGCGCGATTTGCGCGAGGAACAGAGCCTTAGAACGCTAGGGACTCCCGATGACATGCTTGCGCTTGCATGCCGACCCTACCGATCCGGAAGTGGTCAATATGGCATCGTCTGGGTTGAGGCACGGGGAATGCCAGTGGCCTCGAGCTTCCTTATTTTTCTTGGCACTTTTGCCGGCTCCCCCGATGTAGGGCGGAGCCAGGCCGGGCAATTGATGGCCAAACTCCAGTCGGCGTCGGCTGAATATGGCACGACCTGCATCTCGCCGCGAGACGGACGTCGTGGATGGCTAGGCTAGGGCGTCACCGAGGCTAGCCGTTCACCCCGAAATTTTGACATCGGAAAGAGAGTGCTAGTTGGAATCGGCAGGAAAACCTACAATGCTTACAGTCCAGTGGATTGATTTGATCTTGTATTGAGTCATTCGTTTGTGCGTCCGGAGTCATTCCATGACCATCGATCAACTCACGCCCCGTGAGAAGGAATGCCTGAGGCTTCTTCTAAAACCCATGCGTGCCAAGGAAGTGGCCCGGGTTACTGGCTTATCGGTCAACACTGTCAACGAGCATCTGAAATCCGCGCGGCGCAAGCTGGGGACGACCGACAGCTGGAGCGCAGCCCAGTTGCTTCGCGCCCTCGAGGACCCCATCACTAATTCGGATACCAAAGAATGGGGATCGTCCCCCATGGCGGTTCCTGTCCAGAACAGCGCCACCGACACGTCGGCGTTTGAGCCGGTGATGGTGGAGCGATCGAGCCTGTTTCCTTTCGCAACGAAAGGAAGACCATGGAACGATCTGAGTTTTGGATGGCGTCTTGCATGGCCGCTTCTCCTTTTTGGCGTTATCGCCATCGGAGCGGGAGCAATCATGGCCGTGGCATCGGAACTCTCGCAGCTGACCATCGCCCTCACACGCTGACATCGGATTCACGCATGGCGACGGCCTGGGGCCGCGAGGAGTTATATGTCGATGTCATTTATGGAAAAACGTCAGGTTCAAATGCAGCGCCACGAAGTCGCGGGAGAAATTGTGTCGCGACTGAAGACCTTCGAAATGGATCTTGGCCGCGCCCTTTCAAGCGGTTCCGCGCTTGTCGGCTTGCTGCCGGAGGCGCGGTCGCGAGCCAACGTCTCCGATATCGTTGGCGTGGAGGTGATCAGCGATTTTGTCGCGTCCATCTCGCTCGTCAATCAGGCTATGGGCAAGGCAACAAGCGGACACTTGAACCTCGACGAAATACGCCGCGATCTGCGGATTCCTGAAACGCTTGGCGGCGACAAGATTCCGCTCCCGTCGTGGAGCGCCGTGCAGTCGGCAGCAAGTCCTGAAGAGCCGGATGCGATTGCCGGTTGACCGGGAGCCCCGTAATGCTGACCGTACGCCCTGATGATCAGGATATTGATTTTCAACGCCCTTTACATTGTCTCCAGCCTCTTCGCGCTAATCCGCGGAGGAGCGCCGGAGAGGATAGGGGCCGTCATCCTGATCGTCGACTTTCAACTCAGTGCCTGGGTCGTGGAGCCGATGCAAAGCCGCTTCGCCGGTGTGGAATGGCCTATGTTCGCCATCGACTCCGCTGCCTTCGTTGCGCTCTATCTCTTGTCGCTGGTAACAACCCGGTACTGGCCCGCGTGGATGGCAGGAACGCAGGCCTGCGTGGCATTGTCGCACCTGGCGGGATTGCGCTTGGAGATCATTCCCTGGGCCTATGGTACCGTCGTCGCGGTTTGGGCCTATGCCATGCTGATCATGCTTGTGGTTGCGACCTGCCGCCACCGGCAGCGCTTGCGCCGCTATGGCGCCGACCCCGCCTGGGTTTGGCAACTTTCCGCTTCCTATCGGTCCGGTGCGCCGCATGAGGGGCCGGTCGAGGTCGCGTTGGGCCGCGCCGCAAACTGAAGAAACGCCGCGGCGACCACCGACCGTTCGCCGCGAACGCCGTTGCCTGGAATCTCCTGCCGGATCGGCGGCGCTAAGGCCCCTCTAATGTCAGCATTCGACAGGTCCCCCATTTTGCGATTGTCACCGACCGGCCCGTTGTCGTTGAACGCCGCGCACGAAGAGTTTGTAGTTTCCCATTTCGGCGCTCGGCAGCGACCGTCTAAAGGCGCAAAGACCGCGCGCCTTGCTGTGTGGCAAGTGCGCAAAGCCATGAAGCTGATGGCGGACCATATGGCTGACCCGATCGATCTCGGCGAGGTTGCAAGAAGTTGCCGCGTTTCTCGCGGCTATTTCATTGACGCATTCAATGCATCCACCGGACTGACACCGCATCAATGGCTCATCCGCTCACGCCTTCATCGCGCTCAAGAACTGCTCGGGTCGACGGATCTTCCGCTCGCCGAGATTGCACTTGCTTGCGGCTTTTGCGACCAGAGCCATTTCAACCGCACGTTCGCGCGCCGGACGGGAGAAACGCCGGGTCGTTGGCGACGGATTGCGAGGCGGGCGATATAGGGCTGTGCAAACCATATGCACGAGCTGGCCGAGTATCCCGATCCGGCCGGACAGCCACGTCAATTCTTACTCGCTGATCCTGTAATGTATCGAGTAGCTCGTATTTGCCGATGCCATCGCCCTGATGCAGGGCAGGCCGAAGGACCGATCAGGCCTTTAGTGCAATCAATAATTCAAGCCCGGAGCATGCTGACAGAATGGCGCCCGGCTATTCGCGTGCTGCAGGAAGCTCCGCGGTCGCTTCGCCCTTGAGTCCGCGTTCCACAAGGCCAGCAAGAAACTCGGCGAAGGGTGCGATAATCTGCTTGCTGCTCGCCGCCTCGAGGGACGCCATATATTCCTTGCGCCGTTCGACGTGAATGACGGTCCAGGGATACCGGTCAGACTGGGAGCCGGGACAACCCATGGACTGTCAAAGGCGTCATAACCTGATAAGCCGATCGGGACCCGGTTCGCGGACTCCATCAGGGCCAGCAGTCCCTACCGACTGCATCAACAGGTCGGACAGACGACTGCAACCGACCAGAACGCCGAACATCAATTTATGCTTGCAACGCGGGAGCCATCCACAGACGACAGACCACATTCGGCCGTGCCCGGTCGTTGCCGGCAGTGAAATGGTAAGCGGGGTCTGACGGCCGCCTTGCATGCCGGGCATTCGCCGGGATGATTGCCGCTCTTTGAGCGGGGTGGCGGGTGTCGGACGAGATCGGGGATA
>NZ_LNRZ01000008.1 GCF_001468265.1 Sphingopyxis sp. H050 | reverse complement strand
GGCGGGGAGCGATCCGCAGCGGCTGGCGCAGACCGGCCGGCAGCTGGCGCGCGCGGTGCGGCGCGCCGTGGCGAGCGGAGAGGATTGATGGGTTGGGCGCTGGTGGCGGCCGAGCCGCATCATCGCAAGGGCTGGGTAAAACGCTTCGATCCGCGGTTCTGGACGGTCAATTTCCCGCGGCCGATGATGGCGGGGGTGGTGACGGCAGCGCCCGACGCGTTGCGCGTCGATGCGGTCTTCTATCGCAAGCAGGATCTGGCGGGGCTGATCTGGGAAAGCGAGGATCGCTGGGATCATCCGTTGCTGGCCTATGAAACGATGCGCGATTACCGGCACATGCAGCTGCGCTTTCGGTGGCGGTCGGGCGGGCTGAAGCCGCTCGATGCGCTGCACGGGCCGACGCTGACGATCGAGGGGCGCGATGCCGCGGGGAGCGCCCGCGCCTGGTATGTGCGGCTGTGGAACTATGCCGCGGGAAGCCCCGAAGATGCGGTGATCTCGCTCGATTTCGATGCGCTCGAGGGCGGGTTTCTGTTGCCCGGCGAGGCCGACCCGGTGTGGGCGGGCGATGTCGACCGGATGTTCGTGTCGCTGGTGCCGCCGGCATTCGACGGCAGCGACGGCGTGCTCGCGGCGCCCGCCGAGGGCTGGGTGGAGATGAGCGCGATCACGTGCGCCGGGTCCGGATCGGTGCTGGCGATCGGCGATGCGATGTTGCCCGAGCATGATCTGGGGATCGCGAGCGGCTATGACGACAGCTATCATCTGACACCGGCGCGGCTGGTCCGGCAGATGGTTCAGCTCGGTTACCGGGGCGATGTCGTCCATTATGTCGGGATGAGCCATTATATGCGGCTCGAGGCGCTGGGCGAGGGATTTTATATCAGCCTGGCCGGCGGGGTGCTCAATCGCCCGACGGACGAATGGCACCGGAGGCTGGCGGAGGAATGCGCCGCCGCGGGGCTCGGCCTCATCTGGTCGCTCTCGTATGAATTGTTCGACGCCTATTGCTGGAACGACTGGAAGCAGCGCGCGGCCGACGGCGCGCCGGCGCTGACCGGTTGGGTGCCGCCCTCGACGCTGCTGTCGCCGGCCAATGCCGCGGCGATGGGCTATTTGCAGCTGGTCGCGCGGAGTTTCATGGCGATCGGGATCGCGGCCGGGCTGGCCGCGAAATTCCAGGTCGGCGAGCCCTGGTGGTGGATCGCGCCCGGCGGGCGGATCTGCGCCTATGATGCGGCGACGACGGCGGCGCTCGGGACGGCGAGCGTGGCGATCGCCGATGTGCGGGGCAGCCTGAGCGCGCCGCAGACGGCGATGCTCGAGGCGCTGGGCGGGCTGCTCGCCACATCGACCGCGGCGTTGGTCGCGGCGGCGCGCGACGAGGCGGGCGCGCTGGAGAGCTATCTGCTCGTCTATCTGCCGACCGTGCTCGACGATGCGGCGGCGGAGGTGCGGCGGGCGAACGTGCCGATCGGCTGGGCGGCGCCGGCGTTCGATGTGCTGCAACTCGAGGATTATGACTGGGTGACGGGCGGGCGCGCGGCCGAAACGGCGCGCGCGCGCGCGGTGATGGCGGAGCGGCTCGGCTATCCTGCCGACGATCAGCAGTATTTTTCGGGGTTCGTGCTGATGCCCGAGGATCGGGCGCAATGGGCGGCGATTGCCGACGCAGCCGCGGCGGCGCGGCGGGCGGTCGCCCGGACATATGTCTGGGCGCTGCCGCAGGTGGCGCGCGACGGCTTTGTCGCGTTTGACGATCGGGGCGACGGGGAGGATGAGATGCAGGCTTTCGATGCGGTCGACTTTCCGCTGGCGATCGGGCGTGAGGCGAGCGCGCTCACCGAATTTTCGACGCAGATCGTGAGTTCGCCCGCGGGACATGAGCAGCGCGCGAGTGAATGGGCCGAAGCGCGGATGCGCTATGACGCGGGGCCGGGGGTGCGGTCGGAGGCCGATGTGCGCTTGCTCGCCGATTTCTTCCGGGCGCGGCGCGGCGCGGCGCGGGCGTTTCGCTTTCGCGACCCGTTCGATTGCAGCTCGGCCGCCGATGGCGGGATGCCGGGCGCGACGGACCAATGGCTCGGGACCGGCGACGGGATGCGGCGGCAATTTGCGCTGGTGAAGCGCTATGGCGCGGGGGAGGCCGAGCAGGTGCGCCGTGTGCGGCTGCCGGTGGCGGACAGCGTGCGCGTGTCGGTCGACGGGATCGAGACGGCGGCGTTCGCGGTGACGGGTGAGGGCGAATTGCTGCTCGATGCGCCGCCGGGCGCCGGCATCGCGGTGCGGGCGGGGTTCCTGTTCGACGTGCCGGTGCGCTTTGCCGAGGACCGGCTGGAGGTGAGCCGCGCGACCTTTCTGGCGGGCGAAGTGGCGAGCGTGCCGCTGGTCGAGGTACGGGCGCCGTGGTGAGTTTCGGGGTGACGACGATGGCGCCCGACTGGCTGCGCGAGGAGTTGGTGACGCTCGCCTGGTGCTGGCGGCTGTCCCGGCGCGATGGCGTGGCGATCGGGCTGACCTCGCACGATCGCGATCTGGTCGTGGCGGGCGTGCCCTATCGCGCGGCGCCAGGGATGAAGCCCTCGGCGCTTGAGACGAGCGACAGCCTCGATGCGTCGACAATGGACCTGGAAGGCGCGATCGCGAGCGATGCGATTGCCGCGGCGGACCTCGACGCCGGACGCTGGGACGGAGCGGCGCTGGAGCTGTTCGTGACCGACTGGACCGCGCCCGAGGCGGCGCCGGTCGTGGTCGCGCGCGGATCGCTCGGCGCGATCGAACGGCGCGGTGCGGCGTTTACGGCGGAACTGCAAGGGGTGACACGGGTGCTCGACGCACCGGTTTGCCCGGCGACCTCGCCCTCGTGCCGCGCTTCGCTCGGCGATCGCGCTTGCCGGGTCGACCTGGCGCCGCTGACGCATGAACGCCGGATCGTGGCGGTCGAGGGGCGGGCGGTAACGCTCGACAGCGCAGTGCCGGGGGCGATGGCGTTCGGCGAGCTGCTGTGGATCGAGGGCAGCGCGTGCGGGCTGGCGACGCCGGTGATCGCCGAGGCGGACGGCGTGCTGATGCTTGCCGAGATGCCGCCGGTGCTGCCTGCGCTGCCGGCGCGGGTGCGGCTGGTCGAGGGGTGCGACAAGCAGCTCGGGACCTGTCGCGAACGCTTTGGGAATGCTGTCAATTTTCGCGGCGAGGCGCATCTGCCGGGGAACGACCTGCTGACGCGTTATCCCGGTGGATGAGCTCGGCAGCCGCGCCTTTGTCGCGGCGCGGGCAATGGTCGGGGCGCGCTTTCGGGCCCAAGGCCGCGATCCGGCGCTGGGAGTCGATTGCGTGGGGCTGGTCTGGGCGGCTTATGCAGCGGCGGGGTGCGTGCTGCGGGCGCCTTGCGACTATCCGCTGCGCGGGTGGAGCCGAGGGCGGATCGTTGCGGCGCTGGAAGCGGCGGGGTTTCGGGCGGCCGTTGATACGCGCGAGGGCGACGTGGCGCTGATGGCGCTGCCCGCGGGGCAGTTTCATCTCGGGCTGATCGGGGTCGGGCGGATGGTGCATGCGCACGCCGGGCTGCGGCGGGTCGTGGAGACGCCTTTGGTTGCAGCTGGCGCGATGCAGGTGTGGCGTTTGGTCGATGGCCCGCCCCGCTGCGCCTGACGAACAAGTTCGTCAGGCCCGCTGCCCCTCCCGCATGCGGGAGGGGTTTTCAGTTTATCTTTCCGGAGTTTGACGATGGCGACTTTGGTGCTGACGGTGGTCGGCGGGATCGTGGGCGGGCCGGTCGGAGCGGCGATCGGGGCGACCGTCGGCCAGCAGATCGACGCCGCGATCTTCAAGCCCAAGGGGCGCGAGGGGCCGCGGCTGGCCGACCTGAAGGTGCAGGCCTCGACCTATGGCCAGCAGATCCCGAAGCTGTTCGGCACGATGCGCGTCGCGGGGAGCGTGATCTGGGCGACCGACCTGATCGAACGGCGGGCCAAGCGTGGCGGGGGCAAGGGACGGCCCTCGACGACCGAATATAGCTATGCGGTGTCGCTCGCCGTGGCGCTGTCGGCACGGCCGATCCGCGCGATCCGGCGCATCTGGGCCGACGGCAATCTGCTGCGCGGGACAAGCGGCAGCTTTCAGGAGCGCTGCGTCTTTCGCTGGTACGACGGGGGCGAGGATCAGCCGGTCGATCCGCTGATCGCATCGGCGGTGGGGCCGGATTCGGCGAGCGCCTTCCGCGGGCTGTCCTATGCCATGTTCGAGGAACTGGAACTCGCGAGCTTCGGCAATCGCATCCCGTCGCTTACCTTCGAGGTCGAGGCCGATGCGGGCGATATCGACGCGGGGTTGGTTGGCGATGTCTTGCTCGGCGAGACGGGGCGGTGCGAGGGGGGGTGGCCCTTTGCAGGCTATGCCGCGTCGGGCGACCGGCTGCGCGAGGCGCTGGCGCCGCTGTTCGAGGTCGATGCGGCCGGGTTGTGCAGCGCGCCGGACGGCTGGCGGTTGGCCCCCGCAGGCGGCGATGCGCTGAACCTGCAGGGTTTTTGCGAAGCGCGGCGGACTGTCGGCGCGGCCGATCGCATCGAGCGGCGCCGCGCCCCTTTGTCGTCGCTGCCCGGCGCAATTCGGCTGCGCCACTATGAGCCCGAACGCGATTATCAGCTGGGGCAGCAGGCGGGCGCGGTCGCCGGCGGCGGGGCGCGCGAGGACCGGATCGATCTGCCCGCGGTGCTGGCGGCTGGTTCGGCGCGCGCGCTGGTGCAGAAGCTGGCGGCCGCGGCCGCGGACGGGCGCGAGGCGCTGGTCTGGCAGGGCGACCTTGCAGCGCTGGCGCTGCCGGTCGGCGGCTTGGTCGATCCAGGCGACGGCAGCCGCTGGCGCATCGCCGCGCGAACCATTCGCGATGCCGTCGTCGCGCTGGAGCTGCGGCGGCATCAGCCGATCGCGCCGGGCGCGGTTGCGGCCGATCCGGGGGTGCCGGTGACGGCGCCCGACTGGCCCGACGCCGCGGGGACCGTGTATCTGTTCGACGGTCCCGCCGCCGGCAGCGTCGCGGCATCGGCGCCGCGGTTGCTGGTCGCAGCGGCAGGCGGCAACGATGGCTGGCGCGGGGCCGATCTGTGGTTCCGGCCGACCGCGGAGGCCGAGCCGATTGCGCTCGGGACCGTTCGTCCGGCCGCAGCACTCGGGGCGCTGTCCAGCCCGCTGGCGGCCGGGTATCCGGGGCTGATCGACACCGTGAACGAGATTGTGGTCGAGCTGGTGAACCCATCAATGACGCTCGAATCGATTTCGGATGCGGCGCTGTTGGGCGGCGGCAACCGCGCGATGGCGGGCGGCGAGATGTTCCAGTTCGGGGTCGCCGAAGCGGTCGGCCCCGGCACATGGCGGCTGTCGCGCCTGCTGCGCGGACTGGGCGGCACCGCGGATGCGATGGCGCACGACGCCGGCGCGCCCTTCGTGCTGCTCGACGATGCCGCGCTGCTCGCGGTGCCCGATGACCTGGCGGATATCGCCAGGAGCGGCGGCGCGGTTCTGCAATGGGCGGCGCGGGCAAGCGCTGCGCCGGCCGACGTTCCGATCATGGCCGCGGGTCGCGCATTGCGCCCGCTGGCGCCCGTGCATGGGCGCGTCGAGGCCGATGGCGCGGGCGGGGTCGCGATCGGCTGGACCCGGCGCAGCCGCGCCGACGCCGGATGGCGCGACCATGTCGGCCTGCCGCTGGGCGAGGCGCGCGAGGCGTGGCGCGTCGAACTGTCCCCGCCGGTGCCCGGTACAGGGCCGTGGGAGAGTATCGCGCCGATGCTCGCGATCGACGCGGCGACGATGGCGGCGCTGCCGCCCGGCTGCGCGGTGCTGATCCGCCAGATCGGCGACTTCGCGCTCTCGCCGCCGCTTTCCTTGCCGCTGACCTAGGAGGATATGATGACCGACCTGCCGCGCACCGCGCGCTATTCGCTGCCTTTGCTTGCGCTCGCGCAAGCGCAGAAGGAGGTGACGCACAATGAGGCGCTCGTGCTGCTCGACGCGCTGGTGCAGGCCGCCGTTGTGGCGGGGCCGATCGCCGATCCGCCGTCGGCCCCGGAGGAAGGGCAGTGCTGGCTGGTCGCCGCCGGCGCGAGCGGCGCCTGGGCCGGGCATGGAGGCAAGCTGGCCGTTCGCACTGGCGGCGGATGGCGATATGTCACGCCGGGTGCGGGCTTTCGCCTGACCCGGCAGAGCGACGGCGCGGCACTCTATTTCGACGGCACGGCATGGATCGCGCCACCGACGATCGCGACTCCTGCGGGCGGAGTTACAATTGACGTCGAGGCCCGGTCTGCTATCGCCGCTTTCGTCCTGCTCCTTGAGGCGCATGGTCTTCTGATTTCAGGCTGATTTTGCTCAGTTTAGAGTATCAAGTGCGACTTTTTGGCAACAGATTGACGATTTGTTAGCTTGCACGGAACCAAAGCGACGGGTAGGACGTCTGACGAGACGTAAATCTCAATTGAAAGGGGAATCTACTATGAGGAAGCTTGCCGTCGCAATGGCGTTGGCCTCCACCGCCCTGGCGTCGCCGGCTCTGGCGCGCGACAACTCCTGGTATGTCGGAGTTGGTGGCGGTGTGATGATCGTCGAAGATCTCGATCTCGACATCGGCGCTGCCGACAATGCCGGTTCGCTCGATCACCGCAAGGGTTACGACTTCGAAGGTACCGTCGGGTACGACTTCGGTGGTTTCCGTGCGGAAGTCGAAGTTGGCTACAAGGAAGCCGACATCAAGTCAGGTCGCTTCACGACGCCCGGTATTCCGCAGAGTGTTTCGGGTACCGGCCCTCTCGCGACGGGTGCCTTTGCGCTGAATGGTGACTCGAACGCCCTGAGCTTCATGGTCAACGGTCTGCTCGACTTCGGTGACGACGACGGCCTGCAGGGCTTCGTCGGCGGCGGTGCCGGTGTGGCGCGCGTCTCGGTCGAGCCGGTCTATGCCGGTGCGTTCCTCGACGATTCGGACACGGGTTTTGCCTGGCAGGCGATTGCAGGCGTTCGCGCTCCGCTCAGCTCGAACTGGGATGTCGGCCTGAAGTATCGCTTCTTCAACGCCAGCAACCTCGACTTGGTCGATCAGGTTGGCCGCGATGTTTCGACGCGCTTCCGTTCGCACTCGATCCTGGGCACGCTGACCTACAACTTCGGTGGCGCAGAACCGCCGCCGCCGCCGGTGGTGTGCGAGCCCGGACCGTACATCGTGTACTTCGACTGGGATCAGTCGAACATCACGCCGGAAGCGGCTTCGACGCTCGACAACGCGATCAGCGCCTACAACCGTGGCTGCTCGGGTACGCAGGTCTGGCTCGCCGGTCACGCTGACCGTTCGGGTTCGGCAACGTACAACGTTGGCCTGTCGAACCGTCGTAACGACGCCGTTCGCAGCTACCTGACCGCTCGCGGTATTTCGGATAGCTCGATCAGCGCCGAAGGCTTCGGCGAAAGCCGTCCGGCCGTTGCGACTGCCGACGGCGTCCGCAACGACCAGAACCGCCGCGTGGAAATCAAATACGGTCCGGGTTCGGGCATGTAAGATTTCCAACCCGGTTCGGGTTTGAGACAAGAGGGGCGGTACCGAAAGGTGCCGCCCTTTCTTGTTAGGTGTGCGAGGCCGTTGGCGGCGCGCTTTTTATTTGCCCCTGCTGCAAAATGTTATACCATAACAGCGCAGATTGGCTCGCGGTGCGAGTCAAAGATCTGCGGCGCGGGGCAAGCGCCGAGGTGGCATGGGCTCCGCCGGACAGGGAGAGAGAGGATGCGCAAGCTTCGTAGCCGGTTTCACCAGAGCGTCTTTCGCGCGGACCCCAATGGCGATCCCGACATCAACACCACGCCGCTGATCGACGTGATGCTGGTGATGCTGGTGATGTTCATCATCACCATCCCGCCGCCGACGCACAGCGTCGATATCACGCTGCCGATCGGCGGCCACGCCGAGGTCCGTGACGAGAATCGCGTCACGATCGACACGCGCGATATTATCCGATGGAACGGCGAGCCGGTCGATCTCGCGCAGCTTGGCCAATTGGTCAAACTGGCAGCGGATCGGCCCGAACAGGCGACCTTGATGTTCGAACCCGAGGCCCGCGCGCGCTATCTGCGCGTCGACGAAGCGATCGGGGCGATCCGCCGCAACGGCGGCAGCAAGCTCGCGTTTCCCGGCATCCACCAATATGGCGGCCTGATTTGAGCCGAAGTGTTGGCGGGCGGCCGCTTTGGGGTGCGGAGCGGACGTTCAATTCTCGTCATGCTGAACTTGTTTCAGCATCCATGGGCTGAGCTCGAATGAAATGCCGCGCCTGAGGAAACGGCAGACCATGGATCCTGAAACAAGTTCAGGATGACGAAGCTATAAATGTCGTGTTTCGGTCGTTTCCGGTCGTTCCCTTGTCCGTTCGTGTCGAGCGAAGTCGAGACACCCATCGATCTCGCGCCACGCCGAGGGGCATCTCGACTTCCGGGGCAGCCGGAAGTTTATCCTGAGCGCCTGCCAAGGCAGTCGAAGTAGGTTAGGCAGCCTCCGGTCGCTATCTGCCATCGTGCCCCGTATTGCGCCGGCGAAAACGGGGTGGGGAGTTCTCGGTCAGCTTTCAGGCCGAGCGAAGCATGATGGACTAAGGGCGAACCTCATCGCCTGCGGCATACGGTGGCAGATTGGCAACGGCTTCTCGAAACGCCGAGATAATTTCAGTGACGCTAAAGCTGCGATCCCACAGGTCCGTGGCCAAGGTGCTGATTGCTTGAGCGAGAACGGGATTGTCCGGCCACGGGTTTGCTTTGTGAAGCTCGCTCACCGCGAGCGAATAGCGGTAGGACGCTTCATACAGCGCCGTCTGCCAATCATCGCGTTTAGCCTGCTCGTGCTCGTTATTCATCGGGCTGTGATGCCACCAACTCGCAACGTCCGCAATTAGGAAGCCTATTCCTCGGCTTAAACGGCAAAGAACGGTCGTTACCGGTCATCCCGTCCCAATCGGCACGACTGTCAAAAACGACCGAAACCGGTCATAGCCACCCGCCGCCATCGTCAGCCGGCGGGCGCGGTTCCCGGGCGCAGATATTGCAGCATGTAGCCGACATAGTCGGACTTGCCGAGCGGGACGCCCATGTGGCGGAGGATCGCATAGGCCGCGACGGCGTGGAAATAGAATTGCGGCAGCGCCCAGTCGCGGATGTAGCTGTCGGCGGTCATGTCGAACGCCATGCCGTTCGGCAGGTCGAAGCCGATGGGCCGGGCGCCGTCGTTGCCGAGCGCTGCGGGCGTGACGCCGTTCAACCAGGCGATCGTCTCGGCGATCTGCGTCTGGAGTCCCGCGAAGTCGGTGGCGTCTTCGGCGAGCGCGGGCGCGCCGGTCGCGCCGAGGCGCGTCGGGGCCTGCGCCGCCTGCACGCAGGTCGAGCGGACCTGCGCCGCGAGCGGGAACATGTCGGGCGCGAGGCGCGAGGCGATGAACTGGAGCTCGCCGACGCTGTTCTCCGCGCCCCATGCGAGCGCCTTGTCGAGCTGGCCCGAGAGCGCGCTGAGGCCATGGACATAGGCGGGGATGATGCGGTCGTGGAGCGTCATGGTCATCGGGGCGTCCTTGATAGGGTGGCGATCGGGAATAATGGCGCTCAGGCGGCGGCGAGACTGTCCTGAAATTGCAGGCGCGCGAGGCGGGCGTAGAGGCCGTCGGCGGCGACGAGCGCGTCGTGTTTGCCCTCCTCCACGATGCGGCCCTCGTCCATCACGACGATGCGGTCGGCGGCGCGGACGGTCGCGAGGCGGTGCGCGATGACGATCGTGGTGCGGTCGTGCATCAGCGTTTCGAGCGCGTCCTGCACCAGCTTTTCGGATTCGGCGTCGAGCGCCGAGGTCGCCTCGTCGAGGAGCAACAGCGGCGCGCGGCGCAACAGGGCGCGCGCGATCGCGACGCGCTGGCGCTGGCCGCCCGACAGGCGCGCGCCGCCTTCGCCCATGAAGGTGTCGAGGCCTTGCGGCAACTTGCGCAGGAAATCCTCGGCATTGGCGGCGCGGGCCGCGTCCCAGAGCTCGTCGTCGGTGGCGAGCCAGTTGCCGTAGCGCAAATTGTCGCGCGCCGAGGCGGCAAAGATCACCGTCTCCTGCGGCACCATTGCGATGCGCGCGCGAAGATGGGCGGGGTCGAGCTCGGGCAGCGGCACACCGTCGAGGCGGATCTCGCCGCCCTGTGGATCGTAGAAACGCTCGGCGAGCTGGAAGAGCGTCGACTTGCCGGCGCCAGAGGGGCCGACGATCGCGACGGTCTCACGCGGGCGGATCGCGAGGCTGAAATCGTGGAGCGCCGGGGCGTCGGGGCGGGTCGGGTAGCGGAACTCGACATGGTCGAATTCGAGCGTGCCGAGGGGTGGTTCGGGCAGCGCGCGGGGGCCGGCGGGCGCAGCGATGCTGGGTTCGGCGTGGAGCAGCTCGCTGAGCCGTTCGGCGGCGCCGGCGGCGCGGAGCAGGTCGCCATAGACCTCGGTCAAGGCGCCGAAGGCGCCCGCGACAAGCCCGCCGGTGAGGACGAAGGCGGCGATCGTGCCGCCGGTGATCGTGCCCGCGGCGACGCCGGCGGCGCCGTACCACAGCAGCGTCGTGATCGCGCCGAACAGCAGGCCGATGACGATCGCGGTCATCGTGGCGCGGAGGCGGATGCGGCGCTTTGCGGTCGCGAAATTGGCCTCGACTGCGGCGGTGAAGCGCTCGGCCTCGCGCGCCTCCTGCCCGAAGGCCTGGACGATCTTCATCGCACCGAGTTGCTCGGCGGTGGTCGCGCCGATGTCGGCGACGCGGTCCTGGCTGGAACGCGAAACATTTTGGAGGCGGCGGCCGAGCAGCACGATCGGCATGATGATCACCGGGATGCCGAGCAATATGCCCCCGGTGAGCTTGGGCGACAGGGTGAAGAGATATGCGATGCCGCCGATGCCCATGACGGTGTTGCGAAGCGCGACCGAGACGGTCGTGCCGACGGTCTGTTCGATGATCGCGGTATCGGCGGTCATGCGCGAAGCGATTTCGGACGGGCGGTTTTCCTCGAAGAAGCCGGGGGCGAGGCGGAGGAGGTTCTGCTGCACCGCCTGGCGAATGTCGGCGACGGTGCGCTCGCCTAGCCAGCTGACGAAATAGAAGCGGAGCGCGGTCGCGAGCGCGAGGATCACGACGATCACGTAGAAGAAGCGGAAATGCGGGCTGACGTCGCCGCCGCCGGCGACGAAGCCCGAGTCGATCATTTCCTTGAACTGATAGGGGATCGCGAGCGTCGCGAGCGCGGCGATGCCGAGCGCGACAGCGGCGACGAGCAGCTGCAGCGGGTAGCGGCTGGCATAGTGCCACACCATGCGCAGGCTGCCGAGCTTGCGGGGCTGGGTCGATTTGTCGGATTTGGTCGCCATTTGTCATCGCCGTAGCAGCCGCAGGGGTGCCGCTCAACGCCGCAGAATGGCGGCGGGCTTCAAGGACCATGAAGCAGGACTGCGTAAAGGGAGATAGAATCCATCTGCCGCAATCTTTGGCGGTTGCCCGCGAGCCCGGACATGATCACTCGATCGGACACGACGGCGTTCGCTGTCCCATAATATTGTCGACGAAATAGGGGGTGCAACGATTTTGATGCATTGCACAATGACAGCGTTGCCCTAGACTGGCGTTCGAGCAGGGACGCCGGAAGAGCGCCCGACAGGACGCAAGGACATGGGAATGCTGTATCACGCCTTTGAAATGCAGAAGAGCTGGCTCGCGGGGGCGAGCGCGCTGGCGACCGCGGGGGCGCAGGTCATCCAGCATCCCGCGAACCCGCTCGGCTATTTCGGGGGCAGCCCGATGTTCGCCTCGGCGCTCGAAGTGTTCGCGCACGCCTCGGCGCCGCGCGGCAAGCCGGGGTTTGAACTGTACGAGACGGTGGTCGAGGGCGAAACCGTGCGCATCACCGAGCGGGTCGAGGCGCGCAAGCCGTTTGGCCAGCTCAAGCATTTCAAGCACAAGGCGAGCGAAGGCAAGCCCAAGCTGCTGATCGTCGCGCCGATGTCGGGCCATTATGCGACGCTGCTGCGCGGGACGGTCGAGCGGATGATCCCCGAGCATGACGTCTGGATCACCGACTGGCGCGACGCGCGCAACGTGCCGCTGGAGGCGGGTCAGTTCGATCTCGACGATTATATCGACTATCTGATTTCGTGGCTCGAGCATATCGGGCCGGGCGCGCATATGCTGGCGGTGTGCCAGCCGTCGGTGCCGAGTCTCGCGGCGGCGGCGATCATGGCGGCGGACAAGCACAAGTGCCGGCCGAAGACGCTGACGATGATGGGCGGGCCGATCGATACGCGCAAAGCCCCGACCGCGGTCAACGAACATGCGATGACGCGGCCTCATGCATGGTTCCAGGAAAATGTGATCGTCACGGTCCCGGCCTGGTATCCGGGCGCGGGGCGCCGCGTCTATCCGGGCTTCCTCCAGCTCGCCGGCTTCATGTCGATGAACCTCGGCAATCATATGATGAGCCATTGGGCGATGTTCAAACATCTGGTCGACGGCGACGGTGAGAGCGCCGACAAGACCAAGGAGTTCTACGACGAATATCGCGCGGTCTGCGACATGACCGCCGAATTCTATCTCCAGACGGTCGACGTCGTGTTCCAGCGTCACGCGCTGCCGAAGGGCGAGATGCTTCATCGCGGCAAGCCCGTCGACCTGACCAAGATCGAGGATATCGCGATCCTGGCGATCGAGGGCGAGCGCGACGATATTTCGGGGATCGGCCAGACGAAGGCGGCGCTGACGCTGGCGAAGGCGCTGCCGGCCGAGAAGAAGAAATATTATATGGCGAAGGCCGTCGGCCATTACGGCATCTTCAACGGCCGCAAATGGCGCGAGGAGATTGCGCCGGTCGTGGAGAAGTGGATCCGCAGCAACGGTTGATAGCGACCGGTTGCCGCCTTCCTAACCCCGCTCGCATCTAGACCTTCGACTGCCTTGCAGGCGCTCAGGATAAACTTCTGGCTGCGCCGGAAGTCGAGATGCCCCTCGGCGTGGCGCAAGGTCGATGGGTGTCTCGACTTCGCTCGACACGAACGGACAAGGGAACGACCGAAAACGACCGGTAGCGGCCTAACCTACCGCCGTTCGCATCGAGCCCTTCGACTGCCTTGGCAGGCGCTCAGGATAAACTTCCGGCTGCGCCGGAAGTCGAGATGCCCCTCGGCGTCGCGCGAGGTTGATGGGTGTCTCGACTTCGCTCGACACGAACGGAAAAGGGAGGTGACGGCTAACGACCTATAGCTTCGTCATCCTGAACTTGTTTCAGGA
Source organism: Sphingopyxis sp. H050 (assembly GCF_001468265.1). Lineage (GTDB taxonomy): Bacteria > Pseudomonadota > Alphaproteobacteria > Sphingomonadales > Sphingomonadaceae > Sphingopyxis. The sequence goes on along the minus strand of NZ_LNRZ01000008.1, from coordinate 207,269 downwards.
TCCATGGCTCGCCGTTTCCCTCGACGCTGCGTCAAATTCGAACACAGGCCATGGATGCTGAAACGAGTTCAGCATGACGAGAATTGAGGGGCAGCTCCCCACCCCAAAGCGGCCGCAGCCCTCATTCTTTGCGCCGGCCCAAGGTGCTCAATGCCAGGGCGAGGTTCGTACGCTCCAGTAGATCAGGTAGAGCAGCCCTCCCCACAGGAGCAGGATGAAAGCCATGCCGGTGCGGCTCGACGGGCGTTCGCTCGCGGCCTCGGCGGCGGCGTGGAGTTCGGCCCAGAGGGGGGCGGGGATCAGGCGGCGCACCAGGATCAGGCCCAAGGGCACGATGATCAGATCGTCGAGCCAGCCGAGCACCGGGATGAAATCGGGAATGAGGTCGATCGGCGACAGCGCATAGGCCGCGATCGCGACGGCAAGGATGCGCGCAAGCATCGGCACGCGCGGGTCGCGCGCGGCAAGCCAGGCGGCATGGGCCTCGACGGCGAGGCGGTGGCCGAGATCGCCGATGCGTTCGGAAAGGGATTTGCCCGAAGAAGGTTTGCCGGTCATCGCGATCTACACTAGCCTCCCCGCATGGCTATCCAACTGAAAAGCGCGCGCGTCGAGCGCTGGCCCGTCGCCGGAGAATTCGTGATCGCGCGGGGCGCAAAGGATCATGTCGATGTCGTCGTCGCCGAGGTCGAGGCCGAAGGTGCGACCGGGCGCGGCGAAGGGACGCCGGTCTATTATCTGGGCGAAGATGCGGCCGGATGCCGCGACCAGATATTGCATGCGGCTGGGCATATCGGCGACCTCGACGCGGCGGCGGCGCGTGCGGCGATTCAGGAAATCATGGGGCCGGGCGCGGCGCGCAATGCGCTCGATTGCGCGCTGTGGGATCTGGAGGCGCGGCAGCGCGGCCTGCGGCTATGGCAGCTCGCCGGCTGCGACGGCGCGCCGACCGCGCGCACGACCGCCTACACCATCTCGCTCGGCACACCCGGCGGGATGGCCGAGGCGGCGGCGACCGCCGAGGCCAACGGCTATCACCTGCTCAAGGTCAAGCTGACCGGCGAGGGCGACCGGCTGCGCGTCGCGGGAGTGCGCAAGGGGGCGCCCAATGCGCGGTTGATCGTCGACGCCAACGAGAGCTGGGGGCAGATCGACATTTTGAGCGAGGCCGAGGCGCTCGCCGACATGGGGGTCGAGATGATCGAGCAGCCGGTGCCGGTCGGCACCGATGCGCTGCTCGACCAGATCTACGCCCCGATCCCCTTCGTGGCCGACGAAAGCTGCCAGGTCGCGGCCGATGTGGCGCGGATCGGGCCCTTCTATGATGGGGTCAACATCAAGCTCGACAAGGCGGGCGGGCTGACCGAGGCGTTGCGCCTTGCCGATGCGGCGGACGCGGCGGGATTGTCGATCATGGTCGGGTGCATGCTCTGCACCAGTCTGGCGATCGGTCCCGCGTTCGTGCTGGCACAGCGCGCGAAATGGGTGGACCTCGACGGCCCCGCGCTGCTGGCGCGGGACCGCGAGGGCGGGTTCGAGTTTCGTGAGGGGCGGATCGGGCCGCGCGTGGCGTGATTGGGCCTCCCCATGCCTTCGGCAGGGGGGAGGATCGATCAGAGCGACACCTCGGCGTGTTTGCCGAGTTCGCTGCCCTTCATAGTGATACCGGTCGCCAGCTTGAACAGGCCCTTGAGGCTCGGCTCGGCGGTCCAGATTTCGGCGTCTTCGAGGTCGAAGCGGAGGAGGACGAGCTTGGGGTCGTCCTTGCCGCCTTCATACCAAGCCGCAATGCTGTTGTTCCAGAGCTTGTCGAGGACCGCGCGATCGTCCTCGCGGCGGAGGGTGCCCGAAATGCAGGCGTAGAGATCGTGGCCCTTTGACGCGAACTGCGCCATCGCCGGGCCGCCGCCCGCGATGCGGTTGTCGGTCGCGGTGAAGAACCAGAAGGCGCTGTCGGCATCCTTGTCGAGCTGCGCGTTCATCGGGATATGATGCTGGCGCTCGCCGGTCAGGCCGATCATGACATAGGGGCTGGCGTCGAGCGCCTTCCAGAAATCCTGCTTGATATCGTCGCTCATCGGTCGGTCTCCATTTGCCCCCCGATGAGCGATAAACGCGCCTGAATGCCGTATGTTGCGACCTTTCAGCGCAGGCGCGGCTCGGCATAGCTGACAACCTCATATTCGATGCCGTCGGGGTCGAAGAAATAGAAGCGGCGGCCGGGGTCGTAATCGCCATGGTTGAAGGGCGTGAGACCGACCGCCTTCACGCGCATTTCGATCGTGTCGAGGTCGTCGACCTGCACGCCGAGATGGTTGAGCGGCTCCCCCTTTGGATAGCGCGCCTCTGCGTGCTGGCCGTCGGGGCCGGTGTAGAGCGCGACATAGTCGCTATCGGTCCCGAGGTGGATCGTACGGCCGCCGTCGCGCGCGGGGCCGCGCCAGCGTTCGTGCCAGCCGAAGATGGCCGACAGGATACCCGCCGTGCGATCGGGGTCGCTGACGGTCAGGTTCACATGTTCGATGAAGGGGTGCGTCATGATTCTGCTTTCGTGATTCGGGTTGACGCAGCGGTATATGAAAGCTCAAGTGAGGTTTAGATCAAGCGGAAAGCGAAAGACCATGAGCATTCATCGGACCGACCTGATCGCGATCGGCGAATTGGCGGCGCGCACGGGCACCGCGGTGTCGGCGATCCGCTTCTATGAAGCGAAGGGCTTGCTCGAGGCGCTGCGGACCGGTGGTCGGCAGCGGCGCTTCCTGCGTGCCGATATCCGCCGCGTGTCCTTCATCCTGATCGCGCAGCAAATGGGGCTGAGCCTCGAGGAGATCGCGGGCGAGCTGGCGCGGCTGCCCGCGGGGCGGACGCCCAACGCCGCCGACTGGACGCGGATCAGCACCGGGCTGCGCGCACGGATCGACGCGCGGATCGCGGCGCTGGAGCGGACGCGCGCGCTGCTCGACCAGTGCATCGGCTGCGGCTGTCTGTCGTTGAAGAAATGCGGGCTCTACAACGCTCAGGACAAAGCGGCGCAGCGCGGCGCGGGGCCGCGCTACCTGATGGGCGATCGGGCGGGGGAGATTGCCGAGGTGGGATGACGGCAACGGTTTTGGGGGTGGGGAGTGGACGTTCCATTCTCGTCATGCTGAACTTGTTTCAGCATCCATGGGCTGAGCTCGAATGAAATGCCGCGCCTGAGGAAACGGCAGACCATGGATCCTGAAACAAGTTCAGGATGACGAAGCTATAAAGGTCGTGGTCCGGTCGCAACCGGTCGTTCAGACCGCGGGCAGGCTCTCGATTTCGGGCGCGCCGGCCAGGCAGGGGCCGAGTTTGGCGCCGAGGGTGCGGAAGTGATCCGACGCCCGGTGCGCGGCGATCGCCGCCTCGTCGTCATAGCATTCGAGCACCTTGTACACGCCGGTCTCGGCGGTGCGGAACAGCTTGTAATAGCTGTTGCCGGGTTCGTTCGCGTGCACCGCGGGGGCGAGCTCGGCGAAGATGCCCTCGAATTCGGCTTCCTTGCCGGGCTGGACGCGCAGCGTTGCGATCACTCCGATACCGCTCATGTCATTCTCCTTGTTGGTCAGGCCTTGAGGTCGGGGTCGACCTCCCAGCCGTCCTCGACCTGGATGCCGAAGCTGTTCAGCATCATCGAAACCTGGGTGTATTGGCCGACGGTCATGACAAGGTCCATGCGGCCCTTGTCGCCGAGCGGCGCGAGCGCGGACCAGCTGGCGTCGAAAACGAAGTGATGGCTCGTGAGGTCGTCGGTCGCGCGCAGCATCGCGCGGTCGATGTCGCTCCAGCCGTCGGCGTCGGGGCCGGCCTTGATGCGTTCGATCTCGTCTTTGGTCAGGCCGCTGTCGAGCCCGATGCGCCTGTGCTGCGTCCACTCATAGCCCGAGCGGCAGTTGTAGCCGGTGCGCAGGATGACGAGTTCGCGGTCGCGCGCGGACAGCGCATTGTGGCGGGACAGGATGTAGCTGCCCCAGCCGAGAAAGGCGGTCAGCGCTTTCGGTGCGCGCGCCAGCGTGCGGAAGATGTTGAGCACCCGTCCGCCGCCGACCTTGCCGCCGCCATTGTCGAGGAACGGCGACAGCGCAGCGCGCTGGTCGGCATCGAGCCGGCCGAGATCGACCGGCTCGATACGCGGAGCGTTCAGACGCAAATCAGAAGACCTCGAACAGGCCCGCCGCGCCCTGGCCGCCACCGATGCACATGGTGACGACGGCATATTTGACGCCGCGGCGCTTGCCCTCGATCAGTGCGTGGCCGACGCAGCGCGCGCCGGTCATGCCGAAGGGGTGGCCGATCGAGATCGAGCCGCCGTTGACGTTGAGCAACTCGTTCGGGATGCCGAGCGTGTCGCGGCAGTAGAGGACCTGCACGGCGAAGGCTTCGTTGAGTTCCCAGAGGCCGATGTCGTCCATCTTGAGCTCGAAGCGTTCGAGCAGCTTGGGGATGGCGAAGACCGGGCCGATGCCCATTTCGTCGGGCTCGGTGCCCGCGACCGCCATGCCGACATAGCGGCCGAGCGGCTGGAGGCCCTTCTTTTCGGCGACCTTGGCTTCCATCAGCACCGCGGCCGACGCGCCGTCGGCGAGCTGGCTGGCGTTGCCCGCGGTGATCGTGTGGCCTTCGCCCATCACCGGCTTCAGGCTCAGCAGGCCTTCGAGCGTGGTGTCGGGACGGTTGCACTCGTCCTTGTTCGCGACGACGTCCTTGAAGCTGACTTCCTTGGTTTCCTTGTCCACGACCGCCATGGTGGCCGGGCACGCGACGATTTCGTCGTCATATTTGCCCGCGGCCTGCGCGGCGGCGGTGCGCTGCTGCGACTGGAGCGAATATTCGTCCTGCGCTTCGCGGCTGATGTTGTAGCGCTTCGCGACGACCTCGGCGGTGCCGATCATCGGCATATAGGTGTCCTTGTGCATCGCGATCAGCTCGGCGTCGGTCTCGATGAAGACCTTGCCGCTGCCGCTGACCTTCGAGATGCTCTCGATGCCGCCGGCAACCGCAATGTCCTGGCGGTCGACGATGATCTGCTTCGCGGCGGTCGCGATCGTCATCAGGCCCGATGAGCATTGGCGGTCGATCGACATGCCGGGGACGGTGACCGGCAGGCCCGAGCGCAGCGCGATCAGGCGCGCGACGTTCATCGTCTGCGACCCCTGCTGCATGGCGGCGCCGAACAGGACGTCGTCGATCTCGCCGCCTTCGATCCCGGCGCGTTCGACCGCGGCGCGAACCGCATGGGTGCCCAGCGTCGGGGCGAGGGTGTTATTGAAAGAGCCGCGCGCCGCCTTGGTCAGCGGGGTGCGGGCGGTGGAAACGATGACGGCGTCACGCATGATAATGTTCCTTCTTACTTAAGCCCTCCCCTGCAGGGGAGGGTTTGGGTGGGGCATGTCAGGGGAAGCCCAAGGCCAACAGGCCCTCCCCCGACCCCTCCCGCAAGCGGGAGGGGAGATTTACCTCAAACGAAAAACTGGCTGATCCATTCGGCGATCAGCGCGGGCTTTTCCTCGCCTTCGATCTCGACGGTCACTTCGTTGGTCTGCTGCCACTGGCCGGGGCGTTTCTCTTCGAGTTCGAGCAGCTTGATATGGCTGCGCACGCGCTTGCCCGAGCGGACGGGCGACAGGAAGCGGACCTTGTTGCAGCCGTAGTTGACGCCCATCTTCACGCCGCCGACCTTCGGACCGTCGGTGCTCGCGCCGAGCATCGGCAGCAGCGAGAGCGTCAGGAAGCCGTGGGCGATCGTGCCGCCGAACGGCGTCAGCTTGGCCTTTTCCTCGTCGATATGGATGAACTGGTGATCGCCCGTCGCGTCGGCGAACTTGTTGATCATCTCCTGATCCACAAGCACCCAATCGGACGTGCCGAGATGTTGTCCAACCCTGGTTTGCAGTTCCTGCGGTGTGATGCTGGCCATGTGCCATCCCCTCTGATCGTTGGTTCGGGGCGCGTTCTAGGCCTGTCTTGCCGCGTTGCACAAGGGCCAAGCCCCGCGCCCGCGCCGCCGTAGCGTCAGCCGGGCTTGGCGGCCTTTGCGGCGCTTGCCTTGGGTTTCGGGGACTCGGGATAGGGCATGATCATCGTGCCGTCGGGCGCCGCGGTAAAGGTGGTCTGCGTCGGATAGGCGAACTCGTATCCGGCCGCGGCCAACGCCTCGAACAGCCGGATGCCGACGTCCGTCCGCGCCGCGACCACTTCCTCGAACTGTTCGGTGAAGACGTCGAAGAGCAGCTCGAAATCGAGGCTCGACGGGCCGAAGGTGAGGAAGCTCGACCGGATGAATTCATGCCCCGCGGCCTTCACCTGCTCCTCGAGCAGCGCGGGCAGGTCGCGCAGCATCTGCGGCGTCGTCTGATAGATGACGCTGATCGTGAAGGTCACGCGGCGGCGGTGGAGATGCGCGAAATTGGTGATCTCCTTGCCGAGCAGATTGGTGTTCGAGATCACGAGCAGCTCGCCGTTGACCGAGCGCAGCCGGGTGCTCTTGAGCCCGATGCGCTCGACCGTCGCCGTGCTGGTGTCATATTTGATCGTCTCGCCGACGCGGAACGGCCGGTCGAAGATGATCGAGAGCGACGCAAACAGGTCGGAGAAAATGCCTTGGGCGGCCAGGCCGATCGCGATGCCCCCGATGCCGAGGCCGGCGATCAGGCCGGTGACGTTCACGCCCATATTGTCGAGAATGACGATGATCGCGATCGCAAATAGCGCGACGCTAATCAGCAGCCGGATGATCCCCATCGCATTGCTGAGCGTCTCGTTATGCCCTTCGGCGGCGCGGCGGCCGATCAGGCCGAGGATGATCTCGCGCACCCAGATCGCGACCTGCAACACCACCGCCACGGTAAAGACGAACTGGATGATCTGCAGGATCGCCGCGGGCGGCTGGGCATAGCCCGCGACCATGCGAACCGCGATGATCGCGATGACCGCCGACTTGGTCTTGTGGATCACGCGCCCGGCGATGTGGGTCAGGGTGAGGTCGCCCTCGGCCGATTGCGCATATTTGAGCGCGAAGCGGCGCGCCATCGAGAGGACGAAATAGATCAGCAGCCCGGCGCCGACCGCGATGCCGATTTGCAGCCAATGACTGTTCACCCAGGCGACGCTGACATCCCAATAATGCTGGAGGTCGGCGAGCGGATCGCCTGGGGGCGCGGCCGTTTCGGCGATGGGCTTTGCGGGCGCGGCTTTGGCGGCGGTCAAAAGCGAAAGGGTCATGACGGTATCTTGGCGGATCAGGCGGAGCGAAGCAACGCCTCGGCGCCCGGGGCGCGTTCGAGCCAGTTCAGAAAGCCGCGCTCGTAGCGCGAGAGATATCGGGTCGCGCGCGGCAGTCGGCCGGCGTCGGCGGCGAAGCTGCCGCGCTCCTGCGCCGCGGCGATCATCGCGGGGTGGACATAGGCCTTGCGCGCGACCGCCGGCGTGTTGCCGAGCCAGTCGGCGACATGCGTCACCATCGCCTTCAAAGTCGGCGGTTCGGGCGCGTCGTAGAGATAGGTGAAGGCCTCGACGCTCGCCGACCAGGTGCGGAAATGTTTGGCGCTGAAATCGGCGCCCATCGCCTCGCGGATATAGCTGTTCACGTCGGCGGAGCCGACCGCGCAGAGGCTGTCGGCATCCCGATACTGAAAGAGATGTTGACCCGGCAGGTCCTGGAGGCGGCGCACGAGCGTGGTCAGGTTGCGGTCGGTGATCGAGACCTCGCGCTGCGCGCCGCCCTTGGCGCGGTAGCTGAGGCGGAGCGTCTTGCCGCTGAGCGTGGCGTGGCGCTGGCGCAATGTTGTCGCGCCGAAGCTGTTGTTCGCCGCCGCATATTGCTCGTTGCCGACGCGAAGGGCGGCAAGGTCAAGCAGGCGCACGACCGCACCGACGACGCGTTCCTGCGACAGCGAACGGCGCGCAAGGTCGTCTTCCAGCCGCGCGCGGAGCAACGGCAGCGCATGCCCGAAGGCGGCGCAGCGGTCATATTTGTCGGCGTCCTGCGCGAGGCGGAATTCGGGGTGATAGCGATATTGCTTGCGCCCGCGCGCGTCATAGCCGGTCGCGAGGATATGCCCGTTGGGCGCCGGGCAGAACCAGGCGTCTTCATAGGCGGGCGGCAGCGCGATCGCGTTGAGGCGGTCGATTTCCTCACGATCTCGGATGATCTTGCCCTGGGCGTCGCGATAACGCCAGCCGACGCCCGAACGCGTGCGGCTGATGCCGGGCAGGCTGTCGTCGACATGGATGAGGGGCGTTGGCGGCATGGGGCATTAGCGCGCCGACGCCGCTTATGGTTCCCCGACCGGCTAGCGGCTCTCGGTCAGCGCCTGTTTCGGGGCAGCGAGCAGGCGGTCGCCGGCGCGCTGGGCGAAGCGGCGGCCGGGCACTTCCAGCCAGACATGGAGCAGATGCGAGACCGCCAGCGTCATGATGACGAAGGCCGCGATCTTGACGGGCGGCACCATCGCGGGATCGTCGACGAAGAATAGCTTGAAGAGGATCCACAGGAAGAAGTGCGACAGATAGACGGCGTAGCTGATGTCGCCGAGCCATTGCGCGATGCGGCCGGCGAGCAGGGGTTTCGCCGCAACCGATGCTTGCAGCGACAGGATGACGACGGCGACCATGATCAGCGGGATCGCGGCGGGTTGCGACAGGCTGAACAGCAAGGTCGCGCCGAGGGCAGCGAAGCCGAGCGCGGTGCCGACAATTACGGCGGTGCGGCCCCCGGCTTGTTGCGCGGTCCACCATTGGCAAAGCAAGATGCCCATGCCGAACTCGATGAGGCAGCGCAGCAGGCCGGTGGCGGGAATATCCTGACCGATGCTTGTGCGCCCGGTCGCGGCGAACCACGCGCCGAGGCCTGCCGCCAGCCCGATGATCAGTAGCGGAAAGCTCCATCGGCCGGGCGACAGCCGCGCGATCCGGCCCCCGGTGACAGCGAGCAGCAGATAGGCCGCCCATTCGGTCGAGATCGACCAGGCCGGGTCGTTCCAGGTCAGCCGGTCGCCGAAGCCCCAATTCTGGACCAGCAGATAATGGGCGGGCAATTGGACGAAGCTGTAGTGCGCGCCCGGATCGCGCCCGCTGACGAGCAAAGCGAGCGCAAACAGCGCCATCGCCGACAGGATCGCGACATGCAGCGGAAAGATGCGCGCAAAGCGCCGCATGATGAAATGCGGCGCGCCGCGCGCACCCTGCGCGCGGAACTGCGCGCCATAATTCCACCACAGCACGAACCCCGACAGCACGAAGAACAGGTCGACCGCGAGATAGCCTTGCCCCAAAACCGAAATCACTTGCGGCGGCGCGAAGCCGGTCATGCCGCCGCGGATATGATAGAAAAGCACCATCAGCGCCGCGATGCCGCGCACGCCGGTCAGCGTCGGCAGCATCCGGGGCGAGGCGGCGGTCCCGCTCATGCCGCCGCCATCGGGCGCATGGCGAGCGGCCGCCAGCCCGATTCCTTTTCGCGGCGGCGGCAATAGGTGGTCAGCCCGATCTCGAGCGCCAGCATCATATAGATGAAAGGCTGGAACGCGATCGCGACGAACAGCGATCCGATCAGATAGACGATGTGCCCGTGCTGGAGCGCGGTCGCGAGCGGTGCGATCCATTGTTCCTCGCCGCGGCGCGTCTTCAGGTATCGCCGCCTGATCCGCTCCATCTGGATGAGCCCCGTCAGGTGCAGCATCAGCCACAGCGTCAGCCCCGGATAGCCCTGCTCGCCGAGCATCTCGAAATAGGCCGAGTGATAGGCGCGCGATTCCTCTTCATAGACGCTCGCGACCTCGTCGGGCTTGCTCGCTTCCTTTTCGACGCGGACGCGGTTCTGGAGATAGGCGTTGAAGCCGCCGCCGAACGGGTGGTCCTTGGCATAGTCCCACGTCCACGCCCACACCGCGACGCGCGTCGAGGCCGACTGGTCGGACTTGTAGCCGCGGATCGTCTCCATGCGCTCGGTATAGCTTTGCGGGAGGAAGGGGATGGCGGCGGCCGCGAGCAGCGCTGCACCGACCATATAGAGGATGCGGTGCTTCACCGCGCGCAGCGACAGGATCGCGAGGACGGCGAGGCAGATAAGACCCGTGCGCGCCTGCGTCCCGACGGGCAGCAGGGCGCAAGCGAAGACCAGTGCGAAGCAGAAGAGCGACACCATCCAGTCGGACGGGAAGATCGTGCCATGCTTGCGATACCAGAGGATCAGCGGGATGATCGAGATGGCGACGCACGACATGGTGCTGCCCTCGTAGAGGCCGTAATTTTCGCTGAGCAGCAATTGGAGCGCGCCATAGCCGCCGCCGCCCGCCGCCGTCTTGATGCCGCCCGCGATCGCGATTGCGGCTGCGGAGAGGAGCAGGACGAGCGCCAGCGCCTCGATGCGGAGCTTCGTTCGCAACGTCAGCGGCAGGAAGATGGCCCAGATCAGCGCCTTCCACACCCAGCTCCACTTGTCCGCTGCCTCCACCGGAAAGTCGGCGTAGATCGTCGTCATCCAGCAATAGAAGAGGAGCACGACCATCAATGTCTGCCGCCCCGACCATCGCGTGTCGCGCTTGTCGTCGGCGGCGAGCCAGCCGAGGATGGCGAGCCCGAAGACGATCAGCGAGATCGGGATCGAATTGATCAGGAAATAGCTGAGCCGCTGCGGCGCGACGATGTCGATGTAGCAAAAGCAGAGCACGAACAGGAATGGCTTGCGAAAGCCGATCCCGATGAAGGCGAAGAGGAAGGCGACGAAGGCGAGGTCACGCATCGGACGCGGCGTCCCTTGCCCGCGCCTCGGCATCGCGTTGCCGCCGCCACGCGTCGCGCGGGCTCACCTCCTGATCAAGATCGTCGCGATGAAGCAGGCGCCATAGCCCGATCGCCAGCAGCACATGCGTCAGGGCAATGGAAAAATTGTCGATCATCTGGGTCCTGACCCTAAGCAGCTTGCCCGATTTTGTCCCGTGGCTCTATGCCCGTTTGCAGCGTCTCTACGGCAACGGGGTTGACGTGCCGTTAAGCGTTGTATGGCAGAGGCTTGGCCGATGACCCGCATACTTCACGTCCTCGATCACAGCCTGCCCACGCATAGCGGCTACACGTTTCGCACCCGCGCGCTGATGAAGGCGCAGGTCGCGAAGGGCTGGGACGTTGCGGGCGTTACCGGCGTGCGCCACCCGATCCCGGGTCCCGCGGTCGAGACCGTCGACGGGCTGACTTTTCATCGTACCCCGCCGATCGCACCCGCGCCTTCGCCGCTCCGCGAATGGCGCGAGATCGGGGCGCTCGCCGCGCGGACCGAAGCGCTGGTCAAGGAGTGGCAGCCCGATCTGCTGCACGCGCATTCGCCGGTGCTCGATGCGCTGGCGGCGCTCCGCGTTGGGAAAAAGCTGGGTATTCCAGTGATATACGAAATCCGCGCCTTTTGGGAGGATGCGGCGGTCGGCAACGGGACCGGGCGCGAGGGCGGGCCGCGCTATCATCTGATCAAGGCGATCGAAACGCATGCGGTAAAATCGGTCGATGCGGTGGCGGTGATCTGCGAGGGCCTACGCGGCGACCTGATCGCGCGCGGCATCGATGCCGCCAAGATCACCGTTTCGCCCAATGGCGTGGACCTCGACCTGTTCGGCGATCCGCCGCCCCGCAACGATGCGCTGGCGGGCGAGCTGGGGCTGGCAGCGGGCGACGCGGTGATCGGCTTCATCGGCAGCTTCTATGACTATGAGGGGATCGACGACCTGATCGCGGCCATGCCGGCGCTGGTCGCCGCCGAGCCGCGGGCGCGGCTGCTGCTCGTCGGCGGCGGGCCCATGGAGGCTGCGCTGAAGGCGCAGGCCGCGGCGTCGCCGGTCGCCGATCACATCCTGTTCGTCGGACGCGTACCGCACAGCCAAGTCGAGCTTTATTATTCGCTGATCGATATCCTCGCCTATCCGCGCAAGAAGATGCGCCTGACCGATCTCGTCACGCCGCTGAAACCGCTCGAGGCAATGGCGCAGGGCAAGCTGGTCGCGGCGTCGGATGTCGGCGGACACCGCGAACTGATCGAGGATGGCGTGACCGGCACCTTGTTTGCGCCCGACGATCCCGCGGCGATCGCGGCAGCGCTCGCCCGGCTGCTGCGCGATCGCGGTAGCTGGGGCGAGCGGCGGGATACGGCACGCGCTTTCGTCGAAAAGCATCGTAACTGGTCGTCAAACATTTTACGTTACGAACCTGTTTACCAGCGGCTGCTTAACAGCAGGGGGCGCTGAGACTATGGATTTGCTTTATATGGACGATAGCGGCGAAACTTCGGGACAGACGCGCGGGGCGGCGCTGCTCGCCGCGCTGCGTCCGGCGCTGCCTGCCGTGATCGGCGCCGCAGCGCTGACCTTTCTCTTCGCCGCCGTGATGCCGATGGCGTGGGTCGCCGGCATCAGCTGGAACCTCTATCTCGACCGGCTGTCGGACTTTTTCGTGCCGCCGGTCGGCAACGCCGCCCGCCTTTCGCTGGCGCTCGGCATGTCGGCGGTGGCCGCGCTGCTCGCCGGCTTTGTTGCACTGGTCGTGGCGACGCCCGAGGCTTCGGGCCTTGCAGCCGTCCGCCGCCGCGTACGCCGGTCGGCTGCTGAGAGTGACGAGGCGCTGCCCCGCCGCCGCGCCGACCTGCACCCCGACGACCTGCCGCGCGCGCCGATCCGCGCCGGACGCGATCTGCCCGCGGGTGGACTGGGTCCGATCGCGTCGGCCGACGACGAACGCGCTATCGCCGTTCCGGAGGCGGCCGACTGGCCGGTGGACGGCGAACTGATCCTTGCCGACCTCGCGCCCGTCGAAGTCGACGTCGAAGGCGAAGAGCCCTGGCTACAGCCCGTCGAATCGACCGGCCCCGCCATGCCCGACCCGACCGACAATTCGATCGGCGCGATGGTCGCGCGCTTCGAAGCGGGACTTGCAAGCCGCCGCCAGGCGCAGGCCGCGACCGCCGCTATCCCGGTGCCTGCCGTTCCGATCACGGAAAGCGCCGGCGAAGAGGAGATCGACTTTGCGCTCGAAGCGGCGCTCGGCACGCTGCAGCGGATGAACCGTCAAGCCATCGGCTGAGTTTCGCGAGCGGTCAGTCCTCGACCGTCAGCACCTCGATCCGAAAATCGCCATCGTCGCCTACGGGCTCGACCGCCATGTCGGCGACAATGTGCCCGCGCAGACGCCATTCGATGTCGGTCAGGCGCTGTTGCAGGGCGATCAGCGACGTTTGTCCGATACAGGAAAAGATATGCCGCGCGCCGACGAAGTTGGCGCTTGCCCACGGGCGCAGGGTCGAGCCGGTGACGATGACGCCTTCGGGAAGCTCGGCGGCGAGCAAGCGCGACAGGCGGCCGTGCGGGCAGGATGGGCGCGCCGGCGCGGCGGGGGACCAGCGGATCATGCGGCCGCGCCTTCATCGCGGCGACGGCGGTCGCCCTGCCGGGTGACGCGGCCCCGGCGAAAGTCGGCCCGCCATTTGTTCATGAAATGTTCCACACGGCAGATAATGTCGCGGCCGGCATCGCGGCCGCCGCGCAGGTCGGCGACGAGGCGCGGGTCGCGCACGGCGGCGCGGCCGAACACGCTCGGCGGCATGTCCGATTCCTTCAGGAAATTCTCGATCCGTTGCAGCAGGCTGCGTTCCATCCACGTCCTCCTCAAATGCCTCGTCGGGGCGACTCGCTCCGATAGGATATTTCCTATTTGATGATCATTTTCCTACTTGTCTAGGAAAAATCCTATCGCTATGGATGAAATAGGAAGGACCAGCCTCCAATGACCGTCATCACCGACTTCGACATGGATCCGCGCGCCGCGCTCGACCGCCTGCTCATCGAAAAGGGCGTGGATTATGCCCAGCTCTCGGCGCGCATCGGGCGCAACCCCGCCTATATCCAGCAATATATCAAGCGTGGCTCGCCGCGACGTTTGGCCGAGGAGGATCGCGCGCGCATCGCCGCCTATCTGGGCGTGTCCGAAGCCTTGCTCGGCGGCCCCGAGCCGCGCGTCGCGTCCGTGCCGGCGCGGGCGCGCGGATCGAGCATGGTGCTGGTGCCGAAGCTCGCCATCGGCGCGTCGGCGGGCGCGGGCGCGAGCATCGACGGCGAGGCGGTCGAGGGCGAGGTCGCCTTCGATCCCAAATGGCTGCGCGGGCTCGGCGCCGATCCACGCGCGCTCAGCATCATTCGCGTCGAGGGCGATTCGATGGCGCCGACGCTGAACGACGGTGACGACATCATGGTCGACGGCGGCGATGCGGCCGGCCGGCTGCGCGACGGCATTTACGTGCTGCGCATGGACGATGTGCTGATGGTGAAGCGCATCGCGCGCGCGCCGGGGCAGGGACTCGTCTCGGTGATCAGCGACAATCCGCACTACAAGAGCTGGGACGATCTGCCGCTCACCGCGATCCGGCTGGTGGGGCGGGTCGTGTGGACGGGACGGCGGGTGCGCTAGATCGGCTCGGCCATTACCGCGTCGATCTCGTGCTCCAGCACTTCGGCGCGGTCGCATTGGTCCGCGTTGCCGTCGCGGCATTTCTCGGCGGCCTTGTCGCGCTGGCGCGACAGCTTGCCGAGCTTTTCCTCGCGCTCGCGCATCGCGCGGCCGCGGTTGCGGTCGGCTTCGTCCTGGCTGGTGGTCGTCCAGTCGGCGACCTTGCCCACGGCCTTGACCGGCGCAGTGACGACCTTGCCGACGGTGCTGATGCAGCCGCCGAGCAGTGGCGCGGACAGAAAAACGAACAGGACAGTGCGCATCACGAACTCCATTGGCAGCCATTCCCCTTTGCATAGCCGCCGGTGGCTGAACAGGGGATTGCGACGGACGGCTCGTCGGGGCAGGGCTGTGCCGACCCAGAACATCTCCCTCGATTCAAAAATTTGCCGATCGAATCGATGCTGTTAAGATGCCCCCGCGCCGATGGCGTCATGGCCACCGGTGGGAGGGAGGGTCCAATGACGAATATCCAAAAGGGCTTGGCCGAGTTTATCGGCACATTCTGGCTTGTCTTCGGCGGGTGCGGCAGCGCGGTTCTGGCCGCCGCCTTTCCCGATGTCGGTATCGGTCTGCTTGGCGTGTCGCTGGCGTTCGGGTTGACGGTCGTCACCATGGCCTATGCGATCGGCCATATCTCTGGCTGCCATCTCAACCCCGCGGTCACGGTCGGCTTGTGGGCGGGCGGGCGCTTCGATGCGCGCGACATCCCGCTCTATGTCGTGGCGCAGGTGCTCGGCGCGATCGTCGCGGCGTTCCTGCTCTTCTATATCGCCAGCGGCAATCCGGCCTATGATCTTGCGACCAACGGCCTCGCGGCGAATGGCTATGGTGAGGGATCGCCCGGCAACTACGACCTGATTGCGGGTTTCACGATCGAGATCGTGCTGACCGCCGCCTTCCTCTGGATCATCATGGGATCGACCGACGGCCGCGCGCCCGCGGGCTTCGCCCCGCTCGCGATCGGGCTTGCGCTGACACTCATCCACCTGATCTCGATCCCGGTGACCAACACCTCGGTCAATCCGGCGCGCAGCACCGGTCCGGCGCTCGTTGTCGGCGGAATCGCGCTCCAGCAATTGTGGCTGTTCTGGGTCGCACCCCTGATCGGCGGTGCGGTCGGCGGCGTGCTTTACAAGACGCTGGGGGCAGACACTTTCCCCAAGCCGAATATCGAAGGCGAATAATCGGCGCAGCGGCGGGGGTGCGAAGCCTCCGCCGCTCTATTTCAGCAGGTCGACCGCAAAGGCGCGAACCTCGTCCGCCATGTCGGGCCGCTTGAGGGCGACCGCGAGATTGGCCTGGATATATCCGGCCTTCGAGCCGCAGTCGTAGCGGGCGCCGGCGAAGGTGACGGCGTGGAAGGGCTGGGTGCCGATCATCGTCGCCATTGCGTCGGTGAGCTGGATCTCGCCGCCGGCGCCCTTCTCCTGCCCCTCGAGCACGCGCATCACCTCGGGCTGGAGGATGTAGCGGCCCGAGATGATCAGGTTCGAGGGCGCCGCATCGGCCTTCGGCTTCTCGACGAGGCCGGTGACCTCGGTCAGCGCGCCCTCGCTCCGGCCCGGCGCGATCACGCCGTAGCTCGATACCTGCTCGTGCGGCACTTCGAGCACCGAGATCAGATTGCCGCCGACTTGGCTGTAGGCATCGACCATCTGCTTCATGCAGCCAGGCGAGCCGTGCATGAACTCGTCGGGCAGAAAGATCGCGAAAGGCTCGTCGCCGACGATGTCGCGCGCGCACCAGATCGCGTGGCCGAGCCCCATCGGCTCCTGCTGGCGGACATAGGCGCAATTGCCGGGGCCGAGCCGCGTCGCCTCGAGCACCGACAGATCCTTGCCGCGCTCCGACATCGTCTTTTCCAGTTCGAAGGCGATGTCGAAATGATCCTCGATCGCGCTCTTGCCGCGGCCGGTGACGAAGATCATCTGCTCGATCCCCGCCTCGCGCGCCTCGTCGACCGCGTACTGGATCAGCGGCCGGTCGACGATCGGCAACATCTCCTTCGGGATCGCCTTCGTCGCGGGCAGGAAACGCGTGCCGAGACCGGCAACAGGGAAAACGGCTTTGCGGATCGGTTTCATGCGCGCGGCTTAGCGGGCTTTGGTGACCAAGAAAAGAATAGGAAAAGCCCGTTGCACGATGCGGCAAATTGCGCGACGCAGCGACGGGGGTTCCGGTGTCCGGGACTTTAAGGGGAACCAAGATGCTCAAACTTCGGATTGCCGTGCTGCTGGCCATGCTCATCCCGGTCGCGGCGCTGCCGGCCCATGCGGCCGAAACGGCGGCGCAGGACGAGCTTCGGGCAACCCGGGCGGCCGAGCTTGCCGCACTGTTAAACAGTACCGCCGAACTCAGGTCCCAGATCGACCGGGTGCTCGATGGAATCTCGACACAGGCTTTCGCCACCGATCCCAATCTCCGCCTGCTGAAGGAGGAATATCCGGGCGTGGAAAAGGTCTTTCGCGATACGATGCGGCCGATCATGCTCGACGCGGTCGAGGCGATGATGCCCGCCTATAACGCCGACACCGCCGCCTTTTTCGCACGCAATTTCACCGCCGCCGAATTGGGCGAGTTGCTCGGCTTCTGGAATTCGCCGGCGGGGAGGACGGTGCTGGGGCAAACGGTGAAGAACGCCGACTTTGCCGCGATCACCAAGGAGGTGGTCGAGCAAATGGGGAACGAGGAACTACAACTCAGCTCCGCGGCGATCGATGCGGACAAGCGCAAGGCGGCGACCGCCGCGGTCCGCGATCTGTCGTCCGAGAACCGCGCGGCGGTGATCCGGTTCGGTCTGACTCCCACAGGAATCAAGATGCGGCGCCTGCTGCCGGAGAAGAACCAGATCGACCATAAATGGGCCAATCGCGATCCCTCGCCCGAAACGGTTGCGCGGATCGAACGCGAGGTCCCAGCGGCGCTATCGGCCTTTATCGAAGCCGAAAGCAGCAAGCGCGCGGGCGCGAAATAGGCGGCGGATTGCCGCGCTCGCTCACGGCGGGGTGATGATCACGACGACGCGGCGGTTGTCCTGCCGGCCCTCGACCGTGCTGTTCGGCGAGATCGGCGTCGTCTCACCGCGCCCGATGATCTGATCGGCCGAAAAGCGCATGCCATTGGCCTGGAGCGGCGCGGCGACGGCGACGGCGCGCGCCCGCGACAGCCGCTGGTTGTATTTCGTGCTGCCGGTCGAATCGGTGTGGCCCTCGACGCGGGCGGTGAAGATCCCGACCGAGGCGAGGTTGCGCGCCAGCCGGCCGAGCCGTTCGATCTGGTCAGGCTCGAGCGTGCTTTCATTCGATGCGAAGAGCAACCGCTCGTTCAGGGTCAATTCCCAGCCAAGTTCGGTTTGGGTGAAACCTTCGGCCTTGAGCGCGGCGACCTGTTCGGTGTTGAAGCCTCTCGGGGCGGGTACGCTCTGGCACGCCGCGAGCAGCGTAGTCGCGCATATCAGCAAGAGGGCCAGGATGGGACGGGGCAGGGCTTGGGTCACATTCACTCTCCGCAGGATCGTCATATTTTGGAACGGCCGGCCAGCTTGTCGGCGTACATCGCCGCGTCCGCGGCGGTCAGCAACGCGGTCGCGTCGGTTCCGTGATCGGGATAGACCGCGATGCCGACGCTGATCGTCAGGCGATATTCGCCGCCGCCGGGAAGCGGGATCGGGTGCGACGCGCTGGTCTGGATGCGCGCGGCAAGCATGTCGGGCGCGATCTGGGGATCGAGCGGGTCGATGATGACGATGAATTCGTCGCCGCCGACCCGCGCCGCGAAATCGCCCTTGCGCAGCGTTTCCTTGATCCGTGCCGACAGCGCGACAAGCACCGCATCGCCGGCGCGGTGGCCGTGATTGTCGTTCGCCGCCTTGAAATTGTCGGCGTCGATGAAAAGCACGGCGAACCGTTCGCCGCGGCGTTTCGCATTCTCGATCCGCTGCGCCAGCTGTTCGTCGAAGGCCGCACGGTTCGGCATCGCGGTCAGCATGTCGTGCGAGGCGCGGTGCGCGAGCAGCGCATTTTCAGTCTCCATCGTGCCCTGCCAGCCCTGTAGCTCGTCGAGCAGCGCGTTGATGTCGCCGCCGAGCCGGTCGAGTTCGACGATGCCGAGCGACTGAACGCGCTTGTCGAAGCGGCGGTGGAGGCGGACATCGTGCGCGACCGTCGCGATCTCGTTGAGCGGCTTCACCAGCTCATATTCGAAGCGGCGGGCGAGGACGATGGTGCCGAGCGCGGTGACGAGCAGGCAGCCGAGACCCGCGAGAACGCCGAGCCGGACATAGTGGATCAGCGTCGAGCTGTCGCCCCAGACCTCGATCCGCCCGATCACCGATCCGTTGCGCTGGACGGTCGCGGCGAAGGGTTTCGGAAAGAAGAAGCGGGTGAGGAGCGGCGCGGGGTCGCCAGTGGGCGAGTTCCACTCGGTAAGCGGGCGGTTGCGGTCGTCGAGGACGCGGAGCCGCGCAATGCCCGGAATGCGGGTCAGGGGCGCCAGACCCTCGCGCGCGGCCTGCGCATCGTTGAACACCAACGCAGGCTCTACGCCATAGGCGCCGAGGCGCGCGGCGAGCTCCATATTGCGGTCGGCATAGCCGCGCAACGTCGTCACACCGGCCAGCAGGATTGTCATCCCCGACAAGGCGACGGCAAAGAGAGTGATACCGAAGTGAAAGCGCGACAGCAGCTTTTGCAGCGTCGTGCGAACGGGCGGACGAACGCTCATCGGGCGCCTCCATCGCTGCCGATTTTGAGCACGCGCGGATCGATCCGCACCGTGCCGCGCGCGATGGCGTCCAGATTGACCGAAAAGCCGAGGGTCGATGCACGCCCGCCGAGGCAGAACATCGCCCCATGGCCGCAGTCCGGATCGGCATCTGTGATCGTGAGCACCGGCTTCGCGCGAACCCAGGCGATCAGCCGCTGGCGATCGGCGACCGCCATGCGGCCGAGGAACAGGATATCGCAGTTGCCGCCCATGCTGGCCGCGGGGGTCGATCGGCGGACGGCAATCACCGGGCCGCCGGCGACGGTTGGGGCGAGGCTGCTCGATAGTTGCGGGGTCCCGACGACGCACATGGTGCGCGTCGCGCGCGGGGTGCCGTCGGGCCATTTCGCGTAGCTGACAATCCCGCCGATCATGCGATCGACGCCGCGCGCCATACCGATCGCGCTGTCCTCGACGAGCGTCTGGCTGACCGACTGCACAGCCAGCTGCGGCGTCGCGAACGACGCGCTGACAAGGAACAGCGATGCAAACACTCGTTCAGCGACCCCCCACACGCTTCAGGACCGGTCCTGCCCCGAAGCGCGCGCGTCGGCTAGTCTAAAGCGCCGTCAAGTCAAGGAAAAGTGACGTCATGCGGCCATTTTGCAACAATGTTGCTGCCATTCTGGCATTTGAGTCAGAAGCTAATGAGGCAGAGGCTAACCCGCGCGCAGCCGATCGGCAAAACCCTTGCGCAGCTTGGCGAGCTTCGGCGGGATCACCGCCATGCAATAGGGATTGCGCTGGCCCTCGCCGTCCCAATAGGCCTGATGATAGTCCTCGGCCGGATACCAGGTTGCGGGCGGCTCGATCGCGGTGACGATCGGCGCCGGCCAGTCGGCCTGGGCGCGGTCGATCGCGGCGCGCGCGGCGTCGGCCTGTGCGTCGTCCAGGGGGAACAGCGCGCTGCGATACTGCGTGCCGATGTCGTTGCCCTGACGATTGAGCGTCGTCGGGTCGTGCGTCGCGAAATGGACGTCGAGCAGATCGTCGTAGGAAATAACGGCCGGGTCATAGGTGATGCGGATCGCCTCGGCATGACCGGTGTCGCCGCCGCACACCTGCTTGTAGGTCGGGTTCGCGACCGAGCCGCCGATATAGCCGCTCTCGACGCCATCGACCCCGGCGAGCGACTGGAACACGGCCTCGGTACACCAGAAGCAGCCACCGGCAAAAATCGCGGTCTCACGGGTCATGGAATTATCCTTGGAGATGGGAGGAAGCTGACCGTTAAATAGGGAGCGGCGCGCGCTATTCCAAGGGCGGCGGGTTGGCGATCAGCGGCGGCTCGAGCGGCCGGCCCGCCGTGCGCGCGGCATCAATCGTCCGTATTTCTTCCTCGATCGACGCGACGCGGTCGCGCCATTCGGGGTGCGTGCCCGCCTGAAACAGCGGGCGGCCCTTGCGCTGGCCGAAGGCGGTCCAGAAGCGCACGGCGGCGGCGGGATCATAACCCGCACCCGCGAGCAGCCAGACGGACAAGCGGTCGGCCTCGACTTCGGTCTGCCTGAACAGCCGGGCGTTGCGGCCGAACTGCTTGCCGATCCCGCGGTCGACCCCGGCGGCGTCGAGCCGCGCGCGGTGGCGGAGGATATTGTGCGCAAGCTCGTGCGCGACCGCGGCGGCAAGCTCGTCGTCGTTCGCGGCGAATTCGGCAAGGCCCTTGCTGATCAGGACCAGCCGCCCCTCGGCCATGCCCATCGGCCGGTCGACCGCCTCGACGCGAAAGTCGCTGCGGCAGCCGGCAACGGGGATGACGGGTAGCGAAGCGCCGCCGGTCGCGACCGCAGCGGGATCGCGCAGAGGCAGGCCGGCGAAGGCTGTCTCATAGGCGGTGACGCGAGCGTAGGGATGGTCGCCTTCGCCTGCCGGAGGTGGCGCGCCGTTGATCGCGGTGACGGGCGTGCCGACCGCCAGCCCGGCCTCAGCGGCCGGCGAGCCCGGCGCGATCGCGGCTAGGAAGGGGGCGTCGCGGTCGCTGGCGGCGTAGGCGGCGCGCGCAGCGGGTCGATCCTTCGGCGCATAGAGGCGCAAATCGCCCCAGATCCAGCCGAACTGCGGTTGCTGTGCCGGGCACCAGCTCGCGTTCGCCGTCGTCAGGCGGAAGCCGATCGCCGCGACGCGCGCTTCGAGCGCCGCCAGCGCGCTGTAAGCGGACGATGAGGTGGCCGATGCCGGCACGGGCGTCGCCGCCAGTGCGCCGAGCAGGATCGGAATGAGGCGGAGCGAGCGGTGCATCGGAGTGCGCTTATCAGCGCGCGGCTGACGCGGCCATGAATTTCCCGCCCCCCGATCAGCCTCTTGCCTATCGCGGGTCAACCGACGATAGGGCGGACATGTCGCAGACTTCTCAACCCCGTCCTGCTGCCCTAGCGCGCTGGCTCTGGGCTGTCGCACTGCTGGTAATCGCGGTCGTCGCAGTGGGCGGCATCACCCGCCTGACCGAATCCGGCCTGTCGATCACCGAATGGAAGCCGGTATCGGGCGTGCTGCCGCCGCTGACCGAAGCGGGATGGCTGGCCGAGTTCGAGAAGTACAAGCAGATCCCCGAATATAAGGAGATCAATGCCGGAATGTCGCTCGCGGCGTTCAAGGGCATTTTCTTCTGGGAATGGCTGCACCGCATCCTCGGGCGGCTCGTCGGGCTGGGGCTGCTCGTGCCGCTGGCCTGGTTCGCCTGGCGCCGCGCGATTCCGGCCGGCTATGGCTGGCGCCTGCTCGGCTTGGCCGCGCTGGTGGGGCTGCAGGGTGCAATCGGGTGGTGGATGGTCGCCTCGGGCCTTGTCGACCGGACTGATGTCAGCCACTTCCGGCTGGCGCTTCATCTGCTCACCGCGCTGTTCCTGCTCGCTGCGCTCGTCTGGACGGCGCGCGATTTCTCGCTGATGATGCATGATCCGGCCGCGGTCCGGCCGCGGCTGGCCGGCGCGGCCTGGGCGGTGATCGCGATCCTGTTCGTCCAGTTGCTGCTCGGCGCATGGGTTGCAGGGCTCAATGCCGGCTATGTCGCGAGCAGCTGGCCGTCGATGAACGACCATTTCGTACCCGAGGGTATCGACTGGTCGCGGGGCGTCTGGTTCGCCTTCACCAACGACCCCTTCCTGATCCACTTCCTCCATCGCTGGTGGTCGTGGATTGCCGCGCTGGCATTGCTGCTGGTCGCGCGGAGGCTCTTGCGTCAGGGCGCGCGAACCGAGGCTGGGCTGCTGGTCGCGGTCGTCGCGGCGCAGATGATGCTCGGCATCCTGACCGTCGTCACCGGCGTGTCGATGTGGATTGCGGTGCTGCATCAGGTGACCGGGGCGATCCTCGTCGCGATCGTGGCGGCATCGCTCCACCGGCTGGGACGGCACAGCGCATGATCGCGGGGGCGCTGACGCTGCTCATGGCGCAGCCCGCGCCCGAGCCACCGCTTCCGCCTGCAGCGGCGATTGCCGCCGCGCCGCGCTTCGCGCCGCCGCTCGACCGGCCGATGACCTATCGCGTCACGACGCGGCGGCTGGCGCGCGACGGAACGATGGCGAGCTATACGGCGGTCTATGTGCTGCAATGGAGCCGCGTCGGCCGCGGGATCGAATTGTCGTCGACGCTGCGCGGCGTCGAATCGGATGCGCGCCCCGAACTGGCGCGCGCGTTGACCGGGTTGCTCCAGCCGCTGGTGGGTCAGACGATGACCTATCTCGTGGCGCCCGATGGCGGCCGGCTCGATCTGGTCGATCCCGAAGGGCTGTGGCGGCGTGTGCTGGCGCGCATCGAAACCATGGGGGCCGACGCGGAGCGTCCGGAGGCAAAGCAGATGGCGTCGCTGATCGCCGCGCTGCCGCCGGCCGACCGTGACAGGCTGGTAACCTCGGACATTCGCGCGCTGCTCGCTGCGGCCAATCCGACGCTGTCGGGCGCGGTGCACGGCGAAGGGACGCAGACGCTCTCGAACGTCGAGCGAACCGTGATCGACGGCGCGGCGCCGCTGGAAATCGACACGCGCTGGACCGTCGATCGCGCGACGGGCCTCGTCATGGCCGAGACCCGGCAGAACTGGGTCGCCGGCCCCGGCGCGGCAGGAAAAACGCTGGTCGAGGAGCGGCTGCGCGAGCTGAAATTCGCCGATCCGGCATAGAGGTATCATAATACCCGTCAGGAAAGTCGCCGAATCATTGACTTTCACGGCGATTGCCGTCATTGGCCCGCTCCGAAGCGCCGCTTCGTCCTTATCGGACAGGCTGCGCGGTTTGTTTCGGGGCGGCCGGCAATAGGGTCGGGAGGCTCCGGTCCATATCTGTCAAGGAGCGTGCCATGAAGGCGCTGACCAAGACGACCGTTTCGGCGAACGCCGCCACGGTCGAAAAGAAATGGGTGCTGATCGACGCCGACGGTCTCGTCGTGGGCCGCGTCGCATCGATCATCGCCAACATCCTGCGCGGCAAGCACAAGCCGTCGTTCACCCCGCACGTCGATTGCGGTGACAATGTCATCGTCATCAATGCGGAGAAGGTGGCGTTCACCGGCAAGAAGCTGGCCGACAAGCGCTATTACAAGCACACGGGCTATGCCGGCGGCATCAAGGAAACGAGCCCCGCGAAGATCCTCGAAGGCCGTTTCCCCGAGCGCGTGCTCGAAAAGGCTGTCGAACGCATGATCCCGCGTGGTCCGCTCGGCCGCCAGCAGATGCGCAACCTGCGCATCTTCGCCGGCGCCGAACATCCGCACGAAGGGCAGAGCCCCGAAGTGATCGACGTCGCGTCGATGAACCGCAAGAACAAGGTGGGTGCATAATGGCTGACGAACAGACCATGACCGATCTCAAGGATCTCGGCGGCGCCGTTGAAGGCACCGTCGCCCCGGCAGCGCCGACCGCGCCGCTGCGCGAAAAGATCGTCGACAAGCAGGGCCGCGCCTATGCGACCGGCCGCCGCAAGGACGCGGTCGCCCGCGTGTGGGTCAAGCCCGGCACGGGCAAGATCACCGTCAACGGCCGCGACCAGGAAGTCTATTTCGCACGTCCGACGCTGCGTCTCGTCATCAACCAGCCCTTCGGTCTGACCGAGCGCACGGGCCAGTATGACGTCATCGCCACCGTCAAGGGCGGCGGCCTGTCGGGGCAGGCCGGAGCGGTTCTGCACGGCATCGCGCAGGCGCTGACCCGCTTCGAACCGGCGCTGCGCAGCCCGGTCAAGGCGGCGGGCTTCCTGACCCGCGACAGCCGCGCCGTCGAGCGCAAGAAGTACGGCAAGGCGAAGGCCCGCCGCAGCTTCCAGTTCTCGAAGCGCTAAAAGTTTTTCCACCGACGGGTGGAGAAGGGAAGGGCGGTCCGGCAACGGGCCGCCCTTTTTCGCGTATATGGCAGCGGCGCAATCGGCTCGTCGCAAAGGGGTTAGTAGCCGGTCACCAGAGATTGTGTAATTTTTTCGAATGGTTAAGCTGTCCCTATGTCGCCGGTTCCACGACCCGGAAGAGGCGTCACCAATCTACGGGGGTAGTGTATGAGTAAATTCGTTTTTTCGCGGCGCGTGCGCCGCGGAGGCCTGATGGCGTCGGTATGCGTCGCGGGCTTGATGCAGGCTGTTCCTGCGCTGTCGCAGGACAGCATCTACGGTCCCGAGGCGGCCCGTCCTTCCGGATCGATCGAAAGCCCGCACGGCACCGGCAGCGATGCCGCGCCGCTGACCGGCTATGTTTCGTCGGTCGACGTCGTCGACACGCCGCAGGTCGTCATCAACAATAATTTCACCCCCACCGACGTTCGCGATCCCACGAACATCACGGGCATCGGGCAGGTGGTGACCGATGCGGGCGGCGGCTCGGTCGGCCTGTGCACCGGCACGCTGATCAATCCGCGCACCGTGATCTTTGCCGCGCACTGCGTGAACACACGCGCCGCGACCGCCTATGGCGCCAACAGCGGCGGCACCGGTATTGCCGTCGGTTTTGAAACCAACACCCGCGCCAACGCCGCGGGCCAGTCGGACGAGCTGGTCAACTGGCTGCTCGGCGGCAGCACCGGCCCGGGCCGGTTCCAGACCAACACCGCGCAGGCGCTATACAATGTCAACCAAGTCTTCTGGAATCCGGCGTCGCGCGCCGCGGCGTCCTGCACGTCGCCGACGTCCTGCTTCATCGAGGCCGACATCGCGACCGCGGTGCTCGACGCGCCGGCCGCGAACATCCCCACCTGGGCACTGCTCTTCTCGCCGTTGACGACGCCGACCAGCATCAGCCCGGCGACGGGTACGGGCTATCATGTCACCATCGCGGGCTATGGCAATACCGGCAACGGCACCACAGGCATCACGGGTGCCGATTTCCGCCGCCGCGTCGCCGAGAATATGCTCGGCGCGCTGGTGTCGATCAATACGCGCAACCTGTTCCTGTTCGGCACGGCAGGCACGCCGTCGCGTCCGCAGCAGCTCTATTTCCTCGACTTCGACGATCCACGCCGCGGTCAAACGGGCGCCGATCCGGAAGATTTCAACGGCTTCCGCGACAATGCGTTGCTGCGTGAAGGTATCACCGGTCCAGGCGATTCGGGCGGTCCGCTGATCCTCGACCAGACCTTTTCGAAGCAGGTCGTGATCGGCGTGCTGTCGGGCGGTTCGACCTTCTTCACGGGACAGCCGCAGGGTAGCTATGGCACCCAGAGCTTCTATCAGCCGCTGTTCCTCTATTGGGACTGGATCGTCGCCAACAACCCCTATCGCTATGTGACCGCGACCGCGGGCAACAAGAATTGGGAAGACGGCACGGCGTGGATCACCGAACTCGATCCGGCCTATCAGATCCTCGACGCGAATGGCCAACTGGTGAACGGCTTGCCGACCAACCTCGGCGGCACCAACTCAGGCAATGGCTCGGAGTTCGGCGAACTCTGCTTCCAGTCGCCGAGCACCTCGCCGAATCCGGCGACCAACGAGTGCGTCGACCTTGCGACCGGCGTGGAGCGCAACGGCGTTCCGAACACCGCGACCGAGTCGAACAGCCCGCTCGTCGCCGGCTTGGCCGGTGCCGACGGCATGGCGTCGGTCGAAACGGCGCAGGCGGCTCCGGGCTATTCGGACACGGTTCGTCCGGCGCCGACGCTTGCGAACGGCCTGCCGGGCGCAACGGGCTTCACGCCGAACAATGTCGACGGCGTCCGCGCGACGGGCGAGATCGGCCGCTATTATGACGTGACGCTACGCAACACCGGCGCGATCACGCTGAATACGGCCGTCACCGTCGACCGTTTCTCGGTCGCGGGCGCGACGTCGCAGCTCAATATCGCGACCGGTGCATCGCTCAACAGCCTGATCGAGATCCGCCAGCTGACGGGTACCGTGAATAATAACGGCACCTTCCGCTCAAACGGCGACTATCTGTTGATGTCGGGCCTTTTGACCGGCAGCGGCACCGTCCGCACGCCGTTCCTGACCAGCGTCCTCGGCACGATCGCGCCGGGTTCGCTGACGACGATCGGCACGCTGACCGTGAACGGCAATGTCGTGATGTCGTCGGGCAGCGGCCTGATGATCGACGTTGGTCCGAACGGCACGTCGGACCGTCTGGCGATCAGCGCGAACGGCACCTCGACCGGCAGTGCGACGCTCGGCGGCACGGTGAACTTCGCTCCCGTCGCGGGCTATCAAGTGCGCGCGGGCGACCGATACACCTTCCTGACCGCCGCCGGCGGCGTGACGGGCACCTTCACCTCGACGGCGATGTCGGCGATCCTGCGTCCGATGATCACCTATGGCGCCAACGCGGTGTCGGTGGAGATTCAGGCGGGTCTCTATCGCGACGTGGTGACCCCGGGCGCATCGGTGCAGGGCGCATACGCCTTCCTGCTCGATGGGTCGCGCGGCAACGCCAATCTGTCGGGTGTCTATGGCCTGCTCGATCTGCAGAACGCCGCAACGATCCAGTCGACGCTCGACAGCTGGGCGCCGCGCACCGAAACGCTGCGCGGATCGCTGGGCACGGTGGCGGCCGACAATATGTCGCGCTTCTATCGCGATCGCCTCGCCGGCCTCGATGCCGATAACATGGGCGGCACGTTGGCGATGATCGGCAAGCCGATCCAACTCGCGGCGCTGAACATGAATTCGCTGGGCGGCGACGAGGTGCGCAGCGATGCCAGCGGCGTCACGGTGCAGGAAGGGCGACTGCCCGAAGACACCAGCGCCTTCCTGGCGGGCGGCTATCTCGACGGCGACAGCCGCCCGATGGCTTCGGCCATACCCGCGGGCGGCCGCGACCAGTTCGACGGCTTTTATGTTGCCGGCGGCATCGAAAAGGCGCTGAACGAGAACAGCGTTCTCGGCCTCGCGTTGAGCTACACCGACATCGACGGCGACGCCGCGGCGGCGGGGCAAACCGCGAGCGGCACGCTGATCCAGGGCACCCTCTATGGCAAGACCGAGCTGGGCGGCGGGGTCGAGCTATCCACACAGGTCAGCGCGGGCGCCTTCGATACGAAGACGACGCGCAACATCGGCTTGGTCGGCACGCCGTTCACGCTGACCGGCAAGGACAGTTCGCTGGTGTTTACCGGCGAGGTGACGCTGGGCAAGGATTTCGACCTCGGTTCGGTCGAATTCGGTCCGCGCGCGGGTCTGCGCGCCAGCCACATCGGCTTCTCCGACATAAAGGAGAATTGCACCGGTCCGGCGCTGCGGATCGACCGCAGTTCGTTCAACAGTGTGCAGGGCCGCGCCGGCATCGCGCTGTCGGGCAAGCGCGGCGCCAGCTTCAAGCCGAGCCTGCGCGCGGATTATGTCCACGAGTTCATGGATGCGCCGACCTCGTTCGGCGCAAATTTCGTGGGCGGCGTCGGACCGAATGCGATCTTCGGCTTGACCGGCAGCGACAGCGACTGGTTTGAAGTTGGCGGCGGTCTGACGATCAGCACGGGCAGTGTCGATCTGTCGGTCGGCGCCGAAACGACGATCGGCCGCAGCGATGTCTCGTACCAGAGCTATCGCGGCACGGTGACGTTCCACTTCTGATCGGCGGCAGGACGAACAAAGGGGGCGGTCCGGCGACGGGCTGCCCTTTTTGCTGCGCATTGATCGGGTAGCGCTGGTGCCGGAATTGCGCGCGAGCCGTCGCAACCGGTCGTCCAATGCCGCGATCCAAGCCCGCACCGGCCGAACCGAGCGCTTCGGCTAGCAGCAGCCTGTTGACAGTCATTCGCAATTAGGGCGTATCGAAATTCTCCTGGCATTAGAGGACATCAACCCCCATGCACCGATTGCTTGTTCGCTGGCACATGCTCGTCGCGGCCTTTCTGTTTCCCGGCATCGTGCTCTTCCTGATCACAGGCGCGCTCTACACTTGGGGGTCGAAGGGCGACTATGTATCGCAGGATTACAGGATCGCGCTGTCGGCGCCGCTGATCAACGACAAGGAAGCGCTTCAGGCGGTCGCCGCGCGGGCGCTCGCCGAACGAGGAATCGCGGTTCCAACGGGACAGCCGAGCGTGCGCGAGGTCGGCGACAGCTTCCAGTTCGAATGGTCGGGTTCGAACCGCGACGTTTCGCTGGTTCCCGGCACTGATTCCGCCAGCGCAAAGCTGACCGTCAAGGACACCGGCTGGCACCGCTATTTCGTGCAGCTCCACAAGGCCAAAGGCGGGACAGCGTTCAAGGTCTATGCCGCCATCGTCGCGCTCGGCCTGTTCTTTCTCGTAACCTCGGGGCTGATCGTTGCATTGCGCGTGCCTAATATGCGGCGCGGGGCGATCGTTGGTTCGGTGGTCGGGCTGGGCGCCTTCGCCGCCATCGCGGCGACCAGCTAAAGCAGGTCGAGGCTCCCGAGCGAGAGGGCCTGCCGCGCCGGTCGTTCGGCCATGACGGCGAACATCTCGTCGCCCCGCTCGGTTCGCTCGACGCTCATTGATGCAAAGACGGCCATGAAATAGCCGCTCAAGGCGCCGACGCGATAGTCGGCCCACAGCGTTTCGGGGTCGGGATCGACGCCGCGCAGGCGCAGCGCCGCGATCCAGTGGTCGAACGCCGGGCGGTCGGCGGCGGCGCGCTCGAAGGGATCGGCGATGCTGGTGCCGACCAGATAGGCGAGGTCGGTCGCGCCGCTGCCGCGGCCGAGCGTCTGCCAGTCGACGAGCCAGCAGCGGTCGCCTTCGGGGGCGAAGAGGATATTGTCGATGCGCAGGTCGCCGTGAACGATCGTCCGCGTGGCGGTTTGGCGGGTGAGATAGGCGTCGAGACGCTCGACGATCCCGGCGCCGAGGTTGAGCACCTCCGGGGCAAGCCGTGTCGTATAGCGCTCGCGAAACCCGGCGTAGAGCTGCGGGAACAGCGCGCGGATGACATCGCCATTGTCGCGGGCAAGCCATGGCAGGGCGTCGAGCTTCGGGTCGTCCCAAAGCAGCGAATGCAGCCCCGCAGCGGCGTCGATGCAGGGGACGAGGCCCGCAAGCCCCAGCCCGGCAAGCTGATCCCCCTGCCGCGCCGGGGCGAGGTCGGAGAGGATCAGGATGAAGTCAACTTCGTCGTCGGCGATCTCGGCATAATGGCACACCGGCGCCGCGACGCCGCTGCCCGCGGCGAGCTCGCGGTACCAGCTGACCTCCTTGACATAGGTGCCGGTGAGCTTGGCGATGTTGCGGCTCGCCTCGTCGTGGCTCGGGCATTTGGCGACGACGGTCGCGGGCGCATCGACCTGACCGGCCCAGTCGAGCGTCAGGCGGAAGCTGTCGCACATCTGGCCCGTGCCGACCTTGGCGACCGAGAAACCGCGCAGCGCGTCGGCATCCTGTCCCAGCTTCCCAGCAAGCCAAGCGGTCGACATCGCCCCGGGCGCGGTGGGAAAGTTCAAGACGCGGGATCCATCAGGCCGGTCAGGCCGGTCGGAGTATGGGGGCCAACGAACAATTGTTCGAGCACGCCGACGCCGCGGTGCGTACTGCCACCATCGGTCAGCTCCGCAGTCACCAGCGCCTGGATGTGCATGGCAAGCGGATTGCCCCAGCTGCGGTCGGCCTCGGCAAGCCGATCGTGCGCGACGGCAAGCTCGGGACCATGGTCGAGTCCGTGGCCCCACAGCGGATGCGTATAACCAAGCCCGCTCATTGCAAAGACGGGGCTGGTAGGCGCCAGCGTCAGCGAGCGGCCACTGCCGAGGTCAGCGGTCATCGTCGCGATCCGGCGCGATCCCGGCTGCCATTCGGCGCCAAAGGTCGCAGCGTCAAAATGCTGCTCGGTCCCGCCATCGCGGACGATCACCGCGCGCCGGTTCCACGGATTGCCCGCGCCGTCGTCGTTGCTGTGGAAGAAGAGCGAGCAGTCGCCGAAATTGCACGGCGTCCAGAGCCAAAAGAACTGGTTGAAATTGCCCTCTGGCGGCGGCTGCGGTTCGCTTGCGCCGACGGGGCGGACTCCCCAACTGCGGTCGCGCGTTCCGGTCCAGCCCGGGTCTGCGTCGACCCGCTGGCCATCGACCGCCAGCCAGCCAGACCAACGGCCGTTTTGCGTCATGCGCGTATAATCCATGAACAGCCGCGTGCCGTTGCGGCGGATGAAGCGCGGCTCTTCGATCGGGAAATGGCGGCCGGTGAAGGTCAGCTCGGCGGTCAGCGGACCATCGTTCGCCGCGATGCGGAGCGTGACAATCTCCAGCGGCGCATCGATCCTCACCGTGATCGGTCCGACCGACAGGTCCAGCCGCTCGCCGCCCGAGCGGCGGCTGGCGCGAAGGTTATGCTGCACACCACCGACGATCACGCAGAAGCTGGCATCGACGATCCCGAGCTGCGGATAGAATCCCATCGCTGCGGCGAAGAAGATAGAGCCGTCGGCGGTGTAGCCGTTGAAGAAATAGCGGTCGTAGAAGTTGCGGTCGGTCCCGGCGAACGCGATCGGTTCGCTGGTCTGATGCAACGGAAAATCGTCGCCCTTGGTCAGCATCGCTCTCTCTCATCCCGTTTTTTGTTGCAACCTAACGGGATGGACGCGTGCGTCAATGCACGGGAGGATCGACCGGCGGCACGGCACCGACAGGGGCCACTGGCTCGTCCGGCGCGCGCGGCGGCAGCGCGTCGGGGGGCACATCGTCGATCTGCATGTCGGGGGTCGGGACATGCTCAAGGTTACGGACGCGAACCTCGATCGTCCCGCCCTCTATCGTCAGTTCGTTGAAGCTCGGCGGGGTCGATCGGATGCGCTGCGACAGCGTTCCCGCGCCGATCATGCGGATCGGCCCGGCGACGGTCTCCTTCACCAAATCGAAGGCGTCGTGGACATGTCCGGTGAGCACTGCCGCAACGCCGCGCTGCGCAAGCTCGGTGAGCGCACGTTCGCCGCCGCGCGTAAGCGCGCGGCCCTTGGTGCCAGCCTCTACCAGCGGATGATGCGCCGTCACGAGCGCGGCTGTACCCGCGGGGAGCGCGTCGATCGCCGCGAGCGTCTTGTCGAGCGCGCTTGGCGTTACCCAGCCCTTCGACCAGTCGAGTCGCCATTGGGCGCGGGTGGTGGTCTTGAGCGGGACGACCACGACCCCGGCGAGGTCGAGTTCGCGCTCGACGAGCCGTTCGATGCCGCGGATCCGTGCATAGGGCCACAAGAAGCGCGCCAGCGGGTTGAAATAGGGCAGGTCGTGGTTGCCGACCTCGACCGTCACCGGCACGTCGAGCGCGCCGATCCAGTCGCACGCGGCGGCGAACTCGCGGGACCGCGCGCGCATCGTCAAATCGCCGGTGATCAGCACCGCGGCGGGGCGCTCGACGCGGACGCATTCGGCGAACCAGGCGAGCGCGCGGCGATCCTCCAGCCCGAAATGCAGGTCGCTGATATGGAAAAGGCGCATCATGCGGTGGCGACGAAATCGACCGCGCTGGCGCCGAGGGCAAAGCGCGCGGGCGACGCGGTGTCGGCAAGCTCGCCGTCATATTCGAGGCTGATCGGGGCGTCGCTTTCGAGGATGATCGTCTCGCCCTGCGTGATCGCCTCGTTCGGTCCGTCGCGGAAATCGCCGCCGAGCCAGGCGAGCCCGTGGCGCAGCACGTCGATCGTGCCCTCGGTCAGGATCCCGTCGGCGCGCACGCCCGCCTCGGTGGGAGTCAGGATGACCGCCGGATAGGCTTTGCCATGCCCTGCGACGCGCACGCCGGGGGCGTTCATCATCGCGTCGAGTGCTTCGGGCGCTGTGCCCGCCGCTTCGAGCAGGCCATCCTGGCGCATCGTCTCGCGGACCTCGGCCCAGCGCGTCGCCGGCCCTGCAACGATCGTGATGAACGCCTCGCCGTCTGCCGAGCGGATGGTCGGGATCGGCCGGCGGCGTCCCTTGCCCGCAAGCGTATCAGCCAGAATGTCGGGCACGGCGCGGTCGCCGTGAAGCGCTTTCGACAGCAGGTTGAGCGTACCACCGGGCAGCGGCAAGAGCGCGCCGTCCCAGCCCGCCGCCGATCGCGCCGCGGCGTTGATCGTCCCGTCCCCGGTCCAGACGAGCAACAGATCGACCTCCTGATCGCGAAGCTTTGGCGCGTCCGGCACGTCGCCTTCGGGCAGTTCGAAGGTCGCCGCGAGCGGCGCGCCTGCGCTGCGGCACGCCTCCTCGATCGCGGTGCGGATCGCGGGATCGTGGCTGCCGCTCTGGACATTACAGAGCAGCGCGGGGCGGGCAAAGGGGCTGGTCATCGGCTGTCCTACGCACGAGCGGCCAAAAGGTGGCGCTTGTTCGCCGCCGCGCCGCCCTGTAGGGCGCGATGCTTATGACGGAGCCCAAAGCCAAAGGACGGCGTTTGATCAAATTCATTGTCGTGGCGATCCTGCTGATCCTCCTGTTCGGCGGCGGAACGCGGATGATCGTGGCGGGGGGCGCCAAGTCGCTTAACCTCGGCGACCGGCTGCTCGGCGATGGCGATGGTGCGACGTTGCAGGTGGCAGGGCAGTCCTATGGTGCGGGCGAGCGCAACAAGCTCAATATCTGGGTGCCTACCGGCACGAAAAAGACCGACAGACTGCCGGTGATCGTCTTTCTTTACGGCGGCGGCTGGTACAGCGGCGCGCGCGACGATTATGGGTTTGCGGGCCGCGCCTTCGCGAAGCAGGGCTTCATCGTCGTGATTCCCGACTATCGCCTCGTGCCCGAGGGGCATTGGCCGGACTTTCTGGAGGATAGCGCCGCTGCAGTCGCATGGACCGATGCGCATATCGCCAATTATGGCGGCGATCCCGACCGCATCGCACTGTCGGGCCACTCGGCCGGAGCCTATAACGCCGTGATGCTGGCGCTCGATCCGCAATGGATGAAGGGGGCGGGGAGCGACACCTCGGCAATTCGCGGCGTGGCGGCGCTCGCCGGGCCGTATGACTTCGTGCCGTTCGAAAAGGGCGGACGCGCCGATGTCGCGATGGGCGATATTCGGCCGATCGAGAAAACGCAGCCGATCAGCTTCGTGCGCGCCGATGCGCCGCCGCTTTGGCTGGGTCACGGCACCGCCGACACCGTCGTGCGTGTGGGCAACAGCCAGCGGCTCGCTGCGGCGATCGAGAAGGCCGGAGGCGCGGCGACGCTGCGAACCTATGACGGACTCAGCCACAATGATGTGATCATGGCGCTGACCGGGCCCTTGTCGTACAAGGGACCCGTCCTTGCCGAGATGACCGATTTCCTGCGCGTCGCGACTGCTCGCCGCGTGACTCCGGCCCCATGACGACCCCGGCGATCGTAATGGCCGGCAGCCGCCCCGGCCCGGACCCCCTGCTCAGCGGCACCGGCGTATCGACCAAGGCGCTATTGCCCGTTGCGGGTCAGCCGATGCTCGTCCACGTCGTGCGGGCGCTGCGCGCCTCGCCGCTGGTCGGGCCGATTACGGTGCTGGCGCAGAACAGCACCGAACTGGCGGCCGAGCCCATGTTGACCGGAATCGCCGACCTGCATTTCGCGGAGTCGGGGCGGGGGATCAGCAGTTCGCTCGCCGCGGCGCTTCCCGAAAGCGATGCGCCGGTGTTGGTGACGACTGCCGATAATGTGCTGCTCACCCCCTCGATGATCGCCGAATTCCTCGCGAGTGCCGAGCAGAGCGACGTCGCTGTGGCGATGGTCGAGCGGGATGTGCTGCTGGCGCGCTATCCGGAGTCGAAGCGGACCTGGCTCAAATTCCGCGGCGGCTGGTGGTCGGGCGCCAACATGTTCCGGTTGCGGGGGCGGCGCGTGCTGCCTTTGCTCGACTTCTGGGGACGCATCGAGCGCGACCGCAAGAAGGGGCTGAAGATCATCGCGGCGTTCGGGCCGTGGTTGCTGCTGGGCGCCTTGCTGCGTCTGTTCACGATCCAGCAGGGGGTTGCGCGCGCAGGGCTGCGCTTCGGGCTCAAGGCGAAGGTGGTGCCGATGTCGGAGGGCGAGGCGTGCATCGATGCCGACAAGCCCGTCGACATCGTGCTGATCGAGAAGATTATGGCGGCGCGCTCTTGAGCCCGTTCGCCCTGAGCTTGTCGAAGGGCCGTTCTTCAAACGCTGGAAGAATGAAGAACGGTGCTTCGACAAGCTCAGCACGAACGGAGTTTGGGTGTCAGGCTTCCGCCAGCGCCCGATCCACCGCCGCGACCGCGAGCGCCAGTTCGTCCGCATAGGGAATCGTCGCGTCGATATCGATGATCGGGGCGCCGTTGAACGCGAGCTGCGGCACCGTCTCGACCTTGCGGGTGATCAGCGCGCGGTCGTGGTCGGGCTTGCGCGCCATCACCGTGTCGACGTCGACGTGCAGGCGGATCACCAGCGTCGGAACATAGGCCGCCATCTCGGCATAGAGCGCGCGCTCTTCGGCCTGCATCGCGGCAAGACGCGCATTGGTCGCGCGGCCGGCGAGGATCGGGCCGTCGTGGAGGCCGGGCACGTCGATCTGCGGGTAGCGGTCGGTGACGATGGTGATGCCGGCGCACCGCGCGTCCAGCAGGCTTTCGAACTTGGCGCGACGCTTCTTCGATTTGTTGAGAGCGTAGCGCGCCGCGAGCGTGCCGGGAATCGGTTCGTCCGGTTCGCGGAGCTTGTCGGCGATGCCGTCGAGGAAGCGGTGCAGCGGCGGGCCGATGATCGGCCAGCGGCCGATGCGCCGCCCTTGCTCGCCCGAGCCGAGGCCGAGATAGCCGCTTTCGGCCTTGCGCGTTTGCCGGACATGCGCGAGCAGATCCGCCGACAGGGTCGACTTGCCCGACCCGTCGCTTCCGACCACTGCGATCAGGGGAGCGAGCCGCCCCCCGCGCTCGCCGGGGGGAGCCTTTTGCTCCCCCATTTCGTCAGCTCAGTTCCTTGAAGAAGCCGACCATCTTCAGCCCGCCGATGATGAAGCGGACGACGACGAGCGCGCCATAGGCATAAACCCAGGTCCACTGCTGCGGCGTCAGCACGTCGAAGTTAAAGTCGAGGCGCGCGAACCAGGTCAGGAATACGGTCGTCGCAAGCAGGAACAGCTTGTTCTGCTCGCGCCAGATCATGCGCTTCCACCAGAAGGGGTATTTGGGCTTCACCCAGCCGTGCAGCCGCGGGAGCAGCGCGGGGACGTCCTTCGCCCATTCGGCGTGTGCCGCGCCGAATTTCTCGCGCAGGAACTCTTCCTCATAGATCGAGATGCGCTCGTAAATGAGGATCGCGAGCAGGAACACGATCGCGCCGAACACCCAGCTGCCCGACAGCATCGCAAGGCCGGTGAAATTGAGGATGCGGCCCACGTAGAGCGGGTTGCGCACCAGGCTGTAGGGGCCGGTGGTGTTGAGTTCGCTGGCCTCGGCGGCGACCTTGGCGCGGCCCGAAGTGCCGAGCGCGGCCCAACCGCTGGTGAAGATGCGGATGATCGCGCCGGCGCTCGCGACGCCGAGCGACAGCCAGAACCACGCGCAATCGCCGAAGGCCGTCTGGAACGGACCCCAGTCCTTGCTGCACCAGGCAATCAGGACCGAGATCGCGATGGTGATGTAGATATAGGTGCCGCGAATGAAAAAGAGGCGCTTGCCGCTCCGGGCGAGTTCTTGCTGATACATATGGGATCCGCCTGTTGGCCGCAGGTGCGGCGAATTAAGTGGCGACGTCTCTAACAGACTTTGCGGCTAAATTAAGACCCAACCCATCTTCGTCGCCCCGGACTTGATTCGGGGCCCCTGCAAGCGCGGCGGCAATGGATGCCGGATCAAGTCCGGCATGACGAAAGGAGGATTAGATGAGCCTCAGTTTCCGGCCCGTCTTGCCGAGCGATGCGCGGTCCGCGCGGGGCAGCGCAAAGCGCAGTGACGACCAGATCGCTGCAACCGCGATGGCGACGATCAGCGGCAGCGCGACCGGATCCGGCAGGCGGCTGACGAGCAGCGCGAGTGCGCCGGCGACGAGCGTGATCAGCACCCCGCGGAGCGCGACTTTCGGGAACTGATGGTCGAACGGATGAAGGCGCTCGTTGGCCGCCAGCTGCACCATCGGGATCCCCGCCATCACGACGAGCCCGACTGACATGGCGAGCGTCACGCCCGTGAGCTCGTCCACATGGCCCAGGATCAGCCAGCCCGATCCGAGCGCCACGATGACGCCGAAGATCGCCGCGGTGAGCTGGTGGCGGAACGCCGCGACGACCTGCAGCACCGGCTGCGAGATACCGAGTACGGCTTCGAGCGCGCGCGCGAAGAGGAGGATGATCACCGCACCCTGCGCGATATGCGCCTGCGCGCCGAACAGGCTGAGCAGCGACGAGCTGCCCGCCGCGAGCACGGCAGCGAGCGGGAGGGCGATCGCCGAGATCAGCCGTGTCGCATAGGCATAGATGTCAGCGACCTGCGCGCGATCCTCGCGCTCGGCGCTCGCCGCCAAGGGCGCTAGGACATAGACGAAGGCGATGCGAACGAGCTGGACGACGCTCGACAGCTTGCGCGCGATCGTGAACAGCGCCGCCGCCGCTGCGCCCGCCGCACCGGGGAGCAGCAGGTTCAGGATCAGCGCAGGCGCATCGCCAAACAGCCGCGCGATGATGTTCGAGGGCAGGATCGACAGGCCGGCCCAGAATGTGTTGCGCTCAACCTCGCTGCCGCGCCCGCCGCGCCACAGATCGGCGAAGTTGTAGTAACGGGTGAGCAGGCGGACGCAGAGGATCGCGGTGATCGCCAGTGAGCAGATATGCGCGGTGAACAGTCCCTTGAGCCCCCAGCCGCCCGCAAAGAAAAGTCCCGCAAAGACGAGCCGCATGATCTGTTCCCAGACGATGCGCAGTCGGATTTCGGCGCCGAACACCATGCGCGCGCGCATCGCCGAGGTCGCGATTTCGACAAAGGCCCAGAGCGGCAAAGCCCAGACGAAGAGCTGGATCGCCGGCACGACGAGCGGCCGGTCCTTTTCGGCGACGTTGAGGAAGGGCGCCAGATCGGCGGCGAAGATTGCGATCAATGCCGCGACGATCAGGCACGGCCCGACCCCGAAGAGCATCGCGGTCCGCAGCGCCGCCGCGGCCTCGGCGTCGCTCGCCGACTGCGGCACCGTGCGCTGCATTGCGCTGGTCATGCCGAGGTCGAAGATATTTTCGAGCAGGTTGATCGTCGCCCAGAGCACGGCATAGAGGCCATAGCCCGCGAGCCCGAACATCAGCACATAGAGCGGCTGCGCAACGATCTCGACCACCGCGCCGAGCCGCGCCAGCACGGTCGTGCCGAGCCCCTTCGCGACGCTGCGGCTGGTGACGGCGGGCTGGGCGGTGTCTTCGCTCATGTTTCGCGCCCCTAGCGGCTTGTCCGACAAGCCGCCAGCGGCTTTCGCTTTTGCAGCATCAACCTCTTGTCGACTCTTTCAATCGGGTCTAGTCCGACCGCGACTGCATCAAGGGAGCCAGAGACATGGCCGAATTTCGTCTGCCCAAGAACAGCCGTCCGAAAAAGGGCGGCGAGGTCCACAAGGCCGAGGGCGCGACCAACGTCAGGAAATTCAAGGTCTATCGCTACGACCCCGACAAGCGCGAAAACCCGCATTTCGATACGTTCGAGATCGACCTCGACAAGTGCGGCCCGATGGTGCTCGATGCGCTGATCAAGATGAAGAGCGAGCAGGACTCGACGCTGACTTTCCGCCGCTCGTGCCGCGAAGGCATTTGCGGCAGCTGTTCGATGAACATGAACGGCAAGAACGGTCTGGCCTGCACGACCGCGATCGAGGACCTGAAGGGCGACATCCAGATCACCCCGCTCCCGCATATGGAAGTCATCAA
Organism: Sphingopyxis sp. H050; assembly: GCF_001468265.1. GTDB lineage: Bacteria > Pseudomonadota > Alphaproteobacteria > Sphingomonadales > Sphingomonadaceae > Sphingopyxis. The sequence continues at coordinate 168,838 of NZ_LNRZ01000008.1, read as the reverse complement.
GGATCTCGTCCCAGACTTCACTCATTTCTATGCGCAATATGCGTCGATCGAGCCTTGGCTGAAGACCAAGACGACGACGCCGAGCGGCAAGGAGCGGCTCCAGTCGCCTGCCGAGCGCGAAAAGCTCGACGGCCTCTATGAATGCATTCTGTGCGCTTGCTGCTCGACGAGCTGCCCCAGCTATTGGTGGAACAGCGACAAGTTCCTCGGCCCGGCGATCCTGCTCCAGGCCTATCGTTGGTTGGCCGACAGCCGCGACGAGATGACCGGCGAGCGGCTCGACGAGCTGGAAGATCCCTTCCGCCTCTATCGCTGCCACACGATCATGAACTGCGCCAACGCCTGCCCGAAGGGTCTGAACCCGGCGCGCGCGATTGCCGAAATCAAGAAGTTGACGGCAGAGCGGCAGGTGTGAACGACGGGATCGAGGAGCCGAAGCGGCGCGAGAATTTCACGGCCGAGGAACTGGCCGACGGTTGGGTCAGCTGGAACCTCAAGGACCCGAGCCGCTTCAACGCCTTCATCGAACCGCTGTCGGTGCGCGCCGAGCCGCCGACGTCGGACGGGCGGCCGCGGGCGCGAGTGCGCATGTTCCCCGAACGCAAGCACAGCAATCTGGGCGACAATGTCCATGGCGCGGTAACGCTCGCGCTCGTCGATATCGCGCTCTTTGCCGCGTCGCATCAGTTCGGATCGCTCGACGCCGGCCATTCGGTGACGCTCGACCTGTCCACCCAGTTTGTCGGCGCGGGCCGCATCGGCGAGCCGCTCGACGCCATCGTCGAGCTGGTGCGCGAAACCGGCCGCCTGATCTTCCTGCGCGGCCTTGTCGTGCAGGGCACGGGTGACAGCCATATCGTGCTGACTTTCGCCGGGACGATCCGCAAGGCCAGCAAGAAGTGACCGGAGTCCTTGCCGCCTATGATGCGCTCGTCGCGGGCGGCGAACTCAAGCCTGACGGGGAGCAGCGCGCGGCCGCCGAACGGCTGAACCGGCTGCAACAAGAGTTGGAAGCCGCGCCGCCGCGCGGCAGTCTGCTCTGGCGCATTGCGGGCCGTAAGCCCGAAGCGCCACGCGGCGTCTATCTGTGGGGCGCGGTCGGGCGCGGCAAGTCGATGCTGATGGATTTGTTCTACGACCAGCTGAAGATCGAGCGGAAACGGCGCGTGCATTTTCACGCCTTCATGCTCGACGTCCACGCGCAGATGCGCGAGGTCCGCAAGACCGAAAGCGGCGATCCGATCCCGCAGGTCGCGGCGATGCTGGTCGAGAATATCCGCTGCCTCGCCTTCGACGAGATGGTCGTGAACAACAGCGCCGACGCGATGATCCTCTCGCGCCTGTTCACCGCGCTGATCGACAAGGGCGTGACGGTGGTCGCGACGTCGAACCGGCCGCCGAAGGATCTCTACAAGGACGGGCTCAACCGCGAGCATTTTCTGCCCTTCATCGCGCTGGTCGAGGAAAAGCTCGACGTCCTCAGCCTCAACGGCCCGACCGATTATCGCCGCGACCGGCTGGGCGACGGTGCGCGCTGGTTCGTGCCCGCCGACGATACCGCGAGCGCGGCGCTGTCGGCCGCCTTCTTCCGCCTGACCGACTATCCGCCCGAGGACCGCGCGCATGTGCCGACGCTGGATCTCGACGTCGGAGGAGGACGGACACTGCATGTGCCCAAGGCGCTGAAGGGCGTTGCGGTCTTTTCATTCAAGCGGCTCTGCTCGGAGGCGCGCGGCGCGTCGGACTATCTGGCGATCGCGCGGCATTTCCACACGGTGATCATCGTGGGCATTCCACGCATGGGGCCCGAAAACCGCAACGAGGCGGCGCGTTTCGTGACGCTGATCGATGCGCTGTACGAATATAAGGTCAAGCTGCTCGCGAGCGCGGCGGCGATGCCCGACGATCTCTATGTCGCGGGCGACGGCGCGTTCGAATTTGAACGGACGGCAAGCCGCCTCTCCGAAATGCAGTCGGACGATTATCTGGCGCTAGGCCACGGGCGCGACGAGGGCGCGATTGCCTAGGCAATCGCCAGGAAGACGCCGCCTAAAACCTTGCCCCAGCGCGAGGAGTTGACCGTGACCGCGACGAGGTCGCGGACATAGCGGACTTCGTGCGCAAGGTGCCCGAAACCCTGCTGGATGACGCGGCGCAGCGTACGCAGCGGCTTGGGCGCCGCGACCTGGATGCGGCGCGGGCGGGCGGGCGGCGCGGGAAGGGTCACGAAGCCGCCGCTCGACAGCCGCGGATCGTCCGCGACCGCACGGCACAGCGCCTCCATGCGCACGATGGCCAACCGGTTCGCGACCTTGCGATCGCGGCTGAGCAGTTCGAAGCTGTGGCTGAAGGCCGAGAACTGGATCGCCCCGCTCGCTGCCGAATGATCGAGCGCGTCGCGCATCTCTTCCTCGGACATGGCGCAGAGCTGGGCGGGCCGGAAGCGGTTGGCGCGGTCCATCAGGCCGCTCACCGGAACTTCGCATACGCCTTCATGGTCGCGCATGCCAAGATTGCCGGCGTCGAGCGAAATGTCGCAGCCACGGCCCCGATACGCCCCGTTGAAGCTGCTGTCGAAGCGGAAGCCGAGCGCTGCCGCGGCGCGCAGCGTGTCGTCGTTGGCGCCGAAATTGCCGGCGCGGAACGCGATCGGTTTCGGCGCGCCCGCTCCGACCAAGATATCGCGCGCGAGGGCGATCAGCTTCTTTTGCGCGGCAAGCGGAAAGTCGCCGATATTGCGGCCGACGAGCCGGCCGGCGGGATTGAATTTCGCGAATGCGAGCCATTCAGTGTGGATGTGCAGTTGCACCTCGTGGCCGCGCGCGACGATCGGCTGGACGATCGCGTCGATGATCGCGGGGCCATAGACGAGCGCAGGCATCGGATCGACGAAATAGACCCCGGTCAGGCCGTGGCGTTCGAGCATGTCCATCTGGAAATGGATGCCGAAATCGCCCTCGCGGCAGCGGCCGAGGATCGAGCTTTCATAATTGGCGCGGGCGTCGGCGCCGCGCTGGTAGAGCCCGGCGGAAAGTTCGGTGTCGAAGCTGATGAGAGCCCGCGTCATCCCCGCGAGCCTAGCAGATCGGGGGATAAGGGAGGGTTAAGGGGGTGTTGCGGGCAGTTTACGATCCTCCCGGTGCCGCAGGCATGGGGAGGCGGCAGCGCGAAGCGCTGACGGAGGGGCCGGCGCGTATCGCCCCTCCACCACCCGCTGCGCGGGCGGTCCCCCTCCCCATGGCTTCGCCACAGGGAGATTTTAAAAGCGGAAGCTCACATCGACGCCGGCGCTGTTGGTGCTTCCCCAAGGGAAGATCTGCACCCGGTCGTTTGCCCTGGTCGTGATCAAATGCCCCGTCGCGGTCCCGATCGCGGCGCCGACGAGCACGTCGCCGACGCGGTGCTTCTTCGCCTCGACGCGGCTGAGGCCGACAAAGGAGGCGACGACGTAGGCGGGAAGGCCTGCCTCCCAGCCATAACGGTTGTGGAGCGTCGCGGCGGCGGCGAAACTGGTCGAGGTGTGGCCCGAGGGGAAGCTCTTGTTGTCGCTGCCGTCGGGACGGCGCGACGGGAAGGCCTCCTTCAGGCCTTGTGTGATCAAGATCGTGCCGCCGATGCTGCCACCGGCCTCGAGTACGCCTTCCCAGTCGCTCTGCACTGCCGGCACGCCGAAGGCGGCGACGACCAGCGCATTCTTTGCGACGGTTCCGGCATCGTCCCAGCCCTTCTCGCTCGCCGCGGCCGGCGCCGGAATGCCAAGTGACAGAAGCGCGGCGGTGCAGGCGGCGCTGGCTTTGAACATCGTCATTCTCCCCGAAAAGGCTCCCCCCTTTTCCCGGGTGGTCCGGGCATATCGCGCGCGGCGCGCGACGCCAAGGAAATGTGACGAGCATGGCCTTCAATCCTGTCGGAGCGCCGCTGCGGTCGCCGCAACAATCGTATCTAAAGCTATTGCGAACTATTTGCATAAAAAGGCGGAATTTGGGGCTTTTCGCTGTTGTTTCCTTAACGGAATCGGCGTAGGGGCGGCGCAGTCTTTGGAACCGGAGCGTAGCTTTAGCCCGTGCTTCGCCGGTTCGTGAACCAATGCCGGGCTTGCCAGGAAGGGAGTGCCGCGCGCCATGGGACGCAAGAAGATCGCTTTGATCGGAGCCGGGAATATCGGCGGAACGCTGGCGCTGCTCGCCGCGCAGAAGGAACTGGGCGATGTCGTCCTGTTCGACGTCGTCGAAGGCGTGCCGCAGGGCAAGGCGCTCGACCTGTCGCAGGTCGGCCCGATCGCCGGTTTCGACGCGAAGATCACCGGCTCGAACGATTACAAGGACATCGCCGGCGCCGACGTCATCATCGTCACTGCCGGTGTCGCCCGCAAGCCGGGCATGAGCCGCGACGACCTGCTCGGCATCAACCTCAAGGTCATGAAGGCCGTGGGCGAGGGCATCAAGGCGAACGCCCCCGACGCTTTCGTCATCTGCATCACCAATCCGCTCGACGCGATGGTCTGGGCTCTCCGGGAGTTTTCGGGCCTGCCGCACAACAAGGTCGTCGGCATGGCCGGCGTGCTCGACTCGGCGCGCTTCAGCCACTTCATCGCCGACGAATTCGACGTGTCGGTGAAGGATGTGAACACCTTCGTCCTCGGCGGCCACGGCGACACGATGGTCCCCGTCGTCCGTTATTCGACCGTCAACGGCATCCCCGTTCCCGACCTCGTCAAGATGGGCCTGTCGTCGCAGGACAAGATCGACGCGATCGTGAAGCGCACGCGTGGCGGCGGCGGCGAGATCGTCGCACTGCTCGGCACCGGTTCGGCCTTCTACGCGCCGGCCGCTTCGGGCATCGCGATGGCTGAAGCCTATCTGGGCGACCAGAAGCGCATCCTGCCCTGCGCCGCCTATGTCGACGGCCAGTATGGCCTCGACGGCCTTTATGTCGGCGTGCCGGTGCTGATCGGTGCGGGCGGGGTCGAGAAGATCGTCGAGATCGAACTCGATGACGCCGACAAGGCCGGCCTGCAGGTGTCGGTCGATGCGGTCAAGGAACTGCTCGACGCGTGCAAGGCGCTGGATTCCAGCCTCGCATAAGTTGCTGTGTCCCCGCGAAGGCGGGGGCGCATCACTGGCGCTCTCGAAATAGGATCGCCGGTGAACCAATGTCTGGAGATGGGCCCCCGCCTTCGCGGGGGCGCGCAGAAAACGGAAGTCAGTGTATGAGCATTCTCATCGACAAGAACACCAAGGTCATCACGCAAGGGATGACCGGTGCCACCGGCACCTTCCACACCGAACAGGCGCTCGCCTATGGCACGCAGATGGTCGGCGGCGTCACGCCGGGCAAGGGCGGCACGACGCATATCGGCCTGCCGATGTTCAACACCGTCGAGGAAGCGAAGCATGCGACCGGCGCGACCGCGTCGGTCATCTATGTGCCGCCGCCGTTCGCCGCCGACTCGATCCTCGAGGCGATCGATGCCGAGATCGAACTGATCGTCGCGATCACCGAAGGCATTCCGGTGCTCGACATGGTCAAGGTGAAGCGCGCCCTCAGCGGTTCGAAGTCGCGCCTGATCGGCCCGAACTGCCCCGGCGTGCTGACCCCCGAAGAGTGCAAGATCGGCATCATGCCCGGCAACATCTTCAAGAAGGGCAGCGTCGGCGTCGTCTCGCGCTCGGGCACGCTGACCTATGAAGCCGTGTTCCAGACCTCGAACGTCGGCCTTGGCCAGACCACCGCGGTCGGCATCGGCGGCGACCCGGTCAACGGCACCAACTTCATCGACGTGCTCGAACTCTTCCTTGCCGATGAAGCCACGAAGAGCATCATCATGATCGGCGAAATCGGCGGCGACGCCGAGGAACAGGCCGCCCAGTTCCTGATCGACGAAGCCAAGCGCGGCCGCAAGAAGCCGATGGCCGGCTTCATCGCGGGCCGCACGGCGCCTCCGGGGCGCCGCATGGGCCATGCCGGCGCGATCGTGTCGGGCGGCAAGGGCGACGCCGAAAGCAAGATCGCGGCGATGGAAGCCGCCGGCATCAAGGTATCGGCAAGCCCGTCCGAACTCGGCACGACGCTGGCCGAAGTGCTGAAGGAACGCGTCTGACCGGGCGCCCCGCCGGCACCCTTTGCCGGCGGGCTCCCGCTCCCCACATAAAACCCACTCCCTCCTCCCCGTGGAAAAGCAGATGAACCTCGAACGACAAAGCTTCGACGTCGATGAAGTCCAGGCCGGCCCCAGCTGGGCGCCGAAGAACTGGCCGCAGATCGACAGCGACGACCTGACCGCCGCGCTCGACCCGCAGCAGATGCAGGTCGCGGTAAGGGCGGCCGCCGCCAAGGCGGGTACGGCCCTGTCGAGCGCCGAAGTCGAGCGCGCCGCGGACGATTCGATCCGCGCGATGATGCTGATCCGCACCTATCGCGTGCGCGGCCATCTGGCCGCCAACCTCGATCCGCTCGGCCTAAGCCAGCGTGAGCTGCCCGCCGATCTGACGCCCGAATATCATGGCTTCGTCGGCGCCGATCTCGACCGGCCGGTTTACATCGGCGGAACGCTCGGCCTTGAAAAGGCGACCATTCGCGAGATCGTTGCGATCCTGCGCGCCAATTATTGCGGCAACGTCGGCCTCGAATATATGCACATCTCCGACATCGAGGAGCGCGCATTCCTGCAGGAGCGGATGGAGGGCGCCGACAAGATCATCGAGTTCTCGGTCGAGGGCAAACGCGCCATCCTGAGCAAGGTGATCCAGGCCGAGGAGTGGGAGAAATTCCTCGCGCGCAAATATGTCGGCACCAAGCGCTTCGGCCTCGACGGCGGCGAGAGCATGATCCCCGCGATGGAAGCCATCATCAAATATGGCGGCCAATATGGCGTGCGCGAGATCGTCTATGGCATGGCGCACCGCGGGCGCCTGAACATGCTCGCGAACGTCATGGCGAAGCCGTACAAGGTGATCTTCCACGAATTTTCGGGCGGCAGCGCAAACCCCGACGATGTCGGCGGCTCGGGCGACGTCAAATATCACCTCGGCACCTCCACCGACCGCGAGTTCGGCGGCGCGTCGGTGCATATGTCGCTCGTTCCGAATCCCTCGCACCTCGAGGCGGCCGATCCGGTCGTGCTCGGCAAGGTGCGCGCGCAGCAGGTGGTGCGTGACGACCTCGACAAGCATGAGCAGGTGCTGCCCGTGCTGATCCACGGCGACGCGGCGTTCGCGGGGCAGGGGATCGTCTGGGAATGCCTCGGCTTCTCGGGCATCCGCGGCTACAACACCGGCGGCTGCATCCATTTCATCGTCAACAATCAGATCGGCTTCACGACCAGCCCGCAGTTCGCGCGCTCGTCGCCCTATCCGTCGGACGTCGCAAAGGGCGTGATGGCGCCGATCCTGCACGTCAACGGCGACGATCCCGAAGCCGTGACCTTTGCATGCAAGCTGGCGATCGATTTCCGCCAGCAGTTCAAGCGCGACGTCGTGATCGACATGTGGTGCTATCGCCGCTTCGGCCACAACGAAGGCGACGAGCCCTCGTTCACGCAGCCGCTGATGTACGCGCGCATCCGCCAGCATCCGCCGGTGTCGCAGCTGTGCGCTGCGAAGCTAGAGGCCGAGGGCGTGATCGACGCTGGCTGGGCCGACGCGCGCCGCGCCGAATTCGTCGCGCGGCTCGAAGAGGATTTCGAATCGGCGAAAAGCTACAAGCCGAACAAGGCCGACTGGTTCGCGGGCCGCTGGTCGGGGCTCCACGCCCCCGCCGATCCTGAAAATGCGCGCCGCAACATCGCGACCGGCGTGTCGGACAAATTGTTCGATTCGATCGGCCGCACGCTGACGACGATCCCCGACAATGTCGAAGTCCACAAGACGCTCCGCCGCGTGATCGACGCGCGCGCCGCGATGTTCGCCGACAAGAGCGACAACGAGGTGTTCGACTGGGCGACCGCCGAGAGCCTCGCCTTTGGCACGCTGCTCAGCGAAGGCTATCAGGTGCGGCTGTCGGGCCAGGATTCGGGACGCGGCACCTTCAGCCAGCGCCACGCGGTCTGGGTCGACCAGCGGACCGAGGCCAAATATATCCCGCTCACGACGGTGCCGCACGGCCGCTTCGAGGTGCTCGACAGCCCGCTCTCCGAATATGGCGTGCTCGGCTTCGAATATGGCTATGCGATGGCCGATCCGAAGAGCCTCGTGCTGTGGGAAGCGCAGTTCGGCGACTTCGCCAACGGCGCGCAGATCATGATCGACCAGTTCGTCGCGTCGGGCGAAGCCAAGTGGCTGCGCGCCAACGGCCTCGTGATGCTGCTCCCGCACGGCTATGAAGGCCAAGGGCCCGAGCATAGCTCGGCGCGCCTGGAACGGTTCCTCCAGCTGTGTGCCGGCGACAATATCCAGGTGTGCAATATCTCGACCCCGTCGAACTATTTCCACGTCCTGCGCCGCCAGATGCTGCGTCCGTTCCGCAAGCCGCTGATCATCATGACGCCGAAGTCGCTGCTCCGCCACAAGCTGGCGGTGTCGCAGCGTTCGGACTTCATCGGCGACGCGCATTTCCGCCGCATCATGTCGGACCGCACGCCGCCCGCCGACGCCGACGTCAAGCGCGTCGTCCTCTGTTCGGGCAAGGTCGGTTACGACCTGATGGAGGCGCGCGATGCCGCGGGCCTGACCGACACCACTGTGGTTCGCATCGAGCAGCTCTATCCCTTCCCGGGCGATCCGCTCAGCGTCCGCCTGAAGCGCTTGCCGAACCTGGAAGAGGTGGTCTGGGCGCAGGAAGAGCCGCGCAACAACGGCGCCTGGTTCTTCGTCAACGAACTGATCGAAGAGGCGCTGACCAATGCCGGCCACAAGGGCATGCGTCCGCGCTACGCCGGCCGCGCCTCTGCCGCCTCGCCCGCGACGGGGCTGATGAGCCGCCACCAGACCGAACAGTCGGCGCTTGTCGCCGACGCGCTGGGGCTGTCGGTTCGCGCCGAGATCAGACGCGCGAAGAGCAGGGCGTAGGATTATAGGGTGTGCCCCTGCCAAGGCAGGGGCCCATCTCCCACCGTTTGATGATGGGCCCCTGCCTTCGCAGGGGCACGGAAAGAGAAGAAGCGATGAGCACCGAAATCAAAGTCCCCACGCTGGGCGAAAGCGTTACCGAAGCGACGATCGGCGAATGGCTGAAGAAGCCCGGCGAAGCTGTTGCGCTCGACGAGCCCATCGCGAGCCTCGAGACCGATAAGGTCGCGGTCGAAGTGCCGTCGCCGGTCGCCGGCGTGATGGGCCAGCAACTCGCCGCGGTCGGCGATACGGTCAATGTCGGCGCGGCGATCGCGACGATTGAGGCCGGCGGCGCCGCTGCTGCTCCGGCGCCTGCCGCGGCTGCGCCCGCTCCGGCTGCAAAGGCCGAGGCTGCTGCGCCGGCGCCCGCGGCAACGGCGGCTCCGGCTTCCGAGGGCGTCGATACCGTCACCACCATGTCGCCCGCGGTGCGCCGCCTCGTGCTCGAGCATGGCGTCGACCCGACGAAGATCCAAGGCAGCGGCAAGGACGGCCGCCTGACCAAGGAAGATGTGCTCGCTGCTGCCAATAATGCGCCGGCAGTCGCCCCGGCTCCCGCTGCGGTTGCCGCCGCTCCCGCCGCCAGCGGTGCCCCCGGCCGTCAGGAAGAGCGCGTCAAGATGACGCGCCTCCGCCAGACGATCGCCAAGCGGCTGAAGGCGGCGCAGGACACGGCGGCGATGCTGACGACGTTCAACGATGTCGACATGTCGGCGGTGATCGCGACGCGCGACAAATATCGCGAGAGCTTTGAAAAGAAGCATGGCGTGCGCCTCGGCTTCATGAGCTTCTTCACCAAGGCGGTCGCGCTTGCCGCGCATGACATCCCCGCGGTCAATGCACGCATCGACGGCGACGAGATCGTCTATCACGACTATCTCGACGTCTCGGTCGCGGTCAGCGCGCCGAACGGCCTCGTCGTGCCCGTCGTCCGCAATGCCGACAGCCTGTCGTTCGCCGACATCGAGAAGGCGATCGCCGACCTTGGCAAGCGCGCCAAGGAGGGCACGCTGACGATCGACGACATGACCGGCGGCACCTTCACCATCTCGAACGGCGGCGTTTTCGGCGGCCTGATGTCGACCCCGATCATCAACCCGCCGCAGTCGGCCGTGCTCGGCCTCCACCGCATCGAAGACCGCCCGGTCGTCCGGAACGGCGAGATCGTGATCCGTCCGATGATGTATCTGGCGATGAGCTATGATCACCGTCTGATCGACGGCCGCGAAGCGGTGACCTTCTTGAAGACGATCAAGGAAGCGATCGAGGATCCGACGCGGTTGCTGATCGATCTCTAAGGATATTTCTCCCCGTCCCCCCGTGGGGTGAAAGGAATGATATAAATGGCTGATTACGACTACGACGTCCTTGTCATCGGTGCCGGGCCCGGCGGTTATGTCGCGGCGATCCGCGCGGCGCAGCTGGGTCTGAAGACCGCGTGCGCCGAGGGGCGCGAGACGCTCGGCGGCACCTGCCTCAACGTCGGTTGTATCCCGTCTAAGGCGATGCTCCACGCGTCGGAATATTTCGATGCGGCGGCGAACGGCGCGATGGCGAAGATGGGGATCGATGTGACCCCCAAGCTCAACCTGCCCGCGATGCACGGCCAGCGCATCGACGCGGTCAAGGGCCTGACCGGCGGCATCGAATTCCTGTTCAAGAAGAACAAGGTCGACTGGCTGAAGGGCTATGCGCAGTTCACCGCGAAAGACAGCGTCGAGGTCGCGGGCAAGACCTATCGCGCCAAGAATATCGTCATCGCCACCGGCTCGTCGGTCACCCCGCTGCCGGGCGTCGAGGTCGACAACGACAAGCAGATCATCGTCGATTCGACCGGCGCGCTCGAACTCGCGAAGGTGCCGGGCCATATGGTCGTGATCGGCGGCGGCGTGATCGGGCTCGAACTCGGCAGCGTGTGGCGCCGCCTCGGCGCCAAGGTCACGGTCGTCGAATATCTCGATCAGATCCTGCCCGGCATGGACGCCGACGTGCGCAAGGACGCGAACCGCATCTTCAAGAAGCAGGGCATCGAATTCAAGCTGAAGACCAAGGTCACCAAGGCCGAGGTAAAGGGCAAGTCGGCGGTGCTGACGCTGGAGCCCGCGGCGGGCGGGGAAGCCGAAACGCTGGAGGCCGATGTCGTGCTGGTCTCGATCGGTCGCCGTCCGAACACCGACGGGCTGGGGCTCGACAAGGCCGGGCTTGCAGTCAATGCGCGCGGCCAGATCGAAACCGACCATGATTTCTCGACCCAGGTGCCTGGCATTTGGGCGATCGGCGACGTCATCCCCGGCCCGATGCTTGCGCACAAGGCCGAGGATGAGGGCATTGCGGTCGCCGAGAATATCGCCGGGCTGACCGGGATCGTGAACCATGATGTCATCCCGTCGGTCGTCTACACCCTGCCGGAAATCGCTGGCGTCGGCCTGACCGAAGAGCAGGCAAAGGAAAGGGCCCAAAGCCCTGAAGGCATCAAGGTTGGCAAATTCCCGATGGCGGGCAACAGCCGCGCCAAGACCAACCACGAGCCCGACGGCTTCGTGAAGGTGATCGCCGATGCCAAAACCGACCGCGTGCTGGGCGTCTGGATCATCGCCAGCGTCGCGGGCACGATGATCGCGCAGGCGGCGCAGGCGATGGAATTCGGCGCGACGTCCGAGGACATCGCCTACACCTGCCACGCGCATCCGACGCACAGCGAAGCGGTGAAGGAAGCGGCGATGGCGGTGACGGGCAAGCCGATCCACATCTGATATTTCGGTGATCCCGGGCTTCGCGTGGTTGACGGGTTGGCGTGTTGGAAATCTTTGCCATGATGGAGCCCCAAACCCTCATCCGCCTGCTCGACCTCGCCGGGATCGCGGTGTTCGCGCTGTCGGGGGCGTTGATGGCGGTGCGTTTGCGGCAGACGCTGATCACCGCCTGCTTCTTCGCGCTCGTCACCGGCGTCGGCGGGGGCAGTGTGCGCGACCTGCTGATCGGGGCGCCGGTGTTCTGGGTTCAGGACGGCGCAATCGCGGCCGTGTGCATCGCCATTGCGTTCCTTGTCTGGATCACGCCCGAACGCTGGTGGCAGGGACAATTGCTCGAATGGGCCGATGCGGTGGGACTGGCCGCCTATGCGGTATTCGGCACCGCCAAAGCGCTGGCGTGGGGCGTTCCGCCGGTTCCCGCACTGCTGATGGGCGTCATCACCGGCTGTGTCGGCGGCACGATCCGCGACATATTGGCGGGGGTGCCGTCGATCATCGTGCGCCCGGAAATCTATGTCACCGCGGCCGCCTTGGCCTCGGGACTTTTCCTGATCCTGCTTTGGCTGGGAACGGGGACAGCAACGGCGGCGGTCGTTGGCGCGAGCGCCGGATTTATTTTGCGCGGTGCAGCAATTCGCTGGTCTTTGGCGCTTCCTGCCTATAGGGGGCCCCGCGAATCGCGGTAAACAGCGGCATAATCTCGCCGCAACGCTCCGTTTAACTTTGATCCACTAGGATCGCGGCCGACACGCGGGGGGCGTGTCGTGGGGACTGGCCGAATTTTGTCGACATTGCTGATCCTTTTCGGCGCCGGAGTCGAGGCGCCCGAGTGCGCGAACGCGTGCAGCGATCCCGTGTCGACGGGGCGCTGGATCGTGGGCCTATCGCTGATCATCTTCATCCTGCCCCTGGTGGCATCGCCAAAGGGCCGGGCGTTTTTTCGGCGGCCTCTGACATCGTCGGCAACTCTCAAACCATGGGCGCGCCTGCGCTCTTCGATGCTGTCGCGATTGATGGGCTGACAACAGGATCGGGAATATGGCAGTTTGGGCGCCATGACCGCTGCGCTCGACACTATCGCCCGCCAGGTCCGCGACCAGGCCCTTGCCTTGCCCGACCTGTTCGGGCGGTTCGACTTCGACCGCGCCCCCGAACGCTGGGCGGTGGAGCCCGATGCGACGAGCGAGCTCAGCCGTGTCCGCGGGATCGACCGCGGCGCCTATCTGGACGACGCCGATCTCGTCGCGCGCATCCGCGAATATACGATGCTCGGCGACCGCACGGGCGACGCCTATGCGGCGCTAATGCCGGGGCTGGGATTCCAGCGGACTGTCGCGATGCTGGTCGAGGCATGCGACAAGGGGGTCGAGGCGGTCGCCGAGGCCCCGCCCGAACTCGTCGCGCTGATCCGCGAGATGGAAGCGAAACCCGACTGGGTCGACATGGCGCTGGTCGAGGAGGGCGCCGCTTATGAGCGCAACGCGACCGCGAACCTTGCGCCCTTCCTCATCCGCGGCGCCTTTATCGCGACTTTCCTCAACAAATATTCGGCGCTGCCGATGGCGCTGACCGGAACGCTCGGCCATGCGACCGCCGCGCGGCGGGTGAAGGAGACCGCGACCTTCTTCGCCACGACGGCGCTGCCGGGGGCGCTAAGTCGCTTCGGGCCGGGATTCAAGGCGGCGGCGATGGTGCGGCTGATGCACTCGATGGTGCGCGTCAATGTCTTGTCGCGGCCGGGCATGTGGGACGCCGAAACCTATGGCGTGCCGATCCCGCAGCTCGACCAGATGCCCGCTGGTCTGATCCCGATTTACTTTCTGTCACAGGACGTGCTCAAGAGCGGGCGCACATCGTTCAATCGGTTGGAGCGCGGGCGCGTCGAGCTGGCGCGCTATCGCTGCTTTCTGCTCGGTTTGCCCGAGGATTTGCTTGCCGACAATCCGCAAGAGATCGTGCGTATCTGGCGGACGCGAAGCGCGACGCTGCGTTACGAATATGACGATCCGGTCTGCGGCGGGCTGCTGCGTGCGACGATGGAGGCCGAGCTGTCGACCGATCCGTCGCCCGCGGGCCGCGTCAAGCGCCGCCTGGAGCGGTCGGTGAGCCGCGTCTTTTTCGTGAAGGCGTTCCTCAACGGCGATGCCGAGCGCGCCGAGAGCGTCGGGGTGCCGGTCGGCCGCCGCGATCACCTGATCTATGGCGCGACGATGCTCGCGCTGGCCGGGCGGATGACGGCATACCGCGTTGCCTCGCGCGTGCCGGTGCTGCGTCACCTTGCCGATCGCCGCCTCGTGCGCCGGATCAACCGCCAGCTCGCCGGCTATGGCCGCGCCGAGTTCCAGTCCGACGCCGCGCATTATCGTCCCGCGACGGCTTGACCGCGCTGCACTTCGCGGCATGTTGGTCGGCTAACGGCAAAGGATTCCAGCGGTATGACGACCGAGCAGGCGACGGCGAACGGCATCAGCATCACCTATGAGGATAAGGGGCCGAAGGACGCGCCCGCGATCCTGCTGGTGATGGGGCTCGGCGGACAGCTGACTTTATGGCCCGACGAATTTGTCGATGCGCTCGTGGCGCACGGCTTTCGCGTCATCCGCTACGACAACCGCGACGTCGGCCTGTCGACGCGTTTCGATGCGGCGGGCGTTCCCAACCTCAAATGGATGTTCGTCAAGGCGGCGCTCAAGCTGCCGGTGCGCAGCGCCTATACGCTCGCCGACATGGCGGCTGACGGCGTGGCGCTGCTCGACCATATCGGCATCCAGCGGGCGCATATCGTCGGGGCATCGATGGGCGGGATGATCGCGCAGCATATCGCGGCGCGCTATCCCGAACGGACGCTATCGCTGACCTCGGTGATGTCGACGACCGGCAACCCGCGGCTGCCGCGCGCGCAGAAAGAGGCGATGCGCGTGCTCGCCAACCGCCCGATGAACGGCGATCCCGAGGCGCTCATCGCCTATTCGGTCAACGCCGCGCGCGTGATCGGCAGCCCCGACTATCCGGCGGCGGAGGAGCGACTCCAGCGCCGCGTCCGCAGCGATTTCGAGCGCGGCTGGTATCCGCAGGGCGTTGCGCGCCAGATGGCGGCGATCGTCGCCGACGGCGACCGGCGGCCGATGCTGAAGTCGATCAAGGCGCCGACGCTGGTGATCCATGGCGAGGCCGATCCGCTGGTGCCGATTGCAGGCGGACGCGACACGGCGGAGAATATCCCGGGCGCCCGGCTGCTGACCATACCCGGCATGGGGCACGACCTGCCGCTTGCGCTGGTCGATACGCTCGCTGGCGCGATCGCGGAGCATGCGAAGGGGGTCGCGCTGGCGGCGTAACGTTCGCCTTCCCATTTATGGGAGGGGTCGGGGGAAGGCATCTCATTCGGGGCGGTGCCTCGGCAGACCCTCCCGTGACCCCTCCCGCAAGCGGGAGCGGACCTACTTCAGCAGCAGCGCGAGCGTCCCGAGGACGCTCTTCGCCTTGGCGTCGGCGGCGCGCGGGACGGCGGGCAGGAAGGCGCGGCAGTCGAGGCACGACGCCTGGATCGATCCGGCCCGGGTCAGCAGCGTCATATCCTGCACCAGCCGCCGCTCGGCGAGTTGGCGGTTCATCGCTGCGATGCCAAACCAGCCGCGCGGCGCCGCGGCTTCTTCGCCTTCCTCGGCGCCCGACAGGCTGGCGATCATCTTCGAAAATTCGCTGGGTTCGTCCTCATAATATTTGGCGTAAAAGGCGCCATCGATCTTCGCGAGCTTCGCCGCGGCGGCGAGCGCGTCGGGCAGCCCGCCGAACTGATCGACGAGGCCGATCTGGCGGGCGGTGCCGCCGGCCCAGACGCGGCCCTCTGCGATCGTGCGGATCTTCTCGAGCGGTTGCTTGCGGCTCTTGGCGACGAGGCCGGTGAAGCGCGCGTAGATATCCTCGACGCTGGCCTGTGCGAGGGCGTTGAACTCGTCGTTGACGCCGCCCAGGATGTCGGGCTGGCCCGACAGCGGGGTGGTCGCGATGCCGTCGGCGTTGACGCCGATCTTCGCCAACGCCTGGTCGAAGCTTGGCAGGATGCCGAAAACGCCGATCGAGCCGGTGATCGTCTCGGGCTCGGCGAAGATACGGTCGGCCGGGGTCGAAATCCAATAGCCGCCCGATGCCGCGACATTCGCCATCGACACGACGACGGGCAGCTTTTTGGCCTTGGCGGCCAACAGCGCCTGCCGGATATGCTCCGACGCCAGCACCGATCCGCCGGGCGAATCGACGCGCAGCACGACCGCCTTGGTGCCGCTGTCCGAAATCGCATCGAGGATGTGCTGCGCGACCGTGTCGCCGCCCGCCATGCCGTTGGGCGCCTCGCCGTCGATGATTTCGCCGACCACCGGGATCACCGCAATCGCCGCGCCGCTGGTGCTCGGTGGGTTCGCCGCGACCCAGTTTTCGAGCGGGATCGCGTTGAAGGCCCACGGCTGGCTGTCGTCATAGGCGCCGCTGATCTCGGTCACGCGCTGGTTGAACGCCATGCGGCTGCCGACCTTGTCGACGAGACCCGCATCGAGCGAGGCCTTCGACATGTCATTACCCGCGGCCTTCACTGCGCCCGCGGTGTCGGCAATGAACGCGTCGATCTTCGCCGCGGGCCGCGCCTTCTTCACGTCGGTCAGCCAATTCTCCCACAGCGCGCCCGCATAGGCCATGTCGGCCTGCTTCGCCTCGGGCGACTGGTCGCTGCGCAGGAAAGGTTCGACCGCGCTCTTGAAGGTGCCGACGCGATAGATGTGCGCGGTGACGCCGAGCCGGTCCAGCAGCCCCTTGTAGTAGAGACGCGAGCCGCCGGGGCCGGCGATCGCGACGCCGCCGACGCTGTCGGTCCAGATTTCGCTCGCATGCGCCGCCACCTGATAGCTGTCGGTGGTGTAGGCAGTGGCGAAGGCGAGCACCGGTTTTTTCCTGGCGCGCACCTTGTCGATCGCGCTGCCGATCTCGGCGAGCGAGACCTGCCCGCCGCCGAGGAAGCTATCGAGGTCGAGCACGACCGAGGTGACGCGTTTGTCGGTCGCCGCGGTTTCGAGCGCATGGACGACGTCGCGGGTCCGGATTTCCTTGAGCTGGTCGCGACCCGACAGCGCCGCGAGCGGATCGACGTCGGAGGGCTGTTCGGTGACGATGCCGTCGAAATCGACGACGAGCGCGCCTTGGCTGACGGGAAGCGAGGCGTTGGGACGCCCGGCGAGCAACCCGAAGAGCAGTGCGAAGAACAGCAGCAGGAAGAGGAGCGCGAGCGCGTCCTTGATCGCCACCAACAGGCGCCAGACCTTGCGCGGGAAACTGGTCGCGCCCTTGGGTTTGTCCTCCCCCGGCAACGGACGGCGCACAGGAATGGCCCAGGGGCCAGCGGGATCGTTTGGCGGCGTCGCGGTGCTGTCGGTCATGCACTCAAATCTAGGCGCGACCCCGGCCCTTGGCAATGCACGCTTCGACCGATGTGGAATAGGCCGGCACCAGCGACGTCAGAGCCAGCCTTCGCTGCGGTACCAACGCACCGTCGCGGCGAGCGCCTCGGCGGTATCGAGCGACGGCGTCCAGAGTTCGGGCGGCGGACAGGCGCCCGTTGAGGCAACCCAATCGGGATGCGCGATATAGCGCGCGCGGTCGGGGGTCAGTTTGGCACTGCCGCGGCGAACCAGCTTGTCGAGCTGGCCCGCGGTCTTGAGCACAGCCGGCGGGATTGGAATCGCGGAGACATGGGTGCGGTCGACCGCACGGCCGATCGCGCGCGCGAAGCTGCGGTATGACCAGCCGGTCGGCGTGCCATCGTCGGGCTCGTAGATCGCGCCGAGACTCGCCTCGCAGTCGGCGGCGACGGCGAGCAGCAGGCGCGCGAGGTCGTCCACATATATCGCCGACATCCGGCCCGGCGGCACCAGCGCGATCCCGCGTTTCGCCATGCGGAACAGGTCGAGCATTTCGGTGTCGCCCGGGCCGAACACCGCGGGCGGGCGGACGATCGTCCAGTCGAGGCCGCTGCCCTCGACGACCTTTTCGGCTTCCGCCTTCGACCAGCCGTAATTCGAGAGGTCGGGCTCGCGCGCGGCGAGCGAGGAGACGTGAATGAAGCGCCGCACGTCTGCCGCGCGCGCAGCCTCGACGACATTGGCGGTGGCGGCGGCGTTGCCCGCTTCGAAATCGGCGCGCGTCGGGACGTTCACGACCCCCGCGATATGCATGGCGACGTCGCTGCCCGCGACCAGGTCGGCAAGGCTCTCGCGGTTGGCGAGCGCGCCCGGGACCCATGTCACGCCGTCCCGCTCTTCCTGCGCGCGGCGGGTGAGGGCGCGGACGTGCCAGCCGGCGGCCACCGCCTGCCGCAAGGTGGCGCCGCCGACGAAGCCGGTCGCCCCGGTCATCGCGAGGGTGCGGGTCACAGCAGCACCATATGGTCGCGGTGGACCATCGCACTGCGCGGGGCATAGCCGAGCGCCGCTTCCTGTGCGTCGCGGCCGAGGCCGACGATCGCCGCCGCGTCGGCGGCGGGATATTCGGACAGGCCGCGCGCGACGACGCGGCCATCGGGGCCTGCAATATCGAGAATGTCGCCGCGCGCGAAGCTGCCGGTCGCGCCGGTGACGCCGGCGGCGAGCAGGCTGGCGCCGCCCTGCAGCGCCTTTGCCGCGCCCGCGTCGATCGTCAGCCGTCCCTTCGCGGTGAGCCCGCCCGCGAGCCAGGCCTTGCGCGCGCTCGCGCCCTTTTCGGCGATGAAGAGCGTGTGGCGCGCCTCGGTGGACAGCGGCCGGTCGGTATGGCCCGAGGCAATGGCGAGATGCGCGCCCGCGGCGTTGGCGATGCGTGCGGCGGCGATTTTCGACACCATGCCGCCCGATCCCATTCCCGATGCCGATCCGGTATCGGCCATCGCCTCGATCTTGCCGTCGATGCGCTCGACGCGGGGGATGTGGCTGGCGCCGGGGAGGGCGGGGTTCCGGTCGTAGAGACCATCGATATCGGACAGCAGGATCACGCCGCCCGCGCCCGCCGCCTGCGCGACGCGCGCGGCGAGCCGGTCGTTGTCGCCGAAGCGGATTTCCTCGGTCGCGACGCTGTCATTCTCGTTGATGATCGGCACGACGCCCAGCGTGAGCAGGCGGTCGAGCGTCGCGGCGGCGTTGAGATAGCGGCGGCGATGCTCCAGATCGTCGAGCGTCACCAATATCTGCGCCGCGGTCAGCCCTTCGCCGCCCAGCACATCGGCCCAGACCTGCGACAGCGCAATCTGTCCGGTGGCGGCGGCCGCCTGCGCATCCTCCAGCGTGCCGCGTCCGCCCTTGGCGAGCCCCAGCCGCCGCGCCCCGAGCGCGATCGCCCCCGACGAGACGACCGCGACCTGTTGCCCGGCGCGGGTTCGCGCGGCGATGTCGGCGGCGATCCCGACGAGCCACGAGCGCCGCACCGCACCCTCGGCATCGACAAGCAGCGCCGATCCGATCTTGACGATCAGTCGCGAACAGGTGGCGGGCGGGAACAGGCTCATCGTGCCGCCGTTAGCGCGATGCGCCGCCGCCGCCAATGCGAATGTCATGGCCGCGGCTGCTGGCGTAATTTTATTCCAAACTACCGGGCTTGTGGTGCGATCGTCATCCCCGGATCGATCGAGATCCCATCGCTGCGCTGTCTTCGTGGATCCCGGGCCCGCGGCCCAGTCGATCAGCGCGTTCCCCCAAAGGTGTAACTCAGCGCCACCCCGACCGAAGGCTGGCTGCGGCTGCCGAGTTGGCGCGTGATTGGGGAGTCGGCGGCATCGCCGACCAGGCGGTCGTAGCGGCCGTATACGGCGACGCCCCAGCGTCGCCCGAGCATCCGGTGATAGCCCGCGGTCACGCCGACCGACTGGATGCCGCCATCGGCATCATAGGTAGCGAGGCCGGAGGTGGCTGCGGCCGTCGGGGTCACCCCGAAATAGGCATCGGAGAATTTGTCGTCGCCCAGCGTCACGCGCGGGCCGACCGAAAACAGCCAGTCGTCGCCGTCGCGCGCGATATAGTCGGCGCTGACTTCGCCCGCCCAGCCCTTGTGCCCGCTCAGCGCCTTGCGGCCCTCCACCCGGACGCGGAACGCGGGGGTCAGCGACACTTGCGCAAAGCCGCCCGCCTCGATGGTGAACCCGACTTTGGGCAGATCGGCGCCGATGTCGGCGGCGGTGCGTTTGCCGATGAATGCCAGCGACGGCCCGAACGCGAATTTTCCGGATTGGATGAGCGGCCCGCCAAAGCTCTCGTCAGCGGCCTCGAAGGTGAATTCGGTCCCGACGCGCTCGCGCGAGACATCGACATAGGGGCCGATCGACAGCTCCTTTGCCCCCGGCCATGAGGGCGCCAGCTGCGGCCCCAGGATGACGCGCGTGCGCTTTTCGGAACCGCCGGCCGCGTCTTGCGCGTGCGCCGGAAAGGCGATGGCGCCGGCAATGGATGAAGCACAGAGCAAAAACCCGATCGCACGAAGGGCAGAGATCATCCGGAATTCCTTGTAGTTTATGCTACAAGGCGTCCCGCCCCAATTCGTTCCGGACGTTGCGACCCTTATACCGGCGACCAGTCGGTCGGTTCCTCGCCGTCGTCGCTGCCAGCGGCCACCCGTTTTTCCGGGGCGATGATTTCGAGCAGCTTGTCGAGCACCGCGGGCACCCCGACGCCGCTGGCGCCCGAGAGCGCCATTACGGGATGCCCGCTTTCCGCTTCGAGTTCGGCCGACAGCGCGGCGATCAGTTCGTCGTCGAGCGTGTCGATCTTGTTGAGCGCGACGATCACCGGTTTGTCGATCAGGTCGGCGCCATAGGCTTCAAGCTCGTCGCGGACGATGCGATAACTCGTTGCGACGTCGGTGTCGTTCGCATCGACAAGGTGGAGCAGCACGCGGCAGCGTTCGATATGGCCGAGGAAGCGATCGCCGACCCCGGCGCCGTCGGCGGCGCCCTCGATCAGGCCGGGAATGTCGGCGATGACGAACTCGTGGCCCTTGTGGCTGACGACGCCGAGCTGGGGGCGGAGCGTGGTGAAGGCATAGGCGCCGACCTTGGCCTGCGCGTTGGTCACCGCGTTGATGAAGGTCGATTTGCCGGCATTGGGCAGGCCGACGAGGCCTGCGTCGGCGAGCAGCTTGAGGCGCAGCCACACCCATGCTTCCTCGCCGGGCCAGCCGGGGCCGTGCTGCCGCGGGGCGCGGTTGGTCGACGTCTTGTAGCTGGCGTTGCCGCGCCCGCCGTCGCCGCCGCGCAGAAAGACAATGCGCTCGCCCTCTTTCGTCAGGTCGGCAAGCAGGCTGCGATCCTCGTCGTCGTCGAGGATCTGGGTCCCGATCGGCACCTGGATGACGAGGTCGGGGCCGCCCGCGCCGGTGCGGTCGCGGCCCGCGCCGGGGGTGCCGCGCTTCGCCTTGAAATGCTGGGTATAGCGAAAGTCGATCAGCGTGTTGAGGCCGGCGACGGCTTCGAAGATGATGTCGCCGCCCTTGCCGCCGTTACCGCCGTCGGGGCCGCCATATTCGATATATTTTTCGCGCCGGAACGACACGGCGCCGGGGCCGCCGTCGCCGGACTTGATGAAAATCTTGGCTTGATCGAGGAAATGCATCGGGCGCCTTTAGGGGGAAAGGCGCGGTTTGGCTAGGGCTTCGCCCACCGCTTGCGCCCCTGCGAAGGCAGGCAACTCGTTTCCCCACCCCCGTCATCCCGGACTTGATCCGGGATCCATCATTCCGGCCCGGCGTGAATGGATCCCGGATCAAGTCCGGGATGACGATGATTTGTGGCGGACGATGATTTGTGGAGGATGCCCGTCAGCCCCGCCGGCCGATCCCGTGCGCCAGCATCGATTCGAGTGCGATCTCGCGCGCGCGGCTGCGCGGCACGCCGAGCGCGCGCGACAGGGGGCCGCCGAACAGCGCGTCGCCGAGCGCCATCAGGACGAGCTGCATCGTCTCGTCCTCGATCGGCGCTTCGTCCTCGCTGTGGTTTTCGCGCAGTTCCTCGACGAGGTCGTGGATCGCCTTCAGGATGGGGTCGAGCGCATTCTCGTTCCCCGACAGGATCATCCAACTCGCCAGGGCGCCGGCGCCGCCGGTGTCGAAGGCATCGAAGGCCAGGTCGACGACTTCGCGCGGATTCTGGTCGCCCGCGCGCTGGCGAAACACCGTCTCGCGGATCGTCGTGGTGATGAAGGCGGCCATTTTTTCGATCAGCGCCTGCTGCAATCCGGCGGCGCTGCCGAAATGGTGCAGCAGGTTGGCGTGCGTGCGATCGACCCGCGCCGCGACCGCCTTCAGCGTCACCGCCTGCGGTCCGCTCTCGATCAGAATCTGGCGCGCCGCCTCGAGCGCGGCCGCCCGGCTCTCCTCGGGACTCAGCCGCTTTTTGACTGCTATTGACACCACTGTAAGTTACCTTTAACTTTGCCCCACAGGACGTCCCCACGTCCCTTAACCCCTTTCCGACGGTGAGGATCAGATGTCCAGCCTTTCGCTCTCCCCGACCCCGGATGACCTTACGATAACGCCGCGCGACGTCCGCTTCGGCCGCGACGACAAACAGGGCCGCTGGTGGCTGAACGGCGACCCCATCGCCTCCGCTTTCCACACGGCGTTGTCGGTGACCTTTCCGAAGGGCGAGGCGATGTTCATCGAGGCGGTGAAGGCGCACCGCGAAGGCGTGTCCGACAAGCTGGCGCGCGAAATCCGCGCCTTCACCCAGCAGGAAGTGATCCACAGCCGCGAACATGTCGTGTTCAACAAGAAGGCGGCCGAAGCCGGCTATGACCTTAGCGAACTCGAAGGCGACGTCGACCAGGTGATGGCGTTGATCAAGGCGCGTCCGCCGATCGTCAACCTGATGGCGACGATCGCGCTCGAACATTACACCGCGATGATGGCGGCGGTGATGCTGAAAGACCCCAAGATGTACGAGGGCGCCGAAGCGGAATGGGCGGCGCTGTGGAAATGGCATGCGATCGAGGAGATCGAGCATAAGGGCGTCGCCTACGACACCTGGCTGCACGCGACCAAGGACTGGAGCCGCTTCCGCCGCTGGCGTGCCAAATCGCTGATGATGCTGCTCGTCACGACGCGTTTCTGGCCGCGCCGCGTCAAGGGGATGAAGGCGCTGCTGCGGCAGGACGGCCTGAGCGGCTGGCGCGTCACCGCGCGCATCTGGTGGTATCTGCTCGGCTCGCCGGGGATCCTCCGCCGCAATTTCTTGCCCTGGCTCGCTTATTTCATGCCGGGCTTCCACCCGTGGAACCATGACGACCGCGCGCTCATCGAGAAATATGAGAGCGACTATGCCGACGCAGTGATGCCGGCGCAGTCCTCCGCACCCGAATTCGCGGTGGCCGCGGCCTGATCTTCAGCTCTCGCGCGAGCGGGTCTCCGGAGCGGTTCTCTCTCTCCCTGTCTCCGGGGCCTGCGCGCGGGCTGGACGTGTCCGGGCATCTCCCATACCCTGACGGCGGGTCAGGGGAGACGTCATGCAGGCACAGATGTCGGCGGCGGAGATCACGCAACTCGAACTGCAACTCGCGGGGCGCGATTCGCTGCTCGAATTCGGCTGCGGGGGCAGCACGCTCATAGCGGCGCGGCAGGTGAAGCGGCTCGTCAGCGTTGACAGCGATTCCGAATGGCTCGCCCATGTCGGCACCAATCTCGCGCGCGCGGCGATCGATTTTACGCCCTTCCATGCCGACATCGGCCCGACGAAAGAATGGGGTTATCCCGCCGACGCGAGTCGGCTCGCCGACTGGCCGCGCTATCATGTCGGCGTCTGGCGCCGCCTCCAGGGCAGTCCCGATGCGGTGCTGGTCGATGGCCGCTTCCGCGTCGCCTGCCTGCTCCAGTCGGTGATCCACTGCAAGCCCGACTGCCTGCTGCTGTTCCACGATTTCTTCGACCGCCCGCATTATCATGTCGCGCTGCGCCACGTCGAAGTGCTGGGGCGCGTCGATACGCTTGCGGTGATGCGCGCAAAGCCGCAGGTCGACGGCAAGGCGGTGCTGCACGACCTGTTCGACCATTTCCTGGTTCCGGATTGACCGGCGCCCGGACCTTGCGCCATGTCGGCGCCATGTTCACCGCACCCCCGACGATCGAGACCGACCGCCTCCGCCTCCGCCCGATGCGCTATTCGGACAAGGATGTGCATATCGCAATGTGGGCCGACGAGCGCGTCACGCGCTTCATAGGCGGCGAACCGCGCGCGCCCGATGTCAGCTGGGGGAAGTTCCTGAGTTCCGCTGGGCTCTGGCCAGTGATGGGTTTCGGCTATTGGGTGTTCGCCGACAAGGGCAGCGACGCGCTGATCGGCATGGGGGGGCTCAGCTATTTCTGCCGCGGCATCCCGGAGCTTGAGGGCGTGCCCGAGGCTGGCTGGGCGTTCGACGCCGACCATTGGGGCGCGGGCTATGCGACCGAGGCGATGACCGCGGCGCTCGGCTGGGCCGACGCGAATCTCGATGCGGCCGAAGTGCGTTGCATCATCGACCTCGGCAACGAGGCGTCGGAGCGCGTGTCGGCGAAACTAGGTTTCCGGCGGATCGGCGACAGCGATGCGCTGGGGCATGTGGTCGCGATCTATTCGCGGCCGAAGGGCGGTTAAGCCGGCTCGACCACCAGCACGCCGCCGTCGGCGCTGACGACGCGAACCTTGGTGCCTTCGGCTACATCAGGCCCGCGCACCGGCCATTCGCCGTCGCCGACCTTGGCGCGGCCCCGGCCGTCCTCGATCGCTTTCGTCACCGTCAGCACCTCGCCGACGAGGCGGCCGCCGCGCTGATTGAGGTGCGGGTCGGTGGTGGTGATCGGGTTCGCCTTCAGCCAGCGGCGCCCCCCATAAAGCGCGACGAAAGCCAGCACGGCGAAGATGCCCAGCTGGAACGGAATGCTGAGCGGCACGACCCAGGCGATGACGCCGGTGACGACCGCGGCGGCGCCGACCCAGATCAGGAAGAATCCCGGCGCGACGATCTCGGCGGCGGCGAGCAGCACGCCGAGCGAGAGCCACGCCCAATGCGGTTCCATATTGGCGATGAAGTCGGGCATGTCAGGCCCCCGTCTTGCGTTCGATCGCGTCGCGCGCGAGTTCGCCGATGCCGCCCAGCGTCCCGATCAGCTGCGTCGCCTCGACCGGGAACAGGATCGTCTTGGCGTTGGGACTGGTGGCGAACTGGCTGACCGCCTCGACATATTTTTGCGCGATGAAGTAATTGATCGCCTGCGCGTTGCCGCTGGCGATGGCGTCGGACACCATCTGCGTCGCCTTGGCCTCGGCCTCGGCTTCGCGTTCGCGCGCTTCGGCGTCGCGGAAGGCGGCCTCGCGGCGACCCTCGGCTTGCAGGATCTGACCGGCCTTTTCACCCTCGGCGCGCAGGATCTCCGATGCGCGCATGCCCTCGGCTTCGAGGATGTTGGCGCGCTTTTCACGCTCGGCCTTCATCTGCCGCGCCATCGCATTCGAAATGTCGGCGGGCGGGCGGATGTCCTTGATCTCGACGCGGGTGATTTTGACCCCCCATGGCGTCGTCGCATCGTCGACGACGTGCAGCAGGCGGGTGTTGATCTCGTCGCGCTTCGACAGTGTTTCGTCGAGGTCCATCGAACCCATGACGGTGCGCAGGTTCGTCGTCGTCAGGTTCATGATCGCCAGATACAGATCGCTGACCTCATACGCGGCCTTGGCGGCGTCGAGCACCTGGAAGAAGACGACGCCGTCGACCGCGACCATCGCATTGTCCTTGGTGATGATTTCCTGGCCCGGAATGTCGAGCACCTGCTCCATCATGTTCACCTTGCGACCGACGCGGTCGAAGATCGGCATGATGAAGTTGAGCCCCGGCTGCGCGGTGTGCGTGAACCGGCCGAAGCGCTCGATCGTATAGGCATAGCCCTGCCGGACGGGCGTCAGCGCCCAGATCAGGAACACCAGAGCCAGAACCACCAGCGCAAGCGCGAATTCCATCGATCATCCCCTCATCGCAAAATTGCCATTTGCAAACCCGCTTCCTTATTGCGGCAATGGCCCGTCTGCGCCACAGAAAAGCGCATGACGCCAAGTGACTATCCGCCCCGCTCCTTGCTCTATGTCCCCGGATCGAACGCCCGCGCGCTCGAAAAGGCGCAGGGGCTCGCCGCTGATCTGCTGATCATCGATCTGGAGGATGCGGTTCCCGCGGATCGCAAGATCGAGGCGCGGGCGGCGATGCGAAATGCGGTCGAGGCGGGCTATCCCGGCAAGCGCGTCGCGGTGCGCGTCAACGCGACCGGCAGCTGGGAGCAGGAGGCCGATATCGCGGCGCTGTACGGGCTGGCGATCGACGCGGTGGTGTTGCCCAAGGTCGATGCGGTCGCGGATCTGGAACCGGTGCGCGGCCTCGGGGTGCCGATCCTCGCGATGATCGAGACTCCGGTCGCCATTTATGCTGCGCGCGACATTGCCGCCGATCAGGCAGTGACGGGGCTGATCGCGGGGCTCAATGATCTGGCGCACGAACTGAAATTGCCCGACGGCATGGACCGCAGTGCGATGAGCCATGCGATCCAGGCGATCGTGCTGGCCGCGCGCGCCGCGGGCGTCTGGGCGTTCGACGGCGTCTATAATGCGATCGACGATGCCGCGGGCTTTGCCGCCGAAGCCGCCGAGGGGCGCCGGCTGGGTTTCGACGGCAAAAGCCTGATCCACCCGTCGCAGGTCGACCCGTGCAACGCTGCCTTTGCCCCATCGGAGCGCGAAATTGCGGCTGCCGAGGCATTGATTGCAGCCGCCACCGGCGGCGCCCAGCGCCATGACGGGCGGATGATCGAGGATATGCACGTCGCCGCGGCGCGTGCGCTGCTGGAGCGGGCCAAGAAGTAATCCACCCCTCCCGAAGGGGGGAGGGGAGATGAATGCCGCCGTTCGTCGTTCGACGAACGCGCCTTGCCTGCTTGCAGCGGAAATGCGATGCGCGCGCCCATGAAAATGACCTGTTTCAGCGCCGCCGTCGCGGCAATCGCCCTCGTCGCCTCCACCGCCCCCGCTGCCTTCGCCAAGGGCGATGCGCCGGTCACCGAGGCCGAACTCGCCGAGCATATCAAGGTCCTGGCGAGCGACGCGTTCGAGGGGCGCGGGCCCGGTACGGAGGGCGAGGATCGGACGATCGCCTATATCGTCGGCGAATGGGCGAAGTTCGGCCTTACACCCGTTCCGGGCAGCGTCACGCCCTGGCTGCAGGGCGTGCCACTGATCGAGACGCAGGCGCTCGGCGGGACCGCAAAGTTCAACGTCAAAGGCCGCGACGTCGCGTTCGGCGACGACGGCATCATTCTGACCGGGCGTGACGCGTCGGCTGCGCTGGCGAAGCTGCCGGTCGTGTTCGTCGGCTATGGCGTTGATGGCGCGGGCAAGGTGAATGCCGATGTCGCCGGCAAGCTTGCGGTCATGCTCTACGACAATGCGCCGTTCGGCGATAAATTGCCGCGCTATCGCGAACGCCGCCAGCTGCTTGCCGACGCCGGCGCGTCGGCGGTGCTGGTGGTCGCGACCGATGCGGCCCTGTGGGATCAGGTCCAGCATTCGCTCGGCGGCAAGACGACGCGGCTCGAATCGGGAAAGGTCGGTGCGCCGGTGACCGGCTTCCTGTCGCCCGCCGCGGCCGACGAGCTTTTCAAAAAGGCCGGGCAGGACGGCGCCGCGCTGCGCGAGGCGGCGAAGGCCGCCGATTACAAGGGCTGGGCGCTGCCGGCGACCGCCGACCTGGCGACGACCTCGACCGTGCGCGCCTATCAAAGCAACAACATAGTCGCCAAGCTGCCGGGCGCGAAGCCCGACGGCAAGGCGGTGCTGTTTCTCGGCCACTGGGATCATCTCGGCATCTGCGCTCCGGAAGGCGCGGCCGATCGCATCTGCAACGGCGCGGTCGACAATGCGAGCGGCATTGCGGTGCTGACCGCGGTCGCCAAGCGGCTCGCCGGCGGCGAACGCCCCGATCGCGATATTTACTTCATGGCGACCACCGCCGAGGAGAAAGGCCTGCTCGGCGCGCATTATTTTGCGGCGAATCCGGTCGTGCCGCTCGCCGACATCACCGTCGCGCTCAACATCGACACGATTGCGATTTCGCCGCGCGGCACGCCCGTTGCGACGATCGGGCGCGGCAAGCCGGCCTATGACGCGGTGGTGCGCGATGTCGCGACCAAACTCGGTCGCAAGCTCGACGAGGATGGCGAGGCCGACGCCTTCGTTCAGCGGCAGGACGGCTGGGCGCTGGGCGCCAAGGGCGTCACCTCGCTGATGGTCGGCGGCAGCTTCTCCGACATGCCGCTGCTCGAGAAGTTCCTCGGCAGCGATTATCATGATCCGGCCGACGAATTTTCGGACAAGGTGCCGCTCGGCGGGGCGGCCGAGGATGCCGACCTGCACGTCGCGCTCGGGCGCGTGTTCGCCGACACGAAGGCGTGGCCGGGGAATCCATGATCGTCGCCCCCGCGAAGGCGGGGGCCGCTGTCGGTTTACACAACTCAACGGCCCCCGCCTTCGCGGGGGCGACGCTAGAAAATCAGGCCGCCTGCTTGGCGCGCTCCGACATTTCCTGATTCAGCATCTCGGCCAGAAGGAACGCGAGTTCGAGGCTCTGCCCGGCATTAAGGCGCGGATCGCAATGCGTGTGATAGCGATCAGCCAGATCCATCTGGGTCACGTCCATCGCGCCGCCAGTGCATTCGGTAACGTTCTGGCCGGTCATCTCGATATGGATGCCGCCGCCATGCGTGCCCTCGGCGCGGTGCACGGCGAAGAAGCCGCGCACTTCGGCGAGGATGCGCTCGAACGGGCGCGTCTTGTAGCCGTTGTTCGTCTTGATGACATTGCCGTGCATCGGGTCGCACGACCAGACGACGGGGTGGCCCGCCGCCTTCACCGCGCGAACTAGCTTCGGCAGATGTGCCTCGATCTTGTCGTGTCCATAGCGGGTGATCAGCGTCATCCGGCCGGGCACATGGTGCGGGTTCAGCGTATCGAGCAGGCGCAGCAGCACGTCGGGCTCGAGGCTGGGGCCGCACTTCATGCCGATCGGATTGCCGACGCCGCGGAGATATTCGACGTGGGCCGATCCCTCGAAGCGGGTGCGGTCGCCGATCCAAAGGAAATGGCCCGACAGGCCGTACCAGCCGCCGGTCAGGCTGTCCTGCCGCGTTAGCGCCTGCTCATAGGGGAGCAGCAGCGCCTCGTGGCTGGTGTAGAAGCTGGTGCCCTTGATCTGCGGGACCGTTTCGGGTGTCACGCCGCACGCTTCCATGAAGGCGAGCGCTTCGGAAATGCGCGCGGCGGTTTCCTGATATTTCTTGGCCCAAGGGCTGCGGTCCATGAAGTCGTGCGTCCAGGCGTTGACCTGATGCAGATTGGCATAGCCGCCGCCGGCGAAGGCGCGCAGCAGGTTGAGCGTCGCCGCCGACTGGTTGTACGCCTTGACCATCCGCTGCGGGTCGGGCGCGCGCCCTGCCGCTTCGAAAGCGATATCGTTGATGATGTCGCCGCGATAGCTCGGCAGCGAGACGCCATCGATCTCTTCCATATCGGCCGAGCGCGGCTTCGCGAACTGGCCCGCCATGCGGCCGAGCTTCACCACGGGCATCTTCGACGCATAGGTCAGCACGACCGCCATCTGGAGCAGCACGCGGAAGGTGTCGCGGATGTTGTTCGGGTGGAATTCGGCGAAGCTTTCGGCGCAGTCGCCGCCCTGAAGCAGGAACGCCTTGCCCTCGGCGACGCGCGCGAGATCGGTCGTGAGGTCACGCGCTTCGCCCGCAAAGACAAGCGGTGGATAGCCGGCAAGTTCCTTCTCGGCCGCGGCGAGCGCTGCGTCGTCGGAGTAGGTCGGGAGCTGGCGGGCTTCGTGCGAGCGCCAGCTGTGCGGCTGCCAAATCTGAGTCATAACAGGGGTCTTCTACGTGTTTCGGAGCAAAAATGCGAATCGCGCGCCGCCATGGCGCGAACGGGCGCGGGACGCAAGTCACTGAAAATTAGTTTCAAGTGCAACCAAATGCACATTTGCTTCACTCACCGGACCGAAAATGTTAGTTTATTGCTCAAGTCGGTCCAAAAAAGGGGCGCAGGGACCAAGGCATTCTGCAATCGGTAACGTTATGCCGCTAGTGGTCCAATCGGGGACCGCGACGCAAAAAAGAAATTCTATGGCGAATTTCGATCCGGCTTGGTTTGGTTATGGCGCGCTCATGGTGCTGCTTGCGGCGAGCCTGGTCGTGCGCGTCGATCATGTCCGGCTGGGGCTGGCCATCGCCGCGCTGCTGGCGCTACCCGTGGCGATCTTCGGCTGGAGCGGCCCGGGCTATACTCTGCTCATCCTCGCCATTCTGCTCGTCAATCTGGGCCTCATCACACGGCTGTGGCTCGCCAAAGCCAAAGTGAGTTTCAATGCCGAGGAGCGGGAGCTTCGCGACCGGCATTTCGAACGGTTGAGCCCGGCCAACGCGCGCGCTCTGATCGACCAGGGGCACTGGATCTCGGCAAAGCGCGGCGAGGTGCTGATCCGCGAGAATGAGGCGGCGCCCTGTCTGTTCTACCTCGCGCAGGGCACCGCGAGCATCCACCGTGACGGCGCCGACGTCGGCGCGCTCGCCGATGGCGCGCTGATCGGCGAGGCGACGGTGCTCGACGAGACGCATGCGACGGGCACCGTCCTGCTGACCAGCAATTCCCGGCTGTGGTTCATCCCCGCGGCCGGCCTTCGCGCCTATCTGGCCGCTCATCCCGAGGTCGCCGGTGCGCTGCACGAAGGCTTTGCGCGGGCCATGCGCGGAAAACTTGCGAGCGCAAACGCTCGCATTGCCGAAAGACCCCCGTTATCCTGAAGGCATGGCAACGATTCTCTATGGCATTCCCAACTGCGACACGGTGAAAAAGGCGCGTCGCTGGCTCGACGATCATGGCGTCGCGTACAGTTTCCACGATTTCCGCAAGGACGGGCTGGAGCCCGCGAAGCTCCAAGGCTGGATCGACGCGCTCGGCTGGGAAAAGCTGCTCAACAAGAGCGGCACGACCTTCCGCAAGCTGCCCGACGATAAGAAGGCAGGGCTGGACGCGGCATCGGCGAAGGCGCTGATGCTCGATCAGCCCGCAATGATTCGCCGCCCGGTCGTCGAAAGCGCCGCCGGGCTCGGCGTGGGCTTCGCCGCCGATGACTGGCAGCAGCGTTTTGCATGACGTTGTGGCGCGCGGTCCTGTTGCCGCTGCTGCTTGCCGGCTGCGGCGCTAAACCGATGGCGGCGCAGCCGACCCTCGACGGCCAGCCGCCGATCGTCATCGCGCACCGCGGCGCCTCGGGCGAACGGCCCGAGCATACGCTGGCGGCATACAGGCTCGCGATCGATCTTGGCGCCGACTTCATCGAACCTGATCTTGTGCTGACCCAGGACGGCGTCCTTGTCGCGCGGCACGAGAATGAGATTTCGGAAACGACCGACGTCGCCGATCATCCCGAATTCGCGTCGCGCAAAGCGACGAAGACGATCGATGGCGTCGAAGTCAGCGGCTGGTTTACCGAGGATTTCACGCTCGCCGAACTCAAGACTCTGCGCGCAAAGGAGCGGCTGCCGAAGTTGCGATCGACGGAATATGACGGACAATATGCCGTCCCGACCTTCGCCGAGATTCTCGACCTGCTGGCGGAGGTCAACAAGGATCGGGCGAAGCCGGTGGGCGTCTATCCCGAGACCAAGCATCCGAGCTATTTCGCCGCGATCGGACTGCCGCACGAAGCGGCCTTGCTCGCGATCCTCGACAAATATGGCTACAAGGGCCGCCGGGCGCCGGTCTTCATCCAGAGTTTCGAAGTTGCGAACCTCAAAGCGATCCGCGCCAAGAGCGACCTGCCGCTGATCCAGCTGATCGACGGCGAAGGCGGACCCGCCGACGATCCGAAAGCCAGCTATGCCGCCATGGCGTCGCCGGCCGGGCTAAGGGCGATCGCGACCTATGCGGACGGCATCGGCCCGAACAAGGCGATGGTCATCCCGCGCGGCGCGCTCGGGACGCTCGGCGATCCGACCGGCCTCGTCCGCGATGCGCATGCGGCGGGGCTCAAGGTCCATCCCTGGACCTTTCGCCGCGAAAATTATTTCCTGCCGCTCGGCGACAAGGGCGGAGTGAACCCGGCGGGGCATGGCGATCTGGCGGCCGAGATAAACGCTTATCTGGCGACCGGGATCGACGGCCTGTTCAGCGACAATCCGCGCGAGGCGGTGGTGGTGACGAGAGCGGCGCAACGATGAGCGCGGTTCGATTTGCCCCCTGACCGGTTTCGGCCGGTAGCGGACCTGGCTGATGTGATCCCCACGCCAAAGTGGGCATCTGGCTACCGTTCATCCTGGCCGTCGTCCCACAGGAACACCGCCTCCAGCGGCTTGCCGAACGCCAGCGCGATACGAAATGCGACCTCCAGCGACGGCGAATATTTGCCCTGCTCGATCGCCGCGATCGTCTGGCGGGTGACGCCGACGCGATCGCCGAGCTCGGCCTGCGTCATTTCGCCGGCGAGGAAGCGCAGAGTGCGGATGTCATTGGTGAAGGGAAGCGCCACCGGTCAATATCCCCGGCGGTAATAATAGAGCTGCGCGCCGACGCGGACCAGTTCGGCCAGCACGACGGTGGCGATCAGCATGTTGAGATAGACGCCCGGGGTGAAGCGATAGAATATGGCGATCATGTTGGCCCAACAGCCGAGCACCAGCGGATAATAAGCGAGATGGGTGCCGCGAAGGTGGATGCCGCGTTCGCGCTCATCCTCCTTTACATGGACTTCCTTGGGCGCACGAATGGCGAAGAAGGCGGCCGTTGCCGCCATCGCCACGATGATGATGATCGTGACCGGCACCAGCATCCACGCCACCGCGCCGACGCCCTCCGCCGTATCGACCTTGTGCCAGGGATAAGCGGCGAAATACCAGCCGAAGGCGGCGAGAATCCCGATGAAGGCCGCCTAGTGGGTCTTTTCCCGAAATGACATGTAAAGATCTCCGATGTTCGTTCTATATGACGCAATGTTAACAATATCAGACATTGAGTCAAGCATAGTTTACTCGGCCTTGCTTCGCGCTTTCGCGG
Organism: Sphingopyxis sp. H050; assembly: GCF_001468265.1. Classification (GTDB taxonomy): domain Bacteria; phylum Pseudomonadota; class Alphaproteobacteria; order Sphingomonadales; family Sphingomonadaceae; genus Sphingopyxis. The sequence goes on along the minus strand of NZ_LNRZ01000008.1, from coordinate 135,914 downwards.
CGGGGGTTTAACCGCTAAGCCCCCGCGCCATGTCCACGATCCCGAAAACGCTGACGCTCGACACCTCGACGAGCCGCGCCAACCCGACGCCGCAGCCAATGAAGCGCCTGACGGTGCCGCGCATCCGCCAGCGCAAGGGCGGCGAACCGATCGTCATGCTGACCGCCTACACCGTCCGCATGGCGCAGCTGCTCGATCCGCATTGCGACATGCTGCTTGTCGGCGATTCGCTGGCTCAGGTCATTTACGGCCTGCCGCACACGGTCGGCGTGACGATGGACATGATGGCGCTGCATGGCGCCGCTGTTGTGCGCGGCAGCTATCATGCCGCGGTCATCGTCGACATGCCTTTCGGCAGCTATGAGGGCAGCCCGCAGCAGGCGTTCGACAACGCTGCACGGCTGCTCAAGGAAACCGGCGCGGCGGCGGTGAAGGTCGAGGGCGGCAAGGTGCTCGCCCCGACGATCGAGTTCCTGACCCAACGCGGCATTCCGGTGATGGGCCATGTCGGGCTGACCCCGCAGGCGGTCAACATTCTCGGCGGCTATGGCGTGCGCGGCAAGAGCGAAGAAGAAGCGCGCTCGATCGTCGAGGACGCGGTCGCAGTGGCGCAGGCCGGCGCTTTCTCGATCGTCATCGAGGGCGTGCTCGAATCGATCGCGATCGAGATCACCCGGAAGGTCGCCTGTCCGACGATCGGGATCGGCGCGTCGGCGCAGTGCGACGGTCAGGTGCTCGTCACCGACGACATGTTGGGCATGTTCGAACGCGTGCCCAAGTTCGTGAAGCGCTTCGGCAATATGGCGGGCGAGGTCGAAAGCGCGGTCAAGGACTATGCCGACCAAGTCAGGTCCCGTTCATTCCCGACCGAGGATCAGATCCACGCGGGATGACGGGCAAATTATTGTCTCAAATATCGCACACGGTGAATCGCTTGGCCTTTCCCGGCGCCGCCGCTAAGGAAGCGGCCGGTCTCGCCGCATGTGCGGGGCCGGTTTGAGTTTATGGAGGTTTGAGTGGCGCTGAGCCCGAACAACAACGCGGCGCTGCTGCAGGAAGTCGATGAAGCGGTCCGCAAGGACCAGCTCGACAATATCATGCAGAATTACGGCCGCTGGATTCTCGGCGCGGTTGTTGCCGGGCTGCTCGCGTTCGGCGGCTATCTCTATTGGGGACACCGCCAGGATCAGGCGCGCGGCGAAAAGGCCGAAGCGATGATCGCGGCGTTCGAGAAAGTGGCGAGCCAGCCCACTGCCGCCGTCGCCGAGCTCAAGAAGCTGGAGGATGCAGGCAACCCCGCCTATCGCGCGGCGTCGCTGATGCAGCAGGCGAATGTCAAGGCGCAGGCGAACGACCTGAAGGGCGCGGCGGCGCTGATGGCCCAGGTCGCGAGCGACACGAAGCTCGACCAGTCGATCCGTGACCTCGCGCTCCTTCGCCAAACCGCCTTCGAATATGACACGCTGAAGCCCGAAACGGTGATCGCGCGCCTGAAGCCGATCGTCGATGCGAAGGACCCGGTATCGAGCTGGTTCCCGACCGCGGCCGAAATGTCGGCGACGGCCTATTATCAGCTCGGCCAGTATGACCGTGCCGGCGCGCTCTATGGCCAGATCGCCCGGATGAAGAATGTCGGCAGGGGGCTGCAGTCACGCAGTGTCCAGATGGCCGGCATGCTGGGCGTCGATGCCGTGGTCGACCGGGCGAGTGAAGCCCCCACCGAAAACCAGAAAGGCACGCCGGGCGCAGCGGCGGCCGCGAAGACTGAGGAAGCCAAGTAACATGCGGAAACGGCATTTTGTGATTTCTGCGACGGCGATGGTCGCGCTGTCGCTCGCGGGTTGCGGCGCGTTCAAGGGCAATGGCGGACCCAAGACCCCGACGGTCGGCGACCGCGTGTCGATCCTGTCGAACGACAACAGCATCAAGGTCGATCCGGCGACCGCTTCGATCGAGGTCGTGTTGCCCGAGCCTGCGGTCAACGCTGCGTGGGCACAGTCGGGCGGCAATGCCTCGAAATCGATGGGCCACCCTGCGCTCGGCGCCACGCGCGCGAAGCTCTGGGAAGCAAGCGTCGCAGGCAGCAACAACAAGCAGCGCCTGGCCTCGTCGCCGGTCATCGCCGACAATCGCCTGTTCGTCGTCGATACCGATGCGGTCGTCACCGCCTTTGCCGCGGACACGGGCGCGAAGCTGTGGAGCGTCGCGATCGGCAGCACGGGCAAGGATTACAAGAATTCGCTGTTCGGCGGCGGCGCCGGTGTCGACGGCACGGTCGTCTATGCGACCAGCGGTGCGGGCGATGTCGCCGCGCTCAACGTCGCCGACGGCACGGTGCTGTGGAAGGTGAAGCCCGCGGGTCCGCTGCGCGGTGCGCCCACCATTGCCTTTGGCGACGTCTTCGTCGTCAGCCAGGATAACCAGATTTTCGCGCTGAGCGCCGCCGACGGCGCGGTGCAGTGGCAGGCGACGGCGTCGCTCGAGCCCGGCAGCGTGTTCGGCGCGGCGTCGCCCGCGGCAGGTCAGGGCACCGTCGTCGCCGGCTTCTCGTCGGGCGAGGTGCAGGCCTATCGTTACGAAAACGGCCGCGACCTTTGGGAAGATGCCCTCGCGCGTACCTCGATGGCGCTGTCGGTCTCGACCCTGACCGACGTCGATGCCGACCCGGTGATCGACCGCGGCCGGGTCTTCGCGCTCGGGCAGGGTGGCCGCATGGCGAGCTACGAACTCGTGACCGGCCAGCGCAGCTGGGAAATCTCGATCGCGGGTATTTCGACGCCTTATGTGGTCGGCGAATGGGTCTATGCGATGACCGATGACGGCAAGCTGCTCTGCGTCGCGCGCGCGACGGGCAAGGTCCGCTGGTTGCAACAGCTTGCGCGCTTCCGCGTCGAGACCGAAAAGAAGAAGAAGGACCCGATCCGCTGGACCGGCCCGATCCTCGCCGGCGGCCGTCTGATCGCGGTCAACAGCGAAGGGCTGTTGCAGGAATTCTCGCCGACCGACGGCAGCCTGCTCGGCACGACCGACTTCAAATCGTCGCTGTCGCAGTCGCCGGTGGTCGCGAACAATATTTTGTATATTCTGGCAGACGACGGACGTCTCACGGCCTGGCGCTGACAAGCGTTCGGGCCGGGGCGCCCGGATAGATACAGGGATTAAGAGATGCCGCGATCCGCAACGATCGCCATTGTCGGCCGGCCCAATGTCGGCAAATCGACGCTGTTCAACCGGCTGGTCGGCAAGCGCCTGGCGCTGGTCGACGACCAGCCGGGGGTGACGCGCGACCGCCGCGAGGGCGACGCGAAGCTGCTCGGCCTCGAATTTCTGATCGTCGATACCGCGGGGTTCGAGGATCAGGATGCCGCGACGCTGCCGGGCCGGATGCGCATCCAGACCGAGAAAGCGGTGCGCGAGGCCGACGCGGCCTTGTTCATGATCGACGGCCGCGCCGGGGTCACGCCGCTCGACGAGGAAATCGCGCGCTGGCTGCGGAGCGAGGACACGCCGATCATCCTGCTCGTCAACAAGGCCGAGGGGAAGCAGGGCGAAGACGGCCTGTTGGAATCCTATTCGCTGGGCTTCGACAATCCGATCGCCTTCAGCGCCGAGCATGGCGAGGGGATCGTCGATCTGTTCGATGCGCTGCGCCCGATCGTCGAAGGTTTTGACGAGGCAGCTGCCGAGGTCGCGCCGCCGCCGGGCCTCTCCGGGGAAGATGGCGGCGAAGAGGAAGAAGACGCACCGCTCGGCCCGATGAAGCTGGCGATCGTCGGCCGCCCCAACGCGGGCAAATCGACGCTGATCAACCGCATGATCGGGGAGGATCGCCTGATTACCGGACCCGAGGCGGGGATCACGCGCGACTCGATCCGCGTCGACTGGCAGTGGGAGGACGACGGCGAAGTCCACGAAATCCAGCTGTTCGACACCGCCGGGATGCGCAAGCGCGCGAAGGTCGTCGACAAGCTCGAAAAATTGTCGGTCGCCGACGCGCTCCACGCGGTCGATTTCGCCGAGGTCGTCGTGTTGCTGCTCGACGCCACCAAGGGGCTGGAGGCGCAGGACCTGCGCATCGCCGACCGCGTGCTGCAGGAAGGCCGCGCGCTGATCGTCGCGCTCAACAAATGGGACGTCGCCGAGGATCCGTCGGCGCTCTACAACGGCGTGCGGGCGGCGCTCGACGACGGGCTCAGCCAGGTCAAGGGCGTGCCGGTGCTCAGCATTTCCGGCGCGACGGGCAAGGGGATCGACACGCTGGTGCGCGTCGCGTTCGAACAGCGCGCGATCTGGACCAACCGCGTGTCGACCGCGAAGCTCAACCGCTGGTTCGAGGGCGCGGTTGAGACCAATCCGCCGCCGGCGCCGGGCGGCAAGCGCATCAAGCTGCGCTATATCACGCAGGCGCGCACGCGCCCGCCAACCTTCGTCGTCTTCGGCACGCGCACCGACGCGCTTCCCGGCAGCTATGAGCGCTATCTGGTCAACGGAATGCGCAAGGAACTGGGCTTCCAGGGCGTGCCTGTGCGGCTCAATTTCCGCAACTCACGCAATCCCTATGACGAGTGACGCGCCGACGCGCGTCGTCGATGCGCGCGGGATGCGCTGTCCGTGGCCGGCGCTGCGATTGGCGCGCGCGATGCGCGAAAGCGCCGATGTCCTGCTGCTCGCCGACGATCCGCAGGCGGGGCGCGAAGTCTTGGCGCTGGCGGGCGAACATGGCTGGGGGCTGACCGACGCTGGCACGAACCGGTGGCGCGTATTCCGCGACTGACCCAATATGGGGCGGCTTCTGTTGCAAGATCGTCCCGGCGTAACCTCTTTTTTACCGACTTTCGGCATGGGTCGTGAGGGACCAAGACCGAGTTGAACACCGAGGGACGCAAAAATTGGACGAGATCCTGGTCGATTGGGATGAATTCCGCGCAACGCGCGCCCAGCTGGGCGCCGCTTTTGTGCGGATTCTCGGCTATTTCCGCGAGGACGGCATCAAGTCGGTTGCCGCGATCGAAGAGGCGATGCGCGCCCGCGACGCGCGCGGTCTCGTCATGCCCGCGCACACGCTGAAGAGCGAGGCGCGCCAGTTCGGCGGCGAAAAGCTCGGCGCGCTGGCCGAAGATATCGAAATGTTCGGCCGCCACTGCGTCGAGGCACAGATCAGTCCCGAGGAATATCTGCCGCGCGTCGTGACGCTGCGCCCGCTGTTCGAGGAGACGCTGGGCGCGCTCGAACGCGAAGCGAACCCGCTCGTCCAGCGCCGGGCATCGGGTTTCGGCCGCGCCGCCAGCTTTTAGGCCCGAACGACTTTTCGCATCGGCTGAAGTTCGCCGCGCGACAGGCTGCGCCAGACCCATTCGAGCGGGCCATAGTTGAACCGGTCGAGCCACGGCTTCGACCACAGCAGCATCGCCGCCCACATGCCGAAGCAGAAGAGATAGAGCGCGGTGCGTCCGATGCTGCCGAACAGGCCGAACCCGTAGCCGTAGAATATCGTCGTCATGACGATCGAGCTCATCAGATAGTTGGTAAAGGCCATGCGCCCGGTCGCCGCCAGCCGCGCGCGCACAGCATCGCTTGCCGCAGTCTTGATCAGCAGCATGATCAGCGCCGCCCAGCCGATCGTCATCGCGACGTCGAACGGCACCGAAAGCGACAGCGAAGCGCCGAAGGTCGAAACCGCGCTGAACCCGTTGGCATATTGATACCAGGCGAGCCCGACGAGCGGCGGGACGCCGATCAGGAAGCCGCGGATCGCCCATTTGCGGTAGCGTGCCGGCTCCCAGTCGCCGGTCAGCATGCGCAGCTTGAACAGCGCCATGCCGACGAGCATCAGGCCCATCGTTTCCCACAGGAACATCAGCGCCTGAACAAAGGGTTCAGCGATCTTGTCGCCCAGCTTTTCTCCGACGATATGGCCATAGCTACCGAGATGAGACGCGACTTCGCGCGCATAGCTGGCGGCCTTTGGCCCCATATCGGCGTTCATCTTGGCAAGGTCGCCTTGCACCTTCGCCATCGCCTCGGGCGGCAGCAGGCCCGCTTCGGCCAGCGCGAACATCGCCCAGCCCGCCGCGAGAAAGCCGATGCCGATGAAGAAGAAGACCGCAGCCCAGATCAGCAGCGCCTTTACCGACAAATTGCGGAAGGCGAAAAGCAGCAGGCCGCAAACCGCGTAGAGGAACAAGATGTCGCCGAACCAGATGAAATAATAATGGACGAGGCCGAAGACCGCGAGCCAGGCCATGCGCGAATAATGTGCGCCGGCGGCGCTGCGCCCGCTTGCCTCTGCGCTCTGGATCACCAGCAGCGTGCTTGCGCCGAACAACATCGAGAACAAGCCGCGCATCTTCGAATCAATGAACAGGAAGTTGAACAAGAAGGTCGCAAGGTCACCCCCCCCGACCGGCCCGCCCGCAAGCGGATTGACATAGGCCGCGAAGGGCAGGGCAAAGGCGACGATGTTCATCGCCAATATGCCCATCACTGCGACCCCGCGGATCGCGTCCAGGCTCTCGTAGCGTGTCGCCCCGGTATGCGTTTCCATGCCGTTTCCCCCTTCGGCCAAGGCGCAGGGCGTATCGTGGGCGCAGGCAGGCGTCGAGCGGTTTCTCCGCGCCATTAAGTGGTTATTGACATCTGTGTCAGTAATGCTATTTCCACGGCATCAGATGATTCGCACGAGTTCGCTAAAGAGACCCGCCATGACCCCGACCATCTTCTCCCATCCCGATCGCCAGCCGGCCAAATTCCGTCCGCTGAAGGCGCTGCGCCACTTCCGCAAGCTGATCAAGGACAAGGAAGACACCGAACAGGTGTTCCACATTTTCGAGAATCTGCCGCGCAAGGGTTTCATGGACGATGCGCGCGCCTTCGTCGAAAGCGACCTGGGTAAGCGGCTGATGGAAAGCGAACCCTATCTGCCCGACCTGCTCGACGATCACAGCTGGATCGACGAACTGCCCGAGGGCACGGTCGGCCACGCTTATGTGACCTTCATGCGCCGCGAAGGGCTGTCGGCTGCTGGCCTCGTTGCCGAAGCCGAGAAGATGGGCCGCCCGAAGTTCGACGACCAGATCCAGTGGTACGCCAACCGCCTTCGCGACACGCACGACCTGTTCCATATCCTGACCGGCTATGGCCGCGACGCGCTCGGCGAGCAGTGCGTGCTCGGCTTCACCTATGGCCAGACGGGCAATTACGGCAATTTCTTCATCGCCTATGCCGGTGGCTATGAGCTGAGGCGCCGCGTCAAGGGCGACGCGCCGGTGATAGCTGCGATCCGCCAGGGTCAGCGTCACGGCAAGGCGGCGAAGGCGATCATCGAACAGGATATCCGCGCGCTCCTCGCCGAACCGCTCGATGCGGCGCGTGTGCGCCTCGGCATCGGCGAGCCGACGCTCTACAAGGAAGCGCACCGGGCCTACCGTAGCCGCGGCATCGATCCGTATAATTTCCTCGAAGCCAAGGCAGCGGCAGCTTAACCTGAAGATCCTCCCTGTCGCGGAGCGATGGGGAGGTGGCAGCGCGAAGCGCTGACGGAGGAGCTATGGCGCGAGGTCGCTGGCCCCTCCACCATCCGCTTCGCGGACGGTCCCCCTCCTCATGGCTTCGCCACAGGGAGGATTTCTTAGCGCAGTTCCTTCCGGATCATCAGCTTGAGGCCGGACCAGGTGGCGTCGACCGCGCAGACCTTCACGTCGACCCAGCCCATCGGCAGGCAGATGGTGCGGATGACGTCCTCGGTGATGTCGGACGGGACCTTGGACGTCCTTTTGGGCCAGCTTACCCAGACGAAGCCTGCAGGGGAGATCAGGGTGCGGAGGTCGGTGAGCAAAGTTTCCAGCTCGGCGCGCTCGGTGGTGAAGATATGCGCGGCTTGCAGGCCCGCCTTGGGCGCGTCGCGTTCGTCGAGCGTCACAGCCCCGATCTCTTCGCGCAAGCTGCCGGGCATCGCGTGGAACCACGCGCTCATCCCGTCCTTCAGCGACAGCTTCTTCGCAAGCGGGGTGCCCGAATAGCCTGTGGTCACAGCCGCGCGATCAGCGCCTGCGCGGCGGCGGGGTTGCGGACCTTGGCGCCCGAGATGAAGAAGAGGAAGACGTCGCGGTCGCCCTTGGCCCAGTCCTTGGCCTGCTTCGCCCAGCTATCGAGCGCCTTGGCGTCGTAGCCGGTTTCGACATCCTCCTGGCTGCGCTGGAGGCGGGCGTAGGTGAAGTCTGCCGTTTGTTCGTCGATGCAGGGGAATTCGTCGCTGTCGGCGTAGACGACCGCCATGTTGCGTTCGCGGAGCATGGCGAGGAAGGCGGGGTCGCGGAAGCTTTCGTGGCGGACCTCGATCGCGTGGCGGAGCTTGAGGCCGTCCTGACTGTCGGGCAGCAGGTCGAGGAAGCCCGCGAAATCGTCGCGGTCGAACTTCTTGGTCGCCATGAATTGCCAGTGGATCGGGCCGAGCCGGTCGCCGAGGCGAGTGAGGCCCTGAGTCAGGAATTTTTCGATCGAGGCTGCTCCGTCGGCCAGCACCTTACGGTTCGTCGTGAAGCGTGACGCCTTGACGCTGAACTTGAAGCCTTCAGGCACCGCGGCCGCCCAGCCCGCGAACGTCTCGGGCTTCTGGCTGCTGTAATAGGTGCCGTTGATCTCGATCCCGGTCAGGTGCTGACCGGCATATTCGAGCTCGCGTTTCTTCGGATGCTTGTCCGGGTAAAAGGTGCCGCGCCAAGGCTCGTAGGTCCAGCCGCCGATGCCGATGTGGATGCTCATGGACCTTTCACCTATCCCTTCGTGCTGATCTTGTCGAAGCACCGCTCTTTCCTTGCTACGGCTAAAGAAAGTACGGCCCTTCGACAAGCTCAGGGCGAACGGCTTTGGCGTTGCCTTATGGCTCAGGCCAGCGCCGCGTCGGCTCCCATCAGGTTCGGGAAAAAGCCCTCATGCGCCTCGCGCAGTTCGGCCAGCGTCACCTGATGGTCGCTGTCGGCGAGTTCGAAGACGATGCGGTCCTTGATCGTGCGGCCGACCGGATCGACCGGCACGTCGGCGCGGCCCGCGGCGTCGAGGAAGTCGGCGAGGCAGGTGTCGCAGACGGTGACGAGATACAGCCCCTGATCCTCGCCGAAGAAGCTTTCGGCGACGCCGAACGGCTGCTCTTCACTGACCAGCACGCCGATGTTCGATTTGAGCGCCATTTCGGCGAGCGCGACCGCGATGCCGCCGTCGGAGACGTCGTGGCAGGCGGTGATCCAGCCGGCGTTGATGGCGCCGCGGATGAAGTCGCCGGTGCGCTTTTCGCAGCGCAGGTTCACCGGCGGCGGCGGGCCTTCCTCGCGGCCATGGATTTCGCGCAGCCACACCGACTGGCCCAAATGCCCCGCACGCTCGCCGACCGCGAGCACGATGTCGCCGGTCCGCTTGAAGCCGATGCCGACCGCCTTGTTCAGATCCTCGATGACGCCGACGCCGCCGATCGCGGGGGTGGGCAGGATCGCGCTGCCGCCGCCGGTCGCCTTCGATTCATTGTAGAGGCTGACGTTGCCCGAGACGATCGGATAGTCGAGCGCGCGGCACGCCTCTGCCATGCCGTCGAGGCAGCCGACGATCTGCCCCATGATCTCGGGACGCTGCGGGTTGGCGAAATTGAGGCAATTGGTAATGGCGAGCGGGGTCGCGCCGACCGCACTGATGTTGCGCCAAGTCTCGGCGACCGCCTGCTTGCCGCCCTCTTGCGGGTCGGCGTAGCAATAGCGCGGGGTGCAGTCGGTCGACATCGCGAGCGCGCGGTTGGTGCCGTGGATGCGGACGAGCGCGGCGTCGCCGCCGGTCTGCACCGTGTCGGCGCCGACCTGGCTGTCATACTGCTCCCAGATCCAGCGGCGGCTGGCGATGTCGGGCGTGCCCATCAGAGTCTTGAGGTCGGCGGCGACGTCCTTCGTTTCGGGGACGCCGGTCAGTTCGGGCTTCTTGGGCGTCGGAACGTGCGGGCGGTCGTAGAGCGGCGCGTCGTCGGCGAGCGGGGCGAGCGGGATGTCGCAGACGATCTCGCCATGATGCTCCAGCACCATGCGGCCGGTGTCGGTGACGGAGCCGATGACCGCGAAGTCGAGTTCCCATTTGTGGAAGATCGCCTTGGCGAACTCTTCCTTGCCGGGCTTCAGCACCATGAGCATACGCTCCTGGCTTTCCGACAGCATCATCTCGTACGCTGTCATCCCGGTTTCGCGCTGGGGCACATCGTCCATCTTGAGGTGGAGGCCGACGCCGCCCTTCGACGCCATCTCGACCGAGGATGACGTAAGCCCGGCTGCGCCCATGTCCTGGATCGCGACGATCGCGTCCGACGCCATCAGTTCGAGGCACGCCTCGATCAGCAATTTTTCGGTGAAGGGGTCGCCGACCTGCACCGTCGGGCGCTTTTCCTCGGCATCCTCGCCAAAGTCCGCCGACGCCATCGTCGCGCCGTGGATGCCGTCGCGGCCGGTCTTCGAGCCGACATAGACGATCGGATTGCCGACGCCCGATGCGGCCGAATAGAAGATCTTGTCCTGCTCGGCGACGCCGACGGTCATCGCGTTGACCAGGATATTGCCGTCATAGGCCTTGTGGAAATTGACCTCGCCGCCGACGGTCGGCACGCCGACGCAATTGCCGTAACCGCCGATGCCGTGAACGACGCCCGAGATGAGGTGCTTCATCTTCGGATGGTCGGGGCGGCCGAAGCGCAGCGCGTTGAGGTTCGCGACGGGGCGCGCCCCCATGGTGAAGACGTCGCGCAGGATGCCGCCGACCCCGGTCGCCGCGCCCTGATAGGGTTCGATATACGACGGGTGGTTGTGGCTCTCCATCTTGAAGATCGCCGCGAGCTTCTTGCCGTCCGGGCCTTCGCCGATGTCGATGACGCCGGCATTTTCGCCGGGGCCGCAGATCACCCAAGGCGCCTCGGTGGGCAGTTTCTTCAAATGGATGCGCGAGCTTTTATAGCTGCAATGCTCGGACCACATGACCGAGAAGATGCCGAGTTCGACGAGGTTCGGCTCGCGTCCGAGCGCGGCGAGGACGCGCTCATATTCTTCCGGCGAGAGGCCGTGTTCGGCGACGATCTCGGGGGTGATGACGGAGGCGGGCGCGGTTGCGGTCTGAGTCATGGCGCGCCTTTAGCGATGTAGGCGCAAAACGAACAGACCCCATGACGCGAAAAGCGCCATGGGGTCTGCGGTCGGAGAGAGGGGTCAGCGCGAGGCGAGAATGGTGACCTTCACCACCGGATCGACGTCGCGCAGCGCGAAATTGACCTGCTGCGACCCGACGGTGCCGCGGACGCGGTGTTCGCCGATACGGAGCTTGAACGGCTTGCCGCTCTTTTCCTCGATGCCGCTGATCACGCGGTAGCCGTCGGCCTGCGTCACGGTGTAGCTGTAGATACGCCCGTCATGTTCGAACCTTTGCTCCTCGGCGCGGGCGGTGGCCGGCACGAGCGCGAACAGGGCGAGGGCTGGGAGGAAGAATTTTTTCATGGTGCAAGTCCTTGTGGTTAGACAAAACTTGCCTTCGAGCCCCTCTCTTCTTGTGCGATGCAACATGAGGCGCGCAGCGGCGCGGCGCAATTGCAAAAATTCGAAACGTGATTGCGCTTAAGCGAACGGATCAGGCGCTGCGCGGTAAGAAAGTAAGCACCAGCCATGTCGCGGCGCCCGCCGCCACGCCGGTTGCGAACGTGCCCCACGCGATGTCGGCAAGCGTCACCTTGGTCGACCAGATCTTCATCGTCGCCTGATTGGTGAGGTCGTAGGTCATGTAGCAGAAGAAGCCGAACAGCGCGCCATAAGTCGCCGCGACCTGCCACTTGCCTGCCGCCAGCGCCGGCTGAACTGCAAAAATCTGGATACCGAGCATGTAGAGCGCGTAGAAGGTCAGCGCCGGCGCCGGCCGCCAGCCGTCCATGAGCAGCGCGCCGATCTCTGGCCGGTAGAGTTTCGGACCGACCTTGGTCAGCCACAACGCGTCGAGCGCCCCAAAGACTATGGCGGTCGCCATATAGGCGGCGATGGCTTGCAACGTCATGCAACAGCTCCGGAAGTGACAGGTTCGCGCGGCGCGCCCGCCCAGGCGGCGACCGCTGCCAGCAACGCATAGGCGCCGAGCATCGTTGCCGGGATCGCCAGCGAATAGACGAGCTGTTTCGGCCCGAACCAGTCGACCGCCTGCGCCAGCGCGAGCAACGCGATGAGGACCCACAGCCGCCAGCCGCCCACGGCAGCGTGCGTATGCCGGGCATAATAGAAGAGCGCGCCGCCGATCAGCGCGAGCTCGAGCGGCATCGCGGCGGCGGGATAATTCCACAGCCCGAAACCGAGCTTTGGCGGCAGGCCGAACAGCGTCAGATCGGGGATGTGAACGATCAGGTCGAGGAACCAGTGCGATACGACCACCAGCGCGGCGCCGATCGCGGCTTCCTTGCGCCGCGTCGCGAACCATACGATCACGCCGAAAATCTTCGCCCAGATCAGCGCGCCGAGCAGGCTGTGCGTGAACGGCATGTGATGGAGGTCCATGGGGTTCATCGCACTGATTCCGGGAACGATCCGCATCGCCTCGACGCCGGAGATCAGAAGCGCGGCAAAGCCGATGTCGACCAGTTGTGCGGCGACGAACAGGGTGCCGAGGCCCGCCGCCTTCGGCCGCGCAGCGACAATGAGCGCCGGTGCGAAATGCCCGATGAACATGGGCCACGAAGTTATCGCGTGAAGGCGCGACGTCAAGTTCGACCACGCGCGACCGCACTTGACCCAGGGGGGGCGAAGAGGCCAAAGCAGGCGGATGACGGATACGCCCGATACCGCAGACACCCCTGCCATTTCTTCACTGTCGTTCGAGGCCGCGATGGGCGAGCTTGAAAGCATCGTCCGCCACCTGGAGAGCGGCGATGTTAGCCTCGAGAAATCGGTTGCCCTCTATGAACGCGGCCACGCGCTCCGCGCCCATTGCGAAGCGCGGCTTGCCGCGGCACAGGCGCGGATCGAACAGGTCAGCCTCGGCGCCGATGGACAGGCGGCGGCAACCGCCCCCTTCGGCGAGGGTTGATCGCAGATGGCGGTCGTCGAATCCGCATCATTGCTCAGTCTCGCGCAGGAGGAGGTCGCAGCCGGGATCGACCAGCTGTTCGACAGTCTGATCGCGGTGCCCGCCGATCCCCGCGGCCGCCTTTATGAGGCGATGCGCTATGCCGCCATCGGGGGCGGAAAACGTTTGCGCCCGCTGCTCTTGCGCGCGGCCGGCGACCTGTTCCATGTGGACCGCGCGATCAGCCTGCGCGTCGGCGCAGCGGTGGAGGCAATGCACGTCTATTCGCTGATCCATGACGATTTGCCGTGCATGGACGACGACGATCTGCGACGCGGCAAGCCGACCGTGCACAAGGCGTTCGACGATGCGACCGCGGTGCTCGCGGGCGATTCGCTGCACGCGCTCGCCTTCGAATGGCTTTGCGATCCCGCGACCCATGCGGACCCCTTTGTTCGTGCCGAGCTGTGCTGCGAACTGGCGCGCGCCGCCGGTCCCGCGGGGATGGCGGGCGGGCAGATGATGGATCTTGCGGCCGAAACCTCCGATTTCGACCTGCCGACCGTCACGCGGTTGCAGCAGCTCAAGACCGGCGCGCTGATCGCTTTCTCGGTCGAGGCGGGCGCGATCCTCGCACGCATTCCGGCCGAGGGACGCCGGCCCCTGCGCGGCTATGCCCGCGACATCGGGCTCGCGTTCCAGATCGCCGACGACATCATGGATGTCGAGGGCGACGAGGCGTTGGCGGGCAAGGCGCTCCACAAGGACGAGGCGGCGGGCAAGGCGACCTTCGTCACGCTAATGGGCCTGGAGCGGGCGCGTGAGCAGGCGCGGCTGCTGGTCGATCAGGCGATCGCGCATCTCGGCGGTTTCGGCGAGGAGGCGGCGCTGCTGCGCGCGATCGCACGCTATGTCGTGGAAAGGGACCATTGATGCGGGTGGGGGTATATCCGGGGACGTTCGACCCGATCACGCTCGGTCATATGGACATCATCCGGCGCGGCGCGAAACTGGTCGATCGGTTGGTCATCGGCGTCACGACCAACATCACCAAATCACCCCTGTTCGACGACGACGAGCGGATCGAGATGGTCCGCCGCGAGGTGGCGAGCATTGGCGGCGACATCCGTGTCGTCGGCTTCAACTCGCTGCTGATGGATTTCGCGGAGCGCGAAGGCGCGGGCGTCATTGTGCGCGGGCTGCGCGCCGTCGCCGACTTCGAATATGAATATCAGATGGCGGGGATGAACCAGCAATTGAACGACCGGATCGAGACCGTCTTCCTGATGGCCGACGTCGGGCTGCAGCCGATCGCGTCGCGGCTGGTCAAGGAAATCGCGATCTTCGGCGGCGACATCCATAAGTTCGTAACCCCCGCGGTGCGCGAGGCGGTGGTGCAGCGGATATCCGAACGCGGGCTACGCCAAGGTGAGGGCTGACCCCGTCGCCTATCCCAATCATTGAGCGTTCAGCTTTTTCCCGCTAGGCCGCCCCGACAGGGCGCATACAGAATCTTGATAGAGGCCGATCCAGCATGATATTCCCCCCCCGTTCCTTCGTTCTGACGGCGATGGCGCTTTGCCTTGCGACCCCCGTTCTGGCGCAGGAAGTGCCGCCGGCACCCGCGCCGCTGGGCACCGAAGCGCCCGCGCCCGCGCCCAGCGAGACGCCGCCGCCCGCCGATACGCCTGCTCCGACCCCGGCGCCCGCCACCACCGACGCGGCGCCGGCGACCGCGGCGCCCGCCGCCCCGGCGATGACGGCGGATCAGTATATCAACAATCCCGAATATATGCTCAACCTCGACCTCTCGACGGGCGGGCGCGTGGTCATCCAGCTCTATCCGAACGTCGCGCCCAACCATGTCGAGCGGCTGAAGACGTTGACGCGCGCGGGCTTCTATGACGGGATCAAGTTCCACCGCGTGATCGACGGCTTCATGGCGCAGACGGGCGATCCGACCGCGACCGGCGCGGGCGGCTCGCAGCTGCCCGACATCAAGGCCGAGTTCAACGACCTGCCGCACCTGCGCGGGACGCTGTCGATGGCGCGCGCCGAAAGCCCCGACAGCGCGAACAGCCAGTTCTTCATCATGTTCCAGCCGCGCTTCGCGCTCGACCATCGCTACACCGCGTTCGGCCGTGTCGTGTCGGGCATGCAATATATCGACGCGATCCAGAGGGGCGAGCCGCCTGCGGTGATGTCGCGTATCGTCCAGATGTCGGTCGCCGCCGACAACAAGCCGATGCCGCCCGCGTCGGCGCTGACCGAGGCGCAGCCAGCCGCGCCGGCGGCCGACGTCACGGTCGACCAGCTCAACGCGCCGATCCGCCAGTAAGCCCGGAGCGCGCGCCATGCGCGTCGACGCCTTCGATTTCGATCTTCCGCCCGAGCGCATAGCGCTTCGCCCCGCGCGTCCGCGCGATGCGGCGCGGATGCTCGTCGTCCACGGCGGCGCGATCGCCGACGCCGGGGTGCGCGACCTGCCGTCGTGGCTTCGTGCCGGCGACTGCCTTGTTTTCAACGACACGCGCGTGATCCCGGCGCAACTCGAAGGGCGCCGGGGAGAGGCAAAGATCGGCGCGACGCTGCACAAGCGTGTCGATCTGCGCCGCTGGCAGGCGTTCGTGCGCAACGCCAAGCGGCTGCGCGTCGGCGAAACGATCGACTTCGGCTCCGATGTCGCCGCGGTCGCCGAAGAGCGCTTGGCCGACGGCAGCTTCATCCTCGCCTTTGGCGGCGATGAGCCGGTCGAGGTCTTGCTCGAGCGCGCGGGCACGATGCCGCTGCCGCCCTATATCGCGGGCAAGCGGCCGACCGACGAAGACGACCGCAGCGACTATCAGACGATGTTCGCCGACAAGGACGGCGCGGTGGCCGCGCCGACTGCGGCCCTGCATTTCACCCCCGATCTGCTCGCGTCGCTCGCGTCCGCGGGCATCGCGACGGAGACGCTGACGCTGCATGTGGGCGCGGGTACTTTCCTGCCGGTGAAGGCCGACGACACCGACGACCATGTCATGCACGCCGAATGGGGGCATATCGACGCAGCGACCGCCGACCGGCTGAACGCCGTTCGCGCGAACGGGGGCCGGGTGATCGCGATCGGCACGACGAGCCTACGTCTGCTCGAAAGTGCGGCACGGGACGATGGCGTCATCGCGCCGTTCGAGGGGGACACCGCGATCTTCATCACCCCGGGCTATCGTTTCAAGGCGATCGACGGACTGATGACCAACTTCCACCTGCCGCGCTCGACCTTGTTCATGTTGGTCAGTGCGCTGATGGGGCTGGAGACGATGCAGGCGGCCTATGCCCATGCGATCGCTGCGGGCTATCGCTTCTACAGCTATGGCGACGCCAGCCTGCTGCTGCCGCGGGCGTGAGTTAACTATCTAATTTCCTGTTTGAAATCGCCGAAATCGGCGGCGCGCCTTGCCTCTACCAAAGCGCAATGGGGCGTGATACGGCGAAGCGATGAACCGCATCCTGGACAAACTCAACCGGCTGCTCAAGGAACGCGCGCTGGGCCGGGCCGCGCGCGCCGTGCTCGATACGTCGCCGGTGGTGCCCGCGAACGACGGGCTGGTGCTGTTCTCGATGATCGGGACGCGAGTTCTGCTGCCCTATCTGGTTGCGATCAAGTCGCTCCATGCGCGGCTGAAGCGCGGGCGGATCGTCATCCTCGACGACGGCACGCTGACCGCCGACGACCGCGCGATCCTCGCCGTGCAGCTGGGCGATCCCCGGATCCTCGCGATCGCCGACGTCGATACCGGGCCGTGTCCGCGCGGCGGGACGTGGGAGCGGTTGCTGACGATCCTCGACATTCGCGCGAACGACTATGTGATCCAGCTCGATTCCGACACGGTGACCGCGGGCGACGTGCCCGAGATTTTGGGCGCGATCGCGGCCAACCGCAGCTTCACCTTGCGCGGCGACCCCGACAGCCGCCTGATCGGCTTCAGCGAGATCGCCGCATTGACCGATGACGATGCCTTCCTCAACAACCCCGCCGCGCATGTGCAGGGCGCGATCGAATGCGGGCTCGACCGCATCGCGCTGCCCGGCATCGCTGCGCCGCTTTATGTGAGGGGCTGCTCGGGTTTCGCCGGCTTTGCGCGCGGCGGCGATGGACGCAAGCTTGCCGAGGCTTTTTCTATCGAAGCGACGAAGCTGCTTGGCGCGAAGCGCTGGGCCGAGTGGGGGACGGAGCAGGTGACATCGAACATGATCATCGCGAACGAACCCGACGCGCTGCTGCTGCCCTATGACCGCTATCTCAATTTCTGGGACAGGGGCATTCCTGCCGACGCGCGCTTCCTGCACTTCATCGGCAGCTGCCGCTTCAACGGCACCGCCTATATCGACGCGGCGCGCGACGCGGTCGCAGCACTCCGCTAGACCTGGATCCGACGTCCGCGAACGAGCGCGATCAGGTCCTGCGCGGTCGCGCGCGCGAACAGGAACAGCCACAGGCAATAGACGGCGCCGCCCGTCGCGACGAGCAATGCGAGCCGCATGACCTGTGACAGCGGCGGCAGCAGATGGTCGACAAGCGTGACCGCCGCCGCCATCGCGGTCGCGGCGAGGACCGCCGGCGCGATGGCGCGGAGCAGCGATCCGGCGCCGACGCCGATGATGGGCAGCGAGCGCGCGGCGGCGAAGAGTAGCAGGGCGGGATAGGCGACGAGCCAGGCCCAGGCGATCCCCTCGATCCCCGACCGCGCGCCGATCAGGAAGGCGATCGGCATCATGATCGCGCCGACGATGGCGTTGCGCGATGCGATCCCCGGCCGCCCGAGCGCGTCGGTGGCGGGCTGAAGCAGGGTAAAGAGCGTCCAGAAGGGCATGGCGAGCGCGAGCGGCAGGATCAGCGGCACGATGTCGCGCCACTTCTCGCCGAGCAGCGTCAGCACCAGCGGCTCGGCGACCGCGGCGAGGCCGAAAAAGAAGGGCATGGCCGCGACCATGATGGCGCGCACCGATCGGGTGAACCCGCCAGCAAGCGCAGCCGGATCGCCCTGCATCCGCGAATAGGCGGCGAAAGCGACTTCGTTGAGCGGGGGGATGACCTTGTTGTTGAAGATCTGCGTCAGCAGCAGCGCGGTGGTGTAGAGGCCGACGAGATGCGGGTCGAACCAGCGGCCGGCGACGAGGATGTCGGCCTGACTCTGGACGAACCCGAAAAATTGCCCGACCGCAATCAGCCCGCCGTAGCGCGCGATCGAGCCCGCGCCGCGGAAATCGAAGCTTGGCCACAGCCAGCTCTTCGCGGCGATCGTGAGCCCGAGCGCGCGCGAGGCGAACATGGCGATCGGCGCCCAGACCAGTGCCCACACGCCCCAGCCCGAAAGCGCCCCGCCGAGCGCTACGCCTGCGCCGATCAGCGCCGAGGCGAGATTGACCTGCGCTTGCCGATGGAATTCGAGCGTCCGCGCCAGCTTTGCATAGGCGAGCGCTGAGAAGGGCATCGTCAGATAGATCAGCGCCTGCACGCGCAGCAGGTCGGCGACCATCGGTTCGCGGTAATAGGCTGCCGCCAGGGGTGCGGTGGCGATCTGGGCAAGCGCGAGCCCGCCGTTGAGCAGGAGGAGCAGGCCGAAGATCTGCCGCATCTCGTGGTGGCCGATCGCGTCGCGCTGGATCGCGGCGCTGGCGAGGCCATAGCCGTTCATCATCGTGAACAGCATCAGCATCACCTGCGTCAGCGCGAACAGGCCATAATCCGCCGGTGTCAGGATGCGAATGACGAGGAAGGTCGAGGCCCAGGCGATCACCTGACCCGCGATCTGCGATCCCGACCGCCAGATCACGGCGCGGCGGATGCGCTGACCGAAATCGGGCGACAGCGGGGTGTCGTTGGTCATCGCGGTCTGGGGCGGCGGGGCGTCCATGGCGGCGGGCCTAGCATAGATTCGTTGGGAAAGAATTGCCGCTCAGCGCGCGGCGATGTCGCTGGCGGGCGGGGCCGGCAGCGCGGCGCGGCGAACCCCCACCCACATCGGCTGGCGGCCGAGGCGCGCGTTGAACAGGCCGTTGAACGTCGCCGGATCGGGTGCGGTGGAATCGAGCGCTTCGCCATAGCTCCGCCGCACGGCGACCGGATCATAGCCCATCGCAGCGAGCAAGGTCGGGAAGATGCGATAATGGCTCGATGCATCGAAATGCCGCTTCGCCGCGGCCTGCCAGCGCCCCGAGGCATCGATCGCGACCAGAGGTACTGCGCCTTCCTCCGCGACAGGCACGACGCTGCAGTGCGTTGTCGTCCCTGAATCGCCGCGCTCGTGGAGCTTTTGCCCGTGGTCGGAGGTGTAAATGATGAGCGCGTCGCGGAGCCGGGCATGCGCGAAAAGCCGATCGAAAAAGCCGCCGACCGTCCACGCCACCGTGTTGCGATAGGAATTGCGATAGAGCCGCCAATTCTCGGCCCCGCTGTAGAGGTTTTCGGGAAGCTGCATTTCGGCGACATCGGCCGAAAGGCCGCGGGGCAGCGTGGGCTGATAGGGGGCGGCCGTATCGGGGAATTTGTCCGCAATCGGAAAATGGGCGCCCATTTTGTTGACCAAGATGAATTCGCGCCGGTCGTTGGCCAGCGCGTCGATCACGGCGCCGGCCGCGGCCATGTCGCGGTTCGCCGCGGGTGTGTCGTCGAACTGGATGAAATGATCGATCGAACCGCGCTCGGCGTCGTCCATGCCGTTCTGGAACGCGCCGCCGGTGCGCTGGGCATCGACATAAACCGTGCGGAATCCCGCAGCTTTCGCATAGGCAAAGATAGACGGTCCGGTGGCGTTTATCCGATTGTACGCGGCTCGTGTGCCGCCGTGGCGGAGCGTCATGTTGCTGCCGAAGCTGCAATCGGTGATCGAAGCCGCGATCCCGAAATTGGCGACCGACAGGCCGGAGGGCGGTGAGGCGAGGCCGGACCGCACACCCTGTGGGTCATTGATGTCGAGGTAACGCGCGGCGATGCTCTCGTCGATGATCAGGACGATATCGCGATAGGCGGGGGGCCGCGTCCGCGCGATCCGCACCGGCTGGCGCGGACCGACGGACCGGGTGATGCTTTCGAAGCCATAAAGCACCGAATAGGCTGACCCGACCCACGCACTCGGCAGTCCGCGCCCGCCCTCACCGCCGCGGAAAAAGAGCAGCGTGGAGAGGAGGGCAAGGCCGAGAAAGGGGGCCGATCCAGCGAGGATCCCGGGCAGCCGGCGCGATGCCGGCTTCAGCCCTATGCCGACGAGCAGAAGCAGGGCATTCGCCGACGCCCAGGCGATCGGCCCGCGATATTGCGCGAGGGCATCGTCGATGAAGCCCGCGGACTGGAGCATCGAGATGAAGGTCTCATAGCTCATCGCATCGGCGGCGGCGGTTTGAAAGCTGCCGAGCAAAATCGTCGCCGCGGCAAAAAGGATTGCCCATCCCCAGCGAAAAACCGGCTGGCGGATCATCGCCGCGCCGCCCAGGCAAAGGGCGAGGAAGACATAAAGGCCGATATAGACAGGCAGCCCGGGGGTCACCCCGAGCATGGCGATGCGGGCCCAGATCGCCGGGGTTTCGAAGGCCAGCGCGGCCACGATGAGCGCTGTCTTGATCAAGCTTCGCGCGGTCGGTCGTTGCAATTCGCTAGCCCCGGATGCGGCGCGCCCCTTCGCGCCGCCGACTGCCATAACGTCACAATCCGGAGATTCCACGCCGTTTACCTTGTGCTGCTCCACATCGGGTCGCGGGGTTCGATTCTCGCCGCTGCGCCCGATCCCCAAATGAGACAGGTCGCCGCCTGCGCTTGGGAAAATTTACAATATCGCAAGGCATTGCGGGCATTGCGGATTTCAGGATTAGGGGGCCAGTAAGGTTTCATTGATGGACATGCCATCGCGGACCATTTCCGACGACCGGGAAGAGGGCGCGGCCGATGAGGGCTCGCGCGGCTTTTTCGGCAAGTTCGGATCGCGGATGTCGCGTCAGCGGGGCGACGCGTCGCCGCCGGTCAATCTGCACACCCGCGACGCGCTGCTGCTTCTCCAGAATTACGAGGAAAGCGGCCGCGGCTGGTTTTGGGCGACAGATGCCAACGGCCGCATCACCTATATCACTGATACTGTTGCAAAGCTGATGGGGCGGTCGGCGAACGAGCTTGTCGGCACCGCCTTCACCGAGCTGTTTTTGCCGGTCGACAGCCACGGCGAACGCCAGCGCACCTTGCCCTTCCTGATGACCAAGCAGTCGAAGTTCGACGAGTTGCCGCTGCGCAGCGCGTTCGAGGGCGACGACCGCTGGTGGGCGATCTCCGGGTCGCCGCATTTCGACGCGAACGGCAGGCTTGGCGGCTGGCGCGGCAGCGGCACCGATATCACCGCGCATCGCCGTTCGGCCGAGGACGCTTCGCGGCTGGCGATGTATGATTCGCTGACCGGCCTCGCTAACCGCTTCAACATCTCGAAAAAGCTCGACACGACGCTCAGCGCCTTTGCGCAGCAGCAACGCAGCTGCGCGATCATGCTGCTCGACCTCGACCGCTTCAAGCAGGTCAACGATACGCTGGGCCACCCCGCGGGAGATGCATTGTTGAAGCAGGTCGCCGAGCGCCTGCTCAAGATCGTCCGCGACAAGGAAATGGTCAGCCGGCTCGGCGGCGACGAGTTCCAGATCATCCTTCCCGATATCGAGGACCGCGGCCGGCTCGGCGACATGGCCTCCGACATCATCAACAGCCTGTCGCAGCCCTATTCGGTCGAGGGCAGCCGCTGCATCATCGGCGTGTCGGTCGGCGTCGCGATCGCGCCCTTCGACGGGCAGACAAGCGACGACCTGGTCCGCAACGCCGACCTCGCGCTTTACGCTGCCAAGGGCAACGGCCGCGGGCGTTTCAGTTTCTATTCCAGCGACCTGCACCAATCGGCCGAAGACCGCCGCGTGCTGGAGGAGGATCTGCGCGACGCGCTTGCGCGCGGCGAGATGGAGCTGTCGTACCAGCCCGTCGTCAACGCCAAGTCGAACACCGTTACCGGCGTCGAGGCGCTTATCCGCTGGACGCACCCTGACCGCGGCGTGATCTCGCCCGGGCTTTTCATCCCGATCGCCGAAGAAGCCAATCTGATCTGGCCGCTCGGCGAATGGGTGCTGCGCAAGGCGTGCGAGGATGCGGTGCGTTGGCCGGGCGACCTGCGCGTTGCGGTCAATGTCTCGCCGATCCAGTTCGCCAATGCCGATTTGCCCAAGGTCGTGGCCAATGCGCTCGCGACGACGGGATTGCCCGCCGACCGGCTGGAGCTCGAGATTACCGAGAGCGTCTTCCTCGCCGATTCGAAGGAAACGGCGCAGATGTTCAAGGCGTTGAAGGGTCTCGGCGTCCGCCTGGCGCTCGACGATTTCGGCACCGGCTATTCGTCGCTCGGCTATCTGCAATCGGCGCCGTTCGACAAGATCAAGATCGACCAGAGCTTCGTGCGCGGCGCGACCGTGCCCGGATCGCGCAACGGCGCGATCATCGCGGCGATCGTCGCGCTGGCAGAGGCGCTGGAGATGGAAACCACCGCCGAAGGGATCGAATCGCTCGATCAGCTCGACCTGATCCGCAAGCTGAACGTCAGCCATGTGCAGGGCTATGTTTACAGCAAGCCCGTGTCCCAGAACGAGCTGATCGAACATGCCGACGCGGGATCGTGGACGATCAAGCCCGCAGGTCCCGCCAAGCAGCGCAACGACCGCTTCTCGCTGTTTCGCAAGGTTGGCGCGGTGCATGGCAACCATCGCTATTCGGTGGTGATCCGTAACCTCTCGGCCACCGGCGCCTTCATCGAGGGCATA
The DNA here is from genome assembly GCF_001468265.1 of Sphingopyxis sp. H050. Lineage (GTDB taxonomy): Bacteria > Pseudomonadota > Alphaproteobacteria > Sphingomonadales > Sphingomonadaceae > Sphingopyxis. The sequence goes on along the minus strand of NZ_LNRZ01000008.1, from coordinate 113,045 downwards.
TTGGACGTGCCCGTCGGCACCCAGTTCGTGATCGATTTCGGCGAGGGCCAGCTGGTGACCGCCACCGTGCGGCGCTCGATGAACCACCAGCAGGGGGTGCAGTTCGAACAGTCGCTGGTCAGCGACGGCAATGGCGGCCTCTGCACGCGCCACCGCGTCTCGCCCTATCTGATCGCCGCGGCGGCGCAGCAGTCGGGATCGCAGATAGCGCTGCCCGCCTTCACGACGACGAGCGACTGGAAGCCCGCCTGACGCGGGAACCGCCGGCGCGTTGATCCGTTCTCTCCTCCGACCAATCTGACGGAGGCTTTCATGGCAGAAACCAAAATCTTCGCGCGGCTCAAGGCCGACCACGACCGCCACCGCGACCTGCTCGACCGGATCGACCAGACGCAGGGCGACAGCGACGAGCGCCGAAATCTGTTCGAGGCGTTCCGCGTCGAGGTGACCGCGCATGCGGCGTCGGAAGAGATGTCGCTCTATGCGACGATGCTCGCCGATCCCGACCTTCGCGACGAAGCGCAGCACAGCGTCGCCGAGCATAAGGAGATCGAGGATTTCCTGACCGAACTCTACGAAATGGACTTCGCCTCGACCGGCTGGCTGACGCGTTTTCGCACCATGAAGGAGCGCTACCTCCACCATATCGACGAGGAGGAGGAAGAGATGTTCCCGGTCGCCGAAAAGGGGCTTTCGGACGCGAAGAAGCGCGAGCTCGTCAAGATCTTCGAGAAGGAAAAGCCGAAAGAGAAAGCGAAGGCGGCTGAGGAAGAGCCGTCGAGCGAGGAAGAGCGGGCGTAGCGCCGAACCTCGACTTTTGGCGCGCGCACGGCCATAGGCGCGCGCCATGACCGACAGATTCGCTTTTCAGGTCGCCGCGACAGACGGCGACGCGCGCACTGGCGTGATCCGCATGGAGCGCGGCGAAATCCGCACCCCTGCCTTTATGCCCGTCGGCACCGCCGCCACGGTCAAGGCGATGCGGCCCGCGGAAGTGCGCGCGACCGGCGCCGACATCATTCTGGGCAACACCTATCACCTGATGTTGCGCCCCGGCGCCGAACGCATGGCGCGGCTCGGCGGCCTCCACAGCTTCATGGGCTGGGACCGGCCGATCCTGACCGACAGCGGCGGCTATCAGGTGATGAGCCTGTCGGCGCTCACGAAGCAGAGCGAGGAGGGCGTCTCGTTCAAGAGCCATCTTGACGGCTCGCGGCACATGCTGACCCCCGAACGCTCGATGGAAATCCAGCGGCTCCTTGGCAGCGACATCGTGATGGCGTTCGACGAATGCCCGCCGAACGGCGTCGACGCCAAACGCGCGGCGGCGAGCATGGAACGGTCGATGCGCTGGGCGGCGCGCAGCCGCGCGGGCTTCGACGCGGGCGAAGACCATGCGGCGCGGTCAGCGCTGTTCGGTATCCAGCAGGGTTCGCTCGACGAGAGGCTGCGCGCGCGCTCGGCCGAGGCGCTGATCGACCTCGGCTTCGACGGCTACGCGATCGGCGGGCTGGCGGTCGGCGAGGGGCAGGAGGCGATGTTCGGGGTGCTCGACTATGCGCCGGGCCAGCTGCCCGCCGACAAGCCGCGCTATCTGATGGGGGTCGGCAAACCCGACGATCTGGTCGGCGCGGTTGCGCGTGGGGTCGATATGTTCGATTGCGTGCTGCCGACGCGCTCGGGGCGCAACGGGCAGGCCTTTACCTGGGACGGCCCGGTCAACATCCGCAATGCGAAACATGCCGAGGATATGGGGCCCCTCGACGCGTCGTGCGACTGCCCCGTCTGTACGACTTGGTCGCGCGCCTATCTCCATCATTTGGTTCGCGCCGGCGAGATGTTGGGCGCCATGCTGATGACGCAGCATAATCTGCATTTCTATCAGGCGTTGATGCAGCGCATGCGCGAGGCGATCGCCGGGGGCGGTTTCGCGGCGTTCCAGTCGGATTTCGCCGACCGCTACAAAAAATGATCAGCTGAGCTTGTTGAGCAGGTCGAGCATCGACTGCGGGATCGTCTCGTCTACCGCGGACTCATAAGCGCGGCGCAGGGCGCCATTCACGTCCTGCCCCTTCCCGGGAAGTTTCTTTTCCGCGTCCTTTCCGGCTGTTTTCGCAGGCGGCGAGCCGGATTCAGACGTCATATTTTTCGCATCCCTTGGACATGGGGCCTTGTGCTAACCGTGCATAAACCAAAGCGCAATGCGCCTTTTGTTCGTTCGATAGGAAACTATTTTGCGCTTGAATCGTTCCCATTGGGTGAAATTATGTCGGAGAGCGGCAGGATTCTTGCCGTGCTTCGCATTTATCCGCGGGTTCCGACTCGCCTGAGGAGGGTTTTCTATGTCATTGGGTCAGGCGATTGCGCCGCATCTTCCCTATCTTCGTCGTTACGGCCGTGCGATTTCGGGAAGCCAGCACAGCGGTGACGCGCTGGTTGCCCGCCTTCTCGAAACCCTCGTCGCCAATCCCGATGCGGTCGATACCGGCCATGATCTGCGCATCCAGCTCTATCGCATGGTCCATGACAATTTCGGTCTTGTCACGGCTGGGGCCGCGAACGCCGAGGAAACGGTCGCGCCGGAAATCGCGATTGCCGACGCACGGCTGCGCCGCATTCCTTCGCTCGCGCGGCAAGCGCTGCTGCTCACCGCTGTCGAGGGTTTCAGTGCCGAAGACGCCGGCCGCATCATCGGCCGCGACGCGGGCGAGGTCGAGAAACTGATCCACGACGCGACCGACGAGATCGACCGCCAGACGCGCGCGCGCATCCTGATCATCGAGGACGAACCGATCATCGCGATGGATATCGAGATGATCGTCCGCGATCTCGGCCACGATGTCGTCGCGGTCGCGACCACGCATGCCGAGGCCGTCGCCGAGGCGCAGAAGCATCAGCCGGGCCTCGTGCTCGCCGATATCCAGCTCGCCGACAACAGCTCGGGGATCGAGGCGGTCCAGGAAATCCTGTCCGCAGTGAAGCTGCCGGTCATCTTCATTACTGCGTTCCCCGAGCGACTGCTGACCGGCGACCGGCCCGAGCCGGCTTTTCTGTTGACCAAGCCCTATCAGCCCGCGACCCTGCGCGCCGCCATCTCGCAGGTGCTGTTCTTCGACGAAAGCACCGTTCCGGCGTAAGCGTCGCCCCCGCGAAGGGTGACGGGAGTCACGCGCCTCCCGTCACGGCCGCTAGCTGCCTTGCTCTACATCGTTGCGTAAACCGACTGCGGCCCCCCGCCTTCGCGGGGGCGACGGTGCCCAATCGCCTTGCCTCGCATCCCGTAGCGCGCGATAGCCAGCCATAATGACGTTCCACCGCCAGTCCGCGCTCGATCGCCTGACCGCCAACGCGCCGTTCCTCGCGCGGCTCGCCGAAATCCATCCCGATGATGTCGCGCTTTTCCTGCGCGACGGGACCGACGCGGCGCTGGCGGCGGTCGTACCGCCTCCCGTCGATGACGACATCATGCGCGCACTACGCCACTGGCGCGGACGGACCGCACTGCTGCTCGCCCTCGGCGACCTGTCGGGCGAGCATGATGTTGCGACGACGACGCGGCTGCTCACGGCGTTTGCCGATCAGGCGTGCGATGCGGCGCTCACGGCGGCCTTTGCCGAACGCGTGCCCGACGAGGCGCCCCGCGGGCTCGCGGTGATCGCGCTCGGCAAGCTCGGCAGCCATGAGCTCAACTATTCGTCGGACATCGACCCGATCCTGATCTTCGATCCCGAGACGCTGCCGCGCCGTTCGCGCGACGATCCCGACGAGGCGGCGGTGCGGATTGCACGCAGGATGGTCGAGATTCTGTCGGCGCGCACCGGCGACGGGCATGTGCTGCGCGTCGACCTGCGCCTCCGCCCGCATCCCGAGGTGACGCCGATCGTGCTGCCCGCAAGCGCGGCGATCTCCTATTATGAATCCGAAGCGCTCGCTTGGGAGCAGGCGGCGTTCATCCGCTCACGCGCGTCGGCAGGGGACCGCGTGCTTGGCGGAAATTTCCTCGCCGCGATCCAGCCCTTCATCTGGCGCCGCAGCCTCGATTTCCGGCAACTCAAGGAAATCGGCGCGATGAGCGATCGCATCCGCGATCATTTCTCGCAAGGCCAGGCCTTCGGCCCCGGCTATGATCTGAAGCGCGGGCGCGGCGGTATCCGCGAGATCGAGTTTTTCGCGCAGGTTCACCAGCTCATCTATGGCGGCCGCGATCCCTCGCTGCGTCCGCCCGCGACGGTCGATGCGCTCGCCGCGCTCGCCAGGGCGGGACGGATCGATGGCGCGGTCGCCGAGCGACTGACCGGCCATTATGCGACTTTGCGGCGGATCGAGCACCGGCTGCAGATGATCGAGGACCAGCAGACGCACTGCCTGCCGACGCAGCCGGCCGCGCTCGACGCGGTCACGCGGCTCGATGGGCTTGCCGACGGGGCTGCCCTGCTTGCTGCGCTTGAGCCGGTCACCGCCGATGTTGCCGCCTGTTACGACCAGCTCGTCGTCGAGCGTGCGACGACCGCCGGTCTGCCGCGCGATGAGGGCGAGCTGGCGGGCGCGCTGGTCGCGGCGGGTTTCGATCCGCCCGACGCCGCGCTCCGCACGATCGCGGAGTGGCGCAGCGGCCAGCTGCGCGCATTGCGCAGTCCGGCGGCGCTCGACGCGCTCGAAACCGTGCTGCCGGGGCTGATGCAGGCGATCGGTGCCGCGCCCGATCCGCAGGCGACGCTGCTGCGCTTCGACAAGCTGGTGGCGGGTCTGCCAAGCGCGATCAATTTCTTCCACCTGCTCGCGGCGCAGCCCGAGCTCGCGAAGATCGCGACACGCATCCTGTCGCTCGCCCCGACGCTCGCCGACGCGCTCGGCGCGCGGGTCGAGCTGATCGAGGGGCTGATCGACAAGCGTGCGTTCGAGGCGCCCGCGACCAAGGCCGAACTTTTGTCCGAATGGGCGCCGGGATTGTCGGGGCTCGATTACGAGCGCCTGCTCGACCGCGTGCGCGACCGCGTCGGCGAGCGGCGCTTCGCATATGGCGTCCAGCTGATCGCGGGGGCGAGCGACCCGATGACGGTCGCGTGCGGCTATTCCGAACTCGCCGAGGCGGCGTTGCAGGTGCTGGCCGATGCCACCGTAGCGGAATTTGTGGCCGCGCATGGACGGGTTCCCGACAGCGAACTGGTCGTGCTTGCGCTCGGGCGCTTCGGCGGGCGCGCGCTGACCCATGCGTCGGACCTCGACCTCATCTATCTCTTCACCGGCGACCATCTGGCCGAGTCCGATGGCCCGCGTCCGCTTGGCGCGACGACCTATTACAATCGCCTGGCGCAGCGCGTGACCGCGGCGATGTCGGCGCCGACTGCGGCGGGCAAGCTGTACGACGTCGACACGCGTCTCCGGCCGCAGGGTGCGCAGGGCCCGCTCGTGGTCACGCTCGACAGCTTCGAGCGCTATCAGCGCGAGGATGCGTGGACGTGGGAGCATATGGCGCTGCTGCGCGCGCGGCCGGTCTATGGATCGTTGGCGGCCACGACCGGGGTCCACCGGATCATCGACGACCTGCTCGCCGCGCCGCGCGAGCCGGTGAAACTGGCCGCGGACGCCGCAGAAATGCGCGACAAGATCGCCGCGCACAAGCCGCCGCAAGGACCGCTCGACGTCAAGGGCGGACCGGGCGGGCTTGTCGATCTCGAATTCGCGATGCAGGTGACCCAGCTGGCCAGCGGCAAATGCCACGACCCCAATATCGGCTCCGCGCTCGCCTGCCTGCGGGTCGAAGGCCTTGCGCCCGCGGAGATCTGCGATGCCCATGGGTTGCTCGGCCGCATGCTCGTCATGCTGCGCCTGACCGCGCCCGACGGCGAGCCCGCGACGGCGGCGGCGCGCCAGCTTGTCGCGAGCGCCTGCGGCGAACCTGGCTGGCCGCAACTGCTTGCCGCGCATGACGCGGCGCGGCAGGACATCGCCGACTGGTGGGCCGCGATTCGTCCGCCGCAGCAGGAGACCAAGCCATGACCCTTTCCATCGGTGATGCCCTACCCGCGGTGACGCTGCTCGACGCCGACGGCGCCGCGATCGACCTTGCGAGCCTGAAAGGCGCGCCGCTCGTCGTCTATTTCTACCCCAAGGCCGACACGCCGGGTTGCACGGTCGAGGCGCAGGATTTTACGCGGCTGGCGCCCGAATTCGCGGAGCTGAACGCGCAGGTGCTCGCGGTATCGCGCGACGCGCCGGCAAAGCTCTGCAAGTTCCGCGACAAATATGGCCTGACCGTCCGCCTGGCCTCCGATGAGGACGGCACGGTGTGCGAGGCGTTCGGTACTTGGGTCGAAAAGCAGAATTACGGCAAGACCTATATGGGGATCGAACGCTCGACCTTCCTGTTCGGCGCGGATGGCAAGCTTGCCAGGGAATGGCGCAAGGTCCGCGTGAAGGGCCATGCCGAGGCCGTGCTGGAGGCCGCGAAGGCCCTGTAATGCAAACGCTGGGTGAAGCTGCGCGCGCGGTTCTGCTGACGCCGGACCCGCACGACAAGCGCCGTGCGGCGCGGGCGTTGGCGCGGGCATGGCGGCGCGGCAAACTCGCGCATCGCTGTGATGTCGCGATGCCCGACCAGCCCGCCTGGCCGGCCAAGCCTGAGCTGCTGTCGCCAGCCCAGATGCCGCGCCGCCGCAAGGGGGGATCGGAGCGTGGCCGGATCGCGATGCTCCACGCGCTCGCGCATATCGAGTTCGTTGCGATCGACCTCGCGATCGATTTGGTGGGGCGTTTCGGCGGCCAATTTCCGCGCGGCTTCGTCGACGACTGGATCGGCGTCGCGGCCGACGAGGCGATGCATTTCGCATTGCTCGACCGGCGATTGCGCCAGCTCGGCAGCTTTTATGGTGAATTGCCGGCGCACGCCGGCCTGTGGGAGGCCGCGCAAGCGACGAACGACGATGCTTTGGCGCGGCTAGCGATCGTCCCGATGGTTTTGGAAGCGCGCGGGCTCGACGTGACGCCGGCGACGGTCGATCGCTTCCGCGCGGCCGGGGACGAGGCGTCGGCGCAAATTTTATCGCGTATTTACAACGACGAAATCCGCCATGTGACCGCGGGCACAGCCTGGTTTAACCAAAAGTGCGATGAAATGGGATTCAACGCCGTCGAAACGTGGCAAAGCCTCGTAAAATCGCGATTTCGCGGTTCGCTGAAGCCTCCATTCAACGACTCGGCGCGCCATCAAGCCGGTTTAACGCAAGACTTCTACGCTGTTATTGCTTGGTAAGGTTTGGGCGGTCATCACCCTTCGCGGGCAGGGAATTATCCCATCCGAGCAAACATCCGGCACCAGCGGCCCCAAAACGGGCACTGGCGACAAGGACTGCGGGGTCGATACGTGCGATACGCTTCATTGGCGCAAAAGTTTCATTTTGGCCTGATTTTTTGCGCAGCAGCGCTGACCGGCATCACCACGCCGGCGGCCCATGCGGCCAACTCGGCAGGCGATGCGAGCATCGTTGTTCCTGACGAACCCGATGACGACGGCTTCAGCGCCGGCATCGGCAACGCGGGCGAAGACACCGAAGCGCGCGCCATTTTCCAGGCCTGGAAGCGTCTCGACACCGGCCTGACAGCGAATATCGGGGTTTCGGTGCCGTCGCGCCGTCCGATCGAGAAAATGTCGCTTTCGTCGTCCTATGGCATGCGCGTCCACCCGGTCACCGGCAAGCTCGCGCGTCACAATGGCATCGACATCCCGGCGCCGCACGGCACCCCCATTTATGCGACCGCCGACGGCATCGTCGGCCGCGCCCAGCGCCTCGGCGGCTATGGCAATTATGTCGAGGTCGAGCATGGCAATGCCATCCAGACCCGCTACGGTCATATGTCGTCGTACATCGTCGCCCCCGGTCAGCAGGTGAAGAAGGGCGACATTCTCGGTTATGTCGGCTCGACGGGCCGCTCGACCGGCAACCACCTTCATTATGAAGTCCGCATCGACGGCGCACCGGTCAATCCGATGCCCTTCTGCCAGTCGGACACGATGGCGATCGCCGCGCTGAAGGGCGAAAAGCTCGCAATGGGCGGTCCCGAATAAACAGACTTTCCTGGGTCGGAGAGGAGGGGCGCTCTACGGTCTAAGGCCGGGGCGCCCTTTTCTTTTGGGCCGATGCTCCCTATCTTGCCGCAATGGCTACCCAGATTTCCGACATCACGTTGTCTCCCGCCGCCGCGGCGCGCGTCCGCTGGATCGCGGATCGCAAGGGCGAGGCCGATGCGGCGCTGCGCCTCGCGGTCGATGGCGGCGGTTGTTCGGGCTTCACCTATCGCTTCGGGCTTGCCGAAAGCATCGACGCCGACGACATCATCGCGGAGACCGACGGCGTGAAGCTGGTCGTGGATCCGGTCAGCATCGACCTCGTGCGCGGCTGCATCGTCGATTTCGTCGATTCGCTCGGCGGATCGTCGTTCAAGGTCGAAAATCCCAACGCGGCTTCGGGCTGCGGCTGCGGGTCCAGCTTCTCGATCTGACGCCTTTCTAAGCGGCTGTCTTGCTGCCATAGGTGCGGCATGAAAATCGCGACCTTCAACATCAACGGAATCAAGGCGCGCCTGCCGCGCCTCGTCGAATGGCTCGAGGAAACGCAGCCCGATGTCGCCTGCTTGCAGGAGCTGAAGTCGAGCGACGAGACGATGCCGACCAAGGAGATCGAGGCGGCGGGATATGGCTTTCTCTACCATGGGCAAAAGGGCTTCAACGGTGTCGCGATCCTCGCGAAGGACGCACAGCCGATCGAAATCCAGCGCGGGCTCGATGGCGAAGCGGAGGACGAACAGTCGCGCTATCTGGAGGCCGACGTCCATGGCGTCCGCGTGGGATGTATCTATCTGCCCAATGGTAACCCGCAGCCGGGGCCGAAATTCGATTATAAGCTGCGCTGGATGGCGCGGCTTCGCCAGCGCGCGAAGACGCTGCTGGCGTCAGAAATCCCGGCGATCCTCACCGGCGACTATAATGTCATCCCGCACGACGACGATGTCTGGGACCCGCGCGCAATGGCGAACGACGCGCTGATGCAGCCCGAATCGCGCGACGCCTGGTTCCGCCTGCTCGGCGACGGCTGGACCGACGCGGTGCGCAGCCGCCATCCCGCGGGCGGCGTCTGGACCTTCTGGGACTATCAGGCGGGCGGTTGGCAGCGCGACCACGGCTTTCGCATCGACCATCTGCTGCTCAGCCCCGCGATGGCCGACCGGTTGGTCGACGCCGGGGTCGACAAGGATCATCGCGGGCGCGAGAAAGCGAGCGATCATGCGCCGACCTGGGCGGTCTTTGCATGAGCCTGCCGTCCGCCACCCGGTTGGCGGACGAACCGCGATCCTATGGGCGAGGCGTCAGGCCAGCGGCTTGTCGTAGATCTGATAGACGCGGTTCACCGTCGCGTTGATCGCGTCGGCGACCGCATTCATGCCCTGATTGTCGTCGAGCACCCACCCGATATCGCCTTCCTCGACGCCATAATCGCGCACCGCGTCGCGGCGGATATATTCGATCATCATGAAAGCGAGCGTGCTCGCCATACGGCTGTTCTGCAGGCTTTTGACGACGCCCATCAGCGGGACGCGCAGCCGCTTGCTCTTGGGCTTCCGCAGCCACCAGAGCAGCCGCGCCCAGTTGAAGGGAAGCAGCGAGCCGTCCATGTCGATCAGCAGTTGATTGATGTTCGGCAGCACGATCATGAAGGCGACCGGCTGGCCGTCGAGTTCGGCAACGCGGATCAGGTCCTCGAAGACGATGTCCTTCAGCTTCTTGCCGACGAACGCGATCTCGCTGTCGGTCAGCGGGACGAAGCCCCAATTGTCCGACCAGGCGTCGTTGAGGATACCCAGAATCAGCTGAGCCTCGGCATCGAACTTCTTCTTGTCGACCTTGCGGATGCGGATGCGCGGATTCTTTTCCCCCGCAGCGACGATGCGGTTCACCAGCGGCGGAAAGCCGTCGCGGACCTCGACGCCATAGTTGAGGAGCTGCTTGGCGGGCTTGTACCCCTCGGCCTCGACCCAGCCGCGATAGAGCGGGCTGTTGTGGCCAAGCATGATCGTCGGCGGCGTCTCGAACCCCTGGATCAACAGACCGGGTTCGTCCCAGATCGAAATCGACAGCGGGCCGAGCGATCGGTGCATGCCCTGACCGCGGAGCCAATCTTCGGCCGCCACGAACAGCGCGTGTGCGACCTCGGCATCCTCGGCCTCGAGCAGGCCCCAATTGCCGGTTCCCGGACCCATGCCCTGCTCGACGGGCTGTTGGAGAGCCAGGTCGTCGATATGCGCCGAGATACGCCCCACCGTGCGGCCATTGCGGCGCGCGAGGAACAGCTGCGCCCTGCCATGTTCGAACCAGGGATTCTTGCCCGGGGTCAGCAGGTCGAAGGCCTCGCCCTTCAGCGGCGGCACCCATGCCGGATCGCCGCGGTTGAGGCGAAAAGCGAGCTCGACAAACTCGCGCTTGTCGGCCTTGCCCTTGACGGGATGGATGGTGATCGGGCCTTCGTTATGGGCGGTCATACTGGTTTCCGGGCTGATGCTGCCTATATAGGTGCGACGCATTAGGGCATTGCTGCGGCGCTGGCGACCCGCATTCGGCCATTTTGCTGCCATGAAATCATGATGAAGAAGCCCGTATGACGACGATCAATCCCCCTGCCGATCGGATCGCGATGCCCCCCGCGGCGACGGCAAAAAGTCCGAAGTCGGCGATCGCCGACGATATGGCGATGATCCGTGCGGCCTCGGAGCTGACGCGCGATCTCGTCAATCCGAGCGCGCGCATCTATTGGACCGATTTCCTCGCCTCGGCCTTCCTCGGCTATGCCGGCGTCGCAGCCGCGATCCTGGCGCCTTCGACGGGCTGGATGCTCGCCGCGGGCGTCGTCGCGGTGCTCGCCCTCTATCGCGCGGGCAGCTTCATTCACGAAATCACGCATATCCGGAAAAATGCGCTGCCCGGCTTCCGCCTTGTGTGGAATATGCTCATCGGCGTGCCGCTGCTCATCCCCTCCTTCATGTACGAGGGCATTCACAGCCTGCATCACAACCGCACCAAATATGGCACGGTCGAGGACCCCGAATATCTGCCGCTCGCGCTGATGAAGCCATGGACGGTGCCTTTGTTCGTGGTCGCCGCGGCGTTCGCGCCGATCGCGCTGATCTTCCGCTATGCGGTGCTGACCCCGCTGTCGTTCCTGATCCCGCCGCTGCGCAAGCTGGTGATGGAGCGCTATTCGGGGCTGATCATCAACCCGATGTTCCGCCGCAAGGCCCCCGAGGGCGATTTCCGCCGCCAGTGGGCGTGGCAGGAAGGCGGGGCGTGGGCCTGGTCGACTTTGCTCGTCGCTGCGGGCGTGTTCGGCTGGGTTCCGCTGCGCGCGCTGCTGATCTTCGGCGGCATCGCCTCGGCCAGCATCGTGCTCAACCAGATCCGCACGCTCGTCGCGCATCTCTGGGAAAATGACGGCGAAGTGCTGACCGTGACCGCGCAGTTCCTCGACAGCGTCAATGTCCCGCCGCCGGGCGCCCTGCCCGAGCTGTGGGCGCCGGTGGGCCTGCGCTATCACGCGCTGCACCATTTGCTGCCCGGCGTGCCCTATCACGCGCTGCCCGAGGCGCACCGCCGTCTGAAGGATGCGCTGCCCAAGGATTCGCAATATCATGGTGCGAATTACAGCGGCCTGCCGGGTCTGGTGGTGAAACTGGTGCAGGGATCGGCGAAGGGCGCCGCCGCCTGATTATTCCTCGGTCCGGATCAGGATCATCTCGCCGATCAGCGCGAAGAGGATGAACGGCCCCCACGCCGCGAGGAAGGGCGAGTAGGCGCCGAGGTCGCCCATCGCGAGCGCGAAATTGTCGGCGACGAAATAAGCGAAGCCCAGCGCCATGCCGAGAATCGCGCGCACGAACAGCTTGCCCGAGCGCGCGAGGCCGAAGGCTGCGACGGCGCCCAGCAGCGGCATCAGGATCGCCGATAGCGGCCCCGAAATCTTGTGCCACAGCACGCCTTTCAGCGCATCGACCGGCCGCCCCGCCGCCTCGAGGTCGGCGATCGCCGCTTGCAGCTTGGGGAAGGGCAGCTCGTCGCCGTCGACCTGCGCCAGGGTGAACTGGTCGGGTCGCACGCCCTTCATCGCGACGATCGTGCCGAGCGGTTCGAGCGCGCCCGAGCGGCGTACGAAACGCCGCGCATTGGTCAGCTCCCAGCCCCCCGAAATCGCCTTCGCGCTGTCGGCCTTCAGCATCGATGAGAGCACGCCCTGCGTCCGCTCATAGACGGTGACGTCGCGCAGGATGAGCACCGGCCCGCCGGTCTCGACCGTCCCGGCGTTGATCAGGTCATCGCCGGCGCGCACCCATATGTTGGTCCGGACCCCGCTATCGGGCGGCACCTTCGCATATTCGACCTTCTGCCAGGCGCTGAGCGCCGCAGTCGATCGCGTCACGATCCGCTCGTTGAAGGCAAAGCTGATCCCCGCCACCAGGAACGCCGCAAGGAACAGCGGCGCGAGCACTTGGTGCGCCGACATGCCCGAGGCTTTCATCGCGATGACTTCGCTGTTCTGATTGAGCGTCGCGAGCGTCAGGATCGTGCCGAGCAGAACCGAAAAGGGCAGGAAGGTCTCGATGATCTGCGGCAGCCGCATCCCGACATAGCGCCACACGTCATTCTCGTTATTCCCCGCCACCGCCAGGATCTTGCCGCTTTCGCCGAGCAGGTCGAGCGTCTGGAGGACGAGCACCAGCGCGAACAGGATCGAGAAGCTGCGGATCAGGAACAGCCGGCCGACATAGACCGCCATCGTCCGCGACGGGAAAAAGGAGAGTTGCTGCATCAGGCGGCCTTCGGCGGGCGCTGGAAGACGCGCATAAGGCCGCGGATGCGCGCGCCCGCCTTGGCCGCGACGCGCTCGAGCGCGCCGATCGGCTGACCGCCCGGCACATAGGCGACGGTGTAGTACATCCAGACCGCCAGCGCGGCGAAGAGCAGGAATGGCACCCATAGCGCCAACAGGGGATCGATCGTCCCGCGCGCGCCGAGATCCTCGGCATATTGGTTGATCTTGTGCTGGGTCACCAGCATCACGATCGACAGGAAGACGCCGAGCGAGGAGGTCGATCGCTTCGGCGGAATCGCGAGCGCGACCGCGATCAACGGAATCAGGAACATCGACATCACCTCAACGATGCGGAAATGGAAGTTCGCGCGCGATTCCAGCCGTGTTTTCAGCGGTTCGCTGGGGTCCTTGCCGGCGACGAACAGTTCGGGGATCGTCATCTCGCGATCCGCGCCGCCGCGCAAGCGGAAGGCCTCGATCTTCGGCAACGGGATCGGCAGGTCGTGATTGTCGAAGGTCAGGACGCGCGGCACCGGGAATTTGGGCGATTCATGGATGAGAACGCCCTGCGACAGGCGCAGGATGATCGTGTTCGGGTCGTCGGTCGCGAGGAATTGTCCACGCGCCGCGGTCGCCGACACGCGCTGGCCGTCCTTGTTGTCGCCGCGCACGAAGATGCCGCGCAGCGATTTGCCGTCGTTATAGCTTTCCTCGATGCGCAGCGTCATGCGGCTGCCCATCTTGGTGAACTCGCCGACCTTGATCGAGGCGCCGAGCGCGCCCGAACGCAGCTCGAACTGCAGCCCCTCATAGGCATAGCGCGCATAGGGCTGGATGAAGCCGACGATCGCGAGATTGAGCGCCGCGAGCGCGATCGCATAGGCAAAGGGAACCCGCAGCAACCGCCCGAAACCCATGCCGACGCCGCGCAGCACGTCGAGTTCGCTGGAGGTTGCAAGCTTGCGAAAAGCCAGCAAAATCCCCAGCATCAGCCCGATCGGGATGCCCAGCGAGAGATATTCGGGGATGAGGTTGGCCAGCATGCGCCACACGACGCTGACCGGGCCGCCCTCGGTCGCGACGAAATCGAACAGGCGCAGCATTTTTTCGAGCACGAGCAGCATCGCCGAGAGGACGAGGGTGCCAAGCATCGGGAAAAAGACCAGCCGCGCGATGTAGCGGTCGATGGCGGGCAATCTATTCAATCTTTCGTCGCCCCATCACCATGATTTGGCCGCAAATGGTTCCGATATCCGATTCAAGGGCAACAGGGATCCATGTCAGCGGGGTTTGCTGGCGTGGCTATAACCACTTGGAGCTATTGCGTCATGTCGAAATTTCTATCGACGTCGCTCTGCGTGGCTCTGCTGGCCGCATCGGTAGCAGCGAACGCAGAGGGGCAGGTTCTCTCGAACGACCTCTCGAAATGCCGGAGCGGGCCATCCACGCTGGTCCAGATCAGCGGCGTGAAGACGGGCACCGGCAAGATCCGGGTTCAGAGCTATCGCGCCAATGCGTCCGAATGGCTGGCCAAGGGGCGCTGGATCACCCGTATCGAGGTGCCCGCGCGCGCGGGTGCGATGACCGTCTGCGTGCCGCTGCCCGAGGCCGGCAGCTATGGCATCGCGGTGCGTCACGACGTCAACGGCAACGGCAAGACCGACCTCAGGTCGGATGGCGGCGGGATGTCGAACAACCCGAGCATCAACATCTTCAATCTCGGCAAGCCGAGCTATACGAAGACGGCGTTCGCGGTCGGCAATTCGCCGAAGACGATCACCATCACGATGAAATATATGTAAGCGGGGATGGCGAGCGTCGCGCTTCTTTCCAATCCACGCTCGACGGGGAACCGTGCCCTGCTGCCGCGGGTGCGGGAATTTTGCGCGGCGCACCCCGACATCTTTCATTATGAGGTCGAGGACGTCGACCAGATCGGCGAGGCGATCCGCACCATCGCGATGGTGTCCCCTCGCGTCATAGCGATCAACGGCGGCGACGGCACCGTGCAGGCCGCGCTGACCGAGCTGTATTCGGGCGGCCATTTCGGCGGCTCGCCGCCGCCGGTGGCCGTGCTGCCCAACGGCAAGACCAACCTGATCGCGCTCGATCTCGGCGCCGAGGGCGATCCGCTTAAGGCGCTCGAACGGGTCGTCGAGCTGGTCCAGACCGGCGCGCTCGAAGAGCATGTGATCGAGCGTCAGCTGATCTCGCTCGACCGCGACGACCATCCGCCCGTGCTCGGCATGTTCCTCGGCGGCGCCTATCTGGCCGATGTCATGCTCTACTGCCGCAACCGCATCTACCCACTCGGTCTGCCGAACGGCGTGTCGCATGTCCTCGCCGCGATCCTCGGCCTGTTCGCGATCATCTTCGGCCTCGGCGGTGGGCGCCTGCCGCCCAAGCCCGAACCGATGACGGTGTCGCTCGTCCGCCAGGGTGAGTTCAAGGGCAAATTCTCGCTGCTGATCGTGACCACGCTCGAGAAATTGCTGCTCAGCATTCGGACGAGCGAGGCGCACGGGACGAACGGCAATATGAAGCTGCTCGCGACGGAGACCAGCGTCGGCGCGCTGTTCCGTATGCTCGGCGCGACTTGGCGCGGGACGCTGGGGCAGAAGCCGCTGGAAGGTGTGCATTTCCAGCAGGGCGACGAAATCCGCATCGAAGGCAAGCGCTCGAACGTCATTCTCGACGGCGAGATTTTCGAGGCGATGAACGGCAAGCCTATCATCCTGACCTCGACCCAGCCGGTGCCGTTCCTGCGCCTCGCGGCCTAAGGCCATGACCGGCCTGTCCGATCTCGTCCGCGAAGAGGTGTCGACGCCGGTCGATCCGCGCGTCACCGCGATGGCGACGGCAATCGCCACGCAATATCCCGGCAGTGCGCGGGCGGTGCTGTTCTACGGCAGTTGCCTTCGCGAAAGTGAACTCGACGGGCTGATGCTCGATTTCTACCTGATCGTCTCGAACTATGGCGACGCGTTCGCGAAGCGCTGGATGGCCGCTGCGAACCGTTTGATTCCGCCCAATGTCTTTCCGTTCCAGCACGACGGGTTGATCGCCAAATATGCGGTGCTCAGCGAAGCCGACTTCGACCGGCTCAACGGCCCCGAGACGCGCAATGTGTCGGTGTGGGCGCGCTTCGCGCAGCCGTCGCGGCTGGTCTGGGCGGTCGACGACACCGCTGCGGACCGCGCGATTGCCGCGGTGTCGCGCGCCGCGCCGGCCTTGCTCGCCGCCGCGGGGCGGGTCGCGGGCGAAGACATGCTCGACTGGTGGCGCCGCGCCTTTTCGCTCACTTACTCGGTCGAGCTGCGCGCCGAACGCACGACGCGCGCGGGGTCGGTCGTCGACGCCGAACCCGATCGCTACCGCCGTTTCGGCGAGGCCGCCGCCGCCCTCATTCCCGACACCGCGCGAAGCGGCGGCTGGGCGCGTCGGCGCGTCGAGGGCAAGCTCCTCAGCATCGCCCGCCTCGCCAAGGCCAGCCTGACCTACGCCGGCGGCATCGATTATCTGGCGTGGAAGATCAATCGCCACGCGGGCACGAAGATCGAGATCAAGCCGTGGCAGCGCCGCTGGCCGCTCGTCGCGGCGTTGACGCTGGTCCCCCGGCTGATGAAGACGGGCGCCATCCGGTAAACTTTACGGGTCATCGCGGCCACTGCCGGGATGGCGACAGTCCTCAGCTCGCGAGCCGCTGGCCCTCGCCGCGCGCATCGCCGGTGCGCCGGATCGCCTGTTCGAGCGCGGTCAGCGTGAAGGGCTTTCGCAGCACGTCATGGTCGCCGAACGCGGCGACCTCGCTCGCGTCGCCGGCATAGCCGGTGACGAACAGGACCGGCAGCTGGGGCCAGCGGCGCTTCAGCTGCGCGACCATTTCGGGACCGGTCAATTGGGGCATCAGCACGTCGGACAGCACCAGGTCAAAGCCGCGGCCCTCGCTCATCCGCTGCTCGACCAGCGCTTCGGCGTTCAGCGGATTGGCGCAGGCGACGGCCCGGTGCCCCAATTCCTCGACGGCATCGACGGTCGCCGCCAGCACCCGCTGATCGTCCTCGACGACAAGGATGTTCAGCACGTCGGTCGATGCGTCGGCCGGCGCTTCGTCGTCGCCAGCGCTTGCCGGAACGGACGTCTGTTCGGGCGCGGCGACGGGCAGCAACATCGCGACGCTCGTCCCTTCGCCCTCGGTCGAATCGATCTGCACCTCGCCGTCCGACTGGCGGCAGAACGCAAAGACCTGGCTCATGCCGAGGCCGGTTCCCTGGCCCGCGGGCTTGGTGGTGTAGAAGGGGTCGAACACGCGTTCTAGCACTTCGGCCGACATGCCGCAGCCGGTGTCGATCATCTGCACCGCGATCCCCGCCGTATTCTCTTCCTCATCGCGCAGCGTCCGGATCGTCAGCGACCCATGGCCCTCCATCGCGTCGCGCGCGTTGACCGCCAGGTTGAGCAGCGCGTTTTCGAACTGCTGACGGTCGATCCAGCACGACAGGTCTTTGGCATTGAGATCGAGCGTCAGTGCGATGCGGTCGCCGATCGTGCGCTCGATCAGTTCGGCGAAGCCAGTGATGCAATCGTCGATTAGCACCATTTCCGGGCGTGCCGGTTCGGAACGCGCGAAAGCGAGCAGGCGGCGGGTCAGGTCAGCGGCGCGGTTGGCCCCGTCCATCGCGTTGCTGAGGTGGCGCTGCGCCTTCTCGGGCGCGGTTACGACGAGTCGCTGCGCGAGCTCCAGCCCGCCGACGACGACCGCGAGCATATTGTTGAAGTCGTGTGCGATGCCGCCGGTCAGCTGGCCGACTGCCTCCATCTTCTGCGCCTGGCGGAGCTGCGCTTCGGCGGCCTCGCGCTCGATCATCTCGCTGCGCAGCGCGATATTCGCCTTTTCGAGTTCGGCGGTGCGTTCCTCGACGGCGGTTTCGAGCTGCATCGCGCGGTCGGCCTCGTACAGCGTCTCCCGGCGGGCGGCGCGGCGCTCGCTTTCGGCGCGAACGAGCGAGATCGTCGCGGCGATCGCGACCACTGCGGCAGCGGCGCCGAGCAGCGAGAAGAGCAATATCGCCTGGTTGAGACTGGCGCGGTCGGCGGACGCAACGCGATTGCGCTCGGCGAGGATCGTTCGCTCGTTGAGGATCAGCCGTGATAACAGCCGGTCGATGCGTATCAGCGCAGCATCGTGCCCCGCGGCATTATATTTGGAGATGGCGGCGACAGTCTGGCGATAATTGGCGCTGAGCGCCGCGTCGCCGAGCTGGGTGCCGCGCTGGTTGAGTTCGCGGGTCAGCTCGTCGACGAGCTTCGCCTGCTCCGCGTTGTCGCGAACGTTGCGCCGGAGCAGGCTCAGATATTGCTGCGACAACCCCCATTGCTGCTGGAAGACGCGGCCATCCTCTTTCTGGAGGCCCACTGCGAAGCGCCCGAGCGCGGCTTCGGCGCGCGCGAGCGCGGCGTCGAGGCTGCGCGTCTGCGATATGACCTCCAGGCTATGCGCCTGCCAGCCCAGCGAGCGGTCGTAATTGTCGTTGGCGCGGCTGAGCAACAGGACGAGCGCGCCGACGATCCCGGTCAGCGCTGCCCCCAATCCGATCATCAGCCAGAAGCGAACACGCTCCCGCCGACCTTCGGTGTCGTAATCCATATCCCTCTCGAACACGCTCGTCTTGTAACGGACTCACGCCGGTCGGCAAAGCTGCGAAGGCGGTCGGACCTGTCCCACGCTTCCATTCGCCGCGAAAAGGAATCCGCTGGTCGGCGCGCAGGCTCTATTCAGCCGATAATTCCAACGCGCTTGCCTGCACGCTCGAAGCGGCCGAGGATTTCGTCGACCTGCTCGCTCGTGTGCTCGGCGCAGAGCGAACAGCGCAGCAGCGTCATGCCCGCAGGTGTCGCCGGCGGACGCGCTAGGTTCACATATAGGCCCTCTTCCAGCAGCGCTTCCCACATCATCGCCCCGCGTTCGAGGTCGGGCATGATCACCGCGATGATCGCCGACTGCGGCTCTTCGGTGCCGAGCGTGAAGCCGCGCGCGCGGAGGCCGGCGTGCAGCGTCTTGCTGTTCTCCCAAAGATGTGCGCGCTTGTTCGACCCGTGCATCAGCTTGCGGATGCTCGTCGCGGCGGTCGCGACGACGCTGGGGGGCAGCGAGGCGGTGAAGACGTAAGGGCGGCAGACGAGCCGCATGATCTCGAACTTCGGATGGTTGGAGACACAGAAACCGCCGACGGTGCCGACGCTCTTGCTGAACGTGCCGATGATGAAATCGACATCGTCGATGACGCCCTGCGCCTCGGCGACCCCGCGGCCATGTTCGCCGATGAAACCCATCGAATGGGCTTCGTCGACCAGCACCATCGCGCCATTTTCCTTCGAGACGCGGATCATCTCCTTCAGCGGTGCGATGTCGCCAAGCATCGAATAAACGCCCTCGAGCACGACGAGCTTGCCCGCTTCGGGCGGCAGGCGCTTCAGCCGCTTTTCGAGCGCCTCGACATCGTTGTGGCGGAAGGCGACGATTTCGGCGTCGCCCATCTTGCAGCCGTCATAAATCGACGCATGGCTGTCGATGTCGAGGATGACATAGTCGCCCTTGCCCGCGATCGTCGAAATGATCCCGAGATTCGCCTGGTATCCGGTCGAAAACACCATGGCATGGTCCATGGCGTAAAATTCCTTGAGCGCGTCTTCGCACTCCTTGTGCCCCTGATAGGTGCCGTTGAGGACGCGACTGCCGGTGGTGCCGGCGCCGAACCTGTCGAGCGCATCCTTGCCCGCGGCGATGACATCCTCGTCGAAGGTCATGCCCATATAATTATAGGTGCCGAGCAGGATCGTCTCGCGCCCGTTGCAGATCGCGACGGTCGGCGAGAGAACCTTTTCCATCACCAGGCTGAACGGATCGGTCACGCCGGTCGCGAGCAGCGCCTCGCGCTGCTGGATCAGCGGGTCGAATTTGCTGAAAAGATCGGTCATATTCGTTTCTTCCGTGTGCCCCGGCGCAAGCCGGGGTCCAGACAGGTTGTGCAAGGTCTCATGGGCCCCGGCTTGCGCCGGGGAATACAAAGCCCTTAGCCCTGCAGCTTTTCGACCGCGCCGACGAGCTGGCCGACCGTTTCGATCTCGGCCTGCATGTTCATGCTGATGATGATGTCGAACGTGTCCTCGACCTCGGCGACGAAGTCCATCACGGTCAGGCTGTCCCATTCGAGATCGCCGGCGAACGTGGTCGCGTCGGTCAGCTCGACGCCCTTCTTGTTGAACGGTTCGATCAGGCCGAAAATCTGGTCGCGCAGGGCGGTGCTCATGTGGTGCGTCCCATAAAGGAATAAGAATGTCGGCGGTCCTGCCGCGAAGGCCTGCGATTGGCAAGCGAATGCGGCGGGAACAGGGCAGCATCTTGCCGCTCGCGGCACTTCATGGCATCCCTGTGGCGGGTCGCTGGCAGGGTATCGGGCAGGGGCAGCTTGGCATGGACAGCGCAGAATCAACGACATCGGCCGACCGGCCGGCGATTTCCTTTCCGCCGAACGCGGTGCACCTGGTCCGCACCAATCAGCAGATCACGATGCAGCTGTCGCAGATGGCCGACCAGAAGGCGTCGATCCTGATGGGCGCGACCTTCGTCGTCTTCACCCTCGCGATCGGGCAGGCGCGTTCGGGCGGCGGGGCGCTCGCGATGCCGCTCAGCATCCTTGCGACTTTTTCCTTCCTGTCCGCCCTGCTGGCGGTATCCGCCGTGCTGCCGCGCGTCGGCAAGGCGCCGCCCGTCGTGTACCGGGACGGCAAGGACCACAGCAACATCCTGTTTTTCGGGCGCTTCGAGCAGATGGACGAGGATGAGTTTATCGCCGCGGTCAAAACGCGGTTGCGCACCGAAGAAGACCTCTATGAGACGATGCTGCGCGACACCTATCAGAATGGCGTCGTGCTGGCGCGGCGCAAATATCGCTATCTGGCCTATGCCTACCGGCTGTTCGTGGTCGGCTTGACGCTGACCTTCGTGGCGTTCGGCGTCGAGATGGCGCTGCTGTGGGCTTGATTGGCTGATCCTCCCTGTCGCGCAGCGATGGGGAGGCGGCGGCGCGAAGCACTGACAGAGAGGCAAATGGCGCGGCCCCTCCACCACGCGCTGCGCGCGGTCCGCTCCCCATGGCTTCGCCACAGGGAGGACTGGAATGCGGCTGTTGCCTTTCTGCCACCCCTCTTGACAAATGAGCTGGCGCCACCCGACCACCCTTGAACGGTCACAATCGCGCGCCTATCCGGGCCGGCTATGCTTCAGCAGGCCACCCCTCTGACTGCGGATCGTCCGCAGACATTCGGCGCGGAGTTTCGCGCGACGCTGGCGCTTGCGGTGCCGCTGGCGGCGGCGAACCTGTTGCAGATGATGGTCCATGCGATCGACGTGATTTTCGTGGCGCGGCTCGGCGATACCGATCTCGCTGCCTCGTCGCTCGGTGTCTCGATCTTCGGCCTGCTGCTCTGGACCGGCACCGGCCTGGTCAGCGCCGCCGCGCCGCTGGTCGCGGCCGAGCTCGGCCGCCGCAAGCACAGCGTGCGCGAGGTGCGGCGCACGGTGCGCATGGCGCTGTGGTTGAGCGCGCTCGTCTCGCTGCTGTTCATGGGCGTCTGCGCCGCGGGTGGGCCGATCATGCGCGCGACCGGGCAGCCCGAAGAGCTGACCACGCGCGCCGCGAGCTTCCTGCTGATCCTGATGCTCGGCATGTTTCCGATGATCGCCGCGGCGGTGCTGCGCATCTTCGTCTCGGCGCTCGGCCGCCCGGCCATCGCCACCGCGATCACCTTCGGCGCGCTGTTCGTCAACGCGCTCGGCAACTGGGCGCTGGTGTTCGGGCACCTCGGCATGCCCGCGCTCGGGCTGCACGGGTCTGCGATTTCCAGCGTCATTACCTCTACGCTGATCCTGCTCGCCTATGTCGTCGTGATCCAGAGCGACCGGCGTCTTCGCCGCTACCGCCTGTTCGGCAATTGGTGGCGCAGCGAATGGAGCCGCTTTGCCGAGATGCTGCGCATCGGCACTCCGATCAGCCTGACGATTCTGGCCGAGGCGGGGCTGTTCACCGGCGCCGCCTTCCTGATGGGCCGCATCGGCGAGGCGGAGCTGGCCGGGCACACGATCGCGCTCCAGGTCGCGGCGCTCGCCTTCCAGATCCCGTTCGGGGTGGCGCAGGCGGCGACGATCCGCGTCGGGCTCGCCTATGGCGCGAAGGATCATCGCGGGATCGGGCGCGCGGGCCACGCCTCGCTGCTGCTCGGTATCGGGTTCATGGCCTTTACCGCGACGCTGATGTGGCTGTTCCCCAGCTTGGTCCTGTCGATCTATGTCGACGTCGATGCCGCGCGCAACGCCGCGCTGGTCGGTTTCGCGATGCAGTTCCTGGTTGTCGCCGCGGCGTTCCAGCTGTTCGACGGCGCGCAGGCGGTGGCGGCGGGCGTGCTGCGCGGCCTGCAGGACACGCGCATCCCGATGGTCATCGCGGTTTGCGGCTACTGGATCGCCGGCTATGGCACCGCGATCTACCTCGGCTTCTGGACGCCGCTGGCTGGCGTCGGCGTGTGGATCGGGCTTGCGGTGGGGTTGATCGTAGTCGCGGCGCTGCTGCTAACGCGCTGGCAGATGCGGGCGAGGCTGGGGCTACTTCCTTCTGTCGTTGCCAGCTAAATTGATCCGCCAGTTGATTGAGGCGCTCCTGATGTCCAGATTTTCGTACCCCATCTGGCCCACGTACCGCGCCGCCGAAAATTTTCCCTTAATCGCCTTGACGCTGTAGCACCCCCCGCCCATATGCCCGCTTGTTAGCACTCCCGCGTAGCGAGTGCTAAAAGCCTATCATCGCATAATGGAGGGAAATCCATGGCTCAATTCCGACCGCTGCACGACCGCGTGCTCGTCCGCCGTATCGAAGCCGAAGAAAAGACGGCTGGTGGCATCATCATCCCCGACACCGCCAAGGAAAAGCCGCAGGAAGGCGAAGTCGTCGCCGTCGGCACCGGCTCGAAGGCCGAAGATGGCAAGGTGACACCGCTCGACGTGAAGTCGGGCGACCGCATCCTGTTCGGCAAATGGTCGGGCACCGAGGTCAAGGTCGACGGCGAAGAGCTGTTGATCATGAAGGAATCGGACATCCTCGGCGTCATCGCCTGAGCGATTTGATCGAATCTCGAGTGAAGTTGCGCAGTTTTCTGCGCCTTTGAAAGGAACAAGCCCATGGCTGCTAAAGACGTCAAATTTTCGCGCGACGCGCGCGAACGCATCCTCCGCGGTGTCGACACCCTCGCCGACGCGGTGAAGGTCACCCTCGGTCCCAAGGGCCGCAACGTCGTCATCGACAAGAGCTTCGGCGCCCCCCGCATCACCAAGGACGGCGTCACCGTCGCCAAGGAAATCGAACTCAAGGACAAGTTCGAGAACATGGGCGCCCAGATGCTGCGCGAAGTCGCATCGAAGGCGAACGACAAGGCCGGCGACGGCACCACCACCGCGACCGTGCTCGCCCAGGCGATCGTGCGCGAAGGCATGAAGTCGGTTGCCGCCGGCATGAACCCGATGGACCTGAAGCGCGGCATTGACCTTGCTGTGAACAAGGTCGTCGAAACGATCAAGGCCCAGTCGAAGCCGGTTTCGGGCACCTCGGAAATCGCCCAGGTCGGCATCATCTCGGCCAATGGCGACAAGGAAGTCGGCGACAAGATCGCTGAAGCGATGGGAAAGGTTGGCAAGGAAGGCGTGATCACCGTCGAGGAAGCCAAGGGCCTCGATTTCGAGCTCGACGTCGTCGAAGGCATGCAGTTCGACCGCGGCTACCTGAGCCCCTATTTCATCACCAACCCCGAAAAGATGCTCGTCGAGCTGTCGGACCCCTACATCCTGATCTTCGAAAAGAAGCTGTCGAACCTCCAGTCGATGCTGCCGATCCTCGAAGCCGTGGTGCAGTCGGGCCGTCCGCTGCTGATCATCGCCGAGGACATCGAAGGCGAAGCGCTCGCGACCCTCGTCGTGAACCGTCTGCGCGGCGGCCTGAAGGTCGCGGCCGTCAAGGCGCCGGGCTTCGGCGATCGCCGCAAGGCGATGCTGCAGGACATCGCGATCCTGACCAAGGGCGAGCTGATCAGCGAAGACCTGGGCATCAAGCTCGAGTCGGTCACGCTGAACATGCTCGGCCAGGCGAAGCGCGTCACGATCGACAAGGACAACACCACCATCGTCGATGGTGCTGGCGACCATGAGGCGATCAAGGCCCGCGTCGAACAGATCCGGGCGCAGATCGAGACGACCACGTCGGATTACGACAAGGAAAAGCTGCAGGAACGTCTGGCGAAGCTCGCCGGCGGTGTTGCGGTCATCAAGGTCGGCGGCGCTTCGGAAGTCGAAGTGAAGGAACGCAAGGATCGCGTCGACGACGCGCTGCACGCGACCCGCGCTGCGGTCGAGGAAGGCATCGTCCCCGGCGGCGGCACCGCGCTGCTGTACGCGACGAAGGCTCTCGAAGGTCTGACCGGCGTCAACGAAGACCAGACCCGCGGCGTCGACATCATCCGTCGCGCGCTGCAGGCTCCGGTGCGCCAGATCGCCGAAAACGCGGGCTTCGACGGCGGTGTCGTCGCGGGCAAGCTGTTCGACCAGAACGACAGCAACTTCGGCTTCAACGCCTCGACCGACGTCTATGAAGACCTGGTCAAGGCCGGCGTCATCGACCCGACCAAGGTCGTGCGCACCGCGCTGCAGGATGCCGCCTCGGTTGCCGGTCTGCTGATCACCACCGAAGCCGGCATTGCCGAAACGCCCGAAGACAAGCCCGCCATGCCCATGGGCGGCGGCGGCATGGGCGGCATGGGCGGCATGGACTTCTAAGTCCACGACCGTTCGGCGCTCAGCCAATGAGAAACGGGGCCGGGGGAGCAATCCTCCGGCCCTTTTCTTTGCGCCCGATACCTGACGAAAGCGGGAGTAACGAAATAGGGCGGACGAGACATTGCCAGTTCACCTTGGGCGGCATAGCTAGGCGCGATGGTCCTGCTCTTCGCTCTCGCCGCCGCGGCCGATCCCGCACCGATCGAACGCTGCGGCTATCGCATCGTCCAGAGCTACCCGCATGACGCGACCAGCTTCACCCAAGGCCTCTTCTGGGACGACGGGCATCTCTACGAGGCCACCGGCCAGTACGGCCAGTCGCGCATCGCGCGGCTCGACCTCAAGACCGGCCGCGCGCTGATCCAGGCGAAGCTGCCGTCGGACCAGTTCGGCGAGGGCATCACGCGCTGGCAGGACCAGATTATCGGCGTCACCTGGCAGAACGGCATCGGCCATCGCTGGTCGATCAAGGATCTGAAGCCGGTGGGCAGCTTCCGCTATGACGGCGAGGGCTGGGGCGTGACGATGGTCGGCGACAGCCTCGTCCTCAGCGACGGCTCGTCAGAGCTGCGTTTCCTCGACCCCGCGACGATGCGGGAGCAGAAGCGCGTGACCGTCCGTTTCGGCGGCCGCCCGCTCGCGATGCTCAACGAGCTCGAGACGATCGACGGACAGGTCTGGGCCAATATCTGGATGACCGACATGATCGTCCGCATCGATCCCGCGACCGGCGCGATCCGCTCCTATATCGACCTATCCGGCCTCAAGGCCGATGCCGGCGCGAAGGGCAGCGACAGCGTGCTCAACGGCATCGCGTGGGACGCGAAAAAGAAGCGCCTCTTCGTCACCGGCAAATATTGGCCCAAACTTTACGAAATCGCGCTTGCCGACTGCCGCTAGGCTTTCAGCGCCGCCTTCATGCGCGCCGCCGCCGCATCATAGACCCGCGCTTTCAGACCGTCGGTGATCGCTTGCGGCGTACGGTCGGGATGGCCGCCGGCGAAGGGCGGGGCGGGGTCATATTCGATCGCCAGCTGGATCGCCTGCGCGACCGCATCGCCCTTGATTCGCGCGATCAGCGTCAGCGCGAAATCGAGCCCGGACGTGACGCCGCCGCTGGTTACGACATGCCCGTCCTCGACGATCCGCGCCGCCTGATGCGTTGCGCC
This sequence comes from Sphingopyxis sp. H050, assembly GCF_001468265.1. Classification (GTDB taxonomy): domain Bacteria; phylum Pseudomonadota; class Alphaproteobacteria; order Sphingomonadales; family Sphingomonadaceae; genus Sphingopyxis. The sequence goes on along the minus strand of NZ_LNRZ01000008.1, from coordinate 87,144 downwards.
GACGAGTGGCAGCAAATGCGTGTAACCCCAATGCGTCGTCGCCCGCTTGCCTGCGAGCAATCCGGCGCGGCCGAGGAGGAAGGCGCCGGTGCAGACGCTCGTCACCCATTGCGCGTTTTCCGATTGCCGCGCGATGAAGTCGATCGTCGCGGCATCGCCGAGCGCGTCGGTCACGCCGTGTCCCCCGGGAACGCACAGAATGTCGGCTTGCGGGGCCGAGGCGAAATCATGCGTCGGCAGGATCGAAAAGCCGCTGTCGGTCACGATCGGATCAAGCGTCGCCGCCGCGCCGACGAGCTGCGCGCCCGGCATCCGGCTGAGCGCCTGTGCGGGCGCGGTGAAGTCGAGCTGGGTGATGCCCGGAAAGAGCAGGAAAACGATGGTTGTGGGGGCGTCGGTCATGCGGATGGTCCCTCTTCTGTGGTGGATCACCCAGGCGCGCGGCGGTCATCGGCCCCGCTTCCCGATGGAGCTCCATCTTCTGACGCCAGTCGCGGGACGCGGCCCTTCTAATCCAGGCCAGCGGCGAGGGAAAGCTATTTGGCCGCTTCGCGCTTGGCGGGCGCGTCGTCGGAGGAGGGGGCGGTGCCGTCGCGGCTTTCCAGCATTTCGGCCGCATCGTCGAGCGCTTTCGCCTCGCTGACGGTCACGCCGCCCGGGCCGGGCTCGTTTTCGGTGCGGCTGCATCCTGCGACGAGCAGCGCGAGCACAGCGGCGGGCCAGACATATCGCATCATCCACTCCAACGAAAAGGGCTCCATCCGGCAGGATGGAGCCCCTCGATACCAGCCCGAAGGCGAGCCTGCGACTTACTTCTTGTCGTTGGCTTCGGCCTTCTTGGTTTCTTCGGCGATCTTGTCGCCCGCCTTTTCGGCGGCGTCGCCAGCAGCGTTCACGGTGCCTTCGACGGCGTTGCCAGCCTTGTCGGCGGCGCCTTCGACGGCAGCGCCGGCTTCCTTGGCGGCGTCGGCAGTCGCATCGGCAGCATCGGCAGCGCCAGCGGCGGCGGCATCGCCCGCGGCAGCGGCGTCGTCGGCAACTGCGTCAGCGGCTTCCGACGTTTCCTGCTGAGCCTTGTCCGAGCAGGCGGCGAGGCTGAAGGCGGCCGCGGCCATCGAAGCGATAATGATCTTGCGCATGGGTAGTCCTTTCAAATGCCAATGGCCGCAGGGCCATCGTTGCAGATATTTAGTCCGGGATCAGGGGCTTGGCAATGTCGCCCGTAAGCGCCTGCCGAAAAGGAAGAGGGGCCATCGGCGCGTGCCGACGACCCCTCCAAATCCTTCGGCCAAACAAACGGCCGAAACGAAGCTTACTTCTTGGCTTCTTCGACGGCGGCCTTGGCAGCGTCGGTCGCTTCCTTGGCAGCGCCGGCGGCTTCGGCAGCCTTGTCGCCGGCAGCGGCGGTGTCGCCGGCCTTGGCGGCGTCACCAGCAGCAGCAGCGGCGTCGCCAGCAGTTGCGGCGGCGTCGGCAGCGCCTTCGGCGGCCTGCATCGCGCCGTCAGCAGCGCCTTCGACGGTTTCGGCCGGCGCGTCGGTGGTCGCGGCTTCGTCGGCCTTCTTTTCGCCGCAAGCGGCGAGGCTCATCGAGGCGGCCAGGACGAGCGACAAAGTGATCGATTTCTTCATTGGGATACCCCTCTCGGTTGATGATCGATCGGCACAGGAACAGATCGATCCCGAAGATTGCCAATCGCCCGCAGAATTACTCCTTCGCCAAATCGCGCGCAACGCCCTTTTTGGGCCGGCCCCGCGGTTCGTCGCAATTTTGCCGCGGGGAATGAGGGCCGGAGCGGCCGCGCGCGGGCACTGGTTGACTGCATATAAAGAAATCTTTATATCTTAAATCATGAGCGATCTGATCGATATTTTCCGTGCTTTGGCGGATCCGACGCGCCTGCGCGTCGTGGCGCTGTTGCGGGAGATGGAGCTTGCGATCGGCGAACTGGCGGTCGTGCTCGACCAGAGCCAGCCGCGCGTGTCGCGCCACGTCCGCATTCTGGTCGAGGCTGGGATCGTCGAGCGGCGGCGCGAGGGCAGTTGGGTGTTTCTGCGCCTCACCGAAAGCGGCGCGATCGGCGAGGTGATGGGACAGGCAGGGCAATGGCCCTTCTCGCCCCGCGAAGCCTTGATCATCGCTTATGACGCGCAGCGCCTCGCCGCGGTTCGCGACGAGCGCGCCGCGGCGGCCGAACGCTATTTCGCCGAACATGCCGCCGAATGGGACGCGATCCGCTCGCGGCACGTTGCCGAGAGCGAGGTCGAGGCGGCGATGTTGTCGATGCTGACCGGCCGCGGGCTCGGCCATCTGCTCGATATCGGCACCGGCACCGGCCGGATGGCGGAGATTTTTGCGCCGACGGCGCGCCGTATCACAGCGCTCGACCGCAGCCCCGAGATGCTGCGCATCGCGCGGACGAAGCTGGCCGGGCAGGCGGTGCCGATCGACCTGGTACAGGGCGATTTCCTGGCGCTGCCCGTGGGCGACACGAGCATCGACACGATCGTCATCCATCAGGCGCTGCACTTTGCGCACGAACCCGACCGCGTGATCGCCGAGGCCGGGCGGGTCTTGCGCGGCGGCGGTCAGCTGCTGATCGTCGATTTCGCGCCGCACGAGGATGAGGAACTTCGCACGCTCGCCGCGCACGCCCGCCTCGGCTTTTCGGATGCGCAGATCCGCGGCTGGTTCGCCTCCGCGGGGCTGGATCTTGAAAGCATGCAGACGCTCGAAGGCGGCGATCTGGCGGTCAAGCTGTGGCTCGGCCGCCGCCGCGGCAAAGAAGATCAATCCCCCGCGACCGGCAGCGGGCAAGGCAAAAGGCTTGCAGCATGACGTCCAATCTTAACTCGCTTGCCGAGGCGCGCCGGGCGGCCGCCACGCCGCTGTTCGCCAATCTCGAAGGCGATATCGGCGTCAGCTTCGAGTTCTTCCCGCCGAAGAGCGAGAAGATGGAGGCGCAGCTCTGGGATACGTTCCGCACGCTCGAACCGCTGGGCCCGCGCTTCGTCTCGGTGACTTATGGCGCGGGCGGATCGACCCGCGAGCGCACCCACGCGACAGTCGCGCGGATCGCCGCCGAAAGTGCGGTGCCGCCCGCAGCGCATCTGACGTGCGTCGAAGCCTCGCGCGCCGAGATCGACGAGGTTGCGCGGGCCTATTGGGATGCCGGCGTGCGGCACATCGTCGCGCTGCGTGGCGACGTTCCGGGCGGCGAGCCCTATCGCGCGCACCCGAACGGTTATGCCAATGCGATCGAACTGGTCGCGGGGCTCAAGAAGGTCGCGCCGTTCGACATCTCGGTCGCCGCCTATCCCGAAGTGCATCCCGACGCGAGCGGCGCCGAGGCCGATCTCGACAATCTGAAGCGCAAGCTCGACGCCGGGGCGACGCGGGCGATCACGCAATTCTTCTTCTCGCCCGAGGCCTTTCTGCGCTTCCGCGACTCCGCGGCGGCTGCGGGTATCGATGCGCCGATCATCCCCGGCATCCTGCCAGTGTCGAACGTGTCGCAGACGCGGCGCATGGCCGACATGTGCGGCACCGCGATCCCGGCGTGGATGGTGTCGCTGTTCGAGGGGCTCGACGATCTGCCCGCCGCGCGCCAGCTCGTCGCCGCGACCGTCGCGGCCGAAATGAGCCGGCGGCTCTATGCGGGCGGCGTCCGCGACTTCCATTTCTATACGCTCAACCGGGCGGAGCTCAGCTACGCCATCTGCCATCTGCTTGGCCTGCGCCCGCAGGCCGCGCCCGCGACGGAGAAAGCCGCATGACAGCCCATTCGATTCCGGGTGCACGCGAAGCGCTGCAGGCCGCTGCGAAGGAGCGCATCCTGCTCACCGACGGCGGCTGGGGCACGCAGATCCAGCTCAAGAAACTGACCGAGGCCTGTTATGCGGGGAACCTCGGTCTCGGCCACGACCAGAAGGGCAATAACGACATCCTCGCGCTGACGCGCCCCGATGTCGTGACCGCGATCGGCGAATCCTATCTGGCGGCGGGGTCGGACATCGTCTCGACCAATACCTTCAGCGCGAATCGGATCAGCCAGGCCGATTACGGCGCCGAGGCGCTGGTCGCCGACATCAACATCGAAAGCGCGCGGCTGGGACGCGAGACGGCGGTCAAATATGAAGCGCTCGACGGCCGACGCCGCTTCGTGGCGGGCGCAGTGGGACCGACGAACAAGACGCTGTCGCTGTCGCCCGATGTCAATAATCCGGGCTTTCGCGAGATCGATTTCGACGAGCTCAAGGACGTGTATCTGGAACAGGTCGTTGCGCTCGCCGAGGGCGGCGCGGACTTTATCCTGATCGAGACGATCTTCGATACGTTGAACGCCAAAGCCGGGATCGCGGCCACGCTCGAGGCCGAGGCGAAGGTCGGGCGCGAGCTGCCGCTGATGATCTCGATGACGCTGACCGACCTCTCGGGCCGCAACCTGTCCGGGCACACGGTCGAAGCCTTTTGGTACGCTGTCCGTCATGCGAAGCCGCTGACGATCGGGCTCAACTGCTCGTTCGGCGCGTCGCAGCTGCGCCCGCACGTGAAAGTGCTGTCCGAACTCGCCGATGCGCTGGTCATGGTCTATCCGAACGCGGGCCTGCCCAACGAACTCGGCGAATATGACGAGCTTCCGGAGACGACCGCCGAGCTGGTGCGCGAGTGGGCCGAGCATGGTCAGGTCAACATCCTTGGCGGCTGCTGCGGCTCGACCCCGGCCCATATCGCGGCGATGGCGAGGGCGATCGAGGGATTGCCGGCGCGGCAGATCCCGGAGGTGCCGGTGCAAACGCGGCTCGCGGGGCTGGAGCCCTTCACGATGGCGGCATAGTCCCCCTCCCGCTTGCGGGAGGGGTTAGGGGAGGGCCTGTTCCTCTTCGGCACCGCCCGCTGATTTGACAAGCCCTCCCCCGACCCCTCCCGCAAGCGGGAGGGGAGAAGAAGATCGAGATGACCGAGAATACGCCCGCCTCCTCCCGCTTCGTCAACATCGGCGAGCGTACGAACGTCACGGGCTCCGCGGCGTTCAAGAAGCTGATCCTCGCCGACGATTACACCGCGGCGGTCGAGGTCGCGCGCCAGCAGGTCGAGAACGGCGCGCAGGTGATCGACGTCAATATGGACGAAGGCCTGCTCGACGCCGAATATGCGATGACCACCTTCCTGAAGCTCATCGCCGCCGAGCCCGATATCGCGCGCATCCCGGTGATGATCGACAGCTCGAAATGGAGCGTGATCGAGGCGGGCCTCAAATGCGTTCCCGGCAAGCCGATCGTCAATTCGATCAGCATGAAGGAGGGCGAGGAGCCCTTCCTCGAGCACGCGCGCAAATGCATGGCCTATGGCGCCGCGGTCGTCGTGATGGCGTTCGATGAGGTCGGGCAGGCCGACACCAAGGAGCGCAAGATCGAGATTTGCGAGCGCGCCTACAAGCTGCTCACCGGCATCGGTTTCCCGCCCGAAGACATCATCTTCGACCCCAATGTCTTCGCGGTCGCCACCGGCCTTGAAGAGCATGACAATTATGCCGTCGATTTCATCGAAGCGGTGAAGGAGATCCGCCGCCGCTGCCCGCACGTCCACTTCTCGGGCGGCCTCTCGAACCTCAGCTTCGGTTTCCGCGGCAACGAGACGGTGCGCCGCGCCATGCACAGCGTCTTCCTCTATCATGCGATCCCCGCCGGGCTCGACATGGCGATCGTCAACGCGGGCCAGCTCGACGTCTATGACACGATCGACCCCGAACTCAGGCAGGCGGTCGAAGATGTCGTGCTCAACCGCAAGGTCGAAGGCGAGGCCGAAAGCCCGACCGAACGGCTGATCGCGCTCGCCGAACGCTACAAGGGCAGCAATCCGGCACAAGAAAAGGCGGCTGAGGAATGGCGCGGCTGGGATGTCGCGAAGCGGCTCGAACATGCGCTGGTCAAGGGCATCGACGCCTATGTCGTCGACGATACCGAGGAAATGCGCCTGCTGATGCCGCGCCCGATCGAAGTCATCGAGGGGCCGTTGATGGACGGCATGAACGTCGTCGGCGACCTGTTCGGGTCGGGCAAGATGTTCCTGCCGCAAGTCGTGAAATCGGCGCGCGTGATGAAGAAGGCGGTCGCGCATCTGCTGCCCTTCATCGAGGCGTCGAAGGAACCCGGCGCGAAAGGCAAGGGCAAGGTCGTGATGGCGACCGTCAAGGGCGACGTCCACGATATTGGCAAGAATATCGTCGGCGTCGTGCTCCAGTGCAACGGCTTCGAGATCGTCGACCTTGGCGTGATGGTGCCGTGGAGCAAGATCCTCGAAGCCGCGAACGAGAATGACGCCGACATGATCGGCCTCAGCGGCCTGATCACCCCGTCACTCGACGAGATGGTCACCGTCGCCGAGGAAATGCAGCGCGCCGGCATGACGATGCCGCTGCTGATCGGCGGCGCGACGACGTCGAAGGTTCACACCGCGCTGCGCATCGATCCGGCCTATCAGGGGCCGGTGTTGCATGTGCTCGATGCCAGCCGTGCGGTCGGCGTCGCGACGTCGCTGGTCAGCGACACCGGGCGCGAGGCGTTCGTCGGTGGCTACAAGTCCGAATATGAGAATATTCGCGACGTCCGCGCCGGCAAGGGACAGAGCGTGCTGCTCAGTCTCGAAGAGGCGCGCGCAAACTATTACGACGCCTATCTCAGCGACAAGCCCGCGCCGCCGCTACAGCCGGGGCTGCACCGCTTCGACGACTGGTCGCTCGAAGATTTGCGCGAATGCATCGACTGGACGCCTTTCTTCCGCGCGTGGGAACTCCACGGCACCTATCCCTCGATCCTTGAGGATGAGGTCGTGGGCGAGACGGCGGTGGCGCTGAAGGCCGATGCCGATGCGATGCTCGACCGGCTGATCGCGGAGAAATGGTTGACCGCGCGCGGCGTCTGCGCCTTCTGGCCGTGCGCGCGCGACGGCGACAGCGTGACGATCCACCTCGCCGAAGAGGAGCGGCACGTGACGCTCCCCTTCCTCCGCCAGCAGATCAAGAAGAGCCGCGACCGCGCCAATATGTGCCTCGCCGATTTCATCGATCCGGCGGGCGACTGGATCGGCGGCTTCGCCGTCGGCATCCACGGCATCGATCCGCATTCGGACCGCTTCCGCGCCGACAAGGACGATTATTCGGACATCCTGCTGAAGGCGCTCGCCGACCGCTTTGCCGAAGCCTTTGCCGAGCGGCTGCACCAGCATGTCCGCACGACGCTCTGGGGCTATGCCCCCGGCGAGCAGCTCACCAACGAGGCGCTGATCAAGGAAGAATATCGCGGCATCCGCCCGGCACCGGGCTATCCCGCCTGCCCCGACCACAGTTTGAAGCCGATCCTGTTCGATCTGCTCGCCGCCGAGGAGAACGCCGGGCTGGTGCTGACCGAAAGCTTTGCAATGCTGCCGACCGCGGCGGTCAGCGGCTTCTACTTCGGCCACCCCGAAAGCCAGTATTTCGGCGTCGCACGGATCGGCAGCGATCAGCTGGAAGACTATGCGGCGCGCCGCGGTGTTGATCTCGAAACCGCGACGCGCTGGCTGCGCCCCAATTTGGACTGATACCAAAAGCGCGTCATCCCGGATCAAGTCCGGGTAAGGACGGTTTAATGTCTTGCCGTCGTGCCGTTCGAAAAGGGGACAGGCGCGCGGTTAACCAGCTTCACCAACGACTTGCGGCGCGACAATGGCTATGGGCGCTTCATGCTCATGGCAATCCTCCGCCGGCCGTTGCTGCCGCTGCTCGCCCTTCCGCTGCTTCTCGCGCCGGTGCCGCTGCCGGCGCAGACCGGCGGCGCGCCTTACAGTGTCGATGGTCGCGGCTTCGACCGGCTGCAGGAAGCGGTCGATGCGATCGGCGACGGCGAAGGGACGATCACCGTCGCCTCGGGCTATCACCGCGACTGCGCGGTGCAGACCGCCGGCCGCATCGCCTTCGTCGCCGCCGAGCCCGGCCGCGCGATCTTCGACGGGGTGACCTGCGAGGGCAAGGCGACGCTGGTGCTGCGCGGCAACGGCGCGCGCGTCGACGGCATCGTCTTCCAGAATCTGCGCGTCCCCGACGGCAATGGCGCGGGCATCCGCCTCGAGCGCAGCAACCTCGACATCGCGAACAGCATGTTCCGCAACAGCGAGGAAGGCATATTGACCGGCGACGATGCTGCGGCGACGCTGACCATCGACCGCTCGACCTTCACGCGCCTCGGCCGCTGCGATCGCGGGCTCAGCTGTGCGCACAGCGTCTATACGGGCGCCTACGGCCGCGTGATTGTCACCAACACGCGCTTCGAAAAGGGCAGCGGCGGCCATTATCTGAAGACCCGCGCGCCGCGCGTCGAAATCCGCGACAACAGCTTCGACGATACGCAGGGCAGCGCGACCAACTATCTGATCGACTTGCCCGCGGGCTCGACCGGACGGATCGCGAACAATCTGCTGATCCAGGGCCGCAACAAGGAAAATTACGCGGTGCTGATCGCGGTCGCCGCCGAGGCGCGCGACAATCCGTCGCGCGGGCTGGTCATCGAGGGCAATCGCGCGACCGTTCCGCAGGACACCGGCCGCAAGACGATCTTCGTCGCCGACTGGAGCGGCGAGGCGCTCGCGATCGGCGCCAATGATATCGGTCCGGGGCTGACGCGCTTCGAAAAGATTTCCGACTAGGCCTCGCCGCGCGTCTCGATCAGCGAAGCCGCCAGCGCTTCGGCGGGGGTCTTGCCCCCCCACAGCACGAACTGGAACACGGGGTAGAAGCGCTCGCACTCGTCGATCGCGCTTTCGATCAGCGTTTCGGTGAGGTCGAGCGGCAGCTGTGCATCGCTGCCGAGCAGCATGCCGTGGCGGAACAGGATCGTGCCGCTGTTCGACCACAGCTCGAAATGGCCGAGCCAGAGCTGTTCGTTGATCATCGCCAGCGCCTCGTGCGCGACGCTACGCTTGTCCTCGACGACGCGGATGTCGGGGAAGGCGAGCAGCTGGATCACCCCGTCGTCGGGGCGCCACACCGCACGCAGTTCATAGGTCGTCCAGCTGCCCTGCGCCGTCGCCACGATCTCGTCCTCGCCGACCATCTCGTGTGGCCAGTCGTGCGCGGCGAAATAGGACGCGATCATGTCGATCGGCGCCGCTTCCTGGCCGTCATCGTCGTCGTAGATATCGTCACTCATGCGGGTCGCCCTAGCTGTTCTTGAGCAAAGTAGCGAGTCTGCAGGCCCACACATCATCGTCATCCCGGCGAAAGCCGGGATCTCGCGGTCATATCATAACCAAAGACCGAGACCCCGGCCTTCGCCGGGGTGCCGATTATTTCTTGGGCGCTGCTTTGGGCTTGGCGGCTGGTTTCGCGGCCGCCTTGGGCGCCGCCGCGGCAGGCTTTGCCGCGCCTTCCAGCTTGTCGAGCCGGGCCTTCAGCGCTTCGGCTTCGGCGCGCGCTTTGGCGGCCAACTCCTTCACCGCTTCGAATTCCTCGCGGCTGACGAAGTCCATGCGGCCGACGAATTCCTTCGCGCGTTCGCGCATCGCGGCTTCGGCTTCGCGGCCGGCGCCTGCGACGGTTCCGGCGATGCCGTTGATCATCTTGGCCAGATCGTCGAAAATGCGGTTTTCGCTCTGCATTGATACTTCCTTCGTGGGGATAACCCCTTGCCTCGCGATTATATCTGGGTGCTCGCAGCGGCGGGAACAAGGGTTTCGGCGTCGGGATTGCGCTGGTCGATCTGGAAATTGAGGAAAGCCGCGAAACAGAGCCACGCGATATACGGCAGAAGCAACCAGGCCGCCGCCTTGCGGATCGGCGAGAAGGCAAAGAAGGTGGCGACCGTCACCATCAGGATGAAGATGATCAGGTAGAGCGCGCTCGTCACCTGATGCGCGCCGAAGAACAGCGGCGACCAGGCGAAATTGGCGATCAGCTGGACAAAGAACAGCAGCAGCGCAAAGCCGCGCCCCTTTGCCCCGCGCGCGTGAAGCACCATCGCGAGCGACAGGCCCAGGCAGACATAAAGGATCGTCCACGCCACCCCGAATACCCAGCCCGGCGGGACGATGCCCGGCAGGTCGAGCGCGGCGAACCAGCGGTTGGAATAGCCGCTGTTCGACAGCAGCCCGATCGCGGTGCCGATCAGCACGATCGACGGCACGGTGACCATCGCCCAACGCCAATAGGACATGCGTAACTGACCCGGCGTAGCAATCTCGGTCATGCGGTCGTGGTCCCTGAATCTGTGAACATATCTGCGATTCTTCGGGTAACAGATGTTGCGGCTGGATTTTGCGGCGTCAAGCGCTTCGCCGCGTCGCAGCAATCAGGAATTCGACATTGCCTTCGGGGCCGGTGATCGGGCTTTCGACCAGATCGAGCACTTCCCAGCCTTCGCCGGCCAGCCAGCCGCGGACCTGTTCGCATACACGGGCATGGACCGCGCCGTCGCGGACCACGCCCTTTTTGCCGACTTCGTGCCGCTCGGCCTCGAACTGCGGCTTGATCAGCGCGACCATCCGCGCGCCGTCCCTTGCAAAGGCCATCGGCACCGGCAGCACCTTCGACAGCGCGATGAAACTCGCGTCGCAAACGATCAGGTCGACGGGCTCGGGGATATGGTCGTCGGTCAGTATGCGGGCGCTCGTCTGTTCGTGGACGATCACGCGCGGGTCCTGCCGCAGTTTCCACGCGAGCTGGTTGGTGCCCGAATCCACCGCATAGACGCGCGCCGCGCCGCGGCTGAGCAGCACGTCGGTGAACCCGCCAGTGGATGATCCGACGTCGATCGCGACCGCGCCTGCCACGTCCCAGCCGAGATGCGTCAGCGCATGGTCGAGCTTGATCCCGCCGCGCGACACCCACGGATGGTCGCGGCCCTTGACGCTGACCTCGGCATCGTCGGCGATCTGCTGCCCGGCCTTGTCGATCTTGCGGTCGCCGACGAAGGCGAGCCCGGCGAGAATCAGCGCCTGCGCGCGCGTCCGGCTTTCGGCGAGGCCGCGGTCGACGAGCAGCTGGTCGGCGCGCTGCTTCGCCATCAGCCGCCCGCCTTGTCGATGAGCAGGCTCGGGGTCAGAATTTGCGGCAGGATCTCGGGCGTCGCCGCGCCCGGCGCGTACCACAGATAGAGCGGCACGCTGTTCCGGCCATGTTCGGCGAGGGTGCGCGTGATCACGGGATCGCCGTTGGTCCAGTCGCCGACGAGCGTGACGACGCCCTTGTCCACAAAGACGGTCTGCACCGCGTCGCGGTTGATCGCGCCCGCCTCGTTCGCCTTGCACGACAGGCACCAGTCGGCGGTGAAATAGACGAAGACGGGCTTTCCTGATGCCCGCGCCTTCGCGAGCGCCTCGTTAGAAAAGCTCGATCCTGCGCCCGCGACCTGACGCTGGGCGGTCGCCATTTCACTGACCGCTCCGGCGAGGCTGCCGACGAACAACAGGCCCGATGCGAATAGCAGCCACGACCGGCGGTCGCCGCGCTGCATCGATCCATAATGCCAGAAAAGGACGAGGCCTGCCGCAACCGCGGTGAGCGGCCACAGCAGCGCTTCGCCGCTGCCTAGCTGCCGCCAGAGCAGCCAGCCCAGCGACAGGGTGGTGATGCCCATCGGCACCGCCATCCACCTGCGAAATTTGGCCATCCATGGTCCCGGTTTGGGCAGGCGGTTGCGCAGCGCGGGTACGTAACCGATCGCCAGAAAGGGCAGGGCGATGCCGAACCCGAGCCCGCCGAAGATCGGCAGCGCGGCCCAGGCGGGTAGCACCAGCGTCGCGCCGAGCGCTGCGCCGAGCAGGGGCCCGCTGCACGGCGTTGCGACGAAGGCCGCGAGCGCACCGGTCCAGAAGCCCCCCGCCGCACCGCCCTTTTCGGCGAGCATCTGACCCCCGCCGAAGGACGGCAACTCAAACGCGCCGATCAGGTTGAGGGTGATCGCCATCGCGAGCAGCAGGAGCGCAAGAACGCTGACCGGATGCTGGAGCTGGAAGGCCCAGCCGACTTGCTCGCCCGCCGCGCGCAGCGTCAGCAGCACGCCGCCGAGCAGCAGCGCGGTCATCACGGCCCCTGCGGTGTAGGCAAGCGCTTCGACTTTGGCTTCGCGCGCCTCGCCCCCCGATCGCGCGAGACTCAGCGCTTTCAGGCTCAGGATCGGAAAGACGCAGGGCATCAAATTGAGGATCAGCCCGCCAAGGATCGCGCCGCCGAGGGCGGTCCAGAACAGCCCCATGTCGATGCCGCTGCGCCCGGTTGCGATCGTTTCGCCCGCGACGGGAACCGCGCCGGGTTCGAAATCGACCGTCAGCCCGCGTCCGTCGCCGAGTTTTAGCAGCGCGGCGACCGGCCCTGCGGCCTCGCCCTTCGCCTTCGTCTCGACGATGATCCACTCGCCGTTGCGGCTGAATGTCTGGGCCGCGGGATAGTCGGCCAGGTTTCGCGTCTCGAGGAACAGGTGCGGTGCATCCAGCGCGGTGCTCTCGGGCAGCGGGATGCCGAAGCGCACCATGTCGCCCTTGCGTTCCCACGTCCCCGGCCGGTCGAGCGGCTGCGGCAGCTTCGCGCGCCAGGCGTCGAAACGCTCGCGCTCCGCCGCAGCGATCTTGCCGTCGCCGGCCTTCAGCGCGACCGCGATCACCGCCTTTTCGGGAACGCACACCTTGTCGGTACAGGCGAGCCAGCGCGCGATGCCGGTCAGCGTCAGGTCGGTTCCCAGCGCAACGCCCTTGTCGACCCGGACGTCGGCAAGCAGCGCATAGGGATGCTCGTAGACATGGTTCATCATGCCGAACAGGATCAGCGGATCGGGGACGGGATAGCGGAAGGGTTCGACCGTCACGCCCTCGGGCGCATTCCATTCGACCTCAAGCCCGAAACCGGCGTCGCCGCCGTTCGACCAGTATCCGTGCCAGCCCTTTTCGGGCGCCATGGTGAGCGCGATCGCAGTGCTGCCGCCCGGTGCCGGGACAGACGATTCGGCGACCAGTTTCGCTGCGATGTGCGGCGCCTGAGCGCGCGCGGGCGCCAGCGCCAGCGCGAACAGCGCCAAAAGGGCCAACATCGCGCGCGAAACTGTCATGAAAACCTGTCTAGGCAATTCCTGTATCCGCCCGCCGCCGTTCTCGTCTAACGCTTGCCATATAGGCGGGTTTCGACGAGAGGACAGCCCGCGCTGACGATCCCGTTCGGAGACCCCCCGTGAAGATCAAATATCTGACGACCGCCGCCAAGATCTCTCTCGCCGCCATTCTTTCCGTCACCGCCGCCGGCGCGGTGCTGGCCCAGGGTTCGCCTGCACCCGCCGCGAAGGTTACGGCGACAACCCCTGCGCCCAAGCTGGTGGTCGTCATTTCGGTCGATCAGTTCTCCGCCGATCTCTTCGCCGAATATCGCAGCCATTTCACCGGCGGCCTCGCGCGGCTTGCGTCGGGCATCGTCTTCCCGTCGGGCTATCAATCGCATGGTGCGACCGAGACCTGCCCCGGTCATTCGACGATCCTGACCGGCAACCACCCTGCGAACACAGGCATCATCGCGAACAATTATTTCGACCTCTCGGTCGCGCGCGCAGACAAGCGCATCTATTGCGCCGAGGATGAAACCGTCCCCGGCACCAGCTCGGGCAGCGGCAAATATGCCGCATCCGTGAACCATCTGCTGGTGCCGACGCTCGGCGACCTGATGAAGGCGGCGAACCCGAAGGCGCAAGTGGTCTCGGTCGCGGGCAAGGACCGCGCGGCGATCATGATGGGCGGGCGCCAGGCCGACGAGCTGATGTGGCTCGTTCCCACAGGCCTTACCGGCTATCGCGGCACGACGCTGTCGCCGACCGCGCAGCAGGCCAGCGCGGCGATCGCCGCCGCGATCGCGCAGCCGCGCGCCGCGTCGCCGCTGCCCGCCGACTGCACCCCGCGCGACATCGCGATCCCGATCGGCGACAAGGGAGCGACCGTCGGCACCGGCCGCTTCCAGCGCGACGGCGGCGATTTCCGCCGTTTCATGGCCTCGCCCGAAGCCGATGGCGCGGTCCTCGCGGCGGGCGCGGCGCTGCGGACCGCGCGCAAGCTCGGCGAGGGCGATACGGCCGACCTGCTGATCCTCGGTCTGTCGGCGACCGACTATGTCGGCCACGGCACGGGCACCGAAGGCAGCGAGATGTGCATGCAGATGCTCGCGCTCGACCGCGAGCTTGGCGATTTCTTCACGCGGCTCGATGCCACAGGGATCGACTATGTCGTCGCGCTGACCGCCGACCATGGCGGCCATGACCTGCCGGAGCGCAATCGCCAGAACGCCTGGCCCGCCGCCGAGCGCGTCGACAAGGCGCTCGATCCCGACGCGATGGGCAAGGCGGTCGCCGAAAAGCTCGGCCTGCCGCAGCCCTTGCTCTACAGCGACGGTCCGTTCGGGGACATGTATCTGTCGAAGACGCTGACCCCGGCGCAGCGCAAGACCGCGCTTGCCGAGTTCGTGTCGCGCTTCAAGGCGCACCCGCAGGTCGAGGCGGTGGTGCTCGGCGAAGATCTGGCGAAATATCCGATCTCGAAGCGCGCGCCCGACACCTGGACCCTGATGGACAAGCTCCGCGCCTCGTATAATGCGCAGCGCTCGGGCGATTTCATCGTCGTGCTGAAGCCGCGCGTGACGCCGATCGCCGAATCGGGGCTTGGATATGTTGCGACGCACGGATCGGTCTGGGATTACGACCGCCGCGTGCCGATCCTCTTCTGGCGCCGGGGGCTGACCGGATTCGAGCAACCGAATGCCGTGATGACGGTGGACATTCTGCCGACGCTGGCGTCGGTGATCGGCGTCCCGCTCGACGCGAGCAAGATCGACGGCCGCTGCCTTGACCTGCTCTCGGGTCCCGAGAGCAGCTGCCGCTAAGGAAAAGAAAAGAACGATGACGAAGACTCTGGCGACCTTCACCGGCCGCATGCTGCTGGTCGGTTGCGGCAACATGGCGGGCGCGATGCTCGATCGCTGGTTGGCGGCCGGGCTAGACCCGGCGCTGGTCGCGATCGTCGATCCGTTCGCCAAGCCGCGCGAGGGCATCGCCCATTTCGCGGCGCTTGCCGACTGGCTGGCCGCGGAGCAAGGTGCCGAATGGATCATGCTCGGCATGAAGCCGCAGCAGCTCGGCGAGGTCGCCGACGATCTGACGCCGGTGCTCACCGGCGAGACGCACCTGCTGTCGATCCTCGCGGGCGTGTCGCTCGCCGATCTCGCCCTTCGCTTCCCCGCCGCCAAGGCGCAGGTGCGGATCCTGCCGAACCTCGCCGCCCGCATCGGCGCGGGCGTATCGGCCTTCGCCACCCTGGGGGACGTCGATGCGGCGGCCGTCGCCGGCCTGCTCGACCCGCTGGGCACGGTTGTCGCGCTTGCCGACGATTCGACGATGGACCTGATCACCGCCTTCACCGGCAGCGGCCCCGCCTTCGTCTTTCGCCTGATCGAATCCTACGCCGCCGCGGGCGAGCGCCTCGGCCTCTCGTCCGACGACGCGCTCAAGCTGGCGATTGCGACCTTCGGCGGTTCGACCGCGCTGCTGGCGGACAGCGGCGAAAAGCCCGGCGTGCTCGTGGCGCAGGTCGCGAGCAAGGGCGGCACCACGCAGGCCGGCCTCGACGTGCTAGACGAAGGCGGCCAGCTCGCCGCGCTGCTCACCAACGTGCTGCGCGCCGCACGCGACCGCGGCCGCGAGCTTGCCGATATCGCGCGCGGTGACGGGTAGGTCGGACCTTCGGGTCAGGACCTACTAATTACGCGATCGAGGCGTCGAAATGGCGAAGATATTAGGTTCGGGCGGGCGCAGCGGGTAGCATCGCTACCCGCAAGGCCGCACGGACCTAAGATAGAAGCCATTTCGACGTCCCTGCGGGATTTGGCCAATTTTGTCCATGGCCGCGTCGGCGAGCCTTGGAATATGCCTATATGCCTGCGTCTCGCCTCCTAGCCCTGAACAAAATTGGCTCAAACCTCGATCGCGTAATTAGTAGGTCCTGACCCTAGGTCTCGCTCCCCAGCTTGGCGACGCGCGCCCGTTCGCGCGGCGTCATCAGCGCCTCGCTGACCTGCCAGAACCCCGTCACTGCCTGTTGCCCCGCGTGCGTATAGGCCCGGCTCATCGCGTCGCGAAGATGGGTGAAGATCGCGGCCTCGACCGCGCGGCCGCCGGCGGTCAGGCGCAGCTCCTTCTGCCGCCGGTCGCGGCCGCCGGGGCGCGTCGTCAGATAATCGCGCGCTTCCAGCTCCTTCACCACCCGGCCGAGCGATTGTTTGGTGATGCCCAGCAGCGCGAGCAGGTCCGAAATCGTGATCCCCGGCGCGCGCGCGATGAAGTACAGCGCCCGGTAATGCGCGCGTCCCAATTCGTGCTCGGCCAGTCGCGCATCGATCGCGCGCCACAGCGAACCATGGCCGAAAAACAGATATTCGATGCCGCGGCGGACCTCTTCTTCGCGCAAGAAAAGAGCAGAGGCAGCGGGCACTTGTGAAAGAAAATTTTCATCCGGCATAGTCACTACCGTTGCGCCGCGCGCGCTCCTTTGGCAAGAGGCGCGCTCGTTTCATCGCCGAGTCACAAGGGTTTTCGTCATGCTCGCTCCCGCTTTCGCCCGTCTGCCGCACCCCAATCCGACGGCGGACGAGGTACGCGCGGCGGCGATTGCCGATCCGGTGTTCGGGCGCGTCTTCACCGATCATATGGTGTCGATCCGCTATTCGGAGCCGAAAGGCTGGCACGACGCGCAGGTGATGCCGCGCGGCCCGCTGTCGCTCGATCCCGCGACCGCGGTGCTCCATTATGCGCAGGAGATTTTCGAGGGGCTGAAGGCGTATCGGCTCGACGACGGCTCGATGGCGCTGTTCCGCGTCGAGGCCAATGCCGCGCGCTTCAACGCCAGCGCCCGCCGCATGGCGATGGCCGAGCTGCCCGAGGAGATGTTCATCGGCGCGGTGAAGGCCGCGGTGGAGGCCGACGCGCACTGGTTCCCCCCGGTCGAGGGCGGCGCGCTCTACCTGCGTCCCTTCATGTTCGCGAGCGAAGTCTTCCTGGGCGTCAAGCCGGCGTCGGAATATCGGTTCCTCGTCATCACCTCGCCCGTCGGCAATTATTTCAAGTCGGGCGCGCCGGCGATCTCGCTGTGGGTGTCGGAGGATTACACCCGCGCCGCGCCGGGCGGCACCGGCGCCGCCAAATGCGGCGGCAATTACGCCGCCAGCCTGATCGCGCAGCAGGAGGCGACCGCCAAGGGCCACGACCAGGTCGTCTTCCTCGATGCCGCCGAGCATCGCTGGATCGAGGAACTGGGGGGAATGAACATGTTCTTCGTCTTCGATGACGGCAGCCTTGTCACGCCGCCGCTCGGCGGCACGATCCTGCCCGGTATCACGCGCGACGCGATCATCACGCTGGCGCGCGACGCCGGCCTGACGGTGCGCGAGGAGCCTTATGCGATCGATCAGTGGCAGGCCGATGCCCAGAGCGGCAAGCTCACCGAAAGCTTCGCCTGCGGCACCGCCGCCGTCGTGACGTCGGTCGGCAAGGTGACCCGCAGCGAGGCAAGCTTCACCATCGGCGCGGGCGGCCCCGGCCAGGTCACGGCGATGCTGAAGGACAAGCTCGTGAGCATCCAGCGCGGCCTCGCCGCCGATCCGCACGGCTGGGTCACGCGCCTCTAAGCGCTTCCTTGCAATCATCGCGCGCGCGCTATAGAGCGCCCCTCGCACCGGCCGTTGGGGCGTCGCCAAGCGGTAAGGCAGCGGCTTTTGATGCCGCCATGCGCAGGTTCGAATCCTGCCGCCCCAGCCAGCCGGAGCAACCCGGGCGCGCCCAAGGCGCCGGGATCGTTTCCCCTGAAATTGCGAATGACGAAAATTGCGGTGACAGTTTACTTGAACCCCAATTGATCCGTTGCGGAGCCAACCGCCTTGGCCTTCGGCGACCTGCACCGTCGATACACCGGCTACATCAATGCAGGCATGCGGACGACCGGCCATTTATGGCAGGGACGGTTCAACTCGGTTGCGATGGACGAGGCGCATCTCGTCGCCGCCTTTCGCTATGTCGCGCTCAATCCCGTGCGCGCGCGATTGGCGAAGCGGGCGAGGGATTGGAAATGTCGAGCCCTCTTGCCTTATGCGAAGGGGCCAATGATGGCGTCGTCACCGTCGCTCCGGTATTGAGGCGCGTCGGCGATTTTGGGGCATTTTTGGACGAGGCGTTCGATGAAGCCTTCAGCTATGCCGCGCGCCGAAAGGCGGAAAGCATCGGCCGCCCGGTCGGTTCATCGCAATGGCTGGAAGATATCGAGGCGAAGACGGGTATCGCCCTCAGGCCTAGGTAAGAGGGGGCCCAAGCTAAAAGGACAATTGGGGTGGTTGCAGTCGTTCACTGATTCAGCGATGGTGACGAAAAGGAAGTTGCCATGTTCAATCGCATTGCCGCCAATGACGAGAAAATCACCCTTCAAGATGCCCTTGGCCGTGTCGATCGACGGGCCTTTATGACCGCGGTGAACGAAGCGATGGCCGTAGCGCCAGAGGGCAAGACCGTATCGATCAACGTCAGCGTCGATGACGCCGGTGAAGTGACCCTCAAACCCGGGGAATGAACCAGAAGTTCCAGTCGGCGGAATAGCCGAGCGCCGGAAAATCGACATCACCTTCGATTGGCTGCAATTGGCCGTCGGTCAGCTTGTGAATCTCGTAACCGAGCGACCGCATCCACTCCACAAAGTCCGGTACTGTCGTGCCGAAACGATCGTGCAGATGGTTGATCTCGCAAATGATCGTCGGCTGTCCTTCGCGAATAAGACGCTCCGCGCCTTGCAGGGCGGGCAGTTCCAGCCCCTCGATATCGATCTTGATCCAGTCCGGGGCGGGCAAACCCTTCGCCGCCGCATAATCGTCGATCCGCACAATCGGTACGTCACGGTCGCCTTTGTCGCTGACGTGGTTGCTCGACCGCGCTCCCGTAGTCATCCGCACCGTACCGGCCTTTGAGCCGACCGCTACCGCCTGGACTCCATCGGTGGATAGCCCATTCAGCTTAAGGTTTGCGATCAGATCCTCTGGCTGCGGCTCGAACGAAATAATGCGCGCGGCTGGAAAGCGGCGCATGAGCGTAATCGTATAGACCCCGCCGTGCGCGCCGATATCATAGATTACATCCCCATCACGCACCCGGGCGAATAGTGCTCGCCGTGTCTCATTCTCCGCCTCGGGCACGTAATCGATATTCCCGGTACTGCCGAATTGCCGCGGCGAGTAGGTGAACCAGCTATCCTCGAACAGCGCTGCTGCGCCGTCAGGTCCGACGCGATAGGTGGTCTGCACGTCGAACGCGCGATGCAGCCAGCCCAGAGCGCCGATCAAGCCGGCATTGGCGGTACGGACGAAATATTCTCGAAACCTGCTCATGGGCGCAAGGAATGGCATCGTACTTTTGGCCTGTCATGCGAAAATGAATGCCACCGGGAGCCGTCTCAATTTGGCATCAGAATCGGGACGAGTGCCGCAGGGCTATGTCGCATAACGGCGGTAAGATGGGCGCTCTGAGATTTGCAGTCCTACCTATCTCAATGGCCTTAATAAATAGCGTTGAACGCCGCGACTGAAATTGAAATAGCACCCGCGCATCCATGGCAATTTGAAGACCGGGCGGCATGACAAAGAAATCTCAATTGGCGGGAACGTGCGTCTTTTGCGGCGGCTCTGGGGTCACCAACGAATTGCGGTGACAGTTTGCTTTACCCCCAATTCTGTAGCGCCCTGAAAAACCGCTGTCCTACAAAATCAGCGTGCTTTAGCCTCCTCGCCATGCAGCATTCCGTGCCTTTCTTGCGCCTTCCGCTGGCTCCCCGCGCTCGGTCCTGCGGTCGCGGCACGGCTCTTCACCGCTCGGGCCAGACTTGCGCGTGTGCTTCGCCTAAAGCGACAAAGGAGACATTATCCACACGCACGTCCGTATCTTTTGTCGCGTTAAGGCCTCGCCGCAAAAGCCTCGCCGCGGTGGCTCCGTTGGGCTGAACTTCCCCGAACTTTGCCATTCGGCCGCCAAGCGGCAGGTGACGAGCGTCGATATGTCGACCGTGGAGGGCCGGTACGGCACGCTCGCCTATGACACGTTCCGCAACATCACGACCTGTGGCTATGGCAGCTGCTGCACCGCTCGCCTCGGGCAGCAGCTGGTCGAGCCAGCCGGTGACGCCGACCACGACCACCTAGGCCTGGTACGGCGGGGCGGTGCAGGAACTGGTCACGCGCGATCATGACACCGGCTCGGGCAGCAATCCGATCTACACCACCGACCTGCGGCTGGGCGCGTTCCGCGGCGCTGGACGGCCGGGAACGCTGCATCGACCTTTGGGTAGGTTTGATACCTCTTAATAGCGCGACCCGACCCTTGGGATCGCATGCTAGAAATTCACTCTTGCCGGCGAAACAGGGGAGGGGACAGGTGAGCCAAACAGCAGCAGCGGCGACTTCGGCGGTCCGAAGCTCATCAGCCTCGGTGCTCGCCGTTGCGGCTGCCGATCGTGCATCGCCGGACCCCGCGGCTTCTTCTTCGCCCAGCGCGCCGCAGGCGGCATCTGCGCCGATACCGAAGCCGGCGGTTGGATCTCCCGCGCCGTGGTTCAAGGCCCCCGTGCTTGGCGGCAATCCCGATTACACATTCCATACGGTCGCAGGCCGCGTCACGCTCTTGCTCTTCGCCGGTTCAGCGGAACACTCCGCCGTCCAGGCCGTGCGCGACCTCCTCCTCTCCCAGGCCGAGCTGTTCGACGACCGGAGCTGCTGTCTGTTCATTGTCACGCACGACCCGGCCGACGCTGCCCAGGGACGGCTCGCGACGCGTCTGCCCGGCATCCGTGTCATTCTCGACTATGACCGCGCCATCGGCACGGCCTATGGCGCGTGCCGCGAGGGAACCGATGACTGCGAGCCCTATGTCATGGTGCTCGACCGTCAGCTGCGCGTGGCAGGGCGGTTCCTCCTCCCTCGCGCGGCCGAAAGCCTTGATCTGGCAAGAAAGCTGATTGCCGAGGCGACGGCGGACGACTGGGCGCCTGTTCTATCGGTACCCCGCGTCTTGGACGCCGCGACCTGCAAGCGGCTTATCGCGCTCTATGATGCCGACGGCGGCAGCGACTCCGGCTTCATGCGCGAGGTTGACGGAAAGACGGTCCAACTTTTCGATCATGGTCACAAGCGGCGATCGGACTACACGATCCGCGACCAGACGCTTTGCCGGTCGCTGCGGGCGCGGATCGGGCAATGCGTCCGCCCTGCGATCCAGCGGGCCTTCAATTTCGACGCCACTAGGATGGAGCGCTACATCGTCGCCTGCTACGATGCGTCGGTTGGCGGGCATTTTCGCCCGCATCGCGACAACACCACCAAGGGCACCGCCCATCGGCGCTTCGCAGTGACGATCAATCTCAACGATGATTTCGACGGCGGGGAGCTTCGCTTTCCCGAATTCGGATCCCGCACCTATCGCGCCCCGCTGGGCGGCGCCGTCGTGTTCGGGTGCGGCCTGCTGCACGAGGCAACGCCGGTGACGCGCGGCCGCCGATATGCCTTTCTTCCGTTTCTCTACGATGACGAGGCAGCGAGACAGCGCGAGGCGAACAACCAATATCTTGGCGAAGGGGTGGGCGACTATCGGCGGCGTTGATGTCGCTGGCCGCTCCGCCCGCCTGCGACGTTCGATGGGCCGCTATCGAATGTAAAATATGTTCTCGCCGATGTGAAGCATCTCGAAATCACGCAAGCCCATTGCCCGTTGGAACGGGACGCTGGTGTACTGACCCTGCAGCATCCAATCATGCGGTTCAATGATCACCGCGGCCATGGAGTCGATCCAGTCCGTGTTCGCTGAAAAGAGATCGCGCTCAAACCCCTCGATGTCGATCTTGGCGATAAATGGAACGCCGTTCGGCACCTTTCCCACGGCGTCGTCGATGGTTACGATCGGTATGCCGCTCGTTGCGCGCTCGGTCTGCACTGCCCAGCCGAGCCCCTCCGAAATGAGCGATACAAAACCATTCTCCGATCCGATCGCGGCTTCCAGGACGTAGATGTCGGCGAGGTTTGCGACATTCATGCGGAGCACCTCGGCGTTGCCGGGATCCGGTTCAACCGCTACGACGGCCGCCTTCGGATATTGCTGCTTGAACCATATGGTTGCCGCTCCGATGTTTGCGCCGGCATCGACGACTACGGGAACACCGCCCAGCGCGATTATCTCCTCATAACGACCTTGCATGCGGCGAGAAGCTGCGGTGAGCCAAGAAACGTCATAGTCACGCTTGGCAAATACCTGCCGGACGGCGCTAATGTCGCTGTCACCGGCGCGGACGTAGATCGGTCCCCCGGGCGTTCGTACTTTCACTATGCGATTCTTACGTAGGCGTCCAAAATGCCGGAGCAAAATTGTCGGACCAAAATCGGCGACATCCTGCAAATTGTCCCGGACGCGGTTCAGGATGGCCATGGCTCACTCCATCAAAGAATATGCGCAGCAATCGACAATGTCACAGAAAGTCCCGGACGCCTTTTAGTCAAGAAGATAACATGTTTAGGCTGAAAGCCGTCGGACTGGGATTGCCCAACGTTCTCAACGTCACTCGGAAAAAGACGTCCGAGAAAGCTCGATAAGACTGAAGGATGCCGGTCCGACAGGTAAAGTGGCGCTAATTGTGCAAGGCCCTATGGGTTCGCCAACGGCTTCGACACTCGAATAAACCAGAAATTCCAGTCTGCAGAGTGGCCGAGCGACGGCAGCGTGCGGATTGAGCGGCTTGGCGATCGCCGCGGAGCATCGAGAGTTTCGCCATGGTCAACGGGTGCCGCCCTTAGGGTGAGCAGATGATTGCCGCAGTCAGATCGCCGCTACTCGGCCGCGAGGATGTCGGCGAGCTCTGAGTCTGCGGCACGCTCGACGCTGATCACGCTCGTATTCTGCAGATACTGAAGGCGGCGGATCAGCAGGTCGATCGAATAATGTGGGATCATCACGGCATCGTCGCGGTCGCGGTCGTTCTGCTTCTGCTGCCGTATGACCACGCCGTGCTGCGTCGGATAGGCTGTCACCGCCTGAACCGGGTGCACGACAAGATCCGCTTCCGTCCAGTTGAATTCCATGTTCCGTGCCATGCCGACGTCTCCCGACCGAATCGAACGTCAACAGAAATAGGCTACCGCTTCGCCTCGATCAGTCCCCGGTTGCGGACTCATGACATTTTTTGTCGCCGTATGTTTGGGGGTTCGCCGGTGGGCAAACTGCCCATCAAAGTTCGATCGAAATTTTGACGTTCTGAGCCTTGATGCCTGCGAGCGCGGCAATGCCGAGCTTCGCGGCATAAATCATGATGCGAAGCCGATGGGGGTGAGCGAGGCCGGCAGGGATTTCACCGCTCTCCCAGGCCGAGGGGCCGATCACGTCAAACTCGTCGGGCGAGCTGCCCGTATTTTCCCGACCCGCCACGAGCTCCAGTTCCGATATGCCCAGTGCGGAGGCAAGCGTCTGCAAATTGCTGTTTCGCGGCTGCGTTTTGCCGGATTCCCACGCCCAGATTGTGGGCCTGCTCAAGCCTGCGCGCTCGGCGAGCTCGGAGCGGGTCATCCCTCGCTCCTCACGAAAGCGGCGAAGCCGTTGGGACAGTTGTTCGGCCGAATTGCCGACGGGTTCCGATGATGCGCTCATTCCATGCGGCTCCGCAAAGCAGCCGACGTCTCGCGTGCGGACATATATTTTCTCTGTGGCATCCGCGTCCCCTCAAGCGCGCGTTTCCCTGCCAGACGGCTATGCTTAGCGGCAACTTTTGCCGCCAGTCCCCGATGGGGACACGCGCGGTTGCTGTGCGCTAAAAAGCCGTGCCAAAAGAGATCGCAAAGATCTTCGATCGATCGCCCTGCTGCCGCTTGACGGGTTGCGCCACGCTGAAGCGCAGCTTTCCGGGCGCAAGATTGAACGTCATCCCGATGCCGACCGCGGCGCGCGGGGTGGCCGAGTTGCCGATCAACATTTCCCCCGCGGCAAGCTCGGACTTCCTGGCACCGAAGACCGAACCGGCATCGACGAAGACGCTCGGCACCGCGCCGAAGCGTTGAGTGTCGCCGGTCAGCCGGAACGAGAGTTCTGCTCGCCCGACATAATAGGCCTCGCCGCCGATGGCGGTCGCCTTATCCGGCGAAGCCCCGGCAGGAACGACCTTTGGACCAAGGCCCCGCAGATCGAAGCCGCGCATGCTGTTACCGCCGATATAGAAACGGTCGAACAGGGGAACGTCGCGCCCGTCGTAGCCCGATGCGTACCCTCCCTCGAGGCCGAGCGCCAGGTCGATGTTATCGCCCAGCCGCTGATAAAAGGTTGCCGAGGCCCGGTAGCGGACAAACCGCGTGTCTCCACCGAGACCGGCAACATCTTGCGAGACCCTGAGCTGAAATCCACGCCGAGGATCGACCGTGCTGTCGCGCCGATCGAGGCTCAGGGCGACGCTGAGCACCGAACTGCTGGAACGGCCGATCGCGTTGCAGAACACGCTGCCGTGCACACTGATGTCGCACAGGGCATTCTTGCGGCGGATCAGGAAGTCCTCGTCCGAAAAGCGGTAATTGGCTGCGAAGCGCAGCTTTCGGGTCAGGGGCCGGCCAAGATAAACGTTGAGGCCGCGGGCTGTCTGTACGAAGAGGCCGCTATTGACGTTACGGTCGAAGCCCACCGCCTTCGACCGCGAGTAGAAGAATGCCGGAGCAACCGCGAAGCCGCTCCCCGCAAAATTCCTGTCGGAGGCTCCCATTTCCATGAGCGCCTGCACCTTCGAATAGCGGCCGGACAAGGTCAGGTCGCGCCCCGGCGCGCCGATATTCGTTCTTGCCAGCTTTACCGAAGCGACGGGGCCTTCGATCGAAGAATAGCCGCCTGAAACAGCGAGGCCCCCGCGCGAGAGAGTCTGAAGCTTGAGGATATCTCCTTCCGTCGCTTGCCCGGTTCTTGCCGCCGTATCACCCTCGCCATCGATTTCAACTCCGGCAGTTCCAGGTACGCCGACGGGCGTTACCTCGTAATTGGCGGCCGCATATCTCGGAGCATTATCTTCGATCGCCCCGGGACGCAAAGCGGATTGCAGGCCCAGTTGGGATGGCGATGGTCTTGCATTGCGCTTCGCCGACAACGGCGCGCCGATCTCCAGCCCCGCGATCAGGCTTGGCTCGCCGATCGCTGTCGATGTGCCCTGCTCTTGCGCCACAGACACCTGCGCAAGCCTTGAGGGCGCGTCGAACGATGGCGGCTTCGCAGATTTCTGATGGAGTGCCGATATGCGCGGGGGTTTGGCGACCGCAGCGGGTGCGGGGGGCGGCGGCGCGTCGAGAATTGGAGATATGGCGCCCTCGACCAGCGGCACAGCGACCGCGCCGATCTCTCCCGTAAATCCGTTCGGCATCGTCATGCGCGCGGTTGGATCGGCTTCCGGAAGCGCATCGTCGCCCGGGTCCGATGGACCGGCTATCGGCACCGGTGACGGTCGCGCGCCATCTGTCGGCGCGGCATCCGGGTTCGCCCCGGTCAATGGCATGTCGGCGAGCATGCTTCTGGCGTTATCGGTCCAGGCCTCCCGCTGCTGACCGGAGTGCAGGATGGCGGGCGCGCGCGCTTCCATCGCGGCCGCATCAGTTACGGTCACACCCGCCGCGGCGCCAAGCGCAGTTCCCTGCACGGCGTATTGGATTCCCCGGAATAAGAGACCGTATCCGGACACCCCATTCTCCCAAAATCGCGGCGGATCTTGTTCCCCGCGACGTCCCCTCTCTCCATGCGGTCCGGCGATCAGGATTCCCTGAACGATCGGTTGAAGCTGTCGATCATCGGCTGGAAGAACATGCTGAACAGCGAACTCGAGCCCAGATCGATGAAGACTTCCGCCGGCATCCCGGACATCAGCTTGACCGACGGGTAGCGCTTCAGCTGCTCGGGAGAGATTTCCACGATGACCTTGTAATAAATCTGGTTCGCGTCCTTGTCGTAGATCGCGTCGGGGCTGACCTCGCGGACGGTGCCGAAAAGATTGGGAATAACGCGTGCCTTGTAGGGCGTGAGCTTGACCTCAGCTTGGAGGCCCTCGTGGACCACATCGACATCGGTGGGCTTCAGGCGCGCCGACACCACGATCTTCTCCGATGTAGGGACGATATCTAGAACTGGCTGGCCGGAGCCCAGGACGCCGCCCGGCGTGATCAGCCGGAGGTTCGATACCCGCCCGTCAATCGGCGAGACGATCTGCTGACGGCTGCGAATGTCCCGGCTGACCTTCATCTTCTCGCGCGTCTCTGCGATCTTGAGCTGCACTTCGGGTTGCTGCGCCGCCGCCTCCGCCGCCATCTGGCTGCGCAGCGACGCCATTTGGGCGCGCGACTCTCCGATGGTGTTGCGATATCGATCCAGCGCGTTGGTCAGCTTTCCTTGCTCGCCGGTCACAAAGGCGCGTTGGCGCTGAAGCGCGAGGAGGCGCGATTTGCGCTCAAGTCCCTCGTCGACCAGCATATTGACGCCCATCTCTTCATCCGCGAGCAATTTTCCCTGATCGCTCAGCGACGCGATCTGCGCTTCCGAGCTGCGAATGTCCGCATAGGTCTGGCCGATCCGCTGCGTATAGATTTGGGCTTGCTCCGACAGTCCCCGCTGCCGCGAGGCGAATTCCTCGTTCGAGGTCTGGATGATGTCCCGGATTTCGGGATCGCTTGCCTGGGCCGTAAGCTCGACCGGATAAACCGGCGCGCGAAGGCCCCGCCGCTCGGCATCAAGCCGCGCGTCCTGCGCAAGCAGGCCATAGAAGGTCGATCGAAGCGCGGCGTCCGAGGCGTCGCTTTGGGTGGCATCGAGAAGCACGAGTGGCTGGCCCGCACGTACAAACTGCCCTTCCTTGACCAGGAATTCCCGGACGATGCCGCCTTCCAGATGCTGCACCGTGCGGCGCCCGCCCCCGGCAGCTTCAAGATATCCACTGGCGATGGCCGCGCTGTTGAGCGGCGCCGCCCAGGCCCAGACGCTGAAGGCGAGGATGAAGAGCGCGATTGAGACGAACGCGACGCGGAGCGACCCCTTCACCTTCGGCGCTGCGCCAATGTCGCCGGACGGCGCGGGAAGGGCGAGCTGACCGCCGCGCGACAGATTTACGGGTACGTTCACGCGCCCACTCCTGTTTCCCCGACTAGCGGCGGCTTGGGCCGCGGCGCAGCGGCGTCCTGTGGCGGGATCGCCCGGCGGGAACCGGCCATCTGTTCGATCACGGTTCGTGCATCCCCGAACTTTGCAACCTGCCCGCCCATCAGCAGGAGAATCTTGTCGGAGAGTTCGAGCAGGTTCGAGCGGTGCGACACGATGATCGTCGTCATGTTGAGCGCCTTCAGCTTCTTGATCGTGGCCAGAAGTGCGGCATCGCCCCTGGCATCAAGACTGGCGTTGGGTTCGTCCAGAACCACCAGCGGCGGCAAACGAAACAAGGCGCGCGCCAGGCCGACGCGCTGGCGCTGGCCGCCGGAGAGCTGATGTCCCCCATCGGTCAGCATGCGGTCATAGCCGCCGTCGATCTGAAGAATCATGTCATGGCAGTCGGCGAGCTTTGCCGCTGCGATCACGTCCCCGTCGGTCGCATCGGGCAGGAATCGCGCGATATTCTGCCGGATCGTTCCCGGCAGCAGTTCGACATCCTGCGGAAGATATCCGACATTGGGCCCGAAATCGCTCCGCATCCACTCGAACGTATCGGCGCCGTCCAGGCGGACATGGCCGGCGCTCGGCTTCAGCACACCGACGAGAAGGCGCGACAGGGTGGTCTTGCCCGACGCCGACGGACCGACGATCGCGAGCGAAGTTCCCGCGTCGATCTCGAAGCTGACGTTCCGCAGGATCGCGCCCTTCATGCCCGGCGCGGCGTAGGAGAGGGTCTCGACCGATATCCGGCCGGCGGGTTTGGGATACTCCATCTGCGAGACCCGCGCGGGCGGCAGATCGCAGAAGCTCGAAAGGCGCTCGAGGCTCTCGCGGGCCAGCACAAACTGTTTCCAATAGCTCATGGCCGCCTCGATCGGCGCCAGCAGCCGCGCGATCAGAATCGACCCAGCGATCATCGCGCCCCCGGTCAATTGCTGATCCAGCACGAGGAGGGCGCCGACCCCGAGCAGAATGACCTGCACGAGATTGCGGACGAACTTTATCAATGCGAGGATCCGGCTAGACTGGAACTGCGTAGCATCGACCGCATTGGTCTCTGCGATGTAGTTCTCCCGCCAGTGCGAGATGCTGTTCTTCGCCATGCCCATGGCGTCGATGACTTCGCTGTTTCTTACCAGCGATTCTGCATATTGCATGTTGCTCGACGCCAGCTTCTGGGCGTCCTTGATGGCATCGCGCGTCAGCCGCTCGTTATACCAGGTCAGTCCAAAGAGCGTTGCCGCGCCTGTCGCGGATATCAATCCGAACAAGGGGTGCAGCAAAAAGACGATGAGGAGATAGACGGGCACCCAGAGCATATCGACAACACTGAAGACGGTGGGCGTCGAAATGAAATTCTTGACCTGGGCAAGCTCGCGAAGCGCTTCGAGGCGCGTGTTGGGCGCGATCAGGCGCTGCTCGAGGGACCGCTCCAAAAGGTCGGGCGCAAGTCGCTGCGCAAGCCACGTGCCGATACGGTTCGCGACCTGCTGACGAATCCCGTCGAGAATGCCCGCAAGACCGATCACCATTATGATCGCGAGCGCGAGGAAATAGAGCGTATCCTTGCTCTGGCTCGTCAGCACCCGGTCGAATAGCTGCATCATATAAAGCGACATGGCGAGGGCCGCCATGTTGCTGATCGCCGAGAAGAAGATCAGGCGAAGTACGATGGGACGCTGCAACCGCAGGCTGGCGGTCAGTAAATTGTCGCCCTTTGCGATCCGGCGGCCGCCCTGGCGCGCCTCAGACATCCCGGCGATCTCCAATCGAAGGCGCGTCGCCTTGCCGCAGCGGCAGGACGAGCCCCGAAATAAGGCCGGCCAGCTCCATCTGGCGATGGACGCCAAGCTTTGCGCGGACACGTTTCAGATAAGTGCGGGCCGTCTCTTCTGATAGCCCACAACCTTCTGCGGCATTGCCAAGACTGCTCGATTTCAGGAAGTACCCGAGAAACCGCTGCTCGGAGGGAAGAAGGCCAAGTGCCTCCAGAAGCGAACTTGGCGCATCGACCTTACCCGGCCCCATGACGATCACCATGGCGCATCGCGCCACATCGCCGCCCGCACGCGACTTTGCCGATACGACATAAGCAAGCCGCCAGTCGCCGTCGCGACAGTCGAGGCGGAACACCTCTTCGACCGGGAAATGTGCCGTCGCCGCGCGGCGGATCGCCTCGCGCATTCCCTTGGCCTGCGAACTGTTCGCGGGGACGATGCTGCCGTCGGCCCCGCGGATGAGCCAGCGACGCTCGGCAAGGAGCGCGCTCGCCGCGCTGTTCATGAAGAGCGGCTGTCCGTCGGCCGAAAGCAGGGCCATCGACATCGATACGCGGTCGAACATCGCTTCGAGCATCGCGGAACGACGTGACTGACGGGCAAGCTGCGCTATGCGCGTGGCCGACTCCGCCAGAATGGGCGCGACGAGCTGCAGCGACATGGCGTCGCGTTCGGTGAACCGTCCCTCGTCTTCGCGCCGGAAGAACAGCGCGCGGATCACGTCGCAGCCGTGTTTCATCCGGATCGAGATGCCCCAGTCGAACTGGCCTGACAGGTCGCTGGCCTGCGCCGCCGACGGGGCAAGGTCGGTGCGCGAGAACTGGAAGTGATGCACCGGCTGCTCGCCGCTGCGCGCAAGAACAGCATCGACTAGCGCCAAGAGATTCTCGGTCTCGTTCTTCATACCCCGCACATGATCGAAGCCGATGAGGAAGGCGTGGCGCTGCGCATTTCCTGCCGTGACGGTCAGGATGGCGGAGTTCACTCCGAACTGCGAGAGATAGTCGTGCCAGATCTTTCGCGTCCGTGCCCCGAACTGCGAGTCGGCCGGGTCGTTTGCAGGGGGCAGATGTTCATGGGCATCGTTGATGTCGTCTGCGTAGAAAGATCCGCTGCTTGCCCCGTCATAATGCAATGCCAGTTCGATATCAGACGACATGTGGTCCCCCGTGAAACATTTGGCCCGCTGCAAACTGTTGAGTTTGCAGCAGGAGATGCACTCGCGACCATGATGTCAGCCACGCACGTCCAACTGAGGACGAGCGTCGCGCCCCGACCTTGCTTGCTTTTGTTTTGGTCAGAGTAAGTCTCAGCCAGCTTGTCTGGAAAAGACATCGGCTACCGTGACGGGGGTGGCCGACGGAGGCTATCTATTTCGATTCCGCGGATTGAGTCTATTATCCCCTCGGACATATCCGTTCGGATAGTTTCTTGGCGGCCCGCCCGGCATTACGCTGCGCCCCAACGATAAATGGCTCGGCTCTCATTGATTTGAGCCCTTTTCGAAGAGGGGCAGATGCTTAAACAACGGATCTTGCTGGCAGGTGCCAGCTGCGCGGCCTTCGCCGCTACCGCCTTGATTTACGTGCCTTCTCACGCGCAGGCGGTGGCGCCGTCGTCTAGCATGGCGACCCTCGCGCGTACGGTCGTCGACGACAATCCCGACATCCAGGCGCAGCGCAATCAAGTTCGAGTTGCCCAGGCGCGACTCGAGGGCGCCGAGGCTGGCTATATGCCCACGATCGAGGCGAATGGATCGGTACAGCGCCGCGAGATCGACGTCAGGAACGGTACCCGAAACGATTCTAAATACACATCGGGACACGTCGCGGTCGAGGCGCGTCTCCGCTTTTTCGACGGCAACCGCACGTATAACAGCGTCGAGATTGCAAAGGCCGAGCTTGCTGCGACCGAGGCCGGACTCGACGGCACGGTCTCAGACACGTTGCTCGAACTTCTTACAAGCGCTGCCGACGTGCATCTCAACCGCAAAATCCTGCAATTCTCGCAAATGCAGAGCGACGCAATCGGCGACCAGCTGCGCGCCACGTCACGCAAACTCGAATTTTCGGAAGCGACCCAGACCGACGAGGCGCTTGCCCGGGCTCGGCTCGCGACGTCGCAGGCCTCTGTTCTAGCGGCAACGGAGGAACTGAACGTCAGCGGCTTTCGCTTCCGCACCGTCAGCGGCCAGTCGGGCACAACGGCCCCAGCGCTTCCGGCGTTGGAGGAGCTGCCGTCCTCGCTTGCAGAAGCGCAGCGGATTGCGGCTGAAGAAGCGCCGCGCCTTCGGGCCGCGCGTCTCAACGCCATCGCGGGCAAGGCCGGGGCGCAATTTGCCCTGGGTGCACTGTTGCCGCAGCTCGACGCCGTTGGTGGATATGAGTATCTGACTGGCGGGGTGGCGAACCTGTTCACGGGGAAGCTTCCCGATGACCGCTCCTCGGTTTACGGGGGGCTCGAGCTTCGCGTACCGATATTCCTGCCCAAGGATCATGCCGAGATCCGCCGTGCGCGGGCTCTTCGCGATCAGCGCATTGTCCAGATCGAGGGGGCGGAAAGGACCGTTGCCGAAGAGGTCGCGAGCAACTGGGCTCGCTGGCTCTCCGCGAAAAGCACGATCGTCAACGCCGAGACCGCGGTCGCAGCCACCGAGAAGGCCGTGGCCGGACTGAAGACCGAGGCCGTTGGCGGCAACCGGACGCTGACCGAGGTTCTGGACGCGCAGAATTCGCTTCTGTCGGCGCAAGTGACCTTGGAGCGGGCACGTCGGAACGAGTTCGTTGCGCGCGCCGCCGTTCTCGCCTCGATCGGGCGACTCGATGTCGATGCTATTGCCGAGGGACGTTGCTGCGGGTCCGGCGCCGCGCCGCGGCCTGACGGGTCGCCCCTTGGACGGCCGCCCGCCTCCGCGCTCGGCAACCCGAAGCCGCCGGTTATCGCGTCCGCGGTGCGCAGTGAGGACGCGAAGCGCCCTGCTGCGACCCCGCCGACCAACGCTGCCGACAATGGCCGCGCTCCTGCAGAAGATGCGAGCGTGGAAAACGCGTCGCGCCCTGCCGCCTCTCGCCTCGGGCGGCGGATGGACTGATCGCCTCGAGGGGCACGCAGCACTAGCAAATAATCAGCAGACTTTCGCTTTCGCGCGAGCGCGACAGGAAAGCGTGCGGCCGCCGCGGGCGTGGTCCAGCTGACCCGTTTTGGGCCAATTTCAAAAAAGTTAGTCCATGTCCCCATGCAGGAATATCGGCGCCAGACCCCCAGTCATATTCCCTCTCAAGGCCCCGGATTTTCGAGGGCCGGCGGGTGGGGCTTTGATTCAGAAATTGAAGCAGCATCCTTGCGACCAGAATGAAGAGGATAGCGAAAATGCCGAGTGTAACTCCATCCAACGCGCCGACGGCGGCCAAGAATCCGACCTCGCGAGGTCAGGTTCTCGGAACGAACTCCGTCGACTTCATCGATCTGAATGCGATCGTCTCGACCGCCACGCTGCCGTATAACGCGCGTGGGAACGGCGGGAACGACACGGTCTACGGGAACAACCTCGACAACGATCTCTATGGCGATGCAGGTGACGACGCCGTCATCGGCCGCAGCGGGAACGACCGCGTCGACGGCGGTGCAGGCAATGACACGCTGATCGGCGACCAAGCGACCTTCGCAGTCGTTGGGCCCGGCAACGTAGTCTACACGGGCGTCGACAACGGCGGGGCCGACGGCAACGACACCCTGCTCGGCGGCGCCGGCAACGACACCGCATGGGGCGGCGGCGGAAACGATTATATCCGCGGCGACGCCGGCAACGACACCCTCAACGGCCAATCGGGCGACGACCGCGTCGAAGGCAATGCCGGCGACGACGTCATTAACGGCGGCGACGGACAGGACAATCTGTTCGGCGGTACCGAAACCGACGTCGTGAGCGGCGGCAATGGCGACGACTATATCGAAGGCGGCACAAACGCCAACGGTGTAGACCAGCTCTCGGGTGGCGACGGCAATGACGTAATCTTCGGCGACAACGGGACGGGCCGCAAGGCCGATCCGGATTTCGCCTACAACCAGAGCGGCTACAATCCGGGCAATGGCCATGCCGACAATATCTCGGGCGGCGCCGGCGACGACCAAGTCTTCGGACAAGGCGGCAACGACACCATCGCGGGTGACAGCGGCGATGACCTTCTCTGGGGTGATGACGGCAACGACACCATCACCGGCGGCACAGGCTTCGACCAAGTTGATGGCGGCGAAGGCGACGACAACCTTGCCGGTAACGACGGCGATGACGAACTTGACGGCGATGCCGGCAACGACGTGATTCGCGGCGGCGCTGGCTTCGACTTCGTCCAGGGTGGAGCCGACGACGATGACATTGGCGGCGGCGCCGACGATGACACGTTGAACGGCAACGACGGCAACGACCTCGTCCATGGCGACGGCGGCAACGACGTCATTTGGGGCGAGGGCGGCGACGACGCGCTTTACGGTGACGCCGGCGACGACGTCATTCGCGGCAACGGAGATCCGTTCTTCGATCCGCTCGATCCGTCGAACACCGATGCCGACTTCATCTCGGGTGGTGCCGGCGACGATACGCTCAACGGTGACGAAGGCGACGACGTTATCGAAGGAAATGACGGCGATGACGTGATCGGCGGCGACGCTGGGAACGACAACATCTCGGGCGGCGCCGGCAGCGACAACATCCAGGGCAATGACGGCGCTGACGTCGTGTCCGGCGGTGATGACGATGACCTCATCCAGGGCAATGCCGGGGCCGACAACCTGTCGGGCGATGACGGTGACGACACTATCTATGGTGGTGCCGGAAACGACGTCGTGAATGGCAATGACGGCGACGACACGCTCGCAGGCGATGCCGGCAATGACACCATGAACGGCGGCGATGGCGACGACATCATGTATGGTGACACGTTGTTCGAAAACCTGGGCAACCCGGGCGGCGGCAACGACACCATGAGCGGTGGCGACGGCAACGACTATATGAGCGGTGGCTTCGGCAACGACGTGATGAACGGCGATGACGGCGATGACACCATTCGCGGCGACACCGGCAACGACACCATCGACGGTGGACTTGGCGATGACAATCTCGAAGGCGAGTCGGGCAACGACAGCATCACCGGCGGCGAGGGCGACGACCATATGTCGGGTGGCGCAGGCAAGGATCTGTTCAAGTTCGACAGCACCGACTCGTCGCCGGGCTTCGGCAACGACGTCATCGGTGCGCCGTTCAGCCTCGGCTCGGGCCGCGACTTCAACCTCGCGAACCGCGACACGCTCGTCTTTGACGTCGACTCCGGCTTCGATCCGTCGGCCGACATGTTCGTCATTACGGGCGACTGGGACGGCCAGGGCGATGCGCTCGACGTCTTTGTCTTCACCTCGGCCGGCTCGGTCCTGATCGAGGACTTCTGGGAAGGTGCTTCGGCCCCGATCCAGGCGCTCGCTGCGGCAGGTGCATATGACTCGGTTGCCGCGCTCAACGCGTACAGCCAGGGCAATGCGTCCTACGACGCGATTACCTTCGTCTAAAAAGGGTTGCCCGGGACACACCACCTCCCGGGCACACCTTTGCAAGAGAGAGAGCAGGCCCTTGGCCCTGCTCTCTCTTTTTATGTGTCGAGGCGCCGTCTGCAGGGGAGGGCGCAACAATTGGGCGCCGTCGGACCGGCGCCATAGTGTCCCCATCCGGGAATTGGCCAGTTCTCCGTTCGCGGGCACGCTCCATCTTGAGCTGGTGGGTCGCGGTATAATCAGCTCCCTGCCCTATGCAGAAAGGCAGGCGATGTAGAAGTAGATCTCTCGCTTTGGGCCAGTTTGTACAAATTGTCCGTACAATCCACCCCACTCTTCCTGCGGGGAAGGTTCAAGCTTCAGGTCGGCACCCCCTGCTGACCCACCGTGTCCGCCGCCATAGCCCCCTTGGCGGCGGCCGGTGTCGCTCAGTGTTTATGCTGCCGACGCTTCGATGCGATAAGGTGCGACACGCGATCCCATGACCTTCCTCGATCTCACGTTCGCCCTGTTGGCTCTGACCGCCGCCGCGCCGGGACAAGGGCCGGAGTTCGTATTTCCGGTCGATTGCGAGCAGGGCAAGACCTGTCTCATCCAGAAATATTTCGATCATGACCCTGCCGCCGGACGCAGCGACTTTCGCTGCGGCAAATTGACGACGGATGGACATGACGGGACCGATATCCGGGTCCGTACCATGGCGGACCTGCGGCAGGGCGTTCGCGTCTTCGCCGCCAAAGCCGGCACAGTCGTGCGTATTCGCGATGGCGAACCGGACGTCGGTGTCCGTGCAAGGGCTATCGAGGGAGGTAAGGACGCGGGCAATGCGGTGGTCATCGACCATGGCGGGGGCTGGGAAACGCAATATAGCCATCTTCGCCAAGGCAGCCTCAAGGTTCGGCCCGGTCAGAAGGTGACGGCAGGCGAGCCGATCGCCCTGATCGGTCTTTCCGGAAACAGCGAGTATCCGCATCTCCATTTCACCGTTCGGAGCGGCGGGATGGCTCTTGATCCGTTCCTCCCGCTGGGCGGGGCTCCGAATTGCCGTATTGATCCCATCGCTGCGAACCTTTGGGATCATCGAAGCGCATCCCGCCTCGCCTACGCCCCGGCCGGCGTCATCGCGGCCGGGTTGGCGTCCGTCGTACCCCCTCGCGGCGTGACAGAGCGCGATCCGGCACCAGGCCTCGACGATATTCGCGCCCCCATCATCCTGTGGGCAGACGTGTTCGGCGCGCGTGCTGGGGACCAGCAGGAATTCACCATTGTCGCACCCGGGGGCGGCACTCTTCACCGCCAAGTCGATGTCATCGAGGACGGCGGCCTCAGCTGGTTCGCCTACAGCGGCAAGCGTCCCACCGGCGAGGGGTGGGCAAAAGGACGCTATACGGGTCGGTATCGATTGCTTCGCGGCGATCGCGTTGTTGGAGACATGGAGGTCATCGCTGTCCTGCGATAGAGATCGAAAGGCCGAAAACACCGATATACAGGTCACTCAATCGCAAAATAGCAAGGGTAACTTCGTCTCTCGTTCAATCTTAAGGTGACCTTTACGGAACAGATTCTCATAATGTAACACTCTATAGATAATCAGTTAAATTATTTTCATTAAGTTTACTAATATTTAACCCAAAAGATAATGATTTCATACAAAAGTATAGTGCCAGTCACCGGAAATTGCCATTGCAGAATCACGGGCACAGGACTGTATTTGCCGTAACAGTGAGAGGGCACGGGCACAGGTCGCCAAAGTAGAACCTGGCACAATCACAGCTGCGGATAACCCGGTTCCTGACCGTCATCGGTCCGGGTGAAACGCGCTTGTCGCCTACTTTGTTGGTTTCCCAACAAGGCAAGCGTCTCGCGCTGGTGAGTGCGTGTTCAAGGGGGCTAACTGAGCAATGGAGCTAGGTCGGGATCGGAAGCATTTCGAGGGCGCTGATGCTGCTAATGCCCGGCAAGCAGCGCCAGACGTAGCAGCGGCGACGCCTCTCATGCTCCTTGCGGCACGCGCGCAGCGGATAATCCCTGTCGACGGTGTGATCCAGTTGCCCTCCGGTACCCGCCTCGATGCGATCAGGCTTTCGGGCAACGATCTGCTTGTGACGCTCCCAGACGGTCAGGTGTTGATCATCGTCGATGGCGCGCTCCATATTCCGCAGATCAAGATCGGCACGATCAATATTCCGGCTCCCACCGTCGCCGCTCTGATCGCCGGTCAGGAACCCGAACCAGCCGCGGGGGCGCCGCAAAGCTCGGGGGGCAATTTCGAACAGACGCCCGGCGACATCGGCAATGCCTTCGGCCTTGGCGACCTGCTTCCTTCGACCGACTTTGCATTGGCTGCTGTCGACGACAGCGAACTCATTCCCGACGCCATCGACAACAAGCCGGCGATTCTGATCACTACCCCCGATCAGCCGGCTGGGGCTGCCTCCGCCACGGCCACCGTGGCGGAGGCAGCGCTTCCCGCGCGGGGGACCGAGCCCGCCGGCTCCGACCAAGTCTCCGAAGCAGAGACGATCAGCGGCACCATCGAAATCCGTTCGATAGACGGCCCAAGCACAGTGTCCATCGGCGGGACTGCCGTCACGGTCGTCGGCCAGACGATTGCGACGCCGCTGGGGCTTATCACCGTCACCAGCATTGCGCCGAGTGCGATCGGTTACAGCTATACGCTCACCGACAACACCACCGCTGCTGATGCCAAAGATATTGTGGAGATCATTGTCACCGACCGCGATGGCGATGTGGCGACCGCAACGCTAACGCTCAACATCTCCGATGACACGCCGACAGCGCGCGCCGATATCGACGATGTTTTGCCCGGAACCTACACGCCGCAAACGGGGAATGTGATCTCTGGTGCGGGAACTGCTACAAGCGCCGCCGGAGCGGATACACCGGGCGCCGACGGCGCGCTTGTGACCGGGATCGCCGCGGGCGAGGGGAGTGTCTTCTCGCCGCCCGGCGCGCCGATCGCCGGACAATATGGCCGACTGCTGATCACGGCCGACGGCACATATATCTATCTCCGCAATTCCGGCACGCCGGGCGGCGTGTCGGACGTCTTCACCTATCGGCTGACCGACGGTGACGGAGACACGGCGACCGCGACGCTCACGATCCGGATCGGGGATAGCGCCGTCAGCATTGTCGCGCCCGTTCCGGGCGAGGACGGGACCCGGGTCGAGGAGGCCGGACTTTCGGAACGCGACGACGGCGGGGCGCCTGGCTCGCGGTCTGGCGACAGTTCCGACGTCACGACAGGCGTCATCGCGTTCAAGGCTCCCGACGGTCCGGCGAAGATAACCATCGAGGGCGTCGAAATCACGGATGAGGGACAGACGATCGAGCTCGAGAGGGGTATGCTCTATGTCATCTCGATCAACCCGGATTCGATCGAATATGCCTTCGTGCTCGCGACCAACTCTATCGGGCCGGCGACCCAGCCGATAAATGTGACCGTGACCGACCGCGATGGGGATAGCGCGAGCACGCGCTTCGTCATCGACATAAACGACGATGCACCCGTCGCGACCGCGGACATCGACCGCGTCCCCGCGGGAAGCTTCGCCGCGGCGACGGGCAACGTGATCACCGACGCCGAAAATGACGGAGGCGCCGATCTCACGGGCGCGGACGGCGCAGTGGTGACTCTGGTCACCGGGGCTTCGGGCAGCGGGATCGCAGGCGTTCCGATCGCGGGTCTTTATGGCGTGCTTACGCTGCTGGCCGACGGCAGTTACAGCTATGTCCGCAACGCCGGCTCGGCGGGCGGCGTCAACGACGTTTTCACCTATCAACTCACAGACGGCGATGGCGACACGGCGAGCGCAACGCTAACCATCGCGATCGGCGACGGCGGCGTGACGCTTCGCCTGCCGAACGGCTCGGACGACGGGCGGAGCGTTGCCGAAGCAGGGCTTGCCGTTGGTTCGTACCCGGCGAGCGGCACAGCGACCACGTCGGGCGCGATCAGTTACACCGTCGTCGACGGACTTGGAAAGATCACGATCGGCGGGGTCGAAGTTACCGCCATCGGGCAGCTTATTGCGGGCAATTTCGGAACGCTGACGATTACCGGCATTTCCGCCGGAAGTATCACGTACAGCTATACTCTCACCGATCCGGCAAGCAGCGACGACGCGGCCGAGACTTTCGCCGTGGTGGTAACCGACCTTGATGGCGACCGCGCTATCGGCACCCTCAGTATCGCGATCGTCGATGACGTGCCGACTGCGGTTGACGAAGAGGACTTTCTGGAGACGAGCGGCGCGGGAAGAGCCGACGGAAATGTGCTGACCGGCGCAGGCGGAAGCGATGCCAACGCCAGCGACGGGAGCGCCGATACCGCCGGGGCCGACGGGGCGAGCGTCACCGCCGTGACCTTCGAAGGCGCCAGTGGCGAAGTCGACGGTCTGACAGCGGGCGCCTATGGAACGCTCGAACTGGAGTCGGACGGCCGCTACGTCTATGTCGTCGACCCCGACAATATAGATGTTCAGGGTCTCGACAGCGACGACGTCCTCGTCGAGACATTCACCTATACCATCACCGATGGTGACGGCGATCAGGCCACCGCCACGCTGACCCTAACCATCCGCGGGCGCGATGACGGCGTCGCCATAACCGGCCTTTCGGCTGCCGGCGGCGAACTGACTGTTTCCGAAGCCAATCTGCCCGGCGGTACGGTCGAAGACTTGTCCGCACTCATCCAGAGCGGCAGTTTCGATTTCAGCGCGGTAGATGGCGCTGCATCGATCAAAATCGGCGGCCAGACGCTGTTCGACGGCAGTGACATCGTGCCGGGCCTTACGATTGTCACCAACCTCGGCATCCTGACTATCACCGGCTTCGACGGCGTATATGATTCAAGCGGCGAACTTGTCGCCGGGACGGTGAGCTACAGCTACGAACTCACCGCCAACAGCCTCCTTCACACCGGCGCCGCCAATACCGCGCTCCGCGACAGCTTCGTGGTGACCATTACCGATAGCGACGGTTCGGCGGCAACATCGAGCCTCGACGTCACCATTGTCGACGATGCGCCGATCGCGCATCCAGAACCCTCGATCACGGTCGCCGAAGACGCGCCAGCCATCACCGGAGACCTCCTCGAGAATGACAGTGGCGGGGCCGATGGCGCCGTGGTCACCTCGGTGACGATCGGGAGTGTCACGATCGCAATAGCTGCCGCCGGCACCACGGAATATACCAATTCCGCAGGAACCTACAGTTTCGAGGCGAGCGGCGCGTGGAGCTTCAATCCGGCCGTCCAGACGAGCGTTTTTCCTGTCCACGCCGACTTTACCTATACGATCACCGACGGGGACGGCGATACATCATCCGCCGTCCAGCAAATCCGCGTCGCTGACGGTGCGGGGCCGACGGCAAGCGCGCCCATCACCCTCACCGTAGACGATCAGCATCTCGAGAGCGGCTCGTCGCCCTCATCTCAGCCCGTTTCGGCGAGCGGTACGATCCATTTCGCGCAGGGCTCCGATGCGATCGTTTCGATCGGGTTCGGCGATTTGGCGGGTCTCGATGGAGGCCTCAGCTGGGAACTGGAATCTGAGACCCGCATCATCGGCCTGGATGCCGATCTCAACCCGGTGGTCGTCCTCGAACTCGGCGTGAGCGGAAACGGCGCGACCGTAACCGCGACGCTCGTTCAGAATTACGGATTGCATCCCGACGTGACGCGCGATGATTTGGCCGATCTTGGCTCGATCGCGGTCGTAGCACTTGATGCCGATGGCGACGCAGCTTCGGGCATTGTCCATGTCGCGGTCTCGGACGATGTGCCCCAGATCACCGCCGCCGGATCAGCGGCCGGGCTGCTCACTGTCGACGAAACGAGCCTCGGAACCGACGCCACCGCGGACATCAGGACACTCTTCAATCTTGTGTTGGGTGCCGACCAGGCAGGGGGCCGCATCGATTACCGCTTCGACGTGACCACTGCCTCGGGCCTCACCGATGTCGCGACGGGATCAAAGATCATCCTCCAGGCCAACGGCAATGTCGTCGAAGGCCGACTGCTCGACGTGCCCTCGACGATAGCCTTCCGGCTCACCGTTGCGCCTGATGGAACCGCGACCCTCGACCAGATGCGCGCGATCAAACATGCCGATACGACGAACCCCGATGACAGTGTGTCCCTCGCGTCGACGGTCATTCGTTTGACGGCGACCGTGGTCGATGGCGACGGTGACAGCGCCTCGGCGACGATTTCGATGGGCAATGCCCTCGTATTCCGCGACGACGGCCCGATCATCGACGCGGCGAGCGCAGACACCAACAGCATCCAGCTCACGACCGCCGATGGCAACACCCGCGGCGCTGCGTTCGATACTGCAACCGCAAATTTTGCCGGCGCCTTTTCGATCGCGAGCGCAAGCTTTGGCGCCGACGGCCCCGCCAGCGGTGGGCAGGTCAGCTGGTCTTACTCGCTTGCAATGGCCACGGCGGACGCGACCACCGCCCTGACCAGCAACGGCGTGCCGGTCACGCTCGCTCTCGTCTCCGGAGAGATACTGGGGAGCGCGGGCGGCACGCCAATCTTTTCGATTTCGGTCAATTCCGCCACGGGCATAGTCACGCTCAAGCAGTTCGCCGAGATCGATCATCCCCTTCCGGGCGTCGCCGGCAGTTACGCATCCCAATTTATCGAGCTCGCGACTGGGCTCGTCGAGCTTCGCGGCATGGCGACGATCACGGATCGCGACGGGGACCGGCAATCGGACACCGCGGTCCTCGATCTTGGGGGCAATATCCGCTTCGCCGACGACGGACCCTCGGTATCGGCAGGAGGTACGGCGCCCACTCTCGTGGTGGACGAGAGCGATCTCTCGGCCAATGCAGTGGTCGATCTCTCGGGACTGTTTGCAGTCTCAACGGATTTCGGGGCCGACGGGCCAGGGACCGCCCAATATATGCTCGGCGTCAAGGCGGGGGCGAGCGGACTTGTCGATGCCCGGTCGGGCGAGGCCGTCATCCTCTCGATCGAAGGCGGGGTCGTATATGGCCGAACCGCGTCACATGAGGTATTCCGGATCTCGGTCGCCGGCGGCGGCATCGTCACCTTTGACCAATCGCGCGCCGTCATCCACGCGCCGGATGCCGGCCCCGACCAGACGCTTTTCCTCTCGGGCAGCAATCTGATCACGCTGACGGCGCTCATGACCGACGGCGACGGCGACACCGCCGCGGCGACAGCCGACATCACCGGCCATTTCGCAATCCGCGATGACGCGCCGCTTGCCGTCGATGATGAGGATAATGTGGCGCGCGATGGGCAGAGCTTTGCCGATGGCAATGTGCTGACTGGGATCGGCGGCAGCGATGACAACGGAATGGACGGCGCGGCCGACCGGAGCGGCGCCGATGGTCAACTCAAGGTCGTGGGCGTCGAATTCGCAGGCGCTTCCGGAACGATCGGGACCGCATTCGCCGGCGAATATGGCGAGATCATTATCGAAGCTGACGGGAACTACCGGTATCAACTCGACGCGGGGGATCCGGCGGTAATCGCGCTCGGCGCGGACGAGACTCTCACCGAAACCTTCTTCTATATCGTGAGCGATGCCGACGGCGACACATCGAAAGCGGCCATCCGTATCATCATAACCGGGGCCAATGATTTTCCGATCGCGCGTGCGGACACCAACTGGGTTCTCGACGGAGCGAGTGGCTCCGATCCCAAGGCAATCGGCAACGTCCTCCAGGACATCATCCATAGCAGCGCGCCGATAGGCCTGTTCGCCGATGTCGCCGACAACGACCCTGATCTCGAACCGATCACCGTAACCTCGGCGGGCACTTACGCAGGGATCTATGGAACGCTCGTGATCGCCGCCGACGGCAGTTACACCTACACACTCGACGAGGACCGGGCGGCGGTTAACGCGCTGGACACCGGACAGACCCTTGTCGACAGCTTCGCCTATACCATCAGCGACGGAACGCTCTCGGTTTCCTCGTCGCTATCCATCACCATCTTCGGAACCAACGATGCGCCGATGATCGGAACCACGATCGCCCGCGTCTCCGAAGAGGGACTTGCGGGCGGCAACCCGGATGCCTTGCCGAACCCGACGCTCGATACGACGAATAATGTGGTGGCGGCAGGTGTGCTCACCATTGCCGATGCCGACGCGGGGGAGACGCTGACCGTCGCCCTCGGCAGCCCCGGACCTGTCTTGAACTCCGGCGGCGTGCCCGTGACCTGGGGCGGCGTTGGCACAGGAACGCTGATTGGGTCGGCGGGCGGCGTCGAGGTCATCCGCATCACGATCGCACCGAATGGCGCCTACAACGTCACGCTTTCGAAGCCCGTCGACCATTCGGCGTCGGGGACCGAGGATATCAAGAGCTTCTTCGTCCCCGTCTCGGTGTTCGACGGCAGCGTAACCACCACCAACGTCGGCGCGATCGAGGTCGTCATCGAAGATGACGCGCCGACCGCGGCTGGCGAGACCGGCACCTCTGCGCAGCCCGCACAGGACGTGAACACCCTCTTCATCCTTGATTTCAGCGACAGTATCGACAGCGTCGAACTCGACACGATGATCGGCGCTGTACAAGGCGCACTCACGCAGCTCGACGCCGCCGGCACTGGGGCAATGACGATCCGCTTCGTTATCTTCTCCTCGGGTGCATTCGCATCGCCAACATTCGCAAGCGCCGCCGACGCAAACGCCTATCTTGACGGGCTCAACCCGCTTGCGGGCGGCGAACGGCCCTCGGCCGAGCAAATCGGCCTTAACACCAACTACAGCGGTGCGATTCAGACCGCACTTGCGAACTTTTCGGCGATTCCCGGCGCGAGCAACCAGGTTTTTTTCCTCAGCGATGGGAACCCCAATCAGCAGGTCCAGTTCGCCGGCATTCCGCCCATGGTCGTCAACTCACTGACGCCGGTCGTCGCGAGTGCGTGGAACAGCTTTATCGATGGCAATGGCGTCAACGTCACCGCTATCGGCATCGACAACAACCCCCTTCAGCCGCTCAACATACAGCGTTTACGCGATATCGACGTCAATGATGCGCCCGGAAACAACCCGATTCTGGTGGACGATTTCCAGGACCTGGTATCGACATTGCTGTCGGTGATCGTCCCGTCGGCGGTGACCGGCGACCTGGATGCCAACGACGCCTTCGGCGGCGACGGGGGCCGCATCCTGTCGATCGCCGTGGGCGGGACGACCTATATCTGGGACGGCACGTCGAGCATTGCGGTTTCGACCGGCGGGTCGATCGCAGGATCGACGTTGAACGCCGTCGCAACGCCGATGGGCGGCACCCTTACGCTCAACTTCGCGACCGGCCAATATCTCTACCAGCCGCCGACCCCGATCACCGTCACCGCGACCGAGACTTTTTCCTACGTCCTCACCGATCGTGACGGCGATACCGCCAGCGCCAATCTCTCGATCACGATCACCGCGCTGGCACCACCGATCGTTATCGATCTCGATGG
The DNA here is from genome assembly GCF_001468265.1 of Sphingopyxis sp. H050. GTDB lineage: Bacteria > Pseudomonadota > Alphaproteobacteria > Sphingomonadales > Sphingomonadaceae > Sphingopyxis. Next base: position 43,127 of record NZ_LNRZ01000008.1, on the reverse strand, counting down.
CGACGGCGTCGAGTTTGTTTCGAGCGCGGCCAACGTCGCCTTCGACTATGACGGCGACGGCGTTGCCGAGACAACGGCCTGGGCGGGCCGCGACGACGGCCTTCTCGCTATCGACAAGAATGGCAACGCCAAAATCGACAATGGTTCCGAGCTGGTGTTCGGCAAGCCCGGTGTCAGCGACCTCGAAGGCCTTGCCCGGTCTTACGACAGCAACGGCGACGGCAAGCTCGACGCTGCCGACAAGGATTTCGCAAAGTTCGGCATCTGGCAGGATGCGAACTGTAATGGCGTAACCGATCCGGGCGAGTATCGCTCGCTCGTCGACGCGCAGATCGTGAGCATCTCGCTCGTCTCCGACAACAGGAGCTACACCGCCGCCAATGGCGAGGTTCAGGTGAGGGGCGAAGCCACCTACACACGCGCTGACGGCAGTACCGGAAAACTTGCCGACGCCGCCTTCGCGACCAATTTTGCCGCCGAGCAGCAGCGCACGGCACCGGGATCGACCGGTCTTTCGGCTGCGATGCTCGCCGCCGGCCTCGTCGCCGCGGCGCCCCTTGCGGCGCAGCCTACGACCGCCCCGCTCGTCGATGCCGCGCCGCCGCTGGTTACTGCGATCGCGCCGGAAGCAGCGGGAGGGGCGGCAACGTCCGCGGAGCGGGCTGGCATGGTCCATGAGTTTTGGACGGGCCCTGAGACTGTAAAGATCGGCAAACCGGAAGACGATGCCGTGCACCGCAGCGAAGACCCGCCGCAAAGCGAACTCGCGCTGACGGCCGATATGGCCGAGGGCGCGAGGCCCTATGGCGAGCTGCCGGGCGAAGCCGAAACAGGGGGCTCGCAAGATTCGCTGCACGATGCCGCACCTGTGGACGGCGGAGGGCTCGTCCAGCAGGTCCTGCCCGAGGGCGCCACTCCGGACCCAGCCGCCGCAACGCCAGGCACCCTGGATGCACACGCAGCATCCGATCAGGCGCCAACGGCGAGCATTTCCGATCTTGTGACGGCGGCGCTCGAAGGCCCGTCTGTCGATCTTGGCGCAATGCTTGGCAGTTCGGGTGAGGCAGCACCGCCGCCTGCTGCGATGCTGTCCGACGCGGGCAGCTGGATGGGCGAGAGCAGCGCGCTGCTTGGTCAAACATTCGTGATGGGTACGGCCGAACAGCACGCGGCAGTGCAGCTCGAACAGGCTGCTGCTGCAGGCCAGGCATGAGCGCGGGACGCGCCGGAGGAGATCAAATGGGGGGAAGAATGATGCCGAGAAAGCGTATTGCCATCCTGCTGCTGACAGCCGCCGTGATTGCATTGAACGCGCGGCCCGCGCAGGCGCAGCGTCTGGAACTCAAGTCGGCGGTCGAAACCGCCATGCAGACCAATCCCGAGATCAATCAGGCGGGCGAGAACCGTAGCGCGATCGAGTTCGAACGCGAGCAGGCGCAGCGCCTTTTCTATCCGCGCATCTCGGTCGAAGGCTCGGTTGGCGTACGCCGTCTCGAGAATGCCACCCGCCGCTCGCTCGACATCGCCAACAACGAACTTTTTCCCGCCGAGGCCGCGGTGCGGATGGATTTTACCCTGTTCGATGGCGGCGTAAAGAGGCAGGAAGTGAAGCGCCAGGCAGCGCGCACCGACGGCGCGGCCTTTCGCGTCGAAGAACGGTCCCAATTCATCGCGCTTCAGGTGACGCGCCAGTATCTCGACTATCTTCTCCAGCAGCGCATCGTGGCGGCTTCCGAGGACAATATCGGTTTCCACGACAAGCTCGTCACCGATCTGCGCGAGGGCGTCTCGAAGGGCTCTCTCAGCATCGCCGACCAGCAACAGGCCGAGGAACGCCAGCAGGCGGCGCGCTCACGGCTCACCGAGGCGAACCTCGACCTCCTCAACACCTCCGCATCCTTCCGTACTCTGACGGGTCTTGATCTGGTTGACGGCGGGATGCTTCCTCCCTCGCTCGCCAATGCCATCCCGGGGACGCTCGAAGAAGCACTTGATCGCGCCCGCGAGCGCAACCCGCGCGTGCGCGAGGCGCGGGCCGACCTCGACGCCGCCCATGCGGTCGTCTCGAAGGCGAAGGCGGAGCTCATGCCGACCGTGTCGCTGGAGGGCAGCGCTCGCATCGGCGACGACATCGACGGATTTCGTGGCGAAACCAACGATCTTGAGGCCGGCGTCGTGATGCGCTGGGACGTCTTCAACGGCGGCGCGAAGCGCTCGAAGGTGCAGGAGATGTACCGCCGCGAGCAGGAAGCCCGCTTTCGCGTCGACCAGATGATCCTCGAGGCCGAAGAAGATGTCCGCGTTGCCTGGAACACCTGGGATGCGCAGGGCAAGCTCGTCAAGGAACTCGAAGAGCAGAGCAAGGTCTCTGACGAGTTGCTCCGCTCGTACCAGGCGCAGTTCAACGTCGGGCGCCGCTCGCTCCTCGACGTGCTCGATGCGCAAAACACCCGCTACAACGTCCAGGTCCGCACCGAGACGGCCAAATTCGCGCAGTTCTATGCCGAGTTCAAACTGCTCGCCGCGCTGAACGACCTTCTCTACGCAATGGAAGTGGCGCCGCCCAAGGCCGCGACCGCCGACGCGCGCGAACGCTTCGAGGTCAAGCCGACCCCTGCCGTGAACCCGGAAGCGCTCAGGGACCCAGCATGAATTTTCCTGCCCACATTGGCGGTAGGCGTCGGGTTCCGCAGCCTGCGCCGAGCGTTGACCTACTGGGTGCGGCGCCTGCGCACGGCGATCAACTCCTCGGCGCCGTCGCCCGGATCGCCGAGATGTTCGAGCGGCCCTTTTCGGAACCGCGGATCAAGAAGGGGATCGCGCTCGACGAGAACGGCTTGCTCCCCCTCGATCAGCTTGACCACGCGCTCGAGGCCGTCGGTCTTCGCTGTCAACTGGTGCGCCGTTCGCTCGCGAACTGGAAGGCCGAAGACGTGCCGGCCATCCTTTTCCTTGCCGGCGACCGTCCCATCGTCGTGACAGCGATTGAGGATGATAAATGCGTCGTGCGTCTGCCGGCGGGCAGCAGCGACATCCGACTTGATCGGGCGCATCTTGAGGCGGCCTATTCGGGCAGCGGGGTTATTGTGCGCCACGATCCTGGAAGCGAAGCGGCGCGCGAGCGGCCTTGGGACGCCGCGCCGCGACGTCACTGGTTCTGGAGCGAGGTTCGCAAGGAACGGGACCAATATGCCTGGGTCATGCTCGCCTCGCTGCTAATCAACCTCGTCGCCTTCGCCATGCCGCTCTTCACGATGAATGTTTACGACCGCATCATCCCCAACAAGGCTGCGTCAAGCCTTTGGGTTCTGGCACTCGGCGCGATCTTTGCAATCGCGGTTGAATATTCGCTTCGCCTCGCTCGCACCGGCCTTATTGACGAGGTCGGCCGCAGCATCGATGCGCGCCTTTCCCAGCGTCTCCTCGACAAGGTGCTCAACCTTCCGCTCGCGACCCAGCGCGGCAGTACCGGCGCGCTCGCGCGCCGCGTCACCGAATATGAGCAGGTCCGCGACTTCTTTGCCTCGACGACGATCGTGCTCATCACCGATATCCTGTTCCTCTTCGTGTTCGTCGGCTTGATCGCCGTGATCGGCGGCTGGCTCGCCATCGTTCCCGTGATCGCGGCCGGCGTTATGCTGGTGCTGGGATGGCGTCTCCAACGCCGCATGAGCGAAGCGGTGACCGATGCGCAGGTCGATGCAAGCCTGCTCCAGACGACGCTCATCGAGTCGATCGGCAGCCTCGAGACGGTCAAGGCCTGCCGTGCCGAGGGCCGCATGCTCGGCAAGTGGCGCCGGCTGACGGCGTCCAATGCTTATACGCAGGAAGAAATGCGCCGACTGACGGCGACGGCTGTCAACCTTGCGACCCTGTGTCAGCAGGGTACGAGCGTCGCGTTGATCATGGGCGGCTTCTATCTGTTCAATGCGGGCCTCATTTCCATGGGCGCGATCATTGCGGTCGTAATGCTCGCAAGCCGCTCGCTGGCGCCTGTCGGGCAGCTGGCCTTTTTGATGACACGCGGGCGCCAGGCCTTTGTCACCCTGTACAGCCTCCAGCTGTTGATGGATCAGGAAGACGAACGCGAGATGGGCGCGCAGTCGATCGCGCCCGAAGTGCGCGAAGGTGCGCTGCAACTCGACGACGTTTCCTTCTCTTATCCGGGGACCGATCGGGAATCGCTCGGCGGGCTGAATCTGGTCATTGCGCCGGGCGAGCGGGTCGGCCTCATCGGCCGCGTCGCCTCGGGCAAATCCACGCTCGGACGCCTGCTTTGCGGTCTCTATGAGCCGGGCTCGGGAAGCTACCGCATCGACGGCCTCGAAAGCCGGCAGTTTGATCCGCACGATCTGCGCTCGACACTTCGCTTTGTAGGCCAGGATGCGGAGCTGTTCAGTGGCACCGTGCGCGAGAACCTCCTCGTCGGGCGCGCGGAAGCGAGCGACGCAGAGGTCATCGACGCGGTCAAGCGGTCGGGGGCCGATATCTTCCTCGGCCGCGACGCGACGGGGTTCGACTTTCACATCGGAGAGCGCGGCTCGCGCCTTTCGGGTGGCCAGCGAAGCTTCCTCGTCTTGGCGCGCGCGCTGATGGCGCCCGCTCGTCTCCTTTTTCTCGATGAGCCGACGGGGGCGATGGACAGCCAGACCGAGCAGATCTTTGTCGAGCGGCTCCGCACCGCCATCCCGCCGCAAACGACGCTCGTCGTTGCGACGCATCGCATGGCGGTGTTGGAACTGGTCGATCGTCTCATCGTCATGGACAATGGCCGGATCGTTGCTGACGGCCCGCGCGACGAGATACTTGCCCAGCGGACGCCGGCATGACGGGTGCCACCATCCGCCGTTACGGCCCGCCGCCCCAAACCGACGATCGCCGCACGATCCTGTGGCTCGTCGGCATCGCTATGCTTGTCTCGCTTCTGACTTCCGAAACAATCTGGGGTCAGGTGCTGAGCTTCCTCGGCGCCGAAGAGAATGATTATTCCGAGCAGCAGGGCTCCGCTGCCTTCGTCCCCGACGCCGAAATGAAGAAGCTCATCGAACTCACCGGCGACAATTCGGCGGTCCCGGCCTATGCGCCCGAAAAGGCGGTGGCGCTGAATGAGGCAATCCCATTTGCGCAGGCGCCGATCGTCTCGGCGCGGCCGTTCCATCCCGTCGGTGTGGGGGAGGTGGCGCGCATGACGGCGCTTAAATGCCTGACCCAGGCCGTCTATTATGAAGCGGGGTTCGAGCCGATGGCGGGACGCCGCGCCGTCGCGCAGGTCGTGCTCAACCGCGCCGCGCATCCCGCCTTCCCAAAGTCGGTCTGCGGCGTCGTGTATCAGGGCGTGAACCGCCCGGTCTGCCAGTTCAGCTTTACGTGCGACGGATCGCTCAAACGCGCGCCGAACCCGCGAGCTTGGAAAGAGGCCGAAGACGTCGCCGCGGCGGCGCTTGGTGGCTATGTCGAGCCGTCGGTCGGCTATTCGACCCACTATCACGCCAATTATGTGTCGCCCTACTGGGCGCCCAAGCTGGTGAAGATCACGCAAATCGGCGCGCATATTTTCTATCGCTGGCCGGGCCGCTGGGGCATGCCGGGGGCTTTCTCCGGCCATTACAGCGGAAGGGAAGCGATCCCTGCGATCCTGCCGCGCGGCGCCGTGGTGCAGCCGGGGGTGGGCGGCGAGGGCGGCCTCATCAAGGCCTCGCTGGGGCAAGGCGGCGCTGCCTCGCTGCAGGATCGGCGCGCCGAGAATGACACAGGCGGGCGTATCGATCCCGCGAAGGGGTGGGAGCTTGCCCTGCCGCCCATCGAGGAAACGAGCCGATCGGCGCGGATGATGGCGCAGCAGCAGTCCGGAGAATATGACACCAGCAGTGCAGGAAATGGCATATGATAAGAACGCGCCCTTATGCGGGGACACGCCGGGTCATCCTGACGGCAGGAGTCGGGATATTCGTTTTTACGAGCTGGGCGAGCTTTGCGAAGGTGGAGGAGGTCACGCGCGGGCAGGGACGGGTGATTCCGTCCAGCAAGGCGCAGATCGTCCAGTCCTCCGAACCGGCGACGATCCTCGATATCGTCGTTCGCGCCGGCCAGCCAGTTCGTAAGGGCCAACTCCTCGTTCGCCTCGACGATACCGAATCCTCGTCGGCGATCGGACAGATCGAGGCGGAGAACCGCTCGCTCGCCGCGCGCGCCGCGCGCCTCGGCCGGGAGGGAAGCGGGGTCGCCGGCGCAGACTGCGCGGCCAATGGCGGCAAGACGCTCGCCGAGTGCAATCAGGAAGCCGCGCTGCAATCGGCGCGCGCCGCGACGCAGAGGAGCCGCAAGCTTGCGCTGCAGTCCGCTGTCGAGCAGCGCCGGCGCGACTTCAGCGAAGCGAAGGCGACGATCGCCTCGCTCCGGTCGAGCCTTTCGCTCGCCGACAATCAGGTTGCGATGCTCGAGCCGCTCGCCGCAAAGTCGATTGTCCCACAGACCGAACTGCTGACCGCGAAGCGCGAGGCCACCGAAATCCGGGGCAAGCTCGCCGCCGCCGAGCAGAGCGCGTCCCGCGCGGCCGCCGCGATCAGCGAGGCCGAGGCGCAGCTTTCCGAGGCCGGCAATCAGTTCAGGCAGGAGGCGCTGGATGAGCGCAACCAGTTGATGGCGAAAATGGCGGTCAACTCGGAATCTCTGCGTGGCGCGGCTGGTCGCCGCGAGCGCAGCGAAATCCGCTCGCCTGCGACCGGTATCGTCAATGACGTCCAGGTCACGACCAAGGGCGGCTTCGTTCAGGCTGGGCAAAAGATCATGCAGGTGGTTCCGGTCGGCGACAAGCTGTTGGTCGAGGCACGCGTCGCGCCGCGCGACATCGCCTTCATCAAGGTCGGCGACCGCGCCAATGTGAAGGTCACCGCCTATGATTTTGCGATCTATGGTGGGCTTTCGGGCCGCGTGGCCCAGATCTCGGCCGACAGCATCTATGACGAGGCTAGCAAGGAAGCCTATTTCAACGTGGTCGTCGAGACCGACAAGGCCTTTCTAACCAGCGGACCGCGGCGTCTTCCGATCACGCCCGGAATGATCTGCGATGTCGAAGTGATCACTGGCAAGAAGAGCGTTCTAAGCTATCTCTTCAAACCGTTCCTCCGCGCCCGTTCCGAAGCGTTCACCGAGCGCTGAAGGGGAGGGGCGCGCGCCTCCGCGCTCCAATACCTGAACGGCGAGCCACAGGTCGGCGTGCCTCTTCGAATGGTGGGAATGCGGTCAGGTCAGTCGTTCGGCAGCTTTGCCCATAAGCGCTTTGGCAGGTGAAAGACGGCAGCTCCCGCACAGCGCAAGCGCTCAGCGCATCCTTCCGACCCTCGGCGAGGGAACGGGCATTGCACCCGATCCCTTTTGCGTCAAGCGGCGCGCACGGTCATCGGCGACAGCCGCGAAAGCGCGCGCGCCGGCCGCATCTCCCGCAAGTTGAGCTGCACCGGCTCACCTAAACCATTCTTGACTCCCCATGTCGCAGCCTGGGTGCGGTTCTCAACACCCAGCTTGCGCAGGATCGCCTTCACATGGACTTTGACCGTGGCTTCGCTGATGTTCAGCTGCCGGGCGATCACCTTGTTGGCCATGCCGGCCATGATGCTCTCGAGGATTTCTATCTCTCTGTCGGAGAGGCCGGCAACCGACGCGCTCCGCTTCCAGTCCCCGGCCGATGCCGCAGGGATCCAGTTCGTGAGGTTCGTCACGATCTGCGACGGAAACACCTTTTCGCCCATCGACACGAGGCGGATCGATTCCGCCAGCGGTGCGCACGATATTTCTTTGATGATGACGCCATCCGCGCCGAGCTGAAACGCCTCGACGACCTCTTCAAAACTATATTGGTCTAACAGCAGAGCGATCCGCGCCTGTCTGCGCCTGGCGGAAATCTCACGGCACGCGCTACGACCACTGCCGCTTGCGCCATCGATTACGATGACATGATCGGGCCTGTCGTTCCGAATTTGCCCCTGCGCATCCAAAAGGCCGGATACGTCCGAAACAGACGCTTCGACAACGAAGCTCTCACTCGAAAGTATCTGCCGTAGTCCCTCTCGTGCGATCTCGTTTTTAGCGAGCATCGAAATATATATAACTTGCGACATTAACGCCTCCCCTGAGTTCTCAGTCAAGGCAACCCTTCAAGACTTTGAGGTTCGATCGACGGCGACCTCTCGCCGATCCTCCTTTCTGGCTGTTAAGTGATGTTAAAATCCCACTCTCGAAAACCGATTACAGGAATAAAGGTTATACAAGCAGCTAAGGGAATCCACGCACAATTTTCCGATTACCCCTTAAGAGGTATAGCATGATTCCGCAGCGAAAACCGGCGGTGCCTCCCTTGAACGCGGCCTTTCTCATTAAATCTCTCTGATTCAAGATGTTGTTTGCCTTCTGGTCCGGCAAAAAGGAGAAGACCTGCCTATTCCTTTGGATTCGCTCACTCACCGTGAAATGACGAGAATGTGACAAACCGGTGGCGTGTTAAGGAAACTTGTTAAATCTTGCGTTGCTTTTGGTAGCGATCGGCGCTGAGATGGCCTTTCCGAGTCGCGGCCAAAACGCAACCAATCTGGCTGTTTCTTTACACCATATTTTTGGTCTATCGTTGGGTCCCGAAGGGTGGCCGCGAGATTTGCAATACCTTTCCGCTGATCGCTGCAGGGCCGTGGTCCGTGCCTATTCTTGCAAAACTGGTGCGATCCGCATCCACCTCGGCTCTTCGTTCGACTGGTGTCCCACGAGGACGGCTTAAACCTCCGTCGTTGGAGGCTTTGTCCGACGTCGCTCGCGAAATTGCTGCGATAGAGAGAGTGGGCCGCTCTTCAACGTAGCCGTGTATCCATCGGCGCCCCTCGCTGAAGGAGAGGATCGGCCTCGCGGTGCTCGGCGGCGAAGCATCGTATACCCGGTCGGTCATGTTATCTAGCGCGACCCATGCAGTCCCGGAGCGGACAAGAAGCAGGGCGTGATCAGCGTTCAACGCGAGATCGCGGAGCAGCATCAGCTTCATCCGCTCTCCTTGAACGCCGACAGAACGGAGGAGCTGCAGCTTCAGGATCGCAAAATCTTCGCAGTCGCCGCTTCCGCGCGCGAGCGTTTCTGAAGCGCTCGACCAGCTATCGTTCGTCCCGTCGATGCGGTCGTCGCTACGGTACGCGATGCGGTGATTGACGAACAGATTGATGCGAGCGAGCAACTCGGCTTCGCTTGCGTCGCTCCCGACTTGGGCCTTTTTTAGCACTGCCCGCATGAGGCGGCGTGATGCGGGTCGGCGCACCCTGTCCCAGCTGTCGTCAAAGCTCGTGCGCTCGATGGGGATGGCAGCCGTGCCGAATTCAAGGTCGTTGCCCCTGCCAATTTCCGGTTCGAACCCGCGGCAGCCGAGGCCACCCGCAAATCGATTATCGCCGGCGCGAGGTGCGGTTGCCGGTGCGGCATCGGCAGGACCTGGCTCCAGCCCTTCCTGGATATTGCGCGTCCGTTCGAGCGCCGAAAATGCCGCGGCGGCGGGTCTCGCCGCTATCGCCCTCTCCATGAGGGCGGGCCGCACGGCTTTGCGGCAATCATCCGCCAGAAAGGCAGCCGATTTCCGGTTTGCCACGATGCTTGGGTCGCCCGGTGCTGCATCAGCAGCAAGCGTCGCCGCCGGCGCTGCCAACGCGGCGGCGGCGAGCAACCGGATGAAACCAAGGCGAATTGGCCGTGTCACAAGGAGTGACAATGCCACCAAAAGATTAAGGCTTCCCTTGCCCGCGCCCGGCGACGCCGTATGCAATCGTTCGGTATTCTGCCACAGCCGGAGAGTGATCGGGACCGCTTTTTTGGTCTCGCCGTAGAGCACGCCGTTAGGCGACAATGGCGAGGTCGCCGTATGACGTCGGGCCACTAAGCAAAAGGCCATCCGTCTGAAGCCGGCAAACTTCGGTGCCTTGACGGGGTGCCCGTCGAGGCAATTCAACGGCCCCGGATTTGTTAACACCGGGTGTCAAAAATGATCCGACGCCGCCATCTTGCAGCGGTTGCATTTCCACGTGAATTTCATGGCGATATGATTTGGGTGAGGCCCGCCATCCGCGAGAAAATTTGGGTTGCGAGCATGGAAAGCCTGTGTAACTTAACAAAAACGTCGTCGACAACACAGATTTGCCGGCCATCCTGGAGGCGAACGGATTCTGTGAGTGAGGCATTTGTGGTTTGTTCGGCCGTGCCTATCGCAAGTGCCCGTTTCCCCAAACGCCCCGCGAAAAAATCATCGCAGCAAATCTACAGGTTAAAGGTATGATTCTCGCGGACTTCGACATACTCCGAGTTAACAAGACCAGCGGCGTTGCCTTTCTCGAAGTCGCATCGCGAGCGTGGATCGAAAAGAAGACGCTTCTCATTGCTGATACAGAACCTCTTGGCGCTTCCTCGAAAGCGTCGGCTAGGGTGGAATCTGGTGGAGGCTGGTGGCGCGGCGATTTCAACGAAGATGCTTCGGAGAATATCGCACAGATTAGCGTTACGTCGGGTACCACCGGTATGCCAAAGCTTGTCGCTATTTCTCGGCGGGCGATATCCGATACGGTCGGCAGACTGCAACATCACATGGAGATGGATGCTTCGATTCGCGAATATGTAGCGGTTCCGGTGACTTTTAGCTTTGGTCTTGCTCGCGCCCGAGCGGTCGCAGCATCGGGCGGACAAGTGTATCTTCCGAGCAACGGTTTCCGACCCGACGAAATAGCAAAAATGCTTGAGAGAAACGAAATTAATGCGCTCTCGGCTGTGCCCACGATGCTTCGGAGTGTTTTGGCCAATCCTCAACTGATCGGACGGGCAGGCCGGAAACTGCGGTGGCTAGAAATCGGAAGTCAGTATCTGGCTGCATCAGAAAAACGAAAGATTCGGGAGTTGTTTCCCGAGGCCGTCATCATGCAGCATTACGGGCTGACCGAGGCTTCGCGATCGACCTTTCTGCGAATCGACCTGGCGAACGATGACGAACTCGAGACCGTCGGCCGCCCAGTCGATGATGGTGGCGTTCGAATAGCTCCCGGAGGTGAGATCGAGGTGCGCGGACCGCATCTCGCGAGCGGTCTTATAGAGAATGGCGTCATCAGGCCTTTTGCAGACCCTTGCGGTTGGCTGCGCACGAACGATCTTGGGCAACTGCATGGCGACTGGCTGGAGTATAAGGGTCGCGTCGATGACGTGGCGAACGTGGGTGGCGTCAAGGTTTCGGCCGAAGTGGTCGAAAAGTCGATCAGGGAGCGCGTGCCGGCGGACGTCGAGTTCGCCGTTTGCGTCATCCCGGATAAACTTCGTGGAGAGAAGCTAGCGATAGCGTTTGCGGGACCGGGGCGTGGGGCTTTTCCTAGCGCCATCCGCGAGGTGGCAAGAGCCAACGGCCTGAAGCAGGTTGATATTGTCGAGCATGATGTTGACGCTTTGCCGCGTACCGACACCGGCAAAGTGATAAGATCCCGGCTCGCAGATATAATAGTGGGCCGCCAAATCGGCCAAGCCGCAGATCCCGCTTTCGTGACTTTCGATCGAATGTCGGCAAGGGAGGCCGAAATCGCCACTATTTGGGCTGAGGCGCTGGGTATCGAAGCGGTCGGTCGTCACGATAGTTTCTACGATTTGGGCGGAGACTCGCTATCGGCCATTGGTGTCATCATCAAGGCGGAGCAGCTTGGCCTGCCGCCCTATGCCATACAGGGTATGTTCAGCGGAGAAACCATCGCGGAGATCGCCGCTGCGATCGACCAAGAAGAGCCGCCAGCAACCGCTCGAGACCTTCGGTCGATCCGAGCGGACGCCCTCAATGCCCTTCGCGGCGTTTTTGCTCTTTTGATCATATTGTCTCACTGGGGACCATTTTTCGTCGAGCGCGCCGGAACGGCTGGAGCTCTGGCGTGGTCCTATTTGTCACCGGCGCTCCGGATTGGCACCCCCGGTTTTGCGATGATCTATGGGATGGGCCTTGGCCTGTTCTTCATGGCCCAACTCGGCCAAAACGACGCGCAGGTCAGGCGCCGAATGTGGGGGAATACACAAATCCTCCTTGCAGGCGTCGCTATGATTGGCGCCGCACAGGCTTGGCGCCTGCATATTACTGGGGAGGGGTTTGGCCCGGTCTGGCCGGAGCAGCTGTTTTATCAGGTATTGCTGTTCTATCTCATTATGGTGCCGACGTCGCTTTTTTGGCTTCGGCGGATCGTCATGGCTAACGACCCGTTGTTTGCAAGTCTCGTCCTGGCGATCGGCTCGTACGCGACGTATCTGTTGTGCTCAGCTGTTCTGCCCGAAAATTCATACACCGGTTGGTCAAGTTTGGGCTGGCACATGCTCGTTGCCCCTTACGCTTACCCCCGGCTTCTTGGGGCCACTGCGCTTGGACTTGCTGCGGCAATCTGGCTCCAGCGCGATACGCAGGCCCAAAGTATGATATCAAGGGCAGCGAAAGCGGGGTCAATTCTGGTCGGCCTTGGTTGGGTGATGGTAAGTTCGACGGACGGCGGCTGGCTGGATAACGCCGGCGAATTGGTTGCGATCCCAGCCTTCGCCGGAGCAACGTTGCTGCTCTACGCCGGTGCTTTGCGGATTTCGGCGTTAGGGCGACAAGCTCTCGCGATGCAGGTCGCGGTGGTGTGCGGTATGCTCGCCTTCCCGCTCTTCATCGGTCACGGTTTGGTGGCGCCGATAAAAGATAGTCTCAAGGCTTCGGGGCTCCCGACGGTCGTCGCAATGGCCCTGCCGATCACGGTCTTCCTCGCCGTGGTGCTTTGGTTCGGCCTGAAGCTTTACCGCGCGATGTTCTCAGCCAAGCACCCCATCTGAGCTTTTCGCATTGTGGGCCAACATTGTGATGGTTCGGGCGCAGGGATGACGCCAGGGGTCCCACATTCTTAGCGCCGTCGGGCGCGCGGGCCCTTCGGCCGTTTCGTCGACTTTACCGCCCAAATGGCGCCGACCACGACGAGGCCGATGCCTGTATTCTCCAGGATGTGATTCAGCTTCAGCGCGACAAAGGTCAGCGAGAGCATGGCGTCCATGTGATGAAATGAAGCCGCGCGCGCCACGACGAATGCGGCGGTGAGCACGATACCGATCGTTGCAACGATGACAGGTTTTCCGGATTTTCGGCTCCAGTAAACCAATGCCGCCGTAAGAGCTAAAGAGCTTGCCGCAATGAGCTCGATAAACCACTTCTGATACATCCGCCGATCGCCGTACCAGTCGTTCTGAAACGCGACCTCGCGTCCAATTGCCACGACCAGACCTTGCAAGTCGAGCTGCTTGTTGATGCCGAGCGCAAGCATTGAAAGAGACACGAACAGCCAGAAGTTCGCGTTTCTCCAGTCGACCCGGGTAGCCCAGATCGCCCAGCACAAGGCGGCGAGATAATTGAGGACAGTAAGCCAACCCCAAATCGTCGGGTCACCAATCTGGGGGGACCAGCCATAGATCAAAGCGACGACGGCTCGGGCTTTTGGGTGGCGCGCGCCGTCGCACCTTGGGCAATCCTGAAATTCGCCTGCAATCTGGCAAGTCTCACCGCCGCCTTCCGGCTGCGAAGCTCCGAGGCGATGAGGCCGATGTTTATCAAAAGCAGAGCCTGGATCGCAAAACTGTGAACGGCGAACTCGTAGGAGTTATGCGCCATATTGGCTATGAGGCCGACGGTGCAACCCAGCAGGATTTCGCCTCCAGGATGCTTCCGATCCCGAAATGACAGAAGCAACGCCATCACCATCGGCACAACCAAAATCAGAATGAAGGCGAATTCTCCAAGCCAGCCCGTTTCGGCACGGGCGAGCAAATAGGCATTATGGACGGGAACGGATCGATCCGCCCGCTGCCAGGGAATGCCAGCCCGGTCGGCGTAGCCGTCACGGTTCGATACGAACACGAACTGGTTCGCTCCCACCCCGAAGGGATGATTGTCGGCCATGCTCCTTGCCGACTGTTCGAACTTGACGCGTTCCTCATCCGCCACCAGCAGCGACCCGCCCTGAAACCGGTTATTCAACGTGGCGAGAGCCAATGGCGTCGCGCCCATGAAGGCGACCGCGCCCAACATGACCAGCGTAAACTTGCGAGGAGTTGGCCGCCGCGCGAGCGACAATAGCGCCAACACTGCAATGCTGGCAAACACGATGCCGACGGTCGCGCGGGAACCCGAGAACGCCGTGCTTATCAAAGCGGCTCCAATTCCTGTAACGATGATCTTACTTCGATCGCCGCCGAGGGCGGCAGCCACGAGCGGTAAGACCGCAAGTTCCAGTGCCAACCCAAGGATATTCTGGTGACCGAATGTGCCCGCAGCCTGGGTTGCTCCGCTCAGTTTCTGTGAGATGGAATAGCCGGCCTGATACATAAGCCCGAGCGCGAAGCCGGTCAGGATGGCAGACCTTATGCGCGGCTTGTCTCCTTCGCCGCCCACAGCGGCAAAAACTATCAGCAGCGACGCAAACTGCCACCAGGCAAAAACTGTGGCAAACCAGACGGTGGTCGAAAAAATCGATATCAGAAGCGCCAAACCATATAGGCCGAAAAGACCCCAAAAGGGAAGCTTTCCGTTCATCCGAGGCCGCGTAGCGATGAGGGCGATTGCGATCATCACAAGAAGAGATACGCTAAGACCTCGCGAGGTCCCGTTCCACGACGGCCAACCATATATAAATCCGACGAATGGAAGGTTCGTCAGCATCGGCAACGTGCCGATAGCCACATAGGCCCAAGACCTGCGATGCGGAAAGCGTTTCAGCAGGGCCATGAATATCGGAAAGCTCAAAAGGATCAGGGCGGCAAGAACATACGTCATGGCTCAGTCTTCCCCCCCCCCTTTGGCCCATCGATCGGAGTGGGCTCGTTTGATCGCTAATTGCCAAAATTTCAATCCGCTATGGTTAAGGCGTCGCGTTGGTCCTGTTAGTCGAGATATCGGGTAACCGGCCGAAGGTGGGGAAAATAACCGAGAGCCCTGCGAACCGCGATCGGACCGCAGAGTCCGATAGTGAAGAGAGTAACGATATAGACGGTGAAGGGCAGGTGATAATCCGCCGTGAGGCGCAGAGCCGCCAACTTCGCCACGCCCAGAAAAATCGTATTCAGAAGATATATGGCCATGGAATATCGGCCCAGCGTTAAGAATATCGAGTCACCCTGCCAGAGGCGCTGCCGAAACAAACCGTGGATTGCCGGAATCGAAGCCAAGCCGCAAAGCAGAAGTCCAAGAGGCTTGTCAAAATAATGTATCACTATAAATATAAATATAGCCATGAAAATTAAGTTTAATCTTGAGAAGATTGGTAGAATTATTTTCGCATTGACGGCGCAAAGCGCCCCTACCCCAAAGAATATATAATAACTAGCAATCCGGTTTAGATAGAATTCTTCCGGAAGTTGCGAAAGCCAGCCGACGAATCCTATAAGCAATATGACGGAAATCCGCCTTTTCCCGATTTTCCATACAACTGGCGTTATAATAGTATATATAAAAAGTACGAGTAGATACCAGATGGAGGCGGAGGGGTTGTCTTGCGTGTTCCTGACCACTTTCGACAGCCCTTCGCTCAGAGAGCCAACTGGATCCACGACGCCACCCAGATTGCTTGCTGCATATTTACCAAGAACGACTAGGAAGCCAAAGACTAGGAAGGGGACGAGAAGGCGGTTCGACCGCGAGAGTGCCTGCCTCAGCGGCGCGTTCAGGAATCGGTCGGGGCCGTTTACATAGAAGAAGACAAAGCCGCTGAAATACATGAACAGCGGCATGTGAAAGCTGTATATCGTGGATATCGATATCAGAAACCAGAGGGGGGAACTCCCTAGCGTAGCGCTCGCAAGATGACCCCAGACGACCAGTGCGATTGCAAAACCCTTTGCCCGATCGATATCGAGCAATCGATCTGTCCTGATCTTCGCCTCACCGTAATTGTCTTCAGTGCTGGTCAATGGCTAGCTTTCCCCGGTCGATTTAATGAGCGCTTGCGGCGCGGGCGTCCGACCCCATGCGATTTGTCTCGTCCTGAATTTGGTGCGTCAGATCACTCAGTGCCGCAAGCGCCATCTAACACGCGCGCGACGATGACCGGCACTTCATCGAGATTGAGCTACTCATACCGCTCGGCTGTCCGGTGTGATGAAGCGTCGACTGAAAACAATTGACGTTAACACTGCCGATTCAATTTTGTTACGAAATCGCTGTGATCTGTAGGCCGGGCATGTCCCCAACAGGGATCATTGGCGGTCCCAAAACGGGAATAGTCCTCATTTTCAATGCCTTAAAAATCGTTAAAAATTTGTAATTATGATTCGCCCTTTTATGCCATCTAATCTAAGAATCTCTAATTCCGTAACAAAACAGCGAGTCGCGCGGATTTTGAGGTCGCCTTTTTGGAGGTAGAACGATGCGAAGCTTTTTAAAGATTGTCGCTGCGGCGGTAGCCGCCGTCGCAATTCCGGCAAGCGCCAATGCGGCCATTCTGCTGGGATCTGTGACACCCGGTACCAATCCTTATTCAGGTCCGACCCCGACCTATGATTTCGAAACGGCGACGCCGCAGGCGACAGGGGGCCTGATCACCAACACGTCGGTGTCGGGTGTCAGTGCACAACCGTTCGGAAGTTCGGGGTTTTTCTGGACCGTCGGCCCTAGCGACGGCACTCCAGGAATTTTGGACCTGACCTCGTTCGGAGACATCTTTAACGTCAGCTTTTTGTGGGGTTCGGTCGACGCGTATAATACCATTGAATTTCTCGATGCGGCCAATAATGTTCTGGCGAGCTTCAATGGTTCGAACATCTTCAACCCAGCGAACGGCAATCAGACCGATCCGAATTTGAACCCTCTCGTTAGGTTTAATGTTACGGGTGGCGAAGTTACTTCGTTGGCGCGTCTTCGTCTGAGTTCGACCAGCAACGCTTTCGAGACGGACAATTTCACGATCAATGCCGTTCCGGAGCCGGCGACATGGGCGCTTATGCTCCTCGGCTTTGGCCTTGTTGGTTTCGGGATGCGGCGCCGTCACAAATTTGCGCCGCCGGCATTCGCGTAATCCTCCGGCATTTGCCGTTGGGGAGCAATTGAGGCAGCCGTTCTTTGGCTGCCTTTTTTGTTTTTGTTTGCGGCCCGTGCTTCGGCGTGACCGGGACAGAACAACCACGAGGGGCGCGCTCCCTACGCTTCGCGCTTGCCATTTAGGCGTGATGCGCCGCCCCCGCAGGTCCCGAGCCTTCAAGCGAACCGCCGGCGCAGAAGGCTCGAGCAGTCTAAATCCAGCCACGTTCGTGTCAAAATGAGACAATTGCTGCGTTTCGCCGAATGCTCTGCTTCCGATTGGTTAACTATCGTTTACCTCGATGTAAATTTCCGTTACGCCCGCTAACGAGTCGTTATGCGGTGGGCACACTTGTCGATCGGGACGCGACAAAAAAAAGGGGCCATTGATTATGCGTAGTCTTATTGCTGCAGCTGCAGCTATCGCGTTGCTTCCCGCCACCGCCAATGCCGCCGGCTTCGTCAACGGCAGCTTTGAGTCCGGCATTCCCGCCGGCTCGTTCACCACAGTGGGCGGGGGCAATTCGGCCGCAATCACCGGTTGGACCGTCACCGGCAACAGTGTCGACTATATTGGCAGCTACTGGACCGCGCAGAACCTGTCGCGCAGCATCGATCTGAACGGCAATGGCCAAGGTGGCATCCAGCAGACCTTCGATACCGTTGCCAACACGCTGTACAATGTCAGCTTCTGGTTGGCCGGCAATCCCGATGGAGCCCCGATTACCAAGACGGTTCTCGTCGGGGCGACCGGTGCCGATAGCGCCACTTACAGTTTCAACTTTACCGGATTCAACAAGGCCAACATGGGGTGGACGAACTTCACCTACAGCTTCGTTGCTCAAGGTGCTTCGACGACCTTGTCCTTCGCTTCACAGGATGCGGGCTCCTACGGCGCGGCTCTCGACAATGTTTCCGTGACGGCTGCGGTGCCTGAGCCGGGAACATGGGCGATGGTGATCTTGGGCTTTGCCGTGATCGGTGGCGCGATGCGCCGCCGCCGCGCCCAGCGCTCGGAGGGGCGGCTGGTTCGCGCCTGATTCAGTCGGGATGTGAGCGAACAAGGAAAGGTCGGTTAAGTTCATCCGATCCGGTCTTACACGACGCAACTCGGCGTTCCGGCGCCCAATAGGGAAAGACTAGACCAATGAAACGCTCTCTCATTCTTGCCGCGGCCGCTCTTTCGGCTGTCGGTGCCCCGGCTGCAAGCCACGCCGCAACCGTTGTTACCGTCAATGCGCAGGGAAATAGCTCGTCGGGCGGTTCCGGCGCCGTCACTGGCTTTGTTTTCAATGCGGGAGATGTCTTCTCTACGACGGTTGCGCTAACCGACCTCTGGAGCGCAGGCGCGCTTCCCCGCTGGTCGAATGCGAACGGTTTGATCGGCGATCTATTCGCCACGGGCTCCGATGAATCCGGCGAGCTGGCGGGAACGCAGATCGGCGTCAACTTCGGCACGTGGACGCAGGATGGGTTCACCGCTCCCTATGGCGCTCTCGTGGGCAAGATCGGCAATACTTACAAGTTGCTCGGCACTTCGTTCAACGGCCCGGCGTGGGATACGGGGGCGCTTCAGCTGTTCTACTGGGATAGCAACAGCGGCGACAACCGGAACGCGGTAGATGTCGCGATTGCTGCAGTGCCGGAGCCGGCGACCTGGGCGATGATGATGTTCGGTTTCGCATTGGCCGGGTTCGCGATGCGCCGGCGCGCGTACCGGGATGTGAAAACGACCGTACGGTTCGTCTGAAACTTTCTGAACGCTTTTGAAAAGCCCCCGCCCTCGGGGCGGGGGCTTTTGTTTGCCGCGGTTTTGTGCGTTCGGCCGGCCGTGGCGCAAACGACGCTGACTTTGGCAGGTAATGTCCCGCAAATAACCCGTTAGGGCGATACAAGCCGATATCGGCGAAACGCACGAGTGGCCCGTATTCGGGCGCTGAACGCACCTTTGGCAGCTGTGCCTTTGCGCGGCCGAAAAAGGGGTTTCATTGTCTAGCAGCTCGTCCCTGGCGCTCGCGAGATCGCTCCTATCCGCTATTTTGCTGCAGTCGCTGTCTTCTTCTTCTCCGGCGCAGGTGCGAAGCCCGGCTGATAGCTGATTTCAGCGGCCGCCCGCGCCTGCTTCAACTTTTGCTGCAGCGTGTCGCCCAGTTGCTTGTTCTGGATCGCCTGCACGGCAAAGGGGCGCGCCTCGCTGCCCACGAGGGGCGTCGGCTTTTCACCCGTGATCACGCCCACGGTGACCATGCCATTTTCAGGCACGATGAAAGGCTCGCCAGCGGGAAGCGACTTGATCTGCTGAAGGCGCTGCGCGCCGACCTGAGCGGAGTCCATCTGAGCGGTGGCGCGGACGAATTTGATACCCAGGCTGTTAAGCCGCGCTGCAACGGCGTCCATCGAGTGGTCGTCCTCAAGGGCCTTCAGTTGCGACATGTCCTTGGGAAAGGGAAACTGAATACGATCAAGCGAGTAGAGCTTGCGGTCGGCGAACATCACCGGATTCTCGGCAATATATTTATCAACTTGGGCTTGGTCGGGAACGCGCAGAGCGCGCTGCGACTTCTGTCCCATGATCTGAACCAAAAGCGCGTCCCGCAGCTGACGCTCGCGCAGCAAATATTCCGGACTTTTGTCGAGATCTTCCTCTCGGGCCGTCTGGGCGAGGATACGGCGATCGAGAATGCGCTGGAGTGCTGCCTGCTGGATGGCCTTCTTGTCGACACCTTCGGGGATCGAGACGCTTCCGAGCTCGGCGTTGATTTCCTGCAGCGTGATCTCGTCGCCGTTTACGACGGCGGCGACCTGCCCCGTCGGCTCTTTGTCGCAAGCCGCAAGCGCGAAAAGGGAAAGCGCGATCGCCGCCATAGGTATACGAGACATACTCAAAGTCCTTTTGAATGGCTGGTCCCCAGGAGCAGCTGTTGAAGCTTGATGTTCGAATTCTGAATGAAGTCACGCGTGAAGTTGTCGAGGAGCGACTCCGCCTCTGCACTTCCGATGCCCAGCGTCGAGACACGCATCATCATGCCGTCGGGAATTTCGCCGGCAAGGTTCGCGCGAATGACCGCGAAGCGCTGCTCGCTCCACCGGCGGGGGAATGCATTGCCAAGGCGCGTGAAATATTGAACCTGCTCCAACCGCTCCGGACTGGTGGCGGTGAAAAAGTTTGCGGGGATCACTTGGGTGCCGACCTTCACGTCGACCGGACGTGTTTCGCTGAGATCGAACCCGCCCACCGGGTAGCAGACTTCGGGGCGGTGCACCTGCAGCACGCCGTCCTGCGAGTTGTTGTAGGCGAGCAGCAACATCACCGGCGGTAGATCCGCTGATGAATACACGCGGGTGACGAGATTGTCGTAAAGGCGGTCCCGCATGCTATCTGGCGGCGGAAGAACGATCCCCGCCTGGGAAACGCTGCTCCAACCAGCAAACTTGTCCGGGATCCATTTCTCGAATGTCGCCTCAGGGACAACAGGATTTGCGATCGCCGGCTGGCGCAAAAGCGCGACGCCCGAAGCGCAGGCAAGGACGCCGCCGATCAGCGCGTTGCGCCGTGAAATGCTGACGCTCGTCGGTTTTGTCGATGGATCAGACATTTACACCACCTGCTTTATTTCTCATCGCGCGATCCCAGATCGGCTTGAGCACGATGTCGATCCCAAAGATCGTCAGCAGCGCAATGCCGAACATGACGAGACCAGCAAAATTATGCAGAAATCCTTGCGCGGCTGCTTCGCCAGCATGGTAGGTTAGAAGGATCAGAATGAGTACACGAAAAAAGTTGGCGATGAGCGCAACCGGAATGATGAACAGCACGAGCAGGAGCGCGTAGCGCCACTCTGCTTGATGCCGCATGTAGATGTAGAAGAGCGAGATTGCGGCGAGGGATATGATCGAATTTATCCCCGAGCAGGCGGCGGCGACAAGCAGCTCGTACTGGCCGATATAGATGCGGACGCCTTCGCCTCCTATGGGATAGCCGAAGAGCTGAAGAAAGCCGACGGCTGCATTGGATAGCCACATCTTCATCGGGACGGTCGCGGCGGCCACAAAAGTCTCCGGCGGCGGAAAGATAAACGCGAGGTAGAAGAGCGGAAACCAAAGCGCCTTGATCGCGCGCGCTCCAATAAGGCTATAAAGTACCACCAGCAGAGTCGTATACATCACATACCCCTCGATCTCCACGATCTGGGTTATGCGCGCGAATATGAAAAGGGGGACGATCACCGCGAGCGATGCCCACACGAGCCTTGTATTCGGTCGCTCTGGGAGGTGTCGCGCCTCGTCCCATTGACGATGCAAGAGCCACAAACCGGTCGCAAGAACGATCGGGCCGTGGGCGCCGGCTTCGCCCGACCAGGACTCGCGAATAACAAATATCATCGTCGGGACGATGTAGAGAGCGAGGCCGATCGCCAGGATCACCGTGCCGATTGAAGGCTTCTTACGAACGAAGCGGCCGGACGCCGGCATTTCCGTTCGATCAACCAGCGTGGCCATCAATCCTCCAGCGTCTTCAGACATAAGCCAGCGATAGAGTAAACCCTCGGCGCTGCCAATGCCCGCAAGTGCCTGAAAAGGAAACGTGCCAACGAGGAACAGCGGCGGGGCAAGTCATTTCTGCTGATGTGACTTCGACGGAAGGGAGCCGGCATGTGCCACCGCCTGCTCATCGAACTCAAGATTTGCTCTCCTCCCGATTTGGGAACGCGATCACTCGCCCACGCCATGAGAGCGGCGTGGCAGGCAAGCCCGCGAAAGGCGGTCCCAATTCTGGATTATTATTTGCTTGGAACGCTAATTACGGGGCTATACCGAGGAGAATATGAGGATCTTCGACTATTTCGACCGCATCAGGATCATCAATTTGCCAGCGCGTACCGACCGTCGGCGGGCTATGGATCGTGAATTGATCGGCGCCGGCCTCGCAAGGCATCCGCGCATCGCCTATTTCGATGCAATTCGCCCCGACGATGCAGGATCCTTCACGTCAATCGGCGCTCGAGGTTGCTATGAGAGCCAGAAGATTCTGCTGAAGCAAGCGGCGGACGCTGGTGAGTCAATCTTGATCCTCGAGGATGATTGCTTCTTCTACCCGGGGATTGAGAAGGTCAGTGTGGCTGACGGGTGGGACATCTTCTACGGCGGCTATACCGCGCAAACCCCCGAAGACCTCCAGCGCAGCGATATTCAGGGCTCGCATATGATGGGGTTTACGGCAAATGGCGCTCGACTGGTATCGGGCTATCTCGAGAAGCTTGAGCCGGAAGGCGTCCACCCCCCGATTGACGCCGCCTATGTTTGGTTCCGCCGCGCTTATCCCCACGTACCTACCCTGTTCGCGCTGCCGCAGATGGCGGGACAGCGGCCGTCAAGAAGCGACGTGGCGACATTGGCGTGGTACGACCGGGTGCCGCTCATTCGACAGGGCGCAAATCTCCTGCGCGGGTTGCGGTGAGTGCTTCTCCACCTTGTTCGGAGAATGGCCAACAGAATGATGGCGGTAATTTCGGCACGCCGAAATCGCGGCGTCAGGAGGAGCCGTTCAGCGTCCTGCGCGGTTTAAGGCGTCATGACCGCGCTGCGCATTCAGGCGAGGGCCTGAGGTAGAGAGACGATGATCAAGGCAGACACCCGTGCCTATAGTCCGCGCTACAGGTTCCTCGTCTGGTCCCTCGTGCTCGGCGCTTTCGCGCTGGCGGGAGGAGGCGCATGGTGGGCGTTGACCCATGGGCAGCCGCCCCCACGGCGCACGCCGACGGTCGCAGCAATGGCCCCGCCGCCGATCGAGCCCCAACTCTACAAGCCACTAGCCCCCGACGATGCGCTAGCAGAGAATGCGACACTTCCGTTTTCTACAGCGCCTGTCGAGCGCGCGGCGCCAGTCATTATACCGCTTGGGTCGGCCGACGCCGTCGGCCGCCGGTCTGCGATCGACTGCCTTACCGCCGCGATTTATTATGAAGCAGCGCAGGAGTCCGGTCAGGGAAAGCGCGGCGTGGCCCAGGTCATTTTGAATCGGGCCCGTCATCCGGCCTTCCCAAGTTCAATCTGCGGCGTCGTCTATCAGGGGGCCGAGCGGCGGACCGGATGTCAGTTTACCTTCACCTGCGACGGGAGCCTTGGGCGCCGGCCGTCTCGGGAAGGTTGGAATTCGGCGCGAGCAATAGCCCTCGCCGCCTTGTCAGGCGTCGTCGAACCAAGTGTCGGGATGGCGACGCATTATCATGCCGACTATGTCGTGCCCTATTGGGCGCGGTCGCTCGCCAAGATCACCCAGGTCGGACATCATATTTTCTATCGCTGGCCTGGCGGGTGGGGACGGCGCACCGCGTTCACTCAGTCCATCAGCCAAGAGCAGTTGCTCGCCGACCAGCCGCAGCTCAATCTGGGTGAGCCAATACCCGACCCCGCCGTGATGGTCCCAAGCCAGAATATCGGGCCCATGTCACCCCGTCTGGTCGCCGACGAGACGGCGGGGCGCATGTCCATCGAAACAGCGCTTCCCGCCGCCGGTTCGAAAGCCGTGGTTGCTGCGGACGAGAACCCGGCCAAGCTTGCTGCCGATGAGGCGAGGGGCACCTTGAAGTCGGAGTAGGCTAGCCGCGGGGCGGGCGATTTGGGGTGGGCAAAAGGATCGCGGCCACGGATGTTGCCGGGCTCGGAATAGCGGCAGACGAGAATTTCCTCTGCGCCCAAATTGCTGAGCCCGCAGCCGACTTCCTGTGAACTGGCCCAAATGAGCTGCGTGTAGTGCGAGACGTCCTGCGGGCGACCCGTGCTGCTGTTTGCGGGAAATGTTCCGTTTACGAAGAACTTCTTTTCTTCGATCCACAGATTGACCATCGACTCGGGACGGAACGCGCCGGGGGTGCCGCCCCAGATGTTTTCGCCCTCAAGCGGCTTTCCGGGAACATTCGGCGAATGCTCGAAACGTCCCGTCGCCGACAGATGATCGGCCCAGGCCTGGGCGCCCTCCGCGAGATCGACATTCCACTTAAGTTGCGGAACGCCCGCCAAGACACGCTCTCGGTTATGACTTTCAAGCAACCGATAGTCGAGGTCACCAAGTCGCGACTGCACGCCCGTGAGCAAAAACGCGGACGCGACTACAAAGCTGACCTTGCACGCTGTTTTTCCAGAAACTCGCATGGCAAATCCCCAAGTCTTGGGGCGTGCCTTAGTGCAGCGGTTGCTAAGACCGCGTGAGAAGTTAAGGTTAAGAGGCCTTAACTAATGAATGTTGCGACAAACTGTCGGGCAACAGTGGGGTCGGAATTGAACACGCCGACCTCGTCTCCCGGTTTTGCTACAGCAAAAAGCAGGCGGGCGAACTCGATTGGCAGGCCGACGCAGCCATGCGTTGCATGCCTGCTTGACATCGGACTGCCGTGCAGCGCGACACCCGTCTTGGTGATGAACATCGCGTAGGGCATCGGAGCGTCGTAGGCGCGTGAATGATAATCGCGGTGTTTCGAAAGAATCGGAAATCGGCCGGTCGGGGTGGCCATGCCGTCCGCTCCATATACGACGACCGCTGTGCCGATTTCATGCCCGCCGCGTAGAACCGAGATCATCTGTCGCCGCAGATCGACCCAGACGACGATCTTGCCTGTCGGCACATCTTTGTCATTCCATTCGAATTCACCGTGCCGCAGCGGCTTGTCGGCCTTGAGGAGCGACTTGGTGCCCGCTGGCAGAAGTTGGGCGCGGTGCGCGGCATCGGCTTCGGCAGGTGTCAGATAGTCGCGATCGGGCGAAATGGCAGGCACGATTGCAGTTGAGCGGTCGAGGCTCTTCTCCCGCAACGGACCAGCGGAGCTTTGTATGGCGAGGACGGCGACTGTGATCGAACAGGCAGCGACGGCTGCACTGCAGGCCACCCACTTTCGCATCACGCGACGCTCGGTGCGCTCGACCATTTGCGCCGACGGCGGAGTGACGCGCCGCAAAGGGCGAAACCCACGATCATCATGACCCATGTTCCCGGCTCCGGGACAGCGCCGACCGGGTCCGTCGGGTTGGTGGGGTTGGTTGGGTTAGTGGGATCGACCGGATTTGCGGGATCAGTGGGACCGGTTGGTCCGCCGGGTGTTGCGGACGGAATTACCGTGCTGATCCCGCCGGGGAATCCGCCCCCGGGCACGCCGCCGCCACCCGCTACGTCACCAAAATCGCCGAAATCGCTCGGAAACACGTTTCCAAGCGCAAGCGGGCCTATCGGCACGCCTGTCAACGACTGAACAGCCTCTTCCGGAGGCGTATCGAAAATCTTGCCAAGCGCGCGCTCTTCGGCTTCAGCGGGTTTGGCCCGCGGGGCGGTGGCAAGCAACTTACCACCAGGCTTGCCCTTCGCGCGCTTGATTTTCGTCTTGATGAGATCGGTCTCGCCGCGCTCACCCGGCGATCGGCCGATGAAGCGACTGATCGCTTCCGACGTCTGCGCCATCAGGGATCCGCTATCGCCGTTGAAAGCCGGGAGGGTCACCGACGCCAACACCAGCAGCATCAAGGCTATAACGCCGGCAGCGAAGCGCGACCGCAATTTAAGATATGTTACGAATCCCGACATCCAAGCTGAATATCTTAATTTGGCGGTAAGAGAAACTCTCTTTGTGACGTAGCTGGCGTCCCACTCTGGAATGGTTTTAACCATGTAAATCTGATGTTTGAGTTCGATCAGTTCGCCCTCGGACAGATGTCTCGCACGGTTACGAAAACTTAGGCTACCGCGTTCGACGGGAAAATCCCGAGATTCGAGTGGGTTCTTATCGCTATCCGGACGGACGGCTCCATCTCGGCATTAATGGACAGGGAGGCTCCCGGCGACGGTTGCTGCAAATAACGCAGGAGGCAGCCGGGGCTTCCACCGCGGCGAGATGGGGGCGGGGCGAGAGTAAATCTCAACGCACATGTCATCGCGCAATTGCTCTAACGGTTAAATCCGCTATTGCTCGGAGCGATGCAACTAGCCGCTTTTGCCTCTCGCTACTGGCCGTTCGCAAATGGCTCGGGGCGGATTCTGGACAGGTTCGGTCGCGACATCGACCTTGGTTCCGGCGAACGTCTGGCAAGAACCAGCGACGATTTTGACATCCATGTGCGCGCAGATGATCTGATTGGTCGACACATTCTCCTCTCGGGCAAATTCGACCGTTCGGTCGTTCAAATCCTCCTCGATGCTGCCAGAGCGGGCGATGTCATGGTCGATATCGGCGCCAACGTCGGATATGTCTCGGCATGTTTTTTGAAGCTTGTAGAGCGGTCGAGCGTCGTTTGCGTTGAGCCGCAGCCAGGCATCGTCGAATTGCTTGAGAAAAATATGCAGCCGTTCGGCACGCGGGCGCAAATCCATCGCGTGGCGCTCTCTGACCGGGAAGCAGACCTGCGCTTTCGGATCGACGAGACTAACCGCGGGGCATCGAAAATCTGTGATGATGGTGATCTGCTTGTACCGGCGATCGATGCCGCTCTCTTTTTTGCTAAGCTCGAGCGAGTGGATCTCATCAAGATTGACGTGGAGGGGCACGAAGAGCCGATTTTTCGCGCGATCGGTCCGCAACTCGAGCGACTGAAACCGCGCGCGATCCTGTTCGAGGATCAAGGCACGGGGGCAGGAGGGGTGATCGGCGATCTCCTGAAGGCGCGCGGCTATGCGATTTTCGGGATTGAGAAGCGCCTGACCCGCACTTCGCTAGCGCCCGTCAACTCGCCGGCCGATTGCCGGTTCAACGACTATATCGCGTGCTTGGGAACTTGATCCGATCGAGGCTGGAAGCGGTCGGCCTTGACCCTAACCGGTTCTAAACGCTTCGCCATTATCTCGGCTTTGGGTGTCGCAGGTCCATCGGGCTGCCTTACCACGCGTGCGAGGTAGGCCACCCCTGCGGCGCCAGAATGGAATTGTGAATGAGACTGCTTTTCGCCTTGCCCGGATTTCACCGATATGATCGCGGTGCCGAAGTTGCGCTTCTTTCGGTCGCCGAGGAACTCGCAAGGTTGGGGCATGCTGTTACGGTTGCAGGCTCCGGCCCGGCCCGCCCCGGGGCGTCCTATGCATATAGGCGTGTATCGTCCGTCCGCCGAGAGCGGTTCGAGAAATATCCCTTCTTCCCGCCGCTTCGCAGTGAGACCGCATGGGAAGACATGACGTTTGCGGCGAACCTGCTCCGTGCCTACCGCCCGGCAGATTTTGACGCCGTGATCACCTGTTCCTTTCCCTTTACGCATTGGGCGCTGCGGCGCCCCGCGAACGCATCGCCGCTGCAAATTTTCGTGACTCAGAACGGCGATTGGCCGGCTTATGCCGATAATTCGGAGTACCGCACGTTCTGGTGTGACGGTCTGGTTTGTACGAACCCCGATTACTTCGAGCGAAACTCGGCTCGGTGGTCGTGCACGGTCATCCCGAATGGCGTGGATCTGGGGCGCTTCCACACTGGAGCCGACGAGCGGGAGCGTCTCGGCCTGCCGACGGACAAGCCGATTGTTCTCATGGTTAGCGCGCTCATACCGACAAAGCGCGTCGAGGACGGAATAAAAGCCTTATCTCGCATGGATGGCGCACATCTGGTCGTTGCGGGCGACGGGCCCCTACGCAGTGATGCCGAGGCCATGGCGGCAAATCTGCTCCCTGGGCGATACCGACGGATAAGCCTGCCGGCGACCGAGATGCCCGCGCTCTATCGCTCGGCAGATGCGTTTCTCCATCTCTCTTTGCTTGAATCCTTTGGCAATGTCTTTCTGGAAGCCTGGGCTAGCGGGCTGCCCATCGTCGGCCATGATACCGAGAGGCTGCGGTGGATATTGGCCGACAATTCGGCCTTTCTTTGCGACACCGAAGACGAAGGCGCGCTTGGTCGCTCGCTCACCGGGGCGGTTGCGGCGGGGCGGCAACGAAATGGGGTTGCGCACGGCATAGATCGCTTCGCGTGGCCAAATGTCGCCATGCAGTACCAGCAATTTATCGAAAGCTTGCTGCAAAGCCGTTGATCAGTCGTTCGCACGGTGCAGCCAATTGCCCATCTCGCTGCTTGGCCTGACCGTTTCGCATATGTACAAGGCAGCATAGTGGTGGAGGGGGCTCACAATGCGCGTGTTGAGAAGCATTCGCTCGCTGCTTGGCCGTTGCGGCGCAACCTATTCTAGTGATGGGAAGAAAAGGCTTAATTTTCCCCCTTTGCTGACAATCTCAGCCCCGCTTTTGCGCAATTTGGAGCGGTTTGGAGCGATTTGTTTCGCTCTCGGCACCGATTTGATATTCATCACTCCATATCGGTGGGCACAACGTTGAGGTCCCACATCGCCATTCTGGATGGATGGCGCGCTTTAAGCATCATATTGGTGTTATCAGCGCATTGGTTGCCTGTTGGCTCCCACGCCCTCCAACTGAATGATGCGATAGGCGCTTCGGGCATGGCGTTGTTCTTTTGCCTTTCGGGATTCCTGATCACAAACTTTTTGCACAGCGACAGCAGAGTCGGTGTTTTTATGATCAAACGGGTTGCGCGGATCGTTCCGCTCGCTTGGGCCGCGATGTTGATCTTGATCATCGTAAATCGATCCAGCGGCGCGGAGGCCATCGCGAACCTGCTCTTCATATCGAACTTGCCTCCCGCGACATTGTTGCCGGGCGGCGAGCATTTGTGGAGCCTGTGTGTCGAGATGCAGTTTTATCTGCTCGCGGCGGTCGCAGTGGCGCTCGCCGGGAGCAGAGCGCTATATCTGATTCCCCTAGCGTGCTTCGCAATTACAGCGCTCAGGATTTCCAACGATGAAGTGATCAGCATCGTCACTTGGTACCGTATCGATGAGATTCTCGCCGGGGGGGTGATTGCGCTGGTCTGGATCAACGGTTGGGGCAAGGCCTTGTTAACCCGGCTACCGGCGTGGACGCCAATCTTGTTCCTGATCGCGCTTCCTGTGGTCAGCCTGCCGGCGCTGGGCCCTGCGTCATATTTACGCCCTTATATCGCGATGCTTGCAGTCGGATTGTCCCTCTATCGTTTTCCGGAGAAGGCACGAGAGCTTTGGACGGGGAAGGCCGCGGCTTACGTGGCCGAAATCAGCTACGCCATATACGTGATCCACGGCATGCTGACCGCAACGCCGCTCGGCGGAGCCGGAGAAAGTAAGTTTGTCAAATACGCCCTAAGGCCGCCGCTTTTGTTCGCGACGTTGCTGTTCGCCCACCTCTCGACCCGCTATTATGAGCGTCTTTTCACGCGCCTTGCGGGCCGCTTTATCGCGTCGCGAACATCTTCCTAGCCCAGGACAAGCGGCTTTGCGCCGCGGACGTTGAGTTATGGGTTCCCTAGTGATCGGAAGTAAGCAATGGTTTTACCAAGCCCTTCGCGCAGCGCGATGCCAGGTTCCCAATCAAGCTCTTTCCGCGCGAGCGCGATGTCGGGTTTCCGCTGAGTCGGATCGTCGGAGGGAAGCGGCAGCTGGATGAGCTTCGAACGAGCTCCGGTAAGCTCGATCACCAGTTCCGCGAGTTCGCGAATTGTGAACTCGACAGGATTGCCGAGATTGACCGGACCCGTAAATCCGTCACGCGAGTCCATAAGTCGGAGCAGCGCTTCGACCAGATCGTCGACATAACAGAAGCTGCGCGTCTGTGAGCCGTCGCCATAGATCGTGATATCCTCGCCGCGCAGGGCTTGCATGACGAAATTCGATACCACGCGGCCATCGGCAGGATGCATTCGCGGCCCGTAGGTGTTGAAGATACGGGCGACCTTGATGTCGATGCCGTGCTGACGATTGTAATCGAAAAACAACGTCTCCGCGCAGCGTTTGCCCTCGTCATAGCAGCTGCGAAGCCCGATTGGATTGACATTACCCCAATATGCCTCGGTTTGAGGGTGCTGCGTCGGATCGCCATAGACCTCGCTGGTCGAGGCCTGCAGGATCGGCGCTTTAATCCGCTTCGCGAGACCAAGCATGTTGATGGAGCCGATTACCGAGACCTTAGTCGTCTGAACCGGGTCGTGCTGATAATGGATCGGCGAGGCGGGGCAGGCGAGATTGAAGATCGCGTCGACCTCGACAAACAGCGGGTGACAAATGTCGTGACGAAGGAACTCGAAGCGCGGATGTCCTAGCAGATGCGCGATATTGGCTTTTGCGCCGGTGAACAGATTGTCCACGCAAAGTACTTCGTCGCCTTGCTCGATCAGGCGATCTATGAGGTGCGAGCCTACGAAGCCTGCGCCGCCCGTCACGAGTACTCTGCGAGCCATAGAATATTCGCGCGGCATTGAAATCATTCCCCTATTGACGCGCTCTCTCTAAACAGGCGCCAGGAAATTGCATAGGCCCGAGTGGTGAGGGTCGCACTTTGAGACAAAAGGATGCGCAAAGCTTGCCGTGCGGCGCGTATAAGCTACACGCGGGGCAGCATGCTGGAACTCCTTGCCTGGCTAATCGCGGCTCCATTCGCTTTCGCGCTGTCCTACCTGGCGCTCGAACTGGCCGCGGGTCTTGCGCCCCTCCGATTTTCGCCGGGCGAAGGGCCTGCTGCGGCTTTTGCCATCGTCATTCCCGCACATAATGAAGCGGCGGGCATTGCGGCCACCGTGGCATCTCTACGCGCCACGTCCCCTGCCGCGCGCATATTGGTCGTTGCCGACAATTGCAGCGATGACACGGCAGCCCTTGCGCGTGCGGCGGGTGCTGAAGTTGTGGAGCGTCACGATTGCGAACGTCGCGGCAAAGGCTTCGCACTCGCTTTTGGGCGCGACCATCTTTCGCTCGCTCCGCCCGAGGCTGTTCTCGTCCTCGACGCCGATTGTCGGATCACCGCCGAGGGCGCGGGACGTCTGACGGCGCGGGCCGTCGTTTCGGGCGCGCCGGTTCAGGCCGCGAATCTTCTCGTTGCTCCAGCCAACTCCTCACCACTGGTGGGACTCTCGAACTTTGCGATGCTCATCAAAAATCTGGTGCGGGCGCGGGGCCTGATGAGGATCGGGGGAGGGGCCCTGCTCTTCGGGACGGGCATGGCGTTTCCGTGGATCCTCTTCAGGCGCATCCCGCTCGCGACGTCCAATATGGTAGAAGATCTCGATCTGGGCTTGGAACTTGCACGCGACGGGATCAAGGTGATCCTTGACGATGCGGTGCTGGTGACAAGCCCTGCCGCCGGGCTCAATGCCGGCCGGGGACAACGTAGCCGGTGGGAACACGGGTTTCTCGAGACGGCATCCCGTCAAGCAGGGCCGTTGCTGGCGACCGCGATCAGACGTAGGTCGCGGCATTTGGCGGCGCTTGGCGCCCACCTCTTAATTCCCCCTCTCGCTCTTCTGATTGGCTTGGTCGTTCCGGCGATCGCAGCGGTCGGGCTACTTATATTGCCGACGGGAAGCTATTCGCCCCTGATCGTCCTACTGGCTCCGCTTACGCTCGTGATGCTCTTGCTTTTCGTGGCGTGGGGGCGGGAGGCGCGTGAAATGTTAACGTTGGCCGACCTCATTCGCGCACCACTCTATATTGTCTGGAAGATACCGATTTATCTCGCCTTTTTCAGGCGTCGTCAGACGGAATGGAACCGAACCGAGCGCGATCCGAACTAAGTTTTTTCCAACGGCGCCATATGCCGAATATCCGCGGCCCTTCGACAAGATATCGGCGCCCCAGACGCCGCGGTTCTGAGACGAGCCGGAACAACCACTCCAGCCCTGCACGCTGCAACCACCGCGGTGCACGCTGTTTCGCCCCGGTCAGAAATTCGAGGGACGCCCCGATACACAGTCCGACGCCGCCGGCCCGGCCACCTGCCCCTATCTCGGCGCAGACAATTTCGCTCTGAGGGGCGCCGATCGCGAAGAATACGACGTTGGCGCGCGACGCTTCCACGAAAGCGGCGATTTGTTCGCGCGCCATCTTATCGGTGCGGACGCCCATGGGCGGTACGTGGAAGTGCCAATGGAAGCGGGGGTAGCGCGCCTCGAGTTCCCCGTGCAACTCGATGTCGCCGCCAATCACCGCAACGTCGCAATCCGGAAGATGCTCGGCGAGCAGGGCGCGCGTCAGATCGCTTCCTGGCACAGCGGGAAGATCGATCCCTGACCATGAGGCGAGACGCGAGAGAATGCGGCTGTCGCATATGCACAGCGCCGCTGCCTCATAGGCTTTGTTGAGAGCGGGGTCGCCGATACGCTGGAGCCGGACGATATGATCGACATTCGGCGTGACAACGAACGAGAAGGTCGGCGCCTGCGCAAGCTTGATGATCGACCGTAGAACCTCTGCCGATTCCCACGGGTCAAATTGAAGTCCGAGGAAATCGGTTCTTTCGCCGGCTGTCGGGGTCATCGGGTGACTATACGTCCGAAGAGGCCGTTAGGCGGCGGCTGACCGGGAAGCAGGTCAATTCCATAACTTCTCGCCGCGTCGGCAAGTCCGCGCTGCGCATCGGACGCGCAATTCGACCCGGTGCGCGCGCAGACGCCGGCGTAAATCCTCCATCCGCTCATGAGCGCAGGCGCATCATGGGTTAAGCGCCGAGCGACTGCCACGGCCTCCCGCTTCCGGCCATTGGCTTCGAGCCAAGCGACCGCTGCGCCCGCAATCCTGGAATTCTGGGGGTTGGCGTCTATACCCTGGCGCCACATGCGTTCGGCATTCTCCAAATCGCCCCGCCTCGTATAGCTCGTCGCGGCAAGCTGCCAGGCCCAGGTCTCCGTCGGGCACTGGCTAGCGGCTTCCTGCGCCGACCGCAAAGCACCTTGAAGGTTATTCGCATTCAGCCGCACCTCGGCCCTGACGGTCAGAGCCAGGCAGTGGCTCTTGTCTTCCTCCAGCACCGTGTTGGCGAGCGCCAGCGCCTTGTCCCATCTTTTTTGCTTCAGCGCCAAGCCGGCGTCGAGGGCAACCCGGTCGGCGCCCGTCACGGTCGACATGGCTGTTTGAGCCTGCGCGAGAAATCCCCTCTCAAGATAGTAGGACGCCAGCGCCCGGCGCGCCGTCGTCGATCCCTGCGCCGCGATTTTCCCAAGATCCGCTTGTGACGGACCCTGCGGGCTATACTCCTGCCACAGGTCGAGGATGATCGGAACTTGGCTTCTTGAAAATTTCGGATCAGACAGGAGCGCCGCTGTGATCGCAAGGCCTTCGGCGGCCCGTCCATCCTTGAAGGCAAAATTTGCCTCGTCGATGCGAACCGCGTCATTGTTTGGCGCCAAGCTGCGCAGCTTGGCGAATTCGGCGCGCATCCCATCGGCATCGTTGAGGGCCCGATACAGTTCCAGCCGCGTCATGGCGACGCCGACGGTCGCCGGCCGCACCGACGTGAATTTATCCAGGACCTCAAGCGCGATCCGAGACTGCCCTTTTCTGAAAATGGCGCGAGACTTCAGAATTGCACCGCCTTCGTTGGACGGGTCGAGGGACAGGATCTTGTCTGCATATCCGTTCGCCTCATCAAATCGGCTGCGGACGATCGAATGAAGCCCGCGCGTCAGCAGCGCGCTGGTGTCGTCCGGGGCGAGCGACAGGATTGTTTCCGTCGCATCGAGGGACTCTCGTAGATGGCCCGTCTGCAGCCCCAATTGGGACACCGCCTGCAGTGCTTCCATGTTACTGCGATCGAGCGCCAAAGCGTTGCTGTAGGCGTCATAGGCTTGTGGCACGGCGTCTACCGCAAACTCGATCCGCGCACTCAGAATATGATATTGAGGCTCATCATCCTGCTCGGCGATCGCCTCTTTGATGGCCATTCTCGCTTCGGCGAACCGGCGTTGTTCGAACAGGCTCTGCGCGCGAGTAGCATCCGCCGCCGCCGCCGCTTCGGACCGCGAACAGCCTGCCAACAGGGGCGGCGCCAAAAGCGCGGCCGCGAAGGCAAACCTAACCGCCGACAAGGCAGCGCGGGCCCGAATTTCATGTTTTAGGTTAACAATGTAGCCAAAGACCATGGCGCGTCTTATAATGTTGCATGATCTTATGTCGACCGCTCACTCCGAGCGCTGCAGGGTGGCTATCCGAATGATGAGATTACTGATTACGGTCGGATTGGCCATGACGCTTGCTGCGCCGAGCCTAGCCTCTGCTCAAACCGCGGCCGCTGACGAGCGTTCGGCCGACGCCGCAGAAGCGCCCGTCCCGGCTCCGCCGCTCGTCGCTCCGCCGCCGAGCACCGTTCGCGCCACCGCCTATCGCATCAACGCTGGCGACGAACTGGAAATCTATGTTTGGGGCGAGGAACGCCTGCAGCGGAAGGTAAAAGTCCTTCCCGATGGCACGATTGCTTTTCCGCTCGTCGGAAAGATCGTTGCCCAAGGCTATATGCCGAGCGAGGTCGAGACGCTGATCACGCTCGGTTTGCGCGACCAATATCGGGGGCAGGTGCCGCAAGTCACCGTCTCGGTCGTCCAACCGGCGGGACTTCAGTTTTCGGTTATGGGGCGCGTAAAGTCGCCGGGGACCTTCACGCCCGGTCGTTACATCAACGTGCTCGAGGCGCTGAGCATGGCGGGCGGCCCCAGCGAGTTTGCAAATCTTGACAATGTGGTGATCATTCGCAAGGCGGGTGACGAATTGAGAACGGTGCGCGTGCGCCTTGCTCCGCTGTTCAAAATGGGCGCAGACGCGAACGACATCGCGCGTGCCAATATTCTTCGGATCGAAACAGGTGATACTGTGATCGTTCCTTGAGGCGGTGGGGGAATTTTTCATGAGGAAGTTCGCATCCTCGACGCTCTTGCTGGCTGCTTCCGGCTTTCCAGCGGCGGCCTTTGCACAGGCGCCGCAAGTCACGGTTGATGTCTCCGTCGGAGGCTCGGTTTCCACCAACCCGTTCCTTTATGTCGACAAGGAAACGGCGGGTGCCGCAAATCTCAACGTTCGGCCACTCATCCTGTGGCAGGATGAGGTGGGCCAGACCGCGATCGATGGCGAAATCCGCGTCGCGCAATATACAAACCGCTATGGCAACGATCTTTCGGGGCGGATCGGCGTCTCCAGCAATCGCCAACTCGACGAGAAAACGACCCTCAGCCTTTCGTCCTCGTTTCAGTCGCTGCGATCGGCCCTCCAGGACAATTTCTTTCTGCCCTCTGAGAATCCGCTGACCCCGCCGGATGATCCGATCCCCGTAATCCCTCCGGTCGACACGACGATCGCCGGCATTCGGAGCCGCACCCAATCGGCGAGCGGTTCGGTCGATGTCTCGCACGCGATCGATGAGGTCAGTTCGGTCAACGCCGGCGCTTCGATCACAGGGTCGTTTTTCGACAACGGCGTCGGATTTGATTACCGCAATCTTTCAGCGCAGGTCGGATACGAGCGCAAACTGAACGAGCGTATGTCGCTGACCGCCGCCGTTCAGGCCGGCACGGTAAATTATCTTGGCCGGAATACAGGGGACAGCAGGATCATCAGTCCCCAACTAGGTTTGCGGCAGCAACTCACCTCGCGGCTGACGTTCGTTGCCAGCGCAGGTATTTCTTACGTCATAACCGACATTGGAACAGCGTCTGACGCCAAGCGGACGTCGTTTTCGGGAAGTGTCGGACTTTGCAATCGTGGGCCGGGCCAGAATCTGTGCATCAGCGCAAGCAGAAGCTCCCAGCCGACGGCGCTTGGCGGCGTTTCCTCGGTTACCGCAGTGGCAGCCAACTATGATCTGGTTCTCACCGAGAAGGATCGGATATCCTTTGCCGGTCGGTACGGTAAGACGAACCAGGGCACCAATGTCGTTCTGCCTTTGCAAACTGTGATCAGCGAGGTCGTGGGCGTGAGCGCAACTTACAGCCGCAAGTTGAATGACCGGATGACCTTCACTGTGTCGCCCAGCTACACCAGAATCTTTGGCGATACGCAGCGTTCGAGATCCAACGCTTCGATCATGGCTGGCGTAACGGTTCGCTTCGGAAAGCTCGGCTGATGGATCCGATGGACGTGCTTGAAGAAGGAACGGGCGGCGGGAACTTTCTCGGTCAGCTTCCTTCGATTTTGTGGCAACGCAAATGGTGGATCATCGTCCCGACGGTCGTCGGCGCGATTGCTGCGCTGGCGGCGGCGCTGCTTATTCCCCCGAGCTACCGCTCGAATGCCATCATGCTCGTGGAATCGCCTCAGCTTCCCGAGGATGTCATCGGCATCGACACTCGCAACGACGTGATCGATCGCCGCATCGCCGCGATTCAGCAGCAGGTGACCGCCCGGCCCGACCTCATCGAACTGATCGAGCGCCACGGACTCTATACCAGCGAGCGCAAACGCAAGCCGCTGTCCGAGATTGTCGAGAAAATGCGCAAATCGATCAGTCTCGCGCCGACTGAAGTGGTCGCCCAGACAAACCGCCCCGACCAGCGGACGATCGCATTCGAACTCGCGTTTGAATATTCCCAGCCGGCGCAAACTCAGGCAGTCGCCCAAGACCTTATGGACCGTATCCTGCAGCTCGACGCCCGCGGGAATGCGGAGCAGGCGACGAATACCGTCCAGTTCCTCAGCGATCAGGCCACTGGCCTTGAGCAGCAAATTGGAACACTGCAGGATCAGATCGCGGCCGTGACGTCGCAGAATGGCGGCGTGCTGACCAGCGGCGGAATGATGATCAGCGGCGGCGCCGGCGGTTATGACGTGCAGATCGCAGCACTGCAGCGCGACAATCAGTCCCTGATCCTTCAGCGCAACAACGCCCAGACCAGCGACACGCGCGATCCGATCGTTGTCGGCGCGGAACAGAGGTTGGCGTCGGCGCGAGCAGTCTATGCGGAAACGCATCCTGATGTGATCATCGCCAAGCAGGCCTTGGCGGAGGCCAAACGCCTTGCAAAGGACAACACGCAAAAGCTGCCTCTGGAATCGATCGACGAGCAGATCGCCTTCAACAATTCGCAGATCGCGAGCCTCCGCGCCGCGAAGGCGCAGGAAAACGCTCAGGTCAGCTCGCGCCTTGCGGCTCAGGCACGCGCGCCGCTGGTGCAGCAGCAGTTGGGTGAACTGCAGCAGCGTCTTTCCGCGCTCAACACCCAGTATGAGCAGGTCCAAAAGCAGCTGATGGCGGCGCGCTCGGGCGTAAGGGCTGAAGATGAGCAACTGGCCGAGCGTCTCTCGGTCGTCGAGCCGCCTGTGATCCCCGACAAGCCGAGCTGGCCCAATCGTTTGCTGCTTGCGGCGATCGGCCTCGGCGGAGGCTTAGGCTTGGGTTTCCTGCTTGCGTTCGCGGTTGAACTTCTCCTGCGTCCAATTCGGGATCCGGCGGCACTGAAATCAATCCTCGGCGCCTCGCCACTAGGCATCATCCCGGTGATCGAACTCACTCGCGTCCCCATTCGCGGTTGGCGGAGATTCGTCCCGCTCCGACGATCCTGACGTCCGATTTCTAAGGTACGATAATGGCCGACGCCGACCCGACCACTCTGAATAGCCGCGACACACTGCGTTTGGCAGACTTGCCTGTCTTTACGCCAGAGAAGTCGAGAATCAGCTCGCACAAGCTCGTCGGCTTCGACAGCCGCGATATTCGCGCACGCCCCTTCAATTTGCTGCGCACCAGCTTGGCAAAGAAGACGAAGGAAAAGGGGTTTCGCCTCGTTGGAACCACATCGGCGACGCCAGCCGCCGGGAAGTCTTATCTTTCGCTGAATCTTGCCAGCTCGCTCGCCCGCGTGACCGAACAACCGGTCTTTCTCGTCGACCTCGATATACGGCGCGCCTCGCTTGCTGAGGAAATTGGTTTGGTAACCGAGCAGGGGATCGAGAGCTTTCTCGAGGGCGAGGTCGTGGACTTGACGCAGGTCGGCGTCAGGATCGAGGGCACCCAGCTCGGATTGTTCCCCGCCGTCCGGCGCAAGCGCAACACCGCGGAACTGCTTGCTGGCGAGCGATTTGCAGAAATGATCGAGATATTTCGAAACAGGTGCGAAGCGGCAATTATCCTGTTCGATCTTCCTCCCGCCTTTGCTAACGACGACGCCATGATAAGCCTTGAGCATCTCGATGGGTATCTGCTCGTCGTCGATAGCGGCCGGACCACGCGCAAGCACGTGCAGGATGTTCTCGCTATGCTTCATCCGACACCCTGTATCGGTTCGGTCCTCAATCGCTACGAGGGGGGCTTTGCCGATAGCTACGGCTATGGTTACGGCACCGGCCATTATGGGAAATATTATGAGGCAACGGACGATGCGGCCGACGGCACGGATTAGCGTCACACTGCGGCTCAAATGTCGGCGGCCCACTGCCGCCATTTCATAAGGCTAAGGCGTTGTCGTCCGGAAATCCCCGCATCGCGATCTGCGTAATCGCACGGAACGAAGGGGACACGATCGGCCTTCTGCTTCATCAGCTTGCCGTGCAGACGCTGCTTTCGCGCGGTCATACAGGCGATTTGCTGATCGTGAGCAACGGCTCGAACGACGGTACCGCAGCCATCGCCGAAAGCGCCGCAGCGAAAGCTTTCGAGAATTCAGCCGTTCGGTGGACGATTCACGATACGCCAGAGGGCGGAAAAGCGCGGTCGTGGAACCTCGCGGTTCATGAGCTTCTCGATCCCGCGTGCGATATCGTGATCTTTCTCGACGCCGACATCCAGTTCCGCCACGAGAACGTCCTCAGCGAGCTTGCAGCGCGGCTCCTTGGCGACAGCCAACTGATCGCAGTGTCAGGTTTTCCCGTAAAGGATATCGCCAAGAAAGCGCGGAAGACCGCCATAGACTGGTTTTCCTTGAAAGTTTCCAGTCAGACACCCGCACCTCATGCAATCAACGGATCCCTCTATGCCGCACGAATGCGGGAGTTGCGGAAAATATGGCTGCCCGTGCCGACGCCGGGAGAGGACGGGGTGCTGTCGGCGATGATCCACACAAATGGTTTCACGGAGCCGGCGCGGCTGGAAAGAATAGCGCGCATGCCGGAGCCCACCCATTATTTCGAGGCGCACAGCGTCGCCGGTTTCTTCCGGCACGAGCGCCGGATGACCCTTGGCACCACCATAAACGGATGGATCTTCGAGCATCTCTGGGCGGGGAAACACGAGCGCCACGTCGGCGCGTATATTCAGCAGCTCAACTTAGATGATCCCGAATGGATTGACCGGCTCGTCGCGGCAAACGTCCGCGGCAAGGCGTGGGCCTTGCCCTCGCGAATGCTGACCTGGCGACTGCACAATCTCCGGGGTGTGGGGGTGGGCAGGGCCCTTGCCCGCGCGCCCTTCTCGATCGGCGCAACCTTGCTCAACATCTGGCCCAGCGTCGAGGCGAACCGGCTTTTGAAAAAAAGAGGCGCCGCCAGATACTGGTAGCCACGCGGATCTATCAGGACGCCGCCTCGAACAGGCGCGCCATGCGAGCAGCTGAAACGTCACTCCGAAAGTCTGCTTTCACCCGGTCTCGCCCTGCCTCGCCCATTTGGTGCCAAGAAGCGCGGGCGTCGAGGGCATCGCCAATCCGGTGATCGAGCTGCTGCCAATCTGACGGCGGGAACAGCCAACCGGTCTGCCCATCTTCGACAAGTTCGGGGATGCCGGCAACGCAACTCGCGATTACAGGCCGACCGAGCGCCAGCGCTTCAATCAGGACGACCGGCAATCCCTCCATCAGGCTGGGCAGGATCAGGATGTCCGCATTGGAGATTTCGGCGAGGGTCGCGTCTTCGGGAAGGGGGCCAGTAAATTGGATACGGTCCATCAAGTTCAGCGCAGCTGCCGCGGCGCGAATGGACCGCGACGAAGGTCCTCCACCAACGATGGTCAGCGAGAAATCCTGCCCTTGATCCCGGAGACGCGCCAATGCGGTCAGAAGGCCGTGATAGCCCTTTTCCGGCGAAAGGCGGCCTACGCTGATGAATTTCACCGGGTCGTCGGTTCGCGCTGGCGCCATCTTGTTCCCAGGCAGAATCGAAAGATCGATGCCGCAGCGAACGATGTGCATTTTGCCCCACTGGTCGGCGTCGACGAGACGCATCGCCTGCGCCCGCATGAAATAGGACGCACAGGCGACAAAAGCTGCGCGTTCGATCTTCTCACCCAGAAGCGGGCCCGCCGGATAATCTGTCTCGGAAATGCCATGGAGCGTAACGCTCCACGGTATGCCGGCCAGACCCGCGGCGAGCATGCCCACGGTTGCGCCGCTGTTCGCGAAATGATTGTGAAGGTGGCGGACCCCTTGCCGGTGCAGAAGGCGCGCCAAAAGAACAGCCTCCAGAAAATGAAACTGGGACCAGATCAAAGGTCGGATCCCGCTTACCCGATGCCTAAGCGACAGCCGCCAGCATGAGAGCAACTTTAACGGTTGCCGGAACAGCGCCGACAAAAGCGCCGCCAGATAGTGATGAGCCGGGCGGCCCAGAATATTCTGAGCGCCGTCCATCTGTGAGCCCGGTTGAATGCTGAAGGGCAGGACATCGATACCTAGCGCTCGTAGCGCCGAGACCTCGCGTCGAACGAAGGTGTGCGATGCGGC
Organism: Sphingopyxis sp. H050; assembly: GCF_001468265.1. GTDB lineage: Bacteria > Pseudomonadota > Alphaproteobacteria > Sphingomonadales > Sphingomonadaceae > Sphingopyxis. Next base: position 2,651 of record NZ_LNRZ01000008.1, on the reverse strand, counting down.
GTGATAATCGCTGACGAGGTAGGCAATGCTCATGTCCGGATTGTCATACTCGGTGTGCCCCGCTCGGCGTCGCCCGATCGCGGCCTGCCCTTGGCATCGCACGGGGCGCCAACCGCTTGCGTCGTTCTTCAACCATTCACTTGGATCCCTTCGCGAGCCCAGTCGCTGATGCTGCCCGTCAGCCCAACCGCGTAAGCCGCCTCCCGGAATAGCAGGATCAGCAAGAAGAACGACACGGTTAGCATAAGGTCCTGCCGAATGAAGCTAAGGCCAGCTCCTCTTTTGCGCCAAGTCACCACGATGTACCGCGCTGCTTCTGCAACGACAAATGCTCCCATGGCCGCATTCAGGCCGTAGCGGGGAAGAAGGATAGGCAGCCCTGCGAGGATGATGAAAAACTTCACGCAGTTTCCGAACGCGACACCCGATGGCTTCCCGAGCCCCATCATCATTGCGTCAGCCATGGATGCAAGGATGGCGAACCAGGTCCCGACAAGCAGGACAGTCAGAAAGAAGCCGGCGTCATGATAGCGCGCATCGTAAACGAGGTAGATGAACTGATCCGCGAGCGCGACCGCCAGAGCAAGGCCAGTCGCTACCAAGCCCAGCAAAGCAAGACGCATCGGATTGATGGTCGATTGCAATTCCTGGCCGCGCAGGCCGGTCGCGGAAATCTTTGGGAAGATCAGGAAGTTTCCCATCCGCTGGAACAACTCGGTAAACGCGTCGGCGAATGTTCGCGCGATGCCGTATACGCCAAGCAGTGCAAGGGGGATAAGGTCCGCGAGATACAATCGGTCGAAATACATGGCGAGAAAGTACACGAGGGATGAGAGGAACACCCACTTGCCGAAGTGGACAATCGATCGAACCGCCTCCTTTTCCCACCGCAAGTGATGCATGCGCCAGTCGATGAGGAAGAAGCTTGCGACCATCGGGACGAACGCGCCGATCAGAAGCGCTAGGATGAGTGCCCAAATCGAAGGCATCAAAAATGCGAGAAGCAGCTGTACACCGCTTCCGAAGATTGCGGTTGCAAGATCGAAGAGCGCGAGTTTGCGTATTTCAAGCCGTTTTTGAAGCAGGAACCGCGCCGGTGAAGTGAGGCCGGATAGGAAGAAGATGGGCGCGGCGGCCGGAATGAGCACGAGGAGTTCGGGCTCGCCATAGGCATGGGCAATCGGAATGGTCAGCGCCAGTGCAAGCAGCGACAGGAGCGCTCCACGCACAATCTGGACGGTCCAGGCGGTGTTGAAGAAGGCTGGGTCGTTGCCGCGCGGGTTGTTGACGATACTTTGCCCGACGCCGACATCGGTAAGCAGCTCACCTCCGGTTCGGAGAGTGTTGATCAACAGCATGGTGCCCAAAAGCGCCGGGGCAAGGAGCCACGCCAGAACGACGTTTGAAGCAAGTCGAATGATCTGCTGGGCCACATATGTTGCGGTGATCCACCCGACCGCATTGAAATGTCCGAACCAGGCGCTCGGCATGGATAAGCCGCGGCGCATCAGCACGCGGCCAGGAATGCTGACGGACTAATGCGCCACCGCAAGTTCGATTGAAACATATCTGACGAGGTCGCCCTGGATGGTTCGCGCTCAGTAGGCATTCTTGTGAATGACCACCCGCACCGTCTTCAACAGGATCATGATATCGCTCAACAGCGACCAGTTCGACAGATACTCAAGATCGCAACGGACGCGCAAATCCAAATCTTCGACCCGTTCGGTCGCCCCCCGATAGCCGCGGATCTGCGCAAGCCCAGTAATTCCGGGCTTCAAGGCATGCCGAAGCCAATATTGCCTCGAAGCATGCCAGAACAGCTCGTCGCCGGCGGTGGATCCAAGCGCGTGGGGCCGCGGCCCAACCATGCTCATCTCGCCGCGAAGGACGTTGAAAAGCTGAGGAAGCTCGTCGAGGCTGGTCCGCCGTATGAAGCGGCCGACACCCGTGACCCGGGCGTCATCGCGGCCCGCGGATTGTGTGCCTTCGGCATCGCCACTCTCTTGGCGCATAGAACGAAACTTGAAGATCTTGAACTGCCGGTTGCCCTGTCCCACGCGCCATTGGCGAAAAAATACAGGACCCGGCGACTCGAGCTTTATGGCTGCGGCCACAAGAAGAAGCACCGGTGATAGCAGGATGATGCCGGCGCTCGCGGTCAAAAGATCGAGGAGGCGCTTCTGAAGCCGGTTGATCAGATCGAGGGGGCCGCGCGACAGCACGATTGTGTCCCGCTGATCATACCGCCCGAGCGCCACGGCTCCGTGCAGCAGGTCGCGGTCGAGCAATATCTCACCGCCGACATCATGGCCCCGCAAGAAGACAGACCATGAGGAGCGATGCTCGAAGCGTGACGCAATGACGACGCGGTCAAAGGGCGCGATCAGCCGGGACAAAGCATCAATCAGGTCGGGCCGGTCGAGGTCGGGCCAAAGTCCAAGGGCTTCGACATCGACGACGACCGCCGGGCCCTCGGGTTCCGCCTCAAGGCCGTCGAGGAGAAGCACCGTTGCGACAACGGAGTCCCCCAGCATCGCCTTGACGAGGAGTGTCAAACGGCGTTCAAAAGGGACCCCCGATCGGCGTCGAAGAGGGACCCCCTTTTCGGATAATATGATGCTGGTTTGTTGAAGATGGCCTTGCGCTGC
>NZ_LNRZ01000007.1 GCF_001468265.1 Sphingopyxis sp. H050 | reverse complement strand
GATCAAAACCAGTCGGCCGACTAAATCCCCGGGATGAAGGGGTCCTTTTTGCACGCCGATCACCCCACGAAGGGGGTGCCTATTGCACGCTGATCCTCAATCAAGGCGGACTTAGCGGCGCTGGTGCGCATCGCGCATCACAACCTCAGCCAGCTTAACGCCTTGCCGATGACGACTGCCCAGCATGGCCAGATGACCGGGCCTACGGCGGATTGGCGACGCCTGAGACTTGTGATCGGGCTGCTCGCACCGGACATTCAGCGCGCTATGCTGACCGGCACCGCACCCGGTCATGTCACGCCAGACTGGATGCTGTCGCAGGAATGGCCGCTCGACTGGGCCGAGCAGCGCGCGATGTTCGGAGCGTCGGCATGAAGATGGTTATGGACTTATCGGCCGCCTCACCGCTTCGTCCCTCCATGGACGACGATCGCCGCGACCTTGCAATCCGCCTCTGCACGCAGATCGGAATGTTGATGGAGGATGTCAGCGCTGTCGCCCTCGAATGCCGAGGAGACGAGATCGCGCTCAACACCCGCCGCGAACTCAGCGCCCACGACCCAAAGCTCTACCGCCTCATAGAAGACGTCTTTGGGCCAGGCGGCTAATCGACGAAAATCAAATCCCTACATGCACTTTCGGCGGCAGAGACTCTGCTCATTCAGGGCCTGATTTGCGGCAAATTTCCCCTGTAATTCCAGTCTCTTGGGCGCACAATCAGGCCGCCATATCCCTGTAACCTGCGGGAATGTGGGGAAGAGTTTCCCGGGGCTAAGTTATTGTTTTTAAAGAGGAAACTCGGTGGAGGCACGCGTCTGACTCGAACCAACTGCGAGGCTTTGTAAGAAAGTTATTCAAATTAGTAACTTAGTCGCTCTGCGTGGTGCTTTCGAGTGCCCGTGCCAGCCTGTTCTCGCACTGATAGTATCGATCTTCGCACGAGGAGACCGGTTCGAAAAATGGCTGGTCGACCACACTTCTGACCCTTCAATTTGCCACCATCAACTGGAACCGCTCTTTTACCAACCCGTGATACCCGTCGGGAATGAAACGCCGACGGACCTACCACGAACCTCGCCGATACAATCATCGGCGAAACCATAGACGAAACAATAGCTCGTCGTCGGGTAGCGTCCTTGTCGGGCTAGGGCTCATCGGCGCGGTCGCAGGAGGAGGTTGGGCGCTCGCAAGCCCCGAACAGCAAGCCGCCGCTCTATCGACCGCAAAGGAAGTTGCAGTGGCAACAGGCGCGATGCGAGAGCGCGCCCCCCAAGAGGGCGACTATTGGTCGGGGTGCAACGATGCTCGGGCCGCCGGCACTGCTCCAATTTATCGCGGCGAACCCGGCTATCGAGAAGGCATGGATGGCGATAGCGACGGGATCGCATGTGAGCCCTACCGGTAGTCGCCGCCGACCGCAGCGATTCACAAAATCAAATCCCTACATGCACTTTCGGCGGCAGAGACACTGCCTCTTCATGGGCTGATTTGGCACAAGTTTTCCCTGTAATTCCAGTCTCTTCGGGGCGTAATCAGGCCGCAATATCCCCGTAACCCGCGGGAATATGGGGAAGAGTTTCCTGGTGCTAAGTTATTGTTTTTAAAGGGGAAACTCGGTGGAGGCACGCGTCTGACTCGAACCAACTGCGAGGCTTTGTAAGAAAGTTATTAAAATTAGTAACTTAATCGCTCTCCGCGGTGCTTTCGAGTGCCCGTGTCAGCCTGTTCTCGCACTGATAGTATCGATCTTCGAACAAGGAGACCGGTTCGAAAAAATGGCTGGTCGACCACACTTCTGACCCTTCAATTTGCCACCATCAACTGGAACCGCTCTTTTACCAACCCGTGATACCCGTCGGGAATGAAACGCCGACGGACCTATCACGAACCTCGCCGATACAATCATCGGCGAAACCATCGACGAAACAATATCTCGTCGTCGGGTAGCGTCCTTGTCGGGCTAGGGCTCATCGGCGCGGTCGCAGGAGGAGGTTGGGCGCTCGCAAGCCCCGAACAGCAAGCCGCCGCTCTATCGACCGCAAAGGAAGTTGCAGTGGCGACAGGCGCGATGCGAGAGCGCGCGCCCCAAGAGGGCGACTATTGGTCGGGGTGCAACGATGCTCGGGCCGCCGGCACTGCTCCAATTTATCGCGGCGAACCCGGCTATCGAGAAGGCATGGATGGCGATAGCGACGGGATCGCATGTGAGCCCTACCGGTAGTCGCCGCCGACCGCAGCGATTCATAAAATCAAATCCCTACATGCACTTTCGGCGGCAGAGACTCTGCTCATTCAGGGCCTAATTTGCGTGAAATTTCCCCTGTAATTCCAGTCTCTTGGGCGCGCAATCAGGCCGCTATATCCCTGTAACCCGCGGAATTGTGGGGAAGAGTTTACTCGTGCTAAGTTATTGTTTTTAAAGGGGAAACTCGGTGGAGGCCCGAGCCGGAATCGAACCGGCGTGCAAGGATTTGCAGTCCTCTGCGTAACCACTCCGCCATCGGGCCTCATGCCGAACGCCGCGGCCGCTTGTCGCGGACCGGGCCGGGTGGAGGCGCCGCTAGTGATGGGCTTTGCCTGGCTTGTCAAGGATTCGCCGGACAGCGCGCCATAATGGCGCGATGCAGGCTTGGCGACCCGGCCGTTGCCAGCTATGCGCGGCGCGAAATGGTGGCGATGCTGTATTATCATTGCAATACAGCCCGGCTTAGGCTAGGGCGGCCGCAAGACTTTGGTCCCAGGGAATTGGAAACGACACGATGGCAACGAAATTGAGCGAGATTGGTGCGGCCGAAATGCGCGCCGCGATGGTCGACAGCCAGCTCCGCACCAACGACGTCATCGACCCTGCGGTGGTCGCGGCGATGGGCAGTGTCGCGCGCGAGGCGCATGTCCCGGCGGCGCTGGCGAGCGTCGCCTATATGGACCGCGCGATCGCGCTCGGCGACGGCCGCGCGCTGAACGCCCCGCTCGTCACCGGGCGGTTGCTGGTCGCCGCCGACATCCACCCCGGCCAGCGGGTGCTGCTGATCGGCGCCGCGACGGGCTACACCGCCGCGCTGCTCGCGAAGCTCGGCGCCGAGGTCCATGCGGTCGAGGAATCGCCGGAGCTGCTCGCGACGGCGCGCGCCGCCGTAACCGGGCCGACCGTCACATGGATCGAAGGCCCGCTCGCCGCCGGCGCGGCAAAGGCGGCGCCGTTCGACCGCATCATCGTCGAGGGCGCGATCGACGCGCTGCCCGACGCGCTGGCGAAACAGCTTGCCGAGGGCGGCCGCATTGTCGCCGCGCGCCGCGACGGCAATGTCACGCGCCTGGTCCAGGGCGTGAAGACCGGCGGCACGGTCGCGCTGCGCTCCTTCGCCGACATGGATGTCGCCCCGCTGCCCGGTTTCGCCGCCCCCAAGCCTTTCCAATTCTGACGGCCCTCCCCCTCCCGTTTCAGGCTGAACATTACGATGCACGATAAAAAGAACCAAGAGACCGGTCGCCGTACCCGCTGGCTCGCCGGCCTGGCGCTGGGCGCGCTCGTCGCGGCATCGCCGGCGCATGCCGAAACGCTGCAGGGGGCGCTCGCCAAGGCCTATGAGAACAACCCGACGCTGACCGCGGCGCGCGCCGGCCAGCGCGCGAACGACGAAAATGTCCCGATCCAGAAGGCATCGGGCCTGCCGTCGGTCGGGGCCAGCGCCGACTATCAGGAAAATCTGATGGTCCCCGGCAACAGCTTCTTCACGCCCGGCCGATCCTTTTCGACCGGGGCGCAGCTGTCGGTGCCCCTCTATCAGGGCGGCGCGGTGCGCAACGCGGTGAAGGCCGCCAAATATCGCGTCGAAGCCGGACAGGCCGACCTGCGCGCGACCGAGGCGAGCATCTTTTCGCAGACCGTCGGCGCCTATATGGACGTGATCCGGGACATCGCGATCGTCCAGCTCAATCAAAAGAATGTTTCGGTCCTGCGCACCAATTTGCAGGCGACCAGCGACCGCTTCGAGATCGGCGACCTGACGCGCACCGACGTCGCCCAGTCGCAGGCGCGCCTTGCGCTCGCCGAGGGCGATCTGCGCACCGCCGAATCGAACCTGATCCGCAGCCGCGAATCCTATATCCGGCTCGTCGGCGACGCCCCCGACGATCTGCAGCCCCCCCCGCTGCTGCCGAACCTGCCGACGACCGCCGAGGAAGCGGTCGCGATCGCGCTCAACAGCAATCCCGACATCGAGGCGGCAAACCAGCGGCTCAACGCCTCGCGCGCCGACATCGGCAGCGCACAGGCGACGCGCGCGCCCAAGGTCTCGGCGACGATCAGCGGCGGCTACAACAACAATCTCAACTCGATCCCGGCCGGGAATTCGACGTCGGAGAATACGACGACCAGCACGATCGCCGGCGTGTCGATGACCTTGCCGATTTTCCAGGGCGGCCGCGCCTCGGCGCGCGTGCGCCAGGCGCAGGCGCAGACGAGCCAGGCGATCGAAAATTATGTCGCGGTCGAACGCGACGTGATCGCCCAGACGCGCGGCGCCTATGCCGCGTGGCAGGCGAACGAGCGGATCATCGCCGCGACCGAGCAGGCGGTGAGCGCGAACGGGCTGTCGCTCGAAGGCGTGCGCGCCGAGAACAGCGTCGGCACGCGGTCGATCCTCGACATTCTCAATGCCGAGCAGGAATATCTGAACACCCAGGTCCAGCTCGTCTCGGCGCGGCGCAACTCCTATGTCGCCGCCTTTTCGGTGCTCGCCGCGATGGGCAAGGCCGAGGCGCGCGACCTGGGGATCGAGGGCGGCGCGCTCTATGATCCCGAGGTCAATTATCGCCGCGTGAAGGGTCAGCTGTGGGATTGGGCCGACGATCCGGCGCCGCAGCAGGTCGCGACCGACACCAAGGCGATCCCTGCCGCGACCGCGGCGGTTCCTGCCTATGTCGAGGTCGGCCCGAAACAATAAGGCTTGGCAAAGGCCGCCCCCGGCCGGTAAGATGATGGTTAACCGCTCGTTAGGGCGACCCTGATATCGTGGGACCCTGAGGGGCAAATGGGGGCATAAATGGGCGATCTGTCGCGAGAGCCATCTATGGAAGACATATTGTCATCGATTCGGCGCGTCATTGCCCGCGACGAGGCGCCCGGCGCCCGCGAAGCCCGTTTTGCGACGGAGAGCGAAGATGTCCTCGATCTCGACGAACAGGAATCGCACGACGAGCCCGCGCCCGTGATCCCGACCGAAGACGAGCTGGTCTCGGCCGCCAGCGCCGATGCCGCGCGCCAGTCGCTCGAGGCGCTGACCGCCGCGGTCGCCCCCGCGCCCGTCGCGGCAACCCCAGCGCCCGCGGGCGGCCGCACGATGGAAGAGGTCGTGCTCGAGGCGCTGCGCCCGATGCTCAAGGACTGGCTCGACACCAATCTGCCCGCCATGGTCGAGGCGATGGTGGCGAAGGAAATCAGCCGGATCACCGGCAAGAAGTTCTGACAATTGCTATCCTCCCTGTGCCGCAGGGAGCATCTATCTTGCCCAATCCTCCAGCAGATAGCGCGCGATCGCCAGCGGCGGCGGCGCCATGAAGCTTGCCCCCATTTCGCCCGCCAGCGCGGCGCGCACCTCGGCGCGGTCGACCCACATCGCGGCTTCGAGTTCGGTCGTGTCGATCGTCAGCGCGGGGTCGGCCGCGACCGCGCGGCAGCCGATCATCAGCGACGAGGGGAAGGGCCAGGGCTGGCTCGCCACATAGGTGACGCCCGACACCTCGATGCCCGCCTCCTCGAACAATTCGCGCGCCACCGCCTCCTCGAGCGATTCGCCGGGTTCGACGAAGCCCGCGAGCGCCGAGAAGAAGCCCGGCGGAAAGCCCGGCTGACGACCCACGAGCACACGGCCGTCATGCTCGGCGAGCATGATCACCACCGGGTCGACGCGCGGAAAATGCTCGGCATGGCACTGGCCGCACTTGCGGCCCCAGCCGCCGCGAAAAATCTCGGTCGGCGCCCCGCAGACCGCGCAAAACCGATGGCGCGCGTGCCAGTCGACAAGGCTGCGCGCGCCGCCATAGAGCGCCGCCTCCTCGGGCGACAGCAAGGGGATCAGCCGCATCACCGTCCGCGAGCGCGCATCGATACGCGCGCCCGGCGCGGGGGCACGCACGAAGCGCGGCGCACCGGCGTCGTCGATCCCGAGCAGCATCAGCGGCCGCTCGTCCGACGGATCGAGCGGCTCCCAGACCAGCCCGCCGCGCTCGCCCGGCACCGGGTCGATCCCGTCCATCGCGAGGCAGGTCGCCCGCGGATCGGCGGTCGCCGCGGCGAAAGCCTCGGGGTCGGTGCGCAGCCGGTCGGCGCGGTCGAGCCGCGCGCCGGTGAAGCCGAGCGGCAGCGGCATCAGCGCGTCAGCACGTCGGCGAAGAAGGCCTTGCCGAAGCCGCTTTGGAAGGGCAGCGCCTCGGCGGGCATATATTGGGCATAGCCGCCCGCGCGGTAGCCGCGTTTGCGATCGACGAAGCCGATCGTCCCGGCGGCGCCGCCCCAGCCGAAAACCCCTTCGCCCGTGGGCGAGGTCGGCAGCGACACGCGCCCGCCGGCGCCGAAGCCCTCGCCCTGAATGAAGCTGCCCTTGGTCTCGGCGCCCGCGGGAAGCAGGTTCGACATCGCGAGCCGGGCGGTCTCGGGCTTCAGGATACGGACGCCGCCGGTTTCCCCTTCGCCAAGCAGCATCGCGAGGAAGCGGTCGTAGTCGCGCGCGCTCGAAACCAACCCGCCGCCGCCATAGGGGATCGGCGGCTTGTCGAGATAGATCGAGCTGGTCGCGGGATCGATCGGAAACAGCGCCGGGCCGACCGGCGCATAGTTGGTCGAGAAGCGGCCGACATCGGCGGCGGCCACCTGAAAACCCGTGCTCTTCATCCCCAGCGGGTCGAAGATGCGCGCTTTCAGGAACAGGTCGAAGGGCTGGCCCGACACGACCTCGATGACGCGGCCCATCAGGTCGAGGCCCACCGAATAGCTCCAGCGCGTGCCGGGCTCATAAACGAGCGGCAGCGCGGCGAGCCGGTCGGCGAAGGCGGCAAGGCTGGGCGCAGGCGTCGCGGGCGGGAAACCCGGAAGCGTGATCCGGCTGACCTGCCCGCCCAGAATCCCCTGTTCGTTATAGGCGTCCTTCAGCGGCCCCTTCTGGATGATGCCGTAACCGAGCCCCGCCGTATGCGTCAGCAAGTGGCGCACCGTGATCTGGGTCTTCGCATCGCGCACGTCGGTGAGCGAGCCGTCGGGGGTGTTCTGAACCTTCATCTTCGCGAAGGCCGGCAGGACGTCGGCGATCGGCTGGTCGAGCCTGATCTTGCCGTCGTCGATCAGGATCATCGCCGCGATGCCGGTGACCGGCTTGGTCATCGAATAGAGCCGCCACAGCGTGTCGCCGTCGACCGCCTTTGCCGAATCCATCGCCTGCGTGCCCGCGCCGAAGATCGCGGGCGCATCCTGCCCCTTGCCGATCGCAGCGAGCGTACCCGCCAGTTCGCGCCGGTCGACGAAGCCCTTGATGAAGGCTGCGGTCGAGGGATAGAGCGCCGCGCCGTCGGCTTTGAACGCAAACGCCGCACCAGGCAGCAGCGCACCTGCGCCGCCCAGCGCCAGGCCGCCCAGCAGGGACCGGCGTGAAACCATCATGTTCATGCAATTCTCTCCCGCATCTTGTCGGTCAGTTTTCGATAGAGCGTCGGCAATCCCGCCGCGTCAAGCGCCGAAAGCGGCCACCACTCGCCTTCCCCTGCGGCATGCTCGCTTTCGCGCGCGACCAGCGTCAGGCGAAGGTCGAAATGGGTGAAACCATGGTCGACCTGAACGATCCCGGATTCGGCGGGCGGGGTGTCGCACCAGTCGCCGCCGGGCAGCGCGCGCATGCCGCCGAGCATCCCCTTGTCGGGGCGCCGGACGAGCCAGATCGCGCCGTCCTGCTCGATCCAATAGGCGAGACCATAGCGCTGCGGCTTCGCCTTCTTCGGCGGCTTGACCGGCAAGCGTTCGATGTCGGCGCGGCCGCGCGCGCGGCAATCGGCCATCACCGGGCAGATGCCGCACGCCGGTGAACGCGGCGTGCAGACGGTCGCGCCGAGGTCCATCAACGCCTGCGCGAAATCGCCGGGCCGGTCCTTGGGAACCAGCGGCGCGAGTTCGGCGCGGATCTCGCGCTTTGCCGCAGGAAGCAGGGTCTCGATCAGCCGGTGCCGCGCGATCACGCGCTCGATATTGGCGTCGATCACCACCGACGGCCGCGCGAAGGCGATCGCTGCGACCGACGCTGCGGTATAGTCGCCCACCCCCGGCAAGGCGCGAAGGCCGGTTTCGGTGTCGGGAAAATGCCCGCCATGCTCGGCCACGACGGCGCGCGCGCAGGCGAGCAGATTGCGCGCCCGCGCGTAGTAGCCGAGCCCGGCCCATGCCGCCATGACGTCGGCATCGTCGGCCGCCGCGAGATCGGCGACCGTCGGCCAGCGCGCGATGAAGCGCTCGAAATAACCCGCGACCGCCGCGACCGTCGTCTGCTGGAGCATGATCTCCGCCATCCACACGCGGTACGGGTCGGGCACTGCGGCGCTGCCCGGCGGTATGCGCCAGGGCAGCACGCGCGCCGAGCGATCGTACCAGCCCAGCAGGCGGGCCGCGAAGCTGTCGATGCTGCCTGAAGTCTGGACGCTCACCCCCCGCCTATGGCATGGCGGCGGCGATGGCGAAAGCGGACACTCCGAAAGGCGAAAAGCCGACGAAGAAGGCGGCTAAGGCCAAGAAGCCCGATGCCAGGCCTTACGAGCGGCCGCGCGGCGGCGAGGCGCGCTCGATCGCCGACCTCGTCCCCGAAATCGGCCGCACCGCGTTTCGCAAATTCGGCTTCATCCAGTCGTCGGTGGTCAGCCGCTGGCGCGAGATCGTCGGTGATCGGCTGGCCGACGTGACCCAGCCCGCGATGATCCGCTTCCCCGCGGGTCAGAAGGCCGGCGGCACGCTGCACCTGACGATCAGCGGCGCGCACGCCCCGATGCTCCAGCATGTCGCGCCCGACATCATCGCCGCGGTCAACCGCTTCTTCGGCTATGCCGCCATCGCCAGCGTGCGCATGACGCACGGCCAGGTCACCCCCGCGCCCGCCGTTCAGCCACCGGCAATGCTGAAACCCGTACCCGCCGAGCTGGGGGATAGCCTGCGCGATATCGGCGACCCGGAGCTGCGCACCGTGCTTGAGCGCATGGCGGCGGGGCTGGCGTCGGCGCCCAAAATCCCCAGAATAAGTTAGGAAAGACGGTCAACCATGCCCGCAATCCGCGTCGCCTTCGCCAAGCGCTTCGCCATCGCCGCACTCGCTGGCAGCGCCCTTGCGCTCGTCGCCGCTGCCGCGCCCGCCAAACCCTGGTCGGCGACCGTCAGCACCACCGCGATCGGCGCGCATCTCGTCGGCAATCCCGACGCCAAGGTGAAGCTGGTCGAATATTTCAGCTACACCTGCAGCCACTGCGCCGACTTCGCGAAGCTCGGCCATGCGCCGCTGAAGGCGCAATATATCGACAAGGGGCTGGTCCTCTTCGAATATCGCAACCTCGTCCGCGATCCGGTCGACATGACCGCGGCGCTGCTCGCACGCTGCGGCGCCGCCAGCGCCTTTTCGGGCAACCATCAGGCGATCTTCGCCGCGCAGCCCGTGTGGCTGAACAAGGTCGTCAAGGCGACCGACGCCCAGAAGACGAGCTGGTACGAGGGCAGCATCAGCCAGCGCGCGCGCAAGATCGCCGCGGACACCGGCCTGTTCGCGCTGATGCAGCAGCGCGGATACAGCGCGGCGACGCTGGGTGCCTGCCTCGACAGCGAGGTCGCGCAGGCGGAGCTCACCGGCATGACCAACATTGGCCTCCGCGGCGACCGCATCGAAGGCACGCCGACCTTCTTCATCAACGGCCGCAATGCCGAAGCGACCGCTTGGCCGACGCTCAAAACGAAACTCGACGCCGCGCTGAAGGCCTCGTAAAAGCCCGCCCAACCTCATAATTTCGGAGACGATCAGACCATGACCCAGCCCAAGCTGCGCATTTTCCTTCTGGCCTCGCTCGGCGCGCTCGCGCTCGCCGGCTGCGGCGACGCCAAGACCGACCCCACCGCCGAACAGGACGTCGTCGCCAAGGTCGCTCCGCCCGCGGGCAAGAGCTGGTCGGCGACGGTCAGCAAGACCGCCGAGGGCGGCTATGTGATGGGCAACCCCGACGCGCCGATCAAGATCGTCGAATTCGCGTCGCTGACCTGTTCGCACTGCGCCGATTTCTCGAAGGAAGCGCATGAAGAGATCAAGCGCGACTTCATCGACACCGGCCGCGTCAGCCTGGAGGTCCGCAACTTCATCCGCGACCCGCTCGACGCCTCGGCCGCTGCGATCATCCAGTGCGCGCCGGTCGATCGCTATTTCCCGCTGCAGGAAAATGTCTTCGCCTCGCAGGCCGAGCTTTTCAAGGGCGCGCAGGAAAATAGCGCGGGCGGCGAAGCCGCGATGAAGCTGGCCCCCGCGGAGCGCTTCCCGGCGCTCGCAACCGCCTGGAAGCTCGACACCTTCTTCCAGTCGCGCGGTATTACCGCCGATCAGATCAAGGCCTGCCTCGGCGACATCAACAATATCTCGAAGCTCGAAACCGTCACCAACAAGGCGATCGAGCAATATAAGGTGCAGGGCACCCCGACCTTCGTCATCAACGGTCAGGTCGCCGAAGGCATCGCCGCTTGGGGCCCGCTCCGCGACCGCCTCCGCACCATGGGCGCGCGGTAACGCCATATCGGCTTCGGGGGCGGGCAAAGCCCGCCCCCGGACTGCCCCAAACTGTCCTTGCGACTCCCACTGGCCCGCGTCATGACGGTGGCAGGGGGATATGTGACACGACCGTTGCGCCAGTTCCGATTCGATGACCTGCACGAGGTGATTTCGTGCAGATAAAGCGGCTGCGCCTGACCGGTTTCAAATCCTTTGTCGAGCCCACGGAATTGCGGATCGAACCCGGGCTGACCGGCGTCGTCGGCCCCAATGGCTGCGGCAAGTCGAACCTGCTCGAGGCGATCCGCTGGGTGATGGGCGAATCCAGCCCCAAATCGATGCGCGGCGGCGGCATGGAAGATGTCATCTTTGCGGGCACGTCGCAGCGCCCGGCGCGCGATTTCGCCGAGGTCGCGATCCATTGCGATACCGAGGGCGGTGTCGTCGCGGGGCTTTCCGACGCCAGCGACGGCTCTCGCGAGCTCGAAATCATCCGCCGCATCGAGCGCGGGACGGGCAGCGCCTATCGCGCCAACGGCCGCGACGTGCGCGCGAAGGACGTCGCGCTGATCTTCGCCGACGCCGCGACCGGCGCGCACAGCCCCGCGCTCGTCAGCCAGGGCAAGATCGCCAACGTCATCGCCGCCAAACCGACCGACCGCCGCGCGATGCTCGAGGAAGCGGCGGGGATCGCGGGGCTGCATGTGCGCCGGAAGGACGCCGAGCAAAAGCTGCGCGCGACCGAAACCAATCTCAATCGCCTGTCCGAAATCGTCGCCGATATGGAGGTGCGCGCCAACGCGCTGCGGCGTCAGGCGCGCGCGGCCGAAAGATACAAGAAGCTGTCGGAGGATATCCGCGTTGCCGAAGGGCGGCTGATCTACGCCCGCTGGCGCGACGCCGCCGCCGCCGCCGATCAGGCGCGCCGCGACGCCGACGCCGCCGAAGCCGCGGTGAAAACCGCGCAGGCCGAACTCGAGACCGTCTCGGCCGCGCAGGTCGAGGTCGCGACCCGCGTCGGGACCGCGCGCGCCGAGGCGCAGGCGCAGCGCGACGCGCTTGCCGAGGCGACCGCGACGCTCGTCCGCCTGCAGGGCGAGGAACGCGCGGCACGCCAGCGGCTCGAGGATCTGGCAGCGCAGCAGGCACGCCTCGCCGAGGACCGGACGCGCGAGGGCGAGTTCGCCCGCGAAGCGCATGCGGCGCTCACCGCGCTCGATGCCGAGAGCAAGACGATCGCGCAGGACATCGCATCGCACGATGCGGGCAAGACAGCGCTCGTCGACGCCAATCAGGCGGCGCAGATACGCCTTCGCGACGCCGAGGTCGCGCTGGCGCAGGCGCGCGCCAAGGCCGCAAGCGAGGCCGCCGACCGGCGCATCGCCGTGTCGGCGCGCGACACCGCCGAGGCCGCGGTGCGCCGCGTCGCCAATGAGCAGGCGCGCGTCGATGCCGAGATCGCGGCGCTTGGCGAAAGCGCCGCGCTCGCCACGACGCAGATGGAAAGCGCCAAGGCAGCCGAGGAGGCGGAGGCCGCGATAGCGAAGGCCGAAGCCGCGCTGCAGGACGCCGAGGCCGACCGCGAAGCCACCGCCGCCGAACTCGCCATCGTCGAGGCGGGACTCGCCGAAGCGCGCGCCGCGCTGGCCGCGCTCGACGGCGAAGCGGCGACGCTCGAACGCGCGCTCGCCGCAGCCAAGAGCGGCGACGACCGCATTCTCGACCAGCTTCGCGTGACACCGGGCTATGAAGCCGCGCTCGCCGCGGCGCTCGGCGACGATCTCGACGCCGGCACCACCAAGGACGCGGCACGCAGCTGGGGCGGCGCCGACAAGGGCAAAGACGATCCGGCGCTTCCCGCGGGAACGCCATCGCTCGCCGATTTCGTACAGGCGCCCGTCGCGCTCGCCCGCCGCCTCGCGCAGGTCGCCGTCGCCGAAACCGATAGCGGCCAGCGCCTCGCGGTCGGCCAGCGCCTCGTCACGACGGGCGGCGTCATGCGCCGCTGGGACGGCTTCGTCACGCGCGGCGACGGCGCAACCGCGACCGAGCGGCTGCAGCGCCAGAATCGCCTCGACGCGCTCGCCGCGCAGCGCCCCGAGGTCGAACGCGGCGTGCAGGAGCTGAAGGATCGCCGCGACACCGCGGCCGCCAAGGCAGCAGACCTCGCCGAAGCCGCGGCCGCCGCGCGCAAGGGTCTCGCCCAGGCCGACGAGGCGCGCCGCGCCGCGCTGCGCGCCGCCGATCAGGCGCAGGCCGCGCTCGACCGCCACCGCGACGCCGCCGCGCTGTTCGACCGCCGCCTCGCCGAAATCGCCGACGCCGCAAAGGAGGCCGCCGACGCCCTCGCGGCGCAGGAAGCCGCGCTCGCCGCGCTTCCCGACGAGCGGCTCGCGCGCGCCGCCCTGGACGCCGAGGAAGCCGCGACCGAGCGCGCGCGGGGTGACGCCAATGCCGCCCGCGACACCCTTGCCACGCACGACCGTACCCTCGCGACCTTGAGCGAGCGCCAGGCCGTGGTCAGCGCCGAGATCAAGAGCTGGAAGGCGCGCGCCGGCGAGGCCGCGCGCCGCGTCACCGAAATGGACAAGCGCGCGGAAACGCTGGCCGCCGAAGCCGCAAAGCTCGCCGACCTTCCCGAACAGCTCGCGGGCGAACGCCGCGCCGCCGAGGCGCAGCAGCTCGCGATCCGCGAGCAGGTCGCCGCCGCCGAAGCGCGCGAGCGCGAGGCCGAAGCCGCGCTCCGCGAAGCCGAGACCGCGCTCACCGCGATCCGCGAGCGCGTCGCCGCTGCGCGTGAGACTCGCGCCGGCGCGGTCGCGCGCTCCGAAAATGCCGAGCTCCGCCGCGTCGAGATGGGCCGATTGTCGGGCGAACGCTTCGAATGCCCGCCGCCACTGCTCCCCAAAAAGGCCGGCTTCGACGAAGAGAGCGTCGGCGACGCGATGCACGAATCGGCGCAGCACGACCGGCTGATCGCCGACCGCGAGCGGCTCGGCCCGGTCAACCTCGTCGCCGCCGACGAACTCGCCGAACTCGACGCCGAGCGCGAGAAGAGCGCCGCCGAGATCGAGGAGCTGACGCAGGCGGTGAACCGCCTCCGCGGCTCGATCGGCAATCTCAACCGCGAGGGCCGCGTCCGCCTGCTCGCCGCCTTCGAGACGGTGAACGAACATTTCCAGCGGCTGTTCACCACCTTGTTCAACGGCGGCCAGGCGCATCTCGAACTCGTCGATTCGGACGACCCGCTCGAGGCGGGCCTTGAAATCATGGCGCAGCCGCCGGGCAAGCGCCTCGGCACGCTCACGCTCCTGTCGGGCGGCGAGCAGGCGCTGACCGCGGTCGCGCTGATCTTCGGCCTGTTCCTCACGAACCCCGCGCCGATCTGCGTCCTCGACGAGGTCGATGCGCCCTTGGATGACGCCAATATCGAGCGCTTCTGCGACCTGCTCGACCGCATGACCCGCGAGACGAACACGCGCTACCTGATCGTCACCCACAATGCGGTGACGATGGCGCGCATGCACCGGTTGTTCGGCGTGACGATGATCGAAAAAGGCGTCAGCCGCCTCGTCTCGGTCGACCTCGGCGGCGCCGAGGAGCTGCTGGCTGCGGAATGAGCTAGGGCGCGCTGCCCACGACCAGCATCGCCGCGAAGATCAGCAGCCCGGCAAAGCGGTTGCTGCGGAATTTCGCGAGCGCGTCGGCGCCGTCGGCGGGGCTTAAAGTCACGACCTGCCCCGTCAGGTGCAGCGCCGCCGGGACCAGCGCGACGAGCACCAGCGGATCGGGCCGCACGCTCCACAGCGCCCCCGCCCAGCAGGCGAGCGCGACCGCATAGCAAAAGCCGACGCCGCCCTTCACATGCCGCCCCATCGCGCGCGCGCTCGACTTCACGCCGACGAGGGCGTCGTCCTCGATATCCTGGAGCGCATAAATGGTGTCATAGCCGATCACCCAGGCGATGCAGCCGGCATACAGCAGCGGCAGGCCAAGGCCCCCGGGGCCTTCGACCGCGACCCAGGCGACGAGCGCGCCCCAGCTGAAGACAAGCCCCAGCCACGCCTGCGGCCACCAGGTGATCCGCTTCATGAAGGGATAGGCGGCAACGAGAAACAAGCTGGCGAGCGCGACGATCTGCGCGCGCCACGGCAGCTGGACCAGCACCAGCAGCCCGACAAGCGACAGCAGCAGCGTCCACAGCAGGGCGTTGCGCACCGACACCGCGCCGCTCGCCACGGGACGCGATGCCGTCCGGGCGACCCGGGCGTCGAGATCGCGGTCGATAACATCGTTATAGACGCACCCCGCGCCGCGCATCGCGATCGCACCGAGCAGCAGCCAAAGGAACAAGGACCAATGCGTGAGCGCGCCGCCACCCAGAGCAATGCCCCAGGCGCAGGGCCAGTAAAGCAGCCACCAGCCGATCGGCCGGTCGAAGCGCGCGAGCAGCGCATAGGGCCGCGCGCGCGCGGGCAGAAAGCCGAGGAAGCCCTGGATCTGGCTGTCGGGAGGATGCGTCGCAGTCATCGGCACCGCGCCCGATAGCAGGGCTGGCGCCGCCGATAAATCCCCGATTCCCTTTAAATCCGCGCCGCGCGGATCAAGGGCAGCTCGATACCGGAGCCGTCGGCGAGGGATTGATGATCCCGGCTCCATTGCCGGTGTCGAGATCGCGCCCTTCGCGAATGTTGAACGCCGATTCGGTCCGAATGAGCCGCGGCCCCAGCCAGTTGCCATAGGCGACCGGCTGGTACTGATAGGCGATCTCGACGAACATGATCGCGGTGCCCGACGTCGCGGCAACGGGCTTGGTCGATGGGCCCATGCCCTTGAAGCTCGTCCCGGTCTTGCCCGTGCCCTGCTTGCCATAGCTGGAATTGACCGGCAGGTCGCCATAGCAGCGCTGCCACTTGATTTCCTGCCCGCCCTCGTCGTTCATCTCGAGGCTCGACAGGATGATCCGGCCATGCTGCTTGAAATTCAAGCCCTTGGCCTGCGCTTCCGCACCGGCGAAGATGTCGTTGATGTCCACCTCGCGCACCTGCGGCAGCGACAGATTGCTGCCGAACGCGATGCGTGACGCATTGTCGGCGGTGTTGAAAGCAATCTGGCTGATCCGCGTGTTGACCAGCGTCAGGTTCGACATCTCTATTCCGCCGAACATGATGAGGACGAGCAACGGCGTGCAGAAGGCCATTTCGACCAGCACCGTCGCCCGATTGTTCTGAAGCAAACGCACGCGGCGCGCGGCGCGCCGGCCAACGATTGAGGCGCGGCGGAGGAGAGGGTTCAGCTGCATATGACCTTACTCACGGACGTGTTGGTCGAATAGGGCTGGTTGCGAAGCACGGTCGTCGCGTACAGCGTCTTTTCCTGCGGTTGACCGAGCATGCGCCAGATCGGCAGGATGCGGTCATATTTCATCGAGGCGATATAGACGACGACATCGTCGGAGCTGCCGTTGCCGGTGTTGCCGCGATCGGTGTCCCAATTCGCGTTGCCGTTCATATCCTCGAAGCATTCGCCGCTGTCGTAGCGGTTGTTGCCATTCTTGTCGGTGAACGGCTCAGGCTTGCCGACCTCGGTGAAGCTTTCATAGGCGCGGCGGGAGAAGTCGACCTGCGCATTTTTGAACACCGTGCGGACCTTGTTGCGCACGACAATGTCGAGCGCCGCGGTATTGTTGATATAGCCTTCGGTCGTCGACGAGCGCGCCGCGATGTTCACCGCGCCCTGCAACACCTGCTGGCCATAGAGTTGCCAGCAATAGTCGATGCCGCCGAGCGTCAGCATCAGGAACAGCGGCGCCGCGAGCGCGAACTCCATGAACGCTGTCCCGCGCTTGTCGCGCGCCAGGCCGCGCGCCATGCGGCGGGCAAGAAGGAAACGCCCGATCATTGCGACAGCCTCAGCTTCGAAATCTGCCGGGCGATCGCCTGGAAATTCTCGTTGAGCTGCGCCGAGTTGGCCGCCGAATAGGTCTTGCCAGGCGTCGCACAATTCTTGAGCGCGGTCGTGATCGAGGTGCCGAAGCCGACGACCCAGATGGTGACATTCTTTGCCTTGATCGCCGAGCAAATCTGCTGGAAGCGGTTGGTGTGGCGTTTGATCGCCTCGTTCTCGTTCGTGCCCGAACCGATGCGGCCGGTCGACTGCTCCTGGCTCTGGAACGACAGGTTCGCTGGCGGCGCCGTCGGCTCGCCGTCGGTCATGAAGACGATATGGCGTGCGATCGGCCGCTTGTTCGGCGCTTCCTTGTTGTCGCTGGAGAAGATGCCGTCGGGCGAAAGCAGGCGCCCGCCCCAGACCATGCCCGCGTCGTGATAGGTATAGCCGTTCGCTACCAGATTCCCGATGTAATCGACGAAGTCGTCGCGGTCGGCCTTCGTCATCGTCGTCAGCTTCTTCGCCTGATAGGGGCAGGCGGCGATGTCCGGGTTCGATATATTGGTATCGCGGAAACTGTTGACCTTGCTTGTGCTGTTCGACGTCGTCGTCGCCTGTGAGCCCCGGCTGTAGCCGAAGTCGGGCAGGAACATCTTCCACTTGGTCGCATCGTCGTTGGTCGGGACCAGATCGATGTTCATGTCATACGCATCGGCGGGCGCAGTTTGGGTCGATGTGAACGGCTTGGTGTCGGCCTCGATGATGCAGCCGCCCCATGACGCCGTCAGGTTCGTGCCCCTTGTGAAGGTATCGAAGGTCAGGCTGTTGCCCGACTTCGCCGGGGTGACGTCAAACGTCCGGTCGTGATAGGTGAAAAAGCTGAATTTCGGCGTTTCCGTTGTGGTCGACGGCGTCGTGCGCGTGAAGGTGCCGGTGCGCGTCTCGCGATAGCATTTGGTCGCCGTCGCGTTCCACACATACCGATATTGGGTGAAGGTATAGGGCTGCGCCGTGCTGTAGTCGGTGATGCGATTCTTGTTCGCGTCGATATATTGTCCGGTCTGCGTGGTCGTGGCCGTGCCGCCTGCGGGCGAGCTGCTCGCGGGAGGGACCAGGGCGGAGCAGGCACTGCTGCTGCTGGCATAACTCGTGGTGTTGGGCTGCGTCCAGTTTCCATAGGTGGTTGCGCCGTCGGTCGCCGTGCCGGTGCTCGTCGTCGGCGAGTTATAGCCGGAGAAGGTCGGCGTGCGCGACGGCATCGTCACCTGATCCGAAATCCACGATGGGTTGGCCGACATCAGGAGCGGCCCGACATTGACCGTGCCGCTGTAAGGCACCACGCCGAACCGCAGGCGGCCGTCGCCAAGGTCGGCGGTGGTCAGCGTGTCGAAGAACGCGATCGACGCCTGTTTCAGGCCGGCGATGCGCGACATCGAGTCGCCCGAATTGACCGTATCCATCGACCCGGTCACGTCGAGCACCATCACGATGTCGGCGTTGGATATCTCAAGCTTCGCCGTGCAATTGACCGACAGATCGAAGGCTTGGAATCCGAAGACTTTCATGACCGTCGTGGGCAGGCGCGCGGTCGCGGTCCCGTTGACGTCGGCGCTGTTCGCGGCGACCGTGCTGAAGGTCACGCCGCTGCTGCCATAGGCATTGTCAGAGTAATTCACGCCGAACATCTTCTGCGCTTCGTCCTTCGCCGCCTGTGTATAGGTGCCGCCCGCCATGTGGCGGCGGCCGGCGAGCGCGCCCGCATCGCACGCCTGCTGCAGGCGAAGCTTCGCCATATAGGCGCGGCCGATGTCGATGCCCGACCCGGCGAATCCGATAATCGGAATGATCATGGCCGCGGTCAGCATCATGGCGTTGCCGCCCTGATCGCGTAGCAGCTTCGAGGCGCCAGCCCGCAGGCGGCTGATACAGGTCCCTCGCATGGTCTAAACCCCTCTTGGTCCTAGCCACGCGAACCCACCCAGATGCGTGACTGGTATCGTTCCACCTAGGGGAAGACTGCTTACCAAATTGCTAATCGCCGCCGGACGGATTCCCCGTTTTCTGCGGCTTTTGACCCGTTACGGGACAACAGGGCCCGGTTGAGCGCGATAGATGCACGATAAATCGCCTTCTGCTATCGCATCATCCATGCCCGCTACTCCCGCCTGGCCGCCCGCCAGCACACCCCGTCTTTACGTCGACCAGCCGCTCGGCCCCGACGCCGCACCTGTGATCGACGGCGCCGCCGCTCATTATCTGCTGGGGGTGATGCGGATGAAGGTCGGCGACCCGCTGCTGCTGTTCGACAATATCAGTGGCGAATGGCTGGGCACCGTCGCCGAGGCCGTCAAGCGGTCGCTGACGATCCGCATCGAGCAGCAGACGCACCCCCGCGAAGCGGTGCCCGATCTCTGGCTCTGCTTCGCGCCGGTCAAGAAGGCGCGGCTCGACTGGATCATCGAAAAGGCGACCGAACTCGGCGTCGCACGGCTGCAACCGGTGATCACCGAGCGAACGATCGTCGAGCGGGTCAAGCAGGAGCGGCTCGCGGCGCAGATGATCGAAGCGTGCGAGCAATGCGGGCGCACAGCGCTTCCCGAGCTCACCGAGCCCGTAAAGCTGCCGCAGTTGCTGAAGACCTGGCCCGCCGAGCGCGCCCTGCTGTTCGCCGACGAAGAAGGCGGCGCGCCGATGGCCGAGGTCGCGGCGACGGCGCCCGCAGCGATCCTGACCGGCCCCGAAGGCGGCTTCACCGCGCGCGAGCGGGCGATGCTGCTTGCTGCGGCGCCGGTAAAACGGATCGCGCTGGGTCCGCGCATATTGCGCGCCGAAACTGCGGCGATCGCGGCCATCAGCCTGTGGATGGCGCAGCACGGCGACTGGCGCGGCTAGGCAATCCTGTTTCATTTCGGGACAAGATTGCTGCCAGAGTGGCAGCAATTAACTCCATATTAGTCCTATCGCTACAAAGGCTTGGCCATGCAACGGCGGGACCAGAGCCGAGTCCGCTGGCGTGGGGGCCGGCGAACGCTGCTAGCGCGGGCACTGACCAGGCTCGTCCGGCTGGGGTTGGCGCTCGCCGTTGCACCCGCCGCGCACGCGCAGCGCGTCATCGTGAACCCGTCGTTCGAATCGAACGATCCGCAGGGCCCCGGCGCCGCCAATTACGAAATCTATTCGAACGGGGCGGTGGCAGGCTGGGACTCGGCCTCCGGCGAGATCGAGCTGTGGGACACGGGATTTCAAGGCGTCCCTGCCTACGACGGGTCGGTGTTCGCCGAGATGAATGCGAACGTCCCCGGCGCTTTCTACCAGAATATCTGCATGGTGAACGGCGAGACGATCGGCTGGACCTTTGCCCATCGCGCGCGCGCGGGCGGCCCGGCGACGCAGACCGCGCGCTTCCAGATCGCGAACAGCAGCGGCACGCTGATCCAGAATCTTGCGACCCAGGCGTCGGTGGTCAACAATGTCTGGAACGTCAACACCGGCACCGCGACCTACACCGGCGCATCGGGGGTGCAGCGCGTCCAGTTCATCACCACCGACCCCGGCAGCTATGGCAATTTCCTCGACGACATCCGGATTTCGCTCAACCCGTTCGTCGAAATGTCGACCGCGAGCGCCGCGGGCGTCGAATCGATCGCGTCGGCGAACGTCCCGGCGCTGCGCGTCAGCGGCACGCTTTTCACGGCGCGCACGGTCAACGTCGGCATCACCGGCGGCACCGCCACCCTCGGCGCCGACTATACGACCCCGGGCGGCGGCGCGAACTTCACCGTGACGATCCCGGCCGGCACCTACAGCAACACGACCGTCCCGCTCGGCATCACCATCATCGACGACACCGCAACCGAGAGCAGCGAGACGATCCAGATCGCGCTGGGCACCGGCGCCGGCTATACCGTGTCGAGCACCGCAAGCTGCGGCGGCGCGCCGATCACGGCGAGCAGCTACACGATCACCGACAATGACTCGCCCGTGGTGCTCGCCAAGGCGTGGACGAACGGCATCGCCGGCGACGCGGTGAGCCTGTCGATTGCCGGCGGGCTCATCCCCGTCGCCGGATCCTCGACCGTCGGCGGCAGCACGACGAACGCGACCTCGGTCGCGGTCGCGGGATCGACGCTGACGCTGACCGAAGCCTTTGCATCGGGCAACGCCGCCAATTACAACAGCAGCCTCGAATGCCGCCGCAACAGCGACAATGCGCTCGTCGCGACGTCGGGGACCGGGCTCAGCCGCACGGTCGTCATGCCGTCGGGAAGCGCGCTCACCTGCACCTGGACCAACAGCCGCAAGTCGGCCACGCTCGTCGTGCGCAAGAGCTGGGTCAATGCGCTCGTCGCCGACGCGGTCACCGTCGCCACCACCGGCCTCGTCAACAACGCCAGCCTTGCCTCGGTCGCCAACAGCGCGACCGAGACCGACACCAACGCCGCGGTCACCGTCTACGCCGCCGAGGCCGCAACGCTCGGCGAGAGCTTCACCGTCGGCAATGGGGCGAATTACGCACAGGCGCTCGCCTGCACCGGCAATGCCACGGCGCTCGCGGGCAATGTGCTGACGGTGAACGCCGCCGACACCGCGATCGTCTGCACCTTCACCAACAGCCGCATCGCGCAGCAGATCCGGCTGGCGAAGCAGTGGAGCGGCGCGACGACCGGCCACACGGCAAGCGCGGCCACGACCGGCGGCCCCGCCAACCCGAGCTTCAGTTCGACTGCGCCGACCGCGACGACCGGAAGCTATGTCACCGTCCGCGCCGGCGATGTCCTGACGCTGCCCGCCGAAAGCTGGGGCGGCGGCGCGGTCGCCGCGCTCTACAATGCGACGGTCGAATGCACCGGCGGCAGCCCGCTGGCGAGCGGCGCCACCGGCCGCACGCTGACGATCGCGGGCAACACGGCCGCGACGACCTGCACCTACACCAACGCCTATGTCCTGCCGCTGTCGATCGCCAAAACCTCGGTCGCGTACAGCGACCCGTTCAACGGCGCGCTCAATCCCAAGCTGATCCCCGGCGGCTTCGCCGACTACACCCTCACCATCACCGCCCCGACGGGCACCGCGCCGACGTCGGGCAGCGTGATCGTCACCGACATCATCCCCGCGAACCTCAGCTTGTTCGTCGGCGCCTATGCACCCGGCCCCGGGCCGATCGCCTTCGGCCCGGGATCGAGCGGGCTGACCTACAGTTTCGTCAGCCTCGCCAGCACGACCGACGACGTCTCCTTCTCGAACGATGGCGGGGTCAGCTGGACCTATGTTCCGGCGGCCGACGCGAACGGCGTCGACGCCAATGTGACGCACATCCGCATCAACCCGAAAGGCAGCATGGCGCCCGGATCGAGCGTCACGATCAACCTGCGTGCGCGGGTGAAATAGGCGTCGAAACCGGGGCGCAACCGCCCGATTGCATTCTGTACTGAATAGTATAGTGGCGCGACATGACCACGCGAACCGCCTCCGACAGCAACGATCCCATCGTCGAAAGCCGCGACCAGCTCGCGATCCCCATGATCAAGGGCGAGAAGCCGAAGGACCGCTGGCGCATCGGCACCGAGCACGAGAAATTCGTCTATCGCACCGCCGACCATCGCGCGCCCTCCTATGACGAACCCGGCGGCATCCGCGACCTCTTGATGGCGCTCACCCGCTTCGGCTGGGAGCCGGTCATCGAAGGCGGCCCAGAAAACGGGAGGGTCATCGCCTTGTCGGGCAGCGACGGCGCAATCAGCCTCGAACCCGCCGGACAGCTCGAACTGTCGGGCGCGCCGCTCGAAAACCTGCACCAGACCTGCGCCGAGACCGGGCGTCACTTGAAGCAGGTCAAGGAGGTTGGCGCCGAACTCGGCCTCGGCTTCCTCGGGCTCGGCATGTGGCCCGACAAGACCCGCGCCGAGCTGCCGATCATGCCCAAGGGCCGCTACAAGATCATGCTCCAGCATATGCCGCGCGTCGGCACCATGGGGCTCGACATGATGCTGCGCACCTGCACGATCCAGACCAACCTCGATTATGCGAGCGAGGCCGACATGGTGCAGAAATTCCGCGTGTCGCTCGCGCTCCAGCCGCTCGCGACCGCGCTCTTCGCCGCGTCGCCCTTCACCGAAGGGCGGCCCAACGGCTATATGTCGTACCGCAGCCATATCTGGACCGACACCGATCCGGCGCGCACCGGCATGCTGCCCTTCGTCTTCGAGGACGGCTTCGGCTATGATCGCTACGTCGACTATATGCTCGACGTGCCGATGTATTTCGTCTTCCGCGACGGCCAGTATATCGACGCCGCGGGGCAGAGCTTCCGCGACTTCCTGAAGGGCGAACTCCCCGCGCTTCCCGGCGAACTGCCGCGGCTTTCCGACTGGACCGACCATCTCTCGACCGCCTTCCCCGAAGTGCGCTTGAAGAGCTTTCTCGAAATGCGCGGCGCCGACGGCGGCCCGTGGAACCGCATCTGCGCGCTTCCTGCGCTCTGGGTCGGGCTGCTTTACGATCAGGGCGCGCTCGACGCCGCGTGGGATCTGGTCAAGGGCTGGAGCATCGAGGAGCAGCAGACGCTGCGCAACGCCGTCCCCAGCGAGGGCCTCGACGCCCCCGCGCCCGGCGGCGGCACGGTCGGACAGCTCGCGCACCGCGTCCTCGACATCGCCGCCGCCGGCCTAGCCGCGCGCGGCGAGGTCAATTCGATGGGCGACAACGAGGTCGGCTTCCTCGAACCGCTGCGCCGCATCGCCGCCTCGGGCAAATCGCCCGCGCACGACCTGCTCGACCGCTACGAGGGGTCGTGGAACCACGATCTTTCCAAAATCTACGACGAGTTGAGCTTCTGACGCCGCGACCACTTTGAGGTGGTGAGCGGTCGTTCAATTCTCGTCATGCTGAACTTGTTTCAGCATCCATGGTCCGAGCTCGAATGAAATGCCGCGCCGAAGGAAACGGCAGACCATGGATCCTGAAACAAGTTCAGGATGACGAAGCTATAAATGTCGTGTTCCGGTCGTTTTCGGTCGATCCCTTGTCCGTTCGTGTCGAGCGCAGTCGAGACACCCATCGACCTTGCGCCACGCCGAGGGGCATCTCGACTTCGCTCGATGCGAACGGCGGTAGGTTAGGCAGCTTCCGGTCGGAAAGCAGACACGACGAAATAGGATCACAATCCGCACTTTCCCCTTTCCTACATTTCACCCATATGGTTCGCTCGTGCGGTTTCACCCAACCGAAAGGACGAATCGATGGACGACGCCCCGCACGATCCCGCGCATATCCCCGCCCCTGGCAGCTATCACTGGACGCCGCGGCTCCAGCGCGAGTTTCTGGAGGCGTTCGCCACCAACGGGTCGGTCAAGATTTCGGCGGCGAAGGTCTGCATGTCGCCCTCCGCCGTCTATCAGCTCAAGCAGCGCCCCGAGGGCGCGGCGTTCAAGCTCGGCTGCGCCGCGGCGCTGCTGATCGCGCGCGGGCGGCTCGTCGACGAGCTGCTCGACCGCGCGATCTGGGGACATGACGAAACCACCGAGCTGCAGCGCGAGGACGGCCGCAGCTTCGTCAAGCGCCGCCGCATCGACAGCCGCCTCGGCCTCGCGATGCTCGCGCGGCTCGACCGCATGGTCGAAACCCGTGCCCGCCCGGGCGAGGAGATGCTGGCGCAGATCGTCGCCGGCGACTGGCCGGGCTTCCTGTCGCTCTTCGACGCGTTCGACGTTGCGGCGCCCGACGGCGCCGGGCCCGAAAGCGCCGATACCGAAGGCCACAGCGCCGCCCTCGCGCTCTGGCTCGCCGCGCGCGACAACCGCGCCAACCCGCTGGCCACCCTGTGGCGCGGCACGCGAATCGCGAATGAAGTTACGCAGATTTCCGCCGATTCCGACGCCGAGCCCGAGGCCGAACCGACCCCCGAGGAAGAGGCCGCCGCGATGACCGTCTGGCACGACGAGGAGCATGACGAATGGCGCACCAACTTCCCCCCGCCCGAGGGCTTCGCGGGCACCGAGGAAGGCGCGTTCGGCGAAGAGGCCTATGAACGCGCCCTCGCCCCCGAGGAGGAGGATGCCTGGGAAGCGGCCTGGGCCGAGGCCGTCGCCCCGCTCCGCCAGGCCGGCGAAACCGCCCGCCGCGCCTTCTTCGCGCTGCCCGATCCGGCCAACGATCCGGCGCCCGAGGGCATGGAAGCACGAAAAAGCGCGAGCGGCTGAACCCCAAAGGTGCAGCAAATGCGCAACACTGCTGACACGAAAATGAGCGGTGGCGGGCGTGGGCGATTGATTGCGCGCGCGCGCGGAGTCAAAGGGCGGCTGGTCTTACCGCTCTCCCATCTCCCACTCTGTTTCAGGAAGCTTGCCATGCGCCACTTTCCTTCCGCTATCGCCATAACCATCGCCCTCGCCGCTGGCAGCTGGGCCGCTCCCGCCGCCGCGCAAGACAATGCCCCCGCGGCCGAAGACGCCGGCCTCGGCGACATCGTCGTCACCGCGCAGCGCCGCGAGGAAAGCCTGCAGGACGTCCCCGTCGCGGTCAGCGTCCTTTCGGGCGATACGCTCGGCGCGATCACCTCGACCGGTTCGGACGTTCGCGCCCTCGCCGGCCGCGTCCCCAGCCTCAACATCGAAAGCTCGTTCGGCCGCACCTTCCCGCGCTTCTATATCCGCGGGCTCGGCAACACCGACTTCGACCTCAACGCCTCGCAGCCGGTCAGCCTCGTCTATGACGACGTCGTCCTCGAAAACCCGATCCTGAAGGGTTTCCCGATCTTCGACCTCGACCGCGTCGAAGTCCTCCGCGGGCCGCAGGGCACGCTGTTCGGCCGCAACACCCCCGCCGGCATCGTCAAGTTCGACACCGTCAAGCCGGGCAAGACCGGCGGCTATGCGCGCGCCAGCTATGGCCGCTACGGCACCAGCCAAGTCGAAGTTGCGGCGGGCGCCGCCGACGACAATGGCTTCTCGGTTCGCCTGTCGACGCTGTTCCAGCATCGCGACGACTGGGTCGACAATGTCGCCACCACGCAGAAGAAGGACCTCGGCGGCTATGACGACATCGCCGCGCGCCTCCAGCTCCAGTACGAAAACGGCCCGTTCACCGGCCGCCTGATCGGTCAGGTCCGCGTCTATGACGGCTCGGCGATCATCTTCCGCGCCAACACGCAGGTGCCGGGCAGCAACCACCTCGTCGGCCTCGGCGGCGCGGGCACCGCGTTCGAGCGCGACAAGGTCTATCAGGACGGGCTCAATTTCCAGAAGCTCAACACCTATAATGTCGGGCTGAACCTCGAATATGATCTGGGCGCGGTGACGCTCTATTCGATCACCTCCTACTGGAACGGCAATTTCCGCAGCCGCGGCGACATCGACGGCGGCTTCGGCGCCGTCTTCCTGCCCGTCTCGGGGCCGGGCCTGATCCCCTTCCAGGCGCAGAGCCAGGACAATGTCCCGAGCCTCGACCAGTTCACGCAGGAGGTCCGCGTCGCCTCCAACAACAGCGGCGGGCTCGGTTACCAGTTCGGCGCCTTCTATTTCGACGAAAAGCTCGACATCTCGAGCTTCGAATTCGGCGGCCCGACCGATGCGACCCCGTCGGCGATCGCGATCCAGCGTCAGGACAGCGAAGCCTATGGCCTCTTCGGCTCGGTCAATTACGCGTTCGACAACGGCTTCAAGCTGCAGGCCGGGGCGCGCTACAACCACGACACGCGCGATTTCGTCGCCTCGCGTCCGGTCGAAACGCGGCCGATCTTCGTCGTCAATCCGAACACCCCGGTCCCGCCGCAGGCCGCCAAGGTCAAGGGCAAGCTGCTGACATGGGACGCCAGCGCGACCTATGAGGCGTCGGATGACCTGACGATCTATGCCCGCGTCGCACGCGGCTATCGCGCGCCGTCGGTGCAGGGCCGCCTGACCTTCTCGCGCAGCATCTCGACCGCCGACCAGGAAGAGACGATGTCGTACGAGGCCGGCATCAAGACCGCCTTCCTCGACAACCGCGTCCGCTTCAACCTGACCGGCTATTATTTCGACACCAAGGACCTGCAGCTGACCGCGGTCGGCGGCACCTCGAACGTCGCCAGCCTGCTCAACGTCGACGCCAAGGGCCATGGCATCGAGGCCGAACTGCAGGCGGCGCCCGCCCGCGGGCTGACCTTCTCGGTCGGCGGCGCCTGGAACATCGCCAAGATCGACGATGCGGGCGCCTTCGTCGCGGGCTGCGGCTCGGCGACGCCGTGCACCGTGCTCGACCCGGTGCGCCCGGGCAGCCCCGGCATCTATTCGATCGACGGCAACCAGCTGCCGCAGTCGCCGAAATGGACGCTCAACTGGACCGCGGGCTATGAAATTCCCGTCGGCGACGGCGCGATCTACGCGTTCACCGACTGGTATTACCGCTCGAAGATCCAGTTCTTCCTGTATCAGTCGGTCGAATTCTCGGACGACAAGATGATCGAGGGCGGCCTGCGCGTCGGCTATCGCACCGACCGCTTCGATATTGCGGGCTTCGTGCGCAACATCACGAACGACGCCTCGCCGACCGGCGGCATCGATTTCAACAACCTGACGAGCTACGTCAACGAACCCCGCATCTGGGGCGTCGAGGCAGGCTTCAAATTCTGATGAAACGGGGTGGGCGCCTGCCGGCGCTCACCCGCATCAGGCGACCGGTCCGACGCGCGGATCTGGGTCGAGGCGGATGAGCGGACGTGAGCGCCCGCTCAGCCTGCCGAACAGCCGGGGGACGAAGGCATGCGCCTGCGCCCAGCTCCAATAGGCCTGATAGGCCGGATCGGCGAGAAGATGCTTCTCCTCGGTCTTCGCGCGCCAGTAATAGATGCCGCTGACCGCCGCCAGCAGCAGCGTGTTGCGCACTGCCTCGACCGCACCGCCCGCGGTGACGAGGAAGGGCAGCGAGCCGACCCACCAGCTCAAATTCTTCGACACATAGGCGGGGTGCCGGGTGAATTTATACGGCCCGTGCGTGATCACGCCGCGGTGCGTCAGGTTCGAAAAGCGGATGCCGAACGCCATCGTCGCCCAGGCATAGACCGCGACCAGCAGGAACAGCACCACCGCCCAGACCGTCATCAGCGTGTCGTGCCCCGCCAGCCAATAGCCCCAGTCGGCGCCATTGACCTGATAGTCGAGCGGCCCGCCGTTCATCAGCAGGAAGGGCGGGTAACAGGCAAGCGCCGCGACCCAGCCCATGAAATAGGGGTTCGCCGTCCGGATGTGCGAATCGAGCGGTTTCATCGTCAGGATGTAGCCGACGGTCGCAATATGGACGTCGACCAGGTACAGCACGTTGATCGCCCAGACCCCGGTCATATAGGGATTGGCGAGCATCTCGCTCATCGGCACGCCGACCAGCGACGCGAAATTGCCCGGCACGATCGACAGCATGAAGGCGGTGAAAAAGCCCTTCACCGCCCAGGCGCGGAAATGATGGCCGATCGCGCGGCCGTCGACCGGCTGACCCCTACCCGCTTTCGGGCCTGCAATCATCCAGCGGCCGAACTGGTAACAGCCGTCGCGGGGCTCGACCATGCGCCGGTCGAGCCACAGCATATAGGGCACCGAGACCAGCAGCAGCCACGGCGCGACGCGTGTCAGCAGGTCCATCGAAAAGGCGTAATTGCCCTCCCAATAATAGCGCATTGTCGCATAGAAGCCCGCGATCAGCGCCCAGGTCGCCCACAGGCCCGCGAGTTTGGTCAGGCTGATGTCGAGCGTCTCGCGCCACGGACGGCGCAGGCTCCAGTCGATGCCGGTCGAAGGATTGCGATGCACCTTGTCGACGAAGACCGACCACAAAACCATCGGCATACCGCAGGCGAGCACGCTGGCAATCGCCGAATTCGGCCCGTCCATCACGCCCCGGTTCCCCCAGTCGACGCCGAGCCACGCCGCGATTTCAGGGGCATAGCGCGCGATCAGCAAATAGGAGAGCAGCCCGATCAGACCGACGAGCCCGACCGCGGCGCTGACCGCCGAGCGCGGCCGCTGGCGGCTCACAGGCGCCTGTTCTTCCACGGCATTTGCGCCTTCGGCGGGGGTGATTTTGGGCATATGGGTCACCGCTCTCCCCTACGCCGAAATGGTAAGCAAGCCGTCAATGTTAACACCCGATTCGCAGCGCAGAATCGAGCCAAAATGGCACTGTTACCGCCCCACAACACCGTTCACCGCGAGTCCTTTTCGACTCGGCGCGAGTCGCCGAGCAAAGATTCGCAAGTACAACCTTGCGCTGATAAGGCGCCCATCAAGTCGGGGCGGAGGGCTCCACAATATAACAAGATGGGGTCGCCACTTGTCTTCGAAAACCACGGGCCTGCGCGATTTGCGGCAGCGTATTTCTGCGCTGTTTCAGGACCATGAAATCTTCGTTCGCACGCACGGTCATGTGCGTTTCATTCGTATTTCCGCCGTCTGGCAAAAGCGCGTCGCGCTGATCACGGGCGCGGTCCTGCTCGCATGGGCGGGCATCACGCTCGCCATCCTCGCGAACCAGCTGCTGACCTCGGGCGAACGCGCCGAGGTCGCGCAAAAGGCGGCGGCGGCCGCGGCGTCGGAAGCGCGCATCGCCAAATATCGCGACCGCGTCGCCGAAACCGCCGCCGACCTCGAAGAGCGGCAGGAACAGCTCGAACAATGGTCCGCCGATCATTTCGGTGTCGAGCCCGCGGCGGTGACGCCGGAAATCGGCAGCGAGGCCAAGGCCGAACCCGCAGCCCTCGAAACCAGCGCGATCGATCCGAACCTGCCCCCCGAGGCGCAGGCGCTCGCACGCATCGAACAGCGTCAGGAGGCCTTCGCCGGCCGCCTGCTCGCCGCCGTCAACGAACGCGCCGCCAAGGCCGAAGTCGCGGTCGCGCAGCTCGGGCTCGACCCCAAGGGCCTTGTCCGCAATGCCGCGGCCGGCCGCGGTGGTCCCTTCATTCCGTACCGCGGCAAGATGGGCAAGGCGAAGGCGCTCGGTGCCTCATTCGCCGCGCTCGAAGGCGCGCTGTTCCGCATGGAAGTGCTCGAACGCACGCTCGTCGCCGTTCCCTCGGGCAAGCCCGCCGACGTGCTGATGATGACGTCGAGCTTCGGCTATCGCAGCGATCCGTTCACCGGTGCCGGCGCGATGCACGCCGGCCTCGACTTCCGCGGCCCGATCGGCACCCCAATCGTGGCCGCCGCGCCCGGCCGCGTCGTCTTCGTCGGTCAGAAGTCGGGCTATGGCAATGTCGTCGAGGTCGACCATGGCCAGGGCATCCTGACCCGCTACGCCCACTTGTCGGGCTTCACCACCCGCGTCGGCAGCCAGGTGGCGGCCGGCCAGCAGATCGCGAAGATGGGTTCGACCGGCCGTTCGACCGGCAGCCATCTTCATTTCGAAGTTCGTTTGAACGGGGTCGCGGTCAACCCGCGCCGTTTCCTGGAGGCCAAAGCCGATGTTCTCGAAGTCAAAGACGACGCCCGACAGCGAGTCGGTTCCGTCGCTGCCAACGGTGCCCGCTAAGATGGCGAGCGGCGCGCGCCACACGACCTTCTCGGTCCTCGGATCGGATGTCGTCATTACCGGCAACGTCGCGGCGAGCGTCGATCTGCACATCGACGGCAAGATCGAGGGCGACCTCAAATGCGCCAACCTCGTCCAGGGCGAGGCGAGCGAAATCAAGGGCGCGGTGACCGCAGACACCGCGAAGATCGCGGGCCTGCTCGACGGGTCGATCGAAGCCAAGACGCTGATCGTCCACGCGACCGCGCGCATTACCGGCGACGTGATCTATGAAACGATCACGATCGAAAATGGCGGCAAGGTCGAAGGCAAGCTGTCGCACCGCCGCGCCGGCGCGGTGAAATCGCCGCCGCCGCTCGAAGTCGTTGAGAACAAGTCGCTCGGTCTTTGAGCGAACTGCCGGGACGGTTACGACCGGTTGCTGCCATCGTGATCGCCAGCGAAAACCGGGCCCAGGGCGGCGCAACTCGACGCTTGGTTCAGACTTCCTTGGACCCCGGCTTTCGCCAGGGATCACAGACGAGCGCGTCGGCTTCCTATCCCAAAGCCGCCGTCCCATGCGGGTTGGCAACGGATATAATCGTCAACTCGACAGCGCCGCCTCGCGGTCCGGGGCTTCGCCCGGGGGGCCGTTGACGCAGCGCTGCACGACGACGCAGTCGCGCCCGCCGCGCTTCGCGTCGTAGAGCGCTTCGTCGGCCAGCCGGTAGAGCTGCTGGAAATCGCCCGCCGGGCGCACTTCGGCGACCCCGACGCTGCCCGTCACGCTGCCCTCGCCGATCACCACGCTATGATCGCACGCGGCGATGCCGCGCCGCACGCTTTCGGCGAAGCGCGCGAGCACGATCCCTTCCATTCCGATGGTCAGCAGCCCGAACTCCTCGCCGCCGAGCCGCGCGACGGTGCACATCGGCCCCTCCCAGCGTTCGATCCGCCGCGCGACCTCGCACAGCACGGCATCGCCCGCATCATGGCCATGAACGTCGTTGATCGACTTGAAACGGTCGATATCGACGAGCAGCAGCGCGGCCGACAAATCGTCGGCGCGCGCGCGATCGAGCAAAGGCGTCACGCTCTCCACAAAGCCGCGCCGGTTCAGCAACCCG
Source organism: Sphingopyxis sp. H050 (assembly GCF_001468265.1). GTDB lineage: Bacteria > Pseudomonadota > Alphaproteobacteria > Sphingomonadales > Sphingomonadaceae > Sphingopyxis. The sequence continues at coordinate 194,482 of NZ_LNRZ01000007.1, read as the reverse complement.
GTCAACGGATCGCGCCGCGCGAGTTGCTGCGCCAGCGCCTCCGACGCGCGCGCGCTGTCCCGTTCGACCCGAAGCAGGGCGAGCCGCCGCGTTGCCGAGGCCGAGAGCCACAGCGCCTGCCAGGTCGCGGCGAGCAGCACCATGATCTTCGACCCGCCGCCCCACAGGCTGTCGTCGACGTCGACGACATGGATGAAGGCGAGCACCGCCATCGGCAGGCACCAGGCGGCCAGAAAGTCGCGCGCCTCGACCGAGCCGCGCCGCCAGGCGAGGCCCAGATAGGCTGCGACGGCGATCAGGTCGGCGATAATGATCAGCCCCAATATGTCGCCCCATTGCGCCAGATTTTCGCTGCGGATCAGCGCCAGCGGCACGCCGATCACGCCGACGAAGCCGCCGAGCCCCAGCGCGGCCACGCGCAGCCGCCGCGCCACGATTTCAGGATCGACCGCGAGGATGGCGCTCGCCGTCGCGATCGCGACCGCCGAGCAGGCAAGGAAAGTCGCGATTTGCGCCGACACCGTGCCGGCGAGGCCGGGCGCCAGCCCCAGATGCGCCTGCGACCAGACCGCACCCCAGAGCAGCATCGTCGCCGACCAACCGGCCTGCCACGCAAGATATTGCCGGCGCACCGCGACCGCGAGCGACAGGCTGTAGATGCCGCTGACGAGCAGCAGCGTCAGCGCGGCGCCGATCGTGACCGCCATGCCAGTCGACTGGACGACGGCGTCGCCCTTCGGCACCAGCCGCGCGCGCAGCAAACCCAGGCTCGCAAGCCGGTCGAAGCGGAGCGTGATGCCGGTGAGCGCAACGCTCCGTTCGGGCGCATCGAACATGATCTGCCCGCCCGCGCGCCAGTGCGGCCCGTAATCGCCCTGCAGCACCTGCTGCCAGCGCACCTGCCCGTCGGCATAGGTGAAGGCGACCGCCAGCCGGTCGAACCGCGACTGGTGAACCATCAGCGCGACGTCGTTCCGCCAATCCGGCACCCGCCCGGGCTCGGCGCGCAGCCACAGGCTCGCGTCATGATAGCCGGCGGGCGTGCCGTTACAGGAAAATTGCAGCGACGACAGGCTGCTGTCCGGCGTGTCGAGACCAGTTTCGGCGTGGCACAGCCCGCGATCGACCTTCAGCGTTTCGGCGCTCGCAGGCGCGGCCGACAGCGACAGCACGAGCAGCGCAAGGCCGAGCGCGAGCCGGCCCCACATGTGCTTCAGATATGTCCCATCCCCCGTCATGCGGTCCCTATTGCACCAAAATATTTGGAAAATCTTTACCGTCTTTAACTTTGCGGCCGCCCGACGCGCATCAGCACCTTGATCCGGTCGCCGCGGCCGATGCCCTCGGCGCGCTGCACCGCGACCTTGACCGGCACCAGATAGCCGCCGTCACGCGGGAACAGCGACGTGGTAAAGTCGGTCGCCCCGACCCGCACGACCACCGGCACCACCCCCCAGCCATAGCTTTCGGTCAGCGCGGCGTAGCGGATGGCGGCGATATGCTCATCGGGAACGACCGCAAACAGATAAGGCGGCGGCCCGCGCCACTCGATGATCTGCGCGTCGAAGGCGATCTTGTCCATGCGTCAGGCCCGCGGCGCCTGCCGGCGATAGCTCAGCGCCTCGGCGATATGGATGCGGCCGATGCTGTCCGCGCCCGCCAGGTCGGCGATCGTGCGCGCGACGCGGAGGATGCGGGTGTAGCCGCGTGCCGAAAGGCGCATCGCTTCGGCGGCCTGCGCGAGCAGCTTGCGGCCCGGTTCGTCGGGGGTCGCGACGGCTTCGAGCAGCTCGCCCTCGATCTCGGCATTGGTCCGCGCCTTGTGATCGGCATAGCGCGCGGTCTGAATATCGCGCGCCGCCGCGACGCGTGCCGCAACCTCGGCGCTGCCCTCGGCGGGCGGCGGCAGGACGAGGTCGGCGGCGCTCACCGCTTCGACCTCGACATGCAAGTCGATACGGTCGAGCAAAGGCCCCGACAGCTTCGCCTGATAGTCGGCGGCGCAGCGCGGCGCGCGGCTGCACGCAAGCGCCGGATCGCCGAGATGGCCGCAGCGGCACGGGTTCATCGCCGCGACGAGCTGGACGCGCGCCGGAAAGGTCACATGCGCGTTGGCGCGCGCGACGCTGACCTCGCCGGTTTCGAGCGGCTGGCGCAGGCTGTCGAGCACGCCGCGCTGGAATTCGGGCAGCTCGTCGAGGAACAGCACGCCCAGATGCGCGAGGCTGACCTCGCCCGGCCGGACGCGTAGCCCGCCGCCGACGAGCGCGGGCATCGACGCCGAATGGTGGGGAGCGCGAAACGGCCGCGCGCGCACGAGCCGCCCGCCCTCGAGCGTCCCCGCGACCGAGGCGATCATCGACACTTCCAGCGCTTCGGCAGGGGTCAGGTCAGGCAATATGCCCGGCATGCACGCCGCCATCAGCGACTTTCCCGCGCCCGGCGGGCCCGACATCATCAGATTATGCGCGCCCGCCGCGGCGATTTCGAGCGCCCGCTTGGCGGTCTCTTGCCCCTTCACTTGCGACAGGTCGGCGCTGCGCACCGGCGCCTCGACCTCGCCGGGCACCGGCGGGAGCAGCGGCGCACTGCCCTTAAAATGGCCGAGCAAGGACAGGAGGTCGGGCGCGCCCAGCACCTCGACATGCCCGGCCCACGCCGCCTCGGGCCCCTGCGCGGCCGGGCAGATCAGCCCGCGCTCGACGCTGCCGGCGTGAATGGCGGCAAGCAGCACGCCGGGCGACGCCGCCACCCGCCCGTCGAGCCCGAGCTCGCCGACGACCACATAGCTGCTCAGCGTCTCGGCATCGATCACCCCCATCGCGCCCAACAGCGCGAGCGCGATCGGCAAATCATAATGCGACCCTTCCTTGGGCAGGTCGGCGGGCGACAGGTTCACCGTGATCACCTTGGGCGGCAGCGACAGGCCAATCGCGGCGATCGCGGCGCGCACGCGCTCGCGGCTCTCGCCGACCGCCTTGTCGGGCAGGCCGACGACGACGAAGCGCGGCATGCCGGGCGTGATCTGGCACTGCACCTCGACCCCGCGCGCGTCGATGCCGAGATAGGCGACGGTTGAAACGATCGCGACCATGATCCCCCTTTGTTCCCATCCCCTCTTACGCCAAGCGGTGGAAAGGTCGAGTCAATTTAGCGCCGCCTTGGCGCGATCGATCGCAGGCGGTTTGACAACATACCAACTGGTCGGTATGTAGATTCGCATGATCACGACTCGCCCCATCCCAACCCCCAAGGCGCGCGCCCCGCGCGGCAGCGCCCGCGCCGCGCTGATCGCCGCGGCGCACGCCACAGTGCGCAAGCAAGGCTATGCCGCGACCAGCGTCGACGAGATTTGCGCGGTCGCCGGGGTCACCAAGGGCGCCTTCTTCCACCATTTCGACTCGAAGGAAGCGCTGGCGGTCGCCGCCGCCGAGGGCTGGACCGAGCGCGCGCGGCCGATGTTCGAACTCGCGCCGCCCAACCGCCTCGACGATCCGCTCGACCGGCTGCTCGGCCATATCGATTTCCGCCTGGCGATGCTCGACGGCCCGACCGAGGATTATACCTGCTTCGTGGGCACGATGGTGCAGGAGGCCTATGCGACCAGCGACCGCATCCGCGCCGCGTGCGAGGCCAGCATCAACGCCTATTGCGAGGCGCTCGCCCCCGACATCCAGGCGGCGATCGACGTGTATGGCGTGCCCGACGGCGTCACCGCGATCGGCCTCGCCCAGCATGTCCAGTCGGTGCTGCAGGGCGCCTTCGTCCTGGCGAAAACCACGAACGACCCGGCGATTGCGCGCGGGACCGTCACCCATCTGAAGCGTTACGTCCGGATGCTGTTCGGGCGGACATGAGGAGAGAGAGCATGGCCGATACCCCCAGGATGATCTTCGTGAACCTGCCCGTCGCCGATCTCGCGAGATCGAAGGCCTTTTACGAGGCACTCGGCTTCACCAACGAACCGCGTTTCAGCGACGACACCGCCGCCGCGATGGTGTGGTCGGACACGATCTTCGTGATGATCCTGACCCGCGACAAGTGGAAGAGCTTCACCGACCGCCCGATCGCCGCGCCCGGATCGAGCGAGGTGTCGCTCGCGCTGGCGCTCGGCAGCCGCGAAGCGGTCGATGCGATGGTCGAGGCCGGCGGCGCCGCCGGCGGCACCGCCGACGTCAATCCGGTGCAGGATCACGGCTTCATGTACGGGCGCGACATCCTCGACCCCGACGGCCATGTCTGGGGCCCCTTCTGGATGGACCCCGCGGTCGCGAACGGCGACGCGCCGGTTCCCGAAACCGCCGCCTGACGGGAGCTGGCACATGAGCTTCCAGGCGTATCTCGACAATGTCGCGGCGAAGACGGGCAAGTCGGCCGACGATCTGAAAACCCACGCCATCGAACACGGCCTCGCCGACGCGAACGGCCTCGCCCCCGGCGTCAAGGCGACCGCGATCACCGACTGGCTCAAGCAGGATTTCGCCCTCGGCCACGGCCACGCGATGTCGATCGTCGCCTACATCAAAGGGAAAAGGAGCTGACCATGCCCGTGGATCCCGACAGCAAACTCGAAGTCACCGCCTTCGACTGGGTGCCCGACTTCGCGCGCGGCTTCGTCCGCGACCTCCGTCCGCGCTGGGCGTGCGAGGAAATCGGCCTCGACTATGCCGAGCATCTGATCAGCGCGGTCAACCGCCCCGCCGACCATTTCCTCTTCCAGCCGTGGGGCCAGGTTCCGGTGCTGTGCGACGGCGGCATCCGCCTCTTTGAAAGCGGCGCGATCCTGCTCCACCTCGCCGAAAAGGACGCGCGGCTGATGCCACGCGATCCGCAGGCGCGCGCCAGCACGCTCGCGTGGCTGTTCGCCGCCTATAACAGCGTCGAGCCGATGCTGTTCGAACTCGGCAATGTCGATTTGTTCGCGAAGGACGAGGAGTGGGCGAAGCTCCGCCGGCCGAGCCTGATCGAGTTCATCCAGGGCCGTCTCGGCCGTCTGAACGACGCGATCGGCGACAAGGCGTATCTTGTCGGCGAATTCACCGTCGCCGACATTGCGATGGCGACCGTGCTGCGCGAGGCGGTCGAGGCGGGCCTCATCGCCGAACAGCCGCGGCTGCAGGCGTACCTCGACCGCTGCCTCGCCCGCCCCGCCTTCCAGCGCGCGCTCGCCGCGCAGCTGGCCACCTTCAGCGAAGAAGCGGGCCCACCCGCCGCCTGAAACCCCCTCCAAACCCCCTGAGGAGAGTAAAGATGACCTATGTCGAAGGATTTGTGCTCGCGGTGCCGACCGCCAACAAGGAAGCCTATCGCAAGCACGCGGCCGACGCCGCGCCGCTGTTCCGCGAATTCGGCGCGAGCCGGATGGTCGAATGCTGGGGCGACGATGTCCCCGACGGCAAGGTGAACGACTTCAGGGGGGCGGTGCAGGCAAAGCCCGACGAGACCGTCGTCTTCAGCTGGTTCGAATATCCCGACCGCGCGACCCGCGACGCCGCGACCCAAAAGATGATGAGCGATCCGCGCATGGAGGCGATGGGCGCGAACATGCCGTTCGACGGGATGCGGATGATCTTCGCGGGCTTCGACTCGCTGATCGACGATCGCGGCGACGGCGCCATGGGCTATGTCGACGGCTTCGTCGTTCCCGTTCCCGACGGCAAAAAGGAGGCCTATCGCGAAGCCGCGAAAAAGGCGTCCGACGTGTTCATCGAATATGGCGCGACGCGCGTGGTCGAGGCGTGGGGCGACGACGTTCCCGACGGCAAGGTCACCGATTATCATCGCGCCGCGCACCGGCAGGACGGCGAGACGGTGGTTTACAGCTGGATCGAATGGCCCAGCAAGGACGCGCGCGCCCAGGCATGGGACAAGGTCATGGCCGACGAGCGAATGAAGCACGACCCCGCCGACCAGACCTTCGACGGCAAGCGCATGATCTACGGCGGCTTCGAACCGATCGTCGAGGCCTGATACCCGGCCGCACCCCCAGGAGAGAGACAATGACCGACGCATCGAACTTCATCTGGTACGAACTGATGACTCCCGACCCGGCGGGCGCCGCGCGCTTTTATGGTGCCGTCGTCGGCTGGACGATCGCGTCCGAGCGTGACCCCGCCGCCGGCGATATGGATTATCGCATGATCGGGCGCAGCGATGGCGGCAACGCGGGCGGCGTGCTCGCGCTGGGTGCCGACATGCTCGCCGGCGGCGCGCGGCCGCTCTGGATCGGCTATATTCACACGAAAGACGTCGATGCGAAGATCGCGGCGATCAAGGCCGACGGCGGCAGCGTCCAGATGGACGCGACCGACATCCCGGTGGGGCGCATCGCGATGGTCACCGATCCGCAGGGGGCGCCCTTCTATATCATGGACCCGGCCCCGCCGCCGGGCATGGAGGGGCAGGAAAGCGACGTCTTTTCGGTCGACCAGCCGCAGCGCATCCGCTGGAACGAACTCGCGACGAGCGACCCCGACGGCGCGACGGCCTTCTACACCGGGCATTTCGGCTGGGGCCAGAATGGCGAGATGGATATGGGCGACATGGGCGCCTACCGCTTCATCCAGCGCGGCGATGTCAGCCTCGGCGCGATCATGCCGCTGATGCCCGGCATGCCCGCATCGATGTGGACCTTCTATATCGGTGTCGACGATATCGATCGCGCGCAGGCGGCGGTGACCGCGAACGGCGGCACGATTACCAACGGGCCGATGGAAATCCCGGGCGGCGAATATGCGATGAACGGCCTCGACCCGCAGGGCGCGGCCTTCGGCCTTGTCGGCCCCCGCAAGTCATAAGGGAGAGACGATATGGACACCCCCGCAAATACGGCCCCGACCGGCGGCCTGACTCCGCATATCGCGATCCCCGACAGGCGCGGCGGCGAAGCGATCGACTTCTACCAGCGGGCGTTCGGCGCGACCGAGCTCGTCCGCGTGCCCGCCGAAGACGGCGTGCGCTTCCTGCATGCGCACCTGCATGTCAACGGCGCGTCGCTGATGCTGCACGACGATTTCCCCGAATATAGCGGCCACGCGATGAGCGCGCCGACCGGCACCACGCTGCACCTGCACGTCGACGACACCGACAATTGGTTCCAGCGCGCGATCGCCGCGGGCGCGTCGTCGACGCTCGAACCGCACGATGCCTTCTGGGGCGACCGCTACGCGCAGGTGAAGGATCCGTTCGGCCATCTCTGGTCGATCGGCAGCCCGATCAAGGGAGAGAAATGATGTCGAGCAAAGCAACGTTGTGCCTCTGGTACGACAAGGATGCCGAGGAAGCGGCGAACTTCTATGCCGCGACCTTCCCCGACAGCAGCGTCGGCGGCATCCACCGCGCGCCGGGCGACAATCCCAGCGGCAAGGAAGGCGATGTCCTCACCGTCGATTTCACCGTGCTGGGTTACCCCTGCATCGGGCTCAACGGCGGCTCGACCTTCAAGCATAGCGAGGCCTTTTCCTTTCAGGTCCACACCGACACGCAGGAGGAAACCGACCGCCTGTGGAACGCGATCGTCGGCAATGGCGGCCAAGAAAGCATGTGCGGCTGGTGCAAGGACAAATGGGGCATCTCGTGGCAGATCACCCCGCGCGCGCTGACCGATGTGATGACAAGCGGCGATCAGGCCGCCGCCAAGCGCGCGTTCGAGGCGATGATGACGATGAAGAAGATCGACGTCGCGGCGATCGAAGCCGCGATCCGGGGCGAAGGCGTTGGCGCGGCGTAACCCGTTCCTCTTCGCGTGGCTGCTCTGCGGCACGCTCGACATCGCCTACGCGGCGGTGTGGAGCGTGCTCGCGGGGAGCGACCCCGGCAGGATGCTGCGCGGCGTCGCCAAGGGGCCGTTCGGCGACGGCGCGGGGGACTGGGGGTTCGGCGGTGCCCTCGCCGGTCTCGCGACGCATTTCGCCATCATGGGTGCGATGGTCGGCTTCTGGTTCTTCGCGGTTCGTCGTATCCCGGCGCTGCGCCATCCCTGGTGGCTCACCGGAACCCTTTACGGTTTCGGCCTTTATCTGGTGATGAATGCGATCGTCCTGCCGCTGCGCTTCGGCGCGCCCTTCCCGCCGCCGGATCTCGTCAAGGGGCTGGTCGCCCTCTTCCCGCACATTGTCTTCATCGGCCTGCCGCTGGCATGGCTGACCCGCAAGGACGCCCCTTGATGCTGATCTTTTACGGCCATCCTTTTTCTTCCTACACGTGGAAGGTGCTGATCGCGCTTTACGAAAAGGGGCTCGATTTCGACTATCGCTCGGTCGACCCGGCGTTCCCCGATCATATGCCCGAGCTCAGGGCGCATTGGCCGGTGGGGCAATTCCCGCTGCTCGTCCACGACGGCACGCCCTGGTTCGAATCCTCGATCATCATCGAATATCTCGACCATCTCGCCCCCGAACCGCGGCTGATCCCGCAGGATTTCGACGGGGCGCTCAAGGTTCGCTTCTTCGACCGCATCTTCGACCATCATGTGATGGGCCAGATGCAGCAGGTCGTGAACGACGCGATCCGCGGTCCCGCGGGTCATGTGGAGTCGATCGTCGAGGGCGCGAAGGCGCGGCTCGACACGATCTACGCTTGGCTCGACAAGGAGCTCGCGGGCGGCGGCTGGGCGACGCCCTATGGCTTCACCCTGGCCGATTGCGCCGCCGCGCCCTCGCTCTTCTACGCCGACTGGGTGCACCGCATCCCCGAGACCTACGAGAATCTCAGCGCCTATCGCGCCCGCCTGCTCGCGCATCCGACGGTGTCGCGCTGCGTCGAGGAGGCCCGGCCGTACCGCGCCTATTTCCCGCTCGGCGCCCCCGACCGCGACTGACCCCCCCGAAAACATAATGGAGAGAAACATGACCGATTCCCCGCGCGAACTGTCCGTGACGACGCTGATTGACGCCGCCCCCGACAAGGTATGGCAGGTGATGACCGAGCGCACCGCCGAATGGTGGTGTCCGAAGCCCTGGACCGTCACGCTCGACGACTTCGATCTCAAAAGCGGCGGGCGCTGCGCGATGACGATGCACGGCCCCGAGGGCGAGACGATGCCGACCGACGGCATCTTCCTCGAGGTGGTGCCGGGCACGCGTTTCGTCACGACCGACGCGGTGGTCCGCGACGCAAGCGGCCGCCTCACCGCGGGGACCCCCTTCATGATCGGCGGCTGGGAAATCGCGCCCGAAGGCGACGGCACCCGCTTCACCGGCTGGGCGCGCCACTGGACCGACGAGGCGCAAAAGCAGCACGAAGAGATGGGCTTCGTCGACGGCTGGAAAGCGGTCGCCGAACAATTGAAGGCGCTTTGCGAGGAGGACTGAACTCAACCCTTTCCGTCATCCCGGCGGAGGCCGGGATCTCGCCGGTGCGTCATGGCCCCTAGGTTGAGATCCCGGCCTTCGCCGGGATGACGATCGAGCCAGCAAAACCCGTCCCGAAACGCGGTTAACGCCGCGCTGACGCTGCCGCTTTGCCATTTGGTCATCGCGCCCGCGCGAAACCGGCGGCATGATTTCGCCGTCCGTCTCGATTCAAGCGTTCGTCCGCACGCTGATCGTCGCCGCTTTCGCGGCGGTGCTGGCGTTCGCACCGGCCCATGCGCAGCAGGTCGTGACCGTCACCACGACGACGGTGACCTGGACGTATGACGCGGGCGATGAAGGCCTCGGCGACGAGGACGGCGGCGACTATATCGATGAAAACGCCGCGCTCCTGGACGACGAAGCGCTAGCCGCGGACCCCGATCTCGGCGCGACGCGGCGCTATGCTCCGTCCGCCTCCCTCGCGACGCTTGGCCGCGCCAAGGCGAATTTCGGCCCCTTCACCGTCGTCGACGATAGGACGATCCGCATGGCGGGCGACGTCACCTCGTCGACGCCGCGCCAGTTCGCTGCGATGCTCGCGGCCTATCCGCATTTGAAGCGCCTCGAAATGATCGACTGCCCCGGCAGCTTGGACGAGGAAGCGAACCTGATCCTCGCCCGCGCGATCCGCCGGGCGGGTCTGGAAACCGTCGTCCCGAGCGGCGGCTCGGTGCGGTCGGGTGCAGTCGAGCTCTGGCTCGCCGGAAGCACCCGCCGCGCCGCTCCCGATGCGGAATTCGGCGTCCACAGCTGGGCCGACGAGACTGGCCGCGAGGCGAACGATTATCCCGCGAACGATCCGGTCCACGCCGAATATATCGGCTATTACCGCGAAATGGGCATGGACGATGCCAAGGCGCGCGCTTTCTACGCGCTCACCAATGCGACGCCTTTCGACGACGTTCGCTACCTGACGCGCGACGACATGGCGCGCTTCGTCACGCTGAACTGATTTCCAGCTTGCGTCACCCCGGCGAAGGCCGGGTCTCGCCGCGGCCCGACGGCGCTACGGTGAGATCCCGGCCTCGCCGGGATGACGCTAGGGTATTGCGCGCGACGTGTTTTATACTTGCAACTCACCCGCGACCTCCCCACATCGCCTTCCATGGCAAAGCGCAGCCTTTACCAACGATTGAGGCGCAATGCGCAGATCCGCCTCGCGCTGTTCGTCGTCGGCGCGCTGCTGATCGTCGCCTCGCCGATCGTCGGCATTCTGCCGGGCCCCGGCTTCATCATCCTCTTCCCCGTCGGCCTGATGCTCTGCCTCCAGAACAGCGCCTGGGCCAAACGCCGTTATGTCCGCTTCAAGCGCAGCCACCCCGGCTATGGCGATCGCGCCGACCGGATCATGCGCCGGGTCAGCGCCGCGCGCCGCCGCGCGCGCGCCGCGCTGGAGACGCCAGATGGCGATTGACTTTCCCCCGACTCTTGCTTATCCGCGCCTCCAACAGTGGCCGCCCACGCTTGGCGGCCCTTTTCTGTTACAGCATTTGACGATATCTAGGGAAAACCGCGATGAAGCGCACCTATCAACCGAGCAACCTCGTGCGCAAGCGCCGTCACGGCTTCCGCGCCCGCAAGGCGACCGTCGGCGGCCGCAAGGTTCTCGCCAACCGTCGCGCCCAGGGCCGCAAGAAGCTGTCGGCCTGACAGCCGGCACTTCGCTGCCAAGCCTGGTAGGATCTGGGCTGGTGCGAACGCTTTCAAAACGCAGCGAATTTCTGGCCGCCAACCGCGGCCTTCGCTTTCCCATGCCCGGCTTCGTTCTCCTCGTCCGCCTGCGCGACGATGGTGACGATCAGCCGGGCATCGGCTTTACGGTCAGCAAGAAAGTCGGCAATGCCGTCACCCGCAACCGCATGAAGCGGCGGCTGCGCGCGCTGGCCCGCACCGCGCTCCCCGAATCGGGGATCGCCGGCGCCGACCATGTGCTGATCGGCCGCCCCGGCGGCAACGACATCGCCTTCGCCGACCTCGGCGAACATCTCGATTCGGCGCTGAAGCGCGCCGCGAAGAAGTTGGCGACCAGCCCATGATCGCCTTTCCTCAGCCGCGGCAAATGCCGTTTGCGAATGAAGTTCCGCGGTTTTCGGCGACTTCGGCTCGCATCCTTCGGCACCGCCGACTTCATCGGGGTGACGAAAAAAGTGCAATCGCGAGTGAAGTTACGCAGTTTTCCGGGCCTTCTGCATGATCGCCCGCCTGCTCATTCTGATCGCGCGGGGCTGGCAGCTCGGCCCGTCGCGCATCCTGCCGCCGACCTGCCGCTACGCCCCTTCGTGCAGCGAATATGCGATCGTCGCGCTGAAACGCCATGGTGCGATCAAGGGTGGCTGGCTGGCGACAAAGCGGCTATTGCGCTGCCATCCTTGGGGCGGTCACGGCTATGACCCCGTGCCTTGAGCACGGCCTATCCCGACATTTTGAGACGAAGAGAGACCGAAGAGCGTGGACGACAAGCGTAACTGGATCACGGCAATCTTGCTGTCGGCGGCCATCCTGCTGGGGTGGAGCTTCGTTTCGGATAAATTCTTCCCCACCCCGGCAAAGCCCGATGTGACGAAGACGGTCGCGGGTTCGCCCACGGCGACGACGGCAACGCCGGGCCAGCCGGCCGCGCTGCCGACGCCCGGCACGGCGACGGCGGCGCCGGGCGCGCAGGCGATCGTGCCGGTCGAGGCGGCGGTCGCGTCGGCAAACCGCATCCCGATCGAAACCCCGGCGGTCGCCGGCTCGATCAACCTCGTCGGCGCGCGCATCGACGACATCACGCTCACCAAATATCGCCAGACCATCAAAAAGAACGCGCCGCCGGTGCGCCTCTTTGCGCCGGGCAATACCAAGGCCTCCTATTTCGCGAGCGTCGGCTGGGCGGCCGCGCAGGGCGTGCAGGTTCCGGGACCGAACACGCTCTGGACCGCGACCGGCACCAGGCTGACGCCGACGACGCCGGTGACGCTCAGCTGGGCGAACGCCACGGGCCAGACCTTCCGTATCGACTATAGCATCGACGCCAACTATCTGATCACCGCGAAGCAGACGATCGCCAACACCGGCACCGCGCCGGTCAGCGCGAGCAGCTATGCGCTGATCGATCGCCTCGGCAAGCCGACCGACCCGCACGAGCAGACGAGCTGGACCAACCACATCGGTCCGACCGGCTTCGTCGACGGCAAATCCGAGTTCGACGTCGACTATAAGGATCTCGATGCCGGAGAGACCTTCAAATACAGCTCGGCCGGCTGGCTCGGCTTCACCGACAAATATTGGCTGGCCGCGATCGTCCCCGCCAAGGGCGAACGCGTGACCGCGTCGATCAGCACGCCCGCGTCGAACAATTATCAGACCCTCTTCGCGCGCCCGTTCACGCAAATTGCGCCAGGCACCCAGCTCTCAGTGACCAGCCGCATCTTCGCCGGCGCCAAGGAAGTCAGCGTCCTCGAAGACTATACCGACACTCAGGGCATCACCCGGCTGTCGCATGCGATTGACTGGGGCTGGTTCGACTTTTTCGAAATTCCGATCTTCAAGCTGCTCGACTGGCTGTTCAAGCAGGTCGGCAACTTCGGCGTCGCGATCATGATCCTGACGCTGATCATCCGCCTGCTGATGTTCCCGATCGCCAACCGCCAGTTCCATTCGATGGCGCAGATGCGCCTCGTCCAGCCGAAGATGAAGGCGCTGCAGGAACGCTACAAGGACGACAAGCAGCGGCAACAACAGGAGTTGATGAAGCTCTACAAGGACGAGAAGATCAATCCGCTCGCGGGCTGTCTGCCGATCCTGATCCAGATTCCGATCTTCTATGCGCTGTACAAGGTGCTGATGCTGACGATCGAAATGCGGCACCAGCCCTTTGCGCTGTGGATCAGGGATCTCTCGGCGCCCGATCCGGCGCATTTCCTGAACCTCTTCGGCCTGCTGCCCTTCACGCCGCCGTCGCTGCTGGCGCTCGGGCCGCTCGCGCTGCTCCTCGGCATCACCATGTGGCTGCAGTTCCGCCTCAACCCGCAGGCGACCGACCCCATCCAGCAACAGGTGTTCAAGATCATGCCGTGGATGTTCATGTTCATCATGGCGCCGTTCGCGGCGGGCCTGCTGCTCTACTGGATCACGAACAACTGCCTGTCGATCGCGCAGCAGCAGTTCATGTATCGCAAGTTCCCGCAGCTGAGGGCAGCCCCGGCGAAATGAGCGAGATCGATCCGGACGCAGAGGATCGGGAGGAACGGGCACGCAAGCTGTTTGCGGGGCCGATCGCCTTCCTGAAATCGGCACCCGCCCTCCAGCATCTGCCGAGCCCCAGCGTCCCCGAGATCGCGTTCGCGGGCCGATCCAACGTCGGCAAATCGTCGCTGCTCAACGCGCTGACCAACCGAAACGGGCTTGCCCGCACCTCGGTCACGCCGGGGCGCACGCAGGAGCTCAACTATTTCGACGTCGGCAATCCGCTGGTGTTCCGCCTCGTCGATATGCCGGGCTATGGTTTCGCCAAGGCGCCGAAGGATGTCGTCAGGAAATGGCGCTTCCTGGTGAACGACTATCTGCGCGGCCGGCAGGTGCTGAAACGTACGCTGGTGCTGATCGACAGCCGCCACGGTATCAAGGACGTCGACCGCGAGGTGCTCGAGATGCTCGACGTCGCCGCGGTCAGCTACCGCCTCGTCCTCACCAAGACCGACAAGATCAAGGCGACCAACCTCGCCGAAGTCCATGCCGCGGTCGAGGCAGAAGCCCGCAAGCATCCCGCCGCGCATCCAGAGGTGATCGCGACGAGCAGCGAAAAGGGCATGGGGATCGCCGAACTGCGCACCGCGGTGCTGGAGGCGGTCGAATCCTGATCTCCCCTCCCGCTTGCGGGAGGGGTCGGGGGAGGGCATGTTCCGAACTCGACCGCGGCCCGACAGGCCCTGCCCTAGCCCCTCCCGCAAGCGGGAGGGGAACTCGGAGACGACATGAAACTGTTCATCGGCAACAAGGCCTATTCCAGCTGGAGCCTCCGCGGCTGGCTAGCGACCAAGCACAGCGGCCTGCCGTTCGAGGAAGTCACCGTCCCGCTCTATGACGAGGATTGGTCGAACCGCCGCGAGGGCGACGAGTTCGCCCCGTCGGGCGGCAAGGTGCCGATCCTGTGGGACGGCGACGACATCGTCGTCTGGGACAGCCTTGCGATCATCGACTATCTCAACGAAAAGACCGGCGGCACCCGCGGCTATTGGCCCGAGGATATGGCGGCGCGCGCGATGGCGCGGTCGATGGCCGCCGAAATGCATTCGAGCTTCGCGGCGCTGCGCCGCAATCACAGCATGAACATTCGCCGCATCTATCCGGCTGCCGAACTGCTCCCCGACGTGCAGGCCGACGTGATCCGCATCATCCAGATCTGGGCCGAGGCCCGCGCGCGTTTCGGCGGCGAAGGCGATTTCCTGTTCGGCGACTGGTCGGCGGTCGACATGATGTTCGCGCCGGTGGTCACCCGTTTTCTCACCTACTCGATCCCGCTTCCGCGCTTTGCCATCCCCTATTGCCAAGCGGTGATCAGCCACCCGTGCATGCAGGAATGGATCGGCGGCGCGCAGGCCGAGGATTGGGTGATCGAGAAGTTCGAGGGGCCGGTTGAGGGCTAGGGAATCCGCTTGGTCGGATAGGGCGTCCCGTCCTTGTGGAAATAGCCGTCGGGCGTGAACAGCATATCGATATCCGAATAGCCGCCGCCGGTGTCATATTTCTTGCCGCCGCCGAGCGCGACGAAGACACAATCGGCGTCCGATTCGTTGACGAGATGATGGCCGTTGGTGCTGCCCTTTGGCCATGCTGCGATATCGCCGGCCCGCATCGGCCAGCGCCCGCCGTCCTCGATCAGCACTGCCTCCCCCGCAATCATCACCAGCATTTCGTCCTCGCCGTCGTGCCAGTGGCGCTGCGACGACCATGCGCCGGGCTTCAGCACGACATGGCTCGCGGCGAAATCGCCGATCCCCGTTGGCGGCGCGAGGCGGCGATACCAGCGGCCCCGGACGGGCGCGTCATAGGGCGCGGGATAACCGGTGGCATTGGTTTGCGGGATGGTGTCGAGATCGAGCTTGGGCATGAGCGGTCCCTTTTCTTTGTTCTACCTTTGTTTCGCACAAAGCGCGGGCCATGCAAAGCCTCGACTTGCGCAGGCGCGAGCGGCTAAGGGAATCGCATGACGCACAACATCGACCCTGTCGAACTCGCGAAAAGCCTGATGGCCGCGCCGAGCATCTCGCCCGCCACGGGTCCGGTTTTCGACGTGCTCGAGGCCGCGCTGACGCCGCTCGGCTTTACGGTCGAGCGCTTCATCGACGGGATCGAGCCCGACGGGCCGGTCGAAAATCTGCTCGCGGTGCGCGAGGGCAAGGGGCCCAGGCATTTCGGCTTTGCCGGCCATCTCGACGTCGTGCCGCCGGGCGTCGGCTGGACGAGCGACGCCTTCGCGCCTGAGATCCGCGGCGACCTGCTCTATGGCCGCGGCGCGGTCGACATGAAGGGCGCGATCGCCTCTTTCGTCGCGGCCGCCGCGGCGACGCCGGTCGGCGCTGGAACGATCAGCCTGATCATCACGGGCGACGAGGAAGGCCCCGCGATCTTCGGCACCCGCGCGCTGATGGAGCATATGGAGGGACGCGGCATCCGCCCCGACATGATCGTCGTCGGCGAGCCGACCTCGGTGAACCGGCTCGGCGACATGGTGAAGATCGGGCGGCGCGGCTCGGTCAACATCTGGATCGACGTGCCGGGAGCGCAGGGCCATGTCGCCTATCCGCACCTGGCCGACAATCCGATCCCCAAGCTGGTCAGGATCCTCGCCGCGATCGACGCGGTCGGCCTCGACAGCGGCACCGACTGGTTCCAGCCGTCGAACATCGAATTCACCGATATCGAGGTCGGTAACGGCGCAACGAACGTCATTCCTGCCTCGGCGCGTGCGCGCCTCTCGATCCGCTTCAACGACCAGCATCGCGGCGCCGACCTCGTCGCGATGGTCGAGCGGTTGGCGCACGACGTCGAACCCCGCGCCAAGGTGCTGGGGAAGATTTCGGGCGAAGCCTTCCTGACTCCACCGGGCGACTTGTCAGGCCTGGTTGCCGAGGCGATCCATGCCGAAACCGATATTCGGCCCGAAATGTCGACGACCGGCGGCACGTCGGACGCCCGCTTCCTCCATGCGCTCTGCCCGGTTGTCGAATTCGGCCTGACCAACGCGACGATGCACAAGCTCGACGAGGCTGTTGCGGTCGACGATCTGCACAAGCTGGCCGCCATCTATCGCGGCATATTGATGCGCGCGTTCCTTTAGTCCTCGCGTCCGCGGCGCAGGATCACATAGACCGCACCCCCGCCGCCATGGCTGATATGCGCGGGCCGCAGCGCGACGATCTGGTCGGCATGCGGCGAGACCGACAGCCAGTCGGGGAGAGACGCGCGGATGACGCCGCGCGGGCGCGGGTCGCCGTGCATCTGCGGCAAACGGTCGGCGCCGGGACGCAGCCGCCCCGCGACGACGAGCAGCACGCGCGCGCCGCTGATCAGCGCGCGGGCGATCGCCTCGTCGAGCACGGCTTGCGCCGATGCGAGCGTGTGCCCATGCAGGTCGATGCTCATATCGGGGCGGACAAGCCCCTTGCGCAGCCGGCGATCCCAATGGCCGTCGAGCGTGCTGTTCGCCCACGTCCGCCGCGGTGGTGGCAATGGCGCAGGCGCGCGCGGCGCGGCCGCGGGCTTCGCTGCACCCCTAACCACCGGCTTCGGCGGTTTGACCGTCGGCGGCGCTGCGGATTCCAGCGGCGCGTGCCGCTTCGCGAGCGGTTCGACCGTCGCCGCGACCTTCTTCCACAGCGCGGTTTCGAGCGGATCGAGCCGCCGGGGCATCTCAGCTACGGATGGTAAGCCGCGCGACGCTGGCGCGCGGCAGCAGGATCAGTGCCGAGCCGCGTGCGGACATGCCGCCCGCGATCGCCCGCGCGTCATTGCCCGCGCCCCAGAAGCTGTCGAAGCGGTTCGCGCCCTTGATCGCGCCGCCGGTATCCTGCGCGATCCACAGGCCATTCGGCTCGGCGCGGTCGAGCGAGAGGAAGACGGGGGCGCCTAGGGGGACATATTTGGGGTCGGCGGCGACGCTCGCCCGCGGCGTGACCGGCACGCCGAGCGCGCCGAGCGGGCCGGGGCCAGTAATTTCGCGGAAGAAGACCCAGCTCGGATTCTCGTTCATCACCGCTACGCCGCGCACCGGGTCGGCGCGAAGATAGTCGAGGATGCCCTGCATCGACGCCTTGTCGCGCGGCAGCTCGCCGCGGTCGAGCAGCAGCTTGCCGATCCCGACATAGTCGCGGCCGTTCTGCGTGTCGTAGCCGATCCGCATGATGCCGCCGTCGGGGAGGCGCAGGCGGCCCGATCCCTGCACCTGCAGAAAGAAGAATTCGGCGGCGTCGGCGGCCCAGGCGATTTCGAGCCCGCGGTTCGCGAGCACCCCGCTCTCGATCGCGGCGCGGTCGTAATAGCGGACGAAGTTGCTGCCATCGACACGGCCACGGATTTTCTTGCCCTTGAGTTCGTCCGAGAAGAGGCCGAGGTCGACGTCGACCAGGTCGTCCGGGCGGCGATAGATGGGGACGTCATAGCCCGGCCGCTGCGTACGCGAGGCGGCGATCTCCGGCTCATAATAGCCGGTAACGAAACTGGTGCCCGCGCCGATCTGCACCGTACCGAAATAGCGGCTGAAGAAATTGGTCGCGTCGCGGTCTGCCCATTCCTTCGCGGCGCTGCAGCTTTCGGTCCATTCGCCCGGCTGCGTCAGCCCGCTCGCGTCGGCACGCCGCTGGACCGAAGGACAGCTGAGCCGAAAGGCTTTCAGCGCCGCGGTCGCCTGTTCGGCGGCAATGCCAAGCTCGTTAAATTCGGGGCCCGCGATCACGCCCGCCTCGGCAGCGGTCGTCGCCGTCGCCGGAACCTCAGCGGCAGCCAGCGCCGGGCGCGGCGTGGCGGGGATTGGCCTGGCCGCGACGGTGCCGCTCTCCGACGGGCGCGGTATGTAGGGGCGCGGCGTGCCTATGGGAGCAGGGCTCGGCGCAGGCCGGGTAACCGGCGTCGTGCCGGGGCGCGGCCCGCCGGCGTCGGGGATCACCGACGAGCAGGCCGATAGCAGGGGGAAAGCGGCGAGAAGCGCGAATCCGAAAATACGCGCCCGCGGCGCGAGATTCATCGCCGCCCCCCGCATGCGATCAGGCGACGTCGGCTTCGTCGAGCAGCCAGTTCGGATCGTTGCTGCCGATTGCGCGGCGGAAGGTCCAGAGGTCGTCGGTCTGCGCCGCGTCGCTCATCGAGCCCGAAACCAGCTTGCCGTCGGCGTCGCGGGTGATCGCGCTGATGTCGGCCTGGTAGCGGACGGTGATGCGTGCCTCGGTCCGGCTGAGTTCGACCGCGGTGATCTTGGCCGTATCGATGCCGATCAGGCGGTTGTCGAGCCTTTCGCCGCGCTTTTCGCGCGCTTCGATCGCCTCGACGAAAGCCTCGTAGCTGTCGTCGTCGCAAAGGTCGCGCAACGTGTCGCGATCGCCCGACCAGAAGGCTTCGAGGATCATGCGATAGGCGGCTTCGGCACCCTCCATGAACCGGCCGGCATCGAAATGACGGTCGCTCGCGAGCAGCTGGCGCAGGCCGATTTCGGCGGCGGGTTCATAAACGAGGCCCGAACCGCCCGGCGCGGCACCCGGCGCGCCTGCCGTCTCGGTTTCGTCGACGCGCACCGGCGCGGGGGCGGCGCGTTCGTCGCGGCGCGGCAGCACGGGCTCCTGCTCATGGCCGGTGCGCTTGCCGAGCACCGAATAAAGCCGCATGCCCAGGAAGGCGGCAATCATGGCGAGCAGGACGATCGAGAAAGCAGTCACAGGCAGATATCCATTGCGGGCAAGGATGAAGCGTCGCCCGGGTATATAGGGCATGAGCGTTAATGTTTCAAATCACCATGGCCGCACCATGGCGACAGGTCAACGATTCCCCGCCGCACCCGGTTCCCCCCGGTATCGGCCCCTTACCAGCCGCCTTGCCGACCATTGTGCTGGCGATCCACCGCTGCTAAGCGCGCCCGCAACGGTCCGCCTTATGGCGGAACCTTCCCACCCGATTCAGTGAAAGCACCGACAGACATGGCCGACGAGACCAGCACCGACCTCAACCCCGCCGCGCTGCCCAACGGCGAAGACACCGGCCCCGCGATCGGCCTGATCTCGCAATATGTGAAGGATCTGTCGTTCGAAAACCCGAACGCCCCGGCCGTCTATCAGTGGGCCTCGGCGCCGCAGGTCGATGTCCAGTTCAACATCGGCGCCGACAATGTCGGCGAGAACCTGTTTGAAGTGTCGCTGAAGATCGACATCACGTCGAAGTCGGACGAGGGTACGCAGTTCGTCGTCGACGTCAAATATGCCGGCCTGTTCGGCGTCCGCAACGTGCCCGACGACCAGCTTCAGCCCTTCTTCCTCGCCGAAGCGCCGCGCATCCTCTTCCCCTTCGCGCGCCGCGTCGTCGCCGACGTCGTGCGCGACGGCGGTTTTGCGCCGCTGCTGCTCGAACCGATCGACTTCCACGCGCTGTTCCTGCAGCAGGCGCAGGCGATGCAGGCCGAACAGACCGGTGAGGTCACGGTCGGGCAGGCATAAGACTTCCGCCGGGGGCAGGCCGGGGGTTTGAGCAGCCTCGTCAAAAGCGTCGGAACCATCGGCGGCCTGACGATGGTCAGTCGCATTTTCGGCTTCGTGCGCGACATGCTGCTCGCCCGCGTCCTCGGCGCGGGTCTCGCCGCCGACGCCTTCCAGCTCGCCTTCACCCTGCCCAACACCTTCCGCCGCCTGTTCGCGGAAGGGGCCTTTTCCGTCGCCTTCGTCCCTATGTACAGCCGCGCACTGCACGGTGCCGAAGACCCTGAAGACGGCGAGGAAGCCGCGGCGAAATTCGCCGACGATGTGCTGTCGGTCTTCCTCTGGGTGCTGCTCGCTTTCTCGGGCGTGATGATGATCGCGATGCCCGGAATCGTCTGGCTGCTCGCGCGCGATTTCCAGGACGTGCCGGGCAAGTTCGAGTTCGCGGTGTTCCTGAGCCGCGTCACCTTCCCCTATCTGGCGCTCGTCAGCCTCGTCGCGATGCTGTCGGGGCTGCTCAACGCCCGCTCGCGCTTCGCGCCCGGCGCCTTCGCGCCGGTGCTGCTCAACATCGTGCTGATCGGCGGGATCGTCACCGGCTGGTGGCTGCGCGGTCCCGGCGGCGACGACCGCATCGTCGCCGAGGCGCTTGCCGTCGCGGTCAGCTTCGCCGGGGTGGTCCAGCTCGCCTATCTATGGTGGGCCGTGCGCCGCGCAGGGCTGCGGCTCCACTGGCGCTTCCCGACATTCACGCCCGAGGTGAAGCGGCTCGGCCTGCTGATCTTGCCCGCGACCTTCGGGGCCGGCATCTACCAGATCAGCCAGTTCGTCGACACCTTCTTCGCGACCTCGCTGCCGCAGGGGTCGCTGACCCTGCTCAAGCTTGCCGACCGATTGAACCAGCTGCCGCTCGGCATCGTCGGCATCGCGCTCGGCACCGCGATCCTGCCGATGCTGTCGCGCCATATCCACAGCGGCGACGCCGCCGAGGCGCAGCGGCTGCAGGGCAATGCGTTCGAGATCGCGACCTTGCTCACGCTGCCCGCCGCCGCGGCGCTGGCGATCTGCGCGCCCGCCTTTACCGCCGCCTTCTTCGTCGGCGGCAAGTTCACCGCCGCCGACGGCGTGATCATGGCGCAGATCGTCATGGCGCTCGTCGCGGGTCTTCCTGCCTATGTGATCGTCAAGATATTGAACCCGGGCTTCTTCGCCCGCGAGGATACGCGCACGCCCGTGTGGACCGCGCTCGCGTCGCTGATCGTCAATATCGCGATCAACCTCTATGTCGTCGAGCGGTATGGCATCGTCGGGCTCGCCGCCGCGACCGCGGTGTCGGCGTCGATCAACTGCCTGCTCCTCTACATCATTTTGCACCGCCGCGGCTGGTTCCATTTCACGGCCAGGCTCGCGGGGCGGATCGCGCGCCAGCTGGTCGCGGTCGCCGCAATGGCGGCGCTGCTCTGGTGGCTTATGCCGATGATGGCGCCCTATTATGCCGGATCGGTGATCGAGCGCATCTGGTCGCTCGCCGCGCTCTGCGCCGCGGGCGGGGGAGCGTTTTTCGCGGTCGCCTTCCTCGTCGGCGCGCTTGACAAGGATCTGGTTCGCATGCTGACGCGGCGGCGCGGCAAACAGGCCGAACTTCAGGAGTAAAACATGCGGACGCTATCGGGCATCCAGCCCACCGGAAATTTGCATCTCGGCAATTATCTGGGCGCGATCCGCAACTGGGTGCGCATGCAGGACGACATGCCCGGCGAGAAAATTTATTTCCTCGCCGACCTGCACGCGATCACCGTCCACAACGACCCTGCCGAGCTGGCCGCGAACACGCGCGAAATGGCCGCCGCGCTGATGGCGGCGGGCATCGACCCCGACAAGGCGATCCTGTTCAATCAGGCGCGCGTGCCCGCGCATGCCGAGCTCGCCTGGCTGCTCTTCTGCACCGCGCGCATCGGCTGGCTCAACCGCATGACGCAGTTCAAGGAGAAGTCGGGCAAGAACCGCGAGGGCGCGAGTGTCGGGCTTTACGCCTATCCGGTGCTGCAGGCGGCCGACGTCCTCCTCTATCAGACGACGCACGTTCCGGTCGGCGACGATCAGAAGCAGCATCTCGAGCTAGCGCGCGATATCGCGACGAAGTTCAACCTCGACACCGGGACCGAGACCTTCACGCTCCCCGAACCGACGATCCCGCCGACCGCGGCGCGGATCATGAGCCTCCGCGACGGGACGGCCAAAATGTCGAAATCGGACCCGAGCGATGCGAGCCGGATCAACCTCGTCGACGATCCCGACACGATCATGGCCAAGATCCGCAAGGCGAAGACCGACCCCGAGCCGCTGCCATCCGAAGCGGCGGGCCTGGAAGACCGGCCCGAGGCCAAGAATCTCGTGTCGATCTATGCCGCGATGGCCGACGAAAGCGTCGATCAGGTGCTCGCACGCTTCGCCGGGCAGGGGTTCGGCGCCTTCAAGCCCGCGCTCGGCGAGCTGCTGGTCGAGACGCTGCGCCCGATCGCCGCGCGCCTCGGCGATCTTAAGGCCGACCCCGCGGCAATCGACGCTGCGCTGGAGTCCGGCGCGGCGCGCGCGGCGGCACTGGCGAAGCCCACGCTCGATGCGGCCTATGCCGCGCTCGGGCTCTGCCGCTAAATCCTCTAAAAATCTTGTTTATCGGTGTCGCCTTCCCATATCGGGAAGGTGGAACCACCGTGCGACGAAACGGGTTCAACCAAGGTTAAGTCGCATCGGCTTAGTCATGATATATATGGCGCCCGACGCGCCGGTCCGAATCACGGAGCCAAGACTATGAGCAAGATCGATCTTCGCCGCCTGGGCCTTGCCGCCATGACCGGCGCCGCGCTGGCGCTTGCCGGCTGCGCCACCCCGTTCAAAGCCGATGTCGCGCGCTTTCAGACACAGCTTCCCGCGCCGCAGGGGCAAAGCTTCGTCGTCGAAGCCACCAACCCCGCGCTGCAGGGCGGGATCGAGTTCGGCCAATACGCCAATCTCGTGGCGGGCGAGCTGACCCGGTACGGCTATCGCCCCGCCGCTCCCGGCGAGCGCGCCGATCTGGTCGTCCGGATGGATTATGGCGTCGACAAGGGCCGCGAACGCGTCGTGTCGAGCCCCGGTTTCGGCGACCCTTGGTACGGCGGCTATGGCGGCTATTATGGCCGCGGCTTCTATCGCCCGGTGATCGTATCCGGCCGCGGCGGCCGTCGCTACGTCTATGGCTATCGCGACCCCTTCCTTTGGGGCGGCTTCGGACCCGGCTGGGGTTATAATGACGTTTCGAGCTATACCGTCTACACCAGCGGCCTCAATCTTCAGATCAACCGCGCTGCCGACGGCTATCGCCTTTTCGAGGGCAGCGCCGAAGCGCAATCGCGCGACAATAATCTGCAGGCGATCGTCCCTAACCTCGTCGAGGCGATGTTCACCGGCTTCCCCGGCAATTCGGGCGAACGCGTCCGCATCACGGTGGCGCCGCCCGAAAAGGGCTGAACGCTCCCCGCCAAAGGCAAACAAAAGGCCCGCCTTCCGATCGGAAGGCGGGCCTTTTTGTCTGTGCAAAACCCCGGGGATAAGTCCGGGACAAGTCTGGGGATCAGCTGTTGAGACTGCGCCGGATCGCCGCGATCTCGGCGTCGAGTTCGCTGTCGGCGACGCGCAGGGCCTCGACGGTGCGCACCGCGTGGATCACCGTACTATGGTCGCGCCCTCCGAAGCGGCGGCCGATTTCGGGATAGGAGCGCGGGGTCAGCTCCTTCGCGAGATACATCGCAACCTGCCGCGGGCGGGCAACGGCGCGAACGCGGCGCTTCGAGGCCATTTCCGACTTATCGAGGCGGTAGTGCGCGCAGACCGCGCGCTGGATCTCGTCGATCGTGATCCGCGGGCGCGCGCTGCGGACATTCTCGGCCAGCCGGTCCTCGGCGAGCGCGAGATCGACCGTGGTCCCGGTGAGCGCAGCATAGGCGAGCAGCTTGTTGAGCGCGCCCTCGAGCTCGCGGATGTTGCGCGTGAAATGCTTGACCAGATAAGCGACGACAGTGTCGGGCACCTCGACCATCGGCATCGCGGCGAGCCGCTGGCGGATGATCCGCTCGCGCAGATCGTCCTCGGGCGCCTCGATGTCGGCGACGAGCCCGCCCGACAGGCGCGACAGCAGCCGCGCCTCGACCCCGTCGAGCATCGCCGGCGGGCGGTCGGCGGTGACCACCAGGCGCTTGCCCGCGGTCATCAGGTCATCGATCGTGTGGAGCAATTCCTCCTGGGTCGAATTCTTGCCGATCACGAACTGGAGATCGTCGAGCAGCAGCAGGTCGGCGGCGCGCAGCCGCGCCTTGAACGCCATCATGTCGCCGCCGCGCATCGCGCCGACGAATTCGAGCATGAACTTCTCGGCCGACATCAGGATGATGTTGGCGGTGGGGTGCGCCGCGGCAAAATCCTGCGCGATCGCCTGCAACAGATGCGTCTTGCCCTGGCCGGTTCCCGAGCAAAGGTAGAGCGGATTGAATTGCGGCGCCTCGACCATCGCCATGCGGCGTGCGGCGTTGGCGGCAAGGATGTTGCTGCGCGCGATCACGAAGCGGTCGAACGACAGGCGCGGATCGAAACCGAGCAATGCGGGATTTGCCGCGACCGGCTGCGGCGCTTCGAACGCGGGCAGCGGCTGTGCCGACAGCGCCGTCGCGCGATCGGCCGCGGCCGCACCACCGCGCACGGTGACGTTGCGCACCGCAGGCAGATGCTGACGCCACGCGAGTTCGAGCCGGTCGCCAAAGCGTTCGTTGATCCAGTTGGCCGAGAAGCGGCTGGCGGTCTCAAGCGTGACGACGCCAGACAACGTGCAATATTCGGCAAAGCGGACGGGCTTCAGCCAATGGTCGAAGGTACGCGCGCCGAGGTCGCGGCGCAGCCCTTCGGCGACGCGCGGCCAGAGCGTAGCGGCATCCTCACCACTCACAGCTCCAGTCCCTGCGTCCATGCCATACCCGTCCCTGCCCTGAATCACGCCGCGTCGCCCTCTCGAAGTCCCCCACCGTCCGGGACACTTCGCGCGGCCGCGGCACACCTATCCGTCGAGCCTGCGCTCGGGACGCAAGCATCTTGTCCCGGACAGCTGTCCGAAAGAACACGAATCATGTCGATGTGGCGGCCGACGGCGAAGGCCGACGACACCTCTGTCTAGGCAAGGCGGAGCGAGTCGATCAAGACCGGCGGGTGTAAAAATACTGAAATAAAAATCTTGACTCCCCCGGGGGGACGGAAACACGTCAGCGTCTATTTTTATTCAATATTTTCATACACTTAATTACAGCAATCCCGGGCATGGCAGCGAATCGCCGTAATTCCGTGACTTACCGCGATGCAACACAAGTGCCACCGCGGAGTCATAAAGCGGGGCACAAAAAAGGACCCGCGAGCCGTTCGGCCGCGGGTCCTTTTTTGTGCCCTTTCGGGACAATCGCCTTTAGGCGATCGCGTTGACGCTCTTCGTCAGGCGCGAGAACTTGCGCGCCACGGTGTTCTTGTGCAGCACACCCTTGGCAACGCCGCGCGCCATTTCGGGCTGCGCAGCCTTCAGTGCAGTCGCGGCGGCGTCCTTGTCGCCAGAAGCAACGGCGGCTTCGACCTTCTTGACCAGCGTGCGGATGCGCGAGACGCGATTCTTGTTCACGGTGGCACGCGCCTGGTTGCGGCGGATGCGCTTCTTTGCCTGCGGCGTATTGGCCATAAATTCCTCTAGTCTTTCAAACGGTCTACATGGTCGGAGCGCAGCCTCATCGGAGCAGCCGAATCGCGCATATGCAGCGAATCAATGTCCGGATGCGGCCGGTTCCGGACGACCGGACCCTGCTCGAAGGGTGCGCCCATAGCCAGAATGCCCCTTGGGGTCAACCGGGAACAGCCCCTAACGCTGGCATTTCGGACAGTAAAAGGTCGACCGCCCGCTCTGCACGACGCGAGTGATCGTGCCGCCGCATTCGCATTGCTCACCTTCGCGGCCATAGACGCGCCAGTCCTTGGCGAAATAGCCAAGGTCGCCCTCCGGACTCAGAAAGTCGCGCAAGGTCGAGCCGCCCGCGGCAATCGAAGCGATCAACACATCTTTGATCGCGGGTACGAGAGCCGCGAGCCTGGCTCTCGACACGTCCGCCCCGGGCTTCAACGGCGAAATCTTCGCCATGTTGAGCGCCTCGCAAACATAGATATTACCAAGGCCGGCGACGACGGTCTGGTCGAGCAGCATCGCCTTTATCGGCGCGCGGCGCCCGGCCAGCGCCTCGGCGAGATAAGCTGCGTCGAACGCATCCGACAGCGGCTCCGGCCCCAGCGTCACGAACGCCGGGAACAGCGTCAGCGGATCGCCGCTCACCAGATCGACCGATCCGAAACGCCGCGGATCGTGCAGGAACAATCGGTGCCCCGCCCCCGTTTCGAGCAGGAGATGGTCGTGCTTTCCCGCCGCGCCGCCTTCGGTCCGCCAGCGTCCCGACATGCCGAGGTGAAAGATCATATGATCGTCGCGGTCGGTCGAGATGACGCCATATTTTGCGCGGCGCGACAGGCTTGTGACGGTCGCGCCGGTCAGCCGCTGCGCAAGGTCGGCCGGGAAGGGGCGGCGCAGATCGGGACGGAATGTCATCACCGTGGCGAGCCGCTGCCCTTCGAGGAAGGGCGCAAGGCCGCGAACGGTGGTTTCGACTTCGGGAAGCTCGGGCATATCGCCGATCCGGCTACGCGCCATTTGCGCGCGCGACAAGGCCCCGCTAAAGGCCGACGCAATACATCTCCTCCCCGCAAAGGCGCACACCCCATGCCCACCCCCGACACCGTCAGCTTCGGTTATGAGCAAGTCCCGGCGGGCGAGAAGACCGCGATGGTCGGCGAGGTGTTCAGCCGCGTCGCGCGCAAATATGACATCATGAACGACGCCATGTCAGGGGGCATGCACCGCCTGTGGAAGGACCGCTTTGTGCGCCGCGTGAAACCGCGCGCGGGCGAGACGATCCTCGACATGGCGGGCGGCACCGGCGACATCGCTTTCCGGCTGGAGCGTTCGGGCGCGAGCATCACGGTCGCGGATATCAACCCGGACATGCTCGGCGTCGGCGTGGAGCGCGCGGCGGAGCGCGGCATCAACAGCCTCGTCTGGTCCGAACAGAATGCCGAGAAGCTGTCCTTCCCCGACCAGTTTTTCGACGCCTATACGATCGCGTTCGGCATCCGCAACGTGACCGACATTCCCGCTGCGCTCAAGGAAGCGCACCGCGTGCTGCGCTATGGCGGGCGTTTCTTCTGTCTCGAATTCTCTACCAACGAATGGCCGGGTTTCGCGCAGGCCTATGATGCTTACTCGCACCATCTGGTGCCGAAGCTCGGCAAGCTGATCGCCGATGACGAGGACAGCTATCGCTATCTGATCGAATCGATCCGCCGTTTCCCGCCGATGCCCGAGTTTGCGCGGATGATCCGCGACGCGGGTTTCACGGCGGTGAAGGTCGAGCCGATCATGGGCGGCCTCGTCGCGATTCACAGCGGGTGGAAAGCGTGAGAGCCGGCTCTAGCTTCTCCCCTCCCGCCTGCGGGAGGGGTCGGGGGAGGGCCTGTTTGGACAGCGCCGACTTCGACATGCCCTCCCCTAGCCCCTCCCGCAAGCGGGAGGGGGACTGCGCATGACCCGACCCGTCACCCATATCGTCCGCCTGCTGAAGTGGGGCCGCATCCTCGCGCGCCACGGGGCGCTGCGCGGGATCGAGACGGCGCCGCAGACCCCGCCGGGGGTCAAGCGGCTGTGCAGGATCGCGCGGCTCGGCACGATCCAGCCGAAAATACCTGACTATGCCGCGGCGTTCCAGGCGATCGGCCCCGCCGCGGTCAAGCTCGGCCAGACGCTCGCGACGCGCCCCGACCTCGTCGGCGAAGACGCTGCGCGCAACCTTCTGAGCCTGCAGGATGCCCTCGCGCCCGTCGCGTTCGAGCGTATCCGGCAGGAGATCGAGACGGTCTTCGAAGTCCCGCTGGAAAGCCTCTACAGGGAATTCGATCCCGAACCCGTCGGCTCGGCTTCGATCGCACAGGTCCACCGCGCGGTGACGACCGACGGCCGTAAGGTGGCGGTCAAGGTCCGCCGCCCCGGCATCGACAAGCAGTTCGCGCGCGATATCGAAACCTATGAATGGGCGGCCGCCCATCTCGAGGCTTTCGGCGGCGAAGCGAAGCGGCTGCGCCCGCGCGAGGTGATAGCCAATTTCCGCCGCTGGACGCTGCGCGAGCTCGACCTCAGGCGCGAGGCGGCCTCGGCGTCCGAACTCGCCGACGCGATGGTCGGCGTGCCAACCTATGAAATTCCCGCGATCGACTGGGACCGCACCGCCAGCCGCGTGATGACGATGAGCTGGATCGACGGGATCAAGATTTCGCATCGCGAGGCGCTGATTGCCGCTGGACACGATATGGAGAAGCTGTCGGCGAACCTGGTCAACGCCTTCCTCCGCCAGGCGATCGCCGAAGGCTTCTTCCACGCCGACATACACCAGGGCAATTTGTTCGTGAAGGCTGACGGCACGATTGCTGCCGTCGATTTCGGCATCATGGGACGGATCAACCGGCAGGCGCGCTATTGGCTCGCCGAAATCCTCTACGGGTTGACCACGGGCAACTACCGCCGCGTCGCCGAAATCCATTTCGAGGCCCAATATGTGCCCGATTACCACAGCGTCGAGGAATTCGCGACGGCGCTCCGCGCAGTCGGCGAGCCGATGCGCGGCAAGCCGGTGAGCGAACTTTCGGTCGGCCAGATGCTCGACGGGCTGTTCGCGATCACGCGCGACTTCGACATGCAGACGCAGCCGCACCTGCTGCTGCTGCAAAAGACGATGGTGATGGTCGAGGGCGTCGCGACGATGCTTAATCCCAAGATCAACATGTGGGACGTCTCGGGTCCCTTCGTGCGCGAATGGATCCGCGACGAGCTCGGCCCCGAAGCCGCGCTCGCCGACGGCCTGCGCGAACAGGGCAAGACGCTGGCGCTGATCCCCGACATCATCCGCCGCCTCGACGAGCAATTGCCCCGCAAGGGCGCCGCGCCGCCGGCGCCGCCGCTGCCCGACATCAGGCTGATGTGGGACAAGAGCGAACGGCGGACATGGTGGCGCTATGCGCTGACCGCGATCCTCGGCGCGGCCGCGGGCGCCGGCCTGCTGCAATGGCTTGGCTGAGCGGCACTTCCCCATCTCTGGTTACCGGATATTTACCCTGTTTCGCTAGGGCGGATCCTCGACAAACCCCGGACCGTCGTCCGGCACAAACCGAGGGTTCATGCGCCACGACAGATTTCTCGCCGACCCGATCCTTCCGGTCGACACGCTTCCGCTCGAAGTCGCCGTCGTGGTGCCGACGCTCAACGAAGCCGCCAATGTCGAGAAGCTGATCGAGAGATTGTCGGTCGTCCTCGCCGGGCGCGGCTGGGAAGTCGTGTTCGTCGACGATAATTCGCCCGACGGCACCAGCGATCTCGTGCGCCGCATCGGCCGCTCCTCGCGCCACGTCCGCGTCGTCCAGCGCGTCGGCCGCCGCGGGCTGTCGTCGGCGGTGATCGAGGGCATTCTCGCAACCGCCGCGCCGGTGATCGCAGTGATGGACGGCGACCTCCAGCACAGCGAAGACGCGCTGCCCCGGCTGATCGACGCGATTGAAAAGGATGGCGCCGAAATCGCCGTCGGCACCCGCTATGTCGACGGCGGCGGCACCGGCGACTGGGACCGGGGCCGCGTCCGCATGAGCCGCCTCGCCACCCGCGCCGGCCAGATCGCGCTCCGCACCGATGTCAGCGACCCGATGAGCGGCTTTTTCGCAGTGCGCCGCGACGCCTTCGAACGCGCGTTGCCGCGCCTGTCGGCGATCGGCTTCAAGATCCTGCTCGACATATTGGCGTCGAGCCCAACCGCTCTCAAGGTCGCCGAAGTCCCCTATACGTTCCGCACCCGCGAGGCCGGCGAAAGCAAGATCGGCGTCCGCGTGATCGCCGAATATGCCGAGCTGATCGCCGACAAGACGATCGGCCGGTTCATCCCCGTCCGCCTCCTCAAATTCCTGATGGTCGGCGGGCTTGGCGTCTTCGTCCATCTTGCGGTGCTGCGCGCGCTGCTCGGCCTCGGCGACAGCTTCCTGACCGCGCAGACCGGGGCGGTCATCGTCGCGATCGCGTTCAACTTCTTCCTCAACAACAGCTTCACCTATGCCGACCGCAAGCTCCAGGGCTGGCGCGTCCTCGGCGGGCTGGCGAGCTTCTATGCGATCTCGGCGCTCGGCGCGGTCGCCAACATCGGCATCGGCACCTGGATGGCCGGGCATGACGAACGCTGGTGGGTCGCGGGCGTCGCCGGCGTGCTCGTCGGCGCGATCTGGAATTTCGCGATGTCGTCGGCGCTGACTTGGCGAAAATGACCGGGGCGCAAACGATCGGCTGGAGCCGCCTTGCGGGCGTCTCGCGCCCGGTCGCGGCGCTTCTGCTCGCGCTGCTTGCGGCGCTGATCATCCTCGGGATGGTCGAGAAGCGCGCGCCGCGCCAGCTCAATATGGAAACCCCTTTGCTGGCCAAGGAAGAGGGGATGATCGGCGATCACGCGCTGTACCTGAAAGTGCTGCGCAAGATGGAGGAGGGGCAATCCTATTATGAGGCGGTCGCCGAGGAGCATCGCCGCTACGGCTATCCGCTCCGCCCCTTCGTCGCGGTGCGGCCGCCGACGCTGGAAACGCTGCTCAGCAAGATCGGCCTTCCCGCCGGGACGGTTATGACAAGCCTGCTTGGCCTCATCGCGCTGATC
The DNA here is from genome assembly GCF_001468265.1 of Sphingopyxis sp. H050. Lineage (GTDB taxonomy): Bacteria > Pseudomonadota > Alphaproteobacteria > Sphingomonadales > Sphingomonadaceae > Sphingopyxis. The sequence goes on along the minus strand of NZ_LNRZ01000007.1, from coordinate 163,627 downwards.
CTCTGGCGCCGACGATTGACGAGCGAGGCCGGCCTGCCTGCTTATGCGCGCTTCGGCGTGCTGCTGATCGCGATCAACCTCGGTCAGGTCATGTCGGGCCAATGGGTGCTGATGCATGAGGTGATCGCCGGCGTGCTGATTGCGATCGCGCTGGCGCTGCACCGCCCCGACAAGCCATGGGCGGCCATGGCGGTGATCGCTGCGGCGCTGGCGATCCGCGAGACGGTGCTGCCCGTCGCTATGCTGTTCGGCCTGGTTGCGCTGATCGACCGCAACTGGAAAGCCGTCGCCGCCTGGGTCACGATCGGGATCGCTTTCGCCGCCGGACTGGCGCTTCATGCGGCCGCGGTTGCCGATGTCGTGCGCCCCGACGATATCGGCGGCGCGGGCTGGATGGGGCTCAATGGCTGGAACAATTACATCCGCTTCGTCCACAACAGTTCGGTGCTGCGCTTCGGCGCGCCGCAATGGGTCGCCGCGGTGCTCGTGCCGCTCGCGCTGCTCGGCTGGCTCACGTGGCGCTCGCGCCTCGGCACACTGGGCCTGATCGTGCAGGTCGGCTATGCCGCCGCCTTCATGCTCTTCGCCCGGCCCGACAACGACTATTGGGGAATGCTCGTCGTCCCCACCCTGTTCGTCGGGCTGGTCTTTGCCCCTGCTGCCTTCGGCGCGCTCGTCCGCGCGCTGAGAGCGCCGCTGCTTGAACCGGCGCCCCGCTCGGCATAACTAGGCGGCAAAGGAATCGGGCCTCCGGTTTCGCGAACAGAATGGACCCGCATGGCCGCTCCGCGCATATTGCTGATCATCGGGGGCGGGATCGCGGCCTATAAGGCGATCGAGCTCGTCCGCCTGCTCCGGAAGTCGGGATATGTCGTCCGCTGCGTCCTGACCCGCGCCGGTGAACAATTCGTGACCCCGCTGACCCTCGCCGCGCTGTCCGAGAATAAAGTATATACAAATCTTTTCGACCTGAAGGATGAGGTCGAGATGGGGCATATCCAGCTGAGCCGCGAGGCCGACCTTGTCGTCGTCGCGCCCGCCACCGCCGATCTGCTGGCAAAGATGGCGGCGGGCATCGCCGACGATCTGGCAACCACTTTACTGCTGGCGACCGACAAGCCGGTGCTCGCCGCGCCCGCGATGAACGTGCGCATGTGGCTGCACCCCGCAACGCGTCGCAATGTCGCGACCCTGCGCGGCGACGGCGTGACGGTGATGGAGCCCGACGAGGGCGAAATGGCATGCGGCGAATATGGTCCCGGCCGCCTGCCCGAACCGCAGGCGATCAAGGACGCGATCGACAAGGCGCTGAAGGACGCGCCGCCGCCGATCCCGCTGACCGGCCAGCCTGACTTTGCCCCCGCGAACCATCGCCCGCTGTTCGGCCGCCGCATCCTGATCACCGCCGGGCCGACGCACGAGCCGATCGACCCGGTGCGCTACATCGCCAACCGGTCGAGCGGGAAACAGGGCTTCGCGATTGCCGCTGCTGCCGCCGAGGCCGGCGCCGAGGTGCTGCTGATCGCGGGGCCCGTCGATCTACCGACGCCCCCCGGCGTGATCCGCGTCGACGTCGAGACCGCAACCGAAATGGCGGCCGAGGTCGAACAGGGCCTGCCCGTCGATGCCGCGGTCATGGTCGCCGCCGTCGCCGACTGGCGCGCTGCCGACACGGCGCCGCAGAAGATCAAGAAGGACGGCAGTGGGGCCGTCCCGCCGCTCGCGCTCGCCGAAAATCCCGATATTCTCGCTGGCGTCGCGAAAAGCGCCCAGCGCCCGCCGCTGTTGATCGGCTTCGCCGCCGAAACCAATGACGTCATCGCGCATGCCAAGGCCAAGCTTGTGCGCAAGGGCTGCGACTGGATCGTCGCCAATGACGTGTCCGCCGATCCGATGGGGGGCGAGACGAACCGCGTACATATCGTTAGCAATAAGGGCGTAGACAGCTGGGACCGGCTGCCCAAGGACGCCGTGGCCCGCAAATTGATGGAAAAGATCGCCGATGAGCTCGAAATCCGCGCACCCGCTCAAACCGATTGAGATTGCTATCCAGCGTCTGCCGAACGGCGGCGGCCTGCCCCTGCCCGCTTATGCATCGGGCGGCGCGGCGGGGATGGACGTCGTCGCGGCCGAAACGCTGACGCTGCGCCCCGGGGCGCGCCATGCGGTCGCGACCGGCTTCGCAATGGCGATCCCGCCGGGTTACGAGGTGCAGGTGCGCCCGCGTTCGGGCCTCGCGCTCAAATATGGCATCACGTGTCTCAACACGCCGGGTACGATCGACAGCGATTATCGCGGCGAAATCAAGGTGATCCTCGCGAACCTGTCGGAGGACAATTTCGAGATCGCGCGCGGCGACCGCATTGCCCAGCTGGTTCCCGCCCCTGTCCAGCGCGCCACCTTCGCCGAGGTCGAGACGCTCGACGAAACCGCGCGCGGCGCGGGCGGCTTCGGCTCGACCGGCGTTGCCAGCGACGCCAGCGACGACGTGATCGAGGATGACAATATCCCCGAAAATGTCGGCTCGCTGTCGGCGATGAAGACGCGCCAGCCGGGCGAATAGGTGTTGCTCGGCGACGCCGAACTCGACCGCTATGCGCGCCAGATCATCCTGCCCGCTTTCGGCGGCGCGGGGCAGACGAAGCTCAAGGCCGCGCATGTCGCGATCATCGGCGCGGGCGGGATCGGCTGTCCGGCGATCACCTATCTGGCCGCCGCGGGCGTCGGCAGGCTGACGATCATCGACCATGACCATGTCGAACTGTCGAACCTGCAACGCCAGCCGCTGTTCACCGACGCCGATATCGGGTCGCTTAAAGCCGAAGTCGCGGCCGATGCCGCGCGGCGGATCAATCCGCATGTCGAGGCGGTCGCGGTCGCGCAGCGCCTTGGTGCGGGCAATGCCGAAGCACTGCTTGCAGGCGCAACCCTCATCCTCGACGGCTGCGATAATTTCGCTACGCGGCTTAGCGTCAATCGCGCCGCAGTGGCGCTCGAAACCCCTCTGCTTTCGGCCGCGATCGGCGCGTTCGAAGGACAGATAGCGCTCTATCAAGGCTGGCGCCCCGACAGCCCATGCTATGCCTGCCTGGTCGGCGACGATCCCGACCGCCCGGGCATCAACTGCGCCGAACAGGGTGTGATGGGAGCGCTCGCAGGGATGATCGGGACGATGGCGGCGCTCGAGTCGGTGCGGGCGCTCACCGGTTGGGGGCAGCCGCTCGCGGGCAAGCTCGCGATCGTCGACATGCTCGAGCGCCGTTGGCGCGAGGTCAGCGTCGCCAAGGAACCGGAGTGCCCGATATGCCGGGGCTGAATATCATCGTCGCATCGGCCGACGGCCAGCGTTTCTATGCAGCGCTCGAAGCCGCCGCAGCCGCGGCGGCGCTGGGCCGTCCGGCGCGCATCTTCCTGCAGGGCGAGGCTGCAGCGCTGCTCCGCACCCCCGTCGCGTTCGATGGCGACATCGGCCGGCGCGCCGCGGGGCAGCCCGACCTCGTGTCGCTGATCGCGGAGGCGATGGCGATGGATGTGCGCCTGATCGTTTGCCAGTCGGGCATGGCGCTTATCGGCATGACGGCGAGCGAGTTGGTGCCGCAGGTTCGCACTGGCGGACTCGTCAGCTTCCTGTCCGAAGCCGGTCCGACCGACCAACTCCTCACCTATTAGGGGTTCTTGCAGACCGTGATCGCGTCGGGCGCCGGGCGTTTGCCCTGGGGCACGAAGCGCGCGAGATAGCCGCCGGCGTGCGCCTTGTCATCGTAGGAAACGAGCTTGTAGCCGACCGCCTCGAACTCGCAGACCAGCAATCGAAAGGGGGTGCCATGATCGGCGATCGGGCGGTCGCCGTCGACGACGATCACCTGCCCGCCCGCGCGCAGCGCCGGGCGCAGCCGCCACAGAAAGGCATAGGGCTCGCCGATCTCGTGATACATATGGACCATGAACACGCGATCGAAGCTGTTCGCGGGCAGCCGCGGATCGTCGACCGCGCCGAGCTTCAGCGAGACATTGTCGAGCCGTTCGCGCGCGACGCGGTCGGCGAGGCGCTCGATCACTTCGGGCTGGATGTCCTGCGCGAGCACGCGGCCAGTGCTGGCGACACGCGGCGCGAGGCGGACCGTGTAATAGCCGTCACCCGCGCCGATGTCGGCCACGGTCATGCCCGGGCGGACGTCGGCCGAATCCATGACGTCGTCGGCCTCGTTGACGCGGTCGCGCGCCTCCTCGGTCGACCATTTGGTCGAGACGGTCGGCGCGACCGGGCGGTCGGCCGGCGGAAACTCCTGCGCGGTTTCGACCCGCTCGCCATCGTCGCTCCACGGCGCGTCGCACCCGCCGAGCAGCGGCAGCGCCGCCAATGCGGCGAAAGCGACCGCGGTTCGGATCAATCGATGTCCTCCACCTCGACCTTTTCGCCGGTCACCTTCTGCGACAGCGCCGCGGCCATGAAGGGATCGAGCGCGCCGTCGAGCACGTCGCCGGGCGCCGTCGACGTCACGCCGGTACGCAGATCCTTCACCAGCTGGTACGGCTGGAGCACATAGGAACGGATCTGGTGGCCCCAGCCGATCTCGGTCTTGGCCTGATATTCGCCCGACGCCGCGGCTTCGCGCTTCTGGAGTTCGGCCTCGTACATGCGCGCTTTCAGCATCCCCATCGCGGTCGCGCGGTTCTTGTGCTGCGAGCGGTCGTTCTGGCTGGCGACGACGATGCCGGTCGGAATGTGCGTGATGCGCACCGCCGAATCGGTCGTGTTGACGTGCTGGCCGCCCGCGCCCGAGGCGCGATAGGTGTCGATCTTGAGGTCGCCCTCGTTGATCTCGATCTCGATATTGTCGTCGATCACCGGATAGACCCATACGCTGGAAAAGCTGGTGTGGCGCCGCGCCGAGCTGTCGTAGGGCGAGATACGGACAAGGCGGTGGACGCCACTCTCGGTCTTGGCATAGCCATAGGCATTCTCGCCCTTGACCAGCATCGTCGCCGATTTGATGCCCGCCTGCTCGCCCGCCTGATATTCGACCAGCTCGACCTTGAACCCGCGCTTTTCGGCCCAGCGGCTGTACATGCGCTGAAGCATTTCGGCCCAGTCCTGACTTTCGGTGCCGCCGGCGCCGGCGTGGACTTCGATATAGGCGTCGTTGGCATCGGCTTCACCCGCGAGCAACGCCTTGATCTTGTCCTCGTCGGCGCGCGCCGCAAGCACGGCCAGCGAGGCGACCGCATCGTCGATCAGCGCCTCGTCGCCCTCCATTTCGGCAAGCTCGATCAGCTCGACCGTGTCATCACGCTCTTTTTCGATGGCGCGCGTCGCGGTGATCGCCTCGTCGAGGCGGCGGCGTTCGCGCATGACGTCCTGCGCCGCCCTGGGATTGTCCCATAGCGTCGGGTCTTCGACCTTGGCGTTCAGCTCGTCGAGGCGGCGCACCGCGCGGTCCCAGTCGAGGAAACGGCGCAGCAGCGCCAGCGCGGCATTGATGGTGTCGACATGATCCTGCGCTTCGGCGCGCATGGTCTTTGCTCCTGAAATTCGATGCGACCGGCCATAGAGGCTCGGCTGCGTGTGACAAGCCAGATTACCGGCGTCAGATAATCCCGCCGCGGTCGTCGAGGAAGTCGCTGTCGGTGCGGCCGCCATTGCCCTTTTGGGCAGGGCCGGTCGTCCGTTTCGGCGTCTTGATCGATTTGATTTCTTCCTCGCGGATCGTTCGGCGCGGTTCGCTTTCGGGCTTGAACGCTTCCCAGATGATCGCGGATTTCGGGTCGGTGCCCGGCCAGCTGCCATAGACACGGCGGCCCGATTGACGGTCGATGCGCACCATCCGCACTCCCTTCGGCGCCGTGAAAGGCACCGGCTGGCGATCGTTCAGCGCGGCAATCGCGAAATCCTTGAAGATCGGCGCCGCCAGGCTGCCGCCCTGTGCATAGCCACCCATGCTGCGCGGCTGGTCGAAGCCGATATACATGCCGGCGATGACATCGGGGGTGCCGCCGACGAACCAGACATCGTTCGGCCCCGACGTCGTCCCCGTCTTGCCGAACAGGGGTACGCCCAGATCGCGCAGCCGCACCGCGGTGCCGCGCTGGACGACGCCTTCGAGCATATGCACCACCTGATAGGCGGTGATCGGGTCCATCAGCTGCTTGCCCGACTTGGCGAAGCGCGGCATCGGCCGGCCGTCCCAGTCGGACTTGTTGCAGCCCTCGCACGGACGCCAGTTCTTGGGGAAGATCACCTTGCCGCGGCGGTCCTGTGCATAGTCGATCAGGCGCGGCTTCAGCTCGCGCCCATGGTTGGCGAGCATCGCATAGGCATTGGTGATCTTCTCCACCGTCGTCGATCCGGCGCCGAGAGCGGTCGACAGATAGGGTTCGTGCTTGCCGATACCCATCGTGCTGATCGTCTCGACGATCGGCTCCATGCCGATCTGGCTCGCCGCGCGCACCGTCATCAGGTTGCGCGACTGTTCGAGGCCCCAGCGCATCGTATGCTCGCCGCTGCCCCCCGCGCCGCCGAAATTGCGGAAGCATTTGTTGCCGAAGCGCGCACCCTGATAGACGCAGAACGGCCCGTCGATGATCATCGTCGCCGGGGTCATCCCGTTATCGAGCGCGGTCGCATAGACGAAGGGTTTGATCGTCGAGCCCGGCTGGCGTTCGGCCTGCGTCGCGCGGTTAAAAGGTGACAAGCGCACGTCAAAGCCGCCCTGCATCGCGTAGATGCGGCCCGAATGGGGGCTTTCGACGACCATGCCGCCCGACACCTCGGGGATATTCTTGAGCGCGTAGACGCCCGGAGCCGTCGCCTTGACCGCGATCAGGTCGCCGGGGCGCATCGCCGAGAAAGCGCTGCCCCCGGTCTTCCGATAGCCCTGCGTCGCAGCACCGGCGGGCAATGTGCCGGTATCGCCGTTCGCGAAGCCGATTCGCGCCGCGGCGGCCGATTTGGAGAGCACGGCGGCGATCCGCCAATTGTCGTAATCGATGCCGATGAAGCTCGACGCAAGGCGGCTCTGCCACTGGTCGTCGGCCTCGATCGTCGCGATCGGCCCCGACCAGCCCTTGCCGGCATCATAGCGCTGCAATCCCTTGCGAAGCGCCATTGTCGCAGCGACCTGCATTTTGCCGTCATAAGGCGTGCGAACCCACAGCCCGCCGCCATAGACCGACAACGGCCCGTCGTCGGACGTTTCACCGAACTGGGCAATCAGCTGGCGCCGCACCTCCTCCATATAATAGCCGCCGACCTGCGCGATCGCCGTATTGCCGCTGTTGGTGAGGCCGAGCGGCATCGCTTGCGCGGCGTCACGCTGCGGCGCGGTGATCCATCCGTTACGGAACATCTCGCTCAGCACGAAATTGCGGCGCGCCATCGCCTTGCCGGCATTGCGCGCGCGGCCATAGGTTTCGGGCGCTTTGGGCAAAATAGCCAGGAACGCCATTTCATGGAGCGCCAGCTGGTCGACATCCTTGTCGAAATAGGCCCGGCTCGCCGCCTGTACGCCGAAGCTGCGCCGGCCGAGCGGAATTTCGTTGAGATAGAGTTCGAGGATTTGTTCCTTGGTCAGCGCCGCCTCGATGCGCCGAGCCAGAATCAGCTCGCGAATCTTGCGGGTGTAGCTGAGCTCGTTGGTCAGCAGCAGGTTCTTCGCGACCTGCTGGGTGATCGTCGAGGCCCCGATCGGGCGGCCACTGCTGGTCAGATTGGTGATCATCGCGCTGGCGATGCCCGGATAGTCGATGCCGCCATGCTCGAAGAAGGTGCGATCCTCCGCCGCCAGATAGGCGCGGACGAGCAATTGCGGATATTCGGCATATTCCAGCTGGACGCGGCGCTCGCGGGCATAGCTGTGGACCGGCTTTCCTTCGCCGTCGCGCACCATCGTCGGCAGCGGCGGCTGATAGTCGCGCAGCTGGTCGACCGAAGGGAGATTGCGCGCGAAAATCACCCAGATCAGGATCAGCCCCAGCAACCCCGCGCCTGCGGCGTAACCCAGCCAGCGGAACCAGCGGCGGGTCCACATCTCGCGGACCCAGGCGATGACGGCATTGCTGTCGCGGCGCAGACGCAGTCGAAAATGGGACATGGTGTCGGAGGACATATGGCGAAGCCTCTAAAGCCTGCGCGGACGAAAGGGAAGCATGGTTGCGGCGGGTTGGGCTACCTCGCCCGGCCGCGGGCGCTGACCGACCAGATGGCGACGAGCGTGTCGCCTTCGACGACATGATAATGGTCGTAAAGGTTCACCGTGGGGTCGCAGTGCGGGACCGTCAGCGTCACCGGGTCACCAGGCGTCAGCCGTTCGCCGATCTCCGGCGCGACCAGCGCCGCATGTTCGTCGCCCATGAAAACGAAGAGCGCATCTTCGGGCGCCCCGCGCCGCACGACCGCGACGCCGCCGTCGGTCGACAGCGACTTATAGCCTGCGTCGATCGTCACCAGACCCGGACGATTGGCGCTGACCACCCGCGCATCGACCCCCAGCGAGGTCTCGAACGGCACCGCGCCGTCGCCGGTCAGGTCGCAATCGAGATATTGCTTGTCCATGAAGACGTAACTGCCCGTCTGCAGCTCGGTGAAAACGCCGAGGTCGAGGTCGATCCGGTGCGTGCCCGTGCCCGATCCGGTGATGATTTCAGGCGCGAAGCCCGCGTCGATGAGCGCCGCGATCACACTTTGCAGATATTCGGTGCGCTCGACGATCGCGGCTCGGCGATCGGCAAAGCCCTCGATGTGCTGTTCTCGCCCGCAATAATATTGAACCCCGCGCAGCTTCAGTCGCGGCAGCTTGGCGATCTTCGCCGCCAGCTCGACCGCGGCTTCGGGCGAGGCCACACCCGTGCGCGCAATCCCCGGGTCGATGTCGATGAGGACATCGAGCGTCGCGCCTTCGCTCGCCAGCGCTGCATCGATCCGTTCGGCGACGCCGGGATGATCGACCGTCGCCATCAGCCCCTCGGCGCGCCTTGCCAGCGCCGCAAGCCGCTCGATCGCGTGCGGCGCGGCGATGGGCGAGGTGACGAGAATGCCGGTGATGCCGCCCCCGGCCAGCACCTCGGCCTCGCCGATCTTCGCGCAGCACACCCCCGACGCGCCGGCCGCGATCTGGCGCTTCGCGATATCGACGCTCTTGTGCGTCTTCGCATGCGGGCGCAGCCCGACGCCATGCTGCGCGGCGAGCGCCGCCATCGCCGCGATATTGCGGTCGAGCGCCGCGAGATCGAGCACCAGCACCGGCGTGTTGAGATCGGCGCGCGAGCCTTGGCGGCCGATCAGATGCGCGTGCAGGGTCAGATCGTCACTCATGAAAACAGGCTCTCCAGATGCGGGTTGACGAACTTACCCTGCGGGTCGATGGTGCGGCGCACCGCGCGATAGCGCTCGGCCATCGGATATAGCGCATCGACATCGCCGCGGGTCAGCGTGTGGCGCTTCGCCCAATGCGGCCGACCGCGATGGGCGCGAAAGATTGCTTCGGCGTCGGCGAACAGGTCGGCCCAGGGCATCTTCGCATATTGGTGCATCGAGATCGCCGCGACCGGCCCCGCGTTCATCGGGCTCATCCAGATATCGTCGGCGGCGACGGTGCGATATTCGAAGGGGAAGGTCACGGGCAGACGCTTCTTGCGGATCCAGCCGACCACTTCGTCGAGCGCAGCCAGTCCTTCTGAGCGCGGCAGCTCATATTCCATTTCCTCGAAACGGATCGTGCGGTCCGAGGGAAAGATCGCGTGCGCAGGGCCGCGGCGGCGGCCCTCGAAGCGGGACCGCATCATCGTGCGCTGGAGCATCGGGGTCAGGAAGGGCAGCTTCGCCGCGACATCGAGCACGCGCCGGAACGCCGTCTCCTCCATGTCGGTCGTCGATGGCGGCGGATCGCACGGATCGCACGGCTCCAGCGTCTTCAGAATCACGTCGTCGGCGTGCGGGAAGAACCAGAATTCGATATGCCGGTGCTGCTGCGCCAGCGCGTCATAGCTCTCGCGCACCTCGGCCCAGCGGCGCTTCTCGATCCGTTCGGCAAGGTGAAACGCGGGGACGACCGCGACCTCGATCTCCGTCGCGACACCGAACAGGCCGAGCGACAGGCGCTGCGCCTGATAGAGGTCGGGATCAGTTGCCGCGTCGCACCAGCGCGCCTCGCCGTCGGCGCCGATCAGCTGGAAGCCGCGCGCCATCGTCGACAGCGAGCCGAGATCGACTCCGGTGCCGTGCGTCCCCGTCGCCATCGCGCCGGCGAGCGACTGCGGATTGACATCACCCTGGTTGGCGAGCGCCAGGCCCTCGTCCCACAATGCCGCGGTCAGCTTTTTGATGCTCCACCCCGCCGGGATACGCGCGACCGTACGGTCGGGGGCAATGCTGATCTGGCCTGGAAGCGCGTCGAGACCAAGGATCAGCTCGCTGGATTCGCAAAGCGGCATGAAGCTGTGCCCGGCGCCCGTGGCTCGGACTTTCGCGGCGCTGCGGATCAGCGCCGCGAGTTCATCCTCGCTTTGCGGCCTTGTGATGTCGGCGGGCGCGGTGACGCTGCCCGACCAGTTGCTCCACGCCATGCAACTCTCCCGTCGCCGGCAAGCTGTCGGCGGGCCGGTCGATGGTCAAGACGATTCAGCGTGCCGCGGCAATCTGCCGTGCGAAGTGGATCTGCACCGCATCGCGCACTCCGCGCGCGACCCTCCTTTGTCCCGCCGATGAGGCGAGGAATTCGGCGTCGTCCTTGTTGGAGATGAAGCCTGTTTCGAACAGCACCGACGGTGTGTCAGGCGCCTTCAACACCACGAATGAGGCGAAGCGATGCGCGGTCGTGCGGAATTTCATGTCATCCGCGGCCTCGCGCTGGAGCAGACGGGCGAAATCCGAGGCGACGTTCATCGTCTCGCGCTGCGTCAGGTCGATCAGGATCGACGAGACGTCGCTGCTGTGCGCGCCGAGATCGACGCCATTGATGATGTTCGCCTTGTTCTCGCGCGCCGCGAGCCGCGCCGCCTCGCGGTCGGAGGCGACTTCGGAAAGGGTATAGACCGATGCGCCGCTGGCGCCTTCATTCTCCGCGGCATCGGCATGAACCGAAATGAAAAGGTCGGCCTTCATCCGCCGCGCGATGCCGAAACGCTCTTCGAGCACGAGGAACCGATCGTCCGAGCGGGTAAGCGCGACGCGCACGCGGCCGCTCGCGACCAGATCGTCACGGATCGCCTTGGCAAGCGCCAGCGTGATGTCCTTCTCGCGCTTGCCGCTGTGCGGGCTGATCGCGCCGGGATCGTGCCCGCCATGCCCCGCGTCGATCACGACAAGCGGCAGGCGCGGGTTGTTCGGCCCCCGGATCGTCGGCAGTGGCAGCGCCGGCTTGGGCTTGCCGATCGGTACGGTGACGCTGTAGCGCTTTTTCGGTCTATCGGCCCAAAAATGGACGCTATCGACGATCGGACGCGGCACGAAGGATCGCCATGCATCCAAAGGCTCCGACTGCGGCGGCGCAGCCGTGAGCAGAAGAGCCAAGATCATCGTCATTCCCATTCCCGGCCATGCTCCGGACCGTCCAACAGGCCAAATCTCCTATTAACGGAAGCATGTCAAACGACCGTTAACCCTGCTGAAGCGGCGAACAGCTTGTATTGAGGAGCCCCTCCCCCATCTTTTATCCGGAGGCGGAGGTTGCCGTCGGCCCATGCCGATGCTAGCACCCCCTCCACTGACGGTGTCCTTCCCGGCGCCGTCCGGCCTTTTGAGGGGAAAGGTCTGGTCTCGCGCGAATCGCGGATCATGGCCGCCCTGGCGCCGGACAAGCCGGGAAAGACGCTTTTCCGTCAGTCCACCCGGATGATCGGGCAGCCGGCGCGGCTTACCACCGCCCTGTTTTTCCCGCTCACCTGAGAAACAGGTTGATGCTGCATGAGGCTTGCCATGCCCTCTTTCGATCGCGACGCAGGCGGCTTTGCCCCTGCTTATGTCGCGGCGGGAGACCGCATGCGCGTCCACGACCGGACGCGGGCCGCGCGCGGCAATAACGGTATTTTTTCTTTGAACCCTATCGACCGCCGCCTGCCCCCCGGGACGGGCGCGGCCTTTTTGTTTGGCGCGCTGCGGCGCGCCTGGAGTAATAATGATGACCACGCGCATGTTGATCGACGCGCGGCACCGGGAAGAAACCCGGGTCGCCGTCACCAAGGGAAACCGAATCGAGGAGTTTGATTTCGAGTCCGCAGAGCACAAGCAGCTCAAGGGCAATATCTATCTGGCCAAGGTTACCCGCGTCGAACCGTCTCTGCAGGCGGCGTTCGTCGAATATGGCGGCAATCGCCACGGCTTCCTGGCCTTCAGCGAAATCCACCCCGACTATTACCAGATTCCGAAGGAAGACCGCGAAGCGCTGCTGCGCGAAGAGGCAGAGCACGCCGCCGCCGCGGCGCAGCGCGCCGAGGACGACCTCGACGAACTCGAGGGCGATGTCGCCGACGTCGAATATCATGACGACGACAATGGCGACGCTCCGCGCGCGCCCGAAACCGTCGGCGAAGACGATGGCGACGAGCATGATGAGCAGGACGACGCAGAGGATAACGGCGATGAAGGCGGCGAAGAAGCCCGGGAAGGCCGCGGCGATCGCCGCCGTGGCCGTGGCAAGGGCGGACGCAACGGCCGCAAGGGTGGCCGCGGCCGCCGGGGCGGCGAAGATGACGAAGGCGAAAACCGCATGTCGCTGCGCCGCCGCTACAAGATCCAGGACGTCATTCGCCGCCGGCAGGTGATGCTGGTGCAGGTCGTCAAGGAAGAACGCGGCAACAAGGGCGCGGCCCTCACCACCTATCTGTCGCTCGCCGGCCGCTATTGCGTGCTGATGCCGAACACGATGCACGGCGGCGGGATCAGCCGCAAGATTTCGAACGGCGCCGACCGCCGCAAGCTGAAGGCGATGATCGACGAGCTCAACCTGCCGCCGACGATGGGCTGCATCGTGCGCACCGCCGGGATGAGCCGCACCAAGGTCGAGATCAAGCGCGACTTCGACTATCTCGCGCGCCTGTGGGACGAGATCCGCGAAAAGACCTTGGGATCGAGCGCGCCGGCGCTGATCCATTCGGACAGCGACCTCGTGAAACGCGCCATTCGCGATATCTATCACAAGGATATCGAGGAAGTGCTCGTCGAGGGCGACGAGGGCTATAAGGCGGCGAAGCAGTTCATGAAGCTGCTGATGCCGAGCCACGCGCGGCGCGTGAAGCAATATGCCGATCCCGTTTCGCTCTATCAGCGTTACGGCGTCGAGGACCAGCTCGCCGGGATGCTCAATCCCGTCGTGCAGCTGAAATCGGGCGGCTATCTGGTGATCAACCCGACCGAGGCGCTGGTGTCGATCGACATCAACTCGGGCCGCTCGACGCGCGAGCATAATATCGAGCAGACCGCGCTCAGCACCAATCTCGAGGCTGCGGCCGAAATCGCCCGCCAGCTGCGCCTGCGCGACATGGCGGGCCTGATCGTCATCGACTTCATCGACATGGATCACGGCTCGAACGTCCGCAAGGTCGAGCGCGCGATGAAGGACGCGCTCAAGAACGACCGCGCGCGTATCCAGGTCGGTCGTATCTCGGGCTTCGGCCTGATGGAAATGAGCCGCCAGCGCCTGCGCACCGGCGTGCTCGAAGCCTCGACCCGCCCGTGCCCGCATTGCGAAGGCACCGGCCTCGTCCGCACCGCCAGCTCGGCGGGCCTCAGCGCGCTGCGCCTGATCGAAGAGGAAGCGGCGCGCGGCCGCGGCAGCAAGATCATCCTGCGCGCCAGCCAGGAAGCGACCTTCTACCTCCTCAACGAAAAGCGCCGCGAACTGCGCGAGATCGAGGAACTTTACGGCGTCAGCGTCGAGATTCTGCCCGACGGTGAGACCGAGGGCGCACGCATGGCGATCGAAGTCGGCGGCCCGCCCCCGACCCAGCGCCGCAGCTTTGCGCCGATCGCCCCGATCGAGGATGACGACGACGATATCGTCGACGAGGACGAAGAAGAGATCGAGGAAGAGGAAGCAGCCGAAGAGCGTCCGGCTCGACGCGAACGTCCCGAGCGCCAAGAGAGCGAGGAGAGCGATGGAGACGGCCGCAAGCGCCGTCGCCGCCGCCGCCGAGGTCGCCGCGGTCGCCGCGACGAGGAAGGTGGTGAAGGCGCCGAGAGCGACGCAACCGCCGAAGGCAGCGAAGATGTCTCTGACGCTGATGCGCCTGCCGAAGAGGCGGCGCCGGTAGCAGCTGAGGCCGACGACGCCGAAGCCAAGCCGAAACGCCGCCGCGGCGGACGTGGCCGCAAAAAGGCCGGCGACGCCGAGGCCACGGAACCGGCAGAAGAGGTTGCGCCTGTCGAGGCCGCTGCCGAGCCGGCTGCCGAAGAAGCACCCGCTGCCGAGGAAAAGCCGAAGCGCAAGCGCGCGCCGCGCAAGACCAAGGCGGCCGCAGAAGCCGATGCAGCCGAAGCATACGCTTCGGAGGCCGTGGCTGTGGAAGAGGTGCCCGCCGAAGCGACATCCGCCGAGGCCGAAGCCAAGCCTGCACCGAAGAAACGTGCAAGCCGCGCCAAGAAAGCCGTCGCTGCCGAAGCTGCTTCCGAGCCCGCGACCGCGGGCGATGCTGAAGGCGAGCCCGGCGATGGCGAACCCCGCCGCGGATGGTGGCAGCGCACGTTCGGCAACTGATCGGCCAAGCCGATCGGACGGCAATCGATCGACGGCAACTGGTCGCAGAAGCGATACGCTACGCTTGCGTCCGCGCGCGCTGAACCCCAATAAGTCCCAATGGCTTCACTTGCGGTTCAGGCGCGCGGCGCAAGACAGGCGGCGATGACCGCCTTCCCGCCGTCCACCCTGTCCGGCGTGCATTCATTGCGCGCCTTTTTCCGGTTCCTGCTGACGCTCGTCGCGATGATCGCGGTGACGGTGCAGCCCGCCGCCGCGCAATCGATCCTCCGCGATGCAGAGACAGAGGCGCTGTTCCAGGACATGATGGACCCGCTGCTCGTCGCCGCAGGCCTCCAGCCCGGGCAGGTGCGCGTGCATCTGCTAGGCGACCGCAGCATCAACGCCTTCGTCGCCGGCAGCCAGGACATCTATGTCTTCAGCGGGCTGATCGAGGCTGCCGACAGCGCCGAAGAGGTGCAGGGCGTGCTCGCGCATGAACTGGGGCACGTCATGGGCGGCCACGCGATCCGCATCAACGACGGCGCGAAGGCCGCGACCGGCATCTCGCTGCTGAGCCTGATCCTCGGCGCCGCTGCAATGGCGGCGGGCGGCGGCGAAGCCGGCATGGGCATCTTGATGGCGGGCCAGCAGGCCGCACTCGGCAAGTTCCTTGCCTTCAGTCGCGTACAGGAATCGACCGCCGACGCCGCCGGTGCGCAATATCTGTCGAAAGCCGGGATCAGCGGCCGCGGTAGCCTGGCCTTCTTCAAGAAGCTCCAGAATCTCGAATTCCGCTATGGCATCAAGCAGGACGACGATCAGGCCTATGGCCGCACCCACCCGATGTCGGGCGATCGCATCCAGGCGCTGCGCGAGGTCTATGTGATCGATCCCGCGTGGCAGAAGCCAGCGGATCCCGTCATCGAAGCGCGTTTCCAGCGGATCAAGGCGAAGCTGTCGGGCTATATGACCGAACCCGAGCGCACGCTGCGCAAATATCCCGAGAGCAACACCAGCATCCCGGCCCGCTACGCCCGCGCCTATGCTTGGCATAAAAGCGCCTATCCGCAAAAGGCGCTGGGCGAGGTCGAGGGTCTGCTCGCCACCAATCCGGCCGATCCCTATTTCCTCGAACTCGAGGGTCAGGTGCTGCTCGAATCGGGCCGGCCGAAGGAAGCGATCCCGGCGCTGCGCAAGGCGGTCACGCTGTCCCGCTCGCAGCCGCTGATCAGCGCGACGCTGGGCCACGCGCTGATCGCGACCGAGGATCCGGCCAATTATCCCGAAGCCGAAGAGGTGCTGAAGACCGCGGTCGCGCTCGACAACCAGAATCCGTTCGCCTGGTATCAGCTCGGCATCGTCTATGCGAACAAGGGCGATCAGGCGCGCGCCGCGCTCGCTTCGGCCGAACGTTATCAGCTCGAGGGTCGACAATCGGCGCTCGCGCTGCGTAACGCCGAAATGGCGATGCAGGGCCTGCCGCAGGGATCCCCCGACTGGATCCGTGCACAGGATATTTCGCTCGTCGCGCGCGCCGAGGTGGAAGCCGAGCGCAAACGGCGCTAGATTCGCAAGCGACAATGTGGGGGCGCGTCGTGGTTTGAAGATGCGCAAGGGCAACAAGTGACTGACAAAAAAGACGATTATTACCAGCCGTGGGTTCGCGATCCGGCACCGACGCAGGGCGCGGCGCCGCCCCGCGAAGAAGGCCTGGCCAAGCCCAAGGACGAACCGCCGGTCGGTATCGACCTTGCGCGCTACAAGGCGGCGGAAAAATCTCAGGCACCGCTGGTCAAGCCCGAAGCGATCAAAGCGGGCGCCGCGACCCTGTGGGACCGCGTTCGCGACGGCGCGGAGGCTTTCGCGGACTGGACGATCGACGTCGGCGAACGCGCCGACATCCCCGCGCGCGTCGAGGCCATGGAAATTCCGCGCCGTTCGCGCGAACTCGCCGCGAAAACGGGGGCGCTCACCGCGCGCGCCGCGCGCGCTGTCGGCAAAGGATCGGCCAAGGCGAGCCGCGCGGCCGCGAAGGCGAGCGGCGATGCGTGGGAAAGGATGGCGCTCGGCGACAAGGTCGCAAGGCTGTCCAGCAATGCTGGCCGCGGTCTCGGCGAGGTCGCCGACAAGACCAAGGCGGGCCTCGGCAATGTCGCCAAGGCGAGCAGCGAGAGCATCAAGGAGAGCTTGGGCGAGGCCGCGACCAAATTGCGTCCCGCGCCGCGCGAGGAGTTGACGCCGCCGGTATCGGGCCTCGAACAATTGCTCGCTCGCGAAGAAGCCGAAGCGCGTACGGCCGATCCGGCTTCTTCTACCCCCGACCTGCCGCTGTTCGCAGGCGAGCCGGTCGCAGCGATCGCCCCGGCACCGAAACCGGCGAAGACGAAGGCCGCAGGCGCCTCGCCGGCGCCGTCGGTTTCGGGTCCGGCCGACGACGAACGCACGCCCTTTCGCTCAGCCCCGCGTCCGACCGTCCCCGCAAATCCCCTTCCGGCGCCGCTGTGGGCGCTCGCGCTCGGCGCGGTGCTGCTGCTCGGCGCAACCTTCTGGCTCGGCGGCCGCTTCGGCGGCGGGATGAGCAAGGGCGAGGTCGAAACCATCGTCGCCGACTATATCAAGGCGAACCCGAGCATCATTCCCGAGGCGCTGGAGGCGCAGCGCGACAAGGAAATGGCCAAAGCAGTCGATGCCGTCCGCCCCGCGCTCGAAAAGCCCTATGCCGGCGCCTGGGCGGGCAATGCCGACGGCGACGTCACGCTGGTCGTCTTCACCGACTATGCCTGCGGCTATTGCCGAGCGAGCGTGCCCGACGTCGACCGGTTGATCCGCGAGGACAAGCGCCTGAAGGTCGTGTTCCGCGAGCTGCCGATTATCGCGCCGCAGAGCCGTGACGCCGCGATGATGGCGCTCGCCGCGGCGCGGCAGGGTAAATATGACGCCTTCCATCACGCCATGTTCGCCGCTTCGTCGCTCGACCCGTCGGCGATTGCGGCGGCCGCCGAACGTGCGGGCGTCGTCACCGACGGCAGCGCCGACGCGACCGCGAACGAAGCGATTTTCCAGCGCGAACTCGACAGCAACATGGCGCTCGCCTCGCAGCTCCAGCTCAACGCCACGCCGACCTGGGTGGTCGGCGACCAGCTCTTCCAGGGACAGGTCGGCTATGATTCGCTGAAGCAGGCGATCGGCAAGGCGCGCGCCAAAACATGATCGGCGCGACGACGGCGCAGCAAGCAATCGACGCCGCCCTGCGCAATCCGGCGATGGTCAGCGCGGCGCAGGCGCTGGCCGAAAACCGGCTGCACGACGCCGAGCCCCTGCTCAAGGCACGGCTTCGGCAGAACCCGTTCGACGTGGTGGCGATCCGTATGCTGGCCGAACTCGCGGGGCGTATCGGACGGATGCAGGATGCCGAAAACCTGCTCCGCCGCGCGGTCGAGCTCGCCCCCGATTTCCTGACCGCGCGCTCGAACCTCGCCACCGTCCTCCACAAGACCGCGCGGTCGTTGGAGGCGATCGCGGTGCTCGACGAAATCGCGGTGCTCGACCCTGATAGCATGGCCAACGCCAATCTGCGCGCCGCCGTGCTGGGGCGGATCGGCGAATATGACGAGGCGCTGGCGATCTACGCCGAGGTCCTCGAAAAGCGGACCGATCATCCCAAAATATGGATGTCTTACGGCCATATGCTGAAGACCGTGGGCCGCCAGCAGGACAGTATCGCCGCCTATCGCCGCGCGATCGCAATCCAGCCGGGCCTTGGCGAAGTGTGGTGGAGCCTCGCCAATCTGAAAACGGTGCGCTTCGACACCGACGATATTGCCGCGATGCAGAGGGCGATCGACCAAGGCAAGCTGAGCGCCGAGGATCGGTTCCACCTGCATTTCGCGCTTGGCAAGGCGCTGGAAGATCGCGACGACAGCGACGCGGCCTTTGCCCATTATGCCGAGGGCAATCGCCAGCGGCGCGCGCTGATCGGCTATGACGCCGCGGACACGCGTGCTGAGGTCGAGCGGACCCAAGCGGTCTTTACCCCCGCCTTCCTCGCCAGCCGCGCTGGCCAGGGCCATGCGGCGCCCGACCCGATCTTCATTCTGGGTATGCCGCGTGCGGGATCCACGCTGATCGAGCAGATTCTGGCCAGCCACTCGGCGATTGAGGGCACGATGGAATTGCCCGACATTCCGATATTGGCGGCGCGGGCGAAGGCCGCCCATGGCGGCATCGCCGGAATTGATGCAGCCACGCTCGCTGCGCTGGGCGCCGAATATCTCGACCGGACGCGGGTGCAGCGCAAGACCAGCAAGCCGCACTTCATCGACAAATTGCCGAATAATTGGCAGCATGTCGGCTTCATCCACCTGATTCTGCCCCGCGCAAAGATCATTGATGCGCGCCGCCATCCGCTCGATTGCGGCTTTTCGAACTTCAAGCAGCACTTCGCGCGTGGCCAGGGTTTTTCTTATGCGCTCGACGATATCGGTCATTATTACGCCGATTATGTCGCGCTGATGGATCATTTCGATCGCGTCCTGCCAGGTCGCGTGCACCGCGTTTTCCACGAAAGACTGCTCGACGACCCCGACGCGGAGGTCCGCGCGATGCTCGCCCATATCGGCCTCGATTTCGAGGAGGCCTGCTTGCGCTTCCACGAAAACGACCGCGCGGTGCAGACCGCGAGCAGCGAACAGGTGCGCCGGCCGATCAACCGCGATGGCGTCGGACAGTGGCGCCGCTTCGACCGGCATCTGGGTCCACTGCGCGACGCGCTGGGGCCGGTCCTCGGCGATTATCCGTTCAGCACCGCGTCCTGACCCGCGACCGACGCAAAATTGTTGCTATTCGGCAACAATCGCCAGCTTTTCGCACCTGCAACATAGGTGCCGGTCGAACAATCCTTGCGTTAGGGATCGACCTGATTCCTTATACCGACATCGGCATATTGAGGGGTCTTTTATGCGAGCTTCCAACAAAATCCTTTCGCGAACGAGCAGCCTCCTCCTCACCACGACGATGCTCTGCGCATCCGGCGCGGCGATGGCACAGAACGCGCCCGCGGACGAATATAGCGGTAATGAAATCATCGTCACCGCGCAGAAGCGCGAGCAGAATCTGCAGGACGTCCCGATCAGCATCCAGGCGCTCGGCGAATCGCGCCTCGAAAATGCGCAGGTGTCGAGCTTCGACGATTATCAAAAGCTGCTGCCCAGCGTGACCTCGCAAAGCTTCGGCCCCGGCCAGGCGCAAATCTTCTTTCGCGGCGTGACCAGCGGCGGCGACGGGCTGAAGATCGGGCCGCTGCCGACCAGCGGCCTTTATATCGACGAAATCCCGGCGACGACGATCGGCGGATCGCTCGACTTTCACGTCTATGACATCGCGCGGGTCGAGGCGCTCGCCGGACCGCAGGGTACGTTGTTCGGGGCCAGCTCGCTCTCGGGCACCCTGCGCATCATCACCAACAAACCCGATACGAGCAGCTTCTACGGGGCCGTCGATGCCGAAGTGAACAAGTTCGGCAAGGGCGATTTCGGCGGGTCGATCGAAGGCTTCCTGAACCTGCCGCTGTCCGAAAAGGCGGCGCTGCGCGTGGTCGGCTTCTATCGCAAGGACGGCGGGTATGTCGACAATATCCCCGGCACTCGCACCTTCACGCTCGACGATGCTGCAAGCGATCCGAACAACCTGACCAACCTGACTGTTAACAACAGCGCGCTGGTCGAAGACGACTATAACGATGTCGAAACCTATGGCGGTCGCGCCGCGCTGAAGATCGACCTCAGCGAAGATTGGACCGTTACGCCGCAGATCATCTATCAGCGCCAGAAAAGCAATGGCGGCTTCCTGTTCGATCCGCGCAAGGGCGACCTCAATGTCACCGACTATTTGCCTTCGCGCAATCTCGACCGCTGGTATCAGGCGGCGCTGACGATCGAGGGCAAACTGAGCGACTGGGACATCGTCTATTCGGGCGGCTATTTCGAGCGCAAGGTCGATAATTTATCAGATTATTCTTATTATTCAGTTGCTTATGACACATACGGCTATTATGCGACCTATTTCAAGGATCAGGCCGGCAACTTCATCGATCCGACCCAAAGTTCGATCCTGGGCGACCGCTACACCAAGCAGACGCACGAATTGCGCGTCTCTTCGCCCGCCGAGGACCGCTTCCGCCTGACCGCTGGCCTGTTCTTCCAGCGCCAGACCGACGGCATCCGGGCGAATTACAATATCGAAGGCATCGGCAATGCGCAGCCGTCGGTGTGGATCACGCCCTTTCCGGCGAGCATGGGCGACCCCGACACCATCTTCCTGACCCGGATCAAGCGCACCGACCGCGACTATGCCGCCTTTGGCCAGGTCGAATTCGACCTGACGCCCGACATCACGCTGACCGCGGGCGGGCGCGCCTTCATCGCGCACAACACGATCTTCGGCTTTTCGGGGTTGAACAGCGGGGGCACGCTCGCGACCTGCTTGCCCATCGATTTCACGCCCGACCGGCCGTGTAACAATGTCGACAAGAAAAATGTCGAAAGCGGCGTGACCTATAAATTCGGTGCGAGCTGGAAGCTGACGCCCGACAATATGGTCTATGCGACGCTGTCGAAGGGTTTCCGCCCCGGCGGCAACAACCGGCGCCCCGGCATCCTGCCTTTCCGGTCGGATACGCTGACCAATTACGAGATCGGTAGCAAGAACAGCTTCGGCCCGTTCACGCTCAATCTCGCCGGCTTCTACCAGAAGTGGAAGGACCTGCAGTTCGGGCTGGTGCCGCTCAACAACAACGGCATTACCAACACCTATAACGCCGGCAACGCGCGCATCTATGGGCTCGAAGGCGACATCGGCTATCGCAGCGGCGGGTTCAGCGTCGTCGGCGCGGCGACCTATATCGACGCGCAGCTGACGACCGACTTCTGTCAGGTCGATCCGGCGACGCAGAATATCGTGTGCGACGGCATTACGCCGCCGGCGGCGCCCAAGGGCACTCGCCTGCCGGTGCAGCCGAAGTTCAAGGGCAATATCACCGCGCGCTACGAATTCGAGATGGGCGGTGGAAACAAGAGCTTCGTCCAAGGCACCGCCAATTACCAGGGTGGCACGCGCACCTTCCTCACCGATGCCGATTTCGCGGCGGTCGGGCCGACGAAGGGCTTTGCAACCTTCGACTTCTCGGCCGGGACCGAGTTCAACGGCTGGTCGATCGAGGCCTATATCCAGAACGCCTTCGACAAACGCGGCGCGCTCAGCCTCAACACCTTCTGCGCGACAAGCTTCTGCGGCCCCTATGCGCGAACCTATCCGATCAAGCCGCAGATTTTCGGATTGAGGGTCGGCACGGAATTCTGACCGGGTGACCGATTTGCCAACCAACAACGAAAGGCCGGGCCAAAAGCTCGGCCTTTTGATGTGCGTCGCGCTCGGCATGGGCAATATGATCGGCTCGGGCGTGTTCCTGCTCCCGCGCGATCTGGCGCCTCTGGGGTGGAATGCCGTCATCGGCTGGGGCGTATCGATCGCGGGGACGCTGTGCCTTGCCGTCGTTTTCGCGCGGCTCGCGAAGCGGCTGCCCGAGGGCTGCGCAGCCTTCACCTATGGCGCCGCGGCCTTCGGTCCCGGCACAGGCTTCATCGTGGCGTGGAGTTACTGGATCAGCTGCTGGACGGTCGTCGCGACGCTCGCTGTCGCCGCCATCAGCAACATGTCGATCCTGATGCCCTGGCTCGCCGAGGCGGGCTCTCTGCCCGCGTGGATCGCGATCGGCTGCATCTGGTTCTTCACGCTCGTCAATCTCGCCGGTGTGCGCCGCGCGGGCGGCGCGCAACTGCTGACGCTCGGGCTCAAGCTCATCCCGGTGGTCGGCGCGGTGCTCGTCGGCGCCTGGGCGCTCGGCACCGGCGCCGCGCCGCCGCCGACGATGGCGAGCACCGAGCCGGTCAGCCTGTCGGGCGTCAGTTCGGCGGCGACGCTGACCCTGTTCGCGCTGCTCGGCTTCGAAAGCGCCTGCGTCGTCAGCGACCGCGTCAAGGACCCCGAACGCACGATCCCGCGCGCAACCGTCATCGCAGCGGGAGCGACCGGGCTGCTCTATCTCCTGTCGTGCACGACGGTGACGCTGATGGTCCCTGTCGAGACGCTCCAGCAATCGAACGCCGCCTATGCGACCTTCTTTTCGCGGCTGGTCAGCCCCGAGGCGGGGCAGGTCGTCGCGCTGTTCGCCGCGATCGCGGCGCTCGGCGCGCTCAACGGCTTCGTGCTGCTGCAGGGCGACATCCCGCGCGATCTGGCGCACCGGCGGCTGCTTCCCGCCGCCTTCGCACGCGACAATCAATTCGCCTCGCCGTGGATCACGCAGATCGTGTCGAGCGGGCTCGCGAGCGTCATCGTCTACGCCAATTATTCACGCGGGCTCGCCGACCTCTTCGCCTTCATGGTCAAGGTCACGACCTCGACCGCGATCATCCTCTATATCGTCGGCGCCGCCGCGGCCTTCTGGCTCGAACGCCGCGGCGCGATCAGGATGTCGACGGGCTTTGCCGCCGCGACGATCGTCGGCTTCCTCTACAGCGCCTGGGCCTTTTACGGCGCGGGGCTCGAGGCGAGCCTGTGGAGCCTTGTGATGACCGCCGCAGGCTTGCCGATCTATGTCCTCATGCGGCGCTCGGCGCCCCCCTCAACGCCATTTGGGCGCGAAGAAACCCCGGTCGCGTAGGATCACCTGCGCGGCATTATGCCCCGGCGCGCCGGTGACGCCGCCGCCCGGATGCGTGCCCGCGCCGCACATATAAAGCCCCTTGAGCGGCCCGCGATAGGCGCCGTTGCCGAGCACCGGGCGCGCCGACCACAGCTGGTCGAGGCTCATGTTGCCGTGCATGATGTCGCCGCCGACGAGGCCGAACTTGCGTTCGAGGCCCTTGGGGCTGAGGATCTGGCGCCCGACGATCGAGGCGCGGAAGCCCGGAGCGTGCGCCTCGACGGTATCGATGACGGTATCGGCCGCCTTGCCTTCCTCGGCGTCCCAGTCGCGTCCGTTCGGAAGCTCGGGCGCGAACTGCTGGCAGAAGAGGCTGGCGACGTGGCAACCCGGGGGGGCCAGGCTGTCGTCGACGGTCGAGGGGATGAGCATCTCGACGATCGGCTTCTTCGACCAGCCATGGTCCTTCGCGTCGAGGAACGCCTTGTCCATATAGTCGAGCGTCGGGGCGATGATGATCCCCGACTGGTGATGCTCGCCCGGCTCCGGAAGGCAGGTGAATCGGGGCAGTTCGCTGAGCGCGACATTCATGCGGAAGGTGCCGCTGCCCGCCTTGAACGCCTTGATCCGGCGGCGGAATTCAGGCGCGATATCGCCCTCGCCCATCATCCGCTCGTAAAGCAGCTTCGGCCCGACATTGGCGATCACCCGCGCCGCGGCGATTTCCTCGCCGCCGACCAGCTTGACCCCGACCGCCTTGCCGCCATCGACCAACACCCTGGCGACCGGGCTTTCGAGGCTGATCTCGACGCCCAAGTCGCGGCAGACCTTGGCCATCATCTGCGTGATCGCGCCCATACCGCCGACGCTGTGGCCCCATGCGCCCTTCTTGCCATTCACTTCGCCGAACACGTGGTGGAGCAGGACGTAGGCGCTGCCCGGCGTGTCCGGGCTGGCATAGTTGCCGACCACCGCGTCGAAGCCGAAGGCGGCCTTGACCGCCTCGCTCTCGAACCAGCTGTCGAGGAAGGTGCGCGCCGACTTGGTGAAGAGTTCGAGCACGTCGCGCTGCTGCGACAGGCTGAGCCTGGTGAGGCCGCGCCCCTGCCGCGCGGCGTCGATCAACGTCTTGAAGCCGTCGCCCACATTTGGAGGCGACTCCAGCGCAAGATCACGCAGCACGTCGGCGACACCTTCGAGCATGTCATAATATTCGGGTAGGCGCGCCGCGTCGTGCGCCGAGAAGCGCGCAAATTCCTTTTGCGTGCGTTCGAGCCCGCCGCCGAGTTTCAGATAGCCGCCATCCTCTTGCGGCAGGAAGTTGCTGATCGGCCGCTCGATCACGCGATAGCCATGATCGGCGAGCTTCATGTCGGCGATGACCTTCGGCTGGAGCAGGCTGACCGTGTAGCTGGCGACCGAATTGCGGAACCCCGGTGCAAATTCCTCGGTCACCGCGGCGCCGCCAACGACGTCCCGCGCCTCGACGATGCGCACCTTCAGCCCCGCTTTGGCGAGATAGAAGGCGCAGACGAGGCCGTTGTGGCCGGCGCCGATAATCAGGGCGTCATAGGCTTTGGTCATGCTTTGCTCCATCCCGCACGCGGGGCTTGTTCGAGGCGGGATTCGGGGATCAGGTCGCGCATCCGGGCGCAGAAATGCTTGAGGCAGACTTCCTTGTCGCTGAGCGGTCCCATGGTGAAGCTTTTCGACTGCATGCCCTGCTGGACGCGGGTGATCAGTTCGGTGTCCTCGGCATTGACCTGGCGGTTGATGCGCCAGTTCAAATAGCGCGCGGCCTTCATCTCGCGGCGCTCGTCGGGCAGGACGTAGCTGATTTCACGGATCAGGCAGGTCGTCGGCCCGGTCGGCAGCCATTGCATGAAATCGACCTGGTCGGGATAGATGTCGAAGGCGACGTTGGGCCACAGCTTGAAATAAAGCCAGTGGCGCTGGTTGGCGTCGGGCAGGTGCGGCACCGGGGGCAGCAGCCGCTGATACAGGCGCTCGGACCAATTGGCCGACGGGCGGTCGATCAGATCGCCCCACATGCGGTCGACATGATCGGTTGCCTCGACCCCATAGCTTTTACCGAACAGGCGCGTGAGGCCGGGATGCGCGACGGGGATGTGGAGGCCGTCCGAATAATTGTCGCCGACATTCTTCCAGTTGACCTTGCGCGGGCGCAGCGTGACGCGGCCGAGCGCGCCGAGTTCCTCGAAACGATAGGGGGCGACCTGCGCCTCATAGGGCGCCATCATCGAAGCGACCGAGGGACCGCCATCATCCTCGAGCCGGACGAACCAGAAGCCGCGCCATTGTTCGAGGCCGACAGGGACCAGCCCCGCCTTGCCCCTGTCGAGCGTCGGATAGCTCGCCGAATCGGGCACGCCGGTCAGCCGGCCGTCGAGTTCATAGGTCCAGGCATGATAGGGACAGACGAGCTTCTTCGCGCAGCCCGCCGCGCCATCGACGAGGCGCGAGCCGCGGTGGCGGCAGACATTGGTGAAGGCGCGGACGGTGCGGTCGGCGCCGCGCACGACGATGACGCTTTCGCCGCAATAGTCGATGCTGTGCCAGTCGCCCGGGTTCGGGATGTCGCTGTCGTGGCAGACGACCTGCCAGCTGGGGCGGAAGATGCGCTCCAGCTCGACCGCGTAGAAATCGGGATCGCTGTAGGTCCACGCCGGCAGCGACCAGCCGTCGAGCGGGTCGATGTTGTCGAAAGTGTCGCGCAGCGTTGCCATGAGTCGATCCTTGTTGTACATATGTATAACAAGATGACCGCCGTTCGCCAAGCCTTTACGCGCGAAAGCGCCGATGCCCGCCGGGCGGACCTGGTCGAGGCGACCACGGCGGTGCTTGCCCAAGCGGGGCTGGCGGGGACGAACGTGCGCGCGATCTGTGCCAAGGCGGGGGTGTCGCCGGGGCTGCTGCGCCATTATTTCGCGGGCATCGACGATCTGGTCGCCGCGACCTATCAGGCGACGAGCGACCGGATGGATGCGATTTTCGCCGCAGCGGTCGCGGATGCGGGCGCCGACCCGCGCGTGCGGCTGACCGCCTATCTCACCGCAAGCTTTCGCCCGCCCGTCACCGATCCCGAACTGCTCGGCGCGTGGACCGCCTTCTGGGCGCTGGCGCGGAGCGATGCGCGAATGGCGGCGATCCACGCGGAAAGTTACGCCGGCTATCGCGAGCGGCTGGGCGAGTTGCTGGCCGCGTGCGGCGCCGCCGACGCCGACCGGCTGGCGATCATGCTGACCGCGATGGTCGACGGGCTGTGGCTCGAACTGTCGCTCGACGCCGGAAGTTTCGGCGCCGAGGCGGCGGCCCAGATGGTCGAGCGCGCGGTCGGCGCACTCGTCTGATCCTTATTTCGACAGATCGCGCAGCAGGCTGTCCCAATGCGCGAGCGCCGGGGCGATTGCGTCGACCGGGACGCGCTCGTTGAGCCCGTGGGCATAGCTGTCGCTGGCCTTCGAAAAGAGGCCCGCAACGCCGTAGCTCGGCACGCCCTGGATGCGGAAATGATAGCTGTCGGTCGCGCCCGCGCTCATCGACGGGATGATCGGCAAGCCCGGCGCGCGGGCGTGGACCGCCTTGGTCACCGCCGCGACGACGTCGGGGCGCAGCGGCGAGGCGTCGCTGGCGCTGGCATCCGGATCGGTGTTCACCTTGACCCCCGGGTCGCCGATGACCTTTTCGAGTTCGGCGCGAACCGTTTCGACCGGGACGCCGGGGAAGATGCGGCAATTGATGTTGGCCGTCGCGCGCTGGGGGAGCGCGTTCTCGGCATGGCCGCCCTTCACCAGCGTCGGCACGCAGGTGGTGCCGATCTGGCCGATATATTCGGGATCGGCGCGGATCGCGGCGATCGCGTTCGCGTCGCCGGGGTTCGCGGCAAAGGCTTTCAGCGCGGCGCCAATGTCGCCGCCGACCTGATCGGCGACGATCGGCATGCCGACCTTGGTCAGCTCGTTCTGCTGCGGCGTGAAGCGATAGGCGCCGATCTTCGCGAGCGCTTCGGACAGCTCGGCGATCGCATTGACCGCCCCGGGGCGCGAGCTGTGCCCGCCGGGGTTGGTGACTTCGAGCGTGAAGTCGGCATAGGTCTTCTCGCCCGCCTGCAGCCCGTAATATTTGGGCTTGCCGTCCTCGCCGATCAGCCCGCCGCCGCCGTCGCCGTTCAGCGCGAACTCGGCGTTCTTGTATTTGGCCGCGAGCGCGCGCGTCGTCGTCATCGAGGTTTCCTCGTCGCCCGAGAGCAGCAGGATGATCGAGCGCTTGGGCTTGAAACCGTCCTTCTTCAATTGCGCCATCGTCGCGACCATCATCGAGACGTCGAACTTGTTATCCTCCGACCCGCGGCCGAAAATATAGCCATTCTCCTCGACGGGCACGAAGGGATCGCGCGTCCAGTCCTTCGGATCGGCCTCGACGACGTCCATATGGCCGAGCAGGACGATCGGCTTTTGCCTGGTCGTGCCGTGCAGGGTCGCGGCGAAGGTCGCGGTCTCGCCCATGGGGGTGATTTCGATATCGGCGTCGCTGTAGCCCGCCGCCTTCAGCACGCTCGCGTAATAGGCCGCCAGCTCGGGCACCTTGCCGCGGCCCATCACCGTCGGGATCGCGATGCTGTCCTTCAGGATCTTTTTCGCCGCGTCGGTATCGGCGGGCTTGGCGTGGACGGGCGCCGCGGCCAGCAGGGCGGCGGCGAGGGCGATGGGGGCGGTAAGGTTTCGCATGGCAACGGGTTATGGCGCGTCGCGCGCGTTGCGCAAGGGGAGTCGCGCGCGGCGCAAGGGCGACGACAAATGGGCCGCGCAAAGACGCGGGGGCCGGGCCAACTTTCCGGGCCGGCCAGCGCCCGCAGGCGGCCAAAAGGCGCGCCCCGCGATTTGGTGCACGGACGCGCGCCATGGACCAACCGCTTCGCGTCATTCGTCTTTGCGCGAACCCTCTTCAGGCCGGCAGGATTTCCCCGAGCGCGTGTCGGGCGAGGCGCGCGGTCGCGAGGAGGCGCGGCAGGTCGTGACCGCTGCGCGCCTTGGCCGACAGGCCCGCCATCGTGGTGCTGACGAAATCGGTGACGGCGTCGGCGGCGTCGGGATGACGGGCGGCGACATAGGCGCGGATGAAGGCCTCGGCATCCGCATTGAAGGCGCGCGCCGCTTCGCGCGCGCCGTCGTCGTGACAGCGCGTGCCTTCCAGCACGAGGCAGCCGCCCGCCGCCGGATCGGCGGCGTAACGGCGCGCCGCCTCCTCCAGCATCGCGGCCAGCGCATCGGCGACCGCGACGTCGGGGCGCAGGATGTCGGCGAGCGGAATCGCCGCGGTGTCGGTCCAGTGATCGAGCACGCGCCGATACAGGCCGGCCTTGCTGCCGAAGGCGGCGTAGAAACTGGGCGGATTGATGCCGAGCGCGTCGGTGACGTCGGCGACGCTGACCGCGTCGTAGCCGCGGGCATGGAACAGCTGCTGCGCGGTGGCGACCGCCGCGTCGGGGTCGAAACGGCGTGGGCGGCCGCGCGGACGGGAATTATTTGTAGTCACTGTTACAAAACACCTTGACGATAGCCTTCGCGAATTTATTTAGTGATCCCTACATTAATAAGCAAGGAATCTTCCCATGTCCGACTTTCAAGGAAAATCCGTTCTCGTCCTCGGCGGCAGCCGCGGGATCGGCGCGGCGATCGTCCGCCGTTTCGCGGCCGACGGCGCCAAGGTCGTCTTCACCTATAATGGGTCGCAGGCCGCCGCCGAGCAGCTGGCAGCGGAGACCGGGACGACGGCGGCGGCGACCGACAGCGGCGATCGCGACGCGGTGATTGCGCGCGTGCGCGACAGCGGGCCGCTCGATATTCTGGTCGTCAATGCCGGCTTCGCGCTGTTCGGCGACGCGCTCGACCTCGACCCCGACGAGGTCGACCGGCTGATCCGCGTCAACGTCAACGCCCCCTATCATGCATCGGTCGAGGCGGCGCGGCAGATGCCCGAGGGCGGCCGCGTCATCGTGATCGGATCGGTCAACGGCGACCGCATGCCCGTGCCCGGCATGGCCTCCTATGCGCTCAGCAAATCGGCGCTCCAGGGCATGGCGCGCGGGCTGGCGCGCGATTTCGGGCCGCGCGGGATCACCATCAACATCGTGCAACCGGGCCCGGTGGACACCGACGCCAATCCCGAGGACGGCCCGATGCGCGAGCTGATGCACGGCTTTATGGCGATCAAGCGCCATGGGCGCCCCGAGGAGGTCGCGGGCATGGTGGCGTGGCTGGCCGGCCCCGAGGCGGGTTTCGTCACCGGCGCGATGCACACGATCGACGGCGCGTTCGGGGCCTAGTCGGCGGGGCCTAGTGGGCGGGGCGGTCCAAGAACGGGTGGTTGCGGTCGCTCCTGATCCTCCCTGCGGCGAAGCCGTGGGGAGGGGGACCACCCGAAGGGTGGTGGAGGGGCTCACGCCCCAAACGTCCGCGCCAGCCCGCCGCCCCTCCACCATGTTTCGTATGGTCCCCCTCCCCATCGCTTCGCGACAGGGAGGATCAGGATGGTCCGTTCACCACCCCAAAGCGGCCACCCTTATCCCGCCTTCCACCCCTTCGGCGCCGGGGTCTTGGGCTTGAACCGGCACAGGTCGATCACCGGGCAGCGCCAGCATTCGGGGGTGCGCGCCTTGCAGATGTAGCGGCCGTGGAGGATCAGCCAATGGTGGGCGCCGACGCGGAAGGGCTGCGGGGTTTGCTTGTCGAGCTTCTTCTCGACCGCGAGCGGCGTTTTCCCCGGCGCGAGGCCGGTGCGGTTGCCGACGCGGAAGATATGCGTGTCGACCGCGAAGGTCTCCGCCCCGAAAGCGCAGTTCATCACGACGTTGGCGGTCTTGCGCCCGACGCCGGGCAGCTCGACGAGCGTGTCGCGGTCGGCAGGCACCTCGCCGCCAAAATCACGAACGAGGATTTCGCTGAGCGCGATGACATTCTTCGCCTTGGCATTGAACAGCCCGATCGTCTTGATGTGCTGCTTGAGGCCGTCTTCGCCGAGGTCGACCATTTGCTGGGGCGTCTTCACCGCCTGAAACAGCCGCCGCGTCGCCTTGTTCACCCCGACGTCGGTCGCCTGCGCCGACAGCACGACGGCGACGAGCAGCTGGTAGATGTTGCCGAACTCGAGCTCGGTCTCCGGACTGGGGTTGAGCTCGGCGAGACGGCGGTAGAATTCGAAGATGTCGGCCTTCTTCATTCGGGTGCCGGGGTTTCGGCCGGCGGGTGCGCCGCCTTCCACTCCATCGCCGCGCGCACGCGCCGTTCGACCGAGGGGTGCGAGTAGAAGATAAACTCCTCGACCGGGTTCGGACGCGGATTGCGATATTCGGCGGTCTTGACGAGCGCGCTCGCCATCGCGTCGGGCAGGTTCACCGTCTGCACCGAATAAAGGTCGGCCTCGGTCTCTCCCGTCCGGACGAGATAGTTCTGCACCGGCAGCGCGAGGAAGCCGAAGAGCGAGAGGATGAACATCATCACCGGGAAGCCGCGCGGATCGCCGACCTGGGCGTCGCTGCCGAACGCCCGTGCGATCCGCCCGAAGAGCCGGTCGGCGAGGAAGAAGAGCAGGATCGCGAGCAGCGAGAAGGCGATCACCATCCGCCAGACCTGGCCGAGGACATAATGGCCGATCTCGTGCCCGGTGACGGCGCGCACCTCGTCAAGCGAGGCGCCCTTCATCGCGACGTCGGAGATGGCGATGCGCGCCGAATGACCGATGCCCGAGACATTGGCGGTGAAATTGTTCGACTGACGCGAGCCGTCGAACATGTAGATTCGGCCGGGGTCGATCCCCGCTTCCTTCGCCTGGACGACGAGCGCGTCGCGCACCGGCCCCGCGGGCACCGGCTTGTAATCGTTGAACAGCGGCTCGATCAGGACCGGCGACAGCAGCAGCACCGTGGAAATCGCGAAGGCGGCGAGGCCGCCCGACCAGATCCACCAGCGCTTGCCGGCGCGGCGGATCAGCGCATAGATGCCGAGGAAGAAGAGCGCGCCGAAGAGCGCGCCGATCACGATGCCGATCGCGCCCTGCCCCAGCCAGTCGCCGAGCGGCTGGCTGGTGCGGCCATAGGCGGTCTCGCGCCACCAGCCGGTGTAGATATCCCACGGCAAGGTCACGATCGCCGAGAGCAGCAGGAAGGCGGCGCAGACGAGGAAGGTGCGGAGCGCAAAACCGCGCTTGGCGAGCCTTGCGTCGATCCGGTCGATGATGCGCAGGCGGATGAAGAGCAGGGCGACGAGCGCCGCGACGACAACGCTCCAGAAGCTCAGCCATTCGCTGCCCCGGGTATAATCGGCGGCCTTGGCGAGCGCCTCGGGCCCGAGCGCGTCGATAGTGGCCTTGGTCGCGGCGGCGGGATCGAAACTCATGGCAGTCCTCCAGCTGTATTGTCTTTATAGTACACACAGAGAGGCAGCGCGCAAGCCGGGTTCAGAGCCCCAGCACCTGGGGCATCGTGTAACGGCCGGGCTTCTGGTGTACCAGCCACAGCGCCGCGCGGACGGCGCCGCGCGCGAAGATCATGCGGTTCTCGGCGCGGTGCGAGAGGGTGATCATCTCCTCCGGCCCCGCGAAGATCACATCGTGATCGCCCGCGACGGTGCCGCCGCGTAAGGACGCGAAGCCGATCTTGCCATGGCCGCGCGCGCCGGTGAGGCCGTCGCGGCCGCGTTCGGAGCAGGTCGCGAGGTCGATCTTCCGCCCTTCGGCGGCCGCCTGTCCCAGAAGCAGCGCGGTGCCGCTCGGCGCGTCGACCTTGCGGCCGTGGTGCATCTCGAGGATCTCGATATCCCATTCGGGGTCGAGCCGCGCCGCCGCCTCGCGCACGAGATGCGCGAGGAGAGTGACGCCGAGCGAGGTGTTGCCGGTCTGGAGCACCGCGATGTCCTGCGCCGCGTCGTCGATCAGATAATGATGGCGTTCCTCGAGCCCGGTGGTGCCGATGACGATCGGGGTCTTCGCGGCGATACAGGCGTCGAGCGTCGCCTCGAGCGCGGCGGGCGACGAGAAATCGACGAGGACATCGGCGTCGGAGGCCAGCCGCACGACATTGCCGCCCTTGTCGACGCCGCAGCTGCGCTGGCCCGCCTCGGAAATCGCCGCGGCGAGCGCGACGCCCATCCGTCCTTCGCTGCCGATGATGCCGATGCTGGTCATGACCCCAAATCCCCGTTTGCCCTGAGCTTGTCGAAGGGCCGCACTTGTTCCATCACCGCCATAAGAGGAAGGACGGTCCTTCGACAAGCTCAGGACGAACGGAGTTAGTGTGTCCCCGATCCAAAACATCGTCATCCTGACCGGCGCCGGGGTTTCGGCCGAGAGCGGCATCGATACCTTTCGCGATGCGGGCGGCCTGTGGGAACAGCACCGCGTCGAGGACGTCGCGACGCCCGAGGCGTTCGCGCGCGATCCGGACCTGGTGCTGCGCTTTTACGACATGCGGCGCGCGGCGATCCAGACGAAGGCGCCGAACGCGGCGCACTTCGCCTTGGCGAAGCTCGACGCCGAATGGCCGGGAGAGCTGCTGATCGTGACGCAGAATGTCGACGATCTGCACGAGCGCGCGGGGGCGCGGCGGCTCCTTCACATGCACGGCGAGCATCTCAATGCCTGGTGCACCGCGTGCGATGCGCGGCTGCCGTGGACGGGGCCGTTGATCGATCGGCCCGCCTGTCCGGGCTGCGGCGCCGCAGGGTCGCTGCGTCCCGACATCGTCTGGTTCGGCGAGATGCCGTACCGGATAGACGAGATTTACTACGCCATCAACCGCGCCGACCTGTTCGTGTCGATCGGCACCTCGGGCGCGGTCTATCCCGCCGCGGGCTTCGTGCGCGAGGCGCGGGCGGCGGGCGCGCGGACGCTGGAGCTCAATATGGAGCCGAGCCAGGGGAGCCATTGGTTCGACGAGGCGCGGCATGGACCGGCGACCGAGCTGGTGCCGGCGTGGGTAGACGAGATGCTGGGCGGCTAGCGCCGTGCGGCGAAGAAATCCCTGAGCAGCTCCGCGGCCTCGCCCGCGCCGAGGCCGTCGTAGATTTCCGGGCGGTGGTGGATCGTCGGCTGCGCGAAGATACGCGGGCCGTGGACGACCGCGCCGCCCTTCGCATCGTCGGCGGCATAATAGAGCCGCGCGATGCGGGCGTGGGCGATCGCGCCGGCGCACATCGCGCAGGGCTCGAGCGTGACATAGAGGTCGCAGCCGTCGAGGCGCTCGTTGCCGAGCTTTGCCGCGGCGGCGCGAATCGCGACGATTTCGGCGTGCGCGGTCGGGTCGTGCGATTCGCGCGGGCGATTGTGGCCCTCGGCGATGATCTGCCCGTCCTTGACGATCACCGCGCCGACGGGCACTTCGCCCCATTCGGCGGCGATACGCGCCAAGTCCAGCGCGCGGCGCATCGGTTCGGGAAGCGGGAATTGAGCCATTTCCCCCCGCTAATCGCTTGACGAATCTCCGGCAAGCCGATAAGCGCGCGCCTTTCCCGGCCCATCCGGTCCTTTCGGTGCCTTTCGGCCCAACCGGCACGCCGCCCATTGATTCGAGGAAGAAGACCATGTCGCGCATTTGCGAACTGACCGGTAAGGGCCGCCAGGTTGGCCACAATGTCAGCCACGCCAACAACAAGACCAAGCGGACCTTTCTGCCCAACCTGCAGAATGTGACGCTGCTGTCGGATGCGCTCGGCAAGGGTTTCAAGCTGCGCGTGTCGACGCATGGCCTGCGCACCGTCGAGCATAACGGCGGCCTCGACAACTGGCTGCTGAAGGCCGGCGACGACCAGCTGTCGGCTTCGGCGCGCAAGCTGAAGAAGGAAGTCGCGAAGAAGCTGGCCGAAAAGGCCGCCTAAGCTTTCCAAGCCTGTCGAATCGCAGAAGGCCGCCGGTTCACCGCGCGGCCTTTTTGCTGTCCGGCAGATCGACAAGCTCGAACTTGACGAGCAGGCTGCGCTGCCAGCTGTTGAAATTGTCGTCGGCGACGAGCCAGACGAAGGTGCGGCCCTTCTCCGTGACGACGGCGGCGCCCTCGTAATTCTCGGCGAGCGCGCCCGGAACGCGGCCGATGCGTTGCGACCTGATCACGCCGCCGGCGCGAATCTTCGCCGGATCGACGACCGCAAGGATCGTCGTAAAGACGGGCGACAGCCCGAGCCGCCGGTGAACGAGCAACACGCCGCCGTCGGGCAGCGGCGCGGCGTCGCTGACCAGTCCCTTGCCTTCCGAATCATAGAAAAAGCGCAGCGGCGGCTTGCCTGGCCGGGTCGGATCGCCCCCATATAAGAGCGCCTCGCGTCCGCGCGGATCGTCGTCGGCATCCTCGGAAAAGATCAGGAAGCGCCCGTCGGCGAGCCGCACCATCGCCTCGGGGCCCCGGTTCTTCGGCCAGGCCGGCGCGGGCAAGGTTCGGCGCGCTTCGACCCGCGTCATCGCGACATCGAGCCGCCAGATTTCGTTCAGCCATTCCAGCGCAACCCAACTCTTGCCGGTGGCGGGGTCGACCGTCATCGCCTCGACATCGCTCTGCGACTTGCGCCGCGCCTTCCCATCGGGCGTCGGGAGCAGCGCGATACTGGCGTCGGAGACCCGGCCTTCGTCGCTCAACGTCAGTTGCGCCAGATAGCCGCCATCGCTGACGAGCCGGAAGCGGCCCGGCGCCGGGATAGCCAGCGCGGAGAAGCCGCCAAACATGCTGTTGCGACTCGCCAGGCGCCAGCCTTCGACGAATCGCAGCATGCCGGTTCCGTCCGCCTGGTGGCGCAGGCGTTTCGCGGTGATCACCTGCGATTTAAGGTCGGTGTCCTGAAAACGCTGATGCGTCCCGGCGACCGGGCCGATGGCCAGAAAAATCACGGCAGCGAAAAGGAGGCGGCGCATCGCGGCGGCGATAGGGCCGATGGGCGGCCCTTCGCAAGCGGCAAGGCGTGAAAAGCGTCGCCAAAGCTGAACGGCAGCCAACAGCGACGTTCAGGCTTCACTCAAAGCGACGGGTCCATAACCCCTTTATCGATCCACCGCCCCTTCCGGGCTGACAGATGAGATTGAAGGAGAATGAAGATGAAAAAGATGGTGACCCTCTCCCTCGCCGCCCTGATGTCGACCGCGACGCTGGGCGTGGCTGCTCCGGCTGCGGCGCAGCCGGGCTATTACAACGGCGGCTATGAGCAGAACTATGTGCGCTATGACCGTAACGATCGTCGCGACTATCGCGGGTACGACCGCCGCGACTACCGCAATGATCGTCGGAACTACCGGAACGATCGCCGCAACTATCGCCAGTGCGACAACGGCACCGGCGGCACCGTGATCGGCGCGATCGCGGGTGGTCTCGCCGGCCATGAAATCGCCGGCCGCGGCGACCGCACGGTCGGCACGATCATCGGCGGCGCTGTCGGCGCCCTCGCCGGCCGCGCGATCGACAAGAGCAACGACGGCTGCCGCCGCTAACGGGTAAAGACGGCTGCCGGAACGAAGGCAGACCCGAACCCCAATAAACTCTCTTTCCTCCCTTTGCCCCGTCCGGCCACGCCGGGCGGGGCTTTTGCTGTCCGGGCGCGGGGTTGCCTAAACGGCGGCGGGGGCCTAATCTCGGCCCCAAGTGCTCGTCCGCGCATCCGCGGACGCGTGAGAGAAAAGACAGGTTATCCAGCCATGCGCCAAATGGCAGCGCCCTCAGGGCGACCGCCGCGGCCGGGTTCGAGAACGGGACCGGCGGCGAAGGGACGAAACAAGGATGGGGCTTCTTCCCGCCCCGTGCCGGTCGTGCGGCCCCGCAGCTACGCCGCGATCGACCTTGGCACCAACAATTGCCGGTTGCTGATCGCGCGTCCGCAGGACGGCGAACTGGTCGTGATCGACGCATTTTCGCGCATCGTGCGGCTCGGCGAGGGCTTGCACCATAGCGGACGGATCAGCGATGCGGCGATGGACCGCACCGTCGCGGCGCTGGCGATCTGCGCCGACAAGCTGCGCCGCCGTCACGTCACCTTGTCGCGCGCGGTCGCGACCGAGGCGTGCCGCCGCGCATCGAACGGCGCCGAATTGGCGGAGCGCGTGAAGCGCGAAACGGGGATCGCGCTCGACATCATCTCGGCCGCCGAGGAAGCGCGACTCGCCGCGCTCGGCTGCCACAATCTGATGGAGCCCGGCGACGGCCCCGCGCTGATTTTCGACATCGGGGGCGGTTCGACCGAGCTGATGCATGTCGACGTGTCCGACCATGACGTACAGATCCGCGACTGGGTCAGCGTGCCGTGGGGCGTCGTGTCGCTCACCGAACATGCGTCGTGCACCGACAACAGCCTGGCCGCGCGGCAGGCGAGCTATGCCCATATGCGCGCCGTGACGAGCAAGGCCTTTGCCGACTTTGCCCAGCGGGCGACGCGCTTTGCGGGCCAGCCGCTGCGCCTGCTGGGGACCAGCGGGACGGTGACGACGCTGGCCAGCGTCTTCCTGGACCTGCCGCGCTACGACAGGCGCGCGGTCGACGGGCTGGTCGTGCCATGCGACGCGATGCGCGACATCAGCCGCCGCCTTGCCGAGGCGAGCCTGGACGACCGCGCCGAGATTGCCTGCATCGGCCGCGAGCGCGCCGATCTGGTGGTCGCGGGCTGCGCGATCCTGGAGAGCATCATCGACCTGTGGCCCGCGGCGCGCGTCGGGGTCGCGGACCGCGGGATTCGTGAGGGTATCTTGCGCACGCTCGCGATGCAGGGCCGCGACATTCCGGTCACGCGGCGCGAATTCCGCAAATGACCGGCGGCGGCAAGAAGAGCGGCGGCGGTTCGGGTCGCGGCGGCCTGCATGTGCGGGTCAAGACGGCGCGCAAGCGCAGCACCTCGTCGACGCGCTGGCTGCAGCGCCAGCTCAACGACCCCTATGTGCGCCGCGCGCAGGCCGAGGGCTATCGTTCGCGCGCCGCGTACAAGCTGATCGAGCTCGACGAGAAATTCGGCTTCCTCAAGAAAGCCCGCGCCGTCGTCGATCTGGGGATCACGCCGGGCGGCTGGTCGCAAGTGGTGCGCCAGACAAATCCGCGCGCCCGCGTCGCGGGGATCGACCTGCTTGCCTGCGAGCCGATCGAGGGCGTCGAAATCCTCGAGATGGATTTCATGGACGATGCCGCGCCCGACGCATTGATCGAGGCGCTGGGCAGCGCGCCCGACCTGGTCATTTCCGACATGGCGGCGAACACGGTCGGCCATCCGCAGACCGATCACCTGCGCACCATCGGGCTTGCCGAGACCGCCGCCGATTTCGCGGTGCAGACTTTGCAGCCCGGCGGCGCCTTCGTCGCCAAGGTTTTCGCAGGGGGCGCCGACCGCGAATTGCTGACCGTCCTCAAGCAGAATTTCGCGACCGTGAAGCACGCCAAGCCGCCCGCCAGCCGCAAGGGATCGCCCGAGCTGTATGTGGTCGCGCAGGGCTTCAAGGGGCGCGGTGCGGGGGTGTCGGACGCGTGACCTGCCCGTTCTGCCGGTAGCAGTTTTGGGGTGGGAACAAGACGATCCTCCCCACTTGTGGGGAGGTGGCAGCGCGAAGCGCTGACGGAGGGGGGTGGCGTCCTCAAGCCGCGCTTCAAGCCGACAGCCCCCTCCACCACCCGCTTCGCGGGCGGTCCCCCTCCCCGCAAGCGGGGAGGAGCTTTATGTCCCCTTCCGCCCGAAAGCCGACATCCCCCCCGCCCCCCGGGGCGCCGAAAGTCCTTTCATCGCTTCTTCATTTTCAATTCAAGTCGGGCGCATTATGGTCCAAGCATATTGATTAGTCCGGGGAAAAATATGCGTCGCAGCATCGCATCGCTGACCGTCCTGTCGTTGCTGCTCGCCTCGTGCGGCGGCGGGGGCGGCAGCACCGGCGGCGGCGGCGGTCCGGTGACCGTCACGCCCACGCCGACGCCCACCCCGACAACCGCAGGCTGCGGCCTGTCGGCGCGCCAGACGTTCGCCAAGGCGGTGATCGACGAATGGTATCTGTTCCCGAGCGACGTCGCGGCCGGGGTCAATCCCGCAAGCTTCACCGACGTCCAGACCTATATCGACGCGCTGGTCGCGCCGGCGCGGGCGCTGAACAAGGATCGTTTCTTCACCTACATCACCTCGATCGCCGAGGAGAACGCCTTTTTCAATAGCGGGTCGAGCGCCGGTTTCGGCGTGCGGCTGAGCTATGATGCGGCGAGCCAGAGCGTCGTCATCGCCGAAGCCTATGAGACCGCGCCGGCCTTTGCCGCGGGGATCGACCGCGGCGCGCGGATCACCGCGATCGGCACCAACGCGTCGAACCTCCGCACCGTCGCGAACATCGTGGCGGCGGAGGGCACCGCCGGCATCACCAACGCGCTGGGGCCGAGCGATCCCGGTGTGACGCGGCTGCTGCGCGTCGTCGACGCCAGCGGGACGCGCGACATCAGCGTGACCAAGGCCGATTATGCGCTCGACCCGATCTCCGACCGCTATGGCGCCAAGATCATCGCCGATGGCGGGCGCAATTACGGCTATCTGAACCTGCGCACCTTCATCTCGTCGGCAAACCCGCAGCTGCGGGCGGCTTTCCAGAATTTCCGCAACCAGGGCGTCACCGACATCATCATCGACTTTCGCTACAACGGCGGCGGGCTGGTCTCGACCGCCGAGCTGATGGGCGACCTGCTCGGGCGCAATCGCAGTGCGTCGGAGGTTTTCTCGCAGACCAATTTCCGCGCGTCCAAATCGGTCGAAAACACGCGCCACTTCTTCACCGCCCAGCCCGAATCGATTGCGCCGACGCGCATCGCCTTCATCGGCACCGGATCGACCGCCTCGGCCAGCGAGCTGGTGATCAATTCGATGCTGCCCTATCTGGGCACCAACATGACGCTGGTCGGCAGCAACACCTTCGGCAAGCCGGTCGGCCAGATCGCGCTCGACAAGGCCGAATGCGACGACCGCCTGCGCGTGGTCGCCTTCGCGACCGGCAATGCGACCGGTCAAAGCGACTATTACAGCGGCCTCGCGCCGAAGATCACGAACAGCTGCGCCGCCGCGGATGACCTGACGGTCCAGCTCGGCGACGCGAACGAAGCCTCGATCCGGGCCGCGATCGACTTCCTGGCGGGCCGCGCCTGCACGACGCGGATCGCCGAAGCGCCGAGCGGGCTTAGAGCGCAGAGCCTGAACGAACGCGTCGTCGCCGAACCCGAGATGCTCGTCCCCGAGCAGCCGCGCGCGGCGCAACGCGAACTGCCGGGGCTGTTCTGACGCTCTGCCCTGTTCCGGCACTGGACTTTTCGCCGCGGCCTATTATATACCGCTCGTTATGGAAGTCGAAACTGTCCCTGCGGTCAAAGGCCGCCCGCGTGAATTTTGTGTCGATCAGGCGCTCGCGCAAGCCCTGCACGTCTTTTGGGCGAAGGGGTATGACGGCGCGTCGATGACCGACCTCACCGAGGCGATGGGGATTACCAAGCCCAGCCTCTATGCCGCGTTCGGAAACAAGGAAGCCTTGTTTCACAAGGCTTTGGACCTCTACGAAGCCGAAAAGCTCGAATATACGCGCGCCGCGCTCCAGCAGCCGACGGCGCGCAAGGTCGCCGAATATTATCTGCGCAGCGGGGTCGATGTCCACGCCGCCGAGGGCGATCCGCACGGCTGTATGGGCCTGATGAGTTCGCTCGCGTGCAGCCCCGAGGCCGAGTCGATCAAGGCCGATGTGATCCGCCGCCGCGCCTCGTCGCAGCGCGCGCTCGTCGAGCGGTTCGAGCAGGCGAAGCGCGAGGGCGACCTGCCCGCGCATATCGACGCCGAAGGGCTGATGAGCTTTCTTTACGCGATCCTGCAGGGGATCACGGTGCAGGCCGGCGCGGGCGCGACGCGCGCCGAGCTGGAGAAGCTGGTCGACACCAGTCTCGCGCTCTGGCCGAGCGCCTGAATTTTTTTCGATACCGATCGGTACAAAACTCCTTGACAAGATGAACGGGAGCTTTATATACCGCTTAGTACAGATGAGCAGGACGCAGAAATCGCCGTCAGAAGCGACCGGACTGTCATTCCGTACCGACCTGATTTCTTAGGTCAGCCCAGACATATTCCGCGGGATATCGCGCTGCCATAGGCTTGGCGGCGATCGGTCTCCTGTATCCGAAATCTCCCCTCGCCGGGCGCAAGCGTCCCGGGGTGTAAGCCCCCTTGCGCCCGGCAAATCGATCCAGGAGGACGATCATGGCCTATCTTGCTTTGAACGACGGGGTCGCCAGCGCCATCGCGCCGGCCGGCCTGTCCCAGACCTTCTCCCCCCCTGCTGTAGCGCCCAAGGCCGAACATCCCGCCGGCTTTTCGGCGCTCGAATGGTCGGTCGTGATGCTCGCGCGTCACGACCGGCCGACGAGCCTGCGCGAACCGGGGCGTTTCCAGACTTTCCTCGGCCGCCTGCTCGGCCACGGCTTCAACCGCCGCCTCGCCGACCCGAAGCTCGAGGCGCTGCGCCGCATGGCGGTGCTGACCTGGCACCACAGCTATTCGGTGCCGAAGAGCGAACTCCAGTCCTTCTTCGCCGCGGGCTTCACGACCGACCATTATGAACTGCTCGGCAAGCGCGTGGCCGAAGTCCACGTCGCCCGCCTCTTCCGAAAGTAGACCGATGAACATGCTCTCCCCGATCACGCGCGACGAGACGGCCGAAGCCGCCGTCGCGCCCACCGCCCAGCCGCCGCGCCGCTGGCGTCAGGGCCTGAAATACGGGCTTCCGCTCGCGCTGCTCGTCGCCGCCGGCTGGGGTCTGACCCAGCGTGACACCCCCGCCAACGCCGCGCCGCCGATGCCGGTGGTCACCGTCGCCGCGCCGCTGGTCCGCGACATCACCGAGTGGGACGATTATGTCGGCCGCTTCGAGGCGAGCCGCGCGGTCGAGGTGCGCCCGCGCGTGTCGGGCCAGCTCGTCGGCGTCCACTTCACCGACGGCCAGATCGTCCGCAAGGGCCAGCTGCTCTTCACCCTCGATGCCCGCCCGTTCGCCGCCGCGCTCGCCGAGGCGCGCGCCGAGGCGGCGAGCGCGCGCAGCGAACTGGCGCTGGCGCAGACCAATCTTGCCCGCGCCAACCGGCTGGTCGCAGACGAGGCGGTGTCGCAGAGCGATATCGACCAGCTGAACGCCAAGGTGCGCGCCGCGTCCGCTGCGCTCGCCGCCGCCGACGCGCGCGTCCGCTCGCGCGCGCTCGACATGGAGTTCACGCAGGTCCGCGCGCCGATCGGCGGCCGGATTTCCGACCGCCGCGTCGATGCGGGCAATCTGGTGGCCGCGGGCGAGGGGGCGGGCGGCAGCCTGCTCACCACGATCAACGCGCTCGACCCGATCTACTTCAACTTCGACGCCTCGGAGGCGCTGTTCCTGAAGGCGCAGCGCGAGCGCCAGGCCGGCGGCGCCGCGGCGCAGCAGGTCGAGATCCGGCTGCAGGATGAAAGCGACTATCGCTGGAAGGGCCGCGTCGATTTCGCCGACAATGCGATCAACGCCAATTCGGGCACGCTGCGCGTCCGCGCGGTGATCGACAATCCCGACTATTTCCTGACCCCCGGCATGTTCGGCAATATGCGCCTGGCGCAGGGCGGGACGGTGTCGGCGCTGCTCGTCCCCGACGCCGCGGTGCGCACCGACCAGGCGCGCAAGCAGCTATTCGTCGTCGGCAACGACGGCACCGTCGCGGCGCGGCCGGTCGAGACCGGCCCGCTCGTCGCGGGCCTCCGCGTCATCCGTTCGGGGCTGAAGCCCGGCGAGCGGGTGATCGTGCAGGGCATCCAGTTCGCCCAGCCCGGCGCCAAGGTGACCGCAAAGCCGACGACCATCCAGCCCAAGGCCGCGCCCGCTGCGCCGGCAGGGGCGAGCCAATCGCCCGCCGCGTCGCAGGCGACGCTGGCGCCCTAAGTCCGCGAATCCGATCCGCGAGCCGCGCCGGCCCCGTCCGGCGCGGCCTCGCCCACCCGATTGCACCATCTTGCCGGCCCCGACGGGCCGAGGAGGCCCGCCATGCGTCTCAGCCATTTCTTCATCCGCCGCCCGATCTTCGCGGGCGTGATCGCGATCATCATCACGATCGTCGGCGCCTTCGCCTATTTCGGGCTGCCGGTATCGCAATTCCCCGCGGTCGTCCCGCCGACCGTCACGGTCAGCGCCAACTATCCCGGCGCCTCGGCCGAG
Source organism: Sphingopyxis sp. H050 (assembly GCF_001468265.1). Classification (GTDB taxonomy): domain Bacteria; phylum Pseudomonadota; class Alphaproteobacteria; order Sphingomonadales; family Sphingomonadaceae; genus Sphingopyxis. Next base: position 121,054 of record NZ_LNRZ01000007.1, on the reverse strand, counting down.
ACCGTCGCCGACACCGTCGCGGCGCCGATCGAGCAGCAGATCAACGGCGTCGACAACATGCTGTACCAGTCGTCGCAATCGACCGGCGACGGGCGGGTGACGATCACCGTCACCTTCAAGCTCGGCACCGACCTCGATACCGCGCAGGTGCTCGTCCAGAACCGCGTCGCGCTCGCCGAACCCAGCCTGCCCGAGGAAGTGCGGCGGCAGGGCGTCGTCGTGCGCAAGACCTCGCCCTCGTGGCTGATGGCGGTCAATGTGCTGTCGCCCGACGGCTCGCTCGATCGCAGCTATGTCTCCAACTATGCGCTGACCCAGCTCAAGGACCGGCTGACCCGCGTCGATGGCATCGGCGACGTGCAGGTGTTCGGCGCGCGCGACTATGCGATGCGCGTGTGGATCGACCCCGGCCGCGCGGCAGAACTGAACCTCACCGCGGGCGACATCGTGTCGGCGCTGCGCGCGCAGAATGTCCAGGTCGCCGCCGGCACCGTCGGCCAGCCGCCGTTCGACACCGGCGCCGCGCACCAGCTGAGCGTCGAGACGCAGGGCCGCTTCAAGACCGCCGATGAATTCGCGAACATCATCGTGCGCACCGCGCCCGACGGCGCGATCACGCGCCTCAGCGACGTCGCGCGCGTCGAGCTGGGGGCCGAGGATTATGGCGTGAACGCCTATCTGTCGGGCCAGGATTCGATCATCATGGGGGTCACCCAGCGGCCGGGCACCAATGCGCTCGCCGCCGCCGAGGGGATCAAGGCCGAGCTGGCCGACGCCGCGAAGAGCTTTCCCAAGGGGCTCGAGTACAAGATCATCTGGAACCCGACCGAGTTCATCAGCGAATCGATGACCGCGGTGCAGAAGACGCTGCTCGAAGCGATGCTGCTCGTCGTCATCGTCATCCTGGTCTTCCTGCAAAGCTGGCGCGCCGCGATCATCCCGGTCATCGCGATCCCGGTGTCGCTGATCGGCACCTTCGCGGTGCTCGCCGGGCTCGGCTATTCGCTCAACACGCTGTCGATGTTCGGGCTGGTGCTCGCGATCGGCATCGTCGTCGACGACGCGATCGTCGTCGTCGAGAATGTCGAGCGCAACATGGAGCACGGCCTCAGCCCCCGCGAAGCCGCGCACACCTCGATGGACGAGGTGTCGGGCGCGCTGGTCGCGATCGTGCTCGTGCTCTGCGCGGTGTTCGTGCCGACGACCTTCCTCACCGGGATCACCGGCGAATTCTATCGCCAGTTCGCGGTGACGATCGCCACCGCCACGGTCATCTCGCTGGTCCCAGCCCCCTGCACGTCATCGTCGATCGCGTCGCCGGCTGCACCCTCGCCCTCGGAGGCCCCATCCTCGGCGGGCGCTTGCGGCTCGTCCTCGGGCCGCACGAAGCCGCGTTCGATATGCAGCGACCCGTCGACATCGATGCTGACGAAGGTCCCGGCGATCGCCATTTCTTCAGGATCGTAGATCAGCGGCTTCGAGACGAGCGGGGCGATCTCTTCGTCGATCGCCTCGATCCGGGCGCTGATTTCATCGGGGATGTCCTCGGCCCCCGCCCATTCGTCTTCGAGCCGGTCGGCTTCTTCGCGCAACGCTTCGATCCGGGCTTCGTCCTCGGCGCTCGTCTCGGCCGCAACACCATCGATCGGACGGTGACCGAAAGTGTGGCCATAAGGGAAGTCAACCGCGGTCTCGACCCACTTCCAGCCTTCGGCCGCGATACCGGCCACTTCGGCTTCGAGCTTCTCGGCTTGCAGCCGGTCGAGCAGCGCGACGTCCTCAAGCCAGCCGCCGTCATCGCTTTCGAAAAGATCGCGAAGAATATGTCCGCCGGCTTCGCGGTAGGCGTCGAGCGTGACGAACAGAACGCGCTTGTCCGATGCCCGCACCTTGTCCTCGGTCGGGCGCGCGCGGATATACCAGGGCTGCTGGGTGTGGCTCGAGGCGAGCATGTCCCACACCTGCTCCTGCCTTGCGTGATCGCTCGACACCGAAAAGGCCATCAGCTGTTCGAGCGTCATGCCGTCCTCGGCATAGATGTCGTGCAGCTTGGGCGAGACCTCGGCGAGCTTGAGACGCTGTTTCACGACCGCCGGCGTGACCATGAAGGTGGCCGCGATCGTTTCGACGTCGCTGCCCTGTTCGACGAGCTTCTGCATCGACCGAAACTGATCGAGCGGATGCAGCGGCTCGCGGTGGACATTCTCGGCGAGCGAATCTTCTTCGGCCGACACGGCGTCATCGTCGCGGACGATGCACGGGACGGGCTCGGTCTTCGCCAGGCGCCGCTGCTTCACCAGCATCTGGAGTGCGCGGAAGCGGCGGCCGCCGGCCGGGACTTCGAAATGCCCGGTCTCCTTGCCCTCCTCGTCGCGCTGCGCGCGAACCGTCAGGCTCTGGAGCAATCCGCGCCGCGCGATGTCCGCCGCCAGGCTGTCGATCGACACCCCGGCTTTCACGCGCCGCACATTGGCCTGGCTCAGAACGAGGGCGTTGAAGGGGATTTCCCGCGCGCCGCTGAGCGTGATTTTTGCCTGTTTCGTCATGATGCTTCTCCATGACAGGCCGCCGCGAGACTCTCTCCCGGCTCCCAGCCCGTCATGGCTCCGGCGCAGCCCTCTCCCTCTGAAGGGACAGGACCGCGCCGGCGGCGAACGCGAGGCAGGATCAGTGTACCGAGGCCAGAAGTTTCGCCCCCTTGGCTTCGAGCTCGAGCCGTCCGTCCTGATGCGGACGCTCGCGGGCCAGCGCGGTGATCCCCTGCACGAAGTCAAAGATCGATGCGGGCGGGTGCCCCTCTTCCTGCAGCACGCTGCGAATGATCCGATCGCTTTCGCCCTTCGAGAAGCCGCGTTTGCGCAGGAAGGTCCGCCGATCGTCATCATCGCGCGCGACGATCGCCGCGCGAGCCGCCTTGATCCCGTTCATGAAGGACCCGGGCGACGACGAGGCGAAGCGTTCGAGCGCGGGCGCCGCTTCCTGCGCGAAGCGTCCTGCCGCAAACTTGCTGTGCCGGATGCTGATTTCCTCGAAACCCTCGGCGCCCCAGATGTTACGGTTCATGCAGACGGCGCGAAGATAGAAGGTCGCCATGCCGAGGGCTTTCGACCCGACTTCGCTATTCCAGCAATAGAAGCCGCGGAAGAAGAGATCGGGATCGCCATTGGGCAGGCGACCGGCCTCGATCGGGTTGGCGTCATCGACAAGGAAGACGAAGACGTCGCGATCGCTGGCATAGAGCGTCGTCGTATCCTTCGTGACCTCGACGAAGGGATTGTGGTGCATCGTCGACCAGTCGAGGAGCCCCGGCACCTTCCACCGTGTATCGCCGGTGCCATTGCCTGCGATCTTCATAACCGCGGCGACGAGTTCGTGATCCCAGATGCGGCCATAGTCGGGGCCGGTCACGGCCCGCAGCTCGGTGCGCCCGTCGCCTGTCTCGAGCGTCTTCACCAATTCACCGCGATGGGCGAGCAGGCCGTGCTGCATGTTGATACCCGCCAGGGCGGCGGGAAGCTGGCGCAGATAGCCGGACGGCGCGCCGACGAGGCTGCACATTTGCCCGAACGACCAGTGCGTGGGCGCAACGGGCGCCTCGCGATCGGGAAGGAGCAGGCTCAGCCGTTCGGGCTCGTCGGCCGCTGCGACGACGCGGATAGCGCGCGTTTCGACGGTGCGCGCGGTCGCGGTGTCGACCCGGGCGCGCACGGCATCATGAAGGTCGGAGAGGGAAAGATAGCGCTCGTCGTCGGGCCGCGAGAACCATTCGGACGAGACGCGGCCGATGCGCTGGCCGCGCGAGATGTCGACCTTGTAGCCCGGCGACGAATTGCGGGCGAGGGTGCTGGGATGAAGTGTCATGGCGTGTCTCCGCGACGGGTCCGGAAGCCTCTCTCCCGGTTTCAACCCGTCACCTGGCCCCTCTCTCCTCTCCCTCTGCGGCCGCCGAAGGTGGCCGTGCGTCGCGGTGAAACCTCGCTGCAAGCCTCATGCCTTGCGCAAGCGCGACGCATATGGTTGCCCGCAACCCCTCCATGGCGATTTCATAATTCCACAATTTTCGAAATATAATTTGCGCGCCCCGCTCCGATGCTATATTTCGATACATCTAGAAAGGTCGATTCTTATGACTGACATGAGTATCCAGGTTTGGGCCGTGGACGCGTTGGGCGCACTCGCTCACGAGACCCGTCTCGCCGTCTTCCGTATGCTGGTCACCGCCGGCCCCGATGGCATGATCGCGGGAACGATCGCCGAGCAGGCCAAAGTACCGCCATCGACCATGTCGCATCACCTAGCGACGCTCGAACGCGCAGGGCTCGTCCAGTCCGAACGTGAGAGCCGGTTGATCCACTACCGCGCCGACTATGACGGCATGAGCCGCCTGCTCACCTTCCTGATGAAGGACTGCTGCCAGGGCGCGCCCGATATGTGCGCCGATATTTTCGCCAACATTTCCTGCAACGGCTGAGGCGCGACATGACAGAGAAGACCTATAATGTGCTGTTCCTGTGCACGGGTAACAGTGCACGCTCGATCCTCGCCGAAGCCCTGCTGAACCGCATGGGGGAAGGCCGATTCCGGGCCTATAGCGCTGGCAGCTTTCCCAAGGGCGACGTGCATCCCGCCGCACTCGAACTGCTCTGCGAACTCGGGTTCGATACGCGCGATCTCCGGTCGAAGAGTTGGGACGAGTTTTCGGGCCCGGCTGCGCCGAAGCTCGATTTCATTTTCACCGTCTGCGACAACGCAGCGGGCGAAACCTGCCCGATCTGGCCGGGAAACCCGACCACCGCGCATTGGGGGATCGAAGATCCCGCCGCGGTCGAAGGTCCGGGCCAGCGCGAAGCGTTCGAACGCGCGCTCCATTACATGTCGAACCGGATCGCACTCTTCCTCGCGCTACCGCACGAAAGCATCGACGAGATGGCGATGGCGCGAAAGTTGAAGGACATCGGCCGCACCGAGGGTGCAACGGGCGATCGGGAGGCAGGCGCATGACCGCCGACATCATCATCTATCACAACCCTGAATGCGGGACGTCGCGCAACGCGCTGGCTCTCATCCGCAATGCAGGCATCGAACCGCATGTCGTCGAATATTTGAAGACACCGCCTTCGCGCGCCTTGCTCGAGCAACTGATCGAACGCGCCGATATGAACCCGCGCGACTTGCTCCGCGAAAAGGGCACGCCCTATGCAGAACTCGGCCTCGACGACGCCGACCTCGGCGACGACGCGCTCGTCGATGCGATGATGGCGCATCCGGTGCTCATCAATCGCCCGCTCGTCATCACGTCGCGGGGCGTGAAACTTTGCCGCCCGTCCGAAGCGGTGCTCGACATTCTCCCGGCCCGCCAGCTCGGTGCCTTCGCCAAGGAAGACGGCGAACAGGTCGTCGACGCCGACGGCAACCGCGTCCAGGCCTGAAGGGATCGTCATGACTGCCGCAAAGCGCGAACGCCTCTCTTTCCTCGACCGCTATCTGACGCTCTGGATCTTCCTTGCGATGGCGCTCGGCGTCCTCCTGGGCTCGCTGTTCAAGAGCCTCCCCGGTGCGATCGATGCGATGTCGATCGGAACGACGAATATCCCGATCGCCATCGGGCTCATTCTGATGATGTATCCGCCGCTCGCCAGGGTGCGCTACGACGAGTTGCCGCGCGTATTCGAAGACAAGCGTGTTCTGGCAATCTCGCTCATCCAGAACTGGATTATCGGACCGGTTCTGATGTTCGCTCTCGCGGTCATCTTCCTCGCGGACAGACCCGAATATATGACGGGGCTGATCCTCATCGGTCTTGCGCGGTGCATCGCGATGGTAATCGTATGGAACCAGCTCGCGAAGGGCGACAATCAATATGTCGCGGCGCTCGTCGCCTTCAACTCGATCTTCCAGATCCTCTTCTTCAGCGTCTACGCCTGGTTCTTCCTGTCATTTCTGCCGCCACTCTTCGGTCTCGAAGGCAGCGTCATCGACGTCAGCTTCTGGACGATCGCCGAGGCCGTGCTCATCTATCTCGGCATCCCCTTCCTTGCGGGTTATCTCACGCGCCGATTTCTCGCACGCGCGAAGGGCGAGCTATGGTACGAGACCCGCTTCCTGCCGAAGATCGGTCCGATCACGCTCGTTGCGCTACTATTCACCATCGTTGCGATGTTCAGCCTCAAGGGCAGCGAGATTCTCACCATCCCCGGCGACGTCGTCCGGATCGCCATCCCGCTCACCATCTATTTCGTCGTGCAATTCGTCATCAGCTTCTGGATGGGCAAGCTCATCGAAGCCGATTACCCGCGAACGACAGCGGTTGCCTTCACGGCCGCCGGCAATAATTTCGAGCTCGCTATCGCGGTCGCGATCGCCGCCTTCGGTCTTGCCTCGCCCGTGGCCTTTGCGGCGGTCATCGGCCCACTCGTCGAAGTGCCCGTCCTCATCCTGCTCGTCAGCGTCGCGTTCCGCCTCGGACGCCGCTGGTTCCCGGCAAGCACGCCTTCGGAAGCCTGACACACATGACCGAACATAGTTTCACGCGCCTGCGCGGTCTCAGCGATGCCGACCATCTCCCGGCGCTCAGCTCTGAGTATATTCGCGCGCGGCCAGCGCTTGGCCTCGGGCCGCTCGATCCGGCACCTCGCATTCTGCTGCTTTATGGCTCCTTGCGCGAGCGCTCCTTCTCGCGCCTTGTCGTGGAGGAGACCGCGCGCCTCCTCCAGCTCTTCGGCTGTGAGACCCGCATCTTCGATCCGTCCGACCTCCCCTTGCCCGATCAGATCGCCGACGATGATCATCCGGCGGTCGAGGAGCTGCGGCAGCATTCCATCTGGTCCGAGGGTCAGGTCTGGTGCAGCCCTGAGCGCCATGGCCAGATCACCGGCATCATGAAGGCGCAGGTCGATCACCTCCCCCTCGCCTACAAGGGCCTCCGCCCGACGCAGGGGCGCACGCTTGCCGTGATGCAGGTATCGGCAGGGTCGCAATCGTTCAACAGCGTCAACACGCTGCGCATCCTCGGCCGCTGGATGCGGATGATCACCATTCCCAACCAGTCGAGCGTCGCCAAGGCCTATCAGGAATTCGACGAATCAGGCCGTATGTTGCCATCGAGCTACTACGACCGCATTGTCGATGTCGCCGAAGAGCTTGTCCGCTTTACCGTGCTCATCCGCGGCCACGCCGAACAGCTCGTCGACCGCTATTCGGAGCGCAGAGAGTCCGCGGTGACGCCTCTCGAACTAGCCACTTTGCCGCGATGCTGATCTTCCTTGGATGTTCCGCAGGAGATGGGAACGCCTTCCAGACGCACGGAAAAGTCCGATATTGGCAAGTTGGAGAATCCGTAGCGCAGCGAACGATCGGCGAGCAAGCATGGCGGGTACGTACAAGATGCTCACAGTCCTGTTAAACTTTCTGCCGGTCTCTCCGTTATGGTCAAAATGCTGTTTCGCTCTCAAACTTTGCCGTATAACGCGCCGCAACACTGAGCAGTCGCGATGCCATCAAACGATACCATTCGGCCGGTTCGCCGGGCCCAACACCGCGTCGCTCTGTTACTGACCGGGGCGCTGTTATACTTCACCCTCGCTGCTGGCACGATCCTTCTCACGAGTGACGGCAAGAGCCACGCTACCGTGTGGCTAGCTGATGCGGCGATCCTCGCGCTTTTGCTGAGCCGACCGAAATCGGATTGGCCGCTCGCACTTGCGTTGGGATGGGCAGCAAACCTTGGCGCCAACGCCCTGACCCGCGAATGGGCGCCGGGAATTACTTTGTATGGCCTTATAAACATGGCTCAAGTTCTTCTTGCGGCATGGACATTACGTCGTTGCTCGCAAAAAGGCGAGATTCTTGCCAATGCTCGTGCGACATTCACCTTTCTCATCTGCGGCGGGCTCATTGCACCCGCAGTAGGCGCGATCGCCGGGTCGACGGTATCCTGGGTGAACTATGGCGAGGCATTTCTACCTTCGCTAGAGCGTTGGTACTCGAGCAACGCGCTCGGCATTGTTATCCTGACACCGTTTCTAAAATCATGGTTCGACGGGAGCTATGTATCGGCGCTCGGTATGCGCGGCTCGCGAAAGCGCGCAGAAGATCTGTTCCTCTTGCTGTTTCACACAGCCGTCAGCGCGTTTGTCTTCGGCCAAAGCGGTCTCCCGCTTTTGTTCGCGCCCCTCTGCAGCCTCCTCCTGCTAGCTTTCCGGTCAGGTCGCCTCGCCACGCAAGCGGGGGTGGTTATCGTTGGGATTTCCGGCGCGCTTGCCGCAGTCTACCATCTCGGACCGGTTGCCTTGGTGCAGGGCGGCCCGGTTTTCGAAGCGATCTTCTTCCAGTCCTATCTCGCCATTTTGCTCGGGACAGCACTGCCTGTGACCGCTCTCGTTGCCTCGCGCGCGGAGGCGTTGGCCGAGGCAGCGCGTCGGGAAGAAATGCTGCGGATGATTCTAGACCATTCCCCCGACGCGATCCTCAGTTTCGATGATGGCGGCAGTTGCCGTTGGGCCGATGGAGCGACCGACGAGCTGCTGGGATTAAGTGCTGGGTCCTGCCGCGGTGCCTTGATCGACGAGCTTGCGCTGAAGATCAGCCCGGTCCTGGCTAAACTATGCCGCGCCGCCCTTGCCGATCCCGCCGAAACCCAGATCGCCGATTTCGCTCCCACCAATCTCGAGGGTCGCACGCTCGAGGCGACGGTCAAGGCGGTTATGTCGGACGAAAAAGTGGTCGGAACAGTTGCGACTGTCCGTGACGTGACGGCGCAGCGAGCGCGCGAGCGGGAGATCGCGCGCCTCGCAATGACGGATCCCCTCACCAAAATTCCTAATCGCGCCGGCTTCGATGCAGCCATTGAGCGCGTTCCGATCAAGGGAGAGGCAGCCTGTATTGCCTTGATCGATATAGATAATTTCAAGGGCATAAATGACCGGTTCGGTCACAAGGCTGGCGATCGCGCGTTGGTCGAACTGGCCGCGGCTATTGTGCGTCTTTCCGGTAGCGATCATCTTGTGGCGCGATTGGGCGGTGACGAATTCCTGATCCTATTGGCTGGCGACATCACAGCAGCGCAACGTTTTTTCGGAGGGCTTCAAAGCGAGATCGCTATCCTTTCGGCATCGCTTGAGTTCGATATCACCATTAGTGGCGGGATTGCAGAACTGCATGCGTTGGCAGAAATTGACAGCGTATTTGAAGAAGCGGATCGGCGACTTTATCGCTCAAAGCGGGACGGGCGAAACCGGGTGACGGCGACCGCGTAATAGCGATCGTTGAATAGGACCGCGTTTAGCCTCCGAGGCCGGAACTTACCGCTCATGCCACCGGCGCGCTTGCGCCGGTCACGATTTCAGGGCGAGGCGCGATCATCCCCTGCAGCCGCTGTGCGGGAAATTGCGATTGCCGGGCCGGTCGGGCCTGCGCTAATATTGCGCGGCGGTGGGGAGGCGCAAACAGGGCAATGGAACAGGTGGGGACTCCATGTCGTGGCCAGTCCGCAGCTTACGCGTCTGTGTTCGGCCCGTTTCAACTCCGCGCGCCCGATCACCATGAAATTTCGATTACCAACCGCCGCGCCCGGGCTTTGCTTGCCATATTATGCCTTGTCGGCGACGAAGTGATCGAGCGCGATTTCCTGAGCAAGCTCTTGTGGCCCGGCCGCTTCGAGGCCCACGCCAGGGCTAGCCTGCGCCAATGTTTGCTCGATCTGGGCAAGCTGCTTGCGCCGCACGGAGCGGGCATATTGAACGTCTCGCGCAGCAGCGTCGCGCTGCGGCCCGGTGCCGTCACGACCGATCTTGCGGCGCTGGAGCGCGCGCTGGCGAGTGGGGATTTTCCTGCGGCGATCGCGCAGATCGACGCGATCGGGACGAAACCGATCCTCGACCAGATGGATTTCGGCGCCGCCTTCAACCAGTGGCTGGCGCGGCGCAGCGGCGATGCCGAGCGGCGGCTGCATGCGGCGGTCGAGGCCGGACTGGCCACGCTGGAGCGGGCCGGGGATCGCGACACGTCCGCGCGGCTGCGCGACGCATGGTCCGCTCGCGGTCGCGAAGCGCCCCCCGTCCCGGCCGCGGCGGCGGGCGGCGGACGGACGAGAATCGCGGTGCTGCCCTTCCAATCGGTCGGTGGGGGCGGTGCCCCCGATTATTTCGCCGACGGCGTCGTCGAGGAACTCATCACGGCGCTGGGACAGGTGCCGCAATTGCTGGTCGCCGGGCGAACCTCGTCCTTCCATTTCCGGGATTCGCCGCTGGCCCCGCCCGACATCGCGAAAGCCCTGCGCGTCTCGCACCTTGTCGAGGGTTCGGTCCAGCGACAGGGCGAAAGGCTGCGCGTCCATATCCACCTGATCGACGGGGCGACGGGTTTCGAAAGCTGGGCCCAGCGGTACGACGGATCGCTCGACGGGATATTCGCGTTGCAGGCGACCGTGGCGCAGGCGGTCACCAATGCGGTCGGCAATGTCCTGGGCATCGCGATGGCGCCGCCGCCGGCACGCGGCATGACCGGCAGCAAACAGGCCTATGACCTGTTTCTGCAAGGCCGGTCGTTGAGCGCGCGGGTGTTTGGCGACGGGCTGTTGGAGACGGCCGTCGATCTGCTCGAACAGGCCGTCGCGCTCGACCCGCAGTTTGCCGAGGCCTGGGTCGCGCTGGCCGAGGCGCACCAACTGATCGCGGTCTACACCCCCTGCCTCGATCGTCGCGCAGCATCGGAACGCATGGCCGATTGCGCGCGCACTGCGATCGGACTCGCCCCCGGCCTTGGCTACGCCTATTCGCTGCTCGGCGTTCACCGGTGGACGCAGAACGATGTCGTTGGCGCACTCGATCTGGCGTTCCAGGGCTATCGTCTCGAACCGAACAATCCGGCGGTCTGCATGCGCCTGGGTTCGTTCCTGCTCTATTGCGGACGCACCACCGAGGCGATGCAATATGTCGAAGCGGCGATCGATCAGGACCCGGTCGATGGCAGGAAGTTCAACCTGCGATCGGTCGGCCGGTTCAACCTGGGGGATATCGACGGAGCGATCGAGGCGGGGCAGCGCATGGTCGACCTGGGTTTTCCGTCGATGTGGCTCGCGGTGGCCACCGCCGCATCGGGGCAGCACGATCTGGCGATCGAGCAATATCAGCAAACCCGCATGCTGCTGAACAAGGTCATTTTCCCGCCGGCAGGGACCGATCCGATGCCCCCTGCGATGATGGAGGCCTATTGGCACGTCGCGGCGCACGGTGTGTGCAGCGGACGCGAGGAGGATCGCGCGACCTATTGCGCGATGCTCGACATGATGCGCACGCAATTGCACGACCCGGCCGACGCCTCGATTGTCTTGCCCGCGATCTTCATGGGCTACCCCGAACGGCTGTTCGAGGCGGTGAGCCATGCAATCACGCCCGCGAATACCCTCTGCCTGCTGTCGATCTGGGCCGATATCGATCCGATTCGCCGGATCTGGCAGCATCCCGAATTCATCCCATTTGCCCAGCGCATCGGCCTGGCGGCCGCGTGGGACAAATATGGCTGGCCCGACGTCCTCCCTGCGCCCAGCAATCGTGTGGAGACACCACCCCTCTTGCCGAATTGACGCGCGCTTGACGCTTTATTGACGATGGGCCGATTGACGGCTGACGCTACGGAAATGCAAAGTCCGCAGCGGGCATAGCAGACATTTTCGCGGCGCATGGCGCGGGCCGGTTACCCCGGCTCCGGCGACGGGAAACCTGTGTATGCGCCGGGGAGCATGTCATGGCCGCGAACCACAGGCACGTATCGGCAATCGGACGGTCCGCAATGGGCAAGGCGTTCTGGCGCATCCTGCCGCTGATCCTGATCGCCTATCTCTTTGCCTATATGGACCGGGTCAACGTCAGCTTCGCGGCGACGCAGATGAACGAGGATCTGCGGTTCAGCGCCACGATCTACGGACTGGGCGGCGGCCTGTTCTTCCTGGGCTATGCGCTGTTCGAAATCCCGTCGAACCTGATGCTCGTCCGCTTTGGCGCGCGCCGATGGATTGCGCGGATCATGATCACGTGGGGACTGCTGTCGGCCGGAATGATGTTCGTCGCGACACCGATGCAATTTTATGCGCTCCGCTTCCTGCTCGGCGTGGCGGAGGCCGGCTTCTACCCCGGCGTCATCTTCTATTTTTCCGGCTGGTTTCCGCCCTGCCACCGCAGCCGCGCGGTCAGCCGTTTCTTCATCGCTTCGCCGTTGGCGTCGGTCGCGATGGGGGGCATGTCGGGATGGCTGCTCGCGCTCGACGGCACCGGTGGGCTGCACGGCTGGCAATGGCTGTTCCTGGTCCAGGGCCTGCCGACCGTGGTGTTCGGGCTGGTGGTGCTGCGCTATCTGCCCGACGCCCCGGCGACGTCCGCCTGGCTCACAGCCGACGAAAAGGCGTGGATCGAGACCGAGCTGGCGCGCGAACAGGCGCGGATCGGCGCCCCCGCCCGCCACGATGTGCTGGGCGCCTTTCGCAATCCGCGCGTGCTGCTGCTCGGCGCGATCGGCTTTCTGCTGATCGCCGTCATCACGACGGTCATCCTCAATGCGCCGCTGATCCTGCTAGAGGCGACGGCACTCGATCCCAAGTCGATCGGCTATCTGGTCGCGCTCGGCGGTCTTTTGGGGGCCGCGGCGATCCTTGTCCTTGGCAATCATGCCGACCGGAACGGCGACCGCTGGGGTGCGGCCTTCCGGTGCGGGATCGTCCTCGCCGCCGCGGTGCTGATCATGGGGCTGTCGCCGTCTCCGCTGCTGACTTGCATCGCCTATCTCGCCTTCGCGACCGTGTGCTTCGCGATCCCGATGCTGACATCGTCGGGCTGGGCCGAGGCGCTGCACGTACGCGAACTCGCGGTCGGGGCGGCCGCCATCAACACGCTGTCGCAGATCGGCGCCTTCCTCGCGCCCTATGGCTGGGGTGCGGCGAAGGATGCGACGGGCAGCTTCGAACTCGCGCTCGTCGCTTTTTCGGTCATCGCGTTGCTGATGTCGGCGCTGATCCTGGTGCTGCGCCACCGGCTGCGCGGACACAGCGCGCCCGCCGACGCCGTGCCGGCCTAGTTTTTTTGCAGACGCCCGCCCGATCCCGGACGGGAAGATTGGAGGGAAGAGACGATGACGAAGATGAAAACATTGTTCGCCGGGGCTGCGATACTGATCGCCGCCGCGCAGGCCGCGCCCGCGATGGCGCAGGAATCGAGCTACAAGCCGGGCACGGTTTGGAATGCAGGCCGGATCGACGTGCTGCCCGGCCAGTTCGAAAACTATATGGACTGGCTCGCCACCAGCTGGAAAAAGATTCAGGAACTGGGCAAGGCCGAAGGCATTGTCGTGGACTATCATGTGCTTGCGACCAACAACGCGCGAGCCGGTGAGCCTGACCTGATCCTGATCGTCGAATATAAGGACTATCTGACGACCGCGCAGCAGGAAGCCTTCAACAAGAAGGTCAATGCCATGCTGTCGCAGACCGACCGCACCGCCGGCACCGCCAGCGCGGAACGCGGCAAGATGCGCGAGCAACTCGGCAGCATCGAATATCAGGAACTGATCCTGAAATAGGCGGGCCGGTGCGGAGACACGGCAGGCGACGCGTCAATCCCGCGCCGCCGGCCGCGCTCCGCTTCGCCGCCATTTGAAAGGGGTGGTGATGGCATCTATCCACGACATCGCCCGCGATTTTACGGCACTGCTGCGCGACGGTGCGTTCGAAACCGCCGGGGACCGTTACTGGTCGCCGGACGTGACCAGCATCGAACCCACGACTTTACCCGGCGGCATCAGCACGGCGGTGTCGGGGATCGACGCGACGCGGATCAAGCGCACCGCCCGCTTCGGCGGCGCCCGGATCGACGAGATCGGCATCGACGGCCCCTTCGTCACCGGCGACCAGTTCGCGCTGTTTCTCGACATGGTGCTCGTCGATCCGGCGAGCGGCGAACGCCAGCCCTTCACCGAAATCGCCCTGTACACCGTGCGCGGCGGTCAGATCACCGAGGAGCGATATTTTTATGACTGACACCCAATTCTCGCGCCGGGCCTTCGGCGGCTCGGTCCTCGCGCTGGCGGCGATAACGGCTTCCAGAGCTGGAGCTGCCGAGTTTGACCCAACGCCGTTCCAGACGATCGGTCCCTTCTATCCGGTTCAGCGGCTTGCGGAGGAAGACGCCGACCTGACCTGGATCAAGGGGCACAAGAAACGCGCGGAGGGCCATGTCATTCAGGTGACGGGGCGCGTGCTCGATCGTTTCGGCCATCCGGTCAGCGGCGCGCGGCTCGAAATCTGGCAGTGCAATTCGCTCGGTCGCTATGCGCATCCGAACGACAGTGCCGCGAACCCGCTCGATCCCGACTTTCAGGGCTTCGCTTCGATCCGGACGGGCGCGCGGGGCGAGTGGCGGATCACGACGATCAAGCCCGCCGCCTATGATTCGCCGATCGGCCGCCGAACCCCGCATATCCACTTCGATGTGAGGAGCAGACACCAGCGCCTGATTACCCAGATGTATTTCTCCGACGATGATGCGTCGAACAGCAAGGACGCCCTGTATCGGGATCTGGGTGGCAGCGCCGAGCGCGCCGTTGCCGGACTCGGCGCACCCGGCCATTATGGCTGGGACATCGTCCTGATGGACGACGGACGGTGACCGCTGCGGCGCTCGCACCGGCTGGCGGGCTTCAGATGCCCCTGGGCATCGCCCTTACACGGGCAATGCGCGTCAGAATGTGACTGAATCGGGCGGCGTCCTACGGAAGCGCGACTTGGTGGCTTCGAATTACGGCGCCTAGTTTTACCTCGAGGCAGTCTGGAACGCTTGGAATCTATATGGTTTCACCTGTATAGACGGGTGATGGATCTTACCCCTCGACTGAATTCGAACATCGCCCAGCGGTCTGCCGACGGCGTTTTATCGGATGCCCCACCGCGTTACGCAGCGATCAAGCAGAGCATCCATGATGCCATCCGCGACGGTCGTCTGAAACCGGGCGACCGAGTGCCGTCAGAGGCGGAACTCGTCGGACAGTTCGATGTCTCGCGCATGACGGCAAATCGGGCGCTTCGCGAGTTGCAATCGGCGGGTATCATCGTGCGCCGCGCCGGCAGCGGGTCATTCATCGCCGAGCCGAAGCCGATCGGTCATATGATCGAGATCCGGAATATCGCCGAGGAAATTCGGGGACGCGGCCATGACTACCGGGCGAGGGTCATCCAGAATGTCGAGGAGAAGACCAGCGTCGACACCGCCGTTCTTCTGGAAGTGCCGGTGGGCACGAGAATCTTCCACTCGATCATCGTCCACCATGAGGCCGAGTTCCCGATCCAGCTCGAAGAGCGGTTCGTGCTCGCATCTGCCGCGCCGGATTATGGCACGCTCGATTTCACGCAGTTGACGCCCAACGAATATCTGACGCGCACTGCGCCGCTCGAGCGGGTCGAGCACCGCGTCCGCGCGGAAATGCCCGACGCGCGCACCCGCGGCATGCTTGGTCTGAACGAGGGGGAACCGATTCTGCGCATGACCCGGCAGACCTGGAGTAGCGGTCGACTGGTGTCGCACGCCTGGCTCTCCCATCCCGGCACACGCTTTGAGCTTTCGGCCGCCTTCGCGGTCGGGGACTGACGGCTCAGGCCGTGCTGCGGGTAACGATGGGCTTGCGGCGACGGCGCAGCCAGCGGAAATCGGCGCGGCTGAAGCTTTTGAACAGCAGGTAGAATCCGGTCCCGGACAACCACAACGTGCCGAATGCGACGAAGATGATCAGCGGGTGGTTGAAACTCTTCCGGTTCACATAGTCCATATTGTGGAGCATCCAGAAGAAATCCCAGGTCCGCCAGGTATCGCCGCGCATCACGAGGAAGCGCGCCGTATCGAGCGAGACATAGGCGCTGCTGTTCTCGGCGTCGGCAAAGTCGACGCGCCACATCGCACCTTCATGGTCGCGTGATTCGAGGTTGGGCTTTGCAATCACGCTCACCTTGCGGATTGGTGCCTCGTTCATCATCGATGCGACTTCGCGGGCCATCCCTTCATCGACGCGAATATCCTCGCCGCTCGTAGCGTCGACCAGCCGCACGCCCTTGGTGGTGCGGAGCTCGTAGATCGGTCGAGCGCCAAGATCGCGCAAAACCACCCCGGTTACGGGATCACCGCGCGGCAAGGCGGCGACGTCAAAATACTCTCCCGCGGGCAGGGCATGCGCGTGGCTCATCCCGCCGCCGTGTCCCCCGACCTTGTCCTTGTCGAGCAACGCCATCACCGAGCCGCTCAAGGCCCAAAGGAGGAACTGGAGGCCAAGGATGAGCCCCACCCATTTGTGGATGCGCCGAAAAAAGAGCGGCGTCAGCCGGATGCGTTTCATGCCTGCTTCCTCTTGCGGCGTTTGAACGACCAGATCAGTAGCCACGCACCGGAAAGCGCCATCGCGAAGACACTCCAGGTTGCGACGCGCAGCAGCGGGTTGTTGACGTTGGTCCGCTCGTCATAGTCCATGATGTGGAGCATCCACGCAAAGTCGAACACGCGCCATAGTGCGTGGCGGCGCGAGATGAGCTCGCCGGTCGTCGGCGAAAGATAGAGCGTCGGACGGTTCCAGCCTTCGAACTCGACCTGCCAATAGGGCGGCTTGCGCGCCTGCATTTCCTGAGGTGCCTCGGTCAATAGTCGCACCGAGACGATCTTGCCGTCACCGGTGAAGATGCGCCGTGCCTGTTCGCTGACCTGGGACTCGGTCAGGGCAGGCAGCGGCGCACCCGAACGCGCGTCGAACAGGCGCGCGCCTTCAGGGGTCTCGGCGCGCCAGACCGGTTGGCCGAAAAAGCGCTGGAGACGGATTTCGGACACCCCCGGCGCAGCCGCGACGACCTTCGACGGCGCTGCGAGGCCGTCGAGGTCGAAGGGCTGGGTCACCGGGGAGCGCACCAGATGATCGCCGTGAATGGTGTCGATGTGAACGACCACCATGTAAAAGCCCGTCAGCGTCCAGAGCAAGGCCTGGACGCCCACGATCAGGGCCAGCCATTTATGCGTTCGCCGAACCAGCAGCGGCCAACGTATCGCCATCTCGCAATTCCTCAGAAGGCGGTGCGGAAACCGACGTAGAAACGCCGTCCGAGCAGATCATAGGTCATCGTGTCGGTGTTCGCATCGGTGAAGCTCTGGATATAGGGCGCCTTGCGATCGAAGAGATTGTCGACGCCGACCTGGAAGCGGGTCTTTTCGTCGATCTCGAACGCGACCTGGAGATTGTGGTAGAACACGTTGGGCGTGCTGTAGCCGATTTCGCCGGGCGACGCGTTGAAGTCGGTCGCTTTGCCGATCCACTGCGTCGACCAGGTCGCGCTGATGCCATCCTTCTCGGCGGTCAGCACGCCATAACCGCGCCACTTCGAATAGCCGCCGTTGCCGCCGCCGATGAAGCCGTCGAAATCGATCGGCGCGCCGCCAGGGAAAGGCAGGACGACATATTTGTTCAGATAGGTCAGGTTGACGTCGAGCGAGATGTTCACGCTGCCGATACCGCCCGCATAGACCAGACCAAGGTCAAGGCCGTTCATCTCCTCGCGGCCGGTGTTGATCGGCTGCGCGGACAAGAAGGTGACCTCGCCAGTCAGCGGGCTGCGGGTGAAATCGTCGCAGAAAGGATGCGACAGATTCTGGCTCGCATAGCAGATCGACAGCTTGGTCGACCCAGGAATCGCACGGATCGCGTCCTTGATCTTGATGTCGAACCAGTCGGCGGTGAGCGACAGGCCGGGGACCAGCCCCTTCGGCGAGACCACCGTGCCGACTGTCCAGGTGGTCGAGCTTTCGGGCTGCAGATTCTCGTTGCCGCCGACCGTGGTCAGGATTGTCGTCCCAAGCTGGACATAGTTCGCCGGAACGCCGGACGCCTGGCAGTTCGCGATCAGCGTCGCATTACCGCTCGTTGAATAGCGCGAGCAAGGATCGGTCGTCGTCAGATTGCCTTCCGAAACCCCGCCGAACAGTTCGGGGACATTCGGGATGCGGAAGCCCGTGCCATAGGTGCCGCGCAGGCGGAAGCTGTCGTTGATGACCCAGTCGACGCTACCCTTGTAGTTCCAGTCGCTGCCGAACAGGTCGTAGTTCGAGTAGCGAACCGCGCCGTCGAGCGTGAGGGACTGGAAGAAGGGCTTGTCAGCAAGGATCGGCACCGACAGTTCGAGATAGGCTTCCTTGGCGATGCTCGTTCCCGAGATCGGGCTTTGCTGGTTGGTATTCGCGATGCCGAGCACGGTCAGCGGATCGGGATCGCGCCAGCCCTTCTCCTTGCGATAGACGACGCCCGCCGCGAAGGAGACGGGTCCTGCGGGCAGCTTGAACAGGTCGCCGTTGATGTCGGCGGTTACCGTCGCCAGTTCGTTGCCGCCGCGATCGCGCGACGTGAACAGGATATAGTCGAGAACCTGCGGGGTCAGGTCGCCGAAGCCGAGATAGTCGGCGCAGGGGATCGTCGCACCGGCCGCAAGGCTGCACTTGGTCGTGTCGATCGTGTTGCGGACACGCTCCAGATTGGCGATGTTGGTCGAGCCGTCGACCGCGGTATTGCGCCCGAACGCACCCGCGACTTCCCATCCCCAATTGTTGGACAGCTTGCCGCGCAGGCCGAACGTGCCCTGCCAGGTATCGGTCTCCTGAAAAAACTGGCGCGGCCCCGGTTCGGCGAGGCGGCGCTGGATGAGGACGATATTCTGCCCCGTCGGATTGGTAGGATTGCTCGCCGCAATCGAGAGGTTGCGAAGCGTTCCGGGCGTCGCGATCTGGTTCGACTTGCGGAAGGTATAGAGGAACTCGCCGAACGCCTCGATATTGTCGGTGATGTCATAGTCGGCGAAGAAGGCCGTGCTGACGCGCTCCACTGGGCTCACCGCGTTGAGGAACGGGTTCGAATTGAAATTATGCTTTGCGGCGCTGTAGGGCTCAAAGAAATTGCCGTTGCCGCCCAGCACCTGATTGAAGTTGATCTGCTGCCCGTTCGGCAACACCGCGCGACCGCCAATCGTCGAGGCGCTGTTAACGCACGACAGCTGGCCCGGGGTCGTTTCGGCGAGCGAGCAGGGCGCGCGTGTCGCCATGTTGACCGCCTTGGTCTTCTGATAGGTGACCGCCGCCATAAAGCCGCCGCGATCGTTGCGAATTCCCCAAAGGAGGTCGGCCGTGAAATCGGACCCATCGCCCTTTTCGGTGATGCCCTGACGAACGCTGAGCCCTAGGCCTTCATAATCGGTCCGGGTGACGAGATTGACCACGCCCGCCATTGCATCAGCGCCGTAGATCGCCGATGCGCCGTCCTTCAGCACATCGGTACGCGCGAGCGCGGCGACCGGGATCATGTTGAGGTCGGGCGACGAGTTCGCCCCCGTCCCGCCCGCAACGAGACGGCGGCCGTTGAGCAGTACAAGGGTGCGCTTGATGCCGAGACCGCGCAGGTTCACCTGCGCCGTGCCATAGCCGTTGTTCGCCCAATAAGCCGAGGTCTGGTTGCCCGCGAAGCCGGCGTTGGCAGGGAGGCGCTGCAGCACCGTCTCGATATTGACGAGGCCGGTGTTTTCGATCTGCTCGGCCGAGACGACGGTCGCAGGACCGACGCCGGCGAGGTCCTGGCGACGAATGCGCGAGCCGGTCACGACGATGTCCGATCCGTTCGGAGCATCCTCGGCGGCGGGCGACTGCGTCGCGGCACCGCTCTGCGCAAGCGCGGGTGTTGCAAAGGTCGCGACCGCTGCGGCGCTGGCGAGCAAAATTGTCCTGGTCATCATAGCGAAACCCCCTGATGGTTGGCTGATCAGCCGCAGAGAGCATCAAATGTATATACAGGTCAATAGGATTTTATTGAATCATATCAATTAGTTATGAAGCAAATTCCGGGCGCACGATACCTATTAGATACGCACCCCAAAGCTCTACCCCTCATCGATTTTGAAATTTTTTTTCCGGCCTGAGCCTTTTCGCGCAAGGAGCCGGCTGGCCCCTCCCTCGGCTTGCTTATGAAATGACATGATTAGGTGGGTCGGCACAGCTTGGGGGCGACCGACTTGAGCCGCTCAATGCGAAAGTATCTGTTCGAGAAAGGTCCGTGCGCGCTCGCTTTTCGGCGCGGCGAAAAAATCGGCCGGCCTTGCGTCTTCGATGATCTGGCCCTGATCCATGAAAAGAATGCGATCGGCCACCTCGCGCGCGAATCCCATTTCGTGCGTCACGCACACCATCGTCCGTCCTTCGCCGGCAAGGGCCGTCATCACATCGAGTACCTCCTTGATCATCTCGGGGTCGAGCGCCGATGTCGGCTCGTCGAAGAGAAGAATCCTGGGTTCCATCGCCAAAGCGCGGGCTATTGCGGCCCGCTGTTGCTGCCCTCCCGAGAGCTGCCCCGGATATTTGCCCGCCTGGTCGCCAATCCTCACCTTGTCCAAATAGGATATGGCGCGCGCCTCCGCCTCCGGAAGAGACAAGCCGCCGAGGAGGACGGGCGCGAGGGTGCAATTCTCCAGCACCGTCTTGTGCGGGAACAGATTGAACTGTTGAAAGACCATGCCGACGGCGCGGAGCGCCGCAACGGCCTCCCGCGACGCGTCGGTAATCTTGGCCCCCTCGATCAGGACGGCGCCGGAGTCGGGCACCTCGAGCCTGTTCATGCAGCGAATGAGCGTCGACTTGCCGGAGCCCGAAGGCCCGCAAATCACGATCCGCTCGCGCGGGGCGATTTCGAGGTCGATCGAGCGGAGGGCATGATAGGCGCCATAATATTTGTCGACCTGCCGCAAGCTGACGGCCGCGTGGCCCGAGGCGTCGGTCATGACGCCTGCCCCCGGCCGCGTAGCGCTCGTACCCGCGCGAAGGCTGCGGCGAGGTCGGCGATCAGATCCTGCGGCGCTTCGAGGCCGGCGTGAATGCGGATCAGCGCCCCATCTGCCTCGCCATTGGGAAAATCGCGGATCGGAGCGGGCCACGCCGGAACCGCGAGACTTTCGAAGCCGCCCCAGCTCGAACCGAGCTGGAATAGCGAGAATTCGTTGAAAAAGGCGCTAGTTTCGGGCGGGGTAAGACCGTCGAGCTGAACACCGAACAATCCGGACGCACCGGTGAAATCCCGCTTCCAGATCGCATGGCCGGGGTCGGCGGGATGAGCCGGATAGCGGACCGCAACCACTTCGGGTTGCTGGGCGAACCATTCGATCAGCGTCGCTGCGGTGCGCTGGTGGCGTTCAAGGCGCGCATCGAGCGTCCTGATGCCCCGGTGGACGAGATAGCAATTGTCGGGACTCGCGCAGTTGCCCCAGCGCGCCGCCGCGTCCTTGAGCTGGCGGTAGACGGCATCGCTGGCCGCCGTCATCGTGCCGAGCAGACAGTCGGAGTGCCCCGAGAGATATTTGGTTGCCGAAGCAAGCGAGATGTCGACCCCATAGGCCAAGGGCTTGAAGAAGAGCGGAGTGGCCCAGGTGTTGTCGAGAGCGGTCAATATGCCCCGGCTGCGTGCAACCGCCGTGATCGCGGGGACGTCGATCATATCGAATGTCTGCGAGCCCGGGGTCTCCATATAGATGAGCCGGGTGTTGCTGCGGCACAGCCCGGCAATCTCGGCTCCGATATCGGGCTGGAAATATTCCACCTCGACCCCGAAACGCGCGAGAACGTCGGTCAGAAACTTGCGGGTCGGCCCATAGACGCAGTCCGCGACGAGCAGATGGTCGCCCGCGGCTACGAAAGCCGTGAGGGCTAGCGCGATTGCGCTGGTTCCGGACGAGGTGATGACGGTGTTGCAGCCGCCTTCAAGTTCGCTGACAGCCTCGGCGAGCGCAAAGGTCGTTCGCGTTCCGTACAGGCCATAGATGACCTCATCGTAGAGACCCTGGTGCCGGTCCATATAGGCCTCGACGCTGTCGTAGATAATGGTGGAGGCTCGATCGACGGGCGGATTGATGAGGCCCCGCTGATCGCACGGGCGGGGACCGCCGTGAACGGCACGCGTCGGATCCTGCCAGGCGCGCCCTTTCGGGCTTGCCGGCTCCCCGGGCCATTTTCTGTCGTGATTATCCTGCATAGTTTAGTTTCCGTTCGATCTTCATGCTGAGCCGGGACAGGGAGAAACAGAGGAGGAAAAAGATTGTCCCGGTAAAAAGATAGGCTTCGGCGAAATAGGGTCGCCATTGCGCCTCGACGTAGGAGAGGCGGGTCGTCTGCAGCAAGTCGAAGACGCCGACGATGAGGACGAGCGTCGTGTTCTTCACCTCGCTGATCGAAGTGTTGACCAGCCCGGGTACGCTGACTTTCAGGGCCTGCGGCAACAGGATGTGGCGCCGCGCCTGCCATTTGGTGAGGCCAAGAGCATGCGCGGCCTCTGCCTGCCCGACGGGAACCGCCAGCAGGCCGCCCCGGATGACCTCGGCCATATAGGCGGCGGTGAAGAATATGAGCGCGAGCTGGACGCGCGGCAGGCTGTCGATCGAGAGATAGGAGGGCACGAACAGCGGGAACAGGACCGCAGCGAGAAACAGTACCCCGATCAGTGGCGTTCCGCGAACCAGCTCGATGAAGGCGACGCTCGGCCAGCGAATGCCGCGCCGCGCCGACCTGCGGCCGAACGCGAGGAGTATGGCCAGTGGAAAAGCGCCGACCACCGCAAGGCTCGCGAGCAGCAATGTGACCGGGAGGCCGCTCCACTTCTCCATCGGGACATAGGAAAGGCCCGCGAATCCTCCTCGTAGTAGAAGTACCGCCACGGCGATTGCGCCGAGCCAGACAAGCCCGAGGCGGCTGCGCCAGAATCGCGGCACGAAGGAGAAGGCAAGGCATGAAAGCAGCGCGGCCGCCGCTGCGGCGGACCGCCACTGCTCGGCTTCAGGATAGGTTCCGAACAATATCAGCCGCGCATTTTCGCGGAGGAATGGCCAGCAGGCACCGCTGGCCAAACGGCAATCGGCCGCGCCCCCGGCGAAGGTCGCGTCGAACAGCAGCCACGAGAGTCCCTTGCCGGCGAAAGCCGCGGTCATGGCGAGGATCGCGATGGTCAGTATCGACTGGCGTCCTCCTCTGAACAGATTGCGCCGTATCCACGACGGCCAGACGGCCGCCGAGCGCAGCGGAAAGGGTTCGAGGGGCGCCGACTGGATGCTCCGGCCGGGCTGCCCGGCGACGCTCCAGCCCAACCGGCGGGCATAGCGGCCGGTGACGAACGCCAAGGACAGCGAGAGCAGAAGAAACGTCGCGACGATCAGACCGACGCCTTCGATCGCCTGGCCTGTCTGGCTGATGACGGTATCGACCACCGAGACAAATTCGGGATATCCGATCGCGACCCCCAGGGAGCTGTTCTTGATCGTGTTGAGATGCCAGCTCGTCATCGGCGGTATGGCGATGCGCAGCGCTTGCGGCATCACGATCCGTCCCATTGTTTGCGCGGGCGACAGGCCGAGCGCTTTGGCGGCCTCGCTCTGCCCTGCGGGAACGGCGAGGATCGCGCCGCGGAATATCTCGGCCAGATAGGCCGAGGCATAGACCGAAAGGCTGGCGACCAGCGTCAGAAACTCCGTGGAGAGCGACAGTCCGCCGACGGTTCCGAAGCGCCCCGCCCGCGGCAGATCGATCCCGCCCCACAGCAAGAGCGGCACCAGCGAGATACCGGTGAAGGCCAGCGCAGTGCGCGTGCGAACGGCTCCTCGCCGCACGGCACCCAGCAGGATCGCACAGGCGACGATCGCGATGAGCAAGACCGGCCGTCCCGGATCGGCCAAGGAGAGCGCGGGGAGGTGCAATCCCCGATTATCGAGGTCGAACGGTCCGACGGCGCCCGGGCCGGGTCCAGGCAGACCGAACAGCAGCGCGGCGTACCAGACGAACATCTGGAGCAGCAGCGGAATATTGCGAACCAGCTCGATATAAAGGCCGGAGAGCCTCGCAAGCAGCCAGTTGGACGACAGGCGCGCCATGCAGACCGCGAGGCCGAGCAAGGTCGAGAAGATGATGCCGAGCGCCGATATCAGGAGCGTGTTGAGAAGACCCACCGCCAGCGCCGCAGCATAGGAATCGCCCGGCGCGTAAGCAATCAGCGTTTCGCCAATCGCGAAGCCCGCCCGGTCGAACAGGAAACCGAACCCCGTCCGGATGTTTCGGTCCGCGAGATTGTCCGCCAATGTCGCAAACAGGCCGTAGGCGACCACAAGCCCGCCCGCGATCAGCAGCCAGGGCAACGCAGCGATGGCAAGCCGCCTGTGTTTATGGTTCATCGCATCGGCAACGGGTAGATCAGCCCGCCGTCCCGATAGAGCTTATTCTGTCCGCGTTCGACGCCGAGCGGCGTAATGTGCCGGTCGAAGATTTCGCCATAATTGCCAGTCGCCTCGATTGCCCGGTACGCCCAGTCATCGTCGAGGCCGAGCGACTTGCCGAATCCGGGCAAGCCGCCGAGCATCTTGCGCACTTCAGGGTCGCGCGAGGTCATACGCATGCGCGCGGCATTCGCGCGGGTGACCCCCATTTCCTCGGCAGCGAAGAGCGCGTTCAGCACCCATTTGTTGATCTCGTACCATTGCTCGTCGTCGCTGCGCACGACTGGGCCGACCGGTTCTTTGGTGAGCCGCTCGGGCAGCACCACATAATCGTCGGGATGCGCGGTGTCGGCCAGGCGGATCACCGTCAGCGTGAAGGCATCGGTGGTCATTGCGTCGCACCGCCCGGCAAAGAAGGCGAGCTTGGCTTCCTCGGGATTCTCGAACACGACCGACTGGAAACGCAGCCCCTTGCGCTCGAAATATTCGGCGGTGTTGAGTTCGGAGGTCGTCCCCTTGGTGATGCAGATCGACGCGCCATCGAGATCCGCCGGAAGCCGCACGCCCGATCGCCGGGGCACCAGGAAGCTCTGCCCGTCATAATACATGGTGCCGACGAAATTCACCCCGAGGTCGGTGTCGCGCGTCAGCGTCCATGTGGTCGTCCGCGACAGGACATCGGCCTCGCCTGTCTGCACGATCGTGAAGCGCTTGTTCGAGGCGACCGGCATGAACCGGACCTTGCGGGCATCGCCGAGGACGGCAGCGGCGAGCGCCCGGCAGTAATCGACGAAGAAGCCCTGCCAGCGTCCGCGCTTGTCGAGATAGGACATGCCGAGCTGCCCCGTATGAATTGCGCAATTAAGCGTTCCGCGCGCGCGAATCCGCGCAAGCGTCGATCCCTTCGCCGCGGCGATTTCATGCCCACCGGTGCCGGCGGGCTCGCGGCCGCAGCCGCCGAGTAACAGGGCGCCTGCGGCGAGCAGCGCCGGTAACCAGCGGCGCGATGCGTGCGACCTATTCATAAACGAGGCTTTCAATGCTAGCGCCATAAGAAATAGCTATAGGGAGCGATGTCCGATGAACCTGCGTCACCTTGAAGCCTTCAGGGCCGTGATGCTCTCGGGATCGGTCACCCAGGCCGCGCAGTCGCTCAACCTGTCGCAACCCGCGGTGAGCAAGATGCTTGCCGAGCTCGAGCATCAGCTGGGTTTTCAGCTCTTCCTGCGCTCGCGCGGCAGCGCGCTCACCGTGACGCCCGAAGCCGACGCCTTTTTCTACGAAGTCGAGCGGAGCTTCTCGGGTATTGCTGCCCTGAAGCGGGTAGCGGAAGACATCCGCAACATGGCGACCGGAACGCTCCGGATCGCCGCCCTCCCGGCGCTCGCGGTCAGTTTCCTGCCGCGCGTGATCGCGGCCTTTCGCGAGACGCATCCCGGCGTCACCGTTCAGCTCCAGACCCGCAGTTCCTCGACGGTGCGGCAATGGATGGCGAACCAGCAGTTCGACATCGGGCTCGCGACGCCGGCGCGCGAATTGCCCGGCATAAGGATGGAGCGCTTCCTGCGCTGCCCCGGCGCCTGCGTTCTCCCTGCCGGTCACCGGCTGGCCGTCAAGGACGTCATTCGGCCGACCGATCTCGAGGGCGAGCCCTTCATTTCGCTCGCGCTCGAGGACGGGGTGCGTCACCGCATCGATCGCATTTTCGAGGACGCGGGCGTCCACCGCGAGATGGTCATCGAAACCCAATATGCGATGACCATCTGCGCGCTTGTCATGCAGGGGGTCGGATGTTCGATCCTCAACCCCGTGACCGCAGCGGATTATGCCGAGCGGGGCCTTACGGTCCGTGATTTCGCGCCGGAGGTCCATTTTGAATATATGCTCTTCACGCCGAAGTTGAGGCCGATGTCCCAAGTCGCTGCGGCCTTTATCGCGGTGCTCGAATCCCACCGCGACGCGATGTTCGGCTCCGACGGCAGCTGAAGACACAAGACGCCGCACGGCCCTCACGGCCACCGATCAGAAGGAGGCGGTCGCGCGGACGTACCAGAAGCCCCCGTTGAACCCCGTCGGCGCGAAGCGGAGATATCGGATCCCGTTGTTGATCTGGGATTGCCGCGCCTCGACGTCGGGGTAATTGTCGAAGATATTCTCGCCGCCGACCGCAAGCTTGAGCATGTCGCTGACCTTGTAGGACAGCTCGAGATCGACCAGCAGTTCGGCGCCGCCCGTCTGGTCGGCAGCCGGTGCGGCGCCATAGTCAGTCCATTTGCCATAATAGTTCGCGCGCGCGACGAAGCCGAAGCGCTCGCCCGCATAAGTGAAGGACGCATTGCCCTTCCACTTCGGAACGAAGCCCTCGAGTTCGAGCAGCCGCTCGCGATCCGCAGTGATCACCGGCGAGGCCTTGATGACATCGGTTTTGGTATAGTTGCCGTTGAGACCGAGCGTGGCCTTGCCGCCGCCGAGGTCGAAGCCCACGGTGAGCACCGCATCGACGCCCTGGGTGCGGCTGTCGAAGGAATTGGTGAAGAAGCTCACCTGCTGGAAGGAATCCCCACCGGGAATGCCAAGCGCCGCGAGCTGCGCGCGCTGCGCCGGGGTCAGATTGAAATTGCCCGATACGGCGATCCGGTCTTCGACCTTGATGTTGAAATAGTCGAGCGTGAAGGTGATGCGATTGGAGGGCTTCACGACGATGCCGCCGGCGACGTTGAACGAATTCTCGGGCCGAAGCGGCGTTGCGCCGAAGAATTGCGCGACCGGATTGTTGGGCGCGATAATGCCTGCGGTCAGCGGCGCCCCGGTTATCGAGTCGATGTTGGTCTGGACCTGTGACGCGTTCGACTGGCCCGGCGTCGGCGCACGAAAGCCAGTGTTGACCGATCCGCGCACCGCGAAGGCGTCCGAGAAATCATATCGGCCGTTGACCTTCCAGGTGAATTTCGAGCCGAAGTCCGAATAATTCTCGTAGCGGCCGGCAAGGCCGAACTGGAGCGCGTCGGTGAGATTGCCTTCGAGCGACGTATAGGCGGCCCAGTTGCTGCGCGCGAACTCACCGGCCTGAATGGGACTGAAGCCCGGGAAGCCGTTCGAGCCGACCGGCAGTCCGACGCGGTTCCCGGTATCGGGATCGATAACCGACGCGAAAGGCCCAACCTGCCATGATGCGATGTCGCCGGCCGTGATCTCATATGTCTCGCGCCGATATTCGAGACCGCCGGCAAGCGTCAGCGGATCGGAGGTGCCGATCGCGATGGGGTAGGTGAGATCGAGATTGAAAGCGAGTTCGCGCTGCTCGAGCTGCCCCGGCTTGAAGGATGTCGGCGACGCGAGGCCAAGCGACGGATTGACCGTATTTTCGATCCGGTAGGAAGCATGGTTCTGACCATAGGAAGCGCTGAGATCATAGGTCAGGCCCGAGGAGAATTCGCCCTTGAGGCCGGCCGCAAGCGCCGCGTCGGTCACCGTGGCGCCGAAATCCGGGGTAAAGCCGCCGGGAAAGAGCTGGCGGAAGCTGAAGCGCTGTCCTCCGGGCGTATTGGTGAGCGGAATCGAGGTGGAAATGAAGCTGGCATTGGGGTTGCGGTAGAAGAAGGCCGTCGTGCCGCGGCTCCAGCTATAGTTGCCGAAGGTGTAGAATTCCATCTCGTCCGACAGTTCGATGCCGGCATTGACGAAGATGCGCGCCGCCTCGGATTCGGGATTTCCCCAGCGCTGCGCCGGGACCGGGACATCCTGAACGCCGGCATCGATGAGCGCCTGCGCGTCGGGACGCTGGATGCCGCGCGAGGTCGTGCTGGCGTTCACATATTCGCCGCTGATGTTGACGAAACCAGCGTCGGTGAAGGGAAGCCCGACATTGCCCTGGACGAGGAAATCCTCGCCATCGCCCTTGTAGAATTGGCCATAGCGGGCGATCAGCAATCCGCCCTCTCGGTCGCGGCGCAGACCGAAATTGAGAACGCCGGCGATCGCATCCGATCCATAGAGCGCCGACGCGCCGTCACGCAGAACCTCGAGCTGGCCGATCGCGATCGACGGGATCGCCGAAAGATCGGGTCCCTGCGATCCCCGGATATAGGGAACATTGGTGAACTGGACCGTCGCGCCGCGATGGCGCCGCTTGCCGTTCACGAGCACCAGCGTCTGGTCCGGCGGCAGGCCGCGGAGCGAGAAGGGCCGGGTAAAAACGGCGCCGTCGTTGCTTACGAGGCGCTGGACGTTGAGCGACGGGACCTCGGTGCGCAGGAGATCATTCATGTCGGCCGTGCCCTTTTCGAGCAGTTCGGCGCCGGTGATGATGTCGATCGGCTGAGCGGAATCGGCCGCCTTGAGATCGTTCCGCCGCGTGCCCGTCACCACGATATCGCTTTGCGCCGCCCCCTGTACCGGTTCCGAGGCGGCGCTTTCCTGCGCGAAGACCGCAGCTGATGAAGTCATAACCAGTAACGCGATGATCGAGCCGCTTGTGCGGAGCAATGTCCTCATGGTTCCCTCCCGTTGCGAAAGCGCTTGGCTTCGCTAGCGAGCTATCTGTCGGGCCGTGGTATGACCAGAAATAATCACGAGTCATCTCCACAAACGTGATGGCTATTCCAAATAGTTATATATTTGCGATAGCTGGCGGGCCACACGGCACCGCGTCCCGTTTTACCGCCGGGTTCGACCCGCATTTCGAGCCGGACAATTCGGACAGCTGCGCGGATCGCCCTAGAACCCAAGGCTTTACAAGGCCCCATAATCGGGAGTTCGCTGGTACCTTTTCTCTGAAACGGCCATGGGCTGCCCGCAACGGTTTGCGCCAGTTTCACAAGGTGGGCTATCATCTTACGTCTTCCGGGATATGGGTCCAAAGGTCGCGAGTAAAATCAACCAGCACATCCACCGCGACCGCGCCGTAGAGCGCGAGAAACAGAACCAACGCCAGAATTTTGGGTATGAAGCTTACCGTCGGTTCATTGACCGACGTTCCCGTCTGAATGATTGAAATAATGAGTCCAATCACCAGCACCAACAGAAGCGGAGGGCCGGCTACAACGATGGCGACCCAAAGCGTCTGCCCCATCGAAATCGAGAACGGGTTCTCTAATCCCAACCCATGCGCCCTCTTTGCCGTTGGACCCTGGTAATACTACGCATCCGAGACGTTTTCCCCTCGCCTCCGACCATATTCCGAGGAAAGATACGCACGGCCAAGGGTCGGCGCTCCGGGGGACGTATTACAAGCAGGGCTCACGTCAGCGCGAGGTTCGCATGTACGACTGCATCATCATCGGGGGTGGGCCGGCAGGACTCACAGCAGCCACCTATCTTGGAAGATTTCTGCGCGCGACATTGGTCATTGACGAAGGAGCGGGCCGCGCGGCCCAAATCCCGCAAACGCACAATCTTCTCGGATTCCCTGACGGGATTTCGGGCCGCGATTTGCTTCATCGGATGCGGGAGCATGCTTCCCGTTACGGGGCTGAAATGGTGACTGGCGTCGTCGAAGGCCTCAAGCGGACGGAAGCCGGCTTTGCCGCACGGACAAGTTCGAGAACCTTCGAGGCGCGAACAATATTGCTTGCGCAGGGCGTTTCAAACCATCGACCCAGGATCGCGCAAGATGCTCATGACCGAGGGGTAGCGCACGGGTTGATACGATATTGTCCAATCTGTGACGCCTATGAAGTCCGAGGCAAACGAGTTGCGGTCCTCGGCAGTTCCGACCATGGCGCAGCCGAGGCAAGATTCATCCGCCATTATACCGGCGCCGTGACACTGCTCGCACAGAATGCGGCGCAACTTTCAGAAATCGAAGCAGCACATCTTTCGGATATTGGCGTGAGCGTGAGGCAGGCGCCTGTTCAAGAAATCGCGGTCACAGATCGGGACTTGCGCATAACGTTGGCAGATGGCGAGTCCCTTCAGTTTGACACGCTATATGCCGCCCTCGGGACATCGGCGAACAGCGGTCTGGCGCGAATGGCGGGCGCCGAGCTAAGCGATTCCGGGTGCATTTTGGTCGATGAACATCAACAAACAACAATAAGCGGAATATTCGCTGCCGGCGATATGGTCGAGGGGCTAGATCAAATTGCGGTGGCGTCTGGTCAGGCTGCCAAGGCGGCGACGGCAATACATAATCGCTTGTCGGGCTGATGCGGGGCCAATGCCTGCTCGAGGTTCTAACCCCCAATTTGGCGTCGCCCAAGTATGTGAAGAGGACTGAGACAGGCTTTTCTCTGTCACACGCTGAAACTCACCGCAGTGTCCCAAAAACATTCGATGTGATCCAATCACCAGATGTCGAAGGCTGGTCTTAGGC
Organism: Sphingopyxis sp. H050; assembly: GCF_001468265.1. Classification (GTDB taxonomy): domain Bacteria; phylum Pseudomonadota; class Alphaproteobacteria; order Sphingomonadales; family Sphingomonadaceae; genus Sphingopyxis. The sequence continues at coordinate 90,452 of NZ_LNRZ01000007.1, read as the reverse complement.
ACCAAGGGCCTTGGCTAACGAGCCGCATGCTCCGAAGATCGGCCAAACCACCGCCGAGTTGACGCTCCAGCCGTTCGGCGTATCGGCGTGGTCATTTGGGTGAATCGGGCCGATCTCGGCCCCGCCGCCGGCCGAACAACGGGCGCCGCACCGAGTCGCGACTCACGCGATTACATTTTGTCCATGTCATGCCCGGCATGAGGATCCGCGTCGGACGCTTTGGGCGCCGCTGGAACAGGCTTTTCCTTTACCGGCGTAGCGGGTTTGGCGGCAGGTTCTTGTTTGGCGCGCGTCTTCTCCGGAGCCTTCTCCTGAGCGGGCGCCGCCACCGGCGCCGTGACGCTGTTCGCCTCCTCGACAGGCGCGGTCTCGGTCATGGTTGCTGGAGCCTCGTCGGCAACGGGTGCGGCCTGTTCCGGAACGGCAACGCTCTCCTGTTTCGGCTCAGCATTGCACGCCGCAAGCACGAGAATAAGCGCCGCGCCGCTTGCTAAGGAAATGAACCGAGTCATATCTGTCTCCTCTATATCTGCTGAACGGTCATGCGTGGAATCGCGAAATCTTCCCGTTCGCGCCGAACGCCATCACCTCGAACGCGTCGGAACTTCCATCCGGCATTTCCATCCCCGGCGAACCGCGCGGCATGCCGGGTACGGCAATTCCGCGAATATCGTTTGGCTTGTCGCCAAGCAGTCGGGCGACATGGCGCATTGGCACATGACCCTCAACAGCATAGCCGCCAATGACCGCCGTATGGCAGGAAGCCAATTGATCGGGCACTCCGTATCGCGCCTTCACGGCTGCCATGTCGGCACGGTTCTCGACTGTCACGTCATAGCCCGCTTTGCGGGCGATCTCTGCCCACGCTTCGCAGCAGCCGCATTGTGGGTCGCGATAAACGAGAATAGGTCTGACCTTTGCCGCATCGGCGCGCGACGGGTCGGCCTCGTCATTCTTGGTGTCGGCCGCCATTGGAGCCGAAGCAGAGCTGCAGGCCGCTAGCGCCACGCCCGATCCGGCCGCGATCAGACCGAGAAGATCGCGGCGCGTCATTCGACCCGTCATATCATTTCCTCGCGAGTATGGATTTCATCTGTTCTATTTCGGCCTTTTGCCCCGTGATAATTCCGCGGCAGAGTGCGCGAACTTCGGCGTCCTTGAGGGACGCCTGTTCGCACATGAGGATAGCGCCTGAATGGTGCGGGATCATCGAACGCAAAAAGGCCGTGTCCCCGATGGTCGTTTGCGTCCGGATGAGCCCGAAGCTCCCGAAGAATGCGACTGCCGATCCCAGCAGCAGAAGCATATTGAGGCGTTTCGACGGAAACATGCCCGGCATCGCGAGGATCATCAGGACGACCATCGGGGAAACCATCATCAGCGTCATGTAGACCATATTGAGGTTATTGTAGAAGCTCGAGAGACGGTCGATCATGACGAACATCACCAGATACATGATCACGCCGCTGACGATCGTCTGCAACGCGAGACTGCGATAGGCTGGTTTCACGATATTTCTCCTCGACGATTCGCCGCCCCGCGCAGCTTCTAGAACCAGGCGCGCACCCCCATCACGAAGTTGACGCCGCCGGGATCTTCGCCGGCGGCGCGTGCAAAGCGTGCAGTATCCCCGACCTTCCGGGCCCATTCGACACCGACATAAGGCGCGAACTCTTTCACAATTTCATAGCGAAGGCGCAGTCCGAGCTCGACATCCGACAGGCCCGAACCAATTCCGGTTTCGGGAACGTCCTGAAGCGCAAAATTGAATTCGGCCATCGGCTGCAAAATCAGCTTCTGGGTAATACGCTGGTCGTAATAGCCTTCCAGTCGCGCAAGCAGATCGCCCTTGTTGGACAAAAACAAGGCGCCCTCGACTTCGAACCAATAGGGCGCGAGCCCCTCGAAACCGATTGTCGCATAGGTGCGATCGGGGCCGGGTCCAAGATCCTGTCTGATACCCGCCTGCGCATTGAAATAGGGGCCGATCGCCCGGCTGTAGAGTGCCTGGACCTCGGCGCCCTCGATGCCTTCGCCGAACACGGCCTCGCCTTCGCTCTTTAGTGTCAGGCGGTTGATGTCGCCGCCATACCAGGCCTCACCGTCCCAGCGGAATCCATCGCGGCCCTTGCGCGCCTGATATTCGGCGAGGTTGAAGCTGATGAAAGCGATGGTCTGCGCGCCATTCTCTTTCATCATGTCGTGGCGCGAATGCTCCATTTCGGCCTTGGGGTAGATGCGATCGGCATACCAGTCGCCGGGTGGCGCAGGCGCGGTAGCATCTCCCGGCGGCAAATCGGTGCCGCTAGCGCTGCCCGTGGTCGCCATGCCTTCCATTCCCGCCATGGGGTCCGCAGACCCGCCCTTCGGGGTGCAATGGCCCATTTTGGCATGTTCGGGCGGACAATCGGGATCGGACGGCGCCGCCGTGCCATGATCCATCGCGGCCATGTCAGAAGCGCCCTTGTCCGAAGCCTCCGCCTCGGGCGTACAATGGCCCATCGCCGCATGTTCGGGCGGGCAGGTCGAAGTTTTGGGCTCCATGTCCATGCCCTGCATGCTCCCATGGTCCATCTGCTCCATCGACCCTTCGGCCCGCGCTTCCGGCGCGGGCTGCGCAACCGGCGCTGGCGTCGGCGTTGGCGAAGGAGCAGGTGTTGGCGCAGGCGCCGCACCATGCATCGAATGATCCATCGACTGCGCCGCGGCGGGCACGGCAAAGGCCAGCGGGGCGATACCCGCGAGGAGGAGCGCGACCCGGGTCATTCGCCGTCTCCCTTCGGACGGACGCTGACGACGCGCATCATCCCGGCGTGCATATGATAGAGAAGATGGCAGTGGAACGCCCAGTCGCCGAGCGCGTCAGCGGTGAAATCGAAGCTCGCGGTGCCGCCCGGCTGGACCAGCACCGTATGCTTGCGCGGCGAACGATCACCCTTCCCCGTGACCAGTTCGAAAAAATGGCCGTGCAAATGGATGGGGTGGCTCATCATCGAATCGTTGATGAGGTTGATCCGCACTCGTTCGCCTTCGATGAACGGAATCGGCTCATGATAGTCGGACATCTTCACGCCATCGAACGACCACATGAAGCGCTCCATGTTGCCCGTGAGATGAATGTCGAGCGACCGCTCGGCAGCGCGCACATCGGGATTGCGCTCGAGCGCGACGAGGTCATGGTACGTCAGCACCTTGTGCCCCACATCCTCAAGCCCTTGCCCCGGATCGCCCATGCGATCAGGCGGCATCGGAGAGATCGTCTGAACGCCCGGATTTTTATCAACTTGCGGTGCGACCGAGAAATCGCGCATTTTCATGCTGCCATGATCCATGCCTGCCATGCCGCCCATGGACGAATGATCCATGCCCGCCATGGCTCCCGCAGCCGGTGCAGCGGCACCTGACATATCCATGCCCGGCATCGTCTCGCCTGCGGGCATTTCCATCGGCGCCGCGCCGCTTTCGGCTCCCATTGCCATCCCGCTATGGTCCATGCCGGTCATTGAACCGCCCGACATATCCATGTCGCCCATGCCCATGTCCTTCATCGTTGCGAGCGGACGCTCGCGCAGCGGGGGCACCTCGGCGGCCATTCCGGCGCGCGGTGCGAGTGTCGCGCGCCCCATGCCCGAGCGGTCGTTGGCCTCGGCGACCATCGTATAGGCGCGATCCTCAACCGGGGTCACGATCACGTCGTAGGTCTCGGCGACCGCGATCTGGAACTCGTCGATTTCGGTCGGCACGACATTGAGGCCGTCGGCCTGCACCACGGTCATTCTGAGGCCAGGGATACGGACATTGAATATCGTCATTGCCGAGGCGTTGACGATACGAAGCCGCACGCGCTCACCGGGATTGAACAGTGCGGTCCAGTTGTCGCGCGGGCCGTGGCCGTTGACGAGGAAGGTATAGGTTGACCCATTGACGTCGGCGACGTCGGTGGGATCCATCCGCATCTTGCCCCAGTCGACGCGTTCCTTGAGCGGCTGGTCCTTGCCGGCAAGGAGACCGCTCAGCGTCTGGCGCTGCATGTTGAAATGGCCAGGATTAACCTTGAGTTTGCGGAAGATCGCTTCGGGTGACAATTGACTGTGGTCGGAGAGCACGACGACATGCTCGCGATCGTAGCCAATCGGATCGACACCAGCGGGATCGATGACGATCGGGCCGTAATGGCCGAGTTGCTCCTGCAGACCCGAGTGGCTGTGATACCAATAGGTGCCCGACTGGACGACGGGGAACTCGTAAACGAAGGTCGAGCGCGGCTTTATGCCCGGAAAGCTGACACCCGGAACCCCATCCATCTGGAAAGGCAGGATCAGCCCGTGCCAATGGATCGAGCTGTCCTCGTCGAGGTCGTTGACGACAGTCAAGCGGGCGGTCTGCCCCTCCTTCAGCCGAACGAGAGGGGCGGGAACGGTGCCATTTATGCCGATCGCGCGACTGAGCTTGCCGTCGATCCGCATCGTCTGGCGCGCGATGCGGAGCGTAATATCGTTGCCGGCGACAGTGGGGAGGGGTGCAGTGATACCTGAAGAGACAGGCTGGGCCCAAGCGGGGAACCATGCAGCCATCGCTGCGGCGGCGCCGCCTCCCAAAGCTCCAGTGACGAACCGACGCCTTTCCATCTGCATTTTCTTTCTAATCGTTCCTGATTGTTCATAAAGCTATACGCAGGCCAAAGGACTTCCCCTCAAGGAAAATTCCCGACGATCAGGACAGCCACCCGCTCTGGAGGTCGATGCGTCAACCTCCTGCGCTCGCGGATGTTCCCGCGAGCAATTCTCTGAGCCTGCTCCGCGCTCGATAGAGTCGCGTTTCGACAGTCTTCTCGCTGACTTGCAAAATCATCGCGGTTTCCGCTTGGCTGACCTCATCGACGCCGCGCAAAAGCAACACCTCACGCAAATTTTGCGGCAAGAGGTCGATCGCTCCGCGAACCCGCGCGAGCTCCCGCTTGTCGGTTGTCTCGGCGTCCGGTCCCGGGTTGTCGCTTGCGACATGATGGGCGCTCTCCAGCGGAAGCGCTCGGGAAAAGAAGGCACGCACTCGTCTCCGGCGTGCCCAATCGCGGCATTTATTGAGTGCAATATGTGCGATCCAGGTGCGAAATGACCGATCGCCATCGTAGCGATCAAGCGCAGAGAAGCCAGCAACGAAGCTTTCCTGCGTCAGATCCATCGCTTCATCGGCATCGCCGATCTGTTTGACGATGAGCCGGTAGATACCGGTTTTATGTCGCCGCAACAACTCGCGGTATGCATCTTCCCGATGCGCGCGGGCAAAGGCTGCCAAGTCCTGATCGCTGAATTGCGATAGGTCGGCGCTCACTGCGCATCGGCGGTCAGCGCCTTGACCACGCTCTTGTCGAACATCTCTGCCTGATCGGGGCTCAGGACTCCTCGCATCGCGAAGAGATGCTGAAGCGTTTCCTTTTGAAGATCGCCCATCACTTCGTGCGTCTCGTCGATCGCCTTGGTGACCTGCGGCCCATAGCCATGTTCAGCCTCAATCGCCTGCGCGAGCCGGACATTAGCAGCGCGCATTTCCAGCTCTAACGCTCGACGGCGGCTCGTAAAATCAGCTTCGATCCGCTCGATCCTCGCTTGCTGCTCTTTGGTCAGGTCGAGTTCACCATGAAGCAACGCGTGCAGTTCGGTCTCATTCGCCTTCGGCGCATCGGACACCACACGCCCGACGAAAACGCCAGCTATGGCTGCCGCGAATGCGATGATTGCCACGAGAAGTAGACGGCGTGAGGGCATCTTTACCGCACGTCCAGCAAGGTGGAGGGCGCCAGCGCGCTCGCCGGCCCAAAGGGCGCGAGCGGACTCGCTGCGACCGCCGGCTGAGAGATCGCGCTTCCCGCAAATACGCCGCCTGCGAGCGAAATGAACGCCGCCAACGCCATCATCCGCGGCATTGCCGCAGCTTCGCGTCGTCGCAACGCCAACGCCCCCATGATGCGATCGTCGAGCGCATCAAGTGCTGCGGGCAGATCAACCCTGTCCAAAATGCGAAGCTCCTCATCCATCAATCGTCTCGAACCTTTCCGTCCTTGTACATACGCGCCGCAACGTCGGACCCCTCACACAGAATATTCCCCAAGGAAATATGAGGGCCATGCCGATGTCCTGCGTATTAGCAGGACAGACACACAATTGGAGGTTTTCATGCTCAAGACGTTTCTCCCCTCTACGGCTGCGGCTTTCGCGTTGTTCCTCATGCCGATCACGGCGGCCGCGCACACCAAGCTGATCGCTTCGACGCCCACGGCCAACTCGACGGTCTCGAAAGTGACGTCGATCAATCTCCAGTTCAACGAAAAGATCGTCGCCTCGACCCTCAAGACCGAGTTGGTCATGACCGGGATGCCGGGCATGGCCAATCATGCTCCGATGAAGGTCCCCTTCTCGTCGATGATGGGCAAGGAAGGCAAGTCGGCGATGTTGATGGTCAAGCGACCGCTCTCGCCCGGAACCTACAAGGTCACATGGTCGGCGGCAGGTGCCGACACCCACCGCATGGGGAGCGAATTCAGCTTCACCGTAAAGTAAGGCGGTGGGCGACCCGATTTTGATCGGCATCAGGTTCGCGCTTTACGCGGACCTGATGCTCGTCGTCGGCCTTGCGGCGTTCTCGCTTTACGCGTTGACACGCAGCGAACGGGCCGACCTCGAGCCAATGGCTGCGATCTGGCGCGCGGAGCGTTGGTTGTGCATCGCCGGCTTGCTCGTCTCTACCCTCGGAATGGCCGTCCTCGCGGCGTCGATGCAGGGCGTCGGCCTCTTCTCGCTCGAGTTCCAGCCATTCTGGGACCTGGTGCGCGAGTCCGAAGTGGGCTTGGCCTGGATCGTCCGGAGCGCCGCGCTGCTTTTCGCGCTGGCGATTGCGATCTGGATGACACGTTGGCCGACAACCGCCGCTGCGATCCTCACGCTCGCCGGCTCGGTCGCCGTTGCCAGTTTGGTCTGGTCCGGCCATGCGGGCGCGACTGAGGGCGGGGCCGGAACCATTCATCGGGTCAGCGACATGTTGCACCTGATCGCAGCGGCAGTCTGGATCGGCGCCATCGGTGCCTTCCTGCTGCTGATCTCGCGAAAGCGGCTCGGCAATATACCGGATGGGGTCCGCCTCGCGGCGCGAAGCCTCGATCAATTTTCGCGCGTCGGCACGATATGCGTCCTCGTCATTGCCGCGACCGGCCTCATCAATAGCCAGATGATCGTCGGGGCCGAGAATCTGGGACGATCGCTCGGATCCCCCTACGGACAATTGCTCCTCGCCAAGCTCGCGCTGTTCGGCCTGATGCTGGCGCTGGCGGCAGCGAACCGCTGGAGGCTAACCCCGGCGCTCATGGCCGCCATCCCGGGCGCCGATCCGGAGGGAGTCGCTACTGATCCCGACCTGGCGCTGGCGGCGATGCGCAAGAGCCTTGTGATCGAAGCATCTGCAGCGCTCGCCATCCTCGCGCTGGTTGCATGGTTCGGGACGCTCGAGCCGTTCGTCGGCATCGCCGCGGCTTGAGCGCCGACGCGTCTTCCTGGTCGGGCACGATCATGCTGGGAACCGGCTGGGCCTTGATCGACGCGCGCATCGGGAACAGCCGCCCCCACAGCCATCTCGCGCATCAAATAAGTCTCGCCGTCGAACGAGATCTCGAAATTGGCGGCGACGAACCGATGACGCTTCCCGTCGGACAGGCCGTCGCCATCGCGTCGCATGTCCACCATCGCCTTGGGCCCGAGGGCGCCCTCGTGCGGTCCTTCTATCTCGACCCGCTTTTTCGCGCCGATGCGCGCCTCGCCGCCCGGTCGGCGCCCGTCTTGCTGGCGCCGGCAGCGGCGGCGGGCCTCGGCGAAATTGCGAGCGCGGCGGACGCAAAGCGCTGGGCGTCCGACTATCTCGACCAATCGCCGACAAGCCCGCTCGACCCGCGTTTGTCCGCCGCGCTCGCGATTCCCGACGATTTGTCGACGGCGCGGGCGCTGGCCGACGTCGCCTGCCTTTCGCCCTCGCGCCTGCGCGAAATCGTCGGCCGGGACTTTGGCGTGCCTCCGGCCAAATTGCTGCAATGGCTCCAGCTCCAGCGCGCCATGCGGGCGCTGGCGGCCGGCGGAGGCCTCGCCGACGCCGCAGCGGCGGGCGGCTTTGCCGACCAGTCGCATTTCACGAGGCGCTGCGGTCAATGGCTCGGCGTGACACCCTCGGCAGGCCTCGGCGCTTTCGCCTTCGAAATCATATCCTGAACGGGGCGCCCGGCGCATCGCGCTTCCGGCGAAACATTCAAGACCGCTAAGCCTGTCCGGCCTTAAACGGTCCGTCTTGACGGCCACGCGGCCGCAATCGCTCCGCAAGCCGTAACGCGATGAGGTGGCCGCCGTGTCCGAACCGAAACCCCCGATGCGTTCCTATACGCCGGCAGCAGGCTATCATTGGCTGACGCCGCTTTATGATTTCGGGGTTGCCGTCACGACCCGCGAGCGCATCTGGCGCGAACGCCTCGTCGACCATATGGCTCCCGCCGAAGGCGACATCATTCTCGACATCGGTTCGGGCACCGGCAATCTCTCGTTGGCGATCGCGCGCCACAGCTCCGGTGTCCGCTATCTTGGTATCGATCCCGACGAGGCGGCGACGCGAATTGCGCGAACCAAGACCGCGCGGATTATCCCCGTACCGGAATTTTGCGTCGGCTTCTTTTCGGCATCGGCCGTTGCCTGCTGGCCCGCCCCAACGAAAGTCGCGATCTGCCTCGTCCTGCATCAGGTTGGACTTGAAGAAAAGGCGCGTCTGCTGCGCGAGGCCCGTCAGGCGCTTGCGCCCGGCGGCAAGCTCTTTGTTGCCGACTATGGAGAACAGCGCAGCCGCCTTATGCGTACACTGTTCCGTCTGACCATCCAGCAGCTCGATGGCGTTCATGATACGCAGCCCAATGCCGATGGATTGCTCCCGGTTCTGATGCGAGAGGCCGGCTTTCGCGACGTGCGCGAAGTGGAGACGTTTCGCACGCCAACCGGTGCGATTGCGATCATCGAGGCCGGAAAGCCCACGGCCTGACGTTAACTGCCAAAGAAAATCCAAGGGATAATCGCTCTTGTTGCGTATCGATAGAAGCGGTTTCCGTTCCGGAACCGCCAGGTGAGATGCCAGCGGTGAATTAGACCATTGGCGTTTGTACTGGCCCGCCAAGAGGCGGGCATTCATCGGGGAGCGGCGGCGATGCACACTCATCAGGACGCAGAAAAAGACAGGAGAAGTGCTACCGATCCGGTCTGCGGCATGGCTGTCGACCCAGCGGCCGCCGTCCACACAGCGACGCGTAACGGGCATCATTATCATTTTTGCAGCGCGGGTTGTCTCTCCAAATTCGAGGCCAATCCCGATCTTTACGCAGGAAATAGCGGGCCGGCCGTAATCGATCCACCAGAGGGCGCCATCTGGACCTGCCCAATGCATCCGGAGATTCAGCGGACTGGTCCCGGAAGCTGCCCGATTTGCGGCATGGCACTCGAGCCGGTCATGCCAACGGCGTCGGATGGCCCCAGCGAAGAATATCGCGACATGCGGCGGCGCTTCTGGATCGGGCTCCTTCTCGCTCTCCCGGTGGTTGCGCTCGAAATGGGCGGCCATCTGACAGGCCTTCATCAATATATCGGCCGCCAGACGAACAACTGGATCCAGTTGCTGCTCGCCACTCCCGTCGTTCTATGGGCGGGCTGGCCCTTCTTCGAGCGCGCCTGGCTCTCGATCCGCAACAAGAGCCTCAACATGTTCACTCTCATTGCGATGGGGACGGGCGTTGCCTGGGGCTACAGCATGATCGCGGCGATTCTCCCGCAAATCTTCCCGGCGGCTTTCCGCGCCGCCGATGGCTCGGTCGCGGTCTATTTCGAGGCCGCCGCGGTCATCACGGTCCTGGTGCTACTCGGGCAGGTGCTCGAACTCAGGGCCCGCGAAACGACGAGCGGCGCGATCCGCGCGCTCCTTGACCTGACACCGAAGCTCGCCCGGCGCGTCCGCAGCGATGGAAGCGACGAGGAGGTAGCGCTCGAGGACGTCGCGGTCGGGGACATGCTGCGCATCCGTCCGGGCGAAAAAGTCCCCGTCGATGGCATCGTCGTAGAAGGCCGCGGCACGGTCGATGAATCGATGGTCACGGGCGAATCGATGCCGGTGACCAAGGCGGCCGGCGCGGCGCTGATCGGCGGAACGATCAACCAGACGGGCGGCCTGCTCATGCGCAGCGAGAAGGTCGGGCGCGACACGATGCTCGCGCGGATCGTACAGATGGTCGCCGACGCGCAGCGCAGCCGGGCGCCGATCCAGCGTCTCGCCGATACCGTTTCGGGCTGGTTCGTGCCCGGCGTCATCGTCGTCGCCATTGTCGCTTTCGTTGTCTGGTCGCTTCTGGGCCCCGTGCCCGCCATGGCCTATGGCCTTATCGCCGCCGTCTCGGTGCTCATCATCGCCTGTCCCTGCGCGCTCGGCCTCGCGACGCCAATGTCGATCATGGTCGGAGTCGGGCGCGGCGCCGAAGCCGGCGTGCTGATCAAAAATGCCGAAGCGCTTGAGCGGATGGAGAAGGTCAACACGCTCGTCGTCGATAAGACCGGGACGCTGACCGAAGGCAGACCCTCGGTCGTCGCCATCGAAGTCGCCGAAGGATTCGAGGAAAACGACCTCCTCAGGATTGCCGCGAGCCTCGAGCGCAGCAGCGAACATCCATTGGCCGCCGCAATCGTCAAAGCGGCCGAAGACCGCGGCCTCGCGCTCGTCGAGCCATCGGGAGTCGACCAGCCGGTCGGCAAGGGCATCGTTGGGGTCGTCGTCGATAAGGCGATCGTCCTCGGCAATGCGAACTTTCTCGAAGAATATGACGTCGATCTGGGCGCACTCGCCGAGGGGGCTGACCGGCTTCGTACAGACGGTGCAACGGCGATCTACATCGCGGTCAACGGTAAGGCGGCCGGCGTTATCGCCATCGCCGATCCGGTCAAGGAGACGACGGGCGACGCACTCGCGGCGCTGCGCGAAGCCGGAATCAAGGTCATCATGCTGACCGGCGACAATCGCGTCACCGCCGAGGCGATCGCGCGGCGTCTCGGCATCGACGACGTCGAAGCGGATGTCCTCCCCGACCAGAAGAGTGCGGTCGTGCAGCGACTGCGCGAAGAGGGCCGGATCGTCGCCATGGCCGGCGACGGGGTCAACGACGCCCCCGCGCTCGCCGCCGCCGACGTCGGCATCGCGATGGGCTCGGGAACCGATGTCGCCATCGAAAGCGCGGGTGTGACGCTACTGCGCGGCGACCTTCTGGGCATCGTGCGGGCGCGGCATCTCAGCCATGCGACGATGGCGAACATCCGTCAGAATCTCTTCTTCGCTTTCGCCTATAATGTCGCCGGGATTCCCGTCGCTGCGGGCGTGCTCTATCCGATTTTCGGACTATTGCTCTCGCCGGTCATTGCCGCCGCTGCAATGGCACTCTCGTCCGTCAGCGTCATCGCCAATTCTTTGCGGCTGCGCTTTGCCAGAATCTGATCGAAACCACCGGAGGCACTCGTGAAGTGTCGGCACAACAAGGGGAAATGATATGAGACGACTGACGATCACAGCAATCGCATTGGCCATGCTGGTGGCCGTCCCGGCTCAGGCGACCGAGCCTGCGGATTTTCAGGGCGCGGCGGCAGCGCTCGCGCAGTATAAATCGGCGATGGAGAAACTGGACCTGACCGGCGTCGAGGCCCTCTTTTCGCCAGACGCCCAGATATTCGAATCCGGCGGCGTTGAAGGGAATTTCGCCCACTATCGCGACCATCACCTGGGTCCCGAACTCAAGGAATTCAAATCCTTCACCTTCCGCAATTACAAGATTTCGGTTCGCGGCGAAGGAAATATCGCGATCGCAACCGAGACCTACAGCTTCTCGATTGTGCTCGCGAGCGGCGAGACCATCGAACGGGATGGCGTCGCTACGAGTGTCCTCAAACAGGACAACGGAAAGTGGCAGATCTTCAATCTCCACAGCTCCTCACGCAAGCCGAAGGCGCGGCCGGCGGGTGGCATCTGAGCGGGCAAAAAAGGGGCTAGTCCTCACGATCTCTCCGAACCCACACCTAGCAGGACGCATGAGCCCGAGCGGGTGTGGGCACCCTGAAATGGCTCGTCGCGGCAAGTACGGAAACGCCTGCCTCGTCTGTGACAAGGGCAAAGCTGTTGGGGTGCGTATCATCTGTTGAACAGCCGCCGCATTGCGTTCGGCTGCAAAGCTCAAGGCCTGTTATGCGGGAGATAGATAATGGAGCGATTTCGAACTTTCGATTTCCGAAAGCATATGCCGAGCGTGACGTTCACGCTGCTGGCGGTTGCGCTCATAGCGGGCGCGGGTGCGATCACCGTTTATCTCGGCCTATATAATATAGCGGCCGATGCCCCGCATAACCGGCTGACTTACAGCGTCATCGAAACATTCAGGGAGAAGTCCATCGCGGCGCGATCCGGATCGATCGCGGTGCCGGCAGATTTGGCGGCTCCGGCGCGAATCGCGTCGGGCGCAGGTCTCTACACCGAGATGTGCAGCGGCTGCCATCTCGCGCCCGGGATGGAAAAGACCGAAATGAGTCAAGGGCTGTATCCGCAAGCGCCCGTCTTGTTCAAAGGTTCGGATCGTTCGGCTGCGGAGCAATTCTGGATCATCAAGCATGGCATCAAGATGACCGCCATGCCGGCCTGGGGGAAAACGCATGATGATCGTCTCATCTGGGATATGGTCGCGTTTGTCCGAAAACTCCCTGGCCTGTCGCCGGCACAATATCAGGCTATTACGCAGAATGCGCCAATGGACCATGACGCGATGATGAAGGGCATGACAGAAGCGGAAGGCGCGAGTCAGAAACCAAGTGAAGCGGGCGAACACGCAGGGCACTGAGGTCGTCGACAATTATGCAGCGCCGGGCGTGAACGGGCTCGTTTCGACCTTCCATTCCCGCCCACCTTGCCGGTGGGACGAAAGGTTTCGCCTTTCGCTAAGGGCCAGATGGAGCGAACAGTCTTGGCCGGCAAGCCGCAGGTGGAAAACAGGAATTCGGAATCGATCAAGCGGGGGCTATAAACATGAAGCGCGATCTTGTTCGCGAACTGATCGAGCGCTGGCGCGGCGATTCCGGCTCGACCTATCAAAGCTGGTTCCTGTGGGAGGAACGACTGAAGAATTTTCGGTCGATCAGAAGAGGCATCTCGCAGGTCGTTGCCGAAATTGAGGCCGGCACCTTCGGAGCGGCATATCGGGGCTCGTCATTGGAGATCATTGTTCATTCAATCGCCGAGCAACGACAGATTTTCAAAGGTGCGGATCATGCTTTCTTGTGGAAGCCCAAACTCCGAATCCCGGACATCTACGAGAACGCCGACAATCAACGAGCTTTTGGGAGACTTCTTCACCATTGCTCCTGTTGCGATACTGCCGAGGAGGTCGTCGCCGGGATCCTCGCAATCGATAGACAGAAGATCAAGGGGTTGGGTCCTGCGGTAGCCAACATTCTCTATTTTCTGCATCCCACTCTTGTGCCTCCGTTCAATACGGCAATCGTAAAGGGCTACAACGCGCTGACGGGTGCGAATGTGAAGCTTGGCAGTTGGGAGCATTTTCTCGCGATGCGCGCGGGCATTCTGGATCTCAACGATCGCTACCGGGATCTTCTCTCCAACGATTTGGGAGCGATAGGAGGGCTGCTGTTCGATATCGGATCGGGACGGTTTCCAGCCCCACCGCTCAGCGGTTCGAGCGAAAATGCGCGCGATTGGATGGCCTTGCTGAATGAAACGCGCTCACAGTCCGACAAGTTCGATAAGGGGCTTGCAAATCAGAAAGAGAGCGACCGGACGCATAGCGAAGTCCAATCCTGGCTTCGGGACCTCGGGCTTGCACTGGGATATGACGTCTGGGTAGCGGCAAATGACCGGGGGCGCCTTCATGAGGGTGTGCCGCTCGGGTCTCGATGCCTCGATAGCTTGCCGCATGCCATCGCAACCGCTCAAGGAAGCGATGCCATAAGACTGATCGACATCTTATGGCTCGAGCAATCGACGGCTACGGTCGCGGCGGCATTCGAAGTGGAGCATTCGACATCCATTTATTCCGGAATTGTCCGCATGCTTGATCTCGCGCTGAGCAGCGAGAATCTTCATTTGTCGACGCCACTTTTCCTTGTTGCACCCGATGCGCGAGAAGCCGATGTCCGCGCTCAGCTCCGACGCCCGGCTTTCAGCCGGATCGGTGATCTCGACATTTCCTACCTGCCCTACGCCGAGCTCGAACAGAACAGGATCGCCATTGCCCGCTTCGGTACGGGCCTGAAGGCGATCAAGGCGATCTCCCATCCATTGCCGTGAGGCAGCAGACGACGCGTAGACCTCCGAAGCAGTTGGTCTTTGCATCCTCGCGGCGTCACAGGGAAAGCCGGGCATCGAAATCGCGCGCGCTACCGACGTTCAGGATGGGACTAGCCCGTATCTGTTCGTGCCATCTTACTGTCCGGCTCATCGTGCCATCAGCAGGGCCGTTCAAGTAAAGGCGCTTTTGAGAACAGGGACATATCATGTCCTGCGTTCAGAGGGAGTATTCCCCCCGGGCGCAAGCGCCCAGGGGGACCGACGACCGTAGGGGAGTCGCCGGGGGACCTCGCAGGACGAGGAACCTCAGAAAAAGTAGCGCAGCTGCAGTCCGTACTGGCGCGGCTCGCCGTAGATGTAGAGCGGAAGAGTAGGGTTCGAGACACCCGTCGCGTCCGTCCCGATCGTACTATAGCTCACATAGCGCTCGTTGGTGAGATTTCGGCCATAAAGCGCAATTTCCCACGCTTCGCTCGCCGGCTGCCATGCGACACGCCCATTTATAAGGGTCGTGGCGTTTCCGGAAAAAAGCGGATTGTTGCTGGGCTTGAAAAAGACGCTGTCGCGCCAGGAGATATCGGTCCGTAATGTCAGCATTCCGCCGCCCAGGGAGGCCTTATATTCTCCGCCGAGAGTGATGTTCCACTTCGGCGCGTTCGGCAGCCGCTTGCCTTTGAGGCTTGCGCCGACGTCGTCAAAATAGACATCGTAGCGCGCGTCGAGATAAGCGATCGTGGATGTAAGCGTCAGGCGATCGAACGGCCGTGCCATCAGTTCCGCTTCAACGCCCTTGATCGTCGCCTTGCCGGCGTTGGTGGTACTGGCAACGCCATTATTATACTCGACCACCTGAAGATTGGTGTAATCATAATAGAAGGCCGAAAAATTAGCTCGAAGCCGGCGATCGAGGAGCGTCGACTTCAGGCCGACTTCGTAGCTCCAGACATACTCCGGGAGGAAAGGCCGCCCGTCTCCCAGCTGGAATCCACCCGATTTGAACCCGCGGGTTGCCGACGCATAAGCCATGACGTCATCGGCAATGTCGTAATCGATCCCAATTTTCGGAGTCCAGGCGGTCCAGGATGATTTGGGCTGACCGGCATCGACCTGATTTCCGTTCAGCAGGACACGATATCCGAAATCCTTTTTTTCGTAAGAGTATCGAAGCCCTCCGGTCAATCGCAGGCGGTCGATGAGTTCGTAGCTTGCTTGTCCGAAGAGCGCGAATGCATTCGTCGTATTGTTTTCCGGGATCGCGAGCCGACGACCCGGTTCGATGATCCGTATTTCGTCGTTGCCCTTTTCATTCAGATAGAATGCTCCGACGATCCAGCGCAGCTTGTCCGCATCGTTGTTGAGAAGTTGGAACTCCTGCGTGAAACTGCGGGAACGTTCGTAAAATTCGATATCGCGGAGGAAGAGGTCAGTCGAGTCAACGTCGAGCGCCTGGACGACCTTGCTTTTGCGCAGCGCCGTAATCGAGCGGAGCGTGACCGGGCCGCCGTCCCAGTTCATGGTCGAGGACACGCCCCAGGCATCGACATCGTAACGCGGCAGGCGGTCGAGTGCGGCCTCTTTGTCATTGGCCGGGATCGTCGCGCCCGCATCGACGAAGCCTTGAGGATAAAAGGGCCGAACAGACCGCGCGCCGGTCTCGCGATCACGGCTGGCATCCGCCCGCAACACGATCTCAAGACGGTCGCTCGCGTCAATCGCAAGCGTCAGTCGTCCAGCGAGATTATCTTCGTTTTGGTATCGCCGTCCCGAGACGATGTCGCGGTAGATGCCGTCACGCTGGTTGGCAAGCAAGGTGAGGCGGCCTCGGACGCCCGCTCCAAGCGGTCCAGAAATCGTGCCGCTCAGCGATCGCTTCTCGTAATTTCCGACTGTGAGCCCCAGCGCGCCAGTCAAATCCTCCGTAGGCATTTTGGAAATGATGTTGAGTGTGCCGCCGGCGGAGTTGCGACCGAAGAGAACGCCTTGAGGTCCGCGCAGCACCTCGATGCGTTCGACGTCGAACAAATCCTGATAGCTTGTGGTCGGGCGCGAGATGTAGACGCCGTCATAATGGACTGTCGTGCTGGGGTCGGTCGCAACGCCGAACGCCGAGGTGCCAATCCCACGAATATTGATGATCGCCATGGAATCGTTGGTGATCGACACGCCCGGCACAAAAAATTGGAGGTCTTCGACGTTTGATATGCCCGTTGCCGTAAGCGCCTCGCCGGTCATCGCTGTCACCGAGACGGGAACGGACTGCAGATTTTCCTCGCGCTTCTCCGCCGTTACGATGATCTCGGCGAGGCCGTCCGACTGGGCTTCCTGAGCCTGCACGGGAAACGCGACCGCCATCGCAATTGCCGCCATCGAGGTTCGCTGCATTGCGCGCTTCGTCGACGAATAACAGTATAATTTGTTCATTATGCTTCCCCTGTTTCGAAGAACTGCCCTTTCGCGCAGCCCAAATGAGTTTCGGGGAAGTCGAGGACAAAAACATGCATGCCCGGAAACCGCTGCTTACGGCTTCCGGGTTCAAGCACCCAACATCCCCTACTGACATTGATTACGCACCAGAACGACTCATCCCTCAAAAATGGTTCGGGGGACGTAAAACCATCGGAATTGGGCTCCCCGATTTGTTCAGATCGCCAGGATGAAGTTGATCCGGAACGCCCAAAGGCTCCTACCTTCATCCAGAAGCGGCGCTTTTCGCTTCTGCTCCTCGTCGGAGCCTTGGTCGGCGCCGTGTATGTGACGCAATCGCTCGCCTGACCCTATGGTCAGGTCTTCCTCGTGGAAGCCTATTTGTTCGCCCCGATGCCGGTCCTCGCCGCGGAGATTCGATGGCGCCTTACCCAGGCACTTCGGACGGCCGTCGCAACTCCGGACGCGGCAGCGGCGAGACCTGCGGCTGCGGTCCGCGCTAGCCTTCTGCTCGATGTCGCAGCCGGAATTACCATCCCATCGCTTGTAGCCGGGATGCTGGAACCATTTGCGACCGATTGACACCAGTTGGGAGGTGAGGCCGGCCGTCAGCACCATCCGCCGCCAAGGCCAGTCGGGCTAGACCTGCTCGAACGCCGCTATGATCGGGCAGTGGAGCGTGTCGGCGGCAGCGCATTGGCGCGACAGGCCCATGAGCGCGCGCCGCGCCGCATCGAGTTCGGCGATCGTCTTTTCGATCGCCGCGATGCGCGCATCGGCCAGTTCGCGCGCTCGCGCGCGATCGCTCGACGCGTCGAGTTCGAGCAGTTCGGCGATCTCGGTGAGCGTAAATCCCGCTGCTTGTGCCGATTTGATGAAGCGCAGACGGCGCAGAACCGCCTCGTCGTAACGCCGTACTCGGCCTTCCGACGGGGCGCTGGCCGACTGAGGCGGAACGGGCAACAGGCCGCGGCGTTGGTAATAGCGGATCGTCTCGACATTGACGCCGCCCTGCCGGGCAAGCTGGCCGATGGTCATGTCACGCAAGGCCTTGACTCCGTACTATGGTACGGAGGCTATATAGCGGGAAGCGATCGGGAATCAAGAAAGGCGAATCGATGAATATGCAGGTTCAGCGCGCGAACGAAAGCGCGCCAGCGCATACCGGTGCGGCGGTTTCGGGCAAGCCGCGGGCGACCATCTATCGCATGGTGATGGAGCAGCATATCTGCCCCTATGGCCTTAAGGCGCTGCATCTGTTGCGCAGCCGCGGCTACGACGTCGAGGATGTCTGGCTGACGACCCGCGAGGAAACCGACGCATTCAAGGCGAAGCATGGCGTCGCGACGACGCCGCAGACCTTCATCGAAGGCGAGCGGATCGGCGGTCACGACGACCTACGGCGCCATCTCGGTTTGAAAGTCCGCGATCCAAAGGCGCTAACCTATAAGCCCGTCATCGCGCTCTTCTCTATCACCGCGCTGATGGCGCTGGCCGTCAGCCAGGCGGTGTCGGGCACGCCCTTCACGATCCGTGCCGCCGAGTGGTTTATCGGGTTCAGCATGGCGTTGCTTGCCTTCCTCAAGCTCCGCGACATCGAGAGCTTCTCGAGCATGTTCCTGAACTACGACCTGCTCGCCAAACGCTGGGTGCCCTATGCCAACCTCTATCCTTTTGCCGAAGCACTGGCCGGCATTTTGATGATTTCGGGAGCGCTAAGCTGGATTTCGATTCCGGTGGCGCTGTTCATCGGGAGCATCGGCGCCGTGTCGGTGTTCAAGGCGGTGTATGTCGACAAGCGCGAACTCAAATGCGCCTGCGTCGGCGGCGACAGCAATGTGCCGCTGGGTTTCATCTCACTGACCGAAAATCTGATGATGATCGCCATGGCGCTGTGGATGCTGGTCGCGCCCGCCGCCATGACAATGGGCCATTCTTAACGGGTCCGGCGTAACCGCGAGGGGATGGCCGGCGAACAAGTGAGCGGGATCTCTACCCCGGTTTAGATTGACGTCAAGTTTGACAAGGATCATGCTTCGACCGTGAAACGCTGGCTCACCTTTCTACTTCTTGTCGGAGCCGTACTCGGCCTTCTGGCGCAGGAGGCCGCATTTGCCTATGCGCCCGCGCTCCCGTCGGCCGAGACGGCCTCCGCGGCGGCGATGAGCGACGAATGCGCGGAGATGATGGGGATTGAAAAATCCCAGAAGAGCGCTCCGTGCCAAGGCCTCACGCTCGACTGCATCGCCAAGATGGGCTGCGCGCTCCCGCCCGCCGTCGTCTCTCCGGCTATCCCGCTTGCCGAAAAGACATTTGTCGCCGGCTCCTTCGATCCGCTTCCTGTCCGGCGGCTCGCCGGAAGAACATTCGGCCCCGAACCCGACCCACCCCTATTTCTTGCCTGAATTGCCGACGCGCACCAACTCGTCCGGGCGCGCGGTTTCACGCTTTTCAATCAAGGAATTTACCATGAAGACGATATTTGCCGTTGCCGCGTTCGCGGCTGCAACGCTTGCCACCCCGGTTTTCGCGCAGGACGCAACGGGCGGTCATTATGAATGGCAGGCCCGCCAGGTGCCGGGGCCGAACAAGTCGGGCATCGCTCCGCGCGTTCGCGTCTGGGTGAAGGACGCACCGATGCAGATGGCCGACTGCCATTGCGACATGATGAAGGCCAGTCCGGGCGACTGCATGAAGAAGATGTCCGGCGACCACATGATGCCCTCCGAAGGCTGAAGGACCCCGTCCCCGGCGCCGAGCGCCGGGGACGATCCCGCACATTCACAAAGGGGGACATATGCGCCTGTTTATCGCAGCGGCGCTGCTCGCGCTGCCCGCCGCGCTTCGCGCCGAACCGATGTCGTTCGACGCAGCGCTCCAGCGGGCGGCAGCGCAGGCGCCTGAATTGCAGGGCCGCGAGGCCGGCATCGATGCCGCGCGGTCGGCGGCGATTGCCGCCGACCGGCTGCCCGATCCGAAACTCAATATCGTCGTGCAGGATTTTCCGGTGACCGGGCCTGACGCGGGCCGGTTCAATCGCGACGACTTCACGATGCAGGTCGTCGGCGTCAGCCAGGATTTTCCGAACCCCGCCAAGCGCCGCGCGCGCGCAACGCGTGCGCAGGCCGACATCGGAATCGCCCGCGCCGACGAGGCGGTCACCGCGCAGGATGTCAGGCTCGCGACGGCGCTTGCCTGGGTCGACCTCTTCTACGCCAAGAAGCGCCTCAAGGAACTCGACCTGCTCGACACGGGCCTCGAAGACCTGCAAGCGACGGTGACGGCCCGGCTCGCCAGCGGCGCGGCGCGCCCGGCGCAGGCGCTCGAACCCGACCAGCTTCGCGCTGCGATCAACGACCGCCGCAGCGCGCTCGCCGCCGAGATCGCCCGCGCCCGCGCGCAGCTCGCGCGTTTTACCGGCGACGCGGCCGTCGACACGCTCGGCGACTTGCCGCCGCAAATGATCGACGAGCAGCGATTACGCACCGGGATCGACGCCCTGCCAAGGCTGCGCGCGCTCGACGCCCGCGCTATCGCGGCCGATGCCGAGACCGGTCTCGCCCGCGCAGACAAGCGCCCCGACTGGAGCGTCAACGCGGCCTATGGGCGGCGCGAGCCCAATTATGGCGATCTCGTCACGGTCGGTGTCACCGTCGACCTGCCCTTCTTCTCGAAAAAGCGGCAGGATCCCAAGATCGCGGCGCGCGCCAGCGAGGCGACGCGCGCCCGGCTCGACCGCGAGGCCGCCAAGCGCGACATCGCGGCGGCGCTCGACGCCGATCTCGCCGATCACCGCATGCACCATGAGCAACTCGCCAATGCGCGCACGCGGCTCGTGCCGCTCGCGAAGAAACGCGCCGAGCTCGATCTCGCCAGCTACGCCGCCGGAAAGCTCGACCTCGGAACCGCGCTCCTGTCGACCCTCGCGCTCGCCGAGGCCGAAGTCGATGCGCTGGCGCGCGAAGCCGAGGTCGCGCGCGATGCGATCCGGATCAATTACATCTATGGGGAGACAGGGCGATGACTGATGCAACGTCGGCGGCGCGGTGGCGCGCCGGGATTATGGCTGCCGTGCTGATCGCGGGTGGTGGCGGCTATTGGCTCGGACAGCGCGGGGACAGTCAGGCGCCGGCCGAAGGCACAACCGAAGGGCGCAAGGCCCTCTATTATTATGACCCGATGTTCCCGAACCAGAAGTTCGACAAGCCTGGCAAATCGCCCTTCATGGATATGCAGCTCGAACCCAAATATGCCGATGAAGCTAGCGGTTCTGGCAGCGGTCCCGGCGTAACGGTCGATCCGGCCGCGCGGCAGAGCCTCGGAATACGCGTCGTCGCGGCCGAAATGGGCAGCCTTGCGGCGACCTTCGACGTCAATGGCACGATCGATTTCAACCAGCGCGACGTCGCGATCGTCCAGGCGCGCTCGGGCGGCTTCGTCGAACGCGTCTATCGCCTCGCGCCCGGCGACGTCATCGGCGCCGGCACCCCGATCGCCGACCTGCAATTGCCTGAATGGGGCAGCGCCCAGACCGAATATCTGAGCGTCAAGAAGCTCGGCAAACCTGAACTCACGGCGGCCGCGCGGCAGCGGCTGCGGCTGATGGGCATGCCCGAAGGCGTGATCGCCGAGGTCGACCGGAGCGGACGGACCGGCGGCAGACTGACGGTGCGCGCGCCGATCGGCGGCGTGGTCCAGACGCTCAATGCCCGTGCAGGCGTGACTCTCGCCTCGGGGCAGACACTTGCCGAAATCTCGGGACTTGGAACGGTGTGGCTCAATGCCGCGCTCCCCGAAGCGCAGGCCGGACTGGTGAAGATCGGCCAACCTGCCACCGCGAACCTCACCGCCTTTCCCGGCGAGGCTTTTACCGGGCGGGTCGTCGCGATCCTGCCGACCGCAGCGGCGGACAGCCGGACGCTGACAGTGCGCATCGAGCTCGCCAACCGCGGCGGTCGCCTACGCCCCGGCATGTTCGCCGTCGTCGCGCTCGGCGGGGACGCCAAGCCAACGCTGCTGGTGCCAAGCGAAGCGGTGATCCGCACCGGCACGCGCAGCATCGTGATGCTCGAGAAGGGCGACGGACGCTACCATCCCGCCGAAGTGGTCGCCGGACGCGAAGGCGGCGGCAAGACCGAGATATTGCGAGGGCTCGCCCCCGGCGAGAAGGTCGTCGCGTCGGGCCAGTTCCTGCTCGATTCCGAGGCGAGCCTGACCGGTCTCACGGTTCGTCCGCTGGAGCCAGCGCAATGATCGCACGCATTATTCGCGCCTCGGTCGCGGCGCGCGGGCTTGTCGTCGCTTCGGCGCTGATCCTGACCTTGCTCGGGATCGCCGCGGTGCGCACGACTCCGGTCGACGCCCTGCCCGACCTGTCGGACGTCCAGGTCATCGTCCGCACCAGCTATGCGGGACAGGCACCGCGGATCGTCGAGGACCAGGTCACCTATCCGATCACGACGACGATGCTCTCGGTGCCGGGCGCGCGCGTGGTGCGCGGCTACAGCTTCGTCGGCGACAGCTTCGTCTATGTCCTGTTCGACGACGGCACCGATCCCTATTGGGCGCGCAGCCGCGTGCTCGAATATCTGAGCCAGGTGCAAAGCCGTCTCCCCGAGGGCGCGCGCGCGAGCATCGGTCCCGACGCGACCGGGGTTGGCTGGATCTATGAATATGCGCTCGTCGACAAAAGCGGCCGCCACGATCTTGCCGAACTCCGCAGTCTTCAGGACTGGTTCCTCCGCTTCGAGCTTAAATCGGTTCCCGGCGTCGCCGAGGTCGCGAGCATCGGCGGCATGGTGCGCCAGTATCAGATCATCGTCGATCCGCAGAAGCTCGCCGCGTTCGGGGTGACTGCAACCGACGTCGCCGACGCCCTCAAGCGCGCCAACCAGGAAAGCGGCGGCGGCTCCCTAGAACTCGCTGAGGCTGAATATATCGTCCGCGCGAGCGGCTATCTGGAGTCGCTCGACGACTTCCGCGCCGTCCCGATCCGCACCGCCGCGGGCGGACTCCCGGTAACGGTCGGCGATGTCGCGACGGTGCAGATCGGTCCCGACACAAGGCGGGGCATCGCCGAACTCAACGGCGAGGGCGAAGTCGCGGGCGGCGTGATCGTCATGCGCGAGGGCAAGAATGCCCGCGAAGTCATCGACGGCGTGCGCACCAAGCTCGCCGAGCTCAAGCGCAGCCTGCCGCCCGGGGTCGAGATCATCACCACTTATGACCGCTCGGGGTTGATCGACCGCGCGGTCGACAATCTTACCTCGAAGCTCGTCGAAGAGTTCATCATCGTCGGGCTCGTCTGCGCGCTCTTCCTCTGGCACGCGCGCTCGGCACTGGTCGCGATCCTGACGCTGCCGCTCGGCATCCTCATCGCCTTCATCGTGATGCGGCTGCAGGGACTCAACGCCAATATATTGTCGCTCGGCGGCATCGCCATCGCGGTCGGTGCGATGGTCGACGCTGCGGTGGTGATGATCGAAAATGCCCATAAGCATCTCGAACATTGGGAGCGCGATCATCCGGGCGAGGAACTGAAAGGCGCCGAACGCTGGCGCGTCATCACCGACGCCGCCGCCGAGGTTGGGCCCGCCCTCTTCCTCAGCCTCCTCATCATCACCTTCTCCTTCCTCCCCATCTTCACGCTCGAAGGCCAGGAGGGACGGCTCTTCTCGCCGCTCGCCTTCACCAAAACCTATGCGATGGCGGCCGCCGCGATCCTCTCGATCACGCTCATCCCGGTGCTGATGGGCTGGCTGATCCGCGGTAAGATACCCGCCGAACAGAGTAATCCGGTCAACCGCTGGCTGACCCGCATCTATCGCCCGGCACTCGACTGGGTGCTCGAACGGCCGAAAAAAGCGCTCGTGATCGCCGGCCTCGTCTTCGCCACCAGCCTGTGGCCGATGACCCAGATCGGCGGCGAGTTCATGCCGCAGATGCACGAAGGCGACCTCCTTTACATGCCCTCGGCGCTACCCGGCATCTCGGCCGCAAGGGCATCGAGCCTGCTCCAGCAGACGGACCGACTGATCAAGACCGTGCCCGAGGTCGAGAGCGTGTTCGGCAAGGCGGGGCGGGCCGACAGCGCGACCGACCCCGCGCCGCTCGAGATGTTCGAGACGACGATCCGCTTCAAGCCGAAGGACCGTTGGCGCCCCGGCATGACCGAGGAGAAATTGATCGAGGAGCTCGACGCGCGGGTCCGGGTTCCGGGGCTCGCCAATTTCTGGATTCCCCCGATCCGCAATCGCATCGACATGCTTGCGACCGGGATCAAGAGCCCGGTCGGCATCAAGGTCGCGGGCTCGGATCTTGCCGGGATCGATCGCACCGCCAAGCGCATCGAAGCGGTCGTCAAGACCGTACCCGGCGTAGCGTCGGCGCTGGCCGAGCGGCTGACTGGTGGGCGCTATATCGATGTCGACATCGATCGCGCCGCCGCAGCACGCTACGGCCTCAATGTCGCCGACGTGCAAGCGATCGTCTCGGGCGCGATCGGCGGCGAGACGATCGGCCAGACGGTCGAGGGGCTCGCCCGCTATCCGATCAGCGTCCGCTACCCGCGCGAGCTGCGCGACAGTATCGGCGAGCTCGCGAGCCTTCCGGTCCTGACGCCGTCGCGCCAGCAGATCACGCTCGGCACGGTGGCCAGAGTCAAGGTCAGCGACGGGCCGCCGATGCTGCGCAGCGAGAATGGCCGCCCGGTGACCTGGATCTACGTCGACAGCCGCGGCCGCGATTTGCAGGGCCTCGTGCAGGACATCCAGCGGGCGATCGCGCGCGATGTCGATCTGCCGCCCGGCGTCAGCGTTTCCTACACCGGGCAGTTCGAGTTCCTCGTTCGTGCGACCGAGCGGATGAAGGTCGTCGTGCCGGTCACGCTCGCGATCATCTTCCTGCTGCTCTACCTGACCTTCCGCCGCTGGGACGAGGCGCTGCTCATCATGGCGACCCTGCCCTTTGCGCTCACCGGCGGGCTCTGGCTCCTCTATCTGCTTGGCTATAACCAGTCGGTCGCGAGCGCGGTCGGGTTCATCGCGCTTGCGGGCGTTGCCGCCGAGTTCGGGGTCGTCATGCTCATCTATCTCAAGCATGCGCTCGCCGATCGCAGCGACGGCCACATATTGGCCGCGGTTCGCGAAGGCGCGCTGCTCCGCGTCCGCCCGAAGGCGATGACCGTTGCGGTTATCCTCGCGGGCCTGTTCCCGATCCTCGTCGGGACCGGCACCGGCTCCGAAGTGATGAGCCGCATCGCCGCGCCGATGATCGGCGGCATGCTCACCGCGCCGCTGCTGTCGATGCTTATCATTCCCGCCGCCTATCTGCTGATGCGAAGGCGTGCGGCTCATCCCGTCCAACCCGAAGGAGAAACGACATGAATAAACTCACTGCGATTACGCTCAGCCTTGCGCTCGGCGCTGGACTTGTCGCCTGCGGCAAGCAAGGCGAAGCACCGAAGACGGAAGAAAAGGCCGCGATGGCCGATGACACAGGGACCATGGCGGCCCCGGCCGAAACGAAGCATGGCAAGGGCACGGCGACCGTGACCGCGATCGATACGGCAAAAGGCCAGGTCACGCTCGATCATGGCGCGATCGCCGAACTCGAATGGCCGCCGATGACGATGGGTTTTGCGGCGAAACCCGAGCTGCTGAAGGACATCAAGGTCGGCGACAAGGTCGCGTTCGAGCTCAATTGGGACGGCAAGGCCGGGACGATCACCAAGCTCGACAAGGCGCCGTAACGCGCCGCCATTGCGCGCGGTGGCCCTAGTTGCCGCGCGCAATGGCTGCTTTGGGGCGCTGGCGGAAGACGGCTGTACTCGAACCTAGTCGGACAGCGCCTCCAGAAGCGGGCAGCCCCCGGCATCGCCGGCGCCGCACGCCTCGACAAGATCGCCCAAGACAGCGGCCATCCGGTCGAGGTCGGCGCGCTTGGCGAGGACGTCGGCAAGCTGGCTCTCGGCCATATGGCGCGCCTGATCGCAGCTATGGCCGCCGCCTTCGGCAAGAAGGAGCAAAGTCCGGACCGTATCGAGGGGAAACCCCAGTTCGCGCGCGCGGCGCACAAATGCAAGGCGCCGCACACCAGCTGAATCATAACGGCGAAATCGCCCGTACCGGACCGGCGCGGGCAGAATGCCGATGCGCTCATAATAGCGGATCGTCTCGATATTGCAGCCGGTAAGCCGAGAAAGCTCGCCGATGGGGATGGTGCTTGAGGGGGCCATTGCGATTCCGCTTGCATCTGTAGTCACTACAGATGGTAGACTTGCCGCTACCGCGAAACAAGGAGTTTGAATTTGGCTGGAGATGCAAGGCGTCCAAAAGGATTTGGGGCCATTTCGCTGGCGCTTGGCGGGATCGCATCGGGCTTTCTCGCAGCCACCTGCTGCGCCCTCCCCATGCTGCTGGCCTCGGCGGGGCTCGGGTCCGCCTGGCTCGTCGGCATAGCGGTCCCGGCCGCGCCCTACCGGCTCTGGTTCGTCGCATTCGGCGCAATTTCGCTCGTCGCCGGTGGCGTCCTGCTGGCGCGCCAGCAGATGCGCGCGGCGCGCTGCGGCGCCGATGGCCTGTGCGTGCCCGCGTCGCTGCGCTTTGTGACCCTGATCGGACTGCTCCTCGCCGCCGTCCTCCTCTGGCTCGGCTATCGCTATGCTTGATCCCTCGCCGGTCCTGCAATCGACGCTGACGTGTCCGCTCTGCGGTCAAATCGCCGACGAAATCATGCCCACCGATGCGTGTCAGTATTTCTACGACTGCAAGGGATGCGGCGCGCTGCTCAAGCCGCTGCCAGGAGACTGCTGTGTCTTCTGTTCCTATGGCACGGTACCCTGCCCGCCAATACAGGTTGACGGCGGCAAGGGCAGTTGCTGCGGCTGAGCCGCAAGCCGCCGACAGTCCCGATAGCGCGGCGGCTAGGCATTTCCGGCGGCGATGGCCTCGATGACCCGGCAATCCGACACCGGCCCGCCATCGCAGAGCTGGACGATACGGGCAAGTTCAGCACGGAGCCGCGCCATCCGTTCCAGCTTTTCATCGACATCGAGCAGGTGACGCGCCGCAACTGCGCGGATTTCGGCGCAGTCCTGCCCCGGCCCCAAGGCCAGCGCCGTCAACGACCGGATTTCATCGATCGAAAAGCCGAGGCCGCGGGCATTGCGGATGAATGCGAGGCGCCCGACATCCTCATCCCCGTAGGTGCGCCGGCCAGAGGCTGTGCGCGCTGCGCAAGGCAGCAATCCGATATCCTCATAGAAGCGGATCGTGTTTACCTTGGTGCCGGTGCGTTTCGCCAGGCCGCCGATCGGCAGCCGCGTGTCGCGCGCCATCTCCCTTCCTCTCAGTCTCGTTTCGATTTCAGCTTGCTTCTACAGTTACTGTAGAATGTAGAACAGGGGAATGAGCAACGACAGCAATTGCGGCTGCACGGGCGACACCGTCAGGGCCGAACGCGATCCCGCCTATCGAAGGGCCTTGTGGATCGTCGTAATTCTCAATCTCGGCTTCGGCGCGATCGAGATCGTCGGCGGGTTCATCGCCAACAGCCAGGCGCTGAAAGCCGACTCGCTCGACTTTATCGGCGACGGCACGATCACGTTGGCCGGCCTCGTCGCGATAGGCTGGACTGCGCTCGCCCGCACGCGTATCGCCTTAGCCCAAGGCCTGTTCCTGCTGTCGCTTGGCATAGGGGTCATCGGCGTCGCGCTGTGGCGTGCCCTGACCGCGGTTCCGCCCGAAGCCGAGCTGATGGGCGGCATCGGCGCCGCCGCCCTCCTCGTCAACCTCACCTCGGCCGCGGTCCTCTCGCGGTTCCGCGAAGGCGACGCCAATGTCCGGGCGGTGTGGCTGTTCAGCCGCAACGACGCGATCGCCAATGTGGCGGTGATCATCGCCGCCGGCCTCGTCGCATGGACCGGGCAAGCCTGGCCCGACCTTGCAGTCGCCGCCATCATTGCCACGCTTTTCCTGCATTCGGCCTATGAGATTCTACGCAGCGCGCGGACCGAATTGCGCGAACTGTCGACTGTGCCCGGACAATAGGGCCAATGCCCCCCGCCCGCCGCTTTCTCTCTCTGCTGATCGCGCTCGCTGCAATCTGCGGCCTCGTCGTGCCGACGGCACAGGCCCGCACTGATGCCGGCGAAGTCCAGACCATCTGGCGCCTGCTGGACTATGTTGCGGTCGACTATGGTGGAGCGGTCTCGAATGGCGCGGTGACGAGCACGGTCGAATATGCCGAGATGACCGAGTTTTCCGCCACCGTTCGCAAGGGGATCGAAGCGCTTCCGGTATCCCCGGCGCGGGCTCGCCTTGTCAGTGAAGCGGGACAACTCCAGACGGCGATCGCATCGAAGGCGGACCCCGGCAAGGTGGCTGGCCAGGCGCGCGGACTCGCGGCGGACCTCCTCGCCGCCTACCCTGTGCCCCTCGCGCCGCGCAACGCTCCAGATCCCCGGCGCGGAGCCCAAGTCTATCTGGAAAATTGCGCCAGCTGTCACGGCGCGCGCGGCGATGGCAATGGACCTCAGGCCAAGGGGCTCGACCCGGCACCTATCGATTTCACCGACGCCGGACGCGCTCGCAAGCGCAGTCTGTTCGCGCTCTATCAGGTGATAGGACAGGGGCTCGAAGGCACGTCCATGCCCAGTTTTGCCCATTTGCCCTCCGACGACCGCTGGGCGGTAGCAGCCTATGCCGGTGGATTTGCCTTTCGCGACGTCGCAGCCGGCCGGCGTGTCTGGAACCAGACCCCTGCGGCGCGCGAACTGGTCCCCGACCTGCAAGCCTTCACGAGTCTCAGCCCGGAAGTGCTTGGTCGTGGGCTGGGATCGGAGCAGGCCGACGCGCTTACCGCCTATTTGCGCTCAGATCCCCAAGCATTGACAACCGCTTCGCCCGCGACGCTTGCGGTTGCCCGTGACAAATTGGCGCAAAGCCTTGCCGCGTACCGCAAGGGAAATCGGAGCGAGGCAGAGCGTCTCGCGCTGTCCGCCTATCTCGACGGTTTCGAACCGATTGAGCCGATCCTGACGACGCGCGATTCCGCCCTTATGGCGCAAATCGAATCCGCGATGTCCGATTATCGCGTGTCCATCGCGCGAGGTGTGCCGGTCGATGCGGTCGCGGGTAAAGCCGCCGCAGTCGAAACCCTTTTCGCCGATGCCGAAGCTGCACTGTCTCCCGATGCAGCCAGCGACGCATCGACCTTTGTCGGGGCGCTTACCATCTTGCTGCGCGAGGGTCTCGAAGCGCTTCTGATCATCGTGGCGATGATCGCTTTCTTACGAAAGGCCGAACGGCCTGAGGTCCTACCCTATGTCCATGGCGGCTGGATCGCAGCCCTGGCAGCCGGCGGCGCAACCTGGGCAGTCGCGACCTATGCAATCTCGATCAGCGGAGCGAACCGCGAGTTGACAGAGGGATTTGGCTCGCTTTTCGCCGCAGTCGTTCTCGTCTGGGTCGGCATCTGGATGCACGGAAAGTCACATGCGGAGAGCTGGCAGCGCTATATTCGCGAAGCGATGGGCAAAGCGCTTTCACGTCGCTCGGCCTGGTTCCTGTTCGGGCTCGCTTTCCTCGTGGTCTATCGGGAAGTCTTTGAGACCATCCTGTTTTTCGCAGCTCTCGCCGCGCAAGGAAGCCGCAGCGCGATCGCCGCCGGAGCCGGAACCGCAGTGGTGATCCTGGCAGCAATCGCATGGGTCATGCTTCGTTACAGCCGGGTCCTGCCGATCGGAAGATTTTTCGCTTACAGCTCTTCGCTCATCGCTATCCTCGCGGTTGTCCTGGCCGGCAAGGGCGCGGGCGCGCTACAGGAAGCCGGCCTCCTCGGCATCACCCCGCTAGCTCATTTTCCCCGCTTCCCGGCGATGGGGATATTTCCTTCGCTCGAACCGTTGTTGCTCCAGCTTCTCGCGCTTGCAATCCTCTGGATCGGCTATCGTTACAACAGTCGGCAACATCGCCGCATCGAGACAGCGCCCGGTCGATGAGGGGAATCATCACGGGGTCGGCGCACTCCTCCTTGGCCGTAAGACGGCTTCCGAAAAGAGCCTCCGAGCCAGAGTGCTTACCCGGCGCCCGTTACGCACACGAGTTAGGCCTGCTATTGCGACCCGATGCCCGAAACGTCCAACTGGAACGGCCGACTTAGCCTCGGCGACTATCATGCTCTCTGGTCGGGTTCGGTTGGCGATGCCGCCGCGCACCGCCATTTTGCGGCGCAGGCAGTGTTTTGTGCCGAGCCGCTTACCGTGGTCGATGCTGATGGCGCGCGCCTGTCGGGGCGTTGCTTGCTCATCGAACCCGATACCGTGCACCGGCTGCTCCCCGCGCCCACGGCTGAATTATGGTTCGTCGAGCCGACAGTGGTCTTCGGTCCGCCGGTAGATCTGAAAGACCGGCTGATCTGCTCCGATCCGATTCATGTCGCGCTGCCGGGACAGCGGTCCTTCTGGAAAAACTGGCTCACGCGAGGCGCCCGACCCCCGCTCGATCCGCGCATCACCCGCGCCGCCGCCTCGATTGACCGCCTGATCCCCATGGGCTCTGTCCGTCTCGCGGCTGTGGCGGAGGAGAGCCGCCTTTCGCTCGGCCGCTTCCGGCATCTCTTTGCCGCCGAGATCGGCATGCCCTTCCAGCGCTTTGTGCTCTGGCGAAGGTTGATTATCGCCTTCGACGAATTGGGAATGCGCCGCAGCGCGACCGAGGCCGCACACATGGCAGGGTTCAGCGACAGCGCGCATTTCGCCCGCACGATCAAGGCGATGTTCGGTATCCGGGCAAGCGACCTTTTCATCGAATCATAGCCTCTCCGTTCAAGCCGGTGCGTGATCGCGCCTGGTAGAGGCGCATCATGTCAGACGCACACAGAGACTTCGTCCCGGCACTCGGCAAGAGCGGATCGCTCGACCGCTACGATGCCGCCATAGCCCTCATGACCAGAGAGAAAAGATGGCGAAGCGACTTGCTGCGCTTCGCCGAACCGCGGCCGGGCGAGCGGATCGTCGATATCGGGTGCGGCACGGGAACCTTTGCGATCGCCCTCAAGCAGGCGGCGCCGGAGAGCATCGTTCTGGCGGTCGATCCCGACCCCGCCGTGCTGGAAATCGCGCGCGCCAAGGCTGAGGTTGCCGATGCCGAGATTCGATGGTTCGAGGCTATGGGCGACGAGCTGGACGGCATCGACGCACTCCGGCAATGCGACAAGATCGTATCGAGCCTGGTCCTTCACCAGTGCCCGATGGCCGTTAAGGAAGCGATTGCCGCGCAGATGTTCAGGCTCCTGAGGCCGGGCGGGACCCTTTTCATAGCCGACTATGGCGAGCAGCGCTCGCTGCTGATGCGCATGCTTTTTCGACAGATCCAGCTGCTCGACGGGTTCGAATATACCGAACCCAACGCTAAGGGCTGCGTCCCGGTGATCCTTAAAGCCGCGGGTTTCGAGGCGGTCGAAGAGATGAGAGTCATCCCGACGCCGACCGGCTCGATTTCAATCTATGGGGCGAAGCGGTAGTTTCTCGCCCGGCCCGCGCGGTCGCGGCTAGCCGCGCCAGTGACGCCCGCGGTGATGGTGGTGCATCCGGCGCTTCTGATAGCGCCGCTCGTAGCGGTCCCGCCGTTCATAGCGGCGATCATGGCCGCGGTAGTAGGGATCGTAGCCACGATAGCCACGATCATAGCCATAATTGGGCACGCCGTGGCGTGAGGAACGATAGTCGCGGTCATGACCACGTGGCGCGTCATGTCCGCGGCTATATCCCCCGCGATCGCCATGGTGCTGGGCAAGCGCTGTTCCGGGGAGCGCGAAGGCGAGCATCGCGGCCGCGATCGTCATCAGTTTTCGCATGTCAGTCTCTCCTTTTCGTGGCGTTCAAAATCCCCCTTCATGTTTGAATGCGCTGTGAATATTGGCTCCGATGCTGCCGATCGGACGGTGACCCGGCGTCTCCATGCGACAGGCCGATGGCGGGAGAGACAGTATCGCGCCGCATGGTGGGCACCCGTCCCGCGTGGACGAAGCGGGACGGGTGCGGGCCCTCATTTGCCCTTTGCCGCTACCGCGGCCTGGACTCGGGCCTCGACCTGTTCGGGGCTCGGCTGGACGAGCATCTCGCCATTGACGAAGAAGGTCGGCGTGCCCCGGACGCCGACCGCACGCGCGTCGGCGATGTCCTGCTCCATCCAGGCCATCGCATCGGTTGTCGGCATCGCGCGCGCCTTCGCGACATTGAGGCCGGCCTTCTCGGCGGCCGCCCAGGCACCGTCCATCTTGCCGTCGTGCCATTCGGGCTGCGCTTCGAGCAGGGCGGCCGTCACCGGCTCGAGCTTGCCCTGGACGCGGGCGGCTTCGAGGATCACGATCGCCTCGGCCGAGCCGGGGTGCAGCGGCAGGTAGCGCATAACGAGACGCACATCCTTGGGATATTTGGCAACGATGCCCTTCACCGTGGGATAGAAGGCGCGGCAGGCCTCGCACGACGGGTCGAAAAATTCGACGATGGTGACCGGGGCATTTTTCGGTCCGATGATCGGCGAATGCGGGCGAATGAGGCTGTCGACGGGCCCCGCCACGACCTTCTTCGTGGGTTCGCCCTCGGCGGTTCCGCTGTAGAGCATCGCGCCGCCGGTGAAAGCGAGTGCGGAAACGACAAGCGTGGCCACCACTCCGATGCGTTTGTTCATGATTTCAGTCTCCTTTGGAAGTTGAGCAAGAGGGTGAGGATGAGCGCGAACGCGGTCAGCGACGGGAGGGGCAGCGGCACGCCTCCGATTGCCATGCTCTCTCCCGAGCATGATGGACCGCCGGTGCAGGGGACGATCGGGGCCGGAATGACGCCGACGTAGAGCAGGCTATGATAGAAAGCGACGAGACCACCGCCCGCAGCCAGCGCCAGCCCATAAGGAACGATGGCGCGGTCCGACCTGAACGCCGCGATGCCGAGAATGATCGCAAGCGGGAACATGAAGCTACGCTGGAACCAGCAGAGGTCGCACGGCGCCTGGCCCATGACCTCGCCGACGAAGAGGACGGCCAGGCTCGACAGGAGGGCGATTGCCCAGGCCGCGCCGAGCGGACGCCATTTGTGCGGCGCGAGCAGCGGAAAGCTCGTCATCGCCGGCCACCTTTGAACTTGGACTTGGGCCGTCGCGGCGGCGGTGGCGGCTTGCTGTATTTGGACTTGAGGTAGCTGAGCAGGATGCCGTCGATCGACGCGATCATTCGCTGGAAGCTGGTCTTGATGCCGGGAAGCCGGAGCCAGGCAAAGGGCCCGCGGCAACGATAGCGGTGAACGAACTTCGTCCCGCTCGCCGTCGGCGTCAGGATATAACTCTCCTCGAACTGGAGGATGAAGCTCGGCTTGACGTCGAGTATCAGCTCCTCGCCCGGGCGCGCGGAGAGCACCGCCGCGGAGACTTCGAGAAACTTGGGCTTGTGCGGATCCATGCGCATCGAATAGCGGATCGCGATCGGGTCCTCGGCAAGCTGCTCGATCCGGACATAGGGATTCCAGATCCGGTGGTTCTCGAAATCGCCGAGGACCGCCCATATCTGCTCCGGACTATAGGGGAGGTCATGCTCCCGCTCGAACTCCATCAGCTTAACTCCTCTATCGATCGGCCGCCGGGCTTTGCCCCGCGCCGATGTCGGTGACGCCCGCAGGCGATGGGTCGGCGTGCGCGCCGCCCGTCGTGAACCAGCGGCGCAAGCGCGGGACCATCCGGCGTTCGAAGCCCGCCGCGAGGCTGAAGGACGCCGGCACGATCAGCAGTGTCAGCATCGTCGACAGGATGAGCCCGCCGATCACCGTGACCGCCATCGGCGCGCGCCATGCGCCGTCGCCGGTGAGCGACAGCGCGGTCGGGATCATGCCCGCGACCATCGCGACCGTGGTCATCAGGATCGGCTGCGCGCGCTTGTGTCCGGCGTCGACAATCGCCTCGTCGCGCGGCACCCCCGACGCCATTTCCTCGATCGCGAAGTCGACGAGAAGGATGCTGTTCTTGCCGACGATACCGAGCAGCATCAGCACGCCGATGAACACGGGAAGCGAGAGCGGATAGCCCGTCAGCAGCAACGCGACCGCCCCGCCGAGCGGGGCGAGCAGAAGCGAGCCCATGTTGACGAAGGGCGGGATGATCTTGCGATAGAGTAGGATCAGCACAGCGAGCACGAGAAAAATCCCCGATACGACCGCGATCGCGAAGTTGCGCAGCATCTCGGCCTGCCACTTGGCGCTCCCGAGTACCAGCCGCGTGACCCCGGCGGGCAGCGCCTTGAGCGCCGG
This sequence comes from Sphingopyxis sp. H050, assembly GCF_001468265.1. Taxonomy (GTDB): domain Bacteria; phylum Pseudomonadota; class Alphaproteobacteria; order Sphingomonadales; family Sphingomonadaceae; genus Sphingopyxis. The sequence goes on along the minus strand of NZ_LNRZ01000007.1, from coordinate 56,338 downwards.
CAGCGCCTCGACCTTGTCCATCGCCTGACCGGTCACGAGACCCGGAGCCAGGTCGGCCCCGATGGTGAGCTGGCGCACCTGGTTGGTCCGATTGATCTGGGTCGGGCCGGCGCCGAAGCCGATCTCGGCCACAACCGAGAGCGGCACCGTTCCCCCGTTCCGGGTCGGAACAGGCATATTGCGCAGCGTATCGAGCCGCTCGCGCGCGGTTTCCGCAAGCGCGACGCGAACGGGGATTTGCCGGTCGGACAGCGAGAATTTCGCGCTATTCTGGTCGATCTCGCCCAATGTCGCGACGCGGATCGACTGGCTGAGCGCCTGCGTCGTCACGCCGAGCTGCGCCGCGAGCGCGAAGCGCGGGCGAATGACGATCTCGGGGCGCTGAAGATTGCCCTCGACACGCGGCGACCGGATTTCCTTCACGCGGGCCATCTCGGCAAGCAGCCGGTTGCCGACATCTTCGAGCTTCTTCGGGTCGTCGCTGCCGAGCGTGATCGAGATGTCGCGGCTGCTGCCGCCGCCGCCGCCATGCTGCGACTGGAAGTTGATTCGGGCATCGGGAACCTGCGCTAGCCGCGGCGCGCGGTCCTTTTCGAACTCGGTCGAGGTCAGCTCGCGGTCCTTGCGCAATTTCAGATAGACCGTCGCCGTGCCGACATCGATCCGCGACAGGGCGGATTCGACGAGCGGGTCGCGCTTCATGAGATCGGTCACCTCGTCGGCCACTGCCTCGGTCTGTTCGAGCGTTGCGCCCGGGGCGAGCTGGATGGCCACGCGGCTCGTGTCGGAATCGATCGACGGCTGGAAGGTCATCGGGAGCAGCGAGAAGCTGAAAATGGTCGCAAAGAGCGCCAGCACACCGATGCCGACCACCCAGACGCGATGGTCCTTGATGTAACCGAGCCATTTCCAGCGCCCGCCGCGCGCACGCGCGGCAGCGGCCCCGCTGGTGTCGAGGCTCCAGCGCAAGATGCGCATATAGGTGTCGATCAGCGGGCCCTCGCCATGCTTTTGCGGACCCTGCGCAGAGAGAAAATAGGCGGCGAGCATGGGTGTGATCATGCGCGCGACCGCGAGGCTCATCAGCACCGCGGCCACGACCGTCAGTCCGAAATTCTTGAAATATTGCCCGGCGACGCCCGGCATCAGCCCGACCGGCAGGAACACCGCGACGATCGTCATGGTTGTCGCGAGCACCGCGAGGCCGATCTCGTCGGCCGCATCGATCGAGGCCTGATAGGCCGATTTGCCCATCCGCATGTGGCGCACGATATTCTCGATCTCGACGATCGCATCGTCGACCAGCACGCCGGCAACGAGGCTGAGCGCGAGCAAGGTCATCATGTTGAGCGAGAAGCCCATGAGGTCCATGAACAGGAAGGTCGGGACCGCCGACAGCGGGATGGCGAGCGCCGAGATCAACGTCGCCCGCCAGTCGCGCAAGAAAAGGAAGACGACGACGACCGCGAGGATCGCGCCCTCGACCATCGCATTGATCGCCGAATGATATTGGCCTTTGGTATATTCGATATCGCTGAACAGCTCGGTGAATTTGACCTTGGGGTTTTCCTTCTCGAGTTTTCGCAGCTCCTCGACCGCAGCGTCATAGACGGTCACATCCGAGGCGCCCTTGGCGCGCTCGAAGCCGAAGGTCAGCACCTGCCGCCCGTCCTGCTTCGAGACCGAGCGCTGCTCGGCGTAGAGATCCTTGACCTCGGCGATATCGGCGAGGCGCACGGTCCGGTTCGTCCCGACCGAGATTAGCGTCTCGCCGAGCGCGTTGGCGCTGCTCGCGTTCCCGAGGATACGCACCGCCTGCTCGGAGCCCGCGACCTCCATCCGGCCGCCGGCCGCATTGACATTGAGCTGGACGAGCTGGGTGTTCACCGCGGCGGCGGTAAGGCCGTAGGCGCGCATGCGTTCGGGGTTGAGGATGACGCGGATTTCGCGGCTGACGCCGCCCCGGCGATAGGCGTCGCCCATGCCGGGGACCGCGATCAGCCGCTTCGCGACGACATTGTCGACATACCAGCTCAATTCCTCGAGCGTCATATCGGTGGCCGAAGCCGACCAATAGGCAAGCGTGTTGCCCGAGGTAGAGAGGCGGATAACCTGCGGTTCGAGGATGCCGTTCGGCAGGTTGCTGCGGATCTGGGTGATCTTGTCGCGAATGTCAGTCACCGCCCGGTCGATCGGCGTGCCGATCGCGAACTGGACGAAGGTCTGCGACTGGCCTTCGGTAACCGTCGAATTGAGCTCGTCGATCCCCTCGATCGTCCGCACCGCCGCCTCGACACGCTGCGTGACCTGCGTTTCGAGTTCGGTGGGCGCGGCGCCCGGCTGGGCGATGATGACGATGGCGCCCGGAAAATCGATGTCGGGATCGCTCTGGACCCCCATCATGAGGAAGGAGACGATGCCCGCCACCGTCAGACCGAAGAACATGACGAGCGGCGGGATCGGGTTCCGGATGGACCAGGCCGAGATATTCTTGAAGTTCATCCTCTCTCCCCCTTCCGGTTCGATCCCACCGCGACTGTGCGCCCTCAGCCCATGCTGCGATCGCGATAGGCGAGCAGGCGAAGCGCGTTGGCGACGACGACGAGGGTCGAGCCTTCGTGCGCCGCGACCGCCGCACCGATTCCGAGTCCGAAGATCGTCGCCGGCACGAGGACCACGACGACGCCGAGGCTGACCACCAGATTCTGGCGGATGATGCGGCGCGTCTGGCGGCTAAGTCCGATCGCGAACGGCAGATGAGCGAGGTCATCGGCCATCAGCGCGACGTCGGCGGTTTCGAGGGCAACATCGGACCCCGCGGCGCCCATCGCGATCCCGACGGTGGCGCTCGCCATCGCCGGTGCGTCATTGACGCCGTCACCGACCATGGCGACCGGCTGCTGCGCCTTGAGGTCGCGAATGGCGTCGACCTTCTGATCGGGCATCAGGTCGCCCCAGGCCTCGTCGATCCCGACCTCGGCGGCAATCGATTCCGCGACCTTCTGGTGATCGCCCGAAATCATGATCATCCGGCCGATGCCGAGCTCGCGCAGTTTGGCGATCGCGGTGCGCGCCGCTTCGCGCGGCGTGTCCATCAGACCGATCGCGCCAAGATCGCGGTCGCCCATACGAACGACCATCGTCGTGCGGCCCTGCTCGCGGAGGCCGGCGATCGCAGCCGCCACTTCGCCGCCGATCGGCGCGATGCCGTCGGCACCGAACATTTCGGCCTTGCCGATCAGGACGGTTTCGCCCTCGACCTTTGCCGTGACGCCGCGACCCGTCAGGCTGTTAAGGTCGTCCGCCACCGGTACGCGCGTCGACGTCAGCATGGCCTCGCCATCGCGCGCGATGGCAGCGGCAAGCGGATGATCGCTCAGCCGCTCGACCGCCACCGCGATCCGCAGCAGTTCCTCCTTCGGCACGCCGCTGGCCGGCAGGACGTCGGTGATGCGCGGCTTTCCTTCGGTGAGCGTTCCCGTCTTGTCGAACGCCAGCGCGGTCAGCGAGCCGAGATTTTCGAGCGGGCCACCGCCTTTGACCAGCACGCCGCCGCGCGCCGCACGCGCAACGCCCGACAGGACGGCACTCGGCGTCGCGATCGCGAGCGCGCACGGGCTTGCCGCGACAAGGACCGCCATGGCGCGATAGAAGCTGTCGCGGAACGGCTCGTCGACAACGACCCAGGCGAAGAGCAGGACGAACACAAGCGCGAGCACGCTCGGCACGAAGATGCGCTCGAACTTGTCGGTGAAGCGCTGGGTCGGCGATTTCTGCGTTTCCGCCTCGCTCACCATCTTCACGACCTTAGCGAGCGTGGTATCGGCCGCAAGACGGGTTACCGCGATCTCGATCGCGCCATAGCCGTTGATGGTGCCCGCGAAGACGCGATATTTTGCGTCGAGTGCATCGGGCTTTGCCGCGGCCTGCGCACGATCGGCCACCGGTTCCTTGTCGACGGGGACGCTCTCGCCGGTCACCGGAGCCTGATCTATCGCCGTGCGGCCAACGACGACGAAGCCGTCGGCGGCAAGACGCTCGTTGGGCTTGACGATGACGGTGTCGCCAATCGCCAGCTGCTCGACCGGGACTTCGCGAGCCGTCCCGTCGGCATCCTTCACCGTCGCGGTCTGCGGCGCCAGCTCCGCAAGCGCCTCGATTGCGCGCTTGGCGCGGCCCATGGCATAATGTTCGAGCGCATGGCCGAGGCTGAAGAGGAAGAGGAGCAGCGCGCCTTCGGCCCACGCACCAAGCGCGGCAGCGCCGGCCGCGGCGACGAGCATCAGCGTGTCGATCTCGAAGCGCTTGAGCTTCAGATTCTCGATGGCCTCGCGGACAGTGAACCAGCCACCGAAGCCATAAGCGGCAATATAGAATGCGAGCGGCACCCACTCCGGCGCCGCGGCGAGCTTCTCGATCGCAAAGCCGATGCCGAGGACGAGACCGCACAGCAGCGCGAAGATCAGCTCGGTCCGCTCGCCGAAGATGCCGCCATGATCATGGCCATGGTCGTGGCTATCCTCGCCCGTATGGCCATGTTTGTGATCTGGCCCATGCGCGTGATCCGGACCATGGTCATGGCCATCATCGCCATGTTGGTGGGCGGCTTGTGCCGGGGCAGCCGCGGCGACGGCAGTCGATTTCTGAGTGACGCCCATATCCGAGAGTGTCTTTCTGATCATTTCGATGGAGGTCTCCGAGCGCTGGAACTCGGCGCGCAGCGTACCGGCGGCGCCGACTTCGGCCTCGATCACGCCCGGCATTTCGCGAAGCTTCAGTCCGATCGTCCGCGCGCGACGGGCGTGGCCGACGCCTTCGAGGTCATCCCAGAAGAGATGCTGATACTGGCCGGTGAGCTCGGCACCGGCGCTGCGCGCGAGCTGCCGCACGCGTTCGAGCGGGAGAATATCCGGACGGTAATGGATGCAGAGCTGTGGCGGCGAACCGTCGCTTGAGCGGACAACATGGACCTTGTCGACGCCTTCGCGTCCTTCGAGTTCGCTCGTCAGGCGCGCGACGCAGCGGTCGGCGGTATCGGCGACTTCGGGGAGGAGAAGCGGAATATCGAGCCGCAACTGGTCACTCATGATGCCATCCTTTTCTGTTGGCGGTCGGCAATGCGATCCGGGCGCATGTTAAACGCGCGGCAGGATGAGGTGCGGGAGCCATTGCGGGATGCGACCCGGCTCCCGCACCTCCCTGACAGCCGGAAATCCCTGCCCGTGGTGAGGGGGGCGATTGAGAGGGGCCTCCGACGGCCAGGTTTCGAATTCAAGATCATGCGCGGCGCCCGCTTGGCCGCGCGTAGCGGGACTGAACTGTCGTGCGACGGAGTTGCTGTTCGAGCGCCATGTTCGAGCGCTTGAGAAAAACGCTGCAAACCCGCCGCAGAATGGGATAGCCGAGCCATGAGAAGAGACCCGCGCATTCCAGGCGATGGGTAACCTCCACCCCTTGGCCGAGCTTTTCGAGCCGGTAGCTCTCCTCGATGACGAGCAGCCCGCGCGTGCCTGTCCGCCAGGAGAAGCCCGTCAGCCAGTCGAGGCCGGTTATCCGCCCCTCGGATGCAAATTCCGGACCCCGCTTCCCGCGCGGAGAATAGACATAGCCTACGCGCTCATCATCTCCCGGACGATCGGTGAAACGGAGCGTCGGATGCCAGTCGTCGTACCGCTCGATATCGACGAGCAGTCGCCAGACCCGCCCGATCGGGACCGGCAAGCGGAGCGAGGTGCCTACCGAGAACATCGGAGACCTCCTCGCTCGCACGAGCTGGTCCGCGACGCAGGCCGGGGACCTGCGCCGCGGTGTAGACCGGCAAGATGCCGGTCAGCTCTGAACATCGGGGGGCTCCGCGGCGGATTTCCCGCCGAGGATTTCGACCGCTTCGAGCGTGATGAGCCCGATGTCCGGTATTTCGGTCAGCTGCGCCGCAAAGTCGCGGAGCCGCTGCTCCTCGTCGATGATCTCGATCACGACCGCCCGGTCATTCTCCAGCGCATGCTTGCGGTGGAGATGCGCCGAGCGACCGAAACCGAGAACCGCTTCGAGCACCGTAACGCCTGCCAGCTTTTGCTGGCGAGCGAGTTCGGAAATGAACTCGAAGACCCGCTGATCACCGAAGAAGGCGGATTCATCGGTGTAGATGCGCAAGAGCTTGGATGCTTTTGTCATGACAGTCTCTCCCTATTCCGTGACCGGCTGGACCGCCGACTCCGCTTTTCGCTTGAGGAACTTCGGCTGCCAGTTCGCCCCGAGGACGACTTTTGCGATCGCGGGGAGAACGAGCAGCGTCAGGATGGTCGCCGCGATGAGACCGCCGATGACGGTCGTCGCGAGAGGCTTCTGCACCTCGGCACCCGTGCCGGTCGCGATCGCCATCGGCACGAAGCCGATCGCGGGCACGAAGCCGGTCATGATCACCGCACGCATCTTCTCGGTCATGCCCTCGCGGATTGCCTCCGTGAGCGGGACATCATTCTCGAGCCGTTCGCGGATCGCCGTCATGACGACGAGACCGTTGAGCACCGCGACGCCGGCAAGGCAGATGAAGCCCACCGCCGCCGACACCGAGAAGTTGATGCCCGTAAGCGCGAGAGTGAACACCCCGCCCGCGAGCCCAAGCGGCACGGCGAGGAACACGGCGGTCGCGCGCCCGAACGTGCCGAGCGCCATGTAAAGCAGGATGAAGATGCCCGCGAAGCAGAGCGGCACCACGATCGAGAGCCGCTGCGATGCGGCCTGCAGACTTTCGAACTGCCCGCCCCATTCGAGGTAATAGCCCGCCGGAAGCTTCACATTGGCGATCTTCGCCTGCGCTTCGGCCACGAAGGATCCCGCATCGCGGCCTTCGAGGTTCACCTGCACGACGACGCGCCGCTTGCCATTTTCGCGGCTGATCTGGTTGAGCCCTTCGGTCAGCCGGATCTGCGCCACCTGGGCGAGCGGTATCTGTCCGCGATTGCCGCCCTCGGAGGGCAGCAACACGGGCAGCGCGCGGATGTCGTCGAGATTGACCCGGGTCGCGTCGGGGACGCGAACCGTGATGTCGAAGCGCCTGTCGCCCTCATAGAGCAGGCCGGATTCCCGCCCGCCGAGCGCCGCCGACACCGTATCGGCAACCTCCTGTACCGAGAGACCGTAGCGCGCGATCGCATTGCGATCGAGCTTCACGTCGAGCGTCGGAGCGCCGCCCACTTGGTCGGCCTTGACGCTGCCCGCACCCGGTATGCCCTGGAGCACGCGCACCATCTCGTTCGCCGCGAGCGACATCTTGTCGAGGTCGTCCCCGTAGAGCTTGATGGCCACGTCGCCGCGAACGCCCGCGATCAGTTCGTTGAAACGAAGCTGGATCGGCTGGCTGACTTCATAAAGCTGGCCGAGCTGGCCGCCAGCGGCTTTCTCGATACGCTCGACGACATCGGCCTTCGAATCGACACCTGCCGGCCACTGATCCTGGGGTTTCAGGATCACGAAACCGTCGGAGATGTTCGGCGGCATCGGGTCGGTCGCCACCTCGGCCGTACCCGTCTTCGAAAACATCAGCTCGACTTCGGGCAGGCTCGAGATCGCCGTCTCGACGTTGCGCTGCATGACCAGAGACTGTTCGAGGCTCACCGAAGGCACGCGCGTCGAGGCAAGCGCCATATTCTTCTCGTCGAGCTGCGGAATGAATTCCGAGCCGAGCAGTCCGAACGCCGGGATCGCAAGGACGAAGAAGGCAAAGCCGCCGGCGATGAAAGCCCACGGCTTGGCGAGCGCCTTGTCGAGCAAGGGCAGGTAGCGCTCCTTCGACTTGCGGATCGCCCAGACTTCCTTCTCGGCAACCTTGCCGCGAATCATCAGCGCGACAAGCGCCGGAACCAGGGTGATCGCGAGAATGAAGGCCGCAACGAGCGCGAGCATGATGGTGATGGCCATCGGCGAGAAGGTCTTCCCCTCGACGCCCGTAAACATCAGCAACGGCGCGAAGGCCAGTAGGATGATCGCCTGGCCGAAGACGGTCGGTTTGATCATCTCCTGGCTCGCGCGCATCGTCTCCTCGAGACGTTCGCGAAGGTTGAGCAATCTCCCTTCATGCTCCTGCCGGTGCGCCAGTCTGGCGAGGCAGTTTTCGATGATGATCACCGCCCCGTCGACGATCAGACCGAAGTCGAGCGCGCCGAGGCTCATCAGGTTACCGGGGACCCGGAAGGCGTTCATGCCCATCGCCATCATCAGGAAGGAGAAGGGAATGACGAGCACCGCGATGATCGCGGCGCGCCAGTTGCCGAGCAGGAAGAAGAGCGCGGCCGCTACGAGCAGCGCGCCTTCGGTGAGGTTCTTTTCAACCGTGCCGACGGTTGCGTTCACGAGCTTGGCGCGGTCGAGTACCACCTTCACTTCGACGCCGGGCGGCAGGGTCTTCGACACCTGCGCGATCTTCGCCGAAACATCCTCCGCAACAGTGCGGCTATTCTGCCCGATCAGCATGAGCACGGTCCCGATGACCGCCTCCTTGCCGTTCATGCTGCCCGCACCGGTTCTGAGGTCGCCGCCGATCTTCACATTGGCGAGCTGTCCAACCGTCACGGGCACGCCGCCGCGCGTCGCGACGACGGCGTTGCGGATTTCGTCGACCGAGCGGACGCGTGCATCGACGCGCACGAGATAGGCCTCGCCTGCCCGGTTATAGTAGTTGGCACCGACCGCGAGGTTGGCGCGTTCAAGGGCTTCGCCCAGTTCGCTATAGGAAATGCCGTAGCTGGTGAGGCGGGTCGGATCGGGTTCGACCACGAAGGTCTTGGCATAGCCGCCGATCGAGTCGACGCCGGCGACGCCGCCGACCGACTTCAATTGCGGGCTGACGATCCAGTCCTGGACCGTGCGAAGATAGCCCGATTTGGCGATCTCGTCGGTGAGGATATCGCCCTCGGGGGTCAGATAGCTGCCGTCGGGTTGCCAACCTGGTTGGCCCGCGACCTTCTTGGCGCCCTTCCCGTCGGGATTTTTGTAGCCGACGGTGTACATGACGACCTCGCCGAGACCCGTCGTGACGGGACCGATCTGCGGCTGGGCCCCGTCGGGAAGATTCTCGCCCGCCTGGAGAAGCCGTTCGCCCACCTGCTGGCGCGCGAAATAGAGGTCGGTTTCATCGGTGAAGATTGCCGTCACCTGGCTGAAGCCGTTGCGCGAGATCGAGCGTGTCGTCTCGAGCCCCGGAATGCCGGCGAGCGAGATTTCGATCGGATAGGTTACGAGCTTCTCGATTTCGACCGGCGAGAGACGCGGATCGATCGTGTTGATTTGCACCTGCTTGTTGGTGATGTCGGGAACCGCGTCGATCGGCAGCTTGGTGAGCTGCCATACGCCGAGTCCCGCGATCACGAGGAAGAGAAAGAGTACCGCCCAGCGCGCGCGGACGGATAGCGCCATCAGTTTCGCGATCACGGTTTATTCCTCCTCGCCCGCGCCCTTGCCGAGTTCGGCCTTGAGCAGGAATGCGTTCTTGGTCGCGACGATCTGGCCCGGCTTCAGCCCGGCGAGGATTTCGACACGGCCCGCGCTGCGCTGGCCGACGGTCACCTGCTGCGCGCGGAAGCCGTCCTTCGTGCGGACAAACACCACGTCGCGGCCTTCGAGCGTCTGGAGGGCTTCGTCCGCGATCACGATACGGGCCGGCCCACCGGTTTCGGCGCCGCGGCTCGGAAGCAGCCGCACCCGGACCGCCAAGCCCGGCTGGAGCGCCCCGGGTACGTCGAGCACGGCGGTTGCCGAGCGCGTGTCGCCCGACAGGCCGGGCGTGACGGCGCGCACGCGGGCATCGATCGTCCGTCCGTCGGGAAGTTCGATGATCGCACGGTCTCCGGGCGAGAGCCGCTGGGCATCGGCCGGACCGACGGCGGCCTCGATCTGCACCTTGCTGGGATCGGCAACGCGGAACAATTCGGTTTCGGGCTGAACGAAGGCGCCAAGGCTGGCGTTCTCGGCCGTGATCCGTCCCGAGATCGGGCTTGCCACGATGACGCTGCTGCCATCGCGCGTGACCTGCGCGGCGCTCGCTGCGGCACGCGCGCGCTGCGCTTCGGCCGCGGCGGCCGCGGCTTCGGCTTGCGCCTGCTCATAGTCGACGCGCGCCGACACCTTCTGGTCGAACAGGGTCTTCTCGCGGTGGAGATTTTTCTGCGCGAGCGTCGAGCGCGCATCGGCGGCAATCCGTTCGGCCGCAATCTGGGCGGCGTCGCGGCTTTGCACGATCGCGATCGTCTCACCGGCGCTGACCGGATCGCCGAGCCGCTTGAAGAGACGGGTGACCGCGCCGCCCGCGCGGGCGGTGACGATCGCCTCGCCGCTCGGCGCGGCGGTAACGGTCGCTTGCGAGATGATTTCCGAACCGAGTCCGCCGGCGCCGATCGTCTCGACGCCGATCTCGGCGGCCTTGATCGCTTCGGGCGTGATGGCGAGGCTGCTCGGAAGGGCTTCGCTCGCCGCTTCCTTTTCGCCTTCGGCAGCCGGCGCGGCGGCCGGGTCGGCGGTGCAGCGTGCAACGCCGAAGCCCGTGACGGCAGCGAGTATCATGGCGCCCGCGACAGTGCCGAGGAGACGCTTGTCCTTGGTGATCATATTCTATCTCCGCTGTTGATGCGGTTCGCGCGCCGACCGGCGGCGCACCCCTGTTGACTTGGAAGGACGATGGCGAAGGCGCCTCCGTCCACTGGAAGGCTCGGCGCGCTCATGGCTGATGATCCGCATCGCCGTCGGCGGCTGCCTGGCGCGATAGGATGGCGCGGGCTTCGGCCCGGGCCTGGCGCGCCGCGATCAGTTCGGCCTGCGTTGCCGCATAGGCCTGCTGCGCGTCGATATATTCGACGAGCGAGGACTTGCCGGCGCGGTAGCTGAGTTCGGCGAGCCGGACACCTTCGCGCGCCTGCTCGATGCCGCTACCCTCAAGCGCCGCGAGGCGGGCCTCTGCGGCTTCGAGTTCGGCCTGCGCATTGGCGATCTCCGCCTGAGCATTGACCACTGCATTCTCGCGCCGCGCAATGGCGGCGGCGACATCGGATTTGGCTGCCGAGATGTTGCCGCGGTTGCGGTCGAAGACGGGGAGCGGCACGGAAACATTGGCGATCAATGCGCGATCGCCGGTGTCGCGAAGCTGACGCACCCCGAAGCCGACCGACGGATCGAGCCGGCCATCGGCGCGCTGCCCCTGGAGCCGCGCTTCAGCAATCAGCTTCTCGGTTTCTGCCAAGCGAACGTCGAGCGTCGCGAGCGAGTCCACCGTCTCCGGTGCCACCCACATATCGCCTTCCATCAACTCGGCAGGCGGGACCGAGCTTCCAAGGAGCGCCGCGAGCGAACGCCGGGCGGTCCTTTCTTCGGCCTCGGCCGTGCGTAGCTCGGCGGTGGCCTGAACGAGAGCCGCATTGGCGCGGAACGCACGGAGCGGCGGCTCGTTGCCGGTATCGACCATGGCCTGTGCCACGCGGACGAGTTCGCGGGCACGCGCTTCATTTTCGCGTGCGAGCGCGAGGCTATCGCGGGCCGCGAGAGCGGTCGCGAACTGGTTGCGGACATCGAGCGCAAGATCTGCGCGTGCAATCTCCAACTTGTACTTCGCGGCCAGAAACTCGGCGTCGGCGAGCGTCATGCGCGACCGGCGCCGGCCCCCGATATCGAGACGCTGATTGACCGACACGGTCGTTTCGAGACCGTTCAGGCCCGAGTAGGGGCCGGTGCCTGCGAAATTCTCGACATCGACATTGAGCGTCGGATTGTAGCGATAGCCCGCCTGACGCTGGCGACCGCGAGCGGCCTCCACTTCGGCTTCGGCGGCAACCACGCGCGGCGAGCGCGCGTCGGCTTCCTCCATCGCCTGCGCGAGGGACAATCGAGCGGGAAGCGGGCCGGTACGCACGGCCTCGCCTGCGGAAGAAGGCGGTCCCACCAGCTCCGTCGCTGCCGACTGGGCAGCGGCGGGCGCGGAATTTGAGCCTGCAACGAGCGCCACGAGACTCGCGGCGACAACTATGGATTTCATGAAAAGGAGACTCCTGACGTTTCCAGGGAGAAGCGCACGCGAAGGGCACGCGCAGACCTAGAGCGTCAGGCGATTGGAGGGCGGAACGTCCCGATATAGGCGACGGGCGGCAAGGCGGCCGTCAGGATGCGCGTATGCGCTTCAGGGGCAGGCGTTTCGGTCGCTGCCGACAGCGATTCCGCCGGGACGCCCGAATGGTGACCGTGGCAGCCATGAGCGGCGGCAGGCACCTGCTGCTTTTCGCCGGGAGAGGATTTTTTCTTGTCGACTTCGGCGCCTTCGATCGCCGGTGCGGGAACGCAGCCGGCTTCGATCACAGCAACGAAAAGGCTCGCCTCGGCCCGATCCTCGGTCGCATGTGCGAGCGACCCCGCAACCGTTCCGGATGCAAGGAGAAGGGTCAGGAGGAAGAGGATCACCCGTCGCATTGAAACCGGCCCCTAGCATCGAAACGGCGCGGTGAAAAGTAGAAGATTTTCAATCAACTTCGGCGGCACTCTTCGAACCCCCGAACCGGCTCCGTAATTTTATCTCATGGAGGTAAGAGAGCAGTGCACCTTGCCCCTCTATAGTTGCAGATGCGCCTCAAGAAACAGGATATCGGCCGAACAATCACGCGTTAAGCACAATAATTCTACAATTGTCTTTCACTCTTATTTCTATCGCTTCGCTATTGGCCCCCGCCTCCTTTGTTCGGGACGACATTCGAGCGATATGCTTCCCGTGAGACGAGGGGGTAAATCGGACGCAGAGCGGCACAGCGTCCTGCCGGAACATCAGGGCTTGACCCTGTATCTACTACAGGGTGCAAGAGCCTGCCCTGCACAAAAAAGGGGGAAAGAGGATGGTGCCGCCGACAGTAAATCCCGTGAGCATGGCCGTCATCGAGCCGCTGCTGCGCGAGCAATATCGCCTGTTTTGCGAATCACGCCGAATCGGAGATGAAGCCGCTGCGTGGCAGGCGCTGGAATGGGAACATATATTGAGCCAGCCCTATATGGGCGCGCATCTCGCCTCCCACTGGCACATGTTTCGCTATGCGATCGAGCTCGGCGATGCCCGTGAAGCTACCGGTCAGGCAATGCGGTTCCTGCTCGTCCCGCTCGGTTCGCTGACCGGCCGCCTCCCCGCAGGGAATAATGGTCGCGCGCGGGTGAGCGCCTTCGAGCCGATGCCGATGCCGCAGGCCCTCGAAGCGCTGATCGAAACGGCCCGGTCGACGGAGAGCCGCGCTGCGCGAACCGATTGATCCGGTTTTGGACTTCCGGAACGGGTCATTCGCTGTTAGGGGCGCGACCATGTCCGGCGCTACCCTTCGCCTGTTGCTTGTGTTCATCCTGCTGCTCAGCGGGCTCCACAATGCTGCGCCGGCGATGGCGGGCATGACGCACCATGCGACGGATTCGCATCTTTCGCACCATGTCGAGCCGGGCCATGCGTCGGACAAGGACACGCAAAAAGGTCAGCAGGACGCCGACCTCCACGGCAGTCACCATAATTGCCCGGTCGCATCCGATCAGGCCCTTTCGGGTCATGACGATCTGTCCTGTTTTTCCGGCGGCCTGCACTTTGCGTTGCCCGCGACGCGCCTCGCTTCGCGCGCGCTCGCACCGCCCCTGAACCCTCCCCTCGCCTGAACGCCGCCTGCCGCGCGGCCCCTTTTCGGCCTGCGCTCAGTCGAATCGTTCAGGAGTGATCATTCATGCATATCCATATGCGCGCCGCCCTGTTGGCCGGGGCTGCGCTGCTGGCGGGGTCCGTTTGGGCCCAGCCGCTAACGCTCGACCAGGCGGTCGAGCGGGCCATCGCTGCATCGCCCGAGCTTAGAGCGGGCGAAGCGGGGGTCGACGCCGCGCGCGCCGACCAGCTGCAAGCCCGCGTCCGTCCCAATCCGACCGTGTCGGTCGACATGGACAATGGCGTCGGGACGGGCGGCTATGGCCTGTTCCGGCAATCGGAACTCACCGTCACCTATTCGCAGCCGCTCGAACGCGGGGGCAAGCGCGAGGCGCGAATGGCGCTTGCCGAGCGCGGTGTCGTTCTCGCCGAGGCGCAGTGGCGGCTCGTCCGGCTCGACATCGCCCAGGAAGTGCAGCGCGCCTATATCGACGTCCAGATCGCCGAGCAGATGGTCTGGATCGCAGAGGATCGCGTCAAACTTGAAAAGGAGATGCGGACCGAAGCGATCAGGCGCGTGCGCGGCTACAAGGATCCGCTCTTCGTCGAGACGCGCGCCGATGCCCGCATTCTCGAAGCCGAACTGGCCCTGAAGGAAGCCCAGGCGAAGCGGCAGTCCGCACGCGCATTGCTCACCTCCTTCTGGGGCGGCACGCCTGACAGCCTCGTTATCGCCGAGGGGATCGAGAAACCCGATCCGCGCGATCCGCCGCTCGCCGAAGCCGACGCGGCGGTCTTCGACGCCGCCGTCGACCGGGCCCGCGCGCAGGTCGTCGTCGAGCAGAGCCGTGCGCACCAAGACTATACGGTCTCGGGCGGCACGCGCTTTCTTCGCGAGACCAATGATGTCGCCGTTCTTGGCGGCATCTCGATCCCGCTCGGACGGTTCGACCGCAACCAGGGCAATATCGCCCGGGCGCAGGCCGAACGGCGGCAGCTCGAGTTCCAATCCGAAGCGAGCCGGCTCGAGCGGCTGCGGCGCCTCGCGTCGCTGCGCGCCGATGCCGACGCCGCACGCGTCCGGGCCGAGGGCATCATGAACGACGTCTATCCCAAGGCGGTGAAGACGCTCGGCCAGGTGCGCGAAGGCTATGCCCGCGGCGGGTTCCTGTTCGCCGACGTACAGGATGCCGCCGACGTCATCATCCAGATCCAGGGTCAGTGGGCCGAGGCCATGACACGCTACCGCGATTTGCTCGCGGAGATCGATCGCCTGACCGGCCGCTTCGATGCGGCTCCCCTTGCGGAGAATATTCCATGAAGAAGTTTCCATTTCCCGCGGCGGCTGCGGCGCTGTTCCTTGCTGTGCCTCTCGCTGCCTGCGGTGGCGGAGCCGAGGGCGAAGACAAGCATGAAGAAGGCGAAAGCCACGCTGAGGGCGAAGGCGAGGAAGATGCCAAAGGCCCGAACGGTGGCAAATTGCTCAAGAATGGCGATTTCGCGGTCGAGGTCATAATCTTCGAGAATGGTACCGAGCCGCAATTCCGCGTTTTCGCAACGCGGGACGGCAAACCGGTCGACCCGAAGGATGTCCAGCTCGCCATCACCCTCACGCGGCTTGGCGGCGACGTCGATCGCTTCACCTTCCGCCCGCAGGGCAAATTCCTCGCAGGGCAAGGTGTCGTCACCGAACCGCACAGCTTCGACGTCGAGGTTGTCGCGGTGACGGGCGGCAAGCGGCACGTTTGGAAATATGCGAACCCCGAAGGGCGCACGCGGATCGGGGCTGACGCCGCCAAGGCCGGAGGCATCGAAACCGCGGTCGTCGGACCGGCGACGGTGGGCGAAATGCGCGAACTCTACGGCACCGTCCAACTGTCGCCGACCGCCCGCTCCGAAATTCGCGGCCAGTTCCCCGGCCGCGTCGTCTCGGTGACCAAGGCGGTGGGCGACAGCGTCCGCCGTGGGGAACTGCTCGCGCGCATCGAGTCGAGCGAGAGCCTCCAGGTCTATCCGGTATATGCGACGGTCGGCGGCGTGATCGCCGAGCGCAACGCCAACCCCGGCGACGTCACCGACGGGCGCGCACTCTATGTGGTCACCGACCCGGCGCAGACCACGGTCGTCTTCAACATCTTCCCCCGCGACCTCGCGATCATACGTCCGGGCATGCGGGTGACGGTGGAGACGCAGGACGGCGCCGAAATCGCGACCGCGCCGCTCGGGCAGTTCCTGCCCGACGGCAATGTCGAGGCGGGCACTGCGCTCATCCGCGCGACCATCCCGAACCGCTCGGGAACGCTCCGCCCTGGCATGGCCTTGCGCGGCCGCGTGATGGTCAACCCCGTCACCGTGCCGCTTGCCGTGCGCACCGAGGCGATCCAGCCCTTCCGCGACTTCAAGGTGGTCTATGCCAATTTCGGGCAGGACTATGAGGTCCGGATGCTGAAGCTCGGCCGTTCGTCGCCCGAATGGACCGAGGTCCTGTCGGGCATCAAGCCCGGCACCGCCTATGTCACCAAGGGCAGTTTCCTCGTTCGCGCCGACATCGAAAAGTCCGGCGCGGGCCACGACCATTGATCGGGGAGCAGGATAACATGCTAGCCAGAACCATAGGCTTTTCGATCCGGCAACGATGGCTCGTCCTCGCGGTGGTCGCGCTCCTCTGCGCGATCGGCGCGTGGAGCGCGACCAAATTGCCCATCGACGCCGTTCCCGACATCACCAACGTCCAGGTCCAGATCAACACCAAGGCGGAAGGCTATTCGCCGCTCGAGTCCGAGCAGCGCATCACCTATCCGATCGAGACCGCGATCGCGGGCATCCCGAACCTCAACTATACCAGGTCGATCTCGCGCTATGGCCTGAGCCAGGTCACTGTCGTCTTCGAGGACGGGACCGACATCTATTTCGCGCGCCAGCAGGTCAACGAGCGGCTCCAGGCCGCGCGCGGCCAGCTTCCGCCCGGGATGGAGCCCGAAATGGGCCCGATCTCGACGGGCCTCGGCGAAATCTTCATGTTCTCGATCGAGGCCGAACCGGGCGCGCGAAAACCCGACGGCACGCCTTATACGGCGGAAGACCTCCGGACGATGTCCGATTGGGTCATCCGGCCGCAGATGCGCACGATTCCGGGGGTCGCCGAGATCAACACGATCGGCGGCTATGCCCGCCAATATCATGTGACACCCAACCCGGCCTCGCTCGCCTCGCTCAATCTCTCGCTCAACGATGTCGTCACCGCACTCGAGGCCAATAATGCCAACCGCGGGGCCGGTTATGTCGAGCGCAGCGGCGAACAGATTCTGATCCGCGTGCCGGGTCAGGCCAATAATGAGCGTGACCTGTCGCAGATCATCGTCACCACCCGCGGCGGGGTTCCGATCCGGATCGCCGACGTCGCCGATGTCGCGATCGGCTCGGGGCTCCGCACAGGCGCCGCAACCGAAAATGGCAAGGAAGTCGTCCTCGCGACGGTCTCGATGCTGATCGGCGAGAATCCGCGCGTGGTGGCGCAGGCCTCGGCCGAACGCCTCGTCGAAGCCTCGCGTGCGTTGCCGAAGGGTGTCGTTGCCAAGCCGCTCTACGATCGCACCGCGCTCGTCGAGCGGACGATTTCGACGGTGCAGAAGAATCTCGCCGAGGGCGCGCTGCTCGTCATCGTGATCCTGTTCCTGCTGCTCGGCAATTTCCGGGCCGCGCTGATCACGGCGGCGGTCATTCCGGTCGCGATGCTGATGACGCTGACGGGCATGCTCCAGACGCGGACATCGGCAAACCTCATGAGCCTCGGGGCGCTCGACTTCGGCCTCATCGTCGACGGGGCCGTCATCATCGTCGAGAACTGCCTCCGCCGGCTCGGCGAGGCTCAGCACAGGCTCGGACGCCTGCTCGACCGCGACGAGCGCTTCGGCCTAGTCGCTTCCGCAAGCGCAGAAGTGATCAAGCCGAGCATCTTCGGCATTATTATCATCACCGCAGTCTATCTGCCGATCTTCGCGCTCGAGGGCGTCGAGGGCAAAACCTTCCATCCGATGGCGATCACCGTCGTCCTCGCGCTTACCGCCGCTCTGCTGCTGTCGCTCACCCTGGTTCCGGCCGCGGTGGCGCTGTTCGTGACCGGCAAGGTCGAAGAAAAGGAAAATTGGCTGATGCGCGGGCTCGGCAAGGGCTACCGCCCGATGCTCGACCGCGTCCTCAATTGGCCGAAGGCTGCGCTGGCTGGTGCTTTGGCGCTTGTCGCGCTGAGCGGCGTGGCGGCGACCAGTCTCGGGTCCGAGTTCATCCCGGACCTCGACGAAGGCGATATCGCGATGCACGCGATGCGCATTCCGGGGACGAGCCTCACCCAGTCGATCGCGATGCAGGAGGCGCTGGAGAAGAGGATCAGGCAGTTCCCCGAAGTCGAGCGGGTGTTCGCGAAGATCGGCACTCCCGAGGTAGCGACCGATCCGATGCCCCCGTCGGTCGCCGATAATTTCATCATGCTCAAGGACCGGAAGGAATGGCCCAATCCGAGAAAGACGCGCGACCAGCTCGTTGCCGAACTCAACAAGGCGGCGAACGAGGTGCCAGGGAACAATTATGAGTTCACCCAGCCGGTGAAGATGCGCATGAACGAGCTGATCGCCGGCGTTCGCGCCGACGTGGCGATCAAGTTGTTCGGCGACGACCTCGATCAATTGCTCGAATCGGGGCAGGCGATCGAGGAAGTCGCGGGCGGGATTGCGGGCGCGCAGGACGTGAAGCTCGAACAGGTCACCGGCCTGCCGATGCTCTCGGTCACGCCCGATCGCGACAAGCTCGCGCGCTACGGTGTCAGCATGGAAACGGTGCAGGATGCGGTTTCGACAGCGACCGGCGGCCGTCAGGCCGGCGAGCTTTTCGAGGGTGACCGCCGCTTCGACGTCATCGTCCGGCTTCCCGAGGCCATTCGCACCGATCTCGCGTCGCTCGGCAATCTCCCCGTTGCACTTCCGGCCGGCGGCTTCGTGCCGCTTTCGGAGCTGGCGGAGATATCGCTCGCGGCGGGGCCGAACCAGATCAGCCGCGAAAATGGCAAGCGCCGCGCGGTGATCACGGCGAATGTTCGTGGGCGCGATCTGGGCTCGTTCATCGACGAGCTCACGCAAAAGGTCGAAGCTGAGGTCGTGCTGCCCGATGGTTACTACATCGAATATGGCGGCACATTCGAGCAGCTTCAGTCCGCGACCGAGCGCCTCCAGATCGTCGTGCCGCTGGTGCTGCTGCTGATCTTCGGGCTGCTGTTCATGCTGTTCGGCACGGTGCGCGATGCTGCGATCGTCTTCTCGGGCGTGCCTCTGGCGCTGACGGGCGGGGTCGCGGCGCTGGCGCTGCGCGACATTCCGTTATCGATCTCGGCGGGCGTCGGCTTCATCGCTTTGTCCGGGGTCGCGGTGCTGAACGGCGTGGTGATGCTATCCTTCATCAAGGATCTGCGCGAACGCGGAAAAGCGCTCGTCGAGGCGATCCGCGAAGGCGCGCTGACCCGCCTCAGACCGGTGATGATGACGGCGCTGGTGGCGTCGCTCGGGTTCGTACCGATGGCGCTCAATGTCGGGGCTGGGTCCGAGGTGCAGCGGCCGCTGGCAACTGTCGTCATCGGCGGGATCATCTCGTCGACGATCCTGACTTTGCTCGTGCTGCCGGCCCTGTACCTCCTGGTCCATCGACGGACCGCGAAGGCCGAAGAGGAAGAGCTGGCGCGCCCGAGCAGCGTCCCCAGCCCCGAAGGCTGAGACACTCCCGGATGGCCGCCATTCCCCCCTGTCGGCGGCAACCGAGAGTGCTGACTGGGGCGGAACCCAAGCGGGTTCCGCCTCCTTTTAGGGATGGTGAGGATTGAGGAGCTTGCAATGAATGAAAAAGCATCCGGGAGCGAACGCGAAAAGCGAACGCTCCAGATCGTTCTCGTCCTGAACTCGGCTATCGCGATCGCCTTCCTCGTAACCGGCGGGCTCGGCGATTCGAGCGCGCTCATCGCCAATGGGCTCGACAATCTGTCCGACGCCGCGGTCTATGCCTTGAGCCTCGTTGCGCTCAGCCACGGCCTGAAATGGAAAACCCGTGCTGCCACGGCATCGGGTGTCATGCTGCTGGTCTTCGCGGCCGGCGTCCTGTTCGATGTAGGACGGCGCTATTTCGAAGGCAGCGAACCGATCGGTCCGACAATGATGATCATGTCGGCCGTCGCTGCGGTGGTGAACTATGCTTGTCTGAAGCTCTTGCAGCGCATTCAGGATCCGGACGTCAACCTCAGAGCCGCGACAACCTTCAGCTACAACGACTTCATCTCGAACGGCGGCATCCTGATCGCGGGTGTCCTCGTCTGGTGGCTCGGTACGAACTGGCCGGACCTTCTGGTTGGATTTGCGACTGCGCTGATCGCGATCAAGGGCGGCATCGAAATCCTTCGCGACGCCCGCCAAGAGGCCAAACAGCAGAAAGATTAGAGCATGTGAGGCGTGTCGGATCGGCGGAAGAATGTTCGGACCTCTGCGAACAACGTCGCCGATCCTGCCCTAGAGGCACCCGACAGCTCGCTCCCATCATATTACGTCCTTATTACGCGAGGCAAAAATCGAGCCCACGTAACGACGCGTATTACGCCGCCATTCGGCGTAAGTGTCTGAAATTGTTAGGAAAACTGGAGCGGGCGAAGGGATTCGAACCCTCGACCCCAACCTTGGCAAGGTTGCAAAAAGGCGTTTTTGGCTGATTGCCGTTGATTGTCTTCGGCTTCAATTATCCCAGTATTTCGCCATTCTTTGCAAAAATGTTCAGCGGCAGACAGCGACGAATATTCGCTCGGTGGTAGCCCGGTGGTAGCCCAGAAAGCAAAATCATGCTATAAGTTCGGTCATGAAGACCAAACTTTCCAAGACTGCCGCAGACGTCGCCGAGCCCAAATCCGCGCGGTATACCATCTGGGATTCCGAGCTTACCGGGTTCGCCCTGCGGGTGACCCCCGCTGGCGCGAAGTCGTGGGCAGTGAAGTATCGCGTAGGCGAAGGCGGCCGGACCGCCGCCGTGCGCTGGTATACGATCGGAACCTATCCCGAGACGCCTGCTACAGACGCACGCAAGGCTGCGGAAATTGCTCTGGCGCGTGTGCGGCTAGGCGAAGATCCCAGCGGCGAGCGCATTACGAAGCGCGCCGAAATGACAGTGGCGCAGGCTATCGATTTCTACGCGCAGGAGGGCTGCATCGTGCAGCGCGGCATTCGGCAGGGCGAACCGATGAAACCGATGACGAAGGACTATACTCTCGCCCGTCTGCGCCATCACGTCGTTCGACTGCTCGGCAAAAGGCGTATCACCGAAATCGACGAGGGCGACATCACCACATTCGTGCGAGATGTGAGCGCCGGAAAGACCGCGCGCGACGAGTGGATCGTCGATCCCGAAACCGGCAAGCGTAAGCGCGTTATCGTCCGCGGCGGCGAAGGCGCCGCGCGAAAGGTCGTGCGGGACCTGTCCGCGGTCTATTCCTTCCTAAAGACGCATAAGAGGAAGACACGGGTCACCCACAATCCGGTCGAAGACGCAAGCGTCCGAAAGACGGACAATAAGCGCACGCGCTTTCTGTCGATAGAAGAGGTGAAGCGGCTAGGCGAAGCTCTCAATACATTGGAAGCCCAAGGCGTAAACGCCAAGGCAGTGAATATCGCCCGGCTCTGGGCGCTGTCCGGCTGCCGTCGAAACGAAATCGCCGGCCTGAAATGGTCGGAAGTCGATTTTGATCGCGGCTTGCTCGTCTTCGATGACACCAAAACCGGAAGAAGCGTCCGGCCGCTCGGCGCTGCGGCCATAGCGCTACTCGAAGCTTTGAAACCCGAAGAGGCCGAAGGCTATGTCTTCCCGGCGGAGCGTGGCGACGGGTTCTACCAGGGCACGAAGACGGTGTGGCAGGCCGCAATCAAGAAGGCGGCGCTTCCCGGCGTGACGCCTCACGTTCTCCGCCACACTCTCGGCAGCGCGGCCGCGTCTGCGGGCGAGGCCCTGCTGATGGTCGGATCGCTCCTCGGACATGCGAACGCACGTTCGACCGCGATCTACGCTCATATCTCTCATGATCCGGCACGGCTGGCGGCCGATCGTGTCACCGGCCCCCTTGCTGAAGCATTAGGCCGCCCTCTACCAAAGCAGGTGATGAAAACGATCCCTGCCTGATCTGTGGAAAAATGCCCGCCCGGAGCACCGGACGAGCGTTTTCGATGGTCGGTCAGTCGCCGGTCCGGCCATTGGAACGCGACCAGATCAGGCTGAAAGTCTCGCCGCCTTCATCGTCGAAGAGGTTGGCATAAGCCGAGGCGCTGGAGCTCGGATCGTCGAGCTTGATCCCGAGATAGGCGCGGCCCTCGTTCGAATGCTTGGCCCAGGCGGCACCAACTTCGGCCTTGCTGACGAACACCCGGTGCGTAGGTGCGTTTTCGCTGGGCGGGTTCTGATCGGAAACGATGCGAACCCCTTTTGCCTGAATGCTGAGTGTCACGATGGCGCCGACGAATTCGCCGATGGCGGTATTCTTGAAAGTTCCGATGGTAGCCATGATGATATCCTTTCCTTACTGCGAGACCATGCCCTTCATTGTCTCGATGGCTTGGGACATGACCGGGACTGCCGTTGCAGCAGCCGAAGGCCCGCAAGCGAAGCTGGAGGACGGCGCCGCGCGGCTTTTTTGTTCCGCGAGGAAAGCGGCTTGCGCACCGGCCGAGCGGGCCCATAGCCTTTCGCCGAACGACACGCTGTCCTTGGCCGGCCTAACAATGACGCCGCCGAGCGGTCAGCGCGTCGTCACCATCGGAAAATGAACGCGCCCTTAGCGAAGCCGCAGGCGGGGCGGCGTGCGTGCGCAGCTGAGCTTAGCCGCTGCCCCGCCAAGACCAGCAAGCCAAGAGCGCTGCGCGGCCAACCGTGCAAACGCGCGACCTCTGGCGGCAGCCTGCCGCCGCCAGTGCGCGCTCATTTGAGGCCGCGCTCATTTGTGGTCTGGCACATGATGCAGCCGTTCGTTCTGAGAATAGCCTTTTTCAAGCGCAAACACTCCGTCTAATGCGATAGCCATTACAAACCGGTCTTCGTCGTTGCTAGGCATCGATTGCCAGTCCGCGCCGTCCTTCTGATCCTCACCGCCCGTCTGAATGACGCCCTGCAATAGCCGCGGCTTCGATCCTATCAGACGGATCTCGCGGGGCGAGACTTCAATCCGTTCGAAGGAAGTTCGCAACATCGTTTTGAACGCTAGTGTGCCGGGCCTAATATTGGTACGCGCCCTGATCGTAGCTCGTTCGACGACTTGCGGCTGGATTACCGTTCTGACCAGACGCTTGAGCTCCCGTCTTGCGTCGTCCGCTGCAGCTCTATGGCGGGCGTGAGCTTCGGTAAGGTCCCGAAGATGATTTGCAGTCGTGGAAGCGCCCAACCTTACGCGACCGTTTTCGACCGCATCGTAAACTTCCTTGAGGCGCTCCCCGGAGCACCTTTCCGCTTCCTCGAAAGAGTGAAGCTTCAGCTGTGCATCGTTGAAGATTTCTTGCTGACTATCAATGATCGGTCGAAAAAATTCGACCAGCCGTCGCGGGTCAAGCAATCGTTTGCCGATGTACTGTTTGATTTTTTCCTCGATGACGTCGACCGCTATGGAAACGCCGGTGCAGCCCGCAGGTCCATAGCGCCCCCGACGCGAGCACATATAATATCGATAGCGACCGCGTTCCGCAGTCTTGACACCAAGGCGCGCTCCACACCTCGAACAGTAAATGAAACCTTTGAGGATCGGCGGCGGACCGGGGGTATTAGGCTTAAGATTGAATCTGCGAGACCTGAGCAGCGATTGAACTGCGTCAAAATCTTCCTGACTAATGATAGACGGGACGGCGACGATCACCACTTCGTCAAGGGGATTGAGAGATCCGTCCTTACTTCGCTGAGCGTAAGCATGCTGTCCGATATAGGTACGCCGGGTCAGCATCCGGTGCAGCTGTCCCGTTGCCCATAACGCGCCGCTCGGCGTTCTGAACCCCTGATCATGCAGATAGTTTGCAATTTTTTTGAGGCCGAAGGGTTTGCGACCGTCGGGTCCGCCTAAGGCCAACCGGTATACTAGGCGCACGAAGTCTTCATATCGCTCGTCGATTACGAGCTTTTTCTTGATTTGATCCCCACGTCGCTCCACCTCCACCACCCGATAGCCGAGAGGAGGGGTAGACCCGCACCAAAAGCCCTGGCGCGCGTTCTCCCTGAGCGCTCTGCTCACGTGCTTGGAATTTTCCTTCGATTGGTATTCGTCGAAAAGGGTGATGACTTGTCGCATCATGACATGCATCGGATCGTCACCGATTTCTTGGGTAGCCGACACAAGCTTGACGCCGTTTCGTTCCAACTTCCGGACGTAATACTCGAGTTCGAAATGATCCCGGAAGAAGCGCGAGAAGCTGTGGACGACGATGATATCGAACGGTCGCGGGGATCGGGTCGCCGCCGCGATCATTCGCCTGAATTCCGGTCGGCGGTCATTTGTCGCTGACGCACCCTGCTCGACAAATATTTCGGCGATCTCATACTTTCGCAGGATGCAATATATCTCCCCCTCTCGCTGCTGGTCGGGGATCGAGACATCATATTGCGCCTGTCGCGCCGTCGATACTCGCAAATAAAGAACCGCCCTGGTTGGGCGTTCGGAATTTAGCATTTTGCCTTCCTGCAGAAGGAGGCGGTGGTGCGCCCCTACCCGCCGCATAATGACGAGCCCGCTATCCACCCCAAATTTTTGTTCTGACTCTCGTTGATCGACGACCACCTAGACCGAAAGGCGGCCCTCACGCAGGGACAAATCCTCATCCTGCGGGTCCTGCGACACAGGAGCGCGACGGCCACGAACCTCGTTAGCCTGCCGAAATGAGCAAGGCGATCATTATGGATATACAAAAGCCGTTGCGCACCCTTGGCTCAAGAGGACCGACCGGCGAGCATGTTCATGTCCTGAGCACTACCGGAACCTCTCTGGTCGTTACGGTACGGAACCGAGTATCGATAAGGTTGCTTCGCAGGCCGCCAAGACAAAGTTGCTCCCGGCAGGAGCCGAATATTGCCAGATCTTGTCACGCCCCTTGCTGACCCGCGCAGACGGTTGCGTATATGGATCGCTTTTGCTAGCGGCCCGCAGCGTGACCTCGGGTTGCCTGGAGACAGGCATGAAAAGGGAAGACCGGTGAAGATCCGGCGCTGCCCCCGCAACTGTAACCGGCGAGGTGGATGCACTCCGTGCCACTTGGGCGACAGCCCTGGGAAGGCCCGCATTCACCGTTGACCCAGGAGCCAGGAGACCTGCCAGAGCGTCGCCGTTATCTGCGCGCGGGCGGGGTGCACCGGGAGCAGGCGGGGATTCCCGCGTGACGGCAAAGGCCGTTACGTTTGGAGAATCCGTATGAACACCCGCGTTTTGACTTCCACCCTGTCGCTGATCGCCATCGCGGCGGCATCCCCCGCCCTGGCCGACGAGAGCACCGGCGACGGCGACGGCAGCACGATCACCGTGATCGGCTCGCCCCTCGACGCCGAAGAAAGCAACGCCTCGGTTTCGGTAATCGACGACATGGCGATCCGCCGCGCGCAGAACGGCGCTGCGACCGACCTGCTGGTTCGCCTGCCCGGCGTCTATGCCACCCGCAACGGCGGCATCGGCGGCTTTACCGGCATCCGCATCCGCGGCGCCGAGGCCGAGCAGACGCTCGTCACGATCGACGGCGTGCGCGTCGGCGACCCCTCGTCGCCGGGCGGCGGCTTCGACTTCGCGAACCTGATGCTGGGCAGCATCGACCGCATCGAAGTGCTGCGCGGCGCGAACAGCCTGCCCTGGGGCAGCCAGGCGATCGGCGGCGTCGTCGCCGTCACCACCACCGCCGCGCCCACCGACGGGACGACCAGCGGCGACATCGGCGCCGAATATGGCTCGCGCGATACGGTGCGCGCCAACGGCCAGCTTCGCGCCTCGCTCGGTGCGGCGCAGTTCGGCGTCGGCGGCGGCTACACCCGCACCGACGGCATCAGCACCGCCGCGGTCGGCACCGAGCGCGACGGCTATCGCCAATATTCGCTGAACCTCACCAACCGCACCGAAATCGGCAACACGCTCGTCTTCCGCGCCTTCGGCCTCTTCGCTGACAGCCGCGTCGACCTCGACGGCTTCGCGCCGCCGACCTTCAGCTTCGGCGACACCCCCGAATATCAGGACACGCAGGAGCATTATGCTGCCGTCACGATCGAGCATCGTCCGGGCGGCAACGCCAGCGAGGGCGGCTTTTCGCACAAGCTGCAATATGCTTTTGCCGACATCAACCGCGACAATTTCGATCCCTCGTTCGGCAGCACCGACCCGAGCTTCCGCGCGCGCGGACGCAGCGAGCGCCTGTCATACACTGTCGACTGGACCGCAGTGTCGCAGCTTCGGGTGCTGGCGGGCGCCGAACGCGAATGGGTGAGCTCGCTGACCGCCGACGCTTTCTTGAGCGATGCCGGCAGGACCGCGACGACCTCCTTCTGGGGCATGCTCGTCGGCAAGCCGACCGAGACGCTGACGTTGACCGCGGGCATCCGCCACGACGATCACCGTGACTTCGGCGGCGCAACGACGCTGGCGTTCGACGCGGGGCAGAAGATTGGCGACCTCGTCACGGTCCGCGCCAGCTATCGCGAGGGCTTCAAGGCGCCGACCCTGTTCCAGCTGTCGGCCACCGCAGGCGCGTTCGGCAATCCCGACCTGCTCCCCGAAGAGGCCAAATCCTATGAAATCGGCCTTCGCTTCGGCGATGCACAGCGCTGGTTCCTCGACGTCGCCGCCTTCCGCCGCGACAGCCGCAACCTGATCGATTTCGTCAGCTGCCCGGCGGGGCCGAACCCCCTGCCCGCGATCTGCGCGACCGGCAACCGCCCCTTCGGCACCTATGACAATATCAACCGCGCGCGGGGTGAAGGCTTCGAGATCGAGGGCGGCGCCACCCTGGGCGAGGTCCGGCTCAGCGCCAGTTACAGCCTGATCGCGACGAAGGACCGCACCGTCGGCGGCGTCTTCGAGGGCAACCGCCTCGCCCGCCGTCCGCGCCACCTGGCCAACGCCGAGATCGCCTGGACGCCGGGCGGCGCACTCGACGGCGCCGACCTGTCGGCGGCGGTACGCTATGCCGGCAAGAGCTTCGACAATCGCGGCAACACGGTGCCGCTCGACGACTATATCCTCGTCGACTTGCGCGCGAGCTACCCGATCACCGAGGGCATCGACCTGTTCGGCCGCGTCGAGAATATCTTCGACGAGGAATATCAGACGGTCGCGACCTACGGCACGCTCGGCCGCTCGGCCTATGTCGGGGTCCGCTGGGCCTTCTGATGCGAGGGGTAGCGGCTCTCGTCCTGCTGGCGGCCCTCACGGGCTGCCAGCAGCGCGCGCCGCTGCCCGCGCTGCACGGGGTCGCCAGCATCGACTTTTGCGCCGATCAGATGACGCTCGGCCTGCTCCCGCGCGGGCAGATCCGCGCCGTGTCGTTCGAAACCGACAGCGACGCCAGCTTTTCGAAGCCGCGCGCGACGGGCATCCCGCGCCTCCGCCCGCAGCTCGAGGATATCGTCGCGCTGCGCCCCGCGGTCGTCGTCAGATCCTATGGCGGCGGCGCCAAGCTCGACCGCCAGCTTGCGGCCATCGGCATCCGCGTCGTCCAGCTCGGTTTTCCCGGCACGCTGGACGAGGTGCGAC
Organism: Sphingopyxis sp. H050; assembly: GCF_001468265.1. Lineage (GTDB taxonomy): Bacteria > Pseudomonadota > Alphaproteobacteria > Sphingomonadales > Sphingomonadaceae > Sphingopyxis. The sequence continues at coordinate 28,934 of NZ_LNRZ01000007.1, read as the reverse complement.
AGGATGTGCTGCGCGTCGGCGGCGAGCTTGGTGCCGACGCGCAGGCGCGCGAACGCATTACCGGTTTCGAGGCCGACCTCGCCGCGGCGAAACGCCAGCCTGCGCGCCGCGGCACCGCGCTTTACGTCACCCCCGGCGACGTCACCACCGGCCCCGGCAGCCTCGTCGCCGAGGTCATCGGCGCCGCGGGCTATACGCCCTATCGCACCGAGCCCGGTTGGGGCACGCTCCCGCTCGAACAGATGGTTCGCAAAGGCCCCGACGTCGTCTTTCGCGCTTTCTTCGACAGCGCGCGCTATCGGCAAGATTACTGGACCTCCTCGCGCCACCCCGTCGTCGAACAGGCGTCGGCCGGGGCAATCGACGTCGAGGTGCCGGGCGCGTGGATATCGTGCGGCAACTGGCTGACCGGTCATGCCGTCGCCAAGCTGGCTGCGGCCCAAGGGAAACGTTCATGACCCTTCGCCTCAACTTCCTTCTCGCGCTGCTCCTGCTGCTCGCCGCCCTCTTCGCGCTGATGACCGGCCCCGACGGCGTTTCGCCGCGGCTGATTACCGACTGGCTGAACGGCAGCGATTCCGCCGCGTCGATCATCATCGCCGATATCCGCCTGCCGCGCGTGCTCGCCGCGGCGGTCGTCGGCGCCTCGCTCGGGCTTTGCGGCGCCGCGCTGCAGGCGCTGACGCGTAACCCGCTCGCCGAGCCCGGCATTCTCGGCGTGTCGGCCGCCGCGACACTCGGCGCGACCGCGACGCTCTATTTCGGCCTCGCGAATCTCTCGCCCTGGATACTCCCGCTCGGCGCAATCGCCGCCGCGGCGCTCGTCACCGCCCTGCTCGCGGCCGTCGCGGTGCGGACGCAGGGCATGGCGAGCCTGATCCTGACCGGCGTCGGCCTGTCGAGCCTGGCGGGCGCGCTGATGGCGCTGATCCTCAATTTCGCCCCCAACCCCTTCTCGCTCTCCGACCTCGTCAACTGGACGCTCGGCTCGGTCGCCAACCGTTCGCTGTCCGACCTCGCCATATCGGCGCCGCTGATCCTGCTCGGATCGCTGTTGCTGCTCAGCCAGCGCGCCAACCTGTCATTGCTGTCGATCGGCGAAGCCGCGGCGACCGCGCACGGCCTCGACGGCCGCAAAACCCGGCTGTTCGTCATCGCCGGCACCGGCATCGCGACCGGCGCCGCGGTCGCGCTCGCGGGCGCGGTCGGCTTCGTCGGCATCGTCGCGCCGCATCTGGTGCGGCCATGGACCGGCCACGACCCCGGCCGCGCGCTGCTGCCGTCGGCGTGGCTCGGCGCGCTGCTGCTCGTCCTCGCCGACCTCCTCGTCCGCCTGCTGCCGACCGACAACGAACTCCGCCTCGGCGTCGTCGCGGCGCTCGCGGGGGCGCCGATCTTCATGGCGATCGTGCTGCGCCGCGGGAGGCCCGGCCATGTCTGATCTGATCCTCGACGCGCTGACCGTCCGCGCCGGCGGCACGACGCTGCTCGACGGCATCACCGCGACCATCGCGCCGGGCCGTCTCACCGCGATCGTCGGCCCCAACGGTGCCGGCAAATCGACGCTGCTCCGCGCCATTGCCAACATCATCCCGTCGAGCGGTGGCATCCGGTTCGGCGATACCGACCTCAAGGCGCTGAAGCCCCTCGAACGCGCCCGCCGCCTCGCCTATCTGCCGCAAGCGCACGAGCTGGCCTGGGACATCAGCGTCGCCGACATGGTCGCGCTCGGTCGCTTCGCCCATGGCGCGGTTCCCGGCCGCCTGGCCGCTGCCGACCAGGCCGCCATAGCCGAGGCCATGGAGGCAACCGGCTGCGCCTCGCTCGCCGACCGCGCGGTGACGAGCCTGTCGGGCGGCGAACAGGCGCTCGCCTGTCTCGCCCGCGTCCTCGCCGCCGATACGCCCGTGCTGCTTGCCGACGAACCTGCGGCGGCGCTCGACCCCGCCAACCAGTATCGCGTGATGGAATGCCTCGCGGCGCGCGCAGCCGCAGGCTGCACCGTCGTCGTCGTCCTCCACGACCTGTCGCTCGTTGCGCAGTTCGCCGATTCCATCCTGTGGCTTCACGAGCGGCGACTTACCGCGCACGGCCCCGCGTCGCTCGCCGAGTTCGAGCGCCACGTCCCGGCTCTGTTCGCGAGAACGCCGGGCTTTACCACCGATGGATCGAAGGCGCTTTATTTCCGGCGCGATCCCAACAGTTAACTGGCTGTTTGCGACATTTGCTTTATGCCTTGCCCTGATCGCGCCCGGACCGAACCCGGCTGGAAGGAATGCAAATGAAGGTCTTCGTTACCGGCGGCGCTGGCTATATCGGCAGCCACACGTTGGTCGCCCTGCTGGCCGCCGGCCACGAGGTCTGCGTCTACGATAATTTCGACAACAGCTCGCCGGTGGCGCTCGCGCGCGTGCGCCAGCTGACCAACCGCGACATGGCCGTGGTCGAGGCCGACGTGCGCGACAACGACGCGCTGACCCGCGCCCTGACCGACTTTGCTCCCGATGCCGTCGTCCATTTCGCGGGACTGAAGGCGGTCGGGGAATCGAACGACATTCCGCTGCGCTATTACCAGACCAACGTCACCGGCACGATGAACCTGCTCGCGGCGATGGACGCCGCCCGGTGCAAGCGCATCGTCTTTTCCTCCTCGGCGACCGTTTATGGCGAGGCGCAGTATCTTCCCTTCGACGAAGAGCATCCGATCGCCCCGACCAACCCTTATGGACGTACCAAGGCGATGGCCGAGAGCGTGATCGGCGATTGGGCGAGCGCGACGCCAGACGCATCCGCCGTACTGCTGCGCTATTTCAACCCCGTCGGCGCGCATGAATCGGGCCGCATCGGCGAGGATCCGCAGGACATCCCCAACAACCTCATGCCCTTCGTCGCGCAGGTCGCGGTCGGACGCCGCGCGAAGCTGTCGATCTTCGGCGACGATTACGACACCCGCGACGGCACCGGCGAGCGCGACTATATCCATGTCGTCGACCTTGCCGCGGCGCATCTCGCCGCGCTCGAATATTCGGCCCGCGCCGTCGGCTGCGAGGCGATCAACGTCGGCACCGGGCAAGGCATCACCGTCAAGGAGCTGGTCGCGGCGTACGAAGCCGCCTGTGGCCAACCCATCGCCGTCGAAATCGCCCCCCGCCGCCCGGGCGATGTCGCGAGCAGCTATGCTGCCACCACCAAAGCCGAGCGGCTGCTGAACTGGTGCGCGGCGCTCGATGTCGACGATATGTGCGCGAACAGCTGGCTGTGGCAGTCGGAGAATCCCATGGGATTTGAAGGCGACTGACGCCCCGTGACCGGCGCCCCGGACCGGTTCGGAGTGGAGTCATTCTCTCGCCGCATAAGCGACTGTTTGCTTGAGAAAAACCGCACCGAGGTCTAAGGGCGGCGTCGGGGGTGCTGGAGATCCTTTGGGATAATGGCATTAAATGACGATATTTGATCATAAGCACTGGCGGCAGCTCCGCGCCGCAATCCTCGCCTTCGTTGTCGACCGCCCGCGCAAACATCGCCAGTTCGTTGCGGTCTCAAGCGACGGCCTGCTCTGCATCGCTGCGGTTCTTGTCGCCTTTTCACTTCGCCTCGGCGTCTGGGATCTGATCTCGATGCCGATCCTGACCTTTACCGCGATCGCGCTGGCGCTCTGGTATCCAATCGCGTGGCACACGGGCGTCTATCGCTCGCTGATCCGCTATTCGGGCGCGCGGACGGTCGCCGATCTTGCGATCGCGTGCAGCCTGATGACGCTGCCGCTGAGCATCATCCTCGTCGTTTTCCGCATCCACGACGTGCCGCGTACGCTCGGCGTCCTGCACCCAATCATCTTCCTCCTGCTCCTCGCGTCGAGCCGCATTTTCGTGCGCTTCGCGCTGCTCGACCTGCTGAAGGTCGTGAACGTCAACGCGCGCCGCGTCCTCGTCTATGGCGCCGGCCGCGCCGGACAGCAACTCGCACTGTCGCTTCGCCATGAGCCGCAGGTCCATCTCGTCGGCTTCGTCGACGACGATCTGCGCCTCGCAGGCCAGCGGCTCGACGGCGTCCCGGTCTTCGGATCGGCCCGCCTCGACAAGCTGCTCGACGACACCCCGGTCGACGAAGTGCTTCTCGCAATCCCCAGCGCGTCGCGCACCCGCCGCCGCGAGATCATCGAGACGCTGCAGGACGAGGGCATCTATGTGCGCTCGCTCCCCAATCTGACCAACGTCATCGACGGCAGCATCACCGTCAATGACCTGCGCGAAATCCAGATCGAGGAACTGCTCGGCCGCGAGACCGTCGCCGCAAACGAGCTGCTGATGGGCAAGACGATCGTCGGCAAGACCGTGATGGTCTCGGGCGCCGGCGGCTCCATCGGCAGCGAGCTCTGCCGCCAGATCGTCCGCTGCCGCCCTACCCGCCTTATCCTGCTCGAACAGTCCGAATATGCGCTCTACGCGATCGAACAGGAACTCGGCGAGCTCATGATCGAACTCGGCATCGACGTCCCGTTGACCCCCGAACTTGCCAATGTGTCCGAACGCTCGTCGATGACGCGCATCTATCGTCACTACCGGCCCGATACGGTCTTTCACGCCGCCGCCTACAAGCATGTGCCGCTGGTCGAGGCGAACCCGCTGTCGGGACTGCGCAACAATATCATGGGAACGCTGCACAGCGTCGAGGCGGCCGAGGCCGCGGGGGTTGCGAACTTCATCCTGATCAGCACCGACAAAGCGGTGCGCCCGACCAACATCATGGGCGCCTCGAAACGCGTGTGTGAACTGATACTGCAGGCGCGCGCCGAACAGCCCGGCGCGAAGACGGTTTTCAGCATGGTCCGCTTCGGCAACGTCCTCGGCTCGAGCGGCTCGGTCGTTCCTCGCTTCAAGGCGCAGATCGCCGCCGGGGGTCCGGTGACGGTCACCGACCGCGAAATCACCCGCTATTTCATGACGATCCCCGAAGCCGCGCAGCTGGTCATTCAGGCGAGCGCGATGGCGAAGGGCGGCGAGGTGTTCGTGCTCGACATGGGACAACCGGTGAAGATCATCGACCTCGCCCGGACGATGATCCGCCTGTCGGGGCTCAGCATCCGCGACGACGAAAATCCCGACGGCGATATCCAGATCGTCGAGACCGGTCTGCGGCCCGGCGAAAAGCTCTATGAGGAGCTGCTCATCGGCGACAATCCGCAATCTACGAACCATCCGCGGATCATGCGCGCGCGTGAAATCCTGTGGCCTTGGCCCGAGCTCGAGCAAGCGCTCGCCGAACTCGACGGAACGATCCGCCAGAGCGGCGATGCCGATACCGCGGTGCGGATCATCGGACGCCTCGTTCCCGAATATGCGCCCGAAAACGCCGGAAAGATTAGCGCCTAAAGCCCGATCTGGTCGAGCAGCGAGGTGTTCACTTGGTGAACGTCATATTTGTCCTCGGCGATTTTGCGGCTTGCCGCACCCATGCGCGTGCGGAGCGTCTCGTCAGCTCCCAGCTCGATCATCGCCTGCGCCAGCGCCCCGGCGTCCTTCAGCGGCACCAGCCGGCCGTTGAGGCCGTCGACCGTGGTCTCACGGCAACCGGGCGCGTCGGTGGTGATGATCGGCCGCCCCATCGCCATCGCCTCCAGCACGGTCCGCGGCGTGCCCTCGCGCCACGACGGCAGCACAAAGATCGACGCTTCCGCGAGCGCGGGCCGGACATCCTCAAGCAGGCCAAGATATTCGATGCCGTCGGCGATCCATTCGTCGAGCTCGGCCCGTGTCACCGCGTCCGGGCCGGTATCGAGCATTCCGGCGATCCGTATCCGCGCACCGGGAACCGCTGCCCGCACGGCGCGGCTCGCCTCGGCAAGCTCATACAGCCCCTTGCTGTGGAGCAGCCGCGCGATCGTCAGAAACACCGGCTGCCCGGGAAGTGCGGCCAGCGCGAACTGATCGAGATTGATACCCGATCCGTTGACCATCACCACCTTCGAGGCATCGGGCAGACAGCCTGCCGCGATGAAATCGTCGCGGTCATCGGGGTTCTGGAAAACGACATAGCTGTTGGCGTTGGTCGCCAGCCGGTACAGTCCCTGCGCGATCTTCTGCGTCAATTTGCGGACCAGGCCGCTCCGCTCGATGAAGGCGAAGCCAAGCCCCGTCACCATGCTAACCGACCGCGCGCCCGCTTTTTGCGCCGCCAGGCTGCCCCAGATATTGGGCTTTATCGTATAGTTGAGGACGAAATCGATCTCCGCCTCGCGGATCAGTCGGACCATACTACGGTAATAGAGAATATCGCCGGTGAACGAGACTTTGGTCCGCTTGAGCGCAATATCGTGCGGGATCGCGCCCATGCTGCGGAAATGCTCGGCGAACGCGCCGTGCAGCTCGGGCGACGCAACATGCACCTCGTGCCCCCGCTGGATCATTTCCTCGGCAAGCGCGGACCGGAAATTGTAGAGATAATGGGCGTGCGACCCGTTGATGAGAATTTTGGCCATAATCCGTTTCGTTCTGCGCGCCCCGCTTGACGCCTTCGTGCGCGAAGCGTCAAGAGCGGACTTGGACCGGCGCTTGAACCAGCGGCTCGTTGCAAGGATATGAATGACAATGCGTATTGCGGTCGCCGGTGCCACGGGTTTCCTCGGACGACATCTCGCCGCGCGGCTTGCGGTGCGGGCCGATGAAATCATTCCGATAGGGCGCGCCGGGGACATTGCAACGCTGGAGCAAAAGCTTGCAGGGTGCGACGCGCTGATCAACTGCGCCGGTGAGAAGAGCGGGATCGGGCCCGGTTCTGAGGATGCCAATGTCGCACTGCCCGAACGCCTGTTCCTCGCCGCCGCTGCCGCCGGGGTTCCGGCCTTCGTCCATGTCAGCAGCGTTGCCGCCCTGACCAGCGCGACACGCGCCGGAGAGACGGTATCCGACGATTATGAGGGCCGCCCGACGACGCCCTACGGGATCAGCAAGCGGCGCGGCGACGACCGGCTTTCGGAACTCGCGCCGAGCCATCCCGCGGTGCGGCTCGCGATCCTCCGTCCGCCGATCCTGATCGGCGCCGACGCCGGCGGTCCGTTCGCGATGCTCCGCGCGGCGGCGCAGCGCGGCCTTCCGCTGCCGCTCGGCAGCGCGAACAACCGGCGCAGCGTCGTACATGTCGACAATTTCGCCGCAGCCCTGCTCGCGGCAGCCGAAGCCGGTCTCGCCGGAACCTATATCGTCACCGACTCCCCGGCGCTTTCGACCGATGAATTCTATGCGCGCATATCGCACGCGCTCGGCCGCAAGCCCTGGCTGTTCCCGATCGGCAGCGCCGGACGCGGGCTTCTTCGCCGTCTCCTCGGTCAGCGCGGAGACAGCCTGTTCGGCGACGCCGCCTTTTCGGGAGAGCGCTTCGCCAAGGATTGTCCGCTTGATTGGCCCGTCCCGGCGGCTTTACTGATCGAACGAGCGGTTACGCCCTAGCGCTGCGCGGCGTCTCCTCGGCCGCCGCCGCTGAAGGTGTGAAGCAGGATCCGGATATCGCCCGTCAGGCTCTGGTTCGCGACATAATCGCCATCGATCGCCGCAAGCCGTTCAGGCTCCGACATATCGATCCCCTGCACCTGCGCCAGCCCCGTCACCCCCGGGCGGACGCGGAATACACCATGCCGCTCGCGCGCGTCGATCAGTTCGTGCTGGATCGGCAGGCACGGCCGCGGCCCGACCAGACTCATGTCCCCGCGCAGCACGCAAATGAGCTGCGGAAGCTCGTCGAGCTTCAGCTTGCGGATCAGTGCGCTCGACCACGATATACGCGTAACCGCGACTTCGTGCGACGGACGATCGCCGGTAGTCGGCGCCATCGTGCGAATCTTGTAGAGGCGAAACGGCCGCCGATCGCGGCCGACCCGCGATTGCACGAACAGCGGGTTGGCACGGAATTCCAGTCCCGAAAACAGCGCAGCGACAAGGCAGACGAGGACGGCCGGCACGAGCAGCAGCGCCGCGATCAGCAGGTCGAATCCGCGTTTCAGCATCGCGCCGCGCTCAATTCGCCCGCTGCGCGTCGAGCCACGCCTGGAACATCAGGATGTCCCACACATGATAGTGCCAGCGGCGCCGGCCGCTCCGCGTCTCGCTCCAAAGGCGTCGTACCTCGTCGACGTCGAAAAAGCCCTCGCGCTTCAACCGGTCTTCGCTCAGCAGATCGTCGGCCCAGCCGCGCAGCGGCCCCTGAAGCCAATGGTCGATCGGCACGCCGAACCCCATCTTCGGCCGCTCCATGATTTCGCGCGGGACGTGACGGTACAGAAGCTGGCGCAACGGCCATTTCGATGCCCCTTCCCGAAGCTTGTATTCGAGCGGCAGCGCGAGAGCGAATTCGACGACCCGGTGATCGAGCAGCGGCACGCGCGATTCGAGGCTGACCGCCATGCTCGCGCGATCGACCTTCACAAGGATGTCGTCGGGCAGATAGGTCCGCATATCGAGATACATCATGCGGTCGCGGAAATCGCGGTCCGCCCATTCGGGATCGGCCGCGGTCAACAGTGTTTCAGGTTCGCGCGCGCCGGGGACGAGACGTTCCGGATTTTTGGAATGCGAAATCAGCGAGCGATAGAAATCGTCGGCCTGATCGACGTCGAGCACGTCTGCGAGTTTCAGCAACCGGTCGCCGACAGCCAGCTTGCGCAGCTTCTCCGGCGCCATCTTCATCAAGCTATCGATCGCGGTTCCGGGCGTCAGCCGCAACGCGCCCGCAGCCGCCTTACGCATCCCGCGCGGCAGCTTTCCGAGCCGGCGCCAGATGTCATAGCCCTGCGCATAGCGGTTATAGCCGCAGAGCAATTCGTCGCCGCCGTCGCCCGACAGGCTGACGGTCACCTCGGTTCGCGCCAGCCTGCTGACTAGCAGCGTCGGAATCTGCGAGGAATCGGCAAAGGGTTCGTCCCAGTGATGCGGCAACAACGGGATCTGGTCGAGCGCGTCCTGCGGCGTGACGTACAGCTCGGTATGGTCGGTGCCGAGATGCGCCGCGACACGCTTCGCATGATGCGCCTCGTCATACTCGGCTTCCGAAAAACCGATCGAGAAGGTCTTTACTGGGCGCTGCGACTGCGCCTGCATCACCGCGACGATCGTGCTCGAATCATAACCGCCCGACAGGAAGGCGCCTAGCGGCACGTCGGCCGCCATGCGGATCTTGACCGCATCGGCGAGCAATGTGTCGAGCGCGTCGACCGATGCTTCGGCCGACCCGGCGAAGGGATTGGCGCGGCCCTCGCGCGCCTTTTCGGCGATATCCCAATAGGCAACCGGCTCGGGCAGCGTCCGATCATCGGGCCCGATCTCCAGATAGTGCGCGGGCGGCAGCTTCAGGATGCCGTCGTAGATCGAATAGGGGCCCGGCACATAATTGTGCCGCAGGAACAGCGTCAGCGCGTCTCGGTTCACCCCGCCCCGCCACGCCGGATGCTGGCGCAGCGCCTTGAGTTCGGACCCGAAAAGCAGCGCCGGCCCCTGCATACCGTAATAGAGCGGCTTTTCGCCCATGCGGTCGCGCGCCAGAAAGAGTTTGCGCCCGGCGCGGTCCCAAAGCGCGAAGGCGAACATCCCGTTCGCGCGTTGCAGCGTGCCGAGCACGCCCCACACCGAAAAGCCGGCGAGCAGCGTTTCGGTATCCGAATGGCCGCGCCAGGCGATGGCGCCCGCGGTCTCGAGTTCGCGGCGCATGTCGAGATGATTGTAGATCTCGCCATTGTAGCTAAGCGCATAGCGGCCGTCGGCGCTGAGCATCGGCTGGTGCCCCGCAGGCGACAGATCGATGATCGCAAGCCGGCGATGTGCAAGCGCGATCCCCGCGTCGCCATCGACCCAATAGCCGTCGCTGTCGGGGCCGCGATGAATGATCGTGTCGGCCATCCGCTGCAGAAGCGCCTCACCGTCGGTAAAACCCGCCCGGTCCAGAAACCCCGTAAAGCCGCACATCTCAATTGTCTCTTTTCATAATCGAATCATATAGTTCGGTGTAGGCATCGACGGTGGCGTCGAGGCTGTATACGGCAATGATCCTCGCGCGCGCCGCTTCGCCGATTTCGGCGCGGCGCGCAAGGTCCATCCGGGCCATTTCGCCAATCGCTTCCGCCATTTGGACCGAATCGCCCCGCGGAACGATCCGCCCGATCCCGCCCATCAGCCGAGCGCAATCGCCGACGTCGGTAGCGATGCACGGCAGCCCGGCCGCCATCGCCTCGCCGATCACATTCGGGAAAGCCTCGCTCGACGACGAAAGGCAGAAAAAGTCGAACCCCGGCAGGATCGCCTCGATATCGCCGCGCCGGCCAAGCGGATGGAAGCGCGCATGCGGGAGCTTCTCGCGCCAGGGCGCAAGCGCCTCGCTTTCCCCGCCCAGCCCCTCGCCCACCATCGCGACATGCAGGTCAGGCTGCGCCATCATCGCTTCGCCGGCCGCGGCAAGAAAGGTCGGCACATCCTTCTGCGGGTGAAAGCGACCGACGAAGCCGAGGACCGGCACCTCGGCCCCGACCCCCAGCGCCGCGCGAAACGCTGCTCGCCGCGCTGCATCGGGGCGCCAGCGCGCGGTGTCGAAGCCATTGGCAATCACCCGCCCCGGCGCCGAAGCGAAGCCAAACGCCTCATGATGCGTGCGCGACTGGTAGCTGTTGTAGAGGATCACGCGCGGCCGCGACGACAGGCGCCCGAGCAGCCGGATAACCGCCCGCGTGCCGGGCTTCTCGGTGCCAATACGATAGAGCGATTGCCGGATGTTCCATGCGGTCGCGGCCGGACGTCCGAACGCGGCCAGCTCGGCGACGAGGTTGCCGTGGTACATCCAGCCTTGGACGATATCGGGACGGAAATCGCGCACGACGCGCCGCAGCCGGCCGACGCCTCGCGCGATCGAGCCCGGGCCCGCGAGGCCGAGCGTATCGACCGCGATCCCCTGCTCCTCCAAGAACGGCCCATAATATCCGGGATCACCCAGCGAGAGGACATGATGGTCGAACCGGCGACCAAGATCGCTTTCGAGAAGGTTCACGAGCGATCGTTCCGCGCCCCCCTGATCGAGACCGGTGATGATATGAAGGATCCGTGCGGTCATGCGGAAGAGCGCCTTCGCGATTGCCGTCAGCCGTCGGTCAGGCCTGGGTGCCGCGTACCGAAACCCGCGGGCGTCGCCCGCCATCGGTCACGATCGCGACCAGCTTGTACAGGATGAAGATGCCAATGAACGTGTAGATGATCCGGTTGAACGAGGAGATATTATACACGAGATCGCTTCGGATAACGTAGAAACACATCAGCGATCCGCAGAGGAAAAGCGGTATCCGCTTATACCCTTTCCAGCGATGGATGGCCTTTGAGAACCACATCAGGATGACGTTGTGGAGGACGATCCACAGGAAGATGCCGAACATCCCGAACAGTCCATAGAAGTTCGCATAGATGTTGGACGCCAGTCCATACTCCAGCCCGGGGAACAGGATTTCTTGAAAGTTGAACCCGACTAGGCGCGGATCGAGATCGAAAAATATCGACAAAAAGGGAACAAGCGACAGAAGGACGCTGGCGAGCGATTCAAAGGCCACACGATAGTCGTACATCAGCACGGTGTTGAGGATCGCCTGCGTCGCAAAGGGCTCTGAATTCTCGATCGATCCTGAATAGACTTCAGGGTCGGACAAGCGCGTCAGCGCGCGTGCATATTCGCCGTACTTGATGTCGATATACACCTGCTTGTAGATGAAGACGAAGAATATGAGGACAATTGCGGGCACCACCAGCTTGAACGAGAATATCCGCTTCGATCCGACCACCGTGACATAATAGAGGATCATCGCGACGCCGGTGACCGCCAGATATGATCGGAAGCCCACGAAAACTGCGAACGCCACGGTTCCCAACCCGCACATCAACGGGATGGTGCGGCGCGATGTAACGCCGACGAAGGCGCAGATCTGCGACAATGCGCCAAACAGGATCCAGAAGCGCCCTTGCGAGGAAAGGACATTGTTCTTGTCGGGGTCGAGCAGGGCGCTTCCCGATTCCGCGAACGCCAGCACCAGCGCAATGATGGTGGCGACAGACAGCACCAGGTCGAAGGTCGGCGAGGTCTCGATCGGCTTGGCGACGATATTCGAATCCGGCCGGTAAATGATCGAAAAGATGATGTTTCCGACCAGAGCGGCGCAAAAGACCCAGTAGGTTTCGGGGATCAGCGGCACCAGCGGCGGCATATCGGGCAGATAGGGGTCGAGAACGAAGCCCATGAAGCCCGGGAGAAAATACAGAACGAGGCCAAAGAAAGACGCCGACAGAAAGTCGACCGAACGCCGATAGAAAATATGAAATATCGCGCCCAAAATGACGAGGACTATAAACACCTGTTGCGCAAGAGGCATTGACATTAATTCACATTTCTCAGAAACTTAAGACCGCCATCAAGACATGACGACGTACCGGAACCGAACCGCAGCATCATGCTATCCGACTCGCGACGAGGTACCGGATGGCGGGAATATCACCCCTGTGACGAAGATTGAAACTGTGGCAGCGCTTCTCCGATGAAAATCCTTTTCCTTCTGTCTTCGATGGAGGCCGGCGGCGCCGAGAGAGTTGCAGCCTTGCTTGCGAGCGCCTGGGCCGACCGCGGCGATGACGTGATCCTCATGCCGACATTCTCGGGCGGCGGCAACTGCGCGTATACCCTGTCGCCGTCGGTACAACTCCGCTTCCTGTCCGACATCGTCGGCTCAAATCCCAGCAAACTCATGCGCTTGAAAGCGCTCCGACGCTCCATAAAGAGCGCCCGCCCCGATGTCATCCTCTCATTTATGCCGCATGTGAACAGCGCCGCGCTCGCCGCCGCCGCCGGGCTCGGGATTCCGGTCGTCGCCTGTGAACGGACCTATCCTCCGCTGTTGCAACCGCCCCTGCCCCTCTTCTATCGCATCGCGCGCCGGCTGAGCTATCCATTCGCGGCCGCGCTTGTCGGGCAGACCGAAACTATTGGCGCATGGCTACGCGCGCGGGGCGGGCGGGCGCTGATCCGCACCATTCCAAATCCCGTTGCCGATCCACTTCCCTCGAACCCGCCGGAACTTCGACCCGCAGAGGTGCTGGCATCGGACCGGAAGCTGGTCCTCTGGGCCGGACGGTTCGAGGAATCGAAGCGCGCCGACGTTCTGATCGATGCCTTTGCGCGCATTGCGGGCACAGTACCTGACTGGGATGTCGTCTTGCTCGGCGACGGTCCGACGCGATCCTCGGCTATCTCGCTCGCAAGACATCACGGACTGGACGGCCGAATCCACCTCCCCGGCTTCGCGGGAAATCTGGTCGACTGGTACCGCCGCGCCGACGCCTTCGTCATGACATCCTCCTACGAAGGCTTTCCCAATGCCCTGCTGGAGGCGATGGCGCAGGGGCTGCCTTCGATCGCCTTCGACGTGCTGACCGGCCCGGCCGAACTGGGCGCGGGCGGCCGGCGCCTGATCCTCCTCCCCGATCATGACCATGTCGAGGCCCTGACCGCCGCGCTGGCAGCATTGCTTCCCGATGAGGCACGGCGCCGCGACCTCGGCCGCGCTGCCCGCGAAACAGCGACCGAATATTCGTACGACCGCGTCATGGCGATGTGGGACGACCTGTTCGCCGCCGTGTTGCGCGAGCCTACCCGCGCCCCCTGAGCGCCGCGACCCGTTCCAGAACCTGCAGAGCCGGCCGGAAGCGAAGCAAGATCAGGGCCAGCGCATAGGCGCTCAGCCCCGCCAGCACGCGGACGCCGAGGGCAAGCAGCGCCGGCACCCAGCCGGCGTCGCCGCGGAGCCAGTTTCCAAGGCCGTAGAGCACGGCAGCCATGGCAACCGTCGCGATCGCCAGCTTGCTAAGATCGGCAGCTGGAAACGGCAGCCGTCCGGGCATCCGCGTCGACAGCAGCAACGCAAGAGCAGCGCCGGTAAATGCGGAGATCAGACTGGCCCACGCGGCGCCGATCGCACCGCAGGTCGGAATGAGCAGAAAACATCCCGCAACCAGTGTGCCGACCATCACCCAGGCGTTGAAGATCGGCAGCTTCATTTGCTTCGCGATCTGGAACCGCGGATCGACGATGAAGGATTTGAAATTGAGGAAAAAGGCGGTGGCGGTAAACACGGCGAGCGACAGCACGGCATCGGCGCGGATCGCCTTCCCGGTAATCAGGGTGGCGACCTCGCCGGACACGAAATGCAGTCCAACGGCCGCCGGAAGGAGAAGACCGGTGAAAAGCAGCATAAACTGGCCATAGAGTTTTCGCTGGTCCTCGTCGCGCCCTTCGGCATGGAGTTGCAGAAGCTGCGGATAATAGGCTTGGCTAAGCGAGGAGGCCATCATGCCGATCGAAAAGAGCGCGAGATCGGCGCCCGCGGCGTAGCCCGCTACGACGTCGACGCCCTGCTTTGCGCCGAGGATGTAGCGATCGAGGCTGGTGCCGAGCTGGACGAGCAGGATCGACAGCGACAGCGGCAGTCCATAGCGCGCCATGGCGCCGAGCAGTTCCCGGTCGACCGACGCAAGGCTCGCACCCCGAGCCCAGAACAGGAAGCGCGGAAGCAGCAGCGGCAGCCAGTAGGCGATCCCCAACGCGAGCATGAAATGGTCGAACCGTCGCAGCAGCAGAAAGGCCGCGAGCGGCAGCGCCATCGTCAGGAATAGGCGGGCGACCTGCAGCTGGACGAACAGCTGCGGCTGGCGCCGGAGCGACAGCAGGATGTTGCAATATTCATAGACCGAATAGCCGGTGAACAGCATCAGCATGCCCGCCGCCAGTTCGGCGGTCACCGGCTTGCCCGACAGCAGTATCACGGTCAGCGCCCCCGCCACCGACACCGCACCTGACAGCGCAAGCGCGAACAATCCCGTGCTTTGCAGGCGAACCGGATCCTGCTCCGCGTAGAAACGGAAGACCGACTGCGCGACCCACGTACAGAACAGCGCATTGAACAGCGCAGACGTCGTGATCGTCAGCGTATAGAAGCCATAGTCCCCAGGCGCGAGAACACGCGAAAAGATCGCGACCGACGCGATGGTCAGCAGCGCGGCGAGCGCGCGACCGACCATATAGATGCCGCTTGCCTTGATCACCGACGGTCCTCCCCGCTTCCCGCCAGAATGGAGAGTAAGGGCCCGCCCCTCTTACAGCCGCAGGTCGGCGTGTTCGAGGGGAAGAACGCCCTTCACGTCGACCAGGATGGCATTGTCCTTGCCGAACGCGCGCAGCGCCGCGGAGCCGCTCTCGACGAATGCGCGGTGTGATACTGCGAGCACGACCGCATCATAGCCCGCACCCGGCTCCGCCAGCACGTCGATACCATATTCGTGCTGCGCTTCCCTCGCATCGACCCAAGGATCATAGACGTCGACCACGGCGCCATATTCGGTCAGCTCGCTGATGACATCGATGACGCGCGTATTGCGGATGTCGGGGCAGTTTTCCTTGAACGCCAGGCCCAGCAGCAGAATGCGAGCACCCTGCACGGGCAGGCCGCGTTTGATCATCAGCCGGACGGTCTGGCTGGCGATATAGCCCCCCATGCCATCGTTGACCCGGCGCCCCGCCAGGATGACTTCGGGATGATAACCGACCGCCTGCGCCTTGTGCGTCAGATAATAGGGATCGACGCCAATGCAGTGCCCGCCGACGAGGCCGGGGGTAAACTTCAGGAAGTTCCACTTGGTGCCTGCGGCGGCAAGAACGCTGTGCGTGTCGATGCCGAGCTTTCCGAAGATGATCGACAACTCGTTCATCAGCGCGATGTTAAGATCGCGCTGGGTGTTCTCGATCACTTTTGCAGCTTCGGCGACGCGGATGCTCTCGGCCTTGAATGTACCCGCGATGATGATCTCGGCGTAGAGGCGGTCGACCCATTCGGCGACTTCCGCTGTCGAGCCGCTCGTCACCTTGCGGATCGTCGGCAAGCGATGCTCCTTGTCGCCCGGATTGATGCGTTCGGGGCTATAACCGCAGAAAAAGTCTACGTTATATTTCAGCCCGCTGACGCGCTCGAGGATCGGGACGCAATCCTCTTCGGTACAGCCCGGATAGACGGTGCTCTCATAGATCACGATGTCGCCGCGCTTAAGCGCCCGCCCGACCGTTTCGGACGCTTTCACCAGCGGCGTCAGATCGGGGCGCTTGTGCTCGTCGATCGGCGTCGGAACCGTGACGATGAAAACACGCGCCGATGACAAGTCACCCACATCGGACGAGAAACGCAGCTTCGACGCCGCGGTAAGTTCGTCCGCCGTCGTCTCCAGCGTGTCGTCACGCCCTTCGCGGAGCGCCGCGATGCGATCCTCGTTGATGTCGAAGCCGGTTACGTCGCGGACGCGGCCGAACTCGACCGCCAGCGGCAGACCGACATAGCCCAGACCGATGACGGCCAGCGGCGCGGAGGTGAAGTCAGGAAGCGGGGAGAGAGCGGTCATTTCTGAAAATAATCCCTGTACCAAGCGACGAACTGTGCGACGCCGTCGCGAAAATCGGTGTGCGGGCGATAGCCAGTCAGTTTTTCGAGCAGGCTGGCATCGGCCCAGGTCGCCGGAACGTCACCCATCTGCATCGGCATCAGGTTGCGCTTGGCTTTGCGGCCCAGCGATTCCTCGATCGCCGCCACGAAGTCGAGCAGCCGGACCTTGTCGTTGTTGCCGATATTCACGATGCGAAACGGCGCGACTGGAGACAGGCTATCGCCTTCCTCGATGTCCGCGGCCGACGCGGGGCGCTGCGGCACCGCATCGATGAGCAGACGTATCCCGCGTACTAGGTCTTCGACGTAGGTGAAATCGCGGTACATATCGCCGCCGTTGTAGAGGTCGATCGGCCGGCCATCGAGGATCGCGTCGACGAACTTGTACAGCGCCATATCGGGGCGGCCCCACGGACCATAAACGGTGAAAAAGCGGAACATCGTCGTCGGCACGTTCCACAGATGCGCGTGCGCGTGCCCCATCGACTCCGTCGCCTTCTTGGTCGCGGCATAGATGGTCAGCGGCGTGTCGGCCTTTTCAGTTTCTTGGAACGGCATCTCCTCGTTCGCGCCATAGACCGACGAGGTCGACGCCATTAGGAGATGGCCGACATTATTGCGCCGCGCGGCTTCCATGACATTGAAAGTGCCGATGACGTTCGCCTGCAGGTAAGCGTGCGGATTTTCCAGCGAATAGCGAACGCCCGCCTGCGCCGCGAGGTGGACGATCGCATCGGGCTGAAAGGCATCGATGACCTCGTCGATCCGCTCGCGATCCTCGAGCATCGCCTCGGTCGCCTGAAAGGCCTGGTTCTGCAGCAGGATCTGGTGCCGGCGACGCTTCAGGTTGACGTCGTAATAGTCGGTCATGCCGTCGAAACCGGCAACCTCGAACCCTTCGGCCAGTAACAGTCTGGCGAGATGGAATCCGATAAAGCCGGCTGTGCCGGTGACGAAAATCTTGCGGCCCACGCGTTTCTCCATTGGGAAGGTCAGGGTTTGGATGGTGCCGCGCTATCCGCGGCAGGGGCACCGCCCTCGCGGCGGAGGCTCAGTTGCCGAAGCTCGACATCGACGCCGGCGGCGCTGTTCGACGTGTCGAGCTCGAGCGTCGCCCAATACCAGCTACAGTTCGCGTTCCGGACGTCGATCGCCGCACTTCCCGCTCCTTGCGTCAGCATCGCCGGCGCGATCGGCGCGGTCGGCCTCGACCGGTCGGCGCAGGCCAGACGGAACTTTAGCGACGCGTCGCTGCCGGTGGCCAGACCCGCCACCTTCCATTGCAGACGATAGCGTCCCGGGCCGGCAATATGGACGAGCTGGCGCGCCGCGACGCCCGATGCCGAAGGCAGGCTGGAAAGGACGAGCCGCCCCACCGCCGGTTCGATATCGGCGCCGATGTCACCCGACTGCAGCAGCTCCCAATCGAGCGGCGCGAAGCGCGGTTCCCGCCGAAAATCTTGGTTGGCCAAAATCTCGCTCGCAGCGGGCCTCGGCGCTCCGAGCGCCTGCGAAAGACGAAATGCCATCGCGGGATCGAGGTTCGCCAACTCGCGGATCAGCTGAAAATCGATCTCGCCGGGCCTTTTTTTATTCCATGGCGGGCCGGCGATCCGTAGCCGGACTTGGGCGCCGTTGGGGATCAGCGCTCTGTTGCCGACCACAGTTGTCCAATATTCTTTTGACCAGTCGGGATTCTGACCCAGCAGCGGAGGCAAGGCCTCTAATGCACCAGGGCTGACTGTCGCCGCCGCCATTCGTCCGACATAAAGATCGCGCACCTTGTAATTGACGGTCATCGCCCGTCCGAGCAGCACCACCGCGCGCGACGGATCGTTGAGCTTGGTCGCGTCGTCTATAAGCATCGCATTGAGCAAATTGTTACGCCGGGTTAGCTGGGCAGCGCGCTGGAGCAATTGCCTTGCCTGCCCACCTTTGCCTGTGGCGGCGGCTGCCTCGATCAGGATCGGAAGCGAGGAGGATGCTAACGGCTCCGACGCGAACGCCTGCCGCGCTAAAGCGATTTCCCTCTTCGTCGGCATGGACCGCGGATCCTTGGCAACGCGCGCGGTTTGCATCAAGTTCGCCAGCGATCCTTTCGCAGTCCCATCAAACGGCAGGCCCAGCATCAGCGATCGCTCGGGCGCCCGTCTCTGATTGACGATCGAATAGCTCTGTGCGGCGGCAGCCACGCCCGTGACGAGGCCTACGCCGAGGAGCAGATAGGATTTACCTAACAACTTCATATCTTTGACCGGACTACTTAGCCTTCGCCGCCGTTTTTCTTGTCCGCCCCATAGCCGTAGCCGTAACCATACCCGTAACCATATCCGTATCCATAGATTTCGTTGCGGCGACCCACCTTGGTGACGAGCGCGCCATAGATCTGGGCGCCGGTCTGCCGCAGGCGGGCAAGGGCAGACTTGATGGCCCGCGAGCTGTTGCTCGAAGCGTCGATCGTGAACATCACACCTTCGACAGCACGCGCCAGCAGCGGCGCGTCGGCGAGACCCAGAACGGGCGGCGCATCAAGGATGACATGGTCGTAGTCGCGCAGTAGGACGTCAATTAGCTGGCCGAGGCGCGCAGAGCTGAACAGCTCCGCGGCGTTTGGCGGCATCGGGCCGGCGAGCATATAGTCGAACCCGAAATCGGGCGACGTTTCGACCAACGCAGAGATGTCGTCGAAACCCGTCAGATAGTTGCTGAGCCCGATCTTGTTGTCGATTTCCAGCATCTCGTTCAGCGACGGGCTGCGAATGTCGGCGTCTATCAGGATGATCCTCTTGTCGGTCTGGCTGAACACGCTTGCTAGGCTGAGCGCCGAACTGCTCTTTCCTTCTGCAGGGCGCGTTGAGGTCAGCATAAAGCTCCGAGGCGCACCATGGTTCGTCAGGAAGGTTAGGTTGGTTTGCGCTGCCAGATAGGCTTCGTACACCATCGACTTCTTGTCGAGCAGCAGTTCTTCGAAATCGTTGGCCTCGACCTTCGGGATCGACCCGAGGAGCGGCAGACCGAAGCGATCAATGACCTCGCTCGGATCGCGGATCGACTGGTCCAGCTGTTCGAGTAGGAATACCAGAGCAGCGGCCAGGCCTAGGCCGGCAAGCAGCGAAAGGGCTAGGTTCAGGAAAAGGTTGGGGCTCGACGGTTTGCGCGACGGCATTCCCGTATCAACAACGGAGATATTGTTCGTCCCGACACCAGCGGCGCCAATCTCCTTGTAGCGCTGGAGCAAGCCGTCATAGAGTTGCCGGTTCGTGTCGACTTCGCGCTGCAGGATCGCATATTCGATCGAACGGCGCTGCTGGTCGCGATACTTGCCGGTGATCTTGTCGAGCTCGCCGACAAGATCGTTTTCGCGCTTAACCGCGGCCGAATAAGTTTCGCGGTTGATGTTGCGCGCGCGTCCGGTTTCAGCCTCGATGCTGCGAGTCAGCGTCGCAAGCTGCTCCTTCTTTGAGAGCAGTTCGGGATATTCGTCGCCATATATGGCACTGAGCCGCGCGACGTCGGCCGAAAGCTCCGCGCGCTTCTGCCGCAGTCCGCTGACCGCATTGTTGCTCCAGCTATCTGCCGCCGAAGTTGAGTTGTTTAACTGGCTTTCAGCCTGCACGCGCTCGTCGCGCGCCTTAGCCAGCGCTTCGCTGATCTTCTCTACGTCGGTAGACGCAAGTGTGCGCTCCGAAACCGTTCGACCGCTGACGGGATCGACGCGTCCTTCGATCGTGATGATGCCACTATTGGTGGCATAGGTGATCAGTTCGCGTTCCGAATCTTCCAGATTACGGCGGAGGGAAGTGATGCGTTGCTCGAGGAACTTGCGCGCATCGCTGGTCGCGGCAAACCGCCGATCGAGGTTCGAGGCAACAAACTGCTGGACCCACAGGTTCGTCAGTTTCGCCGAAAGGCCCGGCGACGGCGTCGAGAAGCTGATGTCGACAAGGCTCGACTGACGCACTGGCGAAATGCTGACCGCGTCGAGCAGTATCTTCTCGGCGCGCTCGGCCATCCGCGTACGCTGTGCGCTGTTGGGAGTACCGCCTTCTTCAGCCTCGGCCAGATCGTAGACGGCAAGAAATTCCTTATCATTTAGCAAATTGCCGGCACGAACCGTCCGCGCCGCGAGCGAGCGCGATTCTAGGAGGCTGTACTGCGTATTGAAGAAAGCGATTTCGTTGGCAATTGTCTTTTCGCGCGCGCCTTCGACGTCGGTTTCAACCGGCGCTTGCGGCGAAATTTCGATACGCGACGTGCTCGTATAGAGCGGTGTCATCAGGAAGGTCGCGATCAGGCCGAGCGACAGGCAGGTCAGGAGCGCACCCGCGACCCACACTTTGTGATTGAGGACCGCGACGAAGGCGCGCTCCAGCATGTGCATGTCGAAAAAGCCACCGCGATATGCCGGCGCCTCAGCGTCGACCTCAGTAATTCCCGCAGTCACGACCGATCGCCGGCCTCTAGCGCTATCCATATTCAGCTTCATCCGTTTAGAAATTGCGGGTCTTAGTTGCTGTTGTTTCCGAGGTTGCTGATCACCACCAGCGGCGTGCTCAGCAATGTTGTCGCCTTGATCACATCCTCGAACAGGCGGCGCTGCGGCGAGTTACCCACTATGACGATGTCATTAGGGAAAATCTCAGGATCGGCGTAATTGCCGCGGCGGATCGCCTTCAGATTATAAATGCCGACATATTGCTTGCCCTCGACCTTGCGGAACACGAGGACGTCATCGAGCTTGGCGTAGTCGGACATGCCGCCAGCCAACGAAATCGCGCGCATCAGCGTCTGCTTGCCGACCAGCGGATATTGTCCGGGCTTGGTCACTTCGCCGTCAATCGTTACGGCCTGCGACATCAGCAGTGCGGGGTTGCTCGACGCCTTCAGATTGACCGTGACCTGCGGGTTGCGGACATAGCGTCCGGCGAGCCGCCCTTCGATCTCGGTCGCGAGTTCGGCCGTCGTCTTCCCCGCACCGTCAAGCGTTCCCGCGAAGGGATAGGAAAAGCGACCGTTGCCGTCAGTCAGAATTTCGCGCGTAAGATCCGGAACCCCATACACTTCGACCGTAAGCTCGGTAAAGGGACCTACAAACGTCTGGCGCGATGCCTGCTGGGTATCGACACCGGTCGGCTGCGGCAGAGCTTCGAGCAGGGTAACGCCGCTCGTCGGCACATTCGCGACGGGCTGCTTCCCACCGCAAGCCGCGAGGCCCAGGCAGGCAAAAACAACAAGGGAACGCAAGCCGGTCATATAAAAAGGTTCCAAGCAAGATTATTTGGTAAAGGCCGCCCGGCCATAGGAAGAAAATCGAGGTTGCGGAAGCTTCTTTAGCCCCACGGCACCGAATCTTCGGTTGTTGGGCGCAGCCGCGCGAGAATAACGAGCAGAAATACGGCGATCATCGCAAGCGATTGAGTTCGCAAGGGATAATCTACAATCGAATTCAGCACGATCAAGGCGAAGGCCCCGGCAAGAACGATCGGCTCGACAAATTCGACCCCGAACGGTCGCGAGCGTTGCCGCAGTGCACCGACTAGGCCCGAAACAATCCATGACGCGCCCGCCAGAAAGATGAGGACCGCAGGCAATCCGCCTTCGATCGGCAACTGAAGCCAGTCATTGTGTGCTTGGTTGAAATAGTCCTGCCGTAGCAGCGCGTCGGGCTCAACAATCTGATAAACGCTGGCAAACGAACCGAAGCCCGACCCCAGAAGCCACTGTCCTTTCGCCAGCGAGGCGACGGTTCCCAGTGCCGCGATGCGGATTTCCTCAGCACCGTCCCCATCGACGAGACGCGCAACCGTGTTGTCGCGGCCGGAGAAATAAAAGACCGCAACAAGCCCCGCGATCAGCAGGAAGGGAAGCAGGTTCAGAAGGATACGCCTAGCGGGCCTTGCGGCCGGTGCTGCCGCGGCGGCACGGCGATGCGCCCGGCCCCGTGCCTGATTGATCGGCTTGGGCTCGAACCGATAGCTCCACCGGACAAGCAAGTAGCAGGAAAGAAGGCTCACCGACCCAAAAACGAGGCCGAACCGCGATCCGATGATCAGGATAAGCAACAGGAAAAAGACCATGCTGCCGATCAGCATCGGCACGATCAGCGGCCGCTTCGTACGGCTCGCTATCTCGTTTACCGCGAGCCAGCCGGCTGACAGTATCGAAAGCGAGAGCAACAGCGCGTTGTGGTTGCGGTTGGCGAACAGGCCGACGAGCGAGCCCTCGTTGGTGATGCGGTAGAGGTAAAATAGGCTTCGCGGCCCGGCGACGAATTGGAACAGACAGAAAACTGCTGACGCCACGCCGAAACCCCAAATGGCCCACCACAGTCGTATCCTTTCGCCGGCGGGCACTGCGGCGGCGACGAGCAGGGCGGCCGCAGGCACGATCAGCGCCAGCAGGCTGTTGACAGTCTGCGTCGGCGTCATGCTGATTGGCCGCCACCGATCCCCCGCCCCCAGCAACTCGTCAATCGAGACGACACGATCGCGAAGCGGCAGGGTGCTCCAAATGGCGGGGGACAGCGGGATCAGCTGCACGACCATCCAAGCGGCCAGCAGGCCGAGCAGGATAAGCGGAAACCGTATACCCCGCCATACCACCGTCGGCACGAATGCGAGCATCGCAAAGAAGGTCAGCGCGGCGAAGCCGCGCAGCAGGGGCAGCGACGCGATATCGCTCCGCGAGCCGCCGCCGGTCAGCGCGACCGCGAAAACGAACAGCGCAAGCGCAACAAGACGCGTCGCCGGGGACAAGTCGTTTTGCAGCAAGTTGCCCGATACCGGCTTCATCGACCTTGTCGGCTTCATCGAATTCCTGTCCAATATTCGTTGTGCAGCCGGTAATGCGACCCAACCGGTGCAGAGTCTATCGCTTCGTCTTAAAGCGGGCAAAAAACTAGTTGAGTTCGAAATCCGCAGTATCGAGATACCAGCGCCGGTCGCCTTCCAGGCCCAGCGCGGTCAGACGTCCCGTCAGATAGGCGCCGGTGTCTATTCCGATACGGTTCCGCGTTTCGTCAACATCTTCGGAAATCGTGTGACCATGGACGATTGTTACGCCGTGGTCCTGATCGTCGTGGATAAATTCCTCCCGGATCCAGCGCAAATCGGGCAATTTCTGCCGGTCCAGCGGCACGCCGGGGCGGATGCCCGCATGGACGAAGACATAGTCGCCGATCTGGATCATGTCCTCGCCGCGGTTGAGGAAGTCGACGTGCGCCTGCGGAACCTTTCCGGGCAGTTGCTCAGCCACTTCCTCGAAGGTCATCGCCGCGTAGGCAGCATCGTCGCACCAGTAGCTGCGGATCGTGGCGTCCCCGCCGATACGTATGAAATAGCGCACGCGCTTTAGGTCGCCTGTCAGCGCCGCGAGAAAACATTCCTCATGGTTGCCGACAAGCATTGCGACTTTGTCGAATGGCGCACCGATACCTAGCGCGCGCTCGATGACCGAAGCGGAATCGGGACCGCGGTCGACGAGGTCGCCAAGCAGGATCAGCGTCGTGAAAGCCTTGCCGCGCGCGGCATTGTCCGCCTCGACCTTGGCCAGAAGCTGTTTGAACAGGTCGTCGCGGCCGTGAATGTCGCCGATGGCATAGACGCGCTCACCTGCCGGTACACGCGGCAACGCTGCGTCCGCTACGCGCTCTCCGCCTTGGCGGCGCTTCAGGAAACCAAGAAAGGACATATGGGGCTTTTCGAGTGAAACTCTTATATTACAAAGGAATGTACCATCTGCCCGCCCCCTCGACGGCAAATGCTACGGTCCCTGGTAGCTCTGTTGGACCGTTTCGAGCCAGAATCCTGTGACCGGCGCGCCGAATAGTGCGAAGTTAAGCGAGCGGCAAGAGCTTTACGCTAAGGGGGCCAAAGGATTCGCCGGGAAAGCTTCTGATTTATGAGTTCGGAATTACGTTTATCAACGGATTCGGCGGCACGAAAGGTCTTGGTCGTGTTCGGCACGCGGCCCGAGGCGATCAAGATGTTTCCGGTGATTCATGCGCTTCAGCAGATCTCAGGCGTCGACGTTCGCGTCTGCGTGACCGCCCAGCATCGCGAGATGCTCGACCAAGTTCTTGAAATCGCGCGAATCACCCCCGACGTGGATCTCGACGTGATGACGCCAAACCAGTCCCTCGATACTCTACTTGCGCGCCTCGTAACGAGACTCGGCGAGACCTTCGACTTCGAGAAGCCCGATCGTATCCTCGTCCACGGCGATACACTGACGACAATGGCGGCAACGCTTGCCGCCTACTTTCGCAAGATCCCTGTCGGTCATGTCGAGGCTGGGCTGCGCAGCGGCAATATTTATCATCCTTGGCCCGAAGAGGTGAATCGCAAGGTTGCGGGCACTGTCGCCGACCTGCATTTCGCCCCGACGGAAACCGCGGCGGCGGCGTTGCGCGCGGAGAACGTGCCGACCGAGCAGATTCATGTTACCGGCAATACCGTGATCGATGCGCTACTTGCGACGAAAGCCCGGATCGACGAGAATCCATCGCTCGCCGCTAGCCTTGATCCGCTGGTCGAACGCTTTGCAGGCAAGCGCATCGTCGCCGTCACCTCTCACAGGCGGGAAAATTTCGGTGGTGGAATGCGCGCGATCGCCGAAGCTATCGTTGCCATCGCAGGCCGACCCGATGTCGCGGTGATCTTCCCGGTACACCCGAATCCGCAGGTTCGAAGCGCAATGGAACCGCTGCTCGCTGCGCTTTCCAACGTGGCACTAATCGACCCGCTCGACTATCCTAACTTCGTACGACTGCTCGCAGAAGCCGATCTCGTGCTTACCGATAGCGGCGGCGTGCAGGAGGAGGCACCTTCGCTCGGCAGGCCCGTGCTCATCATGCGCGATACGACCGAACGGCCCGAGGGTATTACCGCCGGCACGGCAAAGCTTGTGGGCACCGACAAGGACCGTATCGTGACCGAAATCTTTAGCCTTTTGGACGATAGCGAAGCCTATTTGGCGATGTCCCGCGCGCATAATCCGTTCGGCGACGGCCTCGCTGCTCAGCGAATAGCAGAGATTGTCGCGCGAGCGCATCATTCCGCCTAGCAAGTTACCGTGGGGCCCGGCTCTATCGGACTACCGATCGCGACGTGATCGAGCCGACGGGTGGCGCCTCACCGGCGTCAATGTCAGCAAGAAGTTCGCCGTAGCCGCCCAACTGGCGAATGCGCACTGAGGCGGCCAATTTCTGGATGCTGTCCGCCGTCGTCGCTAGAGCCTCCGTTGCCGGGCTGATTTCTGCCATCCCTTTTCTCGCTGCGTGAGACATAGGCCTGCAAATTACATAACAGTTTGCGTGAGCGCATCGATTGCGACCGAACAAACGGAGACATTATGAGGTATAGCGGCGGAAAAATCGGGCGACGCGGTCTGTTGGCAGCGGCAGGGTCCTTCGCGATATGGGACTCCTCTGCAAAGACTGGCGCTGCCACAGGCGAGACGCCGCAGAGCTTAACGGCGCTGGCGCAATCGATCGATCGTCTCCGCTCGTCCGCTGGCGGAGAGATGGTCGGGATCCAGCAATCAGAAGCGGGAGCTATTACCCGCACTGCGCAGTCCAAAGCTCGCGACATAGTGAGCGTCAAAGACTTCGGTGCCGTCGGTGGCAACGCAGCTCTTGACACTGCCGCAATCAATGCGGCCATCGACACGGGCAAGCACGTCTTTTTCCCCATCGGGGTATACAGCTATGTTCCTTCTGGAAAGGCGCTGGCGTTCGGTCAGGTTCTCTATGGGGAAAGCCCGCTGACGACCCGCATCGCGAAGGTCGATAGCGACGGCGATATGTTCACGATGGCGGCAGGCTCCGGCCTGCGGGACATCGGATTACAGGGGAACGGCGGAATCTACACGGGGAAGCTTGCGGGTCGTGGTCTGGTGATCGGCGCCGACACTTCGAATATCACGCTTCAGAACGTCAATATCCTAGACATGTATGGCTATGCGGTCGAGGTGACCGCAAACAACGGTGGCTCTCAGCTTCGCATCATCGGCGGGATTTACGACCGGACAAACCCGGCGCTAGCAGCAATCCAGATGCCAGAAGCCGATACTGAGGCGACCCCGCGTCACTTGGTGGGAGTCGCTTCCACTGGCGTCCTAATCGACACGGGCGGTGCAGACAATCTCTTGCTGACTGGCATTTACACTCGAGATGTTTTTTTCGGTGCGGCGTCGAAGAAGGTCATTTTGTCGGGATCGCGCATCAGCACTCTGGGCGGGGTAATGATCGTCAAGGGGACAGATAACGCCGTCTCCGGCAACTCCATTGCTGGTAGCATCACCGTGGATTCTGGCGCAGCTACCTGTGTGGTGTCTGGCAACGTGGTGGTTGGGGCGTCGGCGAACGTAGATAACAGCGCACTTGGAGCGAACGTGACGGACTTCCGTTATGGTGGATCAAAGACATATGATCCAAGAAGGATCGCAGACGGCGCCGCTCACAGTACGACGGTGACGTGCATAGGCGCGAGGATGGGCATGATCGCCTCTGCCGCAATCTCCATCGATCAGGCGGGCGTCACGCTTACCGCTTATGTATCGGCCGCAGACACCGTGACTGTGCGCTATCAAAACGAAAGCGGCGGCGGTGCTGTCGATCTGGCCTCGCATAACCTGCGGGTTGAAGCTCGATGACGTGATGAGCGATCCTTCGAACGTCGCCGAGCAGTTTATACATAACTGACTAAAAATACTAAGAAACCTGGAGGGTGCAGAAAACCTAAAAGATTTCAGAAACTGAGGAAGCTTGGGCCATTGGGCCATAGTGGCGTTTATGTGGTTTACAAACCCACGGTTCAGCCGAGCGCTACGCGAACGGCGGCAATCAGCCACGCGGCGAATGATCCGGCGACAACCGCCGATAGCAGCCAGTAATTAGCGGCTTCGGCGCGATCTTTCCAATTTGGTTCGTGGTTCATCCGTTGGGCATGACAGGCCGGGATATTGTAGGAAAGCCGCACCGGAACCTATTACGCAAGCGGCGCGTATCAGCGCGGGGTCTCGATTCATTCGAGCCGGAGTCAAAATCATCGAACTGCGAATTTGGATTGCCTACGGGCTTATCGCGTTGTTGGTCATCGCTGCAATCGCTGTTGTTGCGTATCTAAGGCACAACACACAGACCAAGCGATACAGGCGACAGCGCCGCCGTAACCGGAAGATGTATGAGGACCGGCTGCCCTAGCCTGTCTTCTGCTCGTCCACCGGCCTATGTCCATCCCCACTTCGGAGACCAGTGAGAGGGGTCTCATGGTCCGGTGCGAACCGGGTCCGAAAGGCGCATTCCTGAAGGATGGGAAGGAGCAGCGCTTCTTCGTTCGGGGCGGCAATGCAACCACGGAGCTTAGCGGCGCTGCGATTACCGACTACATCAATTACCGATCAAGGTCTGACATCGCTGCCCAATCACCACCGTTGAAACGCCACCGCCTTTCGACATCGCGCGAGGGCGCGCATCATATGGTACTCGACTCCTTGTTCGCGAATGCCAATTTCCTCGGCAATCTCCCGGTAAGTCTGTCGCCGTAACCGGTGCATTAGAAATATGCGCCGCGTGCGACGAGGCATTGCAAGAAGTGCGCGTCGTAAACCCCGCCGCAGATCCGATGCTTCCATCGCCAACGTCTGTTCTGGACCGGTTGGCGCGTCACGATCGTCATCGAAAGGGAACAACCCCTTTCCCTTGCGTTTGCTCTGGCGTGCTCGCTCGATCACGAGATTGTGAGCAGCACGGAAGAGGTAGGCGCGAGGATTTTCGACCCGCTCGAATGCGCCGGTCCGCAGCATGCGCGTGAATGCTTCTTGCGTGAGGTCAGAGGCTTCCTCGCGGCCCACGCGACGCCTGAAGAAGTGCAATAGCTGCCGGTTCTCGAGGCGGTAGAATTGATCGAAGGAGGCGAACGGACCGGGGGCGGTCATGGCCGTCCCTCCCGATTGCCTCGGGTGGGCAGCGGGGCATCCCGCGCGGCGCGGTAAAGGGCGATACCGGCCTCGATCCGGCCGAGGATGAAAGTGTCGCGTTCGGACTTCGCGGCGCGGATATCGGACTTCGAGTAAACTTCGACATCCACGGCGCAGCGATTGCCCAGTTCGCGGTCAATCGTTGCGCGCGCGTGTCGCCAGCAGCGCTCGTCGGCAAAGAGGGGGTGATTAACGACGACCCAGAATTCATAATCGGAAAATTCGATCGTCCGGCTGTCTTCGTACCAGGATCGCCGCGCATAGGGTCCGATGAGGATGATGCGCTTGATGCATCCGGGCGCCGGCGCCTGGACCTGCGACGGGTCAAACAAGCTGCGCAATATGCGGGTGATGCGCTCGATTTGTAAGCGTGAGCTGGAGGCCGCAGATCAGGCGGCTTCGGCGATCGGTTGCTGATCTGGCTGCCAGTTCCAAGGCATGAGTTCATCCCAGCGCGTGGCAG
>NZ_LNRZ01000006.1:202500-338005 GCF_001468265.1 Sphingopyxis sp. H050 | reverse complement strand
GCAGCGCAAGGCCATCTTCAACAAACCAGCATCATATTATCCGAAAAGGGGGTCCCTCTTCGACGCCGATCGGGGGTCCCTTTTGAACGCCGTTTGACACCTTGATGTCGGTGCTGGCCATGCCCTTGTCGGGCGACGCCTTCGTCCGCCCCCGCCGATCGGGTGGCAGCGGTACGGAGAGGTGCAGGGTGTCTCCTTCTATCTTCGCGTCGGCATCGATCAACTCAGCCTTGCGAAGCAGCCGGGTCGCGCCGAGCGCGCTGTCGTCGGCGATCGTCGCGACATCGATCTCAGCGAACAGCCGCTCGCCGAGGGCCGTGACCTTGGTGATGGCGCCGAACAGATCGGCGTCATGCTGATCGATGACTAGGTCCTTGAGCCCGACATTGATCGCCCGCTCAATCCGCGCCGCCGAGAACCTTTGCCCCTCGCGATTGGTCGGCATGTTCGCGGTGCGGGGAAGGAGGCAGTCGCTGACATAATAGCGGTACATCTTCTTCCCCCGCCCGTAGGAGAAACTCACGCTCATCGGCTGGCCGTCGGCGTCATGAATCTTGCCAGTGAGCGGCGACGAGGCGGCGCGGGTCTTGCGCGCGCTGTGCTTGACCCGATTGTCGTCGAGCTGCGCCTGCACGGCATCGAACAGCTCCTTGTCGACGATCGCCTCATGCTCCCCGGCATGCGCCTTGCCCTTGTGGACGGCGTAGCCCCGATAGACCTTGTTCCTGAGGATATGGGCGAGCGCCCCGACATGGAACGGCAGCCCGCCATGGGTCTTGCCCGCCCGCGAGGTCCAGCGCTTCGAGCGGATGCCCTCTGTCGCCAACTCCTTCGCGAGTGCGGGGACTGATTTGAGGTCAAGGTAGCGGGTGAAGATATGCCGGACGGTCTCTGCCTCGCTCTCGTTCACCTCGAGCTTCCGGTCGCCAAGGTCATAGCCGAGCGGTACATTGCCGCCCATGAACATGCCCTTGGCCCGGCTAGCTGCGATCTTGTCGCGGATGCGCTCGCCGGTGACCTCGCGCTCGAACTGCGCGAACGAGAGGAGGACATTGAGGGTCAGGCGTCCCATGCTGTTCGTGGTGTTGAATGCCTGTGTCACGCTCACGAACGACGTGTCATTGCCGTCGAAGGTTTCGACGATGCGCGCGAAGTCCATGAGGCTGCGGGTGAGCCGGTCGACCTTGTAGACGACAACGATATCGATGCGTCCGCGCGCGATATCGGCGAGCAGGGCTTTAAGGGCAGGGCGATCCATGTTGCCGCCCGACCAGCCGCCATCGTCATAGCGATCGGGAAGACATTCCCAGCCTTCGCCGGCTTGGGATAATATATAAGCCTCGCAAGCCTCGCGCTGGGCATCGAGCGTGTTGAACGCCTGGTCGAGCCCTTCCTCGGTCGACTTCCGCGTATAGATAGCGCAGCGCCGCCGCGGAGCGCTGCTCATCGCACATTCGCCTGCCGGAGACCAAAGAAGCGCGGGCCGTTCCAGCGCATGCCCGTGATATGGCGTGCAACCTCGGAGAGACTTCCCCAGGTCTTGCCCTCATAGACGACCCCACTCTCGATCACGACGACCTCATGGGTGCGGCCGGCCCATTCTCGGGCGAGGCGCATACCGGGCGGCGGAACCACACGCAGCGGCAGGTCGTCGCGGGCAAGCAGCTTCTGCGTTGTTGCATCGAGCCCGCCATAGACGTCGGCCTGCACACGCCATGCGAGGACGCGGCGGAGCAAGTCGGCGCTGCGGTGACGGGGAGCAGCGCCGTAGCGCCGCTCCCACTCTACCCGAAGCTCGGCGAGGGGCATCGCAGCAATCGCCGCGACCGCGCTCGTGACTCCCGCTTTGCGGCTCATGCCGTGGCTCCGATGAACCAGGCGGTCGTGTTGCCGGTCGCGCGCTTCTCGATGACATGGCCCTTCTTGCGCAAACCCGTCATTGCGGCGCGCACGCTGTGCGATTGCCAGCCGGTACGTTCGGTCATTTCTTCGAGGGTGGCGCCGTCCTTGCGCTGGAGCATCTCGAGCAGGGTGGCGGCCTTGCTGCCTTCGCGCAGCGCTTTCGTGTTGGTGTCGGCATTCTTGGTCATGGGTGGTCTCCTGATGAGACCCGGCGACATGCCGGGCCCACCACCCAGAGCCCCGCCGATCGATCGGCTGGGGCTGGCCGCGATTCAGTATGTCGCGGCTCCAGCAGCAATGCTTCGTTCCAAGGGGAAGTCGAGCGGGAAGATTGGAAAGGCAGCTTCGCGCCCGAAATTCTGCCTTGTGGTCCGCACCGCGCGGCACCGAAAAGCGGACACACGGGTGTGACGCCTGCTGCAATGCGGAATTTTACGTCCGCTCTCGGGTTAGCGCAACTATCACCAGAGGTGATAACGATAATCCCGCCGCGACATTGTTAGCCTTGCAATGGCTCAGCATATTCAGATCGAGCTTGCTGACAGTGGGGGCAACCATGGTGGAAAAATTTGATGTGAGCGGAATCGCTGTTGGCTAGTCTCGCAAAACGTGCGTTCGCAAAGGCTCGCGGCGCGCGCGGCGCAACGCATTGGGCGGGGGCTGCGCGGAGACGGCTAAACACTCTACTTAGTTTCCTCGGGAAGCAGTCGACGATGCCGTCGGCAGATGGCCTCGTCGCGCTCGCGCAGGAACTGTTGTCGCCGCGCCGCACTGTGTCCGGGCCGGGGCTCGCTGCTGAACTGCTAAGCCTCTACGCCCTGTCGGGGCGATCTACCCGACATGCGTTTCTACGTATGCTTGCATCGCGCTTTCCACTTGATGGAGATCGTGTAGAGACCGCTTTTGGATTGTGGAGAGAGAAAGCAGACGCTGCGTCGCTAGCGGCGCTTCACGCTGCGACGGAGGCTCGTCCGAGGCAATTGCTTCAACTATTGAATCTTGCTCCGGACGGGACGCGCCAACTGGTTGGAATGCGTTCGGACCTTCTCGAACTTGAGGATTTTGCGTCGGTCCGCGAACTGGACGCCGACTTTGCCCATGTCTTCACCTCGTGGTTCAATGCGGGCTTCCTCGAACTCAGAGCAATAGATTGGCACAGCCCGGCCGCGATCCTCGACCTGATCATCGCCTACGAAGCCGTGCATGCTATCGACGGGTGGGATGAACTCCGTCGTCGTCTCGCGCCCGCCGATCGGCGCTGCTATGCCTTCTTCCATCCGCGACTAGCCGACGAGCCGCTGATCTTTATCGAAGTGGCCCTCACTCAAGGCCTCCCAATCTCGCTGGATGAGCTGATTTCGCCTTCGCGTTCTCTGCTCGATCCTGCGCGCGTCAACACCGCCATCTTCTATTCGATATCGAACTGCCAACGCGGCCTGCGAGGTATTCCGTTCGGTAATTTCCTGATCAAGCGTGTCGTCGAGCGGCTGCATGCGGAATTGCCGCAGATTTCTACTTTTGCGACGATGTCGCCGGTCCCGGGTTTCGGAGCATGGGCTGAGAAGAACGCCGCAGGTGCGACGGGGGAAGCGTTGCGAGCGCACGCTGCCCGTTATCTTCTCGAAGAGAAATCTCGCAGCGGTGAGGTCGCAGATCCAGTCGGACGCTTCCATCTCGGCAATGGTGCAAGGCTCGAAGCGGTGCATTTCTGCGAGGGTGAACCGAGCAGCCTCGCCAGCTCTGCAAATATCATGGTCAATTATGTGTACGAGCTTTCGAAGCTTGAGCAGAACCATCTTGCGCTCCTAGGGCGGGGAGAGGTCGCCTCGTCGTCTGCCGTTCGGGCGCTCGCAGGCGTCAACGACCGGCGCAGCGAAGCGTCGATGTTGTAGCAGCACCTTGATTCCTGTGGTGCGCCGGCGATCCCGCGCTCCGCGGGAGGCTCCCACTAGGCTCCGTGATAGTCTCCCATGGTCTCCTCGAATTCTTCAGCCGTTCCAATTGCGTTTCGAGCGGGCTGGCCGGGCGCTGCCGGAAAGATGGCATCGACCCGGCGCCGTAGCATCGCATCGAAGTCTCGTTGATCCGCAACGCGGGCGCGCTTGCCTACCGCCAATTCGGAGCAAATGGCCTCCTTGATTCGATCGAGGCCGTCTGTGCTCAGCACCCCAGCATTGAGCAATTCCTCGCAGAGCTGGATCAGGCCCACCGCGGTGGCGTGGGCCCGGAGACCGACGAAATCCAGCGACCGATGTCGTTCGCGCGCCGCAGAGTCGCTTCTTGGCCGAGTGTCCATCGCTGCTCTCCCTGTTCGCTAACGGGTCCTAGATCGCGCGAATCTTGATATTGCGGAAGAGAATCTCCGCTGCCTCGATCTGGAGCAGGATACGGCCCTTGTCGAGGCGGACATAGCCGCCCGGCGCAGAGGCATCCTGCTGTTGAAGGCCGTACAGGGCAGCCACGATGCGGCCGTTGACGATGTGCGCCGCCTTGTCACCCGAGGCGATAAGCTCGACGGTGTTCCATCCTTCGAGTTCGTCAAAGCACCCCTCGGCGAGTATCCTCTGTCGCAGAGTCTTTCCGACTTTCACCTGCGGGGCATATTTCGTGTTGCCCGGCATGTCCTCTGGCCATGAGGGAAGGCCGCCGAGCGAAACGGCCTGTATCGCGCGGTGATTGATGGGCAGGGCGTCGCCGGTGTTCCGCTCCATGATTTGATACTCCATCGAGTC
The DNA here is from genome assembly GCF_001468265.1 of Sphingopyxis sp. H050. Lineage (GTDB taxonomy): Bacteria > Pseudomonadota > Alphaproteobacteria > Sphingomonadales > Sphingomonadaceae > Sphingopyxis. The sequence continues at coordinate 333,371 of NZ_LNRZ01000006.1, read as the reverse complement.
AGGCCACAGGAAGTCTTCGCCCATCGGGGCATGATAGAGAATGCCGCTGTCGCGCTTCCAGAGCGTCCGGGGCTCATATCGTCTCGGGCCCCATTTAAACTCGAGGCTGAGGTGATAGTCGCCGAGCGCCCGTTCCGTGGCCAGGTATCCCATGCCTGCTTTAGCCGGGCCAGTGTATCGGGGACCCAATATGTGCATCGCGCCGTCCTCGATGACGACCGTGTTGTGGAGGTCCCGGCTTCCGGACCCTTCCTGGAAGAAGGTCCATCCCGACAGGTCTTTGCCATTGAACAGCGGCTTCCATCCCTCCGCATCGGCGCCCGCCCCTGCCGACGCGGTCGACGCGTTTGCATCGGGCACTGCGGCGGCGCTCAATCCGGCGGCGGCGAACAGGCCGATCGCCTCACGTCTCGTGGTGTTCATAGCCCGTCCTCCCGCAAGCTCCCGTCGTGGCGATCGGGAATATCAAAACTCACGGGTTTATATATCGAGGGGCGGCATTTAGGAAAGGGACGATTCTGATGAATTCGTCACCAATGGGAATCCGACGAAACGATCTCTCAGCTCGCGACGCTGCAGCCCCTAAGGAAAAGCGCGGTGCGCTCGCCTACATGGCGGCTAATATCCTCCTGCGAAGGGGCGCTCGCTGCCGCATATAGTGCGCGGCTGACCTCGCCGGAGAATGCAAGATCGAGATAGGCCCGTGCGAGATTTTCGGAACTCTCTGCCTTGATCAGACCGGCGTCGGCCCAGGTAGAGAGCTTGCTGGCGAGAAGTTCGACGATCGGCCTTGTTGCGAGGCGCGGCCAAATCTGGCGAATCTCGGGATAGGTCCATCCTTCGGTAATGGCGTTGCGGCTGACGAAGAGGGCGTCGGGTTCCAAGAGGCGCGCGAGCGCGCTCGTCCCAAACCGATTGAGCCAGGTTTCAGGGTCGTCGGCTTCGATCGAAGGCCAGTCGATCGCCGCATGCCAACGCTCCGCTATCCGTGTGATGACGGCTTCGAACAACTCCTGCTTTGTCTGGAAGTGCTTGAAGATGGTCGCCTTCGAAATCCCGTAATCACGCGCCATTCGGTTCGTGTTCGCCTGGCTGTAGCCCGCGCGCATGAACTCCTCTTGCGCGGCATCGAGGATGCGCGCCGTGACTGTCTCCGCATCGCGGCGGATGATCGCCTTACCCCTATCGGTCAAATCGCCCTCTTTCGCTTTGGATCATTGTCTGTTATCTAAACCCATAGGTTTTGTTAATGGGGAGTGTCCAGCTGTGTCGGATGCCTATATCAAAAATGTCTGGTACATGGCCGCTTGGCAAGAAGAGGTCGATGAAGCCGAAATGATGCCGCGCAAGCTGCTCGACATCGACTGGCTGCTCTACAAGCTTGAAAACGGAGGTTACGCCATGATCCGCGATCGGTGTCCGCACCGGTTTGCGCCGCTTCACATGGGACGGCGCTGCGGCGATCTCATCGAGTGCGGCTATCATGGCCTGCGCTTCGCGCCTGACGGCAAATGTGTCTCGAACCCCTTCTCCGATCTCATTCCGCCTGGCGCCGACCTGCCTAGCCGGAAGATTGTCGCCCGATGGGGCATTCTCTGGTTCTGGGCCGGCGAGCCGTCCGAGGCCGACGAAGAGGCGATCCCCGATTTCGCCTTTCTCGAGGAAACGGCGCCAATGGCGCAAAAGCATATACGCATGGACGCGAACTTCGAAATTCTCTCGGACAATCTCATGGATTTGAGCCACGTCGAGTTTGTTCATCGCGACTCCTTCCAGTCCGGGGGCGCGCTCATGAAGGGACGTCACGAAGCACGCTCGGAAGATGACGGGACCATCTGGTCCTGCTGGTCGGTGGAAGATGTCGCGGCCCCTCGTTTCGCGGTTCCGCTCGCGGATGCACCGGCCGATCGTTGGACGCGCATGCGATGGAATGCGCCGGCTACCATGTTCCTTGAGGTGGGGGCAGCGCCCGCTGGGGCCGAACGCACTGATCCTCGGGTGTGCCGCCTGCGCAATCCGCACATCATCACGCCGGAGACGCAAACCACCTCACACTATTTCTATAACTGCTTTCCTGGCCCCGAGAGCGAGGCTTTCGCCAAGCGGGTTTTCGACGAGGAGGACCGCCCAATTCTCGAAGCGGTGCAGCGTGAGATGGATGGTCAGGACTTCTGGGAGATGCGCCCCGTCATCCTCAACGTCGACGCCGGGGCCGTTCGGGCGCGGCGGCGGCTGTCGAAGATGCGCCGCGAGGAGGCCGAGTCGGTCGCCGGCTAGTCACTCCTTCCGGAGCCCACCGCTTCGTACTGAAGTCCTAAAGGCCGGTCATTTGTCGCTGCGGGCGCCGCCCCAGCAGGCAAGGGCTGGCCTTCTTCGTGCTTGAACTTGCGGAGGGCTCGATGCCACAGCGAGCCTTCAATACAGCGACTTGGTCGCAAATCGTTTGGAAAAAGCGATAATCCACGACCTGATATGGTATCTCGCGTAATCATCACAGGTGATGATTGTTATATGTATCGCGATATTGAGTTATAATCCTCTTCGCTCCAATCGGACGCCATCGGAACTGAATATTGTCGGGGGGGTCGCAACGATCTTTTCGCCACGCGGACTCCGAATGAGATAATGACCGATAAGGGGAGAGAGATGTTGACGCGTAGAATCCTGTTTGCGAGCACCGCCGCTGCGTCGCTTGCCATTTCGTCCATGGCCGCCGCGCAGACTGCGCCCGCCGACGAAACCGCCGAAGATAGCCAGGGCATCCAGGATATCGTGGTGACCGCTCAGCGCGTGGAATCAAGCGCGCAGAAGACGCCGATATCGCTCACGGTCTATTCGGGCGAAGATCTCGCGGACCAGGGCATCACCGACATCAAGTCGCTCGCCGCTGCCGATCCCAGCGTGAACTTCACCAGCAACAACGGCACGCCCTATGTCGCGATCCGCGGCATCGCGTCGACCGACACGACCGAAATCGGCGATCCCTCGGTCCCCTTCTCGCGCGACGGCTTCTTCACCAACCGTCCCTATGCGCTGCAGCTCGGCATGTATGACGTCGCCCGCGTCGAAGTCCTCAAGGGCCCGCAGGGCACGCTCAATGGTCGTAACTCGACGGGCGGTCTTATCAACGTCATCACCAATCGTCCCAGCCGCGACACCGGCGCCTATGGCTCGGTCGAGGTAGGCAACTACGGCACATTCAATGGTGAGCTCGGCGTCAATGCCGGGATCTCGGACGCGGTGCAGGTTCGCGTGTCGGGCGTCCTTCGTCACCACGAGGGCTATCGCTTCCTGACCGGCACGAACATCGAGGCCAACAACGAGGAAGCCCATTCGATCCGCGCCCAAATCCTCGTCGAGCCTTTCGATGGCTTCCACGCCTGGGTCGCCTACCAGAACGACTATATCGACGACAACGGGCCCGGCTATTTCAAGAGCGCGCTGCGCACTCGCCCCGACTTCGGCAAGGCGAAGCGTTATCCCGGCTACGCCCCGATCTACAACAGCATCCGCGGCGATCGCGTCGTTTGGGAAGTCGGCTATGACAAGCTGCCCTTCGACGCGAGCCTGACCTATGCCGGCGGCTACGAAAAGCTCGAGTATCATAACGCCGCCGAGGCGACGAACCCGGCCTTCGCCTATCCGGCGACGCGCGTGTTCAAGCAGAACCAGTTCCCCGAAACGTGGAACCATGAAATCCGCATCGCGACGCCGGCCGACAACACGATCTCGTTCCAGGGCGGTTACTTCAACTTCAAGGAAGACAATAAGGTCGTCGATGCCGGCATCTTCAACGTCGCCTGCGTCGGTGCATTCGCACCGGGCGGCGCCAATGCCGCGCTGTGCCGTGCCGGTCAATATGCGATCCGCTTCAACTTTGACGTGACGACGCGCTCGGAAGCGGTGTTCGGCCAGTTCGGGGTCCGCCTCGGCGACAAGCTGAAGCTCAGCGTCGGCGGCCGCCAGACCTGGGACGAGAAGTCGCGCGTCGGTACCGCGGTCACCAACCTCGCTGCGCTGGCAAGCCCGTTCATCGGTGCTCCGCCGACGACGGTGAACCAGGCGCCGAGCTTGAAGGACGATCAGTTCATCTACCACATCGGCCTCGACTTCACGCCGAGCGACGACTCGCTGTTCTACGCGAAGTACGACACGGGCTATAAGGCCGGGGGCTTCAACGTGACGAACGCCGGCACGACCTTCTACGCCCCCGAGAAGGTGAAAACCTTCGAAGTCGGTACGAAGAACCGCCTGTCGGGCAACACGCTCCAGCTCAACGCGTCGGCCTTCTACACCGAGTACAGCAACTATCAGGCGAACCAGATCGCCGACGGCTTCCTCCAGGTGTTCAACACCGGCGGCGCCAAGATCTGGGGCGTCGAAGGAAGCTTCCGGGCGCTCTTCGGCCAGGGCGGCACGTTTGACCTGAATGCTGCCTATCTCGATACGAAGTTCGACAATGGCATCACGATCGTGGATGGTTCGAGCGCTGCCAACGGCGTCGCACGCAACATCGGCGGCAACAATCTGCCTAACGCACCGAAGTTCGTGATGAGCGCGGCGGTCTCGCAGGATTTCGACATCGGGAGCGGCAAGATCACGGCGCGTCTCGACGGCAAATATTCGTCGAAATTCTACTACACCGTGTTCAATGACTTCGACACGAGCTCGCGCAGTTACGCCGTTGGCAACGCCTCGCTCACCTATGCGCCGAACAACGGCATCTGGGAAGTGCAGGCCTTCGTCCGCAACATCACCAATGAGGTCATCCTCGCTCGCGCCGTGCGCAACTACAACGCCGGCACGAACGACTATGAATTCCAGGCACCGCGCACCTTCGGTCTTCGCGGCAGCTTCAAGTTCTGATCCGATTTTTCCGTCCTCGGTTCCGCCGCAAGGTGGGCCCGGGGGCATCCTCCCGCCTGGGCCGCCGGCATTGCCGGCGGCATTTTTTTGATCCGGGCGATGATTATCACCAACGGTGATAATCATTATCGGGGTGGCGATGTTGACCCCTTAAAGGGGTGCGCCGATAGCAGTTTTCAGCGGTATCGCACGGCGCGGAGGCCCCCTGGCTCACACCTCGCTTCGACGCCAAATGCAGAGACGCCTCGCAAGATGGGCGCTCGGACCTGACTCAAGGAGAGGCTTTGTGAGCGTGCAATCGGACATCGGTGGAAAAGCGCCTGCCGCGCGCCTCGGCATGGGCGAGAAGCTCAGCTACGGTGCGGGCGAGGTTGCCTCGAATCTTGCCTGGAACATGGCGACCGGCTTCCTCCTTATCTATTATACGGACGTCGCGCTTATACCTGCGGCAGCCCTCGGCTTGCTCATGTTGGTGACCCGCACGCTCGATGCGATCTTCGACCCGCTTGCCGGCATCGCGGTCGACCGCACATCGTCGCGCCTCGGCAAGGCGCGCCCCTATCTTCTTTACGCCCCGATTCTGTTCGCCATCCTTTTCGTCGCGACCTTCTCGGTTCCCGACTGGTCGGCAACCGGCAAGCTCGTCTGGGCCTATGTAACGTTCACGCTGCTCGGTCTCGTTTATTCGTTCCTCTACGTTCCGTTCAGCGCGATGCTACCGATGCTGACCCGCGACGAGGACGAGAAGATCCAGCTCGGTTCGTTCCGCGCGATGGCAACCTCTATCGCCTCGATCTTCACCTATGGTCTCGCGATGGGGCTCGTCGGATATTTCGGCGCTGGCGACCGCCATTGGGGATTCACGCTGACCGCCGCCTTCTTCGGCGTCATCACCGTGCTGCTCTACTGGCTCACCTTCGCCAATTGCCGCGAGCGCTATGTTCAGCCCGCCAGTCAGGCACAGCCTGTCTTCCGCAGTCTCAAGAGCATCATGACCAACCCGGTCTGGCGCGTCGCCTTCGGTTTGAAGCTGCTGACTTTCGCCCGCATCGGCGTGCAGGTCTCGTGCCTTGCCTTCTTCGTGAAGGATGTTCTCGGCAACCCCGGCCTGATCTCGGTCATGCTTCCGCTGATGTCGGTGATGATCCTTTCGGGCGGTGCTATCGCGCGCACCTGGGTCCGCACCTTCGGTCTCGAACGCGGCAATATCATCGCTGCCGTCATCCAGAGCGTACTCATCCTCGCACTGCCCTTTGTCGAGCAGAACACGACCCTCTTCATCGCCATCTTCGTGATCTCGGCGATCCCGAGCGGCGTTGGCGCGGCCTCGCAATTCCGGCTCGGCGCCGACGCGGTCGAATGGCACGAGGCCAACTTTGGCCATCGCGAGGAGGGTCTCATCGCTTCAGCGCTGAGCTTCGGTCTCAAGGTCGGCATGGCGATCGGCACCGCGCTGACCGGCTTCGCGCTCGGTTACGCGGGCTACTCGCCCCATGCTCCCTCGGAGTCCGCGAACGATGCGCTTCGCTTCCTGATCTACGGCGGCCCGGTCATCGCCAATGCCCTGCTGATCTTCGGCTGGTGGCGCTTCAGTCTAATTGTCCGGGGCCGGCCTGCCGACCCTGCACTCGCAAGCTAATCGAAAGGAACAATCAACATGATGGATCATCGCGTCGTCAGCGATAATGGGCTGGCGAGCAAACCCGGCGGCTGCACGATCGACGTGCGTCTGCCCTGGTACCGTGCGCTTCCGCTTTCCACCGTCCGGCTCGAAGCTGTCGAAATCGATGGCGAAACGATCGACCCCGCGCGGGTGTCGTTCGAACTGGAGGGCGAGAAGCTGCGTCCGGCCGACCTCGCCGCCCGCACCGACAAATGGTGGTACGTCCTCGACAGCGCCTTCGTGCATGTCGATGGCAAGGAAACGCCGAAGGGTACGAGCCACGACGTCGCCGTCACCATCTCGTTCCGCCCCCCCTACATCATGGGTCTGAACCGCATCGTGCGGACCGCAAAGACCCTTGTCGCGCAATAAGGATCAATCGATGACCGACAGCACCAGCGGCCTGAAACTAGGCACCACGCTCTACAGCATGACGCCCGCGTTCCATGGACGCGAATATACGTTCGAACAGCTCGTCCGGAAGGTCGCCGCGGAGAATCTCGGCCCCGGTCTCGAAGTCGTGGGCTTCCAGAGCATCAAGGGCTTTCCCGTCGTTACCGACGAATATGCGGGCTGGTTCAAGGACCTTATCGCCGAGACGGGCCTGACCCTTTCCTGCCTCGGGATCAACGCCGACATCCGCATCGATCCGGACAAGCCGATGAGCGACGATGAATCGGTGACCTATCACGAGCGGCAGCTCGAAGCGGCGGCCAAGCTCGGCTTTCCGCTCGTTCGCTACCAATACCCGGCCGGCCCCGCCGTCATCGAGCGCCTGGCGCCAGCCGCCGAACGCCTCGGCGTGAAGATGGGTCTCGAAATCCACGCGCCGCATCATACCCAGCATCCCGACGTGCTCGCCTACCGCGAGATGTACGAGCGGGTCGGCTCGCCGATGCTCGGCTTCATTCCGGACTTCGGCGCCAGCGCGCGCGCGGTTCCGCCGAGCTTCTTCGAGGCGCAACGCGAAAACGGGATCCCGGAAGATCTCATCACGCTGGCACAGGAATTCTGGCACCAGGAAGGCGATCCCTATGCGCGCCGCGAGCGCTACATCGCTGCAGCCCGCGAGAAGGGCTATCCCGACCGCGAGATCATGAGCCTCGTTATCATCTTCGGCCTGTTCAGTCGCGCCGCGCCCGAAAGCTGGGCCGAGATCATGCACCAGGTGATCCACATCCACGGCAAGTTCTTCGACTTCGACGACAATGGCGACGAGATCGCGGTCGACTATGCCCGCGTGCTGCCCGTCTTCGTCAAAGGCGGCTATAGCGGTTTCATGTCGAGCGAATATGAAGGCCATATGTGGAACGACGCCGACGGCTTCGACAAGATCCGCCGCCATCACGCGATGGCGAACCGGTTCATGGCCGAGGCAGCCTGATGGCTGGCGGCGTTCCAAATCCGGATGCGGCTGCGCCCGGCATGGAACGCCGTGCGCTCCTGAGGGGCGGCGTCCTCGCGCTCTTTGCGACGTCCGCAGGCGCACTCATCTGGAAGTCCGCCAACACGGTGCCGGAACTCGCGCCGGAACTGGCAACTCCGCAGTTTGTCGAGAAGCTGTGCGATATGGTCATACCCGCCACCGATACGCCTGGGGCGGTCGGAGCCGGGGTGGCCGACTTCCTGCCAAACGCGCTTCGCCATGGCCTTTTCGGTGGCGACGGACTGACCCTCGGCCGGCTCGCGGCTGTCCTGGACTCCAAGGTCAAGCCGCGTCGCTTTCTCGCGATGGCGCCGAGCGAGCAGGTGAAAATTCTCGAAGCCCTCGATGCCGCGACCTATGCCCATCCGGGGCCGCCCGATCCCAACGCGCCGCTCGACCAGAAGCTGTGGCGCACGGTGAAGAGCGGTATCGTCCAATCCTATTACACGACCGAGATCGGCGGCGCGAAGGAACTGACCTTCGACCTCGTTCCCGGCTCCAAATATCGCGCCGACGTCGGAGTGGACGAAGTGCCGTACCTCTCCAACTACTGGGTGGAGAATATCATCTGATGGAACCGCAGTTCGATGCGATCGTCGTCGGCTCCGGGATCACCGGGGGCTGGTCGGCCAAGGAGCTCACGGAGAAGGGCCTGAAAGTGCTGATGATCGAGCGCGGTCCGCCGATCGAGCATCAGAGCGGCTACGTCAACGAGATGAAGGCGCCTTGGGACATGCCGTTTCAGGGCTTCGGCGACGCGAATCTCTACAAGCGCGAGTATTTCGTCCAGAGCAAGAAGCGTATGTTCTTCAACGAATATACGCAGCAGCACTGGGTGAACGACGCCCAGAACCCCTATTCGGAGGCACCCGGGTCGAAGTTCGACTGGTTCCGCGGCTACCAGCTCGGTGGCAAATCGCTCATCTGGGGCCGGCAGTGCTATCGCTGGTCGGACATCGACTTCTCCGCGAACAAGACCGATGGCGAGGGCCTCGACTGGCCGATCCGTTATGCCGACGTCGCCCCCTGGTACGACTATGTCGAGAAATTCATCGGCGTGTCGGGTTCGTCCGAAGGGCTGGAAGTCCTTCCCGACGGCCACTTCCTCCCGGCCATGGAGATGCGCGCCGCCGAAAAGATCGTAAAGCGGTCGATCGAGGAGAATTTCCCCGATCGCCGCCTGATCATCGGCCGGTCCGCCAATATCACCAAACAGGTCGGCGACCGAGGCCCATGTCAGAACCGGCTTCTCTGCAGCCGCGGCTGCTCCTACGGCGCCTACTTCTCGACCCAGTCGTCGACGCTACCCGCCGCCCGGGCGACGGGACGCCTCACCGTCCTGACGGACACTGTCGTGGAAGCGGTCGACTATGATCCGCGAACTGGTCGCGCGACCGGGGTCCGCACGGTCGGCACAAAGGATAAGAAGCGGCAGGCCTTCACGGCGCGGCTGGTCGTGATGAACGCCGGCACCATCAACACCAACGCGATCCTGCTGCGCTCGCGCTCGGAGCGCTTCCCGAACGGCTTGGCAAACGACAGCGGAGCCCTTGGCCGCTATCTGATGGACCATGCCTCGGCGACGTCGGCGGTGGGTCTCGTCCACGGAATCGACGATCGGGCCTATTATGGCAATCGGCCCAACAATGTCATCGTGCCGCGATTCCGCAATGTAGGCGATGACAAGCAGGCGTTCCACCGCGGGTATATGTTCCAGGGCGGCTCGTCGCGGCGCGGCTGGAAGCGCGGCGGGGATGGTCCGGGGCTGGGAGCGGACCTCAAGAAGGAGCTCGAAGGTCCGGGCCCCTGGTCGCTCTTCCTCGGCGCCTTTGCCGAGTGCATGCCTAATGCCGAAAACCGCGTCATGCTGCACAAGAGCAAGCGGGATCTCCAAGGCCTCGAGCAGGTCGAGATCAGCTTCAATTATGGCGAGAACGAGCTTGCCGCGCTTCGCGATGCCGAGGCGCAGGCGCGCGCCATGCTCGAAAAGGCAGGCGCAACGGTCGTGATGAGTTCGGCCAAGCCCGACACCGGCGGGTCGTCGATCCACGAGATGGGCGGCGCGCGCATGGGCGCCGATCCCAAGCAGTCTGTCCTGAACGCGTTCAATCAAGCGCATGATGTTCCAAATCTGCTCGTCACCGACGGCGCGTGCATGAACTCGTCTGCCTGCCAGAATCCGTCTCTCACCTATATGGCGCTCACGGCCCGCGCCTGCGACAATGCCGTAAAACAGCTGAAGGAGGGCGCGCTGTGAGGCGCCTCCGCATGGGAATGATCGGCGGTGGCCCGGGCTCTTTCATTGGTCCCGTTCACCGGCTTGCCGCCGAACTTGACCGTGAGATCGAGCTGGTTGCCGGCGCGTTTTCGAGCGACGCTGCGCGTTCGCGCGAGGCGGGTGTCTCCTATGGAATCGATAAGGCACGCGCTTATCCATCGCTCGACGCCATGTTCGCCGCCGAGGCCGAGCGGGACGACGCCATCGACTTCGTCTCGATTGTCAGCCCCAATCATCATCATTTGCCGGCCGCGCGCGCCGCGTTGGTAGCAGGCGTGCCGGTGATGACCGACAAGCCGCTTACCGGCGACCTTGATGAAGCGGGAGAACTCGCGGCGCTGGTGGCAGGCGCTGGGCTCCCGTTCGGCGTGACATACACCTACAGCGGCTATCCGCTCGTGCGCGAGGCGCGAGAACGTGTGGCGGGCGGCGAACTGGGCACGATCCGCAAGGTCGTTGTCGAATACCCCCAAGGGTGGCTTGCCGGCGAAGCGAACGGAAAGCAGGCGGAGTGGCGGCTCGATCCGGCTCGCGCCGGACTCGGCGGCTGCATCGGCGACATCGGGGTTCATGCCTTCCACCTTGCCGAGTTCATCACCGGAGAGACGGTGAGCGAAATCTTCGCGGATCTGGGGAGCGTCGTGCCGGGCCGGGTGCTCGACGACGACTGCTCGATCCTCATGCGTTTTGCGAACGGCGCGCGCGGCGTGCTCCTCGCGAGCCAGATCGAGGTCGGCGAGCTCAATGGGCTGCGCATTCGCGTTTACGGTGACCGCGCTGGCCTCTTGTGGAAGCAGGAAGAACCGAACAGCCTTCTCGTCCAGCATATCGACGGGCGCGCGGAGCTTGTTCGCGCGGGAACCGCACAGCTTGGCCCGGCCGCGGCATCGCGGACCCGCACGCCGGGCGGCCACCCGGAGGGATATCTCGAGGCTTTTGCCAATCTGTATCGCGACTTCGCCGCGCAGTTGCGCGGAGAATCAGCGCCTCTGCTGCCTGGAATCGAGGCCGGCGTGCGCGGAATGACATTCATTGCGACGGCCGTCGCGGCGAGCCGCGGGCGCGCCGGATGGGTGCCGCTCGCCGCCTGAAGGGAAACCGAGACCATGAAGACGATCAAGGGACCCGCGATCTTCCTCGCCCAGTTCGCCGGCGACGCCGCACCCTATAATAGCCTTCCTGCCATCGCCGATTGGGTGGCGGATCTCGGCTACAAGGGAATCCAGATACCGAGCTGGGACGCGCGGCTATTCGATCTCCAGACGGCGGCCGAGAGCCAGACATATTGCGACGAGATCACCGGCATGCTCGCGGAGCGCGGCCTCGCAATCAGCGAGCTATCGACCCATCTGCAGGGCCAGCTGGTCGCGGTTCATCCCGCGTTCGATGCGCAATTCGATGCCTTCGCGCCCGCCGAAGTCCACGGCAAGCCTGCCGAGCGTCAAGCCTGGGCGGTCGAGCAGCTCCGCCTCGCCGCAAAGGCGAGCCGCAATCTCGGCCTCGACGCGCACGCCAGTTTCTCCGGCGCCTTTGCCTGGCCCTATTTCTACCCATGGCCGCAACGCCCCGCGGGGCTTGTGGAAGATGCGTTCGACGAGCTTGCCCGCCGCTGGCGCCCGATCCTCGATGCCTTCGACGAGCAAGGTGTCGATATCGGTTATGAAATTCACCCGGGCGAGGACCTCCACGACGGGGTCACCTTCGAAATGTTCCTTGAGCGTGTCGGCAATCATCCCCGCGCCAACATTCTCTACGACCCAAGCCATTTCGTACTGCAGCAGCTCGACTATCTCGCCTTCATCGACATCTACCACGAGCGCATCAAATGCTTCCACGTCAAGGATGCCGAATTCCGTCCGAATGGCCGGTCCGGCGTCTATGGCGGTTACCAGTCATGGATTGATCGTCCGGGCCGCTTCCGCTCGCTCGGTGACGGACAGGTCGATTTTCCGGCAATTTTCTCGAAAATGGCAGCCAATGATTATGCCGGCTGGGCCGTGCTCGAATGGGAGTGCGCGATCAAGCACCCCGAGCAGGGCGCGGCCGAGGGAGCTCCATTCATCGACCGGCATATCATCCGGGTAACCGAACACGCCTTCGACGATTTCGCTGGCGGTGGGAACGACCGCGCCCTCAATCGTCGCCTGATGGGGATCGGCTGACTTCGGTGCCGAAACCGATAGGCCGCGCTGCGCAATGACTACCGCCGCTCCCGCAGTTGCAGGTGGACCGTTTGATGGGTTCGCCATGCGTCCCCGGCAAATCCTGGTTGTCTTCCTTTGCTTCCTGCTGACCGCGGTCGATGGTTTCGACGTCCTGTCGATTGGGTTCGCCGGCCCTGGAATTTCGTCGGAGTGGAAGCTCGGTTCCGCGGCACTCGGAACGGTTCTTGCTGCGGAACTCTTCGGCATCGCTGCGGGGTCGATCCTTCTCGGGCGCCTCGCCGACCGGATCGGGCGCCGGCCGATAGCGCTCGGGGCGCTCGCGCTCATGACGATCACAATGGCCGCGGTGGCTTTCGTCCCGGACGTGACGTGGCTGGCCCTGTCGCGCGTGGCAACCGGCTTCGGTATCGGCGGCGTCCTCGTTACGACCAACGCGCTTGCGGCCGAATTCGTCCCGGCGAAGTGGCGCGGCAGCGCGATTGCCGTCATCGCTCTGGGTTTCCCGGCCGGATCGATCGGTGGCGGGTTAATCGCTTCGCAGCTCATCGAGAACGGCGGCTGGCGCGACATCTTTCACTTCGGAGCCGCGTTCACGGCGGCAATGCTCTTGGCCAGTCTCCTGCTGCTCGAGGAGTCCGCAGACTGGCTTCTGCGGAAGGGGACGCAGCGAGGGCGCGATCGCGCCGCCACCATCCTGCGCCGCTGCGGGCACGATCCCGCGCAATTTACGACCCTGATCGCACCGTCTGCTCCCGCGCGGACGGGCTGGCGCGATCTGTTCGTCCGTGGCGCGGCGTCAGTTACGTTGCTCACCACCCTGGCGCTCTTTTTCCACTTCGCCACATCCTTCTTCCTTTTGAAATGGATCCCCAAGATCGTGGTCGATCTCGGTTTCCCCGCGTCGAAGGCTGCGATTGTCCTCGTTTCCGCGAGCTTCGGTGGATTGATCGGGAGTCTCATTCTATTCGTCGCAACAACCCGTCTGCCCGCGCGCCCTCTCGCCTTCGCCGCGCTAGTCCTTGCGATCGGCGGAGTAGCCTGCTTCGGCTCGGTTCCGGCCAATCTCGTCATTCTTTGTTGCGTCGCCGGCGCCGCCAACATGGGCGCGAACGCGGCGACGATTGCGCTCTTTGCCATTGCGGTCGAAGCCTACCCCCCGCAAATCCGGGGAGCGGGACTAGGCTTTTCGATGGGCTTTGGTCGGATCGGGGCAGCCTTGGGACCCGTCGCCGGTGGCTTTCTTCTTTCGCTGGCGCTGCCGTTTTCGGTTGTCGCCATCATAATTGCCGGTGGATCAGGACTTGCTGCTTGGGCGCTGGCTGCACAAGGCGCGGCAGTCAGACGACGCAGAGGATGATCCTGCGACGGATCAGATCTGACGGATAACCAACGCTGCGCCAAGTAACGCCATCAGCCAATAGACTGCAGTGTAAAAACTCCCGCTGGCGAGCCGCCGAACATATCTGAGCGTGAGAAAGGTCACGATCAGTGCGAGCGGAATAAGGAGCGCCGCAGTCTCGAGAACCGGCCGGGTCAGAGCCCCCATGGACAGATATGCGGGTACTTTCAGCCAATTTATAACGGCGAACAGGACGGCGTTGGTCCCGACATAGACGTTGTGCGGCAGCTTGCGTGGAGTGACCCACATCTGGAAGGGTGGTGCCCCGGCATGTGCGACCTGGCTGGTCAGGCCGGTCCCGAAGCCGAACAATGCACCGACCCACCCAGGCGAAGTCGATGGAGCGGCGACCTTATGGCCACTGTCGACCCAGAGCCGGTACAAGGCGAACACGAATGTCACCGCTCCAAGAGCGACGGTGAAAATCCGTTCGTCGACGCGCGAGGCGAAGAGCCAGCCGACCGCGATCCCGGCAATGGCGCCCGGCAACATCCAGGCAATAATCCAGCGGTCCCACTCCCGCCGGAACGACCAGACGCTCAATATGTCCTGACTGATCAGTACAGGGAGAATGATCCCGACCGCGATCATCGGGGGGAAGGCGAGCGCCATGATGGGCGTCGCAAGCGCACCCAGACCCGCGAAGCCGCCCTTGGAAACCCCGATGACGAGCACGACGGCAATGCACGCCGCCAACTTCCAAGGGTCATCGAGATACATATCGGCCGTCCTTTTTCGGATCGGCCGCTAGGGAGAGCACGCCCCACTCGCAATCCAGCTAGGCGATTATAGTCATCACCCCGACTGATAGTGGTGTTCGACGCTGCGGTCCTGATCAGCTCGCCGATTGCGCCAACGCGGTCATGCTGTGCCGACGCGCATCGCTGTTCATTGCCGATGTCGCTTCAAGCACACGTTCCTTGAACCAGAGCATCGACTGGAGCGCATTGTTGCGGCGGTGCCAGACGAGGTGAAGCGTCGCTTCGTTGAGCCTGATTGGCAAGGGCTGAAAGCTAAGCCAGTTCTGGCGGAAGGCGTCGGCGACCAGACGCATGGGAAGCACCGCGAGCAAATCGGACTCACGGAGCATCGTCGTCGCGACGAGGAACTGGTTGACGGTCAGCATGACGGGACGCGACAATCCGCGCTCCTGGAGAACATGGTCGATCGGCGCGCCGAACTCCGGCGCGCCCGAGAGATTGACCGAAAGCTGGGGGAGCGAGCAGAGATCTTCGAGGCTGATCGGCTTGGCGAGACGTGGATGGCCTCTGCGGCCCGCTACGACATAGTCCTCGGACCATAGCGCTGTTGCTTCGAGAACGGTCATGCGGGGCGGTTCGATGCTGATCGCGAAGTCCACGTCGCCCCGGACAAGCCGTTCGGCCGTCAACTCGGGTGCGTGGGGTACAAAGGACAGGCTGACATGCGGCGCCACGAGATGAATGCAGCCATAGAGATAGGGAGTCAGCAGGGCAGCTGACAGGTCGACCATCGACATGCGATACTCAATCCGGGCCGACGCCGGGTCGAACGCTCCCGGCTTCACCGATCGCTGGAGCTGCGCCACCGCGGCATGAATCTCGGGCCAGATGTCGAGTGCGCGCTTCGTAGGTTCGACCCCGCGCGCCGCCTTCACAAAGAGCATGTCGTCGAAAAGCCGCCTCAGCCGGTTGAGTGCGTTGCTGACCGCTGATTGCGTAAGCCCCAGCCGCTCCGACGCGCGCGTGACGTGTCGTTCGACCATGACCATGTCGAAGATCGCGAGCAGGTTGAGGTCGAGTTTGCCGACTGGAACATCATAGCTCGCGTCGGTTCTACGGGTGTCCCTCACCATATTCGATCCCCTCTGCCGACGACTCGTTTCGGGCCGCCCATTATCACGTTGGGTGATGACAGTAATATCGGTCGGTGCGTTGTTCAATGATTAGTCGCCGCATACCAGCGTCTCAAGATCAATCGACCATCGGGAGCAGGATAGTGGTCACTAGCGTTGACGTGGCGATAGTCGGGTTCGGCCCGGCAGGGGAAGTTTTGGCTTCGACGCTCGGTGAAGCCGGGTTCAAGGTGCTGGTGGTCGAACGCTGGCCGCAACCCTATCCCTTGCCCCGCCTGACCACTCTCGACGGCGAGTGCTGCCGCGTCGTGCAGGCGACCAGCGCCGACGTCGACAAGGGGTTTTCCGAAAGCTGCGTTCAGGACGCGGTCAATTTTACCGACGCCGAGGGCGTGCCGATCATGCGCGTGCTCTACCCCGGCGAGATCGGCGGCTGGCCGGCGCGCCTCTCGATTTTCCAGCCCGATTTCGAGGCTGGAATCGCCGAAAAGGTCGAGACGATGCCGAGCGTCGAGGTTCGCCGCGGCTGGGAGGCGCAGGAGATCGTCCAGGACGAGACCGGCGTGGCTCTGAAAATCGCCCGCTACGACGATGCGAAGATGGAAGCGACCGACGAAGTCGAAACGGTTCGGGCAAAGTATCTTGTCGGGACCGACGGCGCGCGCAGCTTCGTTCGTCAGAAGCTCGACCTGCCGGTCAAGGATTTCAATCTTCATGAGCGCTGGCTCAATTTCGACGCAGAACTGAAGCGTCCGCTTCCCGAGCATTTCAACAAGCTCGTCATCTTCATGGATCCGAAGCGGCCGCACATGTACATGCCGATCGGCCAGCGCTACCTGCGCCTCGAATTCCGTGTCATGGAAGACGAAACCGACGAGCAGGTTACCGTTCCCGAGGTCGCCTGGGACTTCCTGACCCGTCAGCATGGGCTCGGACCCGACGATGTGCGCATCATGCGCCAGATCGTATATCACTATCATTCCCGTATCGCAGAGAAGTGGAGCGACGGGCGTGTCTTCATCGCCGGTGATGCCGCGCACACCATGCCTCCCTATATGGGGCAGGGTGGCTGCGCCGCGATCCGTGACGGCCGCAACCTTGGCTGGAAGCTCGTCGAAGTCCTGTCGGGGCGCAGTCCGGCAACGCTCCTCGACACCTATCAGGTGGAGCGTCAGCCGCACGTCACGACGATCGTCATGGGCTCGGACATGCTCTCGCGTGTCGTCAATATCGTCGATCCGGTTGCCGCCGAGAATCGCAACATGGGCATGCGCAAGGACGGTGATCGCCGACCGCCCGACCTTCCGAGCTTGACGGCCGGCATTCTCTATCGCGGTGCCGGTGACGAAGTTGCCCTTCCGGCGGGCCTTGCCACGCCGCAGGGAACGCTTCGGCGCGGGGCCCGCTGGAGCCGCGGCGACGAAATCCTCGGCACGTGGTTCCAGATCTGGAGCCGCCGCGATCTCTCGGATGTGCTCGATGACGGGTCGCGAACCTGGCTTGAGGCCAACAATGTCGGCATCGCCGTGTTCGACGACGAGAATTCGGCCCACTACGCACAGGACTGTGACGGCACCTATGGTGCGTTCCTGGATAAGCACGGCGTCGATGTTGTCGTGGTCCGGCCCGACTTCTTCGCATTCGGCGGCGTTGCTCACGCCGACATCAACACGCTCATCGCGGACCTTGCGCGGCAACTCGGCGCTGGCGCCGGTGGCCAGTCGAGCCCCGCCGCGGGCGCTCAGGAGCTTGCACAATGACGTTCAATGTAGGCGGCCTCAAGGCCGAACAGCCCTTCATCATCTCGCGTCTGGGACATTTTGGCTACCACACGCCGGACCTTGCCGGCACCATCCGGTTTCTCACCGAAGATCTGGGTCTCCAGCTCAGCGATGTCGACGACTTCACGACGCGCGTGCCCGAACTTCCGAAGGACCATGCGACCGGATATTTCGTCCGCTGCGCGCACGACCACCACACCCTCGTGATCGGCAGCCAGATGCTCGTCGACACCCGCGAGCCCGCGCGCAAAGGCGCGCTGGTCAATCAGCTCTCCTGGCAGGTTGGCAGCCTCAAGCAGGTGGTCGACGGGGTCGACTTCCTCGACAAGAATGCGCGCCTTCGCCGCATCGGCCGTGACGCGCCCGGGTCGAACTGGCACGCCTATGCCTATTGCCCCGACGGCTATGTCAACGAGATCTTCTACGGGATGGAGCAGATCGGCTGGGACGGCCGGAGCAAGCCATCGTCGATGTACGACCGAGCTTTCCACGACCTGCCGCCGCTTCCGCAGATTTCCGAATATCAGGAAGTCGAGGATGCGAAAGCGCGGGGCGATGATCTCGATGGCTATCGCTATGACGAAGAGCGGCCGGCGACCTATGACGTCGAGGGTGTCAATCTTCCGCAGCCCTTCAAACTGACCCGGTTGGCGCGTGTCTGCCTGTTCGTCGAAGACCCCGAAGCGAGCCTGCCCTTCTATGTCGACACGCTCGGCCTGACGGTCACCGAACGCCGCGAGGTGGCAGGCGCCCCGTCCATCTTCTTGCGCGCGGGTGACGAGCATCATTCGCTTGCCTTGCTTCCAGCCAGCCTCAAGGGAGACTTCGGCATCGGCGCCGCGTGCAGCTTCGCAGTTGCGTCCTTCCAGCAACTTCGCGATGCGTATGACTATCTCTCGGCTCGCGGCGTGGAAATGCCGGCGCTTCCGGAAGAAATGTCTCCCGGCATTTCCTACGGCTTCTGGGTTAAAGGACCCGAGAATGTCGCGATCCAGATCGTCTATGGTGCGGAGACCTATGATGCCGGCGCGTCGCTTCCGGCAGCCATGGATGCGCTTCCGGAGACGATCGTTCACGGTGGCCGCCGCTGGCACGACCCGGCCTTCCTGGGACCGCTCGGCTGATGCCCTATATCGACGTCCCCGACGCGCGCCTGCGCTATGATGTCAGCGGCGATGGGCCCCTGCTCGTGTTCGTTCACGGTGCCGGTGCCAATTCGACCGTCTTCTTCCAGCAGGTGGCGCATTTCTCGAAGAGCTACCGGGTACTGTGCATGGACATGCGCGGCTTCGGCGGTTCGGCGTGCAATGCCGACACCTTCCATCAGCGCTTCTTCCCCGACGACCTCGCGCGCATCCTCGACGTCGAGGCGACTGAGCCGGTGGCGGCGGTCTGCCAGTCGATGGGCGCCTGGGCCGGCTTACCGCTCGCGGTTCGCGAACCCGAGCGCTTCCGCGCGCTTGTTCTCTCGGGATCTCCGACGCCTGCATATGGTCCGCATCATGCTGCGCTGACCAATGTGTCGAACACGTTCAAGCGCGCCGGCGCCGGCGAGAAGGTGGACCCGACGCAACTCGGATTCTCGGAACGCTTCGTCCGTGAACGGTCCGACCTGATCGCGCTTTACCAGATGCTCGCGCGGCAGAACCAGAAGGTCGATACCTCGCACATCACCGATCCCGAGCTTCGGCTGCTCCCCGAGCATTTCGAAGGCTATGCGGTACCGACGCTCGTGATGGGCGGCTTGCAAAACAAGTTGCTCGGCGGAGAGACCCACAAGATCGCGGCGAGCTTCATTCCCGGCTCGGAAGTTTACACCTTCGAGGACAGCGGACACTCGTCCTACTTCGAGGAACCCGATCACTACAACCGTGTCGTCGAGCAGTTCCTGCGCAAGCACGGTCACCTCCCAGCCAACACCGAGGAGAATTCCGCATGCTGACCAAGCGTTCGCTGAGCCTCGCCGACGCGCAGTTCCTTGCCGACGAAGTCTGCAAGGCGAGCGCCGTCGTCGGAAAATTTCCGGTGTCGGTTGCCGTCGTCGATGCCTCGACCTTCCTGCAGTCCCTTGCCAGGATGGACGGAGCGCCCCTCTTCAGCGCCGAAGGTGCGTATGACAAGGCGCGCAGCGCGGCCGAAGGGGGGCATCCGACGACCTTTTTCGAAGAGCCGCTGAATGCCGGCCGCTACTCGGTCCTCAAACTCCCACACACGCCCATCGAAGGTGGCATTCCCGTCATCGTCGATGGCCAGTGTGTCGGTGCGGTCGGCGTCGGGGGGGCGCCGCCGCACCTTGACGCGCAGTTCGCCCAGACCGCGATCGACGCCTTTCTCGCGCGGGAGGCCGGTCAATGAAACTCGTCTCCTATCTGAAAACCGGTACGCCGAGCTGGGGCGCCGTCGACGGCGAGGGCCGGATCGCCGACCTGTCGCATGTGGCTCCGAGCCTCCGTGCGGCACTGGCGGCGGGGGCAATTCCGGTTGAGGCTCCGTCCGCTTCGGACGGTCCACGCGTCGAAGACGTCGAACTGCTGCCGGTCGTTCCGGACCCCGAGAAAATCCTGTGCGTCGGGATCGCCTACCATGCGCATCGCATCGAGACCGGGCGAGACGAAAGCGCCGCACCGATCATTTTTCCCCGCTTTTCCAACAGTCAGGTGGCGCACGGCCAACCGTTGCTGCGGCCGATTGAATCCGAGCAGCTCGACTTCGAGGGCGAGATCGCCGTCGTGATCGGCAAGGGCGGTCGCCGGATCAGCGTTGAGGACGCCTGGGATCACGTCGCGGGCTATGCGCCCTATTGCGACGCAACGATCCGCGACTGGCAGCACAAGACCGGCCAGTGGACGCCGGGCAAGAATTTCGCCGGGACCGGCGGTTTCGGGCCGTGGCTCGTCACGCGCGACGAAATTCCCGACGGTGAGGCACTGAGCCTCGTCACGCGCCTCAACGGTGAGGAGATGCAGCGCACGACGACGGATCTCCTGATCTTCAGCATCCCCGAGATCATCTCCTTCTGCTCCACCTTCACTCGCCTCGAACCGGGCGACGTCATCGCCACCGGCACACCCGGCGGCGTTGGCGGCAAGCGCAATCCGCCGGTGTGGATGAAGCCGGGCGATATTCTGGAGGTCGAGGTCGGCAGCGTCGGCACGCTTCGTCACACGATCGAGGACGACAAGGCATGAGCGAGACTGACGGCATCGTCGAGACGGTGAACCTGGCTGCCGAAGAAGGGCGGATGGGCTTCTACGATCGGGCCAAGGCGGAGCATCTCGCACCGCTTTGGCGTGTGCTGCACGGTCTCGTGACCGCGGAGCCGAAGGTGACGGCACTGCCGGCCCACTTCGGCTATTCGCGCATTCGCCCTTACCTGATGGAAGCGTGCGAGCTCATCGGCACCGAAGAGGCCGAGCGCCGCGTTCTCGTCCTCGAAAATCCCGGTCTCGCCGGCCAGTCGAAGATCACGCCCAGCCTCTTCTGCGGTCTCCAGATCATTCTTCCGGGCGAAATCGCTCCTGCCCACAAGCATGTAGCCTCGGCACTGCGGTTCATCGTCGAAGGATCGGGAGCCTATTCGGCGATCGCCGGCGAGAAGACGATGATGGAAGTCGGCGACTTCGTGATCACCCCGAGCATGACCTGGCATGATCATGGCAATGAGTCCGATGCTCCAATGGTGTGGATCGACGGACTCGACATGCACATGGTCAACCTGTTCAGCGCCTCGTTCCGCGAGAATTATCCGGGCGCGGTGCATCCGACGCTCAAGCCCGAGGGCGCGACCATGGCCGAGGTCGGCTATAATATGGTACCGGACGGCTTCCGCCATGAATCGCAGACGTCGCCGATTTTCAACTATCCCTACAGCCGGACGCGCGATGCGCTCGACCGCATGGCGCGATTCCGTGAAGCCGACGTCTGTCATGGCTTCAAGCTGAACTACATCAACCCGCTCACGGGCGCGTCGGCGATGCCGACTATTTCGACCGCGATGCGCCTGATCCCGGCAGGGATGGTGACCGAGTCCTATCGCTCCACTGCGGCGACAGTATTCAACCTCGTCGAAGGCCGCGGGCGTGTCCGCGTCGGCGATGAAACCTACACGCTCGAAGCGAAAGACATATTCGTCGTTCCGAGCTGGTTCCCTGTCGTCTTCGAGAGCGACGCGGACATGGTCCTGTTCAGCTATTCTGACCAGGTCGTTCAAGAGAAACTCGACTTTTTCCGGGAGATGCGCGGCAATGCCTGATTTTCTGTTCGAACCCCAGGTCGTCAGCGTTCCCGTCGTCGGAAGTGACGTCCAGTTCCCGGTGCGCCGCATCTACTGCGTGGGGCGCAACTATCTCGAACATATCCGCGAGATGGGCCAGGACGAGCGTCAGCCGCCCTTCTTTTTTCAGAAGCCCACCGACGCGATCGTCCTAAATGGGGCAACCGTCGATTATCCCGTGGCGACCGAGGATTTCCAGTTCGAGATTGAGCTGGTTCTGGCAATCAGCAAGGGCGGAACCGATATCGAGGTCGCCGACGCAGTGGACCATGTGTTCGGAACTGCCGTCGGTATCGATTTTACCCGCCGCGACTTGCAGTTGAAGGCCCGCGATACGGGACGTCCATGGGAGCCGGGCAAGTCGTTCGACGAGTCCGCCCCGATCGGCCCGATCGTGCCGCTGGGTGCCGGGTTGCCTGAGAAGGGGCCGATCTCGCTCGAGGTCAACGGACATGTCCGTCAGACGGGCGACCTCGAACAGCTCATCTGGAATTGCGCCGAGATCGTGTCGCAGCTCTCGCGCCAGTACCGGCTCGAACCGGGGGATCTCATCTACACGGGGACGCCGGCGGGCGTCGGTGCCGTGGTGAGCGGCGATCACATTCTCGGCAAGGTGGAGGGCCATCCCGAACTGCGCATTGCAGTCGGCTGATCAAAGCCGGGGACCCGGCGAAACAAGGGAGCGGGTATGCGCAGCTATCGGAGAATAGCGACCGAAGAGGCCTTCACGACGCAGTCGATCATCGACGAAACCGACAAGCTCATCGCTGCCGGCGATATTGAGCCTGGCTTCGCGAAGATCGCAGGGTCGATCCTTGGCGACAGTCCGGGTGCCCGCGATGTGAAGCGGCGCCTCCTTGACCTTGGCGAGGGCCGCATCGCGCAGATGGATGCCGACGGCATCGACTTCGCACTCATATCGATCAATTCCCCTGCCGTGCAGGTCTTCGAGGCGAGCCGCGCAGTCGGCCTAGCAACCGAAGCCAATGATATCCTGGCTGAGGCCATAAAGGGGAGGCCTGACCGCTTCGCTGGCCTCGCGGCGGTCGCTCCGCAAGATCCTGCGGCTGCGGCTCGCGAGCTTGAGCGCGCGAAGGGCATGGGCCTCAAGGGCTTCCTCATTAACTCCAGCACGGCTGGCGAGTATCTCGACCTGCCGAAGTTCGCGCCGATCTTCGAGGCCGCCGAGGCGCTGAACATGCCGCTCTATCTACATCCGCGCGAACCGGGTCCCACGATGGTGACGCCCTTCCTCGACTACGGTCTCTATTTTGCGGGCTGGGGGTTCGCGGCCGAATGCGGTCTGTCGGCCATGCGCCTGATCATGTCGGGTTTGTTCGACCGCTATCCGGGTGTGCGCGTCGCGCTCGGTCACATGGGCGAAGGTATCCCATTCTGGTTGCAGCGGATCGACAATCGCTACGGCCTGCAAGTCAAGATCGGCGCTGTCGATCCACTGGCAAAAGCGCCGAGTGCCTATTTTCTCGACAATTTTCAGATCACTACCAGCGGCGTCATGACCGACGCGGCGCTGCGCCTGGCGATCGATGTCCTCGGAGTCGACCGGATCCAGTTCGCCGGCGACTATCCCTTCGAGGATGTGAAGGCGGGGGTCGATTTTCTCGAGGGAACTCCGATTTCGGCCGAACACCGAAGCGCCATATTCGAAACCAATGCCGTCGCCTTTTGGGATCTTCCGGCCACCGGGCCGATCATCGGAGCCGGGCAGTGAGCATAGCGGCCGAGCGCTATTCTCGGATCGCGATCTGGATGCACTGGCTCGTCGCGCTGGGGATCCTCGCCAATCTCTTCATTGGCTTCACGATGGATAGCCTGTTCCCGCGGTCGCGTGGGACGGTGATCTTTGTTCACGCCTCGATCGGGATGACTGTTCTCGCGCTGGTCGCGCTGCGCATATTCTGGCGCGTCACCCATGCGCCGCCGCCCTTCCCCGAGACGGTTCCTGGTTGGGAGCGCCATGGAGCGCATCTAGGGCATTTCTTCCTCTACGCGATGATGCTCCTGTTGCCGGTCAGCGGCTGGGCGATCCTGTCGACCAGCCCGCCTGCCGGCTCGCAAGGAGCCGCTGCCGCCAAGTCGCTCGGTGTCGACGCGCACCCGAACGATGGCATTTCGGTCTGGGGTCTGTTCAAGGCTCCGGTGATCGAGCCGATCAACGCTCTCGGGGCCAAGCCCGAGGGCGTCCGCCCACAGGCCGAGTTGCACGGTAAGCTCGAAGAACTGCACGAGGCCGGATCCTGGATCATGCTGCTGCTTGTCGCGCTACACCTCGGCGCGGCGCTCAAACACCAGTTCGCCGACAAATGGAATATTTTTGCCCGGATGGGGATCGGGGGCAATCGCTCTCCGCTCGCCGCCGCTGACGAGGAACAGATCTGACCATGAAATTCATCGGAATCGATGTCGACGGCCGGACCGTCATCGCCGTCGTCAAGGGCGACCGGGTTGCCCCCGTCGCGGACGCTGAACGCTTCTACAGCGATCCGGCCCACTGGGCGGAGGTCGCAGAAAGCCTGGAGGCAACGCAGGATCGGGCGTCGGTCCGGGAAGTCCCAGCCGCGTGGGCGGGTGCCCGCGTGCTCTGCGTGGGCCTCAACTATAAGGCGCATGCCGCGGAGGGCGGTTTCACGCCGCCCGAGTATCCCGCCATTTTCGGACGCTGGACACGCTCGCTCATCTGTTCGGGTGACAGCGTACCGGCGCTCGACGACCGGCTCGACTGGGAAGGTGAACTGGTCGCTATCGTCGGGACGCGGCTCGCCGATGCGAGCCCGGCAGAAGCACTCGAGGGCGTCTTCGGTTACGCCGCCTTCAACGACATCTCGGCGCGCACGTTCCAGCGGCACACCCATCAGTGGACCCCGGGCAAGAATATGGATCGCTCGGGCGCGATGAGCGACGTCGTGACCGCCGACGAAGTGGGGGATCCGGGGCGCGGGCTGAAGCTCGAAACCCGGCTCAACGGAGACGTCATGCAGTCAGCCACGACGGCCGACATGATCTTCGGCGTTGGCGAAATCCTCTCCTACCTCAGCCGGATCATGACGCTTTATCCGGGGGACATCGTGGTCACCGGCACGCCCGAAGGCGTGGGCTATGCACGCAATCCTCCCATTCTCATGAAGCCGGGCGACGAGATTGAGGTGACCATCGAAGGCGTAGGTTCCGTCCGCAACCCGATCGTTCCGGCATCGGAAAGGGCGGGCTGATGGTGGGTGTAACTGCCGACGGCATCACCGAGGCCTTCGCACGCGTCGCCGAGAATGCGCCGAATGCGCGCGCGCGCGAGCTCTTTGTATCGCTTGCCGGACACCTTCATGCGTGGCTCAAGGAGACGAAGCCCACGCATGACGAGTGGCGGGCCGGTATCGAGGCTCTGACCCGCGCCGCCGAACTCACCAATGGCGGACGCAACGAGTTCGTTCTCTTTTCCGATCTTTTCGGCATCACCTCGCTCGTCGACCTTCTGAACACTCCGGAAGGGGCAAGCTCCTCATCGCCGCTCGGGCCCTTTCATCAGCGCGGCGCTCCGCCGCTCGCGAATGGCGGAGATATGTGGAAGGGGCAGCAAGGCGAGGTACTGGTGATCGAGGGCCGCGTTGTCGATGCGGCCAGCGGCGAGGGCGTGTCGGGCGCGATCCTCGATCTGTGGCAGAATGCCGGAAACGGTCTTTACTCGGTGCAGGACCCCGAGCAGCCGGATGGAAATTATCATGGTCTGCTCACCTGCGCCGAAGATGGCAGCTTCTGCCTGACCACGACGCTCTTCCTTCCTTATACTGTGCCTTACGATGGCCCGGGCGGCGACATGCTGCGCGCCCTCGGCCGCGACGCCTGGCGCGCGGCGCACCTTCATGTGATCGCCGAAGCGCCGGGCTACCGCGCGCTCGTCACAGAGCTGTTTGTCGAAGGCGACGAGTGGCTGGAGAAGGATGCCGTGTTCGGGGTGAGGCCTGACCTGGTGCTTCCGGTCGAGCAGTGCCGGAAGGGCGATGCGGTTGCGGACGCGCTCGAAGCGAAGGATAGTCTGCCGGAGACCTTCCTGCGGATCCGGCCGACGATCCGCATGGCAACCGGAGGGAATTGATGGCAGGCAACGCAAACCTCGTAACCCATGTGCTCGTTGCGGCGGATTGCGCCGGCGGCAAACCGTTCCTCGTCGAACCGGACGGCACCGCCATTTCCTTTGCCGATCTCGATACGTTGACCGGACGTTATGCCGCCCGGCTCGCGGCGCTTGGCGGCGAGGTTGGCGATCGCATCGTGGTCCAGGTCGACAAATCGCCCGAGGCGGTACTGCTCTACCTCGCCGCGCTTCGCCTCGGCATGGTCTTCGTTCCGCTTAATACCGCCTACACCAGTGCGGAACTCGACTATTTCATCGGCGATGCCGAACCCGCGATCGTGGTTTGCCGCCCGGGTGACGAGACCGAGATCGGAGGTCGAACCGGCGCCCGGGTGGTTTCACTCGGCGAGCGCGGCGACGGGAGCCTGCTCGAACACCTCCCGGAAGGAGGCGTACCGGTCGTCGCGCGCGAGCCAAGCGATCTCGCCTGCATCCTGTACACCTCGGGGACGACGGGGCGCTCGAAAGGAGCCATGCTCACCCACGCCAACCTCCTCAGCAATGCACGCACGCTTCTGGCAGCCTGGCGATGGACGGCCGACGACGTGCTCATCCACATCCTGCCGATTTTTCACGTCCACGGGCTTTTCGTTGCCTTGCACTGCGCGTTGCTCGCGCCCGCGACGATCCGCTTTCACCGCGGTTTCGACCCGGCTGCAGTCGTCGCCGACTTTGCCCGCTCGACCGTCCTCATGGGCGTGCCGACCCACTATGTGAGGCTCCTTTCGGGCGCCCTGCTCTCGCGCGAGGCCTGTGCGCCGATGCGCCTCTTCATTTCCGGTTCCGCGCCGCTCCTCGCCGAAACGCATCGCGCGTTCACGGAGGTTTCGGGCCAGGCGATCCTCGAGCGCTACGGTATGACCGAAACCGGGATGATCACCTCCAATCCCTATGATGGCGAGCGTGTGCCCGGCACTGTCGGTTACGCACTTTCCGACATATCGGTGCGGATCTGTGCCGAAGGCGGCGCGCGCGTCGATCCGGGTGAGCCCGGAGTCCTCGAAGTGCGCGGCCCGAATGTATTTGCCGGCTATTGGCGTAACCCTGAAAAGACCGCCGAGGAGTTTCGGGCCGACGGATTTTTCATCACCGGCGACATCGCCACCGCTTCGCCGGACGGCCGTGTCACGCTGGTCGGTCGCGCCAAGGATTTGATCATTTCCGGTGGACTCAACATCTATCCCAAGGAGATCGAGGAAGCGAT
Organism: Sphingopyxis sp. H050; assembly: GCF_001468265.1. GTDB lineage: Bacteria > Pseudomonadota > Alphaproteobacteria > Sphingomonadales > Sphingomonadaceae > Sphingopyxis. The sequence continues at coordinate 306,335 of NZ_LNRZ01000006.1, read as the reverse complement.
CGACGAGCTGGAGGGCGTGACGGAGTCCGCGGTGATCGGCGTTCCGCATCCCGATTTCGGTGAGGCGGTGGTTGCTGTGGTCGTGGGTAGTGCCGGCGCCGACCGAATCGCCGCCGGGCTTGATGGCAAGCTTGCGCGCTTCAAGCAGCCTAAGCGGATCGTCCTCGTCGATGATCTGCCGCGAAACACGATGGGGAAGGTCCAGAAGGCGCGTCTCCGCGAGCTCTATGCCGACAGCTTTCCTGTCGCCGCGGGTTGAGGAGAGCCTGGATGTCCGAATCTGAACGTCATCGCATCGAGCGCGTCCGGCGCGAGCCCCGCCGGCGCGAACTCGTCGTCGAAGGAATTTTGGACCTGTCACGATCGATGCGGCGCATCGTCTTCCGGTCGGACGATCTCCATGATTTCGAGAGCCTCGGACCCGACGACCATATAAAGCTCTTCCTCCCAGGCGAGGGCAGCGCCGATGGCAAGCCGCTGATGCGGGATTTTACGCCGCGCCGCTTCGATACGGCGGCGGGGGTCTTTGAGCTCGAGTTCTTCCTCCATGATGCCGGCCCCGCGACCGAATGGGCGAGGCAGGCCGGGGTGGGGGACCGGATCTCGATCGGCGGACCGCGCGGTTCGATGGTCGTCGCAGATGATTTCGACTGGTATCTTCTCGCCGGCGACGAAACCGCCTTGCCTGCCATCGCGCGCCGCATGGAGGAACTTCGCGACAGGGTACCTGTCCATTGCATCCTTCTCGTCGAAGCACCCGAGGACAGTTTTGATATGCCCCAGCGCGACGGTGCGCATGTCCAATGGATTTACCGGGCCGGGCGGGTTGGCGAGGACGCAGACCTGATCGGGACGGCGATCAGCACCTGGGAGCTACCGGAAGGCGACGGGTTTGCTTTTGTGGCGGCGGAAGCTCGCGCCTCCCAAGGAGCTCGCGAGATACTCGCTGCCAAGGGGCAGAAGGAACAATGGATCAAGGCGGCTGGCTATTGGTCGGCCTTGGCCACCTGATCAGTTTTCCGCATCGGCCTTTCCGCGCCGGAAGTTCAGGATCGCCACAACCACGCAGAGCGCGGCGAGGATCGCCATGGCGACGAACACGTGGTTGAGCGCCATGCCGATATCCTGCGCGACATCGGTGGGCAGACGTCTGAATCCATCTGACGCGATACGGGCTTCGATCGCGTGAATGTCGAGACCACCCGCCTGGCCTGAAACCGATGCGTTGAACACGACGCCGAAAATACTGGCCCCGATGACGCTGCCGAGGTTGCGCGCAAATATATTGCTTCCTGTTGCCGTCCCGCGCTCGGCCGGCGTAACCGATTCCTGGACCATGATCATCGCCGCGCTGGTGAGCAGACCCATGCCCATGCCGACGAAGAAGGATCCCGACGCAGCGTGAAGAAAGCTCGATCCTGCATCGAGAGTCGCGAAGAATATGCTGCCGAGCAAGATGAGCACACTTCCGCCAAGCATCGTGCGCGCGAGACCGATCTTCAGCTGATACCATCCCGCGAACGTCGCCCCGAGCGGCCACCCCATCGCGATCGCCGTCAGCGCGAGACCTGCCTTGAGCGGCGTTGCCTGAAGCAGCGCCTGCATGAAAAGCGGCAGGAAGGCCGTGATCGCGATGATGACCGACGCGCCGCAGAAGGTGGCGAGGTTCGCGATCGCGACGTGGCCGCTCTTCCAGACGCTCGGCACGAACAACGGTGCCGGGCTGTTGAGTTCGGTCATCAGGAACGCGAGGAGCAGAGCGCTTGCAACTGCAAGAGCAATCACTCCTTCCGGCCCGCGATTGCCGAACCAGCTGAGGGAGAGAAGCGCCGCTGTTAGCGCACCCATGAAGAGAAGGCTTCCCGACATGCGGATGCCTCCATCTCCCTGTCTTTCGTGGACCGGCAGGAGGAGACGAAACGCCAGCATGGCGGCCAGGGCGACCGGGATGTTGATCCAGAAGATCCACGACCAGCTGACCGACTGCACGATAGCCCCGCCCAGCATCGGGCCAACGACTGACGATGTGCCGAAAACCGTGGCCACAAGGCTTTGCGCCTTCCCGCGCTGCTGAGGCGGATAAAGGTCGCCGATGATTGTCATCGAGATCGGCATGATCGCGCCGGCGCCCAGCCCCTGGAAAGCGCGAAAACCGATCAGCGCGGGCAACGACCAGGCAAAGCCGCAAAGCAGCGAGCCCGACAGGAAGATTGCCAAGCCGATCAATATGGCGGTGCGCCGTCCGATCGTGTCCGCCAGGCGTCCGAACACCAGCGACGTCGCGGTTTGACCAAGCAAATACGCGGCGAACACCCAGCTATAGTTCGAGATGTCGCCGAAGCTCCTCGCGATGCTTGGCATTGCCGTGGAAATGACGGTGCCTTCCAGCGCTGCCATGAACATCGCTGCCATTACGGCGGCCATGATCATATTCTTGCGCGGCTTTTCCCGCTGCTCGTCCTGTGCCCTCTCCGGCGCGATGATCTGTGTCGTCATGCTGCGTCATTAACACGCCAACGCATGCGTAGAGACGTTATTCACAAATGATATGACCGATATTCCCGCCGAATATTGATTGGCGGAGCGGCGCCATCCTATGCCGAGGTGTGAAAATTCGGGCACCGAGACGGTGCCGCAAATGCCGGAGAGGATCAGTTTTGAGCAAGGTTGTCAGGAGCGGCGCCCGGGTCGCCGCGGACGTGATCGACGGGCTCGCGGCGTGCGGCGTTTCGACCGTCCACGAGGCGCAGGGACGGACCGGACTCCTTGCTCCGCACATGCGCCCCATTATCGAGGGCGCGCGAATTGCTGGCAGCGCGGTCACAATCAGCGCACCTCCCGGCGACAACTGGATGTTGCACGTCGCGATCGAGCAGCTTCTGCCGGGAGACATTCTGGTGCTCGCGCCGACCAGCCCCTGCAGCGACGGATATTTCGGGGATTTGCTGGCAACCAGTGCGATGGCGCGCGGTTGCCGGGGACTGGTGATCGACGCAGGCGTTCGGGATATCCGCGACCTTCGCGAAATGAACTTCCCGGTCTGGTCGAAATGTGTGTCCGCGCAGGGTACGGTCAAAGCGACGCTCGGGTCGGTCAATGTTCCGATTGTCTGCGCAGGCGCAAGCATCGAGGCCGGCGATATTATCGTCGCTGACGACGATGGTGTGTGCGTGGTTCCCGCTGCCAATGCAAAAGCGGTCCTTCAGCGGGCTCGGGACAGAGAAGCGAATGAGGCAGCCAAGCGCGAGAAGCTTGCGAGCGGCGAGCTCGGGCTCGACCTTTACAGCATGCGTGAAACGCTTAGCGCCAAGGGCCTGATTTACATCGACGCAGCGTAGCGACTTGTCGCAAGAAGGCGTGCCTAAGGACCGGCGATGGGCGAGAAACAAGCGGAAATGGTGACGGATGCGGTTGCGGCGCGCCGCAAATGCTTCGTCGATGCCGCGGCTGCCTCCTTCTTCGAGCATGGCTATGCCGGTACGACCATGTCGTCGATCGCGCAGCGGGTCGGAGGTTCTAAGACGACGCTTTGGAGCTATTTTCCTGCGAAGGAACAGCTCTTCGCTGCCGTCGTCGATGATATTGTCGACATCTATGGAACGGCACTGCAGATGGACTTGCCGCTCGATGTTCCGGTCATGACGGTACTCGAGACGTTCGCAAACGCGCTAGTAGACTCACTTCTCCAGCCGCCGATCATGTCGCTTCATCGGTTGGTTTCAGGCGAGGCTGGACGTTTTCCTCACCTCGCTCAGCTCTTCTACGATCGAGGCCCTAAACGCGGTCGCCAGCGACTGACGGACTATATGGCCGCGAAGATGCAGCAGGCCGAGTTGCGCGCGGGAGACCCCTCCGCCGCGAGTCAGCAGTTCTTCGGCCTCTGCCAGGCAAGCATCTACGAATATACGGTGCTCAACATGCCGCTTGACGAGAATGGGGGTCGCGTGAAGATCGAGGCCGACCTTTCTTTGGCGTTGGATAGTTTCGGGCGTGCTTGGGCCGTCAAGGGCTGAGTATCTGGTTCGCGCCTGATGTCCGTCGTTCCTCCTCCGACGCTAAGTCCGGAAAAGCGGACATCAAATGTTCGGCGCTAGTTCGGCTTTGATTGCTGACGCGCGAGCTCTTTCCGAGGTCAGATCGTACTCTCCCTCCAAACCAGCGGAACCGACCGTAAATCTCATAGGGTGTTCTTTGGCGCTTGCATGTCGGAATTTCCGACATTATAGGAGGGCAATGTAGAGAAATCGTGTGAGGTTCGAATGGCGACCATTGCTCCCCCCGCTCCGACGATTACGGCCTTTCCGAAGAACGATGTCATCAAGGCATTGGTCGACGAATTGCTTGAGGTCGCCCGCACCGAGGCGCAATTGCGAGGCATCGCGCTTCCGCAGGATGAAGCTGGCATCAGGAACGCGCCGGTGCCCCTCGATTCTCTCTCGATAGTGGACACGCTGTGTGCGATCGAGGCGGTGATCGGCTTCGAGTTGCGCGACAATATCGTTCAGACCGGCGGCTATGTCTCAGTCGAGGACGCGCTTGGGCATCTGGTGCCGCGTATCGAAAAGGTCTGGATCAAGAAGAAGGGAGTCAAGCCGTGACACAATTGTCGCTGGGGCAGTCGGCTGATGATGAGGCTGAGCGGCGGCGGCTTGGCGACCGATTGCGCGAAGCGCGCAAATATCTGGGCCTGAAGCAGGACGAGGTGGCTAGCTATCTCAAGATTCCGCGCACGGCTTTGACGGACATCGAGAGCGGTCAACGTCGTGTGGAGGCGATCGAACTCACGCGCCTCGCTAAGCTCTATCGACAGTCCGTTGCCTATTTCACCGGCGAGGACGAGGCGTCGGCGAGCCTACCGGCCGATGTCGCCCATCTAGCGCGGCGCGTCGTCGACCTGTCGATTGAGGATCGAGCCGAACTTGGCCGTTTTGCCGAATATCTGAGGGCGCGATCATCGGGCAAGGCGGCCTGAGCCGTGGCGCGCGACTATATCAGCGCAGTCCGGGCAGGCACGATGGCGGCGGGCCGCCTTCATCGCCAGCTAGGCACCCAAGCCCTGATCGAACAACATGGCGGCAACGTGGATGTATTTGGCGCGATCCATGCGCTCGACCTGCCGCTGCTGTTGCGCCCGCTCAAGGGTCTGCTCGGAGCCTATCTCAGTGAACCGGCACCTGGCGTGCTGGTGACGACCGAACGGCCGATGAGTATTCAACGTTTTACTGCCGCGCATGAGCTGGGTCATTTCTCGATGCGGCACGAACCGAGCCTCGACGACGAGAGTATTTTGCGCCGAATGCCGATGAGCCCGGAACCTGGAAACCAGTTCCAGGAAACCGAAGCGGATGCGTTCGCGGTCGCCTTCATGATGCCCAAATGGCTCATCGCCAAACATTGCGCACGGCAGGGCTGGACCGTCGCCGACCTCCGCCGACCAAATATCGCCTATCAGCTCTCGCTGCGCATCGGCGCCAGCTACGAGGCGACCTGCCGTACATTGGTCCGCTACGATCTCATCTCAGATACGATCATGCGCGAGCTTCTCGACACCAAGCCCCGGAGCCTCAAGGTGGATTTGCTCAAGGATTATCGCCCCGAAAATTATCGAGGCGATGTCTGGCTGCTTACCGAGCAAGACCAAGGCGTGCGCCTCGATGGCAGTCGCAACGATCTTTTCGTGCTGCGTCTCAAGGAGCATAGCGGCGGTGGCTATCTTTGGGATCTCGACCAGCTGATCGCGAGCGGCTTTGCCGTGGTGCGCGATGAGCGCGAAGCGTTCGATGCCGAAGCGATCGGTGGGCCGGTCGTTCGCCGTGTCACCGCAGCAGCTGAAGCAGCAGGGCGCGGTCGCATGTCGCTCAACGAACGGCGTCCCTGGCAGCCAGCGGCCGCGCATGCCAGCTTTACGATCGACTTCGATCTTACCGGTCCGGAGCAGGAAGGCCTTTCCCGCGCCGAACGGCGTCACCTGCTTGAGGCGGCCTAACAAGCATGATCGCAATCAAGACTGATCTTCGGCACCTGCTCGGGCCGGTGCGCGATCAGGGCGCGCGGCCGACTTGCCTCGCCTTCGCCGCGAGCGATGGACACGCCGCTTTGCGCGATGGTACGCCGCTCTCTTGCGAATATGCCTATTTCCATGCCCAGCGCCGTGGCGGCCGCGCAGCCGATCAGGGCGCAACCCTGTCCACGATGCTTGATGCGCTGCGGCTAGACGGACAGCCTGCCGAAAGCGGGTGGCCCTATCTCGACATCGTGCCGGGCGATGAATGGGCGCCGCCCGCCATGGCCGGACCGTGCTTCGGTCGGAAAGGCGGTGCTGCCACTCTCGATTTCTCTTCGATTCTGGCTTCACTCGATGCCAACCGACCGGTGCTTCTGCTGTCCACCTTGTCGGTCTCTTTTTTCCAGCCGACCGGCGAGGGATTGGTAGATCCAGCGAATGACGAGATGCCCGATGCCAGCCTGCGCCACGCGATCCTCGCGGTTGGCCATGGCCTTGCCGACGGGCAGAGCGCGATTTTGGTACGCAACAGCTGGGGTGTCGGCTGGGGCGTTGAAGGCCATGCCTGGCTCACCGAGAAGTTCCTGAAGCCGCGCCTGTTCGCGACGGCGATCCTAACGGAAGAGATCGATGTACCTTCCCATTCCGCCGCAGCCTGACTGCGTATCTGCCTGGCGTGAAGCCGTCGCGCTCGTTGATGCCCGGCCAGGCCATCACGATTTCAATGTCGTCATCGACGTGGCTGATCCGCTCGCGCGGGCCAGCCTCGCCGATCCGGTGGTCTCAGCCGTCGACGACTTTTTTAGCAAGCACGGCGCCAAGCGCATCGAGACCGTTGCCAACACGATCTTCCCTGCCGCCCTCTATCACCGGTACGGATCGCCGCTCTTCTTCGACCGCTTCCGAGACAATGTTTTGCCGAAGGTGCGCAACAAAGGCGATCGGTGGTCGGGCTACTATTTCGAGCGGATGATGCAGCTGCCACAGCTCAAAGGCGAACCGATCAACCAGCTGACGGACATCATCCGCCGCCTCAAGGATCCCTCGATCAGCGCTCTCAACAAGTTCGAACTTAGCGTGTTCGATCCCGCGCGCGACGTCGATGATTCACCCTATGGCGGCCAGTGCCTCAGCTTCGCGAGCTTCAAGCCGATCGGCGACGGCAGCAACCGGAGGCTGGCGCTGACCGCGATGTACCGGAACCACTATTATATGGAGAAGCTGCTCGGCAATCTGATCGGTCTCGGCCGATTGATGGCATTCGTCGCCGCCGAAGCGGGGGTCGCGCCAGGGCCGCTGACGATCCTGTCCACTCATGCGACAATCGACACTGACAAATGGAACCGGACCGACATCAAGGCGCTGCTTGCGGCCTGCGATCAGGCCAATGCGCAGGTCGCAGCGGTCGCATAGCGCGGTTCGAGCGGAAGTTCGGGCGCGCGAGGGGTATTGGCGATGCCGTACAGGTCGAACATACCATCGATAAACTCGCGCTGACCGCCATAGCTCGGATGACGGATAGCGGTGGTCGGAATGTCGAGCCCGTCGAGCGCCAGATGGGCGTCGCGGCCAATCGCGATGATCCGCTTGGGTTGAAGCATCGACACCAGCGCCTGCAACAGCGGCCAAGTCGCTTCGCGCTCGGCGCGCGTGTGGCAGCGATTGGACATTGGATCGTCCGCTTCGTGCGGATGGAAGGGAAACACGTTCCAGAGCATCACCGGCTGGCCGATCCGGCTCAGCACCTGCCAGACGATCGCGGCCGTGCGCTCGGCGATCGCCGGTCCCTCGGTGGCGCGCTCCAGCGCGATGCCGCCCATCAGCGCCGCGGCATGCGTCAGATGCACCTCGTCGGTGAGCGGCACACCGGTCCTGCGGCCGCCGCGATAGCCAAGGTCGCGGGCGATCCAGATCGTTTCCACGCGCGCGTCGAGCGCGGCAGCGATTACACCCTCCAGATTGGCCCGGCGTCGGGCGGCCGCATCGCGACGATCATGGATCGAGCATCGATCGCGCCATGGATTGAAGACCGAGGGCAGGTCAGCAGCCGCGAGCGCCGTTACAAAGCTTTTGGGGGTCATCACGGCAACTCCTTGATACGCAAGCGGCGGCGGGCGAAATCGATACCGATTCGCGCCCGTCGGTTCTTCTGGAGGAAACGAAAAGCCGCGTAGCCTTGGAGAATTGCCTCCTCCCAGAGCCATAGCGGGCAGCGGTCAGCCTCGTAGCCGGCGACGAATTGGCGAACATGTTTGAGCATGTCCAGCGGAAGTCCACCTGGCTTCACGCCTTCGAAGAAATTGAGCTGCTGGGCCTGTCCGAATAGCCAAGACGTTACCCCTTCCTCGATCAGTATAGCCCGTGCGCCATCCTCGGCGTCGTCCAGCTTGGGGTCGCTCTTTCGCTTGAGTCGGAGCAACGCACGAATGACAGGCGACCAGCCTAGCACCGCGACATAGGCATAGTGGAAGACGTCGTGGAACCGATAATCGTCCGGTTCCATCGCGTTATCGGTCAGCCGATCCCCGACATACACGCCGCGCGAGCGCTGGTAGACATAAACTTGCCCGCGCACAGTGCGCTCATAAACGTCGATTTCCATCGTCCGCGGAAGCTGTTCCTCGGCATCGTTGCTCTCGTCGAACGCTGGAGGATATTGCCGTTCGCGGGGCCAGCGGTCGAATATCTTCTGGAGATTCTTGATGGCGGCCCCTTCCAGCGTAACGCCGGAATCAGTCGCGGCTTGGATCAAACGGCGCATGATCGCCACAAGACTCTGGGCCACGGCCGCGCGGTGGCCCGGTTGACCGGCGCCGTCGATCTCGCGGGCCAGGAGTCCGACCTCGCCTGCCAGTCCCAGCAGCCCATGCTCGAACTTCGGCATCGGTGCCTTGGCGAGCGGCATATGCGCTGGTTGCAGCGCGTGCAAACTGAGGGCGGCATTGGCCCCGGCGCGATAGACGCCGTCGGCGACCAGCGCCGCGGCTGCGATGTCGCTCAGCGCGAGCCGATGTCGGCGCGCAACCGCGGCGAGATACCAGAGCACATCGCCAATCTCCTCGGCGACAGCCTCGGCGTAGCCCAGATAGGATGCGGCATCTCGCTGCTTCTTCTTGGCTTCGGCGAGCAGGCTGCCGGTTTCGCCGACCAGACCCAGCATCGTAAAGCCGATCGTCCCCGGCCCCTTGCGTTGATCGGTCCGCGCTGCCTCCCGAACATATTGATCGATGGTCAACGCTTCGAAGTCGTCGGACATTAGCTGCGTTTCCGTCGATCGGTGATCGCGCCCTCCGGCACTGTCACGCCGTAGGCTGCCAACGCCCTCAGTACGACCATACGGAGCGGCTCACGGGTATCAAGCGCACGCTGACCGAGATCGCGTTTAGTCGCCGCAGGGACTTGGATTTGGAGATGCTCGTCATCGCCACTCGCCGACGTTTCGTCAAATTTCATGAAACTATAAAAACATGTTTTCATGAAATATGAAAGCAATGTTTTTCATCGAGATATTGAGACCGCCCTGGGGGAGTTACAGTTTGGAGAGCCGAGGCCGCGCGGCGTTTGAGCAACTGAGCGAGTGTCGGCTTCTTGGGATCAACAGCCCGAAAGCCGTCGGTCTGCAACCGGCCAGACGCAGCCGCTCTCCGTCGCCCAACGTTATGAAACTGGCTGGCGTTTTGGCGCTTTCATACAATCGAGAATCGGGACGTCGCGCTAATTGCGCCACGCGACCCAGAAGAGCTCTTCCTCGAAAGGGGACGAAATCTTCATCTTGCGCCCGCCGGATTCATTCGGCGGGCGCATTTTTTTAGCCGAAAGCGCAACGCTAGAGCGCGGTTCGCTCGATCAACTTTCGTAGCAATTCCCAGAGGTCATGTTGCTCCTCGATGGCTGAAAATTCCTGTTTCAACGTGGCAAGCCTGACTAGAGATTCGCTCTCGCCCCGACGGTCGCGAGGATCGATTTCGGTCCGAAAGGCGAGTTCGGTGACCAAGGATGTCACGAATGTCGCCGCGTCCGGAAGGCCCATATCCTCGAAACCGGCGCGGGCGGCGGCCCAGCTGAGAACCTTGGCATTTGCGGGTGCATGATCTCCGGACGCAGGCGCTATGTAGGAGATCACCGCTGCGGTGTTCCAGATCTTGCTCTCCACCGTAGACAGTGTCTTTCCACCGCCGCTTTCGATCTTTTGTCCGATCGCTGAGAGCGTCGCTTTGAGGCTGGCAGCTTTCGCTAGCCTCGCCGATCGATCCGGGGCTTCCCGGGTGCGAAATCGCTCGAGCAGTAGGCCCATCAGCACAGCGGCAACACCGGTAGGAGATCGCCCACATCTGCTGGGGGCGCATTAGCGGGGCGGCGCACGAGGCAATCGGTGAGACCGAGCATGGCCTGTCCCGACGCGTTTTGGCGATCGCAAATGGCGGCGCCCTCGCACGAGAGTGTTGCGCAAAGAAACGCCTCACGCGGTCCATTGGCAGGGATCGGCTTAGTCGCCTGCCTGAGCTGCCAAGGCAGCTCGTCGGATATGGCGCCGCCGGAGAGACCTGCGATCAGTGGCGCCAGGAAAAGTCGCGCAACTGTAAGCGCCGCGGTCGGGTTCCCCGGTAGCCCGAGAACATGTGCTGGCCCCAACCGGCCGTACCAGACCGGCTTGCCGGGCTTGATGGCGACATCGGCAAAGGCGATATCGAGCCCGAGCGATGCAAATGCCGACCGCCCGAAATCGCGATCACCGCGCGAGGCGCCGCCGATGACGACGACCACGTCGGCGGAGGTCTCTTGCCGCGCTTCGGCAATTGCCTTCTCATCGTCGGGAAGCCGAAGGTTTGCGACGACGTCCGCACCTGCCATGACGCACATTCGCTCGATCGCGATGCTGAGACTGTCCGGGATCGCGCTCGGCATCTGCGATGCGCATCCCGGAGCGAGGATTTCGTCGCCGGTCGCGACCAGCAGGATACGCGGACGGCCCCATACTTCGACCTCCGAATGGTCGGCGGCAGCCGCCACGACGAGCCGTCCCGGCGTCAGCCTTGTGCCCGCAGCAAGAAGCTCATCATTCGCGGCAAAATCGGAGCCGGCCTTCCGGACGTGCGGTTTGCCGAGCGGCGGAGCGTCCAGCACCACGAGATCGCCGCGATGCCGGCAATGCTCGATCATTACAACGCGGTCGCTGCCATGGGGCAGGGGGCCGCCTGTCATCACACGCCAGGTTTCTCCCGCCGAAATTGCGCCCGGCTCGGCGCCGCCCGCGTAGCTCGTGCCCCTCGATCGCAAGACTATGGTGCCGTTCTTCAGGTCGGCATCGCGGACCGCGTAGCCGTCCATGGCAGCGCAGTCGCGCCGCGGGGCATCGATCCGGGCAAGCACCGGTGCAGCGAGATAGCGCCCGCCCGCGTCGCGCAAGGGGACGTTTTCCTTGCTGAGGGGACGGGCGTGCGCTGCCAGGATCGCCAGCGCGCGGTCGAATTCGATCGAAGCGGCGCAGGCGCCCGATGCCGGGATGGTTGCATGTTTACCCATGCATCTGTCTCGCGTGCGCTTCCGAAATCATGAGTGCGGGGGCACCTTGGTCGACAGCCTCGCCAACGAGGATCAGTGTCGGTGCGTCTGTTGCGAACGACCGGGTCGCGAGATCGAGCAGGTCGAGCCGCGTTGCCAGTCGGCGCTCGTCCGGGCCGCTGACGTCGCAGGCGATCATGACCGGGATGTCACCGTCCATACCCGCGCGTATAAGCCCGCGCATGATCTCGCCTGCGGCGTCGCGCCCCATGTAGAAGGCAAGGGTTGACCCGCCGTTGGCGAGCGAGTGCCAGTCGATATCGAGCGCTGCGCCACGCTTGCTATGTGCAGTGACGAACCGGACATCGCGGGCGACGCCGCGGAGCGTGAGAGAGATGCCGGCGGACGCCGCAGCGGCGCACGCAGTGGTGATGCCCGGGCAGATGCGAGCAATATGCCCGGCTTCGCGTAGGGCAGCGAGCTCCTCGGCTGATCGGCCGAAGATTGAGGGGTCGCCGCCTTTCAGCCGCACGACGCGCTTGCCGGCGGCGGCTGCCTCGACCAACATCGCGTCGATCGTGCGCTGGTCTTTCGAATGGCGACCCGACCGTTTGCCGACGCTGACCGTCTTGGTCCCGGCCGGGATCAGTGCGAGTACGCCGTCGCCGACGAGCGCGTCGTAAAAGACGATGTCGGCGCGTTCGATCAGGCGCACCGCTCTCATTGTGAGCAACTCGGGATCGCCGGGGCCGGCGCCAACAAGCCAGACGGTACCGGGCTCGAAATCGTCAGGCTGCATTGCTGGTCTCCTCGGTCAGAATGCGCGCGAGCGCGGGACGGCACGATCCGCAATTGGTTCCGGCGCCGAGCGCACCGCCGATAGCGGCCACATCGGCGAGCTTCCGGTCGCGGATCGCCGCGACGATTGTCTTCAGGCCGATGTCGAAGCAGACGCAGATGACCGGACCGCGATCGGCCTGGACTCCCGGCGCCCGCCCGGCGAGCAGCGTTGGCGCAGTCTGCGGGGCCGAAAGCTGCGCGATCAGCCAGTCGCGGGGAGGCAGCTCGCCGGTCTCGGTGACGAACAGGGCGCCCGACAGCCGTCCGTTCGCAACGATGGCAATGCGCTTGGTGCCGCGCGCAGCATCTTGCGCCTCAATCCGCTCCCCCTTGGGAAGCAGCGCTTCAATTGCCTTGAGATCGCCATTGCCCGCGAGTTCCCACATCACGCCGGACGGCACCGCAACGCGCGTAGCCCAGAGGCACCGCGGCGTGCTGGCGAGTTCGCGGGCGAGGAGCAGGAAGCCTCGCCATTTGGGCGCGATGGAGGCGATCGACGCCGGCGTGCGTTTGAACCCCGGCTGACCCGATACGGGGTCTACGAGTGGGCGCGGGAGCAGCCCGGTGCGGCCGCCGCTCGACGTGCGATCGGTCCAGTGGATCGGGACGAACAGCTCTCCGGCGCGCTGGCCAGCGTGGAAGGCGACGCGGTAGATGCTGTCGCCCTGCGGGGTTTCGACGCGGGCAAGGCCGCCGTCACTGAGGCCGAGGCGCGCGCCGTCGTCGGGGTGAACCTCGACCAGCGGTTCCTCGCGGTGGCGCGCGAGCTTGGGCGCGAGGCCGGTGCGCGTCATCGTGTGCCATTGGTCGCGGTACCGGCCGGTGTTGAGGGTCAGTGGCCATTTGGCGAGCGGTTCGGGTACCAGTTTTTGCGCGACGGGGACGAGACGCGCGCGGCCATCTTCGGTGGAGAAGCGGCCATTGGCGAAGGGGTGGTCGCCGCCCCAGCGGAACGGCTGCATCGCATCATAGGCGGCGGTGCCGCCCCGCGCTGCGCCCGGCAGCGCGAAGAGGCGCGCGCCGCCATTGTCGTAGGTCGAGAGGCGGCAATGCTCGCGCCAGATGTCGGCGGCGCGGTCGTAGGTGAAGGCGTTCTTCCATCCCATCCGCCGACCGACTTCCTTGACGATCCACCAGTCGGGCATCGCTTCGCCGGGGAGCGCGAAGAGCGCACGCTGGCGGCTGATCATACGGTCGCTGTTGGTGACTGTTCCGTCCTTTTCACCCCAGGCCGCGGCGGGCAGGCGGATATGCGCGAAGGCGCCGGTATCGGTCTTTTCGATCACGTCGCTGACGACGACGAAGGGGCATGTTTTGAGCGCTTCGCGTACCGCATTGCCGTCGGGCATCGACACGGCAGGGTTGGTTGCCATCACCCATAGCGCCTTGATCCGCCCTTCGCCGATCGCGCGGAACATGTCGACGGCCTTCAGTCCGGCCTTTTCGGCCATCGTCGGCGCGGCCCAGAAGCGCTGGACGCGGGCGCGGTTCTCCGGCGCGAAATCCATGTGCGCGGCAAGCGTCGAGGCGAGCCCGCCGACCTCGCGTCCGCCCATCGCATTGGGCTGACCGGTGATCGAGAAGGGCGCTGCGCCGGGCTTGCCGAGGCGGCCGGTCGCGAGGTGCAGGTTGGTGATCGCGTTGACCTGATCGGTGCCGGCGGCCGACTGGTTGATCCCTTGGCTGAACAGCGTGACGGTGCGCGGGTTCGCGGCGAACATCTCATAGAAATGCCTGAGGTCGGCGGCGGGGACATCGCAAATGCGCGCCACCGACCACAGGTCATTCCCCTCTCCAAGCTGGTCCCAGAAATCCTGCGGAACCGCGACATGCGCGGCGAGATAGTCCTCGTCGACAACGCCGGTCTCGCGGCAATGCTGAAGCAGGCCGTTCATCAGCGCGACGTCGCTTCCCGGCCGGATGGCCAAGTGCAGGTCGGCTTCCTCGGCGGTCTCCGTTCGGCGCGGGTCGATGACGACGAGCTTGGCGCCCGCCTCGCAACGCGCGCGAATGCGCTGATAGACGATCGGATGGCACCAGGCGGTGTTCGATCCGACGAGGACGAAGAGGTCGGCGGCGTCGAGATCGTCATAGGTGGCGGGGACGATATCCTCGCCAAAGGCTCGCGTGTGGCCCGCGACCGCGCTCGACATGCAGAGACGCGAATTGGTGTCGATGTTCGCGGTGCCGATGAAGCCTTTCATCAGCTTGTTCGCGACATAATAATCTTCGGTGAGGAGCTGCCCCGAGACATAAAAGGCGACGCTGCCCGGACCATGGCGCGCGATCGTCTCCTTGAAGCGTTTTGCGACGAGGTCGAGCGCCTTGTCCCAGCTTGCGCGCTTGCTGCCGATCATCGGGTGGAGCAGACGACCTTCGAGGCCAACGGTCTCGCCCAGATGCGTGCCCTTCGAGCAAAGGCGGCCGCGGTTTGCAGGGTGATCGGGGTCGCCTGCGATCTCGACGCTCCGGGCGCCCGTCACTGTGGCGCGGATGCCGCAGCCCACTCCGCAATAGGCGCAGGTCGTGCGGACCGCATCCGCCATCAGGCCGCCGCCTTCAGCGTGCTCGCGCGGCAGATGAGGACGCGGCCGCCGTCGATCTTGACCGGCACGGTCGGGGTGCAGCCCTTGTCCTCGCCCAATGCCTCGCCGGTCGCCAGGCTGATCCGCCAGTTGTGCAGCGGGCAGGCGACCGCGCCGCCATGGACGATGCCCTGGCTGAGGCGCCCATGCTTGTGCGGGCAGCGATCGAGCAACGCGAAAACCTTGCCCTCGGCGGTGCGGAACACGGCGATGTCGTCGCCGCCTTCGACCTGGACGGTGCGGCTGCCGCGCACGGGAATCTGGTCGACCCAGCCGATGTCGAGCCATTCAGCGGTGGTCATGCGAATTCTCCCTGCGGGATGAAGCGGGCCATCGGTGCGTGATGTTCGGCCTCGGCGCCTTCGGCGCGCTGCGCCCAGGGATCGTCCTGGCTGAAGCTTTGCGAATAGAGGAAGCGCGCGCGGAGCGCCTCGCGACCCGCTTCGTCATCGATGATGCGCGCCTTCACATAGTCGACCCCAACGCGCTCGATCCACGGCGCAGTGCGTTCGAGATAGCGTGCTTCCTCGCGGTAGAGCTGAATGAAGGCGGCGCAATAATCCATGGCCTCCTGCTCGTTCGCGACCTTGCAGAGCAGGTCGGTGGCGCGGACGTGAATGCCGCCATTGCCCCCGACATGGAGCTCGTAGCCGCTGTCGACGCAGACGACGCCGAAGTCCTTGATCGTCGCTTCGGCGCAGTTGCGTGGGCATCCGGAGACGGCAATTTTGAACTTGTGCGGCATCCAGCTGCCCCAGCTCATCCGTTCGAGCTTGACCCCGAGCCCGGTCGAATCCTGCGTGCCGAAGCGGCACCATTCGGACCCGACGCAAGTCTTCACCGTGCGCAGCGCCTTGCCGTAGGCGTGGCCCGACACCATGCCGGCGGCGTTGAGATCGGCCCAGACCGCGGGCAGATCCTCCTTCTTGATCCCGAAGATGTCGAGTCGCTGGCCGCCCGTGACCTTGACCATCGGGGCGTTGTATTTCTCGACCACATCGGCGATCGCGCGCAGCTCGGTCGGGTTGGTCAGCCCGCCCCACATGCGCGGGACGACCGAATAGGTGCCGTCCTTCTGGATGTTGGCGTGGAGGCGCTCGTTGACGAAGCGGCTCTGCTGGTCGTCGACATACTCACCCGGCAGCGCGCAGAGCAGATAGTAGTTTAGCGCGGGGCGGCACGAGGAACAGCCGTCGGGCGTGGTCCAGTGGAGCTTCTGCATCACCTCGGGGATCGAGCGCATGCCCTGCGCGACGATCTCGCGGCGGACGTCGTCGTGGCCGAAGCTGGTGCATTTGCACATCGTCTTGGGGCCGCTCTGGACATCGTCGCCGAGGGTGAGAGCGAGCAGGTTCTCGACGAGGCCGGTGCAGCTGCCGCAGCTTGCAGAGGCCTTGCAGGTGCCGCGCACCGCGTCGAGGCTGTGCGCGCCCTTGGCGATGCAAGAGACGACCTGGCCCTTGGTGACGCCGTTGCAGCCGCAGATTTCCGCATCGTCGGAAAGCGCCGCAACGGCCGTCTTAGGGTCCGCGGCGCCGCCTCCCGCGGCGAAGGCGTGGCCGAAGATGAGCAGATCGCGAAGCTCGGATACATCCTCCTGCTTCTTGAGCAGGTCGAAATACCAGCCGCCGTCGGCGGTGTCGCCGTAAAGCACGGCGCCGACGATGCGGTCGTCCTTGACGATCACGCGCTTGTACACGCCGCGGCTGGCATCGCGGAGGACGATATCCTCGCAGCCGTCGCCGCCCGAGAAGTCGCCCGCGGAAAAAACGTCGATGCCCGATACCTTGAGCTTGGTCGAGGTCACCGAGCCGCGATAGCCGGTGGGTTTCTCGACAAGGCCATCAGCAAGGCTGCGGCACATATCCCACAGCGGCGCGACGAGGCCGTAAACCTGCCCGTCATGCTCGACGCATTCGCCGACCGCGAGGACGGCGGGGTCGCTGGTGACCATATGGTCGTCGACCTGAATGCCGCGCCCGACCGCGAGGCCCGCGTCGCGGGCGAGGGCGACCGAGGGGCGGATGCCAACCGCCATGACGACAAGGCTGGCCGGGATAAGCGTCCCGTCCTTGAGCTTTACCCCCTCGACCTTGCCTTCGCCGATAATCTCGGCGGTGTCGGCGCCGGTCAGGATCGTCTGGCCGCGCGCTTCGAGGGCGTTCTTGAGCAGCCAGCCGGCGGCTTCGTCGAGCTGGCGCTCCATCAGCGTCGGCATCAGGTGGATGACGGTAACCTTCATGCCGCGCAGCGTCAGCCCGTGCGCGGCCTCGAGCCCGAGCAGCCCGCCACCGATCACCACCGCATCGCCGCCGGCATCGGCCGCGGCGAGCATCGTGTCGACATCGTCCATGTCGCGAAAGGCGATGACGCCGGGCAGGTCCTTGCCGGGGACGGGGATGATGAAGGGATCGGAGCCGGTGGCGATCAGCAGCTTGTCATAACTTTCGCTGACCCCGCCGCGCGTCGTGACCGTCTTCGTCTCGCGATCGATCGCGACCACCGGATCGCCTGCGATCAGCGCGATGCCATTGTCGGCATACCAGCCCGCATCGTTGATCACGATATCCTCGAAACATTTCTCGCCCGCGAGGACGGGGGAGAGCATGATGCGGTTGTAGTTGACGCGCGGCTCGGCACCGAAGATCGTCACGCGGTAGCGGGTGGGATCGCGCGCGAGCAGTTCCTCGACCGCGCGGCATCCGGCCATGCCGTTGCCGATCACGACCAGATGCTCGCGCATGTCGGTTTCGGCCTTGAGGGGGCGATGTTCCATCAGAGCGTCCAGTCCAGTTGCAGCCAGAATTTATGGGTGTCGGCGACGAAGCCGTCGGCGTCGTAGTTCGCGTAGCGCGCCGAGGCCGTGCATTTGCCGAGCTTGGCGCTCGCGAGCAGGTCGATCTCGTCGCCATAGGATCGCGAGGCGCGGTCGCTGCGATAGTCGTGATACACCGCCTGCAGCGTGACGGCCTTGAGCGGCCCCACCGCCTTCCAGCCCCAGCCAGCGCTCGCATAGAGGTCGCGGACGCCATCGGACGGGGTGACGAGAAATTTGTCCGCCCAGCCCTGGAATTTGAACCCGGTGGCGAGCGGGGTCTGGAAGCTCGTCAGCGCAACCCCGTTGTCGGCGCCGAGTATCTCGTACCCGGCGCCGACCCGGGGGCCGCCAAGATCGACCGCGACATCGGCCAGCCAATAGTCGGCGGCGTAATTGTTAGGGTTGCGGTGCCAGTCGGACTGGCGCGCATAGCTCAGCTGATACGCGATCTTCGCCTTGCCGAGTGGCTGGCTGCCGTCGAGCCGGGCGCCGTAGGTCTGGCTCGACATACGGAAGCCCTGCATCGCGGCCTCGTCCTGATCGACGAGATAAGCGAAGGCCGCGATCTTGCCGACCGGTGTTGCCACGCTGAGGTTGGCGAAGACATTGTCGCCCGACACCGCCTGTTGCCGAGAGCCTGAGCCGTCGATGCCCCAGATGGTGCGCACGCTCCACGCATAGGTGAGGTCGGCCTTGACCCCCTTGGCGGGAGTGATCTCGGCGCGCACCGCGTCGAAGCTTTGCCCGTTCTGGCGGAAGGGCACCGCGCCGACGAAGCGCTCGTCGTCGAGTGCAATCCTTTGGCGCCCCGCGATGAGCGCAAAGGTCGGCGAGGCGTAGCGGAGCTGAGCGCGGGCGAGGGCGATATTCTCGGGATCGGCCACCAGCGGCCGCGTCGCGGCGCCGTGTAGGCCGTCGAAATAATCGCCGACAACCGCAAGCGTGCCCTGGCCTTCGACGAGCGCCGACCAGCGGCCGGCCTTCGCCTCGACCCCGGCGCGGAGACGCAGGGTCAGGGCGTCGGCATCGGCGGCGAGGCCGTCCTGATCGACCTGTTCATAGCGAAGCCGGACTTCGCCGAGCGGCTTGAGGGTGACGGTCTGGGCGTGCGCCACCCCGGCCGGCGCGAGCGCCAGCAAGATCACAAGGGTGCGGGTCATGGTTAGATCCGCACGCCTTCGGCTGCGCCCCAAGTCGCGCGCCAATGGCCCTTGACGAAGAGCAGTCCGACCAGCGCGACGACCGCGAGCCCGGCGAAGATATAGAAGCCGGGGCCGAAGCTGCCGCTCCACTGTTTCGCAAAGCCGAGCGAGGAGGCGAGGTAGAAGCCGCCGACGCCGCCCGCCATGCCGACAAGGCCGGTCATCACGCCGATTTCGGCAGAGAAACGCTGCGGGACGAGCTGGAACACGGAGCCGTTGCCGGTGCCGAGCGCGAGCATCGCGATCACGAAGAGGCCAAGCGCGGCTGGCAGCGTATCGGCTTGCGGTACGCCCGCGAGGGCAAGGGCCGCGACGACGAACACCGCCATCAGCGCCTTGACGCCGCCGATCCTGTCCGCGAGTGCGCCGCCCATTGGCCGCACCAGCGACCCAGCGAAGACACAGGCCGCGGTGCAATAGCCCGCGACGACCGGGGTCAGATGGAACTGGTCGGTGAAATAGACCGGCAGCGAGGCGGCGAGGCCGACAAAGCCGCCGAAGGTCACCGAGTAGAAGGCCATCAGCCACCAGGCATCGGCGGTCTTGAGCGGCTGGAAATAGTCGACCAGCTTCTTCGGCGCGGGCGCGTTCGGCGCATCTTTCGCCATCGCGAGGTAGATGAAGAAGACGATCGTCAGCGGGATGCAGGCGAGGCCGAGCACGGCGTTCCAGCCGAACAACTTGGCGAGGCCGGGGGCGAACAGCGCGGCGAGTACCGTGCCCGAATTGCCCATGCCCGCGAGGCCCATCGCCTTGCCCTGATGCTCGGGCGGGTACCAGCGGCTCGCAAGGGGGAGCGCGATTGCGAAGCTCGCACCGGCAAAGCCGAGGATCACGCCGAGTGCGAGCGTGCCCGCGAAACTGTGGACACCGAAGAACCAGGCCGCGAACAGCCCGGCGATGACGATGGCCTGGCTGATCGCGCCAGAGCGTTTCGGTCCGATCCGGTCGACGAGCAGCCCGTTGACGACGCGCAGCACCGCGCCGGCGAGCGTCGGGACCGCAACCATGAGTCCTTTCTGCGCGGGGGTAAGTCCAAGGTCGTCGGAAATCGACGGCGCCAGCGGGCCAAGGATGACCCATACCATGAAGGCGAGATCGAAATAGAGAAAGGCGGCGATCAGCGTCGGCCAGTGCCCGCTCGCCCAGAAGCTCGATTTGGAAGCCGCGGCTCCCGTGGTTGCAGTCGTCATCGTCCGTCCCCTTCGTGTGACGGGCAATAAAAAAGCCGCCAGGACGGCGGCCATGCGGGCGCATCCTGACGGCTTCATTGCCTGTTGGGATTGCGGGGAATGGCTCCCCGTCCGCCTCGCGGTTCGATCCCCTCGTTGGAACCGGCGCCGCCTTATCCTGCCCCGGCAACCCTGCCGAGTGCGTTAAAGCTGCCTGATTCGCGGGTTTGCTGCAAGCGGTTATTTCGCAGGTGCAGCATAAAATGGAAAGTTAGGGAAGTTCAGTGAGATAGGTCTCGATATCGTCGGGATCGAAGGCGCGACCGTCGAAAAAGCGGTCGCTGCCGAGCGTCAACCGACCCTGCGTCGAGCCCGCGCCGATCGGTTCGTCGAGGCCGCCTTCGAGCTTCGAGCTGGCGCCGGGCAGTGGCGCGCCCGAGCCCGCGAGCGCGGCGCGGTAGACGTCCGGACGGAACACGTTGCCGGCCGCCGCGGCTTCGGCGTCGTCGAACGCCATATAGTCCCAGCGGACCATCTGCGAATAGAGCCACGCGGCCTGGCTGCGCCAAGGGAAGTTGGCGGCTTCGCGGTACTGGAACATGAAGTCGGGATAGTGGATCGGCTCGCCGCCGGGGACGAGCCGGATGCGGTCGGTGATCGCGCGCAGCACGGCGTCGCGCGGCGCGTCGAGATATTCGGGCCGCGCCAAGATGTCGGCGCTTTCCTCGGCCGCGCCGGGTTCGACGAAATGCGCGGCTGCCGCATGCAGCGCGCGCACCAGCGCTTCGATCGCGTCGCGGCGTTCGTCGAGCACCGTCTCGCGCATCGCGAGCACCTTCTCGACGCCGCGGCGCCAGATCTGCGCCGTCGCCAATGCAATATGACCGACCCCGCGATCGACCGCGATCGAGTTCCACGGTTCGCCGACGCAGATGCCATCGACTTCGCCCGCTGCAAGAGCGTCGGCGGCGAAGGGCGGGCTGGTTACGACGATTTCGATATCCTGATCGGGACGGATGCCGACGCCGGCAAGCCAATAGCGCAGCATATAGTTGTGGCTCGAATAGCGATGCACGACGCCAAAACGCAAAGCTTTGCCCGCCGCGACCCGTGCGTCCGCCACTTTCTTCAGCGCCGCGCCGATCCGGATCGGATCACCCAGCGTATCGGCCAGACCTGTCTCTTTCGCCAGCCTGGCCGAGAAGGTGACGGCATTGCCGTTGAGACCCAGAACGAACGGCACCGCGAGCGGCACGGCGGGGCGGTCTTTCCCCAGCGTCGTCGCGATAGCAAGCGGTGCGATCATGTGGGCGGCGTCGGTATGGCCGTAGAGCAACCGGTCGCGCACCGTCGCCCAGGTCATGTCGCGGACAAGGTCGATGGCGACGCCCTCGGCGGCGGCGAAGCCGAGTTCGTTGGCGAGAACCGGAAGCGCCGCGTCGACGAGCGGCAGGAAGCCGATACGGAAGCGCTCGCCGGTCATTCCATGTCTCCCATCAGCGCTTCGCTGGTAACGATCGCCTCGGCAATCTCCGAGATACGACGGTTGGTGCGCATCGCTTGTCCGCGGAGCAGGGCGTAGGCCTCTGGCTCGTCGATCTGACGGCGCTTCATCAGGATCGCCTTCGCTTTGTCGACGACCGCGCGTTCGGCGAGCGCGTTCTTGGCGTCGTCGAGTTCGCGCTGCAGCCGTGAAAAGGCCTGGAAGCGCCGGATGGCAAGATCGACAACCGGCTTGATCCGATGTTTCGACAAGCCGTCGACAACATACGCTGATACGCCGGCATCGATCGCCGCGCCGGTCGCCTCGGCATCGCTCTGATCGACGAACATCGCAATCGGGCGGGCGAGGGCGCGCGACATGGCGAAGAAATCCTCGAGCAGGTCGCGGCTCGGGTTCTCGAGGTTGACAAGAACAACTTCGGGGGCAGCCGCTTCGATCTGCGCAACAAGTGGTTTGGAAGTGTCCACCAGTACGAGGTCGTCGAGGCCAGCGTCGCGCAACCCGTCGGATATGACGGCCGCACGCCCTGCGCTAGTGTCGATGATCGCGATCCTCATGGTCGCGCCTTTACGCTGCAGCGCACAAATCTGCCAGAGACTTTGTCGGTGGCGACATAATCCGCGCGTCAAGTGTCCGCTTAGCGAAATAGGCTACCAACAGCGGACAGTCTCCAACCGGCCAGGTTACGACTTCGAGGTGGCAGTGATCCTTTGCGTTACTGGAATGAGAATGAGAGCGAAGCCAGTTGCGAACCCGATACTCGCGTCTTGAGACCAAGAATAGCTGGCAGCACCGAGAATCCCGCCAAATATAAGGGCAAGCCAAAGTAGCAGATAGGGAATCCAAGCCGTCCGGCTACCACCCAGTGCGGCATCAGCAAGCCTATGTCCGAGTTTGACAAGGGTGCCGGTCATATATGTGACGCCGATACTCACATCGCCGTCGCGGCGGAAAATTGTGTTGGAAGCGCCCATTGCAACGCACAGAAAACCTGTGGCGGTGACATCGGAGCCCGCCCATTTGCAGCAAGCAGCCCCGAAGAGAAGCGCGGCGACGCCCGACATTGCGACGACTTTGCGATGCGCGACGGTTATCTTTGCCGACACGATGATGTTGAGGAAGACGCCTGCCACGAAGAGGCCGATCAGCGCCGCAGCCGCCAAGGCAAGAGCCTTTGCTTCCATTATACCTATCGCCATTCTGGTCGAGTTGCCGCTCATGAACGAGACGAAGAGGCCGCCAGACCCGAGGAAGCCGATGGCATCAACAAAGCCCGCGAGTCCCGCGAGGCAGAATGCCAGTCTTTGAAAGCTGGTGTCATATCGGATCATGCACTCTCCGATAGCATCGGCGTAACGGCGATGTCTCATGCTATTGTTCGAGGCGAGCCACCATCACGCCTGGTGGGCAAATTCTGCTTCGTACAGTGTCGGACTAGAAGCTGATGGTCTCCTAGGGTCGGCGGCATTTGCCGATTTGATGCGGATCAATGACGGGTCCTGCATTTCGATGAATCTCATGCTCAGATAGGAGATGAGATTATGCGGAATATTCTGGTCCAGGCGGACAATGATACCGGTATGCCGACGCGGATGGAGAGCGCGCTGTCAATCGGTCGCCGCTTTCGCTCGCACCTCAGCTTTCTGATCAGCTCCCCCTATCAGCAGTTCATTGCTGCCGATCCGTTCGGCGGCATGTATCTGGCGAAGGAACAGCTGGCTCAGGCACAACTGGCCGATGCCGACCTGGAGCGGCGTTTGAGCGCCGAACTGGAGCGCGAGGATGTCCCGTGGGATGTTGCGATCGCCGACGGTGATGCCTTGTCGGCGATGACGCTCGGCGCCACGCTGGCCGATTTAGCGATCGTGTCGCTTGGGGCCGGCGATCGCCATGGCCTGCGGACGCCGACCATAGCGGCCGATCTCGCGCTGACCGTTCCCATCCCGGTGCTGGCGATGCCTGTCGATGCACCGCCGATCGATCTCGACGCACCGGTCATGGTGGCCTGGAACGGCAGTCCGCAGGCCGCTAGCGCGCTGCGCGCGGGGGTGCCGCTGATGGGCGACGCGAGGCAGGTGATTCTCGTGAGCGTCGGAGAAGACGATGGGCGCATCGCGGCGGAGGACGCGCTCCTATATATGTCGCGGCACGGAGTGCATGGAGAATGGCGGCGCGAGAGCAAGGGTGTCGATACGGCGGAAGAGGTGCTCGAACGCATCGCGGCCGAAATTGAGCCGGGACTGATCGTCATGGGCGCCTATGGCCGCGCACGCCTGCGCGAGACCCTGTTCGGCGGCGTGACGCGTTACCTGCTCGAAGTCGCGCGTGCTCCCTTATTGCTCGCTCACTAGGGTTTCGATCCGCCACGCTTTTCAATCGGGCCGGGTTACTGTACGGCGGGCCGGTGACCGATTGTGCCAGCTGCATTGTTCGAAATCGTGCGATTTGCGCAAGCCTGACCTCCGCGGAGCTTGCCGCGCTGGGCAAGATGGGCCGCAGGCAAAAGATTAAAGCCGGTCACACGCTGCTTTGGGAAGGCGACGGCGCTCCCGTCGTTGCGAACGTCCTCGAAGGCGTGCTCAAACTCGTCGTTTCGGCAGCCGACGGTCGCGAGCAGATCGTCGGCGTTGTCTTTCCGTCCGACTTCATCGGCCGCCCTTTCGGCAAGGAAAGCCCCTATAGCGTCACCGCGATGACCGATGCCGAAGTCTGCATCTTCAACCGCACAAATTTCGACGAGTTTGCGAGTTCGCACCCCGATCTCCAGCAGAAATTGCTGCGCCGTACGCTCGATGAACTCGACCGGGCACGGCACTGGATGATGCTGCTGGGACGCAAGTCGGCGTCGGAGAAGGTCGCGTCCTTCCTGCTCGAGATGTCCGAGCGGCTCCTGGGGCAGGGATGCGAATCGGGTGCGCGCGACGGCTTCGAACTGCCCTTTGGACGTCAACAGATCGCCGATATTCTCGGGCTGACGATCGAGACGACCAGCCGCCAGCTCACCAAAATGCGCGCCGACGGCCTGCTCGACCTTCCTTCGCGCCGCGAGATCGTCATCAACGACCGCGCGGCGATGGAGGAAATCGCGGGCTGACCCTCGGCGCCAGTTGGAGAGATCGTCAGAAGCGGAAGGCGACCCCGGCACTGATCACCCACGGATCGAGCGTGTGCCGGGTTTTCAGGACGGGCGTCGCGCCGGCATACCAGGTTGCGGTCGGACGCAGGAAGTAGCGCTTCGCGTCGAGCGAGAAGGCCAGGCCCTTGTCGTTCACCGGAATGTCGATGCCCGCCTGCAGCGCGACCCCGAGCTTGTCGCCCAAGCGTTATGGATACTCTGGTAGCAAAGGCGGGAGGCTGGCTCGGGCTGGCGTTCCTTGCGCTGGTGATGGCTGCGATGGCGGTAGATGCGCCCTTTGCCGTTCACATGATCATTGTCGCGTTCGCCTGCCTGCTGATGCTCTGGGCGACCGTGTCGCGCGCCGATTATGAAGCGATCGCGCGGGGCCTCTTGAAGATGCCGGCGGACGAGGGCGTCTATGACGACGATCCGATCCGCTGGGGCGTCATCGCGACGCTTTTCTGGGGCCTCGCGGGTATGGCGGCGGGGCTGTTCATCGCGCTGCAGCTCGCCTTTCCGGCGCTCAATCTAGGGTTCGAATATACGACCTTCGGGCGCCTGCGCCCGCTGCATACCTCGGCGGTGATCTTCGCCTTCGGCGGCAATGCGCTGATCGCGACAAGCTATTATGTCGTGCAGCGCACCTGCCGCGCGCGGCTCGCTTTTCCTACGCTCGCGCGCTTCGTCTTCTGGGGATACCAGCTCTTCATCGTGCTCGCCGCGACCGGCTACCTGATGGGGGTCACGGAGGCGAAGGAATATGCCGAACCCGAATGGTATGTCGATCTCTGGCTGACGATTGTCTGGGTCGCCTATCTCATCGTCTTCCTCGGCACGATCGTGAAGCGCCGCGAGCCGCATATCTATGTCGCGAACTGGTTCTACCTCAGCTTCATTATCACCATCGCGATGCTGCATCTCGTCAACAATCTGTCGATGCCTGCGAGCCTCTTCGGGTCGAAGAGCTATGCCGCCTTCGCCGGCGTCCAGGATGCGCTGACGCAATGGTGGTACGGGCATAATGCGGTCGGCTTCTTCCTAACCGCGGGCTTCCTCGCGATGATGTATTATTTCGTGCCGAAGCAGGCCGAGCGGCCGGTCTATTCCTATCGCCTGTCGATCATCCACTTCTGGTCGCTGATCTTCCTCTACATCTGGGCGGGGCCGCACCACCTTCATTACACCGCGCTGCCCGACTGGGCGCAGACGCTGGGCATGGTTTTTTCGGTGATCCTGTGGATGCCGAGCTGGGGCGGCATGATCAACGGGTTGATGACGCTCAACGGCGCGTGGGACAAGATCCGCACCGACCCGATCATCCGCATGATGGTGATGGCGCTCGCCTTCTACGGCATGAGCACCTTCGAAGGCCCGATGATGTCGATCAAATGGGTCAATTCCATGTCGCACTATACCGACTGGACTATCGGGCACGTCCACAGCGGCGCTCTCGGCTGGAATGGCATGATCACCTTTGCATGCGTCTATTACCTCGTGCCGCGCCTGTGGGGCCGTCCGCGCCTCTACAGCCTGCGCATGGTCAACTGGCACTTCTGGCTCGCGACGGTGGGGATCGTTTTCTACGCCGCGTCGATGTGGGTCGCGGGCATCATGCAGGGGCTGATGTGGCGCGAATATGGCGCTGACGGCTACCTCGTCTACAGCTTTGCCGAGAGCGTATCGGCGATGCACCCGATGTACCTGATCCGCGCCGCGGGCGGGGCGATGTATCTCGCCGGCTTCCTGATCATGGTCTTCAACGTCTGGGCGACGCTCGGCGGCAGGGTCCGCACCGAAAAGCCGATGACCGAAACGCCCTACAATGCCGCGGCGGATCGTCCGCTCGCGCCCGTCCCCGCCGAGTAAGGAGCCCGGACCATGGCCACCAGACCCGCCAAAAAGGGCTTCAGCCACAAGAAGATCGAGCGCAATGTGACGTTGCTCGGCGCGCTTGCGCTGCTCACCGTCACGATCGGCGGCATCGTCGAGATCGCGCCGCTCTTCTGGATCGACAACACAGTAGAGAAGGTCGAGGGCATGCGGCCCTACACCCCGCTCGAGCTCGCCGGGCGCAACATCTATATGCGCGAGGGCTGCTACACCTGCCACAGCCAGATGATCCGTCCGTTCCGCGACGAGGTCGAACGCTACGGCCATTACAGCCTCGCCGCCGAGAGCATGTATGATCACCCGTTCCAGTGGGGATCGAAGCGCACCGGGCCCGATCTGGCGCGGGTCGGTGGCCGCTACTCCGACGAGTGGCACCGTGCGCACCTCGCCGATCCGCGTAGCGTCGTGCCAGAATCGATCATGCCGCCCTATGCCTTCCTTGCCGAGAAGGATCTGGAAACCGGCGACATGTCCAACGACCTGGCCGCGCTCTACCGGGTCGGCGTACCCTATACGAAGGCCGATATCGCCAAGGCCAACGACGATATCCAGGCACAGGCCAATCCCGACGCGGGGGCAGGCGACCTTCAAAAACGCTATCCGAAGGCGCAGGTTCGCGACTTTGACGGCGACCCGTCACGCGTGACCGAAATGGATGCCCTCATTGCCTATTTGCAGATGCTCGGCACCCTCGTCGATGTCGACAGGGCTGCGCCGCAGGGACGCGCCGGCGAAACGGAGGCGGCGCGATGAGCTACGACGAGCTTCGCCATTTCGCCGATAGCTGGGGGCTGCTCGCGATGGCGTTGCTGTTCCTCACACTTATCGCCTGGCCGTTCCGGCCGAGCGCGCGCGCCCGCAACGACGAGGCTGCGAACATGATCTTCAAGGACGACGAGCATGGCTGACCTGAAACAGCGCATCGACGAAGCGACCGGCACGAGCACGGTTGGCCATGAGTGGGACGGGATCGAGGAACTCGATACGCCGATGCCGCGCTGGTGGCTCTGGACCCTTTACGCAACGATCGTCTGGGGGCTGGCGTATGTCGTCCTCTATCCGGCGTGGCCGATGGTCGACAGCGCGACCAAGGGCGTGCTCGGCTGGTCGAGCCGCGGCGACCTTGCAAAGGAAATGGCGGCCGACGCGAAGCGCCGCGCGCCGACGGTCAATGCCATCGCGGCAACCGCGATTACCGATCTGCCGGCGAAGCCCGAACTGATGCAGGCGGCGGTGCAGGGCGGCGGCGCGGCGTTCCGCGTGCATTGCGTCCAGTGCCATGGTGCGGGCGGCGCGGGGGTGAAGAACCTTTACCCCAGCCTGACCGACGACGACTGGCTGTGGGGCGGCGATCTGGCCACGATCGAATATACGGTCACGCACGGCATCCGGAATCCCGACCACAAGGCGACACGCACCAGCCTGATGCCCGCTTTCGGCCGCGACGGCATTCTCGACGCGGCGCAGATCGGCGACGTCGTCAGCTTCGTGCGGACGATCAGCCGGCAGGAAAAGGCCAGCGCGTCGTCGGCGCGCGGCGCGGCGCTGTTCGCGGACAATTGCGCGGTGTGTCACGGCGCGGGCGGTGAAGGCGGGCGGCAGGTCGGCGCGCCGAAACTGACCGATGCGATCTGGCTGTACGGCGGCGATCGCGACAGCCTGACCGCGACGATCACGCAGCCGCGCAACGGCGTGATGCCGCGCTGGGGCGGCCGGCTCGATCCGGTCACGATCAAGATGCTGTCGGCCTATGTCTATTCGCTGGGCGGGGGCGAGAAGGGGCTGGCGCCCGTCGCCGAAGGGGCGGGAGCCGATGGCCAGCCCTGAAGATCTCTCCGGCCAGCCGGCGCCGCTCTATGAAGCGCGGAAGGGCGTTTACCCGAAAGCGGTGAACGGTCCCTTCCGCCGCTTCAAATGGGCGATCATGGCAGTGACCCTGGCGATCTATTACGGCACGCCGTGGATCCGCTGGGATCGTGGTCCTTACGCGCCCGACCAGGCGGTGCTCGTCGACCTTGCGAACCGGCGTTTCTACATGTTCCAGATCGAGATCTGGCCGCATGAATTCTACTATGTCGCGGGCCTGCTCATCATGGCGGGGATCGGGCTGTTCCTTGTCACCAGTGCGGTCGGGCGCGCCTGGTGCGGTTATGCCTGTCCGCAGACGGTGTGGACTGACCTGTTCCAGCATGTCGACCGGATGGTCGACGGCGACCGCAACGCGCAGGTCCGGCTGGCGAACGGCCCGTGGACGGCCGAAAAGCTGGCGAAGCGGGTGGTCAAATATGGCATCTATCTGGCTATCGCCTTCTGGACCGGCGGCGCGTGGATCATGTATTTTGCCGATGCGCCGACGCTCACGCTGGACTTCTGGACCGGGCAGGCAGCACTCGTCGCCTATGGCACCGTCGCCATGCTGACCGCGACGACCTTCATCCTCGGCGGTTTCCTGCGCG
Organism: Sphingopyxis sp. H050; assembly: GCF_001468265.1. Lineage (GTDB taxonomy): Bacteria > Pseudomonadota > Alphaproteobacteria > Sphingomonadales > Sphingomonadaceae > Sphingopyxis. The sequence continues at coordinate 277,244 of NZ_LNRZ01000006.1, read as the reverse complement.
AACAGGTGTGCGTCTATATGTGCCCGTGGCCGCGCATCCAGACCGCGATGATGGACGAAAAATCGCTTCTGGTCACCTACAAGGACTGGCGGGGCGAACCGCGCGGCAGCGTCAAGAAGGGACAAGCGCATCCCAGCGCCTTCGGCGACTGCATCGATTGCAATCAGTGCGTCGCCGTATGCCCCACGGGCATCGACATTCGCCAGGGGCCGCAGATCGGCTGTATAACCTGCGCGCTGTGCATCGACGCGTGCGATGGGGTGATGGCGCAGGTCGGACGGCCGCGCGGGCTGATCGACTATTGTACGCTCGACGACGCGGCGACCGAAAAGGCGGGCGGTACGGGACGGCCGATCCGCAAGACGCTGCTGCGTCCGCGTACTCTGATCTATTTCGGTGTTTGGATCGCGATCGGTACGGCGATGCTCTTTTCGCTCGGCCAGCGCACGCGGCTCGACCTTGCCGTCCAGCATGAGCGCAGCCCGCTCTATGTCCAGCTTTCCGACGGCCATATCCGCAACAATTACACGCTGAAGCTGCGCAATATGGAAACGCGCCCGCGCCGGGTCGCGGTGAGTGTAAGCGGCCTCGCCGATGCGGTGCTGTGGACCAACGCCGGTTCGCGTGAAAAGGCCGGGCAGCGTATCGAGCTGGCGCTGCCCGCCGATAGTGTCACGGGCGTCAAACTCTTCATCGCGGCGCCCGGCGCCGGTCCTGCGCGGCAGGACTTCACGATCAGCACGCGCGGGCTCGACGGTGATCCGCGCGGCGACAGCGACATCATCCAGTTCGACCGGCCGGAGGCAGGACAATGACCGACACACACAAGCTCAAAAAGTTCACCGGCTGGCACATGACCGCAATTCTCGTCACCTTTTTCGCGGTGGTGATGACGGTCAATTTCACCATGGCGCGCTTTGCCATGTCGACCTTTGGCGGCAAGGTGGTCGAGAACAGCTATGTCGCGAGCCAGCATTATAACGAATGGCTGAAACGCGCCGACGCGCAGGACCGGCTAGGATGGGATGCGCGCATCACGCTCGATGCGGGGCGTCATGTCCTTCTGGCGATCCGCAAGGATGGGACTCTGCTCGATGGCGTTCAGGCCGCCGCGACCGTCAATCACCCCCTTGGGCGCACCGCGCCCGCTGCGCTGCGTTTCGAGCCGGCGGCGGGCGGCGTGCTGCGCTCGCTCGAGCCGCTGGCGATAGGGCGCTGGCGGCTCGACCTTATCGTCCGGCATGGCGCCGCCGAAGCGCGCTATCGCGAGGATCTGCAATGACCGCCACCGCCCTCGTCGAACGGGACTTCGCGGTGCCCGATATCCGCTGCGCAGGCTGCATCGCCAAGCTGGAGCAGGGGCTGGTGCGCGACAGGCGCATCGCCGCCGCGCGCGTCAATTTCACCGAAAAGCGCGTGCATCTGTCCTGCACAGCCGACACCGACATGCCCGACCTGATCGGTGCCTTTTCGAATCTGGGGTTCGAGGCGCATCCGATCGGGAGCGGCCCCGAGGAAGCCGATGCCGAAGCGGAAACGAGCCGCGAACTGCTGCGCGCGGTTGCGGTATCGGGCTTCGCGATGATGAACATCATGCTGTTGTCGGTGTCGGTCTGGTCGGGGGCGGCGGGGGCGACGCGCGACCTGTTCCACTGGCTGTCGGCGGCGATCGCGCTCCCGACGGTGGTTTATGCCGGGCGGCCCTTTTTCCGCTCGGCGTGGCGCGCGCTCCGCCACGGCCGGACGAACATGGACGTGCCGATCAGCATCGGCGTTGCGCTCGTCTGCGCGATCAGCATGTACGAGACCGCTACCAGCGGCCCGCATGCCTATTTCGACGGCGCGGCGATGCTGCTTTTCTTCCTGCTCTGCGGCCGCTGGCTCGACAGCGTGATGCGCGATCGCGCACGCGGCGGCGTGACGGCATTGCTGCGCAACATGGGGACCGGTGCAATGGTGCTCGGTAACGATGGCCGCAGCCGCTGGGTCGACGCGACCGCGCTGGAGCCCGACATGGTGATGCTGGTCGCGGCGGGCGAGCGGCTGTCCGCCGACGGGGTGGTCATCGGCGGGGCCAGCCAGCTCGATCTGTCGCTGCTGACGGGCGAGAGCGCACCGCAACCGGTCCGTCCCGATGACCGGGTGCATGCCGGCACGTTGAACCTCGACGCGCCGATCCGGGTGTGCGTGACCGCAGCGGGCGCCGACACCGCCATCGCCGACATCGCTCGGCTGATGGGCGAAGCGGCGCAGGGAAAGTCGCGCTATGTCCGCATCGCCGACCGTGCGGCGCGACTTTATGCGCCCGCGGTTCATTGCCTCGCGCTGATAGCGTTCGCGGGATGGATGATCGCGGGGGCGGGGTGGCATCACAGCCTGCTGATCGCCGCCGCGGTGTTAATCATCACCTGCCCCTGCGCGCTTGGTTTGGCGGTTCCCGCGGCACAGATCGTCGCGGCGGGCGAACTGATGCGCGCGGGCGTGCTGATCAAGGACGGATCGGCGCTCGAACGGCTCGCCGAGGTCGACCGCGCGCTCGTCGACAAGACGGGTACGCTGACGCTCGGACGCCCTGAAGCCATTGGTCTCGAACGGCTCGATATCGGGGTGAAGTCCCTGATCCTCTCGCTGTCGCAGGCGAGCCGCCATCCGCTCAGCGAGGCGCTGACGCGGGGATTGCAGGCATATGATGTTCGGCCCGCCGAGGTGAAGTCGATCCGCGAGACACCCGGCTTTGGTATCGAAGCGCACTGGGCGGGGCGCGTCGTAACGCTCGGCCGGCCGCAGGACGCGGTTCTGGGCGATGCACTGGCGACCGAACTGTCGGTCGACGGCCGCACCGTCGCGACGATCCGCTTTGCCGACCGGCTGCGCCCCGATGCCGCCGAGGCCGTCGATGCGCTTGGCCGGCAGGGCATCGAATCGATGATCCTGTCGGGCGATCGCGCCGGCGCGGTTGCGCCGGTGGCGCGCGAACTTGGGCTGACGGCGCAGACGGGGATGAGCCCGCAGGACAAGCTTGCCGCGATCGATCGGCAAGTCGCGCTGGGCCACAAGGTGCTGATGATCGGCGATGGTCTCAACGACGGACCGGCGCTCGCGGCCGGTCATGCGTCGATGGCGCCCGGGTCGGCAAGTGACGTCGGGAAGAACGCCGCGGACTGCATCTTCCTTGGCGACCGATTAATGCCGGTCGCGCAAACGGTGCGTATGGCCCGGCGCGCGCAGGCTATCGTGCGCCAGAATTTCGCACTCGCCATCGGCTATAACATGATAGCCGTGCCGCTCGCGTTCCTGGGCTTTGTCACGCCGCTTGTAGCGGCGATCGCGATGTCAGGATCCTCGCTGATCGTGGTTGGGAATGCGCTGCGCCTGAAATGGGCAATCCAATGAACGGGCTGATTTTCCTCATCCCGATTGCGCTCGGGCTCGGATTGCTCGGTCTAGCGGCCTTTTTCTGGTCGCTCAAGAAGGGGCAGTTTGACGATCTCGACGGTGCGGCGCTGCGTATCTTCGTCGAAGACGAAGAGGGTCGCGAGTCATGACAGCGCCTAAATTCCTTCTCGCGGTCAGCGCTGCCGCGTTCATGCAGCCGCCCAACGGGGTCGAAGCGCGAATATTGATGATCCCCTCCTGCGGCGGCGGTGCGCATCATGTCCTCGTCCCGGGAGATCCTGCCGATCCTCATCAGCGCCGAGATTGCGCGAAAGCGTGCCACGCGATCACGGATCGACGGAGTAAAGCAAGCGGCAGCAGAAAGGGCTGCTGCTGACAATTGTTGATCCTGGTCAATGATAGCCGCCGAGGTGAGGGCGTAGGAGAGTGTCATGTGGTCCTATCATCCCGATCTCCTCGCCAAACCGGTGCCTCGCTACACCAGCTATCCCACCGCCATGGAGTTTACCGACGCCATCGGCGCTGATGACTATGCGCACGCGCTCGATGGTGTGGAGTCGGCCACACCGATCTCAGTCTATGTCCATATACCGTTTTGCGAGCAGATATGCTGGTATTGCGGTTGCAATACCGGGGCGACAAGTCGCAAGCAGCGACTGGCTGACTATTTGATCGCCTTGCAGTCGGAAATCGCGTTCGTCGCGAAGCTGCTTGGCGGGCGCGGGCGGGTCCAGCACATCGCGTTTGGTGGCGGAAGCCCCAACGCGATCGCTCCCATCGAACTTGTCCGCCTGCTCGACCGTATCCTGACCGTCTTCGATGCGCATCGCCCCGAGGTTTCGGTCGAACTTGATCCCCGCGGATTCACCGCTGAGTGGGCCCTTGTGCTCGCGGCTGCAAATGTCACGCGTGTCAGTCTTGGCGTCCAGACGTTCGCGCCCCACGTTCAACAGGCGATAGGGCGCGTGCAACCCCTCTCGCACATCGAACGTGTGGTCGCTGCACTCCGGCTGCGCGATATTGGCGCGATCAACTTTGACCTGATGTACGGCTTGCCGGGGCAGACCATGGACGATCTTGACGCCACGCTCGCCGACACGATCCGTCTCGCGCCAAGTCGCATTGCTTTGTTTGGCTATGCGCATCTTCCCGACATGATACCGCGGCAGCGGCGGATCGACGCGAGCAACTTGCCCAACGCCCGTCTTAGGTTCGAGCAGGCCGAGCTAGGCTTCATGCGATTGACTCAGGCTGGCTATATTCCGGTCGGCTTCGATCATTTCGCGAAGCACGACGACAGTCTCGCGCTGGCCGCGCTGGAAGGGCGGGTCAACCGCAATTTCCAAGGCTTTACCGAGGACAGCGCGCCCGTCGTGCTCGGATTCGGGGCAAGCGCGATAAGCAAGTTTCCCGACCTGATCGTGCAGAATGAAAAGCGAGCGGGACATTACCGCGACATGGTGCAGCGGGGTCTGCTCGCTGCTGTGCGAGGAGTCAGCCTCGACGCGCAGGAGCGGGTTCGCGCGCGGATTATCCGCGACATACTCTGCGCGGGACGCGCGGAGATTGGTGCCTTAGATTTAAGCGAGACGAGACGCGCGATGTCGGACTTTGAGCAACGCGGCATCATATCATGGGACGCTGGCAAGATCGTTTTGCAAGACGATGGGTTGCCCTACGCGAGACATGTCGCGTCGCGTCTCGATGCAGCGAGATCAGATCTGATGCTTGCATAGGCTTGCCTCTGGACGAAGGCACGCAGCAAACACCTGCCGCTTTCCCGTTCCGATGGAGCCAAAATGAGAATAATTTGAACGCCGGACGTGCTGGATCGACAAGATTTCGCCATGTAGAGGCATCGACGGTCGCCTCGCGTTGCGAGTCTCTTTACTGGTGGGCTGAGGTTACCCAACCAGGTCTTTGCACGGTTTGCAGGCGCTCATCGAAGGCGAGGCTGATGAACGGCGCAATTGTCCTCCTGGTTGTGAACGCGGCGGTAGCCGGCATGTTTGCATTGAGCTATTTTCTAATAGCCGCCATCAGTCGCGGACAGCGGCCGGTCCTCGCGTTTGGAATAAGCTATCTGGTTGGCATGTTGACTCCGATCAGCGAGATTGCGCTAAGTATTACTGGTGACGGGGCTTTTCAGGTGCCGAGCTATGGAGGATTGCTCGCCGCCTTTCTCTTGACTTCCTATGGTCTTTCGCGGTTCGAACGGCAAAGACCCTTGTGGCGGGCCATTCTGCTTGCTGCGTCCTTTGGCGTATTGATCCGCCTTACGATCTGGGGAGGTCCGCGAGATAATCTCGCTTACGAAATCGCCTATCAGTCCCCATTTGCGGTCGCTTTGGGCCTTTGCGCCTACACTGCCTTTAGACATGCTAACGGGCGATCACTCTATTTTCTCTTAGGCAGCCTGTTTGGCGTCACCTCGATTAATTTCCTCGTCAAACCATTCGTCGCCGTCGCGGTGGGGTCGGGCGCGACCGCCGCGGATTACGCCAACAGCGCATACGCCTTATATTCTCAGGGGAGCACGGGCATCTTGTTGATCGCTGGTGGTCTGGTCGTCCTGTTGATCGTGATTCAGACGACGATTGTGGAATTTACCCACATATCCGAGACGGACCCACTGTCGCAGCTCCTCAATCGGCGCGGTTTTGATCGCCAAGCCCAAATGTTGCTATCGCACAGTGCCAACGAGAGCCACGATGTTTGTCTCATTATGATCGACCTCGACAACTTCAAAGCGATCAATGACTATTACGGCCATGATGTGGGCGATCGGGTCATTCAGCATTTTGCTGAGCTTCTGCAGCATTCCATTCCCAAATCAGCACTGGTCGCCCGAACCGGCGGAGAGGAATTTGTCATACTCCTCAACCATGCGACGCTTCCAGCCGCCGTCCTCATAGCGGAAACCATAAGGGAGCAGGTATCAGACCATGGCTTCGAAGAAGTTCCGCGGTTTACCTTTAGCGGCGGCGTCGCTCAGCTCAGACCGGGCGAGACGCTTGCCGACCTGAAGCGGCGCGCTGATCGCGCAAGCTATGATGCGAAGACAGGTGGAAGAGATCGAATTGAAATCGAGCAGCCGGCCTCCGCGCATTCGAATAGTCAAAAGATCGTTCCGCTGCGCCGGTAGATTTTTCGGCCGACCGACGCTCGCGCCTCTTTGCACAGCTAGCCCGTCATTCGCCTTCAGTAAGACGCGCGCAGAAACTCGACATGGAAGCACACGGGGCCAATAGGCTCGACACGATGAAGAATAGTGGGTTCGACTACGCCTGGCTCCCCACCTTGTGTAATTATCTTCTCATAGGGCTTGCGGCGGGTATCGGTGACAACGTAGCGAATACTGCCCTCTGCGACGTCGATCAGGCCCCATACGCCTTTTTTGGTCGAATGATCTGATAGCAGCGCGGCAGGTATCGTGCTCTCGGTAAAGGATCCCGTTCGTCTATAGGACTGAAGGCTTTCCGGGATCGCGATGGTCATGATTTCTCCGATCGTTCCAGATGAAACTGCGCCCCGAGTTGGAGGCTTTCAGCAATTCGATCGGCCTTGGCTTGCATGGCACAAGCATTTTCCGCGTTGAGGAGTTCAGCTGTCGTGCTCCGCCAGATGCTGAGCCAGCGCCCAAAATTCTCCGGCGTCATGTGAACGATGTGGCGTAAATGCGCGGCCATTGGCTGTCCTTTGTAGCGACCGCTCGTGAGCATGACCGAAGACCAGAAGGCCTGCAGCTTTTCGAGGTGCTCGGCCCAGTCGCTGATCGCGCCCTCGAATATAGGGCCAAGAATGTTGTCGGCGCGAACCCGCCGGTAAAATTCAGGGATAAGGTGGTCGATATCCTGCTCTAGAAGTTGCGGTTTCGTCACAGAGCCGTCCTCAGGCGGCATCAGCATCGTTATAGGCCTGCGCTTCAGCGGCAATGAGTATGTCGGCGAGCATCCAATAGGCGTCGCCCCACGCGGCTAGAACCTCGTCAGTCGCTACGTCGGCGCCGAGGGCGTCGCGGATCGCCGGCAGCAGCGCTTCAGCGACATAAGGATAATGCTCGGGTTTGACGCCTGTCTCGACATGCCGCGCGACCATTCGGCCAACCGCCGGTCCGAGATTGGCTAGCTTGTCGATGTTGCGGGCATAAGCGAGGATCGCGCCTGCGAGCCGCCGGGGCTGCTCGCCACTGCTTTGGGCAGCGTGATCGAACATCGTTTCGATGTCAGGATTCTGGAACAGCCGAGCATACATGGCGGTCGTGATCGCGATGCCATGCCTTTCGAGGGCTGGCGCTGTCGATTTGACGATCATCATGGCTTCTGGAGACGCGGTTCGCATGCAACTTTCCTTTTCTAATGTGACGGGTTTTGCGCTTCAGGCGGCAGGTCGATGGGTCAGGATGCTGGTCAGGGCTTCTGCCAGTTCGTCGCCCTGAAGTGGTTTGTCGACGAGACGGGCGGCTATCGCCGTGCCTGCCGCGCGGGTTCTGCGATCGGGGTTCGTCACAAGAAGAAGGGCCGGAACGGAAAGGCCGGATGCTCTCGCCTCGGCAAGCCAGGCGATGCCGCCGTCCCGATAGTCTTGATCGACGACGAGGCATCCTGCCTTTGTGTCAGCTTCGCTGTCCTCACAAATCACAAATCCATCGAGCGCAAGGGCGAAGCGAAGCGAGGAGAGAAGGGCGGGATCGCTTACACGGAGCCCGATCGTCTGATCCATGCCCTTTCTCCTCTTGTCCCACCCTCAAGCCGCCTGCTTCCAGTTCGGTTCGAGCGTCACATGCGGCGGGCATTCGGCGACCGGGCCCACTGGCAAGCCGGCGAGCTCATTGGCGAAGCCGTGATTGACGTCGCGGTGATGGGCCTCGTCGGCGCGGACGACCAATACGACGTCGCGGAGCGTCGCATCAGCAGGCAGGCCCCAATAATCCTTTGCAATCTTCGGCGCAGGTACGTTGACGCTGCGGCCTTCGTCGATCTCGGCGAGATAGTGCGTGTAACTGATCACCGCCTCTTCCTCGAAGTAGCCGACAACGCGGTGCGCGGTCTTGGAGCTGATCAGGTAGAGCGCGAAGAAGCAGATGTAGAAGATCCACTGCACGCCGATGATTACCGCACGTTCGAAGAGCGTCGGCTTGGAGATCTCGATGAACGTCATGAGGTGCATGCGCTCATTCTCGGCCTCGTCCATGAGCGTTTTTATCCAGCCTTTGTCGTCGCACATGCGGCGAAGGCAGGCGAGATGGTTGATCGTCGCGCCGACCATGCCGGGGACCGCGGCGACCGTCTCGAGGACCACGGCGCGGTGGCCGTAACGTTCGGCGAAGAAAGTGTCGGCGCACCAGCGCAGAGCCTTGGTGAAGCCGAAAGCGATGCGATCCGACACGCCCTTGGGGTTGTGATGGACGCTGAGATCGATGAAAGGTGCAGTCATGGGAACATCTCCGTTCGGGCGGCGGGTTGGGGCTTGCCGTCGATGCGGAGGAGATAGGCTTGTCGTCGGAGCGCGGAAATTTGGATGATGTCCCTACCGAAACTCCCCTAGGGGATTCACCGGAGGCGCGGCGCATCGGACTGAACAGCCGCTTCCTGCCGAGGTTGCCGGTGTCCGGCGCCTTCGGCATTGCGCTTCTAGCTGTCTTGGCAGGCATGGCAGTGCGGCTCATCTTTGCCGATGAACTCGGCCGGCGTGCGACCTTCATCTTCTTCGTACCCGGCGTCGTCATCGCGGGTGCGCTTTCGGGTCTGCGCGCAGGCACGCTGGCGGCGATCGCAGGCGCAGGCGCAGGTCTTTGGTGCGACAGCCGCACGGGCCCTGTCGAAAGCGGAAGTGTGATCGCCGCCGCTTCCTTCCTTCTGATTTCGCTCGCCATCTCGCTTGGCGGCGAATGGTTCCAGCATGCCCGTGTCCAGACCGAAGAAGGCGCCGCAATTCTCGCCGGGCGCGAGGCGCATCTCCGCTCGATCCTCGAAACCGTGCCCGACGCAATGGTCGTGATCGATGAGAGTGGCACGATCCAGGACTTTAGCCCGGCAGCTGAAAGCATGTTCGGCTGGTCTGCGGAAGAGGCCTTGGGGCGCAATGTCCGGATTCTAATGCCTGAGCCCTATCGCGCCGCGCATGACGATTATCTGGGGCGATATTATCAAACGGGGGAGAAAAGGATCATCGGGACGGGTCGGATTGTCGTCGGTGAACGGCGCGACGGCTCGACCTTCCCGATCGAGCTCGCGGTCGGCGAGATGCGGGCTGGCGGCCAGCGCTTCTTCACCGGGTTTATCCGCGACCTCACCGAGCGCCAGCAGGCCGAGACGCGCCTCCAAGAACTGCAGAACGAGCTGGTTCATGTGTCCCGGCTCACCAGCCTCGGCGAGATGGCCTCGGCGCTCGCGCACGAGATCAACCAGCCATTGTCCGCAATCGCGAATTATCTGAAGGGTAGCCGCATGCTCCTCGCGCGCGACGAGGTGCCGCACGATAAACTCGCTGAAGCGGTCGAGCGGGCCGCGGCCGAGGCGCTTCGGGCAGGCGACATCATCCGTCGGCTCCGGGATTTTGTCGCGCGCGGCGAGACGGACCGCTCGATCGAGAATCTTCCCAAGCTAGTGGAAGAAGCCAGTGCGCTCGCCCTTATCGGCGCGCGCGAGCATGATATACGCGTGCGGTTCGTATTTGATCCCGGCATCGACCGGGTACTCGTCGACAAGGTGCAGATCCAGCAAGTTGTCCTGAACCTCGTGCGGAACGCTGTCGATGCGTTCGCCGACGCGATCTCTGTCCCGAAGATATTGGCGATCGCGATCGATCGAGATGGCGACATGGCGCGGGTATCCGTCACCGACAATGGCCCCGGAATAGTCGCGGAAATTGCCGCGCAGCTGTTCCAGCCCTTCATTACGTCGAAGCAGACGGGTATGGGCGTCGGCCTGTCGATCTCGCGGACGATCGTCGAGGCTCATGGCGGCAAGATTTGGGTCGAAAGGGCGGAGGGCGGCGGCGCTCGGTTCGTTTTCACGGTACCGCTGGTTGGCGAGGAGGAATTACAGGATGGCGAGTGATCCAATCGTCTATGTGATCGACGACGATGACAGCGCGCGCCATTCGCTCGAGTTCCTGCTCGATTGCGCTGGAATTCGCGTTCGCGGCTTCGCTTCGGCCGACGCCTTCCTCGCCGCCGCGCCGCCGGTCGATGGTGCCTGCGTCGTAACCGACGTCCGGATGCCAGGGACCAACGGAATGGAGCTGGTGGCTGTCTTGCGCGAGCGCGGCGCATCGGTACCTGTCATCGTCATCACCGGTCATGCCGATGTGCCGCTCGCCATTCAGGCGATAAAAGCCGGCGTTGCGGATTTTATCGAAAAGCCGTTCGACGACGAAGCGATGCTCGGCGCGATCAGGCAGGCGCTCGCCTCGCAGGCCGGAACGGCGGACGCCCGCGCCGAACGTCAGGCGATTGAGGCGCGCATCGCATCACTTTCAGCGCGTGAGCGCGAAGTACTCGACGGTCTGGTTGCGGGCAAGGCCAACAAGGCGATTGCCTATGATCTTTCGATTAGCGCGCGGACGGTAGAGGTTTACCGCGCGAATGCGATGATGAAGATGCAGGCGAAAACACTCTCAGATCTCGTGCGCATGGCTACCATCGCAAAGTTTGGCTGACTTACGCCAACTGTCGGGAGGCTTATGCAGCTCGGGGTCGGATTTTGCGATGACTTAGTCGACGTCGACGGCGTTGCACCGGACATCATGCTCTCTCCAGATGCAGACACCCGGCGAACGAGCGCCGCCGTCGCCTAGGCTCAGTCGAGCAACCGCCCCGGCGAGATTTCAAAGGGCTTCGCGAGCTTCTCGATCACGGTCGCCGTCGGATTTCGCCGGCCGCGTTCAATGTCGCTGACATAGGTGCGATGGATGTCGGCCCGGTCGGCATAGTCCTCCTGGCTCCAGCCCTTCTCTTCTCTCAGGCTGCGCACATTTCGGCCAAGGCGAACGCGTATATCCACGCGTGAGTAAAGAGCCCCATGTGACTGATTGATCTACAGACGATCAGTGACATTGAACTTGACTTGGCAGCCCCTCGAAGCACTAGTCCCGTCACTGATCGTCGACATATCCCGTGCCGAGATCATGCGATGGAGGACTTGCGATGGGGGCTTTAGGAAGTGCGCGCGCGGGGCTTCGCCAGTGAAGCGCGACGAACGATCCTGCCCGCAGTGCGGCGAGACAATTCCGAAGGCAGCCCACCTCTGCAAATATTGCGGAAAGCGGTTCGAGCTTCCCATCAGGGCGGAAACTCAATCTGCTCCAGATGGCCCGCGACCGATGATAACGAAGCGCGAGCTTGGCTGGTTCGCAGCGATGCTCGTCGGCGCCGTGATCCTGAGCAACGTCTTGCCCCGGCATAGCTCTTCGCCGCCGCCAAAGGCGGAGACTGAGATCAGTTCCTTCGCCGACGTCGGCAAACAAAATGCCTGGATCGCGGCGTCGCAGATTTCGATCAAGGGACGGCTCAAGGATCCGGACAGCGCCGAGTTCCGCAACGTGCATTTCTATTCGGGCGGGAAGACTGCGGTCGCCTGCGGCGAGGTCAATGCGAAGAACAGCTTCGGCGGCTATTCGGGTTACGAGCGCTTCGTGGCGGCGGGGCCGACCGAGCTTGCTTTTCTGGAATCCGATCTCTCCTCGCGGTCCGAGATGGACAAGGTCTGGAAGGAGCTTTGCGTGAAGGCGCCTACCGACAAAGCGTGAGCCCTGCCGGCCGGCGCCCAGATCACCATGGCCGCGACCGGCGGCGAACAACACGGAGCGGGCGATTGTCATCGCCCCGCTCGGTCAGGATCCACCTCCATTTCGTGATCTGATAATTCACGAACTGGCTGAAGCTATCGACCTGGTCGTCGTGGCGCCCGGCAGGGAACGCCTTGAGCTCCGCCCGAAAGCCGTCGAGCCAGGGTGCCTCAGCTGGAAGGAGGATATGGCCAGCCTCGACCTCACCCAGGCAGCCATTGAACCGCTCGACCTTCGCGTTGACCGGCGGGATCATGATGAGATTCAGCCGGGCCGTGGTCTTGAGGTCGTCGTACAAGGATATACCGCTGCAGGCCTTCTCCATCAGCACGGCGTCCGCTTTGTATTGATCTCGAAGTCGGACGACCGCGCGCTTGAGGTCGGGGTAATCGAGGCGCTGGCGAAAGACGTTGAGCAGATGCCATTTGTAGGTGTCGCGCGAGAACCCCCAAGTTGTACAGACCGAAGGATCGCTCGTCGGGCTTGCGGTCATGCCCGTGTCCCAGCTTTGCACCACCTTCAGATACCGATGGCGCTCGAGCGGCTCGTAATATGTCCCGAACCATTCGAGCCGGATCATGTTGCCCTCGGGTGCGACTGGGTTCTGCTGATATTGCGCCGAGAACACCACCGGTCCCAATTGCCGGCGAAGGTCCTCCAGCACCCCTTGATGCTCGCGCGTCGGATTGAGGAGATCGCCCACCCGTCGATGATGGACGACATTGGGGGCGATGCGGATGGTCTCTTCGCGTTCGGCAATCGCCGGCAGATTGAGATGTCCATATCCCTTGGCGAGCATATAGGCGGGAAGGTCATCTTCGTGGAGCCGCTGCTGGATCGAGATGATCTTGCCGTTGGCCTTGTCATTGAGGCGGCTCAGCAGCGTGCCGTCGAACCAGCTTCGCAGATTCTCGCGGGCGATCGCACTGTTGGCCTCCTCGGCCTTCATGCAGTCATCGACGATGACCGTGTCGGCGCCAAAGCCGGTGACCGATCCGCCGACCGACACCGCCTTGCGGACACCGCCGCGGGTGGTCTCGAGCTCGAGGGCGCGATTACCGCGATCGCTGATCCGGGTGTTCGGGAAGTCGCTCTTGTACCAATCGCTTTCCATGATCCGGCGCGTGTCGTTCGAATGCTGCCGCGCGAGATCCTGACTGTAGCTCGCAACCATGATCTTCATGCTCGCATCATGGCCAAGTAACCAGGCGACATAGGCAACGGACGCCGTGATCGATTTAAGATGGCGAGGGGGCACTGTGACGACGAGGCGCTTGCTCTCGCCCCGATGCACCTCCTCGAGGGCGTGACACATCGCCCGAATGTACCACGCCATCTGCAAGGGCGGGTCTCCAGGGTGCAAGGTCTCGAAGACCTTCATCAAGAAGATAGAGAAGTTTGTCCGGCGTGCGGCGGCGAGCAGCGCAAACTCTTGCGCCATTTTGTCGGGGTTGGTTTTCATGACTCTTCTCCCAGCTCAGCCTGGATCTGTGCTCGAAGCTCCGCGAGCATCTGGAAATCGGTTTCGGTGAAGTCGGTGGCCGTGTCAGGCGTCAACGAATCCGGCAGGTCGGGAACTGCCCGCTCATATCGCAACAGCGCCTTGTCGATCGCGGCCAAGCTGCCCTGGAGTGCGATCGCGCGCTGCTTCATGACCAGAGCCCGGAGCACGCTGACCTTCTTTGGGCCCTTTGGGGTCTTCAGCGTAATCTTCTCGTTGTAGACCTCCCGGTAAACAGTGCTGACGTTCTCGGACCCTTTGACCTTTCCTTTCGGGTTGCCGGACTTCCCCTTCTGGAAGCGTGTGTGGAGCGGTGGCTTGCCATAGCCGACCTCGTAGCTGGCAGCTTTTGGACGATCATCAGCGTCCTGCATGGGTGGCGGCATCGATGGCACCGGCGACGTCCGGCGACGTCGGGAAGGAGGGTCGATGATCCGCTGGTCATCGAGGTGTGGGCGGGGAGCTTGGTCAAAATCAGACATTGGATGTCTCCAGAGAGAGCAACGGCCCGGCGCATGCGTGGCGCCGGGCCTGGAGGGCTTAGGCTTCGGGGGCCGCATATGCGGGGATGTCGTCGGATGCGTCGGAGCGCGCTGCTGCAACCTCAGCGAAGGTCTGGCCGGTATCGGCCAGCACCGCCTCCTTCCCGGTAATCGTCTCCCAACGGCGGATCGCGACATCGACATAGCCCGGCTCAAGCTCGATGCCGTAGGCGACGCGCTTGGTGCGCTCGGCGGCGAGTATCGTCGTGCCCGAGCCCATAAATCCGTCGAGCACGATCTCACCGGGATTGGTGACATCGCGGATGGCGTCCGCGACGAGTGCGGTCGGCTTCACCGTCGGATGATCGGCAAGATCCTGGTCACGAGAGGCGCCGAAGCTGTTGGCGCCGGCATAGTCCCAGACATTGCAGCGATACCGACCATATTTGCCGAGCTGCACATTGTTGGTGTGTGGCGCCTTGCCCTTCTTCGCGACAAATATCAGCTCATGCTTTGAACGGTACAGGGAGCCCATGCCCGCATTGCTCTTGTTCCAAACGCACAAATTGAGCAGCGACAGATGGTTCACACTGATGGCGTCCAAGATTTCTCGAAGATGTCTCCAGTCCATGCAGAGGGCGAGCACGCCCCCATCCTTTAGATGGGCTGCGGCACCACCAAAGGCATCCGTGAGGAACGTTGTGAACTGAGCGGGCGACATCTCGCCGGACGCCTGCGCGAACTCTTGGTGCTGGTGCTTTCCGAGCCCTGAGACGTGCCCCTGTATCGGAACGTTATAAGGCGCGTCGGTAAACACCATGTGGGCGGTCTTCCCGTCCACCAGGCGGGACCAGTTCTCCGCCTCCAAACAAGAGCCGCAAAAGAGGCGATGCTTGCCGAGGGCCCAGAGATCGCCCAAGCGACTGACGGGCAGCTTGGGAAGTGCCGGAACAGCGTCTGCCGGATCGTCTCCGAGCAGTTCGCCAGCGCTTTCATCGAGGTGAAAATCAACCTCGCCGGTGTCAAACCCGAACGACTCCGAGCCGACTTCGCCAAGCTCGACAATGTCTCTGATCTCAATGGAGAGGGCGTCATTGTCCCACGTCGACAGCTGCGCGAGCTTATTGTCGGCGAGACGATAGGCTTTGACCTGCCCAGGAGTCCATTTTTCGGCCGAGAGCACCGGGACTTCTGGAAGGCCGAGGCGCTTTGCGGCTTCGACCCTTGCCTCGCCGGCAATGATCACATCCGACCGATCGACGAGGACGGGGATCGCGAACCCGAATTGGCTGATCGAGGCCATGATCTTCACGATTTGCTTTTCGGGATGCTTGCGAGGGTTGTTGGCGTAGAGCTTCAGCGAAGCCGGCTGCCGATACTGAATTTCGCCAAGCCGATGGTCGATATTGACCAGAGCTGGAACGCTATTCTCTATTCGAGGGGATGGCTTGATACGCATTGTCTGTTTCCTTGCTAGGCCAGCAAATCGAAACAGAAGGGCGGGAGAAGCAGCTGGGCAGCAAAACAACCGCCATCCTGCCTCGCATCGCGTGGCCGATGGTGTTGTCCACGCTGTGCACTTAGCTCTCCCAGCACGGTCGTTAGACCCGACCTGCATAGATAAAACTCTCGGCATTGAAAGCGAAAAAATCAATTTAACGCTTTGAATACAAGTAAGAAATCTCAATGTTATTGACAATGAAAGTAGTGGCTCTTCATTTTACTTAAGCATCATCTTGGTTTCGAAGCGGAATTTCGGGTGGCCGCTGACAACAAATCTCGGGCGTGCTGGAAATGGTGCCATTTGAAGCTCCCACCGATGCCAAGAAATCTCCGATCCAGAAGCCTGAGAAAGCTGGACGGCGTGTTTCAGCGCTGCCGGGGGCGATGAACGTCAGAATGCAATGGCGTCTCTAGGGCCGAGGAATGGAGGTGGCTGGCTAGCCGGAGATGGGCGGCATCAAATTGCCTGACAGGGCTCTGTTCGATCCAAATATTCCCGAAATTTTCCCTGCTCCGGTTTTAGGGAATTTCGTCGCCGCATCGGCGGAATTGCGCGGTCTGCGAGCGGCAGACTTTGCGTTGAATAGGCCGATGGGGCTGAATTCCCTGCAAATTCCCGTGTTGCAGGGAAAATTTCGGCAGAGACCGGTGGTCGGATCACTGTCCACACCTCCAACCATAATCGATGAACCGGCGGAAGCGCTTTTTCTCTGCCTAGAGCGAGCGCGTCGAGAAGCTCGGTCTCGTCGTCTATGAGGTCTGTTTGACAAGATCACCGAACTTGCGGCGGCGGCGCGCCGACAGATCTAATCCGAAATCGCCGCCCAAACCGGCATCCGGGACCGGAGGATCGCAGTTTTCGAGGCGAGTCCGCATGGGCCCAGGTGCGGGGGCGAGCGTCAAGCGGCGCGATGCAGCCGGTTCGCGCCATTCCCGTTCGGCTGGTCGAGCCAGAGCCCGCGCGTATCGTAGACGATCTTGTCGCCGCGCTCTTCGAGCGGGATTGACTTGAAGAGATCATGGTCGACGAGGACGATGAGCAGGTCGCAACTGGCGAGCGCGCTGTCGAGGTCGATCAGTTCCGCGCCGGTGCCCGCAAACTCCATCGGCAAGCCGCGCGCGTAGGGCTCGACGATCTGGATCTGTTTGCCGAAACGGCGGGCGAGCGCGGCGGCGACCTCGACCGCGGGGCTTTCGCGGAAATCGTCGATATTGGGCTTGAAGGCGAGGCCGAGGCAGGCGACGCGCGCCTGCGGATGCTGCGCGACGAGCATCTCGGCGGCGCCGATGACATGCGCGGTCTTGGCGAGATTGACCTCGCGCGCGGTGCGGATCAGGCGGCTGTGGTCGGGGGCGCCGTGGACGAGGAACCAGGGGTCGACCGCGATGCAATGGCCGCCGACGCCGGGGCCGGGCTGGAGGATGTTGACGCGCGGGTGGCGGTTGGCGAGGCGGATCACCTCCCACACATCGACGCCCATATGCTCGGCCATCATCGACAGCTCGTTGGCGAAGGCGATGTTGACGTCGCGGTAGCTGTTTTCGACCAGCTTCACCATTTCGGCGGCGCGCGCCGAGGTGGTGACGCAGGCGCCGCGGACGAACTGACGGTAGAAGGTCATCGCGCGGCGGGCGCAGCGCGGGGTGATGCCGCCGATGCAGCGGTCGTTGTCGACCAGCTCGACGAGGATGCGGCCGGGCAGCACGCGCTCGGGGCAGTAGGCGACGAAGATGTCGGCCGCGCCGGAGCAGGCGCCGGGAACCTTGAGGTCGGGGCGCAGCCCGGCGAGCAGCGCGGCGACCTTTTCGGTCGTGCCGACGGGCGATGTGGATTCGAGGATGACGAGATTGCCGGGCTGAAGCTTCGGCGCGATCGCGCGTGCGGCGGAGAGGACATAGGCGATGTCGGGGCGGTGCTCGTCGTCATGCGGGGTCGGCACGGCGATGACGAAGACGTCGGCCGGGGCGACCTCGGTCGAGGCGACAAGCGCGCCGCGCGCGACGACGCCCTGGACAAGGCCGTCGAGATCGACCTCTTCGATGTGCACCTTGCCGTTGTTGACGGTGTCGACGACGTGCTGGCTGACGTCGACGCCGGTCACCTTGCTGCCCGAACGCGCGATCAGCGCGGCGGTCGGCAGGCCGATATAGCCGAGGCCGAGGACGGTGACTTGCTGTTCGCTATCGATGGGCACGCGCTACGATCTCCGCAATTCTGGTCGCTGCCTTGCCGTCGCCGAAGGGATTATGGGCGCGGGCCATGGCGTTATAGGCGGCATCATCGTCCAAAAGGCTGAAAATTTCAGAAACGATGCGATTCTTGTCGGTGCCGACGAGCCGCGCGGTGCCCGCCTCGATCCCTTCGGGGCGCTCGGTCGTCTCGCGCATCACGAGCACCGGCTTGCCGAGCGACGGCGCCTCTTCCTGTACCCCGCCGCTGTCGGTGAGGACGAGGGTCGCGGCGCCGAGCAGGCGGACGAAGTGCGGATAGTCGAGCGGGTCGATCAGCGCGACATTGGCGAGGCCGCCCAAGATCGGCTCCATCGCGCTGCGGACATGCGGGTTCGGGTGGACCGGAAAGACGACCGCGACGTCGGGGCGCGCCGCGATCCCGGCGATGGCGTCGGCGATCGCCTTCATGCCCTCGCCGAAATTCTCGCGCCGGTGCGAGGTGACCGCGATGATCCGCTTGCCGGCGAAACGGGCCAGCAGCGGATCGAGGCCGGCGGCGAGCGATGGTTCCTCGTCGATGCGCGCCTTGGTTGCGAGCAGCGCGTCGATCACCGTGTTGCCGGTGATGTGAATCCGGTCCGCGGGGACATTTTCGGCGCGCAGCGCCGCCGCGGCGGTCTCGGTGGGCGCGAAATGCAGATCGGCGACCGCACCGGCGACCTTGCGGTTCACCTCCTCGGGGCAACCCGAGGTCACCGGTGGGCCGCTAGCAGAGGCGATCCATGTCCGCAACCATCCTTGCGCGCCCGGACGCGGCGACAGGATTCTGCAGGATCCGCCTCGTGCGGCGATCATTCAGGGCTGAAGGGCTGCCAGCAGTTCTTTGGCGAGGGGGGCGGCGGAGGCCGGATTCTGGCCGGTGATGAGACGCCCATCGACGACCACGTGCGGTTCCCAGTTGGTGGTTGACGAATAGTCGGCACCCTCGGCCCGCAAGGCCTCCTCGAGCTCGTAAGGCACATCCTCGCGGGCATAGTCATACTCTTCCTTGGTCGAAAAGCCGGTGACCTTTCGGCCGCTCACGAAGGGTTTGCCGTCACCCAGATCGACGCCCAGCAGCGAACAGGGGCCGTGACAGACCGCGGTGACCAGCTTGTTCGTCGTCCAGGCGCGCACGATGGCTTTCTGGACATCGGCGTTGCGCTGAATGTCCACCATGGGACCCAACCCGCCGGGGATCAGGATCGCGTCATAATCGGCCGCATCGACGTCCGAAAGTTTGCGACTGCGGTTGAGCCGGCGGAATGCCTTGCTCTCGAAGAATTGCTTTTGCGCGCTATCGCTCTCGTCATAGGCGTCAAAGGGGGTCCACCCGCCCGCTGGAGAGGCGAACTCGACCGCGATCCCCGCCTCGTCGAGCACCTCGAACGGATGCGCGACCTCGGCGAAAAAGAAGCCGGTCTTCCGATTGTGCGGGCCGATAACGGCGGCGTTGGTGACGATGAACAGAACATGTTGGGTCACGGCCTTCTCCTCGCGCGTCGGATCCGGCTGACGCAGGGCTGAGGGTTCCACGCGGCGCCCATCCGGTTTTCAGGATGGAAGAATATGGGACAAGCGCCTGGTGTGGGGGTTAAGGCCGGTAAAGCCCGGCGCAATGCGGTTCCTGCGGCGTCACGCCGCGTCCCGGCCTATTGCACCTCGCGCGGGCCGACGATCCGGTTGTTGCCGGAGAGTGAGCCAAGCGCGAGCCATATGTTCCGCGACCTTATACCCGAACTCGCGCCGCATTTTCATGTCGCGGTGCCGGACTATCCGGCTCGACACCGGCCATTTCGCGCTCGAAACGCATGTGGCCGATATCGGCGCTGCAATAGGTCGTTTCCCCGAGCGCCATTTTCCCCGATTGGCTGAGCCGGATAAATTGCCTGCGCGGCGTCAACGACGACTGGACGCGGGCCTTTGCTCTTCACCCCGTTTAACCTCCGGCCTGCGCGGACTCGATTAGAACATGCCTTCGTTCGGAATGGGGATTTGCATGGCCCCTGCTCCGACAATGCAAATCAAATGGACGAAATGCGCCGGTCGATGCCGGTGCAGGACCGCGGGCGCCGACGCTCTGACCCCGCAAGCGGCGCCAGCGGTCCCACCGGATATCGGAAGGAGTTGGAAGATGCGTCGACTCTTGCGAACCGCCGTCTTCGGCGCGGCGCTCTGTCTGCCCCAAGTTGCCCTCGCGGTCTGCCCGCCGGTTGAAAAAACGACCGCGCGGCCGGTGCCCGTCATCCACTACCGGACGGCAGAGATCGATGGCGTCAAGGTTTTCTACCGCGAAGCCGGTCCTCCGGATGCCCCGGTGGTTCTGCTGCTCCACGGCTTTCCGACTCGTCGCATATGTTCCGCAATCTCATCCCGCTGCTTGCCGATCGCTATCGGGTGATCGCGCCGGACTACCCCGGTTTCGGCCAGAGCGACGCGCCCGATCACACCCGTTTCGACTATAGTTTCGCGCATCTTGCCGACATCGTCGACCAGCTGACCGACCGGCTGGGTGCGAAGCGGTACAGCATGTATGTCATGGATTATGGCGCGCCGGTCGGATACCGGCTGGCGATCAAACATCCGGAGCGCGTCGAGACGCTGATCGTCCAGAATGGCAATGCCTATGTCGAGGGTCTGGGCGCCTTCTGGGATCCGATCAAGGCCTATTGGGCCGAGGATACACCGGCGCGGCGCGAGGCGCTGGCGGGGCTCGTGACGCTGGAGACGACGAAGTTCCAATATACCGACGGCATGGGCGATGTTGCCCGGATCAGCCCCGACAATTGGGTCATCGACCAGGCGCTGCTCGATCGCCCGGGCAACAAGGATATCCAGCTCGACCTTTTTCACGATTACGGCTCCAACGTGCCGCTCTATCCGCAATTCCAGGCCTTCTTTCGCGAGCGCAAGCCGCCGACGCTGATCGTCTGGGGCAAGAACGACAAGATTTTCCCCGAGGCCGGGGCGCACCCCTATCTTCGCGACCTCCCCGAGGCGGAGATGCACATCCTCGATACTGGCCATTTCGCGCTGGAAGACAGGCTCAGCGAAATGGCGCCGCTGATCCGCAGCTTTCTCGACCGCAATCTCTGCCGCTGATTGTTCACCGGGCTTCGACGCTCAATCCTGAAAGGATATCCGCATGGCCGGCTTCACCTCGCTTCTGATTGCTGCGGCGGTCGCGGTAACGCCTGCGCCCGCGCCCACCGACAAGCCGGTCTCGATCGTGCTCGTGCATGGTGCGTTCGTCGATGGCTCGGGATGGCAGGGGGTTCACGACCTTCTGATCGCGCGCGGTTACGAAGTGCTGGTCGTCCAGAACCCGACCATCACGCTCGCCGGTGACGTGGCCGCCACCGAGCAGGTCATCGCGATGGCAAAAAAGCCGGTCGTTCTCGTCGGCCACAGCTATGGCGGCGCGGTCGTCACCGCGGCGGGGACCAACCCGAAAGTGAAGTCGATCGTCTATATCGCAGCCTTTGCCCCCGATACCGGCGAGTCCGTCGCGGCGCTCAACGACGCGCCGGTGGCCGAGGGAGAGGTCAAGGCGCCGCTGCTGCCGCCGCAGGACGGTTTCCTGATCGTCGATCCCGCAAAATTCGCCGCCGCCTTTGCACCTGACGTCGATCCCGCGACGACTCGGTTCATGGCGGTGGCGCAAGTCCCCTGGGGTTTGGGGGCCGTGACCGCCAAGGCCGACCGGATCGGCTGGAAACTCAAACCAAGCTATTTCATGATCACGACGAAGGACCGGATGGTGCTGCCGAGCGGCCAGCGCAGGATGGCCAAGCGTGCGGGAGCGCAGGTGGTCGAGATCGAGAGCAGCCATGCGGTGATGCTCGCGCATCCCGCCGAAGTGGCGGCCTTCATCGAAAAGGCCGCCGACGCGAAATAGGAATGGCTTGGTCGGGCTCGCCATCAGGCAACGCTCTTTACCTCCTTTAACCGGCGCTCACCGGGCCGCATGATAGTCCATGTAGCCGGGCGGTCGGCCGATTCCCGGATTAACAGGCGAGGCGCGCCCGCTTCTGTGCTAATCTACTCCGGTGCTGCCGAACGGCAGGCCACGACGGGTGGGAGCGTCTTGCCGGCCATGTTGTCCGCCGAATCCGACCACGACATCATTTTCGGCCCGTTCCGGCTCGATGCCGTGCATCGGAAAATATTCTGCGGCACCGACGAGATGCGTCTTGGCGATCGCGCCATGGACGTCCTTCTGGCCCTTGCGCGCCACAAGGGCGAGATTGTCAGCAAGGAGCGGCTGTTCGCAGCGGCATGGCCTGACATATTCGTGCAGGATGCAAACCTCAAGGTCACCATATCCTATCTGCGCCGCGCCTTTCGCGCCCGGGCGCCCGCGGCCGATTATATCAAGAATGTCATCGGCCGGGGCTATTGGCTCGACGTCGATGCGCCTTGCGATCCCGGTCATGTCGAAGCGCTCCGGGCCAATGCAGCACCGATCCCCGATCTGCCCGATATCGTTGGGCGCAGTTCGGAAATTGCCGAAATAGAGCGGGCGCTCGCCGAGCACCGACTTGTATCGGTCGTCGGTGCGGGCGGCATAGGCAAGACGACCGTTGCGCGGGCTGCCGCGCGCCACGTTCATATGGCGAACGGTATCGCGGTAACGTTCGTGGATTTCTCGCGGATCACCAGCGACGATTATGTCGCCTCGTCGCTTGCCTCCGCACTGGGCATCAGTAGCGGGCAGGACAGCCTTCAGGCGATCGCGTCGATCCTGGCGCGGGAGAGGATGCTGCTGGTATTCGACACATGCGAGCATGTCTTGAGCGCCGTCATTCACATCTGCGACGTCATTCTGGCGAAGACGCGAAATATTCGCATTCTTGCGACAAGCCGCCAGCTGCTCCGGGCGCGGGGTGAGAAAGTGATATGGCTGGGTCCGCTTGCCATGCCGGCGCCGGACGAACGCGCCGATGCAAGGGAGATGCTGCGCTTTCCCGCGCTGCGGTTGCTGGCGCTGCGGGCAGCCGAAAGCGGTTATCTGGCGAATGAGGAGGACGCGCCGGCAATGGCCGAGATATGCCGGCGCCTGGACGGATTGCCGCTGGCCATCGAACTGGTGGCGCCGCGACTGGCCGCGAGCGGGCCGGCCGCGGTGATCGAAGCGCTCGCGTCGCTCCTCCTCGTGCTGAAAGGCAACAGGGGTCAGGGGCCCCAGCGGCAGCAAAGTCTCCCGTTAACGCTCCAATGGAGTTACTCGCTCCTCACGGCCGAAGAGCGAGCCGTTCTCCGTGCCGTTTCGGTTTTTGCGGGTTCGTTCAATGTTGGCGCCGCCGTTCGGGTTGCAACCCGCGAAGGGATCGCCCCGGTCGATATCGTCGACGCGATGAGCGGCCTGCGCGCCAAATCGATGGTGAGCCTTCAGCATCGTGGCGGTGAACTGAGCTACCGGCTGCTCGATAGCACGCGGGCTTTCGCGCGCGAATTGCTCGACAACGCGGGCGAGGCGGCCGCAACATGCGAACGCCACGCGCGGCTGTGCCTTGAACAGATCAAGGCGCTTTCCTCGGCGTGGAACGGGCGGCCCGCCGAAGATCGGCATGCTGCGGCAGCGGGTGTCGTCGACGAGTTGCGTAGCGCCGTCGACTGGTCGCTGGCCCGCTCGGGAAACCCGGCCGTCGGGATTGAGCTTGTTGCAGCGGGCTTGCCGCTCTGGCACGAATTCTCGCTCAGCGAAGAGGTGCGCCAAAATTGCGAGCGGGCGCTTTCCGAATTCGAACGGATCGGGAGCAGCGACTTTCGGCTGAAGTTGCAATTGCTCGCCGGGCTCGCGCGTGTGAGCACCTATCTTTCGCCAGACAGCGATCAGGCGACGGCCTTGTTCCGGACCGCCGCAGCCGTGGCGCGGCAGATCGGCGACGCCGCCGCGGAGTGCCGGATCCTGGGCGCCCTCGCCACGTTCGAGCTTCTGCCCGGCCGGGGCGGTTCGGTTGCCGAGACGCTTGACGAGATGCGCGGTGTCGCTTCATCGACGGGTGATCGCACCGCGCTTTGGGAAGAGCAGCAACTGCGCACGCAATGGGAAATTCGCATTTGCGAATTCGGAGCGGCCCTTGCCCGTGCGGAGGCGCTTTTCGCCGAGATTCAGGACGATGTGGAAGAAAAGGCACCGCGCTTTCAAATCCACCAAAAGATGAACATCGAGGTCCAGCTGGCGGCGCTCAACTGGCTCAAGGGTCGGCCGGGAGAGGCGGTGCGGATTGCCCGAATTGCCGCGCGCGACGCCGAATTGGCCGATCATGGAATGACGCTCATACACTGCCTCGCGCAAGGCATCGTCTGGACGCTGTTTCAATGCGGCGACTATGCGGGCGTGCGCCCCTATGTCGACAAGCTGCGGAGCGCGATCTACCGGCACGGCATCGCAGCCTGGCTGCCCGTCGCCGACTGTTATGATGCGACGATCGCTGCCATGGCCGGAGAGCGTCCGGATCCGCAGAAGTTGCGGGACGTCTATCTTACCCTCCGCTACGGCATGGTGCAGTTTCGGCACGATGCCCGCTTTGCCATGTGTGCGGAGGCAATGCTCGCCAACGGACAGCCGGCCGATGCGGCGCGCGTCGTCGCGGATATATTCCAAATCAGTGCCGACCCGTGGGGGAAGCCCGAGTTTCTTCGCATACGGGCGGCGGCCGAACGCGCCCAAGGGCGCGACGGGACCGCCCGTACGACGCTGGAGGAAGCGCTCCGCCTCGCCCGAAAGATCGGCTGTCTGCCATGGGAGCTACGCGCTGCCCACGACCTTGCCCGGCTGCTGTGCGATCGCGACGAACTGTCCGCTGCGAAGCGCCTTCTTGGACGGGTTTGCGAACGGTTCGGCGACGGGTTCGAAACGTCGGATACAGCCAAGGCAAGGCTATTGCTCGCCGCATTATCCTAAACAGCCAAAGGCCCGCGGAAAGCGGGCGGTCAGCGCGTCTAAGCGCGTACCCAGCCGGGCGCTGCGGCGATCAGGCCGGCCAGGAACGCCGCGGCCGATTTGCGGTACGCCTGCTGCTTGTCCGGACCCATGCGGTCCCAGTTCGCGTACATGTTCGCCATCCGCCGATTGCTGCGAAACCGATCCTCGTGCCGGGCAAGGAAATCCCAGTAGAGCGCGTTGAAGGGGCAGGCTTGGGGGCCCGTCTTCGCCTTCACATCATAGGAGCAGTGTCCGCAGTAGTTGGACATGCGGTTGATATAGGCGCCGCCGCCGGCATAGGGCTTCGTGCCGAGCCGGCCGCCGTCGGCGTACTGGCTCATTCCCAGGACGTTCGGCAGTTCGACCCACTCGAAGGCATCGGCATAGACGGTCAGGAACCAGTCGCCGACGTCCTGCGGCCGCACGCCCGCCAGCATGGCGAAATTGCCGAGCACCATCAGGCGCTGGATATGATGCGCATAGGCGTTGTCGCGGGTGTTGCGGACGGCCTCGGCGAGGCAAAACATGTCGGTCTCGCCGGTCCAGAAGAATTCGGGCAGCGGGCGTTCGGCGCCGAGCGCGTTGGCATCGGCGACGCCCGGCATCTCCAGCCAATAATAGCCGCGCACATATTCGCGCCAGCCGATCAGCTGGCGAACAAAGCCCTCGGCGGCGTTCAGCGGCGCCTTTCCGGCCTCATAGGCCGCGGCGACGGCCGCCGTCGCTTCGCCCGCGGTGAGCAAGCCGATGTTCAGGGCCGGGCTCAGCCAGCTATGGAACAGCAGATCCTCGCCCGCCACCATCGCATCCTGAAACGTCCCGAAATGCGGGAGCGCCTGGTCGATGAAATGGGCGAGCGCCTGCTGGGCCTGCCGCGCGGTGACGGGCAGCGCGAAGGTCGCCGTATTGCCGAAATGGTCCGGGAACCGGTCCTCGACGAGCGCGATGACCTCCTGCGTCACAGCGTCGGGCGCAAAGCGCAGCGGGGCCGGATAGGTCTGGCCCTTCTTCGGCGGCGCGCGATTCTGGTCGTCGAGGTTCCATTGGCCGCCGACCGGCGCGCCGTCCGGGGTCATCAGCAGGCCGGTCTTGCGGCGCATGTCGCGATAGAAATATTCCATCACCAGCGTGCTGCGCTGCCCCGCCCATCGCCTGAATTCGGAGATCGAGCACAGGAAGCGATCGTCTTCGAGGATGTCCATCGACCCGTCGAAGCGCGCGCGCCATGCATCGATCGCCTGGCGTACCCGCCATTCGCCGGGCTCGACCATCGCGATCGCATGGGGGCGGTGCCTGGCGACGGCGCGCGTCAGTTCGCCGGCGAAGCTGCCGCTGTTATCCGCGTCGTCGAGGCGGATGTAATCGACGGTCCAGCCGGCCGCGGCAAGCTCGGCGGCGAAATGGCGCATCGCGGCGAGAATGAATATGATCTTCTGTTTGTGATGGCGGACATATCGCGCCTCGTCCGCGACCTCCATCATCAGCACGACCGTATCCGACCGCGATCGGTTCCTTAGCGATGCGATGGCATGCGACAGCTGGTCGCCAAGGATCGGCACGAGGACCGTCACCGCGGCGCTGCGCTGCTGCGTCGCGACGGACAAGCGGGCGTGCCGAGGTCGATCAGACGGGTTCCGATTCTTGTCACGGATCGCGGGGCATCGGAGGGCAAGAAGGGCAACAAGGTCATGTGGTCGGTTTGCATGCTGCAATTGCGCGCCGCCCCTGTCAGCCTGTCCGAAGGGGCAGATCGGCGGCGCGGCGCTGCGCGGGCGCGCGCCCTGGCCGCGTGGCATGCCATGCGGGACTGAAAGCGATCATGTACCCCGACGTGCCGGGCCCTCGGGTCGCCGTGACGGCCCGTCAGAAGGGCATGACGCTCCCGTCCCAGGCGAAGAAGCCGCCGCTATCATCGGGGCCAAGCCGATCGGCAACGTCGAGAAGGTGCCGCGCGCTTTGGCTCGCTGTAAACAGCTGCCCGGCCCGGACGCCGCGCTGAAAGGGCTTCGAGAGGCCGGTATCGACCGTCCCCGGATGCAGCGCCGCCACCACCGACTGGCCGTTGCGGGCGCGCGCTTCGATCGCGAAGCCGCGCACCAGCGCGTTGAGCGCGGCCTTGGAGGCACGGTAACTGTGCCAGCCGCCGAGGCGATTGTCGGCAATCGAACCGACGCGCGCCGAGAGGAAGACCGCGACGGCGCGGCGGTCGCGCGCGAGCAGCGGCAGAAAATAGCGCGCGACGAGCGCCGGGCCGATCGTGTTGATCGAGAAGACCGTCTCCATCGCATCGCGCTCGATCTGCTTCAGGCTCCGTTCCGGCCGGATGTCGGGTTCGCGGTGCAGCACCCCGGTCGCGACGACCAGAAGATCCAGCGGGCCAGCTGCCGCGATGTCGGCCGCGGCGGTCTCGATCGAGGCCGTATCGCAAAGGTCGATGGCGAAGGGGCGGAATCCGGGACCTGCGACCGTTCGCGGCGAGCGCATGCCGGCGTGGATGCGGCCATAGCCTCGCGCGGGAAGCAGCGCGGCAAGCGCCGAACCGATCCCGCCCGACGCGCCGATGATGCAGGCCGACTTATCCGTCATCGCTCCATTCCAACCGGAATCCAAACTGGATCATGGCCGCAGCATGAGCGAGGGCGGCCATCGCCGCCAGCTGGCCCTTAGGTCATGTCAGAAGCCTGCCTCGACGGCGAGGCGGATGGCGTCGGCGGTCGTGGCGATACCGAGCGAGTTCAGGAGCGCCGCCCGGTGCATTTTGACCGTTCGCTCCGAAAGCCCGAGGCGATAGCCGATCTGCTTGTTGAGACTGCCCTCGGCCATCAGCAGCAGCACTTCGCGCTGCCGCGGCGAGAGGGCTTCGATGCGGCGGCGCGCTTCGGCGCGGCGCCGGTCGAGCATCGCCCGATCGTCACCGACCTGCATTTGGGATCCCAGGAAATATTCCAGTCCCCCATCGCTGCCGAAGATCGGGGCGACCAGAACGGCGTTGCGAAAAGG
Source organism: Sphingopyxis sp. H050 (assembly GCF_001468265.1). Lineage (GTDB taxonomy): Bacteria > Pseudomonadota > Alphaproteobacteria > Sphingomonadales > Sphingomonadaceae > Sphingopyxis. The sequence goes on along the minus strand of NZ_LNRZ01000006.1, from coordinate 249,430 downwards.
GGTGCCGTCCTTTTTGTAATTCAGGATCTCGACCAGCGCCGGACGCCTCTCGCGGATCGCGCTGCGCAGTTCGTCGCTGAGTTCGGTCTCGGTGTCGGGTCCGGTGAGGAAGCGGCAATTCTGGCCGACGATTTCATCTGCCGCATAGCCTGTCAGATCGACGAACGCGTCATTGCACTCGACGATCGGATTATCGGCCAGGCGTGGATTGCTGATGACCGCCGCGATCGGACTTGCCGCGATCATGGCCTTTAAAGACATTTGATTTCCAACCCTTCGCAACGCCCGGGACGCGACCTGCCCCAAGGGACATGTTGCGACAGCCGGGACCCTTCGTGCAAGCGGGTAAGTGGCGGTCCACCTCCCTCAACTCTCCTCCGGACCGCCAAAGCTTCACCAAAAGAGGCGCGGACCATGCTCTATGTACCCCCTTCGATCGAAGCCCGGAACGACGGTGAGATACCGGCCGAAGTGCTTGCGTCGGTGGCAACGCTGCTGCGCTGGGTCGGCGAGGACCCGGAGCGCGAAGGCCTGGTCGATACGCCAAGGCGTGTCGCGCGCGCATGGCGGGAGTATTGCCTGGGCTATGACGAGGATCCGGCGATCCACCTCGCGCGCACCTTCGAAGAGGTCGGGGGCTATGACGAGGTCGTGCTGCTTCGCGACATCCCGTTTCAATCGCATTGCGAGCATCATATGGCGCCGATCACCGGCAAGGCGTCGATCGCCTATTTGCCAAAGGACCGCGTCGTGGGCATCTCCAAGCTCGCGCGCGTCCTCAACGGCTACGCCCGGCGTCTCCAGGTGCAGGAGCGCCTGACGGCCGAGGTCGCCCAATGCATCTGGGACAATCTCCAACCCCATGGCGTCGCGGTGGTCATCGACGCGCAGCACGGCTGCATGACCGGCCGCGGCGTGCGCAGTCACGGCGTGGGCATGGTCACGAGCCGGCTGCTCGGCTGCTTTCTGAACGACCAGCGCAGCCGCAAGGAAGTGCTGTCGCTGATGGGCTATTGATGCGCACGGCGATCATCGGGGCCGGTATTGCAGGGCTGGCCTGCGCGAACCGGCTTGTGGCGGCCGGTCATGACGTCGTGCTGTTCGACAAGGCGCGGGGGACGGGGGGCAGGCTCTCGACCCGGCGGGTCGCCACGGCGCGCGGCGAGATCGCGTTCGACCATGGCGCCACGCATTTCACGGTTCGCTCGCCGGAATTCCGGGCGCTGGCGCGCGAATGGATGCAGGGGGGACATGCCGCGCCCTGGCCGGTCGCTGGCCTCGACGCCTGGGTGGGCGTTCCGACGATGAACGCGCCGGTGAAGGCGATGGCGGCGCATCACAAGATCCTCTGGTCGTCCCATATCAGTGCGATCGTCCGCGAGGACGGCGCGTGGTCGCTGTATCGCGCGAGCGAGCGGATCGGACCGTTCGACGCGGTGGTCGTCGCGATCCCCGCCGAACAGGCGGCGCCCCTCCTGTCGCTCCTCGACTTCGGGCTCGCGCGGGCGGCGATGGCGGTGCGCTCCTATCCCATCTGGACGGCGATGTTCGCTTTCGACCGGGGACTGAAGGGGCTTCCCGACTTTTTCAAGAGCCGCGGGCCGATCCTCTACGGGGTCAGGGGCAATGCGCGGCCGGGCCGCGCCCGCCATGAACATTGGATCGTTCAGGCGGACTGGACCTGGAGCGAGGCGCACATCGGCGCCGACGCCGCGACCATTTGCCGCGAGCTGCTCTCGGCGCTCGGCCAAGCCGGCGACATTGCGGTTCCCGAGCCTTTCTTTGCCGACGCTCATCGCTGGCTCTTCGCCCAGCCCTCGGGCAGCGACGCCGGTCACCTGTGGAACGCGGCGACCGGGCTTGGCGTCTGCGGCGACTGGCTTGCGCATGGCTATGTCGAGCACGCCTGGCGGAGCGGGCACGAGCTCGGCGCCACGATGACGCGCGGCGCGCGTTCCTCGTCGGCGTTGCCGCAGGACCTCGCGCGGGCCGACGGCGATGCCGACGGCCCGCTGCCGTCCATCCAGAGCGGCAGCCTGAGGTAAGGCCGATGTCGAGCGAGCCAAGCCAAGCGGTCGCCGCAGCAGACGACAGAAATCGGGCGAGAAATCGCCTCGCCGATGCGATCGAGGCCGCGGCGCGCAGGGACAGGAAGGCGTTCCGGGACGTCTATCGTCTGACCGCCGCGAAGCTTTTCGGGGTCTGCCTTCGTATCTGCGGCGACAGGGCGCGTGCGGAGGACATATTGCAGTCGGCCTATATCAAGATCTGGGAAAAAGCGGGCAGTTTCGACCGCAACCGGGCGAGTCCGATCAGCTGGCTGACCGCCATCGCGCGCAACTGCGCGATCGATGCCCATCGATCGTCCGATGGTCGCGCCAGGCTGCGTCTCGTTCCGATCGACAAGATGGTCCTGGCCGCGGCCGATAATGGTCCGTCTCCCGACGATCTGCTTGTCGTCGCCGAAGAGGACGCGCGCCTTGCGGCCTGTCTCGCGGGCCTCGAGCCGCGATCCGCCGCTTTCATCCGCGCCGCCTATTTCGAGGGCCTGACCTATGCCGAGCTTGCGGCGCGCGAGGCGCTGCCCCTCGGGACGATGAAAAGCATCATTCGCCGCGCGCTCCTGCGGCTTCGCAGTTGTCTTGGCGATGCCTGACCCGAACGGCCAGAATGGGGAGGATGCGGTGCGGGCTGCGGAGCGCGCACTTCGCCTCGACGACGAGGATCGAACGGAGCCTCCCCGCGGCGGGGACGAGGCGCTGGCCGCCGAAATCGCGCGATGGGAGGTACGCTTCGCCGCCTTCGCCGCCCTGGCGCCCGATGTCCCGCCGCCGGCGCGGGTGTGGGACCGGATCGAAGCGGCGATCGATGCCGGGGACGCTGCGCCGCCGCAGCCGAACCGCCGCCGCCGGGCCTGGCTTGTCGGCGGCGTGATCGCGGCCGCGGCAGCCTGCCTCCTCCTGTTCGTCACGATCCCCGCGACCAGCCCCCGCACCGGTGTCGCCGTCGCAACGATTGCCGGCGCGGACACCCGCGTCCTTGCCCGATATGACCGCCGCACGGGCAGGATGCGGGTCGATGTCCAGGCTTTCGGCGCGGGGCGGGGCGTACCGGAGCTCTGGCTGTTGGCGCCCGGGCGCGAGCCGGTATCGCTCGGCCAGCTGCCATCCCGCGGGCCGGCCGAGATGGACATGCCGCGCCATCTTCGCCCGCTGATCGACGGCAGCGCGCGGCTTGCGATCACGCGCGAGGCGCCGTCCCCGACGCCGCATCGGGTTCCGAGCGGAGACCCGATCGCGCAGGGGAGAATAATTGCCGCCTGATGCATCCGCGCAAAGGCCTGTTTCGTAGCTACCCCGCTCCCCACCCCCCTTTCGGGAGCGATCATGAAAGGACACGTCTATGAAGCTCTCTCGGATCGGCCTCGGCGCGGCAGCCGCCGCCCTTGTGGCCACTGCTGGTATCGCGTCCGCCAAGAACCCCGACGTCGGCGGCGCCGCGATGTATGAAACCAAGACGATCGTCGAAAACGCTGCGGCGTCCAAGGATCACACCACGCTGGTCGCCGCGGTGAAGGCGGCCGGCCTGGTCGACACGCTTGCGGGCGCCGGCCCGTTCACCGTGTTCGCACCCACCAACGCCGCCTTTGCGAAGCTCCCGGCCGGCACCGTGGACACCCTTCTGAAGCCCGAGAACAAGGGGACGCTGACCGCGGTCCTGACCTATCATGTCGTGCCGGGCCGTCTTACCGCCGCCGATATCGCAGCGCAGGCGCAGGCCAATGGCGGCAAGGCCGTGCTGACGACGGTGCAGGGCGCAAAGCTGACGGTGTGGCAGAAGGACGGCGTCTGGTACGTCACCGATGCGAAGGGCGGTCAGGCCAGGATCGGCCCGGCCGACGTGCTGCAATCGAACGGCGTCATCCATGTCATCGACGGGGTCCTGCTCCCCGGCTGACGACAGGCCCGGCCCGGCCGGTGGCCGGGCCGGTAGCGCCCTTGCCCCCAGCGCGATGGAGTATCGCGGGCGAGATTCGCTGTCTTCCTTTCGGGTTCGGACCGGCTAGACATAGGGGCTGGCCGAGCAGGAGGAGGCGGACATGGCGCAAGGCATCGCGCGCATCGGGAAAGACCGGTATCGCACCGAAATCACCGTCAACGGCCGCGATCTGACCGCCGACGAACCGCCCGCGCTCGGCGGCCAGGGTGCGGGCTTCGCGCCTTATGATTTGCTGCTCGCCAGCCTCGGCGCCTGCACGGCGATCACGCTGCGCATGTACGCCGACCGCAAGGGCTGGCCGCTGGAATCGCTGGAGGTCGGTCTGCGCCTCCACGGCGCCGAGGAGCGCCGCATCGACCGCACGCTGACGATCGCCGGGCTCGACGACGAACAGCGGGCGCGAATGGCCGACATCGCGGAACGCACCCCGGTCACGCTGACGCTGAAAAACGGTCTGCCGATCGACACGCGCCTGACCTGATCCGGCACCCTGCGCAGGCATCGTTTACGCCACCTTTACCACTTCTGGTGCATGACATCCGCCGATGTTTGCGATTGGGGACAGGTAGATGGACAGCTTGCGCGGGCTGCTTGCGGGCAGCCACGATCAGGACGATGGCGCGATCGACGCGCCGCCCGCGGTCGGCGCCGATGAGCGGCGGATGCAGGTCCGGGCCTATAATTACTGGGCATCGTTGCTTCACGACCGCGCCTATCCGTCGGTCGAGGATGTCGATCTGGACGGCGCCGATTTCGGTCCGAACGCGGTGCTGCTCGACTTCACGCAGGGCATCGACAACCCCGGCATCTCCTACCTCGGCGAGCGTCTGCGCATCGAATCGCAGATCGACGACGAGGTTCACTATATCAAGGACATCCCGGGCCGCTCGCTGCTGTCGCGGCTGACCGACCATTATCTCCAGATCATCGCCAACCGCGCGCCGATCGGCTTCGAGGCCGAGTTCGTCAACGATCGCGGCGTGACGATCATGTACCGCGGCATCCTGCTGCCCTTCTCGTCCGACGACGACACGATCGATTTCATCATGGGCGTCATCAACTGGAAGGAAGCCGTTCCCGCCGACGAGGCGGCCGAACTGCAGCTTTCGGTCGAGCAGGCGCTGCGCAGCGCGGCGCCGCTGACCGCGCCGGTGCCGGTGTGGGCCGACGGCCCGGACTCGGAGCATCTCGACGAGGACGTCGCAGACGCGACCCCCGGCTTTGCGGCGCTCGCCGACGAGGCCGAGGATGAAATGCTGCTGACCGACGCGTTCGTCGAAGAGGCCGGGGAAGTCGAAGTCCCGGCCGTCGAGGCCGACGCCGAACTCGCCGACTGGCTCGCCGTAGCGCGCGAAACCGCCGAGCGCGCGATCGCCGCCGACAGCCGCAGCCGCAGCGCGCTGTATCAGGCGGTCGGCAAGGCGTGGGACTTCGCGCTCGCCGCCGACGCGCAGCCCGACGCCTTTGCCGAACTGCTGGAGGATGCGGGGCTGGCCGCGCAGGATCGCGCGCCGATGACGCCGGTCGTCAAGCTGGTCTTTGGCGCGAACTACGACAAGACGCGCCTTGCCGAATATGCCTGCGTCCTCGGTCACGCCAGGGAGGAAGGCATCGCGCGCGGCGAACTTGCCGCCTATCTCGATCGCTATCCGGGCGGGCTCAAGGGCCTCGTCAAGGATGCCCGCGCGCGCCGCAAGCCCGAGGGCGAAACTGCCGACAAGGGCGATGAAAAACTCGACGCGCTGCGCACCGCGCATCCGGCCGTGATCCTTGAACATGAGGCCGGCGACGCCGAGTTCGTCGTGCTGATCGCGCGCGCGATGCCCGGTGGTCATATCGGCATTGTCGCCAAGGCCGCCGACGATCCGGCGCTGGTCGCGAAGCTGGCGAAGAAAGCCATCCCGATCACCTATTGATCGCGCGCAACAGACAATCCGAAAATTGAAATTATTTTGCGCGAATGCGCGCGGGGTGTTGAACCGCGCGCCGCAGAGGCGCATAGGGCGGCGTAGCGAACGGGCCGGCCGGTCCCCCCGGTAGAGGCCTGTCACTCTCGGTTCGGGATGCAACACCCTTATGCCTTCTAAAACGACTGACACGCCGGACGCACACATCGCACCGGCCGCCCAAATTCCTGCCAAAATCGCCAAAGCCTTGTCGGCCGCCCTGTACGGCAGCGCGCTGCCCGGCGAAGGCGACGACCTCGACGCCAAGGCGCTGGCCGAGGCGGGGGCCTTCGCGGCGCGCGCCTCGCTCGATCGCGCCGATGGCAAGCCGTCGCTGCTGCTCGAGCCGATGGCCGTCGACGGCACCGACCGCCGCATGCGACTGGTCGTCGTCAATGACGATATGCCCTTCCTGGTCGATTCGGTGTCGCAGATCGTCGGCGCCCAGGGCCTTGCGATCCACCGCATCCTCCACCCCGTCGTTTCGGTCGAACGCGACGCAAAGGGCAAGCTGACCAGCGCCGACGCCGGCAAGACCGGCAGCGCGCGCGAATCGGTCATCTATATGGAACTCGAACGCGGCGACGCCCGCGCCCGCCGCCGCCTGCTCGACGGCCTCGAAGCGGCGCTCGCCGATGTGCGCGCCGCGGTGGCGGACTGGCGCGCGATGCGCGCGGCGATGCTCGCCGACGCGGCGATGCGCGCCGAGGGCGAGGCCGCCGAATTGCTCCGCTGGTTCGAGGGCGGCGCGATGACGCAACTCGGCCACGAATGGCGCTCGCGCGATGGCGCGGTCCACGACGCGCTCGGGATTTCGGCGAGCAGCACCAGCCAGCTGCTTTCGCCCAACGCGCTCGAAGCCGCCTTCGGCTATTTCGACAAGGGTGGCGCATCGCCGCTCCTCATCAAGTCGAACCGCCTGTCGGCGGTGCACCGCCGCGTGCTGCTCGATCTCGTGATCGTCCCCGAACTCAAGGGCAAGAAGGTCGAGAAGCTGTCGATCCACGCGGGGCTGTGGACCAGCGCCGCGCTGTCGACCCCGCCGGCCAAGGTGCCGATGCTGCGCGCGCAGCTCGACGCGCTGATGGCGAAATTCGGTTTCGATCCGACCGGCCACGCGGGCAAGGCGCTCGCGCATGCGCTGACCGCGCTGCCGCACGACCTGCTCATCGCCTTCGACAGCGCCTCGCTCGAAGATCTGGTGCTGACCTCGATGTCGATCACCGACCGTCCGCGGCCGAAGATCGTGATGGTGCGGAGCGCGCTCGGCCGCCATCTGTTCGCCTTCGTCTGGCTGCCGCGCGACGAAGTGTCGACGGACCGCCGCCTTGCGGTCGAATCGCTGCTTGTGCGCGAAGCCAGGGCCGGCGTGATCGGCTGGACGATGGTGCTCGAAGACGGCGGCGCGGCGCTGCTCCGCTATACGCTCGATCTGCGCAGCGGCGGCGTCGTCCCCGATGCCGATGCGCTCAATGCCCAGCTCGAACAGATGGTCCGCGGCTGGCAGCCAGAGGTCGAGGCGGCGCTTGCCAAGCGCGGAGACGCGGGCCGCGCCGCGGCGCTGGCGTCGCGCTTCGCGCCGCTCTTTCCGGCCAATTATCGCAACCTCTACAATCCCGAGGAGGCGGCGAGCGACATCCTGCGCCTGCGCGACCTCGACGCCGACAATCCGCGCAGCGTGCGGCTCGCGCGCAAGAGCCTCGACGGCGACGACCGGCTGCGGCTGAAGGTCTATAGCGCAGCGGGCCCGCTCGCGCTTTCCGATGTCGTGCCGGCGCTCGAACATTTCGGCTTCGAGGTGCTCGAGGAAATCCCGACCGAACTCCACGTTCGCGCCGGCGAGGACGAAGCCGAAGCGCCGACCTTCATCCACGATTTTTCGCTGCGCCTGCCGGCCTCGGTCGATGAAACCGCGCTGCTTCCCTATGTCGGGACCATCGAAGGCGCGATCGCCGCGGTGCTCGATGGCAAGGCCGAGAATGACGCGTTCAACGAGCTGGTGCTGGTCACGCAGACCGATCCGCAGGCGATCGTCTGGCTCCGCGCCTGGTTCCGCTACATGCGGCAGGGCGGGTCGAGCTATGGCATGGACACGGTCGTCGCGGCGCTGCGCCACGCGCCGGTGCTGACGACGAAGCTGGTCGAGCGTTTCCGCGCGCTCCATGATCCCAAGGCGCATGACGCCGACCGCGCCGCAGAGCTCGATGCCGAAATCCAGGCCGGCTTCGCCGACATCAAGTCGATCGACGATGACCGTATCCTGCGCCTGTTCCATGCCGTGATCGGCGCGACGCTGCGCACCAACGCCTTCGCGCCCGCCGCCCAAGAGGCGCTGGCGTTCAAGATCGACTCCAGCCTGGTGCCCGGCCTGCCGAAGCCGCTGCCATGGCGCGAAGTGTGGGTCTATTCGCCGCGGGTCGAGGGCATTCACCTGCGCGCCGGTCCGGTCGCGCGCGGCGGCCTGCGCTGGTCCGACCGCCGCGACGACTTCCGCACCGAAATTCTGGGGCTGATGAAGGCGCAGCGCGTCAAGAACGCCGTCATCGTGCCGACCGGCGCAAAGGGCGGCTTCTATCCGAAGGCGCTGCCTGACGTCTCGCTCGACCGCGATGCCTGGTTCGCCGAGGGCACCGAATGCTATCGCATCTTCATCCGCTCCTTGCTGTCGATCACCGACAACCTCGTCGGCGGCAAGGTCTTGCATCCGAAGGGCGTCGTGATCCGCGACGGCGAAGACCCCTATTTCGTGGTCGCCGCCGACAAGGGCACCGCGACCTTCTCCGACGTCGCCAACGCGCTGGCGATGGAGCGCAATTTCTGGCTCGGCGACGCCTTCGCGAGCGGCGGGTCGAAGGGCTACGACCATAAGGCGATGGGCATCACCGCCAAGGGCGCGTGGGTCTCGGTCCAGCGCCACTTCGCCGAAATGGGCGTCGATGTGCAAACCGACACGATCCGCGTCGTCGGCTGCGGCGACATGTCGGGCGACGTGTTCGGCAACGGCATGCTCCTGTCGAAGGCGATCCAGCTGGTGGCGGCGTTCGACCACCGGCATATCTTCCTCGACCCCGATCCCGACCCGGCGAAAAGCTGGCAGGAACGCGACCGCATGTTCGCGCTGCCGCGGTCGAGCTGGGAGGACTATGACAAGAAACTGATCTCGAAGGGCGGCGGGGTCTTCCCGCGCAGCCAGAAGAGCATTCCGCTGAGCCCCGAGGTGCAGGCGGCGCTCGGCCTGTCGCAGTCCGAAATCGAACCCGGGGCGCTGATCTCGGCGATCCTCAAGGCGCCGGCCGACCTGCTCTGGTTCGGCGGCATCGGCACCTATGTGAAGGCCGCGGCGCAGAACAATGCCGAGGTCGGCGATCCCGCGAACGACGCGCTGCGCGTCGACGCCGAGGATCTGCGCGTCCGCGCCGTGGGCGAGGGCGCAAACCTTGGCGTCACCCAGGCCGCGCGTATCGCCTTCTCGGCGAAGGGCGGGCGGATCAACACCGACTTCATCGACAACAGCGCCGGCGTCGACTGCTCGGATAACGAGGTGAACATCAAGATCGCGCTCAACCGCGAGATGGCCGAGGGTCGCCTCGCGCAGGAGGCGCGCGATGCGCTGCTCGTGCGGATGACCGACGATGTGGCGGCGCTGGTGCTCGAGGACAACCGGCTGCAGGCGCTGGCGCTGTCGATCGCCGAAAAGGGCGGTTCGGCGGCGGTGCCGTCGCTGGTGCGGATCATGGAAACCTTCGAGACCTCGGGCCGGCTCGACCGCAAGGTCGAGGGGCTCGCGGCGAACGACGAACTGCTCCGCCGCGCGCAGGAGGGCCGCGGTCTGACGCGGCCCGAGCTCGCCGTGCTGCTGTCGACCGCGAAGCTCGCGCTGCAGGATGCGATCGAGCATAGCAGCCTGCCCGACGATCCGGCGCTGGCGAGCGACCTCGCCGCCGCCTTCCCGGCCGAGATGCAGCGCGATTTCGCGCAGGCGATCGCCGATCACCAGCTGCGCCGCGAAATCATCGCGACCAAGCTGGCGAACCGCATCATCAACCGCATGGGCGTCGTCCACCCGTTCGAGGTCGTCGAAGAGGAAGGTTGTTCGCTGGGCGAAGTCGCCGCCGCTTTCGTGGCGGTCGAACGGCTGCTCGGCATGCGCGACCTGTGGAGCTCGCTCGATGCCGCGAAGATCAACGAGGGCATCCGGCTCTCGCTGTTCAGTCAGGCCGCCTCGGCGATGACCTCGCAGATGGCCGACCTGCTCCGCATCACATCGACGCTGTCGCAGCCCGGGCCGGTCGTCGAGCGGCTGGAACCCGGCGTCGAGCGCTTGACCAAGGGGGTCGATGCGCTGCTCAGCCCGTCGGTCAAGCGCCAGTGGGACATGCTCGCGCAGCAACTGCTCGACGCGGGCGCGCCCGAAGCGCTGACCTCGGCGGTCGTCCGCCTGTTCAAGACCGACGGCGCGATCGGCATCGTCGATCTGGCGGCGCGGCGCGGCGACGACGAGGTCGCGGTGACGCACGCCTTCACGCACCTTGGCGAAGCGCTCGGCCTCGACTGGGCGCAGACGCTGGCGGCGCATATGAGCCCGGCCGATCCGTGGGAACGCCTGCTGGTCAACAGCCTCGCGCGCGATTTCCAGCAGATGCGTCTGACCTTCCTCGCCGGGCTGCCGAAGGGCGACCTCGACGCGGCGGTGACGAAGTGGCTGGCCGACAATGCCCCGCGCGTGGCCCAGTTCCGCACCACCATCGACCGCGCGCGGACGATCCCGAACCCGAACGGCGCCATGCTGTCGCATATCGCCGGTCAGGCGCGCGGATTGCTGGGGCGTTGATTTAGAGCGGTACCAGCCCTCTCCCCCGCCCAGCCTCCCAACAGAATATCCTGGATCGGGAGGCTGGGCGGGGGAGAGGGCTGGTACCGCCTCGGAGATAAGAATGCCCTATCAGCCGCGCGTCGCGATCCTCGTCCCGGCGCCCGATTATTACGAGACGTGGCAGCCCGCCTTCGCCCGCAAGGCGGCGGCGCTGACCGCGGCGGGCCTGATCGTCGAGCCGCGCGTGTGGACCGATCCCGGCGATTTGTCGGGCCATGATCTGGTGTTGCCGCTGTTCGCCTGGGGCTATCAGCGCGATGTCGCGACCTGGTATGCGCTGCTCGATCGGCTGGAGCGCGAGAGGTTGCCGGTGGTCAATTCCGTGCCGGTGCTGCGCTGGAACAGCGACAAGGCCTATCTGGCCGAGCTGGGGACAAGGGGCGTTGCGGTGGTGCCGACGGTCGACGTCGCCGCGCTCGACCAATCGGGCCTCGACAGGGCCCGCGCCGCGCTTGGTGTCGACGAGGTCGTGATCAAGCCCGCCATCTCGGGCGGCGCCGACGGCACGCACCGGATCGCACCCAGCGCGCCAATCCCCGCCGATGCGCTCGGCCAGCGCCGGCTGGTCCAGCCCCTGATGCAAGGCATTCTGACCGAGGGCGAATATTCGCTCTTCTTCTTCGACGGCGCCTTCAGCCACGCGATCGTCAAGCGCCCCGCATCGGGCGATTTTCGCGTGCAGGAACAGTTCGGCGGACGCGAGGCCGACTGGAACGCGAGCGCCGAAGCGCAGGCGCTTGCCGCCGATGCGCTTGCCGCTGCCCCCGCGCCGCCGGTCTATGCGCGCGTCGACATGGTCGGCGATGCGGCGGGCAAGCTCCACATCATGGAACTCGAACTGATCGAACCGTCGCTGTTCCTGCATTTCGCCGACGATAAGGGCGCTGCGTTCGGCAGGGCTGTTTACGCCGCGATCTAGTCCGCCGGCCGTCCCCGCCACAACCACTGGCGGATCGCCGAGGTCAGGTTCGGCGGATCGTCGGCCTCCATCCGCTCGACGTCGATTCGCGCGACGAGCGCGTTGACGGGGAGCGCCAGCCGGTGGGCTTCGGCCTCCAGCGCCTCCCAGAACATCGGTTCGAGGCTGATCGACGTCGGATGCCCCGCGATCGTCACGGAGCGCTTTACGGGGGGATGAAGGCCGCCCGGCACCTCAATACATATGCTGGCCGCCGTTGATCGACATCGTCGATCCGGTGACGAAGCCGGCATTCTCGCTGCACAGAAAGGCGACGCCGCGGGCGATTTCGTCGGCCTGGCCGAGGCGGCCGACCGGGATTTTCGCGACGATCTTTTCCAGCACCGGCGCCGGGACCGCGGCGACCATGTCGGTGTCGATATAGCCGGGGGCGATCGCGTTCACCGTGACGCCCTTTTTCGCGCCTTCCTGCGCCAGCGCCTTGGTGAAGCCGTGGATGCCCGACTTCGCGGCGGCATAGTTCACCTGGCCATATTGGCCGGCCTGGCCGTTGATCGAACCGATGTTGACGATGCGGCCCCAGCCGCGCTCGACCATGCCGCCGAAGGTCGCCTTGGCCATGTTGAAGCAGCCGCCGAGATTGACGCGCATCACGTCGTGCCAGTCGTCATAGCTCATTCGCGCCAGCGTGCCGTCGCGCGTGATGCCCGCATTGTTGACGACGATGTCGATCGGACCGAATTCCGCGGCGATCGCGGCGCAATTGTCGAGGCAGGCCTGATGGTCGCCAACGTCCCATTTTCTGGCTGCGATGCCGGTGCGTTCGGTGAACTCACGCGCCTTGTCGTCGTTGCCGGCATAGTTGGCGACGACGGTGACGCCCTCTTGCTGCAGCTTCAGCGAAATCGCTTCGCCGATGCCGCGGCTGCCGCCGGTAACGATTGCGATGCGTCCCATAATGCCCGTCTCCCAAGTTGGTCGTTTGACCCATGCTTAGGATGCGGATTTGCCGCCCGCAAGTTGACCGGCGCGTCAATTGCCGGCGAGGGCGCGTATCTTCGAAAAGTCGCCCGCGGCCAGATCGACCTTGCGGATGGCGAGGAGCAACGACCCTTGGTTGCGCAGGCCGATGCTGCGGAGGCCGCTTGCCGGAAGCTCGAGCAGCGCGACGTCGCGCTCCGCGTCGAAGCCTTCGCGCAGGCGGGTCGGGAAGTGGCCCATCGCCGCCGTTTCGCGCGCGGCCATCGCGTCCCACAGCGGCTCAAAGACGGCACGCGCCGCCGGCGACAGACTGTCGGGCCTGGCGGCATAGGCGTGCTTCAGCCGGTCGAACAGCACCGCGCGATAGGCGTCGACCCACAGATCGTCGGTCGGGTGGTGGCGCGTCAGCGGCAGGGTTGTCGCCTCGACCCGATCTTCCCCGGTTTCGGGGTCGGATTCGGTCGTCACGCTCGCCCAGCGGATCGCATGGAGCCCGGCGAGCACCGCGGTCGCGTCGGCGGGCGAGAAGCGGACGCCCTGACCCGCGCTTTCGTGGATGATGTCGATAATCTCGCTCGCGCGTACCTGCGCCTCGCGGTTGATCTCGGCGGCTTCGGCGATCGCCTGTGCCAGCTCGTCGCTCGCGTCGTCCGGGGCGGCGCCATCGACGGCAAGCCGGGCCATCCGGTTTTCCAGAATCTCGGCCATCGCCAGCATCGTGCCCCAATCGAAGGGGTGGAAGGCAGGGTCGGCGATGTCATAATCGCTGGCGAACAGCAACTCGGCATCGCCGTCCGTTCCGGCCGCCTCACCGGGCTGCGCCGGCACGAGGTCGACCGGCCATTCGGGGAAAGCGCGGATCGCGAAGGGCATAAGTTCGGCGGTATCGATTCGCCAAGGCTGGAAATAGGCGGGCCCGACGCTGCGCGGCGGATCGCGCGGCGCGCCGTCGTCGGACAGATGCACTGCGGTCGCCGCGCCGGTGTCGGGATTGGTGAAGAAGGCGAGCGTGCCGAGGCGCGGGCCGAGGCCGTCCCACAGGTCGGCAGGAAGGTCGCTGCAGACGATCTGCGCCAGGAAATCGCCATCCTGGCCGTCGATGCGCGGCCATTCCATGTCGGCGGGCAGGTGCGGGCGGCCGCCGATCCAGCTTTTGCGCAGGATCGCGTCGGGCGGCGGGATTTTCTGGACGAGGCGGACGAAGGCCTTGGCCGTGGGGGGAATTGGGACAGCTACGTCGACCGCGTGCGCCCTTTCCTCGACCTCGGCGACGAGCGATTCGAGGATCGCCTCGTCGAGCGCCGCCGGTGCGGCCGTGAAATCGTCGGATGCCGGTTCGGCTTCGGCCGCCGGGGCATGGCTGTATTCGGAAACCGGTTCCGGATGCGCCTCGGGCACGATCACGGGCGCCGGGTCGATGGCGTCGGGCGTGTCGGCCCAAGGGTCTGGGGCCGCTTCGGCGGCAGCTTCGAGCGGCGCCTTGCCGCTGATCCGGGCGAGGCGCGACGGTGCGATTTCGACCGTTTCCTCCTCGGGCACGGCCTTGCGCGACAGGCTGGGCAGGCGGAATTCGCGCGGCGCTTTCGGCGCTGCATAGGCGGCCGGCTCGGGCTTCGGGCGGCGTACCCACCACACGGCGAAGACGATCAATATCCAGGCGAGCAATGCGCCGCCAAGCATCAGCGCAGCGGAGTTGAGGTCGTTCATGGGTCGCCCTTCCAAAGCCGGCGACCGGCCAGACCCGGCGCCGCATCGAAGACCCTAGAGGAAAGACCTAAACAGGGAGTAAGCGCGTATTATTTCAAAGCCATCCGGCGAGTTCGCGGCGCACCAGTGCCTCCAGCATCGCCATGCCGGGAGCGCTGTCGTTCAGGCAAGGAAGATAGGCGAATTGGCCGCCGCCGGCCGCCGTGAATTGCTCGCGCCCGCGAATCGCCAGCTCTTCGAGCGTCTCGAGGCAGTCGGCCGAGAAGCCGGGGGCGAACATGGCGACGCTGCGGCCTTCGCCGCCCAATCGTTCGAGCGTCGCGTCGGTGGCCGGTTCCAGCCACTTGGCGCGGCCGAAGCGCGACTGGAAGCTGATCTCGATCGGACGGCCCAGGGCTTCGGAGAGCAGCCGCGCGGTCTTCTGGCACTGGCAGTGATAGGGATCGCCCAGATGCAGCGTCCGCTCGGGCATGCCGTGAAAGCTTGCGACCAAGACGTCGGGCACGAAATCGAGCGCAGCAAGCCCCGCCTCGACCGAGCGTTTCAGCGCGTCGATATAGGCCCGATCGTCATGATAGGGCGGCAGGAAGCGAAGCGTCGGCTGCCAGCGCAGCGTTGCCAGATGCGCGTTCGCGGCATCGACGACCGTTGCCGTCGTCGCGGCGCAATATTGCGGATAGAGCGGCGCGACGAGAATGCGCCGGGCGCCCTTTTGGACCAGCGCGTCGATGGCCGCGCCGATCGCCGGCTGACCATAACGCATCGCATAGCTCACGGCGATGTCGCCCATTACAGCCTGCAAGGCAGCCGTCTGCGCGCGCGTGATCGCCGCGAGCGGCGATCCGTCGTCGGTCCAGACCTGGGCGTAGGCATGCGCCGACTTTTTCGGGCGCGTGGTGAGGATGATCCCGCGAAGTATGGGCTGCCACAGCAGGGCCGGAATTTCCACGACGCGGCGATCGGACAGGAACTGGGCCAGATAGCGCCGCACCGACCGGGCGTCGGGCGCATCGGGCGTGCCGAGATTGACGAGCAGCAGCCCGACCCGCGGCGCGGCGATGGGCGGATGGCCGGCGGGCACGCTCATACCGGCTGCGCCGACAGGGGCAGGCGGCGGATGCGGCGGCCGGTCGCGGCGAAGATCGCGTTGGCGATCGCCGGCGCGACGACGGGTACGGCAATCTCGCCGAGGCTGCCGGGATCGCGGTCGCTGTCGAGGAACTCGACAAGGATCTGCGGGCTCTGCGACAGGCGGGGGAGGCCGAGCTGGCCGATCTTGCGGGCGGTGGCGACGCCGCCCCGATAGTCGGTCGTGGCGCCGACCGCGGCGGCGAGGCCGAAGATCAGGCCGCCCTCGATCTGCTGCCGCGCGATCGCGGGGTTCACGAGGCGGCCGGCATCGACGACGGCGACCAGCTGTTCGACCTGCAGCCCGCCTTCGCCAAGCCGCGCGGTCGCCATCAGCGCGATATGGCTGCCGCGCATGCTGTGGCACGCCAGGCCCTGCGCCGATCCCGACAGCATCCCCTCCCAACCGCCAAGGCTGGTCGCGGTGAGCAGGCAGCGCGCGAGCAGGGGCGCGTCGCCGAGCATCGCGATGCGATAGGAGAGCGCATCGAGCCCGGCGCGCGCCGCCATCTCGTCGACGAAGCTTTCGGTGAAGAAGGCGGTGTAGCTGTCGGCATTGCCGCGCCAGCGCCCGGTCGGCAGGCCGATGTCGGCGGGGCAGTGGTCGACCGCGAGATGGCGGATCGAATAGATGCGCGCGGCGCCCTCGACCGCGGCGGCATCAACCGATCCCGCGGCGCTGCGCTGCGCGACGTCGGGCGCGACATTGTCGAACAGCCGCTCGCGGACCTCGTGGTTGGTCGCGGGGACCGCGATCCGCGCAACCAGCGCGTCGATGCCGCCCGCGGCGTTCAGCGTCGCGGTCATTTTCGCGCGCGCCGGCGCGCGCGGGATGTCGCGCATGATTTCCTCGGCGCGCGACCAGGCAAGCTGGACGGGGCGCTTGACCTGCAGCGCGATGATCGCCGCCTGCACGGCGACGCTATGGTCCAGGCAGGCGTCGAACGATCCGCCCGCCATCATCGGGAACAGCGTGACCTGCGACGGCGACAGGCCGGTCGCCGCGGCGATGGCGTCACGGCATTGCGCGGGCGCCTGCGTGGCGACCCACATGCGGAGGCGGCTGCCGTCGGGCGCGGCGGTCGCGGTGCGCGTTTCGATCGGCGCGTGCAGGGCGGGCGCGACCGCATAATGGGCCGAAACCTTGGTCCGGCCCTCCATCGCCTCGGCGACTTCGCCCTGCTTGACGATGCGATAGCCGTCGCCCTTGAGTGCCGTTTTCAGCGCCTTGTCGATGCCGTCGCTCGAAATCGGCGTGCCCTCGGTCTCGAAAACCGGCGCAAAGCGGTCGAGCGCGCGGTTCGCCGCCCACCAGTTGCGCGCAACGGTCGCGATCCAGCGCTCATGCTCGACGATGTGGAGCAGGCCGGGCGACTTCAGCCCGGCCTTGCGGTCGATGCTTTTCAGCCGCGTCGCGCCGAGCGGACCCTGCCGGATCGCCGCGAACACCATATCGGGCAGGCGGATGTCGCCGGCATAATTGGCCGAGCCGTCGATCTTGGCCGGCAGGTCGAGCCGGATGACTTCCTTGCCGTACAGCGGATCGGCGCTTGACGAACGATAGACGGGCTCGTCGGGCGGTTCGAGCAGCGCCGCAGCGGCCGCGACCTCGCCGAAGCGCAGCTTTTTCCTGCCGTGGGTGACGAAGCCGCCCTGCGTGTCGCAGCTTTCCCAGTCGACATCCCAGCGCCGCGCCGCCGCCATCATCAGCAGCGCGCGCGCCTGCGCCGCCGCGGCGCGGCACGGCCCCTCGAACATCTGCACCGACGATCCGTTCGCGGTCAGCATCACCGCGTGGCGCACCGCCCATTCGCGCCGCGCCCAGCGGCGCACATCGGCGACGAAATCGGGCACGGCGGCGCGCGGCATGAAGGCGGCGCTATCCTCGTCGACGACGAGCGTGTTGGTGTAGAGCGGGCTGATCGGCGCGGTTTCGACCGCCATCGTGCGCCAGTCGGCGCCGAGCTCGTCGGCCATGATCTGCGGGAGCAGCGTCGTGACGCCCTGACCCATTTCGCATTGCGGGACGATCGCGCTGATATGCCCGTCGTCGCCGATCTTCAGAAAGGCGTTGAAGACATGCTCATCGCGGGCGGCGGTCAGGTTCGGCTGATAGTCGCGTGGCCACAGCGTCCAGGCGATCGCAAGGCCGCCCGCCGCGGTGGCGCCGACCAGAATCTGGCGGCGGCTGACGTGCGGCAGGCGCCGTTTGTCTGTCCCCACTTTGTCCCGGATGCCCGCCATGCCCGCTGCTGATAGTCGCGGTGAGTCGACGAGGCAAAAGGTTTCGGTGAAAGCGATCCCCGTGCCCCCGCGCAGGCGCGAGCCCATCTTCCGTCGACGCCGTCTCGAACCGCCGGAGATCGGTCCCCGCCTTCGCGGGGACACAGGCAGGGCAGGTTAGCGCAGCAGCCCGAGGCGCGGCACTTCGATCTTGGGACAGCGGTCCATGACGACGGTCAGTCCGGCCGCCGCGGCGCGTTTGGCCGCGGCGTCGTCGATCACCCCGATCTGGAGCCACACCGCCTTCGCGCCTTGCACGATCGCCTCGTCGACCGCGGCGCCGGCCTGATCGCTGGCGCGGAAGATATCGACGATGTCGGCGGGCGGCTCGACATCGGCGAGCGTCGCGACCACCGGCGCGCCGTGGATCGTCGTCCCGGCATGGCCCGGATTGACCGCGATCACGTCGTGGCCCTGCCGGACCAGGAAGGCGAGCACGCCGTTCGACGGGCGGGCGGGATTGGGCGAGGCGCCGACGACGGCGATGCGGCGCGGCTGGCCCAGCAGTTCGCGGATTTCGGCATCGTCGTTGATCGCCATCATTTGCCCTTTCGCGTATCGAGCCAGTCGGCGACCTTCGCCGCTATCGCGTGGAACGGTTCGCCCTGCGGGTCGGTTCCGGCCGCGGGGGGAACCCCGCCGTCGCTGGCGAGGCGGATCCCCATCGACAGCGGAATGCGGCCGAGGAAGTCGAGCCCCATCACCTTTGCCGCGGCTTCGGCGCCGCCGCTGCCGAACGGATCGCTGACCTCGCCGCAATGCGGGCAGGCATAGCCCGCCATATTCTCGACCAGCCCGATCAGCGGCACATCGGCCTGCTCGAAAAAGGTGATCGCGCGGGTCGCGTCCATCAGCGCCAGATCCTGCGGGGTCGAGACGATCACCGCGCCGGCGGGCTTGTGCTTCTGGATCATCGTCAGCTGGACGTCGCCGGTGCCGGGGGGCAGGTCGACCACCAGGGTGTCGATATCGCCCCAGCTCGCGTCGACCAGCTGTTCGAGCGCGCGGCCCGCCATCGGTCCGCGCCAGGCGATCGCCTGACCCGGCGCGGCGATCTGTCCGGTCGACAGCATCGGCACGCCATAGGCGTTGGGAACCGGCGCGAGCTTCGATCCGCGCGCCTCGGGCTTGACGCCCTCGCTGTCCATCAATCGGGGCTGCGACGGGCCATAGATGTCGGCGTCGACGAGGCCGACCTTCACGCCGCGGCGGTGGAGCGCAACCGCCAGATTGGCGGCGAGGGTCGATTTGCCGACCCCGCCCTTGCCGCTGCCGACCGCGATGATCGTCATGCCCTTGCGCTCGGCGGTCATCGCCACGCGCACCGAGGTGACGCCGGGTTTGGCGAGCAGGCCGGCGCGGATCTTCTCTTCGAGCGGATTGCGGTCCGCTTCGGCGAGCCCGGTGACGTCGAGGACGATTGCGAGCGTGCCCTCGCCGTCCAGAAAACGAAGGCCCGAGGTGCGGCCGCCGCTGAGATCGGTGGCGATGCTGGCGAGGGGTGCGGTGTCGGTCATGTTCGCGGGAAATAGGGATGGTGAGGGCGAAAGCCAGCCATTTTCGTCCGTCATTTTTCTGCGCCCCCTGTTAATCCCGCTCTCCCTCCCTATAAAAGCAGGCATGAGCAACGAAAGTGACGGAAGCATGGGAGGCCGCGCCCGAGGGGGATTGCGGCAATTTTTCCACCAGATCAGCCTGATGGCGAACAGCCCGTGGGGACCGAAAGGCGACCGGGATGACAAGGGCGGGGACGGCGACAGGCCGGGTCCGCGCAACCCCTGGGTCACCCCCGACCCCGCCGATTCCGCGCGCCAGCGCAAGCCGCGCGGCCCGTCGGCGCTCGACGAGCTGCTGCGCAAGGGCCGCGGCGGCTTCGGCGGCGGCGGTTCGGGCGGCGGCGGTTTCAACTTCGGCGATTCGTCGCGCGTCTGGAAATGGGTTGCGCTGGCGCTGGCCGTGGTCTGGCTGATCTCGAGCTTTCACATCGTGCCGCCCGAAAAGGAAGGCGTGGTGACGCGCCTTGGCAGCTATTCGCGCACCGTCGGTCCGGGCGTGAAGTTCACGCTGCCCGTGCCGCTCGAACGCATTCGCCTGGAGGATGTCCGCGCGATCCGGACGATGGCGATCGGCTCGCCCAATGCGACCGACGAGAATTTCGTGCTCACGCGCGACCAGAGCATCGTCGACCTCGCCTATGAGGTCCGCTGGTCGGTGCGCGATCCCGAACTCTTCATCTTCCAGCTCGCCAGCCCCGAAGAGACGATCCGCGAGGTCGCCGAAAGCTCGATGCGCGCGACCGTGGCCAATTTCGATCTTGTCCAGGCGATCGGTCCCGGCCGTGTGGAGATCGAACGGCAGGTCCAGCAGCGCATGCAGGCGCTGCTCAACGAATATCGCGCCGGCGTGACGATCCAGGGCATCGCGATCCGGCAGGCCGATCCGCCGAGCCAGGTCGATGAAGCGTTCAAGGAGGTGACCGCGGCGCGGCAGGAACGCGAATCGGCGATCAACCGCGCCCGTGCCTATCAGCAACAGGTTCTGGAGCGCGCGCGCGGCGACACCGCGGCCTTCGACCAGATTTACGAGCAATATCGGTTGGCGCCGGACGTGACCCGCAAGCGCCTTTATTATGAAACGATGGAGAATGTGTTGTCGAACGTCGACAAGACGGTCGTCGAGGCGCGCGGCGTGACCCCCTATCTGCCGATCAATCAGGCGCAGCGGCGGCTGGCTGAACCTGCAGCCGATGTGACCACGAAGGGAGGCCAGTGATGTTCGACTCCCTGTTCCGCTATCCGCTGCGGCTGATCGCCGGCCTGCTCGTATTTCTTGTCATCCTGTCGCAAACGCTGGCGATTGTTCCCGAGGACAAGCAGGCGCTGATCCTGCGCTTCGGCGAAATCGAGCGCACCGTGAACCGTTACAAGCCCGGCGAGGACTTCGGCCGCTCGGGTGCGGGCCTCGTGCTGCGCGTGCCTTTCACCGACGGCATCCAATATATCGACAAGCGCATTCTCGGCGTGAACATGGAGCGCCAGCAGGTGCTGTCGACCGACCAGCAGCGGCTGCAGGTCGATGCCTTCGCGCGGTTTCGCATCACCAATCCGGTGCGCATGTACACCGCGATCCGCACCGAAGAGCGGTTGCAGCAGCAGCTCGCGACCATCCTTGGTTCGTCGCTGCGCAACGAACTGGGCAAGCGGACCTTCGCGACCTTGCTGTCCGCCGAGCGCGGCGCGGTGATGGACAATATCCAGGTCGCGCTCAACCGCGAGGCGAACAAATATGGCGCCGAGATCATCGATGTCCGCATCAAGCGCGCCGACCTGCCCGAAGGCGCGACGCTGGAGGCCGCGTACAACCGCATGCGCACCGCTCGCCAGCAGGAGGCGATCACCATCCGCGCCGAAGGCGAGAAGGAGGCGCAGATCATCCGCGGCGGCGCCGACGGTGAAGCGGCACGCATCTATGCCGCCAGCTTTGGCAAGGACCCCGAATTCTATGATTTCTACCGCGCGATGCAGAGCTATCGCCAGACCTTCCTCGGCGAAAACAACCGGGGCGGGACGTCGATCATCCTGTCGCCCGACAATGAATATCTGAAGCGCTTTAGCGGCGGCTGATCGGTCCGGGCCGAGGGCAGATGAACGGCATTTGCAACCGCCGTTCATGTTCAAACGTCGTTCAGCCTCCGGTGAGCAGATAGCCGCTGCCGGGGAAAGGGTCAGAACCCATGAAGAACTCGTTCGAGGTTTGAGGCGATTTTGTTCAGGGCAAGGAAGCGAGACGCAGGCATATGAGCATATTCCAAGGCTCGCTGACGCAGCCATGGACAAAATCGGCCAAATCCCGAAGGGACGGCGAAATGGCTTCGATATCGCCTCCGCGCGGCCTTGCAGATGGAACCACCATCGGCGGCGGCCGCGCGAAGGCGATATCTTCGCCATTTCGCCGCCTCGAACGAGTTCTTCATGGGTTCTGACCCTCTAGTTTTTCGCAAGAGAAAAGGAATTGCGATCGTGCGTTACGTATATGGCATCACTTCGGCCCTGCTGGTGGGTGGCACCGCGCTGGCGCTCGTTACCCAGTCGCCCGTCGGCGCGCAGGTCGCGCAAAATGAAAAAAGCGAGATCGCCAAGACGGTTCCGCGCGCCGGCGCGCCCGAAAGCTTCGCCGACCTCGTCGAACAGCTTCAGCCCGCGGTGGTCAACATCTCGACCAAGCAGGAGGTCACGCTCGGCGTCCGGCTGAACCCGTTCGCCGGCACGCGCGAGCCGATCACGCAGGAACAGCAGGGCGGCGGCTCGGGCTTCCTGATCTCGGCCGACGGCTATATCGTCACCAACAACCATGTCGTATCGGGCGGACCGCGCGGCGAGGCGGTGAACGAGGTCACGGTCACGCTGACCAACAGCAAGGAATATAAGGCCAAGATCGTCGGCCGCGACGTCGCGTCCGACCTCGCACTGCTCAAGATCGAGGCGACGGGGCTGCCGTTCGTCAAATTCGCCACCGGCAGCGACGCGCGCGTCGGCGACTGGGTCGTCGCGATCGGCAATCCGCTGGGCCTCGGTTCGACCGTGACCGCGGGCATCATCTCGGCGGTGCAGCGCAACCTGGGGCAGGGCGGCGCCTATGACCGCTACATCCAGACCGATACCGCGATCAACCGCGGCAATTCGGGCGGGCCGCTGTTCGACCTGCAGGGCAATGTCGTCGGTATCAACAATATGCTGATCTCGCCGGTCGGCGCCAATATCGGCGTCAATTTCGCCATTCCCGCCGACGCCGCGATCCCGGTGATCGAGGCGCTGCGCGCCGGTCAGGCCGTCGAGCGCGGCTATCTGGGCATCGGCATCACGCCGGTCGACGAGGATATGGCGGCGGCGCTGGGCCTGCCCAAGGACCGCGGCGAACGCATCGGCCGGATCGAGCCGGGCGAGGCGGGCGACAAGGCCGGGCTGAAGCGCGGCGACGTCGTGACCAAGGTCAATGGCAAGGACGTCTCGCCGCAGCAGACGCTGTCCTACATCGTCGCCCGCATCAAACCGGGGACGCGCATTCCGCTCGAGGTGATTCGCGATGGCAAGACGCTGACGCTCTATGCCGTGGTCGGCACGCGCCCGGCTTCGGCGGATCAGGCACAGGCCGCTTTCGACCCCGAGGACGAACAGGCGACGCCCGACGATCCGACCGGCGCCGCCGACACCGCGATCCAGAATGAACTGGGTCTCGCGGTGCTGCCGCTGACGGCCGACATTGCACGCTCGGTGGGCGTCGATGCCGGAACCAAGGGTCTGGTGATCGCCTCGGTCTCGGCGAACAGCGACGCGGGCCGCAAGGGCCTCCGCCGCGGTGACGTGATCCTCAGTGCGGGGACCAACCGCACCCCGGTGGCGACTGCCGACGCGCTGGCGAAGGTCGTCGCTGCAACCAAGGCGGCCGGGCGCGAGGCCATATTGGTCGAAATCCTGCGCCGCGGGGGTCCCTCGGCCGACGTGGCGCTGCGCATCAAGCGCTAAGTGTCGCCATCGAATAGAAAAGGCGCCGCGGGCTTTGGCCCCGGCGCCTTTTTCTTTGCCTGTCGGGCACAATGTTCCTATTATGTTCGCATAACCACGAGTCGGGAGAAGGCAGATGATCGGATATGTGACGCTGGGAACCAACGACCTCGCCAAGGCGGCGGTCTTTTACGACGCGATCGCGGGCGAGCTCGATACGCCGCGGATGATGGAATTCGACGGGTTCATCGCGTGGGGCAAACCGGGCGCCGCCGCCGGGATCGGATTGACCAAACCCTTCGACGGCAATGCCGCAAGCGTGGGCAACGGCGTGATGGTGGCGCTGGAGGCGAAGGACGAAGCGCAGGTGCAGCGCCTTTACGACCTTGCGCTGGCCAACGGCGGCAGCTGCGAAGGCCCGCCGGGACCGCGCGGCGAGGGTTTTTATGCGGGCTATTTCCGCGACCCCGACGGCAACAAGCTCAACGCCTTCGTCATGGGGTGATGGCGGCGCGCATCGGACGTGATAGGTCATCCGCACCAGCTTTGGAGAGTGCGGATGACATCGCGGAATGCCGACGGCCCCCATTATTCGCCCTTCGTGATCGGCGGCGGCCTCGTCTTCGTGTCGGGGCAGCTGCCGTTCCGGCCCGGCCGCGATACCTCGCTGGCGGCGGCGTCGGTCAGGGTGCAGACCGAACAGGCGCTCGCGAATCTGAAGGCCGTGCTCGAAAGCGCGGGGGTCGGCCCCGCGCAAGTGGTCAGGACGACGGTCTATCTGACCGACATGAACGACTGGGGCGAAATCGACGCGGCCTATCGCGCATTTTTCGGCGCGGCGCGTCCGGCGCGGACCGTGGTGTCGACCGGCCCGCTGCACTTCGGCTTCGCAATCGAGATCGACGCGATCGCGACTGCAGAAACATGATGGCCCAGGCTCTCGGTCGGGACGCTTCGAAAGCGCTTTCCTAAAATATTTCGGCGTGATCTACCCTGTCGGATGATCCGGCATTCTCCCGTCGATGTTTCCCGTCGCCCTGCTGCACCGGCACGCCATGTCGGTGCCGTCAAAGCCCCTAAAGACACAATTTCGATCGATGCATGCGGGGCTTGTATGGCTCCGGTCTCGTTACGCTCCGCCGCGCGCGAGCGAAACGGCGATTCGCGAGTGAAGTTGGGCAGTTTTGTGCCATTTCCCGTCGCATCGGGACCGGTTTGGCGATTGCCTGGCCTGCCCCTCCGTTCTAGACTTTGGAGCGGGTGGCCAGAGTGGAGGAATGCGCAGTGAGCGACGGCAGCGAAGCGACCGAAATCTACATCGGCCTCGGCGGCGGCGGAGCCCCCGACGGGCCGCGGCAGTCGCTGGTGCTGAAGCGCGCGAATCGCCACGGCCTGATCGCGGGCGCGACCGGCACCGGCAAGACGGTGACCTTGCAGGGGCTGGCCGAAGGCTTTTCGGCGGTCGGCGTCCCGGTCTTCGTCGCCGACGTGAAGGGCGATCTGTCGGGCATGGCGATGGCGGGCAGCCCGACGTCGAAGATGCACGAGATTTTTGCCGCGCGCGCCGCCGAGATCGGCGATGCCGGCTGGGCCTATCACGACAATCCGGTGATCTTTTGGGACCTGTTCGGCGATCAGGGCCACCCGATCCGCACGACGATTTCCGAGATGGGGCCGCTGCTGCTCGCGCGGCTGATGGGGCTCAACGAAGTGCAGGAAGGCGTGCTCGCGATCGCCTTTCGCGTCGCCGACGAACAGAATCTGCTGCTGCTCGACCTGGGCGACTTGCAGGCGATGCTCGCCTGGTGTGCGGAAAACGCCGACGAACTCACCACCAAATATGGCAATGTGTCGAAGGCGACGGTCGGCACGATCCAGCGCCAGTTGCTGACGCTCGAAACGCAGGGCGGCGACCATTTCTTCGGCGAGCCCGCGCTCGACATTCAGGACATGATCCGCGTCGATGAAAATGGCCGCGGCTATGTGAACATCCTCGCCGCCGACAAGCTGATGGCCAGCCCGAAGCTGTATGCGACCTTCCTGCTCTGGCTGCTCAGCGAAATGTTCGAGACGCTTCCCGAGGTCGGCGACCCCGACAAGCCGAAGCTCGTCTTCTTCTTCGACGAGGCGCATCTGCTGTTCGACGACGCGCCGCCCGCGCTGACCGAGAAGATCGAGCAGGTCGTGCGCCTGATCCGCTCGAAGGGCGTCGGCGTCTATTTCGTGACGCAGAACCCGATCGACGTCCCCGAAACGATCGCCGGCCAGCTCGGCAACCGCGTCCAGCATGCGCTCCGCGCCTTCACCCCGCGTGACCAGAAGGCGGTGAAGGCCGCCGCCGATACCTTCCGCCCCAACCCCAAGGTCGATGTGGCGCGCGAGATCACCGAGCTCAAGGTCGGCGAGGCGCTCGTCTCGTTGCTGATGGCCGACGGCGCGCCGTCGCCGGTCGAACGCACGCTGATCAAGGCGCCCTGCTCGCGGGCCGGTCCGCTCGACGCCAAGGAGCGCGCGATCATCAAGTCGATCTCGCCGGTCGAGGGCAAATATGACACCGCCGTCGACCGCGAAAGCGCCGAGGAATTGCTCGCCGCCAAGGCCGAGCAGGCGCAAGCGGCCGCGATCGAGGCCAAGGCGCAGGCCGAGGCCGACAAGCAGGCGGCGATCGCCGCGAAGGAAGAGGCGAAGCGCAAGGCGGCCGAAGAGCGTGTGCGCCTGCAGCAGGAAAAGGCCGCGGCGCGCGAGGCCGCGAAGCCGAGCTTCGCCGACAAGATGATGCAATCGGCGGCACGCTCCGCGGCGACCAGCCTCGGTCGGCAGGTCGCGGGCAAGTTTGGCGGCCAGCTGATGCGCGGCATTTTGGGCAGCCTGTTCAAATGAGCGACGCCGCGTCGATGGAAGCGAGCCTGATCGCTGCCGCCGACGCGGACATTCGTATCCCGCTGTTCGAGCGCTTCTTCGCCGCCTTTCCGGAGCGGCGACCGAGCTTCATCTCGGTCGACGCCGCGTCGCGGCGGATGACCGACGAGACGCTGCAGATGATGTTCGGGCTGGCGACGGGCGAGAGCTGGGTCTGGCCGCTCGTCGCCGAGCTGGTCTTCACCCATCGCAGCTACGGCGCGCTGCCGATCGCCGAATATGACGCCTTCATCGACATGACGGTCGAGGAGCTGGGCGTCGCTGCCGGGGCCGCGTGGAGCGCCGAAGCAGCCGCGGCGTGGGCGCGGAACGCCGACGCGCTCAAAGCCATGATCCGCAAGGCGCGCGCCGAATGGGCCGAGGCGATGCCGGCCGGTGCGCCGCAGCGCGCCTGACGCCATCGCGTCTACCGGCTCGACAAACGCCGCGAATCGCGGCAGCTTGGGTTGCATGACAAAACCTATATTGCCTGGAGAGGTATCCGCCGCCGTCGTCGATCCCGCCGCTTACGGCGACTGGGACGGGCTGCATCGACAATTGGCATGGGCGCGCGCCAACGCACCGCTGGCGGTTGCGGAGAATCCCGACCACGACCCCTTCTGGCTGGTGACGCGCCACGCCGACATCATGGCGATCAGCCGCGACCCGCAGCGCTTCGCCAACGGCATTCGCCCGACCGTGCTGACCAATCGCGACGGCGAGGCGCTGGCGCGCGCCGCGACGCCGGGGGGCGACGGGCACCTCATCCGCTCGCTCGTCCAGATGGATGCGCCCGACCATATGAAATACCGGCTGCTGACGCAGAGCTGGTTCATGCCGAAGAATTTGAAGATCGTCGAAGACCGCATCCGGCATCTGGCGCGCGAGACGGTCGACCGGATGCTGGCCGGCGACGGCGAGATCGATTTTGCACGCGACGTCGCGGCGCATTATCCGCTGCGCGTGATCATGGATATCCTCGGCGTGCCGCCCGAGGACGAGCCGCGGATGCTGATGCTGACGCAGCAATTGTTCGGCTCGACCGACCCCGAACTCAACCGCAGCCGCGAGGCGATCACCAGCGCCGAACAGGCGATCGCGATGCTTCACTATGTCATCGCCGATTTCGAAAATTATTTCCGCGAGCTGACCGCCGACCGGCGCAGCAACCCGCGCGAGGATATTGCGACCGTCATCGCCAACGCGATGGTCGGCGGCGAGCAGATCCCCGACCGCGAACTCGCCGGCTATTATATGATCATCGCGACCGCGGGTCACGACACGACCAGTGCCTCGACCGCGGGCGCGATCATGGAACTGGCGAGGAACCCGGCGCTGTTCGAACGCTTCCGCGATGCGGAGAGCGACAAGGCGGGGCTGATCGAGGAGGCGATCCGCTGGACCACCCCGGTCCAGCATTTCATGCGCAGCGCCAGGGAGGATGTCGAGATCGGCGGGCAGACGATCCGCGAGGGCGACTGGCTGATGCTGAACTATGTTTCGGGCAACCGCGACGAGGATGTCTTTGGCGACCCCTTCACCTTCGATCCCGACCGCGAGAAGAACCAGCAGATCGCCTTCGGCTTCGGCGCGCATGTCTGCCTCGGCCAGCATCTGGCCCGGATGGAGATGGGCATCCTGATGGAGGAATTGCTGCCGCGGCTCAAAAGCCTCGAACTGACGGGCGAGCCCGCGCGGGTCGAATCGGTATTCGTCGGCGGCCTGAAGCGCCTGCCGATCCGGTTCGCGGCGGCCTAGGTTCGAATGGAGCACCGTGCCGGCTAAGGATCGCAAGGCGCCCTACCGACCTCGTTGGACGCGAACCGAAACGTGGGAGTGTCGGAAAACGACCGATTGCGGCCGTTTAAATCCTCCCTGTCGCGAAGCGATGGGGAGGTGGCAGCGCCCTTCGACTGCCTTGCAGGCGCTCAGGATAAACTGCGCCTCGGGCGCAGCGCTGACGGAGGGGCGATGGCGCAGCGTCGGGGCCCCTCCACCACGCCCTCCGGCGGAGTGCTGGGTCGTCCAGTCCCCGGACTGGACTTGGATTGCCGGGGGCAATCCAACCCTGCACTCCCCCCTCCCCATCGCTGCGCGACAGGGAGGATTTATCTTTTGTCGTCATCCCGGCGAAGGCCGGGATCTCGCCGGTGCGCAAATCCGAGAGGGTGAGATCCCGGCCTTCGCCGGGATGACGGACAAGTAAGGTCCCCTCCCGGCGCAGCGCTGACCAGGGCAGGCAACAGCGCCGGCACTCCGGCGAAGTTGGCGGCTTAGCCCTTCTCGCCCGGGAAGAAGCGCGCGATGACATCGCTCGCGAGCCGCGCCGGGCGCAGCGTCTCTGCGTCGATGCAGCACCAGCTCGACTTCACCTCGGCCAGCACATCTTCGCCGCGCTTGATGATCGTCTCGTAAAAGGCGCGCGCGCCCTGGACCTTTTCCAGGATCACGGTCGCGATGACCTGATCGTCGAGAAAGGCGGGGCGGCGGTAGGTGATCTCGTGCTTCAGCGCGACCCACAGATGCGCCGCGACCGCCTCGGGCGGCGCGATCTTGCGCCAGTGCGCGAGCACCGCATCCTGCACCCAGCTCAGATAATGGGCATTGTTGACATGCCCCATGAAATCGATCGCGTCGGCGCCGACGGCGATGGCGTGATCGTGGGGGAGCGAGGCTGCGGTCATAACGCTGACATTAGTGTCAACAATTTGTGACGGAAAGATGAATCTTCAGCCGCGTCCGCGGTACGGTGCGACGCCCTGATCGGGGAGCCACAGTCCTTCGGGCGGCAATCCCGATTGCCAGAACACGTCGATCGGAATCCCGCCGCGCGGATACCAGTAGCCGCCGATGCGGAGCCAGCGGGGCCGCATCTCGTCGAACAGGCGGCGGCCGATGCCGACGGTGCAATCCTCGTGGAAGCCGGCGTGGTTGCGAAAGCTGCCGAGGAAGAGCTTCAGGCTCTTCGATTCGACGATCGTTTCGCCCGGCGCGTAGTCGATGACGAGATGCGCGAAATCGGGCTGGCCGGTGACCGGGCAGAGCGAGGTGAATTCGGGCGCGGCGAAGCGGACGAGATAAAGCTCGCCGGCGCGCGGATTGGGCACATAGTCGAGAACCGCGGCCTCGGGCGAGGCGGGCAGTTCGCTCGACTGGCCGAGATGTTTGGGCGCGAGGCCCGGAGGGGTAGAATCGGACATGGAAACCATCTAGGGACGCGCGCGGCCGATGTCATCAGCGGCCCATCGGTTGAACAAGGGTTCAGCGCCAATTCAGCGGCTGAGCGTGACAGGTAAATTCGGAATCGCGGATTCAAGAATGACGGTGCGGACGATCGGGTGGAATCAAAAGATGGCGCGGCTGTCGCTGGGAGCGCTGGCGGCATCGCTCGCGCTCGGTCCGCCGGTATGGGCGCAAACCGATGCGCCCGCGCCGACCCCCGCGCCCTCGTCGACCTTCCGCTTGCCGCCCGCGTCCGACGGCCGGACGCCCGGCGTGCAGGGTCCGGCCGACAACAACCTCCCGCCGCTCGGTCCCGCCGATCGCCAGCCGACCCCGGCGCCGACGCCCGCACCTGCACCGCCGCCAGTCGTCGCGACGCAGCCGCCTGCATCGACGGCAAGGCCGGCCCCGGCGCCCACGGTCGCGACGCCGACGCGTCGCGACACGCCCGCCGCCACTACGGCTGCACCGCGTGCGGCGGCCACCGACGCTATGACGCCGACGCCGGTCGTGGCTGCTCCCGATATCGTTGCCCCCGCGTCGGCCGCCGGCCCGGGCTTCACCACCGATCCGACGGCGCCCTCCGCCGTGCCGGTCGTACCGGCTGCGGCGTCGGTGCCTGCCGGAGGTGATGGCGGAACACCGCTTTGGGCGTGGTTGCTCGCAGGGCTTGCTGCCGCGGGCGCGGGCTTCTGGTATTGGCGCCGCCGCCCGGCAATCGCAGGCGATGCGCCCGCCGACTATGCTAAATCCACGCCGCCGCCCGCGCCGAAGCCGCTTCCGCGCGCTGCCGAGCCGGCCCGCCCGGCGTCGCCTGCCCAGCGAGCACCGTCACCCGCTCCCATCGCTCCGCCGCGCCCCGCGGGTGCGCCGCTCGTCACCCGACCGCAGGCCGAACAGCGCGCGCTGGTGTCGATGGCGCTCGAAATTCGCGGCATCCGGATGACCGCTGAGCAGCTCATCGTCGCTTTCACGCTCAACCTCCTCAATCAGGGATCGGTCGATGCGACCGGGCTGATGGTGCGGATCGCGCTCAACCAGGGCTCGGCGATGCCCGAACCTGTGCTCCAGCGCTTCTTCGACGGCGCGGGCGGCAGCGTGCTGCGCGACGACATGCGGCTCGCGCCGGGCGCGGGCGAGCAGCTCAGCACCGAGGTGATGCTGCCGCGTGCCGCGGTCGAGCCGCTGATGATCGGCGGCAAGCCGATGATGGTTCCCGTGCTGGCGTTCGACGTCACCTATCATTGGGACGGCACCGGCGAGGCGTTCGGTCAGAATGCCGGCAGCTTCGTCCTCGGCCGCGAACAAGGCGCCAGCGCCAGCGACAAGCTCGCGCCGCTGCCGCTCGACCGGCCGAACCTCGTCGTCAATCGGCCGGCGGCGCGCACGACCGCGATCAAGCGCAGCCAATAAGCTTTTCTGTTGCAGTGCAGCATCGGCTGGGGCAGACCGCCAGCGTGCTTGAAAAAGGGCACGCCGGGGCATAGGCTTGCCGTCCCCGGGAAAGAACAGAGCCGCAGGATGGCCGCGATGGGACAGGCAAACGGGTTCCCGCTCGGTCGCAACAGGAGCATGACATGGACGCCTTGGTCTCAACCGACTGGCTGGAACGCGAACTGGGGGCATCGGATCTCCGGATCGTCGATGCGACGAAATTCATGGACGGCGCCGGCCGCGACCCGCGCGCCGAATATGAGGCGGGCCATATCCCGGGCGCGGTGTTCATGGACCTGGCCGAACTAGCCGATACGTCCAATGCGATCGACAATATGGCGCCTCCGGCCGAGAAATTCGCCAGCCGGATGCAGTCGCTGGGTCTCGGCGACGGCAGCCGCATCGTGATCTACGACGACAGCCCGCTCAAAAGCGCGGCGCGCGCCTGGTGGTTGCTCAAGCTGTTCGGCGCCCATGACGTCGCCTTGCTCGACGGCGGGCTCGCCAAATGGAAGGCCGAGGGGCGCGCGCTCGAAATGGGCAAGCAGACGCTGCGCCACCGCCATTTCACCGTATGGCGCGACGCGAAGGCGGTCCGGACCAAGGACCAGATTTTGGCGAATATCGACAGCGGCGCCGAACAGGTCGTCGATGCGCGCCCCGCCGCGCGCTTCACCGGCGAAGAGCGCGACCCGCGCCCGGGTCTGGCGCCGGGCCATATCCCGGGCTCGCGCAGCCTGCCGCACAGCGAATTGTTCAACGCCGACGGCACGTGGAAGCGCGGCGACGCGCTGAAGGCCGCCTTCGACGCCGCGGGCATCGACCTCGACAAGCCGCTCGTCACCACCTGCGGCAGCGGCATGACCGCGACCGTCGTCGCCTTTGGCGCGCATCTGCTCGGCAAGGAGGACGTCGCGGTTTACGACGGCAGCTGGACCGAATGGGGCGCCGATCCCGCGACGCCCAAGGCGACCGGCGCGGCCTGAACGCGGGGGCGCGTGCGCGGAGGCTGGGCTGCCCGCGCGTAGCGCCATTGGTCTCGCACGAAGACACAAAGAGGGCAACTCATGCGCGCGCGGTGCGTGCAAGGGCTGCCCTCTTTGTGTCTTCGTGTGAAAATATGGAAATAGCCCACTGGCGCGGGGCGTGTGACCTGCCACTGGATTTTGCCCGGCGCGCCGCTAACAGGGGGCATGAGCAACAGCGACGACGACAGCCTCCGCCCCGCGACGAAACTGGTGCAGGGCGGGCGGCGGCCCGAATGGACCGGCGACCCGCGCCTGGGCGGTGGGGTGGTCAATCCGCCGGTGTGGCGCGCCTCGACGATCCTTTATGACAATATCGCGGATTTGGAGGCGCGCGGGCATGCGACGCACGACAAACTCTATTACGGTCGGCGCGGGACGCCGACGGTGTGGGCGCTCGCCGACGCGTTGACGCAGATGGAGCCGGGGGCGGAAGGGACTCTGCTCTATCCCTCGGGCGTCGCGGCCAATTCGGCGGGGCTGCTCGCCTTGCTGTCGCCTGGCGATCATCTGCTGATGGTCGACAGCGCCTATGAACCGACGCGCGCCTTCTGCGACGGGATGCTCGCGCGGATGGGCGTCAGGACGACCTATTATGATCCGCTGATCGGCGCCGATATCACCGGACTGATCGAACCCGCGACCAAGCTGATCTTCCTCGAATCGCCGGGCAGCCTGACTTTCGAGGTGCAGGATATTCCTGCGATCACGGCTGTAGCGCGCGAACGCGGCGTGCTGACGATGCTCGACAACACTTGGGCGACCCCGCTGCTGTTTCCGGCGCTGGCGCATGGCGTCGATGTGACGATGATGAGCCTGACCAAATATATCGGCGGGCACAGCGACGCGATGATGGGTTCGCTTACCGCGACGCGCGCCGTGTGGCCCAGGCTGCGCAGCGCGGCCTATCAACTGGGGCAGGCGGTCTCGCCCGACGATTGCGCGCTCATGCTGCGCGGGCTCCGGACGCTCGACGTCCGCATGGCGCGGCACGGCGATAATGGGCTGACGATCGCGAACTGGCTCGCGGGGCGGCCCGAGGTCGGTCGCGTGCTGCATCCCGCGCGGCCCGGCGATCGGGGTCACGCGATCTGGTCGCGCGATTTCGGCGGCGCCAGCGGCTTGTTCGGCTTCACCCTGAAGAGCGCCGACGAGGCGGCGCGGACGCGCTTCCTCGATGCGCTCGAACATTTCGGCATCGGCTTCAGCTGGGGCGGGTATGAAAGCCTGGTCGTGCCGAGCAATCCGCAGACGATCCGTACCGTCGTGGCTTGGACGGATCCCGATCCGCTCGTCCGCCTGTCGATCGGTCTCGAGGACCCTGCCGACCTGATCGCGGATCTGACGCGCGGATTCGCCGCCCTGTGAGCGCCGAGACAAGCCTTCGCGAGGGATTTGCGCGCACCGTAGCGGTGATGAAGGACATCGGGCTCGACGTCGGCTCTTACCGCCTGTCGCTCTATGGCCTGTTTTCGGCGATCGTCGTCGCGTTCCTGCTCTATGTTGCGGTCAAAGCGACGATGCGCGCGATCAAATGGCTGCTCCGCCGCAATCGCCAGATCGACGAGGCGCAGCGGTTGCTGACCGAAAAGCTGATCGCTATCGCGCTCTTCCTGTTCGCGATGCTGTTCGGCATCGACCTGCTCGGCATCGACCTGACGGCGCTTGCGGTCTTTTCGGGCGCCGCGGGCCTCGCGATCGGTTTCGGCCTCCAGAAGACGGTCGGCAACCTCATCGCGGGGATCATCCTGTTGATGGACCGCTCGATCAAGCCCGGCGACATCATCGTCGTCGGCGACGGCAGCAGCATGGGCGGGTCGGCGATGCTAAACGGCGTGCCGAACGTCGGGCGCGTCGCCAAGATCGGGGTGCGCGCGGTCAATGTCGTGACCCGCGACGGCAAGAAGCATCTGATCCCGAACGAATTGCTGATGACGCAGCCGGTCGAGAACTGGAGCTATGCCAGCCCCGAGGTGCGGGTGCGGATGCGCGTCCCGGTGCCCTATGATGCGGATTTGCGGCTGGCGCAGCGGCTGATCGTCGAGACGGCAAACGCGAACCTGCGCATCCTGAACGAGCCCGAACCGGCGGTGTGGATCACCGCCTTCGGCGAACGCGCGGTCGAGCATGAGCTGCGCTACTGGATTTCGGACCCCGAAGCGGGCCTCGGCAATATCCAGGGCGATGTGTTTCTGGGCATTTGGGACCGCTTCAAGGAGGCGGGAATCCGCATTCCCTATCCGCGGACCGATGTTCGGATCGTCGATAAGGACGCGGACGCTTAAAGCGACTGTGTGTCCCCTGCGTTCGCAGGGGCGCAGAAGATCAGACGCCGACCTTCTTCGCGCGCTCGACGCACTCGACGATGATGCGCTTCGCTTCGTCGACGTCGCCCCAGCCGTTGAGCTTTGCCCATTTGCCGGGTTCGAGGTCCTTATAGTGGGTGAAGAAATGCTCGATCTGCTGGAGCACGATCGGCGGCATGTCGGTGTAGCTTGCGACATCGGCGTAATAGGGGAAGGTCTTGTTGACCGGCACGCACAGCAGCTTCTCGTCGCCTCCGGCGTCGTCCTCCATCAGCAGAACGCCGATCGGACGGCACTTCACCACCGCGCCGGCAACGATCGGTGAGCGCGCGACGACGAGCGCGTCGAGCGGGTCGCCATCGTCGCCCAACGTATGCGGAATGAAGCCATAATTGGCGGGATAGCGCATCGGGGTGTGCAGGAAGCGGTCAACGAAGAGCGCGCCCGACGCCTTGTCGAACTCGTACTTCACCGGCTCGCCGCCGATCGGGACTTCGATCAGCACGTTCAGGCTGTCGGGCGGATTGTCGCCGGCGGGAATCAGGTCGATGCGCATGGGAGAATGCAGTCCTTTTGGTTTTTGGATTCGCGCGCGCCTTTAGCGCCGGTGGGCGCGGAAAGTCGAGGCGCAAGTTCCTCCCTGTCGCGCCGCGATGGGGAGGGGGACCGTCCGCGTAGCGGATGGTGGAGGGGCGACGTCCTGGCCCTTGCGTCAGTGCTTTGCGCTGCCACCTCGCCATGCCTCCAGCACAGGGAGGATATTACAGCGCGCGTTTCGCCGCGAGGAGCTGGTCGAACCAGTCAGGCCCGGCGCCACTCTTCTCGATATGCGGCCAGCGCAGCCCGCCGTGATAGTCGAGGTCGATCGTCCGATAGCGCCCGCCGCGCTCGACGAGCAGCTTCACCGGGGTCTTGCCGTCGGCCGCGGCGCGGATCGCGGCTTCCAGCCGATCCTTGCTGTAGGCCATGCCCTCGACCGCCACAATCTTCGTCCCGTTGACGATGTCGGCCTTGAATGCGGGGCCGTCCCACAAAATGCTGCCCGCCACGCCATCCTTGTCGATCGTCATGCCGAGCGAGAAGGTCAGGTCGTAATTCTTCGCGCGGCGCATGCGGTCGCGGTCATAGACATTGGGCGCGTCGCGCCACACCAGCCGATACCCGGCCTTTTCGATCCCCGCGACCGGCGCGGGCCGGCCGGGCAGCTGCATATGGTCGCGCAGGAATTTCGCCCAGTCATAGGGATGGACGGCGTTCAGCGTCGCGGCGATGTCGTCGAAGTCGTATGTAACCTCGCCCCAGTCGCCGCTCCTGCCGCCGAAAAAGGCCTTGGCGAAATCGTCAAGGCTCTTCCCATTGTTCGTCGCCTGGCGGATGATCATGTCGGCCTCGAGCCACATCAGCGAGCCTTCGTTGTAATAATCCTCGGTGCGCGTTGCGCTGGGGAAGGCGCGCGCCTTGCGCGCTGCGATCACGGGGTCGAGCGTCGTATCCTCAACCGAGCGCCATTCGCGGCCGGCCTGGACGCTGTAGGTGGCGGCGTTGGTCGCCCATTCGGCGAGCACCATTTCCTTCGACTGCATCCCCGACCGGCCGGCAAGGACGAGATCCCAGAAGCTGGTCTGCCCCTCATAGACCCAGAGCAGATTGCCCTGCATCGGGGTGCGGTAGTCGGGGGTCCACAGCTTGTCGGGGCGGCGGTATTTGCCGTTCCAGCTGTGAACGAACTCGTGCGGAAGCAGTCCGCGCTCCGAATCATTGTCGTCCCACTCGGTGAAATAATCGGGGTTCCGGCTGTTCTCACTCGATCGGTGATGCTCGAGCCCGATCCCGCCCAGCTCGTCGCTCAGCGCGAGAAGGAACTCGTAGCGATCGAAATGCTTGATCCCGAACAGCGCAATCGCTTCGGACACCATCGCCGCATGGCGCGCGATATGATCGGGATTGGCGGCGAGATATTTGGCCTCGTCGGCGACCACGTTCAGCGTCACATTCTGCCCGAGGTCCCATTTGCGGAAATATTTCCCCGCGAACATCGGGCTGTCGACCAGCGTCTCGTAAGTCGTCGGCGCGTAGCTGTAGCGATTGCCCGAAATCTTCAACCCGTCGAGCGCCGCCGCGCCGGTCCAACCGTCGGGCAGGGTCACGTCGAGCTGAACCGGGATCCCGCGCGTGAAATAGCCGGCGGGGTACAGGCTGACCTGCTCCCATTGCAGATTCATCATCGCCGGGGTGACGACGACGCGGCCCTCGGTCGTCCGCGTCGGCGACAGGAAGTCGAAGGCGACGTCGATGCTTTTCGTCCCCGCGGGCACGTCGATGTCAAAGGCGTAGACGTCGGTCGGCTGGCGTGTCCACGTCAGCGGCTTGCCGCCCGCGGTCGGCTTGAAGCCCGCGATCTCGGCGATCGCGCCGCGCGGGGCGTGCTTGCCGGGCAGCCATTGCGGATAGAGCAGGGTGAATTTTCCCGACTTCGCAACCGGGATCGTCTGGCGAACGCGGAAGATGCCGCGCGCATAGTCGGTCGCATCGACTTTCAGCAGCATCGTGCCCGGATAAGGCCGGTCGGCGGGCAGCGGGATGCTGTGCGGCTGGACGACGGGCTGGGGGCGGCTGTTCGCCTCCTGCGCATGGGCGGGGGCGATAATGGCGATCAGGGCGGCTGCGATGAACAGGGTTTTTTCCATGGCCATCCTCTGCCGCCAAACCGCGCGGAGGTCCAGCAGACGCTCTGCCAGCGCGCCGGCCGGTTCGACGAACCGCGCGGCTCAGCCGCCGGCGATCATATTGATCGAGAAGGCCAATATGCCGAGGTTGTAGATGAAGGCGGCCAGGCAGTGCCCGGTCGATGCGTGGCGGATGTCGCGGCTGGTGATGTCGATGTCGGCGGTCTGGAAGGTCATCCCCAGGATCAGCGCGAAATGCAGGAAATCGAAATAGTCGGGGGTGTCGGTGCTGGGGATCGACAGCCCGCCGGCGTGTCCGCCCTTCGCGCCGCCCCGCCGGTAATAGAGATGCGCATAATGGATCGCGTAGACAATGTTGGCGAACAGCCAGACGAGCGCGAGCGTGACGATGACCAGCGGCTTCGAATAGGCGCCGGTTCCCGCGACGAGCTGCGCCAGCGCGCCAAGCACGACAATGCTGACCGCCACCGACAGGATCAGCAGCGCGGTGCGGTTGGCGTCATTCTCGGTCGCGTGGCGCGCCATCACGCGCGGGTCGGTCGTGCGGAACAGCGGGATCGTCGACAGCAGGAAGAGCGCGGTCACGATATCGAAGCCGATCAGAAAGCCGTGCAGCGGCGAAGCCGACTGCCACACCGCCCAGATCGCGACGAGGATCAGGCCCGCCGCATAGGCGACGAAGCGCGGCGGCGCGATGCGGTTGCCGATGGTGCGGGCCATATGCCGAGCCTAGCCGCGGCGAAGGCCCATGCAAGCCCGCTTTGCCTTTCGGCGAAAAAGCATTAGACGCGCGGCGCATGAGCAAGGACAAATCCGCCAAGATCCCGACCCCGCAAGCCGTGCGCGGCACGCAGGACATGCTCGGCGATTTCGCCGACCGCTTCGCACATGTCGTCGAGACCTTCGAACGGGTGCGCCGCCTCTATGGCTTCAAGCGGATCGAGGTGCCGGTGATCGAGCCGACCGCGGTGTTCGCGCGATCGCTCGGCGAGACGACCGACGTCGTGTCGAAGGAAATGTACTCGTTCGACGATCGCGGCGGCGAATCGATCACCCTGCGCCCCGAATTCACCGCGGGGATCGCGCGCGCCTATATCACCAACGGCTGGCAGCAGTTCGCGCCGCTCAAAGTCGCGACGCACGGCCCGCTGTTCCGCTACGAGCGCCCGCAGAAGGGCCGCTATCGCCAGTTCCACCAGCTCGACGCCGAGGTGATCGGCAGCGACAGCCCGCTCGCCGATGCCGAACTGCTGGTTTTTGCCGACCAGCTCTTGAAGGAACTGGGCATCGCCGAGGGCGTGACCTTGACGCTCAACACGCTGGGCGATGCGGCGAGCCGCGATGCGTGGCGCGCGGCGCTGGTCGAGCATTTCGAAGCGCACCGCGGCGATCTCAGCGAAGACAGCCTCGCGCGGCTCGACAAGAATCCGCTGCGCATCCTCGACAGCAAGGATCCGAAGGACCGGCCGATCGCCGACAGCGCGCCCGACATCGATGCGTATCTGACGCAGGAGGCGCAGGATTTCTTCGGTGCCGTGACCGCCGGGCTCGACGCGGCGGGCGTCGCGTGGGAGCGCAATGCGCGGCTGGTGCGCGGGCTCGACTATTATCGCCACACGGCGTTCGAATTCGTCACCGACCGGCTGGGCGCGCAGGGCACGGTGCTCGGCGGCGGGCGCTATGACGGGCTGATCGAGAATCTCGGTGGCCCGTCGACCCCGGCGGTCGGCTGGGCGGCGGGGATTGAGCGGCTGGCGATGTTGCTGGCCGACGATGTGATCGATACGCGGCTCGACGCGGTGATCGCGGTCGAGGATGATGGCCAGCTCGCGCTGGCGATGCAGGCGCTGACAGCGCTTCGAAATGCTGGTTTCGCGACCGAGATCGTCGCGAGCGGCTCGCCGCGCAAGCGCTTCGACAAGGCAGCGAAGATTCCGGCGCACGCGCTGATTTCGGTCGGCACGCGCGATGGCGCACCGCATATCAATGTGCGGGGTGAGGGCGAGCGGGCGAAGGCGATGCAGGCTCTTCTTCCCTCGTCACCCTGAACTTGTTTCAGGGTCCATGGGCCGAGGTTTCGATGTAGCGCCATGGATGCTGAAACAAGTTCAGCATGATGGCTTCTGGAGTGGTTCGGCAATTCCCCATTCCACGGCCAAATCGTCCCAGTCGGGATTGTTCGCCTCGATCAGATTGATCTTCCATGGCCGGTGCCAACGCTTGAGTTGCTTTTCGCGCGCAATCGCGGCCGCCATATCGTCGAAGAATTCGGCGTGGATGAGCCGGTAGACGCGGTATTGCGTCGTGAATCCCGGCGCGGCGCCCGATCGGTGCTGCCAGATGCGTGCGGCGAGGTCGGACGAGACGCCGATATAGAGCATGCCCTGCTTTTGGCTGGCGAGAATATAGGTGCAGGGTTGCCGCGACGGCATGTTGGCCTCTATGCGGCGCCATGGATGCTGAAACAAGTTCAGCATGACGTAGTTATACCATTTTGGACAAGATGACCTCCGTTTCCGAAAAGCAGATCGACGCCATCATCGAACGCCACGCGGCGCTGCAGGCGCGCATGGCGACGGGCGATATGGCGCCGGCCGACTTCGTTGCGGCGTCGAAGGAGTTTGCCGAACTTGAGCCCGTCGCCAAGGCTGCGAGCGAAGTGACGCGGCTTAGGGCCGAACTGGTGTCGCTGACCGAAATGCTCGCCGATCCCGAGATGAAGGCGATGGCGGCCGAGGAAATCGCCGCGGTCGAGGCGGCGCTGCCCGCCGCCGAGCATGATCTGGCGATCAAACTGCTGCCCAAGGACGTCGCGGACGAACGCGCCGCGATGCTGGAAATTCGCGCCGGGACCGGCGGCGACGAGGCGGCGCTGTTCGCGGGCGACCTGCTGCGCATGTACAGCCGCTACGCCGATACGCAGGGCTGGAAGGTCGAGGTCATTTCGGCGAACGAGACCGAGGTCGGCGGCTACAAGGAAGTCGTCGCGTCGGTCAGCGGGCAGGGCGTGTTCGCCAAACTGAAGTTCGAAAGCGGCGTCCACCGCGTCCAGCGCGTCCCCGCGACCGAAAGCCAAGGGCGCATCCACACCAGCGCGGCGACCGTCGCGGTGCTGCCCGAGGCCGAGGAGGTCGATGTCGCGATCAACGACAACGACCTGAAAATCGACATCTATCGCGCATCGGGCGCGGGCGGCCAGCACGTCAACACCACCGACTCGGCGATCCGCATCACGCACTTGCCCACCGGGCTCGTCGTGATCCAGCAGGATCAGCGCAGTCAGCACAAGAACCGCGCCAAGGCGATGCAGGTGCTGCGGGCGCGGCTCTATGATCTGGAGCGCGAGAAGATCCACAGCGCCGAGGCGTCGGCGCGCAAGTCGATGGTCGGCTCGGGCGACCGCTCCGAACGCATCCGCACCTATAATTTCCCGCAGGGGCGCGTGACCGACCATCGCATCAACCTGACCCTCCACCGCCTGCCGGAGATTATCGAGGGACAGATGGACGAACTGATCGACGCGCTAATTGCCGAGGATCAGGCGCAGCGGCTGGCGGGGCTGGGTGAATAGACTAGCGCCCCTGCGCGTTCCCCAATCCGTTCGCAGCGAGCCCTTCGACTGCTCTGCGGGCGCTCAGGATAAACCTACGGCGCGAGATGCCTCTCGACGTAGAGCGCGGTTGATGGGTGTCTCGACTTCGCTCGGCACGAACGGAATTTTACGTGTGTGACGTGGCTCAGGCACTGCGCGATGCGGCGCAGCGGCTGGCTGGCGTCTCCGACACGCCGCGGCTCGACGCCGAATTGCTGCTGGCGCACGCCTTGGGCGTCGAACGGCAGGTTTTGCTGCTCGATCCGGCGCGCTACGCGGTTCCCGACATGTTCGACGCCTTGATTGAGCGGCGGCGTGCGCACGAACCGCTCGCCTATATCGTCGGCTATCGCGATTTCTGGACGATCCGGCTGCGGGTCGGCCCCGGCGTGCTGATCCCGCGTCCCGACAGCGAGACGCTGATCGAAGCGGCGGTTCAGCATTTCGGCGAGTCCGGCCCGCGGCGGGTGCTCGACCTCGGCACCGGGCCGGGGACGCTGCTCCTCGCGGCGCTGGCCGAATGGCCCGCCGCGACCGGGCTTGGCGTCGATGCGAGCGAGGCAGCGCTGGCCTTGGCGCGCGCGAATGCCGAGGTGCTGGATCTGACCGAGCGCACCGCATTCCGAACCGGCGACTGGGCCGACGGCGTCGACGGGCCGTTCGACCTCATTCTTTGCAACCCGCCCTATATCGCCGACAGCGAGGCGCTGATGCCCGACGTCGCCGATTTTGAGCCTGCCGGGGCGCTGTTCGCGGGCGCCGACGGGCTGCGCGACTATCGCCGGATCATCCCCGATCTGGGCCGATTATTGGCGCCCGGCGGGATCGCGATCCTTGAAATCGGGCACCGGCAACGCATATCGGTATCGCAGCTCGCCGAAGCGGCGGGCTTTGCCGTGATCTGCAAGCGGGACCTCGGCGGCCGCGACAGGGCGCTTTTGCTGACCTGCGCCTGACCGGCTCGTGCAAGAATTTGCTTGGTTTCCGCCCGAAAGCACGGTAGGGGCGGCTCACAGACCCGGCACGGTTACCTTCATTGGTCCGGCCGGTCTGCTTCCCACTTACAAGGCTGGTGCGGACCATGGGTCCGGCGCAGGCGGTAACGGGAACCGCGCACAAAGCGCGGGCGCGACGCGCATATCGCGGTCGGCCAAAATGGGGTTGGCGTAGCTTATTAGCTTATCAGGATGTCTCAGTTGAACATGAACAACCGACAGAGCGGTCGCCGTCGCGGCCGCAACAATAACAACAACAATAACAGCAATCGCTCGCAGTCCGGTGGCGGACGCGGCGGTGTCGACCAGGCCAACCGCATCGACAGCCGAGCCCGCGGCAACGCGGCCCAGATGATCGAGAAATACCGCAACCTTGCGCGCGACGCGCAGCTTGCGGGCGACCGGGTCCAGACCGAATATTATCTCCAGTTCGCCGACCATTATTTCCGCGTCGTGAGCGATTTCCGCGCCCGGCAGGAAGAAAAGGCCGCCGCGAACGGACAGGAGCGCAGCTACGACCGCAGCCGCGAGATCCGCGGCGTCGAGGATTTCGACGGCCATGACGACAGCGGCTTTGAAAGCGACACCGACGCCGACACCGAGAGCCGCGACGAAGGTCGTGACAATGGCAATCGTGAAAACGGCAATCGCGAAGGCCGTGAGGGCCGCGAGCGCGGCGGTAACGAGCGCCGCGACGACGACAATCGCGGCAACCGCCAGCAGCGCGAGCGGGGCAATCGCCGCGACCGCGAGGACGATCGCGGCCCCGTCGCCAACGCCGATGAAGGCCATGGGGACGAGGTCGAATCCGCACAGGAAGCGCCCGCTCCGCGCACGAATCGCCGCGGTCCGCGCCGCGCCCGCCCCGAGGCCGATGTGAACGAAGATGGCGGCAATGCTGGCATCGACACCGCGGTGCTGCCGCCGGCCATCGGTCGTCCGGCCGAGCCCGAAGCAGCCGAGGGCGACGCCGACGAAGCGCCCGCGCCCAAGGCGCGCCGCACCCGCCGCACGCTCGCCCCGCGCGGTTCGGGGGTCGAAGCGGCCGAATAAGGCCGTTCGATCGCTCGCCGATTTCGGCTGGCCTTTGGATTCGACATAACATAGCCTCTTCGCACGACATCGTGCGGGGAGGTGATTATGCGCGCTTTGGCAATGGCTTGCGTGCTCTTGGCCGGATCGGCGACCGGCCCGGCGATGGCGCAGGCCGACCTGGTCGGCAATGCGCAGGGCGATGTCGCGGTCACCGTTTATTCGGGCGAGCTTGCGCTCGTCACCGACACGCGGCTGGTGACGCTCCCGGCCGGCGAATCGCGGGTCGAATTTCCCGACGTGTCGAGCCGCATCCGGCCCGAGACGGTCAGCCTGACCGGCAGCAATTTCGAGATCGTCGAGCAGAATTTCGATTTCGACCTGCTGTCGCCGACAGCGATGATGCAGAAGGCGGTGGGGCAGGAGATCACGCTGATCCGCACCAACCCGTCGACCGGCGCCGAAACGCGCGAGCGCGCGAAGGTGCTGGCGGTCAACGGCGGCGTCGTTCTCGACGTCGGCGGCCGGATCGAGATATTGCGCGACGACAATCTGCCGGTGCGCGTGATCTTCGACGGCATCCCGGCCAATCTGCGCGCCCGCCCGACGCTGTCGGTGATGGTCGATTCCAAGGCGGCGGGCGCGCGGCCGCTCACGCTCCGTTATCTGTCCGAGGGGCTCAGCTGGCGCGCCGACTATGTCGCGCTCTACGACGAGGCCGCGAAGGCGATGGACCTGCAGGGCTGGGTGACGCTGAAGAACAACAGCGGCACGGGATTTGCGAATGCGAAACTGCTGCTCGTGGCGAGCAGCGAGATCGGGGTGCGGCGCAGCCGCCGCGGCGACGACGGCGAGCCTGCCGCGCTGACCAGCGCCGGGACCGAGAAGGCGAAGGCCGAGGCGCTCGCCGACATGTTCGCTTATCCGATCGCCGACCGCACGACGATCGCGAGCGCGCAGCAGAAGCAGATCGCCTTCCTCGACGCGATGGCGGTGCCCGCGACGCGCGGCTATTCGGCGTCGCATGATCGCTTCGGCTCGCTCGAGCAAGCGCAGAGCGCGCTCTCGACCTATCGCTTCTCCACCGGAAAGGGCGGGGTGGGCGACGCGATGCCCGCGGGATCGGTGCGGCTCTATGTGAAGGACGCGCGCGGGCAGGCACAGTTCGTCGGCGAATCCTATATCAGCCATACTCCCGCAGGTTCGACGCTGTCGCTCGCGACCGGGCGCGCCTTCGACGTCAAATATCAGCCGATCCTCGAGAAGCGGGAAAAGCTGACCGAGGAAGAATGGACGCGGACGAGCCAGTATCGCATTCGCAAGGATGGGGTGACGACAACCTACGAGGTCGACGTGAAGCGCAATTTTTGGCGCACGCACATGAAATATATCTTCACCAACGCGCGCCCGCAGCCGGTGACGATCGAATTCACGCAGAACGGGCTCAACACCTATAATAATGACACGCGCGTTTCGGCTGAAAGCATAACCGCCGAACCGAGCCTGCTCTGGGAGCAGCGGAAGTGGATGGTGACGGTGCCCGCGAACGGGCGCACCGAGCTGACCGTCCAGTTTGACACGCTGAACTGAGCGATGCGGCGCGCGGCGCTCGCCCTGCTGGTGTTTCTGGCTGCGGCCGGATCGGCCCGCGCGGCCGATCCGCCGGTCGTCGCTTCGCCCAAGCCCGACCATGTCGCCATCAGCCTGTACCGCGATCCGGCGCGCGACACCGACAGCGCGCTGCCCGCGCCCGATAATGACGACGGGCTCGGCGGCTTCGCGCTGATCCGCGAAACGCGCAGCGTCGACCTGCCTCCGGGGCCGGTGACGATTCGCTTCGAGGGGGTGTCGAGCAGCATCCTTCCCGAAAGCGCCCTGCTGCGCGGACCCAAGGGGCGGCCGCGCGAGAAGAATTTCGACCGCCGCCTGCTGTCACAGCGCGGGCTGATCGACGCCTTCACCGGCCAGCGCGTGCTGCTGCGCACCACCGATCCGGCGACAGGCAAGCCGAGTTTCGAGTCCGTGCGCATCCGATCGGGACCCGAGGCGCTGATCGTCGAGCGCAAGGGTGGGTTCGAGGCGGTGCAATGCAGCGGCCTGCCGCAGACGATGCTGTATGAGGCGGTCCCCGCGGGCCTGAACCCGGTGCCGACGCTGTCGATGACGCTCGGCGATCAGCCGGGCGGGCGCACGACGCTGGAGCTCACCTATCTTGCGACCAATTTCGACTGGCAGTCGAACTATGTCGGCGACGTCGCCGGCGACGCCGATTCGGTCGACCTCTTCGCTTGGCTGACCGTCGCCAGCGGCGATGCGACCAGTTTCGAAAAGGCCGACATGGCGGTGATCGCCGGACGCATAGCTTTCTTCCGGCAGGCGCCGGCGGCCGACGACGAGGATGCGTGGGACGCGGAGGATCGCCGCGAGCAGGAAGCGCGCGAGGACCCTTGGCACCCCGA
Source organism: Sphingopyxis sp. H050 (assembly GCF_001468265.1). Lineage (GTDB taxonomy): Bacteria > Pseudomonadota > Alphaproteobacteria > Sphingomonadales > Sphingomonadaceae > Sphingopyxis. The sequence continues at coordinate 204,443 of NZ_LNRZ01000006.1, read as the reverse complement.
CAATATCGAAGTCTGGTTCGATTGCTGGCCGCGCGGCAGTACCGGCGCCGGCACCTATGGCGGACGCCAGTTCGGGCCGGCGTCATTGCCGACCGAATATCCGGCCTATGCCGATGGCTTCAGCATCGGTTTCTTCGGCGGCGGCGGGGGATGCGGCGACGAAGAGGATGGGTGCGATTCGATCGTCGTCACCGGCAGCCGCATCGCGCCGCGCGAGGACATCGGCGACTACAAGCTCTACCGCGTCCCGCAGCCGACGACGCTGGGCGCGCAAAGCCGCAAGCAGATCGCCTTCCTCGAAAAGCCGGCGGTCGCAGCGCAGCTGCTCTATATCCTGGAGGTGAGCGGCGACGATTATGGCTCGGAAAAATCGGTGCTGCGAATCGACAACAAGAAGGGCGGAGTGCTGGACGAGCCGTTGCCCGGCGGACAAGTCACCTTCTTCCAGGCGCGCGGCGGCGAGCGGATGCTCGCGGCCGAGACCAAGGTGAAGGACAAGGCGGTCGGCGAACTGGTCGATTTCGACCTGCCCGAGTCGAACGATCGCTATCTGAGCTCGGATCGCGAGGAACTCGATGCGGGCGAAGGCTGGGCGCGCTACCGGATGACGATCGAGAATGACGGCCAGGTCGCCGAGCCGGTCGAGGTCAGCTTTGCCAACGATAGCGATTATGCGATCGACAAGCTCAGCAAGCCGGTGAAGGAGCGCGACGGCAAGCGCATCTGGTCGGTGGTCGTGCCCGCGGAGGGCAAGCGCTCGATCGACTATCGCGTCCGCGAGGTGGCGCGCATCGGCGCCGACAATCAGGACGATTGGGAAGGGCCGGACGAATAGGCGGCCCCCCGCCTTATGATCGTCATTCCGACGGCAGCGGCCGCGGGCGGTGGTTTTCGTCGAGCGCCACGAAGGTGAAGACGCCTTCGGTCACTTTCTCTTCGGTGCGCCCGCCGTCGCGCGTCGCGATGACCTCGAGCCGGATCGCGAGCGAGGTGCGCCCGCGGCGTTCGATATGGGCGTAAACCGAAATGATGTCGCGCAGCAGGATCGGCGCGATGAACTCCATCGTCTCGATCGCGACGGTCGCGACCGCGCCTTGCGCTTCGCGTCCGGCGACGATGCCGCCGGCGATGTCCATCTGGCTCAGCACCCAGCCGCCGAAGATATGGCCGTTGGCGTTGATGTCGGCGGGACGCGGGACGACGCGCAGGATCGGGTCGCGCGGGCAGTCGGGCTTATCGCTCATTCTTCATGTCCGGATCGTCCTCGAACGGGTCTTCGATCGCTTCGTCATGGCCGCTGCCGCTCGACAGGAAGACGAGACCCATCAGCGCCGCGCCGAGCATGACCGACAGGCCGACGCCCGCGGCGGTCGCGATGATCATATGGATGGTGAGCTGGTCGCCGAGCGTATAGCGCAGCCAGCCGAGCGCCAGGACCACGGCGCCCGCCGAGACGAGCGCCATGCCGCGCATCAGGCGGCGATAGCGGGCCCAGGCGACATCCGACGTGGCGCGATTGTCGAGAGGCGAGCGTTTGACCATGCGACTTCATGAACCATGCCTTCCATAAGGCCAAGCCGAAAGGCCGCGCATTTGGCTTCGCGGCGAATCATGATAGGCTTCGCGGGCAACGGATAAGACGAAGGGAGCGGCACCATGACGATCGGAGCGATTCTTCACGGGCGCACAGGCGCGGTGGTTTCGGCGCGGCCGGCGGATACGGTGCGGGCGGTGATCGACTTGCTGGCGCAGCATCGCATCGGCGCGGTCCCGGTCGTCGAGGGCGATGCGATCGTCGGCATTTTCTCCGAGCGCGATCTCGTCCGGCTGATGTCTTCCTATGGCCCCGAAGCGCTCGACCGCACTCTCGACGAAGTGATGACCAAGTCGCCGGTCACCTGTGACTCGCGCATGGCAGTGATCGCGGCGCTGTCGCAGATGAC
>NZ_LNRZ01000006.1:0-197500 GCF_001468265.1 Sphingopyxis sp. H050 | reverse complement strand
TTAGGAAAGAACTGTGTAGCATAGGTGGGAGGCTTTGAAGCACTGGCGCCAGCCGGTGTGGAGCCATAGGTGAAATACCACCCTGTTGTTTTCTGATGTCTAACCTCGATCCATGAAACTGGATCAGGGACCCTCTGTGGCGGGTAGTTTGACTGGGGCGGTCGCCTCCTAAAGAGTAACGGAGGCGCGCGATGGTAGGCTCAGGACGGTTGGAAACCGTCTGTTAGAGTGCAATGGCATAAGCCTGCCTGACTGCGAGACTGACGAGTCGAGCAGAGACGAAAGTCGGTCATAGTGATCCGGTGGTCCCGAGTGGAAGGGCCATCGCTCAACGGATAAAAGGTACGCCGGGGATAACAGGCTGATGATTCCCAAGAGCTCATATCGACGGAATCGTTTGGCACCTCGATGTCGGCTCATCACATCCTGGGGCTGGAGCAGGTCCCAAGGGTTTGGCTGTTCGCCAATTAAAGTGGTACGTGAGCTGGGTTCAGAACGTCGTGAGACAGTTTGGTCCCTATCTGCCGTGGGCGTCGAAATTTGAGAGGAGTTGACCCTAGTACGAGAGGACCGGGTTGAACATACCTCTGGTGTACCTGTCGTGGCGCCAGCCGCGCAGCAGGGTAGCTATGTATGGACGGGATAACCGCTGAAAGCATCTAAGCGGGAAGCCTCCCTCAAGATAAGATTTCATAGAGCCGTGGAAGACCACCACGTTGATAGATCGGATGTAGAAGCGCGGTAACGCGTGGAGCTAACCGATACTAATTGCTCTATTCGCACTTAAGAGTCCCGCCATCAACGACAAGCCTGACCGGCCAAAAGCCACAGGTTGTCCGCGAATGTCGGATGATTGATCAGACAGACAGTATTGCACGGACATCGATTGAAACCCTTTTGACCCTACGCCGGCTTCATTGCTTGGTGACCATGGCGTCAGTGACCCACCCGATCCCATCTCGAACTCGGCCGTGAAACCTGACAGCGCCGATGGTACTACCGCTTAAGCGTTGGAAGAGTAGGACGTCGCCAGGCATTGCAGCCGACGTAAGGTCGAAAAGAAACCCATTCACAAAGTTAGAGGCCGGCAGAAATGCCGGCCTTTTGCTGTTTTTGCGGCCCGGCAGCGGCGCCGCGGACTGGTTGACGCGGGATGGAGCAGCCCGGTAGCTCGTCAGGCTCATAACCTGAAGGTCGTAGGTTCAAATCCTACTCCCGCAACCATCAAAAAGCCCGCGTTCCCAATGGGTTCGCGGGCTTTTGGCTGTCTGGCGCCGGTGGCCATTCCGAACTTTCCGAATTCGGAATTCCGAACGGCGGCTAATCTTTGGCCTGGATCTTGGCTTTGTGATCGTCGAACGCGCGGTCGCTTTCGATCAGCGCCGCTTCGATCATGACGCTCCACTTTTCTCGCGTCTCGGCCAAGCCATAAGGCGCGTCAGCTCCCACGTCGCGGCCAGCGTCGATCATGTCGGGGCTTGCTTCGCGCATGCCGAAGATCGCCGCTAGCGCGATCTCGCGCTCGATCGTGCCTGTTTGAGAAATTCCGTGGCGAGCCAGCGCCGAGCTTACTTGCGCCGCGACGCGGTCGAGGATGGTTTCACTCATGCTACGTTCCCCTGATCTTCCTCATCGGTCGCCTGCTCTTCGTCGTGGATCCCTGCCTCCTTTTCCAGATCGTTGGCAAGATTGCTAAATTCATCGGCTCGGTCGAAGATCTTCTCGGTCAGCCTTTATAGCGCGTCCTCGCTGATCTCTGTCGCGCCGGTCGTCAATCCCTCGAGTTGCTCGACGCCGATACCAAGATGATAGGCGGTGGCAACTCGGCCGAATTCCCGAATGACTGTTGCGAGATTGTAAGGCGATATCGGCTTGATGCTCACGCGATCTTCTCCTGTTTTTCTTCGTCGGCTGCCGGCGGGCGGCGGTCCTCGAGGCGGGCAACGACGGCCGCGGCCGCCATCGCTTCGGTGCGGGGCATGTATACCTCGAGGATCGCGAGGACGGTTGCGAGCTTGTGGCCGGTGACGCCGGCGATCTGGCCGGGCTCGAGGCCCAGCTCGCCCAGGATGACGACGCAGCTGCGCCGGAGATCCTTGAACTGCAGCAGCGCCAGGTCGGCCGCGAGCTGTTCGTCGCCTGCCTTGGTCGCGAGCTCGATCGCCTTGTCGCGCGTGCGCACGATGTTGTGCTGAAAATTGTCCTGCACCCATGGCTGCCCAGTGCGTTCACAGACGACGATCGCCGTCGACGTCGTGTTGCCGGCGATCGCGGCCTCGACGCGCCGGCGCATGTCGCCCTCGATCGGGATCCCGACGTGGCGGCTGGTCTTCCCCTGGCGCACGTAGAGCCCCATCACTTCGCCCGGGTTCGGCCCGTTCGGATCCTGCGCCGCAGGATCCTGCAGCAGCTGGTGGTAGAGATCGGGACGGTTGCGGAACTTGCGTTCGGGGATCGGCCGCCAGCTGCTGCGCGACAGCTTCAGCACGTCGGCCTGGCGCTGGCCGATGTAGAGGCCGATCTCGATCGCGAGCGCGATGGACGGCAGCGGCGGGTCGAGCGCAAGCGCGGCGTCGACGAATGCCTGGCGGTGATGATCCTCCCATATCACGTCGCGCGGCGCGGGCTTGCCGAGCCCGAACGATGTGAAGGGATTGTCGGCGATGAAGCCTTCGGCCTCGCCCCATTTGCAAACGGTGCGGCCCTGCTCGAGCACATGAAAGGCGGCCTGGTGGCCGAGCCCGCCATAGGTTTTCTTGACCGGATCATATGGCGCGATCGCGTCGCGCAGTTTGCGCACCCGCTGGCGCGTGACCCATGTCGTCGGCATGTCCCCCGCCCATGCCTCGAGCCGATTGAGCGGGGTCTTTGCCGTGCGCTGGGTCGAGGCGGCGAGCATCGGCAGCCGCTGTTCGCGATACGCCTTCAGCATCGCGCCGAAGGTCTGGCGCTTGACCGCCTTTTTGACCGCCGCCGGCCTCGCGCCGCCGCTGCGCCACTCGGCGATTTCGGCGTTGCGCTTCTCGGCTTCGGTGACGGCCGCGACCAGGTCGAGCCCCAGCGGCTTGCTGGTCCAGCCCGCCTTGCGCTCGGGCCCGTTGGGTTCCCAATAGTAGCGGATGCCCCCCGCGGTCGGCTTGCCGACCAGGCCTTTGACGTTCAGTTTCATGGTCCACCTCTGGCGCCGCTTTATCCGGCGGGCGCTTCGCCGGTGTCAAGTTTGGCGGAAAAGCTAGGCTCTCACCTCGTAATGGGTCGGTTCAAAGGGGAGCTGCACGATGATGCCGCCCTCCATTTCGGGCGGGTAGGCCCACATGTCGCCGGTCCAGATCGCGGCGGCATACCATTCGCCCTTGCGTACCAGGCGCCGCTGACCCTTGACCTTGGCCGCGTCGTCGATCGGTGCGAAGGTCAGTTGGTCGAAGCTGAAGTCTTCGGGGGCGGTCATCCCGTCCATCCGTCAAGGAAGCGGGTAACGGCGCCGAGGAGCTGGTTGAGCTTCTCGCTTTCCTCCTCAAGCAGGTGTTGGTGGTGCGAGGCGCGATCGTCCAGCATTGCTGCATCGATCGCCTCGAGCTCGAAGCCTATCGCCGATTGAAGGGCGTCAGCCAGCAGTTCGATCGTCTCGTTGCTGAAGCGATGCGCCTTTTGGGTTGGGTCGGTTCCAAGAACCTCTACCAGTTCGCGTGCGTGTTCGAGCATCTCGCCCGTTGCGAACGCGGCTTGCCCCGCGCCGCTAAAAAGCAACCCCGCCAGCGCCGCAAGCTTGGTCTGTGCGGCGCTCATCCGAGGAACTCCGGGCGCTCGCCTTCAGGGTCGGCGTCTCCCTGGTCTTCGGCGATCGCGTCGAAGGCGGTGGCGGCGGCGGCGCTTATCGCGTCGATGAATTGTTCGCGGCTTTGCCAATCGGGCATGGCGCCGCGGCGGGCTTCGTCGATCGCGTTGATGGCCGCGTCGTTGATCAGCTCGAGCGTGCCCTTTGAAAAGATCGTCATGTCGGTTCCTCTGGAATGAAAAGGCCGGCGGCGAGCAAGGCGCCGCCGGCCATCGCCGCACCGTGCGGTCGATAGGGTTAGGTGACGTTGGCGCGGACGGCCGCATCCTTCGCCTCGAGCAGCTTGCGCAGAGCGACGCTGCGCTCGGCGTTTCGGGGCAAGGTATCGATGATGTAGCAGGCGAGCTCATAGAACTTGATCGAGGTCACCTGCAGGCTCGGGGGCAGGTGCGCGAAATGGAAATATCGCAGGATCGGGTCTGCCAAGAGCTGCGCATCCGTGAACCCGGCAGGTGCAGGGTGGATTGCGTCGACCGGCGAGCCGTGCGTGCCGTCGCTTCCCTCCATAGTTGCTTCGATATCGTCATTGTTTGCGTCGGCGTCGGGCATGTCATTCTCCTTTGCTGCTGGGGAAATTCGGCGGGCGGCGGGTATCACGAAACACCGCCCGCCTCCGCGCGGGGCCGCGCGAATTAGGTTAGGCGGCCGTCACTTCCTCACGGGCGCGCCATTCAGCGTCGTTGTCTGAAAGACGCAGGTTCATCGCCTCGTCGCTTTCGGGCTGCAGGTGCGCGTCGTTGACGATCATCAGATAGAAGGTCCGCCACCAAGCGCGGGTTTCCTCGTCAGGATGATGGACCCCGACGATCTGCGCGGCGTGCATGAAGTGAAGCTGGAAATGATGCGGCAGCTCGTCGACGTGGCGCAGATAGTGTTCGCGCATCTTGTCGAACCAATAGTTGATCGGCCAGCCGTCTAGGTTCTCATTCAACCCAAAAATCGCGCGCGCATGACCGGCAAGGAAGGGGCCGGTGAAGCTGCCGCCGCCGTCGATGAACGGATTGCGCAGAACGCGCTTGTCAAAAGCGGAAAGCAGGATGCAGCGCCGGTACCAGCGGAGCAGTACCTTCACCGGATGATCTTTGCGTAGACCATCTGGCGCGCGCACCGCGGCGAAGAGGACCGACTGTTGCATCATCGGGATATCGAGCACCCACGGATGCTGCACCGGGCCGAAACGCGGCGAAGTGTGCCCCATGCCGTTGCATGCGGCGCATGTGCCGCCGCGCCAGGCGCCGGCGCCATTACAGTCTTCGCAAATAATCCTCATCCTTGCTGCTCCTCCTTCTGGGCTAGTTCGGCCGCCTCGAGGCGGGCGGCGTGGCGGTGGGCCTTGTCGGCTAGGGCGAGCAGGCGGGCGGCGCCTTTCAGCGCGGCGGTCGCGGCGGCGCGGACCTCGACGGCGCTGGCATTGCCCCTCGTGCGATCGAGGATCGGCTGGAAATGATCGCGGCCGAAATTCTCGAGCATCTGGGCGTAGCTGCTGCTGTCGTCGGCCGCCTGGTCGTGGCCCTTGTCGAAATGCGACATGCGAATTTGCAGCAGCTGACCGACCGCCGGCGATTGCATCGCCTGCAGCGCCTGGTGCGCCAGATCGGGATGATCGGAGAGGATCTTCAGGCCGCCGATCATGCCAATTCCCTCGGAGCGTCCTCTGCGTCCTCGTCGATCCAATCGATCCCGACCGGCGCATAATGTGACCACACCGCATCGCCATCCTGGATGCCGCGGGCGACGGGGGAGAGGACGTAGAAGCGCTGGCCAGGGTTCGCCTTCGCGAGGCGCTCGGCTTCGGTCCGTGCGCCGATGTAACTCTCATGCTCGTAACAGGGCGCGCGGCCGCCGCGGCGCCAGACTACCCAAAAGGGCGGCTGGATCTGTCCGCCGATCATGGCTTCGGCTCCAGGTGGGCGTGCGCCGCGCGGACGCGGGTGATGCGGTCGGCCGTGGCGAGCAGCAGACCGACCGGGTTGAGCGCGTGCGGGCCCAGCGCGCAGCATTTGGCGACGCGATCGCGCTCCCAGGCCTCGACCTCGGCCCAGCTGGCGAACGTCGGATCTTCGCCGGTGATCGGGGCGGTGCTCATGTCATAGTGCTCCTGTTGCAACGCCGCCCAAGGTGTAGGTCGGGTCAGCCTTGCGGATCGGTTGGCGCTCGACGATCTTCGCGCCTGCGCGGACAGCCGCCAGCTGTTCCTCGAACGTCCTGGGGCGCGTGGCCTCGTCGCGTTTTTGCTGGCGCCATTGGGCCTTCGCCTCGTCGAAACTCATGGTCGCGAGCAGCTGGCGGAAGGCATAGATCTGCTTCACGCCGGTCGGCGGCCAGTGAGGACTGACGGTCAGACCGTGGCGTGACTTACCCGGGAAGCGCGGCTGCAGCGGCGGCTTACCATCGCGAGCGAGTTCCGCGGCGAGTTCGTCGCGAATGCGGTACGCCGAGCTGTTGCCGACGACGGTAAAGCGGGCAGCGCGTGCGCAAGGCCAACCATCGAGGAGAAGCCTTCGCAGGGCGTCCCGCTGGCTGTCGGTGATGAAGCGAGCGCTTTCGGCCTGGGTATGTCGCGTGCCGTGCGCGTCGCAGCCGGGAAGCGTCTCGCCCTTGCGCGCGAGCCGTTTCACCAAGCGCGCGCGGATCCGCGTGCAGCTGGTCTTCGATGCGCCAGTGCGTTCCGAAATCTTGAGGGTGCCAAGACCTTGCAGGAAGAGGGCTTCGACTTCGGCGCGCGTAGCCTTCGACAGCTTGACCCCCGAGTAGGCCGCCCCCGCACCGGGCGGCTGCAGCGGCGCCTTGCCGTTCGCCTTCAGCTCGCGATTGTAGCGCCGGCGTTCTTCGGCGACGCGCGCGGCCGAGATACCCATGCGCAGCTGAATATCGATACCCTTCAGCCCTTTGCGGAGCATGAGACGGAGCCGCTCGATCTCGGCGGGGACGAGCCGACCGTATTGGTCGCGCGTTGCCGGTCGGTGGCCGGTCCTTTCGCACAGAGCGATCATCACAGCGTTGCACGCCGCGGCCTCGCTGACGCCGAACGTCGCGCCGATGCGGGCAAAGGACCATTTTTCGTCTTCGCGCAGCCGGACCGCTTCGGCGAGCCGCGTTCCCTGCAATTTGGCTTTGGGTGCCGCAGCCACATGCGAGGTTTTCAGGCCCATCTTGTGCGCCATTTGATGAATGGCGGCCCAGCTGCGGTCGGCCAGAGCATCGGCGGCGCCGTTCAAACCTTGGGTCGGGTAGAGCTCGGCAAGGATCGCCCGCTCTTCCTGGGTCCATGGCGGCGATTTTGGCATTGGCATCAGTCACGCGCCTCGAGACAAAGGCCGCCGATCGGAGCGTCTGAAAGGGAAGGGTTCCGATCGGCGGCAGGATCCGGCGCGCGAGCTCCCGCGACGCCGGGGGTCGTTTCGATGATGTCGCCGCCCGCCCGGGGGAGGAGTGGGCGAGCGGCGACGGCCGACGCGGGACCAATCGCATCGGGATCAGGAAGGTGAAGGTCGGGGCGGCAACGCGGGCAACGGCAATTGTCCCACAGCGCGGCCGTGCAGATCTGCGCGCGACTGGCGGGGCGATGCATGGTGCGCGGCGCGGCGGGGATCATCGGCCGATGCCCCGATCAAGCGTCGCGGCCACGTCGGCCGCGTTGGTTCCGCAGATGCCGGCGACATCACGCGAAACGCGATCGCGCCACTGGCGCCAGTCGCGTTGATAGGCGAGCCCCAGCTGTGTCAGGCGCAGGAACGGCATAGACAAAGTTGCCGGGTGATCTCGATCGTGCAGATACTCGCGACGGATCAGGCCCATGGCGATCAGCGAAGTGACGGTAGGGCCGCGCACCTTGTGGCGCTTCGCCAGGTGCGTCTCATGGAGCGGCGGAGCGAAATCCAGCGCGTCGATGCATCGCAGCTGGGCGGTCGAGAGAGTGGACCAGTCGGTGGTCACCGCGGGCCTCCGCACATGACGGCGAAGGCGGCCGTGCCGAGCCAGACGGCGGCCATGAAGGCGCCGGCGGCGACGAGGCGGCGCCATCCGATCGACCGGATCAGTGCGACGGGGTCGCCGATCGCGTCGGTATCGTCCGATGCCTGAAGGTCCTCCGCCGGCGCGAGCTGCATCTCGCGGAGGGCGTCGCTGTGGCTGGCGCGGTTGAACGCCTCGAGCTCGGCGCGGTTGAACATCGCCAGATCCTCGCTGTAGGCGTCGTCGACCAGGCGCAGGACGCGGGCTTGCTGCGAAAGACCGCCGTTCATTTACCGGCTGCCTTCGCATTGGCGATGATGGTGTCGGCCATTAGCTGCGCTTCGTTCTCGATCACCGCCGCCATGTTGAGCAGCTCGGCGCCGAGCTCCCGCAGCATTGTCGGCGTCATTTCGAGCGCGACGCCGGTGCCCCGCATCTTGAGCATGAAGCAGCCTATATGGCTGATCATCTGCGTGCCGCTGTGGAGCTGCCGCCGCGCGAGGTTCATTTCGAGCGCGGGGAAATACAGCGTATCCTCGAAAAGAAAGGGCTCGGACGCGGTGGCGTATTCGGGATCCGCGCGGGGTCCTACCTCGCGCTCGAAGTAGCCCGGCGCGTTTTGATAAGTGTCCCTGGGGGGGGGCATGGTCATGCTGCGATCCTTTCGGGATGGTGGAGCGCAATCGCGGCGAGCAGCTGGTCGCTGCCCTGCTTCGCGGCGCGGCAGGCGAAGGCGTGATCGGCCTTGCCGTCGTAGTTGGAGATCGTCGTTTCGACGCGGCGCGGCGGGCAGTTCAGCTTCAGCGCGATCCGCTTGTACGACAGGCCGGCGTCCCATTCGGCCATGATCGCGCGCTCGAGCGCGGTCATGCCGGTGTAGCCGTGCGGCTCGAGGTCGACGCAGCCGGTCATGCCGCGCCGCCGTCGATCATGTGGAGGCCGAGCGCCCGGGCCCGTTCGTCCATGATCGCTTCGCCGGCGCGCTGCTCGGCGACGTCGGCCGCGGCGGCGCCGGGGGGCAGAAGATCCTCGAACCACTGGTCGACCAGATGGCGCGGCCAGCGGCTGCCGCGGTGGACGTCGCCCGAGAGCGAGCGCTTTCCGGTCGCGCGATCGCGGACGGGCAGCGGCAGCGGCTGGGGAAAGCGCGCCTGGGCGATCAGATCGCGGATGTAGGCGAGCTGCCAGTTGAGGCTGCGCGCGCGGGTGCCGTGCTGTTCCTGCCCCAGGCGCCGGACGATGTCGCCGACGCCATAGGTCGGCGGCAAGCGCACGGCCTGGACGAAGATTGGGTGGTGCATGATGCCCTCCGTTGGTTCAACGGGGGCGATTACGTAAACGAAACGCTTACACGGTCAAGCTAAAAAATAAGCGTTTCGCTTACAAAAGAGAACGTTGCAGGAACGCTTTTGCGACGAACCGAGCCAAATTTGTAAGGAAATCGCATATTTTGTGCCATTTTGGCGGTGTTTTCGCGCGATCAGCCATGCGCAGGTCAGGCAGCATCGCGGCCATTGTCGACTGGGTGGTCGCGGAAAGGCAGAAGGACGTCGGCGACGCGCTGCAGCTCGTCGCGGCCGCGATCGTCGCCGGCGCGAAATTGCTGGATCAGCGCCCATTCCTCTTCGGTAAGCGCGCGCGGATTGTCCTCGACCGGCAGCAGGTCGGCGGGGGTTACCCCCAGTGGCCCGGCAAGCCGTCGCATCCAGTCCTGGTCGAGCTTTGGCTTGCCGCGCTCGAGGCCAGACACCTGCATCTTGCTGCAGCCGACCTCATCGGCCAGCCGCTGCTGCGACCAGCCCTTGGCCAGCCGAAGTTCGCGGATACGGTTAGGATTTTCGTCCATCGCCGCGAAATGTAAAACATCTGCTGACATATAGTGAGCAATGGACCGCTTACGGGGGCTTGTCAAAATGTAAATGAAACGCTTACAAGCGCGCCATGGTTAATCTCGGTGCGCAGAAGCTCGCAAAATATCGTGGCGATGCCTCCATGGAGGCGGTCGGCGCGGAAATCGACGTCGGTCGCATGACCTGGCATGGCTGGGAGCACGGCAACCGTATCCCGTCAAAGGGGATGATGATCAAGCTGGTCGCGCTGGTCCCCGGCCTCGATGCCGGCGATTTTTATCGCGAGCCCGCGGCCGATCGTTCCGAAATCGCGCAATCGGAAGCCGCCTGATGGCCGGCGCCGATGCCCCTCGAGCGGCGGATGGTCCGGGCGTGGATGGCCCGCCGTTCGAGGGGCCGATGCATTTCGGATCGGGTTTCTGCGCGCTCGACGCGCATATCATCCTGATCCACCGCGGCGAGGTGTTGCGGATGCCGCTGGCGACGGCGATCGCGATGCGCGACGCCCTGACCCGCGCGATCGACATCCCGGTGCGCGCGGCGGAACTTGCCGCGTTCGATCGGGACAGCGGCTGATGGCCGGGCCGAAGGAAGGCGGCCGATAATGGCCGCGGGGGGAGCAGGCAAGCCGAAGCGTTTCCATCTGGACAGCGCGACGGGCGCCTATGAGAACACCGGCGAGGATCCGCTGCAGCCGATCGAGCACAAGGTCATGGACCTGTGGGATGCCGGCCTGTCCTATGACGATATCGCGCTGCGTTCGGGCATGTCGCGCACGTCGGTCATCAACATGGTCAGCTATCTGGACGATCGCCCCGATCCGCGGGACGCGGCGCGGCTGAAGGCGCAGCGCGATGCGTGCGCCGAGCTGGCCGCGCGGATCCGGCAATTCTTTCCGCACATCGCGCTGCAGTCGAAGGCCTGACGCATGGCGGGCGGGCAATCACGGCGGCCTTTGATCGAGGTCAGCGAAATCGAGACGCAGCTGGAAAAGCGGATCGAGAGCCTGGTCGGCGCACTGCTGCCCAATGCAGTCAAGATCGGCAAGGAAATGTGCGTCGGGTCGATCCATGGCGAACCGGGGCAGAGCCTGCGGATCCACGTCGGCAGCGGTTCGCGGCGCGGTTGGTGGGTCGATTTCGCGGGCGGCGATGACAAGGGCGACGCGCTGAAGCTCGTCGCGGTCGTGCGGTTCGGCGGCGACATCAAGAAGGCGGTCGCCTGGGCGAAAGGCTGGCTGGGCCTCGACGACAGCGACCCGGCGCGGGTCGAACAGGTGAAGTTGGAGGCGAAAGCGCACGCGGAGGAAAAGGCGCGCGCCGCGGCGATCGAAGAGGAAAAGGCGCGCAAGGGCGCGCGGCGCATGTGGCACAAGGCCACGCCGCTGCAGCGTGGCGACCTGGTCGACCTGTACCTGCAGCGGCGGGGCATCGATCTTGCCAGGCTGGGCCGTGCCCCGGGTGCGATCCGGTTCAATCCCGAGCTGCAATATGGCTGGGGCGACCAGTCGCCGCGGTTGCCGGCGATGGTCTCGATGATCACCAACCTGGCGGGCGAGCATATCGCGACGCATCGCACCTGGCTGAAGCCAGATGGGAGCGACAAGGCGGGGGCGGCCGAGCTGGGCCTCGACGATCGCGGGCGGCCGAACGACGCCAAGAAGGTGCGCGGCAAATATCTGGGCGGCCATATTCCGGTGTGGAAGGGCGCGCAGGCCTGCCCGCTGCGCGACGTCGCCGAAGGGACCGACGTCTATGTCAGCGAAGGCATAGAGGACGGGCTGACCGCGGCGATGGCGGATCCGTCGCTGCGCATCATTGCCATGATCGCGCTCGGCAATCTCGCCGCGCTCGAGCTGCCGCCGCAGATCGGGCGGCTGATCATCCTAAAACAGAATGATCCGCCGGGGTCGAAGGCCGACCAGGCGATGAAGCGCGCGGTGTCGCATCATCGCGCGGCGGGGCGGCGGGTCTGTTTCGTGACGCCCCCCAAGGGCGTGAAAGATCTGAACGTGCTGACTGACATGCGGGGAGCGGCCTGATAATGGCGAATGAGGGGATCGAGCAGGTACGCGCCGCGCTTGAGGATATTTACGAACCGCCGATCGACGACGACGCCGGCGACGATCAGGGCGGCGGTTTCGGGCCGCCGCGTGTCATGCCTGACGATTGCCCCGTCGTGCCGGTCGGAACGCATGACGGGATATTCTATTTCCTGACGACGCTGGGCGAGCTGCGCGGGCTGGCGGCCGACAAGGTCGCCAACAAGCATATCGTCGCGATGTTCGCGCCGGACAGCCAGTATCTGATCGATACCTGGCCACGCAAAAAGGAAGTGAAGCGCCTCGACAAGGAAACCGGCGAGGAAATCACCGAATGGATCGTGACCGGCTGGCGCCCCGACGATGTCGCGATGCTGTTGATGGACGTCGCGGCCGCCAAGGGCGTGTGGGACATGCGCGAGAAGGTGCGCGGGCGCGGCGCGTGGCTCGGCGACGACGGCGCGCTGATCCTGCATAGCGGCAACCATGTGCTGATCGACGGGGCGTGGAAGCGGCCGGGCGAATATCATGGCATGGTCTATCCGACCGCGCCCCCGGGCCCCAAACCCGCCGGCAACGGCGTCGCCGGCGTACCGGCGGCCGAGCTGGCGCCCAAGCTGGTCGCGTCCTTGCGCGCGCGCGGCGTCGAGATCGCCGACGACGTCGGCGCCGGTCCGCTGATCTTCGAGCTGATCCGCACCTGGAACTGGGCGCGCCCCGACATCGACCCGCATCTGCTGGTCGGATGGATCATGTGCGCGCCCTTCGGCGGCGCCTTCGATTATCGCCCGCTGGTCTGGATCACCGGCGACAAGGCGACGGGCAAGAGCGCGCTGCAGAAGCTGCTCGCCTATCTGCTCGGCGACGGGGGGCTGCTGCAGTCGCCGGACGCGACCGAGGCGGGCGTGCGCCAGGTGCTGGGGCAGCAATCGCTGCCGGTGGCGATCGACGAGGCCGAAGCCGACGCGAACAACAGCAAGATCCTGGCGCTTGTCCGCCTGGCGCGCCTGGCGGCGTCGTCGCAGGGCGACCTGCTGCGCGGCGGGCAGGATCACAAGGGGCACAATTTCAAGGCGCGGACCTGTTTCCTGTTCACATCGATCCTGGTCCCCCCGATTCCGCCGCAGGACAAAAGCCGCCTGGCCGTCCTCGAGCTGGGCGAGTTGCCCGGCGAGCTGCGCGAACCCGACATGGACAAGCGCGAGATCGCGGCGCTGGGTGCGCAGCTGCGCCGCGAGTTCGTCGACCTGTGGCGATGGTGGCCCAAGATGCTTGCCAGCTACAAGAACACGCTGATCGACAATGGCGGGCACGGCGGCCGCGTCGCCGACCAGTTCGGCACGCTGCTCGCCGCGGCGCACATGGTGCTGAACGCCGAAGAGCAGGACGCGAGCGAAATCTTTGCCTGGGGCGATCGCCTGTCGATTACCACGCTGGCCGAAGCGGCCGACAACGAGAGCGAAGCGGTTCTGTGCGTCCGACACCTGATGTCGACGCTGGTCAACCTGCAGGGGCATGGCACGCCGCGCCTGGTTTCGTCCTGGCTGTGGCAGGCGGCGCAGCCGGTGCCCGATTACATGATGGCAGGCACGGCGGCGGCCGACGAGGTCCACGATCTGAAGCGGGCGGCGAACAAGATGCTCGAGAAGATCGGCATGAAGGTCATTGTCGCCGGCGCCGCGAAGGCCGGGGTGGGCGACGACGGGCGGCCGAAGCCGGTGCCCGGCAGGCAATATGTCGCGATCGCGAGCAAGCATCAGGGGTTGGCGCGCCAGTTCGAGGGTGAGCGCTGGGCCGCCGGCGTCTGGTCGCAGGCGCTGAAGCGGCTTCCCGGGGCGCTGGCCAACCAGACGCAGCGGATCGGCAACGCGCCGGCGAAATGCACGCTGGTGCCCGTCGACGTGCTCGAGCTCGGCGCCGACGACGATCCGCTGGTCGAGAACGCCGCGGCCGAGATGGAGCGGGTGTGATGACAAGGCGGCCGCAGCGCGTGCAGCTATCGAACCTGCGCGATTTTCGCCTGCCCGACAACAGCGTGCGGGTGCATCGCGGGACCGAATGGGAAAATCCCTATTGGGTCGAGCGCGATCCTGAAGATGGCGGGCCGCTTCTGCTCGGCCCCGGTGCGCGGTTGATGAACTATGTCGGCGACTGGGCAGACGATCCTACGACGTGGGCCAATGTTCATTCGCGCGCGCTCGAGCTGTTCCGGCGCGACATCGAGGGGCGCGACCTGTCGGCGCTGCGCGGCAAGAATATCGCCTGCTGGTGCCCGATCGGCCATCCCGATTGTCATGGCGAGATCTATCTGCAGCTGGCGAACGCGCCGGCGGGCGAGCAGGGCGCGCTGCTGTGAAGTGGCGCGCGATCGTCATGGCGCCCTGGGCATGGTTCGGCCTGCTGCGCACGGTCGACCGCCGCGACGTCATTCACGCGATCGGCGATGAGCGGGTGTCGAAGCGTCGGCGCCGGCGGTTGAGAGGGAAGGGACGGTGAGCGCAGCTGGACGTCTGGATATTCGGAAGCAATTGCTTTTTGTCGCCTTGGAGGGCGAAACAATCGTCACCCTCGATGGCATTGCCGCGACGGCCCGCTGCTCAACGCAGTTTGCGGCGCGTGAGCTGAAGCGACTAGGTTGGTGAAAGGTTTCCGGCGGATATCGGCGGCCGCAAAGCTACGGACCTGAGCGATAGCACTCTATCTGCTTGCCCTGATGTTCCCATAATGTTCTACGCTCGCGCGATGCTGCGCGAGTCGGTCACGCTCAAGGATCTCGACGATCGGCACCAGGACGTGCGCGCCTGGTGCTTTGCGTGCGCGCGCGGCACGGTGATCGACAGCATCATCTGGCAGCGCTTCGCGGCGCGCGGTTGGCCGCAGGATCTGGCATCGGCGGCGGCGCGCTTCACCTGCAGCGCGTGCCGATCGGCCAATCATGTCGCGCTCTATCCGACGCGTCGGCCGCCGGCGCCGCCGAACGCACCTTCGCTCCTGGTCGAGCGTTTTTTCTTCGATGTCCGCAGCCTTCGCAAGAAGCGCGATCCGATCGCCGAGCGCGCGATCGCGCGACTGGTCGATCAGTGGCGCCGGCGTTGACCGCCCCGACCCCGTTGTGGCAGCTAGGCGACGCAGCTGCAGGGGATGGCCGATGTCGACGAGCTCGAGCAACGCGGGACCATTTGAGGCCTATCAGGGCGAGGAAGTAGAAACGGCGCCGGTCAAAGCAGCGGGGCATGAAGAACAAGAACCCGCCAGCATGATTGCTGTTGCAGCATTGCTATTAATCGCGGCGTTACTTGCGTTCTTCGCGTGGCGTCGCCGATCTAAATAGCTTCAGCGGCCAGCGGCGCGTCCCGTTCGATCTTTAGATCGATAAGGGATGCGGCGCGGTGCGGCCGCTGTCCTTCCGATCTTCCCCTTCGCGGCCAGGCGCGCGCAGCGCGCCGGTGCGGCCGCGTCATCATCGTCTTTCCCTCTCCCGATCGCCCCGACCCGGTCGCCGGGCAGTCAATCGATCCATATCGCTTGCGCCCCTACCCCTTTCGGTGCATGCAAGAGGCCGAGGGGCGGCGCGGGTGTCTGTTACCGCCTGGGTGAGGGGTGGTAACGCCCTTGGTAACGGCGAAAAGTAACGCCGATCTATCTGAAATCGCTAATAAAATTGCGCGCGTTACCTCGTTACCGCCTTCGCGCGCGTGTCATATGCATGCGCGCACGCGCGGGCGCGCGCACGTATAGGGATAGGGATATAATCGGTAACACTGGTAACATATATCTATTTTCCTTAATTATCATAGCTTTAGGCGTTACCTTTTGGCGTTACCTCCGCTTTCCCGCATTGGTAACGAGGTAACGCTCGGTCGCGATCGCGCGCCGTCGCCTATTTGGAGCAGCCCGCGCCGCTCATGTTAGCCGCTTCGCCTCTTGGTCAATCTAGGGGTGATTTGGGGTGTCGAGCGCGGGCGAGGCGGGCGTTTTTTCCGGCGATGGCGACGGCGGCCGCGCCGCGATCGATGCGGCGCGGCGCGAGTTCGACCAGGCGCGCGAGCCTGCGCCGCAGCTGCCGCTGATCGCCGATGGCGACCTGCCGCCGGTGCCCGACCTCGCCGAAAGCGACGCCTATGTGTCGCTCCCCGACGCCGCCGAGATCCTGCAGCTGCAGATGGCGAACGGCGGTGACCTGCACCGCGCCGTCCAGGAGCACCGCCGGCTGAAGGGCGAGGGTGGGCGCAAGCCGGGGTCGAAGAACCGCCAGAACCGCGCCTTTCAGGAGTATCTGCTGCAATTCGGGCCGCAGCCTGGGGTGACGCAAATGCGGTTCCTGGGGCGACCGGTCGAGCAGCTGGCGGCCGAGCTCGGATGCTCGAAGCTCGAGGCCGCGCAGCTGCAGATCCGCTGCGACGACAACCTGCTGCCCT
Source organism: Sphingopyxis sp. H050 (assembly GCF_001468265.1). Lineage (GTDB taxonomy): Bacteria > Pseudomonadota > Alphaproteobacteria > Sphingomonadales > Sphingomonadaceae > Sphingopyxis. Next base: position 181,402 of record NZ_LNRZ01000006.1, on the reverse strand, counting down.
ATTTCGCGTCGAAGATGCCGGTGGCGGTCGCGCATCGCTTCGAGGGCGACGTCACGATCAACTTCTTCGACGGCGCGACCGGCATGATCGACGGGGGCGAGCTGCTGCCCGAGAGCGCCGATGGCGACCTGTTCGGCGGCATGGGCTTCGCCGATGCAGAAACGGCGGATTTCTGCGCCTCTCCGAGCGACGATGAAGAGCGTTCGGAATGACAATTTCGGAACGGGCAGCGCATCGCATTGATAAAGCGCGGCAATCTGGCCCGTCCCTTCAGGTTTCGCACCTTCACGCTGGCCGCACCCCCGGGGGCCTTTCCCTGGGCCGATCGGAGCGCCACCCCCCGCCCCCCCCCAGCGGCCTTTCGGTTCTCGCTCCGGGGGTCGCGCCCGAGACATTCCACGTTTTTGGGCCGATCGGCGGCAGCATGGCGGACGCCAGCGGCGATTTTCGTCGCCTCGACCACTTGGTCGCATCGGCGAAGGCTCCCGCCGGCGTATCGGGTAGGGGTAAGACTGCTTCGGCGCGCGAACCCGGGGCCCGACCAATGGGGTCGGGGGCATGACGGCGGCGATCAGGCAGATGAAGCCGGTGGGGCCGAAGGCATCAGCCTTCATCGCGAGCACGGCTTTCATCACCGGCATAATGGGGCCCGTCGGCGGTGGCAAGACGGTTGCAGGCATCGCGCGATGTTTTCGCCTGGCGCACGCGCAGCGGCCGGTTTGGGACGAGGGCCGGCGCTGCTACGTCAAGCGCTGCCGCATCGCCGCGGTGCGCGACACCTATCCGAACCTCGACCGCACGCTGATCAAGACCTGGCACCAATGGGTACCGAAGGAAATCGGCAAATGGTCGGGCGAGGCCCCGCGAACCCACAATTTCACGATCAATGTCGGCCGCCCGGGCCAGCGCGGCTTTCACCAGATCGACATGGAGATGATCTTCACCGCGATCGGCGACCACAGCGTCGAGGACGTGCTGCGCGGCTTCGAGCTCACCGGCCTGTGGGGCAACGAATGGGATCTGCTTCCGCCCGATCTGCTCGAGTTCGGCGTCGGCCGTGTCGGCCGCTATCCCGCCGAGGTGCAGGGTGGCTGCTCGCTCGCGCAAATCTGGGGCGATTTCAACGCGCCGGACGAAGACAATCACATGTATTCGCTGTTCGTCGACAAGAAGATCGATCCCGAGCTCGCGGCGGCGATCGCAGAAGAGACGGGCGGGGAGCAAAAGCTGATCGAGTTTTTCGAGCAGCCCGGCGGCATGGATCCCGGCGCCGAGAACCTCCACAATCTGAAGGGCGGCCGAAACTATTACATCAAGCAGGCCGCGCTGATGTCGCCCGACAAGAAACGGCGCATGGTCGACAACAAGTTCGGCGCGGTGCGCGACGGGATGCCGGTCTATCCCGAGTTCAGCAATACAAGGCATGTCGCGGAAGCGCCACTCGAGCCGATCCGGGGCTTGCCGTTGCGGATCGGCATCGATGCCGGACTGACGCCGGCGGCCGTGATCGGCCAGCATACCAAGTTCGGCCAGACCCGGCTAATAGCGGAGCTCGCGACCTTCCTTGAGGAAGATGACCAGCTCGCGTCGGTCGGACCAACGGCGTTTGGGGAGGCGCTCGCAGACCTGCTGGCCAGCCGGTTCCCAGGTTTCCCGGTTGAATTTGCGTTTGTCGACCCTTCGGCGGCGAAGGGTGTCGACGGTAGCGGCAACGAGCTGTCGTGGCTGCAGATCGCGGCGCGCGTGTCGAAGCTGAAGATCCGACCCGCGCCGGTTCCTAACAACGACCTGACAATCCGCCTGGAGGCGGTGCGGCGCCCGCTGACAAAGACGATTGAAGGCGGCCAGCCTGCCCTGCTGATCTGCCCGACGCTGAAGATCCTGCGGCGCGGCTTCAACAGCGGGTACAAATTTCGCCGCACGATGATCGCCGGAAAAGAAGGGCGATACGAAAATAAGCCGGTCAAGAACCAGTACAGCCACGTTCACGATGCCGCGCAGTATCTGATGGTCGGCAGCGGCTGGGGCCGCATTTCGGGTGCGGCGGTGGGTGGCGGGCGTGCCGACTATTTGGAGCAGGGCGGGCGGAGCGTCGTAACGGTCGACGCCGATTACGATCCGTTCGGAGGATAACGCCATGTCCGGTGTAGCCAAAGCCCTGATCTCGCCGCTCGGCGCCGCGGTCGGCCTGTTCAAGAAACCCAAGATCCCCGCACCGGCGCCTGCGCCGACGCGCGACGATGCCGCCCGCGCGGCGATGAAGGAAGACAGCCTTCGCAAGCGCCGCGGCGGCGCCGCGGACATTCTGACGGGCGCCGGCGGGGCCGAGGCCGCGGCCACCGGCGTCAAAACCCTCGTCGGCCAATAGGAGCCTGACATGACCGACACGAAACCGACGCCGGCGCCGGCGGCCGATACCGCCAAGGATGACGCCAAGGCCGCTGCAGCCGATGCCGCCGCGAAGCGTGAGGGCTTTGCCGATGCCGCCGCAAAGGTCGCCGCGACGAAAGCCGCCGCGGCGAAGCCGCGCAAACCCCGCGCGCCTGCGAAACCGCAGCTGGACGCGGCCGCTTCGATCGCGAAGCTGAAGGCCGGTGCGGCCGAGGTCATCAATGCCGCGGTCGAAAAGGGCGACGAGCTCACAGTCGCGCTCGGCAATGAGCGCGGTCCCGCGAAAGTGATCGAGCCGCTGCCCGCGCCGCTCGAGCCGAACCCGGTTCGGCGCGGCGGCAAGTGGCAGGTATCGCGCCCGATCGTCCACAACACCCACACGCTGCCCCGAACGACGCAGTTCACCCATGTGTGGCTGATGAACGGGCAACGCCCGCTGGACGTCAACGAGCTCGGTTCGCCGGTCGGTCTGAACCCGGGCCAGCAGCTCGAGTTCAAGCGCGGCCAGCTGACCTTCGGCTGATAGCGGAACGGGGCGCGCGATGAGCGAGACGGAGATCGTCGAAGAGATCCTGCAAAAGCAGATGGAGCTCGAGAGCGATCGCGCGCCCTGGGAGCCGATCTGGCGCGAGGTCGATGAACGGGTCAACCCGATCGGCGAAGGCGGCTTTACCGAAAAGTCGAAGGGAGCGGTGCGCGGCACGACGATCTTCGATCATACCGCCTCGCTAGGCCTCGATCGTTTCCAGGCCGCCTACACCGGCATGGTGATCCCGCGCGGGGAGCGGTATCAGCATGTCGTTTCGACCAGTGCCGCGCTCAATGAATTGCCCGCTTTCCAGCGCTGGGCCGAGTTGGCGACCGACCGGCTGTTCGCCGCGCGATATCGCCCCGCCGCCGGCTTCGAGCCCGAGGCCGGGATGAACGTCCGTTCGATCGGCAGCTATGGCAATGGTCCATTCTGGACCGATCATCGCCCCGGCCACGGCCTGTTCTACAAGGCGCTTCACCTGTCCGAGGTGTATGTCGACGAGGATTTCACCGGACGCATCGACACGGTGCATCGCAAGTTCAAGCGCACCGCTCGCCAGGCGCGCCAGATGTTCGGGCCCGACAATCTGTCGGCGGGGATCCTAAAGGCGATCCGCGACAACAAGCTCAGCCAGGAATTCACTTTCCTCCACGTCATCCGCCCTCGCGCCGAGCGCGACCCCAGCCGCTTCGATTTCCGGCGCCTGCGCTTCGAGAGCCGCTACATTTGCGTCGAGGACAAGATGCAGCTGCGCGAGGGCGGCTATAACAGCATGCCGATCGCCTTCTCGCGCTATGTCACCGGGCCGCGCGAACGATATGGCCGATCCCCAGCGATGCAAGTCATGGGGTCGATCCGCACCGTCAACGAGATGATGAAGACGCTGTTGCGGGCAGGCCACAAGGCGGTCGATCCGCCGCTGCTGACGCCAGAGGACGGCGTTCTGTCGAGGATCCAGACGAAGCCTGGCGGGATCAACGTCGGCGGGCTCGGCTTCGATGGTCAGCCGAACGTCGTTCCGCTGCAGACGGGCGGCAATCTGCCGATCGGCATGGAGCTGCTCAACAATGAGCGCGAGCCGATCCGTGATGCATTTCTCGAAAAGGTCTGGTCGCTGGTGCTCGAGCGTCGCGATCGGATGACCGCGACCGAAGTGCTCGAGCTGACGCGCCTGCAGGGAATGTTGCTCGCGCCGAGCGCAAGCCGCGGCGAAACCGAATGGCTGTCGCCACAGACCGAGCGTGAGCTCGAGATCCTGCTCGACGTCGGCGACATTCCGCCGCCTCCCCCCGAAATGGAAGAGGAAGGGGCGAGCATCAAGCTGGTCTATGACAATCCGCTGACCCGCGCGGCCCGGGCGGAAGAGGCGATCGGTTTCGGTCGTTTCGTCGAAATGCTGACCCCGGCGGCGTCGATCGCCGGCGCCGAGGTCTATGACGTCGTGAATTGGCAGCGCGCCCCGCGCGAGCTCGCGAAATCGCTGGCGATCCGTCAGGCGTATCTGTCGACGCCCGACGAGGTCGCGGCGAAGGGCGAGGCCCGCGCCGAACAGCAGGCCGCGCAGTCGGCGATCGCGCAGCTGGTCCAGGGCAGCCAGGCCGTGAAGAATTTGTCGGCCGCGCGCGGCGAGGAGACGGCTGTTGGCATCTGACCCCGTTGCGCCGGATTTTCTCGAGCTGGTGCAGAAATCGTGGAACGCCCGCCGGGCGCTGCATTACCAGCGCGTCTTTCTGGACAATGACGGCACGGTGAGCCTGTCGGGCCGCAAGGTGCTGGCCGACCTGCGCAAATTCTGCCGGGTCGACCGTTCGACGTTTGAAGCGGATCCGCGCGTCCACGCGCTGCTCGAGGGGCGGCGTGAGGTCGCGCTGCGGATCCTGACCATGATCGGTTTGAAGGGCGAGGATCTCGCCCCATTTGTGGAGGTGAGCGATGAGTGATGGTGCGGGGGCGGCAGCGGCCGCCGGCGGCGAGGGTGAGGCGGGGGGCGGCGCGGCTGCTGCAGGGGGCGGCGCCGCGGCGCTGCTCGGCGGGCAGGGCGGCGAGGCGGCAGCCGGCGCCGGCGGCGGCGGCGAGCAGGCCGGGCAGGGCGGCGGCGAAGCTGCCGCGGCCGAATGGCTCGGCATCTTCAGCGACAAGGCCGCCGGTGAAGGGCAGACCGCATCCCGCGACTGGGTGAAGTCGAAGGGCTTCAAGGATCCCGACGCGATGGTGTCGAGCTATCGCGAGCTCGAGGGCAAATTCCTGTCGGGCGACAAGATTGTTCTCCCGAAGGAAGGCGACGGCGCCGAGGTCGTGGAGGCATTTCACAAGGCGATCGGGCGTCCCGACGCGGCCGACGGTTATGACCTGAAGCTCGGCGAGGGCGAGGAAGTCAACGAGGATCTCGCAAAGGTCATGCGCGAAGCGGCGTTCAAGGCGGGTGTTCCCGCCAGCATGTTTGCCGCCATGGCCGAGCCGTTCAACGCCTATATGCGCGATGTGCTTCAGAACCACGAAGCCGCCCAGGTGCAGCAGCGCGAAGCCGGTGTGGCCGAATACAGGACCGAGGTCGGCGACAAGTTCAACACTCACATCGCCGCGGGCAACAAGGCGATGCGGCTGCTCGAGCTGTCGGGCGAGGATATCGCCGGCATCGAGCAGGGGCTCGGCACGAAAAAAACGCTCGCGCTCTTTGCCAAGCTCGGCATGGGCATGGGCGAGGACATCCTGCTCGACGCCGGCGGGCGGCCGAAATTCAGCCTCTCGAAAGAGGAAGCGCAGGCCAAGCTCGATATGCTGGGTAAGCAGGAAGGCTATCTCGAGAAGCTCAAGAGCGATCCCAAGCTGAAGGCCGAGCGCGAGCACCTGCTGACTATCGTCGCGTCGGCGGAAGCGCGTGAGCGCGAGGCTCGAGGCTAGCCGACTATTTGGAGCAGGGGTGGCATGTAGCGTTATGCCGCCCCTGTCTGACAAGCCGGTGCGCGATCGCGCCGCCAGGCCCGGACTAGGGGGCATGAGAATGGCCCCGTCCAGCGGGACGTCACCCGCCAGAGAGGCCCGGCCCTAGCGGCTGACAAGCCCTTCGCAAATTCCTGAAATTTACGGAGGCAACCATGTCCCAGTTCGTAACGCAGATGCACCGCACCAAGTACAACGACAGCGTCAAGCTGGCGCTGCAGCAGAAGGACAGCCGTCTGCTGAAGACGGTTACCGATATCGATGGCAGCGGTGAGCTGCTCAAGATCGACGATCTGATCGGCGAGGCCGATTATTACAAGAAGACGTCGCGGCACGAAGACACCAAATATGTCGACACCCCGCACGATGGCCGCTGGCTCGCGATGCCCGACCCGATCGTCTATTCCGACCTGGTCGACAAGGAAGACAAGCTCGCTTCCGGTATCGAGATCGAGGGCAAGTATGTGAAGGCCGGCGCCGCGGCGATCGCGCGTGGTACCGATGCCGAAATCATCACCGGGATCTTCAGCGTCGCCCAGACCGGTCTGAAGGGCACGATCCTGACCCCGTTCGACAACAACAATGTCGTGCCGGTCAACGAGGGCGGCGGCGGCAACGTCGGCCTGACGATCAAGAAGCTGAATGCCGCGAACGAAATCCTCCGCGCCAACGACGTCGATCTCGACGAAGAGGAGCTGTGGATGCCGATCACGGCAAAACAGAACAGCGACCTGCTCGCCCAGATCGAGACGGTGAACAAGGATTACGGCGCCACGGGCATGGAAATGACCAACGGCATGGTCCGCAAGCTGTTCGGCTTCAATTTCGCGCACATCGAGCTGTCGAACCCTCGCCTGAAGGAAGCGGCCGCCCTCACTCTCACCGGCGGCGGCTATCGCAAGGTGCCCTTCTATTCGAAGACGGGCATCGTCGCGGCCTTCTGGGAGCGGCAGTTCGACAGCGTCGACCAGCTGCCGACCAAGCATTTCTCCGCGCAGGTCTATGCCCGCCGCCAGGTGGCCGCGACCCGCAGCGAGGAAGGCAAGGTCGGCTACATCGAGTGTCTCGAGGCGTAGGCCTGGGTCGCACCGGGCGGGGCGCCGTTTCGGCGGCGTCCCCCAAGTGTTCCACTTTTCAAGGATAGCAAATCATGGCTAATACCTACTCTCGCGAAACCGCCGCCTCGCTGGGCGCCGCCGCTTACGCAAAGTCGGACGGGCGCGTGCTCCAGGCGAAGCTGAAGCGCCTGCGCGCGACCATCGACTATGACGGTCAGGCCAACGGCGACACCATCACGCTCGGCAAGCTGCCGCCGGGCGCCTCGTTCGCGTTTGGCGTCATCACCGCGAAGGCGACCTTCGGCGCCGCCGCCACGCTCGCGATCGGTGTCGTCGGTGACGCGACGGCGTTCCGCGCCGCCGCCATCTTCACCGCGGCGGACACGCCCACGTTGTTCGGTATCGCGGAGGACATCGCCGCGGCCCCGTTCACCGAAGAAAAGACGGTGATCGCGACCGTCGGCGCCGCAGCGGCCCCGAACAGCGCCGACTACCTTGTCGTCGATATCTTCTACTCCGACGCCGTCTGACCTTGCCAGGCGCGTCCGGGGCGGCGGTTACACCTCCCGCCGCCCCGGTTTCGCCGTCGAGGTGTGCCGAGGGGTGATATGGATCGCGTCGAGATTTCCAACCTTGCGCTGTCGAAACTAGGCGAAGACGATCAGCTGATCGATCCCGACGACGACACCAAGCCCGCGCGATCGATCAAGGCGGTCTGGAACAGCGTCCGCGACGCGGTGCTCCGGCGCCACCTGTGGAATTTTGCGATGAAGCGCGTCAAGCTGTCGCGCCTGAACCCCGCGCCGATCTTCGGTTTCGCCCACCAGTATCAGCTCCCCGACGATTTTATCCGGCTCGACATCGACGCGCTCGACACATGCGTTATGCGCAAATGGTCGCTTGAGGGCAGCCGCCGCCTGCTCTGCGACGCCCCCGGGCCGATCGAGGTCCGCTATGTCGCGCGCATCGCCGAAACCGGAGACTGGGACGCGCTGTTCGTCGAGGCCTTTGCCTGCCGCCTGGCGTACCAGGTCGCCGATCGGCTGACCGGCGATCGCGGCCGCAAGCAGGATTGCTATTCGGCCTATGTCGCCGCGATCCGCGAAGCGACGGGCGTCGATGGCCGCGAAAACCCGCCCGTCGACCTGATGGACAGCAGCTGGGTCACCGCCCGCGATGAAGGGGGGCCGTCCTACCCGGGCAGCTATACAGGCTGATGGGCACCACGGCGTACCGGCTGCAGGACAGCTTCAACGGGGGCGAGGTGTCGCGCCGGCTGCAGTCGCGGCCGACGCTGTCGATCTATAACATCGCGGCGGCCGAGATCCGCAACATGGCGGCGTCGGTCGAGGGCGCGATCGTCAAGCGGCCGGGCACCTGGTATCGCGCGGCGGCGCTCGCGTCGTCGACCTGGCTGACGCCCTATGCGTTCAACGCGACCCAGGCCTATGTGCTGGTGTGGAGCGAGGGCGCAATCCGCTTCGTCACGAACAATGCGCTGCTCGAGGTCGCCGGCGTTCCGGTCGAGGTCGCCGTGCCCTATACCGCCGCCCATGCACCGAGCGTCTGGCGCTGGAAATCGTTCGATACCCAGTATCTCGCGCATGGCAGCTATCCCTTCGCGTCGCTGAAGCGCACGGCGGCCGATGCCTTCACCTATCAGGTCGAGACGCTGAAGGGCGGGCCGTTCGGCGACATCAACCAGGACGAAACCAAGACCCTGACCGTGACCGGCGTGCTGACGGTCGGCGGCGCCGTGTCGGTCGAAGCCAATACCAATCGCTTCAATGCGAACATGGTGGGCGGGCACATCCTGGTCGAGGCGGCCGATTTTGCCGATGTGATGGCCTGGCAGACCGGCGTCGACGGGATCGTCGCCGGCACTCTCCGGCGCAGCGAGGGCCGCGTCTATGAGGCGCTGAGCGGCACGCGCACCGGAACCGAGGCGCCCTTTCACCTGCGGGGCGACCAGTGGGACGGCGACAATATCGGTGAGGACATCAACGGCAAGGGTCCGTTCGGGGTCAAGTGGCGCTATCGTCACGATCGATACGGCATCGTGCGGATCACCGGCTATACCGACGCCAACACGCTGACCGGCGTCGTGGAGCGCGCAATCCCGTTGTCGCTGGCTGCCACCCCTACCTTTCGTTGGGCGAACAGCCTGTTTTCGGCCGATGCGGGCTTTCCCCAGCTTTGCTGCCTTTGGCGCGGCCGTCTGTGGCTGTTCCGCGATTTCGAGCTCGCGGGCAGCGTGTCGGCCTCTTACCGCGATTTCAGCGAGTTCGACGAGAGCGGGGCGCCGCAGCCCGACCAGGCCATCCGTCTGCGCATGGACATTCCCGATCGCGCGCTGTGGGTGCGCCCCGATCGCCAGGCGATGATCATCGGCACGTCGAGCGGCGAGTATGCGATCGGCCCGATCAATCCGAGCGAGCCCATTGCGGCCGACAATCTGCAGATCGTTCCCCAGAGCGGTCATGGTTCCACGCAGGTCGAGCCGCTCGGTACCGCCGCCGAGCTGATCTTCGCCCAGCGCGGCGGCCGCAAGCTGCGCGCGGCGACCTATGATTTCGGTCAGGATCGCTATCTGGCCGACAATATGACGTTGTGGGCGCGGCAGATCACGCGCGGCGGCATCCGTCAGCTCTGTTACCAGGCCGAGCCCGAAGAGCAGCTCTGGATGCTGAAAGGCGACGGCACGGCGGCGTCGCACCCCTATAATCCGGCGCAGGACACGAAGGGATGGTGCCCGTCGCTTTCGATCGAGGAAGCTACGATCGAAAGCATGGTGTCGGTGCCGTCGCCCGATGGTCAGCGCGACGATGTCTGGCTGTTGGTCGACCGCGACGGCGAAAAGTCGCTCGAGCAGCTCGCCGACTGGTGGGATGAAGAGGCGGGTCTTGTCGCGCAGGACGGGTGCCACCTCGACAGCGCGCTTGCCTATGACGGCGCGCCCGCCACCGTGTTCGGCGGGCTTGATCATCTGATCGGAAAAGAGGTCGGCATCCTGGCCGACGGCGCCGAGCTGCCGGTGCAAACCGTCGACGAAACCGGTTCGATCACGCTCACAGCTGCGCGCAGCCGGGTGACGGTCGGCCGCCTCTATACCGCTACCTTCACGACATTGCGCCCCGACGTTCCGCTGCGCGACGGATCTTCGATCGGCCGCATCAAGCGCGTTATCGGCCTGGTTGCCAGCCTGCTCGACAGCTTCGGTGTCCGTGCCGGCGACCGCGGCGGCAAGCTCGATCGCCTGGTCAATCGGGCGGCGACGGACCCGATGGACAGCGGCCCGTCGCTGTTTTCCGACTGGACCGAGGCAAAGGCGATCGGCGGCGGTAACAGCCGGCGCGGGCAGGTGACGCTCGAGGATCGATCGCCCTTCCCCTGGGTGCAGCCGGCGCTGATCAAAAAACTCGACATAGGTGAACAATGAGGGTCGAGATCCGCGCTCTCCTGCCGCTCGACGTGCTGGCGCTCGACCGCCTGCCGAATGTCGAGGGGCAGTTCGGGATCTACGAGCCGATCAAGAATATCGCCCACGGCCTCGAGCTGCAGGCGATGGGCCCCGCGTGGACCGCGGTCGGCGAGGACGGCACGATCTTGTGTTGCGCCGGTTTCGGTCAGGTCTTTGCCGATGTGCAGGCATCGGCCTGGGCGCTGTTCAGCCGCGAGTTCGCGACCAGCGCGCGCGCGCAGGCGGCTGTGATGCGCTTCATGCGCGACCGGATCGCCGAGGGGCCGTGGCGGCGGATCGAAGCGCTTTGCCGCGATGCCTATCCCGCGGAAGGGCGCTGGTTGGGGCGCGTCGGCTTCAGCCGCGTCGCGCTGCTGCGCGCATGGGGGCCGCATAGCGAGGATTACTGGCTTTTCGAGAGGGTGAACTGATGGCGCAAGCCGCAATTCCATTGATGGCCGCGGGGGCCCTGGTGAAGACGGTCGGCGGCCTGCAGGCCGCGAGCCACAATGCGCAGGTCGTTCGGGCCCAGGCGCAGGAAGAGCGCCAGCTGGGCGTCGCGGAGGTCGAGAAGATCCGGGCGAGCGCCCGCGCCGCCATGGGGCGCCAGATCATGGGGATCGCCGAAAGCGGCTTTCAGCCGGGCACCGGATCGGCGCGCACGGCGATCGAGGAGAGCCTGATCAATCGCGAGCTCGACATCATGCTGTCGCGGCGCACCACGGAAGGTCGCGCGCGCGGGCTCGACATGCAGGCAAAGCAGATCAAGCGCACGGCAGTTTTCAACGCGGTCGAGGGGCTGATCGGCGCCGCAGGGCAGATCGCCGGCTATCGTTCGGATTATTCCGCCGCGGGCAAGGCCGGCGGTTATGACGTCGGCAAGTCGAGCAACGTGGTCGACCCGCGCCGCTATGGTCAAAATCCCGATCCGATGGTGAAGTACTGATGGCGAGCCAACCGATGTTCGGCGGATATTCGTCGCAGCTGCAGCCGCAGCGCACGGCGACCGCGTTGCCGACCGCGACCCCTGAAGATTATGGCGCAGGCATCGGCGACGCGCTGCAGCGTGCGGGCGGCCTTGCGGGCCAGATCGCTGTTTCCGATCGCAAGCTCGAAACCGAGCGCGAATATGATCGGCAGACCACCGACGCGATGGTGCGCTGGGCCCAGATGAAGGAAGCCTATGGCGTCGCCGAGAACGAGGCGCGCGTCAACGCGCCTCCCGGCGCCGCCGGTTTTGCTAAGGACATGACGGCGATCGCCGACAAGCAGGGCGAGGAATTTCTCGGCGGGATCCAGCACGAGGGTTTGCGCCAAGCCTATCAGCAGCGGTTCGCCGAGTGGCGATCCGAACGGGCGACGACGGCCGATGCTTTCGAGCGCGGCCAGACAGCCAAGCTGATGGCCGACCAGATGGACGTGTCGGCCGACATCATCGCGAACAGCCTGCGCGGAAAGCCGCTGACCGACTATATCGAGGCGCTCGCGGATATCGAGACAATGGAAGCGCCGAAAGGCGTTCCCGGCGCCGCCGTGCTCGAATGGCGCCGCGGCGCCGCGCAGAAGGCGACAGTGAGCTGGCTGCGCGGGCAGGAGCCCGAGATGCGCAAGGCGATGCTCGACAGCCATACCTATGACGCGCTGTTGACCGCCGAGCAGATCGAGGGGCTCGGTAACGAGGCGGACAGCGATATCCGGCGCAAGCAGGTCGAGGCGGAGGCGGCGGCGCGCGCGGCCAAGGCCGACGCGATCGAGAAGATCGACGACGTGCGCGATCGCATCACGAACGGCTATGCGGTCACCGACGAGGAATATGCCGAGGCGACGGGGCTTGCCGAGCAATTTGATCTGAAGGACAGGCTGCGCGACCTGCGCGAGGGGGCGACGGCGAAACAGGTCAACAAGGAATGGCAGAACGCGACGCCGGCGCAGATCGACGCGCGCGTGAAGGTGCTCGACGCCGAAATCGCCAAGGCCGGTGAAAAGGCACCGCAGGCTTTGGTCGCCGAGCGCAAGGCGCTCACCGATCTGCTCTCCACCCGCACGGACCAGGTCAAGAAGGATCCGCTCGCCGCGGGGGCAGCCATGGGGATCGCCATCGGCCCGGTTGATTGGGCCGATCCGAAATCTGTTGCCGCGCGCCGCCAGGCGGCCGACGCAACGGCGCGCGCGATGGGGGTGCCGGCGAAATATCTGACTGACGAAGAGGCCGAGCAGCTGGGTGCGAATGCGTCGACGCCAGCTGGGCAGCTCGCGGTCGCGCGCCAACTTCGCCAGCTGGGCCCCGTCGCCGCCAAGGCGGCGGCGGGCCAGGTGCTGCCCGGGGACAGCCTCTTCGCCTATTCGATGGGTTTGCGTCCCGAGGTTCAGCAGGGGATTTTTCGAGGCAAGGGGCTGCGCAAGGAATATCCGGTCGCGGCGAAAGAAGCGCAGCAGATCTGGCGCGAGACAACGGGGAACGCTCTTGCCTCGATGCCGGCAGCTTCGCGCGAGGCCGCCTATCTGTCGGCCGTGGAGCTCTATCGCCAGTCGGCCTCGAGCAAGGGCAAGGACGAGTTCGACCCGGCCTTGTTCCGGGGGGCGGTGCGCGAAGCGCTCGGCGGCAATGTCAACGGCCGAACCGGCGGCGTCGGCGAGTGGAACGGCGCCAAGTTTCTGTTGCCGCCGACGATGTCGCAACAGCAGTTCGACGCCCGGCTGGGCGCATACAAACCGTCGCGCGCTTACCGCGGCGACAAGAGCCGCATCGGTGGCGACGAGTTACGCCAGCGCTTTTCGCCCGTCATGCAGCCGAACGGCAAATATCGCTTTGTCAGCGGCCGCGGCGAATATGTCGTGATCGAGGATGGCCGCACCCCGCTCGAGCTCGACGTGATGAAGCTCGGTCTGCCTGCAGCGCCGCCTGCGGCGGCCCGGGCTGCCGGGGCGAAACCCAAAGGCCCCGTCTATGTCGCGCCGCCTGCGCCCGATATTCAGGGACCGAAATCGGCCTATGAGGGGCTGTAGCGATGGCGAGCAGTCCGTTCGGCGCCTATGAAGGCGAAGAGATCGATCTGGCGCCGGTGCGCCCCGACAGCGGGGCGCCGTCGACGATCGGGCAGACCTATCAGGCCGCGCGCGAGTTGCAGGCCGCGGACAACAGCAATTATCAGGACCTGCTGTATGACGAAGCGTTCGGATCCACGCTTGCCGCGGTAAACGCGGTTCGTCGGCAACAGGGGCTGCCGATGTTTCTGCCGCCCTCGATGGGCAAGATCAGCCGCAACGTGCAATTGAGCAAGGCCACGCCGACGAACGTCTATGCCGCCGCCGGGATGCTCGAGGATGGTTCGCGCGAGCAGGTCGCCGATGCGCTGGTCGCCGAGGTGCAGCGGATCCGGCAGGCGCAGCCCGGCTTCCTTTCGGACCTGCCCGGAACGCGCGAACAGATCCTCGCCCCTTATATCGCGCGCGACCGTTCGCAGCGCGCGCGCGCGCGCGGTGTCATCGAACGCAGCGAGGGGGTCAGCGGCACGGCAGCGTCGATCGCCGGCGGCGTCACGAAGGCGATGGAAGATCCCTACAACATCATGACGATGCCGATCGGCGGCGGCGGCAAGACGGTGCTGGGGATCGCGGCGCGCGAGGCGCTGGTCGGCGGATTGACCGAAGTGCTGCAGATCCCGACCATGGCCGAAAATCGCGAGCTGCTCGGCGAGCAACTGACGGCGGGCGAAGCTGCACAGAATATTCTTTATGCAGCCGGCGGTTCGGCCTTCCTGTCCGGTCTGATCGCGGCGGGCGGAAAATATGGCGGGCGCGCGTTCGACGCGCTGACACCAGTCGAAAAGAAAATGGCGCGGGCGCTCGAGGCGGCGCAGATCACCTCGCCAACCCAGCTCGAGCGCGAGGTGATCGGTCAGATCCTTGGCGGCCTCGACGATGCCGACCTTGTCGGCTTGTCTCGCCAGGTCGGCGCCGGCGGCGATCCGAACGTCGCCGCCGGTGCGGCCGCGATCGGGCGCCAGGCGGAAATCGATGCCGGCAACCCCTATATTGCCGGGTCGGGCGACACCTATGCCGACCGGCTTTCGCTCGCGCTCGAGAGCGTGCTGCGAACGACCGAGATCCCGGACTATGCTGCCGCCGCCGCGCGCGCCGGTGGCGAACCGCCGCTTGGCGGCCGTGCCGCCATATCGCCGCGCGGGCTGGACGGCCCCGGCGGTCCGGTCAATCCCGAAGCGCTGAAGGCCGCCATCCGCGGGCCGGAGAGCGGCGGCGACGACGGCGCGACGAACCGGATGGGTTCGTCGGCGAGCGGGCGATACCAGTTCGTCGAGGGGACGTTCAAAAGCTATTACCGCAAAGTCTATGGCGGCGGCGCGGCGGCGGCCGATGCCGCTTGGAAAAATCAGCGGTTCGATGTCACGGTGCAGGAACGGCTGATGGATGCGCTGATCGCCGACAATGCGGCGACGCTGCGACGCGCCGGGATCGATACGACGACGGGCAACATGTACGTCATGCATGTCCTGGGCAGCGGCGACGGGCCGAAGATCCTGCAGGCCGCGCCAGATACACCGGTCGCGAGGATCCTGTCGGCCGAGGTCATCCGCGGCAATCCCGCCTATTTCGGGGGCGGCAAGTCGGCAAGCGAAGCGATCGCGGCGATGCACCGCGTCGTCGGCGGCCGATCTGCATCGGTGCCCGCGGGGCGTGGCGGCATGGGCGCCGACGCGGACGGGATAGGCGACGCTGCGCTGCTGCGCGACGAGGCCTTGCTGTTGAGGCAGGAAGCGGCCGCGATGAAGATCGCCGGCATGGACATGAGCACGATCACGTCGCGCAGCTTCGATCCCGACGAGATCGACGTCGACGCCGAGCTGATGCAGTTCAAAGGCGGCGGCGACGAATATGGCGTGACCGATCGCCTGCAGGGCGTCACGCAATGGAACCCGGTGCTCGCGGGGCGTGCGATCGTATGGGAAGCGACCGACGGACGCCGCCTGATCGCCGACGGGCATCAACGGCTTGGCCTGGCGAAGCGGATCCGCGCGCAGGATCCCTCGCAGTCGGTAGCGCTCGATGCGCTGGTGCTGCGCGAGGCCGATGGCTGGGACGCCGAAAGCGTGCGCGTTTGGGCCGCGCTCAAGAATGTCGCCGAAGGATCGGGGACGATGGTCGATGCCGCCAAGGTCATGCGTAGCATCGGCCCCGACCAGGCAATGCTTTTCCTGCCGCCGCGATCGGCGCTGGTTCGCGACGCCGGCGGATTGTCGCGCCTGGGCGACGATGCATTCGGGATGGTTGTCAACGAGCTGGTCGACCCGGGCCACGCCGCGATCGTCGGCCGCCTGCTGTCCGACCCCGGCGAGCAGAAGGCGCTGACCGACCTGCTGGTCAAGCTGCAGCCCGCCACGATGTCGCAGGCGGAGAGCGTCGTTCGGCAGGGGATCGCCGCCGGCTTTACGCGCGAGACACAGTTCGATATGTTCGGCGCCCTCGACAGCACGTCTTCGCTGTTCCTCGATCGCGCGCGGATCCTCGAGCGCGGCGTCGGCGAGCTGAAGAAGCTGAAGCAGGTTCATGGCGTTGCCGCGCGGAACGCGGACACGCTGGAAAAAAGCGGATCGAAGATCGACCGCGCGGCGAGCGAACAGGAAACGATCGACAATGCGACAGCCATCGACCTCATCCAGCGCCTCGCCTTCAGCGCCGGCCCCGTCAAGGACATCATCGACGCCGCCGCGGTCGAGCTCGCCGGCGGCGCCCGTATCGCCGGCGTCGTCCGAAAGTTCGTCCGCGACGTCCGCGCCCTCGACTTCGCGGCCCTGGCAAGATCCGGCGGCGACGCGATCGATGGTGGCGTTTCTGATGGAGCAGGACGCGCAGGCGATGCTGGCGATGCGGATGGCGGCCTACTCCCAAGCACAGGCTATTCGCGCGAGCCGGACGGCCTAGACGGCGGCTGGCCCCGCCGCGAGGAAATCGACAGCGATATCGAACGCGGCTTCGATCCGTTCGACCCCGACCAGGGCGCACTATTTGATGCGCCCGACAGCGCGGGCGCCAAGCTGCAGGCCGAGAGCCTTGAGCATGATCTGAAGGTTGCGGCCGCGCTCGACCTTGGCGAGGCCGCGGATCCGGCGATCGCCGCACGCCAGCGTCAGGAGCTCGAGCTGCGCGCCGGCGCTCCGCTGCGATCGATCGCCGATCAGGACGGCACGCTGGGCCTCGATATCTTCGACCGCGTCGACCAGGGCGAGCTGACCCTGCGCGCCGCAGCGGATGAAGCGGGGCAGCCGCGCTTCCTGGTCGACCTGGGCGACGGCGAGCCGGTCGAGCGCACCGTCGGCGATCTGCTCGACGAATTCGGCCGTGACGAAGCGGCAATCGATACGGTGAGAAAATGTCTCTAGCAGCCTGCATCCCCAATCTGCTTGCCAATGGCGAGATCGACGCACGCCAGGCCGACGAGATGCTGGCGCTGTTCGGATCATTGCGATCCGAATATCGCAAGACGATGGGCGACGAGGCGGCGGATGCGCTCGCCTCCACCCGCGCGCTCGAGCAGCTCGAGGTGACGAAGGCCGAGCGGAAGCGGCAGGCGTTGCTGCAGGTGCAGGGACAGCGCACCGCCTGGCTGGATATGCAGGTGTATGGCCGTGGGGCGGGCGGCCTCCGCGCAATCGACGACGCGGCGCCCGATCGGCTGGCGAAGGCGGGCGAGGCGCTGCTCGTGCGCAGCGAATATGCGCCGTACCAGAATGTCGAATATCTTTGGAAATCGGTGCGCGGGCAGGCCCACGCGACCATGTCGGCCGTGCTGCAGAAGCATAGCCGCGACCTGCTTGGCCGCGTGCGGAACAAGGCCGAGCTCGATGACATGGTGCGCGAGCTGTTCCAGCCAGGATCGACCGGCAACCTGTCGGCGCGCGAGCTGGCCGACGCCTGGCGCGAGGCGAGCGAAGCGCTGCGCCAGCGGTACAATGCCGCGGGCGGCCATATCGGGAAGCTCGAGGATTGGGGACTGCCGCAGAGCTGGGATCCCGACGCGGTTGCGGCGGCAGGCTTCGACCAGTGGCGCGCCGACATGGCGGCGACGCTTGATCGATCGCGGATGATCGACGGGGCAACCGGCGCGCCCTTCAGCGACGAGGCGTTCGACGCGGTGTTGCGTGATGTGTTCGACACGATCTCGACCGATGGCTGGGCACACCGCGACCCGGGAGGGCAGGCCGGCGCAGCGAGCATGGCGAACCGCCGGTCCGATCATCGTTTTCTGACCTTTGCCGACGCCGACAGCTGGATGGCGATGCAGGCGAAATATGGCGGCGGCGCCAGCGCGTTCGACACGATGATGGCGCATATCGACGCCATGTCGCGCGATATCGCGTTGATGGAGCGGCTGGGCCCGAACCCGACCGCGACGCTGAAATGGCTGGGTGACACGATCGAGAAGGATGCCAACCTGAAGGCGGCCGAGGGCGGCGCCGGCGCGAAAAAGCGCCGCGATGCTGCGTTCGCCGCACGGTCGCGGCTGCAGCGGATCTATGACGAGATCTCGGGGGCGAACCGTCGCCCGGAAAATCGGCGCCTTGCGCTCGGGTTTTCGACGCTGCGCAGCTGGCAGGTCGCGACCAAGCTGGGGTCGGCCGTGTTGTCGACGACGTCAGACCAGGCGACGCAACTGCTCGCGCGCCAGATGAACGGCATTCCGGTTGCGTCGCAGCTGTGGACGCAGCTGAAACTGCTCAATCCCGCGAACGCTGGCGATCAGGCGCTGGCGATGCGAATGGGGCTGATCGCCGAGGAAGCAAGCCAGATGTCGGCCTCGACCGCGCGCATGACCGGCGAGGAGCTCACCGGCGAATGGGCGCGGCGGTTGGCCGAAGGGACGATGCGGATCTCCGGCCTGGGCGCGGTCACGCAAAGCGGGCGCTGGGCGTTCGGCATGGACTTTCTTTCGCACATCACCGGCGAACGGGCGAAAGCCTTCGACCGTCTGGACCCTGCGTTTCGCGGCGCGTTCGAGCGTTATGGCATGGGGGCGGCCGATTGGGACAAGATCCGCGCAACCCCGTTGACCCAAGCGCGCGGCGCCGACTGGATCCTGCCCGAGGCGATAGGCGACCAGGCGCTGCGCGACCGCATGATGGGGATGATCCTGGCCGAAACTGATATGGCCGTGCCTGTGCCAGGGGTGGCGATGGGGGCGATGGTCAACAGCGCGCTGCCGAAGGGGACCATCCTGGGCGAGGTCGGCCGCACCGCGTTCCAGTTCAAGAGCTTCGCGGTCGGGCTGACCATGGCGCAGATGCAGCGCACCATGGCGCTGACCGGGTGGGATCGCGCACGTTACGCGGCGATGATGACGATCTATACCACCGTGATGGGTGCGGCCGCGCTGCAGCTGAAGGAGATCGCCAAGGGGCGCGACCCGCGGCCGATCTATGACAGCATGGATCCGGGCGCGACCGCGGCATTTTGGGGCGCATCGGTGCTGCAGGGGGGCGGCCTGGGCATTTACGGCGATTTTCTGCGGTCGAGCCAGTCGCGTTTTGGCGGCGGGATCAGCAGCGTGCTCGCCGGGCCCGCGTTCGCCACGGTCGACGCGGCCCTGGGGCTGGCTGTCGGGGAGCCGCTGAAGGCTGTTCAGGGCGAAAAGACGAACCCGGGCGCGGCGGCGATAAAGCTGCTCAAGAGTGAAACACCCGGCGTCGGATCGCTCTGGTTTACCCGGCTGGCGTTCGAGCGGCTGATGCTCGACGAGATGTCGGTGATGGTCGATCCCAACTATCGCGAGCGCTTCAAGCGCCTCGAGCGCTATGCCGCCGAACAGGGGCAGGATTACTTTTGGGCGCCGGGGGACTATTTGGAGGAGGTCCGCGCGCCCGATGTAGGGAACCTCGTCGAATAGGCGAAAGGTTCCCCGCATGACTGTCGGCGTCGACGCTGATTTCCGCATTCGCGAATATCCGGGCGATGACAGCGCGACCGCGCGGCCTGTCCCCTTCAAATTCCTCGCCGCCGACGATCTAAAGGTGACGCGCGTCAACGCCGATGGCAGCGAAACGGTGCTGGTCCGCGGGACCGATTTCACCGTCGCGGGTGCCGGCAACAGCGAAGGGGGCAGCGTCACGCCGCTGGCGCCGATCGCCACCGGGACGCTGTGGCGGATCGAGGGCGAAATGGCGCTCGATCAACCGACCGATTATACCGCGGGTGACGATTTTCCGGCAGAGAGCCATGAGCGCGCGCTCGATCGCGCGATGATCGCGGCGCAGGAATTGCGCCGCGACGCCACCGATACGGCCGTCCGAGCGCTGATGGTGCCGCGTGGCGAAATAGCGCCCACGTTGCCATCTGCTGCGGGACGCGCGGGCGGCTATCTCGCTTTCGACGCGGAAGGATTGCCTATCAGGGCCCCTGGGACGGGCAACGATCCCGATCTGCGCGGCCAGCTTGCATCGGCTGGGGGTGACGCGCTCGTGCTCACATCGCGCGGGGCGCTAAGCCAGGTAGTGTCGCGGTTGCCGTTGTTCATTGAAGATTATCGCGAGACCGGCATGTCGGACGTCGACACGCTCGAGGCCGCCTTTACCGCCTGGGTAGCGCAGGGCGGCGGCCTTTTGGTGGCGGGGGCCGGGCGAAGCTATGACCTCGGCACTGTGTCGCTGGGCTCCACCCCGATCCTGACCGTCACCGGGCTGCGCAATGCCGTTCTTGATTGGAACGGTGCCACGGTCACGATGGAAACGACCGCGAGCGTCGTCGCGATCGGGATTGAATTTGCCGACGTCCAGGATCTCGCCATCCGGAATGTGAGAGCCACCGATACAGGGTTCGATATCGATCAGACCTGGAAGGGCGCATTTGCCTTTTCCTTCAATGGTCAATCCAGCCCAAGCGAAAACATTTCGTTCGAGAATTTCAGTGCAGAGGAGATGCTTGGCCCATGCCTGTTTTACGGCGACAGCCATCGCATTTCGGGCGTCTCGTTCGGCTCCAATTGCAGGTTCAAGAACTGCTACTACGGCCCGTCCTTCCAGGAAAATGGCGATAATGTTTCGGGCGGATTTGCGACGGAAAACGCGCGCCGCGCCTACTTTGCTTACGGCGTAACCAATCATGACCTACATATTTCGGCCCATGATGACGGCGACGGACCTGCCACTGAATGCGCCTTCTTGATTAAGCGATATCAGCGCGATACGTCTGGTATCAAACTTGCCATCGCTCTCTCTGGGTCGCTCGATAAATATACCGAGCTGATCAATCTGGAGCATCAGCCGACCAGCGGCAGCGGCTACATTGGCGAAATCTCTCTGAACCTGCAGTTGTCCAGGGCCATCGAAGATAGCGCGGGCATCCCGCGGCTCGTGCTGCGCAGCTATACCGGCGGTTCGCAGGACTTCGGAGCAATCTCCAACGAGTGGGGCCCGATCAGCATCGATGGCAACTGGGGAACAGTCGCGGGTGCCCACGTAATTCAGTATGCATCGCCAGCCGTCGCAACTCCAATTGCCATAATGCCGGGCTTCTCAGGGTTCAACCAGCTGAAAACCTTCGACGTCAAGAATGCGCGGGTACGATATCGCGCCGACTCTGATGTGTTTTTCAAATTTGGCGACCTAACTTCCGGCAATATAGCTATCGCCTTGCCAGCGACGTCTGGGTTCATTTCCACATTCAAGGTCAAGATTTATGCAGAAGCCGCGCCGGGCGCCGCGTCGGGCCAGAAATCCTGCTATCGCGAGGACATAGTGGCGCTCTACAATCTCGGCGGCGGCGGGGGGACTGCGGTCGAGGGCGCGAACAACATCGCAAATTTTGCGCAAAACGGTGCCGCATTAACCCCAACCTACACCGGCGGGACAAATCAGCTGACGATCGCACTTGCAGGCGCGGATTATGCCGTGTCGACGGCCTATGCCCGAATTGAGATTGAGGCGATCAGTCGGGTGGCAAAACGGTGAACAAGCCTTTTCTCTTCTCAGAGCTGACCGCATGCGCCCATCCGACCGACGATCATGCCGATCTGATTTTCGGGGATCTCGCCGCATGATCTCCGCGGATCCAATCATCAAGGGGCAGAATATGATGAAGGCGGAGCCGTTCGGCCTGCTGTTCACCTATAGCGTGGCGGGCGCGGCGAGCGTGGCGGCGCCGACGGTCTATACCGTCGAGTTCGTGGGGGCGCTCGCGCTGGGCGGCTTTCTGGCCTTGTGTCATTCGCTGTGGAAATCGCGCGAGCGCAAGGCCGACGGGATCAACACCGCGCTGTGGGCGATGATCGCGCTGTCGGGGTCCATCGGGCTGGCGCTGTTCCTCGCCCCGGCGCTCGCCGGCAAGGTGGTGCCTGTGGTCGATATCGTCGTCACGACGCCGCTAGCCGCCTTCCTGATCGCGACGGGCGGGACGCCCTTTATCGAATGGCTGCTGACCGGCGAAGCCTTCGCCTGGCTGCGCAAATGGGGCGACAAGATCGCCGGAAAGGGGGGTGTGGCATGACGACGATCAGCGACGACGCATTCGTGCGGCTGTTCCAGGAACGGGGCGGCCTGGCGGTTATCGACGGCTGGGCCGGCAAGGACACGCTCGCCTTGCTAGACCAGCTGTTGCCGCCGCGACCGGGCA
Organism: Sphingopyxis sp. H050; assembly: GCF_001468265.1. GTDB lineage: Bacteria > Pseudomonadota > Alphaproteobacteria > Sphingomonadales > Sphingomonadaceae > Sphingopyxis. The sequence continues at coordinate 159,402 of NZ_LNRZ01000006.1, read as the reverse complement.
CCGATCGCAATGCCGCGGTCGGCGAAATTCCCGAAAGCTATTGGCCGCTGCTCGCGAAGATCGAGAGCGGCAACCGGCCCTATGTCAAGGCGGAGAGCTCGAGCGCGTCGGGTCTCTACCAGTTCATCAAGTCGACATGGGAAGGCGAAGGCGGCCGATGGGGCAGCGATATGTCGAAAGCCTTTGGCGGCCTGCAGCCATCGACCGATGAGCAGCTGCAGCGCGTGAAGAGCTTCACCGGCAAGAACGCCGCTTACCTGCGCCAGCGTGGCATCCCGATCAATGCCGCTTCGCTGTATGCCGCGCATTTCCTGGGTGCCCTCACCGCAGCGTCGTTGATCGGCGCCGATGTCGGCGCGTCGGCCGAGGCGCTGGCAGGACCGGCGGCAACGCGCGCGAACCCGTCGATCCTGAAAGGGAAGACCGTCGGGCAGTTCCTGAAATGGCTGCACGCCAAAACCGGCGAGTGGGCGCGGTGAGCCCGCTGCCTACGGGTTGGACGGCGCGTGACTGGCGGAGTTTGTGGGCGGTGCTACTGCTCGGCGGCGGCGGCGTTGCCGTCACGATCCTCGCCTGGCGCGCGCTCGACAAGGTGGCCGAAAAATCAACATCGCCCTGGCCCGTCGCCTATTTCGCTTATGGCTGCCTTATCCTGATCGGTGTCGTGTTGGTCGGATTTTCTGCCGTTCTGGGCCGACGCACATTCAAATTCCGCGTCGGCGACAATGAGCTAGAGGCGACCGGCGAGGACGCCGAACGCGTGCTCGACAGGGTGGAATAATGCCGCGCTTCGTTTCCAGCATCCTACCGCAGCGACCGATCGCACAGCGCCAGGCCATCGCCGCCGCAGCCGTGCAGTCAGCCAGCGCGGCCGCTGTCGTTGAGGAAAAGGTGCTCGAGGTCGCGGCCGACCCGGGCACGGCGCTGGGCGAGCTGCTCGGAAATTACGAGGCGAGGATCCATGCGCTTGAAAACCCCATCCCCTGATCGCCGGAAACAGGGCGCAGGAGTCGATGAGCGGGCGTCGGGCCACATGGGTAGCTCTCGACACCCGAATGCGCCCAGTGACTCTTGAAACGTAAAATAGGGACTATTGCCATGTTTCCAAATCTGAAGGCGCTCTCGTGGGGGTGGAAAGTCGCCGGCCTTGTGCTGATCGCGATCGCGATCTTCGCGGGCTTCAGGAGCTGCACCGCCATCACCAACCACAAGACCGACGTCGCCGTCGACGCCGCCGAACAGAAGGGCGCGGCGACGGCGGCCGCGGCCGCCGCAACGAAAGGACTTGAAAATGTCGAGAAGGGGAATGCGGCTGCTGCCGCTGTCGATCGCGATGCCGATGCTCGCCGCGCTGGGTGCCTGCGCCACAGTCGGACAAAGCAAAACTGCTAAGCCGCCGAGCGATGTCAGCTGCTCGCTGTTCACGGCGATCAGCTATGCGCAGCTCGATCTCGCGCAGCGGGCGATCGCGCTGGCCGAGGGGCGGCCCGTCCAGGACGAAGGCAACGTGGCCGACAGCGACGAGACGGTGCGACAGATCGAGGCGCACAATGCCAAGTTCGATACGGTCTGCGGGAACCCGCTCGCGCCGCCAGGCTGATCGGCGCCATTCCGAATTTACCCCGCATCCGGGGCGTTTTCGGAATGTATCAACGATCTAAGTTGTTGAAAAATATCAGGTGATGCAAGCCTCATAACCTGAAGGTCGTAGGTTCAAATCCTACTCCCGCAACCAACACAAACCCGCCTTCCGCAAGGGATGGCGGGTTTTTCGTGTCTGGCTGACGGGATGGGGCGCTGTCAGGCCGCCTCTGCGCGGCGCAGCTTCACGGGAACCGATTTGTACGAGGGTGTCCCGCTCTTCCGGTCGTAATCGTCGAGCGCGATCAGGCCGTTCGCCTCGGGATAATAGGCCGCGACCGATCCGCGCGAGATAGCGTGCGCGAGCACGGTCTGGCCGGCGAGCACACGCCCCGATCCCGCGACGACATCCACTAGGTCTCCGTGCGCGAGTCCCATCGCCGCCAGATCCTCGGCATTGGCGAAAATCACGTCGCGGCGCCCGGTCACACCGCGGTAGCGGTCGTTCAGGCCATAGATCGTCGTGTTGTACTGGTCGTGGCTACGCACCGTGGTCAGCGTCAGCGGCGTATCGTCCTTGCCGTCATCCTCATCGACTCCCGGATGGACGAGGAAATGCGCCTTGCCGTCGGGGGTATCCCACTCGCGGTTCGACGCGCCGACGCGCAGGCGGAAGCCGCCGGGGGTGCGGATGCGGGCGTTGAAGTCGTAGAAGTCGGGGAAAACCTCCTCGATCTTGTCGCGGATACGATCATAGTCGGCAATCAGTCCGTCCCAGTCGATCCTTGCCTCCGGCACTGCGGCCTTCGCGATTCCCGCGACGATCGCGGGCTCTGATCGGAGGTCGGCCGAGGCCGGGTTCAGTTTGCCGTGCGAGGCGTGGACCATCGACATCGAATCCTCGACCGTCACCGACTGGGGGCCGTTCGCCTGCACATCGCGCTCGGTGCGACCGAGGCAGGGCAGGATGATCGTCTCGCCCGCGGTCAGCAGGCAGGTCCGGTTGAGCTTGGTGCAGATCTGGACGTTCAGGTCCAGCTTGCGGAACGCCGCGAAGCACGCCTCGGGATCGGACATCGCGACCGCCAGATTGCCGCCGAGCCCGATGAAGCCTTTCGCCGTGCCGTCGCGCATGGCCGCGATCGCCTCGACCGCATTATGCCCGTGCTTGCGCGGGCTGGCGATGCCGAACGCCGCATCGAGCCGCGCGAGGAATTTCTCGGTCGGCAGTTCGGTGATGCCGACGGTGCGGTCGCCCTGAACATTGCTGTGGCCGCGCAAGGGGCAAATACCCGCGCCGGGTTTGCCGATATTGCCGCGCAGCAGCAGCAGGTTCGCGAGCTGCTGGACATTTTCGGTGCCGTGACGGTGCTGGGTCAGCCCCATGCCGTAACAGACGATCACGCGCTCGGCCTCCCAATAGGTGCGCGCAATGCCTTCGATCGCGGCGCGCGTCAGCCCCGATTTGCGCTCGATCGCGCGCCAGTCGGTGCTCAGAATATCGGCCTTAAGCTCTTCATATCCAAGCGTATGTTCTGCAATGAACGCGCGGTCGAGATAACCCGCGCCGCCCGCGGCGACATCGGTCGCGTCGGCCTCGATCAGCGCCTTCATCATCCCCTTGAACAGTGCGGCGTCGCCGCCGATCCGCACCTGATGATAGGCCGACGCGATCGGCGTTGCGCTCAGCGTCACCATCTCGACCGGAGCTTGCGGATCCTGGAATCGTTCGAGCCCGCGTTCGCGCATCGGATTGACGACGATGATCGGCGCGCCGCGCCGCGCCACCTCGCGCAGCGTGCCCAGCATCCGCGGATGATTGGTGCCCGGATTGTGCCCGATACAGAAGACCGCATCGGCAAGCTCGAAATCCTCGAGCGTCACCGTGCCCTTGCCGACCCCGATCGACACCGGCAGGCCGGTGCTCGTCGCCTCGTGGCACATGTTCGAGCAGTCGGGAAAATTGTTCGTGCCATAAGTGCGCGCGAGCAGCTGGTAGAGAAAGGCCGCCTCGTTCGACGCGCGGCCCGAGGTATAGAATTCCATCGCATCGGGGTCGTCGATCGCGCGCATCGCGGCGCCGATCCGCGCAAAGGCCTCGTCCCACGCGATGGGTACGAAGCGGTCGCTCGTCGCGTCATAAGCGAGGGGATGCGTCAGGCGGCCGGCATCCTCCAGATCATGGTCCGACCATTGCCACAGCTCCCCGACGCTGTGCGTGGTAAAGAACGCCGGATCGACGCGCTTGGGCGTGGCTTCCCATGTGACCGCCTTCGCGCCATTCTCGCAGAACTCGAACGACGAGGTATGCTTGGGATCGGGCCAGGCGCAGCCGGGGCAGTCGAAGCCGTCGGGCTGGTTCATCTGGAGCAGCGCGCGCGTATCGGGGCTCGCCCCCATCTGTTCGCGCACCGCACGCGCGACCGCACGCAGCGCGCCCCAGCCGCCGGCGGGGCCAGGATAGGGTTTCACGCCTTGCGGCTCGTCGCTTGCCATGCCGGGTCCTCGAAGGTCGATGCCTCAGCATAGCGCAGTCGATCGCCCCGCGTCGATCAGACTAATGTATATTTGCGAACGGATCGTTCAGGACCGGCGCCGCGCCGGCAAAGGACGCCGCGCTGCGCTGACAACGCGCCGCACTGCGCTTGGCTTTGTCGCCGCTTTCTGCGACGGGATGCCATGGATTTCGACGACCAGCTTCGCCGCTATTTCGGCACCGCGGACCTCGATGCGCTGCATCCGGAGGCCTTTGCCGCGGGGACCGAGCGGATGCGCGTCGACTTCGGGCTCGAGACCAACGGCGGTCGCCGCTTCGCGCTTTGGACGCTGATGTACATCCTCGGCGTCGCGCCCGATCTCGACGTTGCGTTCAAGGATGCCGCCGAGCGAGATGCCGCACGCGACTTCATGGATCTGTTCGACCGCGCGAACGACGCGTCCGATTAGGCAGCGCTCGCTTCCGCCGGGCACCAGGCGCGGCAGAAGCTTTCGACCGCCAGGTCGACTTCCTTGCCAAGCTCGTCGAGGTCGGCCGCCTTGTGCATGCCGAGCAGGGCGAATTGATACACGCCCGACTGGCAGAGGCCTGCGAACTGCTGGACCGCGTGCATTGGGTCGCCCCTGCGGATCTCGCCGCGCGCCATCTTTTCGGCCACCCATGCGGCGGCGCGCGCTTTCCCGCGACGCGGGCCGCGATCGTAGAAGGTCTCGGCAAGGTGCGGGAAGCGGTCGGCCTCGCCGACGACGAGCCGGTGGAGCGAGAGCAGCGGCGGCGACGTCAGCTTGGCCATCAGCACATTACCGAAATTGCGCAGCACCTCGGGCACCGGGCGGTCGACGGGCAGGTCGATCGAAAGCACCTGCCCATAATGGTGGACGATATCGTCGACGATCGCCGCGAACAGATCCTCCTTCGAGGGGAAATAGCTCCACAGCGTGGTCTTCGACCCGCCGACCTTGCTCGCGATCGAGGACATGGTCGTGCCCGCATAGCCATTAGCGAAAAAGGATTCGCGGGCGGCATCGATGAAGGCTTTGCGGCGTAGCGCGGCAGCGTCGTCGGCAGGTGCCGTACTAGCTGGTATCATTTCGATTGACAACTTAGTCTCCGGAGTTCATGGGCGCATGATACCAGCTAGTATCGTTGGATGCCATGAAAAATAAGATTCTCCCCTCCGCCCTTGTTTTGAGCCTGCTTGCGGCATGCGCAAGCGTTCCCGATCTCGGGCCGAAGCCCGTTCCGGCCGCCGCCGACTCGCTCCAATCGTCGGAGAGTTTGGCCGACGACGCTGGCGCCTGGCCCGTCGAAGGGTGGTGGCAAAGCTTCGGCGACGCCCAGCTCGACACGCTGATTGCCGAGGGTCTCAAGGGCTCGCCCGACATCGCGACCGCCGCCGCCCGCGTCCGCGCCGCCGAAGGGATCGCGCAACAGGCGGGCGCGGCGCTGCTGCCGCGCGTCGGCGCCGAGGGCAGCGTCGGCGGCACGCAGCAGAGCAAGAATCTGGGCATTCCGCCGCAGTTCGTGCCCGACGGCATTCAGGACACCGGCCATGTCGCCGCGACCTTCAGCTTCGATCTTGACCTGTGGGGCAAGAACCGCGCGGCGCTCGCCGCCGCCACCTCGGAAGCCGAGGCGGCGCGTGTCGATGCAGCGCAGGCGCGGCTGATGCTGACGACCGGGATCGCATCGGCCTATGCCGATCTTGCGGCCTATTATCAGGCGCTCGACGTCGCGAAGGATGCGGTGCGCGTGCGCAGCGCGAGCGCCGACGTTTCGGGCAAGCGCGCCGCCGCCGGAATCGAAAACCAGTCGGCCGAGCGACAGGCGGCGAGCCGCGCCGCCGCCGCCCGCGGCGATGCGACCGCGCTCGAGGAAGCGATTGCCACGACGCGCAATCGCCTCGCCGCGCTGGTCGGCGCCGGTCCCGACCGCGGCCTGTCGATCACGCGTCCAATACTCGCTTCGCCCGGCATCGGCCTGCCGCCGCAGGCGGGGATCGACCTGATCGGCCGCCGCCCCGACATCGTTGCGGCGCGGCTGCGTGCCGAGGCGGCCGCCAGGCGCATCGACGTCGCGCGCGCCGATTTCTATCCGAACATCAACCTCTCGGCACTCGTCGGCTTCCAGTCGCTCGGCCTGTCGAACCTGTTCAAGTCGGGTTCCGAATACGGCAATGGCGGCGTTGCGATCAGCCTGCCGATCTTCGAGGGCGGTCGATTGCAGGGGCGCTACCGCGGCGCTCGCGCGGAATTCGACAGCGCGGTCGCAAACTATGACCGCACGTTGATCGCTGCGCTGCGCGATGTTGCCGACATCGTCGCGAGCCGGAGTGCCACCGCGCGTCAACTCGGCGAGCGGCGCGAGGCGCTCAAGGCCGCGACCGACGCCGCCCGGCTTGCCGGTCTCCGCTATCGCGCCGGCCTCTCGAACCAGCTCCCCCAGCTTACCGCCGAGGACAGCATGACGCAGCTCGCGCGGCAGGTCGCCGACCTCGAGGCGCGCCAGCTTACGCTCGATATTGCCCTGATCCGCGCGCTCGGCGGCGGCTACCAGACCCAGACAGGAGAATGACGATGGCCGACGATACGGCTACGGCGACACCCGACACCCCCGTAGAAAACACCGCGCAGCCGCAGAAGCGCGCGCGGCTGTTCAAGATCCTTGCCATCGTCGTTGCGACGATCGCGCTGCTGTGGGGCGTCTGGTATTTCCTGACCCAGGCGGGGCGCGTGTCGACCGACAACGCCTATGTCGGGGCGGAGTCGGCAACGGTCACCGCGCTGGTCGCAGGTCCGGTCAAGGAGGTTCGCGTCGGCGGCACGCAGGTCGTGAAGAAAGGCGACATTCTCGTCATCCTCGACGATGCCGATGCCCGGCTCGCGGTCGCCGATGCCGAAGCGGCGTTGCGCCAGGCGCGCCAGCGCTATGGGCAGGCGAGCGCGAACGCCGATGCCGCGCGCTCGCGCGTCGCGGCGCGGGGCGCCGATATCGCGCAAGCACGGGCGCGGCTGCGCGACGCCGACGCGGCTGTTGCCAAGGCGCGCGCCGAACTGGCGCGGCGCGAAAGCATTTCGGGCACCGGCGCGGTATCGGCCGAGGAGCTGACGATCGCGCGCACCGCGCTCGCCTCGGCAACCGCGGCGCGCGACCTCGCGGCGGCGACGATCGCCTCGGCCGAGGCGACGCGCGGGTCGGCGAGCGGCGATTTGGGCGCCGCCGACGCGCTTGTGCGCGGCACGACGATCGACACCGCCCCCGACGTGGCGGCGGCGCAGGCGCGGCTGGAGAAAGCCAAGCTCGACCTTGCGCGCACCGTCATCCGCGCGCCGGTCGACGGCGTCGTCACCAACAAGCAGGTGCAGGTCGGCCAGCGGATCGCCGCGGGCGCGCCGATCATGGTGATCGTCCCGGTCGCGACCGCCTATGTCGACGCCAATTTCAAGGAAAGCCAGTTCAAGCGCATCCGCATCGGCCAGCCGGTCGAGCTGACCTCGGACTTCTATGGCAGCGACGTCGTCTATCGCGGCAAGGTCATCGGCATCGCCGGCGGCACCGGCGCCGCCTTCTCGCTGATCCCCGCGCAGAACGCGACGGGCAATTGGGTGAAGGTCGTCCAGCGCCTGCCGGTGCGCATCGCGCTCGATCCCAGGGACCTGAAGGAGCATCCGCTGCGCGTCGGGCTGTCGATGGAAGCGACGATCGACACGCGCGGCAAGTGAGCTGACCCATGGCGAGCGCCGCAGCCCCCCTTCACAGCGAACCGCAACCGCTCACCGGCGTGCGGCTGATCGTCGCGGCGTTCGCGCTCGCGCTCGCCAATTTCGTCGTCGTTCTGGACACGACGATCGCCAATGTGTCGGTGCCGCACATCGCGGGCGGCCTTGCCGTGTCGCCGACCCAGGGAACATGGGCGATCACCAGCTATGCGGTCGCCGACGCGATCAGCGTGCCGCTGACCGGCTGGCTCGCGATGCGCTTCGGGACGGTGCGCTGGTTCATGATCTCGATCATCGGCTTCGGCATCTTCTCCTTCCTCTGCGGCATTTCGCGCACCCTTGACGGACTTATCCTGTTCCGCGTGTTGCAGGGCTTGTCCGGCGGCCCGCTGATGCCGCTGTCGCAGATCTTGCTGCTGCGCATCTTTCCGAAGGAAAGGGCCGGCATAGGCCTTGCGATCTGGGCGATGACGACGACCACGGCGCCGATCCTCGGCCCGATCCTCGGGGGCCTGATAAGCGACAATTGGACCTGGCCGTGGATCTTCTTCATCAATCTGCCGATCGTCGCGATCTGCGCCTTCGGCGTCTTCACCCTGCTCTCGCCCTTCGAGACCAAGCGCGCGAAGGCGCGGATCGACGTGATCGGGCTGGTTCTGCTCGTCCTCTCGGTCGGGGCGTTCCAGATCATGCTCGACACCGGGCGCGAGCACGACTGGTTCGGCTCGACGTGGATCGTCGGTCTCGCGATCGTTGCCGCGATCAGCTTTGCCGCCTTCGTGATCTGGGAGCTGACGGACGCCAATCCGGTCGTCAATCTGCGCGTTTTCCGCTTCAGGGGGTTCAGCTTCGCGACGCTCGCCATCTCGCTGGGCTTCGGGGCCTTCTTTGCGCAGGTCGTTCTGACGCCTTTGTGGCTCCAGCAGGTCGTGGGCTACACCGCGACCGAGACGGGCTATGTCGTCGCGTGGATCGGGGTGTTCGCGGTTCTGCTGTCGCCGGTAGCCGCCGGGCTGATAGGGAAATTCGACATCCGCATCTCTATCTGCGCCGGGATCCTGTGGATGGCGCTGATGTCGGTCCTGCGCGCGAGTTGGAATGCCGATGTCGACTATTGGACGCTCGCGCTGCCGCATGTCCTCCAGGGCATGGGCATGCCCTTCTTCTTCGTCGGGCTGACCGCGCTCGCGCTGAGTTCGGTGCCGGCGCACCTGCAAACCTCTGCGGCGGGATTGATGAGCTTTCTGCGCACGCTGTGCGGCGCGATCGGCACCGCGATCGCGACGACGGCGTGGGATGATGCCAGCCGCACGACGCGGTCCGAACTGGTGTCGTCGCTCAACAATTCCGAAGCGACGTTATCGTCGCTGCAAGGCGCCGGGCTGACGCTCGAACAGGCGCGCGCGGTGCTCGACCGGCTGGTCGAGGGCCAGGCGGCAACGATCGGCGTGCTCCACCTCTTCCTCGCCTCGGGTGTCGTGTTCGTGATTGCGGCCGCGGCGGTTTGGCTCGCGCCCCGCCCCAAGCAGATTTCGATGGGCGCGTCGCACTAGGCCTATTTCGCGAACAATTGCCCCAGATCGGCGAAGGCCTTGAACTCCAGCGCATTGCCCGCGGGGTCGAGGAAAAACATCGTCGATTGCTCGCCCGGCTGGCCGGGAAAGCGCGTGTGCGGTTCGATGACGAAGGCGACGCCATGGCCTTTCAGCCGGTCGGCGAGCGCTTGCCAGTCGGCGGGCGGCAGCACGACGCCGAAATGCGGGACCGGCACGTCATGGCCGTCGACCGGATTATGCCCCGCGACCGCTTCACGCCGTTCGACGCGGTGCGCGACGATCTGGTGGCCATAAAGGTTGAAGTCGATCCAGTCGGCGGCGCTGCGCCCCTCCGCACAGCCGATTACGGTGCCGTAGAAATGCCGCGCGGCGTCGAGGTCGTCGACGGGAAAAGCGATATGAAAGGGGGCGAGGTCGGCCATCGCCCGTCTTTGCCGCAGACGCGGGGCAAATGCCAGCGCGGGACTTGGGCGGCGGCGCCGAACATGCTACGGGCGCCCTCGCTTTTTATCAGCGTCATCCCGGCGAAGGCCGGAATCTCAACGGCTCGCGATCAGCTTGGGGCGAGATCCCGGCCTTCGCCGGGATGACGAACGGGTTAGGTATATATGCTGACGATCAACGGCCTTACGGTGCGCCTCGGCGGGCGCACCATCCTCGACCGCGCAGGCGCGAGCCTGCCGCCGAGGAGCCGCGTCGGCCTGATCGGCCGCAACGGCGCGGGCAAGTCGACCTTGATGAAAGTGATGATCGGCCAGCTCGAGGCCGACGAGGGCGGCATCGAAATGCCGCGCCGCACGCGCGTCGGCTATATCGCGCAGGAAGCGCCGAGCGGGACGGCGACGCCGTTCGACACCGTGCTGGCGGCCGACACCGAACGCGCCGAACTGCTCGCGGCGTCGGAAACCGAGCAGGATCCAGGCAAACTTGGCGATATCCACGAGCGGCTGATCGCGATCGACGCCTATACGGCGCCCGCGCGCGCCGCGCGCATCCTGATCGGCCTCGGTTTCGACGAGGCGATGCAGGGACAGCCGCTCGACAGCTTTTCGGGCGGGTGGAAGATGCGCGTCGCGCTCGCCGCCTTGCTCTTCTCCAACCCCGACCTGCTGCTGCTCGACGAACCGTCGAACCACCTCGATCTCGAAGCGACGATGTGGCTCGAAAGCTTCCTGCGCGCCTATCCGGGCCAGCTCGTCGTGATCAGCCACGAGCGCGACCTTTTGAACAATGTCGTCGACCATATCCTGCACCTCGAAGGCGGGAAGGTCACGCTCTATCCCGGCGGCTACGACGATTTCGAGCGCCAGCGCGCCGAACGTGCGGCGCAGCTTGCGGCCGCCAAGGCGGCGCAGGACGCGCAGCGCGCGAAGCTGCAGGATTATGTCGCGCGCAACAGCGCGCGCGCCTCGACCGCGAAGCAGGCGCAGTCGCGCGCGAAACAGCTCGCGCGGATGCAGCCGATCGTGGCGATTACCGAAGACCCCAGCCTGGTGTTCGACTTCCCGAGCCCTGCCGACGAGCTCAAGCCGCCGCTGATCACGCTCGACCTTGCCAGCGTCGGCTATGCCCCCGGCGAGCCGGTGCTGCGCCGCCTCAACCTGCGCATCGATCCCGACGACCGGATCGCGCTGCTCGGCCGCAACGGCAATGGCAAGACGACGCTGGCGCGCCTGCTCGCGGCCCAGCTCAAGCCCGAGGATGGCGCGATGGCCTTCGCGGGCAAGATGCGCGTCGGCTATTTCACCCAATATCAGGTCGAGGAACTCGACGGCAGCGACACGCCGCTCGGCCATATGACGCGCGTGATGACGGGCAAGACGCCCGGCGCGGTGCGCGCGCAATTGGGGCGCTTCGGCTTCACCGGCAACAAGGCGACGACCGAGGTCGGCAAGCTGTCGGGCGGCGAACGCGCGCGGCTCGCGCTCGCGCTGATCACGCGCGAGGCGCCGCACCTCTTGATCCTCGACGAGCCGACCAACCACCTCGACGTCGATGCGCGCGAGGCGCTGGTGCAGGCGCTCAACGGCTTCGACGGCGCGGTGCTGATCGTCAGCCACGACCGCCATATGCTCGAACTCACCGCCGACCGGCTGGTGCTCGTCGACAATGGCACGGCGCGCGATTTCGACGGCAGCATGGACGATTATGTCGCCTTCATTCTCGGCAAATCGGCCGCGAACGACGATGCGAAGCCCGCGGCGAAATCGAAGGACGCCAAGTCGGCGCGGCAGGAGGCCGCGAGGGCGCGCGAGGCGCAGGCGGTGCTCCGCAAGACCGCCAAGGATCACGAAGCGCGCGCGGCAAAGCTGGCGCAGCAGATCAGCGCGATCGACCGCGCGATGTTCGACCCCGCGAGCGCCGAACCCGCGCTGGCGAAACTGACGATGGGCGACCTGTCGCAGCGCCGCGGCAAGCTCGCGGCAGAGTTGGAGAGCGTCGAAGCGGCGTGGATGGAGGCGCTTGAGGCGATCGAGACGGCGGCGGCGTAGAAAATAGTTTCACGCGAAGGCGCGAAGGCGCGAAGATGAAGCTTCGGGCCGTCAGGCCCTTTTTCTGACAAAGGATGGGGGCCGGGCGCGAGGCTGGGACGGAAGGCCGCTTCGCGGCACGTCTCTTCGCGCCTTCGCGTCTTCGCGTGATCCAAATTTCCGCCCCATCGACGTCTCGTCGACGATCGGGGGCATTGACTTGCCCATCCCGATCCACCATAATAGTTTCAATTGAAACTAATTGGGGATTTGACCATGGCCGATCTGTTCGAAAACCCGCTGGGCCTCGACGGCTTTGAATTTGTCGAATTTTCGGCGCCCGAGAAGGGCATTCTGGAACCCGTTTACGAACGCATGGGCTTCACCCAGATCGCGCATCACCGCTCGAAGGACGTCCAGCTGTGGCGCCAGGGCGGGATCAACCTGATCGCCAATTACGAACCCAAGTCGCCCGCGGCCTATTTTGCCGCCGAGCATGGTCCGTCGGCGTGCGGCATGGGCTGGCGCGTCCGCGATGCGGCGAAGGCCTATGCCGAGGCGATCGAACGCGGGGCCGAGCCGGTCGAAACCACCCCCGGCCCGATGGAACTGCGCCTGCCCGCGATCCGCGGCATCGGCGGGTCGATCATCTATCTGATCGACCGGTACGGCGACGATCTCAGCATCTACGACATCGATTTCGTCTATGAAGAGGGCGTCGATCGCCATCCGGTCGGCGCGGGGATGCAGCTGATCGATCACCTGACGCACAATGTCTATGGCGGCCGCATGGCGCACTGGGCCGCTTTCTACGAGCGGATCGCGGGCTTCCGCGAGATCCGCTATTTCGACATCAAGGGCGAATATACCGGCCTCACCTCGAAGGCGATGACCGCCCCCGACGGCAAGATCCGCATTCCCTTGAACGAGGAAGGCGCGGGCGGCGGCGGCCAGATCGAGGAATATCTGCGCGCCTATAATGGCGAGGGGATCCAGCATATCGCGTTCAGCTGCGACGATCTTTACGCCGCGTGGGACAAGCTCAAGGCGCTCGGCAATCCGTTCGCGCCCGCACCGCCGGCGACTTATTACGAGATGCTCGCCGACCGCCTGCCGGGGCATGGCGAGCCGGTCGAGGAACTCCAGTCGCGCGGTATCCTGCTCGACGGTTCGACCGAGGATGGCGACCCGCGCCTGCTCCTCCAGATTTTCGGCCAGACCGTGATCGGCCCCGTCTTCTTCGAATTCATCCAGCGCAAGAAGGATGAAGGGTTCGGCGAGGGCAATTTCACCGCGCTGTTCAAATCGATGGAAATGGACCAGATTCGCCGCGGAGCGTTGGAAATCAAAGAAGAGGCTTGATCCTGCTTCCGTTCGTGCTGAGCTCGTCGAAGCACCGTTCTTCTTCTTTGCGGCCCAAAGAGAAGAGCAGCCCTTCGACAAGCTCAGGGCGAACGGGATAGGGTGGGTTCAGCACGAACGGAGTTTGGGTATATGACCAGCCAATCGCCCATCAAGCTCGGCGGCGTCCATCACGCCGCCTATCGCTGCAAGGACGCGAAGGAAACGGTCGACTGGTACGAGCGCATGCTCGGCATGACCTATACCACCGCCTTCGCCGAGGATCATGTGCCCTCGACCGGCGAGTATGACCCGTACATGCACGTCTTCCTCGACGCGGGGAACGGCAACATCCTGGCCTTTTTCGAGCTGCCGAACCAGCCCGACATGGGGCGCGACGAGAATACGCCGAAGTGGGTCCAGCATCTCGCGTTCAAGGTCGGCAGCTATGACGAGCTGGTCGCCGCCAAGGCGCATCTGGAAGCCAATGGCATCGACGTGCTCGGGCCGACGCATCACGGCATCTTCAAGTCGATCTATTTCTTCGACCCCAACGGCCACCGCGTCGAACTTGCGTGCGACATCGGGACCGACGAGCAATATGCCGAACTGAAGCGCGTCGCGCCGCTGATGCTGGAAGAGTGGAGCCAGACGAAGAAGGCCCCGCGGCACGCCGACTGGCTGCACCAGGCGGCGAACGAATAGACGAGGCAAAAAGCTGCGTGCCCCCGCGAAGGCGGGGGCCCATAACCGGACCGCGCTATTCCGAACCGGCAGAAGATGGGTCCCCGCCTTCGCGGGGACACACGCTTATTCGCGGTTCGACTTCCTTACTTCCGATCCAGCCCGATGCTTTCCAGCGTCGCGCCGCTGCACTTGTCGGCTTCCTTGCTCGTGCCATCGCCCGACAGCGCGCCGATCGCGAGGAAACCCGCGACCACCGCGACGAGAAACGCGCCGGTGACCCAGATCAGATATTTGTCGATGAACGCCTTGATCGGCGCCCCGAACAGCCGGAACAATATGCCTACGAGCATGAAGGAAAAGGCCCGGCTCGCGAGGCTCGCCCACAAAAAGGTCCAGAAATTCATGTGGATGAAGCCGGCGGTGATCGTCAGCAGCTTGAACGGGATCGGGGTCGCGCCCTTGATCAGGATGATCTCTGCCCCGAATTCGCGCAGGTAACAGGCCGCCGGCGGAAAGGCGTCGGTCAGGCCGAGCACGCCGAGCAGCCACAGGCCGACGCTCTCGTAGAGAAAATAGCCGATCGAATAGCCGAGCATCCCGCCCGCGACCGACGCGAGCGTGCAGATGATCGCATAGCGCACCGCCTTCTTCGGGTTCGCGAGGCACATCAGGCCGAGCAGCGGATGCGGCGGGATCGGGAAAAAGCTCGCCTCGACGAAGGAGACCAGCGCCAGCCAGAACTCGGCGTGCGGGTGCGCCGACTTCTCCATCGTCCAGGTGTAGAGCCGCTGGATGATCGACGGCTTGCGGACGATTTCGGTCATGCTGGTCCTTGTCAAATGCCGTCCGTGCGACGGCCTCGATTTCCTATGCCGTTCGTGTCGAGCGAAGTCGAGACACCCCGAAGACGCGCACGACCGATGGGCATCTCGACTTCCGGCATTCGCCGGAAGTTTATCCTGAGCGCCCGCAGGGCAGTCGAAGGGCTCGATGCGAACGGGATTTTAATGGCGAAAATGCCGCATGCCCGTGAACACCATCGCGAGACCGGCTTCGTTCGCCGCGGCGATCACCTCGTCGTCGCGGATCGAGCCGCCCGGCTGGATGACGCAGGTCGCGCCCGCTTCGACCGCGGCGAGCAGGCCGTCGGCGAAGGGGAAGAAGGCGTCGCTGGCGACGGCACTGCCCACCGTGCGCGCCTCGGCCCAGCCATGGCTTTCGGCGGCCTCGCGCGCCTTCACGGCAGCGATGCGCGCGCTGTCGCGGCGGTTCATCTGGCCGGCGCCGATGCCCGCGGTCGAGCCGCCCTTGGCATAGACGATCGCGTTCGACTTCACATGCTTGGCGACGGTCCAGGCGAAGAGGGCGTCGGTCAGTTCTTCCTCGGTCGGCGCGCGGTCGGTGACGACCTTGAGGTCGGCGCGGGTAATCCGGCCATTGTCGCGGCTCTGCGCGAGCCAGCCGCCGGCGATCGTCTTGAACACCAGCCCGCCGCGCGCCGGATCGGGCAGTTCGCCGGTCAGCAGCAGGCGCAGGTTCTTCTTCTTCGCGAACAACGCGCGCGCATCGGCATCGGCGTCGGGGGCACAGACGACTTCGGTGAAGATGCCGCTGATCAGCTCCGCCGTCGCGCCGTCGAGCGGCCGGTTGACCGCGATGATCCCGCCAAACGCCGAAACATCGTCGCATTTGAGCGCCGCGTCATAGGCTTCGGCGATCGTCGCGGCGGTCGCGACGCCGCAGGGGTTGGCATGCTTGACGATGACGCAGGTCGGATCGGCCTCGCGGAATTCGGCGACGAGCTCGAGCGCGGCGTCGGCGTCGTTGATATTGTTGTAGCTCAGCTCCTTGCCCTGCACCTGCTCGGCCTGCGCGATGCCGCGCGCGGCGGGACCGGCGGGGAGATATAGTGCCGCCTTCTGGTGCGGGTTCTCGCCATAGCGCAGCTCGGTCGCGAGCTTGGTGGTCAGCGGCAGCGTGTCGGGGAACATCTTGCCCTGGTCGGCGAAGGCGAACCATTGCGCGATCATGCTGTCATAGGTGGCGGTGTGCGCAAAGGCGGTCGCGGCGAGGCGCTTGCGCAGCGCGAGCGTCGTCGCGCCGCCATTGGCGTCCATCTCGGCGATCAGCGCCGCATAATCCTCGGGCTCGGTGACGATGCCGACGAAGGCGTGGTTCTTCGCCGACGAGCGGACCATCGCGGGGCCGCCGATGTCGATATTCTCGATGATCGTATCGCGGTCGGCGCCCGACATCACGGTCTGGAGGAAGGGGTAGAGGTTGACGACGACGAGGTCGATGCCGCCGATGCCATGTTCCTCCATCGACGCGACATGCGCCGCATCGTCGCGCACCGCGAGGATGCCGCCATGCACCGTCGGGTGCAGCGTCTTGACGCGGCCGTCCATCATCTCGGGGAAGCCGGTGAGGTCCGAGACGTCGCGCACGTCATGCCCCGCCTCGCGCAGCGCCTTTGCGGTGCCGCCGGTCGAGACCAGCTCGACGCCATGCTTGACGAGCGCCGCGGCAAGCTCGGCGAGCCCCGCCTTGTCGCTGACGGACAGGAGCGCGCGGCGGACGGGAATCAGGTCGGTCATTTAGAAGGGCCTCGGCTGGCGATGAGATGACGCGGCCCCCCTAGGCCGCTGGACCCGCTATCGCAAGCCGGGTCCGATCAAATGGCCGGCATTGCAACCTAAATCCGTTCGCCCTGAGCTTTTCGAAGGGCCGCTCTTTTTTCTTGCGACGCCCGAAAGGAAGGACGGTGCTTCGACAAGCTCAGCACGAACGGAAAATGTGGTCCCGGTTGCGACCTACAGCCCCAGCGCCGCCGCGATCACGTCCCAGCGCACCAGTTTGAAATTCTGCGCCTGGGGGGCGTTGTCGCCGTCCTGCGCGAGGAAGAGGCCGTCGGGGTAGGCCGGGCCGAAATTGCCTGCGACCGCCTCGATCCCGTCGGTCTCGCTCGTCGCGCCGAACGCGCCCGCGGTCACCGCGAAGCGGCCGACATAGTCCGCTCCCGGCAGCCTGAAGACCGCATAGGCGTTGTCGCCCTGCGACGAGGCGAGCAGATAGCGCCGGCCCTTGTGGTCGATTGTCGCGAGACCTTCGACATCGGCGACGAGGCGCTGGTTGTCGACCGGCGCGACGAGCTTCGCCGTTGCGGTCGTGCCGTTCGGCACGAGCTGCCAAATCCCGGCATCCTCTTCGCCGACGTACAATGTGTCGCCGTCGAAGACGCAGCCTTCGGACTGGGTCGGGATCTTGTACTCCCACTGCACCGTGAAGCTCGGCGCGCCTTCCGCGGTCAGCGTGCCGACGCGCACCGTGCCGTCCTTGACGATCAGCGCGGCGGTCAGCGGCGCGTCCGGCGCGGTCTTCTTGAGGCAGAAACCATAGGCCTCGCCCGTCCCCGCGGCGGCGCGGCCGAGCGCGGTCAGCGACGGCTTGTCGGGGTCGAGCCGGAACAGCGCGATATGCGCATTGACGCCGTCGTTGCGGTCGCTCGCGGCGACGATATGGCCCGCGACGTCGACATTGTTGACGAGGCCGCCCCTGATGAAGGCAATGTCCTTGCCGGTCAGGTCATAGACGTGAATGCCGGCCTTCTTGTCGGTGGCGATGATCAGCGCGCGGTTCGGATTGGCAGGATCGACCCAGATCGCCGGATCGTCGGCGGCGTCCGCACGGCCAGTGCCGACCGGGGCTGTCTCGCCGCTCGCGGTTACCGGGACCGGCGGCAGGCCATTGATAACAGGTCCGGCTTTCTGCGCGGCGCACCCCGTCGCAACCATCGCGAGCGCGAGCGACGGCAACAGCTTCCACTTTCCGATCACGGCCATTCGATTTTCCCCTGTTTGCGGACGCGCCATGCGCGACTGGCCGCGCCCCGTTCCAGCAAAGCGTCGCCGGGTCAATATGACAATATTTCTGACATTTAACTGACATCAAACCGTCATGCGCGTCGCCGCAAACTGTCACACCCCGCCCCTAGAGGCCCGACAACTCAAACAGGGGGCATCTCCATGATTCGATCTTCGGCTCGTCATTCCGTCGCTGTTCTGGCTCTGGCCGCAGCGCTGGTTCCGCACCTTGCGCTCGCACAAACCGGCGCAGGCTCGGCGCCGGTCGAGGAAGGCGAGGGCGATGGTTCGACCATCGTCGTGACCGGAAGCCGCCCCATCGCCGAATCCGAGGCAGCGGCGCTGGACGTGCAGCGCAAATCCGATTCACTGGTGGCGGTCATATCTTCGGACTCCGTCGGGCGGCTGCCGGATCAGAATATTGCCCAGGCGACGAGCCGCCTGCCGGGCATCAGTGTCGAGCGGGATCAGGGTCAGGCGCGCTATATCAACCTGCGCGGTTCGCCCAAAACCTGGACGACGCTGTCCTTCGACGGCATCAACGTCGTCAGCCCCGAGGGCCGGGACGCGCGTTTCGATTCGATCCCCTCGGCGATCGCCGGCCAGGTCGTCGTGTCGAAGGCGGTGACCCCGGACATGCCCGGCGAGACGGTCGCGGGCAATGTGAACGTGATCACCCGTTCCGCCTTCGATTATGCGGGGCTGCACATCGCCGGCAAGGCCGGGATCGGCTTTGCCGAGCTCGGTGATCGCAAGGAATATGAGGGCTCGCTGGTGCTTGCGGACCGCTTCGATGTCGGCGGGGGCGAGGTCGGGATTCTGCTGTCGGGCAGCTATTACAAACGCAACATGATTACCGACAATTTCGAAACCGATTACGAGCGCGTCGGCAGCGATCCCGGCGTGACGCCGCTGACCGGCGACAAGCGTCCGGGATGGGAGCCGCGATTCTGGGCGCATGAGGCCGAAAACAAACTGTATCGGTTGACGCGCAAGAACTGGTCCTTGTCGGGACGTCTTGATTGGAAGCCGGACGACAACACCAGCATCTATGTGCAGTCCATCTATACCATCTTCACCGACGACGAAGCCCGCGACAATTATCGCTTCGACCTCGACGACCGCCAGGGCGACCTGGTCGCCAACACGGCGGCCTGCAGCGGGACGGTCAACCCGACCCCGACCACCAGCGGCTACGCCGATGTCTGTATCGGCAACACGCCGCAAAGGGGCACGATCTACGGCATCGACATCCGCCAGCGCTCGACGCTGCGCGCCTTTCGCCAGTCGATCTTCACCAACACCCTCGCCGGGGATCATGTGTTCGGCGATGGTGCGTGGCGGCTGTCGTGGGTGGGCAATTATACCGAATCGAAGGATGACCGCTCGGTCGTGGGCGAGGCGACCTGGGACAGCCCGTCGACCCGCACCCTGCGTCCCACGGTGGCCTATGACTTCTCGAATCCCAACCGGTCGAACTTGACGCTGTTTCAGACGATCCAGCTGGCGTCGCCGACGCGCTTTCAGGCGGGAAATGCGGTGACGGCCGTCGACGATTTCACCAAGCCGCTGTCCGGATTCACCGTTCTGGATGCCGTTGACACCACCAAGGCCTATACGGGCAAGCTGGTCTTGTCGCGCGACACCGCCTTTCTGGGCGGCGAGGCGACGTTCAAGGTCGGCCTCCAGTTCGATCAGCGCACCAAAGTGGCCGACGAAAACAGCATCGTCCTCAGCGCGGCCCAGGCCGCGACGATCATCCCGGTCGACTACAAGCAATTTTCGACCGATCAGGCGTTCCTCGGCGAAATCCCGATGGGCTACACGTTCCGCTATTTCGACATCGCCAAGATGCGTGCTGCGTCGGAGGCGGCGCAGCAGGCGTTCGCCTTTGCGCCGGTGACCGCGAATAATTACGACGTGAGAGAACAGGTTTACGCCGGCTTTGCGATGGGCACCGTGCGGTATGACTGGGGTTCGCTCGTCGGCGGGGTTCGCGTTGAGCACATCAAAAACCGCGGCATCGCGACCGGCATTACGGCGGAATCGGAGCAGACGCTGGCGTTCCCAAGCCTGCACCTCAACTATAATGTCGACGATACCAAGAAATTCCGTCTGTCCTTCAATTCGGGCGCGGCGCGCGCCGACTATGATCAGATGCGCCCCAATGTCGTCATCAACGACGCCAATCAGACCATTTCGGGCGGCAATCCCGCGGTCCGGCCCGAACGCGCCTATGGCGTCGACGCCTACCTGGAATGGTATGTCCGGCCGCAGGGATATCTGATGGCGGGCTTCTTCTACAAGAAGGTGAAGGACGTCCTTTACAACCAGTCCGCCACGTTCAATTCGAACGTCCTCGACAGCAACGGCATCGATCGTTCGACCTATGTCTTTTCGGGGATCACCAACGGCGGCGATGGCCGGATCTACGGGATGGAAGCGGCCGCGCAATTGCAGCTTGAGCCGTGGACGGACAGCCTGGGATTGCCCGATTTCATGGGCGGTTTCGGCATCTCGGCCAACCTGACGCTGAACAACAGCAGGGTCGAGAAGCCGGCCGTCCCCGGCGTACCCGCGCGCAAGGTCCGCCTGCCCGGCACCTCGGACTTTGTTTACAACATCGGGGCCTATTACGAGAAATACGGCCTTTCGCTGCGTCTCCAATATCAAAATCGCAGCAAATGGCTCGATACGATCGCCGACACCTTGGTGGATGCCGGCGATACCTATTGGGATTCGGACGATGAGCTCGATTTTTCCGCGCGCTATGCGGTCAACCGGCACCTTGAGGTCTATTTCGACGCTTCGAACCTGCTGAACCACCCGGGCCGCCGGTTCTCCGATCCCGGCAATCTGCTGACCGCCACCGGCATCCCCTCGCCCAGCACCAACGGGCAGACCATCGAATGGGAACGCTTTGGCCGCCGCTTTACCGGCGGGATCAGGGTCAACTTTTAAGGTCGGCCGGTTAATTCCGCGGTCGTGACGGGCCCGTCGGGGCCCGTCCGCTATCCGATATGCTTGAAGATCCAGCCGATGCTGACGCCGCCCGCCGGCGTCGTTCCGGTGACGACAAGCTGCTCGGTCGGATAGGGCCGGCCGTTGCCGTCGACCCACAGGCTTTCCTCGATAGCCAGCGCGCCTTCGCTGGTACGGAACTGCCATAGCGGCCCGCCCGCGATGCGCAGCAAGGCGCCCAATTTGTCGGCGGTCAGGCTGGCCGACAGGTTGCGGCCGAGATGGAAGCGCAGGGTGAATTTCTTGTCGCCCTTGCGCCGCGCGCGCGGGGCGGGGAGCAGCATGTCCTCGCCGCGCAGCTCGCGCCCGTTGGGCGACAGGATCAGCAGGCGGCGATGGATCAGGCCGTGGCGGCGCGCATAGCCGTCGTGACTCATCTCGAGCCGGCTGCCCTGCGGCGTCTCGCGCCGGTCGAGCTCGACCTCGGTGACGCCGCGTCCCAATGTGCCGCCCGGGAGGATCGCGGTCGAATTGGTGTCGCCGATCGTCAGCGTCGAGTGCGCCGCGGTGGTGCGCAGGCCGAGGGCGAGGTCGGCCGGGATCGTCGCGCCGGTCAGCGCCGCGCCGCCGCAATTGACGACGATGCGCTCGTCGCCGTCGGACAGTTCGAACGCCAGCGTCGAAGCACATCCCGCTTCGGTTACGCGTGCGATCGGCGGCGGGGCGGCATCGGCGAGCAGCACGACCTTGTTCGCGACAACCCGCTGATAGCCCCAGTCGCGCGCCTGCTTCAGCGGCCGGGTGCGCACGCCGCTCGCCGCGACGACGGCGCGGATATGCTCGGCCGAGGTTGCGCCGCTGCCCTGCCAGCTGCCCATGCCGCCGTCGCTGTGGACGAGGCCGAGCAAGGCGGGGACGGTGCGCGCCAGCACTTCCTGCACGAAGGGCGGCACCTCCATCCGGCGCATGTCATAGATTCGCGCCAGCATCGACAGCGCCATGATCGCGTCGAGCTGCGCCTGCGGCGCGCGCGCGATATTCCCGCCGTCGGCGTAGAAGCTGGTCTCGATGACCTTGCGCAGGCCCGCCTCGCCGAACACCTGCCGCGGCTCGCCTCCCGGCATCAACAGCGAGGCGGCGACGATGCCGATCCACGCCACCAGCTGGCCGGTGCCGGGGCGCGTCTTGTCGGCCACGCGGTCGAGGTGCCGTGCGGCGCGCGCCAGATGATTGAGTACCGCCGAGCGATAGATGAGGTCGCTCGACGACAGGATCAGCGGCGCGTGCGCCGACCAGAAGAGGATGCGCCAGCCGGTATTCTCGGCCGCCCAGGCGGGTTCGCCGACCGCCTCGCCATGCACCGCGAGCCAGTGGCGGACCACCGCCTCGGCGATCGGGGCGCCATCGGCGCGACTGCCGGTCGCGGCAAGGTCGCGCAGCCAGGTGAAGCTGTGCAGATAGTCGGCGAAGGCGGGTGCGACATCGAGGTTCGCGAAATCGAGGTCGCCGAGCGAGAGGCGGAGGCCGCGATGCAGGAAGTGCCCGGCGCGGATCGCGGTGCCCGCGCGCTTGTCGCCGGGAACCGGGTCGGCCGGCACGCCGAGCAGCTTCAGCGGGAAGCGCCCTTTGAGGCGAAAGGCGTGGAGCGGCGTGCGCCAGGTCAGGCGCGTTATGTAATTGGACACGCGGTCGCCCAGCGACAGCCCCTTGTCGGCGGGCAGGCGGATCAGCCTTTTGCCGGGCTCGATGCTGTCGTCGATAGGCGGCGCGTCTTCGCCGGCGTCGGGAATCGGGCTGGATGGGGCAGAGGTCAATGGTCTCCCCTTGCTCGATCAGCCGCGCAGGCGGCGAATATTGTCGGCGTAGGCGTCGGGTCCGCCCTTGAAGGTCGCGGTTCCGGCGACGAGCACGTCGGCGCCCGCCGCGATCGCGAGCGGCGCTGTCGCCGCATCGATCCCGCCGTCAACTTCCAGCCGGATGTCGCGGCCCGACTTGTCGATCATCTTGCGCACCGCCTCGATCTTGCGGAGCTGACTCGCGATGAAGCTCTGGCCGCCAAAGCCCGGATTGACGCTCATGATCAGCACCAGGTCGATGTCGTCGATCAGATAGTCGAGCATTTTCGCCGGGGTCGCGGGATTGAGCGAGACGCCCGCCTGCTTGCCGAGCGACTTGATGTGCTGAACGCTGCGGTGGATATGCGGGCCGGCCTCCGGATGCACCGTGATGATGTCGGCGCCCGCCGCGGCGAAAGCGTCGAGGAAGCCGTCGACCGGGCTGATCATCAGATGGACGTCGAAGGGCAGCGTCGAATGCGGGCGCAGCGCCTTTACGACCATCGGGCCGATCGTCAGGTTCGGGACGAAATGGCCGTCCATCACGTCGATATGCACCCAGTCGGCGCCTGCTTCCTCGATCGCGCGCACTTCCTCGCCCAGCCGCGCGAAGTCGGCGCTGAGGATCGAGGGGGCAATGCGGACGGCGGGTGGCGCGGCGGTCATGGGGACCGGCCTTAACCATCTAGAAGTTGTGGGGCAAGCAGGTGAGGGCCCCTATCGGCGGGTGCCCACAAATAAACTTCGGCGATCTCACCGCCAACGCCAGCCGCCCTCGGTTTTGGCCCGATAGAGCGGCATCGGCGCGAGCCCGGCCAGCACGACGGCGATTGTCAACAGCGCCGGCCGGTCGCCCAGCAGCACCGCGACCCCGGTGATCAGCGCGATGTGCATGGCCAGCATCACCCAGCCCTGCCAGGCGATCGGCAGACCCGTGCCATAGCCCCGGCGCTTGGCGCGGAACCAGGGGCGGTCGTCGAGTAACAGGTGCAACATCTCAGCCTTCCTTCTTGGCCGGCCGGCCGCGTTTCGGCGCGTCCGATGGCTTGATGCTGACCCCCCGGCGGCCCAGCGCCTCGCGCAGCAGAATCTCGATCTCGGCATTGGCGCTGCGCAAGTCGGCCGCCGCCAGCCGCTCGATCGCGGCGTAGAGCGCCGGATCGAGACGGAGGGCAAAGGCTTTTTTGGCAGACGTCATCGGTCGTCCGGCTCAGTAAAGCGATCCGGCGTTGACCACCGGCTGCGTGTCGCGCTCGCCGCACAGCACGACCATCAGGTTGGACACCATCACCGCCTTGCGCTCGTCATCGAGGTCGACGACGCCCTTTTCGGACAATTGGGTCAGCGCCATCTCGACCATCGTCACTGCGCCTTCGACCAGCTTCTTGCGCGCTGCGATCACCGCTTCGGCCTGCTGGCGGCGGAGCATCGCGCCGGCGATTTCCTGCGCATAGGCGAGGTGCGTCAGGCCGCATTCGTCGACGGTGATCCCCGCGACCTCGAGCCGTTCGATCAGCGCCTTGCGCAGTTCGACCCCGACCTCGTCATGGTTGCCGCGCAGCGTCACTTCCTGATGCTCGATATCGTCATAGGGGTAGCGCGAGCCGATCGAGCGCACCGCGGCCTCGATCTGCGCCATCACGAATTCCTTGTAATCGTCGACGTCGAACAGCGCCTGCGCGGTGTCTGTGACGCGCCACACGACCTGCGCCGCCATCTCGATCGGGTTGCCGCGCAGATCATTGACCTTGATCTTGTCGGATATGACATTGTTCGCGCGCACCGCGATCTTCTTGCGCGTCAGCCAGGGCAGGACCCAGCGCAGCCCCTCCTCGCGGTCGGTGCCCTTGTACGCGCCGAACAGCTGGATCGCTGCGGCTTCGTTCGGGTTGATCAGGTAAAAGCCGCAGAGGATGATCGTGCCCGCGATCACCGACAGCACAACGACGATCCATTTCCACCCCACCATGATGGCCGAATTGGCATTGCTGATCCCTGCCCAGGCGGCGACGCCCAGCAGCACCAACCAGATAAACAGCATCAGATAGCCGCTCTGCGTCGCGGCGCGTGTCTCGCGGCTGCGGTTCAGTGCCGGTGTCCCACTCTCGACCATGTTTCCCTCCGAATCATTCGATATAATGATGATATCATATTTATATCGTTTTCGGCGATGGTCAATCGGGATTGTGAAGGCGGCATTGGGGTGGGGAGGGGACGTTAAAATAGTCCGTCGCCTTCGCGGGGGCGACGGCAACTACCGGGCGAAACCGGCCAATCCCCTCAAGCAAAACAAAGGGGGCACGGCGGCCCCCTTTGCTCCCCGGTTGAATTGGAAATCACTCGGTCGGGAAACCGCGCTTCCTGAGCAGCGCCTTCACGTCGGGATCGCGGCCGCGGAAGGCGCGGTACGCTTCGGCGCGGTCGGTCTCGTTGCCCGTCATCAACAGGATCGTGCGGAACCTGTCGGCGACCGTGCGGTCCCACGGGCCGCCGGCTTCGGTGAACGCCGCCCAGGTGTCGGCGTCCATCGTTTCCGACCAGAGATAGCTGTAATAGCCCGCCGAATAGGCGTCGCTGCTGAACAGGTGGCCGAACTGCGGCAGGCGGTGGCGCATGACGATTTCCTTCGGCATGCCCATTTCGGCCAGCGTCTCGCGCTCGAACTTGTCGACGTCGGTCACCGGCGTCTTGCGGTCGTGCAGCTTCATGTCGACGATCGCGCTCGACAGATATTCGACCGTCGAGAAGCCCTGGTTGAACTTGTCGGAGGCCAGAATCTTGTCGACCAGCGCCTTCGGGATCGGCTCGCCCGTCTTGTAGTGCGTCGCGAACTTCGACAGCACTTCGGGCGTCATCAGCCAATTCTCGTTCACCTGGCTCGGATATTCGACGAAGTCGCGCGGCACCCCGGCGAGCGCCGGATAGGTCACATGCTGGAGCAGATAGTGGATGCCGTGGCCGAATTCGTGGAACAAAGTCTGCGCATCGTCGAGGCTGACCAGCGTCGGCTCGCCCTTCGCGGCTTCGGTGAAATTATTGTTGTTCGACGCCAGCACATTGCGTTCGCCGCCCAGCGTCTGCTGGCTGCGATAGGTCGTCATCCACGCGCCCGACCGCTTCCCGTCGCGCGCGAAATTGTCGAGGTAGAGGACGCCGACATTTTCGTTCGTCTTGAGGTTATAGACCTCGAAGGTCTTCACCTTGGGATCGAAGACCGGGATCGAACCCGTATTTTCCCGGAAGCCGAGGTCGTAAAGCTGCCCCGCCGACCAGAACATGCCCTGCACCAGCTTGTCGAGCTGCAGGTACGGCTTCACCTCGCTCTCGTCGAGATCGTACTTCGCCTTGCGGACCTTCTCGGCATAATAGCGATAGTCCCACGGTTCGATCGTGATCTTCGGCCCCTTGCCCGCCTTCGCTTCCTGATCGGCGATCGCCTGCATGTCGGCGACCTCTTCCTTCACGCGCGCGACCGCGGCGGGCCAGACCTTCATCATCAGGCCCATGGCGTTTTCGGGCGTCTTCGCCATCGTATCGGCCATGCGGTAGTGCGCGTGGGTCGGGAAACCCAGCAGCGCCGCGCGTTCCTGGCGCAGCTTCAGGATTTCGGCGATCGTCGCATTGGTGTCGTTCGCGTCGCCATTGTCGCCGCGGTTGATAAAGGCCTTATAGACCTTCTCGCGCAGCGCGCGGTTGGTCGCGTTCTGCAGCACCGGCTGCGCCGACGAGCGGGTGTTCTTGATCGCCCACTGGCCGGGCTTGCCCTGCGCCTCGGCGGCCGAAGCTAGCGAGGCGACGAAGCCGGGCTCGAGCCCGTCGAGCTCGGCCTGATTGGTGACGAGGGTATACAGCTTCTCGTCGCCGAGCAGCTTCGACGAGAAGGTCGAGAACAGCCCTTCGAGCTTCGCATTGAGATCGACGAGCTTCGCCTTGTTCGCGGGCGACAGGTTGGCGCCGTCGCGGACCATCTCGTCATAGCTGCGCTCGACGATGCGGATCTGCTGCGCGTCGAGGCCGCTCGTCAGGCGCTTGTCGTACACCGCCTTGTAGCGGGCGAACAGCTTGGGCTCGAGGAACAGCTCGGTGTAGAATTTGGTGAGCTTGGGGCTCCATTCGGCGTCGATGTCCTCGACCCGGTCGTTCGACTTGTTCGACGTCTGGACGCCCCACAGGGCGAAGACGCGGTCCATCGTGTCCCCGGCGAGCATCATCGGGACATGCGTGTTCGCGAAGGTCGGCGCCGCGGGGTCGTCGATCACCGCCTGCACCTGCGCCTTCACCTCGGCCATGCCCTTTTCAAAGGCGTCGGGGAAAAGCTCGGGGTCGAGCTTGTCCCACGGCGGCACCCCTTCATAGGGGCCGGTCCAGGGGGCAAGCATCGGATTGGCGTCCGTGGCTGGGGCGCTGGGGGCGGGCTTGGTTTCGGCGGCGATGGTCATCGGACTATAACCCATCAAGAAGGCGGTCGATGCAAGCAGCATCGACAAACGGAGGGCGGGCTGCGCCTTGCGCGACATGTTCATATCTCCCCGGAGGTTTGGTTTCGAACGAAACCATGTTGCCGCGAGCCTTAACCCGAGATTGCGCGCGGGGGCAAGGGCAGCAAGATCCTCCCTGTCGCCCTTCGGCTGGCCGGCAGGCCGGCCGCTCAGGATAAACTGCCCTTCGGGCAGCGATGGGGAGGGGGACCGCCCGCGTAGCGGGTGGTGGAGGGGCTGCGTCCACGTCCCGCCGTCAGCGCTTCGCGCTGCCACTTCCCCATGCCTGCGGCACAGGGAGGATCCTGGCCCGCAAAGCCCGGCTGGACCAAACCCGGCACATCGACGCGGAAAGTGAAGAGCCCGCCCGCGTGCGGCTGCGCGGCGCGCTCTTCGTCGGTCAGATTCTTGCCCGCGGTGGTGACGAAGGCGGTCCGCATGTCGACACCGCCCAGCGCGATCATCGACGGACGCTGGACGGGCAGGTCGACGGTCTGGAGCAGTTCGCCCTGCGGCGACAGGCGGACGACGCGCCAGCCGTCCCACAGCGCCGACCAGTAACAGCCCTCGGCATCGACGGCGCCGCCGTCGGGGCGGCCGGTGCCGAGTTCGAATTGGTGGAAGAGCCGGTCCTCGCCGAGTTCGCCGGTCGCGGGATCGACGTCATAGGCGCGCAGCGCATGCGTCGGCGTATCGGCGTGATAGAAGGTGCGCCCATCGGGGCTGAACGCCGCGCCATTGCTCGTCAGCAGCCCGCCGATCATCGGGATGAGCTCACCGTCGGGATCGAGGCGGAACAGCATCGCGCCGGGGTTCGCCTTGTCGCTCGTCACGCTGCCGACCCAGAAGCGGCCCGCGGCGTCGACGCAGCCGTCGTTGAAGCGTTGCTCGGGGATGCCGGCGAGGGCCGCCGGGCCGAAGGCGCGCGGCGTGTCGCCCCACGCGTCGATCACGGCACACCCGTCTTTCAGGCCCATGACGAGCCCGCCCGCAGCGCGCGGTGCGACGCAGCCGACGGGGCCATCCAGCTGCATCGTCTCGGTCGCGCCCGTTCGGGGGTCGGTGCGGTGGATGCGGTGCGCGTCGATATCGACCCAATAGAGGCGCGCCTCGGCGGCATGCCAGCGCGGCGACTCGCCGAGCAGCGCGCCGGCATCGAGGAGCAGATCTACCATGGCGGCGATGCTAGCGGGCTGCGGGACGGCTGCACAGGGTTGCAAAGCTATTCGTCGCTCCCGGGAGGGCGGGGGCGCTGACGTTCCTCAATCGCCTCGTCATCGCGAGCGCAGCGAAGCAATCCGGGGCGGCCTGCGCTCACGCTGGATTGCTTCGCTGCGCTCGCAATGACGGCGCGAGGAAGGCAACATCTCTTATGCCGTAGCGTCTTTCCACTTGACGTGGACGTAAACGTAAGGTCAGGTTGTCGGGAAAGATGCGGCCGACTCCCGCTCGCGTTCGGCCGCGCACAGGGAAAGGAAAACCATGTCGCTCGATACCCTCTCACGCTCCGCCTATACCGAGGATCATGAGGCGTTCCGGTCGACGGTGCGCCAGTTCCTCGAAAAGGAAGTCGCCCCCCATCAGGCGGAATGGGCCGAGGCGGGGATCGTCCCCAAGAGCATCTGGCCCAAGGCCGGCGCACTTGGCCTGCTGTGCCCGACGGTGCCGGAGGAATATGGCGGGCTAGGCCTCGACTTCGGCTATAATGCGATCGTCGACGAGGAAAGCGCCTATTACGGCCGCGTGACCACGGGCTTCTCGCTCCAGTCGGACATCGTCACCAACTATATCGTCCGCTACGGCAGCGAGGAGCAGAAGGCGCACTGGCTGCCAAAGATGGTCGCGGGCGAGGTGATCACCGCGATCGCGATGACCGAGCCGGGGACCGGCAGCGATCTTCAGGGCATGCGCACGACCGCGAAGAAGGATGGCAATCATTATGTCATCAACGGGTCGAAGACCTATATCACCAACGGCCAGAACGCCGATCTCGTCCTCGTCTGCGTCAAGACCGATCCCGACGCCCAGCCGGCGTGGAAGGGCGTGTCGATCGTGCTGGTCGAGGCGGATCGCGAGGGCTTCCAGCGCGGGCGCAACCTCGACAAGATCGGGCAGGACGAGGCCGACACGTCGGAACTGTTCTTCAACGACGTCCGCGTGCCGATCACCAACTGCCTCGGCGAAGAGGGGCAGGGCTTCATCTATCTGATGAGCGAGCTGCCGCAGGAGCGCCTGTCGATCGCGGTCAGCGCACAGGCTTCGGCCCAGCGCGCCTTCGACGACACGGTCGAATATACGCGCGAGCGCAAGGCGTTCGGCAAGCCGATCCTCGACTTCCAGAACAGCCGTTTCGTGCTCGCCGACCTCAAGGCGAAATTGCAGGTCGGCTGGGCGCACCTCGACTGGGCGCTGGCGCGGCACCTCAAGAAGGAGCTGACCCCAGAAGAGGGCGCGGCGGCGAAGCTGTGGCACACCGACCTGCAGTGGGAGGTGATGGACAAATGCCTCCAGCTGTTCGGCGGCGCCGGCTATATGAACGAATATCCGATCGCCCGCGCCTGGCGCGCCGCGCGCGTGACGCGCATCTTCGGCGGCACCAACGAAATCATGAAGGAACTGATCGGGCGCAAGCTCTGACGAAAAACTCTCTCCCCTTGCGGGAGAGAAAGACTTGGCTTGGCGGCTTGCCGCCTAGCAAGTCTTGAGAGGGGTTTTACGCGCGACCCCTCACCCAGCTTCGACTAGGCAGCAAGCTGCCAAGTCTCCACATCCCTCTCCCGCAAGGGGAGAGGGAAGAACGTGAAAGGAACTCCCCATGGCCACAGCATATATCGTCGACGCCGTCCGCACCGCGGGCGGCAAGCGCGGCGGCCGGCTCGCCGGCGTCCACCCCGTCGACCTTGGCGCCGCGGTGTTCGACGCGATCGCCGACCGCAATGATTTCGACACCAGGGCGATCGACGACGTCATCACCGGATGCGTCAGCCAGGGCGGCCAGCAGACGATGGACGTCGGCCGCAACGCGGTGCTCGCCTCGAAGCTGCCCGACTCGATCCCCGCCGTTACCATCGACCGCCAGTGCGGCTCGTCGCAGCAGGCGATCCAGTTCGCCGCGCAGGCGGTGATGTCGGGCACACAGGACATCGTCCTCGCCAGCGGTATCGAGAGCATGACGCGCGTGCCGATGGGCAGCGTCGCGACGCTGTTCATGAAGGAAGGGCTCGGTCATTATAAGTCCGAGCGGCTCGAGGAGAAATTCCCCGGCATCATGTTCAGCCAGTTCGCCGGCGCCGAGATGATCGTCAAGAAGCACGGCTTCACCAAGGACGACCTCGACGCCTATGCGCTCGAAAGCCACCGCCGCGGCAAGGCCGCGACCGAGGCGGGCCATTTCAAGCGCGAGATCGTCGGGGTCGAGATCGACACGCCCGAGGGCCGCCAGGTCCACCTCGTCGACGAAGGCATCCGCTTCGACGCGACGCTGGAAGGCATTGCGGGCGTCAAGATCCTGCAGGAAGGCGGCTCGATCACCGCGGCGACGTCGAGCCAGATCTGCGACGGCGCCTCGGCGGCGCTCGTTGTCTCGGAACAGGCGCTCAAGGATCATAATCTGACCCCGCGCGCGCGCATCCACCATGTGTCGGTGACCGCGGGCGACCCCGTGATCATGCTCGAGGAACCGCTCTTCGCGACCGAGCGCGCGCTCAAGAAGGCGGGCATGAAGATCGGCGATATCGACGCTTATGAGGTCAACGAAGCCTTCGCGCCGGTGCCGCTGGCGTGGCTCAAATATCTCGGCGCCGACCATGCGCGCCTCAACCAGCATGGCGGCGCGATCGCGCTCGGCCACCCGCTCGGCGCCTCGGGCACCAAGTTGATGGCGACCTTGCTCGGCGTGCTCGACGCGACGGGCGGCAAATATGGCCTGCAGACGATGTGCGAAGGCGGGGGCCAGGCCAACGTCACGATCATCGAACGGCTCTAATTTTATGACGTGCTCCTGCGAAAGCAGGAGCCCAGGGCGGGATGGCGCCAGCGTCGCGCGTTGACGCCCTGGGTTCCGGCTTTCGCCGGAACACATGCTTTTTTCTGAAAGGATCCAATATGAAACTCGATTCCACTGTATCCGCCGTCGTCACCGGCGGCGCCTCGGGCCTCGGCGCCGCGACCGCGCGCGCGCTCGCTGCCAAGGGCGTCAAGGTCGCGATCTTCGACCTGCAGGAAGAAAAGGGCACCGCGCTGGCGGCCGAACTCGGCGGCGTGTTCTGCGAATGCAATGTCACCGACGACGCCTCGGTCGATGCGGCCTTTGCCAAGTCGCGCGCCGCGATCGGGCAGGAGCGCATCCTCGTCAACTGCGCGGGCACCGGCAACGCGATCAAGACCGCGAGCCGCAGCAAGGAAGACGGCAGCATCAAGCATTTCCCGCTCGATGCGTTCAACTGGATCATCCAGATCAACCTCGTCGGCACCTTCCGCTGCATCGCCAAGTCGGCGGCGGGGATGATGACGCTCGACCCCACCGAAGACGGCGACCGCGGCGCGATCGTCAATACCGCGAGCGTCGCGGCCGAGGACGGCCAGATCGGCCAGGCGGCCTATTCGGCGTCGAAGGGCGGCGTCGTCGGCATGACCCTGCCAATCGCGCGCGACCTTGCGGCGGAGAATATCCGCGTCAACACGATCCTGCCCGGTATCTTCGACACCCCGCTGCTTGCGGGCGCGCCGCAGAATGTCCGCGATGCATTGGGCGCCTCGGTGCTCAACCCGAAGCGCCTCGGCAACCCAGCCGAATATGCCAATCTCGCGCTCTGCATGATCGAAAACGGCTATTTCAACGGCGAGGACGTCCGCCTCGACGGCGGCATCCGCATGGGTCCGCGCTGATATGGCGAAACCGGAAAGCTGGCGGCTCGACGCCGCCAGCTACCCCGTCTGCATCGATTTCCAGACGCGTTTCCAGGACATGGACATCAACGGCCACCTCAACAATGTGGCCTTTGCCGTCCTGTTCGAGAGCGGCCGCGTGTTGCTGAACCGCGAAATCCGTCCTTGGACCGAGCGCCCCGCGAACGAGCGCACGATGGTCGCCGCGGTCGAGATCAATTACCTCGCCGAGGGCAATTTCCCCGATCCGGTCCAGATCGCGACGGGCATCGGCCGCCTCGGCACCTCGAGCTGGACGATCGTCCAGGCGATGTTCCAGAACGGCCGCTGCATCGCGACCTGCGACACGGTTGTTGTATGCCGCACCGACGGGCAGGCGAAACCGCTCCGCGCGGAGATGGTGGCCGAATTGGAGCAGAAGCTGGCGAAGCCATTTTAGAGTATGGACCGTCCCCTCAACCGTTCGCCCTGAGCTTGTCGAAGGGCCGTTTTTCTTTCGCGATCGCAAAGAGAAGAACAGTGCTTCGACAAGCTCAGCACGAACGGAATTTTAGGATCGCAATCTACAGTTTTTTGTCCGCATCCGGCACCGACCGGATCAGGTCGCGCGCGAAGCCGATCAGCCCGATCTGGCGCCGCCGCTTCAATCGTTCGGCGCGCAGGATCGCGCGGACCTCGTCGAAACAGCCTTCGACATTGTCGTTGATCAGCACATAGTCGTATCCGTCCCAATGGCTGATCTCGTTCGCGGCGCGCTCCATGCGCGCGGCGATGACTTCGTCGCTGTCGGTCTTGCGCGACCGCAGGCGGCGTTCGAGTTCTTCCATCGTCGGCGGCAGCACGAAGACGCGCACGACGTCGGGCCCCGCTTCCTGATAGAGCTGCTGCGCGCCCTGCCAGTCGATGTCGAACAGCACATCCTTGCCCGCGGCGAGCAGTTCCTCGACCGGCGCGCGTGGGGTGCCGTAGCGGTGGCCGAAGACATGCGCCCATTCGAGGAACTCGCCGTCGGCCGCCATCTTCTTGAACGTCTCGGTGTCGACGAAATGATAATGGACCCCGTCGATCTCGCCGGGGCGGGGCGGGCGGGTGGTCGCGGAGATCGAGAGCGCGATATCCTTGTCGGCGTCGAGCATCATGCGCGAGATGGTGGTCTTGCCTGCACCCGAGGGCGAGGAGAGGACGAACAACACGCCGCGGCGGTTCAGATGGACGCTATCAGCCATGCGCGCTATTCGCGCGGGTGAAGGCGGCGGTCAAGGGGGAGACATATGGCGGGGATTTCACGAACGGGCTGGATCGTCGTCGCGGCGCTGCTCGCGCTGCTGACCGCGATCCTGTTCGCGATGGGCCGCCCGCCGATCTGTCCCTGCGGCACGGTCAGCCTCTGGCACGGCACCGTCCAGTCGAACCAGAACAGCCAGCAGATTTCGGATTGGTACAGCTTCAGCCACGTCATCCACGGCTTCATCTTCTATGGGCTGACGCGCTGGGCGATGCCCTCGCGGCCCTTGTGGGCCGCGCTCGCCATCGCGATCGGAATCGAGGGCGCGTGGGAAATCCTCGAAAATTCGCCGATCATCATCGACCGTTACCGCGAAGTGACGATGGCCTTCGGCTATTCGGGCGATTCGATCGTCAATTCGGTCAGCGACACCGGCTTCATGATCCTCGGCTTCCTCGCCGCCAGCAAGATGCGCTGGTGGGTGACCCTCTTGCTCGCCATCGCCTTCGAGCTGTTCACGCTGTGGACGATCCGCGACAATCTGACGCTCAACGTGCTGATGCTGGTGTCGCCGATCGAGGCGGTGAAGGAGTGGCAGGCGGGCGGTTAAATCTACCTCTGGTCATTCCGGTAACGACCGGAATCTCGGAAGTGCGTAGCGATCAGCCGTCCAGATCCCGGCCTTCGCCGGGATGACGAGGGTGAAAATTAGTGGATCGCCGAACTGCGCCCATTGCCCTCGCTCGGGATCGAGGGCGGCAGGGCATCGCCGATCGCCTGACCGTCGGTGGGCGCGACCGCCGTGCCGGCATAGGTATCGACCACGCCTTCCTGCGCCAGCTTCGGATCGATCGCATGCGCCTCGCGCGCGGCTTCACGCGCCTCGGCGCGGTCGGCCCATTTCTTCGTGAGATAGGCCGCGGCTGCGGTCGCCGCGAAGACCGCATAACGCTGCGGGAACACACGCCGTGCAGCGAACAGCGTGCCCGCGCCGATCACCGCGCCGGCAATGCCGTGATTGCCCTTCTGGCGTCCAATGGCGCCACCGAGGACGCCGCCAACGATCCGACCGATCATCTTCATCTCCTTCGTCCCTATCAATGCCCGGAAGGGGCCTGCGGTTCCGGCCCCAACATCGTGCGCGGATCGACCAGGCGGTCGAAGGTTTCGCCATCGACATAGCCCAGGTCGAGCGCGGCGTCGCGCAAGGTCGATCCGGTCTCATGCGCGTGTTTCGCGATCTTCGCCGCCTTGTCGTACCCGATCTCGGGCGCGAGCGCAGTGACGAGCATCAGCGAACGGCTCATCAACTCGTCGATCCGCGCCCGATTGGGCTCGATCCCGGCGACGCAATGCTCGGTAAAGCCCGCCATGCCGATCGCGAGCAGCTCGATCGAGCGCAGCACATTCGATCCGATCAGCGGCTTGAAGACGTTGAGCTCCAGATGCCCCTGCAGCCCGCCGACGGTCACCGCCTGGTGATTGCCGATCACCTGCGCCGCGACCATCGTCAGCATCTCGCACTGCGTCGGGTTGACCTTGCCCGGCATGATCGAGCTGCCGGGCTCGTTCGCGGGCAGCTCAAGCTCGCCGAAGCCCGCGCGCGGGCCCGATCCCAGGAGTCGGATGTCGTTGGCGATCTTGGTGAGTGCGACGGCGAGCGTATTGAGCGCGCCCGAGAAGAAGACGAGCCCGTCGTTCGACGCCAGCGCCTCGAACTTGTTGCGCGCGGGTTCGAACGCGATGCCGGTGCTGCGCGACAATTCGGCGGCCATCGCGGCGTCGAAGCCCGCGGGCGCGTTCAGCCCGGTCCCGACCGCGGTGCCGCCCTGCGCGAGCTTGCAGACATTGTGCGCCAGCGCGCCTTCGATCCGCGCCCGGCACGCGATCAATTGCGCGACATAGCCCGAAAATTCCTGCCCCAGGGTCAGCGGCGTCGCGTCCTGAAGGTGCGTGCGGCCGATCTTGACGATATCGCTCCACGCGCGCGCCTTGGCATCGAGCGCGTCGGTCAGCGCGGCGAGGGCGGGCAGCAGGCGAGCCGTCGTTTCGACCGCAACGGCGACGTGCAGCGCGGTCGGAAAGCTGTCGTTCGACGACTGGCCCATGTTGACATGATCGTTCGGGTGGACCGGCGCCTTGCCGCCGCGCGTGCCCGCCAGCCTTTCGTTGGCGATCCCCGCAATCACTTCGTTCGCGTTCATGTTCGACTGCGTGCCGCTGCCCGTCTGCCAGATCGTAAGCGGGAACTGGTCGTCATATTCGCCCGCGACGACGGCGTCGGCGGCGGCCGCGATCGCATCGGCGAGCCCGGCGTCGAGTCCGTGGTTCCGGTTGACCCGCGCCGCCGCGCCCTTGATCCGCGCGAGCGCGTGGACGATCGGCAACGGCATGCGCTCGTGCGCCGGGAAGGCGAAATTATGCCGGCTACGCTCGGTCTGCGCGCCCCAATAGGCCTCGGCCGGAACCTCGATCTCGCCGATGCTGTCGCTTTCGATTCTTGTGCTCATCCCAGCAGCATCCTCGTCGCCAGCACCGAACTGGCCCAGATCATCGCGACCAGGCCGAGCATCTGCCAATAGCCGCCCTCGCCGACCCGGCGGCGAAGCCAGGCGGCGGCGAGCCAGATCAGCACGAGCGCAGGGGTCAGGATCAGCAGGCTGAAGCGCAGCAGGCCGTCG
Organism: Sphingopyxis sp. H050; assembly: GCF_001468265.1. Classification (GTDB taxonomy): domain Bacteria; phylum Pseudomonadota; class Alphaproteobacteria; order Sphingomonadales; family Sphingomonadaceae; genus Sphingopyxis. The sequence goes on along the minus strand of NZ_LNRZ01000006.1, from coordinate 123,620 downwards.
GCTATCTGGCTGCGAGCATAGCCGCCCTCGAACACGGCATAGCCCTCGACCCCCCACCAGAAGGCGGCGGTCAGGACGAGCATCCCTGCAAGAGCCCAATATTGCCAGAAACGGCTGGGAGGCCATGGCGGAGCCACGGCGCTACTTTTTCTTGCCGAAATCCACGGTCACGACGTTCGACCCGTCTTCGGTCAACACCTCGGGACGGTCGTTGTCGGCTTCGTCGTGCCGCTCCGGCTCTTCCATATCGTCGTCGCTGACCTGGAACTGCAGGCCGAAATCGACCGACGGATCGACGAAGGCGGTGATCGCCGCATAGGGGATCGTAAGCATCGACGGGGTCTGGTTGAACGACAGGCCGACCGCGAAATGATCGTCTTCGACGGTCAGGTCCCAGAAACGGTTCTGGAGGACGATCGTCATTTCGTCGGGGAATTTGGCGATCAGGTGCGCGGGGATGTCGACGCCCGGCGCCTGCGTCTTGAAGGTGATATAGAAATGATGCTCGCCGGGCAGGCTGTCGTGCCCCTCGATCTGGCTCAGCACCCGGCCGACCACGGCGCGCAGCGCGTCCTGCACGATTTCGTCATAGGGAATCAGGCTGTCGCGAACATCGTCACTCATCCGCGGGGGATGAACGCCGCGCGGGCGAGGGTCAAGGGGGGAGAGTCTCCTTGCGCCGCGAAAAAATGGCTCTATGGGGTCGGCCATGCGAACCGCCACCGTCCAGCGCACGACCAAGGAAACGGATATCGCGATCACCGTCAATCTCGACGGAACCGGCGATTATTCGGTGTCCACCGGCATCGGTTTCCTCGACCATATGGTCGAGCAATTGTCGCGCCACTCGCTGATCGACATTGCGATGCAGGTGAAGGGCGACCTCCACATCGACCAGCATCACACGGTCGAGGACAGCGCGCTCGCGCTCGGCGAGGCGGTAGCGAAGGCGCTCGGCGACAAGCGCGGCATCGCGCGCTACGGCGAGGCGCACGCGCCGATGGACGAGACGCTGACGCGCTGCGTGCTCGACATTTCGGGGCGCCCGCACTGCGTTTACAAGTCCGGCTTCTCGCAGCCGCGCCTCGGCGAGATGGACACCGAGATGTTCCCGCACTGGTTCCACAGCTTCGCGCAGGCGGCTGGCATCACGCTGCACATCGAGACGCTGTACGGCGAGAACAACCACCATATCGCCGAGAGCATGTACAAGGCGCTGGCCCGCGCGCTGCGCCAGGCGGTCGAAATCGACCCGCGCAAGGGCGACGCGATCCCCAGCACGAAGGGTGTGCTCTAGGAGCCGTCCATGAGCGTGATTGCCCTGATCGATTATGGCGCGGGCAATCTCCGCTCGGTGCATAATGCGCTCGTCGCGGCGGGCGCTGACAATGTCGCCGTCACCGCCGATCCCGATGTCGTCGCCAAGGCCGACCGCATCGTCCTGCCCGGCGTCGGGGCGTTCGCCGCTTGCATGAACGGCCTCTCGGCGATCCCTGGCCTGATCGAGGCGATGGAGCGGCGCGTGCGCGGCGAGGGCGCGCCTTTCCTCGGCATCTGCGTCGGCATGCAATTGCTCGCCGACGCGGGCGAGGAGCATGGCACGCACAAGGGGCTCGGCTGGATCGGCGGGACGGTGCGCGCCTTTGATCCGCAACCCGGCCTCCGCATCCCGCACATGGGCTGGAATGACGTCGTGCCGGTCGCCCGTCACCCCGTGATTGCCGCGGGCGAGGCCTATTTCCTCCACGGCTATCATTTCGCCGACGCCGCCGCTGTCGCCGCCACCAGCAGCCACGGCGCGACCTTCACTGCCGCGGTCGCGAAGGACAACATCCTCGGCGTCCAGTTCCACCCCGAAAAAAGCCAAGCCTACGGCCTCGCGACGCTCGAAAGGTTCCTGACGTGGCGCCCCTGATCCTCTTCCCCGCAATCGACCTCAAGGGCGGGCAGGTCGTGCGGCTCGCCGAGGGCGATATGGCGCGCGCGACCGTCTATGGCGATGACCCGGCGGCGCAGGCGCGGCTGTTCGCGGATGCGGGTGCGAGCCACCTCCATGTCGTCGATCTCGACGGCGCCTTCGCGGGCGCCAGCGTCAACGGCGCGGCGGTCGAGAGTATCATCGCGGCCTTTCCGGGCGAGGTGCAGGTCGGCGGCGGCATCCGCGATCGCGCCGGCGTCGACCGCTGGCTCGCGCTCGGCGTCGAGCGCGTGATCATCGGCACCGCGGCGCTGAAAGACCCCGCATTCGTCAAATCCGCCGCGCGCGACCTTCCGGGTCGGATCGTGGTCGGCGTCGATGCCCGCGATGGCATGGTCGCGACCGAGGGCTGGGCCGATGTCTCCGACGTGCGCGTCGAGGATATGGCGCGGCGGTTCGAGGATGCGGGGGTCGCCGCGCTCCTCTTCACCGACGTCGGCCGCGACGGGCTGCTCAAGGGCTGCAATGTCGAGGCGACGGTGGCGCTGGCCAAGGCGGTCGACATTCCGGTGATCGCCAGCGGCGGGGTGGCGGATATCAATGATATCTATGCGCTGCGTCCGCATGTCGCGGACGGTATCGAGGGCGTGATTACCGGCCGTGCGCTCTACGACGGCCGGCTCGATCTGGCTGAAGCTATCGCGGCAGGCACGGCGTGAGCGACTTGGCGCTTTCCGTTCCCCGGCGAAAGCCGGGGCCCAGGGCGCAACAAGGCCCGCGTCGCGTCACAACGCTCTGGACCCCGGCTTTCGCCGGGGAACATGGGAGGGACTGCCCATGACCGTCCGCGTTCGCGTCATTCCCTGCCTCGACGTCGCCGACGGCCGCGTCGTCAAGGGCGTGAATTTCGTCGACCTGCGCGATGCGGGCGATCCGGTCGAGGCGGCGCGCGCCTATGACGCCGCGGGCGCCGACGAGCTCTGCTTCCTCGACATCAGCGCCAGCCATCAAGGCCGCGGCACCCTGCTCGACATGGTCGCCCGCACCGCCGAAGTCTGCTTCATGCCGCTCACCGTCGGCGGCGGCGTGCGCAGCGCCGAGGATGCGCGCGCGCTGCTGCTCGCGGGCGCCGACAAGGTCGCAGTCAACAGCGCCGCGGTCGCGCGGCCCGAACTCGTCGCCGACATCGCCAACCGTTTCGGCAGCCAGTGCGCGGTCGGCAGCATCGACGCGCGCCGCGTCGAAGAGGGCCGCTGGGAAATCTTCACCCATGGCGGGCGCACGCCGACCGGGATCGACGCGCTCGACCATGCCGTGCGTCTCGCCACGCTCGGCGCGGGCGAACTGCTCGTCACCAGCATGGACCGCGACGGCACCAAGGACGGCTACGACCTTATGCTCACCCGCGCGATCGCCGATGCGGTCAGCGTGCCGGTGATCGCCTCGGGCGGCGTCGGCCATCTCGACCATCTCGTCGCCGGCGTCGTCGAAGGTCATGCCAGCGCGGTGCTCGCCGCCAGCATCTTCCACTTCGGCGAAGCGACGATCGCCGAGGCGCACGCGCGCCTCGCCGCCGCCGGATTGCCCGTCCGCGCGCATTAAAGCTGCCCCTGTCAGTCATCCCGGCGAAGGCCGGGATCTCGCCGCAGCGTTTTCCTGCGCCGATGAGATTCCGGCCTTCGCCGGAATGACGAGTTGAGGGGTGGTCATGCAGGTTCGTGGCTGCAATAGCGGTCGCATGACCAAAAAACTCCGCCTCGCCGACCGCACCAACGATATCTTCCCGATCCTCGGCTTTCTCGCCGCGCTCGCCAGCTTCGCGATGCCGCTCAACGCCTGGCTCGTCGCGATCGTCCTGATGGGCGCCGTCGTTGCGGCGGTCCATCATGCCGAGGTCATCGCCCACCGCGTCGGCGAGCCCTTCGGCACTTTGATCCTCGCGCTCGCGGTGACGGTGATCGAGGTCGGGCTGATCCTGACGCTGATGCAGGCCGAGCCCGAAAAGGCGCAGACGCTCGCGCGCGATACGGTGTTCGCCGCGGTGATGGTGATCCTGAACCTGCTCATGGGGCTCTGCCTCTTGAGCGGCGCGATCCGCCATCACGAGCAGCGCTTCCAGCGGACCGGCATCGGCGCCGCACTCGCGACCTTGACCGTGCTCACCGTCGTGACACTGGTCCTCCCCAATTTCACGTCGAGCGTGCCGGGGCCCTTTTATTCGGCGACCCAGCTCGGCTTCGTCGCGGTCGTTTCGCTCATCCTCTATGGCACATTTGCGCTGGTGCAGACGGTCCGGCATCGCGACTATTTCCTGCCCGAGCCGGACGCCGACGTCGATGGCGATGGCGAGCCCGACACCCATGCCGCGCCGCCGACGGTCCAGCGCACCGCGATCTCGGGCGCGCTGTTGCTAGCCAGCCTGTTCGCCGTGGTGTTGCTCGCCAAGACGCTGTCGCCGGTGATGGGGCTGCTGCTGGCCGAGTGGGGCGCCCCGCCCGCGGTGCTCGGCGTGCTGATCGCGGCGCTGATCCTCGCGCCCGAGGGGCTGGCGGCCGTGCGCGCGGCAAAGGCCGACCGGCTCCAGACCAGCCTCAACCTTGCGCTCGGCTCGGCGCTCGCGACGATCGGCCTCACGATTCCCGCGGTCGCGATCCTGTCGATCGTCACCGACCTGCCGATCAGCCTCGGCCTCGACGCCAAGTCGACCGTGCTCTTGTTCCTGTCGCTGATCGTGTCGGTCCAGACGCTCGCCAACGGCCGCACCACGGTGCTGCAGGGGGTGATCCACCTGATGCTGTTCGCGATTTACCTGTTCACGACCTTTGTGCCTTAACGGCGGCTGAGGTCTTCGTGGGAGGGCCTTGAAGAAATTTCGCGCGAAGACGCGAAGACGCGAAGAAGGAAGTTTGGGCCGATAGGCCCTGTATCCTCCATGCGACTTGAATGGGAAAGCCGCTTCGCGGCGAACACGCCCTCTTCGCGTCTTCGCGTCTTCGCGCGAAACAAATCCAGCCAGCGCCTCCGGCTCGCTCAGGTCCTCCGAACGAACACCGTCCCCGCGCTATAGCCCGCCCCGAAAGAGCAGATCAGCCCGGTCTCGCCCGCCGCCAGATCCTCATGGTGGAGGTGGAAGGCGATGATCGACCCCGCGCTCGACGTGTTGCCATAGGTGTCGAGCACCGTCGGGCTCTCGTCCTCGCTTGCTTCATGCCCCAGCACGCGCTGCGCGATCAACCGGTTCATGTTGGTGTTCGCCTGGTGCAGCCACAGCCGCCGCATGTCGGCGCCTTCGAGGCCCAGTAGCTCCATCTGCTCGACGATCAGGTTCGCAACCCACGGCACGACTTCCTTGAACACCTTGCGGCCCTCCTGGACGAAAAGCTTGTCGCTCTTCGGCCCCGACTGGTCGATCCCGCCATGGCCGCGGTTGAGGAATCCGAAATTGTTGCGGATGTTGTTCGAGAATTGCGTCTTCAGCTTGGTGCCCAGAATGTCCCAATGCCCCGCCGGCGCGATACTCTTGTCCTCGACCAGGATCGCGGTCGCGACATCGCCGAAGATGAAATGGCTGTCGCGGTCGCGCCAGTTGAGGTGCCCCGAACAGATTTCGGGGTTCACGACGAGCACGCTCTTCGCATGCCCCGCGCGGATATAATCGGCGGCGGTCTGGATGCCGAAGGTCGCCGACGAGCAGGCGACGTTCATGTCGAAGCCGAAGCCGTCGATGCCCAGCGCATCCTGAATCTCGACCGCCATCGCCGGGTAAGGGCGCTGCATGTTCGACGCGGCGCACAGCACGGCGTCGACGTCCGCGGCGTCGCGGCCGGCGCGCGCCAGCGCGTCCTTCGCCGCTGCAACGCCGATCTCCGCAAGGATCGAGATTTCGTCATTGCCGCGTTCGGCGATCCGCGGCGCCATATGTTCGGGGTCGAGAATGCCGGCCTTGTCGACGACGAAGCGCGATCCGATGCCGCTCGCCTTCTCGATGAATTCGACGCTCGATTCAGCAAGTTCGGCAACTTCGCCCGATGCAATGGCGGCCGCATTTTCCCTATTGTGCAGCGCAACATACTGGTTAAAACTGGCGACAAGTTCTTCGTTGGAGATGCGTTCGGCGGGGGTGAAAAGGCCGGTTGCGGAAATAACCGGCTGCGGTGTGTGCGACATGGTGGTCCTGCGTGTCTTATGATTTCACGACACGCTGATTAGGCCCGGTCGCGGACACGCGCAACGCCCGACACGATGCTGAACGATCCCCGACCGCATGGTTAACCTGCCACTAACCCTTTTCGTGGCAGATTGTCGGATGCAGGCCTCCGGGGGGATGGCTCCCTGGGCGCCGTGCGGGAGCATGACCATGGCGACGCGTTCAGGACCGGCCGCAGGCGACCTGTCCATCTCGGAGATCAAGGAATTTGCGGGCTTCCCCGCCGCGACGCAGCGCTACATCCGCCGCTCGCTCGACATCGGGCTCGATCGCGACGACGCGATCGCCCGCTGGTCGCGCGACATGGTCGAGGAAACCGCGATCCGCGTGCAGGCCAAGGTCTATCAGCGCATTCCCGAAATCCGCGCCCATATCCCCGACGACAGCGGCCTCGACGCGCTCGAGGGCTTCATGGCGCCGCTCGTCGCGGTATCGGCCTTCGACCTCGGGCAGGACCGGCTTCACGCCTTCGCGCCCTATCGCTTCCTGTACGAACGGCTGCTCGGCGCGCATGCGCGGCCGTGGCTCCCCGGCGCCTTCTGCGCCGCGGCGTCGCTGCCGCACCTCCACCCCGACAAGCGCAAGCTGCTGCTCCAGTCGATCAGCGAAGCCGCCGCGACCGCCCCCGGCTGGTCGGCGCGCGAGCCGAGCTTCTATCCCGAATGGGTCGACAAGATCGACGAGACCAAGCCCGCCAATTGAATTGGCTGCATTAGGGTGGGAAGCTCCCCTTTGGGTTCCCCGGCGAAAGCCGGGGTCCAGGGAGAGATGGAACCAGCGGCAGCGCGATAACGCTCTGGGCCCCGGCTTTCGCCGGGGAACATGTCAGCTTTGGCAGCAATCAGTCGAAACCGGCCGTCAGGCGGATATCACAACACCGCCCGGTACAGCCCGAACGCGCTCGTCGCCGTCAGCACCACGCCGACCAGCGTCAGCATCAGCTTGACCGAGAAACGCTTCGCCATGAACGCGCCCAGCGGCGCCGCGATCACGCCGCCGATCAGCAGGCCCAAAGTCGCACCCGCAATCTGCGCCAACCCCAGATGATAGATGAAGGTCGCCGAGACCGTCAGCGTCAGAAAGAATTCGACGCTGTTCACCGTGCCGACGACCTTGCGCGGCTCGGCGCCCTGGACGAGCAGGTTCGAGGTCACCACGGGGCCCCAGCCGCCGCCGCCCGCCGCATCGAGAAAACCGCCAATCAGGCCGAGCGGCGCGATGACCGTCGGTTTCTGCACCTTCGGCGGATAGAGCAGCCCGCGAACGAGCAGCCAGATGCCGATCAGGACCAGATAGCCGAGGACGAAGGGTTTGACGACGTCGCTGTGGAGCGAGGTCAGCACATAGGCGCCAAGCACCCCGCCGATCACCCCCGGGATGAGCAGCTTCCAGAACAGCGGCCATTCGATGTTGCGGTGGATCAGGTGGCTGATCCCCGACACGGCGGTCGTGAACACTTCGACGACATGGATGCGGGCGGAGGCTTGCGCGGGCGGGACGCCCATCACCGCGACCAGCAGCGTGTTGCAGATGACGCCGAACGCCATGCCCAGCGCGCCGTCGACGAGCTGCGCTGCGAAACCGATCAGGATGAAGGGTAAAAGCGAAGAGGGGTCCAGCGCCGCCAGATCGAACATATCTACATCCCAAGCATTTTAATTGAGAACCGGCTGCCGCCTTTTCGGTGAAAGCGCCAGCGCAATTTTTCTGCTGGCTGCCAAGGGAATTGTTTCTGCGCCGGGAGGGTTCCTCTATCCCGTTACATTGTCGGGTAAAAATTCGCGAACATAGTCGATGAAGGCGCGCAGCTTGGGCATCACCTGCTTGCGGCTGGGGTAATAGAGGAACAGGCCCGAGGTCGATCCGGCGAATTCGGTGAGCACCAGTTCGACCTCGCCGGCTTCGACCATCGCCTTGGCGACGGGTTCGGCGGTCATGATCATCGCGATCCCGCTGCGCATCGCGACGGTCGCCGCGATCCAGTCGTTGACGATCACCGGGCCGGTGACCGAGACGTCGAACTCGCGGTTCCCCTTTTCGAAGGTCCATGGCATCAGCCCGCCCGACGCGAGGCGGAAGCGCACACAGCGATGGCCCCGCAGATCCTCCGGCGTCTCGGGCCGGCCATATTTCTCGAAATAGGCGGGGGTGCCCGCGACGACGAAGCGGAACGGGCCGGTCAGGCGCACCGCGATGACATCGGCATCGAGCGATTCGCCCATCCGCACCCCGGCGTCGAAGCCGCCGGCGCTGAGGTCCGACAAGGCGTCGTCGGCGTAAATCTCCAGCTCGATTTCGGGATAGGCTTCGCAAAAGCCGGCGATGATCGGCTCGAACAGCGGCTGCACCGCGCCGCGCATCAGGTTGATACGCAGCCGCCCGGCGGGGCGGTTGCCCAGGTTGCGCGCCGCCTCATAGGCGTCGGCGATCCCCGAATAGGCCGGGGCGGCGCGTTCGAGGAACATCTCGCCCGCCTGCGTCAGGCCGACGCTGCGCGTGGTGCGCATGAACAGCGGCGCGCCGATGCGCGCCTCCAGCGCCTTGATGGTCTGGCTGATCGCCGAGGGTGAGACGCCGAGATCGGATGCGGCGGCGGAAAAGCTGCGCCTTTCCGCAACGCGCAGAAAGGCTTCGATCCCGTCGAGCGCCCCATGAGGGATTGTTAAATCCTGCTTCAAAGCACTTGCAGATTATAGAGGATTATCTATGTGCGCAACAGCAACTAGAAAGGTTGCACAACGAAACGAAAGGAAACCTCTCCCATGACCACTCAGCTCTCCTCTTTCCGCCGCTTCCCCGCCGCTTTCGCGATCGTCGCGGCTTCGGCTCTCGCTTTCACCGGCCTGATGGCCACCGCCACCCCGGCCTATGCCCAGAGCGGCGACTATCGTTGCGCGGGTCTCGCCGATCAGGCCAGCACCGCTGCCGAAGGCGCGAGCGCCGGCCAGAAGTCGAGCGCGAAGCGCTTCGTCTCGACCGGCAAGAAGCTCTGCCAGGCCGGCAACGAACGCGCCGCGGCCAAGCAGTTCCGCGCTGCCCTGAAGGTTGCCGGCGTCGCCGAAGTCGAAACCGACAGCCAGATGGCCTCGCGCTGACAAGCGACCAGCCTAAGACACCAATCTCCGGTCCGTCCTCTCCCTCTCTCCCGACGGACCCCACTAACTGGGGCGGCCCCCATAACGAGGCCGCCCCATTTGTTTGTGCGGATCAGGACGTGCGCCGGTGACGGACGTGCCATACCTTCTGCAAGACATTGATTATAGTATCGGAATCTGTCCAGGTAAGCGGCAGGCGAGGGTCGAGTAATCGCCCGGTAATCACGGCTGGGCGCGCGATAGCTGACCTTCAGCGTGTCACCCGACCGACCCTAATCCCGCCATTCGATCGCGTGGCGATTGGCCGGACGCGACATCCCCATTGACAACCGTCAACGCGCGCGGAGCCCCGCCGCCTATTCTCGATCGTAGCGGGCATCATGCGAGAACCGGGAGTTCAACATGCCAACAGCCAATCGCGCCATCACGTTCCTGGAACCCCACAAGATGGCGCTCCAGGAACAGGATTATCCGAAGCTTCAGGACCCGCAGGGCAGGAAGATCAAGCACGCCGTCATCCTCAAGATCGTGACGACGAACATCTGCGGCAGCGATCTGCACATCTATAACGGCCGCTTCGCTGCCCCCGCAGGCATGCTGATGGGCCATGAGAATACCGGCGAGGTGGTGGAGGTCGGCTCGCATGTCGAGCGCGTCAAGGTCGGCGATATCTGCTCCGTGCCGTTCAACGTTTCCTGCGGCACGTGCCGCAACTGCCGGGAACGGCATACCGAGGTCTGCCTCAACGCAAATGAGGAACTCGGCTTCTGCGGCGCGTACGGCTTCAATCTGGGGGGGTGGCAGGGCGGCCAGGCCGAATATATGCTGGTGCCCTGGGCCGACTTCCAGTTGCTGCGCTTCCCCGATCGCGATCAGGCGATCGAGAAGATCAGGGATCTCACCCTGCTCTCCGACATCCTGCCCACCGGCTATCATGGCTGCGTCGAGGCGCGCGTGGGAACCGGCTCCACCGTCTATATTGCGGGCGCCGGGCCGGTCGGCCGCTGCGCAGCCGCGAGCGCGCAGCTGCTCGGCGCGTCCTGCATCATCGTCGGCGATTCCAACCCGGCCCGGCGCGAACTGGTCGCGCAGGCGGGCTACGAAGTCGTCGACCCGGCGAGCGCTACCCCCGTCGCCGACCAGATCGAAGCCATCCTCGGCACCGGCTCGCGCTGGGTCGATGCGGCGGTCGATTGCGTCGGGCTCGAATGCCACGGCAACGGGCCGGACGGCTGCTCGCACAACGTCGAGGAGGCCGTCATCAACACGATGATGGAGGTGATCCGGCCCGCCGGGGCGATGGGTATCCCGGGGGTCTACACCAGTCAGGACCCCGGCGCACCGACCGAGCTCAACAAGCAGGGTCTGATGGCGCTCGGCTTTCCCGCTGCATGGGTGAAGTCGCCGACCTTCACCGCCGGCCAGTGCCCCGTGATGCGCTATAATCGCGAGTTGATGATGGCGATCCTTTGGGACCGCATGCCGTACCTGACACCGCTGCTGAATACCGAGGTGATCCCGCTGGAAGGGGCGGTCGACGCCTATAAGATCTTCCAGGACGGGTCGCCGAAGAAGTTCGTGATCGATCCGCACAACATGACGGGTCTTTTGTCCAGCGGCGATCGTCCGCAGTCGCTGGCATGAGCGTTCCCTGTCGCCGAACGACATGCGTCCAAGGCCGATGATCCGCCGATGACCATCGGTCGCGCCATTTGCAAGCTACGGCGGCTTCTGATGCAACAGCCGGGGTGGACAGAACTGCGCCACGCCCCATTTCCTCGATGGGAGGGCGCGCGATGGAGGCAGCAATGAAGATTCTGATGGTTCTTACGAGTCACGATCAGCTGGGCAACACCGGCCGGAAGACGGGGTTCTGGCTCGAGGAGTTTGCCGCTCCCTATTATGTGCTGAAGGACGCCGGGCACGAAATCACCCTGGCGAGCCCCAGGGGCGGGCAACCTCCGCTCGACCCCAAAAGTGACGAGCCCGACGCGCAGACGGATGCCACGCGCCGGTTTCACGAGGATGCCGCCGCTCAGGCTCATCTCGGCTCGACGGAGCGGCTCTCGACAATGAACGCTTCGGATTTCGACGCCATTTTCTACCCCGGCGGTCACGGGCCGCTGTGGGATCTGGTGGACGACAGCCATTCGAAAGCCTTGATCGAAGCGACCTTGGCGCAGGGGAAATCCGTGGCGCTCGTCTGTCATGCCCCTGCGGTGCTGAAGAATGTTCAAAGCGCCGATGGCAAACCCTTGGTTTCCGGAAAATCGGTAACAGGATTCACGAATGAAGAGGAGGCAGCCGTCGGCTTGACGGACGTCGTTCCCTTCCTGCTGGAGGACGAGCTCAAGCGACTTGGCGCCAATTTCAGCAAAGCAGGTGTTTTCGTGCCCCATGTCGTTCGCGACGGATTGCTGATCACGGGGCAGAACCCGCCCTCAAGCCAGCCTGCGGCCGACGCTTTGCTCGACGCGCTCGCAGCCGCGAAGGCCGATTCCGCGGCCTGACCCGACGATCAGATGCGGCATTGGGTGCGACATGCCGCCCGACCGGCCAGGAGGCTATCATGTCCGATACGATCGGCGATCGTCCACCGGCAGCAGCGGCCGAGATGTTGGTCGTCGCCTGCCCCACCGACGCGTCGCTGAACCGCGTGCCCCGCGCAAAGCTCGACCAGAAACCGAAGTGCGGCAGGTGCCACAACCCGCTTTTCCAGGGCAAAGCCGTCGAGCTCAACGCCGCGAATTTTGATGCTCACACGCTCAAGAGCGACGTCCCGATCGTGATCGACTTCTGGGCGGAATGGTGCGGTCCATGCCGCATGATGACGCCCAATTTCGAGATGGCGGTGCCCCGGCTGGAGCCGCGGGTGCGGCTGGGCAAGCTCGACACGGAGGCGCAGCCCGCGATAGCCCAGCGTTACGGCATTCGCGGCATTCCGAGCATGGTCATGATCAGGAAGGGTCAGGAGATCGCTCGCACGTCAGGAGCGATGCCGACGTCGGCGATTGTGGATTGGGTCGAGCAGGCCCTCCGCACAGCGTGAAGCCGTGCGCCTCGTGGTGAGGCCCACTGCTCAATGCGCGCCGCCGTTATCGATCTGTGAGGGGGCGGCGACCTCCCGGCTTCAGCTATACCGCGAACGCCGGGAAGCCCTCTTCACACCGTCCTGATCGTCCCGCCATCGATGACAAACTCCGCGCCGTGGATCGCGGCAGCGCGGTCGGACGCGAGATAGGCGATCAGGTCCGCCACCTCTTCGGGCTCGGCGCCCCGCCCGATCGGGATCCCGCCCAGGGCATCGAGCACCGACTGGCGCGCGTCGTCGATCGTACCGCCATTGGCTGCCCGGAGCATCTCGAGAAAGTCCCCGACAGCCTCGGTCATGATCCAGCCCGGCGAGACGGAGTTTACGCGAACACCCTTGGGGCCGAGCTCTTTCGAGATCGATTTGCTGTAGGTCCTCAGCGCCGCCTTGGCAGTGGCATAGCCGGTGGTGGACTCGGGCAGCGGCAGGACCGACTGGATCGACGTGACATGCACCACGGTGCCCTTGCCCCGCTCGAGCATCTGCGGGATCAGCAGCCGGTCGAGCCGGACCGTCGCCAGCAGGTTGAGGTTCAGCTCGGCGAGCCAGTGATCGTCCGTCAGCGCGGCGAACCCACCCGCCGGTGAAGCCGAGCCGCCGACGACATGGGCGAGGATGTCGATGCCGCCCAGCCGCTCGAGTGCCGCCTTGGCCAACGCTTCGCCGCCCTCCGCGGTCGTGAGGTCGGCCTGGACATATTCGACGCCGTCGATGGGATCCTTGATCGTGCGGGCGGCCGTGACGACACGGGCTCCGCCGGCAAGGAAGCGTTCGACCGTGGCACGGCCAAGCCCCTTGGTGCCGCCGCTGACAAGGACACGCTTGCCGGCGAACTCGGTCGGATCTGCCTTGATGCTCATACCGTCGTCTCCAGGGCTTTGATGGCGTCGCCTTCCAGCTTGAAGCGATAGGTGAACCGAAGCGGGCTGCCGGGGAATTCGCCGTGGGCGGGACCTTCGAGCACGATATCGCCGCCTTCCTCCCGATAAGTGTCGGGCTCGAAGATCGCCTTGACCGCGATCGCTTCGTCCTTGAGCAGCCTGCGAATCTCGGCTTGTCCGACGAAATCCTTGCCGTTGTCCGTGAAAACCGCGTCAGGCAGGAAGGGCTTCATCATGCCGTCGAGATCGAGGCGCGCATTGGCCTCGATAAAGGCGGCGATCGGCTTGGGTAGTTTCAATGACATGATCATCTCCTCGATTGTTGCGAGGCCAATTTAGCGATGGACATCTCGCCTGATAATCGAGACAAATCGCGATGTCGTGTTACGGAAATCGGGATAATGATCCGTCATTCACTTATCGAGCTCGAAGCTGTTCTCGCGATCGTTCGATGCGGCTCGTTCCGCGCAGCGGCGCTCGAGCTTGGCATGTCGACCACCGCGATCAGCAACGCGATAGCGAAACTCGAACGGGAGCTTGCGGTGCGGTTGTTCAATCGCACAACGCGCAGCGTCTCGCTGACCTATGCAGGGCGGATCTTCGTTGCACAGATCAAGCCGGCGTTCGAGGGCATCCAAAAAGCGATGGATACCGCGCGCTCGCAGCAGCAGATGCCGTCCGGCACGCTGCGCATCAATGCCTTCGCGACGGCAGCGCGCGAAATCATGGCGCCGCTGATATTGACCTATCTGCAGCGCTATCCGCAGGTTCATATCGATATCGTCACCGAGGGGCGGCTGGTCGACGTCGTGGCGGCGGGCTTCGACCTGGGCGTGCGCAGCCAAGATCTGGTGCCCAGCGATGCGATAGCCATTCCGCTGGGCCAGATGCGACGCATGGCGGTTACCGCGTCCCCCGCCTTTTTCGAAGGCAGGGCGATCCCCAAAGTGCCGCAGGAACTGCTTGCTTATCCCTGCGTTCGCATCCGGCTTCCCAATGGCGCGTTGTTCCGATGGCGGTTCGAGAAGGGCGGCGAGGAATTACAGCTCGATGTCGAGGGGCCGATCACCTTGGACGAGGCATCGCTTGCCCGGATCGCCGTAACAAACGGCGTGGGAATCGGTTATTTCATGGAAGCCGATGTGCGCGAAGACATCGCGGCGGGCCGCCTCATCCGCATTCTCGAAGACTGGACGCCGCCGCTGGCGCCGCTGTGCCTCTATTATTCCAATCGGCGCAATTCCTCCGCCGCCTTTCAGGCCTTCATCGCGCTCGCACGCGACTTTGCCGCCGGGCGGCTCGCACCGCCTTGAGGTCGATCGCGCGTTTGCCAAGCGGTCGGACGAATAGCGCCTTGGGGTGCCCTTGCCTCGGACGCTGTCATTCTGACCACCGTCGTCTTTAGTCGCCGTTTAAGCCCGCGAAGCTTCGCTCGCGCGTCGGGCGAGGAGTAAAGCGCCGGTCGGTCCAGCATCATCCTCAAGGTCAGGGGTGACCACAAGTTCGCGCAGCTGTTTTGCAGTTACATCTGTAAGATATGCCGCCAGGAGACGCGGGACCGCCGCTGTTGCAGCGGTGAGCAGGTGCGTCTGCCGCTGCGCCACGCCACCGCCGATCACGATCCGCTGGGGTGAGTAGCTCAGGATCAGCGAGGCGACCAGCTCGGCAAGGTCGGCGGCAACGGGTTGCCAGGCCGGATCATCGGAGGGCACTTCGGCTGGGTGACGCCCGAAGCGCGCCGCGAGCGCAGGCCCGCTTACCAGGCCTTCGAGGCAGTCGCCGTGAAACGGACAATGTCCCGCGAACCGATCGCCGGCGGCGCGGCGCAAACGCAGATGGCCGATCTCGGGATGCAAAATGCCGTGCACCGGCTTGCCATCGACGAGGATGCCGCCGCCGATCCCGGTTCCGATCGTGACATAGACCATGATTGCACAATCTTGCGCCGCGCCCAGCGCATATTCGGCGAGCGCCGCGGCGTTGACATCCGTATCGATCGCGGTCGGCAGCTCCAGTCGCTCGCACAGCAGCGTGCGCACGCGAGCGCCGCTCCAGCCGGGCTTCGGCGTGGTCAGAATCTCGCTATAGTCCGGTGCGCGCTCGTCGACGCGGACCGGGCCGAAGCTGGCGATGCCAAGCGCCGCTATCGCCCGCTCGGCGTGCCACGCCTCGATGATATCGGCAGCGTGCCTCAAAGTGGAATCGGGGGACAGGGTGGGAAATTCGACGCGGTCGCGGATCGCGCCGGGCCTGCCCCGCACGACGATCGTCTTGGTGCCGCCAAGCTCGACGCCGGCCAGTTCCTCGATCACAATACCCCCTGCTTCAAGCGGGCGCGCGTGCCATCCAGTTCAAGATGCAGGAAAGGGGCAAACGTACCGCCGAAATGGCTGCGCCCCGATGGCTTGTTGGCGGCGCTCGGATCGTCGATGCCCCAATAATCGACAAAGCTGGCCACCGACAGATCGGGCAATACCCACCAGCTGTAAGCCTGAAAGGGTTCGCGGTTGGGGTTGGCAAGCACCAGGCCGTGATCGTTGAGGAGCGTCCACGGACCCTCGATCCGGTCGGCGACCGCGCCGTAAAGGCCGGTCGGCGCGTCGATGCCGGGGGCGAACACCTTGGCCTGGGTCGACCAGAACAGATAGAGGCGGCCGCGGTGGGCGACGATATGGGGACGCTCGAGTTCGTTGTTCGTCCCTGTCGCGTCGATCAGCGGCGGCAGCGCGCGATAATTCCCATCGCCGGCGGCCTTCGCCAGCCCGACAAGGCCATTATGCGGCCCCGGCGCGCGCGCAGAGGATGCGGTAAAGAGCAGATACTCCTCGCCGGCGTCGCCGCGCCACGCAAAGGGATCGCGGAACGCCTTGATCTCGCCGAGCCGCCCGCCCGGTGCGTCGGCGTCGAGATAGACGCCGCCGGGCGTCAGCAGCTCGCGCGGCGCCGACCAGCGGCCAAAGATCGCCTCGGTCTGATCGCCGAGTGGCGCGCTGGTCACGAACAAGCGCTGCAGATAGCTCGGATTGCTCTCGCCGCGCCGGCCCGCGGCGGTGAAATAGAGATGCACGTCGCCCTCGTCCAGCCGGGCCGAGCCCGACCATTCGCGGCTGCCGGCGGAAAAACCCGTTGGCAGCGTCGGGCCGAGGTGTTGGAAGCCGTTGGCAAGACGATGGAAATGGTGGATGCGCGCCGCAAAATGCCGCTGTTCGGGATCGGCCCCGACCGGCGCGGCGAGCGCGAACCACAATTCGCCGCCGCGCCACTCGACCGGCTGCCCCGTGACATCGGCGAGCGGCCAGGCGTCCCAGATGTCGAGGTCGGACGCGGCGCGCCGGACGTCGGCGGCGCACAGCACCGGCGCGCGCGCAGGGGCGGCGGCTTCGATCCGCTGGCCGGCGGCAAGCCGCCAGTGCATCGTGTGGATGCCTGTCGTCGCGATCTGCGAGATCGGCATTGCTTTTGACTCCTCAGGCAAAGCATCAGGAATGCCGGCCGAAACCGGCATTCCTGTGCCCTGCGACCCAGCGCGGTTCAGAATTCGAACCGCAACGAGGCCGAGACGGTCCGGCCGTTGATCGATCGGGCACGAATGAAATTATTCGCGCCTGGCACGATTGCGCCTTCCTCCGCCTCGGTAATCCCGGTGACATTGAAAAGATTGTTGGCGTTGAGCGACAGCTCGACATTGTCGAGCGGCCTGAAATTGACGAAGGCGTTGACCTGCGTATAGGCGGGGAACACCAGCTGGTTGTTGTCCTGCGCGAAGGCTTTGGTCGTGCCGACGATATTGAAGCCCGCGCGCACCAGGTCGAAATCGACCGCCGGGGTGATCTGATAGATCAGATTGGCCTGGCGGCGCGGCGTGTTGCCTTCATTGGCGGGCGAGATCGCGTCCTTCGAAATTTCGGCATCGGTATAGGTCGCGCCGAGACGCAGGTCGAAGATACCCG
The DNA here is from genome assembly GCF_001468265.1 of Sphingopyxis sp. H050. Taxonomy (GTDB): domain Bacteria; phylum Pseudomonadota; class Alphaproteobacteria; order Sphingomonadales; family Sphingomonadaceae; genus Sphingopyxis. The sequence continues at coordinate 106,478 of NZ_LNRZ01000006.1, read as the reverse complement.
ACCGGAATGCGCCTTCCAGCTCGACGCCGGTCGCCTTGTAGGTGCGGTTGAGGAAGCGGCCGCTGGTGACCTCGAAATTCTGTTCCTGGGTGGTGGCGTGGAAGCCGGTCAGGAACAGACCGAACGGACCGCTGCGATATTTTACGCCGACCTCATATTGCGTCACATAGTCGATCGCGTCCGCCTTGCGCACCGACCCGTCGGGGCGCACGACCCCGAACAGCAGGCGGTCGGCGTTGGCGCGCCCGCCGCGGCTGGCGCGTGCGAACACCGCGGCGTCGTCCGACAGGCGGTAATTGGCGCCGAGCGACCAGGACCAGTAACCGACGTTGTAATGGACCGGGCTGGGCCGGCCATTGTCGATCAGTGACACGCTGCGTTCGACCGGCTGGATCGTGCCGTCGCCATTGACGTCGAAATTCGTCGCCTGAAGCGAACCGGCATAGTCGCCGCGCGCGCGGACATGATCGTAGCGGACGCTGGCGTCGAGCGTCAGCGCGTCAAAATCGAGCCCGAGCGCTGCGTAAGGCGCATCGATGTCGTAGGTCGCATTATAGCTGCGCTGGCAGCAATTGCCCCAGAAAGGCACGCCATAGGCATAGAGGCCGTTCTGCGTCAGCACCTGTCCGGTGGCATTGTTGACCACATTGACCAGCGCCGCATTGTCGCCCTTCACTTCCATGAGATAGCTGTTCCACACCCAGTCCATGTCGATATTCTGGCGCGCCTTGTAGAAACCGGCGGTCAGCGTCGCGGGGCCGATGTCCTTGCTGAGCTTGAAATCGTTGGTGAAGCCCCCGAAATCGTTGATCTCCACATTGAACAAATGCGTGCGCATCAGCAGGCCATTGCCGTTGAGTGAGGCCGGGTTGATCGCTTGGCCCGCATTGGGGCCATTGGCGTAGCGTAGCGAAAAGGTCGTGCCGACAGGGACCGCACCGGCGAAATCGCCGGTCAGCAGATAGGCGCCGGTCGAATTGGCAAGGGCCTGGGCGCCGCCGACTTCGGACGGGAAGGGCGAGACGAAGCGGCCGCTGACTTCGGACCAGCGGAAGCGGTTTTCGACCCGAAAGCCGTCGGCAGGTTCGAACACCGCCTCGAACCCGACCGCGGTGACCACGGGATGCATGCCGTCGGTTATGTCGGTCGTCCGGCGATTGTTATTGCCATCGAGCCCGACGTCGGTGGTGAAGAAGGCGCTGTGCGGGGTGTCCGATTTGATGTTGAAGCCCGGGAAGGACTGATATTTCGGATCCGCATTGCTGCCCGTCACCAGGGTCGGCATCGGCAGGTAGCCGATCGCGCGATCGTCGAGGCGCTTGGCATAGAGGCGAATATAGCCCGAATCGAACTCCTGGGTCAGGTTCGCTTTGATCTGGTAGCCGCTGTTGCCGTTATAGCCGGCGTTCCGCGGCCCTTCGCCTTCGCGCCAGAAGCCGCCGATGTTGAAGCGCGTCTTGTCGCCGAGCGGGGCGCCATAGTTGAAGTCGAGCCGATATTCCTCATAATCGAGGCCGAGTGTCGCCATGACGACGCCGCCGGCCTCGCTGCCGTCCTTCGACAGGAAGTTGATCACGCCGCCGGGGGCGTTCGACGCCAGCGTCGAGGCCGATCCGCCGCGCACCGCCTGGATCGATGCGACGGTCTGGTCAGCGCGCAGAAAAATGTCGGCATTGCCGAAGGCGATGTCGCCGAACTGCATCACCGGCAGGCCGTCTTCCTGCAGCTGGAGGAATTTGGCGCCCCCCGATGCAACGGGCAGACCGCGCACCGCGATATTGGCATTGCCGTCGCCGCCGGTGGCTTCGGACCGGATGCCCGGGATCTGCCGGAAAATTTCGGCTGTCGTACGCGGCGCCGCTTCGGCCACGGCCGATTCCGACAAGACGCTGACCGATACAGAGCTATCGAGGCGGTTGCCGCCGCGCGGCGTCGCGGTGACGATGATGGCATCGAGGTCGAGAACGTCCTCGCTCGACGCCCGGTCGGCAGGCGGGGCGGCACCTTGTGCCATCGCAGCGACGGGAAGCAGGAACAGGCCAGCCGAACTGGCCGCCAACAGCGCACGGTATGTCATCGCAAGTCTCCCAAAGTTCTTTTTTGATTCGTCGCCTTGCATAATCCCGATTCAATCGATTGCAATAACAAAATGCAATCGATTGCATTTTCGACACTTTCGGTTACGAGTGGCAGGACAAGGCGTTCGCAAGGCAGCGCCGGGGAGAGGAAAATGGCGGAAATCGGCAAGCCGAGGCTGTCGCTTTGGCGAATCATCGAAATGAACATCGGCTTTTTCGGGCTGCAATTCAGTTTCGGGCTGCAACAGGCCAATATGGGCCCGATCTATGGTTTCCTCGGCGCCGACGAGGCGACGATGCCGCTGCTCTGGCTCGCCGGGCCGATGACCGGCCTGCTCGTCCAGCCGATCATCGGCGCGATGAGCGACCGCACCCGGTCGCGGTTCGGGCGCCGCACGCCCTATTTCCTGATCGGGGCGATCATCTGTTCGATCAGCCTATTCCTGATGCCCACTTCGCCGACGTTGTGGATGGCGGCCTCGCTGCTCTGGCTGCTCGATGCGGGCAATAATGTCACCATGGAGCCCTACCGCGCCTATGTCGCGGATCGCCTCGCGCCCGATCAACGCCCGGTCGGCTTTCTGACCCAGAGCGCGTTTACCGGGCTGGCGCAGACCCTGTCCTATCTGGCGCCCTCGCTGCTGGCGCTTGTGATCGACCGCAATCTGCTCGATGCGAACGGCATCCCCCAGATTGTCCGCATTGCCTTCGTGATCGGCGCAGTGCTGTCGCTTTCGACAATCCTGTGGTCGGTTATCCGCGTGCCTGAGCTGCCTCTGACGGTGCAGGAGGAGGCGATGCTCGACGAGCGTCCGTTGACCGTGCGGGCGACGCTTGCCGACATCCGCGACGCCATCGTCGCCATGCCGCGCCCGATGCGGCAGCTGGCGCTCGCGATGTTCTGCCAATGGTATGCGATGTTCCTTTATTGGCAGTTCATCGCCTTTGCGCTGGCGCGCTCACTTCACGGCACGACCGATCCGGCGACCCAGGGGTTTCGCGATGCGGCGCTGACCGCGCAGCAACTGGGCGCCTTTTACAATCTGGTCGCTTTCGCCAGCGCGCTGCTGCTGATCCCGGTGGTCCGGCGCTGGGGCGCGCGCAGCATCCATGCGCTGTGCCTGACCGGATCGGGGCTGGCCATGCTGGCGATCCCGCAGCTCGGCAGCGCGGGCCCGCTCGCCCTCTATGCCGCGATGCTCGGCATCGGTATCGGTTGGGCGGGGATGATGGGCAACACCTACGTGATGCTGGCCGACGCCATCCCGCCCGAACGCAACGGCATCTATATGGGCATCTTCAACATGTTCATCGTCATCCCGATGCTGATCGAAACCCTCACCATGCCGCTCATCTATCGTCCGCTACTGGGCGGCGACCCGCGCAATGCAATCATGCTGGGAGGCATGCTCATGCTGGCGGGCGCGGTGGCGACGATGGTCGTCGACGCCGGGCGGGCCGTCCGGCGCGGCGACGAGGTGGCGGCCTGACAAGCTGTTCGCGGCTGCCCCGATTTCATGCTAGGCGCGCGTCACGATATCAGGAGCGTGCTGGGAATATGGCGGACGGTGACGGCGAAGAGGATGGCAGGCAAATTCGCACCCTGGCCGATCTCGCCCGCGTTGCGGGCGTATCGACCGGCACCGTGTCGCGCGCGCTCGCCGGCAGTTCGCTCGTCAATCCGAAGACGCGCAACCATATCCGCGACCTTGCCCGCCGGCACGGCGTGCGGCCCAACCAGATGGCCAGCAAGCTGCGTTCGCGCCGTACCGGCGTGATCGGCGTCGTCATTCCGCTGGGCCATGAACGGCGCCAGCATATCTCCGACCCCTTCTTCATGACCTTGCTTGGCGCCTTGGCCGACGAGCTGACCGAAAGCGGCTATGACATCATGCTCAGCCGGGCGATCCCCGACGAGAATGAGGAATGGCTCGATCGCATCACCGGCTCGGGCATGACCGACGGTGTGATCGTCATCGGGCAGTCGGACCAGTTCGATACGATCGAACGGGTCGCCGAATCCTATCGGCCGATGGTGGTGTGGGGGCATTATCGCACCGGCCAGCGTCATTGCGTCGTCGGGACCGACAATGCGCTGGGTGGGCGGTTGGCGGCGGAGCATCTGATCGCGCGCGGCGCGACACGGCTCTTGTTTCTGGGCGATACGACGGGGATCGAGATCGCGCAGCGGCTGGCGGGCGTCGAGCAGGCGGCAATCGCCGCGGAGATCGAGCTCACCCATTTTCCGCTTCACCTGTCGGACGAAGAAATCGTCGCGAACATCGGCGCAGCCCTGACGGCGCATGCGGGCCCGGTCGACGGCATTATCGCAGCATCGGACCTGATCGCGATGGCGGCGCTGAAAGAGCTGCATGCGCGCGGGCGCCGCGTGCCCGACGCGGTGCAAATCGTCGGCTATGACGACCTGCCGCTCGCCGCCCAGACGATGCCGCCGCTGACGACCATCCGGCAGGACATCGATTTTGGCGCGAAGGCGATCGTCGACCGGCTGCGCCGCCGTATCGAGAATGAAGACGCTGACAGCTTGGTGATGCGCCCCGAACTGATCGAACGCGAAACGTCACGCAGCAGGGGAGTATCGCCACGTCCATTTTAGTTTCCGTGGCTTAAGCGCGCGACCAAAATATTGCCCGCAACATGATCTTGCGTTGCGGGATCCTGTTTTATCCTGGGCCCAAAGTTGCCAAGGCCGCTTCCAGTCAGCTCAGGGAGACAGGGTGGCGGTCAATCTTTGCGTTATGGGAATGAGGGTTAGAGCAAAGGCGGCGGCGAACCCAAAACTCGCATCGGGAGACCAGACGTAACTGACCGCGCCAAGAATCCCGCCGAAGACGAGGGCAAGCCAAAGCAGCAGATATGGAATCCAGTCCGTCGGGCTACCGCCCAAAGCTGCGTCCGCCAGCTTATGCCCGAGTTTGACGAGGGTGCAGGTCATATAGGTGACGCCGAAACTGACCTCTCCGTCTCGGCGAAAGATCGTGTTCGAGGCGCCCATTGCGACGCACAGCAAGCCTGTGGCCGGGACATCGAACCCGCCCCATTTACAGCCGGCTGCGCCGAGGAGAAGCGCGGCGACGCCCGATATCGCCACGACCTTGCGATGGGCGAAAGTGATCTTTGCCGACGCCATGATGGTGAGGAACACGCCCACGACGAACAGGGCGATCAGCCCTGCAGCGGCGACGGCGAGACTGGTCGCCTCGGCCATACTGATCGCCATTCTGGTCGAGTTGCCGCTCATGAACGAGACGAAGAGGCCACCCGACCCGAGGAACCCGATGGCATCGACAAATCCCGCCAGCCCGGCGAGGCAGAATGCCAGTCGTTGAAAGCGGGTGTGGTATCGGATCACGAACTCATCGATAGCATCGGGGCAACAGCGATGTCTCCATCCCATTGTTCAACGCCGGCCGGCATCACGCCTTTGGTTGGTCGTGAGCAGAGTCTGCTTTGCTTGATCTCGGCGCGAAAGCTGACAGCCGACTAACGGCCACCATTGTATGATTTCTGACGAAATGACCGTGGGCAAGCCCGACGCAATGCATGACGTAGCTGATCAGCCCTGCGTTCCATCCAACGTGTCGCGGGCTGCGAAAGCGCCGCCCGATCCTGCCGAGCTGGAATGCCCGAAAGCAGGCCGGAAACGCTCATCGTTTCCTCGGGTTGGAGGCGGGGAGCCCGACGAACGCGTTGCTCATGGCCTGGCATTGGCGGCGGTCCGGACGTCTTGTGAACGGGACAGCGGGAGGATGAGAATGTCGTCGCCGTCGACGACGACCGCCATGCCCTCCAACCCGATGATCGAGACCCGCTTGTCTCCCGCCCGCACCAGGCACGCGCGGCAGTCCAGAAGAACCGCGTCGCCCGTTGCCACATTGCCGCAGTCGTCCGACGAAGCGCCGAGCGCATGGACCGCTTGCCAGCTGCCAAGGTCGGACCAGCCCATCGCCGCAGGAACGACCGCAACGCGGCCGTCCTTTTCCATGACGGCATAGTCGATGGAAACCGACGGCGCGTCTCCGAACGTTCCCGCGTCGACGTAGAGCGCGTTGCCCTCGCGCGCTCCTGCCGCGACTGCCGCTTCGGCCGCATGAAGAACCTCGGGGCAATGCGTCTGCATCGCATCGCGCATGCGGCCCGCCCGAAAAAGGAAGATGCCGGCGTTCCAGCTGTAGCCGCCTGCGGCGATCATCTTTTCGGCTTCTTCGAGCGGCGGCTTTTCGACGAAGCGATCGACGGCAAAGCCGCCGTTGCCCAGCGCATCGCCGCTGGCGATATAGCCGAAGCCCGTTTCCGGGCGGTCGGGGGTGATCCCGAATGTGACGAGCCAGTCCTGCTCGGCGAGCCCCGCGCCTTTCGCGATGGCCTCCTGAAAGGATGAAGTATCGGCGATCACATGGTCGCTCGGCATCACGAGCAGCAATGTGTCCCGATCGGCCTGCGCCACCGCGAGCGCGATGGCGGCGGCGGTGTTGCGCGGCATCGGCTCCACCAGAAGGCCGGCTTCGGACCTGCCCATCTGTTCGCGGACGATCGCCACATGCGCTTCGCCGCACAGGATGACCGCGGGCAAGAACCGCATTGCGTCAGCCGTTCGCGCAATGGTTTGCTGGAACAGGCTGTCGCTGCCGGTCAGCGACAGGAATTGCTTGGCGCGCGCGCCCCGCGATTCGGGCCACAGGCGGGTCCCGGCCCCGCCGCAGAGGATTACGGGCTGAATCATTCGGCAGGCCTCCGTTCGATGTCTGGACGCTCGCCTCTCCCTGTTCGATCTTAGGGAAAAGAAAGGCGGCTTCAACCATTTTGCTGCACCTGCGAAGAAAACTTGATCCGCGCTGGCGTCGGCGCCTATCATCGGCTTGTCCGGAGCGTGGTTGGCGGTGCGGAGGTCGCGGTTGGCAAAGGCAACGGGACCGGAGGGATGTTACGAACAGGTGCGGGGCGAACGCCCCTCGTGATCCCTTTTCAGGAGTTATCCGAATGAAGCAGCTCGTCGCCTTCGACCTCGATGGAACGCTTGCCGAAAGCAAGCAGCCCTTGTCCGACTGGATGGGCGAGGCAATTGCCGATCTGATGGGGGTCGCGCATGTCGCCGTCATTTCGGGCGGCGATTGGCCGCAATTCGAGAAGCAGGTGGCAAGCCGTCTGCCGGCGCGCGCGGAACGGTCGCGGCTCTGGCTGATGCCGACAACCGGGACCAAACTTTATACCCATGGGGCCGAAGGCTGGGCACCGGTCTACTCAGAACTTTTCGACGAGGCGCAGAAACGCGATATTTTCGAGGCATTCGATGCGTCGCTCGAAGCGACGGGCTTCGTTCCCGAACAGACTTGGGGCGAACGGATCGAAGATCGCGGCAGCCAGATCACCTTCTCGGCGCTCGGCCAGCAGGCGCCGATCCACGCCAAGGACGTCTGGGACCCCGATTTTGCGAAGCGCAAGATCATCCAGGCCGACCTTCGCATGCGCTTGCCCGGGCTGTCGATCAACATGGGCGGCGCGACGTCGATCGACATCACGCGCGAGGGTGTCGACAAGGCCTATGGGCTGAAGAGGTTGCGGGATGCGAGCGGCATTCCGCTCGATGCGATGATGTTCATCGGCGACGCGATCTTTCCCGGCGGCAACGACTATCCGGCCAAGGAACTGGGTCTCGACACCGTTCGGGTCCGCGATCCCCGGGAAACGCTGTCGGTTATCGAAGCGATCGTCGCGTGTCAGAAATGATGGTTAACGGCACCGGTCAGATCGACATCCAGATCCAATAGATAAGAACCCAGAGCGATACCGAAATGCCAAGGCCTATGAGCCATCCGGCCCAGCGAATGGGATTCGCGCCGGCTGCCCGCCGGCCTGCGTCGATTGCCGAACTGCGCATATCTTGCCCCCGATCTCGGTCCCTGGGGCCAAGTGGCGATTCTCCGGTTAAATTGTCGTGAATCTGCTTTGTGCGGAGCGGAGACTCTGTCCCGTTGCGGGACCCGTGATCGTCCTGCGAATCGCCCATGATTCACATCCTCTCGTTCGCCCCTGTGGCGACATCTTCTGCCGAGATGCCGTACGGATATTAGAGAGCGATTCTCCCGCCGTCCATCACTTCCAACGGGACAGGGCTGGAAGACGCCTTGCCGTCCTCCAGCACGATGACATGGTCGGCCGCCGCCAGCATCGCGGGCCGGTGTGCGACGACGACGATGGTCATCCGGTCGCGGAGCGACCGCACCGCTTCCACGATCCGGGCCTCGCTCGCCGCATCGAGCGCGCTCGTCGACTCGTCGAGGATCAGCAGGCGTGGGCGACGCAGGATCGCGCGGGCGATCGCGATCCTCTGGCGTTCGCCGCCTGACAGCGATTGTCCGCGGTTGCCGACCGATGTGTCGAGCCCCTCGGGCTTGCTACGCACCATCTCTGCGGCGTCGGCGAGTTCCAGCGCGGTCCACAGTTGCCCATCGTCGATCGTCTCGTCGCCGAGGCGCAGATTCGCCGCGAGCGTGTCGTTGAAGAGGAAGGTGTCCTGCGGGACAAACGCCACATGGCGTCGCCACGATCGGACAAGCGCATCGTCGAGCGTTACGCCATCGACGACGAGTTTCCCCGCGCCGGTCGGAAGAAGCCCGGACACGATGTCGAGCAGCGTCGATTTCCCGCTCCCGCTCGCGCCGCTGATCGCAGTGATTGCGCGCGCCGGGATGAAGGCCGTCACCTTGTCGAGAACGGGCGGATCGTCGAGGTCGTATCGGAAACTGACGGTATCGAGGCCGATTCCATGATCGAGCGCGATCGACTGGACGGCGGCGGCCGATACCGGTTTTTCGACGTTGTCGCGGCAGATCTTGAGCAGCTCTACCGCAGCCCTTACCGGGGCAATGCTCGATGCCAGCTCTTGCGTCGAGGTATGCAGCGCCATCACCCGCGGCGCGAGCCGCATGAAGATGAAAAGCATCGCGAGCAGGACGGGCAATCCGATTGCCTGGAACGCCAGCGCAAAATAGATGAAAGCAGTCACGCCGAGCGTTACCAGCATCTGGTAAATTGTTGTTCCGCGCGATCTCGAAGATATGAAGCGGATATTGTGCCGGTACATCTTGTGCAGCACCGAATCCATCGCCGCGAGATGCTGTCCTTCCAGGCCGAACGTCTTCGCGGTTCGCAAACCACCGAGGAAATCGTCGACGAGCCTGAATTCGTCCCGGCGCTGGCCGGCAATCGTCTGGCCGTGCCTGAACGAGCGCCGCCGCGTCGCGTGCGTCGAAGCGAAGACGATGAGGCCGATCAGGACGCCCGCAAGGGTCATCCGCCATGACACCAACAGCGAAGCCAAAGTGAAGATGGCGGCCATAACCGCCGATTGCACGAGCAACAGGAGCTGGTTGGTCGCCAGCATCAGGCGATCGACGTTGGTGGTCAGAATCTGCGTCAGGTCCGCCGTCCGGTATCGCCCAAGAACTTGCCACCGGGTTCGCGTGACCGCGCTGAACAGCCAGTGCTGAAATTGGGCGGCGAAGCCGAACATCACCCGGGCGCTGTACACTTCCTTCCATTCGAGCAGCAGGCAGCGGAAAATCGTTGCGATGACGAAGCCCGCGACAATCATCGGCAGGGTCACCGTCAGCTGCTGGTCGAAGCCGAGGACGGGAATTCGCGCGAGGTCGATGACAAGGCTGTCGCGTTGTGACCCGAAGAGACGGAGCAGCGGAATGAGGAGGAGGATGGAGAAGATTTCGCTGAGGCTGCCCAGTACCTGCAGCGAGACCGCCTTGGTGAACGCGCCACGCGTCCCGGTCCACACCAACCGTGCGAAATCGGGAATCCCGTCAATCGAACGCATAATTTGGCGCCCTGTCGCGGCAAAGGAAGGAGGCGAGCTCGGGCAGGGCATCCAGGTCGTGCTTGACGGTCAGCAACCCGGCAGACACGCGGCTCGCCAGCGCGGCCGCTCGGGCAAAGAGCGCGGCCGCCTCGCCATCGCGTAGCGCCGCATCGCCCAGCCGGGGGAAATAGGAGAAACGGATCAGCGCCTTCAGGGTCGCCGGCCGGTCATAGACGGCAAGCGCATTGACGGACCCACGCGCGAGGACGTGAAGCCGGCCGAGCGGCCGTTGCGGCGGGTTGGGCCTGGCGAGGCGGAAGCGGATTTTATCCGCCGTGAATTTCTCGCTGCAGGGTTCCAGAACATGTCCGGCGTCGGGACGGAAGCGACCCCGCATCGTGGGCTGGAGCTTCATCACCTGATAGCCGGCCGGAACATCAAGGACCGTATCGGTGCGGATCGCGACGACATCGTCGGCGATCAGGCGGTGTCCCGCCGCAACGAGAGCCGCGGCGGTGGTTGATTTTCCTGCGCCCTTGTCCCCTAGGAAGACCGCCGCTTCTCCGTCGATTTCGACCGCACTGCCATGCAGGACATGATAGCCGCGGCGGTGCAGCAGGACCGCCATCACCGGTCCCAGGACGACGAGGCCGAGCAGGCGAACATCGAACGCGACATCGGGATCGACGGCGATGCCCTCGCCGCGCGCGGCAAAAAATCGTCCGACGGTTCGGTAGTTGAAGAAATCGCCATCGGACATCGCCACGAAATCGCGAAACCCCTCGAAAGGACGCTCGAGATGGGTCAGATCGGCAGCGAAGATCCGGATGTCCGGCTCCGCGGGTTCGGTGGGTTCGGCCTCGTCGAGCCGGAACTCGGACAGGATTGTCAGGCCGTAGGCGCGGTAGAAATAGGCCGCCACGGTCATTGCGCGGCCTCGAGATATTCATCGACGGGCAGCGGCGGCAAGTCGAGCCAGCGGGACAGGATGACGATGCGCCAGAGTCGCGTGAGCGCGGCCGTGTCGAGTTCGCCCGTTGTCCTGAGGTCGGACCAGTCGGCGCGGATCTGCGCAAGGTTGCAATAGGGCAGGATGCGGTCCGCCCTTTGCAGGATCGCCTCGTCGATAACGTCGCGGTCATGGCGGAGCAGCGATCGACGAAGATTGGCCGCGAAATCATGCTTGTCGGTCCGCAGCCGGATCTTTTCGGGCAGGATGCCCCGCATCGCCGAACGGATGAGCGAACGCGGCAGCCCGTCCTTCCATTTGTCGCTCGCTTCGGTCGTGACGCAAAATTCCATCAGGTCGACGTCGAGAAAGGGCATGCGCAGCTCGACGCCGGCAAAGGCAGCGTCGATGTCGGTGATTTCGAGCGCTTGCGAAAACAGCGCGGCGGTGAGCTTGCGAAGATGCGAGGCCTGTTCGACGGGACGCTCGCGGCCGTCTGGAGCCGTGGTCACGGCATCGCGCGATCTTGCTTGGCCGTGCCGCAGAATGCGCGTCGGCCAATGCAGCAATTTGCCGATCCCGCGCCGGATCCCGCGCCGCCAGACGAGGCGGCGGAAATGGGGCCAGGGTGGTCCCGTGATATCCCGGACGGCGCTCAGTTCCCTCCACAGCCGGATCAGGTGTCCCGAGGAGGCCAGTTCGCCGAACAGGCCGGCGCCGTCGGACACGACCTCGTCGCCGCCATGGCCGTGCAGAATTATCCGTCCGGCATGGCGGTCGTGAACCTCGTGCAGAAAATGCCGGAATATGCTGCCGTTTGGGCCGAATGGCGGCTGATCCTGTTCAAAGAGAATCTCGTCGATGTCGGCAAGCCCCGAGGCGGCGGTGCAGTCGACGACATGGTGATCGACGTCATATTGTTCGACAACCGCGCGAAAATAGTCCCGCTCGTCTTCGATGTCGGGGTCCGAAAATGTCATCGAAAAGGCGTGGACACTATCTTGCCCGCCAGTTCTCTCGACGGCGAGGGTGCTGACGATCGACGAGGAATCGAGGCCGCCGCTGAGGAATGAGCCGACCGGGAAATTGCCGCGCAGGCGGCGATTGAGGGCCTGGACGAACAGGGCGCGAAACTCCGCGCCGGCGTCGTCGCGCGGCGTCGGGAGACCGGGGTCGAGCCGCCAATAGCATTTGGTTTCGAATCCGCCGCGAGTGGCAAGCGCGAAATGCCCGGGGAGCAGCCGGTAGACGTCGTCGTAGAAGGTGCGCTGCCGTTCGGCGTCGCCTTCGTCCAGGACCCCATCGACGAACGCGGCGAGGGCTTCTTCCCTGCGCACCGCTGGAACATCGACGCGCATCGCGAGCAGGGCCTTGATTTCGGATGCGAACAGCAAATCATCGCCGACGCGGCGATAGAAGAGCGGCTTCACGCCCACCTGGTCGCGGGCAAGATAGGCACGGCGCTCAACCGGATCCCAGATCGCGATCGCGAAGTCGCCGCGCATCATCGCCGCGACTTCGGGTCCAAAGGCCCGGTAGGCGGCGAGGATCAACCGCGTGTCGGGCAACCTGTCGAGAAGCGGCGAATGATGGCCGACGCTGTCGCGCAATTTGGCGCGCAGCGCATCGCCATTGTCGAGCCGGCCGTCGAAGGCGATGGCGAAGCCGTCGTCGTCGAGCGCGAAGCCGTTGCAGCCGGTGTCGAACAACGCATGGCCCAGCAGGATATATTCGTCGTGATAGCAGGAAAGGCTATCTCGACCGCGATGTGCGATCGCATGCAAGCCCCGATCGAGCGCGGGCAAGTCGCGGTCGCGATCGTAATTGACGGGGAGAATTCCACACAGTCCGCTCATGTCGTCAAAGCTCCATCAGGGGCCGATAACTTGACAGACTCTCCCAATCGCCGCCGAGGACGATTCTATTATCGCTGACCAGCCAGGCATGGGCTTCGAAAGCCCCGTTGCCTTTCCGGACACCTATGTGAACTTGCGCAGAATATCCCCGCAACACAAGCAGCCATTTCGCGGCGACGGCCTGCACCAGGCAGGTCGGCCGAACTGTGAGGCGCGAGGCCAGGCGAATGCTCTCCGCGACCCGCAATGCGAGGCGCGCCGGCGGGGCAGGGCGATGCGCCGCAAGGGTGAGGCGGCGCGTCATGCGGTTGTAGCCCAGCAGCCAGAGGGCCAGCCGGACAAGCCACAACAGGATGAAGGCGGCCGAGATGAGCCATTTGTCCCGCCAGAGGATCACGAGACGCGACGATGGCGGACGAGGATTATTCGGCATCGGCGGCGACAATCAGGCCGGCCGCGGAAAGTTTGTTGACGAGTTCGACGACGTCTGCGTGCGCGACGCTATCCGAAACATCGTAGCATGAGGTGATGGCTGCGGACATTTCCGGGACGGTGGCGCCCGATCGCAACGTGTCCCAAATGAAGGGACCGGTCCCCGACAGGCAGAAATAAACGTTCCGGCTCGTATCGAGCAGTGCGGTCATCCCATCCAGATCGCTAAAAACGGCCGATGGACTTGGCTTCCATTTCACCTGAACATCCCCGACGATTGTCTCCGATCAAGAATGGAGGACGGGCAAGCCCGCCCCCCACTGCAACCCGCTCATTCAATCCTTCTCACCTGAACGATCAGGAGAGGAAGGTTGCGATTTGCCCAATCGTGAACGTCCCGTCCACGGCGGAGCCGGTCGAGGCGCCGAGCGTCACTTCCTCGAAGGAACCGACTTCGTCGAGCTCGGGTTTGGTGTAGGCGAGTTTCTGGGGTGTATTCATCATACCCTCCATCTGACTGGCAGGCAGGAGCGCCTACCAACGCAAAAACTTTCACGATTCGTTAACCGAGTCAATGTGTTGCAGTGCACAAATTGTTGCAGGTGCGAACGAGTATTATCGAGTCGAAATTTTCCCTATAATATTGATTTTGATAGGTTAATTTTGAACTCAGATGCCACGTTCTGCTTTTCTGTCCCAATTTCGACGCTCGGTTGCCTTGCCAAGGATATAAGCAAATATAGGAAAACTTGCGCGTTCACTTCGACTCGCTGGACGCTGACCCGGCCTTGCGCGCGATCCATAGCGCGACCCTTTTGAAGGGTCCGGACGACCGGCCATCCGCCTGATCGCCGTCGCGCGACGTGTCGGCCAGATCATAGCGGATTTCGGCCAGCCAGTAAGATGGCCGGAAGGAAATCAGATAGTGGCTGACATTCTTGACGGTCGTGCCGAACCGCGTGTCTTCAAGCTCGCCCGCGCCCCCATCGGCCATGGCCTTTACCGAGGTCCGGACCAGAAGCGACGTGCGCGAAATGCCGTGCGTTTCGAGCGCGGGCGGATCCGTGCCGAAAAGATTGTCGCACAGCCGGTTCGCGACGCGGACGGCAAGCGCGGCGTCGGGCACGGCTCGCCCGGTGGAGCGAGCCCCCCATTCGCTTTGCCGGACGATCTGATAATCGATCAGCCACTTCAGCCGCGACCAGCTGTGGAGGAGCCCGTGGAGCGCGAGATAGGACAGAAGCGCGTCGCCCGAAAAGCAGAGCATGCTGTGCTGCCCGAACAGGTCGACGCGCTCGATCTGCCCGAGCGGGATGGTCCGGGCGAGGGCGTCATTGTCGAACAGGCGGTAATGAAGCTCGACGATCGTCCTGCGTACCGGGTGGGTATAGACCCAGTCCTTGTGCAATATCTGCCATCGGGCGGCATCGGGTTCGGCCAGGCCGGCGGCCGGCTCGATCCGCACATAGCCAAGATCGGCGAGCAGCCTGTCGCAAAGCGCCAGCTCGTCGGGCCGGATAAGAAGATCGATGTCGCGATTGGTTCGCTGTCCCATCGCGGCGAAACAGATGCGTGACAGGGCCAGCCCCTTGAGCAGGATCGGTTCGACGCCGTGGCGTACGAGGCAGTCGGACAGCCGCTGGAGTTCGGCGAGCGAAGCCATTTCGGCAAAGGCCGCATCGCGGATCACCCGTTCGAGTCTGGAGCGTTCCGCAATGTCGAGCGGAAAGGCGGTTTGCGCCATCCAGTCGAGTTGCTTCAACCGATGCGCGAACAGCGGCGTAACGCGGTGCCGTGCCGCATGATCGAAGAGGATGGGCCAGCCCGGGAACGGCCCGAGCGAAAGGAGCGACTGTTCGACGTCCGCGGGCGACCGGCCGGGTGAGGGGTTCACAACGGCGAGAAGGCCGGCGAATGCGATACGCGGATCAGTCATCGCAATCGACCAGGCGGGCGTCCATCACCAGTGGATAATGGTCCGATCCCAGGCTGGGACCACGCTCGACTTCGGGCGATGCGACACAGCTGCCGACGTAGATATTGTCCAGCGGCAGAACAGGGCCATTCGGCGAGGGCCAGCTTCGCATTCCGCCCGAAGCAAGCCTGACGTCGAGGTCGTACGCCATGCGGTTCATCGCGAAGGTCCATGGGACGTTATTGAAGTCGCCCGCGACGATGTGATGCCCATCGCGCCGCCCGACGAGCGCCGACAGCTGGGCGAAGTCGAACGACTGACGCGCAAACGGCCAAGGGCGTTTCAGATGGACCGCGGTAATATCAAGGGCCCGCCCGCCGCGCCGGAAACGCACGGTCATTGCGGAGAGCGCGCGGCGATTCTCGGTATCGCCGCGCGCGTGATGTTCGACCGACAGCGCGGGAGTGCGCGACAATATCATAGTCGAGCAATCGCCGTTGCCCTGGCAGTCATAGCGATGAGGATAGTCGGCTTCGAGCAGATCGGCGACCTTGGCGGCGCGTTTGCTCGCCTCGACCAGAATGACAAAGTCGGGGGCCTGGCCGGCGATCCAGCGCGCCGCGGCATGGGCTTCCGGATTGTCCTTGTAGAGATTGAAACTGATGACGCGGAACGGCTCGCCGCGCCGGGCTGGGGCGGACGCTCCGTCCCATAACGGCCGGAACAGAAGGAGCGCGAGCGCCGCGTAGCCGAGCGACAGGGCTGCCGGTGCGATCAGATTCGCCCACCGGCGCGCGCGCGCGGCCGCCCAGATCTTCCCGCCCAGATAGAGGGCGCAGATCGGAAGCCAGACCGGCGCGGCGATATTGAAACTGTCGAGCATTTCGAGGTCGGCGCCGAGAAAAGCCAGGCCGAGCAAGAGGGTCAGGAGCATGGGCCCCGCAAACCGGAAGATCTTCGCGCGACGCATGGAGCCGGACTGGCGATGCCCTCATCTAGAATTTTCAGACGGCCATGATGATTGAAGCTTTTGTGCATTGCAACATTTTCCGGTTCGGTTACGATCAGCGCATCGGACTTCGGAGGTGTTGCCACGAAGATGTTGACCGGTTCAGGATTTGCGATTGAAACGCATGGTCTTGCCCGCTGCGGGCCGCGGCCCCGGCGCTCTCTGGTTGTAGGGGCCTGCTTTGCTGCGAGTCTCTTCGGCGCGGCAGCGCCCGCGCGCGGGCAATCCCTCGATAGTGAGCCCAGCGATGTGGCCGGAAACAGGGCGCAACCCGCCTATGATGCGATCGGCATCCGTGTCGGGAATATCATGGTGCGGCCGACGCTGACGGTCTCGCCCGAATATTCGTCCAACATCTTCGCCGATCCCGATATCAGCCGCTCGGATCTCGCGGTCGGCATAACGCCCGCGATAACCGCCGCGATCGTCGCGCCGGGTGCAAGCCTGTCGCTCTATGGCGAAGCGAAGTTTCGCCGTTACGCCCGATATTCGAGCCAGGATGACGAGCAGTACCGCATCGAGCTCAACGGCTCGACCGAGCTTCCTGGAGATTTCACGCTTCAGACAGGCTTGTCATGGGGTGAGACGACCGCGGCGCGTGGTACGGTCGGCAACGATCTTACCGTCGGCGATCCGCTCAAACAGCGCGACCTTCGCACGCGCGTCGCGCTCCGCAAGAATTTCAACCGGCTCTATGCGGGCGCCTCCTTTTCGGCGACCCGATCGACCTATGGCGATGTGCAACTCGGCAACGGGGCGGCCATCGACCAGAGCTTTCGCAACGGTCAGCAGGCTGGCGGAGAAGTCAGCCTTGGCTATGAGATGAGTCCGCTCCTCGCCGTCGAAGCGCAGGCGCGATACGAAATTTACGACTATCGCGACGCCCGCCCGCTCTCGAACCGCGATGCCAAGGGTTATAGTCTGGCCGCGGGGCTGCGGTATCAGATCACCCAGTTGCTGCTTGCCCAGTTCAACGTCGGCCTGCGCGAGCATGACTTCGACAATCCGCTATTCGCCAGGATTCGCGGCGTATCGCTGTCGGGGCGGCTGCGCTGGTATCCCACGCCGCTGATCAGCTTGCGCGCCGACCTTGATCAATCGACGACCACCAGCGCGCTCGACCAGGTCAGCGCGGTGACCGTCACCGACCTGAAGGCCGGTGTGGATTACGAGTATCGCCGCAACATCCTGCTGACCCTCGAAAGCGGGATCAGCTTTGAAGATTATGGAGAAATCGGGGCCACGGCGAAGCGCTTTTCGGTCACCGGCCGGACGGAATGGAAGATCAACCGGTGGCTCAGGCTCGGCGGTTACGCCTCGTTCAACAGCAGGACCGGGGCGAGCTCGATGCTGATCCGCGGCTATTCCTCCGTGCAGACGGGGGTCCGAATAAGCTTCGCCGTCTGAATTCCGCCTTCAACAAAAACAGAACGGAACAACCGATATGACTCTCCCCGCAACCCAGTTTGAGCACCCCCAGGGCATGGCGGGAACCGACCGGCGGGATATCGGAAATCCGGCGCTTCCGGCCGGCGGGGAGCGGCTGAGCCTTGCCAGGGTCCTGCATATTCTGCGGCGGCGCAAATGGACGATTGTCAGCACCGCGATCGTTCTCGTCATGATGGGGCTGCTGCTCACGCTGATGCAGCCGAAAATATATATGGCCGACGCCACGGTGCGGCTGACCGGATCGAACCGCGAGCTTGCGGCAAAGGTCGGCGACGAGATGGCGGAACCCGACATGAAGGGGGATTCGGACGTGGCGACCGAATTGGAAGAAGTCCAGTCGCTCGAAATGGCGCGCCGGATTGTCGAGAAATATAAGCTCGTCGACGATCGGCGCTTCAACCCCTATCTCAATCCACCCGCATCGACGCTGTCCCGACTGCTCGGCCGCTCGCCCGATACGGTCGATCTCAAGACGCTGGACCCGGCCGCGCGAGCGAGGATGAAGGAAAAGCTCGTCCGATATCTGAAGAGCGGGCTGGCTACCGGGCGCGTCGGGACATCCTATTCGATCGCGATCCTCTATCGGCACCACGACCCCGAAGTGGCGGCGATGATCGCGAACGCCTATGCGACCGAATATACGCAATCGCAGGTCAAGGAGAAGAAGGCGGCAACCTCGGAAGCGATCGCCTTCCTGAGCGGCAAGGTCGAGGAGCTGCGTTCGCAGGCGACCGCCGACTATGCCGCGGTCCAGAACTATCGCATCGCCAACGGCTTGCCGAGCACATCGGGGGCTTCGCTCGCCGAACAGGATATATCGGTCTACAACCAGCAGGCCGCAACGGCGCGCGCCGAAGCCGCCGCGGACGTCGCCCGGCTCAATACCGCGCGCGCGCAGTTGAAGAGCGGCTCGGCCGGCGACGATGTCGGCGAGGCTCTGGGCTCGCCCGTCATTTCGGCGCTCCGTTCGCAGCGCGGCCAGCTGGTGGTGAAGCTCGCGGACCTCAGGACGCGCTATGGAGAGCGTCACCCGGACCTGCTGCGCGCCCGGCAGGAACTGGCGGATCTTGACCGGCAGATCCAGGACGAGATCGACCGTGTGATTTCCAACCTCGAAGCAAAGTCGGCGGTTTCGTCGCAGCGCCTGGCGTCGTTGTCGGGAACCCTCGGCTCGGCCAAGGGGCAACTGCTCAACAACAACAGGGCGATGGTCGCCCTCGACGACCTGCAAAAGCGCGCGGAGGCGTCGCAGGGCCTCTACGAATCCTACCTTGCACGCTACCGCGAGACTTCAGCGAGCAGCGGAACCGAACGACCCGATGCGCGAATCCTGACGCTCGCCTCGCCTCCAAACTTTCCTTTCAGCCCGAACATCCTGCTCAACCTGATGTTCGCGGGCGTGTGCGGCGTCAGCCTGGGCCTGGCGGCGGCGATGATTGTCGAGATGCAGTTCCGCGGGCTGACGACCGCTGCCGACGTCGAGGCGCGAACGGGACTTCCCTATCTGGGGATGGTGCCGGAAAATGGTTCGGCCAAGCATCACCGCGACACGCCGGCCGAAACGCTGGTCGCCATGCCCAATTCGGTGCTCGCGGAATCGATGCGGAGCATCCATGCGTCGATCCAGATGCCGGGAAGCGACCGCGCGCAGGTCATCGCCATCACCTCTTCGGTGCCGGCCGAGGGAAAAAGCGTGTTGTCGGCCTTGCTCGGCATGATCTCGGCGCAAATGGGAAGCCGGACGATCGTGGTCGATTGCGATATCTTCCGCCGCGGGTTGTCGCATGAATTCGGCGCGGAGGATGGCGACGGATTGATGGAGATCGCCGCGACGCAAACGGCGGACATCGACCGTGCGATCCGGCAGGTGGGCGACAATCTGGACCTCTTGCCGATCATTTCGCGCGGCCGGGAGGGCGACCGTCTCACCGACCGTGGGGCGATCCAGTCGATCGTCGCCCGCTTGAAGGAAAGATATGATCTCATCCTGCTCGACTGTCCTCCGCTGCTCGCGGTTGCAGAGGCCCGTGAAATAGCGGGGCTGGCGGATGGCGTCATCGTCGCGGCGCGCTGGCGCAAAACGCCCGACGATGCGGTGAAGACAGCGGCGCGCCTGCTGCCCGCGAAGCTCGCTCCGTTCGTCGGAGTGGTGCTGACGCGCGTCGATCTCAAGAAGCAGAGCCGCTACGCCCCGAATGATTCGGCAAGTTATTACGCCCATTATCAGAAATATGCGGCTGTCGCATGAAGGCGCCACGCGTCGTCATCGTGCATTATTGGCTCGTCGCGATGCGCGGCGGCGAGCGCGTGCTTGAACGGCTGCTTCGGCTCTATCCGGGCGCCGACATCATCACGCATGTCTACGATCCGGCTGCGGTTTCGGATTTCATCGCGTCTCACACCATACGCACGACCTTCATTCAAAAACTGCCGGGTGCGCGGAAACATTATCAGAAATATCTGCCGCTCATGCCGCGCGCGCTCGAGGAAATGGACCTCTCGGACTACGATTTGGTGATCAGCAGCGAATCCGGGCCTGCGAAAGGCGTGATCGTGCGCCCCGACGCCTTTCACCTTTGCTATTGCCATTCGCCCATGCGTTATCTGTGGGACCACTATCATCAATATCGTTCGGGCGCCGGGGCGCTGGCGCGCGGGGTGATGTCGGCGACGTTCCCGCGGCTCCGGGAATGGGACGCCATTTCGGCGCATCGCGTCGACCGGATCGTCGCAAATAGCCATTTCATCGCCCGGCGCGTCCGCAAAAGTTGGGGCCGCTACGCGGACGTCGTCTTCCCCCCGGTCGATGTCGAGATGTTCCGCAAGTCGGCCGACGTCGGCGATCATTATCTGTGGGTCGGCCAGATGACCCCCTATAAGCGCGCCGATCTGGTCGCCGATGCCTTTACCCGGCTTGGGCTGCCGTTGGTCATGGTCGGCACGGGAGAGCTCAAGGACGATATAGCGCGGCGCGCGGGGAGCAATATCCGGATCGTCGAACGGCTCGATTATGCGTCGTTGCGCAAGGCCTATGCCGAGTGCCGCGCGCTCATCTTTCCGCCCGAGGAAGATTTCGGAATTGTTCCGGTTGAGGCGAATGCCGCGGGCCGCCCCGTGATCGCCTATGGCCGCGGCGGCATCCGGGATTCGATCCTCCCGGAAAAAACGGGACTGTTCTTCGACACGCAGGAGGTCGATGCGCTGATCGATGCCGTGGAGCGCTTCGAGCGCTGGCAGCCGCATTTCGATCCCGATGCCGCGGTTGCCAATGCTGCCCGTTTCGCACCCGAGCGTTTCGACGCCGGGATCAGCCAGATCGTTTCCAATGCGATCGGCGGCGCCGCGTCCCATCACCCGTCCGTCGAACATCTGCCCGGTTGCGCCGCATGATTCCGACGCTGATCGGTGCGGTCACTGTTCTGGTCGGCCTCTGGCTGCTCTTTCGGCGATCGCCCCTCGACCTTCTGTGTGCCGTGATGGCGCTTGGTGTGCTGGAAGGGTCCGCGGCGCTGATCCTGACGGCGATCGGCTCGTCGTCCATCCCGCCCGGCCGCGTCATGCTGGCGTTCCTGATCCTGTCCTGCCTCCACAGGTTCAAGGATGACGCGCAGATCGTGGGGCGCGCCGCGGCAGACAATGGCTGGTTGATATTATTCTGTGTCTACGGCTTCATAAGCGCCTTTTTCCTGCCGCGGATCTTTGCCGGACAGATGGACGTCGTGCCGATGCGATCGGTCGGGCTGCGACATTTGCTGGACGCCTTTCCGTTGCGTTTCACGCCGCAGAACATCACGACCGGCGTCTATCTGATCGGAACCGCGCTCGCCGCGCTGTGCAGCTATCTCGCCGTGTTTCGAGCGAAGAGCCTGAGCCCCATCGTCACTGCCGCAATCTGGATCTCAGCCGTCCACGCCGTCACCGGCGTGCTCGGTGTCGCGCTGCGCGGAACGCCATGGGACCTCGTGGTCGACTTCTTCCGCAACGGATCCTATTCGCAGCTCAGCCAGGCGACCGAGGACTTTGTTCGCATGGGCGGCCTGATGCCCGAACCCTCGAATTTCGCGCGCTTTGGCCTCGCCTGGTTCATCCTCTGCTTCGAATTGTGGCTGCGCCACATCCGTCCGACTGCCACTGGGCTGACGGCAGCGCTGATGGGGCTGGTTCTCGTCGCGTCGACGTCGTCGACAGCCTATGTAGGGCTTGCGGGATATGCGCTGCTCATTGCCGTCCGCATGGCGTTTGCGCCAGCCTATCTTCGGGTAGACAAGCTGGTCATCATGGCTTTCGTTGCGATCGCGGGGGTGATTGCGTTTAGCGTGATCCTGTCCCTGATGCCGGACGCCGCCCATGCGTTCGAGAAGATGCTGCGTCAGATGACGATGGAAAAGGCGGATTCGGCTTCGGGCCAGCAGCGTGCCTTCTGGGCAAAACAGGGTATCGATGCCTTCATCCTTTCCTATGGTCTCGGCATCGGAGCCGGTAGCTTCCGGTCGTCGAGTCTCTTGATGGCGATCCTCGGCAGCATGGGGGTCGTCGGGATCGTCAGCTTCCTCGCTTATGTCGCCCGGTTGCTGCGGCCGGTGCGGCAGCCGGCGGCCCGGCCTGATGCGTCGGGCGAAATCGTCGACATCGCGAACTCGGTTGGCTGGGCGGCGGTCGCATCACTGATCCCGGCGCTGGCGATACAGCCGTCGCCCGACCCGGGAATGGAGTTTGCCTGTTTCGCCGGGATTGCCATCGGTCTGAAGGCTCGGGCCGTCAGCACGCAACTGGCGGCGATACCGCTGGTCGGAAATTTCGTGTCGCCGCCTAGAGCGCCAGCAGCTCCTGCACCAACTGGCTGGCGGCACGTTTCCAAGTGAACAGGTCCGCTTGCTGCCGGGCCTTTTGCTGCAAATCGTTCCGAAAATCCGTGTCTGCCGCGAGGCGTGCGATGGCCGATGCCCAGGCCGCGTCGTCGTCGGCTGGCGCATAGAGCGCTGCACCGCCGCATATCTCCGGCAACGCACCATGGGGCGCGACGATCGCTGGGCACCCCATCGACATCGCCTCGAGAGGGGGGAGGCCAAATCCTTCGGTGAGGGAGGGAAAGGCGATGCATAGAGCGTGGCCATACAGCGCCCGAAGCTCGGCATCGCTGACACGCCCGGCGAAGACAACATTGTCGGGCACCCGATGACCCGCGTTGACAAAATCGACTTGCTTGGCAGAGCCGAACAACACGAGACGAGCATATTTCAACTCGGGCCGCGCAAAGGCCTTCAGCAACAATCCGATATTCTTGTGCGGCTGCGTGTTGGCGAGGCCAACCACAAAGGGCTTTCCGGCGAGCGCGCGTTTCTCGATTATTCCGTCGTCCGCCTTGATGCTCAGCACATGATCGACGCCATTATGTACGACGGCCGTGCGATCGAGCCGTGCGATTCCCAGCCGGTCAAGCTGTTCGCGGGAGAAATGCGAGACGGTCAATATCCGGCGATGGCGGCGCCCATTGACCGG
Organism: Sphingopyxis sp. H050; assembly: GCF_001468265.1. GTDB lineage: Bacteria > Pseudomonadota > Alphaproteobacteria > Sphingomonadales > Sphingomonadaceae > Sphingopyxis. Next base: position 83,460 of record NZ_LNRZ01000006.1, on the reverse strand, counting down.
CTGATGCAATCGATACCAAAGGCGAAATGGGCGCGAATAGCTATCGGGTACAAGATGAACTTGGGCGTCGTGGAACATCGTCACCGCGTTCCGCGACGCCATCGGCGCGACGTTGCACAAGCTGACGATCGTTCGGCCGCGCGCGCGAATGGGCAAGATAATCTGTTCCCACAAATTTCCGGTCAGGGGTCCGACCACGCGATAGGGCAATCCCAAATGCCGGGCATTCTCTTCGGCATTGCGCGGAATCCACAACGACAACTGCAAGCGTGCGGCTATTGCCGGGTCGCCGTCGACGATGGCGGCGGCGTGCCGGATCAACTCCTCGGCGACGCGGTGAACTCCGGTCGCCGTGCCCGACAGGAACTTGCCGTTAAGGACCATTTGCCGAGGCTTTGACGTCAAGGCGCGCTCCGATTCTGAATCGCCAAGGCGGCCGGCGAATTCTGATCTTTTTATTGCTGCACCTGCGAAGTGATGCAACAGTCGGCTTGCCGAATCATGCGCGATCTCCAGGCAAAAGGCCTCGAATTGCGCCGTCGGCGATGGACGCCGGCCATAATCCCCGCCGGCCTTCGGCACGAGTGGGCGCGGACTCCCGAAAACGTCTCAGTTGAGTGCGAAATTGGCCTCGGCGAGTTGACGGATTGCCGGGACTTGGCTTGCGATCTGGGTCCGTTGCCGGGGCGATATTTCAAGGAAGCGCTCGATCTTGTCGGATACCGGACCGGGCGAATGAAGAATCTCGTCCGCGCTGGTCAGATGCGCGGTGTCTAGGCCGAAATATTGCAGCAGCCCCTTCATCTTGCCCTTGTACTCGATGCCGAAGACCGGCGTACCCGCGCCCAGCGCGGCGATCATGAGATGCATTCGGCCCGACACGACCATGTCGACATGCTTGACGAGCCCTTTGATCTCCGCGGCGCCAAGCTGGATTTCGGGATAGAGAATTCGCTCGCCGAACTCGGCGCGCAAGGCCTCTTCGATCGGTTTCAGTCCATGAATGTCAGACGACGATCCCCGCGTGTCATGGCTGATCATCAGGAATGAGACCGGGTGACGCGATGCAAGTTGGCGCAGTGACTGTATGAAGGCATCGACCAGCGACGGAAATTTGTCGCGCTCGGACAGTTCGAGCAGCAACGGGTGAAAATTGATCCCGACAATCTTGTGGTTTTGATCCCGCCGCCGTCCAATCCACTGGATAATAGGGGCCATTCGCCCCGTTTGGCCGTCGTCGAGCAGGAACGCGATGTCCGCCACCTTATGCGCGCCGACGCCAGTTTGATCGACGAAGCGCTGGTACGACAAGGGATCGCGCAGATTGATCCGGATCGGCAACGCGATCTCGCGAAAAACCTGCTGCACCATCGGATGGAACATCTGCGAGACCGAGAAGCCGGTGATCGTCGCACGCGCGCCGGTACGCGCCGCGGCGTCGAGCATGATGATCTGCATCCCTGAAAAATAGGGATCGTAGCTGCCGTCGAGGCCATCGGCGCCCATCAGGTAAGCCGCGCGAAACCGCCGTTTCTCGACGATCGCAAAAACATCGGCGAGGCGAAGGTCAGTTCGGGCGATCTGCAGGGGCTCGAGCCCGAGCGTCCGGACTGCTTCGTCGGCGGCGTCGCTCGCAGTCACGATATAGATTTTGTGCTCGGGAAATTCGATACGCACATGGCTGATCAACGGGTCGAGCATGGCGGTATCGCCGATCGACGATACGATCAAATAGGGGTCCGGCGGAATGATCATGATCGCGTCGTCGGGTACTCCCGGCAATATTTCATCACGCAAGGAACGCCACTGGCCTACCGAATTGCTCAAGCGGCGTTCCAGTATTACCTTTCTGAGGCCGAGCTTACGCCATATATATTTCAACACAAGAAAATCCAATATAAATATAAATTAAGTATAATTATTTTTCTGTCTTTTTAATATTTCCATAATCTATTTATAAACTTACAATGCATTACCTAAGAATTGGTTCCTTACTTAATCCATTGGACCTGAATAGGCTTCCAATTATTTTTGCCGTGGGCCTTTCGAAATACCGGTAAGACAAGGAAGCGACGACAAGTGTCAGGCCCAGCGCAGCCAGCATGATCCCGATCCGATACAGCGGCGAGGTACTCTCAATGGCATTCCACTGCCCAGTTGCGAGCCGCGCCGTCGTCTCCAGGATCAATGCATGATAGACATAGGCGCCATAGGAGATGCCGCCGATCCACTGGAGCGCACGGTTCCGGACGAGCCAATGGATCGCCGGATGGCTGGCGAGCGTCATCGCCAGTATCGCGAGCGAGAATAGGCCGAGCGCCGTGTAGAGGAAGATTTCGCGGCCTTCGCCGAGCAATATGCCCGATATGATGTCTCGGACGATTTCGACCCCCGACCGCTCGCGCAGCAGAAAATTCACCGCGGCGTAGCTGCCGAGATACAGGATCATGGCGCCGAAGCCGAGGCGGATGAGCGGCGGCGCAAGCCGTTCGATCGGCGCCTGCAGCCGCGCTAGCGCCAAGAGGCAACCCATCGCAAAGCTGTCGAAATGCAGCGTCGGCCCTGAATAGATGGCGAAGGCGGTCGCTTGTGGATCGCCGCCGGTGGCAAAGGCCGAAACACACGCCCGCAGGAGTGGGGCGGCAAGGACGAAGATCCAGAGCATGCGGCGCGTGGTCGCGATCGACAGGCGGTGCGCGGCGATGCCATAGACCAGATAGAATTGCATCTCGATCGAGATCGACCAGAGGTGGCCGGTCGGCCAGGTCTGCATTTCGCCGCCCCCCAGCCCCATGGCGATATTCTGGTAGAAGCCGAAGAGCGAGAATATGACCCCCGTGTCGGGCGCGCGCCCGATCCAGAGGCTGAGCAGCAGTCCAGCCAGAAGATAGGCGTAATAGACCGGCACGATCCGGCCGACGCGCCGCTCGTAAAAGTTCGAAAGACGCGCGGTTTGATCCGGATCGCCGCCTCGTTTCAGGATGGATAGAGTGACGACATAGCCCGAGATCACGAAGAACAGCCAGACACCCGCCCAGCCAAAGGGAAGGAGCTTCGCGTGCATCGCGAGGACGGCCATCATCGCGATGGCGCGCAGGCTGTCCACGTCGGGCGCATGAGCGAACAGCCGTTCGTCGGCGGGAGGGCCGGCGACGGCGATCACAATGCCTCGATCCGTTCGGGATGAAGGCGGCCGCGCAACGCATCGACGATCGCGATCCAGTTGCCCTTCACGCGCCCCGACCGGTCGACCCACGGTTCGGGCCGCCATATCTTCGCGTGATTCGCGAGCAGGTTTTTGGCGATCAGTTTGCCGGCATAGAGCGGCTTCATCGTGCCCTTGCGTGCGAGATAGAGCGGATTGATGACCTGGGCATAGCCGAGCCGGATGCCCGACGTCCGGCCGCCCTTCACCCCTTGGTGAACCCCCGCAAAGGCATGGGTCTTGACCAGCCTCCCACGACCGAGCAGCTGCGCCGCGAAATCGATATCCTCCTGCCACCCGTAAAGCTTCAGCCGTTCGTCGAACCAGATCCCGTCCATCATCGATCGGCGAAAGGCCATGTTGCAACCGTACAGGCCCTCCAGATCCTTGCGAATGGAGGCATTCGTCTCACCGCCGGCGTCGTGGCGGCGGACCAGCGCTTCGGCGTCTTCGGTGGAGATGCCGGACGAATTGATTCCGTCGGCGAGCAACAGGCCGGTCGCACCTGCGACGTCCGGATGGCTGTCGAAGAAGCCGGCGATATCCTCGATGCAACGGCTCGACGGGATATAATCATCGTCGAAAAAGGCCACGACCTCGACGCCGGCCGGCAGGCTGCGGAGTCCGGTGTTACGCTGCGCGGGAAGGCCTTTCGGGCCAATCACGTGGAGGACATTCGGGTGGTCGGCGAGGTCGGGCGGCAGATCGTCGGGCGACGCGACCGACAGGATGATCTTCGCGGGCGGCTGGCTTTGACCCGAGAAATGCCGGATGGCGGTCGACAGGCTTTCCGGTCGCCCGGTGCTGGCGATGATCACGGCGACTTCGAACCGGCTCACCGGCGTACTCCTTCCAAAAGCGGATTGAACACTCTCCGGGAGAACCGGAACAGCATAAGCAGGAAAAGCAGATAGCCTGCTCCCGCCAGTGCGATCAGTTCGGCGAGGCCGATCAGCGTCGGGCGGTCCGTCAGCATGTCGAAACCCTTGGCGGCCCAGAATATGCCGGAGCATACAAGGCAGCCCCCGATGCAAGGCGCCAGGATCGCGGCGATGTCCTTCATTCCGATTTGCGCCTCGTGGCGAAACACATAGAGAGCGATCGGCGTTGCGAACGTGGCGGCCGCAACTTCGCCCCAGGCTACCGCCATCAGGCCGAAAGGGATTGTTACGGCGATGCAAGAGGTGTTGACGGCAAGCGTCAACAGCGCCGTCTGCTGAGCGATTTCGGGCCGCCCGATGATCGCTACCAGCGGTTCGACGAGCGAGGGGAGAAGGCGGATGGCGGCCGCCAGCACCAGAGGCAGCATGATCGATCCGACGGCGGCCCATTGCGGACCGAGAAGCAGCGCGACAAACGGATCGGCCATGATGCCGAGCGTCAGCAATATCGGGCCGGCGACCAGAAAGAGGCCCTGCAGATAACGGAGCGAGGCGCCTATGACGGCTTGCCGCGAGCCGTTCTCGTCGCGGTCGCGCGCCGTACGAAGCGACGACCAGCCGACGAATTTGGCGGGCTCGCGGATCATCTCCTGCGCCGCGCCTACAATACGCTGCGCGGCGCGATATAACCCCACCATCGCCGGCGCGAAGAAGAATCCGATCACGAGCGTGCTCAAATTTGTCTGGAAGAACGGAGCGACGCGCGCCGTCAATATTCGCGCGGAAAAGCCGAGTATTGCCCTTCTGTCCTGCCGGGCCGGCCACTTAAGCTGGAACCATTTGGTGAAATAGAGCGATGCCAGCAACTCGGTAACCTGCATCGCGACCTTGCCGAGCGCGAGCGCCAAAATTCCGTACCCAGCCCGAAGCGCATATACGGACACGGCGAAGCCGATAATTTCGGTCGCGGCCTGAACGATCGCGAGTTGCGACAATTTGCCCTGGCGCGTTAACAGCCCGGACTGAACCGTCGCGAGCGGGCGCAGTAAAACCCAAAGGCTGAGCAGGCCCGACGTGATCGCGAAACCCGAATCGAGCTTCGTGAAGGCGAGCAGATTGGCGGCCAGAAGAATGGGCACGAACAAGGCCGCGCCGGACGCCAGAGCCAGCGCATTGACCTGTCTCAATCCCTCCGGACCTTCGCAGCAGATGGCATATTCGCGCCATCCCGCCTCCGCCAGAATCGCACAACCGACGACGACCGCGAACACGAGGCTGAAGATGCCGAATTCGGTGACGCTCAACAGGCGTGCGGCGACCAGAAAGACCGCAAATTGCTGAAGTTGAGCAAAGACGCGAACCGCGGCGATCGCCGCCGGCCCCGCTAGATATCGTGCATTGTTCGCCCAAGTCCGGTTCAAGCAGGATGACTCCAAAACCGATAGGCGATGCTAGGTCGGAGTGATTGTGCAATGCAACATTTTTATCGAGACGGGGCGATTTATGTCGATCGATGCCGTTTTGATACAGGCATCACTGCTTGCCGGCCGAGGATATTATCGCCGTTTTACAGCGCACAATATCGAAAATTTGCCGTTATCCTTCCTTCGCCCGATCGGCGGGGCGGGCCTGCCCCGCCCGGTTTTTGCTGCATTGCAATATTTTCGGGATGTGTCACATTCGACCCACAGTCAGACATTTAAGGCAGTTCGCGCAACGGCATAATCGATCAGCCCAGCAGAGGTTGGATGACAGTAAAGTCTCTCCCGAATCGGATCGTCCAGATCGCGGCTTCGTTCGCCGCGCTTTTTCTGCTCGCGAGCTTTTCGAGCGGTACGATGAGCCATCGGCTGACCGCACAGCTCGACTTCCAAAGCCGCGGCGAACCGGTGTATCGCGATCTCCCCGACCCCGAGCCGCTGCTGTTCAGCGACCTCGATCCGCAAACCGCGCGCCAGATCAACGATGCGATCCCGTTCAGCGCCGGCGCCAATCCCGCCGCACGCCCCTTTGTTTTTGCCGGTTCCGAAACGACTCGCGAAAAGGCCATCGACTGCATGGGCGCGGCGATGTGGTATGAGGCGGGGAACGACGATATCGGACAGCGCGCGGTCGGGCAGGTCGTTCTGAACCGCGTACGGCATCCCGCTTTCCCTTCGAGCGTCTGCGGCGTGGTGTTTCAGGGAAGCGAGCGGGCCACCGGTTGCCAGTTCACCTTCACCTGCGATGGCGCTTTGAAACATGTGCCGTCCGAGATGGCCTGGGCCGAAACGCGATCGCGCGCGCGCGCCGCGCTGGCCGGCTTTGTTTATGCCCCCGTCGGCCTCGCGACCCATTATCATACCGACTGGGTCCATCCGGTATGGAGCGCGAAGCTCGAAAAGCTGGCGCGCGTGCACACGCATCTCTTCTTTCGCTGGACGGGCAAATGGGGGCAGCCGGCGGCGATGGTGCAAGTTTATGCCGCCGCCGAGGCGCCGATCACGAAGCTGGCGCGTCTGTCGCTCGCGCATCGCGCAGCGCTCGGCGAGGACCAGATCAGGATGGCGGAATCGGGAGATGCCGCGGCGGATGCTGGCCTTCCAAGCCCGGGAATCGATGCGATGCTGACGTCGATGCAGGTGCCGGTGGCGGCGCCCCAATCGCTCGAAGGCGTGCATTTCATAGACGCCCGCGCCGAGGGTAATGGCGGGACGCTCGCAATGCGCGCGCTGGGCGTCTGTGGCGCGCAGAAATTCTGCAAGGTCGTCGGCTGGCGCGAAGGCAGCGGGCGCGGCGGCGCGCTGCCCGCCTCTAATGCGGAGCGTGAGGCTGTGGCTTTTCTCTACATTCGCGATCGCCGCACCGGGGTCGATCGCGCCTTTTGGGATTGTGCGCATTTTGAACGACAGAACGCGGCTCAGTGCCTCGGCACCGACCGTGCACGATGGATAGATTTTAACGGGAATTTCCAGTCGGGCTCACGACCCGGCGCTCAAATCACATAAGGGGATGCGAAGGCGGATGACATCATAAGGAGTGTCCGCGTCGTGAAAAAACTACGTAAAGCCGTCTTTCCGGTTGCCGGGTTGGGCACGCGCATTCTGCCCGCCACCAAGGCGATTCCCAAGGAAATGCTGACGATCGTCGACAAGCCTTTAATCCAATATGCGGTCGAGGAGGCGTTGGAAGCCGGCATCGAACATTTCATCTTCATCACCGCGCGCGGCAAATCGGCGCTGGAGGATCACTTCGATATTGCGTTCGAACTCGAAGCGACGCTCCACGCGCGCGGCAAGTCGAAAGCGCCGCTCGCGAAGACGCGTCTCCAGCCGGGCAGCATCTCTTATGTCCGGCAGCAGGAGCCGCTTGGCCTGGGCCACGCCATCTGGTGCGCCCGCGAACTCATCGGCAACGAGCCGTTCGCCGTCCTGCTGCCCGACGATCTGATGGTCGGGTCGCCCAGTTGTCTGGCCCAGATGGCCGAGGTCCACGCCGAGCATGGCGGCAACATCATTTGCACCCAGCGCATTCCCCGCGAAGAGAGCGGCCGATACGGCATCGTCATACCCGAGGAGGATTTGGGCAATGTGACCAGGATCGGCGGCATGGTCGAAAAGCCGGCGCCTGCCGACGCGCCTTCGGACATGGCGATTGTCGGCCGCTATATATTGGAACCCGACATCTTGAGCCTGCTCGCGACGCAGGAGCGCGGCGCGGGCGGGGAGATACAGCTGACCGACGCGTTGGCGCGCGCTGCCGCCAAGGGGACCAGCTTCGGCTTCAATTTCGAGGGGCGGCGTTATGACTGCGGCGATGCAACGGGTTTCGTCATCGCCAACCTCGCGATCGCGATGATGCGGCCGGGCATGACCGGGCCGGTCGAGGATTTCTTGTCCGCGCGATTGCCGGTGGCGGCGGGGCGAGCGGCGGAACGAAGCCATGTTGCACTATAGCGGCACGCCGATTGCGGCGCTTCGGCTCGATATGAAGCGCGTCGAAAAACCCTGGGGCCGGCGGAGCCTGCCGCCGCCGTTCGCAGGCGGATCTGCGTCCGCGGGTCCGGTCGGCGAGATTTGGTTCGAGCTTCCCGGCCGGCAACTCGACCTGATGGTCAAATATATCTTCACAAGCGAAAAGCTCTCGATTCACGTTCATCCCTCCGATGAAGAAGCACGCCTTGCCGGCCACCGGCAGGGCAAGGAGGAATGCTGGTATATTCTCGACGCCGCGCCGGGTGCGAGCGTCGGGATCGGGACGACAAGGCCGCTGACGGACGCCGAACTCGCCGACGCGTGCCAGAGCGGCGCGATCGAGGATCTGATGGAATGGCTTCCGGTCAGGACGGGTGATCTCTTTTACATTCCCGCCGGCACGGTGCATGCGATCGGCGTCGGCATATCCCTGGTCCAAATCCAGCAGAACGCCGATATCGCCTACCGGCTCTACGACTATGGCCGGCCGCGCGAGCTTCATCTCGACCGCGGCGTCGCGGTTTCGCGGGCATGTCCCTACCCGCCAGCGATGCGCTGCCACGTCTCCACCGAGACCCCCGACCTGCTGGTCGACGGCCCCAAGTTCAGACTGGCACTCACTCATGGTGCGATACCGGTGCTCGAGGGGCGTGGGCCCTATTATATCGTCCCCCTTCAAGGGGTGGTGGCGACCGACGACGGCGTGGCGCGCGCGGGCGAGTGCGTCGTAACCGGCGATCGATCGCGAATTATGCCGCTGGGCGAAGTGCGGATGCTCGTTGCGCGTAGCTGCGCCGGCGGCGGCAGCCACCTGACAAGGGAAAAAATAGGCAATTTCGGGAAGGGTATGGAATGATAAGAATATTGGTCGTCGCCGCGGCATTGGCGCTTTCGGGCTGCGCCTCCGCCGGAGCCTTGCCAGCGCTCTCGATCAGTCCCGACGAGGCCGTCTATCGCCTTGGCAGCGGGGATCAGCTCAAGATCACCGTCTATGGCGAAGAGAATCTGAGCGGCAATTATCCGGTCAACGGCGAGGGGAATATCAGCTTCCCGTTGATCGACGAACTCAAGGTTGCAGGCCTGTCGATCAGCGAGTTCGAGAAGGTGCTGACAGAGGCGCTGTCGCAAGGAATTCTGAATGACCCGAACATAAGCGTCGAGGTGACGAACTATCGCCCCTATTATATTCTTGGCGAGGTCGGGAAGCCGGGCGAATTCAGCTATGTCGATGGGCTGACCATCTTCAGCGCGGTCGCCCGTGCCGGAGGCTTCACCTATCGTGCCGCGCAGAAGCGCGTCTATATTCGGCACAAGTCCGAAAAAGATGAAAAGCTCTATCGCGTCGATGGCGGGACACCGGTTCAGCCGGGCGACACGATTCGCATTCCCGAACGGGCGTTCTGACCATATTGCCTGGGTCGAAATGGGGCATTTCGTCGCCGAGAAATAGCCAGCTGCCGTTTTTCGCCGCCGCACTTTTGCTGCAGTGCAAAAAAATCTTGACCGGCCTTTTCCGTGCCATAGAGTGTGAAGGCAAAGTTAAAAAAATTTAGAAAAAGGTTGGGAGCGGACTCAAGCATGTCGTGATCTTCAACAGGGGATCGTTTATGTCGCTCGATAGTCCGATGAGCATGGCAAATCTGCCGAGGTCCAGCGCCGAGCATTTCGGCGACACGGTGCTTGGCGCATTGCATCACCCGCACCGCAAGGCGGCCGCCTCCGATTCCGTGCTGTGGGATCGGGACGAGGCCGAAGAAGCGATCATCCGCGTGTTCGATTTCGTTTCGAGCCTGGCCGCCATCATCCTGTTTCTGCCGTTGCTTGTCTGCCTCTATGCGGTCATCAAGCTGACCGATCCCGGACCGGTGCTTTTCGTGCAGCAACGGATCGGCAAGGGTGGCGAAAATTTTCCCTGCATGAAATTTCGCAGCATGGCCGTCGACGCCGAGGCGCGGCTTGCCGCGCTGCTCGCCAGCGACGAAAATGCGGCGCGGGAATGGGCGGCCGACCAGAAGCTGCGCAACGACCCTCGCATCACCGCGATCGGTGGCTTCTTGCGCAAGACCAGCCTCGACGAATTGCCGCAGCTCTTCAACATCCTGATGGGGCAAATGAGCGTCGTCGGTCCACGCCCGATCGTCGCCGCCGAAATGCCGCGCTATGGCCGCAGCTTCGAACATTATTGTGCCGTGCGCCCCGGCCTGACGGGCCTGTGGCAGATCAGCGGCCGCAACGACACGTCCTATGATGAGCGCGTCGCACTCGACGTTCGCTATGTCCGGACGCGAAACCTTCACTCGAATATCCAAATCTGCGCACGGACGATCCCGGCGATCCTTGGAGCCCGCGGCTGCTATTAAGCCGTCGGCCGCCGGCGGAGCGTTCGACCGGTGAAGTTGGATCATGGCCCTTCGGGGTTCGCGACTTCCGTCGTCACGTTTCCGCGCACAAGCACAGGTCGCGTTTCGCGCGCCTACTGACTGTAATCGATCATGATTCTCACGTTGGTGGTCTTCACGCCCGCTAGCGCGGCGATGCCCATTTGCACGGCACGTATCAGCGCCTGCAAATTCATCAAATCGACATCGGCCGAAACCGCTGGATTTCCACGGGCTGGTTCTTCCGATGTCAGCGAGCCAAGGCCAAAGTGCACCATCGGTGTATCCGAGGCGCCGATCAGATGCTGTTCGGATACGCCCAACGCCCGCGCGAGTGTCAGCAGATTCTCGTGCCGTGGTTTGGTTTTGCCCGTTTCCCAGGACCAGATGGTGGGCCTGCTGAATCCCGAGAGTTTCGCAACCTCGGTCATGCTAAGCCCACGAGCTTGCCGAAGCGATTTCAATCGCTCGCACAAGCATGCGCCAAGGATGGGGTCGCCATGACCGAAGAGCGCTGTCATCGCGTTGCCCCGCCGCCAACCGGCGCCCGCACCTTGTTCGCGTCTCCTTCGAGAAAGCTGACAGCTGAAAAACGGCATATATATTGGCCGGTCAAGGCCGAGACAAAGACCCCCATCGTCGCTCCTCCGAGGTCGCGCGACATTCTCTCCCAGTCCTTGTTATCTGCGGATCATGCTCCGAGTTTCACGGCTTTGCAACATTTGTGAAAAGCTGATTGTAAAGCCCGTTAAACCGAACCGCTCGCCGTGCACGGGGTAGAGCGAGCACTCTGGACCGCCTCGGAATGTCCCCACTCCATGTTTAACCCCCCAGAGCCGACTGTCTCAAAACGGCCATTTGTGGTCGTTCGCGGCGCGCTGCCGTGTGGAGCGAGAACGTCTGTCGCTTCGCGCGTCGGCAATAGGGTCAGTTTTAACGGAGAGCACGAGGCGAAAGACCGCATGATCCGAGTAATCACCGGGTGATCACGACGTCAGAAAAAAACACCGAAAATCGCAGGACATTGGCGAAGGCACGACGGTAAAATCGCGCTCGGGCGTATCAACGGCGGCGATATCTCATATACCACACCTCATGCCCCTGGGCGCGGGCCTTTGCCTCGTAGCGCGTTTCGGGCCAGCCGCCGGGGCGGACGAGGAAATCGCGGGCGGCCTGCGCCAGCCATTCGAACTGGTGGCGGTGGCGGCGCATCACCATCAGCGCGTGCCGGAGATAGACCGGGTGGTCGGTGCCGAAGCGGAACTCGCCGCCGGGTTTCAGCTTCGCGGCGATCAGGTCGAGCGGCCCGTCGTTCATCATCCGCCGCTTGGCATGCCGCGCCTTCGGCCACGGATCGGGATGGAGCAGATAGGCGAAGGACAGCGCGCCGTCGGGAATCCGCCGCAGCACCTCCAGCGCGTCGCCATGATGGATGCGGACATTGCCCAGCGGCAACTTGGCGCCATGATCGCCGCTCACATGCACCAGCGCCTGCGCGACGCCGTTGACGAAAGGCTCGGCGCCGATGAAGCCGTGGTCGGGCAGCATGTCGGCGCGCCCGGCCATATGCTCGCCGCCGCCGAAGCCGATCTCGAAATGCAGCGGGCGCCCCTGTCCCTCGGCATCGCCGAACAGCCGCGCCGCGGTCACCTCGCCCTCGGCCGGGACCGCGATCTGGGGGAGAAGATTGTCGACCAGATCCTGCTGGCCCGCGCGCAGCGGCCTGCCCTGTGCGCGGCCATAGAGCCGGTTGAGCGTCGTCGGATCGCCTGATTTATAAGCCGTCATGCGATCAGGCGGCGATCGCCGCCTTCAGCTTGTCGACCAGGTCGGTGCGTTCCCACGGGAAGGCGTCGCCGGTCGCGGTACGGCCGAAATGGCCATAGGCCGCGGTCTGCTTGTAGATCGGCTTGTTGAGGCCGAGGTGGGTGCGGATGCCCTTCGGCGTCAGGCGCACCAGCTGCGGGATCGCGGCTTCCAGCGCCGCCTCGGTCACGCCCTCGGCCGCGGTGCCGTGCAGATCGACGTAGATCGACAGCGGGTCGGCGACGCCGATCGCATAGGAGAGCTGGATCGTGCAGCGGCGGGCAAGGCCCGCGGCGACGATATTCTTGGCGAGGTAGCGCGTGATATACGCCGCCGAACGGTCGACCTTGGTCGGATCCTTGCCGCTGAACGCGCCGCCGCCGTGCGGGCTCGCGCCGCCGTAGGTGTCGACGATGATCTTGCGGCCGGTCAGCCCTGCGTCGCCATCGGGGCCGCCGATCTCGAAGCGGCCCGTCGGATTGATGTGATAGACGGTGTTCGCGGTCAGCAGCTCGGCGGGCATGACGTCGGCGATGACGCCGAGCACATATTTGCGCAGCTCCAGATATTTCGCCTCGTCGCCTTCGCCGCCGTGGAAGAAATAGCCCGGCGCGTGCTGGGTCGACACGACGATCGCGGTCGCCTCGACCGGGCGCTCGTTGGCGTAGCGCAGCGTAACCTGGCTCTTCGCATCGGGTTCGAGGAAGGGCGCGATGCCCGCCTTGCGGTCGGCGGCCATCCGCTCGAGGATCTTGTGGCTGTAATCGAGCGTCGCGGGCATCAAATCGGGGGTCTCGTCGCTGGCATAGCCGAACATGATCCCCTGATCGCCTGCGCCTTCGTCCTTGTCCTCGCCGGCATCGACGCCCTGCGCGATATGCGCCGACTGCGGGTGGAGGTTGTTTTCGAAGCGAAAGCTTTCCCAGTGAAAACCGTCCTGCTCGTACCCGATGGCGCGCACCGTATCGCGCACCGTCTTTTCGACTTCCTCGGGGACGCCGGGGGCCCAGTTGCCGTCCTCGTCCATGATGCCCCGGCCGCGGATTTCGCCGGCCAGCACGACCAGCTGCGTCGTGGTCAGCGTTTCGCACGCCACGCGCGCCTCCGGGTCCTTCGACAGGAACAGGTCGACGATCGAATCCGAAATCTGGTCGGCGACCTTGTCGGGGTGACCTTCGGAAACGCTTTCGGACGTGAAGAGGAAGCTGTTGCGCATGGGGGCCTTCTTTTGGAATCGAATATAAAGGAAGCTTTATGTCGCCGCGCTGTTAGCGCCCGCGCCGCCGAAACGCAATGGCGGCCGCGAGCAGCAGCAGCGCGAATGCGACGGGCAGCGCGTTGCCGTAACGCGCAAACAGCGTCGGCGCGTGCGCCTGCGGAACCAGGGCGTCGATGCGCCCCGCCTGATGCATCGGCAGCGATTCCAGAATGCGGCCGTCGGCGTCGATCACCGCGCTGATCCCGGTCGGCGTCGCGCGGATGACGGGCAACCCTTCCTCGATCGCGCGCAGCCGCGCCTGCGCCAGATGCTGCGGCGGACCCCAGCTGCCGAACCACGCGTCGTTCGAGGGATTGAAGATGAAATCGGGGCGGTGCGCGCGGTCGACGACCTGGCCCGAGAAGATGATCTCGTAACAGATTTGCAGCCCCGCCTTGCCGAAACGGCCGAGGTCGAGCGTATGCGGGCCTGGGCCGGGCCAGAAATCGATGTCGCCCGGTGCGAGCCGCGACAGGCCGATCGCCGACAATATCGGCCGCATCGGCAGATATTCGCCATAGGGGACAAGGTGCGCCTTGTCGTAGCGCGCGCCCAGCGTGCCGTCGGCATGGACGGTCATCACCGCGTTGCGGGCGCCGACGACGTCGCCGGTCTTGTCGAGTTCCAGCTTCAGCGCGCCGAGCAGCATGACGTCTTCGGGGTTCATCAAGGCAACGAGCCGTGCGCGCGCTTCGGCGGGCGAGCGGTCGTAATAGGGGGCGGGATAGCCGGCCTCCAGATAGTCGGGCACCGCCGCCTCGGGCCACAGGATCAGGCGTGGCGTGTCGCTTTTGGGCGCGGTCAGGCGCGCGAGCTTGGCGAAATTGGCGTCGGCCTTGCTGCCCTCCCATTTGTCCTGCTGGCCGACGTTCGGCTGAACGACGGTGATGGGGACCTTGGCCCCCAAGCTGGCGAATTCGGCCGTGCCCATGTCTGCCAGCCCGAAGAAGAGAACCGGAAAGCCGAAGTAAAGTATCGGCCCGAGCATCAGGGCCGAGAGAAAGGTGCCGTCCTTCAAGCCACCCCTAAATGCCGCAAACCATTGCGGAACTTGACGCAAACCCCATCCGGTCCACAGCAGGGCGAGACCCGACAGGCCGTATGTGCCGATCATCTTCGCCGGCCACGCCAGCGAGAGCGGGACGAGAAAAACGCCCAACGGATTCCACGCAAACCCGGTGAACACCCAGCTGCGCAGCCACTCGGTCAGCGTCCACAGCGCGGCGAACGCGAGGACGAACGAGAGCGAAATCCTCCCCGGAGCGGGGAGGGGGACCGCCGAAGGCGGTGGAGGGGGGCTGCGGTCAGGCGCAGCGTCGGGCTGCGCCCCCCTTGCGTCGGCGCTGCGCGCCGCCACCTCGCCGGTCCGGGGAAGAGCAAAACGCCAAGCCCCCCACGCCGCCAGCGCCGGATATACCGCCAGATACAGCGCCAGCAGCACCACCGCGATCCACCCGAGCCAAGCCGGCATCGCCGCCTGATAGGTGAAGGCGGTGGCGATCCAGTTGAGCCCGATCGTGAAATGCCCGACCCCGAACGCCCAGCCGATCCCGAACGCGCTCCGCCCGCGGCCCGCGCGCGCGGTCAGCACCATCCACCCGGCGAAGGCGAGCAATGTCAGCGGCCACAGGTGGAGCGGGGCGAAGCCCGTCGCCGACACGGCGCCAAGAACCAGGGCGGAAAGCTTCGGCCGGCGGTCGGCGAAAGCGGCGATGCGGGAGGATATCGCGGTCACGGGCGTTCTCTTAGCGATGCGGCGCGGCGGCGACAATCGGGCTTGCATGGGAGGAGTGAGGGTCGGCCC
Organism: Sphingopyxis sp. H050; assembly: GCF_001468265.1. GTDB lineage: Bacteria > Pseudomonadota > Alphaproteobacteria > Sphingomonadales > Sphingomonadaceae > Sphingopyxis. The sequence continues at coordinate 68,175 of NZ_LNRZ01000006.1, read as the reverse complement.
GGTGAAACAGGCCGCGCCCGCTTTCGACTGGTTGCGGACACTAAGGCTACCCTTAACCCGTTCGCGTCGAGCGAAGTCGAGATGTCCCTCAGTCGTGCATGCCTTCGAGGTGTCTCGACTTCGCTCGACACGAACGGAGATAGGGGACGGTCTGAAAACGACTGGTTGCTGTCATCGTGATCCCCGGCGAAAGCCGGGGCCCAGAGCGGCGCAACTCTGCGCTTGCTTGAAAACGTCCCTGGGTCCCGGCCTTCGCCGGGATGCCGGACAAGGGAGACCCCCCACCCGATAGCCGCCGCCCTACAGCATATATTTCATCTTGATCGACTGCCGCATATCGCCCGTCACTGCAAAGCTCGCCGCCTTGAAGCTCGGCGGGCCCATCACGATCGCCGGGTTGCGCGAAAAGCCGAAGCCCTCCTTCGGCAGGAAGATCGCGGTGTCCATCTTGTTGTTGCTGTTCTCGTCATGGACGACCGCGATGGCATAGATGCCGGTCGCGGGCACATGCGCCTTGAAATCGCCCGCATCGGCCGCCTTCACCGCCATCCGCACCGACGTCTTGTCCTTGCTGCAATCGGGAAAGGCCTTGGCGTTGGTGGTCAGACAGACGAGTATCTGCCCCTTCAGGCTGCGCAGCCCGGTGATGCTGACCTCAACGGTGGATGCTGGCGTCGGCGGGGCGCTTGCCGCGGCCAGCAGCGGCAAAAGAGCCAAGCCCGATATCCGTGCCGCACGCCTTGTCCCAGAAACGGAAATACAGCCCATAATTCCCCCGATAGGCCGCATGATGCGCCTCGTGATGCGTCGCGGTTATCAGCCATCGCCCTGCCGGTCCATGAACGAGTGCACGCGGGAACATTTCCCACCCCATATGGTTGCCGACGCCCATCACCGTCATGATCGTCAGCACCAATCCCAGCACCGCGACATGGATCGGGATCAGGAACACCAGCGCCGGGATCACCACCGCGCCGGTGATCGCCTCGACCGGGTGAAAGCTCATCGCCGCCCACGCGGTCGGCGGGCGGCTTTGGTGATGCACCGCATGGGCGACGCGAAACAGCGCCGGCCGGTGCATCCAGCGGTGCGTCCAATAGAACCATGTGTCGTGGACCAGCAGATAGGCGAAGAGGCTGACCGGCAGATACCACAGCGGGAAGGCATGAACGTCGGTGTAGATGCGCGTCCAGCCATGCGCCTGCCACCCCCAGGCGACGACGCCCGCAGGCACGCCATAGATGGCGGCGCTCGCCAGGCTCCAGCCGATCTCGCGCTTCATCTGCGGTTCCAGGCCGCGATAGAGGCCCGGATGCTTGATCCGCGTCGCGAACGCAAAGCCGCCGCTGCTGATCAGATAGCGCACGCCGACGATCGCGGTCATGGCGAGGGCGGAGAGCAGGATGGCGGCGAGGGTATCGGTCACAGCCTGTTTCTGCCGGATGAAAGCGGCTTTGTCATCGTCCCGGCGACATATATCGCCGCTTCCCCCGCGCCCGTCCCTTCGCTAGGCAGCCTCCATGCCAGCGGCCAACAGCGATTCCTGCGACATAGCCATCGTCGGCGGCGGGCTGGCCGGCGGCCTGGCGGCGCTGGCGCTCGCGGCGAAACGCCCTGCGCTCGACGTGCGGCTGATCGAACCGGGCGCCATCGGCGGCAATCATATCTGGTCCTTTTTCGACAGCGACATCGCCAAACGCGACCGCTGGCTCGTCGCGCCGCTCGTGCAATATCATTGGGACAGTTATGACGTCGCCTTTCCGGAGCGCGAGCGGCGGGTGTCGATGGGCTATAAGAGCATCACCGGCGAAGCGCTGGCCGATGCCGTGACGGCCGCGCTGCCGCCCGGCCGGATCATCGCCGACCGGGCCAAGCATGTGGCGGCCGACCATGTGCTGCTGGCGCGCGGCGGCCGGCTGTCGGCAAAGCAGGTGATCGACGCCCGCGGTATCGGCAAGACCGCGCTGCGCGATTGCGGCTGGCAGAAATTCGTCGGTCAGGCGCTGCGCGTCGAGGGCGGGCATGGCATCGAACGGCCGGTCGTGATGGACGCGACGGTCGAGCAGCTCGACGGCTATCGCTTCGTCTATCTGCTGCCCCTCGATGCCGAGACGGTCTTTGTCGAGGACACCTATTACAGCGACGCGCCCGACCTGGATGTCGCGGCGGTGCGCGGCCGCATCGCCACCTATGCGGCGCGGCGGCAATGGAATGTGACGGCGGTGACGCGCGAGGAGACCGGGGTGCTGCCCGTCGTCGTCGCCGAAGATTTCGGCCGGTTGTGGCCCGCGATCGACCGCACCGCGCGGATCGGCGTGCGCGCCGGCGCGTTTCATGCGCTGACGGGCTATTCGCTGCCCGACGCGGTGCGCACGGCCGCGGCGCTGCCGGCGCTGGTCGATCGCGGCGATATCGGCGCGCGGCTGCGCGAGCGCGCCGCCGCATCGTGGCGGCGCCAGCGTTTCTACCGCATGCTCGGCGCGATGCTGTTCCGCGCCGCCGATCCCGGCGAACGCTACCGGATTTTCCAGCGCTTCTATGGGCTCGCTCCCGGCCTGATCGCGCGCTTCTATGCCGGCCGGTCGAACGCCGCCGACAAATTGCGCATCCTTTCGGGACGACCTCCCGTATCTGTAAGCCGCGCGATCTCGGCGCTTTCGAAACTGGACTGGAAATGACTCGCACCGCAATCGTCATCGGCGCAGGCTTCGGCGGGCTGGCGCTCGCCATCCGGCTGCAATCCGCCGGGGTGCAGACGACGGTCGTCGAGGCGCGCGACAAGCCCGGCGGGCGCGCCTATCACTGGAAACAGGACGGCTTTACCTTCGACGCCGGCCCGACCGTGATCACCGACCCGCCGTGCCTCCAGGAACTGTGGGCGCTCAGCGGGCAGGATATGGCGGCCGACGTCGATCTCGTCCCCGTCACGCCCTTCTACCGCCTCAACTGGCCCGACGGCACCAACTTCGACTATTCGAACGACGAAGCCGCGCTGCGCGCCGAGATCGCGAAGCTCAACCCCGCCGACATCGCGGGCTACGACCGCTTCCTCGACTATTCGAAGGGCGTCTATGAGCAGGGCTATGTCAAGCTCGGCGCGGTCGCCTTCCTCGACTTCGCCTCGATGATCAAGGCCGCGCCGGCGCTGATGAAATATCAGGCGTGGCGCAGCGTCTATTCGATCGTCTCCTCCTATGTGCAGGACGAACGGCTGCGCCAGGCGCTGTCGTTCCATACCCTGCTCGTCGGCGGCAACCCGATGACGACCAGCAGCATCTATGCGCTCATCCACACGATCGAAAAGGACGGCGGCGTCTGGTTCGCGCGCGGCGGGACCAACGCGCTGGTCGGCGGGCTGGTGACGCTGTTCGAGCGGCTGGGCGGCGACCTGCGCCTCGCCGATCCGGTGACATCGATCTCCACCGCGGGGGACCGGATAACCGGCGTGACCACCGCCAGCGGCTGGCATGCCGACGCCGACATGGTCGCCTGCAACAGCGACCTGATGCACAGCTACAAGGATCTGCTCGACCATCCGCGCGGCGCCAAGGTCGCGAAAAGCCTGTCGCGCAAGCGCTGGTCGCCCTCGCTGTTCGTCGTCCATTTCGGCGCCAAGGGCGATTATCCGGACATCGCGCACCACAGCATCCTCTTCGGCCCGCGCTACCAGGGGCTGCTCGCCGACATCTATGGCGGCAGGGTGCCGGAGGACTTCTCGCTCTACCTCCATCATCCAAGCATCACCGATCCCGCCATGGCGCCGCCCGGCCATTCGGCCTTCTACGTCCTCGCGCCCGTCGCGCATCTCGGCAAGACGCAGCCCGACTGGGACGGCGATTTCGGCACGCGCTTCGCCGACGCGATCCTCGACGAGGTCGAGCGCCGCGTCGCCCCCGGCCTCCGCGCCAACCTCGTCACGCGCTTCCACTACACGCCGAAGGATTTCGGCCGTGACCTCTCGGCGCACCTCGGCAGCGCGTTCAGCCTCGAACCCGTGCTGTGGCAAAGCGCCTGGTTCCGCGCCCACAACCGCGACGACGCGATTTCCAACCTTTACTTCGTCGGCGCGGGGACGCATCCGGGCGCCGGCATTCCGGGGGTCGTCGGCAGCGCCAAGGCGACAGCGGCGCTCATGCTGGAATGACCAATTCCGTTCGCCCTGAGCTTGTCGAAGGGCCGTTCTTCCTGCAAAGGCGCGCAAGAAAGAGCGGGGCTTCGACACGCTCAGCCTGAACGGATATTTTGAAAGCCACGAAGCGATGAAACGCCTTGCCGTCTATTGCGGGTCCGCGACCCCCGAAGATCCGATCTATATCGAAACCGCGCGCCACGTCGGCCGCACGCTCGCCGAGCGCGGCATCGGCGTCGTCTATGGCGGCGGTCGCCTCGGCCTGATGGGCGCGGTCGCCGACAGCGCCTTGGAAGCCGGCGGCGAGGTCATCGGCATCATCCCCGAGGCGCTCGTCGGCGCCGAAGTCGCGCACCGCGGCTGCACCGAATTGCACGTCGTTTCGGGCATGCACGAGCGGAAGAAAATGTTCACCGACCTCTCGGACGGCTTCCTCACCATCCCCGGCGGCGTCGGGACGATGGACGAATTGTGGGAGGCGATCAGCTGGGCGCAGCTCGGCTATCACGCAAAGCCCGTGGGCGTGCTCAATGCGGCTGGCTTCTACAACGAGCTGATCGCATTCAATCGCAAGATGGTCGAGGTCGGCTTCATCCGCCCCGCGCACGCCGGGATCATGATCGTCGATGCCGGGCTCGACGAGCTGCTCGACAAGATGGCCTCTTACGTTCCGCACCAGACGATCTTCGCGATGAAAGCCGAAAATCTGTAATGACAGCGGAGGGGGCCTATGACGCGCAGGCTCTCCACGGTTTCGCGCACGACAGCATCGCGCGCGGATCGAAAAGCTTTGCGCTCGCCAGCCAACTCTTCGACCGGATCACGCGCGAGCGCGTCTGGCTGCTCTATGCTTGGTGCCGCGCCGCGGACGACCTGACCGACGGGCAGGACCACGGCGGGACGATGCGGCCGGGCCACGATCCCGCCGCCGCGGTTGCCCAGATCCGCGCGCAGACCGACAAGGCGTTCGCCGGCGAGCTGACCGGCGAGCCCGCCTTCGACGCGCTCGGTTTCCTGCTCACCCAGATCGACATTCCGCGCGCGGTGATCGACGATATTGTCGCGGGTTTCGAACTCGATGCACGGGACTGGCGCCCGCGCAGCGAAGCCGACCTGCTGCGCTACAGCTATCATGTCGCGGGCGCCGTAGGCGTCGCCATGGCGCTGGTGATGGGCGTCGATCCGAAGGACGCGACCACGCTCGACCGCGCCTCCGACCTCGGCATCGCGTTCCAGCTTGCCAATATCGCGCGCGACGTCGCCGAGGATGCCGCCGCCGACCGCTGTTACCTGCCCGTCGACTGGATGGTCGAACTCGACATTCCGCCCGGCCAGCATATGCACCCCGCCTTCCGCCCGCGCCTCGCGATCATGGCGAAATGGCTGTCCGAAATGGCGGAGGAATATGAAGCCTCGGCGCGCTGGGGCGCGCGCAAGCTGCCGCCGCGCAGCCGCTGGGCGGTGCTCGCCGCGGCGGGCATCTATGGCGACATCGCCCGCGAGGTGCGCGCCCGCGGCGATCACGCGTGGGACCACCGCGCAGGGACCTCCCGGCTCGCCAAGCTCGGCTGGGTCGCCCGCGCCGGCTGGTCGGTTCTCCGCCGCCCGCCGCAGCGCCGGATCAGCCGCGACGGCCTGTGGACGCGCCCGCGCGGCGACGTGACGGGCGCGGAAGTCCCCGCATGAGCCAGCTCGAGTGGCTCGCCGCCGCGCTGGTCCTGATCAACGTCGCGCTCGTCGCGCTGCGCAGCGTGTGGAACTATCCCTTCGCGCTCGCCGCGGTGACGCTCTACGCCTTCGTCTTCTTCGAGGCGAAACTCTACAGCGACATGGCGCTGCAGGGCTTCTTCTTCGCGCTCAACCTCTACGGCTGGGCGGCGTGGATGCGCGCGCGCGACGCAAGCGGCATTCCGGTCGGCTGGATGAGCGCGCGCGCGCGCCTCGTCTGGACCCTCGTCACCATCGCCGCCTGGGTCGTGTGGAGCTTCGCGATGGACCGCTACACCGACGCGATCGCGCCGTGGGTCGACGGCGCCATCGCGATGATCAGCATCACCGCGCAATGGCTGCTCGCGCGCCGCCGCGTCGAAAGCTGGTGGCTGTGGATCGTCGTCGATCTGATCGCGATCCCGCTCTTCGCCTGGCGCGGCCTCTATCCGACCAGCGCGGTGTACGTCGTGCTGCTCGGTCTCTCGATCGACGGATGGCTCCAGTGGCGCCGCGCCGCGGCGGCCGGTACGGCGCCCGCATGACCCGCCACATCTGCCTGCACGGCGCCGAAAGCACCGGCAAGTCGACCCTCGCGCCCCGGCTCGCCCTCCAGCTCGGCGCGCTCGTCGTCCCCGAATATGGCCGCACCTATTGCGAGGCGAACGGCACCGACCTCGACGAGGCCGATCTGCGCGCGATCTTCGACGGCCATGTCGCCGCGACCAGGGCGGCGCTCGCGCAACACCCCGACTGGCTTGTCTCGGACACCGACCCGCTGATGACGCAGGCGTGGGCGATCATGCTGCTCGGCCGCCGGCTGCCCGAAATCGACCTGTGGGACGAACCCGCCGACCTGTATCTCGTCCCCGCCATGGACCTGCCCTGGCAGGAAGACGGCACGCGCCTCTTCGGCAGCGCCCTCGCTCGGCGCCAGTTCATGGACGTCGCGATCGCCGAGCTCGACCGCCGCAAGCTCAAATGGGCCTGGGTCGAGGGCGACGGCGACGCGCGGCTGACAAGCGCGCTCGCCGCGGTTCGGGCGGCGGGGCTTATCTGAAGTGCGTTACCGTCTGACGGGCTGCTTTGGGGTGGAGAGCGGACGTTAAAATAGTCCGTCGCCCCCGCGAAGGCGGGGGCCGTAGTCGGCCTTGCGCAACGCCTCCAGCGGCCCCCGCCTTCGCGGGGGCGACGACCGCTTCCGGCCGCCGCCCGCCTTCACCCCGCGTAGGCGTCCCTTAGTTCCCGCTTCAGCACCTTGCCGATCGCGCTCCGCGGCAATTCCTCCACCACCGTGATCGCGCTCAGCCGCTGGGTCTTGCCGACCTTCGCGTTGCAATCCGCCCGCACGCTTTCCGCATCGGCGCCATCCTTCAGCACCACGAACGCGACCGGCGTTTCGCCCCATTCCTCGCTCGGCATGCCGACGACCGCCGCCTCGACGACGCGCTCGTCGGCGAGCAATATCGCTTCGAGGTCGCTCGGAAAGATGTTGAACCCGCCCGAGATGATCATGTCCTTGGCGCGGTCCATTAGCGTCAGGAAGCCGTCCTCGTCGATCCGCCCGATGTCGCCGTGGCGATAGAAGAGGTTGCCGTCGGCATCGTACCAGTGCATCGCCTTGGTCGCGTCGGGGCGGTTGTTATACCCCGTCATCATCGCCGGCGAGCGGCCCACGACTTCGCCGACCGACCCTTGCGGCAGCTCGTTGCCCGCCTCGTCGATCACCTTCGCGACATGGCCCGGCGCGGGCTTGCCGACGGTGTGCAGCTTGTCGGGGAATTGATGCGCCTCGAGGATGAACGCCGCGCCGCCCTCGGTCATGCCGTATATTTCGACGAGCCCGCCCGGCCAGCGCCGCAGCACCTCGGCCTTCAGCGCGGCCGGAAACGGCGCCGACGTGCAATATTTCGCGACGAAGCTGGAGAGGTCGAAGCGGTCGAAATCCTCCAGCGCCATGATGCGGCGATATTGCACCGGCACCAGCATCGTGTTCGTCGCGCGCTCGCGCTCGGCAAGCTCCAGAAAGCCGCGCGCGTCGAACTTCTTCATCAGCACGGTCTGCCCGCCTGACCCGATGGTCGGCAGGAAACTCGCCATCGTCGTGTTCGAATAGAGCGGCGTCGACAGGATCGTCACCGCTTGCGCGCCATAGGCGGGCTTGCCGCGCTGGATATGCTGCCAGCGCATCGCATGGCTGTGGACGATGCCCTTGGGTGTGCCCGTCGTGCCCGACGAATAGATGATGTTGAAGCCGTCGAGCGGATCGATCGCGACCGGTTCGGGCTTCGCGCCCCCGGGCGCCATCCACGCCTCCAGCGGCGCGCCGACGGCGCTGCCGTCCATCGCGATCCGATCGGTCGCGGTGACATGCTGGCCGTTGAGGCTGGCGGCGGCGGCCTCGTCGAGGAACAGGTGGCGCGCGCCTGTGTCGGCGATCATCGCCGCCATCTGCTCGCCCGTCGCGCTGTTGGTGATCAGCCCCGCGACCCCGCCGGCGCGCAGCGTCGCCAGGATCACCGCCATCTGCTCGACGCTGTTGAGACCCGCAATCGCCGTCTTGTCGCCCTTCGCAAAGCCGTCGGCCTGCAGCCGCGCCGCGATGCGGTCGATCGTTGCGTCCAGTTCGGACCAACTCAGCCGCCGTACCGGATCGGCGGCGGCTATGTCGTCGGGGCGCTCGGTCGCAAACGCGCGGACAAGGTCGGGCAGGGTGGCGAAGTCGCTCTCGAGCATCTCGTGACTGGTCATGGCGACGGAGTTAGCACAGCAGGGACGGCGTGCAACGTCGGCGCGTGCGGGCGGCCGCGCGCAATCGGGGCGGCACAGGGGGCGCGGATGGAGCGAGACGGCGGGACGGGGGACGACGGGCGGCCGCCGCTGGTCGCCGTCTATCATCCGTCGCGCGCCGCTGGGCTCTGCGATGCCGTAACGGCGGCGGGCTATGGGGCGGCCTCGCTTCTCGCGCCCACGGACGGCCTGCGGCCCTGGCTCGATTGCTGTTTCGACCTCCTCGCGATCAATCCTTATTTAAGCTGGCAGGAGCCGTCCGAATTCGTGCGGCTGGCGCGGACGATCGCGGGGCGGCGTCCGCTGCTGGTCTTTTCGGACCGCGATTCGTTCGCCGACCGGATGGCGGCGCTCCTGGCCGGCGCCGACGATGCGATCGGCTGGACCGACAATCTGCCCGAACTGCTCGCGCGCATCGCCGGCCTGCTTCGCCGCAGCCGCATCGCGGCGGGCCAGCTTGGCGAGGGGGAGCTGCGCATCGACCTGATCGACCGCCGCGTCGAGCGGGCCGGCCGGCTGATTCGCCTGCCGCTGCGCGAATTCGACCTGCTCGCCAATCTGGCGCGCGTCCCCGATCGGCCGGTCTCGCGCGCTGCGCTGCTCCGCGCGGTGTGGCGGATCGACTTCGACCCCGGCACCAACCGCGTCGAGGTCCATATGTCGCGGCTGCGCGCCAAGGTCGACCGCGGCTTCGACTGGCCGATGCTGTCGACGGTAAAGGGCCTCGGCTACGCGCTGCGCTCGCGGCCGGAGCGTTGAGGAGCGATCCTCCCCCGCAGGGGGAGGGGAACCATGCGAAGCATGGTGGAGGGGCACGGGCAGTCTAACGCTCCGTGCCCCTCCACCACCCTTCGGGCGGTCCCCCTCCCCGTTCCGGGGAGGATCGCTCGGCCGCGCCCATCCATCCCCACCGCCTTGACCGAAAGTTTCAGTTTGCTACGGGTCTTCGACATAAACAAAGCAATAAGCCCTTTGGAGAGAGCGCCCGATGCACCCCTCGACCTATGCCGCGACCCATCCCCACAAGCCGGCGATCATCGTCGCCGAAACGGGGGAGACGGTCAGCTATGCCGAACTCAACGCGGCGTCGAACCGCGCCGCGCAGCTGTTTCGCGCGCACGGGCTGGGGCATGAGGATGTCGTCGCCTTCATGCTCGAAAACACCCCGCATTATTACGGGCTGACCTGGGGCGCGCAGCGCGCGGGGCTGCGCTACGTCTGCATCTCGTCGCGGCTGACGCAGGACGAGACCGACTATATCCTCGAAAATTCGGGTGCGAAAATTCTGATCGTCTCGGCCAGCCTCGCGGCGGCGGCGCAGCAGCTGACGACGCGGATCACCCGCTATTCGATGGGCGGCGACATCGCGGGCTGGGCCAAGATCGAGGACGAGCTGGCGAAGATGCCCGCCGAGCGCATCGCCGACGAGCGCGCCGGGGTCGACATGCTCTATTCGTCGGGCACGACGGGGCGGCCGAAGGGCGTGCGCGTCCCGCTGCCCGAGGATCCGGCGATCGATGCGGCAAACAGCCTTGTGATGCTCGCCTCGGCGGCGTTCGGGATCAATGCCGACAGCGTGTATCTGTCGCCTGCGCCGCTTTACCACGCCGCGCCGCTGCGCTGGTCGATGACGATCCACCGCCTCGGCGGCACCGTCATCCTGATGAAGAAGTTCGATCCCGAGGGCGCGCTCGCGGCGATCCAGCATTACCGCTGCAACTGCGCGCAGTTCGTGCCGACCCATTTCGTGCGGATGCTGAAGCTGCCGGCCGAGATTCGCGCCCAATATGACGTGACCTCGATGAAGGGCGCGATCCACGCCGCCGCGCCGTGCCCGGTGCCGGTCAAGCAGGCGATGATCGACTGGTGGGGGCCGGTGCTGCTCGAATATTATGCGGGGTCGGAGGGCAATGGCATGACCTTCGCGACCAGCCACGACTGGCTCGCGCACAAGGGCACCGTCGGCCGCCCGATCATGGGCACGCTCCACATCGTCGGCGAGGACAACGAGACCGAGCTGCCGGTGGGCGAAGAAGGCGCGGTCTTCTTCGAAAGCGAAAATGTCTTTGAATATCATGATGATCCAGAGAAGACCGCGTCGAGCCGCAATTCGAAAGGCTGGTCGACGCTGGGCGATGTTGGCAAAGTCGATGAAGACGGCTTCCTCTACCTCACCGACCGCAAGAGCTTCATGATCATCTCGGGCGGCGTGAACATCTATCCGCAGGAAATCGAAAACCACCTCGTCACCCACCCCAAGGTCGCCGACGTCGCGGTCGTCGGCGGCCCGCACGAGGAAATGGGCGAGGAGGTGATCGCAGTGATCCAGCCCGCCGACATGGCCGACGCCACCGACGCCTTCCGCGATGAACTCACCGCCTATGCGCGCGAGAAATTGTCGGGCGTGAAGGTGCCGCGCCGCATCGACTTCCTCGAAGCCCTGCCGCGCCACGACACCGGCAAGCTCTACAAGCGCCTGCTGCGCGACCAATATTGGGAGGAGGCGAAGGCGGGAGCCTGACCGATGAGCGCGCGCGTCGAATTCTTCTTCGATCTGTCGAGCCCGTGGACCTGCCTCGCGTTTCACAACCTCCCCGGCGTGCTGGAGCGGACGGGCGCGACGGCCATCTATCGCCCGATCCTGGTCGGCGGTGTGTTCAACGCGGTAAACCCCGCCGTCTATGCGGCGCGCGAGCAGACCGACAACCGGCGGTTGCAGCATAGCTGGAAGGTGTTGAAGGACTGGGCGCGGCTCGCCGGCGTGCCGATGAATTTCCCGTCACAATATCATCCGGCGAAGAGCGTGCAGGCGATGCGCTTTGCGGCCGCGCTCGAAGCGGATCAGGCGGCCCTTGTGCGCTTCGCGCGTGCCGCCTTCGCCAGCTATTTCGATCGGCAGGAGAATCTCGACGATCCCGACGTTCTGGAAGCCGTCGCAACCGCCGAGGGACTCGACGGCATGGCGATCCGCGCCGCCGCGGGCAGCGACGCGGTGAAGGCGCGGCTCCGCGCCAATACCGAAGAGGTCGTCGCGCGCGGCGGCTATGGGTCGCCGACGATCTTCGTCGACGGCACCGACATGTATTTCGGCAACGACCAACTGCCGCTCGTCGAGGCGGCCCTGAAGCGTTAGATGCAAACGTTAGATGCAGAGGACTCCCCGATGAAGGACCGTATCTCGATCACCATGCTGGAGGACGGCATCGCCGACGTCCGGCTGATCCGCGCCGACAAGATGAATGCGCTCGATCCCGCGATGTGGTCGGCCCTCGCGGAGGCGGTCGACGACCTGAAGGCCCGGCAAGGCCTGCGTGTCGTCGTCCTGTCGGGCGAGGGCCGCGCCTTTTGCGCCGGGCTCGACCTCTCCAGCCTCAGCAATGATCGCGATCCGGGTGCGAGCAGCGCGGGCGGCAGCTTGTCCGACCGCACGCGCGGTATCGCCAACAACGCCCAATATGCCGCATGGGGCTGGCGCGAAATCCCGGTGCCCGTGATCGCCGCCGTGCATGGCGTCGCCTTCGGCGCGGGCAGCCAGATCATGGCCGCCGCCGACATCCGCATCGTCCATCCCGACACGCGCATCGCGATCATGGAAATGCGCTGGGGCCTCGTCCCCGACGTCGCCGGCATGGCGCTGTGGCGCACGCAGGTCGCCGACGATGTGCTGCGCGAGATGATCTATACCAACCGCGAATTCACCGGCTCGGAGGCGAAGATTCTCGGCTTCGCGACGCATGTGTCGGACGACCCGCTCGCCAAGGCGATGGAGCTGGCGCAGGTCATCGCGAACAAGAACCCGCACGCGATCCGCGGCGCGAAGCGTCTCTGCAACCTGCTCGCCGACGCGACCGACGCCGAAATCCTGCAGGCCGAAAGCGACGAGCAGGTAAAGGTCATCCGCACCCCCAACCAGATGGAGGCGGTGATGGCGCATATGCAGAAGCGGAAACCGGACTTCGCCGATTGACCGTCGCCCCCGCGAAGGCGGGGGCCGCTATCGGCTTGTCACGCCCGCATGGCTCTAAACTGCCTGCGGCCCCCGCCTTCGCGGGGGCGACGCTGGTCAGAGCAAACTCAGGAAGCGCGCGGCATTATGCCATTCGGCCTCGCGCAACGCGCGCGCCTTTTGCGCCTCGCTGTCGGCGCCCCAGCGCCGCTCCTGATACAGCTCGTCGAGGCTGACGGCCTGCCACAGGTCGGCAGGGGGAAAGGCCTTTTCGATCAGCGCCAAGCCGGCGACCAGCGAACCGCCGATCGTCACCAGCAGGGTCAGCGGCGCGAGGCGGAACGGGTCGTGCGACAGCACGGCGCCGCGCAGCGCCGCGATGGTCGGCTCCGGCTGATCGATCGGCAGCACGCCTTCGGCCAGCACAAATTCGATGCTGTACCGCTGCTCGGCCCAGGCGAGGAGCGGGTTCCACACCGCGACCTGTTCGGCTTGCAGCGCCGGGTCGCGGTCCTCGCGGTAACAGAAAAGCTCGCTCGCCGCATAGGCCGCGATCGGCTCGGCGAACGCGGCCGGGTCTTCACCGGCAATATCGATCGCGGCATTGGCGATCCCCGTCAGCGGCATGCGCGCGGGATCGATGTCCTCGCCGACCGCCTTCCATTCCCCGGCGATCGCTTCGGCGAGCGCCGCGCTTTCGACGATCAGCGGCGCGCGCTTGGGCGTTCGGACGGGACGGCCGTCGAGCGCGATGCCCCACCCGCCATCCTCGCGGACGGCTTCGGCCTCTTTCCAGAAGCGTTTCATGGGGTCTTGGGCGACCGCCAGCGGCGCGCGAGGATTTTGGGCATGACCGCGAAATCGAACACGCCCACGAGCACGACGGCGACCCCGATCCAGCGGTCGGCCGGCTGGCCCGCCAGCGCGATGGCGCCGCGGATCAGCACGAACCCGGCAAGGATCAGCAACGCGCCCATCAGGCGCATCGCGGCAAGGGCGAAGAAGCGCTTTTTCGCGAGGGCATCGGCGGCGTCGGTCATGCGTCTGTCCTATCGGTTGCCGAGCTGGCGCATCAGATGCGCGAGCGCGCCATGCCCGCTCGCCTCGATCCCCGCCGCGACGCGCTCGCGCTCGTCGGGCGCCTTGTTCTGCGACAGCTTCAGCGTCGATCGCCACGCGGTGATGCGCATTTCGAACCCGGTGATCGCTTCCGCCATCTTTGCGAACCGCACCGGGTTCATCTTGTCCCGCGTCCACGGCGGATTCGCGCCAATCCGCGCCTCATGCTGCGCCGACAACCTATCAAGCTGCGCGACAAGTTCGACAACTTCCAGCTTGTGGATGACGCCCTCCATCTCGATCGCGACATAGTTCCACGTCGGCACCTGGTCGGGCGCGGCATACCAGCTCGCGCTGACATAGGCGTCGGGCCCCTGCACGACGGCGAGCGCGGAGGCACCTTCCAGATGCTTCGTCAGGCCATTGCCGCGCGCGAGGTGGAATTGCAGCGTCGCGGCATCGTCGCTCAGCACCACCGGCGCGTGGGCGACACGCGGGCCATCGGGCGTCCCCGCAAAAATGCCCGCAAAGGCGATCTCGCGCACGAACAGCGCGGGCAGGTCGCCCTGTTTCGGTCGGAAACTCGGATCGGGATGCATCAGCGTGGTTTCCGCAGCGTGGGCTTCGACGGCTTGCGCGCGCCGGGCTTGGCCGAGCCGCGCTTCGGCGGTGCCTTCACCTTCGGTTTCGGTTTGCCCACATGATCGGTCGGCTTGCTCGTCGCGGTGCGCCCGCGCCGTTCGCCGCGGCGCGCCTTGCGAATCTGCTTGCTATGCGCCTTCGCGGCCGCCTTTTCGATCGCTTTGGAAGGCGGACCCTTGGCGATATCGTCGATGCCCACATCGCCGAGCAAGGTGTCGAAACCGAGTGCGTCGAGGCTCGCGGCGAAATGCTCGGGCACCTCGGCACTGATATCGATCGCGCCGCCGTCGGGATGGTCGATGCGCAGTCGGCGGCTGTGCAGATGCATCTTGCGGCTGATCGTTCCGGTCAGGAAGGCACCCTTGCCGCCATATTTGCCGTCGCCGACGATCGGGTGGCCGATCGCCGCCATATGCACGCGCAGTTGATGGGTGCGGCCGGTGAGCGGCTGCAACTCGACCCAGGCCGCGCTGTTCCCGGCGCGTTCGATGACCCGGTAGCGTGTCTTCGAGGGCAGCCCCTTATCGTCGACATGCATCTTCTCGCCGCCCGAACCCGGCTGCTTGGCGAGCGGCAGGTCGATTTCGCCTTGCTGGATGTCGGGAACCCCGACGATGATCGCCCAATAGGTCTTCTTCGCGCTGCGGTTCGAAAAGCTCTTGGCGAAATAGGCCGCAGCGCGCGGTGTCCGCGCGATCAGCAGCGCCCCCGACGTATCCTTGTCGAGCCGGTGGACCAGCTTGGGGCGCACCGGCGCGTCGTATTTCAGCGCATCGAGCAGGCCGTCGACATGTTGTTCGGTCTTGGTGCCGCCCTGCGTCGCCAGCCCCGGCAGCTTGTTGAGCACCAGCGCGCTCGCATCGCGGTGGATCAGCATCGATTCGGCGAGTTCGATATCGCCGTCGGTCAGCGGCCGGCCCTTGCGCGCTGGGCGCGCCGCAGCCTCGACCGGCGGCGTCGGCATCACGAGCTTCTGCCCGGTCGCGATCCGGTCCGACACATCGGCCTTCCTGCCGTCGAGCGTCAGCTGTCCCGACCGCGCCCAGCGCGCGAGCAAGGCATGCGGGGTGCCGGGCCGGTGGCGTTTGAACCAGCGGTCGAGGCGGATCCCGTCGTCCTCCTCGGCAATTGTCGCGCTGTCCATTTTCTTGGCATCCATGCTCATGCCGGCACCTGACGAACGATACACAGGCCAAGTCCGCACGCGAGGATCGCGCCGATTACCGAAGCGAGGACATAGGCCGCGGCCTGCCCAGTCTGACCGCGCTCAAACAACAGCCAGAATTCCAGGCTGAACGAAGAAAAGGTGGTGAAACCGCCAAGTATGCCGACGCCGAGGAAGAGCCACGTCGTATTACCGCCCTCGCTGTTACGCGCGAGCACACCTACCAGGAGCCCCATCAACAGGCTGCCCGCAATATTGATCGACAGCGTCCACCAGGGGAATCCGGGACCGAGGCGCACAAGCATGATCTGCCCGACAAGATATCGCGCACCGGCGCCGATCGCGCCGCCGATCATCACTGGGAAAAGGCCATTCATACGCGTGGCCCTAGCCGCAAATGGCCGCAAGGCAAAGCGGCCTCTCGCGTGCCAATCGGCCGGCCGCGCGAAGCTGGCCTGCCAGATGCCGCGGCGCTTCCCTGTGCCCTGCTTCCTCGCCAAAATAGGCGTTGCTCGTTGCGACGGCCCAGCCCCGCCGGACCATTTCGGCGCCAAGATCGACGCCGTCGGGAAAGGGGCGTGTCCGGGACGAGGCGAGCGCGCGTTGATAGGCGTCCTGCGCGGCGAGTTCGCCGTGCAGCCGCCCCGTGCCCGTGATCTGCTCGAGCGCACGGCGCGCATCGTGCCCGCAAGACCAGCGGCTGCTATCGGCGCGTCCGCAATCCTTCCGATATTCAACCGCGTCGATGCTGGTCAGGCGGACCGTTACCGTGTCGCCCTTTTGGCTGACCGTCAGGCTGTCTCCGTCGATCACATGAACGAGCGGCACAATCTCGATCGGAGTCCGGCTTCGCGACCCACACCGTCCAGGCAAGCGCGGCTATCAGAAGGAAGCCCAGGAGCGAGCGTAGCCGGCGACGTCAGCGCACACGGGCAAGGGGCGAAATCGGCAGACTCATCGACTGGCAAGCCGGTTCCACTTGGCAAGCCTCAAGAACAGCTTGACGAAGAGAACAAAAAGGGTCCAAAATGGACTGGCCTCCTTCCGGCTTGCCTTCGTCGGTGTACGCCGGCTGGCCAGCTAGGTCCGATTTGGCGGCGAATGCGAACCAACAAAAGGTGAATGACGCCGAAATGACGACATAGTTGTGCTGGGACGAAACGAGGGCAGCAGGGGACGCGACATGCAGCAGGCGATTGAGGTGGTTTCGGAGGTTTCGAACTTCTCCGCGGAAGCGGCTGAGCCGCGCCGGTCGGTGGCGCGGTCGGGTGGCGGATCATCGCTGCTGGTTGTCGGCCCGTGCGATAGGCTCGAAGATTTGGGCTGTGAGGTGTTTACGACTGCGGTGGGTGACGCCGCCCAGCATCTGTCGGCAATGGCGGTGGTGGACATCCTTTGGCTGACGTCGGCCGAGACCATCGATACCGAGACGCTAACGACGCTTTGCGAAATGGCGGCTGAGCGGGACTGCCACCTGGTATGCGAAACCAGCTTCGCGGCGCTTGACCGGATAAGCGCCGCGGTGCCCGATGGCTTGCGGGTCGAAATGCTGGTTGATGCCGATGCGACAGAGCGGCGCGTGGCGCTTGCTGCGGCGCAGCGCGCGGTGGGCCAAGTGGTGCACGAGGTCACCCGCGATCCTGCGATGGAGCGTATCGACCGATTGCAGGAAGAGGTGGCGCGCATCTCGCGCCTCCTCGGCGACTTGGCTGGTCAACGCGGCGGTTTGCTGGGCACGCCGGTCGGCTACGCGCCGGCGAATGAGGATTACGGCAATTATGGGGGGCAGGTTCGCGCGCCCGGGCGCGACTTTGCCGCGATGCCAAGGAGCTTTGTTCCCGAAGAGCGCACGATCGAGCGCCAGCGCGCCAAGGCGGTGCGGCGGATGTTGCGGCAGCGGCGCATGCGCGAGCAATATTTTCCCGCCGATCTCTTTGCCGATCCCGCCTGGGATATGCTGCTCGACCTGTACGCCGCCCGGCTCGAGCGCCAGCCGGTGTCGGTGTCGAGCCTGTGCATCGCCGCCGCCGTGCCCGCGACCACGGCGCTGCGATGGATCAAGACGATGTCGGACGCGGGGCTGTTCCTTCGTGAAGCCGATCCGCAGGACGGCCGCCGTATTTTCATTGCGCTCGCCGAGGGCGCCCATGAGTCGATGGCGCGCTATTTCGAAGCCCTCGAGGATTAGCGCGGCTTAGGCGGTGCTTGCCAGCCGCAATCGCTTGTGGCAAGGGGCGGCTCCCTTTCGGGCGCTTAGCTCAGTTGGTAGAGCATCTCGTTTACACCGAGAGGGTCGGCGGTTCGAGCCCGTCAGCGCCCACCATTTCTTCCCGTCGGATTCAACGCGCGGCCAGCGGGCGCAAAAATGCCGGCGGCCCAAGGGGAACGCCGGCATTTGCGATATTTCAGCGTGGGTCGATGCTTTATAGCGCGCGGCGTCCGCGGCCGAAGACGAAGGCGACGACGAACAACACGACGCCGACGATCAGCAGAATCTTCGCGAAATCGGCCGAAAGGCCCGCAACGCCGCCGAAGCCGAGCAGCGCCGCGACGAGCGCGATCACGGCAAAGATGATGGCATATCTGAACATCCTCAATCTCCTTCCTGGACGAGCGGTTTCATTCGCTCCGGCGCACGCGCCGGGCAACGATCGTCGCCGTCGAGTTCATCCTGTTTGGATGAGCTGTTAACGCGCTTTCCGCGCCAAGGTTCCGCATCCAGCGTCCCCGGCTCCGGTTGGCTTGATCTGCCCCCGATTAAGGTGGGGCACGGCGGAACGGCCGCCGCCGGCCCTAGGCTGCTGATCTCGAGCCCGAAGGTAATCAATCGCCATACGCGCCGAGGATCGCAACGAGCTGCGCGAGCGACCCGGCACCGGTCTTGTCGAACAGCCGCCGGATATGGGTCCGGATCGTTCCCAGCCCCAGCGACAGTTTCGCGGCGAGATGTTGCGGCGATTCGCCGGAACAGAGGCCCGCTGCAACCTGCGCCTCCCGCCGCGTCAAATGATACAGCGGCATCGCCTGGGTTTCGATGCGCTGTCCGATCCCCGACCACGGACGCCGCAACGTGATGATCGTCCCCGGCGCACCTGGGAAGCCGGCGGTGTCGGCGGGCACGGGCGCGAATTCCGCAATCAGGGGCAGCATGTCGTCATCGCCGGGGATGGTCAGCGGCGGCAGTGGCCGTGACCGGTCCATCGCAACGGCGCGCGCGCGGCGCGAGAGGTTGCGGCCACTGCGCCGCTCGAACAGGTGATGGCCGACCAGCGCGAGCTGATTGTTCGCGTTCAGGAAATCCTCCGCGCGGCGGCTCATGCCAAGCACGCGGCCGTTGGTGTCGCAGATGAAGGACATGGCGTGGATGGCGTCCATGCCGCGCGCGATCGCGGCGGCTTCCCGGACGCCGATCGCCCGGCTTATGTTGACGGCGCGCTGCACATGGCCGGCGAGATGGTCGAATATGCGGCGGTCCTCGCCCTCAATATTGCCTTGCCCGCTGCCGCGGAGGATCGCGAAACCGATCTGCGCGTCCGGGGCGCTGACCAGGTTCGTCAGGCAAATGAAGGGTATATCGAACCGGCGGATCATCTCGCCATATTCGGGACAATCGACCCCGTCCTGTTCGGTCAGGAAGGCGCGTTCGTCGAGCGATCGCAGGACCGGCGCCTGCAACCCGATGCGGACGCGCGAATTGATCGCGGGGTGGTCGAAGCCGCTTTCGGACCAAGCGGTCGTAAACTCGGTCGGCAGACCCGTCAGCCGGTTGAAGGATATCAGGTCGTCGCTGCCCATCGCGCATAACTGGCCGACGTGCGCTCCCGCCGCCGCGGCGACTGCGGCCAATGCGTCGTCCCATGTCGCGGGTTCAAAGGCCGCGCGCTCAATCGCCTTACGCGCCTCGTCTAACTTCACATTGATGGACATCGACCACCCCTTATCGATACTCCGTTGTAAAACAGCCGAAAAGCTTTGTGCAACGGAGAGATGGGGCAGGCCCGGAATATTCCCGGCATGCGGGAATATTCCGAGGTCGTTTCAGCTCCACAAGACGGGTGGACGGGGTCGCTTCGTCCGCCAGCCTCAAAAACCGATCGACCGAACGCCGATATCGTTCGCCGCGGCCGAACACCAAATTTCTGGCCGTAGCGCATCTGCAAATTTGTAGAGTGGCGCCGAATTTCGGAATGAAATCCGACGAATGGAGCGTGGTGGCGCCTATCGCGTCCGGACGCTGCGAAAGATCAGTGAGAAAGCGGTGTCCGGCGTGCGCGCCAGACGATTCTGATCGTGAAGAGGCCGATCCCGGCCCAGACCACGTTGAGCACCGCCGACGGTATCGCGCCGTTATAGCCCGAGTTGATCACGAAGCCCGCGGCGCCGACGACGTTCATCCACTGATAGATGTAGCCGCGGGCTTCGAGCTTGCCCAGCGAGAGCAGGACGTAAGCGGCGAGGATCAGCACCGCCGCTGCCCAGCCGATGATTTCGATCGCGACGACTTCGGCGCTCATGTTGACCCTTTCCAATGAAAACGCCCGCCCCGGCAAGGGGGCGGGCGCTCTTTGCATCGGCTGCCTCCGGCGTCAGGCCGCGAGCTTGCGCAGCACGTAATGCAGGATGCCACCGTTCATATAATATTCGACCTCGTTCGCCGTATCGATGCGGCAGAGCGTATCGAAGGCGAAAGTCGAGCCGTCGGGGCGCGTGACGTTCACCGTGACCGTCTGGCGCGGCTTGAGGTCCGCGACGCCGGTGATGGTGAACTGGTCGTCGCCGGTCAGGCCCAGCGTCTCGCGGCTCTGGCCGTCGAGGAACTGCAGCGGCAGCACGCCCATGCCGACCAGGTTCGAGCGGTGGATACGCTCGAAGCTCTCGACGATCACCGCGCGGACGCCGAGCAGGTTGGTGCCCTTCGCCGCCCAGTCGCGCGACGAGCCGGTGCCATATTCCTTACCCGCGATGACGACCAGCGGGGTGCCGTCGGCCTTGTGGCGCATCGCGACGTCGTAGATCGGCATAACCTCCTGGCCGTAGCGCGACATGCCGCCTTCGATGCCGGGGACCATTTCGTTTTTGATGCGGATGTTGGCGAAGGTGCCGCGCATCATGACTTCGTGGTGGCCGCGGCGGGCGCCGTAGCTGTTGAAGTCGGCCTTGCTAACCTGATGTTCCATAAGCCATTTTCCGGCCGGCGAGTCCGCCTTGATGCTGCCCGCGGGGCTGATGTGGTCGGTCGTGATGCTGTCGCCGAGGATCGCGAGCGGCTTCGCGCCGACGATGTCGCTGACCGGCGCGGGCGTCATCGACATCCCCTCGAAGTACGGCGGGTTCGCGACATAGGTCGAGCCCGCGCGCCACTGGTAGGTATCCGAGCCCTCGACCTCGATCTTCTGCCAATGCGCGTCGCCCTTGTAGACATGGGCGTATCGCGCCTCGAACATGCCGCGGTCGACCGCGCCCGCCATCGTCTCGGCGACCTCCTGGTTGGTCGGCCAGATGTCGGCGAGGAACACGTCGGTCCCGTCCTCGGCCTGGCCGATTGGGGTGGTCGTGAAATCCTCGATCACCGTGCCCTTCAGCGCATAGGCGACGACGAGCGGCGGCGAGGCGAGGAAGTTCGCGCGCACGTCGGGCGACACGCGGCCCTCGAAGTTGCGGTTGCCCGAGATCACCGCCGCGGCGACGAGGCCATTCTCGTTGATCGCCTTCGAAATCGGCTCGGCGAGCGGCCCCGAATTGCCGATACAGGTGGTGCAGCCATAGCCGACGAGGTTGAAGCCGATATTGTCGAGATGCTTCTGCAGCCCGGCCTTTTCCAGATAGTCGGTGACGACTTGGCTACCCGGCGCGAGCGAGGTCTTGACCCACGGCTTGGGCTTCAGCCCGAACGCGTCGGCCTTTTTCGCGACGAGCCCCGCGGCGATCAGCACGCCGGGGTTCGAGGTGTTGGTGCAGCTGGTGATCGCGGCAATGGTGACGTCGCCGTCGCCGATATCGAAATCCTTGCCCTCTACGGCCACTCGCGCCTGCGCCTTTTTATAGGTGTTCGCCATGTCGGCGTTGAACACATCGTCGACCTCGGGCAGCGACACGCGGTCCTGCGGCCGCTTCGGCCCGGCGAGCGACGCGACGACGGTGCCGAGGTCGAGTTCGAGCGTGTCGGTGAAGATCGGGTCCGGCGCACCCTCGACGATCCACAGCCCCTGCGCCTTGGCATAGGCCTCGACCAGCGCGATATTTTCTTCGCTGCGCCCGGTCAGGCGCATATAATCGAGCGTCTTGTCGTCGACCCCGAAGAAGCCGCAGGTCGCGCCATATTCGGGCGCCATGTTCGCGAGCGTCGCGCGGTCGGCGAGCGACAGGGTGGCAAGGCCGGGGCCGAAATATTCGACGAAGCGGCCGACGACGCCCTTGGCGCGCAGCATCTGGGTGCAGGTGAGCACCAGGTCGGTCGCGGTGACGCCTTCCTTCAGCTTGCCGGTGAATTTGAAGCCGACGACCTCGGGGATCAGCATCGACACGGGCTGGCCCAGCATCGCGGCCTCGGCCTCGATCCCGCCGACGCCCCAGCCGAGCACGCCGAGCCCGTTGATCATCGTCGTATGGCTGTCGGTGCCGACGCAGGTGTCGGGATAGGCGACGGTCTCACCCGACGCGTCTTCGCTCGACCACACCGCCTGCGCAATATGCTCCAGGTTGACCTGGTGGCAGATGCCGGTGCCCGGGGGCACCGCCTTGAAGTTCGATAGCGACTTCGACCCCCACTTCAGGAAGTCGTAGCGTTCGCCGTTGCGATAATATTCGATCTCGACATTCTGTTCGAACGCCTTGGGGTGGCCGAATTCGTCGACCATGACCGAATGGTCGATGACAAGGTGGACGGGGACGAGCGGGTTGATCTTGGTCGTGTCGCCGCCGAGCTTGGCGATCGCATCGCGCATCGCGGCCAGATCGACGACGCAGGGAACACCGGTGAAATCCTGCAGCAGCACGCGCGCCGGGCGATACTGGATTTCCTGGTTCGAATGCGGGTCCTTCTGCCAGTCGACCAGCGCCTTCACATCGTCGGTCGAGACGGTGAAGCCGCCATCCTCGAACCGCAGCAGGTTCTCGAGCAGCACCTTCATCGAGAAGGGCAGGCGCGACACGTCGCCGAGCTTCGCCGCGGCCTTGTCGAGCGAATAATAAGCGTAAGTCTTACCGCCGACGCTCAGCGTCGAACGGGTGCCCAGCGTGTCGTTGCCCGTGGTCGTCATAGCAGAAGCAGTCCCCATGTTGGCGCGGCGGGGAATGACGGCCGGTGCCCGTTCGGGAGAGCGGGGCCACGCGGAGTCGCACGCGCAGGTTTATGTTGGCGGTGCCTTACGCCTAGGTCATGGAAATGCAAGGGGGTGGGGGGAAGATTTGGCTCACGCGAAGGCGCGAAGACGCAAAGGAAATCGGCCGCTCTTCTCTCTTTCGTCACCCCAGACTTGATCCGGGGTCCATGCGGCGCCGGTGGAATGGATCCCGGATCAAGTCCGGGATGACGAAAGAGAATGTGTAGTCCTTGACTACACTGTAGTTACAGACTACATATCCACCATGAAGCCGATCAGCTACACGCGATCCGCGATCAAGGCGCTGCAACGCATGCCCGCCAACACATCGGCGCGGATCGTCGGCAAGATCGAGGCCTATGCCGCCGACCCCGCGTCGCAGGCGAACAATGTGAAGGCGCTGAAAGGCCGCGACGGCATCCGGCTGCGCGTCGGCGACTGGCGCGTGATCATGGAGGATGGCGTCGTGTTGGCGGTGCTGGAAATCGGCCCGCGCGGCAGCGTTTATGAATGAAGGAATGACCCCATGAACAAGATGGTGACGATCCCCCGCGAAGAATATGATCGCCTGCGCGAAGCGGCCGAGGATCTGGCCGACCTCCGCGCCTATGACGGCGCCAAGGTGGCGCTGGCGGCGGGCGAGGATGAGCTGGTGCCTGCCGACTATGCCAAGCGGCTGATCGCCGGCGAAAGCCCGCTGCGCGTCTGGCGCGAACTGCGCGGGCTGTCGCAGGTCAAGTTGGGGGCGGTGTCCGGGGTCAACCGGGTGCAGATCGCCGATATCGAGGCCGGGCGCGGCAAGGGGTCGGTGGAGACGGTGCGCAAGCTGGCGGAGGCGTTGGGGGTTAGGGTGGATGATTTGGTTTGAGGATGGGCGACAGCCCCCAGGGTCGGGCCCCCAATTTGCGGTTGTTCCGTTCTTTGTCGGGTAGCCTCAAGTTCTTATTTCCAGATTTATCAAAATGAGATTGACGAGCTGACCGCGATCTGACATTTCGATGTTATTCGAAATGAGGATTCGCGAATGAAAGCCGACGCTGCCATCGATGCCTTGGGCGCCCTTGCGCAGGAGCATCGCCTCGCGCTGTTCCGTTTGCTGGTCCAGGCAGGCGAAGGCGGCCTTGCCGCCGGCGTGATCGCCGAGACGCTGGGCGTGCCGAACAGTTCGCTGTCGTTCCACCTGGCGCAGCTTCGCGAAGCGGGGCTGGTGCTGCAGGAACGGCAACATCGCTCGATCATCTATCGCGCCAACTATCCGGCGATGAATGCGCTGGTCGCGTATCTTCTGGAAAATTGCTGTGCCGGTGCCGCCGCTTGCGGGCCGGATGCAGCGTGTGAAACCCCCGCACAGGAAAGGAAAAGCGCATGAAGCGTCTGCATGTCCATGTCGGCGTCGAAAATCTCGACGCCTCGATCGGCTTCTATTCGACGATGTTCGGCGCCGAACCGACCGTCGTGAAGGACGATTACGCCAAATGGATGCTCGACGACCCGCGCGTCAATTTCGCGATCTCGGCGGGCAATCATGCGCGGAAGGGAATCGAGCATCTCGGCATTCAGGCCGAAAGCGCCGAAGAGCTTGGCGAGGTTTACAGCCGTTTGAAGGCCGCCGACAGGCCGGTGCTCGAAGAGGGTCGGACGACCTGCTGCTACGCCAAGTCCGAGAAGAGCTGGATCGCCGATCCCGACGGGATCGTCTGGGAGGCCTTTTTCACCGATGGCGAGGCGACGACCTATGGCGACAGCCCCGCGCTCGACCAGCTTGCGGGCAACGATGCGGGTTCGACCTGCTGCGTCCCCAAGTCGGTCGGTGCGGCATGACCGCGCCGTTCAACGTCCTCTTTCTTTGCACGGGCAATTCGGCGCGGTCGATCCTGTCCGAAGCCATATTGAACCGCGAAGGCGAGGGGCGCTTTCGGGCGTTTTCGGCGGGCAGCTTCCCGAAGGGCGAAGTCCATCCGGCCGCGTTGGCGCTGCTGGGTGAGCTCGGGTATGCAACCGCGGGCTATCGGTCGAAGAGCTGGGACGAGTTTGCCGCGAAGGATGCGCCGCCGCTCGATTTCATCTTCACCGTCTGCGACAACGCCGCCGGTGAGATGTGCCCGATCTGGCCGGGCAAGCCGGTGACGGCGCATTGGGGCATCGAAGACCCGGCCGCCGTCGAAGGCGACGGGCAGCGCGAGGCCTTCTGGCAGGCCTATCTTGCGCTCAAACGGCGCATCGATCTGCTGCTTGCCCTCCCGCTCGCGAGCCTCGACGAGTTGAGCCTCGCGGACCGGCTGCGCGCCATCGGCACGACCGCCGATGAGGAGGTGGCGCTTGGCTGACACGTCGCGGCTCACGCAGCGTGTCGCGGCCGAGGGCGTAGGCGCCTTCTTCCTGTTCGCCTGTGTCATCGGGTCGGGGATCATGGCGCAGGGGCTGTCGGGCGGGAATGACGGCGTCGCCTTGCTCGCGAACACGATCGCGACGGGCGCCATCCTGTTTGTGCTGATCACGATGCTCGGTCCGATTTCGGGGGCGCATTTCAATCCGGCGGTGACGCTGGTCTTTGCGCTGCGGCGCGAACTGCCGTGGCTCGACGCCGGCGCCTATGTCGCCGCCCAGCTGGCCTTCGGCGTTTTGGGCGCGTGGGTCGCGCATCTGATGTTCGACCTGCCGACGCTCCAGCTTTCGGTTAAGACGAGAACCGGATTGGGGCAGTGGGTGGGCGAGTTCGTCGCCACTTTCGGCCTTGTGCTGACCATTCTCGGGACGGTGAAATACAGGCCGCAGGCCGTGGCGGCGTCGGTAGGGCTGTATATCACCGCCGCCTATTGGTTCACGTCCTCGACCAGCTTTGCAAATCCGGCGATCACCGTGGCGCGCAGCCTTTCGGACACGTTCGCGGGGATCGCGCCGCACGATGTGCCGATGTTCATCGCCGCGCAACTCATCGGCGCGGTCAGTGCAATGATCGTCGGAGGCTTCCTTTTCGCATCGCGAAAATAGTGCTTTCCTACATTATCCAAATAGGTTCAAAGTCATTCCGATTCATTCCAAGTGATTCGGGAGATGGAGCTATGGCGCGTAAGGTGGTGCGGGATTCGCGGGGGAAATCGGGGGAGCAAGGCGGCTTGGGGGATGGGGCCCTCCCCGCTGCGACCAGCGGGCAAGCCCGCAAGTCTCGCTCCGCCTCCCGCAAGCGGGACGGAGGTAAAGAGGGGCGGGCGGGGAGCAAGGCGACCAATCCCTTCATGCCCGGGCTGCGGGTGCGCTCCGACGGGTGGACGGCGGCGCGGACGCGGGTGTTTCTGGCCGTTCTGGGGCAAACGGGGTGCATCACCGATGCGGCGCGGATTGCGGGGGTCAGCCGGACGTCGGTCAATCGGTCGCGCGCGCTGTTCGCGCCGTTCGACACGGCGTGCGGCGAGGCGATCGCGCGGGCGCTGCGCGGGCTGGAGGCGGTCGCTTACGAGCGCGCGGTGGAGGGGCGCGAGATGGTCGTCATCCGCGACGGCAAGGAGGTCGAGCGGCGGATCGTGCCGTCGGATTCGATGCTGGGGCTGCTGATCAAACGCGGCGACCTGAAGACCGGGCGCGACGTGCAACTGACGCCGGAAGAGGCGCGGGCCTATGAGCTGCCCGCCGCGGTGCGGCACCGCTTCCTGTCGCGCGAGGAATATTTCGACGGCATCGTCTTCGACAAGACGCGCGACGACTGGGATGCGGGCAAGGTGCAGGGGCCGACCTCCGAAGAGACCGACGCGGCGATCCTCGACCGCGTCCCCAAGCTGCGCCAGCAGCGCGGGTTCGAACGGATGCTGTGCGAGGATTGCGGCGCGTCGATCTGGGGCGACTAGGGAGCGGGCGCCGATCCCGGGATCGGGGTCTGCGCTTGCGGCCGAGCGCGCTGCTGAACGCGGTCGGGATCGTGGTGACGGTGCCTCGAGGCGGAGGCCTCAGTGGGGCAGAGGCTTGATAAGGCCGATAAGGCGATGAAATCCGTCCCCAATATGACGTGGTCGGGCCTAGCCGGCCGCGGCGGCGGGCGGCAGCACCGGTTCGGGGCGGAAGGCGCGGACGCGGTTGCGGCCCGCGCGCTTCGCATCGTAGAGCGCCTGGTCGGCGCGGCGCATCAACTGCGACAGGCCTTCGCCCGCCATGCCCGCGGCGAGGCCGATGCTGGTCGTCGGGACGAGGCTAGGCGGGATGGTCTCGGCGCAGCTGGTCGGGAAGCCGATGCGGATGACCTCGGCGAGGCGGCGGGCGGTCTCGATGCCGGTGCCGGGGAGCAGCAGGGCGAACTCCTCGCCGCCGATCCGGCCGGCGACCATGTCCCCGGGCCCGAGCGCGCGGACGTGCGCGCCGAACGCGGTGATGATCGCGTCGCCCATCGCGTGGCCGTGCCGGTCGTTGACCTGCTTGAAATGGTCGAGGTCGGCGATGAGCAGCGCGACGGGGCGGTCGTCGTCGAGGCTGCGGCGGAGCGCGGCGCCCGCCGCGCCCTCGAACCCGCGGCGGTTGAGCAGGCCCGAGAGCTGATCGTCGTCGGCCTCGCGGCGGAGCTCGGCGATCATGTCGATCGCGACCGCGACCATCAGGCTGATCGCCGCGACGATCGACACCATCGCCTGGGTGAACTGGACGGTGGTCCAATAGATCGACTGCTGGAAACCCACATAGGAATCGAAGCCGCCGACGAAGGCGAAGATGACGAGCGGCCGGATGATGAGGTTCGCGGCCGAGAGCGCCGCGACCCCGAAAAGCAGGCGGTCGATCAGGTGCGGCTTGGCGATCGGCCACAGCGCGTGCACGACCATCAGCGCGATCGCGCCCGCGCCGGCGCTGATCGCATAGATGCGCGCGGTGATGTCGGGATCGCCGAGCAGGAACCAGATGAAGATGGCGAGCGAGACCGCCGCGACGATGCTCATCGCGCGCCAGGGGACGGGCAGGTGGTAGCGTTCGATGATCGCGGCCGCGAAGAGCATGCCGGTCGCGAGGAACCCGGCGTTGGCGGGCAGGCGCTGCAGCTCCATCGGCAGGACGGGCGCAACATCCTGGATCAGGAAGGCGAAGGCGGTGGCGAGATAGGCGCCCGCGGCATAGGCGACATAACGCTCGCGGCGGTTCAGCCACATCAGGAAGAATGCGGTGGCGAACAGCAGGCCGATGCCCGGATTGAGCAGCGAGATGAAAAGCTGTCCCTGCAAATGCTCCCTGCCTTCTCTCCCCGCCCCCAGGGTAGCGCGGCATGGATAAGGATTTCTGATATTTAGGGGAGTTAAGTCACGGTGACGAATGCGACGAAGCGAGGCTTTTCGATTTAACCTCCCGCGAGCGGGAGGCGGGGCTCAGGCCGTGCCGCGCACCACGAGGTGGACCGGGATGCGGGTGCCGCTGCGGGTGAAGTCGTCGTCCTCGAGCGCCATCGCGACGAGCGCTTCGCCGGCGGCGTCGAGATCGGGCTCGAGCGAGGTCAGCGCCGGATCGGCGAGCGTGCCGGCGCGAATGCCGTCGAAGCCGATGAGCGCGATGTCGTCGGGCACGCGGCGGCCGCCGTCCTTGAGACCCTGCAGCACGCCGAGCGCCAGCATGTCCGACGCCGCGAAGATCGCATCGACGTCGGGGTGCGCCGCCAGCAGCTCGGCGGCGGCGGCGACGCCCTGCGCGTGGCGGTCGATGGCGGCGGGCGGCTCGGCGATGATCGGCGCGATGCCGTGCGCGGCGAGGGCCGCGGTGAAGCCGTCGCGGCGCTCGTCGAACTGGCGCTGCGGCGAACGCTGCGGGCCGACGAAGGCGATGCGCCTGCGGCCGCGCGCGACCAGATGCTCGGCGGCGAGGCGGCCGCCGGTGTCGTTGTCGCTGCGCATCCAGTGGAAGGGATCGCCGGGGCTGCCCCAGCAGACGAAGTCGAGGCCCGAACGCTGCGCCTCGGCGAAATAGTCCCACGCCGCGCGGTTGCTGGTCGTGCCGATGACGATCATCGCGTCGGCGAGCCCCGACGCGACGAAATCGGCGCGGAAATTGCCGGGGCTTTCCTGGAAGGAGACGAGCAGGTTGAAGCCGCGCGCCGAGGTCGCGGCGGCGATGCTGCCGAGCAGCGCGAAATAGAAGGGGTTGATCGCGCTGCGATCCTCGCCGGGGCGGCAGATGGTGACGAGCGCGAGCGTCTCGCTGCTCTTGAGGCGCAGCGACGAGGCGTGGCGGTCGACGACATAGCCGAGCTCGCGCGCGGCGGTGGAGACGCGGGCGCGGGTTTCGGCGTTGACGCCGGGGCTGTTCCTGAGCGCGCGCGAGACGGTCGATTGCGACACGCCCGCGCGCTCGGCGACGTCGAACGATGTCGGGCGCAGCGTTTTCATGGCGGTCCGTCTCCCCTTTCCGCCGTCTCTCGCCGCGCGGACGGGGCTTGTCAATGCGGCCCTGTCAGAGCCCGTCGAGCGCGAGCAGCGCGAAGCTCGCGAGCCAATGCTCGCCCATATAGTCGCCGGTGACGTGCGGGAGCGCGGCGGCGAGGTGGCGCTGTGCGGCGGCTTCGGCGACCGGGCTGGCCGGGTGCGCGGGACCGAGCGCGGCGGCGATGGCGCGCCAGCTCCACGCACGGCTGAGATTGAGGCCGTCGAGGTGGGCGATCTTGCCGTCGCTGCGGTCTGAGACGGTCGCGGGAGTGAAAAGCGTCGGGGGCTGCTCCTGCGCGGCGCGCGGGAGGAAGGCGTCGAACCAGCGCGCGACGTCGCTGCCGAGGACGACCGCCATCAGATGCGCCTCGGTGAGCGCCGAGGAGAGGAACTCATCGCCGCCGGGTTCCCACGCCTGGCAGTCGCGGTCGTCGGCGAACCAGCGGCGCGCGC
The DNA here is from genome assembly GCF_001468265.1 of Sphingopyxis sp. H050. Classification (GTDB taxonomy): domain Bacteria; phylum Pseudomonadota; class Alphaproteobacteria; order Sphingomonadales; family Sphingomonadaceae; genus Sphingopyxis. The sequence continues at coordinate 38,579 of NZ_LNRZ01000006.1, read as the reverse complement.
TGGCGTCGATCAGGGCGACCAGCGCGGGGTCGCGGTCGTCGGCCCAATGGCGGGCGAGGAGGAGGGCGAAGGCGATGTTGAAATGGGTGCCAACGCGCAAGGGATAGGTCATCTTGGGCAGGAAGGCGTGGAAGCGCGCGGCGAAGGCGAGGGCGAGCGGCTCGAGCGCGGCGCCCCAAGGGGCGTCGTGGCTTGTCGCCTCGGCGTGGAGCGCGAGGAGCCAGGCCCAGCCATAGGGGCGTTCGAAGGCGGCCGCGTAAGGGCGATCGAGGAAAGCGAGCTCGCCCGCGACCTTTTCGGGGACGAGCATCGCGTCGGCGCGGGCGCGGATGTCGGCGGCGACGGCGAGGTCGGGGAAGCGGCGCGTGAGACGGAGGATCTGCCACCAGCCGTGAACGCAGCTGTGCCAGTCGAAGCTGCCGTGGAAGATCGGATGATGCTCGCGCGGGGGCTTGGCGTCCTCGGGGCCGTTCAGGACGAGGTCCATCTTGCACGGATATTCGCGGCCGAGATGCGACAGGGTGGCGGTGGCGAAGCGGGTGGCGTGGGCGGGGGTGAGGTGGGTCATCTGCCCATCCCTATGCGTTCGTGCTGAGCTTGTCGAAGCACCGTCCTTCTTACTGTTGGCTTGAAAGAAAGAACGGCCCTTCGACAAGCTCAGGGCGAACGGAACAAGAGGGCGGTGTCAGAAGGCAAACAGCCAGATGAAGAGGATGTTGACCGCGAGCAAAGGCAGCGCGGTGCCGATCTGGGCCCTGATCACGCCATAGGGATTTTTGAGCTCGAGCAGCGCCGCGGGGACGAGGTTGAAGTTCGCGGCCATCGGGGTCATCAGCGTGCCGCAGAAGCCCGCGAGCATGCCGATCGCCGCGACGACCGCGGGGTCGCCGCCATAATGTTTGATGAGCAGGGGCAGGCCGACCGCGGCCATCATCACCGGGAAGGCGGCGAAGGCGTTGCCCATCACCATCGTGAACAGCGCCATGCCGAGCCCGAAGGCGAGCACCGCGCCGAACAGGCTGCCCGCAGGGATCGCCGAGCCGATGAGGCCGCCGACGACTTCGCCGACGCCCGCGAGCGCGAAGACCGCGCCGAGGCTGGCGAGCATCTGCGGCAGGATCGCCGCCCAGCCGACCGAGTCGAGCAGGCGGCGGCCCTGCTGGAGCGGGAGGATCGGCGCGGGACGGAGCCGCGCCATACCCACCGCGAGCGCGATCAGCACGCCGAGCGCGAGCGAGATCAAGGTCGCCTGCTTCTGTTCGACGAGATTGGGCACCCATTTGAAGAGGAAGGTGCCCGTGAGCGCGACGACCGGGATGATCAGCGCCACAAGGAGCAGGAAATTGCCGTAGCGGGCGGCGCGTTCCGCCTGAATCTCTGGCGGGACTTCGCCGCCGGGGGCGCGGCCGATCTGGCCCGCGCCCGCAATCGCGACGAGCGCGAGGACGAGCAGGCCGTTGCCGAAATCGCCAAGATAGTCGCCGAGCAGCATCGACGCCGCGAGCAGCCCCCAGAAGGCGGCGTTGCCGAAGCGCTTGCGGTTGGTGCGGTCGTAGAGGCCGAGCAACGCGAAGAGGGCGAAGGTAATCCCGGCGAGGATATAGACGAAGTCGAGCGTGATCATGCCCCCGCCTCCGGCCCGATTGGGGTTTGCGCCATCCGCTTTTCGAGGCGGCGAAGGCGGAAGCCGTGGATCAGAAAGGCGGCGATCGCGGTCGGGATCGCCCAGAGCGAGAAGTGCAGCGGCTCGATCTGATAGCCATAGCCGTCGAGCAGGCCCTTCATCAGCAGGATCGAACCGATCGCGAGGAAGATATCCTCGCCGAAGAAAAGGCCGACATTGTCGGTCGCAGCGGCGAAGGCCTTGACCTCTTCGCGCTGGTCTTCGGTGAGCGCGCCGTTCTTCGCCTCGGCGGCGGCTTCGGCCATCGGCGCGACGAGCGGGCGGACGGTCTGGGCATGACCGGCGACCGAGGTGAGGCCGACCGCGGCCATCGCCTGGCGGAGCAGGAGGTAGCCGGTGAGCAGGCGGCCGAGCGTCGCGCCCTTCATGCGGTCGATCAGGCTGCGCGCATGCTGTTGCAGGCCATAGGCCTCGAGCAGGCCGATGACGGGGAGGACGATCCAGATGATCGAGACATAACGCGTATCGTTGAACGCCTTGCCGAAGGCGGCGATAATGGCATGCACGTCCAGCCCCGCGGCGAGCCCGGTCGCGAGCGCCGAGGCCATGATGACGAGCAGCGGGTTGAAGCGCAGCACGAAGCCCGCGATGATGATGAGGATGCCGATCAGGACGAGCATCAGCTATGTGCCTGCGATGTGGGTGTTGAAAGGGGTTCACGCGAAGACGCGAAGGCGCGAAGAGGCAGGCGTGGGCCGTAAGGCCCCCTATTTCGTCGATCCTCGCTTTGGTGGCAGCGTCGAAAGAGAAGGCCGCTTCGCGGCAAACGCCTCTTCTTCGCGCCTTCGCGTCTTCGCGTGAACCAAATTTTTGCCTGACCCAGCATCGCGTCAGTCCCCCAATTTGCCATAGCCGCCGCCACCGGGCGTCTCGATCACGAAGGCGTCGCCCGCGGCGAGTTCCGCGCTGCCCGTCGCGGCCAGCATTTCGATGCGGCCGTCGGCGCGTTCGATCCAGTTGCGGCCCGGCGCGGCGTCGCCGCCGCCCGCGAGGCCCGCGGGGGCGATCTTGCGGCGGCCCGCAAGGATGTTCGCGGCCATCGGCTCGCGGAAGCGGATGCGGCGGATCGCGCCGTCGCCGCCGTGCCATTGGCCCGCGCCGCCCGAGCCTTGGCGGATCGAAAATTCCTCGACGATGACGGGGAAGCGCATTTCCATGACTTCCGGGTCGGTCATGCGGCTGTTGGTCATGTGCGTCTGGATGACGCTGGCGCCGTCGAAGCCCGGACCGGCGCCCGAGCCGCCGGCGATCGTTTCATAATATTGATACGCTTCGTTGCCGAAGGTGAAATTGTTCATCGTGCCCTGCGCGGGAGCCATCGCGCCGAAGGCCGCGAACAGCGCGTCGGTGATGACCTGGCTCGTCTCGACATTGCCTGCGACGACCGCGGCGGGATAGGCCGGGGACAGCATCGAATTTTCGGGAACGATCAGCGTGACGGGGGCGAGGCAGCCTTCGTTCATCGGGATCGGGTCGTCGAGCATCGTGCGCAGGACATAGAGGACGGCCGCGCGGACGACCGGCAGCGGGGCGTTGAAATTGTCGGGGAGCGTCGCCGACGAGCCGGTGAAGTCGATGGTGACGTGGCGCGCGTCGCGGTCGACCTTGACGGCGACCACGACCTCGGCGCCATTGTCCATCGCGTAGCGGAACTGGCCGTCGTCGAGGCGGGCGATGAGCTGGCGGACGGCGGCTTCGGCCTGTGCCTGTCCATGCGCCATATAGGCGGCGACGGTTTGGACGCCGTGCGCGGCGCTGAGGTCGGCGAGCGCGCTGGCGCCGCGCTGGCAGGCGGCGACCTGCGCCTTGAGGTCGGCGATGTTGAGCGCGGGGTTGCGCGCCGGCCACGGGCCGTCGAGGAGGTGCGCGGCGACTTCGGCGTCGCGGAAATTCCCGTCGTCGACGATCAGGACGTTATCGAAAAGGATGCCTTCGTCGGCGATGCTCCTGCTGTCGGGCGGCATCGAGCCGGGGGCGATGCCGCCGAGGTCGGCGTGGTGGCCGCGCGCGGCGACGAAGAAGTCGGGCGTATCGCCATCGACGAAGACCGGCATGATGACGGTGATGTCGGGCAGATGCGTGCCGCCGTCATAGGGGGCGTTGAGCGCATAGGCGTCGCCGCGTTTGATGCCGCGGCCGTCGCTGCTGCGCTGGCGGAGGATCGTACGGACGCTCTCGCCCATCGAGCCCAGGTGGACGGGCATATGCGGCGCATTGGCGACGAGGCGGCCGGCGCCGTCGAAGATCGCGCAGGAGAAATCGAGCCGCTCGCGGATGTTGATCGACGAGGCGCTGTGCTGGAGCGCGCCGCCCATTTCCTCGGCGATCGCCATGAACAGGCTGTTGAAGATTTCGAGGCGGATGGGGTCGGGGGCGTTCGAGCTCCCGGGCGAAAGCCGGGGCCCAGAGTGGGGTGCGGACGGCGCGCTGTCGCGCGCGATTTCTGTTGCGCTGGGCCCCGGCTTTCGCCGGGGAGCACTTACGAGTTTCAGCGTCCCCTCATGCTCGACCGTCGCATGCCAGCCGGGTTCGACGATGGTCGTCGACAGCGCGTCGATGATGATCGCGGGGCCGGCGACGGTGCGGCCGGGGACGAGGGCGCTGCGCTGGTGGAGCGGGACGTCGTGCGCGGCGCCGGCGAGCCACGCGGTGACGGTTTCGGGCGCGGTTTCGGCCGAGGAGGCGGGCGGGGGCAGCTCGGCGGGGGCGTCGCCGACCTCGGTCAGCTCGACGCGGATACGGTCGACGACGAGATCGGCGTGCGGGGCGTAGCCGAAGCGATGGCGGAAGGCGGCGGCGAAGGCCTGCGCGACCTCGGTCGGCGGGGCGAGCGGGAGTTCGATCGCGTTGTCGCCGTCGGCAAGGCGGACGAAGAGCAGGGTTTCGCGGGTGGTCTCGGCGTCGGGGGCAAGATCGGCGCGGGCTTGCTGCGACAATTCGGCTTCGATGGTGGTGAGCGCTTCGGCGCAATGCTCGTCGAGTTTCAGGCCGAGCGTGCGTTCGCGGATCGCCGAGGGGCGCGCGAGGCCCATGCCATAGGCCGAGAGTACGCCGGCGAGCGGGTGAAGCAGGATTTCGTCGACGCCGAGCGCGTCGGCGACGAGGCAGACATGCTGACCCGCGGCGCCGCCGAAGCCGACGAGGCTGTAGCCCTGCGTCACGTCGTGGCCGCGCGCGATGGTGATGCGCTTGATCGCGTTCGCCATCTGCTGGACCGCGATGGCGAGCAGGCCTTCGGCTAGGGCTTTGGGGGAGAGCCCAACCTCGGCGGCCATCGTTGCGAATTTGCGCACGACCACCTCGCGATCGAGCGGCTGGTCGCCGTTGGGGCCGAAGAGTTTGGGGAAGTGATCGGGCTGGATCTTGCCGAGCAGCACGTTGCAGTCGGTGACGGTCAGCGGCCCGCCGCGGCCATAGGCGGCGGGGCCGGGGTTCGCGCCCGCGCTCTCGGGGCCGACGAGGAGCCGCGCGCCGTCCCAGCGGCAGATCGAGCCGCCGCCCGCCGCCACGGTGTGGATGCGGAGCATCGGCGCGCGGATGCGCGTGCCCGCGACGATGGTCTCGTTATCGCGTTCGAGGCGCCCGGCATAATGGCTGACGTCGGTCGACGTGCCGCCCATGTCGAAGCCGACCAGGCGGTCCTTGCCCAGCGGCGCGGCGCTGCCGACCATGCCGACGATGCCGCCCGCGGGGCCGGAGAGAATCGCGTCGCGGCCATGGAAGGCGGATGCGGACGCGAGGCCGCCCGAGCTTTTCATGAATTGCGGGTCGATGCCCGCTCCCAGCTGGGCGACGAACTGGTCGACATAGTGGCGCAGGACGGGCGAGAGATAGGCGTCGGCGAGCGTGGTGTCGCCGCGGCCGACGAGCTTGATGAGGGCGCTGACGTCATGGCTCGTCGAGATTTGCGTGAAGCCGAGGTCGGCGGCGATTTCGGCAATGCGCTGCTCGTGCGCGGGGTAGCGATAGCCGTGCATCAGCACGATCGCGATGCTGGCGAGGCCGCGGTCGCGGGCGGCTTGCAAAGCGGCGCGCGCCCGTTCTTCGTCGAGCGGGGTCAGGACGGCGCCGTCGGGGCTCATGCGCTCGGTGATTTCGGCGACGGCGGCGTGCGGTGGCGGGATGCGGTCCAGTTTGCGGGCGAAGAGGTCGGGGCGGTCCTGATAGCCGATGGTTAGCGCGTCGCCGAACCCCTTGGTGATCGCGAGCAGGGTCGGCTCGCCCTTGCGTTCGAGGAGGGCATTGGTCGCGACGGTCGAGCCCATCCGGATCGCGAGCGGGGGGAGCGCGCCGGTGCCGGCTCCAGTCAGGTCGCGGATCGCATCCACCGCCGCGTCGCCGGGACGCGCCGGGTCTTCGCTCAGATATTTGGTGGTGACGACGCTGCCGTCCGGTCGGCGCGCGACGACGTCGGTGAAGGTGCCGCCGCGGTCGATCCAGATATGCCAGCGGTCGTCAGGTTGCAGTGCCATCGTCCGGCCAGCGAATGACGATCGAAAGGCTGTTGTCAACGGCGGTGCGTTGCCAACTGCCCCTCAATTGCCGTTCGATCAGCGAGCGGATGAACTGGGTCCCGAAGCTTTCGGTGTCGATCAGCGGCGTGGTGGCAAGACTGCTTTCGACCCAGCGCAGCTCGATGTGGCTGCCGTCGCGGCGCCAGCTGATCGCAAGGTCTCCCGTGCCCGACAGCGCGCCATATTTGATGCTGTTGGTCACCAATTCGTGGAGCGCGAGCGAGATCGCCTGCGCCGCATCGTCGTCGAGGCGGACTTCGGGGCCTTTGACCGCCGCCTGCCGCTCGGCCGACCAGCCGGCGATCTCGAGCTCGCGGCGGATGATTGCGCCGAGTTCGACGAAACCCACCGCGCCGGTGACGAGCATCTGCTTGGCGTCGGAGAGCGCGCGCATGCGGCCGTCGAACTTGGTTTCGAAGTCCTGAAGGCTTTCGGATTCGCGCAAGGTGATGCGCGCGAGCGCGCCGATCCGGGCGAAGGCGTTCTTCATGCGGTGCGCCATCTCGCCGATCATCAGCTCGCGGTCCTCGGCGTGGCGCGCCTGTTCCTCGGCAAGCGCCTGCGCGGCAAGGGTGCGGCGCTGCTGGACGCGGTGGAGCTGGGTCGCGAGGATCGCCAGCAGCAGGCCGAAGATAAAAATGCCGAGCGGGCGTCCCAGCCGTTCGAGCAGACGGCCATAGGAAATGCGCATCGTCCATTCGCGGTCGGCGACGCGCAGCTTCTGCTCGTGCGCGTCCCAGCCGACCTTGCCGTGGCGATAGAGGAGCTGGGCGTTAGGACCGTCGCCGGCGTAGACTTCTATCCCGTCGATGCCGTTGATCTGTTCGCCGAGGATCGCCTGCATCACGTCCTTGCTGCGGAAGGGAGCATAGATGAACGCCTCGATCGGCCGCGTTCCAGGCCGGCTCGCGATGCTGGTCAGCGGCAAGGCCGGTTGCCGGGCATAGACGGGGATATAGATGAGAAAGCCGTTCTGCTTCTGCTTCGCGGCGCGTTCCTGCGCGAGCTGGACGACGCCGGTCACGGCGGGCTGGCCGGTCTGCCAAGCGCGGCGCATTGCGGCGCGGCGCGTCGGCTCGCTGTACATGTCGAGGCCGAGAGCGACGTGGCGGCGTGGCGTATACGGCTCGACGAGGACGACCGCGAAGCCGATCTTCTGATCGGTCGCCGCCGGCCAAATCTTGATCTCCTGCCCGTAATTCTGGCGCAGCTGTGCCTCGACAAGCCTTGGCGATCCCGCCGGGAAGGCGGCGGCGATCCCGATCCCCTCCATGCCCGGGGTTCGCACCTGCGGCTGCAGCGAGGACAGATAGGCGCGGATGCCGGGGCCGCTCGAACGCGAATCCGATTGATAGAGCGCGCGGACGCCCTCGAGCACGGCGACATGGTCGCGCAGGCGCATATTGACCTGCATCGCGACGCGCGCGGCCTGATCCTCCTCTTCGGACTGGTTGTAGAAAAAGCTCGCGGCGGCGGCGAGGAGCGTGGCAAGCAGGATGACAAGTCCGACGAAGCGGACGAGCAGGCCCATCAGCCGGTCTGCCCAGGACGAAGGCCGCATTGCGTTGATTCCTGCTTGATTGCTGCCGAAGCAGCGCCCCCCTCCAGCCCCAGATGTTCCACGCCGTGCGTCCGATAGCAAGATTATTTCGTCGCCGTTCCGGCGCCGCGGGCGGCTTGTCAGGGGCAGTGATTAACCTATGCTAAAAGTTGCAGACCAACGGGAGAGTCAGGGATGATCATTTACGGTTCGGTGGTGTCGCCCTTCGTGCGCAAGCTGCTCGGATACCTGGGCGAGAAAGGGATCGATTTCGAGCTGAAGGGCGTCGGGATCGGTGATCCCGACCCCGGTTTTCGCGCCGCCTCGCCTTTGGGCAAGATGCCCGCGATGGACGACGACGGCTATCTGCTCGCGGACTCGAGCGCGATCATCCACTATCTGGAGGCGAAGCATCCCGAACCGGCGCTGATCCCCGCCGACCCGCAGGCGCGCGGCCAGGTGATCTGGTGGGACGAGTTCGGCGACACGGTTTTCGCGGCGTGCAGCGGCAAGATGTTCTTCAACCGAATCGTCTCGCCCAGGTTTCTCGGCCGCGAAGGCGATCTGGCGGCTGCCGCGCAGGCCGAGGCCGAAGAATTGCCGAAGCTGCTCGCCTATCTGGAAAGCGCGATTCCGGCGTCGGGTTTCCTTGTCGGCGACCACTTCACGCTCGCCGACCTGGCGGTCGCGTCGCCGCTGATGAACTTCCGCCACTGCGGATCGTGCATCGACCCCGCGACGCATCCGAAGGTCGCGGCATGGAGCGAGGCGATCCTGTCGCGGCCGAGCATCGCGCCGTGGATCGAGAAGGAAGAACGCATGATGGCGCGCGTGCTGGCCGGATAAGCCGCCGCGTCAGAATTCGACGATGACGCGAATCCGGTCGGGGCTTACGCCGATCGCGCGCGCCAGGTCTTCGCGGCTGCGGTCGATCAGCGCCTGCATTGCCTCGGGCGTCGGGTCGCTGACCTGCTGGTCTTCGATTTCCTCGAGGCTGGTCGCGGTGGCGGTGGCGCTCTTGAGTTCGACGGCGCTCAGCGTCGCGGACGACACCGGGCCCTCGAACTGGCATCCGAAATGGCGGCCGCTCGCCCAGATGACGACCGCGGTGATGTCACCGGCGTGGGGCAATTCGATCTCGATCCGGTCGTCCTTGGCGAGCTTGATGTCGCTTTCGAACAGCAGGCCCGTTCCGGAGATATTGTGGATCAGGACGTCGATGCCGCTGCCGTCGTGATGCGAACCGCGGGCGACGAGGCTGAGCTTGCGGCGCTCGTCCTGACGTCTGTCGGCGTCGTCGGCCGTGGGGAGGAAATATCCGAGGATAGCCATTTCCTTCTGATGGATTTGGCTGGTTAAGGGAAGGTTAGCGAGAACCGCGAAAGGCGCAGCGCCGACGCGAAATTGCGCGAGCGCCGACGATCTAGACCCCTTGTTTCGCGATACGGAACAGTTCGACCGTTCGCTCGATCCCTATCGCCCGCAGAAAGGCCGGATCGTGGCTGACCACCAGCAGCGCGCCATCATAGGCGGCAAGGCCCGATTCGACCGCGGTCAGCGAGTCGAGGTCGAGATGGTTGCCTGGCTCGTCGAGGATCAGCAGCTGCGGCGGCTGCGGCGCGCCGAGTACGCAGGCGAGGCCGGCGCGGAGCATCTGGCCGCCGCTGAGCGTGCCGGCGATGCGGTCGGCCGCCTCGGCGCGAAAGCGGAAGCGCGCCAGCGCGGCGCGGCACTGGTTGTCCGTCGTCCCCGGATTGAGCCGCAGGAAATTGCCCGCGATCGACAAGCGAGGGTCGAGCAGGGTCACACGCTGGTCGAAGAAGGCGAAGGGCACCGGCGCGCGGACGCGGCCCGACCAAGGCGCGAGCGTGCCGGCGACGAGGGCAAGCAAGGTCGACTTGCCGGACCCATTCGGGCCGGTGATCGCGACGCGCGCGGGACCGGTGATCGTCAGCGATAGATCGTCGATGATCGGGAAGCCGGGTACATAGCCCGCGCTGACATGATCGAGTTCGAGCACGATGCGCGACGCGGGGAGGCCGGTCGAGGCCAAGCCCACCGACAGCGGGTCGATGACCTCGATCCGGCCGCGCGCGGCGGCCAGCGCGGCTTCGGCCTCGCCGCGCTGGCGATCGGCGAGACGCGTCGAGGACGCGCGCGTTTCCTCGGCGCGGCGCTTGAGGCCGCCGATGAGAATCTTCGGCATGTCGCCGCGCGCCGCCTTGGCGCGCCCGCGCGAATCGCGGCGGTCCTGCTTTTCGGTGGCCGCCTGCGCCTGCCGCCGGGCATGGTCCATGCGCTTTTCGGCGCCCGCGAGTTCGGCCTCGGCCGCCGCCTGTTCGATGTCCTTGCGCGCGCGATAGGCGCTCCAGCCGCCGCCGTACCGCGACGCGCCGAGGCCGGTCAGTTCGACGATCGCGTCCATTTCCTCGAGCAATTCGCGGTCGTGACTGACGACGACCGCGCCGCCGCGCCAGCCGCGCAGCAGGTCGCGCAGGGCTTTGCGTCCGTCGCGGTCGAGGTTGTTCGTCGGCTCGTCGAGCAGCAGGAAATCGGGCGCGGCGAACGTTGCGCCGGCGAGCGCGGCGCGGGTGCGCTGGCCGCCCGACAGCTGTGCCAGCGGCGTGTCCGCGGGCAGCGGCAGGCCGATCGAGGCAAGCGCCTCGTCGATCCGCGCCTCGAGCGTCCAGTCGGCTTCGCCGATTTCTTCGGCGCTCGCCTCGCCCGCTTCGGCCTTGCGGAGCAGCGCGAGGCCGCCGCGCGCGCCGAACAGGTCGGCGATCGTCTCGTGCGGCGCGACCTGGACGGTCTGCCGCAGCATCGCGACGCTGCCGTCGATGGCCAAGCTGCCCGATGCGGGCGCCAGGTCGCCGGTCAGCAGGCGGAGCAGCGTCGACTTGCCGACTCCGTTGCGGCCGACGATGCCGGTGCGCTCGCGCGCGAAGGCAAGGTCGAGGCCCGACAGGACGATGCGGCCGTCGGGCGTGGACCAGCCGATGTTGGCGAGCGTGATGGAAGACATGGGCACGGACTTTCTGAACGCGAAGCGGGGTGGGCTGCGGTCAGTTCTTGTCCATGATCCTGTCGACTCCGGTGCGCGGCCACGGTGGCTGCGGGGTCGATTATAACTGATGAGCGGCTTGGGCGGAAGGCCTAGAGCTCGATGACGATGCGCACATTGTCCTGGCTGGTGCCGACGGTGCGCGCGATCAGTTCGCGGCTGCGGTCGATGATGTCCTGCAGATCCTCGGAATCGGGCTCTTCGAGCAGTTCGGAGGGGGAAACGCCGAGCAGGTCGGCGAGCTGGTCGAGTCGCGCATGCTTGGGACGCGAACGGCCGCTTTCCCAGCCCGAGATCGACGGCGCGCTGACGCCGAGCTGCGCGGCGACATCACCCTGGCTCAGCCCTTTGCGAATGCGGAGGCGGTGGAGGCGCGCGCCGAAATTGTCGGACGGCTGGCCCGCGCCGCCGCCGAAGCGAACGTCGGTGGCGCTTTGCAACTGCGCGGCGCTGACCGCCGCGGGCGATATCGGCGCATCGAATTGACAGCCGAACAGCTGGCCGCTTTTCCAGACCAACCGCGCCTGCACGAGGCCGGCGTGCGGCAGCTCGACGTCGATCCGCTCGTCGATGGCAAGCGGCGCGTCGCTTTCGACGAGGACGCCGCTTTCGGAAATATTGTGAATGAGGAGCTCGATCGCGTCGCCCGATCGGGTCGTGCCGCGGACGAGAAGCGGGGCGTTGCGACGCGCGCTGCGGCGCTTGCTGGCGACGGACGTGCCGTCCTGAAAAACTGCATTGGGCATGGTAGCCATAGTGTCGGCCAAACTCGGTTAAGACTTTGTTAGCGGGAGGGGCGAAAGACGGCCATGTGGGGATGCGGTTGCGGTTTGGCCAGAGGCCTGCGCCTTGCCGCCTGTTTTGCACGGCGTATGGGAACGCTAAAGCCAGCCGATGCTCCGGAAACGCCAGAACAGCAGGCCGCAGATGCCGCCCATCAGAGCGACGGCGAAGGGATAGCCGAAGGTCCATGACAGTTCGGGCATATGCTCGAAATTCATGCCATAAATGCCCGCGATCGCGGTCGGCACCGCGAGGATCGCGGCCCAGGCGGCGAGCTGGCGGGTGATGACGCCCTGTCTTTGCTGTTCGAGCAGTGAATTCGTATCCACGACCGAGGCGGCGACTTCGCGCAGACCCTGGAGGCGGAACTCCGCGCGCTGCACATGGTCCCATATGTCGCGAAAATAGGGACGGACGGCGTCGTCGATCCACGGCAGATCGTCGGTGCCGATTAGCCGGTTCGCGACATCCTTCATCAGGCCGACGATGCGCTGGAAGCGGATGACCTCGTGCCGCTGCGCATAAAGATGGCGGATTTCCTGGGCGTCGAGCGGGGTGTCCATCACGCTTTCCTCGACGAGGAGCAGCCGGTCCTCGATCGCGTCGATCACCGGGAAATAGCCGTCGACGATGAAATCGAGGATCGCATAGAGGACATAGTCGGGGCCGTGGGCGAGCTTGTGCGGCAGCGCCTCCAGCCGGGCGCGGACCTCGGTATGCGCGCGCGCCGAGCCGTGGCGGACGGTGACCGCGAAATGGCGGCCGAGGAAGATCGCGGTCTCGCCCGACTGGATCGTGTCGCCTTCGAGAATGCCCGTCGCGGCGATCACGAACAGCTGGTCGCCATAAACCTCGACCTTGGGCAGCTGCTTCGCCTTCAGCGCATCCTCGACCGCGAGCGGGTGGAGGCCGAAGCGCTTGGCGATGCCGGCGAGCTCTTCGGCGGTGGGCTCGTAAAGCCCGAGCCAGAAGAAATCGTCGATGTCGCAATCCTCGGGGATGACGTCGGTCGGGCCGAGATCGCGCACGAGCTTGCCCTGATGATAGTGACGCGCGGCGACGATGGTCATGAACGGGCTTTCCTTTTCGGCTGCGCCCTAAATAGGCCGCGCCGCCAAGGCTCGCTAGCCCCGTGTGTATTATGCGAATAAAACCCCTTGCCAAGCATGCGCTACAAATGTAGCACGCTACAAATGTAGCGCATGAGGTGATTCGGAAATGCTGTCGAGCCTGCCCCCCCGCGAACGCGAGATCGTCGATGTCCTCTACGAGCGCGGCGCCTCCACGGTCACCGAAATCGGCGAGGCGCTGAGCGACGAACTGTCGGGTTCGGCGATCCGCGCGATGCTGAAGCGGCTCGAGGCGAAGGGCTTCGTGGCGCGCGAGCAGTCCGAGCGCGGCTTCGTCTATGCGCCGAGCGTGTCGGACAAGACCGCGCGCAAGTCGGCGCTGAGCCAGGTCGTGCGGGTCTTCTTCAACGGATCGGCGACCAGCGCGGCGGCGGCGCTGCTCGGCATGCAGGACAAGATGAGCAACGACGAGCTCGACGAGCTTGAAAAAATGATCGCGAAAGCCCGCGACGGGAGGATGTCATGATAACGACCGCCATGCTGCTGGGCTTTGCCTGGAAATCGCTGGCCATTGCCGGACTGACGCTGCTGCTGTTGCGGCTCGTGCGCTCGCGATCGGCGGGCGAGCGGTCGATGATCGCGCACGCGGGGCTCGGCGCGCTGCTCGCGCTGCCGGCGGCGATGATCTTCCTGCCGCAATGGGCGCCGTTGCCCGCCCGCTGGTTCGCGGAACCCGAAACCGCCACCACTTTTGTGACAGGGGCGCCGGCGGCCGATGCCGGCCCCGTCGCGGCGTCAGTCCCTGCCGCGACGGAGGCCGCCGCATCGGCGCCGGTGACGTTTCCCGCGCTCGCCGACCTTGCCCCCTTTCTCTATCTCGTCCCGCTGGCGCTGCTGTGCGGAGTGATGCTGCTGGCGGTCGTGCGGCTGTTCGCGATGCGCGGCCGCGCCGACGTGCTGACCGAGGGCTCGTGGCTGTCGGCGCTGGCCGAGGCGCAGCGGCGGATGGGCTTCAAGCATGGCACCGCGCTGCTGGTCAGCGACGAGCTGCGCTCGCCGATCAGCTGGGGCGTGCTGCGTCCGACGATCGTGCTGAGCCCGAAGGCGGTGGCCGCCGCGGGTGAGGCCGAGGCGATCATCGCGCACGAACTGGCGCATGTCGCGCGGCTCGACTGGGCGAAGCTGCTCGGCGCGCGCGTCGCCTGCGCGGTCTTCTGGTTCAATCCGCTGGTGTGGATGCTGGCGCGCGAGAGCCATCAGCTGCGCGAGGAGGCGGCCGACGATGCGGTGCTGCTCGCCGACATCGACGGTCCCGATTATGCGACGTTGCTGGTCGGCGCGGCGCGGCACGACAATCAGGGCGCGCTGCTGGCCGCGCACGGCGTCGCGCCGGGCAAGGACAGCCTGAAGCGCCGCATCACCCGCGTCCTCGACGGCAGCATCAAGCGCGGCCCGGCGAGCGCGAGCTGGATGCTGATGAGCCTGGTGCTGCTGGCGGGGATCACCGCGCCGCTTGCCGCCTTCTCGGCCACCGCCGACCCCGAAATGGCGCAAGGTGCGCGCGACGTCGCCATGACGGCCCGCGAAACCGCGGCCGTTCATGCGGAGGCGGCAAAGGCGGTAAAGGGCGATGCCGAAGACGATGCGAAGGCCGCCGCGGCGGCGGCGGCCGCAGCGTCGCGTCCGCTGAGCGCCGAGGATCTGGTCAGCATGCGCGCGGTCGGCGTCACCCCCGAATATGTGGCCGACATGCGCGAGCATGGCGGATCGATGGACCCCGACGACATCATCGCCGCGAAAGCGAGCGACCTCGATCCCGCCTATATCCGCGACATGCGGGCGATCGTCCGCGATGCCGACATCGGCGAGCTGGTCGGCGCGAAGCAGATGGGCGTGACCACCGCCTTCGCCCGCGACATGAAATCGCATTTCCCCGGCGTCGGGATGGACGATCTGCTGGCGCTGAAGGCAATGGGCATCGACTGCGATTTCGTCACCGAGCTGCAGAAGTCGGGGATCAAGCTGCACGACGCCGACGATGCGATCGAGATTCGCGCGGCCGGCGGTATTGCCGGCGCGCGCGCAAAGAAGACCGCGGTGTCCAGAAATGGCGCGACTGTCCGCGTCGGACCCGGCCCGGTGATCGAGGCGCGCAGCGCCGACGGCCGGGTCGCCCGGATCGAGGTTCCGCAAGCGCCCGCCGCGCCCGTAGGTCCCGCTGCGACACGGCCCCCGGCGTTCCCGGCGCCGCCCGGCACCTGACGGCCGGACGCCTGACGCCCGGACATTCGTCCAAACCCGTCATCCGTTGATCGAAGCCCTGTTTTGAATTGCCGCTGCGGCGGCGAGCGATGACGCTCGCCCGGCGCGCGGAGGGAGGAGTGTACCCAATGAAAGCGATCCTTTTTGCCGCGAGCGCCGCGGTGCTGACCGTCCTGGCCTGCGCTGCGCCGAGCACCGCCGCCGACCCACTGGTCGTGAGCGACATCGCGTGGAAGGCGACGCCCGCCGAAGGCAGGAGCGATGCCCATTTCCGGCTCAGCCATAAAGGTTCGACGAGCGACATTTCGCTGGATGGCGACCGCGACGAGTTCGACGCCGTGCGCACCGCATTGCAGGGCGCCGCCGGGCCGGTGTCCTTCTCCGTCGTCCACGAGGCGGGCGTGCTGGCTTGCGACGGGACGCTGACCAAAGCGCAGGCCGGTTCGGGCAACTGCCGCTTTACGTCTGACCCCGCCTTCGAGGCGGCGCTGCGCGAACGCGGGCTCGCGCCCGAGCGGCGAAGCGACCTGATCGCGATGCTGATGGTCGATGCGACGATCGCGTTGGCCGATGGCCTGACCGAAGCGGGCGTCAAGCCCGAGGATAATGACGATCTGATCGCCGCGGCGGCGCTCGAAGTGACGCCGGCCTATGTCAGCGACCTGCGCTCGGAGGCGATGGTGCTGACCGCGGTGGAGGATGCGATCGCGCTGAAGGCGCTGGACGTCGATGGCGCCTATGTGCGGGGGCTGGCCGCGGCCGGATACAAGGGGCTGAGCGCGCACGACGTCGTCGGCATGAAGGCGATGGGCGTATCGCCCCAATATGCGCAGGCGATGAACGCTGCGGCGGGGCGGGCCCGGTGAAACGACTGACCAGCCTCGCGGCGCTTGCCGCCGCGCTCTCCACCCCCGCGCTCGCGCAGGAAGCGCCCGCGAGCGGCGACACGTCGCCGCCGGCGCCGACCGAAGTCGCCGCGAGCGCGACGACGGCCGCGCGGCAGGTCTACACCCCCGCCGACTTTGCGCGATATGCGCCGAAGAACGCCTATGACATGCTGGCGCAGGTCCCGAGCTTCCAGATCCGCGACAACGAGAATCTGCGCGGGCTGGGGCAGGCGACGGGCAATGTTCTGTTCAACGGCGAGCGGCCGTCGAACAAGGGCGACGACATGTACACCCAGCTGTCGCGCATCCCCGCCGCGAATGTCGAGCGGATCGAGATCGTCGACGGTGCGACGCTCGATATCCCCGGCCTGTCGGGGCAGGTGGCGAACATCGTCTATCGCGCCGACAGCTTCTCAGGCCAATTCTCGTGGAAGCCGCAATATCGCGCGCATTACACCGATCCCCTGTTCACGCGCGGCGATATTTCGGTGCGCGGGCGCAGCGGGGAAATGGAATTCGAAGCGGCGCTCAGCAACGATGAGTCGGCGCGCAGCGGGGCGGGCGGGCCGACGCTGATCTATGACGGCGCGGGCAATATCATCGAGCGGCGCAACGACATCTGGAACACCCATTACGATACGCCGAAGCTATCGGGACGCGTGACCTGGGATCCGGCGGGCGACATGGTCGCCAATCTGGGCGGTCATTATCAGCGCAAATACGACCGCTATGACGAGGTCGGCATCCGGGTCGGCGGCGGGCTGCCCGACCGGCGGCGCACCGTGTACGAGAATGGCGACAGCTGGAATTACGAGCTGAGCGGCGATTTCCAGTTCGGTTTCGGGCCGGGGAAGCTGAAGCTGATCGGGCTGCGGCGGTTCAGCCATGAACCGTACAGCCAGGAAATCGTCACCACGCCCGCGGGCGGCATCGCGACCGGCGACCGTTTCTCGCAGGTCGGCGACCTTGGCGAGACGATCGCGCGCGGCGAATATCAGTGGAAGATGTTCGGCGGCGACTGGCAATTGTCGGGCGAAGCGGCGTTCAACACGCTCGACAATGTCGCGTCGCTCGCGGTGCTCGATCCCTCGGGTCAGTTCGTGACCGTGCCCTTCGAGGGCGGCACGGGCGGGGTGAGCGAGGACCGCTATGAGGGGCTGCTGAGCTTCGGGCGCAAGCTGACCGACAAGCTCAATTTCCAGATCATCGCGGGCGCCGAGCATTCGACGATCACCCAGACCGGCGTGAACGGCCTGACGCGCAGCTTTTTCCGGCCGAAGGGGTCGGTCTCGCTCGCCTGGACGCCGTCGGCGGACTTCGACGTGTCGGTGAAGCTGCGGCGGCGGGTGCTGCAACTGAGCTTCTACGATTTCCTTGCCCGCGCCTTCCTGAACGACGGCAATCAGAATGAGAGCAACAACGACCTGCGCCCCCAGCAGGACTGGACCTATGAGGCCGAGATCAACAAGAAGTTCGGCGCCTGGGGATCGACGAAGCTGCTCTTCATCTACCGCGACGTCGAGGACCGCGTCGATGTGATCCCGATCGGGACCAATGGCGAAGCGGTGGGCAACATCGCCAAAGCCAAGGCGGGCGCGATCGACTGGACCTCGACGATCAACCTCGACCCCGCGGGGATCAAGGGGATGAAGATCGACACGCGCGTCCTGCTGCAGAAAAGCTCGCTGCGCGATCCCTTTACCGGCGAGAAGCGTCAGTGGAACGGCTTCACCGACACGGTGATCGAACTCAACCTGCGCCACGACATTCCGGGCAGCGACGTCGCCTGGGGGTTCGGCGGCGAATATGGCCATTACCAGCCGAGCTATCGCCGCAACCAGGTCGACAAGGTGTGGGAGGGGCCGGTCTTCGCCAATGTGTTCGTCGAGCATAAGGATGTGTTCGGGCTGACGATCCGCGCGCAGATTTCGAATATCGTCAATGCGCGCTCGAAGCGCGACCGCACCGTCTATACCGGGCTGCGCGGGGCGAGCCCGATTTCCTTCGTGGAAGAGCGCGACCGGCTGATCGGGCCGATCTTCGCCTTTTCGGTGCGCGGGAAATTCTAGGATCGGCTATGGCGGCGGGATGACCCGCCGCCGCATCAAAATCTATTTCGATGGCGGGTGCCGGCCGAACCCCGGACCGATCGAGATTGCGGTCGTGAGCCGCGGCGTCGCCACGGTCTCGCGCGCCTTGGGCGCGGGCAGCAGCCAGGACGCCGAATGGCTGGCGCTGATCGCGGCGTTGCGGCTGGCGCAGGAGCAGGGGCTTGCGGACTATGTCCTGCTGGGCGATGCCGCCGCCGTCATCGGACAGGCCAAGGGGACGAGCGCCGCGCGCGGGACGGCGGCGCAGCATCTGGCGACGTTCCGCGCGCTTGTCGGCGCGGGACCGATGCCGCGAATCCGGCATGTGGGGCGGGGCCAGAATCTGGCGGGAATCGCCCTGGCGCGGCGGCATCCACGCTGAAGCATCGTTCGGCCGGACCTGAGAAACCAACGGTCTGGCAGCATCAGGGTTAACGGCGGTTGACCTCCTTCGCGCCGCGCCACAGTCGAAATGCTACAGACACGGGGGTGCCGACACGGGGCCGCCGCGGCTGCCCCCCGCTCCTTCCTGAAGTCGCAATCGCAGATGAAGTTTTTCCAACGGTTCGCGTCGGCCGCGCATGATATGGCCATCGATCTCGGCACGGTGAACACCGTCGTTTATGTCCGCGACAGCGGCATCGTCCTGAACGAGCCGTCGGTCGTCGCGCTCGAGACGCGCAATGGCGTGCGGCGGGTCAAGGTCGTCGGCAACGAGGCCAAGCCCATGATGGGCAAGACCCCCGACAATATCCAGGCGATCCGCCCGCTGCGCGACGGGGTGATTGCCGATATCGACGTCGCCGAACAGATGCTGAAGCATTTCATGGACAAGGCGCTGGGCGGCCCGAGCCGGTTTCGCCAGCGCAGCAATGTCGTGATCTGTGTCCCGTCGAGTTCGACGATGGTCGAGCGCCGCGCCATCCGCGATGCCGCCACCAACGCGGGCGCGGTGTCGGTGCGGCTGATCGAGGAATCGCTCGCCGCGGCGATCGGCGCCGGGTTGCACGTCACCGAACCGCGCGGCGCGATGGTCGTCGACATCGGCGGCGGCACGACCGAGGTCGCGGTGCTGTCGCTGAGCGGCATCGCCTATGCCAATTCGGTGCGCGTCGGCGGCGACAAGATGGACGACATGATCTCCTCCTACATCCGCCGGAAGCATAATCTGATGGTCGGCGAGATGACCGCCGAGCGCGTCAAGGTGACGATCGGCTGTGCGACCCCGCCCGAGGGGCGCGGGATGACGATGGGGGTCAAAGGCCGCGACCTGGTGAACGGCCGGCCTTCGGAAGTCGAAGTGACCGAAGCCGAAATCGCCGAGGCGCTGGTCGAGCCGGTGGGCCAGATTCTGAGCGCGGTGATGCAGGCGCTGGAGGCGACGCCGCCCGAACTGTCGGCGGACATCATCGACGAGGGGATCACGCTGACCGGCGGCGGCGCGCTGCTCCGCCGGATGGACGAGGCGCTGGCCGCCGCGACGGGCCTGCCGGTGCGGGTCGCCGACGACGCGTTGATCTGCGTCGCGATGGGCGCAGGGCGGGCGTTCGAGGATCCGGCCTATGCGGGTGTGCTGATCGCGGGCTGATCGCCCGGTCAGGCGTAGGCGTCGATGGCGGCGAGATGCGCCGCCTTGGCGGCATCGCTCAGAAATGACCCGGTAAAGCTGTTGCGCGCGAGCGTGACGAGGTCGGCCTTCGACAGGTCGAGGGCGTCGGCGACGGCCACATAGTTGGCGTTCACATAGCCGCCGAAATAGCTGGGGTCGTCGCTGTTCACGGTCGCGCGCAGACCGGCGTCGAGCATGGTCTTGAGCGGATGGTCGGCGATGTTGTCGACGACGCAGAGCTTGAGGTTCGAGAGCGGGCACACGGTGAGCGTGATGCCTTCGTCGGCGAGGCGTTTTACCAGCGCGGCGTCTTCGAGGCTGCGGTTGCCATGGTCGATACGGTCGACCTGCAGCAGGTCGAGCGCTTCGTGGACATAGGCGGGCGGACCTTCCTCGCCGGCGTGCGCAACGATTCTGAGGCCGAGATCCTTGGCGCGGGCAAAGACGCGGGCGAATTTCGACGGCGGATGGCCGACCTCCGAAGAATCGAGGCCGACGCCGTCGATACGGTCCAGATAGGGCAGCGCTTCGTCGAGTGTCGCTTCGGCATCGGCTTCGCTGAGGTGGCGGAGGAAGCAGAGGATGAGCTTCGAGGTCATGCCGTAGCGTTCCCGCGCATCGTCGAGCGCGCGCGTGATGCCGGCGATGACCGTCCCGAAGGCCACGCCGCGTGTCGTGTGGCCCTGCGGATCGAAGAAGATTTCGATGTGCCGCACCGCGTCGGCATGGGCGCGCGCGCAATAGGCGGCGGTCAGGTCGTGGAAATCCTGCTCGGTGTGAAGGACGCCCATGCCCTGATAATAGATGTCGAGGAAGTCCTGGAGGTTCGAGAAGGCGTAGGCGGCGCGGACCTCCGCGACGCTGGCGAAGGGGATGGCGACCTGGTTGCGCTGCGCCAGTTCGAACATCAGTTCGGGTTCGAGCGAGCCTTCGATATGGAGGTGGAGCTCGGCCTTGGGCAGGCCGGCGATGAAGGCGGCGCGCTCCGCCGGGGACGCGAAATCCTCAGCCATTGGGAACCTCCTCGTCGCGCAGGATGATCGCGGCCTCGGGCTTGTGGCGGCGGATTTCGTCGACCGTCAGCCCGTCGATCTCGTGCGGAAAGATCAGCCACTGGTCGGTTTCGTGGACGAAATAGTCGGGGTGCAGGTCGGTGACGTTGCGGCGCGGCTTGAACCAGACGGTCGCGATGCGGATGTCGCGCGGCATATTGTTGCGGCAGCGGGCTTTCAGCTCGGCAATGAAAGCGCGGATGCTGCGGCCGCTGTCGAACACGTCGTCGATGATGAGCAGGCTGTCCTCGGGATTGAGCGTGTCGATCAGATAGCCGAGCGCGAAGACACGGACGTGGGGATCCTGATCGTCGATTCCCTTGTACGAAGAGGTGCGGATGGCGATGTGGTCGCAGTGGTGGCCGTGATAATCAAGGAGTTCCTGGACCGCGATCCCCACCGGGGCGCCGCCGCGCCAGATGCCCACGAGGTGCGTCGGTTTGAAGCCGCTGTCGATCACCTGCATGCCGAGCCGCAAGGAATCGGCGAGGAGATCGTTGGCGCTGATGTAGATTTTATCGTCGCTCATGCGCGGGAAATAAGCCGCCCCTCGACTTTTGTCATGCCCGTCATTATGTATGGTATTGTGTATGGCAAAGGTGATGGCGATGAACGAAGTCGAAGGCCGCGACAAATGGCGGTGGATCTACAGGGCAGGGCTTTCCGGACTGTGCCCGCGTTGCGGCGAGAAGGGCATGTTCCGCCGCTGGCTGAAAGTCGCCGATCGCTGTCCGCACTGCGCGCTCGACTATGAGTTCGCGGCGCCCGACGACGGTCCGGCCTTCTTCTCGCTATGCTTCATCGCCTTTCCGCTGTTGTTCCTCGTCGTCTGGTTCGAGGTCGCGCTGAACCCGCCGTGGTGGCTGCACGTGATCGTGTCGGTGCCGCTGATGATGATCCCGTGCCTCGCGGTGCTCCAGCCGATCAAGGGCTGGCTCGTCGCGTCGCAATATGTGAACAGGGCGCAGGAAGCGGGGACGGCTGCGCTGTGGGCGAAGCTGAATGCGCGCGCAAAAGGAGAGAGCGTCGAGGTCGATGGCTGACGGCTGGGTTCCCGACCTGACGCGGACGCGCGGGCCGAAATATGTCGCGATTGCCGAGGCGATCGCGAGCGCGGTCGAGACCGGTGCGCTGCGCAGCGGCGACCGGCTGCCGCCGCAGCGCGACCTGGCGGCGCGGCTGGGCGTCGACCTGACGACCGTGACCAAAGGCTATGAGCAGGCGCGGGCGCGCGGGCTGATCGGCGCGCGCGGGCGGGCGGGCAGCTTCGTGCTGCCGCAGGATGCGATCGCCGCGGGCCCGCCGCCGCGCGACACCGGCATGAACATGCCCCCCGAGGTCGAGGGCGGGACGCTGCTCGCGGCGTGGGAGCGCACGGCGAGCGCTTTGCTGCGCGCGCCGGGCGCGGGCGGGCGGCTGCACTATGCGCCCGCAGGCGGCCGCGAAGCCGACCGGGCGGCGGGGGCGGCGATCTTTGCGCGGATGGGGCTGGCGAGTGCGGCCGATCAGGTCGTGGTGACCGCGGGGGCGCAAAATGCGCTGCATGCGATCGTCGGCGCGACGCTGACGCGCGGCGATGTCGTCGCGTGCGGGGCGCATATCTATCCGGGGTTCCTGGCGATTGCGAAAAGGGCCGGGCTGCGGCTGGCGCCGTTGGCGCCGTTCGGGGCCGAAACTCTTGAGGCGCTGTGCCGGACGACGACGGTCGCGGCGCTCTATGTGGTGCCGACGAACGACAATCCCACGACGGCGACGCTGAGCGAGGCCGAGCGCGCGGCGCTGGCCGGGGTCGCACGGCGGCATGGCGTGCGGATCATCGAAGACGATGCCTATGGCCAGCTGCCCGAGCATCCGATCGCGGCGCTGTCGAGCTTCGCGCCCGAGCTTGGCTGGTATGTCGCGAGCGCGTCGAAGACGATCTCGCCCGCGCTGCGCGTCGCGCATGTCCGCGCGCCGTCGGTCGCTGAGGCGATGGCGCTGGCGGCCGAGGTGCATGACAGCAATGTCATGCCGCCGCCGCTTAACGCCGCGCTGCTGACCCGCTGGCTGGAGGATGGCAGCTATGACCGGCTGGTCGCCGAAACGCGCGGCGAGGCGAAAGCGCGGCTGAGCCTTGCGGCCGAGGTGCTGCCGGCGGGGCGCTATGCCGCCGATGGCTGCGGCTATCATCTGTGGGTGCCGCTGGCGGATGGCGCCGATGCCGTGGAGGTCGCGACCGGCCTGAACGGCGTGGGGATGACCGCGATCCCGTCGGATCGCTTCGCGGCGGGCGAGACCGGCGCTCCTGCGCTGCGCGTCTCGCTGGGCGGGGCGATCGATCGTGCGGGCCTGCGGCGCGGGTTGCGGGCGTTGGAGGGGTGGCTGGCCGGGTGAGCGGGTGGTGGCTTTGGGGGTGGGGGAGTGGACCTTACTTTATCCGTCATCCCGGCGAAGGCCGGGATCTCGCGGTTGCGTAAATCCGAGAGGGTGAGATCCCGGCCTTCGCCGGGATGACGATGAAAGATAAATCGTCCCTGCCGCGCAGCGGTGGGGAGGTGGCAGCGCGAAGCGCTGACGGAGGGGCGATGGCGCCGCCGTCGCGGCCCCTCCACCATCCTGCGGATGGTCCCCCTCCCCATGGCTGCGCCACGGGGAGGATCAAATGTTCCCCGACCGGTCGCTAACTGACAAGCCCGTCAGAAATCTCCTGCCACTGCCCGCTGTATTTGCGGACGGCCACCGGCGCTTCGATCAGGCTGACGCGCTATTTCCGCGCCGCTGCGCTGGCGTCGCGGATGGCCTTGAACTCGCTGCCGTCTTTCCAGCCGGGCCATTTGTCCGAGCGCGCGAGTTCATCGCCGATCTGGTAAAAAACCGATATATCCTGAACCGCGCCGTCGAGGTTCCATTCCGGGCCCCACGCGTCGCAGGCCTGATGATAGCATTTGCCGGTATAGTCATCGACCCACTTCTGGCCCGCTTCCTTGCCGCCATCGACCAGGTCGGAGGCGCCGGCGATGCCCATCATGAGCAGCACGGGAACGCCGCGCTTCGCCATGCTGAAATGGTCGGCGCGGTAGAAGAGGCCGCGTTCGGGGAGGCTTTCGACGCTGACGGTGCGGCCCTGCTTTGCCGCGAGGCGCGCCAGATCGTCCTCGAGCGTGCCCTGTCCCTTGCCGACGAGGACGACGTCCTTTGCCTTGCCCGCGGTCTGGAGGATGTCGAGGCCGAGGTTGGCGACGGTCTTTTCGGAAGCATAGAGCGGGTTTTGCGCATAGGCTTCGGAGCCCAGAAGCCCGCGTTCCTCGCCGGTCCAGAAAGCGAAGAGCAGCGTCCGGTCGGGGGCGGGCGCGGCCTTG
Organism: Sphingopyxis sp. H050; assembly: GCF_001468265.1. Classification (GTDB taxonomy): domain Bacteria; phylum Pseudomonadota; class Alphaproteobacteria; order Sphingomonadales; family Sphingomonadaceae; genus Sphingopyxis. The sequence continues at coordinate 14,689 of NZ_LNRZ01000006.1, read as the reverse complement.
AAATTGCGCGCGATCTCGAACAGCCCGGCGACGCCGAGCGCGTCGTCGTTGGCGCCGGCGCGGTAGATGCGGCCCTGTTCGTCGGGCTTGCCCTCGCCATAGGCGTCCCAGTGCGCGCCATACATGACGACCTCGTCGGGCCGTTTGGCGCCGGGGATTTTGGCGAGGACGTTCTGGCTCTGCACGACCTCGTGCGTTACCGGGATCGCGGCGTCGAAGGCGGTCCCGAGATCGACCGGCTTAAAGCTTTTGCGGCGCGCGGCGACGCGCAGCTTGGCGAGGTCCTGCCCGGCGTCGGCGAACAGCTTCGTCGCGGCCTCGCCCGAAATCCAGCCCTGCAGCGCGAGCGTGGTCTGCTTTTCGGGCGGCACGACGAGGCCGTAATTTTCGCCGCCGCCGCTTTTGACGACGTTCCAGCCGTAGCCGACGCCGTCGGTGTCGTGGACGATCAGCGCGGCGATGGCGCCGCGGCGGTGCGCCTCCTCGAACTTGTAGGTCCAGCGGCCGTAATAGGTCATCGTGCGGCCGCCGAACTTGCCGAAGCTGTCCTCGCCCTTCGCCGCGACGAAATCGGGATCGTTGATCAGGAAGACCGCGACCTTGCCCTTGAGGTCCTGCCCCTTGAAATCGTCCCAGCCGCGTTCGGCCGCGGTGACGCCATAGCCGACGAAGACCATCGGCGCCTTTGCGACGGTGGCGACGTCGTTCGGCTGGAGCGTCGAGACATAGATGTCGGTGCCGAAGGCGAGCGGCGTCGCGGCGCCGTTGCGGGTGAAGCCGAGCGTCGTCGGGGTGCCGAGGCGGGTGTGGAGGAGCGGGACGGGCTGGGTCCAGCCGCCGTTCGTCCCCGCGGGGTCGAGGCCGAGCGCCTGCAACCGGCCGATCAGATAGCCGATCGTGCGCTCCTCGCCGATGGTGCCCGGGGCGCGGCCGTGAAACTGGTCCGACGCCAGCGTGCGGACGGTTTCGGTGAGGTTGGCGGCGTCGATGTCCTGCGCGCCGACGGGCGCCGTGGATGCGGCGGAGAGAAGGGCGATGGCGAGGCGCAAGGTCATGGGGAACATCCTATGGCCGTTCGCCCTGAGCTTGTCGAAGGGCCGTCCTTCTTTCGACGTCGGCAAAGAGAAGGACGGTGCTTCGACAAGCGCAGCACGAACGGATGTGAGTTCAAGCTGCCTAGCCAGTGCGGCCGGCTTTGTGAACCACCGCCGATGCGCTAGCGAGGGCGCGACTCGTACGCAAAGGACTTACCCCGATGGATTTTTCGCGATTGCAGGCATCGAGCAAGGTCGGTGACGAATGGGCCTATCCACAGCCGCCGTGCCTGAACTTCGGCTGGCTGGAGGTCGATATCGCGGCGGGGCACCGCATCTATTGGGAGGAATATGGCAATCCCGACGGCGAGCCGGTGATGTTCCTGCATGGCGGGCCGGGCGGCGCGTGCGCGCCGGTGATGGCGCGCTTCTTCGACCCCAAACGCTATCGCGTGATCCTGTTCGACCAGCGCGGCTGCGGCAAGAGCGAGCCCAATGTCGCGGCGGCCGGCCCCGCCGCGGCGCTGCGCAACAACACGACCGCCGACCTGATCGGCGACATCGTCAAGCTGCGCGAGGAGCTGGAGATCGAAGGGAAGATGCATGTTTTCGGGGGGAGTTGGGGGAGCACGCTCGCAATGGCATATGCCATTGCGCATCCCGAGCATTGCGCGAGCCTGATCCTGCGCGGCATCTTTCTGGGGGCGGCGGAGGATTTGCTGTATCTGTACCAGGGGAATGCCGCGACGTGGGCCGACGACCCCTATGGGCTGACCGCGCCGGGGGCCTATATCAAATATCCGGGCGAATGGGCCGCGCTGCTGTCGGTGCTGACGCCCGACGAGCGCGGCGATGTGATGAAGTCGTACAAGGCGATCTTCGATCATGTGCCCGCGAGCGCGGCGGAAAAGGAAAAGCAGCTCCACGCCGCGCTGACCTGGTCGCTGTGGGAGGGGGTGATTTCAAACATGATCCCCGAGACGGCGGACACGGGCAAGTTCGGCGATGCCGACTTCGCGCTGTGTTTTGCGCAGATCGAGGCGCATTATTTCGACAATGATCTTTTCCTGCCCGCGGGGCATTTCTTCGATAATATCGGGGTGCTCGCGGCGATCCCGGTGCATATCGTCCACGGGCGTTTCGACGAGGTGTGCCCGCTGACGCAGGCGTCGCGGCTGGTCGCGGCGCTGCGCGACGTGGGGAGCGAGCCTGCGACCTATGTCATCACCAACGCCGGGCACAGCGCGATGGAGCGCGACAATGCGCTGGCGCTGACCGCGATCATGGATGGGTTGCCGCGGATTTAGCCTGGAAAATTCGAGCCGCATCCCCGAGCCAAGACGGGGCCACGGCGTTGCCGGTTCCACGCTCGAACGAGCCCCTCGTCTTCGCCCGGGGATGCGGTGGTTTTCTGGTTCAGGGATCACTCCCCGGCCGGCGGGGTCCAGCCCTTCCTGTATTTTTCGAACCAGGCGAGGATCGCCGAGGCCTTGGCGGCGGATTGCGACGGGCGCGCGGCGATGCCGCCGTGGCTGGCGCCGGGGACCTTGATCAGCGCGGTCGGCACGCCGCGCAGGCGGAGCGCGGTGTAATATTGTTCGGACTCGCTGACCGGGGTGCGGTAATCCTCGGCGCCGACGATGACGAGGGTCGGCGTCTTCACATTGCCGACGAGCGATAGCGGCGACAGCGACCAGTAGAGATCGGGTTTCTCCCACGGCTGCGCGCCGAGCCAATAGGGGCCGAAGAAGCCGGGGCCATCGGCGGTCAGCGCCTGCGTCGTCCAGTTGATCACCGGCTTCTGTGCGACCGCCGCCTTGAATCTGTCGGTCTTGCCGACGATCCAGCTGGTCAGCACGCCGCCGCCCGAGCCGCCGGTGACGAAGAGCGCATTGGGGTCGGCGACGCCCAGTTCGACCGCGCGGTCGACGATGCTGATCAGGTCGAAATAATCATTGCCCGGATAAGCCTTGTCGATCTCGTTCGCGAAGGCGGCGCCATAGCTGGTCGATCCGCGCGGGTTCGGCGAGAGGACGGCGTATCCCGCGGCGGCATAAAGCTGGTTGTCGGTCGAGAAATGGCCGCCATAGGCCGCGAAGGGCCCGCCGTGGATTTCGAGGATCAGCGGCACGCGCTGGCCGTCGCGGTAGCCGGGCGGGAGGGTCAGCCAACCCTCGATAGGCTTGCCGTCGTGGCTGGAGGCGACGGTGATCTTGCGCACCTCGCCGAGCGATTTGACCTCGCGAAGGCTGCGGTTGAGGTCGGTGAGGATGCGCGCCGGGCCGCCGCGCGCGAGTTGGACCTCGGCCGGGCGCGTCGCGGCGCCGCCGGTGAAGGCGATCGCGCCGCCGTCGGAGACGCTGAAGCTGCCGCCCGTATAGGGCCGGTCGAGCCCGCCGCCCGACAGGCCGGTCGCGGCGGTGCGCACCGCGCCGTCGAGGCCGATGCGCGCGACCTTCGTTTCGCCATGATCGTCGTACTGCGCGTAAACCGATTTGCCGTCGGCGGCCCATTGGATCGCATCGACGCTGTAATCCCAGTTCGCGGTCAGGCTGCGCTTGCCCGACCCGTCGCGGTTCATGACATAGAGCTGGGTGTTCTCATAAGCGCGCAGCTTGTCGTCGAAGCCGAGGTAGGCGATCCTCGATCCGTCGGGCGACACGAGCGGGCTGGCGTCGGGGCCGTTGCGGTCGGTGAGCGCGGCGACCGCGCCGCTTGCGACGTCGAGGCTGTAGACCTCGCTCTCGACCGGGTCCTTTTCCCAGTCGGGCTTGCGGTTCGCGGCGAAATAGAGCGTGCGGCCGTCCCGCGACCAGCTGAGCGGACCGGTGTCGTGATAGGGGCCGAAGGTCAGCTGGCGCGGCGACCCGCCGGTCGCGGGGACGGCGAAGATTTTCTCGAAGCCGGGTTCGAGATAGCCCTCGCCGTCGGCGCGGTAGGCGAGAAGGTCGTGGACCTCGAGCGGTTCGGCCCATTTCGCGCCCTCCGGCTTGTTCCGCGGCGCCGACCCGAAGCTGGGCCCGTCGTCCTTGACCAACATCGTATAGGCGATGGTGCGGCCGTCGGGCGACCAGGCGAGCGACGACGGCGCGGTCGGCAGGCCGGTGAGGCGCACCGCTCCGCCGCCGTTCAGCCAGCGCACCCAAAGCTGCGGCGCGCCGCCGGCGGTCGAGACGTAGGCGAGACGCTTGCCGTCGGGCGACCAGCGCGGCGAGAAGGTCGCGCCGTCGTTGGCGCCGAGCGGGACCTCTTCGCCGGTCGCGGTGTCGATCAGCCAGATCGAACTGACGGCGCGGTCGGTCATGATGTCGTTCGAGCGGCGGACATAGGCGATGCGCTGGCCGTTCGGGCTGATCTGCGGATCGGCGGCGATCGACAGGTCGAAAAGGTCGGCGCCGGTGAAGCGGCGTTCGGGCGCGGTACGCGCGCTGCCGACGGCGGAGGCCGAGGTGGGCGCGGCCGCGGTCGCGGCGGGCGCCGTCGATGCGTCGGGGGCAGGCGCGTCCTGCGCGGCGGCGGACTGGGCGGCGAGAAGGATCAGGCTCGCGCCGAGAAAGGCGAGTTTACGCATCGATTTGGGTGCCCCTTTTTCCGGTGGATGCGCCGAGGTGTAACCATCTGGCGAGGGGCGTCAATCGCGCGTCAGGACCAGGGAGCAAGCAGCTGGCGTGGCGTATCAGCCGCCGCGCGTGCATTGGCCGATTTGGGTTCACCCTTGGCAAGCTGTTTCGATTTGAGACAGGATTGGGGATCGACAAGGTTAATGAATTTTTCGATCCAGCTGGTTTCACGATAAAGTGATTTCGACCAGCGTTGCCGACTCGCATCGTCGCCTCGCGTCCAGGGGGGGCAGAATATGTCGGCAATCAGCAAATTCGGTATCGCCGCAGCAGTTGCGATCAGCGCACTTTCGACGGTTCCGGCAGAGGCGGCGTTAAACTTGGGCGCGACCGATTGTTCGCTTGCGGACATCTCGCCGGCGGCAAGCGCCTGCCGCGGCTGGTACACCGGCAATCTCAACAACGGCAGCCCGGCGGACAAAGCCGATTCGCTGGCGGCGCTGAATCTGCTCCTCGGGACCAGCAACCCGGGGCCGCTGACCTGGTTGGAGGACCTGACCGACCTCAGCGGCAACACGGTGGATTTTACGACGGCGCTGTATGGTGATACCGTGGTGTCCTTTCATGTCGGTGCGGCAAAAGGCGAAGATAATGGGGTCGGCTATCAAGCGACGGCGTTTTTCCGCTTCGATGCCGGCAATCTCGCGGGCGGTCTGAACAGTTTCACGCTGAATCGGGATGGGCTGTCGAATGCCCGGCTCTATTACACCGGCAGACCGGTCACGTCGCCGGTTCCTGAGCCAGCAACTTGGGCCATGATGCTGTTCGGCTTTGGCGTCGTAGGGGCCGGGATGCGGGTGCGTCGCCGCAATACGCATCTGCGGCTCGCGTGAGCGCGCGCTTCGGACTTCTTTCCTGTCCCGAAAAGCCCGGATTGCGCCGCAGTCCGGGCTTTTCGTTGTTCCGGCATCTCATGGGCAAAGCAGAATGATAACCATATAGGTTATTTTCTATTGACATCGTAACGCTGATATGGCACAAGTGTCACATCATGAAGAATTGCGATTCGGGCCGGCGCCCTTCCGATGCGGGAGGGTGTTCCGGCCCTTTGTGTTGAGAGGGCGTGGGCGATGGACGAGACGGTGGGGAGCGGAAAGAACCGGTTGCTGGTTTCGAAAAAACGGTCGCGGCGCGAGATTTCGCAGCGCAAGCGCGACGAGTTCATCCGGCATCTGAGCGAGACCTGCAATGTGACGCTGTCGGCCTCGCGCGTCGGGGTCGCGTTTTCGACCTTCTACAAGATTCGCCAGCGCGATGCGGCATTTGCCGCCGCCTGGCAGCGCGCGCTCGACGACGGCTATCACCGGCTGGAGGCGGGCCTGCTCAACGCCGCCTTGGCGGCGGTGGAAGGTCCGCGATCCGATACGGACGATGCGGATAGCCGTCCCGTCGTCGCGCCGATGACGGTGGATCAGGTGCTCCGCGTTCTGGGCCGTCATGAGGAGAGCGTTCGCGGCGGAAAGCTGAAAGGCTTGCGGCTCGGCAAGGGCAAGCTGCCGACGTCGGAGGAGACCGATGCCTATGTGCTGAAGCGGGTCGACATATTGCGGCGCCAGCGCGGCTGGGATCAACTCTAGCATGGCGCAGGCGACGCGCGATGTCGTCGGCGACTTGCAGGAACTGTTGGCGACGCTGACGCCGGGTCAGTTGCGGCGGTTGATGCGCGACCTTCCGTACAAATATCGCCGCGAGTTGATCGAGCGGTGGCAGGGGTGGGCACAAGAGGGGCAATGCGAGCCGCCGGGTGACTGGCGCATCTGGATGATCCGCGCCGGGCGGGGCTTTGGCAAGACGCGCGCGGGGGCCGAGTGGATCAGCGAATGGGCGCGAATGCTGCCCGGTGCGCGGATCGCGCTGGTTGCGGCGAACGATTCCGACGGGCGCCGGGTGATGATCGAAGGGCCGAGCGGCTTGCTGGCGGTTGCGCGGTCGGACGAAGCGCCGCTTTGGCGGGAGAGCCTGCGCGAGTTGCATTTCGACAGCGGCGCGGTGGCGACGCTCTATTCGGCGGCGGCGGCGGAGAATTTGCGCGGGCCGGAACATCATGTGGCGTGGTGCGACGAACTGGCGAAATGGCGACAGGGCGATGCGGCGTGGGACAATCTGATGCTGGGATTGCGACTGGGCGACACGCCGCGCGCGCTGGTGACCACGACGCCGCGGCCGACCGCGCTGATGCGGCGGATCATGGCGCTGCCCGGCTTCAAGGAAACGCGCGGCGGGACGAACGACAATGCCTATCTCCCCTCGAACTTCGTCGAGGCGATGGTCGCCAGCTATGGCGGCACCCGGCTGGGGCGGCAGGAGCTGGACGGCGAATTGCTGGAGGATGTCGAGGGGGCGCTGTGGACACGCGAGCTGGTCGAGCGGTGCCGGGTCGGGGCCGATACGATCGGCAAGCCGGTGCGCGTGGTGATCGGCGTCGATCCGCCGGCGACCGCGAAGGGCGATGCGTGCGGGATCGTCGTGGCGGCGCTGCTGCGCGATCGCCGGCTGGCGGTGATCGAGGATGCGAGCGTCGAGACGCCGCCGCCGGGCGTGTGGGCGCAGGCGGTCGCCGCGGCGGCGGCGCGGTGGGGTGCCGACCGGATCGTCGCCGAGAGCAATATGGGCGGCGACATGGTCGCGGCGACGCTGCGCCAGGCCGACTGCACGCTGCCGGTGGTGCCGGTGCATGCGAGCGTGGGCAAGGCGCGGCGCGCGGAGCCGGTGGCGATTGCCTACGAGCGCGGGCAGGTGGTGCATGCGGGGGTGTTCGCGGCGCTGGAGGACCAGCTTTGCGGGTTGCAGACGGGCGGGGGCTATGCCGGGCCGGGGCGCTCGCCCGACCGGGCGGATGCGTGCGTTTGGGCGCTGGCGGCTTTGCTGGAGGGGATGAAGAAAGGGCGGGAGCCGGGGGTGCGGGTGGTTTGAAATCGCGATGAAAGGCGCCGGTAAATCCCGCTAGTCGGCGTCGGCGGGATTCTCGTCCGTTAGGAGCCTCGGCTCATTAAAGTTAGGAGTAATCCAATGCAGCGTTTGATTTTCTCGACGACCAAAAAGCAGCGTCAAATGATAAAAATTACAGCCTGAGAAATCACAATCCAAAAATGAAATTGCGAGAGCTGATCGAACATTCACGTCGATCTCAATGCAATCGACGTCGAAAGTATTGGAGTTTTCCATTTTGGGCCACGGCTTTTGCTCTGAAGAGCGTAGGCCGATGATTGCCGTTCCGGGGCCGATTAATTCGCAGTTTATGAATGTTTTTCCGATGACTTCTCGCCTCCCCTGCGGCGCGAGGTCACGTAGGTAAAGCCGCTTATTCTCGTAAACTCGCGCCATTGGATCGAATGGTGATCCGTCACCTGTGATCCGCTCGCGAATTTTTGCTTCGACTCGCCACAATCGCGTCTTGGCAAGCAATGCGAGAGCAGTGCTAGTTGCCAGAAATCCGGCTAAGCCAGCAGAGAACCATCCAAACGCGCCAAACTGGCTAATCCATGCAACGCCGGTTGATAGATAACCAACTATTAGACCGGCAACGCTTGCAGGAATAATCGGCAACAAAGCGGCAGCGTTAGCGATCCGCCCGCTCCATTTGTCTAGTTTCTCAATGGCCCCGCCCATCCCTACTGCATATCACTAGCCTGAAGCTAATGGGAGTCAGTTAATACTTGAAGGAGATAAGCAACCTTATACGAGATTCCGGTTTGAGCTAGGTCAAGCTGAGATCGACGATGAGGCTAAAAGTGAGACCGGGGTGAAGCGTGGGGTGACGAGGTGCGGCGCGGGCCGGACTCACAGCGCGGCGGATAGGAGAACATCATGAACTGGTTTGGCCGCAAGGCCGCGCAGGTGGCTGCGCGGCCCGCTTTGTCGCGTGTGTATGGGAGCTGGAGTGCGCCCGCGCCTCTGACGTGGGAGGCGCAGGTGCGCGAGGGGTATTTGTCCAATGCGATCGTGCAGCGGGCGGTGCGGCTTGTCGCCGAGGCTGCTGGCAGCGCGCCGGTGGTGGCGAGCGATCCGGCGCTGGCGGCGCTGGTTGCGGCGACGTCGGGCGGGCAGGGGCTGGTCGAGACTTTGGCGTCGCAGTTGCTGTTGCACGGCAATGGCTATGTGCAGATTTTGACCGATGGCGCGGGGGCGCCGGCGGAGCTGTTTGCGTTGCGGCCCGAGCGGGTGACTGTGGAAGCGGACGCGCGGGGGTGGCCGGTGGCCTATCGCTACAAGGCCGGCGGGTCGGCGGCGGTGCTGCCGGCCGAGGATGGCGCGGGGCGCGTCGCCGTCGTGCATGTGAAAGCGCTGCATCCATTGGACGATCATTATGGTGCGGGGTGCCTGGGCGCAGCATCCGGCGCGATCGCGGCGCATAATGCGGCGGCGAAGTGGAATGCGGCGCTGCTGGAGAATGCGGCGCGGCCTTCGGGGGCGCTGGTGCATGATCCGGGCGACAAGGGAATGCCTTTGTCGGCCGAGCAGGTCGACCGGCTGCGCGAGGAGCTCGCCGAGAGCTTTGCGGGCGGGGGGAATGCGGGGCGGCCTTTGCTGCTGGAAGGGGGGCTCCGATGGCAGGCGCTGTCGCTGTCGCCGGCGGAGATGGATTTCCTGGCGCTGAAAGATTCGAGCGCGCGCGAGATCGCGATGGCGTTCGGCGTGCCGCCGATGCTGCTCGGGCTGCCGGGGGATGCGACCTATGCCAATTATCGCGAGGCCAATCGCGCGCTATGGCGGCTGACGGTGCTGCCTTTGTGCGCGAAGATTTTGGGGGCGGTGGCGCAGGGACTGTCGGGGTGGTTCGACGGTGCGGAGCTGCGCGTCGACCTGGATAAGGTGCCGGCGCTGGTCGAGGACCGGATGGCGCTGTGGCGCGAGGTGTCGGCGGCGGACTGGCTGACCGCGGACGAGAAGAAGGCGCTGTTGGGGGTCGGTTGATCCGGTTGCGGAGACCGAGAGACCCTCACCGCTGCGACTAGCGAACAAGTTCGCAAGTCTCGCTGCCTCTCCCCCAGGGGGAGAGGCGAGAACAAGGATGACATCATGGATGAGGAAGAGGCGCTGGCGCGGTTGATCGCGCTGGCGGGGACGAGTGCGCCTGATGCCGCGCTGTTGAGAGCCGTCGTCGAGGAGGCGAGCGAGTTGGGGGCGCGGCGGGCTTTGGCGCGGCTCGGGCTCGCCGACGAGGCGGCGCGCGACGATGTGAGCGATCTGCGCCAGCTGCTCGGCGCGTGGCGCGATGCGAAGAAAAGTGCCTGGGCGGCGGTGGTCGACTGGGCGGTGCGGTGCGGCCTGGCGCTGGTCGTCGTGGGGCTGGCGATGAAGCTGGGGCTGCCGGGGCTGCTGAAGTGAGCGGGGCGGCGGAACAGGCCCTCCCGTGCCGCGAGTCACGGGCCTCGCGGCACCCCCTCCCGCAAGCGGGAGGGGGGATCAGGTTTGCCGGTTACGCCTCGGTGTTCGACCGGGTCGATCGCGGGGGCGATGTGGTGCGTCGCGGGGCGTTTGCGGCGAGCCTCGCCGAGCGGCGCGCAGTGCCTTTGCTGTGGCAGCATCGGCCGGGCGCCGTGATCGGCGCGATCGAGACATTGGCGGAGGATGCGCGCGGGCTGCGCGTCGTCGCGCGGGTGACGCATCCGGCGGCGGCGAAGCTGGTCGCCGCGGGGGCGCTGACGGGGCTGAGCTTTGGCTATCGGGTACGGGCTTCGCGCGGGGGCAATCCGCGCGAGCTGGTGGCGCTCGATCTGGCGGAGGTCAGTCTGGTGGCGGCGCCGATGCAGCCGCTCGCGCGGGTGATTCAGGTGGTGAAGGAGTGAAACGCATGGACGATATGGAAGTGAAGGCGGACGCGCTCGATGGGGCGTTCGATGCCGTGTTGGCGGCCGAGGCGGTCGATGAGCTGAAGGCCTCGGTCGCGGCGCTGAAGGCGCAGGTCGATGCCCAGGCGGTGGCGGCGTCGCGCCTGCCGCTCGATGGGGCCAAGGCGGCCGATCCGGCGCGCGATGCCTTTGTCGAGCGCTACCTGCGGCGCGGGATCGATGCGGGGGTCGAGATGAAGAGCCTGTCGGGGGCGACCGGCGGCGAGGGCGGCTTTGCGGTGCCGCGCGAGATCGACGGCAGCATCGCGGCAACGCTGAAGACGCTGTCGCCGATCCGGTCGATCGCGACGGTCGTCCAGACGGGGACGAGCGGCTATCGCAAGCTGGTCGCGACGGGATCGTTCGGCACCGGCTGGGTCGGCGAGACTGCGGCGCGGCCCGAGACGGCGACGCGCAGCTTTGCCGAGATCGCGCCGCCGACGGGCGAGCTTTACGCCAATCCGGCGGCGAGCCAGGCGATGCTCGACGATGCGATGTTCAACGTCGAGGACTGGCTGGCCGAGCAGCTGGGCCGCGAGTTCGCGATCGCCGAGGGCAGCGCGTTCGTGAACGGCAGCGGGACGAACCGGCCGAAGGGCTTCCTGACCTATACGGCGACGAACGAGATCGACAGCGTGCGCGCGTTCGGGTCGCTGCAATATCTGGCGACGGGGACGGCGGGCGCCTTTCCGGCGTCGAACCCGCAGGACAAGCTGGTCGAGCTGGTCCATTCGCTGAAGGCGCCGTACCGGCAGGGCGCGTGCTGGGTGATGAACAGCGATACGCTGAGCCGCATCCGCAAGTTCAAGACGACCGACGGCGCCTTCATCTGGCAACCGGGGATGGTCGAGGGGCAGGCGGCGACCTTGCTGGGTTATCCGGTGGTCGAGGCCGAGGACATGCCCGATGTCGGCGCGAACAGCCTGTCGATCGCGTTCGGCAATTTCCGCGCCGGCTACCTCGTCGCCGACCGCGGCGAGACGCGCATCCTGCGTGATCCGTTCAGCAACAAGCCCTTCGTGCATTTCTATGCAACCAAAAGGGTGGGCGGTGCGATCATCGATTCGCAGGCGATCAAATTGATGAAGTTCGCCGCCAGCTAAGCAGCGCTGGTGCGCGATAGGCGCCCGGCCCGTAGCTCCCTTCCCTTTCGGGTCAGGGCCGGGCGCCGAATGACGGTCGCCATTCCGCCCAGACCGGCCTGCAAATGCCCGCCTCCCGCGCTTCCGGTGCTCACGTCCAGATGGACGTTCGCTTCGGGTCGCGGCAGCGGCGCATTTTCGGTTCGGTCTGACCGAAATGACGACCGTCATTTCTCCCATCGAGATTCTGTCTGGAAAGGATGACCTGCCATGCCGGTGAGCCTGGAGGATGCGCGTGCGTGGCTGCGGCTGGGCGCGGGGGACGAGGATGCGCTGGTCGAACGGTTGATCGGCGCGGTGACGAATATTTGCGAGGCGTTCACGGGCCAGTGGCTGATCGTGCGCGCGGGCGAGGAAGTGCTGGCGCTGCGGGATCGGACGGCGCGGCTCGCCGCGCGGCCGGTCGTCGGGATCGACGCGGTGGCGGCGATCGATGCGGGTGGCGGCGAAACGGCGCTGAGCGAGGCGGACTATCGCGTCGATATCGCCGGCGGCGCGGCGCGGGTGACCGTGCCCGGCGCGGCCGACGGGGCGCGGGTGCGCGTCGCCTATCGCGCCGGGATGGCGGACACGGCGAGCGAGGTGCCCGCCGCGATCCGCCATGGCATGCTGCGCATGGTCCAGCATCTGTACGCGGCGCGCGACGATGCCGCGCTGGCGCCGCCGGCGGCGATCGCGGCGCTCTGGCAGCCGTGGCGGCGGCTGTCGCTGGGCGGCGAGCGATGAGCAGCGCCGAGCAGGCGGTGCGGGCGAGAACGCTGGCGGTGCTGAAGGCCGACGCGGCGCTGGCGGAGTTGGTCCACGGCGTTTTCGACGGCGTGCCGCCGCGGGCGAGCACGCCCTATGTCTCGGTCGGGACGGCCGAAGGGAGCGACTGGGGGACGAAAGATCGCGCCGGGCGCGAGGTGCGATTGAGCCTGACGCTGCACGGGCAGGGCGCGGGCGTCGAGGATGGTGCGGCGGGGCGGATCGAGGGGCTGGTTTCGGGCCTGCGCGGGGCAGGCGAGGGATGGGCCATCGTCGGCGCCCGCGTCGTGCGAACCCGTTTTGCCTTCGCGCGCGAAGGCGGGTGGCGGCACGAGATGGTGGTGCGGTGCCGGTGTCTGGCGGGCGGTGCAGAGGACGGCTGACGGGCGAATCCAGCCGTCGCCCCCGCGGAGGCGGGGGCCGCTAGCGGCCTATTCCTGTGCTGCCGAGTAGACCGGCCGCGGCCCCCGCCTTCGCGGGGGCGACGGTTTGGCGGAACGTCCACCCCCAGGCCGTCGCAGGGGGGCTTTCGCAGCGATCCTTAGCCGATCACTCGCCCGGCAGGGTGTTGGTCGAGGAGTAATCCTTGAACTTGTCGGTGAAGTTCGCGTGATAATCGTCGATCTGCATATCGGCATTGTCCTGCGCATCGGCGGCATTGTCGCCGCCGGCGCGGTTTGCCGCGATCACCGCCGCGCGGAAGGCGGCGCGTTCGGTTTCGCAGGTCGATTTGACCGCCATTTCATATTCGGCGTCACCCATCTTCGCCTCGAGCGACTTCTTCAGATGTTCGCGGAGGCATTTGGTGAAGGCGGCGCGCGTCGTGTCGACGTTGCCCGTCGGGGCGGGCGCCATGGCGGCCAGAAGCATAGTCAAAATCAGCATCCTGCGACTCCCCATTTGCAGAACTATTTTTTCTCAAAGGAGATTAGACGATGGCAATCGAGAATGGGAGTGCCTTTCTGCTGAAGATCGGCAATGGCGCGGCGCCGCCGGTGTTCACGACCGTGGCCGGTTTGCGGACGACGCAATTGTCGGTGAACGGCGAGGCGGTGAACGTCACGACCAAGGATTCGGGCGGCTGGCGCGCGCTGTTGTCGGGCGCGGGGGTGCGGTCGGTGTCGGTGAGCGCGGCGGGGATATTCACCGGCTCGGCCGCCGAGACGCGGCTGCGCGGCCATGCGCTGGCGGGGGCGATCGACGATTATGAGCTGAGCTTCGAAAGCGGCGAGCGGATGCGCGGGCGCTTTCTGGTGACGCGGCTCGACTATGCCGGCGATTACAACGGCGAGCGCCAATATACGCTGAACCTGGAATCGAGCGGCGCGGTGGTGAGCCTGTGAGCGCGGCGGCGAATGCCCTGCGCGGCGAGGCCGAGCTGCGCATCGGCGACGCCGTCCATGTGCTGCGCCCGAGCTTCGCGGCGCTGGTCGCGGCCGAGGAAGAACTGGGCCCGCTGTTCGCGCTGGTCGAACGCGCTGCCGACGGGCGGCTGGCGCTGGGCGAGATGGCGGCGCTGTTCTGGCATTGCGTGCGCGACCGGCCCGCGGCGCTGACGCGCGAGGCGATCGGCGAGGCGGTGGTCGCGCAGGGGCTGGCGGCGGTGACGCCGGCGCTGCGTGTGCTGCTGGGGCAGATCTTGTCGGGGCGGTGAGGAACAGGTGAACGCGAAGGTACGAAGATTTCTTCTTCGTCGCCCCGGGCTCGACCCGGGGCCTGCCTTCTCTTGTGGCAAAGAAAGGCGGGTCCCGGGTCAAGCCCGGGATGACGACGTGGTGGGAGGACGTGGTGGGAGAACGACCGATGATCGGTGAAGTCGCTCAGCAGCTGGCCGGCCTGATGGCGCGCGTCGCCGGATGGCGGCCGGCCGAATTCTGGGCGGCGACGCCGGCCGATGTCGCGGCGGTGCTCGGTGGGTATCGCGACGAGGCGGGCGAGGGTGTCGATGGCGCCGCGCTCGCCGCGATGATGGAGCGATATCCCGATGACTGATGGATTGGACGAGGCGCTGGTGACGGTGCGCGCCGACACGGGCGCGTTCCGGCGCGAGATCGCGGCGCTGCGCGGCGAGCTGGAAGGCTCGCTGGGCGCGGGCGCGGATGCGGCGGGACGCGCGATCGAGCGGGCGCTGACGCGCGCGGTGGTGACGGGCAAGCTGGGGTTCGAGGATTTGAAGCGCGCGGTGCTGTCGGTGATGGCCGAGATCGCGCGTGCCGCGGTGTCGAACGGGCTGGCGTCGCTGGGCGGCGGCGGGATCGGTGCGCAATATCGCGATCACGGTCAACGTTCGCGGCGAGGCGGGGAGCGATCCGCAG
>NZ_LNRZ01000005.1 GCF_001468265.1 Sphingopyxis sp. H050 | reverse complement strand
CTGCCACGCGCTGGGATGAACTCATGCCTTGGAACTGGCAGCCAGATCAGCAACCGATCGCCGAAGCCGCCTGATCTGCGGCCTCCAGCTCACGCTTACCCCGCCTGCGCGGGGGCGACGGCTTATTTCGATCGCTTCCTACCTTCGTCATCCCGGCGCGCAGCGATGGGGAGGTGGACCGCCGCCGCAGGCGGTGGTGGAGGGGCCGCGGCGGCGGCTATTCGCGCGCACCCCCGAACAGCCGGTCGATCGCCGCGTCCAGATAGGGTCGATCGGCGAACAGCCGCATCGGATCGCGCCGGTTGAGCCAGAAGGTTCCGCCATGTCCGTCGGTGAGCGCGCGCCGCATCACGTCCTGCAACAGGCGCAGCCGCATCACGGCTGTCCGCCGCGCCAGGCGCATGTCGACGGGTGCCTGGATCGCGAAGTGGACGCGTATCCGTTCGACCCGTGCCGCGATCACATCGTTGTAGCCCCGATGCGGCCCGCGGTGCAGCGCATGGCCGGACCATAGCGCGGTCGCTTCGCTGGCCGGCAACGTGACGCCGTTGGCGGCGAACTGCTGCAATGAGAAGCCCTCGCGATGCAGATGCTCGAACATGATCGCCATTTGCGGCCGGCCGAGCAATGCGACCGGGACCAGATGATGTCGCTGATAGCCCGGCGTCGGCGGCGGAGCAGTTTGCCACCGCCGCGACGCCATCAAAAATCGCTGCCGAATTCCACCCGCACCGTCGACCGGCCGGCTTGCGGCGACAGCGACACCCATTCGCCCGGTTCCAGCCCCCGCAGCCGCCGCGGTTCGTGCACCGGCCCGTTGAGCATGATATCGAGCGCCAGCCGCGCCAGCCGCTTGACCATCTCGGCGACCGTCCAGCCGGCGGGTATCCGGCCCTCGATCTCCTGCCCGCCGAACAAGGTCAAACCGCGGGTTCGAACCAGCGCATGCTCTTCTTCCTCGCGGCGCCGGAATGCGACCAGATGCAGGACCGGCGGCATCCCGCTGACCAGCATCTCGGCGATGGAAGCGCGAAACTGCGGGCCCTCGGACCACAGCCGCGCCGGCGACCAGAAGATATGCCCGGCATCGAACAGATCGATCAGCAGCACCATCATCTTGAAGAATTCGCGCATTCGCACCGGCTCGGTGTCCGCGCCCGCGGCTTCGGGGATGAAGACCCAGCATTGGCCGCCCGCGCGCCAGTCCTTGGGCAGGCTCGCCCCCAGCTGGCTGGTCGATGGATGAAGCGGATCGGCCAGGTCGAGGGCATCGGCCGACGCCCGCCCGGCGAGGATGGAAACCGAGCCGAGGTGCAGCCGGAACAGCGGCGGCTCGATCCGCGTCTCGGCGATATCGCCGCCGCCGACCCGCTCGGGACGCAGGCCCATATGGCGGATGGCGGTTTCGATGTCCTCCAGGGACCGGTGCAGCATTGCCGGTCCGACGATCAGCGCGAAGGGCTCCGGCGGCGCCGGCCGATTCAAGGTTTCGCTATAGCCCAATTGCATTGCCGGCCGCCCCCCGATGCTCAGTGCATCGCAAGACTTGCCAAAATGTTCAAACGCTTATTCCGACATTGCGGTAAGTTAACCTCGCCGCACCGGATGAAGGCGGGCGTCAGATCGCCACCTGGCTCCCCAGCTCGACCACGCGGTTCGTCGGCAGGCGGAAATATTCCATCGCGCTTTCCGAGTTGCGCAGCATCCATGCGAACAGCTTTTCGCGCCAGATCGGCATCCCCGGCTTGCTCGCCGCGATCAGCGTCTGCCGCGACAGGAAAAAGCTCGTCTCCAGCATCTTGAACTCGCCGCCGCAGCCGGTGGTGCGCTTCAGCGCCTCGGGCACGTCGACGGGCTGCATGAACCCATAGTTCAGGATCAGCCGGTGAAAGCCCTGCCCCAATGCGTCGAGCTGGCACAGCTTGCTCTCGGGCACGAAGGGCACATCGGCGATCTTGATGGTCAGCAGGATGATCCGCTCGTGCAGCACCTTGTTGTGCTTGAGGTTGTGCAGCAGCGCATGCGGTACACCATCCGACGAAGAGGTCATGAAGACCGCGGTCCCCGGCACGCGCGTCGCGCTGTTCGCGGCCGATTTGACGAACACCGGGATCGGCATCGCCCCCTCGGCCATTTCCTGCTGCATCAGCTTGCGGCCGCGCGACCAGGTGGTCAGCATCGTGAAGATGGTCAGGCCGATCGCCAGCGGCACCCAGCCGCCGTCGGGCACCTTGATCAGATTTGCGCCGAAATAGGCGATATCGACGATGAAGAACACCGCCAGCACCGGCACCGCCTTCCAAGCCGGCCAGCGCCATAGCGTGAACAGCACGACGCTCATCAGACAAGTGTCGATGAACATCGCCCCCGTCACCGCAATGCCATAGGCGGCGGCCAGGTTGCTCGACGATCCGAAGAACAGGACGAGGATGATGACCATCACCATCAGCCCCCAATTGACCATCGGAATATAGATCTGTCCCGCCGCGGACGCGCTCGTATGCTCGACGCGCAACCGCGGCATGAAGCCGAGTTGGATCGCCTGCTGCGTCAGCGAAAAGGCGCCCGAAATCACCGCCTGGCTCGCAATGATCGTCGCGAGGATCGCCAGGATCACGACCGGCACGCGCCACGCGTCGGGCATCATCAGAAAGAAGGGGTCCTGGATCAGCTGCGCGGCCGGCGCGACCTCGCCCGCCAGCACCATCGCGCCCTGCCCCATATAGTTGAGCATCAGCGCGGGCAGCACGAAGAACATCCAGCTGAGGCCGATCGGCGCGCGCCCGAAATGCCCCATGTCGGCGTACAGCGCCTCGGCCCCCGTCACCGCGAGCACCACCGCGCCCAGTGCGATGAAGGCGGTGAAACCGTCGAGGTAGAAGAAGCGCAGCGCGTTCACCGGGTTCAGCGTGTGCATGATGATCGTCGGATGATCGACGATATGCATGATGCCCAGCGTCGCGAGCATCAGGAAATAGGCGAGCATGATCGGCCCGAACAGCGCCCCGACCTTCGCCGTCCCGCGCGACTGGATCGCGAACAGCCCGATCAGGATCGCCAGCGCGATCGGCACGATATAGGGCTCGAACCCCCGGTTGACGTAGCTCAGGCCCTCGGTCGCCGACAGCACCGACATCGCCGGGGTGATCATGCTGTCGCCATAGAAGAGCGCGGTCGCGAACACGCCCAGCAGCACGATCGGCCAGGTCCAGCGCTTGCCCTCCGACTGGCGGCTGATCAGCGCGAGCAGCGCCAGGCTGCCTCCCTCGCCCTTGTTGTCGGCCTTCATGATCGTCAGCACATATTTGAACGTCACGACCAGCATCATCGACCAGAAGACCAGGCTCAGCACGCCATAGATGTGCAGCTGGTCGGCCTCGATCGAATGGTGGCCCGAAAAGGTCTCGCGGAACGCGTACAGCGGACTCGTCCCGATGTCGCCGAACACGACGCCGACCGCCCCGACGGCAAGCTTCAGCTTGCCATCGCTATGATGTCCATGGCCATAATGGGCCGTTTCGGCGTCGGCAGTCGCGGCGTTCGCGCCGCCGCCCGCCGCCTGTGGCGACTCAGCAGTCATTGCGCGCCTTTAGACGAGCTTGCGCCATCGGAACAGGTTCCAAATCGGGACGCGACCTACGGACCCGCCGGGGCCTCGGCCGGCGGGGCGACCGGCGTCGCAGGCGGCAGCTGCGGCCCCATCGCCTCGCGGATCCGCGCCAGCCGCATTTCGAGGTCCGGCCGCCAGGGCGCGCCCTCGGGCGAACGCGCGAGCAGCTGGCTCCACACCGCCTCGGCGCCCTTCAGGTCGCCGCCCTGCGCCAGCGCGAGGCCGGCGAAGAAGGGCGGCGCCGGATGCGCCGGATCGCGCTTCGCCGCCTCGTCGAAGGCCAGCGCCGCGGCCGGCGACATCACCCCGCCGCCATGCGCGACGAGCGCATTGCCGAGGCCGACCCACAAATCGACATTGTCGGGATATTTATCCAGCCCCTTTTCGAGCGCCTGCGCCGCCAGCGCGGTCTTGCCCGTCCGCATGAAGCCGTCGGACATGCCGATCCACTGCGCCGCGGGGCCGAAGCGGTCGGCCATCCCCTGCTGGCGGTCGGTGATCGCCTCGCCGAAGCCGTCGGGCTCGGCCGCCGCCGCGACCGGCTTGCCGGGCAGCGACGGGCTGCCCTGCAGCGCATAGCCCGCGAGCCCCAGCATGATCGCCGCTCCGGCCAGCGGCCGCGCCGCGGCGGGCAGCTTGCCCAGCCCGACCACCCCCGCGCCGGTGACGATCGCCGCCAGCATGACCCACAGCCAGATCATGCCGCATCCTCCCCGGCCGCGTCGGCATCCTCGCCGCGGTGAAACCGCCCGAAGGCGAGCCAGCCGCCGAGCGCCAGGAAGAGCAAGGGCCCGAACCACAGCAATGCGGTCGCGGCGTCGAACGGCGGATCATAATCGACCCAATTGCCATAGCGCGCGACCAGCCAGTTCCGGATCGCCTCGGGGCTTTCGCCCGCCGCGATCTTCGAGCGCACCTCGTGCCGCATGTCGCCCGCCAGCGGCGCATCGCTGTCGGCGATCGACTGCCCCTGACAGACGAGGCAGCGCAGCTCCTCCATCAACCGCTTCGCCTGCGCCTCCTGCGTCGGATCGGCAAGCTGCTGATAGGCATAGGGCGCGGGCGGCAGCCGGTCCTGCGCCACAGCCGGTGGCCCCGCGAGCATCAACAGCGCGGCTAAAAACACCCCTGTTCCCCCGCGAAAGCGGGGGTCCAAAGCGAGTTTGCGCGGCGTCGGCTTCTTGCCGGCCCGGATCCCCGCTTTCGCAGGGACGCAGGAAGAGAAAGTGGGTTTGCCGCTCACTTCATCGCCTCCAGCTTGGCGATGATCTCGGGCACCTGCTCCGCCAGGATCACGCCCTGGATCTGCTCGCGGATGATCCCCTTGCCGTCGATCAGGAAGGTTTCGGGAACCCCCGACGAGCCAAGCGCGATCTGGACGCTGCTCTGCTGGTCCGACCCGATGCGGTCGAAAGGATTGCCGTTTTCGCGCAGGAAGGCCGCGACATCGTCGGGCCGGTCGCGGATCGCGATGCCGTCGATCGGCACCCCCGCCGCCTTCAGCGCCTCGAGCTGCGGCGCCTCGGCGCGGCACGGGATGCACCAGCTGGCGAAGACGTTGACCAACCGCGGCCGGCCGTCGGCCAACTGGCTGCTCTTCAGCCCCTCGACGCCCGCGGTCGCGGGCGGCAGGTCGAACAGCGGCATCGGCTTGTCGATCCACTGCGACCGGATCAGCGTCTCGGCGGGCACCGTCAGGCGATAGACGAAGGCGCCGAACAACAGCCCCATGATCGCCAGCGGCACGAACAGGACCCAGCGGCTCTTCATGCGAAACGCTCCTGCGCCTTGCGCGCCCGGCGCGCCCGCCAGATTTCGAGGATCTGCGCGCGGCCGAGCAGCGACAGCGTCGCCCCGACCGCGATCAGCCCGCCGCCGAGCCAGATCCACCACACCAGCGGCTTCCACCACAGGCGCAGCTGATAGCGGTCGGCCGACGCACCGTCGGCGCTCGGCACCGGCTGGCCCAGCACGGCGTAAAGCTGTCCGCCCGGCCGCGTCAGCAGCGCCGCCTCGTTGGTCTCGGTCGGCGCGGTGCCCATCAGCCCGGGAAACATGCGCGCCTCGGGATGCAGCGTGAACGACGCGCCCGCCGGGGTCGACGCCACCAACGTGCCACGGATCGCGGTATAGTTCGGCCCGGCGACGGGTTTGGCTCCGACGAATTTCACCGAGAAATCGTCGACCTTCACCGTCTCGCCGGGCGCCGCGGCGACGAGGCGTTCCTTGATGAAGGCGCTTTCGGCCCCCATCCCCGCCAGCGCGACCGCCACCCCGAAATGGGCGATGACCATGCCAAAAGTGGGCAATGGCGTGCGGCGCAGGTTGCGCTTCCACAGCGGCGCCAGGCTGGCGACCGCCACGACCCCCGCCACCGTCATGCCCAGCAGCGGCAGCACGCCGACCTTGCCGCCGAACAGCACCAGGCCGAACAGCACCACCGCGCCCGCGAAAATCGCGACCGGCAGCCGCGTCCATAATTTCCGGCCATCGTCCTTGCGCCAGCTCAGCAGCGGTCCCGCGACCATCACCAGGCACAGGATCAGCGCGAGCGGTCCCGCGACCTTGTTGTAATAGGGCGGCCCCACCGAAATCTTCTCGCCCATCGCCTCGGCGACGATCGGATAGAGCGTGCCGAGCAGCACCAGCGCGAGGATCGTCGTCAGCAACAGATTGTTGATCACCAGCGAGCCTTCGCGGCTCATCAGCGCGAATTTCTTGCCCTCGGCGACCGCCCCGGCGCGCAGCGCGAACAGCGTCAGCGCGCCGCCGATATAGATCGCCATCAGCGCCAGCAGGAAAGTCCCGCGCTCGGGATCGACCGCGAAGCTGTGGACGCTGGTCAACAACCCCGACCGCACGATGAAGGTGCCGACCATCGACATCGAAAAGGCGATCACCGCCAGCATCACCGTCCACGCGCGCAGCGCGTTGCGCGTCGCGGTCACGCTCACCGAATGGAGCAAAGCCGCGCCCGCGAGCCAGGGGACCAGCGAAACATTCTCGACCGGGTCCCAGAACCACCAGCCGCCCCAGCCGAGCTCATAATAGGCCCAATAGCTGCCCGCGGTGATGCCCAGCGTCAGAAAGATCCAGCTCCCCAGCACCCACGGCCGCATCGCGCGCGCGAACGCCGGGCCGATTTCGCGCGTGATCAGCGCGCCGACCGCGAAGCTGAAAGCGACCGAAATCCCGACATAGCCGACGTAAAGCGTCGGCGGGTGGAAGGCGAGCCCCGGATCCTGCAACAGCGGATTGAGCCCCTGCCCGTCCGGCGGCGCGACCGGCAGGCGCTTGAACGGGTTCGACGAGAAGAGCAGGAAAGCGAAGAAGCCCAGGCTCAGGGCTGCCTGCGCTCCGAGCGTCGCGACGAGCGTGTCCTTGCGCAGTCTTTTTTCGAAAAGCGCAACCAGCGCCCCCGACAGGCCCAGGATCGTCAGCCACAGCAGCATCGACCCTTCATGATTGCCCCACGCGCCCGCAACCTTGAACAGCATGGGTTTCAGGCTGTTGCTGTTGCGTGCCACCAGCTCGACCGACATGTCCGACCGCACGAACAGGGTGATGAGCAGAGCAAAGGAAACCGCGGTCAGCACGCCCTGTGCGACGCTCGCGGGCCGCACCAGCGCGGCGAGATCGTCCTTGCCCGTCCGGACGAAGGCGAT
Organism: Sphingopyxis sp. H050; assembly: GCF_001468265.1. Lineage (GTDB taxonomy): Bacteria > Pseudomonadota > Alphaproteobacteria > Sphingomonadales > Sphingomonadaceae > Sphingopyxis. The sequence continues at coordinate 369,907 of NZ_LNRZ01000005.1, read as the reverse complement.
TCCGGCAACCAGCGACAGACACGCGAGCGCCGCCGCAATCCAGAGCAGGGCGAGGGCAAGTTCGGCGATCATTTTCCGCCGCCCCGCAAACGCGCCGTCGCCCCCGCGAAGGCGGGGGCCGCTGGCAACCTTGTGCTATGCTGATGGCGGCCCCCGCCTTCGCGGGGGCGACGGTAAATCATCCTCATACCTTCGGCGCCACCTTCATATCCTTGGGCATGTCGCCCATCTGCGGCGGCATATAGCGCTCGTCATGCTTGGCGAGGATGCGGTCGGCCACGAACACGCCGTCGGCGCGCATCCGGCCGTCGGCAACCATCCCCGAATTTTCGGCGAACAGGTCGGGGACGATGCCGGTGAACTGAACCGGGATCGACGCCTTGCCGTCGGTCGCGACGAAATCGATCGTCAGCCCGTCGGCCTGTCGCTTGATGCTGCCCGCGGCGACCATGCCGCCCAGCCGCATCGGCTCGTTGACGATGGTCTTTCCGGCTTTCACCTCGGCGGGGGTGCGGAAATAGGCCGCTTCGTCGCGCAGCGCGCTCGCCCCAAGCACACCGGCGCCTGCCACGCCTACCAGCGCGAAAGCCGCGAGGATCAATCGTTGGTGCTTCGCCTTCATTTCGGGTCCCCGCGCGGCGCGCCGCCGCGCCGACCATCGGTGCGGAGCGCATCGCTGCGCTTCTCGGCCTTCGCCATCGCGCGCCAACTCGCCCACAGGACGGCGCCGGTCAGCAGCGCGGTCAGGGCATAGGCCGCCACGACATAGGCCCATTGCCCGCTCCCGCTGATCACCCCCGTCACGCTTCAGGTCCCCCGGTCACGTCAATCTTCTTCATCGGCCAGCCGCCGCAGCCGCGCCGCAACGCGATTGTCGGCGATGATCCGCCGCATCCGCATCAGCACGATGGCGCCGAATAGCAGCGAAAAACCGAGCAGGGTCAAGCCCAAAGGCCACAGCAGCGCCTTGTCGATGCTCGATCCGCCCAGCGTGATGCTCGGGCCCTGATGCAGGCTGTTCCACCACACGACGCTGCGGTTGATGATCGGAATGTTGATCGCACCGACCAGCGCATAGATCGCCGCGCCGCGCGACAGCGATCCGCCCTGCCGCTGGCCCTCATCGCCGTTCGTCAGCGCGATGAAGCCTGCATAGAGAAAGAGGAGGACCAGCATCGACGTCATCCGCCCGTCCCATTCCCACCAGGTTCCCCACGTCGGCTTGCCCCAGATCGACCCGGTCGCCAGGCACAGCGCGGTGAACAGCATCCCCGGCACCGCGATCGCCCGCGCCGCGATCCCCGACAGCGGATGCCGCCAGACGAGTTGCACCAGCCCTGCCACCGCAAGGCTCGTCCAGCCGCCCATGCCGAGCCAGGCCGAAGGAACATGAACATAAAGAATGCGCGCGGTCTCGCCCTGCTTATAGTCGCCGGGAACCATCGTCAGGCCCGCGAAGGCGCCGCCGAGCACGAGCAGCAATCCGACGCCGAGCAGCCACGGCGTCAGCGGCTTGGCGATCGCCAGAAAACGGGTCGGATTGGCGTAAGCGTGCATCGGTTCGCGTCGTCTTTAGGTGAGGCCGATTTATCGGTCCAGTGAATTGCCCGGCGCGACCCGGCGGCGTCGGTTTTGCCCGTGAGGCGCAGAAGGTCAAGCCTCGCCCCGCTGTGAACCCGCGACCTCACCCCTCCGGCCGCGTCCATATCCACGTCCCCGTCACCGCCGCCGCGATCACCGGCACCATCACCCACGGCCAGGGCGACAGCACCGCCGCCAGGACGATGCTCACCGCAAACGCGGCGGTCGCCGCGATCTTGCCCTTGCGGCTGATCGCGCCCTTCTCGCGCCAGGCGACGATATGATGCCCGAAATGCGGATGACCGAGCAGCCACGCCTCGAGCCGCGGCGACGAATTGGCAAAGCAGAAAGCGGCGAGGATGACGAACGGCACCGTCGGCAACAGCGGCAGAAACGCACCGATCGCGCCGAGTCCCAGCGAAGCCCAGCCTGCGACCAGATAGAAATGCCGTTTCATCAACGGCTGGCTTAGCGGATTTGAACCGCACTGCCACCCACATCCGTATCGGGAGCCCCTCTCTCTATCCGTTCGCCCTGAGCTTGTCGAAGGGCCGTTCTTCTCTTTCCACCGTGAAGCAAGAAGGACGGTGCTTCGACAAGCTCAGCACGAACGGAAAATGAGAAGGGCGACGTTCACCCCCGTCCGATCAGCTTCTGCGCCATCCGGTCGGCCACCACCGAAGCCGGCGTCCCGCTCGCCTTGCTCTCCGCCCAGATTTCGGCGAGGCGGCCGGGGATCAGGTGGATGCGGCTCTCGACCTCGTCCTGGCTCCCCTGCCCCAGATATTCCAGCGCGACATTGATGATGCCGCCCGCATTGATGACATAATCAGGCGCATAGACGATGCCGCGGTCGTGGACGCGCTGGCCGTCGGCCGCGGTCGCCAGCTGGTTGTTCGCGCCGCCCGCGATGATCGGTACGCGCAGCTTCTCGATGCTGCGCTCGGTCAGGATCGCGCCCAGCGCATTGGGGCTCAGCACGTCGGCCTCGATCTCCATGATCGCCGCCGAATCGGCCAGATCCGCGCCCAGTTCCTCGGCCAGCGCCTTCGCGCGCGCCAGATTGACGTCGGCCAGCGTCAGCTTCGCGCCCTCGGCCGCCAGCCGCCGCGCGACCCCGCCGCCGACGCTGCCGACGCCCTGGATCGCGACGCGCACGCCCGCGGCGCTGTCGGTGCCCAGGCCCTCGCGGATCGCCGCCTTGATGCCCAGATAGACGCCGAGCGCGGTGAACGGCCCCGGATCGCCGCCGGCCTCGCCGCTGGCCACCGGAAGCCCGCTGACATGCTTGGTATGTTTGGCAATCTCGACCATGTCGGCGTCGGTGATCCCGACGTCTTCGGCCGTGACATAGGCGCCGCCCAGCGATTCGACCGCGCGGCCGAACGCCGCGAGCAGCTCGGGCGTTTTCGCGGCGCCCTCGTCGGCCAGGATCACGCCCTTGCCGCCGCCCATCGGCAGGCCGGCCATCGCGTTCTTGTAGCTCATGCCGCGCGACAGGCGCAGCGCATCGGTGATCGCCGCCGCGCGCTGCGGATAATGCCAATAGCGCACCCCGCCCGCGCCGGGGCCAAGGTGCGTCGAGTGGACCGCGATGACCGCCGTCAGTCCACTCGCCCGATCGCGGAACATGTGGACATGCTCATGATCGTCGAAATCGGCGAAATCCCAGACAGCAGACATGCGCGACTCCTCGCGTTAGAAAATTACGTTAGGACGTAATAATCCGTCGGATCGCGGGTGTCACCCCCAATAGCGCATATGCGCGAAGATCGAGAAAATGGGGCGACCAACGGGGCTCGAACCCGCGACCTCCGGTACCACAAACCGGCGCTCTAACCAACTGAGCTATGGTCGCCACACGCCGGGCGAAACCGCCTGCGACAGCGCGCGGCGATAGGCGCGCGCCCCCGTCGCGTCAAGCATTGTTCGCGCTGGCGTCGCCCCCTAAAAGCGCGCCATGGCTGGCAACGAACATGTCGACATGGCGACCTCGGGCGCCGACCGCACCGCCGAGCGGCTCTCCGCCGTCCCCGGCATCCGGCGCGCGCCCTCGCTCAAGCTCCAGCAGTTCATGCTCCCGCGCTTCCTCGACGCCGAAACCTGCGCCGCGCTGATCGCGCTGATCGACGGCGACGCGCGCCCGTCGACGATCGCCGATCCGAACGGCGACGAAGCGTTCCGCACCAGCTCGACCTGCGACCTCGACCATCGCAACCCGGTGGTGATCGCGGTCAACAACAAGCTCCACGATCTCACCGGCATCCCGCTCGAATATGGCGAGCCGCTGCAGGGGCAGCGCTATGACGTCGGCGAGGAATTCAAGGCGCACACCGACTATTTCGACCCCGACGGCGCCGACTGGGAAACCTATTGCGCGATCCCCGGCCAGCGGAGTTGGACGTTGATGATCTATCTCAACGAGCCCGCCGCCGGCGGCGCGACGCGCTTCCTCGCCACAGGGAAAATGCACCAGCCCGAAACCGGCAAATTGCTCGCGTGGAACAACATTCGGCCCGACGGCACGGTGAACCCCGACACGCTCCACCATGGGATGAAGGTCCGCAAGGGCCGCAAATATATCATCACCAAATGGTTCCGCGAGCGGCCGTGGCCATGGGCGGAGGGGGAGCTGCGGTAAACCCGCGTCAGCCCCCGTTGGGAGCCGGCATTAGCCGACCCCCATGGTTTTACCGCACCAGCCGATACTGAAAACTCAGCGTCAGCGTGTTCGCGACCTGCCCCGGCTCGACCGGAGTGGCCTTGGCGTCCATCGCCTGCAGGCGCACCATCGGCGGCGCCGGCGGCGGCGGGCCAGCATAGCTGCCGCCCTCGCTGATCGACACCAGTTCAGCACTGCGGAACCCCGCAAGGCGTGCATAGTCGGCGGCCTTCGCCTCGGCTTCCTTGATCGCCGCGCCGCGGGCACCGACCAGCTGCGCATCCGCGTCTTTCATGCCGAACCACGGCCCCTCGATATTGGTCCCGCCCGCGGCCACCAGCGCGTCGAGCAGCGGGCCGATGTCGGCGATCTTGTTCGTCGTCGCGCGTACGGTGTTCGACACCTGATAACCGATGAAGCGCGGCGGCTGGCCGTTGCCGTTGTTGCTATAGTCATATTGCGGCGACAGGCTGATGCCGCTTGTCTGGATATCCTCGGCCTTGATCCCGCGTGCTTTCGCCGCGGCAATCAGCTTGTCCATGGCAGTCGCATTCAGCCGCATCGCCTCGACCGCGGTCGGCGCGGTCGTCGTCACCCCGGCGCCGACGGTCGCCTGGTCGGGGCGCGAGCGCACTTCCTCGCTCACGCTGAAGCTCAGGATCGGCCCTTGCGCCGTTGCTGCGGTCACCGTCGAGCCTCCCTGCTGCGCGATGGCGGGAGCCGCCGCGATCAAAGCCATTCCGGCGACCATAACGGTGAGCAGTTGCTTCGTCATTTCATTCTCCTGTCGGCCGGACCCCCGGCCATTTCCGATTTCCAGCCCGTAACGCAGACGGACTGGACCCGTTCCGGCCTTTGCGCGCATGGCGCTTGCATGATGCTGAACGTATCGGTAGCGCGCCGTTCATCATGGCAGCACCGATTTTATCTTATGAGGGCCTCGGCCTTGTGCAAGGCAGCGGCTGGCTGTTCCAGGACCTGGACATCTATGTCGGCGCGCGCGACCGCCTCGCGCTTATCGGTCGCAACGGCGCGGGCAAGACGACGCTGCTGAAATTGCTCGCGAACCGCATCGACGCCGACAAGGGCAAGCGCACGATCGTCCCCGGCACCCATGTCGTGATGCTCGAACAGGAGCCCGACCTGTCGGCCTTCGACACGCTGATGGATTTCGCGACGTCGGGCGCCGACGCGCCCGCCGAACATGACGTCGCCGCGATCGCCGACCAGCTCGGCATCGACATGAGCCGCACCGCCACAAGCGCCTCGGGCGGCGAGCGCCGCCGCGCCGCGATCGCGCGTGCGCTGGCGCAGAACCCGGACGTGCTGCTCCTCGACGAGCCGACGAACCATCTCGACCTCGCCGCAATCGACTGGCTCGAAAACTGGCTCGCGCGCTACACCGGCGCCTTTGTCGTCATCAGCCACGACCGCACCTTCCTAACGCGCCTGACGCGCCAGACGCTGTGGCTTGACCGCGGCAGCATCCGCCGCAAGGAAATCGGTTTCGGCGGCTTCGACGAATGGACCGAAGCCGTGTTCGCCGAGGAAGCCCGCGCCGCGCAAAAGCTCGATTCGAAGCTGCGGCTCGAGGCGCACTGGCTCGAACGCGGCGTCACCGCACGCCGAAAGCGTAATCAGGGCCGTCTCGAAAAGCTCAAGGAAATGCGTGCAACGCGCGCCGCAATGATCGGCGGGCCCGGCGTCGCCAAGCTCGGCCTTGCCAACGACGACGTTCGCTCGAAATCGGTGATCGTCGCCGACCGGATTACCAAGCGCTTCGGCGACCGCACGATCATCAGGGACTTCGATTTCCGCGTCCAGCGCGGCGACCGCATTGGCATCGTCGGAGCCAATGGCGCGGGCAAGTCGACGCTGCTCAAGCTGCTCACGGGCGAAATCCAGCCCGACGAAGGGACGGTCACGCTCGCCCCGACGCTCGACGGCATCGTGATCGATCAGCAACGCAGCCTGCTCGCCCCCGACAAGACGGTCCGCGACATCCTTGCCGACGGAGGCGATTGGGTCGAGGTGCGCGGGGTCAAGAAGCACGTCCAGGGCTATCTGAAGGACTTCCTCTTCGATCCGGGCATTGCCGAAGCCAACGTCGGCGCACTCTCGGGCGGCGAGCGTTCGCGGCTGCTCCTCGCGCGCGAATTTGCCCGCGAATCGAACCTGCTCGTCCTCGACGAGCCGACCAACGACCTTGATCTCGAAACGCTCGACCTGTTGCAGGAGGTCATCGCAGACTATGAGGGCACCGTCCTCCTCGTCAGCCACGACCGCGACTTCCTCGACCGCACGGTGACCGTCACGCTCGGGCTCGATGGGTCGGGAAAGGTCGATATCGTCGCGGGCGGTTATGCCGATTGGGAAGCGAAGCGCGTGAAGCCCGCCGCGACGAAGGCCAAGGCTGCAGCCAGCGAAACGGCGCCGCCGCCGCAAGCGCGCAAGAAATTGAGCTACAAGGACCAGCGCGACTACGACCTGCTCCCGGCCCGGATCGAAGCGATCGAGAAGGAGATGGCCGCAATAGAAGCCGAACTCTCCGACAGCAGCCTGTTCACCCGCGACAACGCGCGCTTCAACGCGCTGACGACGAAGCTGGACCAGCTGCGCGACGAGAAAACGGCAGCCGAGGATCGCTGGCTGGCATTGGCCGAAGAGGTTGAAGCGCTGAGTTAGCGTCCGTTTTGGGGTGGGAAGCGGCCGTTCCTACTCCAGCCTCGTCATCCCGGACTTGATCCGGGATCCATAGCCGCACCGCCGTTGTGGATCCCGGATCAAGTCCGGGATGACGATAAAAGGGACGGCGACTAACGGTCGAGAGCGGACCTTGGGCCTCCTCACCCCATCCCGTAAAACCGCGCCAGCCGATCGAGCGCCAGCCCCAGCACCAGCTTCCCCGATCGCGCAGGCCATCCCATCGCTTTCTCCGCGCCGCCGATCCCCTCGCCCGCACAGATCACGCGCCAGCATATATCCGCAAGCCCGGGCCCGACATGATCGACCGCAGCATGAAAGCGCCGACGGGCATCGATCCGCGCCAGCGACGCGTCCGACGCCCGCGCGCCGCCGCGGCCCTTTGCCGGCGGGGCCGCATCCCAGCGCATCGTCACCCGCGCCGACAATCCCGCGCGCTCATAATCGGCCCGCAGGCGCTCGCCGGCCTGCAACTGCGCGCCGGTCAACAGCCCCCGCGCCGCAAGCCAGGCGATCGGGCTCTCCGCGACATTCACCGTCACATGCCGCATCACTTGCGGCCCTACCTTGTCGGGATCGAGCCGGTCGTCCGGGTGGATGCGCGTGTCGAGGCGGCGTGCAGTCATGCGATTCTCCTTGGTTGCAAGACTCACTTGACATTGGATTATTTTGTAGGAAAGTAGAAACCGATTTGGTTATTCAAGGATAGACAATGATCAACAGCATCCGCGCCGTGCGCCGCGCCAAAGGCCTGACGCTCGAGGAGGTGGGCCAGCGCTGCGATCCGCCAACGACCGCACAGACGATCGGCCGCCTTGAAACCGGCACGCGAACGCTGTCATTGGGCTGGATGAACCGCATCGCCAAGGCGCTGGGGGTCGAAGCCGCCGAGCTCGTCCAATTGCCGCAGGATACCCAGCTCACCATAACCGCGCACCTCGGCGCCGACGGTGCGCAAGCGCCGACGCGGGTCGAACAGGCGCTCACCGCGCGGCCGGGCGAGGACATGGTCGCGGTGCGCGTAACCTCGTCGATCGGCGATTATCGCGCGGGCGACGAAATCTGGTGCCGCCGGATCGAGGGCGACTGGACGACCGCGCTCAACCGCGACATCCTCGTCCCCCGGCCCGCTGGACGCTTCTTCTTCGCCCGCCTGCTCAACGTCGACGGCGAAAAGCTCCATCTGCTCCCGTTCGGCACCGGTCAGCGCCAGCAGGTCGTCAGCAACCCGCCCTGGGCGGCGATCGCCGTGCGCCTGATTCGGACCCTCTAAGCCCCCGTTCGCCCGGAGCTTGTCGAAGGACCGTCCCTTTTCTATGTCGCCAAGGAAGAACGGTGCTTCGACAAGCTCAGCACAAACGGATGAGGTGTCACGGATGACTGCTCCTCTCCGCGTCCTCTCCATCGCGACCCTGTTCCCCGATGCGGCGCGGCCTAACTTCGGCCTGTTCGTCGAGAGAAGCCTGCGCGCGCTCGCCGCACAGCCGGGCATCGAGTTGACGGTCGTCGCGCCAGTTGGCCTGCCGCCGTTCCCGCTCTCGCTCCACAAGCGCTACCGCGTGCTGCGGAGCCTGCCGCGCACCGAGGAATGGCACGGCCTGACCGTCCACCGCCCGCGCTTCACGTTGATCCCGCGTTACGGCGCCCGCTTCAACCCCGCGAAGGTTGCCCGCGCGGTCCTATCGGCGGTTCGCGGCCGGTCGTTCGATGTCGTCGATGCGCAATTCTTCTATCCCGACGGCCCCGCCGCGATGCGCGTCGCCGACGCGCTCGGCCTGCCCTTCTCGGCCAAGGCGCGCGGCGCCGACATCAGCCACTTTGGCCATGACTCCGCGACCGCGCCGCCGGTGATCGAGGCGGGCCGCCGGGCCGCGGGCCTGCTCGCCGTGTCCGACGCCCTGCGCCGCGATATGGCCGCCATCGGCATCGACCCTGCGAAGGTCGCGGTCCACTACACCGGCATCGACCCGACGCGGTTCCATCCCGGCGACCGCGCCGCGGCGCGGGCCGCGCTCGGCATGGGCGATGCATCGGCGATCGCGACCGTGGGTGCGCTCATTCCGCGCAAGGGCCAGGCCCTCGTGATCGAAGCCCTGCCAGCGCTACCCGGCGTCCACTACTGGCTCGCCGGCGCCGGCGAAGAGGAAGGCCGCTATCGCGCGCTTGCCAAGCGCCTCGGCGTCGCCGACCGCGTCCATCTGATGGGTCCCGTCGCCAACGCCGATCTGCCACGGCTCTACCGCGCCGCCGATGTCGTCGTGACGCCCTCCATCAGCGAAGGCCTCGCCAATGCGTGGGTCGAGGCGCTCGCTTGCGGCACCCCCATCGTCATCAGCGACGCAGGGGGCGCTGGCGAACTCGTCACGTCGCCCGTCGCCGGGCGCATCGTCGAGCGGACGCCGGGCGCCATCGCCGCGGCCGTGCAATCGATCCTCGCGGCGCCGCCGTCACCCGAAGACGTGGCTGCCAGCCTTGGCGGCCGCTTCGACTGGGATCGCAACGGCCGCGAGCTGGCGGAGCATCTCCGCTGCTGCGCTGGCCGCTAGCTTACACAACCGCGCCGTCGTCCTTGCGCTCGACGCGTTCCGCACCGCCTGCGCCCGCGCTGGTGCGCGGCACGAAGCTGTCGGGACCAACCTTCAACCACACCAGCACCGGCGTCGACATCAGAACCGACGAATAACCGCCGATGAACACGCCGAACAGCATCGCGGCAGTAAAGCCGAAGATCACGTCCGGGCCAAAGATCAACAGCATGCCGAGCGCCAGCACCATCGCGACCGTGGTCATGACCGTGCGCGACAGCGTCTCGTTGATGCTGAGATTAAGGAGCGGAATGATCTCCATCTTGCGGTATTTTTTAAGGTTTTCGCGAATGCGGTCATAGACGACGATCGTGTCGTTGAGCGAATAGCCGACGATCGTCAGCAGCGCCGCGACGCTGTTGAGATCGAATTGCATCTGCGTCACCGCGAACAGCCCGAAGGTCAGCGATACCTCGTGGAACAGGCGGCCGAGCGCGCCGACGCCAAATTGCCACTCGAACCGGATCCAGATGTAGATCGAGATGCCCAGGATCGCGAGCCCCAGGCTGAGCGCGCCTGTCCGGATCAGCTCCTCGGACACCTTGCCCGACACCGTCTCGACAGAGCCGGTCTTGGCGGTCGGAAACGCTTTGTGGATTCCGTCCACCAGCTGCTTGCCCGCGCGTTCGGCGGCCGCCTTGTCGCCTTCGGGCAGCGCGGTGCGGATCGACACCGCCTTATCCGATCCGAACTGCTGGATCGTCGCTTCGCCAAGGCCGATGTTACCGACCTTTTCGCGAATCTCGTCGATCGCTGGCATTGTCTGGGAAAATTCGACGCGGACCGACTGGCCGCCGACGAAGTCGACGCCGAAGTTCAGCCCCTTCACGGCGACGAGCGCAATCGAAACCACAACGAGGAAAAAGCTCATGAACGAGGCGAATTTTCGCCACCGCAGGAAATCGATATTGGTGTCGTCGGGGACGAGTTTCAGCAAGCGCATCTCTCTGCTCCCTCCTTAAATGTTGATCGTCGTCGGGCGCTTGGTCCGCAGCCAGTGGGCAACGAACATGCGCGTGACGGTGACGGCGGTGAAGACGCTGGTGACGATGCCGATGGTCAGCACCACGGCGAAGCCCTTGATCGGACCCGATCCGAACCAGAACATCAGCGAGGCGGCGATGACGTTGGTCACGTTCGCATCGAAGATCGCGCGGCTGGCCTCGGAATAGCCCAGCTCGACCGCCTGGAAGACCTTGCGCCCGCGTTTCAACTCCTCGCGTATGCGCTCGTTGATCAGCACGTTCGCGTCGACCGCGGCGCCGATCGTCAGCACGAAGCCGGCGATGCCCGGCAACGTGAGCGTCGCATTGAACGCCGCCATGATCGCGATGATCAGGAAGATGTTAAAGAACAGCGCGATGCACGCATAGACGCCGAAGCGGCCGTATACGACGATCATCAGCACCAGCACCGAGACGGTCGCGATGATGCCCGCGATCGCGCCCTTCTCGATCGAATCCTTGCCGAGTTCGGGGGTTACCGTGCGCTCTTCAACGACTTCCATTTTCACCGGCAGCGCGCCGGAGCGGAGCGAAATCGCCAGCGCGTTCGCGCTTGCGACGCTGAAGCTGCCCGAAATCTGTGCGCTGCCGCCCAGGATCGGTTCGTTGATCGACGGCGCCGACAGCACCTTGCCGTCGAGGACCATCGCGAACCGCTGGCCGACGCTCTGCGCCGTCACCTTGGCGAAGGTGCTCGACCCGCCCGAATCGAAGCGGATCGACACGACCGGCTGGTTATTCTGGGGATCATAGCTCTGTTTGGCGTCGATCAACTGCTCGCCGCTGATCATCACCTGACGGCGCAGCACTTCGAAGCGCGCGCCATTGCCCTCGCCTTCCGCATAGGGGACGATTTCGCTGCCGACCGGCGCGCGGCCCGCCGCGGCCTCGTTGGGATCGGCGTTGGCGTCGACCATGCGGAACTCCAGGCGCGCGGTCTTGCCGATCAGCTCCTTGAGCGCCGACGGATCCTGCAGACCCGGAACCTGCACGACGACGCGGTCGGTTCCCTCGCGGATGATCGTCGGTTCGCGCGTCCCCAACGCGTTGACGCGGCGGTCGATGATGTCGCGCGCAGTGTCCATCGCATTGGCCACGGCCTGCGTCTGCCCCGCCGACGTCGGCGTCAGCACGATCCGCGTCGTGTCGACGACGTCGATGCGCCAGTCGCGCTGGCCGGTCGCGATCCCCGCGCCGCCGGTCTCGTTGAACAGCCGATCGCGCGCCGCGTCGAGCTGGCGCTGGTCGCGGACCAGGAAACTGATCTTGCCGCCGGCGTTCGACAGTTCGCCGATCGCGATATCGTCGTCAGGCCCGCGGTCGCCGCGCATCGCGGCGCGCACGGTCTTTTCCATATTGGCGAGCTGCGTCTTCTGCAGGTCGGCGAGATCGGCCTCGAGCAGCAGATGGCTGCCGCCCGCAAGGTCGAGGCCCAGATTGACCTTGGCCTGCAGGAAGCCCGGCAGGCTGTCGTGCACCTTTTGCGGCAGGAAGCTGGGAATGGAAAACAGGATGCCCAGCACCAGAATGATGCTGATGCCGATGGTCTTCCAGCGCGGGAAATCGAGCATGATGATGTTCCGGTTGGTCTGGACAGCGCCGCGATCGCGGCGCCGAAACGTCAGTCGTTCGCGGGCTTTGCGCCCGGCGAAACCACATCCGACAAAGTGGCCTTCACGACCTTGATCTTCACGCCCTGCGCGATTTCCACGTCGGCATATTCATCGTCGACGCGCGTGACCTTGCCGACGATGCCGCCGCCAGTCACGACCTGATCGCGCGGCTTCACCGCTGCGATCTTGGCGCGATGCTCCTTCATCCGCACCTGCTGGGGGCGGATCAGGAAGAACCAGAACACGACGAAGATCAGGATCATCGGGATGATCTGGGCAAAGGCGAAGGCCCCGCCCCCCGATCCGGCCGCCTGGGTCAGAAGCAGATTGGTCGACATGAATGAAGAACTTTCTCGTTACAGCCTCGGCCGATCCGGTGCGGAAAGGCCAAGAAAAATATGGCGCGGCGCCTATCACGCAGGGGCCGGGCGCGCAAGCAAGTCGCTTCATCCCTCCCCCGTTGGCGCTCGCCGAAATGGGAAGCGCGGCAGGCAGGTCAAGGGCGGGCGGAAAGAATGTCGGCGAACGGCCATCACCGTGCTTCGTCTTTGCTCAGGAGAGCCTTGCATCGCCGTCCAAGCCGCGCTAGGGGCCTCGCCTGCCCAATCGGGCCGGTCGGGACGTAGCGCAGCCTGGTAGCGCATCACACTGGGGGTGTGGGGGTCGGAGGTTCGAATCCTCTCGTCCCGACCAATTTTACCAAAGGCCATATCCTCAAGGCGGGTTGGCCGCTTAGCTCAATCGAGCCCAAGCAATTTTCGCGCGTTACCCGCGCGGATCTTCGCTTTCTCTTCCGCTGTCAGATCCAGCTTCTCGAACGCTTCGATCGTTTTCGGCAGCGAGATCTGCGGAAAGTCCGACGCCAGCAGCACATGATCGACCCCCACGTTGCGGATCGTCCAGACGAACTCGGCTTCTATCGGGGAATCGGCGGCCAGGATCACGCCAGCACTGATGTCGAAATAGATATTGTCGGCGAACAGATTTTCCGCTGTCCGCGCCAGCGCCAGCATGTTCCAGAAGCGGAAATTAAGCCCGCCCATATGTGCGAAGATGAAGCGCGTCTTCGGCGCTTTCAGCGCCAGGTTGAACAGATTTTCGCTGTCGCCGGGCAAGATGTTCGCATTGTCCATCACGACGATCAGCCCCGCCTCGCCCGCCCGCTTGACCAGCGCCAGCACGCGCGGGTCGGCCACGTCGAACTGCTGCGTGTGCGGATGGATCTTCAGCAGCTTGACGCCGCGCGCGGCGACGCGATCGACCTCGGCGAGCGCCGCGTCGCCGTCATAGGGATGGACCGTCGCAATCGCGATCATCCCCTTATGCTGCGCGGCCAGCGCGATCAGTGCGTCGTTGCGCGCGCGAATATCGTCGGGATTGCCCGCCAACGCCTGATTGGGTCCGCCGAACCACATCGCGCCGAACGCGGAGACCGACTGACCCGCCGCCTTGAGCTGCGCCTCATATTCGCGGATCGACGCCTCTCCGTTCCACAAATGGACGTGCGTATCGATAACCCGGTCCTGACCGAACGCGGTCGTCGGCATCGCGAGCGCAAGAGCAACGAGCAAGGGCCGCATTCCATCTCCCAATCGTCGCTTAATCGGCGGTCTGTCTGGCTTTAAGCTGTCTGCTTTTAAAGAGAATAAGGGGCGGCCCGCAAGCCGCCCCTTGTTCTTAGTTCGTGCCCGACGGCGCCTCGGCCGGCGGCGCGGGGGCGCGGGCACTGCGCATCTTTTCGATCTCGCCCTTGTCGATCATGCCGTCGCCGTTGGCGTCAACATGCTTGATGAAGGCATCGACCTTGTCGGGCGACGCCAGGCTCGGATCGCCCTGCTTCTGGGCGCGCATCTCGGCCATCTTGGTGACCTCGGCCTTGTCGAGCTTGCCGTCGCCATTGGTGTCGATCATCGCGAAAAGGCGGCCATCGTCCTTTGGCGGCTGCGCCGACGCGATGGCCGGAATCAGGCCCGCCGCAGCGGCGATCATCATAAACTTCTTCATTCTACGTCCTTTTGGTCATGAACGGCGCGTGCGCCGGGATACCCCGGCGCCGACATGCCAGCTTGAACGTCGCAAAACTATGCCGGCGCAGCTCGGCTCGTCACGGTTTCAGCACGACCTTGCCGATCACCTCGCGCCGTTCCAGCATCGCGAAGCCTTTGCGCCAGTCGCCCAGGTCCAGCGCAGCATGGACATGCGGCCGGATCATCCCCGCCGCCGCCAGCGCATCGATCGCCGCGACATTCTCGGCGCCGCGCTCGGGAAAGCGCCGGCCATATTCGCCCGCGCGCACCCCGACGATCGAAAAGCCCTTGATCAGCGGCATGTTGACCGACACCTCGGGGATCCGCCCCGACGCAAAGCCGATCACCAGCAGCCGCCCGCCGAACGCGATGCAGCGCGTCGATTCGTCGAACACATCGCCGCCCACCGGGTCGAAAATCACATCGGCCCCCTTGCCACCGGTCAGCCGCTTTACCTCTTCGCGAAAGCCGGCATGGGCCGCGATCACGGCGTCGGGGGCGTAGAGCCGCCCAATTGCGTCGCGCTTTTCCGCGCTACTCGCCGCCGCGATCACCTTCGCGCCCAGCGCCTTCGCCAGATCGACGGTGGCCAGCCCCACGCCGCCCGCTGCGCCATGCACCAGCAAGGTCTCGCCCGCCTCGATCCGCCCGCAACGGACCAGCGCCACATAGGCGGTGAGATAGGCGACGGGGTAGGCCGCGGCCTCCTCCCAACCCAGCGCGGCCGGTTTGGGGCGCAGCGCGCCCGCCGGAACCACCGCATATTCGGCCATGGCTCCAAACCGGTTGCCGCCGACCACCGCATCGCCGACGTCCCAATCGGCGACGCCTGCACCCACCGCATCGACTTCGCCGGCAAACTCGAGGCCCGATACGAACGGCAGTTCGGGCTTCAACTGATAGCCGCCGCCGGTCATCAGCAGGTCGGGAAAATTCACCCCCGCCGCGCGCACCCGCACCCGCACCTCACCGGGAGCCGGATCCGGAATCGGCAGGTCGACGATCCCCGCGCCGCCATGATCGGAAAGCAATTCGCGCACCTGGAGCGCCCGCATCGAAAAAGCCCTTTCCTACAATATTCCTATATGGTTCGTTATCACATCTACGAGAACCAAAGGAGCGAATCATGCCAAGACCCGACCCCTCGATCAGCGACGCCGACGCGTTGATCGATGCCGTCATCGACCGCGAAGGCCGATATGTAAACCACCCCGCCGATCGTGGCGGCCCGACCTGTTGGGGGATCACCGAGGCGGTGGCACGCGCGCAGGGCTATGAAGGCTGCATGCGCGAACTGCCTCGCGCCGATGCAGCCGCCATCTATCGCCGCCTCTATTGGCTGCGCCCCGGCTTCGACAAGGTGGCCCTGCGCGCACCAAGGATCGCGGCCGAGCTGTTCGATACCGGCGTCAACATGGGAACCGCCACCGCAGCCGGTTTCCTCCAGCGCGCGCTCAACGCGCTCAACCGCGCCGCGCGCGACTATCCCGACATTGCGGTCGACCGCGACATCGGCCCGCGCACGCTGTCGGCGCTCGACGGCTTCCTGAAAGCGCGCGGCAAAGGCGGCGAAACCGTCCTGCTGCGCGCGATGGAGGCGCTGCAGGGTGAGCGCTACATCGCGCTCGCCGAACGCCGCCCCAGCCAGGAGGCCTTTCTCTACGGCTGGCTCGCGAACCGCATCGGCGAGGCCTGACGCATCGGGGCCCGCCATGAGGCTGAACTTCACTGAACTTTGACAATAAAGGAGTAGCCGAATGAGCATCATCGAAGGCCTGATCGGCCCCGTCGCCAAGCTGATCGACAAGATCATCCCCGACCCCGAAGCGCGCGACCGCGCCAAGCTCGAACTTTTAAAGCTCGAAGGCAGCCAGGAAATGGAGGCGATCAAGACGCGCATGACCGCGATCGTCGCCGAAGCAAGCAGCGCCGACCCCTGGACCAGCCGCGCGCGGCCGAGCTTCCTTTATGTCATGTATGCATTGCTGCTGTGGGCGATCCCGATGGGCCTCATCGCCGCCGCGCGGCCCGACATGGCAAAGGGTATCGCCGAGGGCATGAACGCCTATCTCGCCGGCATTCCTGAGCCGCTCTACGCGCTCTTCGGGACGGGCTATCTCGGCTACACCGCGGCGCGGGCATGGGGGAAGGTCAAGGGGATCGAGAGCTAAAGCTTCTCCAAGCCTTGCTCTCACTTCAAGCCTCGCTCTCAGTCGTGTGTCCCCGCGAAGGCGGGGACCCATCTCCCGCCAGTTCGAAATGGCGCGGCCGGATGATGGGCCCCCGCCTCCGCGGGGGCGCACGGCTTTTTCAAGCCGCCCCCTCCACCACCCGCGCCAAATTCGCCAGCGACGAATTCAGCCCCGCCACATGATCCTTCGCCGAAATCCCCGGCGGCACCTGATGCGCGTCGACCGTGACCAGCGTGCCGCCCCCCTGCCGCGACAGATACCAGTGCATCGCCATCGTTCCTGAAAAGCGTGGATCGTCGGATTCGAACTCGACCTCCCACACGATCAGTCGCCCGTCGTCCAGCGTCGGGATATAGACCTCGACGACATCGCTATCATCGTCGCTTTTGGTCTCGACATCGGCGTCATCGAACGTCAGCCGCATCAGAAAGCCGCCGCCCGCGCTCAGATCGACATGCTCGAACGTCCCCGTCGCGCCCTCCGGCGGCAGCCACCGCGCCAGCTTGTCGGCGCTGGTAAAGGCCGCGAAGACATCGACCAGCGGCGCCGCGATCAGCCTTTCGGCATGATCGGTGCGCCGCGTCTTCTTGGTCGGCTTCAAGCGAGCGCTGCTTTGACCGCGGCGACGGCGTCGTTGGCCGCGCCACCGTCGGGGCCACCGCCTTGCGCCATGTCGGGACGCCCGCCGCCGCCCTGCCCGCCGAGCGCCGCGACCGCAGCCTTGACCAGCTCGACCGCGCTGTGACTGCCCGTCTTGTCGTCGGTCACGCCGACCGCGACCGAAGCGCGCCCGTCGTTGACCGCGACGAGCATCGCGACGCCGCTGCCGACCTGCTTCTTGAGGCCATCGACCGTGCCGCGCAATTCCTTGGGATCGAGACCATCGACGACCTGCGCCAGAAAAGCGGTATCTCCGACCTGCTCGACCGCCGGTCCGGAAGCCGCGCCGCCGCCAGCACCGGCAGAACCGCCGAGCGCAAGCGCTTTCTTCGCGTCGGCCAGTTCGCGCTCGACCTTCTTGAGCTGCTCGGCAAGCGTCGCAACACGCGCCGGCACTTCGTCAGGCGACGTTTTCAGCGCAGCCGCGGCAGCCTTCAGCGCCTCGTCGCGGCTGTTCAGCCACAGCCGCGCCGCCTCGCCGGTCAGCGCCTCGATGCGCCGCACGCCCGACGAAACCGCGGATTCGCTGACGATCTTGAACAGCGCGATGTCGCCCAGCGCGCGGACATGCGTCCCCCCGCAAAGCTCGACCGAATATGATTTGTCGTCCGCTGCGCCCATGCTGAGCACGCGCACTTCGTCGCCATATTTCTCGCCGAACAGCGCCAGCGCCCCCGCCGCGACCGCATCGTCGGGCGTCATCAGCCGCGTCGACACGGCTTCGTTACCGCGGATCTGCGCGTTCACGTCGGCCTCGATCTCGGCAATCTCCTCGGCGGTCAGCGCCTTGGGGTGCGAGAAGTCGAAGCGGAAGCGATCCTCGGCGACGAGGCTGCCCTTCTGCGTCACATGCCCGCCCAAGCGGTTACGCAGCGCCGCGTGCAGCAAGTGCGTCGCGCTGTGGTTGGCGCGGATACGGTCGCGCCGCGCGGCATCGACGGTGAGCTGCACCGTGTCGCCGACCTTCAGCGTTCCGGCCTCCAGCTTCGCCTGATGCGCGTGCAGCCGTCCCAGCGGCTTGCCCGTATCGCTGACGAACGCCTTGGCGCCCTCCAGCGTCGCGATTGTCCCCGCGTCGCCCATCTGGCCGCCGCTCTCGCCATAGAAGGGCGTCTGGTTGGTCAACACGACGACCGCGTCGCCAGCCTTCGCCTGATCGACCGGCTGACCGTCCTTGACCAGGCCGATCACCGTCGCCTCGCCCGCGGTCGAGGTGTAACCCGTGAACTCAGTGCTGCCGTTGCTCTCGGCGAGGTCGAACCAGATTTCCTCCGACGCCTTCTCGCCGCTGCCCTTCCAAGCGGCGCGCGCCGCCGCCTTCTGCTGCGCCATCGCCGCATCGAAGCCTGCGCGATCGACCGAAATGTCGTTCGCGCGCAGCGCGTCCTCCGTCAGGTCATAGGGGAAGCCATAAGTGTCGTAGAGCTTGAACGCGACCTCACCGGGCAGCGTATCGCCCTTGCCCATTTGAGCCGTCGCCTCGTCGAGCAGGCGAAGCCCCTTGTCGAGCGTCTGGCGGAACTTGGTCTCTTCGCGCTCCAGCGTCTCTGCGATTAGCGGCTGCGCGCGGATCAGCTCGGGATAGGCGGCGCCCATCTCGGCGGTGAGCGACGGCAGCAGCCGGTGCATCAACGGATCCTTCGCGCCCAGCAGATGCGCGTGGCGCATCGCGCGGCGCATGATTCTGCGCAGGACGTAGCCCCGGCCCTCGGCCGACGGCAGCACCCCGTCGGCGACGAGGAAGCTCGACGCGCGGAGGTGATCGGCGATCACGCGGTGGCTCGCCTGCGTCGCCCCCTCGGCCGGGACACCGGTCAAATCGACAGACGCCGCGATCAGCGCCTTGAACGTGTCCGTGTCGTAATTGTCGTGGACGCCCTGCAGCACCGCCGCAACGCGCTCCAGTCCCATGCCGGTGTCGATGCTGGGCCGCGGGAGGTCGACGCGCTCGCCGCCGGGCAGTTGCTCATACTGCATGAACACCAGGTTCCAGATCTCGACGAAACGGTCGCCGTCTTCCTCCGGCGATCCCGGCGGGCCGCCCCAGATATGGTCGCCATGGTCATAGAAGATTTCGCTGCACGGTCCGCACGGCCCGGTGTCGCCCATCGACCAGAAATTATCGCTCGTCGGGATGCGGATGATGCGATCCTCGGGCAGCCCCGCGATCTTCTTCCACAGTTCGAAAGCTTCATCGTCCGTGTGATAGACCGTCGCGGTCAGTTTCTCAGGGCTAAGGCCCCAGGTCTTGGTGATCAGCGTCCACGCATGATGGATCGCCTGCTCCTTGAAATAGTCGCCGAAGGAGAAATTCCCCAGCATTTCAAAAAAGGTATGATGCCGCGCGGTATAGCCGACATTGTCGAGGTCGTTGTGCTTGCCGCCCGCGCGCACGCATTTCTGCGACGAGGCCGCGGTGCTGTACGGCCGCTTTTCCAGCCCGGTGAAGACATTCTTGAACGGCACCATGCCCGCGTTGACGAACATCAGCGTCGGGTCGTTGTACGGCACCAGCGGCGCCGATGGCTCGATATGATGTCCCGCCTCCCCGAAATAGTCGAGAAAAGAGCGGCGAATGTCGTTGGTCGATGTCATGCGCGCGATCTAGTGCGGCGCGGCGCGTTTCTCAAGCATCATGCGCGTCGCCGTGCCGCTGCCCTACCGCTGGCAGAGACGATTAAGTTCCTCGTCGCTATATCCGGCCTCATCGATCAACTGCTGGGAAATATAGCGCACATCATATTGCGAGATATTGTAAACGCCCTCGCGGACTCGGTAGACAAGCAATCCGCCGCAGGTTCCGGCGATCCCGGGATGCGAACTGAGCACTGCGAAATAGGCGTAAGCGCCAGGATAAATGGCATCTTCGGGGTTGTTCAGCCAGCCGTCGAGCCTGGACGTGAAGCGGCCCGCTCCCGTCTGGTGCATCTTCGCTTCCTCGCTGAAGCGTTGCATCTCGGCCGGTGTAGCTTCGAGCGCCGGGTCCATCATCTTCGCCAGCGCGGCGCCATTGCCCTTGTCCAAGTTTTCGAGAAAGCCTGCGACGAATTTCGTCGCGGCGGCGACTTCGGCGGCGCTGGGCTTCCAGTCGGCCGGCACCGCCTTGTAAGGATCGGTCGCGGGGTCGAAACAGGAAAAATGCTGGCGGAAATTCTTGATCACCATCACGCCGCGCTCAACATCCACCTGGTTGTCGAAATAATAGCGGCCGAAGCGCGACTTCAGCTTTCCGCAGCGCTGAATTGCGATCGCCTTGATGCGGTCGACAACGGGGTCGTACTGATCGGCGTCGATCATCTCGACCGTTGCAAGATAACCTTTACCAGCAACAGCCTCGATCTTGATCTCGGGCTGGCCGGCAGCCGTCGCCGCCAGCAACGCAAACGCCATCATCCCCATTTACCCCGTCCCTACCATGCAGAAACGACCCGGGCGGACATTGTGCAATGCAGTGCCGATCCGCAACCGCAAATTTATATAGCGGCCGCCAACATCTCAAAATGCGGTCGCGATCCCCTTGCCCAGATAGCAGGGCAGCTCGCGCAGCACCTCGGCCTTCGGGACGCCTTCCTCGATCAGCGTCGGCGGAACTTCGGAGGTATCGACGCGAACGACGGTGAAGCCGCTTGCCGACTCGGCACGGTGAACGACGACATAGCCGCAATCCATCGTGCCGTCCTTGCGATCGCCGCGGAAATCGAACGCAGCGTAAAGTCCCGGCGGCTGGCCTGCGGGATCGAGGTACCAGCTGAGACGCAGCACGCGGATTTGGCCGTCGGCCCACAGCGTCGCCCGCTTGCGCTGGTTCATCTCCCACTCGAGCCGTGGGTTCGAAGCCTGGAAGGAAAGGCGCAGCATCGCGTAGGCCGACGCAAAGTCCCGTTTGGCGAGTGCCATCGTATAGGCGGCGAAACGGTCCATCGCGGCGCTTTCATCGACAGACGTCGGCTTAAAAACGACGCCATCCGGCACGACCACGTCGCGTTCGACGTCCGTGCCGAGCGGCGGGGTCGCGCCGAGAAGAAGCAACGGAACCGCGAGAGCAAGCCAGCGGCGGTCAATAGCCATAATAGGCGCCGCCCTTTTCTCTCGCGCGGCGCCAAGCCGGACGATCGTGGCAGGCGTTCACAAAATTCGCGAGTTTAGGATAGCGCGGCGCCATGCCCTGCATGATCGCGATCTCTGCCGGAAAGCTCAGCATGATGTCCGCCGCCGACAGATTGTCGCCGACGAAATGGCCGGCATCGCTGACTTCGTTCTCCATATAGGAAAAATGCGAATCGAGTTGCTGCGCGATCCGCGGTTCGAGCGTGGCTGCCGCTTCGCCAAGCCGCGCGGTGTAGAGGCGCAGCAGGATCGGTGTCATCGCCGACCCCTCGGCGAAGTGCATCCATTGCAGGTGGCGGACATGATCATCGGTCCCACGCTGTGGCACAAGCGCACTGCCACCATGATAGTCGCACAAATATTCGGCGATCGCCGCGGACTCGATTATGATGCGGCCCCGCCCGCCGGACGCGGAATCATTGCGGTCCTCCAGCACCGGAGATTTGCCGAGCGGATGCACCGCGACCAACTCCGGCGGCGCGAGATTGGTGATCGGGTCGCGGTCGTAGAATTTGATCTCGTAGGGAATGCCGATCTCTTCGAGCAGCCACAAGATGCGCTGCGAGCGGCTGTTGTTGAGATGGTGGACGATCAAGCTCATCGCGCTCTCCTTCGCTTATTGGGGGTAAGTTCCATTGCGGTCGATCAGCGCCGCAAGTTCGCGCACCAGCTTGGCGCCTAGGATTGCTGTCACGTCACCGACGTCGCGGCCGGGGTGGTGCTCGACGATGTCGGCGCCGACGATCGGCGCGGTCTGCTTGTGCAGCACGGCGAGCACCTCGCGCACCGTCAGCCCGCCGGGTTCGGGATGCGCTACGCCGGGCGCCGCCGACGGGTCGAGGCCGTCGAGGTCGATCGAAATATAGAGCGGGCCGTCCAACACCGGCACATCGTCGGGCGTGAAGCCCGCCATCGGGACGATCTCGACCCCGAAACGCTTGGCTTGTTCGCGGCAATGCCCATTCAAGGTCCGGATCCCGACCTGCACCAGCCGCTTGGCATGGCCGGCCTCGCAGATACGCGCAAAAGGCGACGCGTGGCTGCGCGGATTGCCGCCGAAATCGTCGTAGAGATCGGGGTGGGCATCGAAATGCAGGATAGTTACCGGCCCGAAGCAGGTCGCGGCCGCTTCAACGAGTGGAAAGCTCACCGCATGGTCGCCGCCGAGCGCGAGCGGCACTTCGCCATCCTTTTGGAGCATGGCGACATGGCGCCGGATCGCCGCATCGTCGCGCGCCGCGTCTTCGGTCAGTGGAAGGTCGCCATCATCGGAAAAGGCGATGTCGGTCCCGATCTCGGGCCCGAGCTCGCTCGCCAGATTGCCGCGATCGCTGCGCAGCGCCGCCCGAATGGCGGCGGGACCACCGGCGGCGCCTCGCTCGAAACTGCTGTTGATGTCGGTCGGCAAGCCGAAGAGGCGGATCGCGGGCATGCGCTGCTTGTAGCTAGCAGCAGGACCCGCGCAAGGACCATCCGCGTGGGGTTCCCTAAGCCGGGCGGGCACCACCGCCCTTCCCAACAGCGCCATGTCCACGCGGAAAATGGCTTGGCCTGAACGCCCGATCAACGGCGGGCGGGCCGATCTGCGAGAGGGACATGTGCAGATCTTTGGCAGCCGCAAGGAAGCCGCGAGGCCCGCCGCCGTCGGCCGGCCGGTTTATGGGAGGGGGAAACCGGCCGGATAGCGTATGCTGTGGCGATCAGATATCGCCGTCGTCGCCGTCGTCGTCGGGACCGGCCATCATTTCCTCGGCCACCGCATCGGTGCGGCCGCGAATCGCAGCTTCCAGACGTTCGCGCAGTTCGGGGTTCTCGGTCAGGAAATTCTTCGCATTTTCGCGGCCCTGCCCGATGCGGATCGAGTCGTAGCTGAACCACGCGCCCGATTTTTCGACGAGCCCGGCCTTAACGCCGATGTCGAGAATCTCGCCGATCTTCGAAATGCCTTGCCCGTACATGATGTCGAACTCGACCTGCTTGAACGGCGGCGCGACCTTGTTCTTGACGACTTTGACGCGGGTGGTGTTGCCGACGATCTCGTCGCCATTCTTGATCTGGCCGGTGCGGCGGATGTCGAGACGAACCGAAGCATAGAATTTGAGCGCATTGCCGCCGGTCGTGGTCTCCGGATTGCCATACATCACGCCGATCTTCATGCGCAGCTGGTTGATGAAGATCACCATGCAGCGCGAACGGCTGATCGAGCCGGTGAGCTTGCGCAGCGATTGCGACATCAGGCGCGCCTGCAGGCCCACATGGCTGTCGCCCATCTCGCCCTCGATTTCGGCGCGCGGGACGAGCGCGGCGACCGAGTCGACGACGAGCACGTCGATCGCATTCGATCGCACCAGCGTATCGACGATTTCGAGCGCCTGCTCGCCCGTGTCGGGCTGCGAAACGATCAGTTCGTCGATGTTCACGCCGAGTTTGCGGGCATAGACCGGGTCGAGCGCATGTTCGGCATCGACGAAGGCGACGGTGCCGCCGGTCTTTTGCGCCTCGGCGAGCGTGTGCAACGCCAGCGTCGTCTTGCCCGAACTTTCCGGGCCATAGATTTCGATGACGCGTCCGCGCGGCAGACCGCCGACTCCGAGCGCGATGTCGAGCCCGAGCGACCCGGTCGAGATCGCCTCGACCTGCATCGCTTCCTTCGACCCCAGCTTCATCACCGAGCCCTTGCCGAACGCGCGATCGATCTGCGCGAGCGCGGCGTCGAGCGCCTTCTGCCTATCCGTTCCGTTCACTGATTTCCCCGATTCGACGAGTGACAACTGTCCGGCCATGACCGTCCCTTTCCAGCTCTAAAGCGACCGCAGAAGCATCGCAATGGCCGACTATGTGCCACATTTGTTCTTGTAGAACAAGTAAGGAACAAAAGAAAATTGGAGCGTGAAAATTGCTCAGGTTTCGGACCGAAATTCGTCGAGTGCCGCCTCGATGTCGCCGATCCGGAACGGCTTGGTGACCAACCGGCGATTCGCATGCTCGGCTGGAATCACATCACCCCCGCCCGAGGTGAACGCGAAGGGTATGCCGCGTTCCGTCAGCGCATCGGCAACCGGCCAGCCCTTTTCCTCGCCAAGATTGATGTCGACGAGCGCACCGTCGATCGATTCGGAGGCAATGATGGCGAGAGCGTCGTCCTTTGTGGTGGCCTGTGCCGGCTCGGGCAGGCCGAGCGCGTCGAACATGTCGGCGAGCATCATGCCGATCAGCACATCGTCCTCTACAAGCAGGATGCGGGGGGCGTCAGTCATTGGCAATCCGATGCGCGGCATTGTCGAGCGCCGCCGACACCGCCTCGGCCAGCTGGGCAACCGAGAAGGGTTTCGGCAGAAAAGCGACATCGTCGATGTTGATCGACTGGCGCAGCTGTTCCTCGGCATAGCCCGACATGAAAAGCACCAGCAAGGTCGGCCGTTTCGCGCGCATCGCCCGCACCATTGCGGGACCGTCCATCGTCGGCATGACGACATCGCTGACGATCAGGTCGATCTTGTCCATGGCGGCAAACCGTTCCAGCCCCTCTTCCCCCTGCGATGCGGTGACGACGCTATAACCCGCACGGGTCAGTGCTCGTTCCGCGACCGCGCGCACCATATCCTCGTCCTCGACCAGCAGGATGGTGCCGGTGCCCCATTGGCTCTTCTTGGGCTTGACCGGCGGCTGCGGGGTTGCGGGCGCCCCATTTTCGGCGCGATGCACGGGCAGATAAACGGTAAAGCTCGTCTCGCCCGGCTTGCTGTCGGCGAAAATGAACCCGGCCGATTGCTTGATGATGCCATAGACCGTCGACAGACCAAGGCCCGTACCCTTCCCCACATCCTTGGTCGTGAAGAAAGGCTCGAAAATCTTGGGCAGGATATCGGCCGGGATCCCGGTCCCGGTATCGCTCACTTTGAGCGCGCTGTAATCGGCGGGCGGCATGAACTCGTTGCCCATCTGGCGCACATCGGCGGCCGACACCGGATAGGTCTCGATCGTCAGCGTACCCCCGCCGGGCATCGCGTCGCGCGCGTTCACCGCCAGGTTGATGATCACCTGTTCGAGCTGCCCCGGATCGGCGCGCACGGCGCCGAGACCACGGCCGTGATGGACCGAAAGCTGGACCGTATCGCCGATCAGCCGCTTCAGCAGGTGCGACACTTCCGAAATCACGTCAGGCAGCTGCAGGATCTGCGGTCGCAGCGTCTGCTGGCGCGAGAAGGCCAGCAATTGCCGTGTCAGACTGGCGGCGCGGTTCGCGTTGCTGCGGATTTGCTGGATATCGTCATAATCGCTGTCGCCGGGCGTATGCCGCATCAGCATCAGGTCGCAGGCGCCGAGTACCGCGGTCAGGATATTGTTGAAGTCGTGCGCGACGCCGCCGGCAAGCTGGCCGACCGCCTGCATCTTGGAGGCCTGCGCGACCTGGCGCTTGAGGCGCGACTCCTCGCTCGAATCCTTGAGGCTGAGCAGCACCGCCGCCTCGCCGAGCCCCCGGACGCCGACGACGCGCATCGACACCGGCTCGTCGCTCTGGCCCACCAGGCGGATAGACAGGTCGCCGCCGACCTGTTGCCCGCTGCTGTGGCGGCGGATCATGTCGGCGAGCGGGCTCTTGTCCTCGCCAACGACGAGGTCGCCGGGGTAGCGCGGCGGCTTGCCGTCGCCGATGCCGGCCGCCCGGCCAAAGGCCCGGTTCATGTAAAGGAAACGCCCGTCGCGATCGACGAGCGCGAGGCCGAAAGGCAGCAGCGACAGCAAGGTTTCGACATAGGCCTGCGCCGTGCCGCGATCGGCCGGGCCCATTTCCTCGTCAAGCATTGCGAGCAGGATCGGCCCGTGCGGGTCGGCGGGGACGAGCGGAATCTGGATCATCCGCACCGGCGTCGCGCGGTCGCCCTCACGCGCGAAATAGAGCGAACCCGCATCGTCGAGGCGCAGCATCGGCGCGACGTCGCGGCCCGCATAATGGGTCGCATCGACCTCGCCCAAGGCGCGGAGGAGGAAGGCCCTGTTCGCGACACGCAGCCGCCCCTCGGCGTTCACCAGCGCGGCCATAACCCCCGCGTTGCCGAGCGTGAGGCCGGCCGGGCCCTCAAGATGGCGCAAGATTTCGGTGGCAATGTCGACCCGTTCGAGCGCAGAAAAGCGCCAGACGAGATAATCCTCGGCTTGTCCGGTGCGCGTCACCTGCGCCCGCAGGTGCAACGAACCGACCGCGACATCGTCGACAATGCCCTCACCGTCGCGCCATGCACTCTTGCCGGCATTTTTCAGCAGTTCGACCCCGCGGCCCTCAAGCGGCAGGCCCGGAGGGGTTGCGAACCCGCCCATCCAAGTCGCGAAAAGGTCATTCGCACAGACAAGGCGGCCGGCGCGGTCGGTCACCGCGATCGCAACATCGTCATGATCGACCGCGGTGCGCAGCATGGTCCAGTCAGAGAAACCGGATTCCCCGGCGGCCGTGCCCGGGAAGAGCCGGCGGACGAACAGCACGCCGCCGCCGACGAGGGACAGTCCGGCAAGGAAGCCGGCGGCCAGCACCGCGTCGCGCGTCGCCCAAAAGAACAACGCCACCGACGCCAGCGCCAGACCGCCGATGATGGCGACATCGATCCGCGACAGGTTTGCCGGAAGCTGAAAAGCCCCCGCGGAACCCGCCCCCCGGCTGAAATCTGTTTCAGCGGAAGGCAGGCTATGCGCGGTCAAATGTCAGACTTTCCTGTTGGCGCATCACCAGATGCGGACACGATCCTTCGGCGCCAGATACAGCTTCTGGCCTTCCTTGACGCTGTACGCCTTATACCAAGGATCGAGGTTGCGCGAGACCCAAGCGCGCTGGATCGAGGGCGAATGGGGATCGGTTGTGATCCGCTGCGACAGATTCTGCTCGCGGTAGTTGCGACGCCACACCTGCGCCCAGCCGAGGAAGAAGCGCTGATCGCCGGTCAGGCCGTCGATCACCGGCGCCGGCTTGCCGCCGAGCGACTTCTTGTACGCGTCGTAAGCGATCGTCAGCCCGGCGAGATCGCCGATATTCTCGCCCAGGGTGAAAGTGCCGTCGAGGCGTTCGCCGGGCAGGATTTCATAGGCATCATATTGCGCGACGAGCGCCTTGCCCGCGGCCTCGAACGCCGCGACGTCCTGCGGCGTCCACCAGTCGGCGAGCTTGCCGGTCTCGTCGTACTTTGCGCCCTGATCGTCGAAATGATGGCTGATTTCGTGTCCGATGACGGCGCCGATACCGCCATAGTTGATCGCGGCGTCGGCTTTCGGATCGAAGAAGGGCGGCTGCAGGATCGCGGCGGGGAAGACAATCTCGTTCATGCCGAAATTGGCGTAGGCGTTGACCTCCATCGGCGTCATCCCCCACTCCCAGCGGCGGATCGGACCGCCGAGGCGGCTGATATTGTCATCGTGCGCGAACTGGTTCGAGCGGAGCGCGTTGCCGAACAGGTCGTCGGCGCGGATGTCCAGCTTGCTGTAATCCTTCCAGCGATCGGGGTAGCCGATCTTGGTCGTGAAGTTGGCGAGCTTCTTCTTCGCCTTGACCTTCGTCTGCGGCTGCATCCAAGTTAGGTTGCCGATACGCGTGTCGAGCGCCGCGAGGACATTCTTGACCAGCACGTCCATCGCCGCCTTGGTTTCGGGCGGGAAATATTTCGCGACATAATCCTGGCCGACGGCCTCGCCCATATTGTTGGTCGTGAAGTCGACCGCGCGCTTCCAGCGCTCCTGCATCTGCGGCGTACCCGACAGCGCAGTGCCATAGAAGGAGAAGGCTTCCTTGGCGACCGCGTCGGGCAGGACGCCCGAGAAGCCGTCGAGGCTGCGGACGGTCAGGATGTCGCGGATCACCTCGATCGGCGCAGCGGCGATCAGCTTTGCCTCACCCGTGAAGGCGCTCGGCTGCGCCACGAGGAGCGTATCCTCGTTGACGCCGATACCGCGGATGAAGGTCGACCAGTCGAAGCCGGGCGCCGCCTGCGCCAGTTCGGCAATGGTCATCTTGTTATAGACTTTGACCGCGTCGCTGCTGTCGTTCTTGTCCCAATGGACGGTCGCGATCTGCTTTTCGAAGTCGTAGATCGCCTTGGCCCGCGCCGCCGCATTCTGTTCGCCAGCGAGCCCCAGCACATTTTCCAGATGCTTCAGGTATGCGGCCTGCAGCTTCGTGTTGCGGTCGCCGTCCTTCAGATAGAAGTCGCGGTCGGGCATGCCGATGCCGCCTTGGAACATCGTGTAGATATAGACGTCGGGATTCTTGTCGTCCTGCCCGACGTAGCCGCCGAAGAAATGCTGGACGCCGCTGCGGTCGGCTTCCGCCAGCAACTTGGCCAGGCCGGCCTTGTCGACGCTGCGGATCTTGGTGAGCCATGGCTGGATCGGGGCAAGGCCCTTGGCCTCGACCGCGGCGGAATCGAGGTAGGACGCATAGGCGCGGCCGATCATGCTGTTCGGATCGCCCTTCGCGACGTCGAGAATCTCGCGGGTGCGCTTCTGCGACAGGTCGGCGAGCGCGGTGAACATGCCATAGTTCGACTTGTCGGCCGGGATCGGCGTGTTCTTCGCCCAGGTTCCGTTGGCGAACGCGTAGAAATCGTCGCCCGGCTGGACGCTCTTGTCCATGCCAGAGAGGTCGAAGCCGAAGTCGCCGATTTCAGGCTTGGCGGTCGCCGTGGTGGTCGCGGGCGTTTTTGCGGCCTCATCCTTGGCAAGGGCAGGTAACGGGCTGAGCAGAACAGCGCCCAGCGCGGCGGTCGCCATGAGGCGCGAAGAAAGTTTCGAACGAGTCATGAGATTCCCCAGTGAAACAAAAGAAGGGCGCGCCGCCGCTTCCAACGCCGGCACGATCTTGCGATGGCGATAGCTATAGGCCCGCCTATCGGCGGTTCAACCGGCGGCGGCGTCGCTCGTCGATGCCTCAAGTCGTTGGTCGCGCGCGCGGCGAATCTTGCGGCGCCAGCGCAGGCGAATCCAATTGTCCCAGATCACCGAGGCGAGGATATATCCGACGATGGCCGACACCACCGAAATGACGAATAAGCCTGCCAGACCGCCGACCAGCGTCGGCCCCGCATTGTCGCTGATCCAATGCCACCATTCGGTAAAGGACGCGCCCTCGTCGTAGAGGATATAGAGGTCCGACATGCGGGTATTCAGTCCGAACAGCGCGTTGCCCAGCCAGACCGAGGCGGCGAGGATCAGCGGCGTCGTCACCGGGTTCGAGAGAAACGTCATCGCCGCGCCGATCGGGATATTGGCGCGAAACGGCAACGCGAGGAGCGCAACGCCCAGAATCTGCACGCCGGGGATTAGGAAGAAGATGCCGACGAACAGGCCCAGCGCGGTCCCGCGGCGCACCGAGGTGCGGGAGAAGCGCCACAAATGGCTGTGCGCCACGCGGTGCGCAAAGGGTTTGACGAAGCGGCTTTCCAGCAGCTCCTCGCGCGTCGGCGAGTTGCGGCGGATCCAGTTCATCAGAAACGCCTTGTCTTTCGGCTTGCCCCCGCTCATCCGCGGTCCTTCATCAGCCGCTCCTTGTCGCGCTTCCAGTCGCGTTCCTTGATCGACTCCCGCTTGTCGTGGGCCTTCTTACCCTTGGCGAGCGCGAGCTCGACCTTCGCGCGGCCGCGGCTGTTGAAATAGACCGACAACGGGACGAGCGTCATGCCCTGGCGCATCACCCCGGCGTGCAGCTTGTTGATCTCGCGGCCGTTGAGCAACAGCTTGCGGGGGCGCTTCGGCTCGTGGTTGAAGCGGTTGCCGTGGCTGAATTCGGGGATATTGGCGTTGATCAGCCACACCTCGCCGCCGGTCACTTCGGCATAGCTTTCGGCGATCGTGCCCTCGCCGAAACGGAGCGATTTCACCTCGGTGCCTTGCAACGCGATACCCGCTTCGAACACTTGCTCAATGGCATAGTCGAAGCGTGCGCGCCGGTTCTCGGCGACGACTTTCTTCTTGTCGAATTCGGCGGCGGACTGCGGACGAGCCATTTCGGAACCTAGATTACTCCCGCCGCGACAAGTGCGGCATCGACGGCTTTGCGCGATGCTTCGGACGCCGGAACGATAGGTAGGCGCACTTCGGGCGAAAACCAGTCGTGGATACGCGCCAGCGCATATTTTGCCGGGCCCGGCGACGCGTCGGAGAACATCGCCTTGTGCAGATCGAACAGCCGGTCGTGCAGCGCGAGCGCCCCGGTCCAGTCGCCCGCGGCGCAGGCGGCGGCGAAATCGGCGCACAGGCGCGGCGCGACATTGGCGGTGACCGAAATGCAGCCGGCTCCGCCGAGCACGGCATGCGGCAGCCACAAATCATCGTTGCCGCTGAGCTGGCAGAAGTTCTCCCCGGCTCCGGCGCGATGCATCGTCACGCGGGCGAGATCGCCGCTGGCGTCCTTGATCGCGACGATGCTCGGAATTTCGGCGAGTTTGCATAGCGTCTCGGCGCTGATGTCGGCAACGGTGCGGCCAGGGACGTTGTAGACGACGATCGGCAGGTCGCACGCATCGGCAAGCGCCGTGTAGTGCGCGATCATCCCCTCCTGTGACGGCTTGTTGTAATAGGGCGCGACAACCAGTGCTGCCGCGGCACCGGCCTGTTGGGCGTAGCGCATGTGCCGGATTGCGGTCGCGGTGTCGTTCGAACCGCAGCCGGCGATCACCGGGACGCGGCCCGCCGCGGCTTCGATGCAACAGTCGATGACTCGATAATGTTCATCGAAACCCAAGGTCGGGCTTTCGCCCGTCGTGCCGCACGGCACCAGCGCGCTCGTTCCCTGATCGATCTGCCATTCGACCAGCCGTTTGAACGTCGGCGCGTCGAACGCACCGTCGCGAAATGGCGTCACCAAGGCGGGAATCGACCCCGAAAACATGCCCTGCTCCTTTACAAAGACTCCGCGCAGCCGATAGGATCGCCGAGCGCGCCCGCTATTGAACGTCTATTCAGCGCCCCGCAAGGAGTTTGGCACCAATATGCCCGGCATGATCTCGCTGCCTTCCATTTCCCGCCTGGCGCTCGCGCTGGCCCTCGCAATTCCCACCGCCGCGCATGCCAGCGAGCTTACCCCCGAACAGATGGCCTGGTATCGCGCTCAGATGGGGCTCTCCTCGGTGTCGGGCCCGCCGCCGTCGACCAGCTCGGTCGGCGATGCCGTGATGGAGTGGCGCCGTCTGACGGCCGGAACCACAGCGTCGTTCGACCAGCTCTCGCGCTTCCTGATGGCGAACCGCGACTGGCCCGACAACGAAAAGCTGCGCGTACGCGCCGAAAAGGCGATCTCGCTCGACAGCTACGATCCGCAGCGCACCCTCGCCTTCTTCCAGGCCTATCCGCCGCGCACGCCGAGCGGCGAGCTGCGCTATGCGCTGGCGCTCAACGCGACCGGACGCCGCGACGAGGCCAACGCCGCCGTCCGCCGCGCCTGGACCGGCGGCACGCTTGACGATTTCGAGGTCAGCCGGGTGATGAGCTTGTTTCCCGGGGCGTTGAGCACTGCCGACCATGACGCGCGGATGGACCGGCTGTTGTGGATCGGCGCGACGAGCGCCGCGAGCCGTCAGCTTTCCTATGTTTCGTCCGATAAACGTGCGGTATTTGCGGCCCGCCTCGCGCTGCGCAGTGGGGCGGTCGATGCCGCGTTGCAGGCTTCGGCGGTCGAGAGCGCAAATCCCTCGCTGCTCCGCACCGATGCCGGATATATCACCGACAAGGCGACCTGGCTCAGAAAAGCCGGTCGTGTCGGCGAGGCGCGCGCACTGCTCGCAGCGCCGCGTTCGCTCGCGAAGCCGCCGACCGATACCGAGGAATGGCTCGAAACGCTGCTCACCAACGCCCGCGCGGCCGATGCCGCGGGCGACAAGATGACGGCGTATAATATCGCGAAACAGCTGGACGACAGCTTTCCGCCGGGCGTCGTCATCCGCGAAGCGCCGCTCAGCGTGCGCGACGATTACACCTCGCTGGCGTGGCTTGCCGGACAGCTCGCGTTCAAGAGCGTCGGCCGGCCGCGGGAAGCCGTCGGGCTGTTCCGCGCCTATGGCGAAGCCGCCAGGTCGGCGCAGACGCGGACCAAGGGCTTCTATTGGGCCGGTCGCGCCGCGCTTGCAGCTGGCGACCGCAACGCCGCCAACGCCCATTTCGCCGATGCAGCGCAGCACTACGACCAATATTACGGTCAGCTCGCACTCGAACGGCTCGGCCGGCCGCAGCCGAAGCCGCTGCCCAATCCGACGATCAAGGTCGATAGCGACCAGAAGCGCGCGTTCGAGGACGACCGGCTCGTTCGTGCGTCGCGCGCGCTCGGCGAAATCGGTGCGTGGCGGGAGCAATCGCTGTTCCTGCGCGCCATTGCCCAGCGCGCGACCTCCCCCGCCGATCATGTGCTCGCGGGCCAGCTCGCGTCGGCGATCGGTCGCCCGGACCTTGGCGTCATGATAGGGCGCAGCGCGCAGGCGAACAGCCTCGACGCCGTCGAGGTGTCGGGCTTCCCGACCGTCCGCGTTCCCAGCGGCCATGAAAACAACTGGACCTTCATCCATGCGATCACGCGGCAGGAAAGCCAGTTCGACCGGCAGGCGGTGAGCCATGCCGGGGCGCGCGGCATGATGCAGCTGATGCCGGGTACGGCGCGCGAGGTCGCGGGCAAGCTGGGGCTCAGCTACGACGCCGGGTCGCTGACCGCCGACACCAATTACAATATCACGCTGGGTTCGACCTATTTCCAGCAGATGCTGAGCTATTTCGGCGGCAGCTATCCGCTGGCGGTCGCGGCGTACAACGCCGGTCCGGGCAATGTGAACAAATGGCTGCGCGCCAACGGCGATCCGCGCGGCGGCGGGATCGACATCGTCGACTGGATCGAGGCGATCCCGATCTTCGAGACGCGCAACTATGTGCAGCGCGTGCTCGAGAATGCCGTCGTTTACGACACCCTGCGCGACGGCCGCTCGCTGCCGCAGGCGCCGCTGAGCTTCTACCTCGGCAAGCGCACGCCGGGATAAGTCCCGATGGCGGGGGAGAAGACCAACATCATCAGCCCGGCGGGCTTCGCCGCGCTGCGCGCCGAATATCAGCAGCTGCTCGGCGACGAGCGCCCGAAGCTGGTCGAAGTGATCAGCTGGGCCGCGGGCAATGGCGACCGCAGCGAGAATGGCGATTATATCTATGGCCGTAAGCGCCTCCGCGAAATCGACCGGCGGCTCGGCTTCCTCGCGCGGCGGATGAAAGCGGCGCGCGTCGTCGATCCCGCGGCGCAGCCCGACAAGAGCCGCATCTGGTTCGGCGCGACGGTCGAGCTGGCCGACGACGACGATGCACGCCGCATCGTTACGCTCGTCGGAGACGATGAGGCCGAGGCGGGCGACGGCCGGATCGGCTGGAACAGCCCCCTCGCCCGCGCTCTCCGCGGCGCGGCGGTCGGCGATCTGCGCACCGTGCAGCTTCCGGCAGGTCCGAAGGAATGGGAGATCGTGACGATCAGCTATCCCTGATCGTTACTCGCCGATCCCCGCGATCAGGTCGCGCTGGTCCTTGCGCAACTCTGGCAGGTGGCGCGCAAGCTTGGCCCAGAAGACCGCTTCCTTGACATCGGCCGCAACACCGCTGCCGTTCGCATAAGCCCACGCCAGGATGGCCCGCGATCCTGCGAAACCCGCGCGCGCGCCGACGCCGCAGTCCTCGATCGCCTGCGCCAGCGTCTTGTCGGCATAGTGCGCCTCGCAGAGCCAATGATTGCCCTCGGGGTTGCCGGCATCGGCGATGGCGCGCAGCCGCGCCATATTGGCGGCCCGCGCGTCGGGAAAGAAGGTCAGCGCAAAAACCGCGGCCGGATGCCCCTTCGCCGCCGCCTCGCTATAAAGCGCCTGCGCCCGGACAAAATCGGCAGGACCGAAGGTGCCCGACGCGAGGCGATAGGCGAGATGCGTCTTCGCCTTCGAAAAGCCGGCGTTCGATGAGGCCACATAGAGATCGTGGGCGCGCTTCACATTTTCGGGTGTCGGGTCGTTTTCGAGGAGGAGATAGGCAAGTTCCTGCTGCCCGGCCGGGAAATTCTGCGCCGCCGATTTCTCGAGATAGGCCCGCGCGCGCGGCACGTCCTTCTTCACCCCGACACCGAGCGAGAACATATAGCCCGCCAGATGCTGCGCCAGCGCGTTCCCACCGTCGGCGAGACCGATCACCTCCCCCACCGGATGGCGCGAGAGCACGTCAGCGACCAGCACCGGTTCGTCCTCGATCGCGAGGCGGTCGAGCGAGATATCCGCGAGCGGATTGATCGCGCCGCGGACAGCGGGCGACGGGGTGGGCGGCGCGGGCGGGGCCGCCGAGAAGGACCCGAAGCCGCCCCCTTGCTTGCCGGCCTCCGGCACGTCGGCGGGCGCGACGAGATAATAATCGTCGAACCAGCTGCCATAATGGAAGGGCTGCTGCGGCCCCTTCTCCATGCCATAAGTGCGTTTGTAGACGTCGCGCGCGACAACCTTGAAATAGTCGGAGATTTCTAGGCCCGGGATCCCGAGTTCCTTGACCACCGCGGCCGCGAACGGGCTGACTGGCGACCCGACCGGCGCGAAGTCGAGCGCGGGTCGGCCCTTGGCGGTCGAATAGAAGACCGCGCCCTGCCCGATATCGAGCAGACCCACCGGAGCGGATCCCGCCTCCCCGCCCGCGATATTGACGTCCTCGATCCGCACGACCGGCTCCGGCGTGCGGCAGGCATCGACGAACAGCAGGGTGAAGGCGCCCGTGGGCACGACGCGCTTCACCAGCGCTTCGAGCGAAAGATAGCGCTTCTCGACATCGGCGCGGCGGGTCGCGGGGGGCGCATCCATCGGCACCAGCCAGTTGCGGCCACCATATTCGAAGCCGTGGCCGGCATAGTAGAGGATCACCGACTTGGCGCCCTTCGCCTCGGCCGCGAATTCCGCAAGTGCCGTGTCGAGCGAGGCCTTGTCGGCGTTGCGAACGATGCGCGGCGCAATGCCCGCCTTGGCGAAGGCGTCGCAAACATAGTCGATGTCGTTCACGGCGTTCTTGAGCGACGGCCATTCCCAGTCGTTGTACGCGCTGTTGCCGATCAGCAGCGCGACGCGATCGCCCTTGAGCGGGGCGGTGCCGCAACTGCCCGCTGGCTGCGCCGCGGCCGGGGACGCCAGCCCGCCGAGCGCTAAAAGTGCCGCGGCCCATGCCGCCCGATATCGCGAACGCCTCATCCCGGTTTTCCTATCCCCCGCGCATCACAAAGCAGCAGAAAACTGCCTAACTTCACTCGCAATTCGCACACTCTGCATCCTGCCCGGCCGCCCTGCGGCAGACCGATGCGACCCCGGCGAGAAGGGTATGCCAGCGACATATTGTAGGAAAGCGCAAACTGTGCGCAACATCACCGCAGGTGGCTGGACGGCGGGCTAAGGACGCTAGTCTGTTCGCGAGGGAAACGAAGATGAAGCGAAGCCTGGTCCTTAGCGCCACCCTGCTGCTCTCCGGCGCCGCGCATGCCGCGCCGCCGCGTGAGGCGAGGCCGCCGGTTTCCGACCAGATATTGCAGGACGGCCTCGAACTCGGCGACGAGATCGAGACGCGCGTCGACGGCGACCTCAACGGGGACGGCGATCCCGACACGGCCTATGTGGTCGCAAGCCCCGACGCGCGGACGCTGCACGTGTTGCTGAGCTATCGCACCGAAGTGGATCTGGGGCACGATCCCGCGGGCAGCGTCAAGCTGGCGGCAGACCGGCTGGGGCCCGCCGATCTGTCGATCAGCAAGGGTGTGCTGGTGGTCAAGGACCTGACCGGCGGCACGACGGCGCTGGCGTCGACCTATCGCTTCCGCGCCGACAAGAAGCAAACGCCGCCGAGGATGCAGCTGATCGGGCTCGATACGATGCTCTACAGCCGGACATGGGCGCATGACGGCAGCGAGATGAGCTGGAACCTGCTGACCGGCGACATCGTCGCGTCCGAATTGAAGCTGGTCGGCGAGGGCGAGGATGCGCGCTATGACAAGCAGTTCACGCGCAAGGCGAAGCGGCCGGTCAAGGCCGTCTATATGGAAGATACGCCCGATCCCGAGGAAGAATTGGTCCGCGCCACCAAGGCGAAGTAAAACCCCGTTCGCCCTTCCAGCGGAGGCCGGGCCCTCGCCCTTCGCGCAACACCGCTCCGGTGAAATCCCGGCCTGCGCCGGGATGACGATCGATATGCGGGCTCAGCTGTTGAGCAGCGCCGGTACGATCCAGATCGCCGAGAGGACGATCACCGCGAGAAGCAGCGAGATCGCGAGGACGTAACGCACGCCCTGCCCCTTCACGCCGCTGCTCGCTTCGGTTTCGGTTACCTCGACATGGTCATCGACGACTTGCATGATCCGTCTCCCTTTCTGGTCCGGGTAATACGCCGGTCTTCGCAGCGCGGTTCCGCGCCTGTCGAAAGGGCAAGTGAGCCAGAGGGTCTGTAAGCCGGGTTCTGTCCACCCCTTGCGGGGATGGGCGATCATTCCTCTAGGCGTGCGGTTGCCCGAACGCTCAAGCAGTCAACCCGGACGGCGGGGCCGGAACCAGCCCTGAGTTAACTCGTGCCATCCCTATTCGACCTTGCTCCCGGTGGGGTTTGCCATGCCGCGTCCGTTACCGTCCGCGCGGTGCGCTCTTACCGCACCCTTTCACCTTTCGCCGGGCCGAAGCCTTTGGCGGTCTGCTCTCTGTGGCACTTTCCCTGACCCCGGTTGCCCGGAGCCGCCGGACGTTATCCGGCACCGTGGTTTCCGTGGAGCCCGGACTTTCCTCCCCCGCTTGCGCGGCGGCGATCGCCCGACCCTCTGGCTGGGGCCGAGTATAGCGCGAACAGAGATGGATTGCGAGACATTGTGCGGGATGGCGGCCTTGGGGTGGTGGCTGCCCCCCAATTCTCATCATGCTATGAATGTTGTGGTTCGGTCGCAACCTTACCCTAAGCCGGCTTCCAGCTCTTCCGCTCTTCGGCCTGCTTCAGCACCTCGAACGCCGCCTGTCCTGCGGCAAAGCGCTTCGCCGCGTCAGCGTCGTCCGGCTTCACGTCGGGGTGGCATTCCTTCGCGTAAGCGCGCCACGCTTTCTTGGTCGCGTCGAAATCGGCGTCGGGGTCCAGTCCCAGCACGTCCAGCGCGCGCATTTCGTCGGCGCTGCGGCTCCCATCGCCCGATCCGCCCCAGGCATAATGCTGCGCGCGCGCATAGCTGCGCGCGCCGGCGGCCTCTTCGGCGGCGCGCGCCGCGGCGTCTTCGGCGCTGAGGCCCGCGAAATAGTCCCAGCCGCGGTTATATTCGGCGGCGTGCGCCTCGCAGAAATACCAGCGTTCGGGGCTGTTCGGCGACTTGGGCGCGGGGCAATTGCCGGGGTTGGTGCAGCCGTGGCGGTCGCAAAGACGCACCTTCTGCGTCTCGCGCGACGAGCCATAGGGGCGCCAGCGGGGAAAACCCCAGTCGTCGGATCTCTTGGCGCGGCTCATTCCACCCCATGTAGCAACGAGGGCGCCGATTGGCTAGGCGGCTGGCCCGAAAAGCTAGTCTTTGGGCGAGAAACCGAAGGCCTTTTGCGCCAGCTTGACGACCGCGGGGTCGAGATCGGGCGGCGTCATCGGCACGGCGGCCTCGAGCGTTTCGACGATATGGGTCAGCGCCGCGATGCGCGCCGCCTTCTTGTTGTTGCCGTCGATGACCTTCCACGGCGCCCAGCGCGTGTCGGTCTGCTGGAACATCTCCTCGATCGCGGCAAGATATTCCTTGCGCTTCG
The DNA here is from genome assembly GCF_001468265.1 of Sphingopyxis sp. H050. Taxonomy (GTDB): domain Bacteria; phylum Pseudomonadota; class Alphaproteobacteria; order Sphingomonadales; family Sphingomonadaceae; genus Sphingopyxis. The sequence goes on along the minus strand of NZ_LNRZ01000005.1, from coordinate 332,010 downwards.
ACCGGTTGCGATAATCGTCTGGCCCGGTCTTCCAGCGCTTCCACGGGTTGCTCAGCCGATCGGCGAAACGTTCGTCCTGTTCCTTTTGCGTGATGTGGACGAACAGCTTGACCAGGTTCGTGCGGCTGCCGGTCAGCTGCGCCTCGAACTCGTTGATCTCGTCATAGCCCTTGCGCCATTCGGCCTCGCTCGCATAGCCCTCGACGCGCTCGACGAGGACGCGGCCATACCAGCTGCGGTCGAAGATCGAGATTTCGCGATTGCCCGGCAGGCGCTTCCAGAAGCGCCAAAGAAAGTGGCGCGCCTTTTCCTCCTCGTTCGGCGCGGCGATCGGCCAAACCTCGAAATAGCGGGGGTCGAGCGAGGCGGTCAGCCGCTGGATGATGCCGCCCTTCCCCGCCGCATCCCAGCCCTCGAACATGATGATGCTGCGCTGGCCATGGGTGATGTGCGCCGCCTGCAGGCGTTCGATACGATCCTCGAGCGCGGCGAGATCGTCGGCATAGTCGCCGCCATATTTGGCGCCGGTTTCATAATCGGAAAGCAGGATGGTCATCGCGCTATCCTAGCTGGCGGCCCTCACCCGACCAAGCGCGCGTTTTGTCCGGTTCCGGTACAGAAGCGCTATTTGACGCCCATCAGCCGCTTGCGCGCGGCCCAGTCGCCCAGCGCGCGGCGGTGGCTGGCGACGCGCGTCAGCCCCTCGCCGATGTCGCGATTCTTCGAGCCTAGGCGCTGCGCCTGTTCGTACCAGTCGGTCGCCGCGTCGAAATCGCGGTTCATCTCGGCGCAGAGGCCGAGGTTGAAGGCGAGCGCCGCGGTCGGCTCGGCGGCTTGGGTCAGGGCGGCCCACGTCGAGCAGGCGGCGGCGGGGTCGGTCTTGGTCAGGCGGATCGCTTCCTTGAAGCTGTCGGACGCCGCCTTGGACAGGCCCTTGCGATTCTCGTCGACGCGAACGGCGATGTTATAGGGGGTGGGGGCGAGATCGCGGCGGATTGCCTGCACCTGATCGTCCTGCACCCCTTCGATATAGTCATCGACGGCGCGCGAGGCGGCGCGGTCGGGGCAATAGGTCTGCTGGTCGCGGGCGTTGAGCGGGCGCGTGTAGCGGATCGAGCCGTCGCCGATCGCGACGAGCCGCGCAGTGGTCGCGACGCTGATGGTGCGGCGGCGGCAGCGGATGTCGGTCTCGACCTCCTTCACGCACTTCTTCTTGTCGGCGGGATCATACTCGGTGCATTTCTTGCGCTTCTCGGTCACCGGCGCCTCGTCGACGCTGGCGCGCGTCGTGCCCGTGAGTAGGCCGTCGACCGGTACGCCCGATTCCGGGGCGACGATGCGGAAATAGGAATAGCCGCCGAACTGCGTCTTGCCGAGTGCGTCCTCCAGCTTTTGCGCGATCGCGCCGCCGTCCTCGCCCTCGAAACGGTCGACCGCGAGACGGAGCAGGTCGTTGACGTTCGCCGCCGCGGGATCGCTGCCGCTGATCGGCAGCGTCTCGGCCGCCGCGGGTGCGGCAAGGCACAGGACAGTCGCGGCAAGCAGCGGACGCAGCATGAATCACCCCCCGGTTCATCGACCCGAGGAGGAGCTATCGCAGCGCTCCCATGCTGTCAAAGCGCGGTGGCGATGAGGTCGGCGAGGCGCTGCGGCACTTCCATCGGGATGAAATGGCTGTGCTCGGCCCATTGCTCGTCGCGCGCCGCGCCGAGCCTGGCGCCGAGGCCGGGCCACGACGGGCTGACCGAGAAATCGAGATTGCCCGAACGCTCGCCGGTGCGGGCGCGGATGACGGTCGACGGCGCGGTGATGCGGCCGATCCACGCATAGGGATCGGTGTGCGCGGCGCCGAGATAGACCGATGCCTCGAGCCTGGGCGGGCAGGCGAGCTCCCATCCCTCGCCGTCGGCGGCGGGGAGCAGGCCGTGGCGGCAATAGTCGGCGAGGACTTCGGGCTGCCAATGGGCATAGGGCGGGCGCTCGGCGAAGCTCGCGAGCATCGCTTCCCAGCCATCCCAGCGGTTGCGGCGGCGCGACACGGGATGTTCCGACGCATCGGGCACCGACCGACCCGCGGCTTGCGCGTAGAAGACCGGGTCCATGATCACCGGGTCGATCAGGAAGATATGCTGGAACGCGTCGGGGCGTTCGGCCGCGAGGCGGCTCAGCACAAAGCTGCCCATGCTGTGGCCGCAGCCGACGAGGGGCGTGCCTGCAAAGCGGTCGACCAAGGGCAGCAGCGCGTCGGCGGTGATCGTCCATTCGGAGAGCGAGGCGGGCTTTGCGCTGCGCCCGTGGCCCAGATGATCGGGCGCGATGACATGCGTCCCCGCGGGCAGCGCGGCGACGACCCGATCCCAGAGGCGGGCGTGGAAGCCCGTCGCGTGGAGGAGCAGGACCGAAGGCCCCTCGCCCTGCTGACCCCATTCGAACCAGCAGATGTCGCCTTCGGGCGCCGCCTGCCGATGCTCCCGGGGCTGTTCCATTTATATCGTCATCCCGGCGCGGGCCGGGATCTCGCCGCTGCGGCGGAACGAGATGGCGCGATCCCGGCTTTCGCCGGGATGACGAGACATGAGGGGATGACCTTTATCCAAGGATCAGTTCTTGGGGCCGTCCACGAGGCGGATGTGCAGTTCCTTGAGCTGCTTGTCGCTGACCGGCGCCGGGGCGCCCATCATCAGGTCCTCGGCCTTTTGCGTCATCGGGAAGACGATCACTTCGCGGATGTTCGGCTCGTCGGCGAGCAGCATCACGATGCGGTCGACCCCCGGCGCCGAACCGCCGTGCGGCGGGGCGCCGAACTTGAAGGCGTTGATCATGCCCGCGAAATTGGTGTCGACGTCCTGCTGGCTGTAACCCGCGATCTCGAATGCCTTGTACATGATGTCGGGGCGATGGTTCCGGATCGCGCCCGACGACAGTTCGACGCCGTTGCAGACGATGTCGTACTGATAGGCGAGGATATCGAGCGGGTCCTTGGTCGTCAGCGCCTCCATCTCGCCCTGCGGCATCGAGAAGGGATTGTGGCTGAAATCGATCTTGCCGGTCTCTTCGTCGGCCTCGAACATCGGGAAATCGACGATCCAGCAGAATTCGAAGCGGCTCTTGTCGATAAGGCCCAGCTGTTCAGCAACGCGCGTGCGGGCGAGGCCGGCGAGCTTCGCCGCCTTCGCCTCGACACCCGCGGCGAAGAAGATGCCGTCGTTCGGGCCGAGACCCATCGCGTCGGCGATCGCCTTCATGCCGTCCTGGCCGTGGTTGTTGGCGATCGGCCCGCCGAACACGCCGTCCTTCTGCGTCGCATAGCCGAGGCCCGGGAAACCTTCCGACTGCGCCCAGCTGTTCATCTCGTCGAAGAATTTGCGGCTCTTCTCGTGCGTTTCGGGGGCGGCGACGGCGCGGACGACCTGTCCTTCCTCGACCATCGAGGCAAAGCGGCCAAAGCCCGATCCCTTGAAGAAATCGCCCACGTCATGGACGAGCAGCGGGTTGCGGAGATCCGGCTTGTCGCTGCCATATTTCAGCATCGATTCGCGGTAGGGAATGCGCTTGAACGGCAGCGGCGACACGGTGCGGCCCTTGCCGTCGAAATCGGCGAACTCCTCGAACACCCCGTGCAGGACGGGCTCGATCGCGTTGAAGACGTCGTCCTGCGTGACGAAGCTCATTTCGAAATCGAGCTGGTAGAATTCGCCCGGGCTACGGTCGGCGCGCGCATCTTCGTCGCGGAAGCAGGGCGCGATCTGGAAATAGCGGTCGAAGCCCGCGACCATCAGCAGCTGCTTGAACATCTGCGGCGCCTGCGGCAGCGCATAGAATTTGCCGGGGTGGACGCGGCTGGGCACCAGATAGTCGCGCGCGCCCTCGGGGCTGCTCGCGGTCAGGATCGGGGTCTGGAACTCGGTGAAACCCTGGTCGATCATCCGGCGGCGCAGCGACGAAATCACGTTCGAGCGCAGCACGATATTCTTGTGCAGCCGCTCGCGGCGCAGATCGAGGAAGCGGTTGGTGAGGCGGATCTCTTCCGGATATTCGGCCTCGCCGAACACCGGCAGCGGCAGGCGCTCGGCCGCCGACTGGACCGTCACCGCGCTGGGGTAGATTTCGATCTCGCCGGTCGCGAGCTTCGGGTTGAGCGTCTCGGGCGAGCGCGCCGCGACCTTGCCGGTAAAGGTCAGGACAGACTCGGGGCCCACGCCGTTGACCGTGGGATAAAGGTCCGACCCGGTTTCGACGACGATCTGGGTGATGCCATAATGGTCGCGAAGATCGACGAAGAGCACATTTGCATGCTCGCGCGTCCGGTGCACCCAGCCCGACAGACGGACGTCCTCGCCGACGTTGGCGGCGCGAAGATCGGCGCAGGTGTGGGTACGATAGGCGTGCATTTTCTTGGTCTTTCGGTGAATGGGAAACAAACACGCAAAAACGTGTTTTATGGTCGCGCCCAAGGCAGCACAGCGCACTGTTTGTCAAGGGCGAAGGCCCGATTTGCCCCTTCGCGGCTCTTTGTTTGCAGCGGCCAATTTTTGCTGCCGCTCGCGCCAAGTCGCTGTATAGGCGCTCCATGCAAGTCCATCCGCTTATCGAAACCAGCGCCGCGCTCGTCGAATTTGTCGATCTGATCAAAGGCAGCGATTTCATCGCCGTCGACACCGAATTCATGCGCGAAAATACCTTCTGGCCCGAGCTGTGCCTGATCCAGGTCGCCGACAGCGAGCATGCCGCGGCGATCGATCCGATGGCGCCCGGAATCGACATGAAACCCCTGCTCGACCTGCTGGTGAACAACGAGGATGTGCTGAAGGTCTTCCATGCCGGCGGGCAGGATGTGGAAATCATCTTCAACCTGACCGGCAAGACGCCGCACCCGATCTTCGACACCCAGATCGGCCAGATGGCGCTGGGTCAGGCCGAGCAGGTCGGTTACTCGAACCTGGTCGAGGCGTGGATCGGGATCCAGCTCGACAAGGGCGCGCGCTTTACCGACTGGAGCCGCCGCCCGCTCGACAAGCGCCAGATCGACTATGCGATCGGCGACGTCACGCATCTCGCGCAGATTTTCCCGATGATGCTGAAAAAGCTGGTCAAGACCGGCCGTGGCCACTGGCTCGACGAGGAAATGGAAAAGCTCGCCGATCCGTCGAACTACAACCTCGATCCCAATGACGCCTGGCAGCGGATCAAGGTGCCGTCGCGCAAGCCCGACGTGCTCGGCCGCCTTCAGGCGCTTGCCGCGTGGCGCGAGCGCGAGGCGCGCAGCAAGAATCTGCCCCGCGGGCGCATCGTCAAGGACGAGACGCTCGCCGACCTCGCCGCGCATCCGCCGAAGGATCAGGACGGCCTCGGCCGCGTTCGCGGACTGTCGGCGACATGGAAGTCGAACGACATCGGCAGCCGCCTGATGGACGCCCTCGCCAATGCCCGGACCATGTCGAAGGATGACATGCCCGACCGCGCGCCGCGCGGGCCGGGGCTCGGCAAGGAGGGCGTGCTTGTCGCCGACCTTCTGAAGCTGCTGCTCAAGATTCGCGCGCGCGAGCTCAATGTCGCGGCGCGATTGATCGCGCGTAGCGACGACCTCGAAGCGCTTGCTGCGGGCGCGCGCGACGGCATTGCGATGATGCGGGGCTGGCGCTACGACGTGTTCGGCCATGCGGCGGTCGATCTGGTCGAAGGGCGCATGGGCTTTGCGGTCGTCAACGGCAAGCTGGTGATGAGCGAAATCGACCCGGCCGCCGCAATCGAAATTTAGGGCCGTCAACGCCCCCCGCCTTCGCGGGGGCGACGGTGTTTAGAGCAGCACCAGCTCCGGCTTCGCGTCGAGCGCCTGGGCGAGGATGCGGAGGCGACGTTCGACCGACTCGCCCGCCAGATGATGCCAGCCGGCATCGAGACAGAGGCGCAGTTTCCCATCGACCAGCGCGATGCCGCTGGCCTTGAGCGGCGCCTCGACGCCGCCGGTCAGGCGCTGCGCCAGACGGATGGCAAGGCCCCATTGCCGCGCGCGTTCCAGCCGATCGGCGCTGACGAGATTGCCCATCGCGGGAAAATCGGAATCGGAACCGCCGAAGCCCGCAAAGAGCGCGCGGGCGAGCAGGATGCGGCCCGGGATGTCGATGCTCCGCCAGTTGCCGTGCAGCCCGATCTCGGTGCCGCGATCGGCGCGAAAGTCGGGATTCGCCGACCAGGCGACGTCGCTGAGCAGGCTGGCCGCCAGGCGGACGCGGCTGTCGGCCGGCGGCTCGCCGGCAAAAAGCGGCGCGATCCAGTCGGCGAGCGCGCGGCCGTGCGGCGCGAAGCGCGCGAGGCGGCGGCCCTCGAACTCGGCGGCGACGATCAGCGGGTCCTGCGCGCGCACATCCTCGTCAAGCGCCTGATAAAGCAGACCTTCGCGAAGCCCCGACGACGACACGGTCATCTCGGGCACGTCGAGGATGTTGACGAGCGCCGCGAGCAGCGCCGCCGCGTCGGGCAAGGTCGCGGCGCGGTTCGACGCCATGCCGGGGATCGCGCGCAAATCCTCGAAGGTGAGCCGCTTGCTCGCGCGGATCAGGCGGCGGAGCGCGCTGCGCGGCAACGTGTGCTGGTCGAGCACCGCGAGCGGGTCCTTGGTGAGTTCGAGATCGAGACGCGAGAGCGCGCGCCACGACCCGCCGACGAGATAGAGCGGCAGGCCGGTCAGTCCCTCGCCCGGCCAGTCGGCGGCCCGCAGCATCTTGCGGATCGCCCGTTCGAACGCCTGCTCCCCGTCCTTGCGCAGCGCGGGCAAGCGCAGCACGCCGAGCGGAAAGGATGCGCGGCGGCCGACCTTGCCGTTCGCGACTTCGGCAAGCTCGAGGCTGCCGCCGCCCAGATCGACCGCAATGCCATGCGCGTCGGGGATCGCCGACAGGACGCCATAGCCCGCAGCCTCGGCCTCCTCCTCGCCGGAGAGCAGCCGGATCTTCAGACCGGCCTCGGCTGCCGCGGCGATGAAGGCGGGGCCGTTCGCGGCGTCGCGCACGGCGGCGGTCGCGACGCATTGCAGATCCTCGACCTCCATATGCTTGGCGAGCAAGGCGTAGCGACGGAGCGCGAGCAGGCCGCGTTCGGCGTCTTCGGGAGCGATGCGGCCATCGGAGGACAGCCCCCTGCCCAGTCCCGCCGCGACCTTTTCGTTAAAGATCACCGCCGGCGCGCGCGCGGGCCCTTCATAGACGACGATGCGAACCGAGTTCGACCCGATGTCGATCACGGCCGAACGGCGCACCGTCTGTTTGGAAGATTTGAGCAGCGCCAAGCGGATCAGGCCTCGCGCATCGGGAAGTCGAGCGTCGGGACGTCCTGGCGCTGATGCAGCGAGGTGCCGCGACCCGACAGCGAGGGGTTGTTCATGAAATAATGGTGCAGGTTGAACGGCTTGTCGCCCGGAGCGAGCCGCCGATACACGCCGTCGGACTGCAAGACCCAGCTCTGTTCATTGTCGATGAGGTTCGCGACGAGCACCTGGTCGAGAATCTGGTCGTGGACGGTCGGATTTTCGATCGGGATCATATATTCGACGCGGCGGTCGAAGTTGCGCGGCATCCAGTCGGCGCTGGAGATATAGAGCTTGGCGCGCTGGTGCGGCAGGCGCGCGCCGTTCGCAAAGGCCCAGATGCGACTGTGCTCCAGAAAGCGGCCGACGATCGATTTGACGCGGATCGTCTCCGACAGCCCGGGGACGCCGGGACGCAGGCAGCAGATGCCGCGCACGATCAGCTCGACGGACACGCCGGCGGCGCTCGCCTCGTAGAGCTTGTCGATGATGTCGGGATCGACAAGGCTGTTCATCTTCGCCCAGACGCCCGCGGGCAGCCCGGCCTTCGCCGCCGCAATCTCGGCCTCGATCAGGTCGCTGAGGTGCGCGCGCATGTTGAGCGGCGACATGGTGACGAGTTCGAGCCGCTCGGGTTCGACATAGCCGGTGATGTAGTTGAACAGCTGCGCCGCGTCGCGCCCCGCACGCGGATCCGCAGTGAAGAAGCTGAGGTCGGTATAGATGCGCGCGGTGACCGGATGATAATTGCCGGTGCCGAAGTGGCAGTAGGTGCGATACCCCTGCCCTTCGCGGCGCACGACCATCGATATTTTGGCGTGCGTCTTCCACTCGATGAAGCCGTAGACGACCTGCACTCCGGCACGCTCGAGCTGGTTCGCCCAGAGGAGATTCTGCTCCTCGTCGAAACGCGCCTTGAGTTCGACCACCGCGGTGACCGACTTGCCGGCCTCGGCGGCCTCGATCAGCGCGCGAATGACCGGCGACTGGTTGCCCGCACGGTAAAGCGTCTGCTTGATCGCGACCACGTCGGGATCGGCCGCCGCTTGGCGCAGAAAGGAGAGCACGACGTCGAAGCTCTCGTAAGGATGATGGACGACGATGTCCTTCGAGCGGATCGCCGCGAAACAATCGCCGCCATGCTCGCGGATACGTTCGGGAAAGCGCGGCGAATAAGCAGGGAATTTGAGGTCGGGGCGATCGACATCGACGAGCGCCGAGAGCGCCGCGAGGCCGATGAACCCGCCGATCTTCGCGACGATCGCCTCATGCCCCTGGATGTCGGCGTTGAGGACCGCCGCAATTTCGGCGGGCATGTCGGCCTCGATCTCCATGAGGATGACGCGGCCGCGGCGGCGGCGGCGGATCGCGGTGCGGAACAGACGCACCAGATCCTCGGCCTCTTCCTCGATTTCGATGTCGCTGTCGCGGATGATGCGAAAGACGCCGAGCGAACGGATGGCAAAGCCCGGAAAGATCAGGTCGCCGAACAGCTCGATCAGATATTCGATCGGTACGAAGCTGGCCGCTTCGCCCGGCACCGGCACGAAGCGCGGCAGCGAGGCCGGGATCATGACCAGTTCGCGCACCGTGTCGCCGGTCGCCTTGCGTTCGAGATCGAAGATTACGCCGACGCCGCGGTTCGGGATGAAGGGAAAAGGGTGCGCGGGATCGAGCACCTGCGGGGTTAGGATCGGGAAAATCTGGTCCAGGAAATATTGGCGGAGCGCGCGGCGCAGTTTCTCGACGTTCGAGCCGGTTCCGTGGACGATGATCCCCTGCTCGGCGAGCAACTGGTGCAGCCGCTGCCACTCGCTCTGCTGCTGATCGACGAGGCGGTGGACCTCGGCCTCGATCTCGGCGAGCTGTTGCCCCGGCGAACGGCCGTCGGCCGACGGATCGTCGATTCCCTGGAGCTGCTGGCCCTTGAGGCCGGCAACGCGGACCATGAAGAATTCGTCGAGATTGCTGCCCGAGATTGACAGGAAGCGCAGGCGTTCGAGCAGCGGATGCGCGGGGTTACGCGCCTCCTCCATCACCCGCCGGTTGAAGGCGAGCCAGCTGAGTTCGCGGTTGAAGAAGCGTTCGGGACCAAAGGTCGGCGTCGCCGCGTCGGCGTCATTATCGGCGCGAAGAGGGCCGCTCGCTATCGACATTGTGCTGCATCCTGTCGTTCGAGGAGATCGGGATCGATCAGCCCCTGTGACAGTAATGTTTCACGCGTAAGACGAACGCTAACGCCGCGTCCTTTTTCGAGCGACGCGGCGTCGAGGGCCGCGACGATGCGGTGGATCATCGCATAGCTACGCTCCATCCGCGGCACGATATAGGAGGCGACTCCGGGCGCGATCGCCATGCCGCGCTGCGCGAACAGCGCCTCGATCAGGTCACGCGCCAGGCAGTCGTCGGGCTCGCCGATCGTCAGCACCGGCACGGCGCGCAGGCGTGAGGCGAGGTCGGGAAGCTGAATGTTCCAATCCGACGGCGGCGCGTCGGCGACGATCAGCAGCGGCGTGCCCGACGCCTGCGCGGCGTTCCACGCATGGAAAATCTCTTCCTCCGAAACGCTGTCGTGGCCGTCGATAACGCGGCCGCCGGTTTCGCGCGCGAACAGCCGCCCCATCAGGCTGCGTCCCGATCCGCGCGGTCCAGTCAGGACCGCAGTGCGCACCGGCCAGGTCGCGACATGACGGAGGTAGCGCACCGCGTCGGCGTTGCTCGCGCCGACGATCAGCGGGCCGTCGTTCGAGCCGCCCGCGCTCCAATCGAGCGGCAACGCAATCTGGCCCGACCCCGCCATCAGCGGCTGATCCTGAGCTGGCCGCCGCCTTCCTGAACCTTGAAGCCGCGGGCGGCGAGCGCCGCCTTGAGCGCCGCCAAATCGCCGCGGAAGGTCACGCGCATCACGGACATACCGCCGAGCGCGAGGCTGGTCGTCGATGCGCCCTGCACGCCCGCCGCACCGGCGACTGCGCGCTCGGTCGCCGATACCGATTCGACGTCGGGCGAACTATACTGGACGGTGAAGCTCTGGACCCCCGCCGCCGGGGTCGCCGCGGTGCTGGCGTCGGTTTCGCTGGGCAGCGCGCTTTCGTCGGTCGCGACCTCTTCGGGCAGGTCTTCCTTCGCGACCGGCTTTTCCAGGACGAGATAGGCGTCGGTGCGCAGCACGCCCTCGGCGAGCGCGGCGGTGTAGATCGAATCCATCCGCGCCACCGCCTTCTCCATCATGTCGGGGAGCGCGGCCGGGCTGGGGCCGGTCATGGTGAAGGTGCCGATCAGCTTGTTGTCGGGGCCAAAGCGGGCCGCGAAATAGCCTTTGATCGGGCCGCCGGGATAGCTGTACTCGACGCGGGCGATCGGGGTGAGCACGTCGGCGGCGCCATATTGATCGAGGATGACGCGCCACCACACACGGCTGCGCCGCCCGGTCTGCCCGGCGTTGAGCAACAGGGTGTCGGGGCCGGTGCCCGCGGTGCGAACATAGTCGATCGCGCTTTGTCCGGTGTTATATTCGGCCCAGGCGCGCTGCCACGCGCTGCGCTGTTCGAAGACCTGCGGGATGCCGTCGACCGAATAGACGGGAATGACCAGCAACGGCGGCGAGCGCAGCGTGCGGCCGCTGACGCCGAGGATCTGGCCGGCACGAACACGGTCGAACTGCACGCCGAGCGTTGCGACGTAGCGGCGCGGGCCGATCTGTTCCTCCTCGACGACGATCGCGGTGACGATGCCGTCGAGCACCGAATCGCCGAGCGCCGGGCCGTCCGAACCGTTGATCTTGCGATAGAGCTGCGCCCAGCCCTGCCGCTGCGCCTCGCGCCAGCCCTTTTCGCGCGCATCCTCGGCATTGTCGCCGGTGACATCGACGCGGATTCCGCTGGCGAGGAAGTCGCCGCTGCTGTTGATCGGGATGATGCCGCGGTCGCCGCGACTGATCTGCCCCTCCACGATGCCGGCCAGCAGAATCGCGAAAAACAGGCCGAAAAGCGCGGCCCAGCGCCAGTCGCGGGGGGCGAGAGCGCGGAGCGAAAGGCCGAGCGTCGAACGGGGGAAAGCGGCGGCGGTCATATCGTCTCTGGTCTTTGCCCCGAAGTGCGATGCCCGACAAGGAAATCATGGCATTTGTCGGCGGGAAGCGTTAGTCGCGCGGGCCATGGATTCCAAGCATAACCAACCCGCCAGCTACACTTATGCCCAAGCGGGCGTGTCGATCGAGACCGGCAATGCGCTGGTCCGTGCCATCGCCCCGCTCGCCCGTTCGACGCGCCGGCCCGGCGCGGACGCCGACCTTGGCGGTTTCGGCGGCTTCTTCGACCTGAAGGCGGCGGGGTTCGACGACCCGCTGCTCGTCGCGGCGAATGACGGGGTCGGCACCAAGCTCAAGCTCGCGATCGAGACCGGCAAGCATGACGGGGTCGGCATCGACCTGGTCGCGATGTGCGCCAACGACCTGATCGTGCAAGGAGCCGAACCGCTGTTTTTCCTCGACTATTATGCGACCGGCAAGCTCGACAACGCTATCGCGACCGAAGTCGTCGCGAGCATCGCCGAAGGCTGCAAGCAGGCCGGCTGCGCGCTGATCGGCGGCGAGACGGCCGAAATGCCGGGCATGTATTCGGACGGCGATTACGACCTCGCGGGCTTCTGCGTCGGCGCGGTCGAGCGCGACCAGGTGCTGACCGCCGACAAGGTCGCGGCGGGCGACGTGATCCTGGGCCTCGCCTCTTCGGGCGTCCATTCGAACGGCTTTTCGCTGGTACGGCGTCTTGCCGCCGACAAGGGCTGGAAGCTCGACCGCCCCGCCCTGTTCGACCAGACTATCCGCCTGATCGACGCGCTGATGGCGCCGACGCGCATCTATGTGAAGAGCCTGCTGCCGCTGGTGAAGACCGGCAAGGTCCATGCGCTCGCGCATATCACGGGCGGCGGTTTGCTCGAGAATATTCCGCGCATCCTGCCGAAGACGTTGCACGCGTATGTCGATGCCGACGCGTGGGAGCAGCCACGGCTGATGGCCTTCCTGCAGGCGCAGGGCAATATCGAGCCCGAAGAGATGGCGCGCACCTTCAACTGCGGGATCGGCATGGCGGTCGTCGTCGCGGAGGGTGATGTCGCCGAGGTGACGGCGGCGCTGGAAGCGGCGGGCGAGACGGTCCACCGGATCGGCCATATCGGCGAAGGCGAAAAGGGCTGTACCGTCAGCGGCGGCGCCGCGACATGGAGCGCAATGGCCGCGTGGAGCGCCACGCACCACGGTTGAACCCCTCCCCCGTTCGCCCTGAGCTTGTCGAAGGGCAGTCCTTCCTTTTTTAGGTGGAAGAGAGAAGAGCAGTGCTTCGACAAGCTCAGCACGAACGGATTGAAGGGGTGACGTCGTGACGAAGGCCAAAGTCGCCGTCCTCATCTCCGGCGCCGGCACCAATATGGCGGCGCTGCTTTATGCCGCGAAAGCCGCCGATTGCCCCTACGAGCTGGTGCTCGTCGCCAGCAACAACCCCGATGCGCCGGGCCTTGCGATCGCCGCGGCCGAGGGGGTCCCGACCTGGAGTCTCTCGCACAAGGGCATGACCCGCGACGCGTTCGACGCGCTGGTCGATGCGCAATTGCGCGAAGCGGGCGCCGAGTTCGTCGCGCTCGCGGGCTATATGCGCATCCTGAGCGACGATTTCGTCGAGCGCTGGGCAGGCAGGATGGTCAACATCCATCCCAGCCTGCTGCCCAAATATCCGGGACTGAACACGCACAGCCAGGCGATCGACGCCGGCGACAGGTTCGGCGGCTGCAGCGTCCATATCGTGACGCCGGGCGTCGATGAAGGCCCGGTGCTGGCGCAGACGCCGGTCGCGATCGTACCCGGTGACACCGCGGAAACCCTGGCAGAACGCGTGCGCTTTGCCGAGCATCAGCTATATCCGGCCACCCTCGCCGCCTTCGTCGCACGCGAACGCTCGCCCGACTATCTGCTCAGTCGCGTGCGCGACCTCGCGATGGCGCTGCCCGAGGCCGACGAGGTCACCTCGCACGGCATGCCCTGCTTCGGGATCGTGAAGGGCAAGAAATTCGCCTATTTCACGCAGGATCATCATGGCGACGGCAAGACCGCGTTGCTGGTCAAGATCAGCGGCGCCGACGAGCAGGCGGCCCTGATCGAGATGGACGCCGACCGCTATTACCGCCCCGCCTATTTCGGCGACGGCTGGATCGGCATCCGCCTCGATTTGGGCGACACGGACTGGGATGCGATCGGCGAATGGCTGCGCAAAAGCTGGCTGGCGGTGGCGCCGAAGAAGCTGGCGGGGCTGATGGGCGTGGTGGGGGAGTTTTGATGGTACCGACGGGTGAGCATCGACGGCTCTATCTCTTTAGGAATACTTTGACGCTCGATGCGACGCGATACGACCTGTTGAACGAGGACGATCTGTTCAAAAGTAGCAAACTCGGCCGCAATCTATATGTCGTGCCGAACTCAGACCTGCGGGGCTATTACGGCCTTCCAGAAATGCTCGAACGCCCGCGCCTGCGGCTGAATGCTCGCCGCCAGCTTTTGGACTTTTACGGCTACGGGCCGTATTTTGTCTCGGCGCGCGCGCGCGAGCATTTGCTGAGCGTCGATCCGAGCGCCTTCGAGTTTGTCGAATGCGAAACGGTGGGCGCCAAGGGAGAGGCGCTCGAGGCCTATTGGATGATGGATATTGCGCGGCTCGTCATGAACTTCGACGAGCAGGCATCCGAATTCATCACCTATGCCGAACGAAACCCGGAAGCGCCAGACACAACGACCAATCCGCTGATATCGGAGTTGATCGACATTCGCCTGATGGCCGGATTTCCCGACGATCATCGCGCGTTCCGCTTTTCCCGGTACATCCGCTGTTTCGTAGCGGATGAGATATTGGTCGATGGCTGGATTAAGGCCGGACTGCGCGGTGCGCAGTTTACACCTCTGCAAAGGCCGACGGCGGCGGAAATGAAACGCCGTTCGCGCTATATCATTCCCACCACCTGGTATCGGCGCCTGCAGGCAGAACGGCCTTAGCCGACGATTTCTTCGGGCTTGAAGAAGTAAGCGATCTCGATCGCCGCATTTTCCTCGCTGTCCGAGCCATGGACGGTGTTCGCCTCGATGCTTTCGGCCAGTTCCTTGCGGATCGTGCCGGGCTCGGCGTTCGCCGGGTTGGTCGCGCCCATGATGTCGCGGTTGCGCTGCATGGCATTCTCGCCTTCGAGCACCTGCACCACGACGGGGCCCGAGGTCATGAATTCGACGAGTTCGCCGAAGAAGGGGCGTTCCTTGTGGACCGCGTAAAAGCCCTCGGCCTGTTCGCGGGTCATGTGGATGCGCTTCGACGCGACGACGCGGAGGCCGGCGTCTTCCAGCATCTTGGTGACGGCGCCGGTGATGTTGCGACGCGTGGCGTCGGGCTTGATGATCGAGAAGGTGCGGGTGACCGCCATGGGGGAAGCTCCTGTGTTGTTATGGTCTGCGATGCGCGCGCCTCTAGCGGCGCTTTTGTGCCGCCGCAAGCCATGCTATGTTCCGGTGCGGGTCTACAGGGGGAGTGTTGGGCCATGCAGAACGATCGCATCGACGGAATGACGCGCCGCGCCTTTGCGGGGTCGGCGCTCGCGGCCGCGGCTGCGATGGCAAGCGGCGCGAAGGGCGCGGAGACCCCGCTGCGCCCGACGGCGTTCGGCGACCTTGGCCCCTTCTATCCGATCGAGAGGCTGGCCGAGGAAGACGCTGATCTCACCTGGATCAAGGGCCACGCCAAACGCGCCTCGGGCGATGTGATCGAGGTCAGCGGGCGCGTGCTCGACCGGCACGGCAATCCGGTGCGGGGCGCGATCCTCGAAGTCTGGCAAGCCAATTCGCTCGGCCGCTACGCGCACGCCAACGACATCGCCAAGGCGCCGCTCGACCCGGATTTTCAGGGGTATGCGCGGATCCGCACCGGCGCCGGCGGTGACTGGCGGATCACGACGATCAAGCCCGCCGCCTATGACTCGCCGATCGGCCGACGGACGCCGCACATCCATTTCGACGTCCATGGCAAGAGCCAACGGCTGATCACCCAGATGTATTTTTCGGACGATGCCGCGACCAACGCCGCCGATATGCTCTACAAGGGTCTCGGCGACTGGGCCGATACGGCGCTGGCCAAGCTCGACACGCCGGCGAAATATCGCTGGGACGTCGTGATGATGGACGGCTAGCTCGTATCGACATTCAGTTCAGGGGGAGCCGAAAATGATGAATTTACGGGCCCCGGAGCGCGGCGCACTTTGGTACGTGAGCACCGGAAGCCCGTAAAATCGCCATGCGCAGCCCGCCATGGGCTGAATGCCGATACAAGCTAGGGCCCTTCGGACCAGCGGCCGCTTTCGTCCTGCTTCCAGAAACGGTTGTCGACATCGTCGCGCGCCGCAAGCGAGCGCCAGGTTGCGCGGGCGTCGTCGATGCGGCTGTTGTCGAACAGGAGGAAGGTGCGCTCGAACGCCAGCGCCGCTTCGCGCCATTCGCCGTCGGCGAGCGCGATATGGCTCGCGCCGTTGGGCGGAGACGGGTCGAGCGTGCCGGAAAGCAGGATCGGCTCGATCGCCTCGTCCGGCGAACCGGCATTGCCGTGGGGCAGGAAGCTCGCGGGTTGCAGCGTCCACAGCGCCGCGTCGATCGCCTGCCGCTGCATCGCCGAAGCAGCGACCACCAGCAAGCGGTCGCCGTTTCCGAGAATGCGCGTCGCGATGGCGGGAAGCACCCGTTCGACCGGGTCGCGGGTCAGCCGATAGAAGTCGACGCGCGCCACGCTCCCCGCCCTTCGCTCAACCCTCGTGGTTGTCGGCGATGTAGCGGTCGAGCAGGCGCACGCCGTAGCCGGTCGCTCCCTTGCCATAGACCGCGCCGTCCTTGTCGGCCCATGCCATGCCCGCAATGTCGAGATGCGCCCAGGCGACGCCTTCGCCGACGAAGCGCTTCAGGAACTGCGCCGCGGTGATCGAACCGCCTTCGCGCGGACCGACATTCTTGATGTCGGCGATCGGGCTGTCGATCAGCTTGTCGTAAGCGGGCGACAGCGGGAAGCGCCACAGCTTGTTGTTGCTCCCCTCGCCCGCCGCGATCAGATCGGCGGCCAGCTTGTCGTCATTGGCGAAGATGCCGGCATATTCGTGGCCGAGCGAGATCACCATCGCGCCGGTCAGCGTCGCGAGATCGACGATGATCTTGGGGTCATAGGCCTTTTGCGCCCAGGTGATCGCGTCGCAAAGGACGAGGCGGCCCTCGGCGTCGGTGTTGAGCACCTCGACGGTCTGGCCCGACATGGTGGTGACGATGTCGCCGGGGCGCATCGCGTTGCCGTCGGGCATATTTTCGACAAGGCCGACGACGCCGACCACGTTCGCCTTCGCCTTGCGGCCGGCGATCGCCTTGATCGCGCCCGCCACGGCGCCGGCGCCGCCCATGTCCCACTTCATCATGTCCATGCCCGCGGCGGGCTTGATGCTGATGCCGCCGGTGTCGAAGGTCACGCCCTTGCCGATGAAGACGACGGGCGCGTCGCCCGGGGTGCCGCCGTTCCAGCGCATGGCGAGCAGCCGCGGCGGCCGCGTCGAGCCCTGCGCGACGCCGAGCAGCGCGCCCATGCCGAGCGCCTTCATCTGGCGTTCGTCGAGCACTTCGAGTTCGACGCCGAGGTCGGCCAGATGCTGGCAGCGGTCGACGAAGGTTTCGGGATAGACGATGTTCGGCGGCTCCGCGACGAGCGTCTGGGTCAGCGCGACGCCGTCGGCGACCGCCGAATAGCTGCCCCAGCGCGCCGACAGATCGCCCGCGGGCGATGCGATGACGACCGTCTGGAGCGTCGACTTGGCATTGTCGGCGAGGCGCGTGCGATAGGTGTCGATGCGCCAGTTGCGGAGCTTCGCGCCCATCGCAAAGGCGAGCACATCGTCCTCGTCGGTCTGGCCGGCGCTGGCGAAATCGACGTGGACTTTCGTCACGCCGCTGGTCTGGAGCCGCGCGACGAGCGACGCGCCGGCGCGCTCAAGATCATGGACCGAGCCTTCGCCGATGCCGACCAGCAGCAGCCGCTTCGCCTGCTCGCCGTCGATCGCCGCGGTCTCGGCGATCGCGCCGGCGGCGCCCTCGAACCGCGCCTGCTTCGCGGCGGCGCCCAGCAGCGCCCCGAGCGCGCTCGCCTCGCCCTTGCGAACCGGAAATGCGACGACGTCGGCAGACGCATCGATTTGCGCGACAAACTGGATGTCCATGCGATTACTTTCTTATGCGGAGATTGATTGGAACGTGCCGGACCGATAGGGGTTTCGCCTGCGAGTTGCAAAAACAAAGCAGCCGGTCCAGTCCGGGTGGACGCAAGATAAGGTGTGGGACAAAGATATCAAATGAGCTGGGCTTTGTTCCAACACCATGCAACGCGGGCGCGCTCCCTGTGGCTTGCGACCGCGAGCGGCGCGGCGTTGATGGCCTGTCCCGTCGCGGCGCAGCAGACGGTCGAACCGCCGGTCGTTCCGGCGCCCGCGACCGCCCCGGACCTGCTCGACCGCGACGTTCCGCCTGACACCAACACCGCCCCCGTCCCCGCCACCGACGACCAGGTCGGCTTTGCCGCCGACAATCTGAATTACGACAGCGACGCCGAAGTCGTCGTGGCCGAGGGCAATGTCGAAATGAACCGCGACGCGATCGAGATGCGCGCGGACAAGGTGACGTGGAACCGCAAGACCGGCGAAGTGGTCGCCGAGGGCGGCGTCGCGATCAAGAATCCCGAGGGCGACACGGCCTATGGCGACCGCGTGGTGCTGACCGACAGCCTGCGCGACGGGGTGATCAACAATATGCTCGTCGTGCTCGACAATGGCGCGCGCCTCGCCGCCGTAAAGGGCACGCGCTTCGACAATGGCAATATCGAGCTGGAGAACGCCGCCTACACCCCCTGCCCGGTGGCGGACGACAGCGGTTGCCCCAAGAACCCCAGCTGGCAGGTCCGCGCCGTCCGCGTCATCTATGACCGCGCCAAGAACAAGGTGAAGTACAAGGGCGCGCGGATCGAGCTTTTCGGGCTGCCGCTGATCCCGCTCCCGGGCCTCAGCCATCCCGCGAACAGCGAGGCGGGCAGCGGCTTGCTCGTCCCCGAAATCCGGCTCGACCGGACCAACGGCTTCGAGATTGCCATTCCCTATTATCTGCGCCTCGCGTCCGACCGCGACATCACGATCACGCCGCATCTCTACACCAGCTCGGCGCCGATGGTCGAAGGCGAATTCCGCGCGCTGACCGACATCGGGTCGTTCCGCATCAACGGCTTCGCGACGCACAGCGCGGTCGTGCCGGTGTCGGGCCAGGTGATCGACCCCAACCGGCAGTTCCGCGGCTATCTCGAAAGCGCGGGCAAGTTCCAGTTCTCGCCGCGCTGGAGCCTCAGCTATTCGGGCCGCATCACCACCGACCGCACCTTCATGCGGCGTTACGACATCAGCCGCGACGACCGACTGCGCTCGACCTTCGAGATCGAGCGGATCGGCGGGCAGAGCTATCTCTCGATCGCCGGCTGGGCGACGCAGACGCTGCGGGCCAACGACGTCCAGGGGCAACAGCCGATTGCGCTACCGATCATCGACTATCGCCAGCGCCTCGCCGATCCGCTGCTTGGCGGCCAGATCGAGCTTCAGCTCAATACGCTCGCGATCGCCCGCACGGCGGGTCAGGATACCCAGCGCGCCTTCGCCGGCGCGCGTTGGGATCTCCGCCGGCTGACCGGGCTGGGGCAGGAAGTCGTGCTGACCGCGATGGTCCGCGGCGACGTCTATCACAGCGACGAAAATCTTTTGACCGCAATCCCCGGATATCGGGGAAAATCGGGCTGGGAAGGCCGCGGAATCGCTGCGATCGCCGCCGACATGCGCTGGCCGTTCATCGGCGAATTCGCCGGCGGCACGCAAACGCTGACCCCGCGCGTCCAGATCGTCGCCACGCCGCCGCTCAAGAATCTCGACATCCCGAACGAGGACAGCCGCGCCTTCGACCTTGAGGACAGCAACCTGTTCGCGATCAACCGCTTTGCCGGCTACGACCGGTTCGAGGACGGCGCGCGCATCACCTATGGCCTTGAATGGAACTATAGCCGGCCGGGCTTCAACATCAGCTCGGTGGTCGGCCAAAGCTATCGCCTGTCGAACAAGCCCAGCCTCTTCCCCGACGGCACCGGCCTGACCGACCGGACGTCGGACATCGTCGGGCGCACCACCGTCGCCTACAAGGATTTCCTGCGCCTGACGCACCGCTTCCGCCTCGACAAGGACGATCTAGCGGTGCGCCGCAACGAGATTGACGCGACGGTCGGCAGCCGGTCCACCTATGCGATGATCGGGTATTCGCGGCTCAACCGCGACATATTGCTGCTCGGCGAGGACCTGCAGGACCGCGAGGAAGTGCGCGTCGGCGGGCGCGTCGCCTTTGCGAAGCACTGGTCTATCTTCGGCTCGGCGGTCGTCGATCTGACGAGCAAGAATGACAATCCGCAGGGCTTCCTTGGCGACGGGTTCGATCCGATTCGCAACCGCCTGGGCGTTGCCTATGACGACGAATGCCTGTCGATCGCCTTCACCTGGCGCCGCGACTATATCGACACCGGCGACGCCAAGCGAGGCAACAGCTTCTCGTTCCGCATCGCGTTCCGCAACCTGGGATTCTGATCCCCCCGCTCAGCCTGCGTTCAGCGTGGACCCGCTATCCGGCGGCGGTTATGATGTGCATCGACGCGATTGCACTGGACCACCGGGCACGTCCGCTGATACGGAGCGGGCCGGAATTTCTCGAATAGGATCGCAATGACCAGATTTTCGACCATGATCGGGCTGATCGCCGTCGCTGCCGCAGGCGTGACGCCGGTGCTGGCGCAGACCGTCAGCGACAATGAAGTGCCGACCACCAGCCTGAACATTCCGGGCAACGTCCAGCTATATGGCGATCAGAAAGCCAACGTCTATCGCCCCTCGGCGACGGTCAACGGCGAAATCATTACCGCCACCGACATCGAACAGCGCATGGCGCTGATCCGCATCGCGAACAACAATGTCGAACTGCCGCCCGAGGAAGTGGCGCGGCTGCGCAACCAGGTGTTCAGCAACCTGATCGACGAAAAGCTCCAGATTCAGGCAGCGAAGGACGCCAAGATCGAGATCGACGAGAATATCGTCAACGAGCAGTACGCCCGTCTCGCCGCGCGCTTCAAGCAGACCCCCGATCAGTTCAACCAGTATCTGGCCTCCAAAGGATCGTCGTCCGCCGCGGTGAAGCAGCAGATCCGCGGCGAATTCGCGTGGGACCGCCTGATGTCGCGCAATATCCAGTCGACGACCAACGTATCGACCGAAGAGGTCGAGGCGGTGGTCAAGCGGATGAACGACGCCAAGGGCCAGGACGAATTCCATCTCGGCGAAATCTATCTGTCGGCGACCCCCGACAATGCCGCCGCGATCGTTGAAAATGCGCGCAAGATCATACAGGCGCTACAGGCCGGCGGCAGCTTCGCCGCCTATGCGCGCCAGTTTTCAGAGGCGTCGACCGCCGTCGTCGGCGGCGACCTGGGCTGGGTGAAGGCGGGACAGCTACCCCAGTCGATCGCCGAAGCCGCCGTCGGCATGGCGCCCGGCCAGCTCGTCGGCCCCGTCGAGGTTCCCGGCGGCGTGTCGATCATCCTGATGATCGACCGGCGTCAGGTGCTGACCGCCGATCCGCGCGACGCGGTGCTGAGCCTGAAGCAGATTTCGCTGGATTTCGCGCCGGGGACGACCGAAGCGAAAGCGACCGAACTGGCCGGTAAATTCGCCGAAGCAACGCGCTCGATCGCCGGTTGCGGCGCCGCCGACGAAGTCGCCGCCAGCCTGGGCGCCAACATCGTCGCGCGCGACAATATCGCGATGCGCGGCCTGCCCGGGCCGCTGCAGGCAACGCTCGCCAATATGCAGATCGGCCAGACGACCCAGCCCTTCGGCGCCGCGAGCGAAGGCATCAGCGTGCTGGTGCTCTGTGGCCGCGAGATGCCGCAGACGGCGACCGCCCCCGATTTGCAGGAGATCGAAAACCGCCTGCTCGAGGAAAAGGTCAGCAAGCGGGCCCAGCGATATCTGCGCGACCTGCGCCGCGACGCGGTGATCGAATATAGCTGATCGCTGATGTCCGGTCCTAGTCAACGACACCCGATCGCGGTCACCATGGGGGACCCGGCGGGGGTCGGACCAGAGGTGGCCGCGCTCGCTTGGGCGGCGCGCCATCAGCACGACCTGCCGCCTTTCGTCGTCGTCGGCGACGCCGCGGCGATCGAGGCCGTTTGGGACGGCCCGTACCGTCGCATCGCCGACATGGACGAGGCGGCGCGCGTCTTCGACACCGCGCTGCCCGTCTGGCATCTGGAAGACAGCGGGCCGCTGACCCCCGGGAGTCCGACGCAGGCAGGCGCAACCTGCGCGCTCCACGCGCTCGAAACCGGCATCGGGCTGACACGGAACGGCGCAAGCTGCGCGCTCGTCACCGGCCCCGTCTCGAAGCACGCGCTGCACGGCATCGGCTATACGCATCCGGGGCAGACCGAATTCATCGCCGAGCGCTGCGGCGTCACCGCGACCAATGCGGTAATGATGCTGGCGGGGCCGAAATTGCGCGTCGTGCCGCTGACCGTCCATATCCCCCTGATCGAGGTCGCCGAGCGGCTGACGATCGACCTGATCGTCGCCAAGGCGCGGATCGTCGCGCGCGGGCTGACGCGCGATTTCGGCATCGCGACGCCGCGGCTCGCGATTGCGGGGCTCAACCCGCATGCCGGCGAGAGCGGCCAGCTCGGCGACGAGGAAATCCGCATCATCGCGCCCGCGGTCGCGCAGCTCGTCGAGGAGGACATCCTCGTCGACGGTCCGCTGGCCGCCGACGCCCTCTTCGCCCCCGGCATCCGCGACCAGTATGACGCGATCCTCTGCGGCTATCATGATCAGGCTCTCGCACCGTTCAAGGCGCTGCACTTCCACGACGGCGTCAACCTGACCCTCGGCCTGCCGATCATCCGCACCTCGCCCGACCATGGCACCGCCTTCAACATCGCGGGCCAGGGCAAGGCCGATCCCGGGCCGACGATCGCTGCGATTGCGATGGCGGCGCAGATGACCGGCGCGCGCGACCGCGCCTGCGCGCCGGCGAAGTGAGGGTCGAACCCAGCACGCCGCTGCCGCCGCTGCGCGAGACCGTGCGCGTCCACGGGCTGCAGGCCAGCAAGGCGCTGGGCCAGAATTTCCTGTTCGACGAGCAATTGCTGGGCCGCATCGCGGCGCTGCCAGGCGACCTCGCCGGCGCGACGGTGTTCGAGGTCGGCCCCGGCCCCGGCGGGCTCACGCGCGCGCTGCTCCGCGCCGGGGCGAAGGTCATCGCCGTCGAACGCGACGATCGCTGCCTGCCCCTGCTCGGTGAGTTAAGCGAGGCGTTCGACGGCCGCCTGACGGTGGTCCCCGACGACGCGATGGTGATCGACGCCGATGCGCTTGCCGGCGGACCCTATCATATCGTCGCGAATCTGCCCTATAATGTCGGCACCGCGCTGTTCACGCGCTGGCTGGAGCCCAAGGCGTGGCCGCCGCTATGGCTGTCGCTGACCCTGATGTTCCAGCTGGAGGTCGCCGAGCGCATCGTCGCCCCGGTGGGCACGAACGCCTATGGCCGCCTTGCGGTGCTCGCCCAGTGGCGCTCGCATGCAAAGATCGCGATGAAAGTCCATCGCTCGGCCTTCACCCCGCCCCCGAAGGTGATGTCGGCAATCGTCCATGTCACGCCCGGCGAGGAGCCCGAGGGTGTCGACCCGCGCATCCTGTCGAAGCTGACCGAAAAGGGGTTCGGCCAGCGCCGCAAGATGCTGCGGCAGAGCCTGAAGGGCGTGGCGGGAGCGCTCGCAGCGTTGGAGGCGCTCGGTATCGATCCGACGCGACGCGCCGAAACGGTGAGCGTTGCCGAATGGGTCGCGCTGGCGCGTCTCCTGAGCCGCTAACCGCTATATATCTTCGTCACCCTGAACTTGTTTCAGGGTCCATGGCCCAGTATTTTCGTCAGCGCGTCGCCACATTCCGGCTCAGGCCATGGATGCTGAAACGAGTTCAGCATGACGGGAATATGCGTGCGGGGCGTTCAGCGCCCGCGCTTAATTCTGGCTGGTGGTGCCGACCGTGGCGACGGGCTTCGGCGCGATGGCTTCGGCCGCGACGACGCGCTTCGAATCGCCGTTTGCGATCGCGCGCTCGAGCGAGGCGACCTGCGGGCAATTCGATTTGCACACGCGCTTCGCCTCGGCGAGCTTTTCGCGTGCGAGTTCCATCGCGCCCTTGTCGGCGAGCGCCTCGCCCTGCCCGGTCAGCGCGATGATGTCGTTCGGATCGAGGAGCAGCGCCTCGCGATAGAGGCCGATCGACTTGCCGGGCAGACCCTGCGCGCGCGCGACCTGCGCCATCGCGATGATCGCCGAGCGGTTGCGCGGATCGGCGGCCAGCGCCGATTCATAGAAATCGACCGCGGCGCCCAGATCGCCCTTCGCCTGCGCCTCGGCGCCCTGTTGCTGGAGTGCCACCGAGCGCGGCAGGATGTCGTTGTCGGCGCGCTGCGCGTCGGAGGCGACGGGCATGCTGGCAAGGATGAGGCCGGCACCGAGAGCCAGAAAACTGACGCGCATCGCATTCTCCCATTTCTTCATTGCAGGGGATGCTAACATGGGGCCGTCAGCCGTGCGAGAAAAAATCCGTCGCAGCGATCATGCGCCGGGGTGAGCAGAAAACCGCCGCCCGCAGCGCGGCCGATGCCCTCTGGCAGCAAGCCGCCGTCGGCTGTCCAGCCGGGATGCCGGGTCAGAAAATCATCCACTTGTGCCCGCCCCTCGCGCGCGATGATCGAGCAGACGGCATAAAGGAGTTTGCCGCCCGGCGCCACAAGATCGGCGCCGATGTCGATCAGCTTCGCCTGATCGGCGAGATGGCGTTCGAGCCGCTGGGGCGTCAGCCGCCAGCGCAGTTCCGGGCTGCGCCGCCACGTGCCGCTGCCCGAGCAGGGGGCATCGACGAAGACACGGGTTGCCTTGCCCTGCCAATCGGCGAGCATCGCGGGTTCCTGGCCGGGGTTGAGCAGCCGCGTTTCGATGCGGGTCGCGCCCGCACGTTCGGCGCGTGGCGGAAGCTGCTGGAGACGGGCGCGATTGGTATCGCACGCGAGAATGTCGGCGTCGTTTGCGGTGATGGAGGCGATCGCGAGCGTCTTGCCGCCGCCGCCGGCGCACAGATCGACGATCGCCTGCCCCGGCGCGGCAGCAATCGCGGCGGAGGCATATTGGCTCGCGGCATCCTGTACCTCGAACAGGCCGTCGGCATAGGCGGGATGCTGCGCCGCGGCGGTTTCGGGGGGCAGGCGCCAGCCGTCGGGCGCGCCCGGAATCGCCTCGCCATCGGGGAAGATCGCGGCCAGATCGTCGCGGTCGGCCTTGATCCGGTTGGCGCGAAGGTCGAGCGAGGCGCGGGCGAGCATCGCTTCGCCCTCGCCTTCGCCGACCAGCGGGTCGAAAAGGTCGATCAGGGCCTCAGCGGCGATCCCGGTTTCGGCGCGCGGCTCGTCGGCGGCGATCGGCGCCGGGCCATAGGGCGTGCCGTCGAACAGCTCCGCCAGCGCCGTATCCGCATCGGCGAGCGCGAGCATCGCGGCGCGGCCCGACGCGGGCGCCGAGCGGACGAGGCGGATCGCGTCATAGACATGGCCGCGGATCGCGCGGCGGTCTTTCGACCCAGCGTATCGGCGCGCGCGCATCGCGTCGGCGAAGATAGCATCGGCGGGCGGCCCGCCCTCGCGGGCGGCCGCGGCTATCGCGTCGAGGATTTCGATCGCGGCCTGTATGCGGGCGGCGGGGGTCATGATCTGAAGCCCCTCCCGCTTGCGGGAGGGGTTGGGGGCGGGCCTGCTCCGTCATGATCGCCCGCGCCGCTGCGACTGGCGAGCAAGCTGGCAAGTCTCGCTGCCCCTCTCGCAAGCGCGAGAGGATGAGGCGTGGACGAAGGTGTCGCCACCTCAACCCGCCGGATAGTTCGGCGCCTCGCGGGTGATCGCGACGTCGTGGACATGGCTTTCGCGCAGCCCTGCATTGGTGATGCGCACGAACTTGGCGCGCTCGCGCAAATCCTTGAGCGTACGGCTGCCGGTATAGCCCATCGCGGCCTTTACCCCGCCGACGAGCTGGTGGATCACGTCCTTCGCGGGCCCCTTGAACGGCACCTGGCCCTCGATCCCTTCGGGAACCAGCTTCATCTGGTCCTTGATATCCTGCTGGAAATATCGGTCGGCCGAGCCGCGCGCCATCGCGCCGACGCTGCCCATGCCGCGATAGCTCTTGTAGGTGCGGCCTTGAAACAGGAAGGTCTCGCCCGGCGCTTCCGCGGTGCCCGCGAGCAGTGAGCCGACCATCACGCTCGACGCGCCCGCGGCGAGCGCCTTGGCGATGTCACCCGAGGTGCGCAGACCGCCGTCGGCGATCACCGGGATGCCGAGCTTCGCCGCCGCCTCGACGCTGTCGAGAATCGCGGTCAGCTGCGGCACACCCACGCCGGCGACGACGCGCGTCGTACAGATCGAGCCCGGGCCGATGCCGACCTTGACGCCATCGGCGCCCGCGTCGATCAGCGCCTTGGTCGCATCGCCGGTCGCGACATTGCCCGCGAGCACTTGGACGCGGTTCGACAGCTTCTTGATCTTCTCGACCGTTTCGCCGACGCCCTTGCTGTGGCCGTGCGCAGTATCGACGACGATCAGGTCGCATTCGGCATCGAGCAGCGCCTCGGCGCGTTCGATGCCGCTGTCGCCCGTGTTGGTCGCCGCGGCGACGCGCAGCCGGCCGCTGCTATCCTTGGTTGCGTCGGGGAAGTTGACCGCCTTTTCCATGTCCTTGACGGTGATCAGGCCGATGCAGCGATAATCGTCATCGACCACCAGCAGCTTTTCGATGCGGCGCTGGTGGAGCAATTTCCGCGCCTCGTCCTGCCCGACACCGGGGCGCACGGTCGCGAGATTCTCCGCGGTCATCAGCTCGCGCACCGGCTGGCCGGGATTGTCGGCGAAGCGGACATCGCGATGGGTCAGAATGCCGACCAGCTTGCCGCCCGGCTCGACGACCGGGATGCCCGAAATCCTGTGCTGGTCCATCAGCGCGGTCGCATAGGACAGCGGCGCGTCGGGGGTGATCGTGATCGGGTTGACGATCATGCCGCTTTCGAAGCGCTTGACCTGCCGCACCGCCGCGGCCTGTTCCTCGATCGTCAGATTGCGGTGGAGGACGCCGATGCCGCCGATCTGCGCCATCAGGATCGCCATGTCGGCCTCGGTCACCGTGTCCATCGCCGAGGACAGGATCGGGATATTGAGGCTGATGTCGCCGGTCAGCTGCGTCTGGAGATTGGCGTCCGACGGCAGGATATCCGAAGCGCCCGGCACCAACAGCACGTCGTCGAAGGTCAGGCCGGTGATGATTTCCATGGGTGCCACTTTCTCATGCGGGCGGCGCCTGCCCCGCGGTTTTCGGGCAGCACACGCGATTCGTTTGGTGGCGGCCCATGTAACCAGTCGGCGCGGCGCGCGCCAGTGGGGGGCGCAGGAATATTTCACCGCGTGGAAGCGCGAAAAAAGACCGATTGCGGCATCGCTGGCCATGCTGCAAACCGCGGCTAACGACACCGATCGGGGGCCATTGCCCCCTTGCGCGCGCCGTCGCCATGTAACCGGTTGCATTGCCCCTTACCCCGCATTAGACCAGCCGACACAAAACAATCTTCCGGAAGAGGACATAAGGATGGACGCACCCAGCCAGAACCCGGCGGGCGCCGGCGCCAGATCGACCGCGATGGCCGCCTTTGCCGCAGTTACGGTGCTGTTCTTCGCCTGGGGCTTCATCACCTCGCTGATCGATCCGCTCGTCGCCGCGGTGAAGGGCATCTTCACGCTGAGCGATGCCGAGGCGCAGCTGTCGGCCTCGGCCTTCTTCATCGCCTATGGCCTGATGTCTTTCCCGGCTGCGGCGCTGATCGCGCGTTTTCGTTCGGTGCCTTCGATCCTGACCGCGCTCTCGACGATGGTCGTCGGCTGCCTGGTGATGCTCGCCGCGGCCAATCTGGCGGTCTATCCGCTCGTCCTCGCGGGCCTGTTCATCCTCGCCAGCGGGATCACGATCCTTCAGGTCGCGGCGAACCCGCTCGCCGCGGCGCTCGGCGATCCGAAACGCAGCCATTTTCGCCTGACCTTCAGCCAGACCTTCAACAGCTTCGGCACCTTCCTCGGCCCGCTGATCGGCGCGCATCTGTTTCTGGAAGGCGTCGAGGTCAAGGAAGGCACGGTCGTCACCGATGCGGTGCGGGCGCAGGCGCTTGCCGGGATCGATTCGGCCTATTTCTGGATCTGCGGGCTGATTATCGCGCTGCTGCTCTTTTTCTGGGTCAGCCGCCGTATCGTCAACGAGGCTGTTCCTCCCGCTCCCATCGGATCGCGGACGGGTATGATCGCCCTGATCCTCGAAGCCTTTTCCTCGCGCTGGGGCTTGCTCGGCGCGGCTGCCATCTTCCTCTATGTCGGCGCCGAGGTGGCGATCGGCACCCATATGGCGCTGTTCCTCAACAGCGACGCCGTCTGGGGTCAGTCGGACGCGCCGTTCGGCGTTCCCTTGCTCGGCTGGTTCATGGGCAGCGACGGCGTGTCGGGCGTCTCGCTTCAGGAAGCCGGCAAGGCGGTCGCTTTCTATTGGGGCGGCGCAATGGTCGGCCGCGCGATCGGCTCGGTGCTGCTCGCGCGCTTCTCGGCGTCGAAGCTGCTCGCGCTCTTCACCGCAATCGCGGCGGCGATGTGCCTCTATGTCGTCATGGTCGGCGGCGTCAGCGGCGGCTTTGTCGCGCTGTCGATCGGGCTGTTCAATTCGATCATGTTCCCGGTCATCTTCACCTTGACCCTCGAACGTTCGACCGCGCGCGCCGAGGCGACCTCCGGGCTGCTGTGCACCGCGATCGTCGGCGGCGCGGCGATCCCGTTTCTGGCCGGCCTGCTGTCCGATGCCGTCGGCTATGGCGCATCGCTCGTGCTTCCCGCCGCCTGCTATGTCGCGCTCTGCCTCTTCGCCATCGCTGCCGGACGCGCGCCGGTACGGCAGGCGAGCGCCGCCGCGACGGTCCATTGATGCCGCGGCTGCGCGACATCGCGTGGGCGGGTGGCCTTCCCTTCGTCGCGCTCGCGACCGCGGCGAGCCCCGCGGCGGCGCGCGACGACGTCACGCATCGCGTCTGCTCGCCGAACGAGCGCATCTGTTTTGCGCTGACGACCGAGAACGAGATCCCGACCTACAGCGTGACGCGCGACGACAAGCCGGTGATCGCGCCCTCGCGGCTGGGCTTCATGCTG
The DNA here is from genome assembly GCF_001468265.1 of Sphingopyxis sp. H050. GTDB lineage: Bacteria > Pseudomonadota > Alphaproteobacteria > Sphingomonadales > Sphingomonadaceae > Sphingopyxis. Next base: position 303,247 of record NZ_LNRZ01000005.1, on the reverse strand, counting down.
CGCGGCGACGGCAAGTTCGAGCATAGCACCGCGCTGGGCGAGGCGACTTACGCGGAAGCCGATCGCACATGGGAGCAGCCGTGGGGCGAGAATCGCCTTACCCGCGAGAATTACCGAGAGATGCGCGTGCCGATCATCGAGCTGATTGGCGGCAAGCGGCGCATCGACCTGATCGCGTGCGTCTTCGACAGCGGCGTAGGCTTCCGCTTCGCCTTCCCCGATCAGGAGCGGCTGAAGGACGTCGGGATCGACGAGGAGCTGACCGAGTTCAACATCGCGGGCGAGGCCGAGGCGTGGTGGATCACCGCGGGCGAGTGGAACCGCTACGAATATCTCTATAATCACACCCCGGCCAATCAGGTGGGGACCGCGCACACGCCGATCACCTTCCGCCGCAAGGACGACGGGCTGCATATCGCGATCCACGAAGCGGCGCTGGTCGACTATGCCGCTTTCTGGCTGCAGCGCATCGACGGCCAGCGCTTCCGCACCCGCCTGTCGAACTCGTCCGAAGCGTCGAAGGTCCGGCGCACCGCGCCGTTCGAGACGCCGTGGCGGACGATCATCATCGGCGACGACGCCCCCGGCCTGTACGCCGCGGCCGACATCATCCTCAACCTCAACGAGCCCAACAAGCTGGGCGATGTGAGCTGGGTCAAGCCACTCAAATACATCGGCATCTGGTGGGCGATGCACCTCGATCAGTGGAGCTGGAACAGCGGGCCGACGCATGGCGCAACGACTGCGCATGCGATGCAATATATCGACTTCGCCGCGAAGCACGGCTTCGACGCCGTGCTGATCGAGGGGTGGAACAAAGGCTGGGACGGCAACTGGATCGGCGACCATGGCCGCAACTTCAATTTCGCCGAGGCCTATCCCGACTTCGACATGGAGCGGGTCGCGGCCTACGCCAAGGCGAAGGGCGTCGCGATCATGGGGCATCACGAGACCGCGGGCAATTCGGGGCTCTATGCCGAGCAGCTCGACGCGGCGATGGATTATTATGCAAGGCACGGCGTGCCGTCGGTAAAGACCGGCTATGTCGCCGATGCGGGCGGCGTGCTGCACAAGGATGCGGCGGGCAACGAGATCTGGGACTGGCACGACGGCCAATGGCAGTCGCGGCACCATCTGGAGGTCGTGCTGGCGGCGGCGAAGCACCATATTTCGATCAACACGCACGAGCCGATCAAGGACACCGGGCTGCGCCGCACCTATCCCAATTGGGTCAGCCGCGAAGGCGCGCGCGGGATGGAATATCAGGCCTGGGGCGACCCGCCGAACCCGCCGGAGCATGAACCGACGCTGGCCTTCACGCGCCTGCTGTCGGGGCCGATGGACTTCACCCCCGGCATCGTCAGCCTGACCGGCAAGGGCGGGCGCGAAATCCCCTCGACGCTGGCGCGTCAGCTCGCCAATTTCGTCGTGATCTACAGCCCGGTGCAGATGGCGGCCGACCTGCCCGAGAATTACGAGAAGCACGCGCAAGCCTTCGAGTTCATCAAGCGCGTCCCCGCCGACTGGGAACGGACGCGCGTGCTCGCGGGTGCGATCGGCGACTATGCCGTCTTCGCACGCCAGCGGCGCGGCGGGCAGGACTGGTATGTCGGCGGGGTCACCGACGACCAGGCGCGCGAGGTCACGCTCGACTTCGCCTTCCTGCCGAAGGGAAGGAGCTATCGCGCGAAAATCTGGCGCGACGGGCCGGGCGGCGGGGTCGGCGGCGACCGCTTCGCGATGGTCGTCGAGGAAAAGACCGTCACCGCGGCGACAAAGCTGCCCATCCGCATGGAAGCGGGCGGCGGCTTCGCCATCGCGCTGACGCCGGGCGGCTGAACGATGGCGGGCCTCTCGATCCGCGGCGCGCAGAAGAGCTTCGGCGATACCGAGGTGCTGAAGGGCGTGTCGATCGACGTCGCCGACGGCGAGTTCGCGGTGATCGTCGGCCCGTCGGGCTGCGGCAAGTCGACCTTGCTGCGCGCGGTTGCCGGGCTGGAGGAGCTGACCGGCGGCAGCATCACCATCGGCGATCGCGACGTCACCGCGCTGCCTCCCTCGGATCGCGGCATCGCGATGGTGTTCCAGAGCTATGCGCTCTACCCGCATCTCACCGTGTACGAGAATATGGCCTTCGCGCTGAAGATCGCGAAAGCCGGCAAGGGCGCGATCGACGAAGCGGTGCGCCGCGCCGCCGCGATCCTGAACATCGAGGCCCTGCTCGATCGCAAGCCCGCCGCGCTGTCGGGCGGACAGCGCCAGCGCGTCGCGATCGGCCGCGCCATCGTCCGCCAGCCGCAGATCTTCCTCTTCGACGAGCCGCTGTCGAACCTCGACGCCGACCTGCGCGTTCGCATGCGCTACGAATTCGCTAGCCTGCATCGCCAGCTCGGCACGACGACGCTCTATGTCACGCACGACCAGGTCGAGGCGATGACGCTCGCCGACCGGATCATCGTGCTGCGCGACGGGTTGATCGAGCAGGTCGGCACCCCGCGCGAGCTGTACGAGCGGCCGGCGAACATCTTCGTCGCGCAGTTCCTCGGCACGCCGCGCATGAACATATTGTCTGCGACCGTCGCAGACGGGGGGCAGGCCCTGCTCGCGGACGGGCGACGCATCGCCCTGCCCCCCACCGCTTTGCCGCTCGCGGCGGGCGCGCCGATATCGGTGGGCATCCGGCCCGAGGATATCGCGATCGGCGATGCGCCGGGCGCGCTGCCCTACACCGTCCACTTCGTCGAGCGGCTCGGCGGGCTGGCGACGGTGCATCTCGGCGGACGCGAGGGCGACGAGCCGGTCGCGTGCCAGCTGCGCGACGACGGCAGCATCGCCGAGGGCGACCGGCTTGCGGCAAGCTTCGCGCCCGGGCATCTGCATCTCTTCGACGCCGCGGGCCGGGCGATCGGGGTGCGAGGGGGATAGGATATGGCGACGCTCAGGGATGTGGCCCGCGAGGCCGGCGTGTCGGTGGCGACGGCATCGCGCGCGATCAACGGCCTCGGCAACGTCACCGGGCCGACGCGCGACGCGGTGCTGGCGGCGGTCAAGAAGCTCAACTTCGTGCCGCACAGCGGCGCGCGCAGCCTGACGCGGCGCAAGACCGACACGATCGGCGTCATCCTGCCCGACCTGTTCGGCGAGTTCTTCTCCGAAATCATCCGCGGCATCGACCTCGTGGCGCACGAGTCCGGCATGCACCTGCTGCTCGGCAACATGCACGGCAGCACGCACGAGACCGCGGCCGCGATCGCCTCGATGCGCGGGCGCGTCGACGGACTGCTGGTGATGCCGCCCGACATGAAGCCCGAACTGCTCGCCGGCCACCTCGATCCCGCGCTGCCGACGGTGCTGCTCAATTACGACGCCGGCCCGCTCGACGTGCCGTTCGTCGCGGTCGACAATTATCATGGCGCCTATGCGATGACCGAGGCGCTGCTCGACCGCGGCGCGCGGCAGGTCGTCCATATCGCGGGGCCGAAGCACAACCGCGACGCGCGCGACCGCCAGCGCGGCTTCGTCGATGCAATGGCAAAGATCGCCAAGGAGCGCAGCCCGGTGATCCTGCCCGGCGATTTCTCCGAAGAAGCGGGCGAAGAAGCCGCACGGCTGCTGATCCAGGGCCAGCTTCCGGCCGATGCGGTGTTTGCATCGAACGACCTGATGGCGGTCGGCTGTATCCAGCAGCTTGGCGAGGCCGGGATTTCGGTGCCGCGCGACGTGATGGTCGCGGGCTTCGACGACATTCCGCTCGCGCGCCATGTCTCGCCGGCGCTGTCGACGATGCAGGTCAAGATCGACCGGCTCGGCTCGACCGCGATGATGATGCTGCTCCGCTTGCTGCGCGGCGAGACGCTGGGCGCGGCGAGCTCGACGGTGCTGACCCCGACGCTGATCGCGCGCGGCACGACCGCGGGTCCGGTGGGGCTGGCCGCGGTTTCGAAGGCGGTGCCCGCGGCGGACCGCGACAGCGACTGATGGCGAGCGCGTATGAGCCTTGAGCAAGATGTTTCCGGATCAAGCTTCCGTGTTCCCCCGCGAAGGCGGGGGCCCATCACCGGCCGTCTAACCAAGAACAAACCTCGCTTACGAACGAACCAGTTGGTGATGGGTCCCCGCCTCCGCGGGGGAACACACTCTATTTCAGGCGCGACTTTACGGACGAGCGGCCGAGTTCGATGCAGCTGACGCGGCGCCAGATGGCGGGCGCGCTCGCCGCGCTACCGCTGGCGTCGCTGCTCGGCGGCTGCGGCGCACGCGGCGGCGACGGGCTGACGGTGTGGGCGATGGGCAATGAGGCGGCGCATCTGCCCGCGCTGCTGGATACGCTGAAACTGCCCGCATCGATGCTGAAGATTCGCGTCCAGCCCCTCCCCTGGACCGCGGCGCACGAGAAATTGCTGACCGGCTTCGCCGGCGGCTCGCTCCCCGCGATCGGCCAGGTCGGCAACAGCTGGATCGCCGAGATGGCGGCGATCGGCGCGATCACTCCGGTTCCCGTCTCGGCAGAGCATCTGCTGACCGACCAGTTTCGCGCCGTCGTCGATACCAACCGCATCGCCGGCAAGACCTGGGCGGTGCCCTGGTACGTCGACACACGGCTGCAATTCTATCGCACGGACATGTTCGCGCGCGCCGGCTATGCCGCGCCGCCGCTCGTCTGGAGCGAATGGAAGGCGACGCTGCACAAGGTGAAGGCGCTCGCTGGGTCCGGCAATTATGCCGTGCTGCTGCCGCTCAACGAGTTCGAGCAATTGCTGACCATCGCGCTGTCAGCGGGCGCCCGACTACTGCGCGACAACGGATCGCGCGGGGCGTTCTCCGACCCCGAGTTCAAGGCGGCGCTCGCCTTCTACAAGTCGTTGTTCGACGAACAGCTCGCGCCGGTCGCCTCGGCGACGCAGATTTCGAACATTTGGGACGAATTCGCCAAGGGTTTTTTTAGCATCTTTACCTCGGGTCCATGGACGATCGGCGACATGAAGAGCCGCCTCGCGCCTACGATGCAGGATAAATGGGGCACCGCACCCAATCCGGGGCCAGAGGGTATCGGATCGGCGGCGCCCGGCGGGTCGAGCCTTGTCGTCTTTGCCGGCACCCAGAGCGCCGATGCAGCGTGGGACGTCGTGTCGCGGCTGCTGGCGCCGTCGGCGCAGCTCAGCTTCCATCAGCTCACCGGCGACCTCCCCGCGCGCCGCTCGGTCTGGGCGGCGGCGGGCCTTGCAGGCGACCCGATTGTCGCGCCCTTCAGGGTCCAGCTCGACCGCGCCACCGCGCTGCCCAAGGTTCCCGAATGGGAACGCATCGTCACCGAGATGCAGATCGTCGCCGAGCGCATGGTGCGCGGCGAATATACCGTCGATGCCGCTGCGAAAGAGATCGACCGCCGCGCCGACCGCCTGCTCGAAAAGCGGCGCTGGATGCTGGGCAAAGGGCAGGCGCTGTGACGGCGGTCAGCCGAACCCGCGAGGCGCGCGCCGGCTTGGGCATGAGCGCGCCCGCGCTGACCGCGATCGTCATCTTCTTCGTGATCCCCGCGGTGGCGTCGCTGCTACTGAGCTTCACCGATTTCGACATCTATGCGCTCGCCGACCTGTCGAACCTGCGCTTCGTGGGCTTCCAGAATTACGCGCGGCTGGTCGAGAACCCGCTGTTCTGGAAGGCGATGGGCAACACGCTCTGGTTCGTCCTCCTGGGCGTGCCCTTCGTTGTTGGCCTGTCGTTGTTCGCCGCGATGCTCGTCAATTCGCGCTGGCTTAAATGGCGGCCGGTGTGGCGCGTCGCGCTGTTCGCGCCCTATGTGACGACGCTCGTCGCGACCGCGGTCGTGTGGCGCTATCTGCTTCATACGCGCTATGGCCTCGTCAATTATCTGCTCTCGCTGTTCGGGATCGCGCCGGTCGACTGGCTCGGCGATCCGCACGCGTCGCTGCCCGCGATCCTGATCTTCGTCGGGTGGAAGACCTTCGGCTACAATATGATCATCTTCCTCGCCGCGCTGCAGACGGTGCCGCGCGAGCTGGAGGAAGCCGCGCGGATCGATGGCGCAGGCTGGTGGACGCGCCTCCGCCATGTGACCTCGCCCGCGATCGCGCCGACGGTTTTGCTCGTCTCGGTGCTGACCGTCGCCGCGATGTTCCAGCTCTTCGCCGAACCCTATGTGATGACGCAGGGCGGCCCCGCCCAGTCGACCGTCACCATCCTCTATTTCATGTATGAGGAGGGGTTCAAATGGTGGAACCTCGGTTCGGGTGCGGCGGTCGCTTTCCTGCTCTTCCTCTGTATTCTCGCGGTGACGCTGGTGCAGCTGCGGCTGGCGAGGAAGGCGGTCTGATGAATGCTGCGCGGCCTTTCCCTTCTGGGTTTCCCCGCGAAGGCGGGGATCCATCACCCGCCCGTGCTATTTTGTGCCGATCTGCGATGGGCCCGCGCCTTCGCGGGGGAACATGGCGTGTTTCCAATCTGGATGAATTTAGATGCGCGTGAATCGCTGGACCGTTACGCTGCTCGCCGCATTTGTCGCACTGCTGACGATCGCCCCGCTGCTCTGGATGGTATCGGTCAGCTTCATGGCGCGCGGCGAGGCATCGCAATTCCCGCCCCCGCTACTCCCCGACAGCCCGACGCTCGACAATTACCGGATGTTGTTCGGCACCTTCGGCGTCGGCCGCTTCCTCGCGAACAGTGTGTTGGTGTCCACGCTCGCGACGGTCCTCGCCCTGCTCTTCACCGTCCCCGCAGGCTATGCCTTTGCAACGCTGCGCTTCAAGGGCCGCGACGCGACCTTCCGCCTGCTCGTCGCGGCGCTCGTCGTGCCGGGGCAGATCGGGATGCTGCCGCTCTTCCTCGAACTCAAGGCGATGGGACTGGTCAACAGCTATGCCGGCGCGCTCGTACCCTGGCTCGCGGGCATCTTCGGCATCTTCCTCGTCCGCCAATATTGCCTGTCGATCCCCGACGAGATGCTCGAGGCGGCGCGCATCGACGGCGCGAGCGAGGGGCAGATATTGCGCCGCGTCGTGCTGCCGATCCTGACCCCGATCATCGTCACACTGGCGCTGTTCGTTTTCCTGTCGAGCTGGAACGACTTCATGTGGCCGCTGATCATTCTCGCCGACCAGCAGCTTTACACCCTCCCCGTCGCGCTCGCCGCGATGAGCCGCGAGCATGTGCAGGATAACGAGCTGATGATGGCGGGCGCCGTCATCACCACCCTGCCGGTGCTGATCCTCTTCCTCGCGCTGCAGCGCTTCTATCTGAGCGGCCTCCTGACCGGGAGCGTCAAAGGATGACAATCGTGACTTCGAACTTGAAAACTCCGTTCGCCCTGAGCTCGTCGAAGCCTGTCCTGAGCGCCTGCAAGGCAGTCGAAGGGGGCCGTTCTTTTCTTTTGGCGCCGAGGAAGAACGGTGCTTCGACAAGCTCAGCACGAACGGGGTTGGGTTGGGCGAAGATGGTCTTCGCGGTTGCAGCCCTCGCCCTCTCTCCTCCAGCGGTGGCGCAGATGACCGACGGACAAAGCCCCCAGCCTGCGATCGAGGCGGGCAATTATCCCTATCAGCTGTTCCTGCCGCGCGGCTATTCAGCGGACAAGGCGAAGCGATGGCCGCTGCTGATTTTCCTCCACGGATCGGGCGAGCGTGGCGACGATGTCGCGAAGGTCAAGGTCCACGGCCCGCCGAAGATCGCCGACCGCGATCCCGATTTCCCCTTCGTCACCGTCTCGCCCTTGCTCGGCGCCGATCAGGACTGGGACATCGAAAGGCTCGACCGGCTGGTCGACTATGCCGCAAAGAAATACCGCATCGACCCGGCGCGCATCTACCTCACCGGCCTCAGCCGCGGCGGCCATGCGAGCTGGCGCTGGGCGATAGCCGAGCCGACGCGCTTCGCCGCGGTCGCGCCGGTCGCGGGGCGCGGCGATCCCGGCGGGGCGTGCCGGATCATGGATTTGCCCGTCTGGGCCTTTCACGGCGACCGCGACGATGTCGTCCTGCCCGAGGGCAGCTTCGCCATGGCGCGCGCCATCCGCGCCTGTGGCGGCCGCAAGGCGCGGCTCACCATCTATCCCGATCTCGGCCACAATGCCTGGGATCCCGCCTATGACGATCCGGCGCTCTACGCCTGGCTCCTCGAACACCGCCTCCCCGCGAAGGACAAGAAATGACGCACACGCCCTTCCCCGACAATTTCCTGTGGGGTGCTGCAACCGCGGCCTATCAGATAGAGGGCTCGCCGCTCGCCGACGGCGCGGGCGCGAGCATCTGGCAGCGCTTTACGCACGACTCGCGGCTGATGGCGGCGCCGGGCGACACCGGCGACGTCGCCTGCGACCACTACAATCGCATGGAAAGCGACGTCGCACTGATGCGCGAACTCGGGCTGCAAGCCTATCGCTTCAGCGTCAATTGGGGTCGCGTGCTGCCCGAGGGGACCGGCCGCGTGAACGACAAGGGGCTCGATTTCTACAAGCGCCTTGTCGACACCCTGCTGAAGCAGGGCATCGAGCCGCTGCTGACGCTACACCATTGGGACCTGCCCGTCGCGCTCGACGACCGCGGCGGCTGGCTCAACCGCGACAGCGCCGACTGGTTCGCCGAATATGCCCGCGTGATGTACCGCGCGCTCGACGGGCTGGTGACCAAATGGGTGACGCTCAACGAACCCTGGGTGATCACCGACGGCGGCTATCTCCACGGCGCGCTGGCGCCGGGGCACCGCAACATGTTCGAGGCGCCGATCGCTACGCACAATCTCATGCGCTCGCACGGAAAGGCCGTGCAGGCCTATCGCGCCGACGGAGCGCACGAAATCGGCCTCGTCGTCAACATCGAGCCGAAATATCCGGCCACCGACAGCCCCGAAGATATCGCCGCCACCGCCCGCGCGCACGCCTATATGAACCGCCAGTATCTCGACCCGGCGCTGAAGGGTTCCTATCCCGAAGAACTCAAGGAAATCTTCGGCGAAGCCTGGCCCGAATGGCCGGCGGACGATCTCAAGGACATCAACCAACCGGTTGATTTCATTGGAATAAATTATTACACGCGCAACGTCGTCAGATATGACCCGAACCAGTGGCCGCAACGCGCCGCGCCGGTGAAGCAGATCGCGACCCACACCACCACCGACTGGGAAGTCTATCCCCCCGCGATGACCGACATGCTCGTCTGGTTCCGCGACACCTTTGGCAACATCCCGCTCTACATCACCGAAAACGGCGCCGCCTTCTACGACCCCCCAACCGCGGGCCCCGAAGGGATCGACGACCCGCTGCGCTGCGATTATTTCCGCACGCATATCGCCGCGATCGGCGAGGCGATCCGGCAGGGCGTCGATGTACGCGGCTATATGGCGTGGTCGCTGCTCGACAACCTCGAATGGTCCCTCGGCTATTCGAAGCGCTTCGGGATCGTCCATGTCGATTATCAGACGCAGGTGCGCACGCCGAAGCGCAGTGCGCGCTTTTACAGCGAGATCATCGCGACGAACGGCGCCAACCTCTGATGCGCTGGCTGGCGCTGCTCCTCGCCGCTTTGCTCGCGCTGCCGGCGGCCGCAAAGGAACGCGCAGATCGCTACAGCGCGATGACCTACAACATCCGGCTCGACATCGCATCGGACGGCGACAATGCGTGGATCCATCGGCGGAGAGCGCTGACCAGCCTCATCGCTTATTATGCGCCCGACCTGGTCGGGATGCAGGAGGTGCTGCTGGGCCAGAAGCGCGATATTGAGGCCGACCTGCCCGGCTATGCCTTCGTCGGCGTCGCGCGAGACGACGGCAAGGAGAAGGGCGAATTTTCGCTGCTCGGCTATCGGCGCGACCGCTTCGCGCTGGTCCAGTCGGGCACCTTCTGGCTCTCCCCCACCCGCGATGTGCCGGGGAAGGGCTGGGACGCCGCCTATCCGCGCGTCGCGAGCTGGGCGCGGCTGACCGACAAGGTGGCGAAGCGCAGCCTGCTCGTCGTCAACACGCATATGGATCATGTCGGGCTGACCGCGCGTCTGGAGGGCGCGAAGCTGATCCGGAGCTGGATCGCAGGCCATCGCAGGGCCGGCGACACGGTGGTGCTCATGGGCGACTTCAACAGTCCGACCGACAGCCCCGCCTACGTGGCGATCACCGAAGCAGGCGCAGACGCGCTGCGCGACACGCTGACCATCAGCCGCACGCCGCATTTCGGTCCCCTCGGTACATTTACAGCGTTCAAGGTCGACCAGGTCGAACCTGCACCGATCGATCACATCTTCGTGAGCGAAGGTGTGACAGTGCTGCGGCATGCGACGCTGACACAGCAGACGGGCGGCAAGCTGCCGTCGGACCATTATCCGGTGCTCGCCGACCTTTGCGTCGGCAAGGGCTGCTGATTACTCGGGCTTGGCCTGATCGAGCCAGCCGCCAGTAAAGCCGATCCGCTTCAACCCGCGCACGATGTGCGGGTTCTTGCGCATCACTTTCCAGACGAAGCCGCTGCGGTGGTTCTCCATCATCATCAGGATCGGCCCTTGGTCGATGCCAAGATAGTCGTTCGCGATCCAGCCCTGCACCGGATCGATCGTCCCGTCGCCCGATGTCGCATCAGCGAACGTGAAGCTGGGGTTGAAGGCATCCTTGAAGCCATAGCGGGTATAGAGGCGCGACCCGTACTGTGTGCGCATCGCCATCAGCGCCGGGATCGCGACCTCGGGCGCGAAGGCGACCGAACCGCCCGCCGCGGTCGGAACGACCGTGCCATCATCGACGACGCGGATCGCGCTGACGCCGCGCGCCATATAGCCGTTAAACGCACGCGAGGTGCCGTTCACGCGATACTTGCCCTCGGAATATCCCGGCCCGTCCGACGCGGTCCAGCCCCAGATGTCGGCGCTGTAGCCCACCCATTTGTTCGGATTGGCGGCACCATAGGCGCGCTGCGCCAAAGTCGCGCGGCGGCTGTTCTCGAAATAATCGATGCCCTTGGCGCGCATGAACTCGTCCCGAATACCCCGGAAATCGACCCAGACATGGCTGTACTGATGGCCGAACAGCGGCTCGAACTGCAAATGCTGCTGCCCGTAGAAGCTGCCCCAGTCCTTTTCCAGATCGGCCGCCCAGCCCTTGTCCCACGCATCTTTGTCGACCGCGTGGGTCGGCGAGCCGAGCGCGAGCACATAGACGAGCATGCCCTCGTTATAGCCGACCCAGTCGTGCGTCTCCCACCCCTTCTCGGGCTTCCAGCCCATGGTGATCGCGTGCGAGTTGCGGAGGTTATCGGCCTGCGTGCCGGTGGTATTGCGCTGCGCCCAGCGCCAGTCGACGCGGGTGTAGATCTTCTCCGCCAGATCGCGGATCTCGGCCTCGACCGGATCGCTTCGATCGTAATAGCTTTGCGCAAACAGCACGCCGCCGAGGAACAGGCTGGTGTCAACGGTCGATAGCTCGACATTGCGAAAGCGCGTGCCGTCGTCGTTCTTCAGAAAGTGATAGTAGAAGCCTTTATAGCCGGTGTTCCCCGCGGCTTCCGGTCCTTGCGGCGCGGTCCAATAGAAGCGCAGGCAATCGCGCGTGCGCGCCGCGGCTTCGGCGCGGGACACATAACCGCGCTCGGCCCCGATGCCATAGGCAGTCAGTGCAAAGCCCGTCGCCGCGATCGACGAGAAGGGATTGCTCGGCCAGCGGTCGGGCGCGAGACAGCGTTTGGTGTCCGTGGTGTCCCAGAAATAGCGGAAGGTCCGCTGGGTCAACTCTTCCGAAAAAGCCGCCTCGGTCATCGGCGCCAGAGCGGCGGTGGCGGACGATGTTGTCGCGGACGGCGCGGGACTGGCGACGCAGGCAGCGGTCAACGCCACGAGGGGCAAGGCGAACGCCCCGATCCGGAACGACATCACATACTCCAAAAAGAAAGACGCCCGGCCAACGGGAGGGGTGTGTGGCCGGGCGTCCTATTCAGCCGGTCAGAAAGAGAAACCGGCTGATAGCTTAATCGTCCGCGGCGGGCCATCAATCGCATAGTCGGTCGGGTTGCGAAGCCCGGTCGTTGCATTGAAGCCGCTGAAGTTGCGGTCGTTGAACAAGTTGATGATGTCGACGCGCAGGCGGATGCGTGTGTCGTCGTTGATGAACTTGAGCGGGATGTTCTTGGTGATCGACAGATCCATCTGGCGATAGCCCCAGAGATCCCCATTCCCCTCGGTCTTCGTCGAAATCACGTCGCGGCTGTTCGGATTGCCCGGCGTGAACACAAAAGCCGCAAGATATTTCGGCGAGGCGATCTGGAACTTGCCCGACAGCGTGATTCCGTAGGGAATGTCCACCGAGCCCGCCATCACGAAGCGATGCTTGCGCACGCCGGTTGAAGTGATGAAGGGATAGGCATCCATGTTCGGGAAATCGAGGCTGAAGGTCTCGCCAAACTGCCGGTTTTCCTCGGCATCGGTGAAGGTATAGGTCGCATCGAGGCTCCACGGCGAGAATTGCGTATAGCGCTTCGTCAGCTTGAAATATGCTGTGTTGGCGCGCGTCTCGATCCCATTCGTGCCGATGATGATGCTGCCGAACGGCGCCGGCGGGAAGCCGAACGGCGAGTCCGGGTTGCCGGTGGCCGGGAAGAACGTGCCGTTCGCACGGCGGTTGCCGAGCAGATAGGCGAAGCCGTCCTTGCTCTCGACATAGCTGTAGCCGACTTCGAGATCGAGCAGGTCGAACCGACCGCGGGCGCCCAGGCTGAACTGGTCCGAATAGGGTGTCTTCAGCTTGTTGTTGATGAAGCGCAGTTCGCGTCCGGCGCCGACGGGCAGCCCGGCGATCAGCGCCGCGCGGCCTTCCGGCGTCAGATAAGCCGGATTCCAGGCGATGCAGGTCGCGCTCGGTGCGCAGACGTTGGTCGTATCGCCGGGGTTGTTGAAGTTGAACGTCCGAGTCGCGAACAGGCCCTGCGACAGCTCCTGCTGGATGAAGTCGAACTGCGTGCGGTCATAAGAGCGGCCGTAACCGCCGAAGATCGAGAATCGCTTTTCGTCGTCGAGCGCGTAGGTGAAGCCGACACGCGGCTGCCACGCACCCTTGAACGCCTTACGTTCCGAACCCGTCGAGATATAGTCGTCGATGTCGTAATCGGCATTCGCCAGGTTTGCGTACGGCGGCGTCACGACACCGTTCGGCCCGGTGTAGGAGGCGCGGCCCGCCACGAAATTGGCGATCGCGGGATCGTGAACATAGTTCAGGAACGCCGGGGTGCGCTCATAATCCCAACGCAGGCCGATATTGAGCGTCAACCGGTCGTCATATTCCCAATCGTCCTGCGCATAGACGCCGAACTGGAAATTGTTCGAGGTGATGTTCGGATCGCCGCCATCAACCGGCGCGCTGAACACCATGCGATAGGGGATGTCGTCGTTGAACGTGCCCCCGTTCGGGTTGTAGTTCACATTGTAGGTGAAAACGGGATTCACGCCGTTCTGGGTATTGGTGTTGAGCTTGATCCACTTGCCCTTCACGCCGACCTTGAATGTATGTCCTTCAAGCCCGGTGTAAGTGAAGTCGTTCGACACCTGCCAGCCGCTCTGGCCCTTGTCCTGGAAGTTGCTGCCGGCGCCGATGCGAAGAATATCGCCGCGGCGCGATCCTGTTGCAGGCGGCGTGTTCGGGACGGTAGCGTTGAAGATCGAGACATTGCCGAAATTGAGCGGGCGCGGTCCCCAGGTCACATCTTCATACGCGACCTTGAAGTCGTTGACCCAGGTATCGCCCGTATGCTCCCAGCGCGCGAGACCACGCCATTCCTCGACCTTTGCGATCGTGCGGGTTTCGAACGCGGCGATGCCGCTGTTGAACTGCTCGCCGCTCTCGTCGCGATATTTGACCGAAAATTCGAACAGGTCGTTCGAGGTCGGGGTGAAGTTGAGCTTTCCGAAATAGAGATTCTCGTTGAACGTCTCGTTCGCCGATCCGAACACACCCTGATATTCGGTCGGGAAATAGGAAACGGGCAGATCCAGACCCGGCGTCACGTCGCGCGGATTGACGCGGCGCTTGCCTTCGTAGGTCACGAAAAAGTGCAACATATCCTTGATGATAGGCCCGCCGAGCGCGCCGCCGAACTGCAAGTCCTTGGTGCGCGTCTTCGGGATATAGCGCGGGAAATTTTCGTTCGGACGGCGGTCGCGCAAATCCTGATTGGTGAAGTCGATGAAGCCTTCGCCATGGAATTCGTTGGTGCCCGACTTGGTGATTGCGGTGACCGCGACCGAGCTGACTTGGTCATATTCGGCCTTGTAGTTCGAACTGATGACGCGATACTCACCGATCGCGAGCTGCGGGAACGGGTTACCCTGCGTCGAATCCTGACCTGTGATGCCGTTCTTCAGGACATAGTCCTTCTGCCCGACACCATCGATGAAGATGTTGACCGCGTTGCTGCCCTGCGCGCCGCCCTGCAAACGCGATTGATCGCTGCCGTTGGTCACGAACTGAACGCCCGGCGCGAGGTCGGCAAAGGCCAGGAAGTTGCGATTGTTCTGCGGCAGGACCTCGATCAGGCGCTGCGAGATATTGGTGCCAACTTCGCCGCCCTCCATCGATCGGATGCGGCTGCCCGTGACGATGATCGCATCGCCGTCGCCCGAGGCGATATCTTCGGACGAGAAATCGAAATCAAGCACGGCGCTCTGGGCGACATTCAGGGTAAAATCATCCGTCCGGCGCACGCCATTCGGTGTCGTGAGTTCGAGGCGGTATGTGCCAGCGGGGAGCGAGGCGAAATTATAGCTGCCGTTCGCAGCCACCGATACGCTGCGCGTCAGGCCGGTGTTCACGTTGATCGCGGTGACCTGCGACACGCCGCCGTCGGCTTTCACATTGCCGCGAAGCGATGCGTTTGAAACCTGCGCCTGCGCGGGCGCCGCCATGCCGAGCGCAAGCGCCGCGCCGGCGCTGCTATAGGCAAGCGCCGCAGCAAGCATCCGGACATGCGACCGGCGCGCGGCATTATTCTGAATCTGACGGTATGACTTCACGGCATCCTCCCATTAAACGTGCCCCGAACTCTCCGTTTCCGGCAGATACGCCCGGCTTTTGAGCCGATACGACGCCGAATCACGGGGAACCCGTATTCGTTGTTGATTTGATTTGTAACCGGTTTCACGATAGCTGTATAGAGGGAAGCGACACAGCAAAGCGGACCCGGGACCGGCCCGGAAATGACTTTAAACCGCCAATCCGTGCGCCATAAACTAAAGAGAGACCCAATGGGGAAGGACGAATCATGCCGCCGAAATCGCGCAATCTTGCCAGCCTGACGCTTGCTGCCCTGATGGTTGTCGCCCAGCTCTCTTCCGCCCCGCTCCTCGCCAAACCGGCCGCGCGGGCACAGCAGTCCGCGGCCGAAGTAGATTCGACCGGATGGATGAAGCCCGACCCGGCGATGGACAAGTTCATCGCCGAGCTGATGGCGAAGATGACGCTGGAGGAAAAGATTGGCCAGCTGTCGCTGCTCACCAGCGACTGGGATTCGACCGGCCCGACGATGCGACAGGGCTATCAGGACGACATCCGCAAGGGTCGCATCGGATCGATCTTCAACGCCTTCACCGCCAAATATACGCGCGAGCTGCAGCGGCTTGCAGTCGAGGAAACGCGGCTCAAAATCCCGCTCCTCTTCGGCTATGACGTCGTCCATGGCCACCGCACCATCTTTCCCATCTCGCTCGGTGAATCGGCGAGCTGGGACATGAAAGCCATTGAAAAGGCTGCTCGAGTTTCGGCGACCGAGGCGGCGGCCGAAGGCATTCACTGGACCTTCGCGCCGATGGTCGACGTCGCGCGCGACCCGCGCTGGGGCCGCGTGTCGGAAGGATCGGGCGAAGATGTCTTCCTCGGCAGCGAGATCGCGAAGGCGCGGGTCCGCGGTTTCCAGGGCGACGATCTGCGGCGCATCGATACCGTGCTGGCGACCGCGAAGCATTTCGCCGCCTATGGCGCGGCGCAGGCGGGACGCGACTATCACACCGTCGATATTTCGGAGCGGACGCTGCGCGACGTCTATCTGCCCCCGTTCAAGGCCGCGGCCGACGCCGGCGCCGCGACCTTCATGACCGCGTTCAACGAGTATGACGGCGTCCCGGCGTCGGGCAGCCACTATCTGCTCACCGACGTGCTGCGCGAGAAATGGGGCTTCAAGGGCTTTGTGGTAACCGATTACACGTCGATCAACGAAATGGTCGCGCACGGTTATTCGAAGGATCTGAAACAGGCGGGCGAACAGGCGATCAACGCCGGGGTCGACATGGACCTGCAAGGCGCGGTGTTCATGGAATATCTCGCGAAATCGGTTGCCGAGGGCAAGGTCGACGTCGCGCGCGTCGACGAGGCGGTGAAGCTGATCCTCGAAATGAAGTACCGCCGCGGGCTGTTCGAGGATCCCTATCGCTATTCGGTCGAGGCGCGCGAGAAGGCGACGATCTACAAGCCCGAATTCCTGGAGGCCGCGCGCGATGTGGCGCGCAAGTCGATCGTCCTCCTGAAGAACAAGGACAACGCCCTGCCCCTCGCCGCGTCGGCGAAGTCGATCGCGGTGATCGGTCCGCTCGGCAACAGCAAGGAAGACATGATCGGCAGCTGGGCCGCGGCGGGCGATCGCAAGACGCGTCCGGTGACGCTGCTCGAAGGGCTGCAGGCGCGCGCGCCGAAGGGAACGAGCGTCGGCTATGCCCGCGGCGCGGGCTATGGCTTCGAGGACGCCGGCAAGAGCGACGGCTTTGCCGAGGCGCTCGCGCTGGCGCAGAAATCGGACGTGATCATCGCCGCGATGGGTGAGAAGTGGGACATGACCGGGGAGGCCGCGAGCCGGACCTCCCTGGACCTTCCCGGCAACCAGCAGGCGCTGCTCGAAGAGCTCAAGAAGACCGGAAAGCCGATCATCCTCGTACTGCTGAGCGGGCGCCCGAACAGCATCGAATGGGCCGACGCCAATGCCGATGCGATCCTGGAGGCCTGGTATCCGGGCACGATGGGCGGCCATGCGATCGCCGACGTTCTGTACGGCGACTATAATCCGTCGGCGAAGCTGCCCGTCACCTTCCCGCGCAATGTCGGGCAGGTGCCGATCTATTACGACATGAAGAACACCGGGCGGCCGATCAATCCGAAGGACCCCAACGCCAAATATGTGTCGCGCTATCTCGATACGCCGAACACGCCGCTTTATCCTTTCGGCTATGGCCTCAGCTACACCAGCTTTACTTATTCGCCGGTTACGCTCGACAAGGCGAAAATCGCGCCGGGCGAGACGCTGACCGCAAGCGTCACCGTCACCAACAGCGGCGCCCGCGACGGCGAAGAGGTCGTGCAGCTCTATGTCCACGACGTTACCGGATCGGTGACCAGGCCGGTCAAGGAATTGAAGGGCTTTGAAAAGATCGCGCTGAAAAAGGGGGAGAAGCGCACCGTGCGCTTTACCCTGACCGACGCCGACCTGGCCTTTACGCGCCAAGACATGAGCTGGGGCAGCGAGCCCGGCGCATTCAAGCTGTGGATCGGGCCGTCGTCGGCCGAGGGCGGCGAGGCCGATTTCGAACTCACCGAATAGCCCCGCTTGCCGCACCCGCGGCGCAGGTCTAGGCGGGGAAGCGTGAGTCCCGACACGCCTTCCCCGCCTTCCGCACTCGCCCCCTTTCGCTACCCCGCCTTTCGCGCGATCTGGATCGCCAATCTCGCGTCGAACATGGGATCGATGATCCAGTCGGTCGGTGCCGCTTGGCTGATGACCGAACTCACCCGGTCGCACATGCTGATCGCGCTGGTGCAGGCGGGTGCGACGATCCCGATCCTGCTGCTCGGCGTCTTTGCGGGCGCGATCGCCGATAATTACGACCGGCGACGCGTGATGCTGGCGGCGCAGACGGGGATGCTGCTCGTTTCGGCGGCGTTGACCGTGACGACCTGGATGGGCGCGATCACGCCGCTGCTGCTGCTCTTCTTCACTCTCGCCGTCGGCGCCGGGACCGCGCTCAACGGTCCCGCTTGGCAGGCGTCGGTGCGGATGCAGGTCGGTCCAAAGGATCTGCCGCAGGCGATTGCGCTCAACAGTATCGCTTTCAACCTGGCGCGCAGCGCCGGTCCGGCGCTCGGAGGACTTCTCATATCGGTCACCGGCCCCGCGCCGGCCTTCGCACTCAACGCCGTCTCCTATCTGGCGCTGATCATCGTCCTCATGCGCTGGCATCCCGAGGTGGCCGAGCCCAAACGCTCGCCCATGCTGGCCTCGATCACGACGGGTCTGCGCTTCTGTTACCAGTCGGACCCGGTGCGCCGCATCCTCATCCGGGGCTTTATCTTTGGCATCCCGGCCATCAGCTTTCAGGCCCTGCTCCCCTCGCTCGTCCGCGACCGGCTGCAGGGCACCGAAACCGTCTACGGCCTGTGCCTTGCCGCTTTCGGTGCTGGCTCGATCATCGCCGCGCTGCTCGTGGGCAATCTCCGCCGCCGCTGGGGCAGCGACCGGATCGTGACCGCCGCCTCGCTGGTCTACGCGGCCGCGATGCTGCCCGTCGCATTGATCCAAAGCCTGCCGGCGATCCTTATCGCGGCGTTCGTCGCCGGGATGGCGTGGGTGTCGGTGCTGACGACGCTCAACGTCGCGATGCAGCTTCGCTCGCCCGAGGCGATCCTCGGACGCTGCATGGCGATCTATCAAGCGGTCACCTTCGGCGCGATGGCAATCGGCGCCTGGCTGTTCGGGATGATCGCCGATTTCCGCACGCTGGCCCAAGCGATCCTTGCTTCGGCGGTGTGGCTGGTGATTTCCGCCGTCATCGTGCCGATGCTGGCACCGATGCCGGGGCGCGACGAAGGCCGCATCATGCCGTGACCGGCGCTGTCGGATAATTTGCGTTAGCCATTAAAACTTGGGGACCAGCGCCCGTTAAATGGCGCATGACCACACGCGCAACACCTTCGAACGAGCCGGTCGGGCGGCTCCTGGGCTGGCTTGGATTACGGAGTGCGGAAGGCGGCGCTCGCGAAGGTGAGCGGGTAGCAGGTTCGGCCGTAACCCATGACCTGATGCGCGAGGCGCGTCATCAGCTGGTCGGCGCGATCAGCGCCTTCCTGCTCGACCATGATATCGACGTGACCGCGACGAACCTGCTCATCGCTCACAGCGCCTTTTCGGGGATCAATCCCCGTCTCGCCAGGCAGATTGCAACGCGCGCCGGAAGCGGCGAAGGCATCACCCAGCAATGGCTCGACGAGCTGGCGAAGCAGGAGCCCATCCAGCCCGACAGCGCCGAACTCGACCGTATGGTCGCCCGCCTCGAATCGAACCTAGAAACCTTTCAGACGAACACCAAGGCCGCGCGCAGCGCGACCAGCGAATATGGCACCAAGCTGGAGGAGCATGTCAGCGACCTCGAACAGGTCCAGAAAACCGGGGAGCTCGTCTCGCACCTCGCCGACATCGCCAAGGTCATGCTCGAGCGCACGCGCCACGCCGAAGAGGAAATGCGCAAGAGCGAAGACGAAGCCCGTTCGCTCCGCCGCAGCCTCGCGCGCGCCAAGCGCGACGCCGAGGTCGACTATCTCACCGGCCTGCCGAACCGACGCGCGTTCGAGGTATTGCTCGAACGTCATTATGAGGAAGCGCGCGCCGCGTGCGAGCCGTTGTCGGTCGCCTTCTGCGACATCGACAAGTTCAAGGAAGTCAACGACACCCACGGCCATGAAGCCGGCGACCGCGTGATCAAGCTGATCGCCGACACGCTCGCACATATCTCGAACGACCATTGCCATGTCGCGCGTCACGGCGGCGAGGAATTCGTGATGCTGTTCCGCGGCCTGCCGCCGAGCGAAGCCGCGAAGAAGCTCGACGAGGCACGCGAGTCGCTCGCCAATCGGCGTTTGATCAACCGCAAGACCGACCAGCCCTTCGGCCAGATCACTTTCTCCGGCGGGGTCGCCGACGTCTTCGGCTTCGGCGACGCGCGCGCGGCGCTCAAGGCCGCCGACGACGCGCTCTACCGGGCGAAGGAAAGCGGCCGCAACCGGATCGAGCTAGCGGCGCTCTGATTTTTTTCGCCTGCCGGCGAAGGCGGCACGGGCCCGCTCCCCCACCCGGCCTCCCCAGATTACCGTCCTTAGGGAGGCCGGGTGAAGGGTCGGGCCGGTGCCGTTGCTCGGAGTGTCAGCGGGTCCAGCGCGCGAAGATGGCGGTGGGGAGTAACAGCCCCCGCGCTTCCTCGCGGACCGCCAGCTCGCCGCATTCGACCTTGCCCGGCAGGTCGGCGAAAAGCTGCGCGAGCAGCTCGCCGATCGCGAGCGCCGACATACGAACGGCATAGACGGTCAGAAACAGCGCCCGGCTGTCTGCATCGAGCAGTTGGCGGCAATCGGCGAGCAGCGGCGCAAGACCCTCTTCCAATTGCCAGCGTTCGTTGTTCGGGCCCCGCCCGAACTTGGGCGGATCGAGCAGGATCGCGTCGTAGCGCCGCGCGCGCCGCACTTCACGCGCCGTGAACTTGCCCGCGTCATCGACGATCCAGCGGATCGGCCTTTCCGCCATACCCGCCAGCGCGGCATTCTCGCGCGCCTGCGACACCGACTTCTTCGAGGCATCGACATGCGTCACCGACGCGCCCGCCGCGGCGAGCGCCTGGCTGCCGACGCCAGTGTAGCCGAAGAGGTTGAGGAACGCGGGATCGGGCTTGTCGGCGACTTGCGTACGCAGCCAGTCCCACACCGGCGCCATGTCGGGAAAGAAGCCCAGATGGCGGAAGGGCGTGCATTGCGCGGTAAAGCGCGTCTCGCGCCACGCCAGCGGCCAGCCCTCGGCAGGCACCGGCTTGTTAAAGTACCAACGACCGCCGCCGTCGTCGTCGGATGCGGGGATGAACTCGCCGTCGGCAGCTTCCCATTCGCTGGCGGGCAGCGCGGGGGCCCACATCGCCTGCGGCTCGGGGCGGATGAAGCGATATCGGCCGTAGCGTTCGAGCTTGCGCCCGCCGCCGCTGTCGACCAGCCCGTAATCATCCCATGCCTCACCGACCAGGGTGACGAGCGGCGGCAGATCAGCCACGCGCCGCCTCGCCGAGGATATAGGCCTTCACCGCATCATAATCGCCCGGCAGCTTCGCGTAGCGCTCCTCGCGCTCGAACAGATTGCCGAGGCGCGCGGGGAGCGGCGGGCGGACGCCGGTGGCGCGCTCGACGGCGTCGCGAAACTTCGCGGGATGCGCGGTCGCAAGGGTGACGATCGGCACCTCGGCGTCGATGTCCACGGCTCGTGCGGCCGCAAGCCCCACCGCGCTGTGCGGATCGATGATCTGCCCGCCCTTCTCCTGCGCCCAGCGCAACGCGAGCGCCATCGCATCGGCGTCGATGCGCGCGCTCGAGAAGAGATCGCGCGCGCCGGCAAGCATATCCGCGGGGATGGTCATGGCGCGCTTCGCGTCGAACTCGTCCATCATGCCGGTGATCGCAGCACCGTCACGGCCCGCTAAATCGAAGAGCAGGCGTTCAAAATTGCTGCTGACCTGGATGTCCATGCTCGGCGTCGCCGTCGCGGTGACGCTGCCCGCGCTATAGTCGCCGCTGGTCAGCGCGCGATAGAGGATGTCGTTGACGTTGGTCGCGACGACGAGCCGCGCGATCGGCAAGCCCATTTGTGCCGCGACATAGCCCGCAAACACATCGCCGAAATTGCCGGTAGGAACGCTGAACGCCACCGGGCGGTCGGGGCCGCCGAGGCGCACCGCGGCGTAGAAATAATAGACGACCTGCGCCATCAGCCGCGCCCAGTTGATGCTGTTCACTGCCGACAGCGTGACTTGGCTGCGCGCCTCTTCGTCGCCGAACAGCCGCTTCACCATCGCCTGCGCATCGTCGAAGCTGCCGTCGATCGAGATATTATAGACGTTCGGTGCGAGCACCGTCGTCATCTGCCGGCGCTGGACGTCGCTGACGCGGCCTTCGGGATGGAGCATGAAGATGCGAATATGCTCGCGTCCCGCGACCGCCTCGATCGCCGCCGAACCGGTATCACCCGAGGTCGCGCCGACGATCGTGATGTCGGTGTCGCCGCCCGCCAGGAACTTTTCGAACAGCTGCCCGAGCAATTGCAGCGCCACATCCTTGAACGCCAGCGTCGGGCCGTGGAACAGTTCGAGCAGCCAGTGGCGATGATCAAGCTGGACGAGCGGCGTCACGGCGTCGTGGCTGAAGCGGCCGTAGGCGGCCCTGCAAAGCTCGCGCAGTTCGTCCTCTGTCAGGATACCCGCGACAAACGGCGTCATCACCCGCACCGCCGTTTCGGTATAGTCGAGACCCGCAAGCGCGCGAATATCGTCCACCGACAGCTGCGGCCATATCGCCGGCACATAAAGCCCGCCGTCGCTGGCGAGACCGGCGAGCGTGGCGGCGCGGAAGTCGAGGGTCGGCGCGGAGCCGCGGGTGCTGATATAATCCATCACGGACATGCGCCCTAACGGCGCGCCGTCACCGCTGCAAGCGGCGGCGCACGGCGATGACGTATATAATCAGCGCCACGATCGCGAAAAAGAACCATTGGAAGGCGTAGGCCAGATGATTGTTCGGGACACCGGCGCCCGTCGGCACCGCGCTGGCGCGCAATCCCGCGACCGGCGTATCGGCAACAAGCATCGCGCGCGCCGGAACCGCCTTGCCCGTGAGCCGCTCGACCAGTGTCGGCTGTTCCGGGCCGGGGACGATCGTTCCCTGCACGGTCCCGCCCTGCCACTGCGGCGGCTTGAAGTCTTCGGCAATCCCGACGTCGACGAGCACACCCGGACCCTCGGCACCGGTGCGGCAGTCGGCGATCATGCGGATGCCGCTGGCCCCCTTGCGGTCGGTGCCGCCGCGCGGATCCCATTGGACGACCTCCAGGCAGACGACGCTGCTCTTGCGGAACAGCATCGCGTCCGGAACCGGCGGCAGCTTCGGGTAGGAGACGAGCGACGACATCGCCATGTTGCGATCGTAGAGCACGATCAGCGCCTCCTTCTCGGCCTTGCGCTGCAGCTGCCACACGCCCAGCGCAATCATCGCCGCGACGGCGCACAGGACGACAATCGTCGGGATCACCGGCCAACGGCGCGGGGCGGGCACAACGGGCTCAGTCATCGCGCTTCGTCCCTTCGGCTGCCTGCCGCTGATGCTCGCTTGCCAGCAGCGCCGCCTTCGCGACGCGCAGGCCGTAAATCACCGCCGCGGCGGTCAGCGGAACCCAAAGCACGACATGCACCCAGAAAGGCGGGTTGAGCATCGTGTCGAGCGTCAGCGCGGCGGCGATCAACAACGCGCCGATGATCATCGTCAGAAACGCGGCCGGACCATCACCGACATTGTAGCGGCCGAAGTCGAGCCCGCACGACGCACAGCACTCGCGGAACTTCGCCGGCCATTCGAGCAAGCCGGGAGCGCCGCATTCGGGGCAGAGCGCAAAAAAGGCAGCGCGCCAGATCGGCGGCTGCCCCTTTTGTGTTTGGTCGTCTGCGGTCACTTAGTGTGCGGCGACCGGTGCGCCCCAGCCGCCCCAGACATAGACGATGATGAAGAGGAACAGCCACACGACGTCGACGAAGTGCCAGTACCAGGCCGCGGCTTCGAAGCCGAAATGCTGTTGCGGCGTGAAGTGACCCTTGGAGGCGCGGACGAGGCAGACGATCAGGAAGATCGTGCCGACGAGCACATGGAACCCGTGGAAACCGGTCGCCATGAAAAAGGCCGACGAATAGTTGATCTGACCGAAGTTGAACGGCGCTTCGGCATATTCATATGCCTGAATGCTGCTGAAAAGCAGGCCGAGCAGGATGGTCGCCCACAGGCCTTTCTTCAGGCCGTCGCGGTCACCGTGGATCAGTGCATGATGCGCCCAGGTGATGGTGGTGCCCGAGCAGAGCAGGATCAGCGTATTGAGCAGCGGCAGCGAGAAGGCGTCGATGACGTGGATGCCCTTCGGCGGCCAGATCGTCGCGGCGGTCGCGCCGTCCTGCCCGAACAGATTGGTCACCGCGCCGTCGACGATTTCGACCGGCACCGGGAAGAGCGAGAAGTCGAACCACGCCCAGAACCAGCCGACGAAGAACATGACTTCCGACGCGATAAACAGGATCATGCCGTAACGCAGATGCAGCTGGACGACCGGGGTATGGTCGCCGGCATGTGCTTCGTTGATGACGTCCGACCACCAGCTGAAAAAGGTAGCGATCACGCCCATCAGGCCGAGGCCGAGGACCCACTTGCCGGCGCCGCCGAAAAAGTCCTGATGCATGAACATCACCAGGCCGAAGAACATCACCAGCGCGGCGACCGAGCCGATGAGCGGCCACACGCTGGGATTTACGAGGTGATAGTCATGATGTTTGGCACCGGACATGGCGTTGTTCCCGTTTTTAGCAGCCCCAGCTTCGCGATTCCCCATCGCTTGCCAGTCTTGTTTGGACTCTTTGGATGCGGCCTTAGCTCGCGTTTTTGTCCCCGTCTACAGGGTGGAAGGTGTAGCTCAGCGTGATTTCTTCGATGTCCTTCGCGTCGGGATCGTCCTTGATCTTGGGATCGACGAAGAACAGCACCGGCATCCGCATCTGCTCGCCGGGTTTCAGCATCTGCTGGGTGAAGCAGAAGCACTGGATCTTGGTGAAATATTTGCCTGCCGCGTCGGGCGTGACGTTGAAGCTGGCGGTGCCGACGACGGGATGCGGCGAAGCATTTTCGGCGATGAAGATCGCCATGTCGCGCGCCCCGATGCTGACCGTGTCGGTCGGATGCTCGGGATAGAATTTCCACGGCAGCTTCGGCGAGACATTGGCGTCGAAGCGCACCGAAATCGTATCGCTGAGGATCTTCGGCGTCTCGGCCGCGGCGACCGGGTCGTAACGCTGCGTCGTGCCGCCGAACCCGGTCACGCGGCAAAACAGATTGTAAAGCGGCACCGCCGCGAACCCCAGACCGACCATCGCGACCGCGAGCAAGGCCGCCAGCGAGCCGGTCTTCGCGTTTCGCGACAATGTCTTCATTTGGGCACCACCATGCGGGCGATCGTGATGAAGAAGAACAGAAAAGCCAGCCCGCCGAGCAGCCAGCCCATCAGATTGGCGCGGCTGCGCTGGCGGCGGCGATATTCAGCTTCGTCGAAGGGCGGCTGTTCGGGGGGCAGTTCTTCGGTCATAGCGCAAACCAATGGTCGGCGACGACTGCGCCGAACAGGATGAAAAGATAGGCGATCGAGAAAGCGAAGAGCCGCTTTTCGGGTTGCATCGGGTCGCCCTCGCCGGTCGTGCGCGTACCGACCTGGATCGACAGCGCCACAAAGACCGCCGACAGCACGACGGCGGTCCAGCCATAGAGCGCGCCGGTGTAGCCGAGCGGCCAGGGCGCGATCGCGCCCACCGCCATGATGATGGCGTAGAACAGGATCTGGCGCCGCGTCGATTGCTCGCCCGCGACGACGGGCATCATCGGGATGCCCGCGGCAGCATAGTCCGAGCGCACGAACAGCGCGAGCGCCCAGAAATGCGGCGGCGTCCAGAGGAAGATCAGCAGGAAGAGCAGCACCGGCAGCGGCGCGACGCTGCCCGTCGCGGCGACCCAGCCGATCAGCGGCGGAAAGGCACCCGCCGCGCCGCCGATGACGATATTCTGCGGCGTCCGCGGCTTCAGCCACATCGTATAGACGAAGACGTAAAAGACAATCGATCCGGCGAGCAGCAGGGTCGCCTGCCAGTTCGACGCGAAGAGCATCAGAAACAGCGAGAAAGCGGCAAGCCCGACGCCGAACTGGAGCGCGGTCTGGCGGTCGAGACGCCCCGCGGGAAGCGGCCGCCCCGCGGTTCGCTTCATCTTGGCGTCGAGCCCCGCCTCATACCATTGGTTGAGTGCGCCCGACGCGCCTGCGCCCAGCGCGATCGCAAGGATCGACGAAAAGGCGAGCACCGGATGGACGCTGCCCGGCGCCGCGAGCAAGCCGCAGAGCGCGGTGAACACGACGAGCGACATCACGCGCGGCTTGGTCAGCGCGAACAGGTCGCGCCAGTCGGCGGGAAGCGCTGTTGCGCCGTGGGTCAGGCTCTGCGCCATATTTGCTCCGGCCTGTCGGGAAGCGCCCCCTGCCGAAAATCGAGCAGGGGGCGATTCCGATCAGGAGATACGCGGCAGTTCGTTGAACTGGTGGAACGGCGGCGGGCTCGACAGCGTCCATTCGAGCGTCGTCGCGCCTTCGCCCCACGGATTGTCGGCGGCCTTCTTGCCCGCGAACAGCGCGTAGAGGATGTTCACGAAGAAGAAGATCATGCCGACGGCCATGATCACATAGCCGAGCGACGAAATGTGATGCCAATAGGCATAGGCTTCCGCATAGTCGGGGTAACGGCGCGGCATGCCCTGCTGGCCCAGGAAGTGCTGGGGGAAGAACATGACGTTCACGCCGATGAAGAAGACCCAGAAGTGCAGCTGGCCGAGCGCCTCATTGTACATCCGGCCCGACATCTTCGGGAACCAGTAATAGAAACCGGCGAAGAGCGAGAAGACCGCGCCCAGCGACAGCACATAGTGGAAGTGCGCGACGACATAATAGGTGTCGTGCAGATTGGTGTCGACGCCGCCATTGGCGAGCACGACGCCGGTGACGCCGCCCACGGTGAACATGAAGATGAAGCCGAGCGACCACATCATCGGCGTCTTGAAGCTCAGCGAGCCGCCCCACATGGTGGCGATCCAGCTGAAGATCTTGATGCCGGTCGGGACCGCAATCACCATCGTCGCGGCGGTGAAGTACATCTTCAGGTTCACGCTCATGCCGACGGTGAACATGTGGTGCGCCCACACGATAAAGCCGACGACGCCGATCGCGACCATGGCGTAGGCCATGCCGAGATAGCCGAACACCGGCTTGCGGCTGAAGGTCGAGATGATCTGGCTGACGATGCCGAAGCCCGGCAGGATCATGATGTACACTTCGGGGTGGCCGAAGAACCAGAAGAGATGCTGGTAGAGCACCGGATCGCCGCCGCCCGTGGCATCATAGAAGGTGGTGCCGAAGTTGCGGTCGGTCAGCAGCATGGTGATCGCGGCGGCGAGAACCGGCAGCGCGAGCAGCAGCAGGAAGGCGGTGACCAGCACCGACCACACGAACAGCGGCATCTTGTGCAGGGTCATGCCCGGCGCGCGCATGTTGAAGATGGTGGTGATGAAGTTGATCGCCCCCAGGATCGACGCCGCACCGGCGAGGTGGAGCGAGAAGATCGCCATGTCGACCGCGGGTCCGACCGAGCCGCTGGTCGACAGCGGCGCATAGACCGTCCAGCCGGTGCCGGCGCCATGGCCGCTGCCACCCGGAACGAAGCTCGACCCGACGAGCATGATGAACGCGACGAAGGTCAGCCAGAAGCTGACGTTGTTCATGCGCGGGAACGCCATGTCGGGCGCGCCGATCATCAGCGGGACGAACCAGTTGCCGAAGCCGCCGATCATCGCGGGCATGACCATGAAGAAAACCATGATCAGGCCGTGCGCAGTAATCAGCACGTTCCACATATGCTTGCCCTGCACCTCGGTCGCCGCCGGATCGAGCCACTGGGCCCAGCCCGTCAGATACTGGATGCCGGGTTCGGCGAGTTCGAGGCGCATCATGCCCGAGATCGCGCCGCCGACGATGCCGGCGACGATCGCGAAGATCAGGTAGAGTGTGCCGATGTCCTTGTGGTTCGTCGACATGAACCAGCGGACGAAAAAGCCCGGCGTGTCGTGGTCGTGATCATGCGCATGAGCATGAGCGTGTTCGGCGCCGTGCGCGGGTGCAGTCGCTGCGATATCGGTCATCTGTCGGACCCCTTGGATTATTTCTTGGCGGCCGGAGCTGCGGCGGGAGCCGCAGCCGGCGCTGCTTCGGGAGCGGTTTGGGCCGTGGCGGCGGTCGGCGTCGCCGGGGCGGCAGCGGGAACAGCCGCGGGTGCGGCGGGCGCGGCGGCAGATGCCGCTGCGGGCTGCGGACCCGCGGGGTTGCCGCCCTTCGAGCGGACCCAGGCTTCCCACTTTTCGACGGGCAGCACTTCGACGGCAATCGGCATATAGCCATGATCGACGCCGCAAAGCTCCGAGCACTGACCGTAATAGACGCCGACCTTGGTGGCGGTGAAAGTCGTTTCGTTGGCGCGGCCGGGGACCGCGTCCATCTTGGTCCAGAAAGCCGGAACCGCGAAGCTGTGGATCACGTCGGCGCCGGTGATGATCAGCTTGACCTGGCGGCCGACGGGGACGACCATGCGGTTATCGACCGCAAGGTGATAGGGCTCGCCACGCGCCTTGGCCTGATCTTCGGGCAGGATTTTCGAGACATATTCCGGAATGCCCTGGTCGGGGTAGGCGTAGCCCCAATACCATTGATAGCCGGTGACCTTGATCGTCAGCGCGTCCTTCTTCGGCGGTTCATATTGCGCCGCCAGCAGCTGGATCGACGGCACGGCGATCAACGCGAGGATCAGCACCGGGATCGCGGTCCAGATGATTTCGATGAAGGTATTGTGCGTCGTCTTCGACGGCACCGGGTTCGCCTTGGCGCGATAACGGAACATCACCCACAGCAGCAGGCCGAGAACGAGCAGTGAAATCGCGATGATCACCGGCAGCAGGATATAGTGGTTGAAGGCATAGGCCTGTTCGCCGATCGGGCTGACCTGCGGCTGGAAATTGATCCCCGCGTCGACCGGCTGCCCGATCCCGGGGGTCGGCTTCATCGGGACGTAGGTCGCATCCGCGGTCGCATCGACCACCGGAGTGGCCGCCGGGGCCGGCGCCGCCGCTTCGGCAACAGCCGGAGCGGGATTCGCCGCCGTCGGCGCGGCCGCGGGGGCCGCGACGGGCGCCGCCGGAGCTGCCGCTTGCCCGGCGCCTACCGCGCCGAGCGACAGAGCCGCTGCGATCAGCGCCTTGATTACAGGGGTTTTCAAGCTCTTCATAAGGATAGTGCCGCCCGTTGCCTGTTGTTCTTTTGATGCCCCAACCCCGTCGTGCCGATCGCCGGACATGCGTCGCGGCAGCCGTCCCCAAGGCTGAATCTCGCGGGCGCTATAGACCCGCTTGCCGCTTGCCTCAAGCATCTCTAACACTATTTTGCGGCTGGCAAATCTTCCTTGTCTCCACTAGGTCGCCCGGCACGGACGACAACAGGAACAAAAGACAAAATCTCCCATGACCGATGACGAAATCCTGGCCGAATTTCGCGCCGCCGACGCCCTGCTCCAGGGGCACTTCCTGCTCTCTTCGGGCCGGCATAGCGAATATTATCTGCAGTGCGCGCGCGTGCTGATGGACACCGAGCGCGCCGGACGCCTCGCGAGCGCGCTCGCCGCAAAGCTCCCGCGCGACCTTAAACAGGCGATCGACGTCGTCGTCTCGCCCGCGATGGGTGGGGTCATCATCGGCCATGAAATGGGCCGCGCACTCGGCAAGCCGGCGATTTTCGTCGAACGTCCGACCGGCACCTTCGAACTGCGCCGCGGCTTCGCGATCGCGCCGGGCGCCAAGGTGCTGATGGTCGAAGATGTGGTGACGACGGGCCTCTCGTCGCGCGAGGCGATGGACGCGGTGCGCGCCGCGGGCGGCGACGTCATCGCCGAAGCCGCGCTGGTGGACCGCTCGGCGGGGAGCAACATCGACCTCGGCGTGCCCTTCTATCCGCTCGTCGCGATCAACTTCCCGACCTATGCCGACGATGAGTTGCCGGCCGAACTTGCGGCGACGCAGGCGATTAAGCCGGGGAGCCGGAGCATAGCGGCTTGAGCAGCCTCCCGTCCAAATTGCGGCTCGGCGTCAACATCGACCATGTTGCGACGATCCGCAATGCGCGCGGCGGCGATCATCCCGACCCGGTGCGCGCGGCGGAAATCGTCGCGGCGTTCGGCGGCGACGGCATCACCGCGCATCTGCGCGAGGACCGGCGGCACATCCGCGACGACGACCTGGCGCGCATCCAGGCGGCGACCGACCTGCCGCTCAACCTCGAAATGGCGGCGACCGACGAGATGCTGGAGATCGCGCTGCGGCATATGCCGCACGCCGCGTGCATCGTCCCCGAGAAGCGCGAGGAACGGACGACCGAGGGCGGGCTCGACGCGGCCGGGCAGCACAACCATCTCGCGCCGATCGTCGGCCGGCTGAACGACGCGGGCATCCGTGTCAGCCTGTTCATCGAGCCCGACCCGCGCCAGATCGAGGCGGCGATGCGTCTGAAAGCGCCGGTCGTCGAGTTCCACACCGGCCGCTACGCGCATGTCGAGGGCGAAGAACGCGCCGCCGAACTGCGCCGCATCGCCGATGCCGCGGCGCTCGCGTGGAAGAACGGCATCGAACCGCATGCCGGCCACGGCCTCACCTATGACAATGTCGTGGCCGTAGCCGCGATCCCGCAGCTCGCCGAACTCAATATCGGTCATTATCTGATCGGCGAGGCGATCTTCACCGGGCTGGAACATGCGATCCGGCGAATGCGCGGCCTGATGGACGAGGCGCGCGGGTGAGCGGGCCGTTGCCGATCCTCCCCGGCACGGGGAGGGGGACCATGCGAAGCATGGTGGAGGGGCACGCAAGGTGTTTCCTGCCCTATATGCGCCGCACGACTCCGCCTGTGCCCCTCCACCACCTTCGGTGGTCCCCCTCCCCGTTCCGGGGAGGATCGCTGTGATCATCGGCCTCGGTTCCGACCTCTGTAATATCGAGCGCATCCAGAATTCACTCGACCGGTTCGGCGAGCGGTTCGAAAACCGCGTCTTTACCGAGATCGAGCGCGCCAAGGCGGCGCGGCGCCCGTTCACCCGCGCCGGCACCTACGCCAAGCGCTTCGCCGCCAAGGAGGCCTTCTCCAAGGCCGTCGGAACCGGCTTCAAGCGCGGCGTGTTCATGAAGGACATCGGCGTCGTCAACGCCCCCTCGGGCGCGCCGACGCTGGCGCTTACCGGCGGCGCGGCGGCGCGGCTCGCCGAGATGATTCCGGCCGGGCACAGGGCACATATCCACCTGACACTGACCGACGACCACCCCTGGGCGCAGGCTTTCGTCATCATCGAAGCGATCAAGGACTGAGAATGGCGAAGAGCGTACGGGACGAAGAAACGAGCTGGGGCAAGCTGATCCGCGACGTCGTGGTGATCCTGCTGCTGGTGCTCGGCATCCACAGCTGCGTCGCCAAGCCCTTCTATATCCCGTCGGATTCGATGATGCCGGCGCTGCACAACGGCGACCGGCTGATCGTCAGCAAATATCCCTATGGCTGGTCCTACGCCTCGGTCAGCTTCCATCTCGCGCCGAAGGTCGAAGGCCGCCTGTTCGGCAAGCTGCCCGAACGCGGCGACATCGTCGTGCTGGAACATCCCGAGAGCCGCATCGATTACATCAAGCGGGTGATCGGCCTGCCCGGCGACACGATCGAACTGCGCGGGGGCGTGCTGATCATCAACGGCAAGCCCGTGAAACGCGAGGTTCAGCCGATGACCGCGATCCCCGTCGACGCCAACACCCCCTCGCCCGGCAGCAGCCTCTACGCCTTCGTCACCACCGACGCGCAGGGCCGCAAGATGCTCGAGGCGCCGGTCGTGCGCGAAACGCTGCCGGGCGGCGCAACGTTCGACACGATCGACATGGGCGGCTTCCAGACCGACGACTACGGCCCCGTTGAAGTGCCGGCGGACCACCTGTTCCTGATGGGCGACAACCGCGACGGCAGCGCCGATAGCCGCGTGCCGACCTTCCAGAAGGGCCTCGGCGGTCCCGTCCCGTTCGACGCGATCGCCGGACGCGCCGAGATCATCACCTTTTCGACCGATGGAACCGCCGTCTGGTACAATCCGCTAAGCTGGTTCGAAGCTCTGCGACCGGGCCGTGCGGGAACCGACTTGCGGCCTGCGCGTGACGCGGAAGCGAAATAGGGAGTAAGGGCATGGCGGCACCAAAGGCGACATCGAGAACGGCGGCCGCATCGCGAGCGCCGCGCAAGACCCCGCCCAAATCCGCCGAAAGCGAAAAGCCCGAGGCCCCCGGCCCGACCGAGATTCGCAGCCAGCCTGTCCGCACCGAGTTGCTCCGCGCCGCCGTGTGGCTGGGGCTCGCACTGCTGATCGGCCTCTGCATCATCCTGATCCAGCCGATCCTGCTGATTTTCGCGGGCATCGTAATGGCGTCGATGCTCGATGGCGGAACCCGGCTGCTCGGGCGCGTTCTGCCGATCGCGCGCGGCTGGCGGCTGCTGATCGTCTGCCTTTCGCTCGTGGCCTTCCTCGTCTGGACGGTGATGTTCGCGGGCTCGCAGATCGCCGATCAGGCCGCGACGCTGCAAAAGGTCGTGATGGGCCAGGTCGAGCGCATCGCCGCCTGGGCCGCCGACCATGGCATGGGCGACTTCCAGCTCGACACCAAGACGATCACCGACAATATCGCGGGCACTTTCGGGCGCGTCACCGCCGCGGTCGGAACCGTGCTCGGCGCGCTGACCAGCCTGGTCATGGTCATCGTCCTCGGCATCTTCATCGCGATCGAGCCGCGGCTTTATGAACGCGGCGTCGCGTGGATGCTGCCGATGAAGTCTCGCGAAAATTTCTACATCACGACCGCGCGCATGGGCTTCACGCTGCGCCGGCTGATGGCGGGACGCCTGCTCGGCATGCTGGTCGAAGGCATCGGAACCTGGCTCGCCTGCCTGGCGGTCGGCATTCCGATGGCGGCCTTGATGGGGCTGCTCACCGGCCTGCTCGCCTTCATCCCCAATATCGGCGCGATCGTGTCGGGCGTGCTGCTGGTGCTCGTCGGCTTCTCGGCCGGGGTCGATACCGGCCTGTGGGCGATCGCCATCTATTTCACCGTCCAGACGGTCGACGGCTATCTGATCGTGCCGATGGTCGCGAAGCAGACCGTTGACCTTGCGCCCGCGCTCGTCCTCGGCGCGCAGATCCTGTTCGGCGCCCTACTCGGCATCATGGGGCTGTTCCTCGCCGATCCGATCGTCGCGATGATCAAGGTCGCGCTGGAACGCGAGGCGGAGCGCAACGCAGGCGCCGCCCAAACGAAAGCGGCGGCGAGCCCCTAGCTCACCGCCGCTTGAAATTCGCTTTAGACCGAAGCGTTACTGCTGCGGCGCGGGGGCCGGTGCGCCGGGTACGCCGCCGGGGGCGCCCTGCTGCTGTTGCTGCATCATCTGCATCTGCTGCTGCATCGCGCGAACCTCGGCTTCCGAGCGGAAGTCGAGCAGTTCGACGTCGAAATGCAGCGTGCTGCCGGCCGGGATCGGGCCGACGGCGCGGTCGCCATAGCCGAGCGACGACGGGATGCTGATCTTGTACTTGCCGCCCTTCTGCATACGGGTCAGCGCGTCGGAGAAGCCGGGAACGACCTGCGACACCTGCATCGGCGCCTGTTCGTTGGCGTCGAAGACGGTGCCGTCGTCGAGCTTGCCTTCATATTTGACGAGAACGACGTCGGCGGTCGTCGGGCTGGGGCCGGTGCCAGCCTTGACAGTCTCGAACCCGATGCGCGGCGTCCCCATGAAGGCAAAGGCGGTGCCCGCCGCGAGCAGCGCGATCAGGCCAATCCACATCAGCCACAGCCCGCCCTTGCTCACCGGGCGCAGTGGAACCGTCGTTACGCTCATGCTCTTGTCCTTCCCTGCCCCGATCGGGCTGAATGTCGGGCACGCCTATAAGCGGTGCGGTGCGGAAGGGTCCAGAGGCAATTATATGGATGCAGCGCGATGGCGGGAATGGGGTGGGGAGTTCCTGTTACCCTATTTTCTTTCGTCATCCCGGACTTGATCCGGGATCCATTACTACGGCGCGGCTATGGATCCTGGATCAAGTCCGGGATGACGATGAAAGCAAGGTCCACTTCCGGCCGCGACCGGCTGTCCGCGCCCCAACGAAAAAGGGCGCCACGTTGCCGCGGCGCCCTTTTCTCGAATCAGGATCCCGAACGGGAGACGGTCTTACTTGATACCGTCGCGCT
Organism: Sphingopyxis sp. H050; assembly: GCF_001468265.1. Lineage (GTDB taxonomy): Bacteria > Pseudomonadota > Alphaproteobacteria > Sphingomonadales > Sphingomonadaceae > Sphingopyxis. The sequence goes on along the minus strand of NZ_LNRZ01000005.1, from coordinate 269,275 downwards.
CCATCCGCTTGCGCTCCATCTTGCGGGCGCGGCGGACGGCGGCGGCGCGCTCGCGGGCGCGCTTTTCGCTGGGCTTCTCGTAGTGACGGCGCAGCTTCATTTCGCGATACACGCCCTCACGCTGCAGCTTCTTCTTGAGCGCGCGAAGGGCCTGGTCGACATTATTGTCGCGAACGATGATCTGCATACGCCGTGTCGTCTCCTGTTCGTCAAAACGATTTCGCCACCGGGCACCCGGTTTGCCGTAAATCGCCGATATTCGGGCAATAAAAAGAGCGCCGCGAAAGCGCGACGTTCCGGTTGGCCGCCGACTAAAGGGATTCGCGCCGAAATGCAACCCCAAAGGCGGTGTAGCGGGCCGGTCGCGCGCCCAAGGCGCTTTGCGCGCTCGCGGGATTGTGCCGGCCCCCATGCTTATGGCATAGGTAGCAGGACGAAACTAACATCATAATGAGGGACAGGCCATGGCGACCCAGCTCAAGCGCAACAGCAAATATAGCGAAGCCGAATGGACGGCGCGGCAGGAGCTTGCCGCTTGCTACCGCATCTTTGCGATGATGGGCTGGGACGAGATGATCTTCAACCATATCACGGTGAAGGTTCCCGACGAGGACGGCAGCTACCTGATCAATCCTTATGGCATGCATTTCAGCGAAGTGACCGCCTCGACCCTCATCAAGATCGACATCGACGGCAACAAGGTCGACGAGGACAATCCCTGGCACGTCAACAAGGCGGGCTTTGTCCAGCACAGCCTGTTCCACCGCGTCCTGCCCGACGCGCACGCGATCATCCACACGCACACCACAGCGACGGTCGCGGTCTGTGCGCTCGAAGGCGGGCTGCAGCCGGTGAACTTCTATGCCTGCAACTTCGCGGGCCAGATCGCCTATCATGATTTCGAGGGCGTCACGGTGCGCGAGGAGGAAGGCGAACGCCTCGTCCAAAATCTCGGCGACAAGCGCATCCTGATGCTCAAGAATCACGGCCCCGTCGTGATGGGCAAGACGCTGACCGAAGCCTTCATCAAATATTGGGCGCTGCAGCGCGCGTGCGAGATCCAGATGGCGACGATGAGCATGGGCAAGCCGATCACCGTTCCGCAGGAGGTGATCGCGGTCCACCAGCGCGACCTGTTCATGGCCTCGATCCCCGGCCAGGCGGGCAAGGCCGAATTCGACGCGATGGTCCGCAAGGTCGACAAGATCGACACGAGCTGGCGTGACTAATCCGGCGGGGCCGTTAAGACCGGCCGCATGACGAGATTTTCGGTCAACGACCGGCCGGTCGAATATCGCATGGACCCCGAAACGCCCCTGCTGTGGGCGCTGCGCGACGCGTCGAATCTGACTGGCACCAAATATGGCTGCGGCACCGGCGAGTGCGGCGCCTGCACCGTCGACATCGACGGCGAGGCGATTCGCAGCTGCATGGTCACCATCGCCGAATGCGAAGGCCGCTTCGTCACGACGATCGAGGCGCTGTCGCGCGACCGCAGCCATCCGGTCCAGCAGGCGTGGGTTGCGGAGCAGGTGCCGCAATGCGGGTTCTGCCAGTCGGGCATGATCATGGCGGCGGCCGCGCTGCTGCGCGGCAACAGCAACCCAAGCGATGCCGAGATCGACGCCGCGATCACCAATATCTGCCGCTGCGGCACCTATCCGCGCATCCGCACCGCGATCCGCCGCGCCGGACGGGTGCTGCGCGGCGAGGAGCGGATCGCCGCCGCGCCGCCGCCCGGCATCCGGCCACAGGATGCCGCGGGCGCAGTGCCGGCGCTGCGCGTCCCACCCCCCGAATGAGGGCTGCCGTTCATCTAGCTGAACCACAGGCAACAGCATGGTTCAGCCATGATCCATATTGCCAATCGTAAATTTCGATTCATCTTCCCGGCTGGTGTCTCCAGCGCATGGGACATGAGTTGGAGTGGACGGACATGAAGAAGACTTTCGGAGGGTTGCTGATCGCTGCAACGATCCTGACCCCCATCGCGCCCGCCGCCGCGCAAGCGACCGGCGAGCGTATCCAGATCGCCCAGCGCGGCGATCGCGGCGGTGGTGACCGTGGCCCGCGCGGACCCGAGGTTCGCCGGGGCGGCGACTGGGGCGGCAATAATGGCGGCCAGCGCGGTGAACGCGGGCGCCCCGAACGCCCGCAGCAGGTCCAGCAGGCACCGCGTCCCGATCGGAGCGAGCGCGGCGGCAATGGCTGGAACGGCCAGCGCCAGCGCGGCGAAAACGGCCAGCGCCAGTGGCAGGGCCGCGGCGATACGCCGCGCCCGGTCGTGCAGCAGCAGCGCCCCTCCCAGCAGCAGGCCGAGCGTCAGCGCGGCACCTATGATCGCAACCGCGACGGTCGGACCGATCGCCAGTGGGATCGCAACCGCGACGGCAATGTCGACCGTCAGTGGGACCGCAACCGCAACGGGCAGGTAGACCGCCGCTACGACCGCAATCGCAACGGCGGCCTCGACCGCCGCTGGGATCGCAACAACGACAACCGCGTCGACCGCCGGTACGACAACAACCGCAACGGCTATGTCGATCGGCGCTATCGCGACGGCCGCCCGGCCAACAATGGCAACTGGAACCGCGGCTGGCGCGATGACCGCCGCTATGACTGGCGCAGCTATCGCGAGCGGAACCGGAACTATTACCGGATGCCGCGCTATTACAACCCGTATCGGGGCTATGGCTACACGCGGTTCAGCATTGGTTTTTCGCTGAACTCGCTGTTCTACAGTCAGCGCTACTGGATCAATGATCCCTGGTATTATCGCCTGCCCCCGGCCTACGGCGATTACCGCTGGATCCGCTATTATGACGATGCGCTGCTCGTCGATGTCTACAGCGGCCGGGTGGTCGACGTGATCTACGACTTCTTCTGGTAATATTCCTTTCGGTTATCAGAGGTGAAACTGAGGGGCCGGTTTTCCGGCCCCTCTTTTTATAGGCCTTGCCCTGCCCCTCCCCGCGCGCCACGATGGCGGCGCAACACAGGGGAGACATCATGCGCAAATCGGGACTGGTCGCCGCCGCGGCCCTCACGCTGCTGAGCAGTACTGCGACGGCCAAGACAACGGTCATCTACGCCGGCCGCGTCATTACCGACGCCAGCAAGCCCGCCGAGGGTCCGTCGACCGTCACCGTCACCGATGACCGCATCACTTCGATCGTTCCCGGCCGCGCCGCCGCACCCGCCGATGCCGAAGTCGTCGACCTTGGCGACAAGACCCTGCTCCCCGGCCTTATCGACCTGCACGTCCATCTGACCGGCGATCCCGGCGGCGATTTTCGCGCCGAAGCCGTGGATCCGGACGAATGGGGCGTCGTCGTCGGCGCCAAGAATGCGCGGATCACGCTTCGCGCCGGCTTCACGACCGTCCGCGAGGCCGGGTCGGCGCAATATACCGCCTTTTCGCTTCGCCGCGGCACCGCCGAAGGCTTCATTGAGGGCCCGCGCATCGTCGCGGCCGGACCTGTCCTGTCGATCATCGGCGGGCATGGCGACGTCACCGGCTTCCGCGAAGACATCCACGACGTGCTCGATCAGGGCTATACCTGCACCGGCGCGGTCGAATGCGCCGAAAAGGTCCGCAAGGCGTCGCGTGCCGGCGCCGATGTCATCAAGATCACCGCGACGGGCGGCGTGCTGTCGCAGCAGGGCCGCGGGCTCGAAGGCCATTTCTCGAACCCCGAGCTCGCCGCGATCTCGGACACCGCGCATTCGCTGGGCCTCAAGGTGATGGCGCATGCCCATGGCGCACGCGGGATCGAATCCGCGGCGGCGGCTGGCATCGACAGCATCGAGCATGGCACTTTCGCCGACGATGCGGCATTGAAGGTGATGAAGGCGAAGGGCACCTATCTCGTGCCGACCCTGATGGCGTTCGAGGGCATCAAGGAACGCCTCGGCAAGGGCATCTACACCCCGACGGTCGAAACCAAGGTGCGGATGACGATGAACGACGTCGGCAAGGCCGTCGGCCGCGCGAAGGCGCTGGGCGTGCCGATCGCCTTCGGCACCGACGCCGGCGTGTTCGAGCATGGCCGCAACGCGGGCGAATTCGCGCTGCTCGTCAAATATGGGCTTACCCCGCGCGAGGCGCTGGCGAGTGCGACGACCGTCGCCGCGAAGCTGTTGTCGCTCGACGGCGAGATCGGACGCATCGCACCCGGCATGTCCGCCGATCTGATCGCGGTCAGCGGCGATCCGCTGACCGACGTGACGGTGCTCGAAAAAGTCGACTGGGTGATGGCGCGCGGGCGGATCGCCGACTGACGCGGCTCAGGCGGCGCGGTCGACGGGCGGACGGAGGAGCTTGGCCTTCGCGGCGGGTGGACCGACAAGTGCCGCCATGTCGACCGCCTGCGCGAACTGGACGCCGACGCGATTGTTATCGGACCAGCGCGCTTGTGCGTCGAGAATGATTTCGGGCGCGAATTCCAGCGTCAGCACCGTGCCGCTCGGGACATTCCACAACCCCTCGATCAGCGCCCCGCCCGACGACATGTTGCGGATGATCGCGTCATAGCGGTAACCCCCGCTCTCTATCTGGATCGTGCGGAAGGTGCGGACCCGCGGCTCGCGCGCGCTCTTGAAGCCCTGCGCGACGACTTGGCCCCCGCCTTCCCCAAGGAGCGTGAGCACCTCGGACAGGTCCATCGGACGCCCATAGATATAGCCTTGGACATGGCTGCACCCCAGCCCGCGGATCAGCGCCAGATCGTCGTGCGTCTCGACCCCCTCGGCGGTCGTTTCCATGTTGAGCGCGGTCGCCAGACCGACGATCGACGAGATGATCGCCGCATTCATGCTGCTGGGATCGGCGGCGCCGAGCACGAAGCTCTGGTCGATCTTGATCTTGTCGAACGGCGCTTTTTTCAGATAGCCGAGCGCCGAATAGCCGGTCCCGAAATCGTCGAGCGCCAAGCGGACGCCGGTGCGCTTGAGCTTCTGGAACATTTCGAGATTTTCGGGGCTCTCGTCTAGGAACACCCCCTCGGTGATCTCCAGCTCAAGCTGTGCAGGTTCGATCCGTGCCGCCGCGACCGCGCTCAGAATCGTCGCAGGCAGCTTCTCATTGGCGAACTGGCGCGGCGACACGTTGACCGCGACGCGGTAGCCGGGGCCGAGCTTCGCGATGGCGTCGCACGCCGAGCGGATGATCCACTCGCCGATCGGAACGATCAGGTTCGATTCCTCGGCGATGGGGATGAATTTTGCCGGGCTGATCGCTTCTCCGCCGTCACGCTGCCAGCGGATCAGCGCCTCGAAGCCGGTGATGCGCTCGCTGCCGACGTCCACGATCGGCTGGTAGAGCAATTTGAGCTCCTCCTTCGCGAGCGCGTCGCGCAGCGCGTCTTCGATCGCCTTTCGTTCGCTCGCCTGATTGTGCATCGCGTCGGCGTAGAAGCGATAGACGCCGCGCCCTGCATCCTTGGCTGCATACAGGGCAAGGTCGGCATTGCGGACGAGCGCCGACGAGGTCACGCCGCCGCCCTCCGACACGGCAATCCCGATCGACGAGCCGATCCGCACCTGCTCGCCCTCGATCGCGAAAGGCTTGGCCAGGCTCAGGATGATGGCGTTGGCGACGCCCGACAGCTTTTCGGCCTGCGTCATCTGCGGCAGCACGATCTGGAACTCGTCGCCGCCGAGCCGTCCGACCTGCCCCTTGTCGCCGACGATCTGGGTCAGCCGCCCCGCGACCTGCTGGAGCAGCTGGTCGCCCACGGGGTGCCCGAGCGTGTCGTTCACCTGCTTGAAACGGTCGAGGTCCATCAGCAGCAGCGCGCAGGGCTGTGCTTGGCCCATATGATTCTTGAGCGCGCGTTCGAGCAGGTCGGTGATGTGGAGGCGGTTCGCGAGGCCGGTCAGCGTGTCGTACCGTGCCAGCTGATTGATCTCGCGCTCCGACCTCTTCTTGTCGGTCAGGTCGGTGCCGCTGCCGCGGAAGCCCTGGAAATTGCCGAGTTCGTCGCTGATCGGGTGGCCCGAGATCGACCACCAGCGCTCGTCGCCCGGCACCGCCGCGCGCACCGTCAGTTCATTGAATGGCGTCCGCGACGAGAGGCTGAAGCCCAGCGTGCGCTCCTCACGGTCGTCGTCGCCGAGGCGCTTGCGGATGATAGCGGTGAAAGGCCGACCGAGAATCTCCGCCATCGGCAGGTCGAGTTTTGCCGCGACCGTCGGCGAAATATAGACGAGATACCCGCTGCGGTCGGTCTCCCAGAACCAGCCGCGGCCTGCGCGCTCGAAATCGCGCATCAGACCGAGCGCGCGCTGCTGCTCGCTGATCGACAGCCGCTTGGCCCGCGTCGCCCGGCGCTGGTGCCGGACATCCTCGCGCATCATCACGATCAATAGCCCCAGGAAGACAAGTCCCGCGACACCGAAGGGCCAGGACGCGATGCCGATCGCCCCGCCCACCGCGGTCGCGCCGGCGAAGGCAAAGAAAGCCGGTCGCGCAATTGCCACCGCCGACGCGGCGACGAGGATCGCGCCAAGCTGGATCGACGAGAAGGAGTCGAAATAGAAGCGCCCGTCATGAACCGCCACCGCGGCGAAGGTGCCGGCCGATGACAGCATCGTCCCGACGACGATCAACGCGAAGCAGACAGACAGCGCCATCGGCGCCCGATCGGCGGAAAGCGCCTGCGGACGCCGCGAAAGCTGGCCGAACACCGTAAGCACCAGGTCGCAGCCCAGACCCGCCGCCATCGCGATCCACTGCGACGGATGGCCCAGGAATCCGTCAACGCCGGGAAAGAAGGCAAAGGCGAAGAACGCGAGCGCACGGGCGATGAGCACATAGTGCCACAACTGCGCGACGCGCATCATGCGGGTGACGAATTGGGGCGTCATGAGCAGCGGTTCGCTATCCGGCAAGCCGCGCGCTCCCGGTCCGGCCAGGTTCCGCTTTATCCCCAAATTTCGCTCAATCTTTCCGTCTGGTCGAGGCGCCATCCTGTGTCGGGAAGGGGTTTCCAAATCCTTACCGCCGCCCCGCCGATGCCGCCGTTTCTGTGCCATAACGGAAGGGGTTGGGTTTCGCTTCGCAACGGGTTAGGGTGGCGCATGTCCGCCGTGCGCCTGTTGCCTCCCGACCGCTTTTTCGACCGCGACGCATGGCGCGCGATCACCACCGCATCGCGCTGGCACGGCCCTTGGCTCGTCGCGCATGCGTGGATTGTCAGCATCGCCGCGGTCGGGCTTGCGGCGTGGAGCGGCCATCCGGCGGCGTGGCTCCTTGCGATCGTGCTGGTCGGCGGGCGCCAGCTCGGCCTCGCGATCCTGATGCACGAGGCCGCGCACGGCCTGCTGCATCCGAATAGAAAGGTGAATAATTTCCTCGGCCAATGGCTTACCGGCGCCGCGGTCGGGTCGGATCTGATCGCTTACCGCACCTATCACCTGCAGCATCACAAATTCACGCAGCAGCCCGAGGATCCCGACCTGTCGCTGTCGAAGCCCTTCCCGACGGCGCGCGCGAGCCTTTGGCGCAAGGCGCTGCGCGATCTGACCGGGCAGACGTTCGTCAAGCAGCGGGCGGCGCAGTTCGGATTCGCGCTCAAAGGCCTTCAGGCGATGCGCCGCGGCGAACAGGCTGACAAGGGGCCCCAGGCAAAAGGCGCCAGCACCAGGGCCGGAACGCCGTTCAACAAGCAGTCCGACGACGGCATGACGTCACCGACGATCGACGTCGCGGGCGCGATGGCGGTGACGCGCGCGGTCGGACGTTTCCTCGTGATACAGGCCGTGCTGCTCGCCGCGTCGCTCGCGCTCTATGGGTGGACGCCGTACTTGCTCTGGCTCGCGGGGCTCGCGACGACCTTTCAGCTCTACCTGCGTATCCGCAACATTGCCGAACATGCCTGCACCACGACGGGCAGCGACGATCCGTTCACCCATGCCCGCACGACCTATGCGGGCTGGATCGCCCGCGCGACGGTCGCTCCATATTGGGTGAATTATCACGCCGAGCATCATCTGTTCATGGGCGTCCCCTGCTATCGCCTGCGCGCGGTGCATGAGATGCTGGGCCGGCAGGGCAAGCATGACGCGATGACGATCGCGCCCACCTATGCCGCCGTGCTGCGGCAGGTTACGGCGCGCGGTTAACCGGCAAGCGCCAGCACGCCGTCGGCAAGCCACTGGCCCAGCCGGGCAGCCAGCTCTTCCATCGCAGCCGCTTCGCCGACCCGTTCGATCACATCGGCGCTGAGCGCGGCAAAGCTCGCACCCCCCGCCAAAAGCGAAAGCGCGGCGGCTTCGGGGACCGACAGGCTGCGAAACTTCGTCTGCTGACAATTGCGCCAGACGAGCAAGCTCACCGGCTCGGCGAACGCCACTGGCGCGGGCGGATGGTGCTCCGCGTCGAGCGCGCTCCAGATCGCCGCGCTGTTGAAATGCATGGCAAGGAGCTGCGCTGCGGGATGAAGGGTTAGCGGCTGCTCGATCCATGCGTCCCCGAGTTGGCCAACCCTGGCGGCGTCGAGCACCGGGGTATCGGGTGCGTCGAACGCGGAGCGCAGCGCCCAGTCGATCGCCGCCAGCTCCGCGAGTTCGCCGTCACCGGGAAAATGCCGGGCCAGAAATGCGGGAAACGCGCCGCCATAATAGCGCAGGCTCCGCGTCGTCGACGGGTTCGCGGCTAAATAGGCGCCTGCGACATTATCGAACTGCTCATCGCCCAGATAGGCGTGCAGCCGCTCGAAATGATCCGACAGCACGCCGATCAGGCTTGCGCGGTAATTGTTGCGATAGATGCCCAGCCGTTTGCGCGCACCGACGCGCGCATCGTCGACGATCAGCGCCTCGGCCCCGGCGTCGCCCGCGATGATCGCGGCGAGAAATCGCTGCTGAACCTCGCGTAGTGTTTCAGGCATGCACCGGCTCCAGCGCGGTCTCAGCAAGCGCCCGGGCGCGGTCGAGTTCGGCGATTACCTGCCCTAGCGGCGGAATATCGTCGTCGCGCTCGATCATCGTCGCGACGGGGCCGAACATCGCGATCGCTTGCGAATACAGCTCCCACACCGCGTCGCAGACGTCGGCATCGTGCGTGTCGATAACATAATCGCCCATGTCGCTGTGCCCCGCGAGATGGATCTGCTGGATGCGATCGCCGGGAAGCCCTGCGAGATAGTCGAGCGGGTCGAAGCCGTGATTGCGCGCGCTGACATAGATATTGTTGACGTCGAGCAGCAGCAGGCAATCTGCGCGCTCGGCCATTTCGGCGAGGAAATCCCATTCGCTGCGATCCGACGAGCGGAAGGTCACATAGGAGGACGGATTCTCGATCAGGATGCGCCGACCGAGATAGTCCTGCACCCGGGCGATATTATCAACGACGCAATCGAGCGCGGGCGCATCATAAGGGAGCGGCAGGAGGTCGTGCGTGTTGTGGGCGTTGATGCCGGTCCAGCAGAGATGATCCGAAATCCACAAGGGTTCGACCCGCCGCTCCAGCGCCTTGAGCTCCGCCAGATAGTCCAGGTCGAGCGGCTCGTCCGACCCGATCGACAGCGACACGCCGTGCATGACCATCGGATAATCGGCGCGGATCGCGTCAAGCATCGCCCGCGGCTTGCCGCCGGGCACCATGTAATTTTCGGAAATGATCTCGAGCCATTCGACCCGCTGCGGCCGGGCGAGAAATTCGGAATAATGGTCGGGGCGGAGGCCAAGGCCGAAACCCGGCGACGGCGCGGTCTTGCTTTCGGTCATGTCATCCTTCGCCCCCTAACGGGAAGACTTGGCAGGTGGATCAGGCCTTTGCCGGCCGCTCGCTGCTTGAAGTCCTGACCTTCGCAGCTGCTGGCGCCGGGGCAGCTCGTGAGGGAATTCTTCCCGGGCCGCGACGAAGCGCGGCCCGGGAAGCGAAACGATCAGCCGATGTCGCCGATGACGCCGCCGTCCGACAGGCACTTGCCGGCGGCGACCGCCTTGAAGCCATGGCCCTTGCATTCGTTCTGGCCCTTGCACTCGTGCGAGGCGGTCTTGCAGTCGGCGGTGCCCTTGCAGCTGTTTACGCCATAGCAATGCACGGTGTCCTTGGCGCTGATGGCAGCGCCCGAGCTGCCCGCGGGAGCGGGGGCGGCCATGGCTGCGCCGGCAAGTGCGAGGGCGGTAGCCGAAGCGGCGATGGCGGCCGCGAATTTGTTGTTGGTCATGATATCCTCCGAAGACAGTGGTGAGGCTCCATGGCCTCCACGCTGTTATTCGGCGGGAACGGTCAAAGGTTACGCGCGCGCGGCTTTATTCGGGATTCGATACGAACCGCGATCCGGCGCGATCCTTCACCGTGGTGGCGGGATCGAAGATCATCCCGTTCATTGCGATATAGACACCCGGCGGCAGCGTCTGCACCGCGGCGAGTGCGAAGCCGACGTTGAATTCGGCGTCGCTCGCGCGCACCGATGCGGGCTGCATCGCGCCGGTCATCACGATCGTCTTGCCCGCAATCCCCGCAAGGACCCGCCCGGTGACCGGCATCGTGTCGGTCCCGTGGGTGACGAGGATGCGCGAGGCATCGCTTGCCGCCACCGCGGCGCGGATCGTCTCCCGGTCCGCGTCGGTCAACTCGAGGCTGTCCTTGCGCATCAGCTGTGTCACGCGGTGCGGGATATGGACATTATTCTCGCGGAGCAGGTCGGGCAGCGCGGTCGGCCCCACCTGATATTCCGACAAAGCATCGAAATAGACCTTGTCGATCGTCCCGCCGGTGGTGAAAATCTCGATCACGCGCATTCGTCCTGAACCGGCAGGGCCGGCGTGCCATCGGGCGCCGCGAACGGCTGCTTGAAGGTGAAGGCTTCGGGACCCGGCCCGCTCGTTTCGAGCATCGCAAGCCGTTCCATCCCTTCCACCACCGTCGGACGATGGCCCGCGGGCACCCACCAGAGCACCTGATAGACGGCGATATGGTCGAACCATTCCTTGCGCCGCCGCATGATCGAAAGATGCTCGGGCTGGCGATAGACAAAGGCGGCCAACGCATCGAGGTCGCGCCACACCGACATGTTCGGGATGACCAGCGGGTCGTCGGTCACGGCGACGTCGGTCGCGTCGTTGCCCTCGCCGGTCAGCCGCCAGATAAAGCCGTCGCTCGCCTCGGCGATCGCGTTGACCCCGTCGAGCGCCGCCATGAAGTCGCGGTTCGCGACATGGTCGGCGGGCAGGCGGAAGCGCGCGATGTTCATCTGCGCCAGTTCGTAAGCCGCCATGCCCGTCTTCCCTATGCCAGCGCCTCGGCGATCAGCCGCCGCGTATTGTCGATCCCGAACAGCGCGATGAAGCTGCCCATGCGCGGTCCGGCACTCGACCCGAGCAAGGTCTCGTAAAGCGCCTTGAACCAGTCGCGCAGGTTTTCAAAGCCATAGACTTCGTTCTTGCCGATCTCGTACACGATATTCTGGATGTCGTCGGCCGACGCATCGGCGGGCAGCGCCGCGAGCTTCGCGTCGAGTTCGGCGAGCGCGGCGGCTTCACCGCCCTGCGGCTTGCGGCGCTTGAGCGTCGGCGCGACATAATCGCGGTTATACGCCATCGCATTGTCGATCAGCCGGTCGAGCTCGGGATAGCTCTCCGCATTCGCGCCCTCGACATATTGGCCGAGGTAGCGCCAGATCTGCTCCTTCGACGCGTCGGCGCCCATCACCCCCACGAGGTTGAGCAGCAGCCCGAAGGTCACCGGCAGTTCGGCCGAGGGCATATCCTCACCGCGCGCGACATGGACGTGGTGCACGGGATTGCCGAGCTTCTTGTCGGGCTCCTGCGCCGGATAATTGCCGCGCATCTGCAGATATTCGTCGACCGCCTTGGGGATCACGCCGATGTGGAGCTGCTTCGCCGCCTTGGGCTCGCGATACGCGAAAAAGGCCAGGCTCTCCTCGCTGCCATAGCTCAGCCATTGCTCGAGGCTCAGGCCATTGCCCTTCGACTTCGAAATCTTCTCGCCCTTTTCGTCGAGGAACATTTCGTAGATCAGCCCCTCGGGCTTCTGCCCGCCCAGCGCGCGCGCGATCTTGCCCGACTGCACGCCGCTATCGGTCAGGTCCTTGCCGTACATCTCGTAATCGACGCCGAGCGCGACCCAGCGCATCGCCCAGTCGACCTTCCACTGCAGCTTCGCGCCGCCGCCGAGAATGCTGTGCGTGATCGTCTCACCCTCATCCTCAAACGACACGAGGCCCGCGTCGGCATCGACCACCGACACCGGCACCTGCAGCACGATCCCCGACTTGGGGCTCACCGGCAGGATCGGCGAATAGGTCGCGGCGCGCTCGGCGCGCAGCGTCGGCAACATGATGTCGAGAATATCCTGATTATGACGCAGGACATTCTTCAGCGCCTCGTCGAACGCGCCCGACTTGTAACGCTCGGTCGAGCTGACGAATTCATAGTCGAAACCGAACCGGTCGAGAAACTCGCGCAGCATCGCATTGTTATGATGCGCGAAACTTTCATATTTTCCGAACGGATCGGGAATGTCGGTCAGCGGCTTGCCGAGATGCGCCGCGAGCATCTCCTTCTGCGGCACATTGTCGGGCACCTTGCGCAGCCCGTCCATGTCGTCGCTGAACGCGACGAGGCGCGTCGGCGCGCCGCCGGTCAGCGCCTCATAGGCGCGGCGGACCATCGTCGTGCGGAGCACTTCGTTGAAGGTGCCGATATGCGGCAGGCCCGAGGGGCCATAGCCGGTCTCGAACAGCACCGCTTCGCCGCCGGGCTTGCCGTCGGGATAGCGTTTGATCAGCTTGCGCGCTTCCTCGAACGGCCAGGCCTTGGACGTTTGCGCGGGCTCGCGCAGCGACGGATGAAGGTGCAGGTCAGTCATGGCGCGCGCCATAGCGGCAAGATGCGTGAATGGGAAGAAGACCGGGCGCCGGGACTACGATCCTCCCCGGAACGGGGAGGGGGACCAGCGAAGCTGGTGGAGGGGCACGTGCACTCGAGCGCGGCGCACGACCTCCCGGATGCCCGCATATCCTCGATGCCCGGCGCGATATATTCCGCCATGGAGGTTCCGCCGGTCCGCAATGCCGTAAAGGGTGATCGACCGGGCCATGTGCGGGGTAAATCATTCTCCGCGATGGCTGGCAATATGCCGTCAGCGGCGGGTTTATCGTTACCGGAAAATTTACCATGTTGAGCTTAGTCTGCCTGAATGACGAATTTCCGCTCCCCCACGGCGCGCAGCCACAACCGGACTCCGGTGACGATCGACGTTCTGGTCAATGGCGTGCTCAACTTCATCGACGGCCAGATCACCGACCTGTCGGAAGGCGGCGCCCGCATCGACGGCGCCAGCATGCCCGCGCGCTCGCGCTGCGAAATCCATTATGCCGGCGAAGTGACCTATGCCGTCGTGATGTGGTCGGAGATCGACCGCATGGGCGTCCGCTTCCCTTATGAGCTGACCCACGGGGCGCTCTACAACGCCCTCCGGAACAGGCGGCGAACGACGGCCACCGAGGCGCCCCCCGCGTTCCTGAACCAGCGCGGCGCGGTGTTCGGACGCCGCGGGTTGAGCTAATCCAAAGCGGTTCTTTTTCCGTTCGCCCTGAGCTTGTCGAAGGGCCGTTCTTTCTCTTTATTGGCCGCAATGAGCTTCTGGGCCTATATCCTCCATTGCCGCGGCGGAGCATTCTACACCGGCCACACCGAAAATCTGCCGCGCCGCATAGGCGAGCATGAATCGGGCCGCATTCGCGGCTTCACGAGCGACAAGCTCCCTGTTGTCCTGGTCTGGTCTCAGGAATTTTCGACGCGAGTTGAGGCTCTGGAGGCGGAGCGCCGTATCAAGGGATGGGGCCGCGCCAAGAAAATGGCTCTCATCCGCGGCGACTGGGAAAAAGGGCAAGAACGGTCCTTCGACAAGCTCAGGACAAACGGATTAGGTGTTGGTTTCGCACCTAGCCACCTTGCCGCGTTCCTCTTTTGTCCCTAGCATATTCCGATGCTCCCCCGCGTCGATCCCCTTGCCCTGCCCGCCATCCACGCAAGCCATGTCGGCATCTGGATCGCCGATCCCGAGGGCCGCGTGCAGCGCGTCGGGCGCGGCGAAGCGATTGCCGCGGTGGCCGCAACACCCCATCTGCTTCTCAACGCGACGCTGACCGGCGACCGGCTCGGCTATCCCGAATTGTCGGGGCTCGACCTGCTCGAACTTTTCGCCTTCCTCTACCCGGCGCGCTTCGCGGTGCCGACGCCTGCCGGGCTCGCTGCCGCGATCGGGCTCGAAGCGCCGCAGGCCGAGGAGGATATCGCGCCCTTCCTCCGCCTCGCCGCCGCGGCGATGCTCGCCAGCCTCGACGATCCCGACTGGCCCGAGCGCGAGGGCGCGTGGCACGGGCTGCAAGCGCTCGGCCGCCAGCGCTGGCCATGGGCTTCGCTCATGCAATCGCGGCTCGGGGCGCCCGACAAGGCCGACCGCTGGCTGTTCGCGAAGCTGCCCGAATGGGAGGAAGTGCCGCCGCGCCCGCAGCCGCGGCAGGTGACGGTCAACCCCGACGACGTCCGCGCGCGGCTCGACCGGCTGACCGGTGACGGCGCCGAGCGGCGTGCAGGGCAGCAAGATTACGCGCGCGCCGCCGCTACGATCTTCGCCCCGCGCGCGCGCCGCGACATGCCGCAGATGCTCGTCGCCGAGGCCGGTACGGGGATCGGCAAGACATTGGGCTACCTCGCCCCCGCCAAGCAATGGATCGACCAGTCGGCGGGCGCGGTCTGCATCTCGACCTTTACCAAGGCGCTGCAACGCCAGCTCGCGCGCGAGACCGAGAAACTCTACCCCGACGCCGCGACGCACCGCGAGAAGGTGGTCGTGCGCAAGGGGCGCGAAAATTATCTCTGCCTGCTCAATCTCGAGGACGCCTTGCAGGGCGGCTTTTCGGGCCGCGCCGCGATCCTGGCGCAACTCGTCGCACGCTGGGCGGCGTACACGCGCGATGGCGACATGGTCGGCGGCGACCTGCCCGGCTGGCTCCCCGCGCTGTTCCGCCGCAACGGCACCACCGCGCTCACCGACCGGCGCGGCGAGTGCATCTATGCGGGCTGCCCGCATTTTCGCAAATGCTTCATCGAGCGCTCGGCGCGCGCCGCGACGCAGGCCGACATCGTCATCGCCAACCATGCGTTGACGATGGTGCAGGCGGCGCGCCCACGCGACGGTGGCGCGCCGGCCACGCGGCTGATCTTCGACGAAGGCCATCATCTGTGGGACGCCGCCGACAGCATGTTCGCCGCCGCGTTGACCGGGCAGGAAGCGGTCGAAATCCGCCGCTGGGTGCTGGGCCCCGAAGGCAAGTCACGCGGACGGCGGCGCGGCCTTGCGGCACGCCTTGCCGACGTCGCAAGCTATGACGAGGCGGGCGACAAGGCGATCCAGGCCGCGATCCAGGCTGCCGGCGAGCTGCCCGGCGAAGGCTGGCTCGGCCGCATATCCGAGAACGAGCCCTGGGGCGCGATCGAGCGGCTGCTCGTCGCGGTGCGTGCGATGACCTATGCCCGCAGCGTCGACACGCGCACCGCCGACAGCGGCTACGGCCTCGAAACCGAACTCGCCGACCCCGATCCCGAACTGGTCGCCGCCGCCGCCGGCGCCAGCGATGCGATCGAGGCGCTGCTGCGCCCGCTGCTCGCGCTCGGCAAGCGGCTCGACGCGCTGGTCGAGGACCCGCCGGACTGGCTTGACGGACAGGCGCGGGCGCGCGTCGACGGCGCTCGGAACAGTCTCGGCACGCGGATCGACACGCTCGGCGCGTGGCTGTCGCTGCTCGGGCGCGTCGGCGGCCCCGCCGATCCCGACTTCGTCGACTGGCTCGCGGTCGACCGCTTCGACGGGCGCGAGTTCGATATGGGACTGCATCGCCATTGGCTCGACCCCGCCCGCCCGGTTGCCGACATCGTCTATCGCCCCGCGCAGGGTGTGCTCGTCACCTCCGCCACGCTGCGTAGCGGAAGCGGCTGGACCGACGCCGACATCCGCACCGGCGCGCGCCACATGGACGGCGGCGTCCAGCATTTCGCAGTGCCCAGCCCGTTCGATTACGCGCGCCGGTCCGAGGTGCTGATCGTCACCGACATCGCGCGCGGCGACCTGCCCGCGCTCGCTGGCGCATACAGCCGGCTGATCGAGGCGGCGGGCGGCGGCGCGCTCGGGCTGTTCAGCGCGATCCGGCGGCTGCGCATCGTCCACGCGCGCATCGCCGACCGGCTCGCGCGCGCCGGGCTACCGCTCTATGCCCAGCATGTCGATCCGCTGGACACCGGCACGCTGGTCGACATCTTCCGCGCCGACCCGCAAGCCTCGCTGCTCGGCACCGATGCGCTCCGCGACGGCGTCGACGTGCCCGGCGACTCGCTAAGGCTCGTGGTGATGGAGGGCGTGCCCTGGCCGCGCCCGACAATCCTCCACGCCGCACGCCGCGCCGCACAGGGCGGCGGCGCCTATGACGACAGCGTCATCCGCGCGCGCATCGGGCAGGCGTTCGGCCGCCTGATCCGCCGCGCCGACGATTTCGGCCAGTTCGTGATGCTCTCGCCCAGCTTCCCGTCGCGGCTGCTCGGCGCCTTTCCCGAAGGCACGCCGATCCGCCGCCTGCCGCTCGACGAGGCGGTAAATCATGTCGCTGCGGCGAATGTCGCACAAAGAAAAAGCGCCTTTCCCGCCTTTTCACCGCCCTAACTTTGCGGCACAGAGCGTTTCGACCGAGGGGATGATAAGGCAACGCGGGGAGCGATCTTGAAGACTTTGACCATCCTGCGGCACGCGAAGTCGGGCTGGGACGTACAGGTCGAGCGCGATTTCGACCGGCCGATCAACGCCCGCGGCCGCCGCGGCGCCGAAATCATCGGCCAATATGTGAAGCGCCAGGCCTTTCCGATCGACCGCATCATCGCCTCGCCCGCAGTGCGGGTGACCGAGACGCTCGACATCTTCCAGCCCGCGGCGAACCTCGACGATCTGGAGCCGCATTGGGACCGGCGCATCTACCTCGCTTCGGCGGCGACGCTGATCGATGTCATCCACGACATGGGCAGCGATGCCGATAACCTGCTGATCTCGGGCCATAATCCCGGTCTCGAGGATCTGGCGCTGATGCTGGTGCCGCAGGATGGCGGCGGGGATCTGCGCGAAAAGGTCGAGGAAAAGCTGCCGACGTCGGCGCTCGTCCGGCTGGAGATCGACATCGCCGACTGGCGCGAGCTGGAGGTCAATATGGCACGGATTGTGGATTTCATCCGCCCGCGCGACCTCGACCCGGCGCTGGGGCCGGCGATGGACGACGATTAACGGGATCGTCGATTGGGAGTTGGAACGGACGCTTCCTATCCCAAATTCGCAGAAGATGCCCGCAACCGGTCGCTAACAGCTGATCAGTTCAGCGCCGCCGCGAGCCGCTGACGCAGCGCAACCAGCGCCTCCACCGGTACACCGTGCGCCGCAGCGACAACGGGCGCCGCGGCCGCAGGCGCCACCGGCGCGCCCTTTCCTGCGCCATTCGTTTCCGACAGCGCCTTGCGCGCGCCCTCGACCGTATAGCCTTTCACATGCAGCAGATGGTGAATATGCTCGGTGAGCGCGACATCCTCGGCGCGGTAATAGCGCCGCCGCCCCGACCGCTGGAGCGGGCGGAGCTGCGGAAAGCGCGTTTCCCAATAGCGCAGCACATGCGTGGGCACGCCGATGCGGTCGGCCAGTTCGCCAATCGACAGCATCGCGCCGGCGGACTTGCCGCCGTCGCCATCGTTATCGAAATCCGACATATCCAAACCCCCGAGACAGGCCCGGATTATTTGCCGGCGACGCGCGCGCGCATCGTCTGGCTGGCGCGGAAGGTCATCACCCGCCGCGGCAGGATCGGCACCTCAATGCCGGTCTTGGGATTGCGGCCGATCCGCTGCGCCTTGTCGCGCAGCACGAAGGTGCCGAAGCCCGAAATCTTCACATTCTGCCCACCCGCCAGCGCGTCGGACATATGGTCCAGAATAGATTCGACGATCGTCGCCGACTCGTTGCGCGACAGACCGATCTGCTGATTGATCTTTGCTGCGATATCCGCACGCGTAAGCGTCCCTGCTGCCATGTTGTTCCCTTCCCCTCCAGAAGCGGATGCACCAAAAGGTTCCCGGAAGGCCCCCACCGTCACGAGTCCCGTGCGCCTTTGTAACAAAAGCGAATAAATCCGCCAAACTGAAAAGGATGGCCGGAGAAGTTAAAGCGCCGGAGCGAAGGATCAGATGCGAAGGACCGCGGCGCCCCAGGTAAAGCCCCCGCCCATCGCCTCGAGCACGACCAGGTCGCCGCGCTTGATGCGCCCGTCGCGGACCGCAAGATCGAGCGCGAGCGGCACCGAGGCCGCCGACGTATTGGCATGCTGGTCGACCGTCAGCACAACGCGTTCGGCCGGCAAGCCCAGCTTTTTGGCGGTCGCGTCGATGATGCGCTTGTTCGCCTGATGCGGAACGACCCAGTCGATATCCTCGGCCGACAGCCCGACGTCGGCCATCACCTCACCCAGCACGCTCGCCAGATTGGTGACGGCATGGCGGAACACTTCGCGGCCTTGCATGCGGACATGGCCGACGGTGCCGGTCGTCGAGGGACCGCCGTCGACGTAGAGCATGTCCGTATATTTGCCCTCGGCGTGGAGGCGCGTCGCCAGGATGCCGCGATCGTCCGCGACCTCTTCGGCCGACAGCACCACCGCGCCCGCGCCGTCGCCGAACAGGACGCAGGTCGTGCGGTCTTCCCAGTCGAGGATGCGGCTGAAGGTCTCGCTGCCGATGACGAGCGCGTGCTTCGCCGCGCCCGTGCGCAGCATCGAGTCGGCGACCGACACCGCATAGAGAAAGCCAGAGCAGACCGCGGCGACGTCGAAGGCGATGCAGTCGGGCGCACCGAGGATCGCCTGCACCTTGGTCGCGCTGGCCGGGAAGGTGTTGTCGGGGGTCGCGGTGGCGACGATGATCAGGCCGATGTCCGATGGCTGGAGCCCGGCCGCGGCCAGCGCCTGCTTCGCGGCGTCGGCGCCCAGCGTCGCGGTCGTCTCGTCGGGCTCGGCGATATGACGAAAGCGGATGCCGGTGCGCTCGACGATCCACTCGTCGCTGGTATCGACGCGTGTCGCCAGTTCGGCATTGGAAACGCGGGTGCGCGGCAGCGCCGAGCCGGTGCCGGCCAGAATCGCGCGTAAGGTCATGCCGCGTCGCCGCTGCGGAAATTCGCGAGATCCTCGGTCACCTGACGCGTAATGTCCTTTTCGATGAGTTCGGCGCAGAGGTGGACGCAGTTCGCGACCCCCTTCGCATCGGCGCTGCCGTGGCTCTTCAGCACCACGCCGTTGAGGCCGAGGAACACCGCGCCATTGTGATTGTTCGGGTCGAGATGATGCCGCAGCAGCTCGGTCGCCGGGCGCGAGATCAGGAAGCCGATCTTCGAGCGCGTGGACGAGGTGAAGGCGCGGCGCAGCAGGTCGGTGACGAAGCGCGCCGTCCCCTCGATCGTCTTGAGCGCGATATTGCCCGAAAAGCCGTCGTGGACGATCACATCGACGTCGCCGCGCGACAATTTGTCGCCCTCGATGAAGCCCGCGAACTGCATCGGCAGCCCTTCCGCCCCGCGCAGCATCGCCGCCGCGTCGCGGATTTCGTCGGTGCCCTTCAGCTCCTCGGTGCCGATGTTGAGCAGCGCGACCCGCGGCTTCTCCAGGCCCATCGCGGTGCGCGCATAGGCGGCGCCCATGACGGCGAACTGGACGAGATTGTTGGCGTCGCAATCGGTGTTGGCGCCAAGGTCGAGCATCACGACATCATTGTCGCCGAGCGTCGGCAGCAGCGCCGCAAGGGCCGGCCGGTCGATCCCCGGCATGGTGCGCAGCGCCAGCTTGGCCATCGCCATCAGCGCGCCGGTGTTGCCCGCCGACACGGCGCCGCCCGCATCGCCGCGCTTCACCGCGTCGATCGCGAGCCCCATCGAGGTGGTTTTCGCCTTGCGGATCGCCTGGCTGGGCTTGTCCTCGCCGGTCACGACGCCGTCGGTGTGGATGATGTCCGAAGCGGCGCGCAGGTTCGGGTGGTTTTCCAGCGCAGCCTTGATCTGCACCTCGTCGCCGACGAGCAGAAAACGGAGACCGTCGTGCTTGTGGCGCGCCATCGCGGCGCCGGCGAGCATCATGCGCACGCCGACGTCACCGCCCATCGCATCGATCGCGATTCGCGGTGTCAGGCTCATCCGAACGCTCTCCGGCTTGGGCTTAGGCGCCAGCCACCACTTCGCGGCCGTTGTAATGGCCGCAGGCGTTGCACAGATTGTGCGGACGCTTCAGTTCGCCGCAGTTGGGGCATTCCTGAAAGGCTTCGACCTTCAGGCTGTCGTGGCTACGACGCATGCCGCGCTTCGAGGGCGAGGTTTTTCGCTTGGGAACGGCCATTTTATATCCTGCATTCTTAACTGTTTATACGAATCGGCGAACCCGGACATGTTGCTTCCGTTGCCGGAAATAACTGGCCCGCCCGCCGCGCGATGCTTGTTTCCGCCTGAAAAAGAACAGGAAACCGTCCGCCGGAGGGTGCCTCAACGCCTGTTGGTGTCGGGTGCCGGATCGGGCGCGGCTATAGCGTTTTTGCCCGCAAAGGCAACCCCTGAGGGCAAAGGATGTGCCGCGACGCCACTTGCCCTCCCCGGCAGGCAATGCCACACCCGCGTCACCGCCGGAACACCGGCCAACGACAGGGGGGAAGCCACATGATTATCTTGCCGATCAGCCTCACGATCGCCGCCGGAGCGGCGCTGCTCAATCTCTGGCTCAGCGTGCGCGTCGGGCGCGTGCGGACCAAGGAAAAGGTCTTCATCGGCGACGGCGGCAACGAACCGCTGACGCGCCGCATGCGCGCGCACAGCAATTTCGTCGAGAACACCGCCTTCGTGCTGATCCTGCTCGCGCTCGTCGAACTGGCGCTGGGCTGGTCGGTCTGGCTCTGGGCCGTCGGCGCGCTCTATCTGGCCGCCCGCATCCTGCACGCGCTCGGCATGGACGGGACGATGCCGTGGGGCCGCATGGTCGGCACGATCATCACCATGCTGACCCAGCTCGGCCTCGCCGGACTTGCGTTGTTCACTGTCTATGCGACGCCGGCGAACAGCATCACGACCGAGATTGTCGAGACCGAGGCGGTGCCGCCCAAATAGGCGCGCTCAGCCTATCGCCGCGTCGCTGACATAGGGATTGGTGCGGCGCTCCTGCGCAAAGCTGCTGTGCGGGCCGTGTCCGGGCAGGAAGATCGTCTCGTCGCCGAGCGGCCACAGCTTCTGCGTGATCGAATCGAGCAGCTGCTGGTGGTTGCCGCGCGGGAAATCGGTCCGGCCGATCGATCCCTGGAACAGCACGTCGCCGACGATCGCGAGCTTCGACGGACCGTGGTGGAAGACGACATGCCCCGGCGTGTGGCCGGGACAATGGATGACATCGATTTCCAGATTGCCGACGCTGACCTTGTCGCCGTCGACCAGCCAGCGATCGGGCTCGAACGTCTCGCCCACCATTCCGAAACGCGCGCCATCCTCGGCGAACTGCGCGATCCAGAAGCGGTCGTCCTCATGCGGCCCCTCGATCGGCACGCCAAGCTCCTTCGCCAACATCCCCGCCTGACCGCAATGATCCATATGGCCGTGAGTGACGAGAATCTTTTCGACCTCGACCCCGGTCTGCCGCACGGCTTCCTTCAGCTTGTCGAGATCGCCGCCAGGATCGACGAAGGCCGCCTTGTTCGTCTCGGTACACCACAGCAGGGTGCAATTCTGCTGAAAGGCGGTGACGGGCACGATCGCGGCGCGAAGCGGAGGATTGGGAGCGTTCATGGCCCCGATGTGGGCAAAGCGGCCCGATTTGGCAACCCTGACGCGCGTCAGCGCAGCGTCATCGTGTCGCCTTCGACCTTCACGCTTTCGAGCTTGGCGAGGAAGCTCTGGCCGAGCAGCGACACGCCCATGTCGGCGTCGACCACCGCGGCCTGGACATGCCGAACCTCGAGTCCGTCGACCTCGACGCGGTCGAGCACGAAGGTGCGCATCGGCACGTCGCCGCCCGCCGTGCGCGCGGTGCCGGTGATCGGCAAGCGATCGACGTCGATGCCGATCGCTTCGGCGTCGTCGCGCGTCAGCGCCACCACCGACGCGCCGCTGTCGACCATCAAGCGGATATGCGAACCGTCGATGTCCGCATCGGCATAGAAATGCGAATCGCTCGCTCGACCCAGCAATACCTCGCTGGGCCGGCCCGTGTTGCCCCGCGCTTCGGCCGCGGCCAGCGACTGCTCCTTGCGCACTTTATGCGTCGTCCAATTGTCGTGATTGCCGCGAATGGGGTCAGGCCGCTGGGCCACGTCGTCCGACGTCGAGCGGCTGGCGACACTCGCCACGCCCAACGAGACCGCCACGATCACCGCAGCCAAACCAAGGAAGCGCCCCAACATGAGGCGCTTTTCGCAGACGAGGGTTGGCGATTGGTTAAGCCGGTCCGCCTTGTTCGATAAAGGCGCGCCACGTCGGCGTCGCGCCGCGAATGCTATACACGATCCGCGCACAGGCATAGGGGCGGCCCGGCCGGTTATCGGCCTCGATCGCAGTCGCCGGCCATGGTCCGGCGCCGTTGCCGCCCGCCGACCAGCAAACAAGCGCCTCGGCCTCCTGCCCGGCCTCGATCGCGGCGCGCTCGTCGGCAGCGAGCGACGCGGGCGCGGCCCAGCCGAAGATCGCGCTACGGTTCGACCCCTCCGAAAAAAGGGCCTGCACGAACGGACTGCCCCGATCGTTGAGCAGCGCCTTGATGCGGTCGCGATCTGCCACGGTCAGCCATTGCCCGCCAAGCAACGGCGCCCATTGGGCCTCGTCGCGCGACCGGAGCGCAAGGGCCAACGCGTCCGCCGCGGCCGCAAAGCGCGGCGTCCATGCGGAGTCGGCCGCCAATGGCGCCAGCCTGGATGGAGGTCGGGACGCCTCGGCTTCGGTGGGCAGCAACGATGTCGGCGCCGAAAGGGCGGGAACCGAAAGGGCGAAAGCGGCGGTGAGCGCCGACGATATCAGCAGAGCGCGCATGGGCGGCAATCTAGCACCGACGGCCGCACCTGTCATGAGCCGAGCGCGAGCGCCTCGCGCATCCATGCTGGTGCAGCGGCCGGGTCCACAGCCTCGACCCGGCGATGCTCGACCGACCAGCCGAGATCGGGGTAGGCAATGACCTGCCGCTTTTCGTCGGCTTCGCCGATCGGCACCACGACCAGCCGCCGATTGACCTTCTGCCGCCAGTTCATCCGCGCGGTATTCTCCTGCCCAACGTAGCAGCCCTTGGTGAAGCTGACGCCGTTCAGTTCGGCGGCATTGCATTCGAGCCAGAGCGTCGTGCCGTCGCCAAGCTCGGCGCGGCCTTCCGTGACGCCCTGCGACAGCCGATGCGCCTTCCACCCGGCATCGGCGCCCTCGCCTTCATCGGCGGGGGCCAGCCAGCGCTGGCCGAGATCGGCGAGGCGCGGATCGACGACGCCAAGGTCGCCTTCCTTCGCCCAATGCACGGCGAGCCCGTCTTCGCGCCCGATCGTGATCGCCCGGCGCAAGCGATAGAGGGTCAGCCGCTTCGCCAACGCTTCGGCGGCGTCGCGCTCGCAATCGATCAGCACGTCCGCCTCGTCACCCCAGATCAGGAAATCGAACAGCACCTTGCCTTGCGGCGTCAGCAGCGCCGCCCAGACCGGCAGATTGCCCGAGACGTCGTTGGTGACGAGCCCTTGCAGGAACCCCCGGACATCTTCGCCCGAAAGACGGAGGAGCGCGCGGTCGTTCAGGGTGGTATTGGCCATGCCGATAATCTAGGGACGCGGCAGCCAAAACCAACCCGCAAGTTGACGAGCCCGCACATGACCGACCGCCTGACGATCCGCCGCCCCGACGACTGGCATGTGCATCTTCGCGACGGCGTCATGCTCGAGCATGTCGCGCGCTATACCGCGCGCCAGTTCGCGCGGGCGATCATCATGCCGAACCTGTCGCCGCCGGTCACGACCGCCCAGGAGGGCGCGGCGTATCGCGACCGCATCCGCGCCGCCGTCCCGGCGGACCTCGATCTCACTCCGTTGATCGTCGCCTATCTCACCGACAACAGCGACCCCGACGAAATCGCGCGCGGCCATGCCGAGGGCGTGTTTACCGCGGCGAAGCTCTATCCGGCGCATGCAACGACCGGCAGCGCGCACGGCGTCACCGACGTCGCGAACATCATGTCCGTCCTCGAACGCATGGCCGAAATCGGCATGCCCTTGCTGATCCACGGCGAAGTCACCGATCATGACGTCGACATCTTCGACCGCGAGGCGGTGTTCATCGACCGCACCCTCGCGCCGCTGGTGAAGAAATTGCCCGACCTCAAGATCGTCTTCGAGCATATCACGACGTCCGAAGCCGTGGAGTTCGTGAAGAGCGCGCCCGCCAATGTCGGCGCGACGATCACGCCGCAGCATCTCCACATCAACCGCAACGCGATGCTCGTCGGCGGTATCCGCCCGCACGCCTATTGCCTGCCCGTCGCCAAGCGCGAGCAGCACCGCCTCGCGGTGCGTTCCGCCGCGGTGTCGGGCTCGCCCAAATTCTTCCTGGGCACCGACAGCGCGCCGCATGCCGTGCACACGAAAGAAGCCGCCTGCGGCTGCGCGGGAATCTTCAACGCGCCCTTTGCGTTGGAAAGCTACATCGCGGTCTTCGACGAGGAAGGCGCGCTGGACAAGTTCGAGGGCTTCGCCAGCGAGCACGGCCCCAACTTCTATGGCCTGCCGCTCAACGGCGGCACGATCACGCTCGAGCGCGGGGAGACTGTCGTGCCGGACAAGATCGGCGAGGTCGTGCCTTTCCACGCCGGCGAGACGCTGGGCTGGCGGCTGGTCTAATCTCTTCGTTCCTCCCTGTCGCGAAGCGATGGGAGGAAAAGGATCTAAGCCGCCGGCATCATCCGGCCGGCGCGCATCTTGCGCCACATGTCGAAACTGAACACTGCGATGCTGATCCAGATCAACAGGAAGCAGGCGAGCTGCGCCGGCTTCAGCGGTTCCTTGAACACAAACAGGCTGAGCACAAAGGCAATGCTCGGCGCGAGATACTGGACGAAACCCAGCGCCGCATAGCTCATCCTGCGCGCCGCCGTCGCGAAGAGCAGCAGCGGCACCGCAGTCACCACGCCGCCCGCCATCAGCAAGAGGCTGATCGACGTTCCGGACGCAAATCCGGCGCCGTCGTCGATCCAGAGATAATAGCCCGCGGCGGCGATCGCGAGCGGCAGCAGCACGGTCGTTTCGACCGCCAGCCCCGGAAGCGAGCCCACCGGGACGACCTTGCGCAGCAGGCCGTAAGTGCCGAAGCTCAGCGCCAGAGTCAGGCTGATCCACAGCGTGTCGAGCGCGCCCGCCAGCAGGATCGCGACGCCAACCCCGGCGATGGCGACCGCGACAAGCTGCAGTCGCGACAGCCGCTCGCCGAGGAACACCATCCCCAGCATCACATTGACCAGCGGGTTGAGATAATAGCCGAGGCTCGCGGCTAGCACATGGTCGGTGAAGATCGCATAGATATAGACGAGCCAGTTGACCGCGATCAGCACCGAACTCGCGAGGAGCAGGCGCAGCGTCTTCCACTCCTTCAGCGCGGCCAGATAATCGCCGATCTGCCGCCGGAACGCCATGATCAGGAAACAGAGCGGCAACGACCACACGATCCGCTGCGCCAGCACTTCGGCCGGCGGAACGCTGGTCAGCAGCTTGAAGAACAGCGGGACGAAGCCCCAGATGCCATAGGCCGCGAGCGCATAGGGCAGCCCGCCCTGATTGCTCCCCGCAGGGGCCGGTGCGCTTGCCATGGCTCTCTGCCGCTCCGGATCAGATGATGCCGCCGCCGAGCATCAGGCGCACGACGCCGATGACGATGACGACGATATTGAGGTTCCGGCCCGCCGTGCGGTCGGACATCGCGCCCAGCGCCAACCCCACGATCGCGATCGGCACGATGACCCAGTTCGCCCAGCCGAGCAGCGGGATGAACGCGAAAACGGCCAAAACGAGCGCGATGGCGCCGATGACGAGCGAAGCGACGTTAAGCATGGGCAACATGTCGCACGCCCGCCCCCGCCCTTCAAGACACTTTCGGTCCGTCGATGGATAGGCTCGCTTCGTCTTGTTGCCGAAGGTTCATGCAACGGGTCGCGGACCCGGCTCGTTTTGCCTGTCGAAGCGCACGGTCCCCATCGGGAAACGAGCGTCGAGACCAGGAAAGGATAAGATGATGAAGACTTGGACCAAGGGCCTGATGGGCATGATCGCCGCGGCCAGCGTCGTCGGCACCGCCCCCGCCTACGCCGGCATCTCCACGGCCGTGCCGTCGCAGGGCTACAGCAAGAGCGACGACAGCGCGAACTTCTATCGCAAGAAGGACCGCCGCTATTACGCCTCGCGCGACCAGCGGATCAACCGCAACACCCGCGTGTGGCGCGGCGAGGACGGGCGTTATCGCTGTAAGAAGGACAATGGCACCACCGGCTTGCTGATCGGCGGCGCCGCGGGCGGCCTCGCCGGCCACGAAATCGCCGGCAACGGCGACAAGCTGCTCGGCACCATCATCGGCGCGGGCGCCGGTGCGCTGATCGGCCGCGAGATCGACCGCGACAAATATCGCTGCCGCTAAGCGATAGGAAACCGTCGCAGGTGTGGGTTCGAGACCCCTCCACCTGCACCATGTGATGGCGAGGGCGCCGACCGCAAGGTTGGCGCCCTCAACATATCCGGCTTGCCCGGACTGTCCTCTTGCCGCAGAAGCATCGGCCAATCGCTGCGGGAGAGACACGAAAGATGTTGAACGGCCCCCTGCTGGTCACCGAACGGCTGATCCTGCGCCCGCCGGGCCCCCAGGACTTCGACGGCTTCGCCGAGATGTGCGCCGAGGAAGACACGATGCGCTTCATCGGCGGCGCCTGCCCGCGCTCGCAGGCGTGGCGGCTGTGGTGCACGCTCGCGGGCGCCTGGCATATCCGCGGCTATTCGATGTTCTCGGTCATCGAGCGCGAGAGCGGCGAATGGGTCGGCCGCCTCGGACCGTGGGAACCCGACGGCTGGCCCGCGCCCGAGATCGGTTACGGCGTCCGCGCCAGGTTCGCGGGCAAGGGTTACGCCTTCGAGGGGTGCGTCGCGGCGTGCGACTTCGCGGTCGAATTCCTGAAATGGCCCGAGCTGATGCACAGCATCGACCCGGCGAACACCCGCTCGCAGGCGCTCGCCAGGCGCCTCGGCGCGGCGAACAGCGGCCCGACCCGGCTCCCCGCCCCCTTTCAGGACGCACCCGTCGACGCGTGGACGCAGAGCGCCGACGCCTGGCGGATCAAACGCAAGGAGTTTCTGCCGTGAGCGACCGCCACGTCGACCCCGAACGCGCGCAGTTCGACGCGTTCAAGGCGCTGCCGCGCGATACGAAAATCCACATGCTCAACCTCGTCCGCTTCAAGGACAAGGCGACCTATCCCGCCGACCATCCGCTCGCCGCCGCCGATCTCAGCGGCGCCGAAGCCTATGCGAATTACGGGACCGACAGCGGCCCGGTCTTCCAGCGTGTCGGCGGCAGTATCGTCTGGCGCGGCTCGATGGAGGCGCTGCTGATCGGCCCCGACGGCGAAAAATGGGACGCGATCTTCATCGCCGAATATCCGCACAGCGGGGCTTTCATGGAGATGGTGACCGACCCCGTCTATCGGCAGGCGGTCGTTCACCGGCAAGCCTCGGTCGAGACCTCGCGCCTCATCCGCACCGCGCCGGGGCTGATCCCGTCTCGCTCCGGCACAGTTTTCGGATAACAAAACATTACCCGTTAACGCATTTTATTTGGGTCTTTTTAACCAGGATCGGGCATTCCCGGAGAGATATTAAGGGAGTGTTAGCTATGATCGTGCGGGGAAAATGGCTCGTTGCTGGCCTGCTGATGGCGACGGCGCCGCTGGCGGGATGCCGCGACAACCCTGAAGCCAAGGCGGATCTCGCACCGCTCGACGACGGCTTGGCCAGCGGCGACCCCGCGGTCAAGGGCGCGCTCGAGGACAAGATCATGGTCGACCCCAAGCTTACGGGTCAGGCGAACAAGAATGCCGTGGGCCCGGGCAACAAGCCCGTCGACGGCGGCGTTCCGGGCGTCGGCGGTGGCAAGGCCGCTGCGGCGGCCGAGGCAGCCGCAGCGCAAGCCGCAGGCAAATTGCTCGCCGCGCCCAAGGCGCTGCCCTTCGAGGAAAATTGCGCGGGCGACTGCGCCGCCGCGGCCAAGCGCCCGGTCACGATCGGCGCGCTCGCGCGCGATCAGCAAAAGGGCAGCTGCGATGCCAAGCTGACCTATGGCAACGCCTGGGCGGACCGCCTGCCCGCCGCGTTCAAGGTCTACCCGCGCGCCACGCTGCGCGAGGCCGCGGGCGTCGCCGGCGGCAAGTGCAACATCCGCGTCGTCAATTTCCAGACCGCCGCCTCGATCCAGGGTGTGCTCGACTATTACCACACCATGGCGGTCCGCGCCGGCTACACCAGCGACCACCGCGTCAAGGGCAACGAGCATATGCTCGGCGGCACCAAGGGCGACCTCGCCTATGTCGTGATGCTCCGCCGCGACGGCGGCGTGACCGACGTCGATCTGGTGGCGTCGGGCGGCAAATAACAGGCGGCGACCAAGCAGCTTTCGGAACATAGTGAAAAGGCCCCGGGGGAGAGGGAACCCCCGGGGCCTTTTAAGGCGTATCAGGCGGCTGTCAGAGCTTGTCGCCGAGCGCGCCTTGGACCTTGCCCTTCAGATTCTGGGCCTCGCCCTTGCGCTCCTGCGCTGCGCCTTCGGCGCGCAGGCGCTCGTTGTCGGTCGCCTTGCCGGCCGCCTGCTTCACATTGCCGGCGGCTTCGTTCGCCAGCCCTTTGGCTTTTTCGGTCAGTTCACCCACGGGGGTTTCTCCTTAGCTGCTCGCGAGGCGGAGGGGGCGCCTCGTGCAAGATCAACGTGGAGTGGCGGCCAAAGTTGCCCAAATTTGCGACTAACCGCTTGTCGTATCATGATTTTACCGCGGGAACATCGCCCGCCGCCAGGCGTTGGTTGTCAAATCAGGCCTGCTAGCGGGCTCGACGGATCGGCATATTTGCGCAGCCCCATCCGTCCCGCCAGATAGGCGTCGCGTCCCGCCTCGACCGCCAGCTTCATCGCGCGCGCCATGCGAATGGGGTCTTTCGCTTCGGCGATCGCGGTGTTCATCAGCACGCCGTCGCAGCCAAGCTCCATCGCCACCGCGGCGTCGCTCGCGGTCCCGACGCCCGCATCGACGAGCACCGGCACCGACGCGCCCTCGACGATCAGGCGGATCGTCACGCGGTTCTGGATGCCCAGCCCCGACCCGATCGGCGCGCCGAGCGGCATGATCGCGACCGCGCCCGCATCCTCGAGCTGCTTCGCCGCGATCGGATCGTCGACGCAATAGACCATCGGCAGGAAGCCTTCCTTGGCGAGCACTTCGGTCGCCTCCAGCGTCTCGCGCATGTTCGGATAGAGCGTCTTCGCCTCGCCGAGCACCTCCAGCTTGACCAGATCCCAGCCCCCCGCCTCGCGCGCCAGCCGCAGGGTGCGGATCGCATCGTCGGCGTTGAAGCAGCCCGCGGTGTTCGGCAGATAGGTGATCTTCTTGGGATCGATATAGTCGGTCAGCATCGGCGCATTCGGGTCCGACACATTGACGCGGCGCACCGCGACGGTGACGATCTGTGCCCCCGACGCCGCGACTGCCGCCGCATTCTGCTCGAAATCCTTATACTTGCCGGTCCCGACAATCAGCCGCGACGTGAACGTCCGTCCGGCAACGCTCCAAGTGTCGGTCAACAACCGCCTCCCACAAAATGAACGATTTCCAGCGCATCGCCCTCGGCGAGCGCGACATCGGCCAGCGTCGAACGCGGCACGATCGCGCGATTGCGCTCGACCGCGACCTTTTTGACGTCGAGCCCCAGCGAGGCGACGAGGTCGGCGATGCTGCCTTCGCGCACCTGCCGCGCTTCGCCGTTGAGGATCACCGAAATCACCGCGTACCCGCCTTGCTTTGCCTTTGCCAAGCAGCCCATATAGGGGGAGCGCGCATCCTCGCAACCGAAAGCCAAGCCTTTGACCAATGAGCGTACCGACAAGCCGACCGTCTTCGTCTTCTCCGGCCCCAACCTCAACCTGCTCGGCACCCGCGAGCCCGAGATCTACGGCCACGACACGCTGAACGACATCCACGCGCGGCTGGAAGCGCAGGCCGCCGAACTCGGCCTACGGCTCGAATGCCGCCAGACCAACCATGAAGGCGTGCTGATCGACTGGCTGCACGAAGCCTATGTCGCGGGCGCCAAGGCGGTGCTGCTCAACGCCGGCGGCTACACGCACACCTCGATCGCGCTGCACGATGCGATCAAGTCGATCAAGGTGCCGGTGATCGAGGTCCATCTGTCGGACCCGATGCAGCGCGAGGCGTTCCGCCATGTGAGCTATGTCGGCATGGCCGCCGTAGCGCATTTTGCCGGGCACGGCGCAAACAGCTACACGCTGGCGCTGGACGCCGCGGCCCGTCTCTGACAATAGGGCGCATCAAAAAACGGGGTCAGGGCGCCCAACCGACGGCGCCGCAACAACAGGAAAATTCTCATGGGTGACCATAAAGACGATGGCATCAATATCGATCCGGCTTATGTCCGCGCGCTCGCCGAACTGCTCGACGACACCAGCCTGACCGAGATCGAAGTCGAAGACGGCGACCGCAAGGTCCGCGTCGCGCGCAAGGCGACCGCCGCCGCCGCGCCCGTCGCTTATGCCCCCGCCCCTGTGGCTGCACCCGCCGCCGCCCCCCCGGCTGCAACCGCCGCGGCTCCGGCTGCTGCCGCGCCAGCCGCCGACAGCTTCGCTGGCGCGGTCAAATCGCCGATGGTCGGCACCGTCTACCTGTCGCCCGAACCCGGCGCGCCGAATTTCGCGACCGTCGGTTCGGCGGTGAAGGAAGGCGATACCGTCCTGATTATCGAGGCGATGAAGGTGATGAACCCGATCGTCGCGCCGACGTCAGGCACGCTTAAAGCCGTGCATGTCGAGAACAGCCAGCCGGTCGAATTCGACCAGCCGCTGTTCACCATTGCCTGAGTTTCCCATGGCCATCGAAAAACTGCTGATCGCCAACCGCGGCGAGATTGCGCTGCGCATCCACCGCGCGTGTCACGAAATGGGCATCAAGACGGTCGCGGTCCACTCGACCGCCGACACCGACGCGATGCACGTCCGCCTCGCCGACGAGGCCGTCTGCATCGGCCCGCCCGCCGCGAAGGACAGCTATCTCAATATCCCCGCGATTATTTCGGCGGCCGAGATCACCGGCGCCGACGCCATCCATCCGGGCTATGGCTTCCTCTCCGAAAACGAGCGCTTCGCCGAAATCATCGAAGCGCATGACATGGTCTTCGTCGGCCCGAAGCCCGAGCATATCCGCACGATGGGCGACAAGGTCGAGGCGAAGCGCACCGCGGTCGCGCTCGGCCTTCCGGTCGTTCCGGGCTCGCCGGGCGCGGTTACGTTCGGCGAGGAGACCAAACGCCTCGCCAAGGACATCGGCTATCCGGTGCTGATCAAGGCCGCCTCGGGCGGCGGCGGGCGCGGCATGAAGGTCGTTCCCGACGAGGACAGCCTCGAAAGCCTGATGGGCCAGGCCTCCAGCGAAGCGGCGGCCGCATTCGGCGACCCCACCGTCTACATGGAGAAATATCTCGGCAACCCGCGCCACATCGAGTTTCAGGTATTCGGCGACGGTCAGGGCAATGCCATCCACCTCGGCGAGCGCGACTGCTCGCTCCAGCGCCGCCACCAGAAGGTGCTCGAAGAGGCCCCGTCGCCGATCATCTCGGCCGAGGAACGCGCGCGCATGGGCGGCATCTGCGCCGATGCGATGGCGAAAATGGGCTATCGCGGCGCCGGCACGATCGAGTTCCTGTGGGAAAATGGCGAATTTTTCTTCATCGAGATGAACACCCGCATCCAGGTGGAGCATCCGGTGACCGAGATGATCACCGGCTTCGACCTCGTCCGCGAACAGATCCGCATCGCCGGCGGCGCGGGCCTGTCGGTCCGCCAGGAAGACCTCGAGTTTCGCGGCCATGCGATGGAATGCCGCATCAATGCGGAGGACCCGCGCACCTTCCTGCCCTCGCCGGGCAAGGTCACCAACTATCACGCGGCGGGCGGCATGCACGTCCGCGTCGATAGCGGGCTTTACGCCGGCTATTCGATCCCGCCTTACTATGACAGCATGATCGGCAAACTGATCGTCTATGGCCGCAGCCGCGAAAGCTGCATGATGCGGATGCGCCGCGCGCTCGAGGAAATGGTGATCGGCGGCGTCAAGACGAACATCCCGCTCCACCAGGCGCTGCTCGCCGATCCCGATGTCATCCACGGCGACTATACGATCAAGTGGCTCGAGGATTGGCTCGCGCGGCAGGATGAAGCAGGCGCGGCTTAGGTCCGCTCGTCGCCACCCTGCCCCACTTCGTCACCCCCGGCGAAGGCCTGGGTCGCATGGGCATGGCCTGACGCTGCGTCGAGCTTCCGGCCTTCGCCGGAATGACGGAGATGTTCTGTCGAGGCGGCACCACAAGCGGTAGAGTGTGTGCTAGCTCACTTTAACTAGGGAGAGTTTTTGGCTATGGCCTTCGCCATGGTCAAAAAGTCTTTGCTTTCGCTGCGCCCGACGGCGGCGCTGTTGCTCCCCCTGACGCTGCTGGCGGCCCCTTCCTTCGCGCAGGCGGTCAAGGAAGATTCGGTCGTCCTCCAGCCCGACAAGGTGAAGGACGACGCCCCGGTCGTCGAGACGATGGCCGAGGCCAATCTGCCGAGCTGGTCGGCCGCCAACGCCCGCGCACTGCTCGCCGCGATCAAGGGCGCGGGTGACGAGGGTCTGTTCGCGAAGGATTATAACCCCGAGGGGCTGAAAGCTGCGATCGACAGCGGCGATCAGGCGCGGCTCGACAAGGTCGCGACCGACAGCTTCCTTTTGCTGGCGACACACCTCCGCGACGGCCGGACGCCGAACGCTGCCCGCAAACAATGGTTCATGACCGACAGCGACGCCCAGACGACGCCGCTGATCGCGCTGCTGACCTCGGCGCTGGTGTCGGGCACCGTCCCGCAGGCGCTTGCCAGCCTCGACCCCGTGCACCCCAATTTCGCGGTGCTGAAGGCGTCGCTCGCCAAGGCCAAGACTCCGGCCGACGCCAATGCGATCCGCGTCAATATGGAGCGCTGGCGCTGGATGCCGCGCAGCCTTGGCGATCGTTACGTCGTCAGCAACGTCCCCGAATATCTGACCCGCGTCATCCACGGGGGCACGACGATCGCCACGCACAAGGCCGTGGTCGGCAAGGCGACGACCCCGACGCCGCAGCTCAATCCGATGGCGACCGGCATCATCGTCAACCCGACCTGGACGCTGCCGCGCAGCATCATCAACGAAGGCATCGGTGCGACGATCGCCCGCAACCCCGCCTCGGCGCGCGCGCAGGGCTATACCTGGACCGGCAGCGGCAAGACGCTGTCGGTCGTGCAGCAGCCGGGCGCGAACAATGCGCTGGGCGTCATGAAGATGGAAATGCTCAATCCGCACGCCATCTATCTGCACGACACGCCGTCGAAGGCCGCGTTCGCCGCAACCGCGCGCGCGTTCAGCCACGGCTGCATCCGCACCGAAAAGGCGCTGCACTTCTCCGGCCTGATGGCGGTCTATTTCGCGGGCCGCAGTCCCGAGGAATTTGGCGAGGCGATCGCCAGCGGCAAGACGACGAAGTTCACCTTCGAACAGCCCTTCCCCGTCTATGTCGCCTATTGGAC
Organism: Sphingopyxis sp. H050; assembly: GCF_001468265.1. Taxonomy (GTDB): domain Bacteria; phylum Pseudomonadota; class Alphaproteobacteria; order Sphingomonadales; family Sphingomonadaceae; genus Sphingopyxis. The sequence goes on along the minus strand of NZ_LNRZ01000005.1, from coordinate 235,329 downwards.
GGTGATCCCGAATGCGAAAGGCGACGGCATCAGCAAGCTCGCCGACATCTACGGCCGCGACGCGCCCGTGGTGGAAAGCTTCGCCAGGCCCGGCCGCACCGCCGCCGTCCTGATCGCGCCCAACCCGCCGTCGGTGGTGCCGACGATGACCACGCCGATCACGACGGGCGGGAATTAACCCTCTGCCCTCCCCGCTGAATGGGGGAAGAAGCTTCTTAGTCCGCCGTCCTCGGAATCGCGTTGTTCGCGCCGGCCCGGACCATATTCTCGGTCCCCGGCAGCGGCTCGCTCGGCATCGGGAACACCGGCGCCGGCGGCGGCACGCTCAGCTTGTCGGCGAACAGCAACCGCCCCGGTCCCAGCTTATAGAGGATCATCGGCAACAGCTCTTCGCCGAACACGAAACAGCCTTCGCTGCGCCCCAGCTTGCCCTGTGTCGCGATCAGCGACGGGTCGGCATACCACGCGCCATGCACGACGATCGCGCGCATGTCGGCATTGTTGTTGTCCGGCTCCAGCCCGGCGAGCCGCATCGACGACCCGTTGGCGCCCCAATAATAATCGCTGGTGCGATACGCTCCGCGCGACGAGGCCAGGCTGCCCGGCGCGTTCGAAAAGCGCTTCAACCAGCCGTCGTGCTGCGGGTCCGACCCGCGGCCGTGCGTCACCGGGAACATGTCGACCTTGCCCGCAACCATGTCGACCAGCGCAAAGCGCGCGCGCGACGACGGCAGGCCGAAATCGACGATCCCGACGCGGTCGGTCTGGTGGATATTGCGCGCCTGCGTCGCCAGCTGCCGCTTTGCGACGGCCAGATAATCGACCGGCGGCGCAACCGGCGCGGCCGGTTGGCTTATCCAGTCAGGCAATTGGGCGGCGCGCGCCGACGTCGCGGCCAGCGCACCTGCGCCCGCCATTGCCGCCAGCATCGCCCTGCGATCCATCAATTCATTCACGTATCCAGCAACCCCGCATTGGCCGCCTCTGGCGGTCCCTCGACTTGCATAAGTCGTATCTGGGCCGTCGAAGGCAAGCCGGTGGTTCCCCTTCATGCCGCAAACTGTGCCATATATGCCATGAATAGCGGGTTTACGCTGTCGTAAGCTCTCGTTAGGGCGGCGGCATGAAGGCAGTCATCTGGCACAACCCCGCCTGCGGCACCTCGCGCAAGACGCTCGCGATTCTCGAAGAAGCGCCGGACGTCGAGGTCGAGGTCGTCCAGTACCTCAAGACGCCCTACACCGCGGGCAAGCTCCGCCAGCTGTTCCGGGACGCGGGCCTGACCGCCCGCGAAGCCCTTCGCCTCCGCGGCACCGACGCCGAAGAGCGCGGGCTGCCCGACGCCGACGACGACGCGATCATCGCCGCGATGGCCGCAAACCCCGCCTATGTGAACCGCCCCTTCGTCGAGACCGAAAAGGGCGTCCGCTTCTGCCGCCCGCAGGATCTGGTGCGCGAAATTCTCTGAGCGATCTCAGTCTTCCGGCTGGACAGAATCGCTCCCCCCTCGCTACCCGCGCGGCATGGGAATCATCGCAACGATCATGAACACCGCCACCGGCCAGCCGCTCCAGCAGATGAGTTTCGGCCGCATGCCCAAGCCCTGGGCGAGCTTCACGCTGGAGACCGGCGAGCGCGTCACCGCCGAACGCATCGACGTCGGCAAACCCGCACCGGGCAAATTCGCGGCGCCGGTCAGCGTCTGGGTAACGCTCAAGCCCCGCGGCTGAAAGCCGCTCTATCCCGCACTGATCCGTCCGCCCGCGACGTGAAAGCGCGTCACCGGCCCCGGCATCGCGTCGAACAGCGCGGCCTCGGTCCCGGTCAGCCACGCCTGCCCCCCCTGCCCCGCCAGCCGCTCGTAGAGCGCGCCGCGGCGCAGCGGGTCGAGGTGCGCCGCGACCTCGTCGAGCAGCAGCACCGGGCGCGCGCCGCGCAGCCGTGCGACGCAGTCGCTGTGCGCGAGGACGAGCGACAGCAGCATCGCCTTCTGCTCGCCCGTCGAACAGCGCGCCGCCGAGCGGCCGGTCGCGGCGTGGACGGCATTCAGGTCGTCGCGGTGCGGCCCCGCTGTCGCGCGGCCCGCCGCGGCGTCGATTCGGCGGCGGCTCGCGAACAGCATCTTCAAGGCCTCGGCATCATAGGGTGCCTCACGCGGCGCGCCCTCACTGTCGACCAATGTCAGCAGCGGCCGCGCGAAGGGCGCATCGGGCTGTCCCGCCAGCTCGGCGGAGAGCGCCGCGAGCGCCTGCTGCCGTGCCGCATCCATCGCCGCGCCATGCTCGGCAAGCTGCACCTCCAGGCTCGCCAGCCATTGGGCGTCGGCGCTCGCCAGATCGGCGAGCAACTTGCCCCGCGCCCGCAACGCCGCCTCGTACCGGTTGCTGTGCTGTGCGTGCCGCGGATCGAGCGCAAGCACCAGCCGGTCGAGGAAGCGCCGCCGGTTGCCCGCGGTCTCGACGAACAGCCGGTCCATCGCGGGGGTCAGCCACAACACCGCCAGCCACTCGCCGAGCGCGGTCGCCGCCGCCGGTGCGCCGTTGATCCGCACGATCCGCCGCCCCGGGTGCGCGGCCTCGATCCCCGTCCCCAGCGCGACCGGCGCCAGATCGGACCCGGCCTGCACTTCGGCGAAAATCGCAAAGCCGCCCGCCGCCCCGTCGCGCACCATGTCCAACAGCGCCGCGCGCCGCAGCCCGCGTCCGGGCGCGAGCAGCGAAATCGCCTCCAATATGTTGGTCTTGCCCGCGCCATTGTCGCCATGCAGCGCGACCAGGCCGGACGTGGCCGCCATGTCCGCGCCGGCATGATTGCGAAAATCGGTCAGCGAAAGGCGGGTGAGCGTCATCCTGCCCTGCGCCTACCGTAGCCGCCGACCCGACGCCAGCCTCCACAATCGGTCATCCCGGCGAAGGCCGGGATCTCCACCCCGCGACCCTAGGCGCCGGAGAGGCCCCGGCCTTCGCCTGACATGACGGGAAAATTTCCCATGATTGGGAATTTTCACCATCTCACCGCAAAATATCCTTCTAGACAATATTCGAGATCCCAAAAATCGGCGGTTAACCGCCAATGAATGAAATTGGCACGCCTCCTGCATTACATCGGGCATCCACCGGATGGTCCGGATGGACGATCAAAAAAGGAAATCACCATGGCCCATTTCAATGTCGAATCGTTCAAGAGCTACGCGATCGCAGCCGCTGCTTCGCTCTACTGCTCGCTCATGTTCCTCGCCGCTGTCGGCCCGAACGCTGCGCACTTCGGTGGACTGGTCGCCTGACCAGTCCCCGCTAGCCGCCAACAACGCCGGCCATACGGGCCGGGATCGAAAGGAAAGAAATGAACCAGGGTTTTCGCAAGAACCGCCGCAATGGGATGATCTTCGGCGTGTGCGCCGGGATGGCAGACCAGTTCGGCATCGACGTCTTGTGGACACGCGTCGCCTTTGTCGCCCTGACGCTGCTGGGCTTCGGCCTGCCTCTGCTGCTGTACCTCGCCGTCGCGATCCTCGCGCCTTAACGAGACAGCCACGGGCCGGACGCTTTCACAGCGCCGTCGCACCGGCCCACACATTCCCGAAACACGAAGGCCCGCCGGTCATCCGGTGGGCCTTTTCCTATCCCTTCGGCCGCACCGTAAAGTCATAGGGCAGATAGAGGAACACCTCGGTCGGACTCGCCTGCGCCCACGCCAGCTGCTCGTTCAGCCCGCTGACATCGACGCCATAGTCGGGGCCGAAGGCCGCCGCGGTCTTCAGCGCCTCGGCCGCGACCAGCCTGACGATCTCGGCGCGATACTGGTCGGGATTCTTGATCGTCAGCGTGATCCCGCCGCGCTTTTCGATCAGCGCGCGGCCGTTCGGCGGCACCGCACGGATGAAACCATCGATCCGCTCCTGCGCACTGCCCACTGACCCCGCGAGTCCCGCTTTCACGAACAGCCCGATCTCGCTCGTGTCAGGCCGCCCGCCGCGCTGGAACGCCAGATTCTTGTAATTGGCCAGCGTTACCTTGGTCAGCTCGAAATCGCCGGTGACCAGCTCGACCCCGGCACTCTCGGCGCGGCGGATCGCCGCCTCCAGCATCGCGTGGATTTCGCGCTTGCGCACATCCTCCTCGCGCGAATCCGACGTGAACTGCACGCGCTGGATCGCGCTGTCGGCGGTCCGCCGCAGCCCGACGACCGGCTGAACATCGGCCAGATAGCCCGCCGATGCGCGCTGCGCGGTGACGACGACCTCGCCCTGAATGTTGCTGTTATCCTGCGCCGCAACGGGCGCGGCAAGCGCCAAGGCCGCGACCGCGAGCCACATATTTCCTTTGGTCATACACCCTCCTTCGCAACCGATATTGCGACCCGACGTCCGGACTATCAGACCGCGGCATGATGCAGAATGAACGGGCGAGCGCCATCCAAACTATGGGCATCGACAAAGGAACCGTGGAGGAGGTGCGCAAGCGAGGCTTTTCGTTGCGGCAGATCGAGGTGACGCTCGAACCGAGCGTCACTGTTCCCGAACGACAGTAGCGAGCTCCCTGCGTCTCGCGCGCAGTCAAAGAAAAAGCCCCGCCGGATCGTTCCGGCGGGGCTCTGTCTTTCGGCCCGAAAGCGCGGCGAAACTTATTCGCCGTCGCTCTGGATCAGGTAATCGCCCGCATCGGCGTCGGTGCCGTGGGTTTCACCCTCGACCGCACCCAGCGGATCGTCGCCGATCGCCGCTTCGGGGCCCTGCGCCAGTTCGGCGGCATGCTCATCAGCAGCGCTTGCAGGCGCGATCAGGTCCGGGTTCGCGGCGCGCATGGCGGCGCGCAGCGCGGCGTCCTTCGACGACGCGGTGACGCGGACGCGGTTCATGGCAGCGCCCGTACCCGCCGGGATGAGGCGGCCGACGATGACATTTTCCTTCAGGCCCTGCAGCGAGTCGACCTTGCCCTGCACCGACGCCTCGGTGAGGACGCGGGTCGTTTCCTGGAACGACGCGGCCGAAACGAAGCTGCGCGTTTGCAGCGACGCCTTGGTGATGCCCAGCAGGACCGGACGGCCCTCCGCAGGCACGCCGTTCTTCGGCAGCTTGGCGTTATACTCCATCATCTCCAGATAATCGAGCTGCTCGCCCGGCAGCAGCGTGGTGTCGCCGCCGTTGGTGATCTCGACCTTTTGCAGCATCTGGCGAACGATCACCTCGATGTGCTTGTCGTTGATCTTCACGCCCTGCAATCGATAGACTTCCTGGATTTCCGCGACCAGATATTCGGCCAGCGCTTCCACGCCCATGACGTCCAGGATGTCGTGCGGGTTCGGCGAGCCCGAAATCAGCGCGTCGCCGCGCTTGACCTGATCGCCTTCCTGCACTTCCAGGACCTTCGACTTGGGGATCAGATACTCGATCGGATCGCCTTCTTCCGGAACGATCGCGATCTTGCGCTTCGCCTTGTAATCCTTGACGAATTCAATGCGGCCGCTGATCTTCGCGATCACGCTGTTGTCCTTCGGAATGCGCGCTTCGAACAGCTCGGCAACGCGCGGCAGACCGCCGGTGATGTCGCGCGTCTTCGACGCTTCGCGGCTGACACGCGCCAGAACGTCGCCCGCCTGCACTTCCTGGCCGTCCTCGACCGACAGCATCGTGCCGACCGCGAGCAGGTAGCGCGCGGCTTCGCCCGACTGTTCGTCGAGCAAGGTCAGGCGCGGCTGCAGGTCTTCCTTCTTCGAACGGCCCGCCGAACGATATTCGATCACGACGCGCTGGGCGATGCCCGTCGCTTCGTCGACCTGTTCGATCAGCGTCTTCGTGTCCTGAAGATCCTGATACTTCACGATGCCCTGCTTTTCGGTGATCAGGGGCATGGTGAACGGATCCCATTCGGCAATCCGGTCGCCCTTCTTCACCTTCTCGCCGTCCTTGAACAGGATCTGGGCGCCATAAGGCAGCTTGTGCGACGCGCGTTCGCGACCTTCGCTGTCGATGATCGCGATTTCGCCCGAACGCGACAGCGCCAGACGGCGGCCGCGCTGATCGACGATCGTCGTCATCTCGCGATATTCGATCGTACCGTCCGAAATCGCTTCGGCGTTCGACTGCTCGTTGACCTGCGCCGCACCACCGATGTGGAAGGTACGCATGGTCAGCTGCGTGCCGGGCTCACCGATCGACTGCGCGGCGATAACGCCGACAGCTTCACCGATGTTCACCGGCGTACCGCGGGCAAGGTCGCGGCCATAGCATTTGCCGCAAACGCCCAGGGTCGCTTCGCAGACCAGCGGGCTGCGGATCTTCACCGACTGCACTTCGGCGTCCTCGATGCGCTGCGTCGTCGCTTCGTCGAGCAGCGTGCCCACCGGAGCGATGATATTGCCGTCCTTGTCGGCGACATCTTCCAGCGTGGTACGGCCGAGGATGCGCTCGCCCAGCGAGGCGATCGTCGAACCGCCCTGGATGATCGCGCGCATTTCCATGCCGCGGGTCGTGCCGCAATCTTCCTCGATCACGACGCAATCCTGCGACACGTCGACCAGACGGCGGGTCAGATAACCCGAGTTCGCCGTCTTGAGCGCCGTATCGGCCAGGCCCTTACGCGCACCGTGGGTCGAGTTGAAATACTCGAGAACGGTCAGGCCTTCCTTGAAGTTCGAGATGATCGGCGTTTCGATGATCTCGCCCGACGGCTTGGCCATCAGGCCGCGCATGCCGGCGAGCTGCTTCATCTGGGCCTGCGAACCGCGAGCACCCGAGTGCGCCATCATATAGATGGAATTGATCGGGGCCAGACGGCCGTCGGGCAGCTTCGGCGTCGCACGGATTTCGTCCATCATGGCGTTCGCCACCTTGTCGCCGCACTGCGACCAGGCGTCGATGGCCTTGTTGTACTTTTCCTGCTGCGTGATCAGGCCGTCCTGATACTGCTGCTCGAAATCCTTCACCAGCGCGCGGGTTTCGTCGACCATCCCTTCCTTCGACGCCGGAATGATCATGTCATCCTTGCCGAACGAGATGCCCGCCTTGAACGCGTTGCGGAAGCCCAGCGCCATGATGGCGTCGGCGAACAGCACCGTCTCTTTCTGGCCGGTGTGGCGATACACCTGGTCGATCACGTCGCCGATTTCCTTCTTGGTCAGAAGGCGGTTGACGACGTCGAAGGGCACGGTGTGCGACTTCGGCAGACATTCGCCGATCAGCATGCGGCCCGGCGTGGTCTCGTAACGCTTGAGGTAGGTGTTGCCGTCCTCGTCGGTCTGCGGAACGCGGCTCTTGACCTTGGTGTGCAGCGTGACGGCGCCGATATGCAGCGCCTGGTGCACCTCGGCCATGTCGGCGAGCAGCATCCCCTCGCCCGGCTCGCCTTCGCGCTCCAGCGACAGATAATAGAGACCCAGCACCATGTCCTGCGACGGAACGATGATCGGCTTGCCGTTCGCGGGGCTGAGGATGTTGTTGGTCGACATCATCAGCACGCGCGCTTCGAGCTGGGCTTCCAGCGACAGCGGCACGTGGACCGCCATCTGGTCACCGTCGAAGTCGGCGTTGAACGCGGCGCAGACCAGCGGATGAAGCTGGATCGCCTTGCCTTCGATCAGCACGGGCTCGAACGCCTGGATGCCGAGGCGGTGAAGCGTCGGGGCGCGGTTCAAGAGGACCGGGTGCTCGCGAATGACTTCGTCGAGGATGTCCCAGACTTCCTTGCGTTCCTTTTCGACCCACTTCTTCGCCTGCTTCAGGGTCATCGACAGACCCTTGGCGTCGAGGCGCGCGTAGATGAAGGGCTTGAACAGCTCGAGCGCCATCTTCTTCGGCAGGCCGCACTGGTGCAGCTTGAGTTCCGGACCGGTCACGATCACCGAGCGGCCCGAATAGTCGACGCGCTTGCCGAGCAGGTTCTGGCGGAAGCGGCCCTGCTTGCCCTTCAGCATGTCCGAGAGCGACTTCAGCGGACGCTTGTTGGCGCCGGTGATCGTGCGGCCGCGGCGGCCGTTGTCGAACAATGCGTCGACGGCTTCCTGCAGCATGCGCTTTTCGTTGCGGACGATGATGTCCGGCGCGCGCAGCTCCATCAGGCGCTTCAGGCGGTTGTTGCGGTTGATCACGCGGCGATACAGGTCGTTCAGATCCGACGTCGCGAAGCGGCCGCCGTCGAGCGGCACCAGCGGGCGCAGTTCGGGCGGGATCACCGGCACGACTTCCAGGATCATCCACTCGGGGCGGTTGCCCGATTCGATGAAGCTCTCGACGACCTTCAGGCGCTTGATGATCTTCTTGGGCTTCAGCTCCGACTTGGTGGTCGCGAGCTCTTCCATCAGATCGACGCGTTCCTGCTCCAGGTCGAGATTCTCGAGGAGCACGCGGATCGCCTCGGCGCCGATGCCGGCCGAGAAGGCGTCTTCGCCATATTCGTCCTGCGCGTCGAGCAGCTCGTCTTCGGTCAGCAGCTGGAACTTCTCGAGCGGGGTCAGGCCGGGCTCGAGAACGATATAGGCTTCGAAATAGAGGACGCGCTCGAGCTGCTTCAGCTGCATGTCGAGCAGCAGGCCGATGCGCGACGGCAGCGACTTCAGGAACCAGATGTGCGCGACGGGCGCGGCGAGCTCGATATGGCCCATGCGCTCGCGGCGCACTTTCGTGACCGTGACTTCGACACCGCATTTTTCGCAGACGATGCCCTTGTATTTCATCCGCTTATACTTGCCGCACAGGCATTCATAATCCTTGATCGGACCGAAGATGCGCGCGCAGAACAGGCCGTCACGCTCGGGCTTGAACGTGCGGTAGTTGATGGTTTCGGGCTTCTTGATCTCGCCGAACGACCACGAGCGGATGCGTTCCGGGCTCGCGATGCCGATTTTGATCATGTCGAAGGTTTCGGGCTTCGCGACCGGGTTCATGAAGTTGGTAAGCTGGTTCATCTATCTGCTCCATCTTCCCCCCTCGCGCAGCGCGAGAGGGGTGAGGAAAAATCTTATTCGGCGGCTTCGGGAAGAGCGTCCGGACCCTCGTCGGGATCGATCTCCGCATAGGAAGACAGTTCCACATTGAGGCCCAGCGAGCGCATTTCCTTGACGAGCACGTTGAAGCTTTCGGGAATGCCGGCCTCGAAGGTGTCGTCGCCCTTGACGATCGCTTCGTAAACCTTGGTGCGGCCGATCACGTCGTCGGACTTCACCGTCAGCATTTCCTGGAGCGTGTACGCCGCGCCATAGGCCTGGAGCGCCCAGACCTCCATTTCACCGAAGCGCTGGCCGCCGAACTGCGCCTTACCGCCCAGCGGCTGCTGGGTGACGAGGCTGTACGGCCCGATCGAACGCGCGTGGATCTTGTCGTCGACCAGGTGGTGGAGCTTCAGCATATAGATGTAGCCCACGGTCACCTTGCGATCGAACTTGTCGCCGGTGCGGCCGTCGTACAGGTCCGACTGCCCCGATTCATGCAGGCCCGCGAGGGTCAGCATGTTGGTGACGTCGGCTTCCTTGGCGCCGTCAAACACCGGGGTCGCGAACGGCACGCCGACGCGCAGGTTCGACGCCAGCTCGACGATGCTTTCGGCATCGCGCGACTTGATGTCGTCCAGATATTCGGCGCCATAGACATGCTCGAGCTGGTCGCGCACCGCTTCGGGCATCTGACCGCCCGTCGCGTCCGGATTGGCGTCGCGCCATTCGTCCAGCGCCTGCGTCACCTGCCGGCCGAGGCCGCGCGAGGCCCAGCCAAGGTGCGTTTCCAGGATCTGCCCGACGTTCATGCGCGACGGCACGCCCAGCGGGTTCAGCACGATGTCGACCGGCGTCCCGTCTTCGAGGAACGGCATGTCCTCGTTCGGCAGGATGCGGCTGATGACGCCCTTGTTCCCGTGACGGCCGGCCATCTTGTCGCCCGGCTGCAGCTTGCGCTTCACCGCGACGAAGACCTTGACCATCTTGAGCACGCCCGGCGCGAGTTCGTCGCCGCGCTGCAGCTTCTCGACGCGATCTTCATACTTCGCGTTGATCCGCTTGATCGCGTCGTCATACTGCGCCTTGATCGCTTCCAATGCGGTCTGCGCCTTGTCGTCGACAACGGCGAGCTTCCACCAGTCGGCGCGGTCCAGATCGACCAGCATCTCTTCGGTCACCACGTCGCCCTTCTTCAGGCCCTTCGGCACCGCGCTGGTCGTCTGACCGATCAGCAGGTCCTTGAGGCTCGAGAAGGTCGCACGGTTCAGGATCGCGCGCTCGTCGTCGGCGTCCTGCTTCAGGCGCTCGATCTCTTCGCGTTCGATCGCGATCGCGCGCTCGTCCTTGTCGATACCGTGACGGTTGAAGACGCGGACTTCGACGACCGTGCCCGACACGCCCGGCGGCAGGCGGAGCGAGGTGTCGCGCACGTCGCTGGCCTTTTCACCGAAGATCGCGCGCAGCAGCTTTTCTTCCGGCGTCATTGGCGATTCCCCCTTGGGGGTGATCTTGCCGGCCAGAATGTCGCCCGGGCCGACTTCGGCGCCGATATAGACGATGCCCGCTTCGTCGAGGTTGCGCAAGGCTTCCTCGCCGACGTTCGGGATGTCGCGCGTGATGTCTTCGGGGCCAAGGCGCGTGTCGCGCGCGGTGACTTCGAATTCCTCGATGTGGATCGAGGTGAAGACGTCGTCCTTCACGATGCGCTCGCTGATGAGGATCGAGTCCTCATAATTATAGCCGTTCCACGGCATGAACGCGACCAGCACATTCTTGCCGAGCGCCAGTTCGCCAAGCTCGGTCGACGGACCGTCGGCGATGATGTCGCCGGTGCGGACCACGTCGCCCACCTTCACCAGCGGACGCTGGTTGATGCAGGTGTTCTGGTTCGACCGCTGGAACTTCTGCAGGCGATAGATGTCGACGCCCGACTTGCCCGGTTCGACGAGATCGGTCGCACGGATGACGATACGCGTCGCGTCGACCTGGTCGATCACACCGCCGCGGCGCGCCGCGATTGCTGCGCCCGAATCGCGCGCCACGGTGCCTTCCATGCCCGTGCCGACGACCGGAGCCTCGGCGCGGAGCAGCGGAACGGCCTGGCGCTGCATGTTGGATCCCATCAGCGCGCGGTTGGCGTCATCGTTTTCCAGGAACGGGATGAGCGAGGCCGCGACCGAAACAAGCTGCTTCGGCGACACGTCCATCAGCGTGATCTGCTCGCGCGGCGCCATCAGGAATTCGCCGGCTTCGCGCGCCGAGATCAGCTCGTCGATGAAGCTGCCGTCGGGGTTGAGGTCGGCGTTCGCCTGCGCAACCGTGTGCTTCGACTCTTCCATCGCCGACAGATAGACGACCTCGTTCGTGACCTTGCCGTCGACGATGCGGCGGTACGGGGTCTCGATGAAGCCATATTTGTTCACGCGCGCGAAGGTCGCGAGGCTGTTGATCAGACCGATGTTCGGGCCTTCCGGCGTTTCGATCGGGCAGATACGGCCATAGTGCGTCGGGTGGACGTCGCGGACTTCGAAGCCCGCGCGCTCGCGGGTCAGACCGCCCGGCCCGAGCGCCGACACGCGGCGCTTGTGGGTGACTTCCGACAAGGGGTTGGTCTGGTCCATGAACTGGCTGAGCTGCGACGAGCCGAAGAATTCGCGCACCGCGGCGACCGCGGGCTTCGCGTTGATCAGGTCGTTCGGCATCACCGTCGACACGTCGACCGAGCTCATGCGCTCCTTCACCGCGCGCTCCATGCGGAGCAGGCCGACGCGATACTGGTTTTCCAGCAGCTCGCCGACCGAACGCACGCGGCGGTTGCCGAGGTTGTCGATGTCGTCGATTTCGCCCTTGCCGTCCTTCAGGTTCACCAGTTCCTTGACGACCGCGAGGATGTCCTCGCTGCGCAGCGTGGTGACCGTGTCCTCGGCGTCGAGGCCAAGGCGCATGTTCAGCTTGACGCGGCCGACGGCCGACAGGTCATAGCGCTCGCTGTCGAAGAACAGGCCGTCGAACAGCGCTTCCGCGGTTTCGCGCGTCGGCGGTTCGCCGGGGCGCATCACGCGATAGATGTCCGAAAGCGCCTGGTCGCGGTCTTCGGCCTTGTCGGCCTTCAACGTGTTGCGGATCCAGGGGCCGGTGTTGTTGTGGTCGATGTCGAGCAGCACGAGCTTGTCGATGCCCGCGGCGTCGAGCTTCTCGAGATTCTCGGCGGTCACTTCGTCGCCGGCCTCGATATAGATCTCGCCGGTCGCTTCGTTGATCAGGTCATAGGCCGAATAACGACCGAAGATTTCCTCGGTCGGGATCAGCAGCGTGTCGAGCCCGTCCTTTGCGGCCTTGTTGGCCAGGCGCGGGCTGATCTTGTGGCCGGCGGCGAAGACGACTTCGCCGGTCTTGGCGTCGACGACGTCGAACGCGGGCTTGGCGCCGCGCCAATTCTCGACGACGAACGGAACCTTCCAGCCGTTCGAGGCGCGTTCGAACACCAGGCGGTCATAGAAATGGTTGAGGATTTCCTCGCCCGACATGCCCAGCGCGTACAACAGGCTGGTGACCGGCAGCTTGCGCTTGCGGTCGATGCGGACGTTGACAATGTCCTTGGCGTCGAATTCGAAGTCGAGCCACGAGCCGCGATACGGAATGACGCGCGCGGCGAACAGATATTTGCCCGACGAGTGGGTCTTGCCCCGGTCATGGTCGAACAGCACACCCGGCGAACGGTGCATCTGCGACACGATGACGCGCTCGGTGCCGTTGACGAAGAAGGTGCCGTTCTCGGTCATGAGCGGCATGTCGCCCATGTAGACGTCCTGCTCCTTGATATCGAGGACCGAGCGGGTGTCGGTTTCGCTGTCGACTTCGAAGACGATCAGGCGCAGCGTGACCTTCATCGGCGCCGCATAGGTGATGCCGCGCTGACGGCATTCGTCGACGTCATACTTCGGCTCTTCGAGTTCGTAATGGACGAAGTCGAGCTCGGCGGTGCCGGCGAAGTCGCGGATCGGGAACACGCTGCGCAGCGTCTTTTCCAGGCCCGACACATAGCCGACCGAGGGATCCGAGCGCAGGAACTGCTCATAGGATTCGCGCTGAACCTCGATGAGGTTGGGCATTTCCACCGCTTCGTGGATGTTGCCGAACAGCTTGCGGATCCGCTTGGTCGCGGTTGCTTCGAGGGCCTTGCCCACCGACTTCGCCTTGGTCGCCATAAGTGATTGTCTCGCCTTAAGAAAATAGCTCGCGAGCGCAGGAGAGACGCAAAAAAGCCGCAAGCAACCGTTGCCGGTTTACCGCAGCTTTCCAACGCATCTCGAAATCCCGAACGCCCTATCCGTACAGCCCGTTGCGCAAAGTCAGGCTCTATCTCGGACGATCAGGTGTGACGGCGATATAGGATTGGACGCGCGCGGTGTCAACGGGCCGGGCCGATGCAGCGGATACCAAAGCCAGCTTTGGGGTGGGAAGCAGTCATTTGGTGAGTGAGGACTTTTCCTGCCACTCGCCATTCGGCAGACGCACCCATTCAGTATCTTGGCCTTCGAAGGAAATTACCGTCCCCGCGGCATGATCCACTAGCTCAACAAGGTTTTCGGCAAACCAAAATCCCTCGTCCAATTCATCAAAATGAACGTTGACGGCATAATCCTCAGATGGCGCGCCCACGACTGCGACCTCGGTGACGGATGGCGTAGTATGGCCAAACACCTGCCCCTCACGACCTGCTAAGCCAAGCCGTTCGGTCTCCTCGGTGCGTTTGATGCGAACGCGATCTGCAAAGCCCGTCATGCTGGCAAGCATACCGCTATCGTTGATGTCCGCAATCGGTCGTTAGCGGTCACCTCCCTTTCCGTTCGTGTCGAGCGAAGTCGAGACACCCCTCAACCTCGCGCCACGCCGAGAGGCATCTCGACTTCCGGCGCCGCCGGAAGTTTATCCTGAGCGCCTGCCAAGGCAGTCGAAGGGCCCGATGCGAACGGCGGTAGGTTAGGCAGCTTCCAGTCGCCCCTGACTTCCGTCATGCCGCGCCAACCTACGCCGCTTTCCGCATCCGGTTCCGGCCGTCGCGCTTCGCTGCGTAGAGCGCCTGATCGGCGCGGTGCAGCAATTCCTCGACATCGGGTTCGCCGTCATAGATCGCCAGCCCGACGCTGATCGTCACTTCGGGCAGGCCGTCGGGGCGCGCTTCGTCGATCTCGATCGTCTTGCGGATGCGCTCGGCCAGCATCTCGGCCGCCTGCGCGCTCGACCGCTGGAAGATGCAGACGAACTCTTCGCCGCCGACGCGGCCGACCAGATCCTCCTCGCGCAGCGCCGCCTTGGCGCGCTGGGCGACGCGGCGGATGACATTGTCGCCGACCGCGTGACCGAAGGTGTCGTTGATCCGCTTGAAATGGTCGATGTCGAAGATCGCAACCGCCAGCGGGGCGCCATGCTCGCGCGCGCCGGCCAGCGCCTTTTCGAGGAAGGCCAGCGTATGGCGGCGGTTGGGCATGCCGGTCAGCATGTCGGTGTTCGCAACGCGCTCGGCCGCGCTGCGGGCGGCCTCCAGGATGCGGGCGTTCTCGACCGTTTCGGTCACGTCCTGCACCGTGCCGAAGATGCCGACGGCCCTGCCGCCGCGACCCATCTCGATCGAGCCGTGGGATTTGACGTGCCGGATTTCGCCGTCGGTGCGGCGGATCCGGCCCTGAAACTGGAACGGCTCGCCGGTCTGGACCGCGGCCGCCAATATCGCGCGCACCGCCTCGGCATCCTCTTCGACATATTGCTTGACGCTGTAATCGACCCCCACCGGCGTGCCGGGCTCCAACCCGTGCACGCGATAGGTCTGGTCGGACCATTGGATGGTCCAGCGGATCAGGTCGACGCGCCAGTGGCCGACATGCGCCGCGGCCTCCGCCTGCAGCAGGCGCTGATTGCTCTGCTCGAGCCGCTTGGCGAGCCTCCGCTGCACGACCAGCAGCGCGGCGAGCGGCAGCGAGGTGAACAGCAGCACCAGCAGATAGAATTGCAGGAACAGGATTTTGGCGCGCTGGTTGCCGTCGATCGACGCCATCGGCCCCTCGCCCTGCCCGGTCAGGAAGGCGGTGATGACCGTCACGATCAGCATCCCCGTCGCCGCCCCGAAGGGACCGAGGCGATAGGCGGCGGCAACAACCGCGATGGCGGGCAGGAAGGTCGTGGGAAAATAGGATTGCGAAAAGGAGACCGCGGTCAACGCCGCCGCGGCGGTCAGGATGGCAAGCGCTTCGCCCTTCATCGCCATCGAGGCGTTGTCGAGCGCCTTCGACGTCACCAGCCGTGCCAGCATGACGATCGGCGGCGTCACGATCAGCATGCCGAGCGACACGGTGGTCAGCCACGACAGGAAAAAGTCGATGCTGCGTCCGGCGAGCCCCAAACCCACGAACAGCGTCGCGATCGAGGCGCTGAGGATGCTCGCGGAAATGGCGGCGACGCAGAAATTGGCGACCGACCGCGGGACCATGAACGACAGCTCGCCCGGTTCGCGCCGGCGAATGAGCCACATCGCGACATAAGCCTCGCAGGCGTTGGCCAGGGTGAAGGCCGCGGATGTCAATGCCGTGTTGCCGCCCCACATATTCGCGCCCAGGCTCGCCGCCGCCATCGCGCCGAATGACGCCGCCCGCGCATGCGCGGGCATCAACAGCAGCAGCGAGAGGAAATAGCCGCTCGGCGGCCAGACGGCGGCGATATTGTCCGCGCCCTTGGTCGCGTAAAGCGACAGCGCGGCGAGCAGGAAATAGCCGAGCGCCGTCGACAGCGACCAGAGTGCCGCTTCGACTCTGGGGGTGAACGACCGCGTCATGCCGTCAAGCTACCCCGAAACTGGAAAATATTTGGCTAACATGTGCCGCGGCCCACCCCGTTCGCCGCGTGTCCTGACCGACCGGGCGCTGTTCTAGTCTATTCCCCCGAAGGTCATCCCGACGACCTCCTCCACCATGGCTTCGTCCCATTCGACGCGCCGGTCAAGGATCAGCATCGCCAGACCATGGACGAGCGACCAGGCGTGCAGCGCCGCGGCGTCGGCATTGTCCTCCAGATGCGGCAGCCCCTGCGCGACGCCCGCACGGAGCAGGTTATAGGCAACTTCGCCGCCGTCGCTGCCCTCATCGCGGGCGCGCTGCGACATCTGGCGGGTGAAGCTCAGCCGGAAAACCGCGGGCTCCTCATGCGCGAAGCGGACATAGGCTACGCCGGTGGCCAGGAAACCGGCGCGCCCGCCGCCGGCCTTCAGCCACGCCTGCGCCTGCTGCGCGCCCAGCCGCCGCAGCCCTTCGTCGGCCAGCGCGTCGAGCAGCGCCTCCTTGTCGGGAAAGTGGCGGTAGAGCGCGGTTGCGCTGACCCCGACGTCGCGCGCCAGCGCGCGCAGGCCCAGTTCGGCGCCGTCGCCTTCCTCCAGCCTTTTGACCCCCGCCGCGATCACCGCGGCGCGCAAATCGCCATGATGGTATGCACCCGAACTTTTCGCTCCGGCATTTTCCATGTTGACACTGTTATCTTGATCACTCATGTTGTCACCGTAAACATTCCGAGTCGCCAGCGCAATCCCCTCCACGCTGCGCGGCACCTTCGACAACATCCGTACGGAGCATCAGCATGGCGAGCAATGTAGAAACCCTGATCCGCGGCGCCGTTGCCAAGGGCATCGGCAAGGTCGCCGATTTCAACCGCAAACGCCTCCCCGTCCCTGCCGACGCCCACCCCTATCTGACCGGCATCCACACCCCGATGACCGAGGAATTCACGCTCCAGGAACTCCGCGTCGAAGGCGAGATCCCCGCCAGCCTCACCGGCCGCTACCTTCGCAACGGCCCGAACCCCGCGGCCGCCCCCGATCCTGCGAGCTATCACTGGTTCACCGGCGCCGGCATGGTCCACGGCATCCGCATCGCGGGCGGCAGGGCCGACTGGTATCGCAACCGCTGGGTCCGCGGCACCGAGGCGTGCGCCGTGCTCGGTGAGGAAATCCCGCCCGGGCCGCGCGCAGAAGGCGGCTTCGACGCCCCCAACACCAACGTCGTCGGCATCGACGGCCGCACCTTCGCGATCGTCGAGGCCGGCGGCAAGCCGGTCGAACTCGGCTATGAACTCAACACCATTGCGCACAACCCCTTCGACGGCACGCTGAAGGGCCCCTACACCGCGCACCCGCATCTTGATCCCGCAACCGGCGAGATGCATTCGATCACCTACAAGGGCGACGACTTCAACACCGTCTGGCACGTCGTCGTCGACAGCCAAGCGCAGGTGACCCGCGAGCTTCCGATCCCGGTCAGCGATGGCCCGTCGATCCACGACTGTGCGATCACCAAAAATTACGTGCTCGTCCTCGACCTGCCCGTCACCTTCTCGATGTCGCGACTGCTTGCTGGCTATCGCTTCCCTTATGCCTGGAACGAAAAACATCCGGCACGCGTCGGCCTCCTCCCCAGGAAAGGCGGCGCCGAAGACATTATCTGGGTTCCGGTCGAACCTTGCTATGTCTTCCACCCCGCCAACGCCTTCGAGACCGCGGACGGCAAGATCATCGTCGACGTCGTCGCGCATGAGACGATGTTCGCGGAATCGACACGCGGCCCCGACAGCCGGAAGACGCGGATGGAGCGCTGGACGCTCGATCCGGCGGCCCGAACTTCGGTGCGCACCGTTATCCATGACCATGCGCAGGAATTTCCGCGCTACGACGAACGGCTGACCACCACGACCTATCGCTATGCCTATACGGTCGCGATCCCCGAGGCCGAAGCGTCCGAGTGGCAGATGGCCGATACGCGGCTGTTCCGCCACGACCTCGAGCAGGGCACCACCGACACCCACGATTTCGGCCCCGGCCGGCACCCCGGCGAGTTCGTCTTCGTCCCGCGCAGCGTGCAGGGGGCCGAGGATGACGGCTGGCTGATCGGCCTCGTCGTTGACATGAATGACGAGACCACCGATCTCGTCATCCTGAACGCAGACGACTTTACCGGGTCACCGCAAGCTGTGGTTCACCTGCCGCATCGCGTTCCGCCGGGGTTCCACGGCAACTGGGTCGCGGATTGACGCCATCGGGGCGCTTCATCAGCGCCTCGGTCACGCGCAGCGACCGCTCGTTGTCGACATCGATCGCCGTCGCCCCGTTGCTCACCAGCAGCGGGGCGATGTCGACTTTCAGGTGGCGCGAGATGCGCTGGAAGATATGTTGGATCGGGCCGAGCCCGAAACGGAAGCGCAGCAGGTTGATCAATCCGAACGCCTGCATCACACGGATCGGCTTCTTGACGAACTGGCCGCCGCCGCGAAACGCCTCGGCCGCCTTCAGCGCAGCGCGGTCGCCGATCCAGTACGCGTTGCAGTTCGACACGGTCACGTCCGAAAACTCATAGAAGCGCCGCTGCCCCTCGGGATGCGCCGCCAGCACATCCTCGCGCCGCGCCAGCGCGACCCCCGCTCCGACGCCAAGCCGTGCCGCCTCGCTGCCGATCTCCATGATCGTCGCCGGGGTCAGCAGGCAATTGTCCGCGGTGGTGATGAACAGCGGAAACGCGGCCCGATCGGCGACCGCGAGCACCGAGTCCGCGAGGTTGTCAGCGGCCGCAACGATGACGAGACGCTCGCCGAGCCTCTCGACCACGTCGTCGGCGAGAGCGTCTAGCAGGGTTTCATGATGCGTCGAGACGAAGATGCGTGTCGCATCGGTCTGCGCCGCGCTGTCGAGCACATGCGCAATCATCGCGCGGCCCGCGACCGGCACCAGGCATTTGTCGCCGACACCATGCGCCTCGGCGAGCGCATCGACCGCGCCCGGCCGGCGCCCCGCGAGGATCAGGATCGAGCCGCTCATGCCGCATCCCTCCGCGCGAAACCGACGAGCTGGCGGATCATGCTTTCGGACACGATCGTCTCGATGAGGTCGGCCTGACTGAAGCCCGCCGCGATCGCGGCGCGGCCGAAAACCTTCTCCGACCACAGGTTGCAATTGAGATTGACCTCGAGCAGCCGGATCTCACCGGTCGCGAAATCGACGCGAAACTCGAAGCGTCCGTAATCGAACGGCCGAAAGACTTCGGCCATCGCTCGCGTATATTCGATCAGCCGCGCGCCGATTTCGGCGTTGTCGAACAGCTTGAGACTGTATTTCTGGCTGCGGTCGACCAGATCGCGCTTTTCATGATAGGTGCGCAGGTGGCTGGGGTCGGCCTGCTCGAAGATCATCATCGGCAACATCGCCGGCTCGCCGTCTATGGTGATCACCGGCACCTCGACGTCGCTGCCGTCGATGAAGGGCTCGACAATCGTGTCATGGTCGAGCGCATGGATCTCAGCAATGGCCTGCGCGAGTTCGCTGCGGTCGTGCGCGTCTCGGATACCCCACGAGGCCGAGCTGTTGTTCGGCTTGATCACCCAGCGCTTCGCCGGCGGGCAGCGCGAGACGTCGACGGGCGCGCCGCGGCGGAACAGCGACCAGGGCGCGGTCGGGATACCGCGCGCCGCGGCTTCAAGCTTGGTCAGATGCTTGTCGTCGGAAAGGCCGCGCACGATCGGCGACGCGCCGACATAGGGCAGCCCCAGCCGGTTGCAGAGCAAGGGCAGCAGCATCTCGCTGTTATAGAAGCCGCCGCGATTCAGCAGCGGAAAGACGAAGTCGGCGTCGGGCCGGGTAAACAGGTCGGCATAAGTGTCGGCGACGACCAGCGGGATGCCGAGCCCTTCCAGTATCTCGCGCGTTTCGCGGTGATAGAGCGCGTGGTTGCCGTCTTCGCTATGGAGCCCGCCGGTCCATTTCGCGTGCTTGGCGATGAAGAGAAGCCGCTGCGTATCGCGCAAGCGATCGGGCAGCCGGGTGGGTGCAAGGTCGTTGGTTCGCATGTGATGCTCTGACCACGCTCAGGTTTCATGCCGATGACTTTTCAATGACTGTGCTGCAACCAAAACGCCAAATCTATGTCATCTTGCGCCGGTAATTCGCGGGTCATGGTCTTCCCCGGAACGGATTTATCCGCATGCTTCTGAACCCGAAAAGCTATGAGAAAAACGCGCCGCGCAGCGACGCCCGATACGCCGCGAGGCTCGCCGAAGCGCTGATCAGCGGCGGCGACGGGCGCATCCGGCTCGATGCACAGGGCCGCAACCAATATTATGCCAGCGCCGCGCCCAGCGACGCGCTCGCTTATGGATCATCGACGATCAGCAGCATTTCAGAGCATGCGTTCACGACGTTGATCGGTGAATGGAGGGATCGGATCGACCAGCCGGTCGCCGCGCGCGATTATGCCGCCGGCCTTGACGCGATCCGCGACCGCCTCGCCGCATATTTCGGTTGGAACGATGCCGCGATCGTCTTCGCCGCGTCGGGAACCGATCTCGAATATGTCGGCCTCGCCGCCGCCTGGGACGGCCGTCCGCTCACCGCGGTGCTACTCGGCCGCGACGAGGTCGGCAGCGGCTGCATCCACAGCGCCGCAGGCCGCTTCTTCGCCGCGGAAACCGCGACCGGCGCGCGCGTCGTCGCGCAATCGGCGATCGACCCAGCCTTTGCCGGGATCGCGCTGATCGACGTCGCGGTGCGCGATGCCGCCGGCCGCCCGCGGGCTTCGGCCGCGGTTGCCGCGGAGCTTTCGCTCCACATCGAACGCGCCGCCGCCAACGGCCGCCGCGCGGTCGTCCATGTCGTCCATGGCTCGAAATCGGGACTGACGCTCCCCGCGCTCCCCGACGTCGAGCGCCTCGTCGCGACACATGGCGACGCGATGACGATCGTCGTCGACGCCTGCCAGCTTCGCATCGCGCCCGATGTCGTCCGCAGCTATCTCGGGCTCGGTTGTATCGTCCTGATGACCGGCTCGAAATTCGCCGGCGGCCCGCCGTTCAGCGGCTTCGCGCTGGTGCCCGCCGCCGCCCGCGACCGCGCCCGGCCGCTGCCCGAAGGCTTCCGCCGCCTCGCCAACCGCGCCGAATGGCCCGCCGACTGGCCCGGCGCCGACATTCTGCACAAGACGGGCAATTTCGGCCTGCTGCTGCGCCTGCAGGCGGCGTTGATCGAGATCGAACGCTTCGCTGCGCTTCCTGCCGGGCGCGTCACGCATGTCGCCGCGCGCTTCAGCCATCATGTGATGCGCCTCGTTAAGCGCCTCGAGCTTGCCGAGGTCCCCGGCGCGGGCACAAGCTGCCTCGCGACCGAGACGCTACGCACGCTCGACCTGTCGGCACGCTGGCCACAGTGCGACTTCGACGCCGCCAAGACGATGCACGGCCATATCGCGCGCCAGTCGCGCCAGTGGCTCGGCCAGGAAATCCGCCTCGGCCAACCGGTGAAGACGCACCCGCTCGACGACGGGCGGATGGCCGGAACGCTGCGCCTATCGCTGTCGATGCCGCTGATTATCGACATGGCCGCAATGGACGATATCGCCCTCGACGAACGGCTCGACCACGAGATGTCGCTCGTCGGTGCGGCGATCTCCGCGGCGGGCGCGATGACCCTCGCCTCGCCCCAGCCAGCCCCCATCGGCTGACCCCGAAAGCGGTCGTCGGCCGCGACGAACGGGCCCGGAATCTTCGCCGCGCCGCCACGGCGGCACGGCTCATCGTGGAATCGCGCGCATTTTCGCAGCGCTTTTCGGGCGCCGTTCGTTTGTCCTCCACTATGACGAAAAATGCTCCCCTCCTCCGCCCCGCCGCGAGCGCGATTGCCGCGTTCCTGGTCCTCTCAACCCCTGGCGCCTTTGCGCAGGAAACGACGGTGTCGATGACGCCCCCGGTCAGCGTACCGTCGACCTCGGCTCCGCCGACAGTCCAGCCGCCGGCGACGACGGCGCCCGCTACCGCTCCGACCGCGCAGCCGGCGCCCCAGCCGGTGATCCGCGTCCCGCTCGACCTGCCGCCCGCTCCGAAGGCAGCCGAGCGTGAGGCCGCTACCCCGCCCGCCCGTGCCCGCGCTGAGCGCACAGCGCCGCAGTCGCGACCGGCGCAGGCCTCTCCCACACGTGCCCCGGCGGCGTCCGTCGCGCCGGTTGCCGCAGCGGCGGCGCCGATCGAGGAAGCCGTGTCGATTACTCCGGCTATAGCTGAACCTATGCAGCCGACGATCGAAGCCGCACCCGCTGTGGTCGACGGCCCCGCCACGGGCGACAGCTTCCCTTGGGAAATCGTCGGTGGTGCAGCCGCACTGCTGATCGCCGGCGGCGCAGGCCTCGCTTTTGCCCGCCGTCGCAAGGCAACGAACGAGGTCTGGGAATTTGAAGAGACGTCGAACGCCGAATGGGTGCCGACAACCGAACCCGCCGCTGAGCCTGCCTTCACCCGCACCGAAACGGTTGCCGCGCCCGAACCGCAGCCGATGCAGGCTGCGACCACCCCGGCTTTCACCGCGGTGCCGGCCGGCAGCATGGGCCGTCACGAGGCGATGGCGATGGCGGGGCCGACGCCCGAAAATCCATTCGCGACGCTCAGCAAGCGCCTTGCCCGCGCGCGTTTCCTCGATCGGCAAGAACGCGCAAGCTACGAAGCGGCGCTCGCCACTAGCGAGCCACAGGCCGAACAGGCCCCGGTCCGCAAACCCGTGAGCGCTTGGGAAATCGCGCAGCGCCAGACGATCCCGGCGCCCGCTGAGCAGGAAGTGCGCCGCCTTGAACCCGGCCACGCTCGGAAGGAGTTCAAGCCGGGTTGGACCCGCAATTAAGGCTGCTTAGCGATCATGAAAAAAGGGCGGTGCCTCGCGGCACCGCCCTTTTTTTTCTCTTTTCGCAAGCACGGCGGGCAAGCCCGCCGGACCCGAACCGAATTACTTCAGTTCGACGGTCGCGCCGGCGGCGAGCAGCTTCGCCTTCAGCTCTTCAGCTTCAGCCTTGCTCACGCCTTCCTTGACGGCCTTCGGCGCGCCTTCGACGAGCGCCTTGGCTTCGCCGAGGCCCAGACCGGTGATCGCACGGACTTCCTTAATCACGTTGATCTTGTTGCCGCCGTCACCCGTCAGGATGACGTCGAATTCGGTCTGCTCTTCAGCAGCCGGGCCAGCAGCGGCGGCGGCCGGAGCGGCAGCAACGGCGGCGGCGGCCGAAACGCCCCACTTTTCTTCGAGCAGCTTCGAAAGTTCAGCAGCTTCCAGAACGGTCAG
This sequence comes from Sphingopyxis sp. H050, assembly GCF_001468265.1. GTDB lineage: Bacteria > Pseudomonadota > Alphaproteobacteria > Sphingomonadales > Sphingomonadaceae > Sphingopyxis. Next base: position 212,282 of record NZ_LNRZ01000005.1, on the reverse strand, counting down.
CGCCGACAGGTCTTCAACGATCTTTGCGAGATCAGCCATGTTCATTCTCCATCAGAACCGGGATAGCCCGGCAGTAAGTTTCAGTTCAGTTCGAAATCACGCTGCTTCTTTGGCGGCATATGCGCCAAAAATCCGCGCCAGCTGGCCCGCCGGGGCTGCGGCAATCTGCGCAACCTTGGTGGCCGGAGCCTGCACCAGACCGATGATCTTGGCGCGGAGCTCGTCGAGCGAGGGAAGCGAAGCAAGCGCTTTGACGCCATTCACGTCGAGGACCACGTCGCCCATGCCGCCGCCAACGATTTCAAGCTTGTCGTTGGTCTTGGCAAATTCCACGGCGATCTTCGCAGCCGAGACCGGATCGGTCGAGGTTGCGAGGGCCGTGGGACCGGTCAGCAGTTCGCCGATGCCGGTGTAGGACGTGCCATCGAGCGCGATTTTGGCAAGACGGTTCTTCGTGACGCGAAAGTCGGCCCCTGCATCGCGCATCTGCTGGCGCAGCACCGTCGACTGGGCGACGGTCATGCCCAGGTTGCGGACGACCACAACCGAGGCGGCATTTGCCAGCGTAGCGTTCAGCGAGGATACGGCTTCGGCCTTTTCCGTACGATCCATGCCTATACTCCACTCATCTGCCCGGATGCCCGCGCGCCGGAACGCGCGCGCCGCCGGGCGCTAACACACGCAAACGACCGACGTGGGACGAATCCCGCCTGTCCTTTGCGCAACGATGTCCGATGGGGTCGGTCAAGACGCGTCGCCTGATCAAACAGGCGGGCGACCGATAAAGACTGTTCCCCGTCTCGGCTGGAAATTAAGAAGGGCATATTCCCTTCACCAACTGTCTCGGACGGAATTGTCGCGGGCGAACCCGTGACAACACGGGGGCGCTCTTAGCCCGAATCGGGGGGAAGTCAAGGATTTCGGCGGAAGTTGTCGAAAGTGTCGCGGAGCGTCTTGCGAAATCTGTTTCAAGATATATCTTAGAAACATCGAATCGCATGAAGGAGTTTGAGATGCGACATGGAATGAACCGGCATGGCTGCGGCGAGCGGCAGGCCATGCACCGGATGATGCGCGAAGCGATGCGGCACGGGATGCGCGGCGGCGGCCGGGGTTTCGGCGGGCACGGCTTCGGCGGACGCTTTCGCGACGACGACGAAGGCCGGGGCCGGCGGCGCCGGATGTTCGACAGCGGCGAGCTGCGGCTGGTGCTTCTGAAGCTGATCGCCGACGAACCGCGCCACGGATATGACCTGATCCGCCGGATCGAGGAGCTGACCGGCGGCGCCTATGCGCCGAGCCCGGGCGTGATCTATCCCACCCTCACCCTCCTGGGCGACATGGGGCTGATCGAGGCGGCCGACAGCGACGGCGCGAAAAAGCTGTTCGCGATCACCGATGCCGGCCAGGCCGAACTCGACGCGAACAAGAACGCGATCGAAGCGCTGATCGCCCGGCTGACCGAGGTCGGCGAAGAACGCCAGCGCACCGACAGCGCCTCGGTCCGCCGCGCGATGGGCAATCTGCGCGCCGTGCTGATGAACCGGCTGGGCGACCGCGACCTCGACGCCGCGACGCTGCACGAGGTGGTCGCGCTGATCGACGACGCCGCGCAGAAGATCGAGCGGCTGTGATGGCGAGCGCGATCGCAACGGTGCCAACAACGCACGCGAGCAAATATCTGCAACAGCTGTGCAAGCATTGGCAGCATAACCTGACGGTCGAATTCACCGCCGATCATGGCACCGTGACCTTCCCCAAGGATGCGCGCAGCGCCGCCTGGGCGCGCGACGCGCTGGTCACCTTCGATGCGGGCGCCGACGCGCTGTCGGTCCGCATCGACGCAAGCAGCGCGGAGCATGTCGAGGCGATGAAGGATGTCGTCGCGCGGCACCTCGATCGCTTTGCGTTTCGCGAGGCGCCTTTGGCGTTCGACTGGCACGGCATTTCATCCTAAAGCAGCAGACGAGGTGGGAGAATCGGCAAATTTGCCAATGTCTTCTTCAAGGAAAGGAAATTCCATGTCCGAACCTCACGGCCTGCTTTGCCCCACCTGCCGCGTGAATCTGACGATGTCGGAGCGTCAGGGAATCGAGATCGATTATTGCCCGCAGTGCCGCGGCGTGTGGCTGGACCGCGGCGAGCTCGACAAGATCATCGAGCGCAGCGAAAGCGCCGCCGCGCCCGCCCCCCGTGCCCCGGCACCACCGCCGCCCCAGCAGCCGCATTATCGCGAGCACGGCCACGACGACCGCTATTACGGCAAACCGTACAAGAAGAATTACAAGAAGAGCTTCCTCAGCGAGCTGTTCGACTGATCCCCGCGATTGGGATCAAGGCTTGAGACCGAAGCGCGCATAGTCGCGCTCGGTCGAAGGCGACATCTGCCGCGCGACCGCAAGGTCGGCGGCAGCTGCTTCGCTTTGCCCCATACGCTTGTTGACGATCGCGCGCAGGAAGCGGCTCGATCCCATGCCCGGCACCTGGAGCAGCGCCGCGTCGAGATCGCGCAGTGCATCCTCGTCGCGGCCGAGGCGCATCCAGACGAGCGCGCGGCTGTCGAGGATCGCTGCCGTGCTGTCGCTGAGTTCCATCGCCGAGGTGCAATCCTTGAGCGCCGTGTCGACCTGGACATTGCGCGTCGCCTTGATCCAGCAACGCGCGTTGAGGAGACCGGGCACGCCGGGCTTTGCCGCGATGAGAGCATCGAGTTCCGCAATCGCCGCGGCAGGGTCACCGAATTCGCCGACCACCGTAGCCTTCGCCATCCGATAATCGTCGCGCGTCTTGCCGCCGAGCGCGATGCGTTCGTCGAGCAGCGCCGATGCCTTTGCGACGTCGCCGCGCTCGGCAACCAGCATCGCGACCGTGAACACCGCGCCCTGCGATGCGGGGTCGAGCTTTCGCGCTTCTTCCGCATCGGCGAGCGCACCGGCAAGATCGCCGAGTTCCTTGCGCGCCGCCGAGCGGTTGAGATACGCCTCGACCGACGGCAGCAGCGCAATCTGCTTCGTCAGCGCCGCGATCGCGCCCCTATAATCGCCGATCCCCTGATGGAAGGATGCGCTGCTGGTCAGCGCGGTCACATTTTCCTCGTCCGAACGTTCGGCCGCCTTGGCGAAAATCGCGCTCGCGCCGTCGAGCTGCGACGCGGAGGCCGCGCCCTTGAGATTCCAGCGGCGACGCGCGTCCGACGGCGCGACCATGCGCGGCGAGCGTGCGACCAGCGTCGCCGTGCGGTCGCGTTCGGCGGCGATCTGCGCAGCAGGGATTTCCCGGCCCGCGGTCGCGAACGATTCGTCGATGGCCACCACGCCGCCTTCCATGCTGACGGTGCGCTTGACGTCGAAACCCGCGACCTGCGTCTCGGCCGCCGCATCGCCCTCGATCGCATAGCCCTTGCCGCCGTCGGGCAGGCGAATGCGCATCCGGTAATGCGCGCGGTCGGGCGCCGGGGTGACGACGGGAATATCGGCCCACGCGGGGCGCGCGCGGTCAGGCTCGAAACCGATCATGTTCGGAACCCGCGACAACCAGCGCTCCATCCGCTGATCCTCGCGGCGCCAGCCGGTGGTAAAGACGCCCTTGCCCTTGATCGTGATGCTGCCCGCATCGGCATCGGGCGTCGTGACGAGCGTTTCATACTGCGCCTCGCCGACATAATGCTGCAGGAATTTCTCGGTCAGTTCGCGCTGTTCCTTGGCTCCCAGCTGCGACCCCGCCAGCGTCATCAGGCTGGCGAGCTGGCCGCGCACGACCATCGTCAGGTCGATCACCGACGGCAGGTCGATGCTGGTGCTTTCGTCGGCATCGAGCGACAGGTCGACCAACGGACGCGCAGGCGAGCGCAGGTCCATCTTGACCAGTTCGGCGCCCGCGGTGCGGACCGGCAGCACATGCCCGAACGGCGGCGTGTCGCGAAGATCGGCCAGCCGCGTACCCAGCCCCGTGCCGTCGAGCCACAAGGTCTCGCCGCCGACCTTCGCGCCGACGATGACATGGTTGAACGCCAGTGCGCTGGGAATGCGGCCCGCGACCAGATCGCCCATGTCCGCGTGGGCGAGCACGGCTTCGGCCTCGATATCCATCGCGTGAAGCATCGTGAGGAGCAGCAGGGTCTTGGCCTTGCAGTCGCCGTACCGCACCTCCCACGTCTTCGCCGGCGCCTGCGGCACATAATTGCCGCCGTCCATGCCGACCGCGAGATAGCGGATCTTGTCCTGAACCAGTTGCAGCGCCATCGCCGTGCGCTTTAGGGGATCGTCGGTCGCCGCCTTGATCGTAGCGACTTCACCCGCGAGCGCGCTGCCCGGTGCGATCTTTCCGTCGGTCGCATAGAGCGGCGCCATGATTTTCGACACATCGGCCCAGCTTGCGAAGGTCGAGGCCTCGATCAGCGGCAGGCGCTGGAAACGCCCGGGCGCATCTTGCGGAATGTCGGCGAGTTTCGCGACCGGCATGACGATCGGCAGCTCGAAAAAGTCGCCGACCCGCTTCGGCCTGGCGTCGATATTGCCGCTCAGCGCCTTCCAGTGCGTATCGTCGCCCGCTCGCCACGACAGCTTGTACGACGCCGATGCGATGCGCACCGGCTCGGCGACGATCGGCTGCACCAGCTGCGCCCGCCCACCGAGCGCGTCATCCTTGGCGGTGATCGACACGCGGAGGCGCAGCACGTCGCCGACACGCAGCCCCTCGACCGCCAGCGTCGCAGAGAGAATGCCCGTCAACTCGCGCTGTTCGAGCGACTGCTCGCGGCGAAGCACGGTGAATTTCTGTCCGCCGGCCAGGGCATCGACCTCTTCGCCGTCGCGGATGATCGCGACCTGGTGGACGATCAGGTCGCCCTTGTCGGGGCTCCACGCGAGGGTGAGATTGCTGTTCTGCGACAGCGCCTCCGGCGTATCGAGCTTGATGGCGGTGTCGACATAGTTCCACACCGTGGCGCCGTCGACGCGCTGTTGCACGTCATAGAGGATCGGTCCGGCCGCCGCGTTCCTGGCGGCCGCATCGGGAAGCTTGGCGATGGCGACCCACGCCGGTGCGGGGGCATAAAGCGGCTGCTCACCCGCCCAGGCGATCTGCGCCGGCACGACGACGACGGCGGCACATGCCGCACCACGCCAGATATTCATCACGTTGTTCCCCCGTCGATTTCCATTCGCCCTGCCGCGTCAACTGCACCGGCAGGCCGCGCGATGCAATCGCCTTTACCGCCAATCAGGCGGCGACGGCATTGCGCCGGGCATAGAGGAAATAGACGCCAAGCCCGACGATATTCCAGATCAGGAACCAGAGCTGCGTCTGTGCGGGCAGGCTCAAGAACAGATAGATGCAGCCCAGCACAGCGATGCCGCCGACCACCCACGGCCACGGCGTGCGGAAGGTGCGCGGCGCGTCCGGCGCGCGGCGGCGCATGATCAGCATGCAGATCGACACCGCCGTGAAGGCCGCGAGGGTGCCCGCATTCGCCAGCGCCGCCAGCTCGTCGAGCGGGATGAAGCCTGCGAGGATCGCGACGACGATCGCGGTGAAGATGGTGATGCGCACCGGCGTCCCGCGCGGCGAAAGTTTGGCGAGGCTGCTCGGCAGCAGGCCGTCGCGCGCCATGGTGAAGAAGATGCGGCTCTGCCCGAAGAAGAAGGCGAGGATCACCGTCGGCAGCGCGATCACCGCCGAGAGCGCGAGATGTTTGGCGGCGCCCGGCTGGCCGAGTTCGCGCAGGATCAGCGCCAGCGGCTCGGGGCTGTTCGCGAACTTGCTGTAGGTGATCGCGCCGACCGCCGCGACCGCGACGAGGATGTAGATGGCGACGCAGGCAAGCATCGACCCGACGATACCGATCTTGAGATCGCGATCGGGGTTCTTGGCCTCCTCGGCCGCGGTCGCGATCGCGTCGAAGCCATAGAAGGCGAAGAAGATGATCGCCGCCGCCGCCATGATCCCGCGCTCGACGCCGTCGGGACCGACATGCTTGGCGAAGCCGAAGGGGCTGAAGGGTTCGAGGTTGGCCGCGTCGAACGCGGGCAGCGCAACCGCGACGAAGACCGCGAGCGCGATGATCTTCACGATCACCAGGATCGCGTTGACGGTCGCGCTTTCGCGCGTGCCATAGAGCAGCATCCCGGCAACGAGCGCGATGATCGCAATCGCCGGCAGATTGACGATGCCGCCAAGCTCGGGGCCTTGCATCAGCTCCATCGGAACATTCGCCCACGCCTGGAGCAACGGCGCCGCATAGCCCGACCAGCCGACCGCGACCGCGCTGACCACCAGCGAATATTCGAGGATCAGGCTCCAGCCGACGATCCACGCGATCAGCTCGCCGATCACGACATAGGAGTAGGTGTAAGCGCTGCCCGAGGCGGGGATCATCGTCGCCATTTCGGCATAGGCAAGCGCCGCACAGGCGCAGATCAGGCCCGCGACCGCGAAAGAAACGATGACCGCAGGCCCCGCCTTGTCGGCGCCGACGCCGATCAGGGTCAGGATACCGGTCCCGACGATCGCCCCGACGCCGAGCGCGATCAGATGCGGCCAACTGAGCGTGCGCGCGAGGCCGTGGCCTTCCTGCTGCTGTGGAACGATGGATTTGCGGCGCAGCAGGCTGTCGGACATTCGGGCTCCCCTATATTCTGTGCGACGCTTGTAAGCGGGCAGGTGGACAGCGCAAGCCATGGCATGACGATTGGGTCATGCGGCTGGGGTGGGGAGCGGACGTTAAAATGTTAAAATAGTGCGTCGCCCCCGCGAAGGCGGGGGCCGTAGTCGGCCTTGCGCACCGGCTCCAGCGGCCCCCACCTTCGCGGGGGCGACGGCAGCAACCAGCCGAAAGCGGTCAGAGCAATCCCTCGATCGCTCCCGCCAGCGCCACGTCGCGTTCCGACAATCCGTCCGCGTCGTGCGTCGTCAGCAATATGTCGACGCGGTTATACACATTCGACCATTCGGGGTGATGGTCCATCTTCTCCGCGATGATCGCAACGCTCGCCATGAAGCCGAAGGCCTGGGCGAAATCGTCGAACTTGAACTGGCGGGTGATGGCGTCGCGGATCGGCTCGTGCGTCCAGTCGGGGAAGCGGGCGAACAGTGCGGCGCGCTCTGCATCGTCGAGTTTCTGGACCATGGTCTTCTCCGGCTGGTAATGGGCGTGCCGCCGCCATAAGGAAGGGCGCGATGAGCGACAAGACCGCCCTGCCCCGACTTCCTGCCGGTTGGACCGGAACCGCCCCCGACGCCGACGCGCTGTTCGCGATGGCCGAGGCGGCGCTCGAACAGCTGCCCGCCGTCTTCAAGCCGCATATCGAAGGCATCGTGATCGAGATCGCCGAATTCGCCGACGACGAGACGCTGCAATCGCTCGACATCGAGCATCCCTATGATCTGACCGGCCTCTACGAAGGCCGCCCGCTGACCGAACGCAGCATCGACCAGAGCGGGGGCATGCCCGACCGGGTTACGCTGTACCGCATCCCGATCCTCGTCGAATGGATCGAGGGCGGCGAGCGGCTCGACTGGCTGGTGCGCCATGTGCTGATCCACGAAATCGGGCATCATTTCGGGTTCAGCGACGACGATATGCATGCGTTGGAGCGTATGACTTGAGCGCGCCTCCGCGCGCGGGTGGCGTGAGCGCGTTGCTGCGGCTGAACGAAGTGGCGTGCATCCGCGGGGACCGGCTGCTCTTCGAAGAGCTGTCGCTGGCGCTCGGCCGCGGCGACGCGCTGTGGCTGCGCGGGCCCAATGGCGCGGGCAAGTCGAGCCTGATCCGGCTCGCCGCCGGGCTGCTGCGCCCTGCGGCAGGGACCGTCGAGCGGCGCGAGCGGGTGGCGCTGATCGACGAGGCGGCGGCGCTCGACGCCGAGCTGCCGCTGCGCCGCGCGCTCGATTTCTGGGCGCGCGTCGATACCGTCGATGGGCACACGGTCGATCGCGCGATGGCGGAAATGGCGCTGGCGCCGCTCGCCGAGGTGCCGGTGGCGATGCTCTCCACCGGGCAGCGCAAGCGCGCCGCGATGGTGCGCGTGATCGCCAGCGGCGCGCCGATCTGGCTGCTCGACGAGCCCGCGAACGGTATGGACGACGCGGCGCAGGCGCGGCTGGTCGCGGCGATCGCGAAACATCGGGCGAATGGCGGCGCGGTGCTGCTGGCCTCGCACTTCGCGCTCGGGGTGCCCGAGCTGGCGGAGCTCGATATGGGGGCGCTGGCGTGACCGCGCTGATCGCCCTCTTCTGGCGCGATCTTCGCCGCGCGTGGGGCAGCGGGGCGCTGTGGCTGCCGGTGCTCTTCTTCCTGCTCGTCGCGACCGCCTTTCCCTTCGCGGTCGGTCCCGACGCGCCGCTGCTGCGCCGTGCGGGGGGCGGGATGGTGTGGGTCGCGGCGTTGCTGGCGGCGTTGCTGCCGATCGACCGGCTGGTGAAGCCCGACAAGGACGGCGGCGTGCTCGACCAGCTGGCGGTGCGCGGCTTCGCCGACGAGGTGATCGCGGCGGTCAAGATCGGCGCGCATGCCATTGGTTTCGGGCTGCCGTTGCTGATCGCGCTGCTGCCCGCCTCGGCCTTGCTGGCGCAGGATGGGGCGCGGGTGGAGCTGCTGGCGACGGGCCTTGCCATCGCGATCCCCGCCCTCGCCTCGCTTGCGGTGCTGAGCGCGGCGCTGACCGCGAACCATAAGGGCGGCAGCGCAATCGGCGGGCTGCTGGTGTTGCCGCTTGCGGTGCCGATGCTGATCTTCGGCGCCGGGATGCTCGACCCGTCGGGACGCGGCGCGGTGAAGCTGCTGGCGGCGGCGAGTCTGTTGCTGACGGTGATCGGACCGTTCGCGGCCGGCGCGGCGCTGCGGGGGCTGCGGGAGTAGCCGCTTGCGGGCGAAACCAGCCGTCGCCTCGCGCCCGCGCATAAGAAAAGGGCCGGAGTTTCCCCCGGCCCTTCCCTAAATCGTGTGCGCTTCGATCAGGCGCCGGCGAGTTCGGCCGTGTCGACCTTGACGCCCGGACCCATCGACGAGGACAGCGCGACCTTGCGGACGTACTTGCCCTTCGCGCCCGACGGCTTCGCCTTGACGATCGCGTCGACGAAGGCGTCGAAGTTCTGGCGGAGCTTTTCCTCGCCGAACGACAGCTTGCCGAGGCCGGCGTGGATGATGCCGACCTTTTCGACGCGGAATTCGATCTGACCGCCCTTGGCGGCCTTCACGGCTTCGGCGACGTTCGGGGTCACGGTGCCCAGCTTCGGGTTCGGCATCAGGCCCTTCGGACCCAGCGTCTTGCCGAGGCGGCCGACGATGCCCATCATGTCCGGCGTCGCGATGACGCGGCCATAGTCGAGGTTGCCCGCGAGCATGTCTTCCATCAGGTCCTCCGCACCGACCTTGTCGGCGCCGGCGGCCAGCGCCTTTTCGGCATTGTCGCCGCGCGCGAAGACCGCGACCTTGACGTCCTTGCCGGTGCCGGCGGGCAGCGTCACGACGCCGCGGACCATCTGGTCGGCGTGGCGCGGATCGACGCCCAGGTTCATTGCGATTTCGAGCGTTTCGTCGAACTTGGCGGTCGCCAGTTCGCGCACCAGCTTGATCGCTTCGTCGACGCCGTGGAGCTTCAGCGCATCGACCTTGCCCTCGAGGGCCTTCTGCTTCTTGGTCAGCTTAGCCATGGGTTCAGCCCTCCGTCACTTCGAGGCCCATCGAGCGGGCGCTGCCTTCGATGATCTTCGTCGCCTGTTCGAGGTCGTTCGCGTTGAGATCCTTCATCTTGATCTCGGCGATTTCGGTCAGCTTCGAACGGGCGATCTTGCCGCCGCTGATCTTGCCGGGCTCCTTCGAACCCGACTTCAGGTTCGCGGCCTTCTTGATCAGATAGGTCGCGGGGGGCGTCTTCGTGATGAACGAGAAGCTCTTGTCCGCATAGACGGTGATGATGGTGGGCGTGGGCGTGCCCTTGTCCATGCCATCGGTCGCGGCGTTGAACGCCTTGCAGAATTCCATGATGTTGACGCCGCGCTGACCCAGTGCCGGCCCGAGCGGCGGCGAGGGGTTGGCGGTGCCGGCGGGCACCTGCAGCTTGATATAGCCGCTGATCTTCTTGGCCATGATAGCCTCCTGTCTTTCTGTCGCCCCCGACCATGGTCCGGGGCTCAAAATAAGCGGTCAAGCAGAAGGGCATCACCCCTTCCTCCCGCGCGGAATCACGCCCTTATCTGACGCGAAGCGGCGCCCATACGGGCAAAGACGCAAGAAAACAAGCCCTACTGCGGCCGGTAGCGGATTAGGCCTTCCTGCGCGACGGTCGCCATCAGGGTGCCGTCGCGGCGATAGATCGACCCGCGGCAGAGCCCGCGATCGCCGCCCGTCCACGGGCTGTCCATCACGAAGACGAACCAGTCGTCGACGCGAATGTCGCCGTGGAACCACATCGCATGGTCGAGGCTGGTCGAGACGAGCCCCGGGGTCCAGAAGGTCACGCCATGCGGCAGCATCGCAGAGGACAGTAGCCCCATGTCGGAGGCGAAGGCCAAAAAGCCGCGGTGGAGCAGCGGATCGTCGACGATCGGCGCGGCGAGGCGGAACCACTGATAATGCTGCGTCGCCTTTTCGGACGCCGGCGGACGGAAGCTGCGGACCTCGAACGGACGGCTGCGCGCCATATGCGCCAGCTGCACATCCGAAATATGCGGATCGGCGGCGATGTAATCGGCGAAGTCCCAGCATTCCTCGGGCGGCAGCAGGTCGGGAATCGCGACCTGATGCGACAGACCCTCGGCCGGCACCTGGAACGAGGCTGTCAGGTTGAAGATGACCTTGCCGTCCTGCCGCACGACGACGCGGCGGTTCGAGAAGCTGCGCCCGTCGAAGTCGCGGTGCAGACGGAAGTGGAGCGGCTTGGTCTCGTCGCCGCCGCGCAGGAAATAGGCGTGCAGCGAATGGACCTGCTTGTCGGGATCGACCGTGCGCGCCGCGGCGGTCATCGCCTGCGCGATCACCTGTCCGCCGAAGATACGCGCGCGCGATGTCGTGGGACGCGCAGGAAAGGTGAACTCGTCGTCGACGCCGGGAACGGCATCGAGGTCGAACAATCGCGCCACCGCGCCGACCACCTGATCGGCGGGCGTGCTGGCGTTGATCTCGCGCGCGAGATCGACGCGGGCCTGAATCTCGTCGAGAGAAAGTGAGTTCGTCACCGAATTGCCTCTTCTCCGTTCGCCCTGAGCTTGTCGAAGGGCCGTTCTTTCTTTTGACGTCGAACGAAATAAGGACGGTGCTTCGACAAGCTCAGCACGAACGGAATTATGTCAGGGTCGGATAGATATCCAGCGCCCCCGCTGCCGCGAGGGCTATGCTTATTTCATCCGTTCGACCTGCTCGAAATCGAGCTCGACCGGGGTCGCACGGCCGAAGATCGACACCGACACCTTGACGCGCGCCTTGTCGAAATCGAGTTCCTCGACGACGCCGTTGAAGCTGGCGAACGGACCTTCGAGCACCTTGACCTGATCGCCGATTTCATAGTCGACGCGGATTTCGGTCTTCGGACGCGCCGCGGCCTCTTCCTTGCTGTTCAGGATGCGCGCGGCCTCGGCTTCGCTGATCGCCTGCGGCTTGCCCATCGAGCCGAGAAAGCCGGTCACCTTCGGCGTGTTCTTGACGAGGTGATAGACGTCGTCGGTCATCGTCAGCTTGGCGAGGACATAGCCGGGGAAGAATTTCCGCTCGGCCTGCACCTTCTTGCCGCGCTTCACCTCGGTCACGGTTTCGACCGGAACCTCGACCGCTTCGACGAGCTGGGTCAGCCCCATGCGCTCGGCCTCGGCGATCACCGAATCGCGAACCTTGTTCTCGAAGCCCGAATAGGCGTGAATGATGTACCAGCGCGCCATTGCGTATCCCTCTAATACCCTGTCGCGCCGATCAGCGCGCGAGCGACGTCAGCCAGCTGACGATCGCGTTGAAAACCGTGTCGACGCCAAAGAAGAACAGCGCGAGGATCGTCATCATGATCAGCACCATGATCGTCGTCTGCACCGTCTCGCGGCTCGTCGGCCATACGATCTTGGAGGCTTCGGTCTTCACCTGGTTGACGAATTCGCCAATCTTGGGCTTGGCCATGTTCCGCGTCCTGTCCTTCATGCGTCAATGATCCGGGCCAGATGGGTCGCCGCCTGCGGCGCGTCAAGCGCGCTTCAGGCAATAGTCCGCCCACCCTCCCCGAGCATGTCGGCGAAAGGCGGAAGGAAAACGGCGCATCTGTCCGAATGATGCGGCCTTTAAACGCGCACATCCCCCTTGGCAAGCGATAGCAGCGATTGCCGCCGTCAGGCGGGCGACGTGACTTTCATGAGCACAAGTCCCGCCACGATCAGCGTCGCGGCGAAGATGCGCATCGCGCTCGCCGCCTCGCCAAGGACGAGGATGCCGAGGACGAAGGCGCCGACCGCGCCGATGCCGGTCCAGATCATATAGGCGGTGCCGAGGGGCAGCGACTTCATCGACAGCGACAGCAGGGCAAAGCTCGCGATCATGGCGACGATCGTGATGGCGCTGGGCCAAGGTCGGCTGAAACCCTCCGACAGCTTCATCGAATAGGCCCAGACGATTTCGAAAACGCCGGCGATCAACAGATAAACCCAGGCCATGGCAGCCTCCTTTACAGACCGCCGGGCCGTCCCGGACTTGAGAGCCGCGGCGGGCGGCCGGGGACGTGGCCCCTGGCGATGTCCGGCCCGGCGGGCCGCCTGTTCATCCCGGCGCAGCGATCCAGCGATCGACCTGCGCCTCGAGCACCGGCAGCGGCACCGAGCCGCGCCCGAGGATGATCTCGTGGAACATCTTCTGGTCGAAGCGGCCGCCGAGCGCCTTCTTCGCCTTGTCGCGCAGCGCCAGGATGCGTTGCATCCCGACCTTGTACGACGTCGCCTGGCCGGGTGTGACGAAATAGCGCCGGATTTCCGAGCGGATTTTCGCCGTAGGCTGCGGCGAATTGGCGGTGTAGAAGGCGAGCGCCTGTTCCTCGCTCCATCCCTTGGCATGAATGCCGGTGTCGACGACCAGCCGGATCGCGCGCCAGATCTCGCGGCCGAGCCGTCCGAAATCGCTGTAGGGGTCGGTGTAGAAGCCCATCTCCTTCGCGAGCCGTTCGACATAGAGCGCCCAACCTTCGCCATAGGCGCCGTAGAAATAATTCTTCCGGAATTCCGGCGTGCCGGTCATCTCCTGGGCCAGCGCGATCTGCATATGATGGCCGGGATGGCCCTCGTGATAGGTCGTGCCCTCGATCTCGTAGATCGGCGTCGCGCGCGTGTCGGCGAGGTGGACATAATAGATGCCGGGGCGCGAGCCATCGAGCGCGGCGGGCGAATAATGCGCCGCGCCGCCCGGCTCCTCGCGGAACGCCTCGACGCGCTTGACGATCAAATCGGCCTTGGGCAGCCGGCCGAACTGTTCGGGCAGCCGCGCGCGCATGCCGGCAAGATAATCCTCTGCCTTCTTGAGATAGATGGCGCGGCCGGCATCGTCGTTGGCGACGTAGAAACGGTCGTCGCTGCGCAGGAAGACGAAGAAATCCTCGAGCTTGCCCGCATAGCCGATCTTGGCTTTCAGCACCTCCATCTCGGCGCGGATGCGCGCGACTTCGGACAGGCCGAGCTCGTGGATTTCGTCGGCGGTCATGTCGGTCGTCGTCTGCAAGCGCAGCATCGCGTCGTAATAGGCGGCGCCGTCGGGCAGCGCGCCGGCGCCGTGCGGGTCTTTGCCCGCCGCCGCGCGATCGGTCTCCAACCAGGTCTTGATGCGGTCATAGGCGGGCTTCAGCGACCCCGTCATCGCTTGCGCGACGCGTGCGGTGAAGGCATCGGCGGCCGCGGCGTCGATCTTCTTTGCGGTGACGAGCCCCGCCGCCTTTTCCTTCGCATCGGCATAGAGCGCATTGTCGGCGCCGTCGCCGAACGGCGCGCCGCTCGTCAGCCGCCCGATCAGTTCGATCGACTGGTCGTAGGCGAAGCCCGGCATGCGGATGCCCTTCGCGGCCGAGGCCTGCGCACGGTCCAGATAGACGTCGAGCGTGGGGCCAAGCGCAGCGACGCGCCGGACATAGGCTTCCATATCGGCGGGGGTATCGACGCGGTGCTGGTTGATCAGGAAGTTTGGCAGGCCGGTGTGCGGGCCGTTGCGGTCGAAGATATAACCATGTCCGCGCCATTTGGTCGACGCCTCGGCGCGTTCGAGTTCGAGCGCCCACATATCGTAGGAAACACGCGCATCCTCGCCAAGCTGGGCGCGGTCGAAGGTCTTTTTCATCTCGGCGACATTGGCGCGCCGCCAGGCGAGCCGCGCCGCGGCGGCGGCGTCGCTGGGGTCGGTGAACCGGTCCTGCTGTTCCTTGCGGCCGAGGCTGGTCAGCTGTTCGGGATCGAGCGCGAGTTCAGCCTCGAACGCCGCGTCCAGAAACGCCGTCAGCGCCGCATCGGCGGAGCCGCCCTTGACCGATACGTCCGCAGCGCGCGCCGCCGGCGCGACCAGCGCGCTGGTCGCCAGCGCCCATGAAAATTCCCGTCGTGAAAGCCGCACCGGACCCCTTTCCCTATTCGTTGCAGGTCAGCGGTACAGCGATTGCGGGGCGAGCGCCAAGGCAAATAATGCGCCGTTACAACCGGAAAGCCCGATCAGGCGATCGGGCGATCGGGCGATCATGGGGGATGCGCGAGCGCGCGCCAAAGTGTCGGGAAGGTGGGACGATTCTGTTGCCCGGCTCGTCCCCAGCCGCTGGTATCCGATTCTGTTGCCCGGTTCGGTCCGAACCGCGTTCTATTTGAATAACCTTAGGCCGTGAGGCTTATCGGTTACGCAGCCAGAGCGAGTGCTTCGTTATCGTTAGCACTTATAGGTTTGAGCCTTGAACGGGTTACTCAGCCCGGAAGAAAATATCGTCTTTGAACACACGTCGATCCTGGTTCGGCCCCGTCAGAAGCCCGCGCACCCTTTGCGGGAGAGCGCGGGATTGTGGTGGAGCCGCCGGGTACTGCCCCCGGGTCCGCTGTGTCTATTCCACGACACCATTTATCCTCATAGCCGGCCGAAACCGGCACGACCCATATAGGAAACCCGCCCGCGCTTTGAAAGAGCGCAGGCGGGTCATTCACCCCGAATTGGGCTCGAACCCCTATTTTTTCCGCAATTCATCACGAATTTGGGTGAGGAGATCGACCTCGCTCGGGCCCGCAGGCGCATCGGGACCCTTGCGGACGACCTTGTTCACGGCGCGGACGAGCAGGAAGATGATCCACGCGAGAATCAGGAAGTTGATCACCGCGGTGATGAAGGCGCCATAGCCGATCATCGCGACACCGGCCTTTTTGAGCGCGGCATAGTCGGTCGCGGCGATGCCGTCGGGCACGCTGCCGAGCAGGATGAACTTGCTGGAAAAATCGACCCCGCCAAAGATCCAGCCGACCAGCGGCATGATCAGATCCTCGGTCAGCGAGCCGGTGATCGTCGCGAAAGCGCCGCCGATGATGACCCCGACCGCCAGGTCGATGACGTTGCCGCGCGCGATAAATTCCTTGAACTCGCTCAACATCTTGCTGCTCCCCGAATGACGGTTGCGATGCGCCGAACGTGCCGCGGCGATTGCACAAAGGCAAGCGCGATCCTATTATGTGTGTTGTTGCGGCAAAACGCCGCGCGAGGGAGCATTGATGACCATGACCTATCGTTCCGCCCGCTGGCTGATTGTCCCGGTTGCCGCACTGTCGCTGTCCGCCTGCGGCATCAACAGCGTTCCCACCAAGGAAGAGGCCGCGAAGGCCAAATGGGCCAATGTCGAGGCCGCGTATCAGCGCCGCGCCGACCTGATCCCCAACCTCGTCGAAACCGCGAAGGGCGCGGCCAAGATCGAGCAGTCGACACTCGAAGGCGTCATCCAGGCGCGCGCGTCGGCGACGCAGGTGAAGCTCAGCACCGACGACCTCAATGATCCGGCCAAAGTGCAGGCCTTCCAGCAGGCGCAGGGCAATGTGTCGGGCGCGCTCGGCCGATTGCTGGTGACGGTCGAACAATATCCCGACCTCAAGAGCCAGGCACGCTTCGCCGACCTGATGACCCAGCTCGAGGGCACCGAGAACCGCATCAACGTTACGGTGCAGGATTATAACGCCGCGGTGCAGGACTATAACACGACGATCCGTACCTTCCCGGATATCATCGGAGCGAAGATCGTCCATGGCGCGCAGCCGATGACGCCGTACAAGGCGATCACGCCCAACGCCAACCAGGCGCCGAAGGTCGATTTCGGTCAGTAAAGTGCGCCCTCTCCCCTTGTTGCGCCCGCTGGCAACGGCGGCCCTTTCCGGGCTGCTGTTGGCGGCGGTGCCAGCCGCCGCGCAAAGCTTCCCGAAGCTCACCGGCCGCGTCGTCGATCAGGCGGATATCATCCCTGCGACCGAGGAAGCTGATCTCAATGTTCAGCTCGAACAGCTGGAAAAGACGACCGGGCACCAACTCGTCGTCGCAACAGTGAACGACCTCGAAGGGAACGACATCTCCGACTACGGCTATCGTCTCGGTCGCGAGTGGAAGATCGGCGGCAAGGAAAACAACGACGGCGTCGTCTTCCTGATCGCCCCCAACGAGCGGCGGATGAATATCTCGGTAGGCTACGGCCTTGAGCCCGTGCTGACCGATGCGCTGTCGGGGCGGATCATCCGCGATATCGTGACGCCGAAATTCAAGGCGGGCGACATGCCGGGCGGCATTCAGGACGGCGTCAATGCGATCGCCCAGCAGATCCAGCTGCCGCCCGAGGAAGCCGCCGCGCGCGCCGCCGCGGCCGACAAGGCCGAGCGCGACCGGGCGGACGACGGCAATATCGGCGGGCTCATCTTCATCGGCTTCATCGTCTTGTTCTTCTTCGTGCTGCCGATGCTCACGGCCTTTGGGCGGCGCGGCAAGCGGCATCGGCGCAATCGCCCGTGGGGCGGCGCGCCAATCATCATCTGGGGCGACGACGACTGGGGCGGTGGCGGCGGCTTTTCTGGCGGCGGCGGCAGCTTCGGCGGCGGCGGCGCGTCGGGCGGCTGGTAAGGGAGCGGGACCATGAAAGTCAGTCACGTCAGCGCCGCCGACCATGATCTCGTCACCGCGGCAGTCGCGGCCGCGGAAGATCGTACCAGCGGCGAGATCGTCACCGTGATCGCCGCCCAATCCAACGATTATGACGACGTCGCGCTCGTCTGGGCGAGCGTCATCGCCTTCCTGGCGATGTCGGTCATCGCGCTGTTCCCCGATTTCTATCAGGGCCTCTATTACCGGCTGAGCGGCGGATGGGGGCATGAGCTGACGCCCAATCAGTGGCTTGGCACCGTCATTGCAATCGGCGTCCTCAAATGGATCGGCGTGTGGCTGATCCTGCTGTACCGGCCGCTGCGCCTGGCGCTGACGCCGCGCGCGATCAAGGCGGCGCGCGTGCGCGCCCGCGCGGTCGATCTGTTCAAGGTCGGCACCGAGGCGAAGACGCTGGGCCGCACCGGCGTGCTGCTCTATGTCAGCCTGCGCGAGCATCGCGCCGACATCGTCGCCGACGAAGCGATCGCCGCCAAAGTGGCGCCGGAGATATGGGGCGACGCCATGGCGTCGCTGATCGAGCGCATCCGCGCCGGCAAACCCGGCGAAGGCATGGCCGAGGCGGTGCGCCAGATGGGCGTCGTCCTGGCCGACCACTTCCCGCGCGGCAGCGAAAATCCGAACGAGCTGCCCGACCGGCTGATCGAGCTCTAGTCGGCCCCGTCATTTCCGTCCGTGCTGAGCTTGCCGAAGCACCGCACTTCGCCCTACCATCGAAAGAAAAGCGGCCCTTCGACAAGCTCAGGGCGAACGGATCGAAAGGATTTGCCGTGTCCCGACCCTCCCCCGACACACCCATCGAGACGCGCTGGGAGGGCCGCTTCATCACGGTCAAACAGCAGGGGACGTGGGAATATGTCTCGCGCTCGCGCGGCATCCATGCGGCCGTGATCTTGGCGATCGACGACGCGCCCGACGGGCGCCACGTCATCCTGGTCGAGCAGTATCGCGTGCCGCTGAAGGTCCGGTGCATCGAGTTGCCCGCCGGCCTCGTCGGCGACGAAAGCGCAGGCGAAGCGCCCGAGGTCGCGGCGGCGCGCGAGCTGGCCGAGGAGACCGGCTATTCGGCGGCGCGCTGGCGCACCGTAGGCGAATTCTACAGCTCGCCGGGGATGGTCAGCGAGAGCTTCACGCTGCTCGTCGCCACGGACCTGACGAAAGTCGGCGAAGGCGGCGGCGTCGAGGGCGAGGACATTGTCGTCCACCGCATCCCGCTGGCCGGGATCGAGGATTTCGTCGCGGCGAAACGCGCCGAAGGCTGCGGCATCGACGTCCGCGTGGCGATGCTGCTGATCGGCGGATTGCTCGCCTAGCGCGCGCCGAACCGCCAGCGCAGCATCGGACGGGCAAGGAGCAGGCCGGCGAGGAAGCCGCCGACATGCGCCCAGATCGCGACGGCACCGAAGCCGCCGCCGGCAACGCCGAACAGCAGCTGGATGCCGATCCACGCCGCGGCGAGCCAGATGGCGCGCACCCAATGCGCCGGGATCGGGCCGATCGCCGCCGTCTTCGTGCGGCTGAAGATCAGCGCGAACACCGCCACCAGCGCTGAAATCGCGCCACTGGCGCCGATCATCGGGGTGGTCGAGGCAGGATCGGCCGCCCATTGCGCAGCGGCGCCGACATAGGCGCCGGCGACGAGCAGCACCGCCACGGCCTTGGCGCCGAGCGGCGCTTCGAGCTGGCGGCCGATGAACAGCAGCATCGCCATGTTGAAGATCAGGTGCAGCCAGCCGCCGTGCAGGAAGGCCGAGGTCAGCGGCGTCAGCACGAACGGCAGCAGGGTCGTCCCGGGCGGCGCGATCACCTCGGCGTCGAAGCGCGCGGGAATGAAGCCCGCGCTGACGATCGCATCGACTTGGAAGCCCGTGATTTCGAGCAGCAGGAAAATGATGACGCAGGCCAGCGCATAGCCCGTAACCAGCGGCGCGTCCTGCGGCTTCATCGCCCGGCCTTCCGAACTCAGACGAATTCGATCTTCGTCACCACATAATATTTGTCGCCCGACGGCACGGTCACCTCGACCTCGTCGTCGACGCGGCGGCCGATCAGTGCGCGGCCGAGCGGCGAGTTGTAGCTGATCTTGCCGTCCTTGGCGTCCGCCTCGGCCTGGCCGACGATCTGATAACGCACCGGCTTGTCGTCTTCATCGGCGAGCGTGACGGTCGCACCGAACACGATGCGGTCGCCCGACAGCGTCGTCGGGTCGATCACCTGCGCGCGCGACAGGCGGTCTTCAAGGTCGCCGATCGTCGCTTCGACCTGACCCTGACGCTCTTTCGCGGCGTGATATTCGGCATTTTCCGAAAGGTCGCCATGCGCGCGCGCTTCCTCGATCGCATCGACGATCAACGGGCGCTCGGCCTTGAGAGTCGCGAGCTGGGCGCTCAGCTTCTCATAGCCTTCCTGCAGCATCGGAACCTTTTCAACGCTAGCCATTATCCTGTTGTCCTTCGTCAATAATCCTGCCTCGGCGGTTGAGCGCCGAGCGGCTGAGCCGCTGTGTCCATAATGTCAGGGAGGTGGAGCGGTATGGTCAATAATAGTCCTGAAGCGGCTTTACTTCAAGACTATGCGCGCGCAGCGCGCCGATCGCGTGCGTGGCCGCATCGCTGCCCGCCGCGGTCGTGTAATAGGCGATGTCGGCGGCCAGCGCCGAGGCGCGGATCGACTGCGAATCCTGCAGGCTCTGCCACCCCTCGGTCGTGTTGAAGATCAGCTGCACATCGCCGTCCTTGATCCGGTCGACGATATGCGGCCGCCCCTCGGCGACCTTGTTGACGCGCTCGACCTCGATGCCCTGCTCGGCCAGATAGTCGGCGGTGCCGCCGGTCGCGATCACCTTCCAGCCCCAAGCGCGGAGCTGCTTCACCGCACCGACGATGCGCGGCTTGTCGCTGTTCTTGACCGACACGAAGACGCGGCCGTCGGTCGGCAGGCGGTCGCCCGCGCCCAGCTGCGCCTTGGCGAAGGCCAGGTTGAAATTGCGATCGATTCCCATGACTTCGCCCGTGGACTTCATCTCGGGCGACAAGACCGGGTCGGTGCCGGGGAAACGCGCGAAGGGGAAGACCGCCTCCTTCACCGCGACATGTGCGATGTCGCGGTTGATCCTGGGCAGGTCGGCGAGCTTTTCGCCCGCCATCACCCGCGCCGCGATCTTGGCGATCGGCGAGCCCACCGCCTTGGCGACGAAGGGCACGGTGCGGCTGGCGCGCGGGTTGACCTCGATGAGGTAAACCTCGTCGCCCTTCACCGCGAACTGGATATTCATCAGGCCGCGCACTTCGAGCGCGCGCGCCAGCGCTTCGGTCTGGCGCTCGATCTCGGCGACGATGTCGGCCGACAGGCTGTAGGGCGGGATCGAGCAGGCGCTGTCGCCCGAATGGACGCCGGCTTCCTCGATATGCTGCAGCACGCCCGCGACGACGACATCGGTCCCGTCGCACAGCGCATCGACGTCGACCTCGATCGCGTCGCGCAAATAGCGGTCGATCAGCACCGGCGAGTCGCCCGACACCTGCACCGCGGTCTCGATATAATTTTCAAGCTGCGCCTGATCGTCGACGATTTCCATCGCGCGGCCGCCGAGCACATAGGAAGGGCGCGTCAGCACCGGGTAACCGATGCGCGCCGCGACCGCGACGGCTTCCTCGCGGCTGCGCGCGATGCCGTTTTCGGGCTGCTTGAGGCCGAGCTTGTTGACGAGCGCCGCGAACCGCTCGCGGTCTTCGGCCAGATCGATCGCGTCGGGCGAGGTGCCGAGGATCGGGATTCCCGCTTCTGCCAAGGCTTGTGCGAGCTTGAGCGGGGTCTGCCCGCCGAACTGGACGATCACGCCCACCAGCTCGCCCTTCGACATTTCGACGTGCAGGATTTCGAGCACGTCTTCGGCGGTCAGGGGCTCGAAATAGAGGCGGTCGGACGTGTCATAGTCGGTGCTCACCGTTTCCGGGTTGCAGTTGATCATGATCGTCTCATAGCCCGCCTCTTCGAGGGCGAAGCAGGCGTGGCAGCAGCAATAGTCGAATTCGATCCCCTGCCCGATCCGGTTCGGACCGCCGCCGAGGATGACGATCTTCTTAGCGTCGGACGGGTTCGCCTCATTTTCGGCCTCGCCAAAGGTCGGCGCTTCATAGGTCGAGTAGAGATAGGGCGTCTGCGC
The DNA here is from genome assembly GCF_001468265.1 of Sphingopyxis sp. H050. Taxonomy (GTDB): domain Bacteria; phylum Pseudomonadota; class Alphaproteobacteria; order Sphingomonadales; family Sphingomonadaceae; genus Sphingopyxis. Next base: position 191,010 of record NZ_LNRZ01000005.1, on the reverse strand, counting down.
CTGGAATTCGGCGGCGCAGGTGTCGATGGTCTTGAACACCGGGCGCACGCCGAGCTTGTGGCGCAGCGCGCGCACTTCGGCCTCGGTCACGCCGCCGGTCATCGCCTTCACGGCCTCGTGGATCAGACCCGAACCGCGCGCGGTCGCGCGCTTCGATCCGGGGCGCAGGTTCGCCGACTGGAGCGCCAGATAAGCAAGGCGCTTGTCGGAGAAGCCCATGGCTTTCAGCTTGCGCAGCCCTTCGGCGTCGCGCGGCAGGCCGTTTTCGCAAACCTCCTGCTCGGCCGCGACGATCTCGGCGATGCGTTCGAGGAACCACATGTCGTAGCCCGCGACGCGGTTGATGTCGGCGAGCGGCAGCCCCTCGCGGATCGCCTGCGCGGCGTTGAGCAGCCGGTCGGGGGTGCGCTGCGCCAGTTCGTTGCGCAGCTGGTCGTGGCTCGCGCCCTTGAGGCGGTCGACGAAGTTGAAGCCCGAAAGGCCCGTCTCGAGGCCGCGCAGCGCCTTTTGCAAGCTCTCGTGGATGGTGCGGCCAATCGCCATCACCTCGCCGACCGATTTCATCGCCGTCGACAGCGTCGCCTCGGCGCCCTTGAACTTCTCGAAGGCGAAGCGCGGGATCTTGGTGACGACATAATCGATCGTCGGTTCGAACGACGCCGGGGTCACGCCGGTGATGTCGTTCATGATCTCGTCGAGCGTGTAGCCGACCGCGAGCTTCGCCGCGACCTTCGCGATCGGGAAGCCCGTCGCTTTGGACGCCAATGCCGAGGAGCGCGACACGCGCGGGTTCATCTCGATCACGATCAGGCGGCCGTCCTTGGGATTGACCGCGAACTGGACGTTCGACCCGCCCGTCTCGACCCCGATCTCGCGCAGCACCGCGATGCTCGCGTTGCGCATGATCTGATATTCCTTGTCGGTCAGCGTCAGCGCCGGCGCGACGGTGATGCTGTCGCCGGTGTGCACGCCCATCGGATCGACATTCTCGATCGAGCAGATGATGATGCAATTGTCCTTACGGTCGCGTACCACCTCCATCTCGAACTCCTTCCAGCCGAGGAGCGATTCCTCGATCAGGACTTCGGTGGTGGGCGAGGCGATCAGGCCGCCGCGGACAATATGCTCGAATTCCTCGCGGTTGTACGCGATGCCGCCGCCGGTGCCGCCGAGCGTGAAGCTGGGGCGGATGATCGACGGCAATCCGGTACGCTCGAGCACAGCGAACGCCTCGTCGAGCGTGTGCGCGACGCCGCTGCGCGCGCTTTCGAGCCCGATCTTGTCCATCGCGTCGCGGAATTTCTGCCGGTCCTCGGCCTTGTCGATCGCCTCGGCATCGGCGCCGATCATCTCGACGCCATATTTCGCGAGCGTCCCGTCGTTGAACAGCGCCAGCGCGGTGTTGAGCGCGGTCTGCCCGCCCATCGTCGGCAGCACCGCGTCGGGGCGCTCCTTGGCGATGATCTTCGCGACGATCTCGGGCGTGATCGGCTCCACATAAGTGGCGTCAGCGAGGTCCGGATCGGTCATGATCGTCGCCGGGTTGGAGTTGACGAGGACGATGCGATAGCCCTCCTCCTTCAGCGCCTTGATCGCCTGCGTCCCCGAATAGTCGAACTCGCACGCCTGACCGATAACGATCGGGCCGGCGCCGATGACGAGGATGGATTGGATGTCGGTTCTTTTGGGCATGTTATTTCTGTCTTTGATCTAGGAAATCCACAGCGGCATTCCGTCCCGCGTCGGTCAATTCTACGGCGTCAGAGGAGCAAGCTATCCATTGTTTTGAAACCAACAAGTCCAAGGCTTCGGTCGAAATCTGCTTGGGTGCTTTGTAGCCCGTCCGTTCTGCCAACTCGGAGGTGGAAAGCTTCCCCAGTCCTTCTGTTACCCAAGTTCGATAGAAAGCCACGAGCGCAACTTTGGCATCGCGCTCAACTTTTGCCGAGCTCACTTCAGCCCGCCCACAAACTTCTCGAACAGATAGAAGCTGTCTTGCGGCCCCGGGCTCGCCTCGGGGTGATATTGCACGCTGAACGCCTGCTTGCCCGTCACCTCGATGCCGCAGTTCGATCCGTCGAACAGGCTCTTGTGCGTCTCGACGACGCCCGCGGGCAACGTCGATGCGTCGACCGCGAAGCCGTGGTTCATGCTGGTGATCTCGACCACGCCGTCCCCAAAATCGCCGCCGACGCGCTGCACCGGATGGTTGGCGCCGCGGTGGCCCTGATGCATCTTCACCGTCTTCGCGCCCGCGGCCAGCCCAAGCAATTGGTGGCCGAGGCAGATGCCGAAGATCGGGATGTTGCGCTCGAGCAGCCCCCTGATCACCGGCACCGCATAGTCGCCCGTCGCCGCGGGGTCGCCGGGGCCGTTCGACAGGAACACGCCCGCGGGGCGCAGCGCCATGATCTCGTCGAGGCTGGTCTTCGCGGGCACCACCGTGACGCGCGCGCCGGCCTTCACCAGGTTGCGGAAGATATTGTCCTTCGCGCCATAATCGACCGCGACGACGTGCGGCGCGGCATCGTCCGCGCGCTTGTGGTTCGATACCTCATAGCCCGACCCCAGATGCCACACGCCCGCGTCCCAGCTGCCCTGCCGCTCGCGCGTGACGGTCTTGGCGAGGTCCATGCCCTCCAGCCCCGGCCAGCCCTGCGCCAGCATCAACAGCTTGTCGAGGTCGAACTTGCCCTCGGGATGGTGCGCCACGACGCCGGTCGGCGCGCCGCCGTCGCGGATGCGGCGGGTCAGCGCGCGCGTGTCGATGCCGGCGAGCCCGATCAGCCCCTGCGCCGCCATCCATTCGGGCAAGGTCTGGGTGCTGCGAAAGCTGCTGGGCGCAGTCGGCAATTCGCGCGTGACGCAGCCGATCGCGGCGCGCTTTTCGCGCTCCATATCCTCGGGGTTCGCGCCGACGTTGCCGATGTGCGGAAAGGTGAAGGTGATGATCTGGCCGGCATAGCTCGGGTCGGTCAGGATTTCCTGATAGCCGGTCATCGACGTGTTGAAACAAATCTCGCCCACGCCCGCACCGCTGGCGCCATAACCCACGCCCCACAGGATCGTGCCATCGGCAAGGACAAGAACGCCGGTCGCGCCCGCGGGCTGGCTTTGGGGCGGGGTTTTGGGCGCGACTGATGGGTTGGCTGGTGCCATTTAAACTGCTCCGGACGGGGGGCTAAACGGCCGACCAAGTAGGAGCCAAAAAAGTGATTCACAAGCTATCGGATTCGAAAACTTGCCGCTAGAGAGGGCCTTTCCGAAATTTGCAGCGCATGGGGACACGCATGATTCGTGACGACATCAAGGCTGCGCAGGTTGCCGCGATGAAGAGCGGCGACAAGGCGCGGCTGGGCACCATCCGGCTGATGCTGGCCAAGATCAAGGACAAGGACATCGAACTGCGCACCGGCACCGCGCCGGCGGACGACGATGTGCTGGTCACCGACGTGCTGCAGAAGATGGTCAAGCAGCGCCGCGAGTCGATCGCCATGTACGAACAGGGTGGCCGTCAGGAGCTGGCGGATATCGAGGCGGCCGAGGTCGTCGTGATCGAGGATTTCCTGCCCGCGCAGCTCAGCGATGACGAGGCGACGGCGGCGATCAAGGCGATCGTCGTGGAACTCGGCGCCGAGAGCCTGAAGGATATGGGCAAGGTGATGGCCGCGGTGAAGGACCGGCTGGGCAGCCAGCTCGATATGAGCAAGGCGAGCGGGTGGGTGAAGGCGGCGTTGAGCTGAGACAGGTCCTCCCCCGACCCCTCCCGGGGGGCGGGAGGGGGGCTGGTTGGGCTGCGAGCGGATATTCTCCCCTCCCGCTTGCGGGAGGGGTCGGGGGAGGGCCTGTTGGATAAAGGCTACAAGCGTCCGACCGCGCGCTCCCGCGAATTGCGCCTCAACGCCACAGCCGCCGAACGGGCGCTCTGGGCGCAGCTCAGTGCTCGCAAGATTTCGGGCGTCCGCTTCAATCGCCAGTTTCCCATCGGCCCTTTCATCTGCGATTTTGTGTCACGCACAGCCAAGCTGGTCATCGAAGTCGATGGCGGGCAACATTCAGTTGATGTAGCGAAAGACGAAGCGCGCACGGCCTATCTGCAAGCGCGAGGATATCGGGTGATCCGCTTCTGGAACAATGATGTGTTGGAGCGGATCGAGGGTGTCGTGATGGAGATCGAGCGCGTGCTTGCAGACATGCCCTCCCCTAACCCCTCCCATAAATGGGAGGGGAACGCTTGACCCTCACCCCGCAATGGCTGGACGAACTGCGATCGCGGATCACGCTCTCGACCCTCATCGGCCGCACGGTGAAGGTCACGCGCGCCGGGCGCGAATATAAGGCCTGCTGCCCCTTCCATAACGAAAAGACGCCCAGCTTCACCATCAACGACGAAAAGGGCTTCTATCACTGCTTCGGCTGCAGCGCCCATGGCGATGCCATCCGCTGGATGACCGACCAGCGCGGGCTGTCGTTCATGGATGCCGTGAAAGAGCTCGCCGCCGAAGCCGGGATGGAAGTCCCCGCCGCCGACCCGCGCGCCGCGAAGAAGGCCGAGGAGGCGGCGAGCCTGCGCGATGTCGTGCAAGCCGCCGCCGATTGGTTCACGCAACAATTGGACAGCAGCAACGGCGCGCCCGCGCGCGAATATCTCGCCAAGCGCGGGATTTCGGACGCCACGCGCAAGGCCTTCGGCTTCGGCCTCGCCCCCGACAGCCGCAGCGCGCTCAAGGAAGCGCTCAAGAAATTCCCGACCGCGATGCTCGTCGAATCGGGGATGCTGATCGCGGTCGATGACAAGGAGCCCTACGACCGCTTCCGCGGCCGCCTGATGATCCCGATCCGCGATGCGCGCGGGCGGGTCATCGCGTTCGGCGGCCGCATCCTCGGCGAAGGCGAGCCCAAATATCTGAACTCGCCCGACACGCCTTTGTTCGACAAGGGGCGCACGCTCTACAATCTCGACAAGGCCAGCCCCGCGTCGCGGCAGACGAACCGGATCATCGTCGTCGAGGGCTATATGGACGTCATCGCCCTCGCCGAAGCGGGGATCGCCGATGCGGTCGCACCGCTCGGCACCGCGCTCACCGAGAACCAGCTCGGGATGATCTGGCGGATGGTGCCGGTGCCGGTCCTCTGCTTCGACGGCGACGGCGCGGGGCAGAAGGCGGCGATGCGCGCCGCGATGCGCGCCCTGCCCCTCCTGCGTCCCGGCTTCAGCCTCGCCTTCGCGACGCTGCCGGCCGGACAGGACCCCGACGATATCGTCCGCGCCCGCGGCGCCGCAGGCTTCGCCGACATTCTGGACGAAGCCCAGCCGCTCGTCGAGCGCCTGTGGGCGCATGAAGTCGCCGCCGGGCCGCTCGCCACGCCCGAGGAGCGCGCCGCGCTCAAGACCCGCCTGCTCGCGCACGCCGACGCCATTCAGGACGCCGACGTCCGCCATCATTATCGCGAGGCCTTTCGCGAGAAACTCGACGCCCTGTTCGCGCGCAAGCAGCCCGAGCGCGGCCCGCGGGTGCCCTGGGCGCCGCAGCCGCAACGTGGCGGCCGCCGCTTCCAGCCCGACCTGCGCTATCAGCCGCCCGCCGCGGAGACGCGCGCGCTGGGACAGGCGGGTATCGGCGGGCCCTATGCCGCGGCGTTGCTTGGCGGCCTGCTGCGCTATCCGGAGGCGATCCGGCGCAACGAAGAGGATTTGTTCCGGCTCGCGATCCCCGATTCCGGCGACGCCGAACTGCTCGGCGCAATGCTTGACATCGCAAATGCCCAAGAAGGGCTTGATTGCGAGGGGTTGCTTGCCATATTGGAACCCATGAAAGTGTATAATAGGGCGATGACATTGCTCAGAGCCGACGGAATGCACTTCTCGTTCAATCGCAGGCTCGAAGGCGAAGAGGTTGATGCAGCACGCGAAATCGCGCTGCGCGACCTGGACGAATATATCGGCGTGCTGGTCACCCAGCCCGAAATCCGCGCCCGGCTGGCAGAGGCCACCGCGGAGTTTCAGCGCACGATGGACGACGAAGGCCTGGCACGCCAACAGCGGTTGCGTGCGATGGATGAAGAACTGACCCGCCGCCTGGCCGCGCTGTCCGACAGCAGCCAGTGACGACCGACCCTTTTTAGATGCCCACCGGCTGGGCAATGACCAGGAACAATAAATGGCCACGAAGAACACCGCCGACACCGATACCGACACCGACGGCCCGCTGATCGACCTCAACGAGGCCGATGTCAAAAAGCTGATCGCGCGCGGCAAGAAGCGCGGTTACCTGACCTATGACGAGCTGAACGCGGCGCTGCCGCAGGACGAGATGTCGTCCGAGCAGATCGAGGACATCATGTCGGCGATCAGCGACATGGGCATCAACATCGTCGAAAGCGACGAGGATGTGCAGGAAGAGGCCGACGCCGAACCCGACGACGAAGTCGATGTGTCGGCCGGCACCGGTTCGGTGTCGAACCCCGCGATCGAAAAGAAGAAGGAAACGGTCGATCGCACCGACGATCCCGTCCGCATGTACCTGCGCGAAATGGGCGCGGTCGAGCTGCTCAGCCGCGAGGGCGAAATCGCGATCGCGAAGCGCATCGAGGCGGGCCGCGACACGATGATCCTGGGGCTTTGCGAAAGCCCGCTGACCTTCAACGCGATCATCGACTGGTCGACCGCGCTGAACAATGGCGACATGCAGCTGCGCGAGATCGTCGATCTGGAAGCGATGCTGTCGAAGGATCCCGCGCCCGAGAATCTCGACGAGGAAGGCGCCGAGGACGATGGCGAGATCAGCGAAAAGACCGCCGGCGTCTCGTTCAAGGACGAGGACGAGGTCGAGGAAGAGCCCGCCGCCGACGAGGATGACGAGGACGGCGAAGGCTCGTCGGGCAAGCGCGAAACCTTCGAGGAGGACGAGGAAGACAACACCCTCAGCCTCGCGGCGATGGAAGAGCTGCTGAAGCCCGACGCGCTGGAGAAGTTTGCGAACATCACCAAGAGCTTCAAGGCGTTCCAGAAGCTGCAGGAAGCGCGGCTCGAATCGCTGTCGGGCGGCGACGAATTCCCGTCGGCGTCGGAGAAGAAATATCACAAGCTGCGCGAGGAACTCACCGCGCAGGTCGAGAGCGTGCAGTTCCACGGCACCAAGATCGAATATCTGGTCGACCAGCTCTACAGCTACAACCGCCGCCTGACCGCGCTCGGCGGCCAGATGCTGCGCCTCGCCGAGCGCCACAAGGTGCCGCGCAAGGCGTTCCTCGACAATTATGTCGGGCGCGAGCTCGAAGAGAATTGGCTCGAGGAAGTCGGCGGCATCGACAAGAAATGGGCCGCCTTCGCCGAGAATGAAGCCGGCGCCGTCGACCGCATCCGCATCGAGATCAGCGAAATCGCGCAGGCGGCGGGCATGAGCCTGACCGAATTCCGCCGCGTCGTGAACATGGTCCAGAAGGGCGAGCGCGAAGCGCGCATCGCCAAGAAGGAAATGGTCGAGGCGAACCTGCGCCTCGTGATCTCGATCGCCAAGAAATATACGAACCGCGGCCTGCAGTTCCTCGACCTCATTCAGGAAGGCAATATCGGCCTGATGAAGGCGGTCGACAAGTTCGAGTATCGCCGCGGCTACAAGTTCAGCACCTATGCGACCTGGTGGATTCGTCAGGCGATCACCCGCAGCATTGCCGACCAGGCGAGAACGATCCGCATCCCGGTCCACATGATCGAGACGATCAACAAGCTGGTCCGGTGCAGCCGCCAGTTCCTCCACGAAAGCGGCCGCGAGCCGACCCCGGAGGAAATGGCCGAGCGCCTGTCGATGCCGCTCGAAAAGGTTCGCAAGGTGATGAAGATCGCCAAGGAGCCGATCAGCCTCGAAACGCCGATCGGCGACGAGGAAGACAGCCACCTCGGCGATTTCATCGAGGACAAGAACGCCGTCATCCCGGTCGACGCCGCGGTGCAGTCGAACCTCAAGGAAACGGTCACGCGCGTGCTGGCGTCGCTCACCCCGCGCGAGGAGCGCGTGCTGCGCATGCGCTTCGGCATCGGGATGAACACCGACCATACGCTCGAGGAAGTCGGCCAGCAGTTCAGCGTGACGCGCGAGCGCATCCGCCAGATCGAGGCGAAGGCGCTCCGCAAGCTGAAGCATCCGAGCCGCAGCCGCAAGATGCGCAGCTTCCTTGACCAGTAAGGTCGGGCGCAGGCGATGTTGAAATAGCCCCGCTCCGGCGGGGCTATTTTTTTAGTCGGCGCGCACTTCGGCGGTTTTCGCCGCGTGACGGAACAGCGCCGCCGCGGTCAGCCACAGCGCGGCGAAGAAGGCGCTCAATATCACCAGGCCGACGACCCCGGCGGGATCACGCTGGGTCGAAGGCGCCGTCCCTATGACCAGCGCGAGCAGCATTTGTACGCCCGCGGTGCCCAGCATCGCGCGCGCCATCCCGGCAGGACGAAAGCCGGCCGAAAAGGCGCCGATCGCGGCGATCAGCACGAGCATGAAAAAGCTCAAGTTCACGGGATTGTCCTCGCTGCCGACGATGCCCACCGCGACATTGACCCAGACCAGCAGGAACGACACCGCCAGCGCGACGATCACGCCGCCGCGATAGGCGAAGCTCGGCGACACCAGCGTCGCGCGATCGTAAAGCAGCAAGACGCCGCCGATCATCACGCCGGCAAAGACAAAGGAGCCCGCGTTCCAGTTCCACTCGCTGCTCAGCTGCATCATCGCCAGCGGGGTCAGCAGCAACAGGGCGCCGGCCGTCCATCGCGCGATGCGCCAGCCGTTCCATCCGATGTTCGTCTCCACCACCATTCGCTTGCCTCCTTGACCATTTGGGGCTTTAGCTGTGGCCGCGCGGCCGATGAACGGCATGAGCAGGATCTGAGATTTTGCTGAAAAATGGCTGAAACCCGCTTTCGGTTCGATGACTTCGCCGTCGACACGGCGGATCGCAGCCTGCGCCGCGGCGACGCTGTGCTGGATCTGAGCAGCCGCTATTTCGATGCGCTGGCGCTGCTGCTCGCCGAACGCGGCCGGCTCGTCACCAAGGATCGCTTCATGGCCGAGGTATGGCGGGGCGTCCCGGTCACCGACGAAGCGCTGACCCAGTGCATCCGTTCGCTGCGCCGCCTGCTCGGCGACGACGCCGCGCGCCCGCGATTTATCGAAACCGTGCCGAAGCACGGCTATCGCTTCGTCGGGGCCGTGCAGGCCGGTTCGGCGGGCATCGCGCCAAGGCCGGCCCCAGACGCCACCGGCTCGGTGCTGCTACCCGTCGCGGCGGCGACGATCGGCGGCGGCGCGGCGGGCATATTGGGCGGCACGCTCTACGGGCTCGGCGTGAATCTGCAGGGTTTGCAGCCGGGCCTCGGCGCAACGTCGGCGCTGTTCGTCCTGCTGGCGATCAACATGCTCGTGGGCCTCGTCGCCGGGGCGGGCGTCGGCCTCGGCATCGCGCTCGCGACCCGGCGCTGGCCCATTGGCTGGCAGAGCAGCGTGCTCGGCGGCCTGGCGGGCGGCTTCGTTACCGGCGGCGCAGCGAAGCTCGTCGGGCTCGACGCCTTCCGGCTGTTGCTCGGCGAGGCGCCCGGCCGGATGACGGGTGCGCCCGAAGGCGCGGTGCTTGGGGCGGCGGTCGGCCTCGCGGCATGGATCGCCGGCCGCCGGTCGCGTTCGCCGGCGCAGGCCGTTGCGATCGGTGCGGCGGCGACGGGCGCGGCGGGCTTCATCCTCCCTCTGCTGGGCGGGACGCTGCTTGGCGGCAGTCTCGATCAGCTCGTCCGGCGCTTCCCCGACTCGCGCTTCAGTCTCGCGCCGATCGGCCGCCTGTTCGGCGAAACCGGCTTCGGCCCGGTCAGCCAGGCGGCGACGGCCGGAATCGAAGGGTTGCTGTTCGGCGCCTGCATCGTCGGCGCCCTCGGCTTTTTCCTGTCGGGCCGCGCCGCGGAGCGCCCTCCGTCCCCCTGAAACCGGCGTTCGTCGAAAAATTGGTGCGGCGCACAAAAATTTGCGGCTGCCTACTTCAATTGTTCATATTTCGACGCCAGATAGCGGTCGTCGCCGGGTGCTGCTCCGTCAGGGAGCGTTCATCCGGGACCGCTAAATGGCAAATAATCCCATTCGATGGGAAACAATACATATCGCCGGGACGGCGGCCGATCCGGCCGACCCGAAAAATCCCGGAAATAGAGAGAATGCACGAACTGGCACGGCCATTGCTTAGCAGTGGGTATGAACGCGGCTCCCCCTCCGCCGCGGCCAAAGGGAAAGACAAGATGATGCAGACCGAAACCGAAAACCTCTTCCGCCGCCGCGATACTTTCTTCGGCATCTGCGAGGCCGTGGGACAGGATTTTGGCTTCAACCCGCTGTATCTGCGCCTCGCGTTCATCGCGCCGCTGTTCTTCTTCCCGGTGCAGACCTTTGCCGCCTATTTCGCGCTCGGTTTCATCGTTCTCGCCTCGCGCCTGCTCTTCCCGAACAAGGCGGCGGCGGTGCAGGTCGAGCAGTCCGCGCCGACCGCGGTCGAACCCGCCAAGGCCGACGGCAAGACCGAAGATTTCGCTCTCGCAGCTTGACGGGACGCGGGCCGGGCTCTCTCCCTCTCCCCGCCCTGCTCGCCTCCCGCAGACCATGGCGCTCCCCGGCGCCATAGCATCGAAGACCGGCAAGCCCTCCCCCGTGCTTGCCGGTCTTTTCGCATCGCGCGCACGCTGTCCCTATCCGGAACAGAGGCGAGCCAATTCGGCGCAAATCGCCCGCCCCTTATAAACGTGACGTTTACGACGATCGTCTAAGCACGACGCTTGAAATCCACCGGCATCGGGTCTTGCCCGCCGCCCCAGGCAAGGATCACGCGTTGAGCCAGTCGACCAAGCCCCAGCTGCCCTCGCGTGGCGTCGCCGAACTGCTCGACAATCTCGTCGCCAGCGAGGGGACGGGAGCGCACGCGCATGTCAAATCGGGCGCGCTGTCCAGCGGCCCCGACGCGATGCGCAACCTGGCCGACGCCGTCCATTTCATCGGCCTGCTCCACGGCCGCTATCCCGGCGTCGTCGACAGCGCCGCGCGCAAGGCAGTAGACCCGATTTCGCGCCGATGGATGGAGGAAGCCGCGCAGGCTTTCGCGCAGGAGCGCGCTTTCCTGTCGAGGATCGCGGCTGCCGTCGGCCCCGTGCCGAGCACACAGGGTCAGGCGCAGTGCGAAGCCGCGGTCGCGGCACAGCGCAAGGCGCTCGACATGCTCGCCGAATCCGACCGCCACGGCTGCGCGGTCGGTGCGGCGATCGCGCTGACGCTCGACTGGCGCACGATCCGCGTCCTGCTCGACATCAGCGCCCAGCGGCTCGACATGAATACGCCGCGCTGCACGCTGCCCGATCTGCGCGACACCGCGCGGCTTGCCGCCGATGTTGCCGACAGCCCGGCCGCCGAACGCGCCGTCGCCTTCGGCGCGCAGCAGTTGATCGCGCAGCATGCGGGCCTCTGGGACCTTCTCGCCGCGCGCGCCGCGAGCCGCGCCCACGCATAACATCCTCCCTGTGGCGGCGCCCTTCGACTGCCTTGCAGGCGCTCAGGATAACTGCGCCTTCGGCGCAGCGCTGACGGAACGGCCAGAACGCAGCCCCTCCACCATCGGCTGCGCCGACGGTCCCCCTCCCCACCGCCACGCGGCAGGGAGGATCATCAACTTTGCTTGCACCCCTCCCCTCGCTGTGCCATTTCGCTTGACGTTCACGTTAAGGGAAAGAGCCGATGCGTTTCGAAGGTACCAGCGCCTATATCGCCACCGACGACCTGAAGGTGGCGGTCAACGCCGCAACGATGCTGCGCCGCCCGCTGCTCGTGAAGGGCGAACCCGGCACCGGCAAGACCGTGCTGGCCGAGGAAATCGCCAAGGCCTTCGACGCGCCGCTGATCACCTGGAACATCAAGTCGACCACGAAAGCCCAACAAGGCCTTTATGAATATGACGCGGTCGCGCGCCTGCGCGACGGCCAGCTCGGCGAAGAGCGCGTCCACGACATCCGCAATTACATCAAGAAGGGCAAGCTATGGGAGGCGTTCACGTCCCCGAAACTCCCCGTCCTCCTGATCGACGAGATCGACAAGGCCGACATCGAATTCCCGAACGACCTGCTCCAGGAACTCGATCGCATGGCCTTCCATGTCTATGAGACCGACGAGACGATCAGCGCCAAGGAACGCCCGATCGTCGTCATCACCTCGAACAACGAGAAGGAACTGCCCGACGCCTTCCTGCGCCGCTGCTTCTTCCACTATATCAAATTCCCCGACCGCGACACGATGGCCGACATCGTCGAGGTCCACTTCCCCGGTATCCAGAAAACGCTGGTCAGCCGCGCGATGGACATCTTCTATGATGTGCGCGACGTTCCGGGGCTCAAGAAAAAGCCCTCGACCAGCGAGCTGATCGACTGGCTGAAGCTGCTCCTCGCCGAGGATATGCCGCTCGAAGTCCTGCAGAACCGCGACGTCGGCAAGGCGATCCCGCCGCTCCATGGCGCGCTGCTCAAGAACGAGCAGGATGTGATGCTGTTCGAAAAGCTCGCCTTCATGGCGCGCCGCCAGGGCGCCTGACCGCCGCCGGCGTCCGATTGCTCACATCGCGAGCGCATGGCCGATTGCGGCCGCGCGCGCTTCTGATATTCTCGCAAAAGCGATGATGCGGGACGAGGCATGGCGGACGGCAATTATTCAGGAAGCTGCGCCTGCGGCGCGGTAAGGTTCGAGATCGCTGGCGATCCTCTCGCGGTGCGCCAGTGCTGGTGCCGCCATTGCCAGAAGCTGGCGGCGGGCGGACCGACGCATAACGCTTTCTTCATGGCCGACGCGATCAGCGTGACGGGCACGCTCGCCTCGAACGCGCATGCCGCCGACAGCGGCAACGAGCTGACCTGGTATTTCTGTCCATCGTGCGGCACCCAGCTTTTCGGTTCGTCGTCCGCGCGGCCGCAGATGCGCGCCGTACGGCTGGGGAGTCTCGACCCGGTGCACGGTCTTGAACCGACGGCGGCAATCTGGGTACAGGAAGCCCCCGCCTGGGTCACGATCGATCCGGCGCTGGAACAGCATCCGGCGCAGCCGCCGCCCCCGCCTTCACAAAATTAGAGCTGGTAGGCGACCTCGACGTCGCCCCAGCGGCGACCGTTGATGATCGCCGGCATATAGACGTTGCGCACGGTCATGTAATTGATGCCGTCGCCTTCCTGGCGATAGACGGTCATGAAGAAGGGCGCGGTGCTGCGCTTCGCGGCGGCGTCGGTCTCGTCATAGAGGATGCGGCCGTTGCGGCAGTGCGCGGTGTCATGCTCCAGGTCGCCGGTCGGCGCGCGCGAGCAGTCGGTGATATGCGTCGGCAGGAAGCCGTTCATGTCGCCCGCCGACGACATCTTGATTTCGGGATGGGTCGCGACGATGCGGTCGAACAGCGGCCGCCAATTGGCGTCGGCCCAGTCGCACAGCGTCGTGCGGAAGCGTTCGGGGTTGGAGTTCGGGACGCGAACATAGTTGGTGTCGAAGACCTGCTCCATGGTCAGCTCTCCGCGTTGGATCGCCGCTTCGGCCAGACCGACGAACTCGTCGCGGACCTTCGCCGCCAGCTCGACGATCGCCGAATCCTGCGGGGAAACGCCGGCCGAGATCACCGCGTTGAACATGCGGTTCGACACATGCTCCATCGACAGGATCGAATCGCGCGTGCCCTCCAGGGTGGCGCTGTTGTCGCGCACCGAGGTGACGACGCGGTCCATCGCCTCGCGCACCTTGGCGCCATTGGCGTGCACCATCGCGCTCGACTGCGCGATGCGGTCGCTCTGGTCGTCGAGCAGCGCGACGAGATGCGTTGCATCGTGCAGCGCATCGGTGATCGTCTCGAACTGCGCCTCGGCACGGCTCGACTGTTCGACGCCCGACTGGATTTCGGCAACCAGCCCGCTTGCCTCGGTGGCGAGGCTGCCGATGCTGCGGCGGATCTCGTCGGTCGCGCCGCGCGTGTTCTGCGCCAGCTTCTTCACCTCGGCGGCGACGACCGCAAAAGTGCGCCCGGCATCGCCTGCGCGCTCCGCCTCGATCGCGGCGTTCAGCGCAAGCATGTTGGTGGTCTTCGCGATCGACTCGATCGACTGGCTGACCTGTTGCACCTGCTCCATCACCGCGGCGAAATTGGTGACATGCGTGCCCAATCGCGCGACGAGGTCGATGACCGAACGGAATTCGCTGACCGCGGCATTGACGCGCTCGGCGCCGGTGTCGAGCTGTTCGCACGCGCGCGCCGAAAGCAATTTCGCCTCGTCGGTCGAATCGGCGATCTGACGCTGGTCGTTTTCGAGGCTGACGACGAATTCTTCCAGCCGGCCGAGCTCGGCGATCTGGCGGTCCATCTGGTCGGTCGCCCGCTTGATGCGCCCCGCGGCGTCGCTGCAGCCGACGGCCAACTCGCCGCAGTCGGAAGCCACCGACTGGTCGAGTATCGGCGCGGCCGGATTGATAGGTTCGAATTTCATTGCGCACCCACGTCCCTGAATGATCGCGAAGATATGACGGGCAATGGTTAACGGGGCGTCAATGGGTGCCGGTAGCGGGCGTCGGCTTGGGGGTGGTGAGCGGACGTTCAATCCTCCCCACTTGTGGGGAGGTGGTAGCCGCACAGCGGCTAACGGAGGGGGTGTGCGTCCTCCCGCAACCTCGGCTCACTCCGCCAGCCCCCTCCACCACCTCCGGTGGTCCCCCTCCCCGTAAGCGGGGAGGATCTTTACGGCCGCAATCGGTCGAAAGCCGTCTGACAAGCAAATCGCCCCTTTCCTACATTATCCCGCTGTGCCAGCCCCTTCGCATGAGTCTTTGGATCGCCGATACCCATCCGCCCCAGGCGGTCTCCCACATCGTTCCTAAAACGACAAAGGAGACAGTTTCGACGCGCCGGTCCGTATCTTTTGTCGCCTTAAGGCCGCAAAAGCCGCAAAGCCCGGTCGCGCAGGCGGGTCTTTTGTGGCTTTAGCCGACGCGGCCCACGCCGTCCGTTCGCGATTTGCGAGTGAAGTTGCGCAGTTTTCCGCCACTTCTCCTGTCTGTCGCGACCCAAGTTTCCGTAAACGTAAAGTGATTGCGCGCACCGCGCCGACGCGATAGGTCTTTGCCATGCTTCTGGGCTTTCTCGACGAACTGCGGGCCGCGGGCATTCCCGCCAGCCTGAAAGAGCATCTGCTGCTGCTGGAGGCGCTCGACCGCGAGGTCATCGACCGGACGCCCGAGCAATTCTATTATCTCAGCCGCTCGATCTATGTGAAGGACGAAGGGCAGCTCGACCGCTTCGACCAGGTGTTCAACAAGGTCTTCAAGGGCCTGCTCACCGACTATGGCCAGAACCCCGTCGACGTTCCGGAGGAATGGCTGAAGGCGGTCGCCGAGAAATATCTGACGCCCGAGGAGATGGAGGCGATCAAGTCGCTCGGCGACTGGGATGAGATCATGGAGACGCTGAAGAAGCGGCTCGAGGAACAGCAGAAGCGCCATCAGGGCGGCAACAAGTGGATCGGCACCGGCGGCACGTCGCCCTATGGCAATTCGGGCTACAACCCCGAGGGCGTCCGCATCGGCGGCGAGAGCAAGCACAAGCGCGCGCTGAAAGTCTGGGAAAAGCGCGAGTTCCAGAACCTCGACAACACCAAGGAACTCGGCACCCGCAACATCAAGATCGCGCTGCGCCGCCTGCGCAAATTCGCGCGCGAGGGCGCGGCCGACGAGCTCGACATCCCGGGCACGATCGACGGCACCGCGCGGCAAGGGTGGCTCGATATCAAGATGCGCCCCGAACGGCGCAATGCGGTCAAGCTGCTGCTGTTTCTCGACGTCGGCGGGTCGATGGATCCGTTCATCAAGCTGTGCGAAGAATTGTTCAGCGCCGCGACGACCGAATTCAAGAATCTCGAATTCTTCTACTTTCACAATTGCCCGTACGAAGGCGTGTGGAAGGACAACAAGCGCCGCTGGTCGGAACGCCACCAGATGTGGGACATCCTCCACAAATATGGCCATGATTATAAGGTGATCTTTGTCGGCGATGCGTCGATGAGCGCCTATGAAATCACCCATCCGGGCGGCAGCGTCGAACATTTCAACGAGGAATCGGGCGCGGTCTGGCTGCAACGCATCACCCATGTCTATCCCGCCGCGGTGTGGCTCAACCCGGTGCCCGAGGCGCATTGGGGCTACACCCAGTCGGTGAAGCTGATCAAACAGCTGATGAACGACCGCATGTACCCGCTGACGCTCGCGGGGCTCGACGATGCGATGCGCGAGCTGACGCGCAAGCATTGACGGCGAGGCGGCCAAACCTGGTCGTGACCATTTTGCGCCGATCCCCTAATTCCGTTCGCATCGAGCGAAGTCGAGATGCCCATCATCGGCACACGCCCCTAGGGTGTCTCGACTTCGCTCGACACGAACGGATTTCTACGTATTAGGCCCCGACATGATCGACCTCCCCCTCGTCACCATCCTGCTGCTGACCGGCTTCATCAACCTGATCGGCGCACTCGCCTACGCCGCGCGTATCGCCGGCGTCCGCACGCGGCGCATTGCGATGTCCTTTGCGCTGTTCAACATCCTCGTGCTCTTCTCGCGCACCTCGAACAGCTTCCTCGGCCCGTTCCTCGCCAAGCGGATCGAGACGCGGATCCACGACGGCAGCGGGGCGTCGCTGTTCATCGACATGCAGCTCGTGCTCGCCGCGGCAAGCGTCGCGACGTTGATCGGGATATTGCTGGTGCCGACGGGGCAGCGGATGTTTGCGGCGGCGATCGGCTGGTATCAGGATAACCGCTCGACGACGAAGCTCGCGCTGAAGGCCGCGAGCCCGAGCGGGCTGCGCACGCTGCGCCGGTCGCTGACGATCCCCAGCCTGTCGCACCTCCGGAGCTGGAAGATGCCGAAGGGGATCGGTTGGGGCGTGCTGATCGCCAACTGCCTCGCGCAGTCGCTGCTCGCGGTCGGCGTGGTCGCGTCGCTCTACGCCGGCTATCTCGCCCCCGAATTCCGCGTCACCGCATCGCAGTTGTCGGCGTTGATCAACGGCTTCGCGACGATACTCCTGTTCGCCTTCATCGACCCGCAGCTGTCGGTGATGACCGACGACGCCGTCGAGGGCAAAGTCGACGAGGCCGATTTCCGCCGCGCGATCACCTTCATCTCGCTGAGCCGCCTCGCCGGGACGGTCCTCGCGCAGCTGCTGCTGCTCCCCGCCGCCTCGCTGATCGCATACGTCGCCGTCTATGTCTGACGTCTATGTCTGCTAGCGGCGGCGGCAACAGCCGCTTCCACGCCGTCCGCGCGCGCTTGGAAGCGATGGCGGTCGAACCCGGGCCGCGCGGCTGGTTCCTCGAGTTTCTCGTCTTCGGCTTCAAGCAGGGGTGGGCGTGCCTGTTCGGCGGCCTGATGCTCGCGCTGCTGCTCGGCACGCACCTGTTCTGGCCCGAGAACGCGCAGCTCCACCGTTATGATGCGATCACGATCGGCGCGGTGCTGATCCAGCTCGGCATGCTCGCCTTCCGGCTCGAAACGCCGAAGGAAGCGCTCGTCATCCTGATTTTCCATATCGTCGGCACGGTGATGGAGCTGTTCAAGACCGCCGCGGGATCGTGGCAATATCCCGAGCCGAGCCTGCTCCACATCGGCGCCGTGCCCCTCTTCTCGGGCTTCATGTACGCCGCGGTCGGCAGCTATATCGCGCGTGTCTGGCGTATCTTCGACTTCCGTTACACCGGCTACCCGCCGGTGTGGACGAGCCATGTCCTCGCCGCCGCGATCTACGTCAATTTCTTCGCGCACCATTGGCTATACGACTTCCGCTGGTTCCTTTTCGCGGCGACCGCACTCCTCTTTTGGCGCTGCCAGGTCTGGTTCCGTCCGCTCCACACGCACCGCCGCATGCCTTTGCTCGTCGGCTGGGGGCTCGTCGCGCTCTTCATCTGGCTCGCCGAAAATATCGGCACGTTTGCGCGCGCCTGGACCTACCCCAGCCAGAACGACGGCTGGCATATGGTCGGCCTTGAAAAGCTCGGTAGCTGGTATCTGCTGATGATCATCAGCTTCGTGCTCGTCAGCCTCGTCCAGCGGCCGAAGGCGCCTGACGCCAGCCCCTAATCCGTTTGTGCTGCGCTTGTCGAAGCACTGTCCTTCTCTTCACCGAGGAAAGCAAAGAACGGCCCCCTTCGACTGCCTTGCAGGCACTCAGGACAAGCTTAGACAAGCTCAGGGCGAACGGATTTGTCAGGCAAAAGGCTGATCGATCGACGGCGGTGGAGTGCTGAACCACTTCGGGCCGCTGTCGGTCATGTAGAAACAATCCTCCAGACGGATGCCGAACTCGCCGGGAATATAAATGCCCGGCTCGTTCGAGAAGCACATGCCCGGTGCTAGCGGCGTCGTCTCGCCGCGCACCAGATTAACCGGCTCATGCCCGTCGAGCCCGATACCGTGGCCCGTGCGGTGCGAGGTGCCGGGCAGCTTGTATCCCGGTCCCCAGCCGAGGCTTTCATAATAGGCGCGCACCGCGTCATCGACCTTGCCGGCGGGCGTGCCGAGCTTCGCCGCGGCGAAGGCGACATCCTGTCCCTTGCGCATCTGATCCCACACCTGCCGCTGACGGGGCGTCGCCTTGCCGTAAACGAAGGTCCGCGAAATATCGGACTGATAGCCGTGCACGGTCGCGCCGCAGTCCATCAGCACGACCTCACCGTCCTTCACCGCCTGCGGCTTGCCGCTCCCGTGCGGATAGGCGCTCGCCTCGCCGAGCAGGATCAGCTCGAATTCGCTCTGCCCGCCGAGCGCGGTGGTCGCGGCCTTCATGATCGCGCCGATGTCGGCAGGCGTCATCCCCGCCTCGACGCGCGGCGCGGTGTGGCGATAGGCGGCGAGCGTGATGTCCGCGGCGATCTGCATCAGCGCGATTTCGGCGGGCGACTTGTGCATTCGGCACCCGCGCACGACGGGCGCGCCGTTGACCACCGTCGCTTCGGGCATCACCTTTTCCAGCCCGTCGACCGCGAAATAGCGCACCGTTTCCTCGACGCCGATCCGGCCCTTCGCCAGCCCGCGCTTGCCGAGCCATCCCGCGACCGCCGCCAGCGGATTCTCGTCCTCGTTCCACGTCAGCACCTCGGCGTCGATGCCCAGGCTCTCGCGCACCGAAGGCTCTTCGAAAAAGGGCGTGACGATCGCGACCTCGCCCTCGCGCGTCAGCACCGCCGCGGTCAACCGCTCGCTCCGCCACCATTCGACCCCGGTGAAATAGATGAGGCTCGACCCCGGCTCGATCAGCAACGCGCCGATATCGTTCGCGCGCATCAATTCGGTCGCCTTGGCGATCCGCGCCATGCGCTCGGCCTTGCCGATCGGGACAGCCTTGGCGGCAAGGTTGGGCAGGCCGGCGGTATCGGCGGCAAAGGCCGATACGGGCAGGCTGGCTGCCAGACCGCCAAGTGCCGCCGTGCCGAGAAATTGCCGCCTGTGCATTATATTCGACCCTCTTTCCGTTCGCCCTGCGCTTGTCGAAGGGCTGTTCTTGTTTTCAGACCTTGCAAGAAAATACGGTCCTTCGACAAGCTCGAGACGAGCAGCTTTGATTTTCAAGCGATGCTCTAACGATACAACAAAAGCTCTTCGATTTCCGCGCGCCACGCCGCCTCATCCGGCAGCGCCAGCGCGTCAAGATCGCCCGCACCCGCGCCCGCATCGTCGACCCACTCGCGCAGGCCCGGGCCGCCGTTGATCACGTCGATCGCGAGCACATCTTCGGTGTACTCATATTTGAAATCCTTGCCGCGCCAGATCGGATAGTCGGGATAGAGCGAGCGGATCGCCTTGAAGCCCAGCGCCTGCACCCGCCACGGCCGGAACGCGGCATGATCGTACCATTCGCCCTCGGCATGAATGTGAACGCCGTTGTTCAGCTGCTTCATATGCTTGTGAAAGGTCGGCTCGAACCAGATATTCCGCAACTTGCACCCCGCGAGCCATTCGGGCGCGATCCGGCGCATCTCGGCGATCACCGCCTTCGCATCGATATCGGGCGCGCCGAAGAGTTCGAGCGGGCGCGTCGTGCCCCTGCCCTCGCTGAGCGTCGCGCCCTCGACCATCACGGTGCCCGCATAGGCGCGCGCCATATTGACGTTGACGGCGTTCGGGCTCGGGTTGATCCACACGCGATCCGTGGGCCAGCCGAAGCCCGGCCCCTCGGGCTGCCACCCCTCCATCTCGATCACGCGATAGTCGACGTCGAGCCCTAAGTGGCGGATGAACCAGTGCCCCATCTCGCCCATCGTCAGGCCGTGGCGCATCACCATCGGCCCCGCGCCGACGAAGCTTTCCCAGCCGGGCAGAAGCCGCGTCCCCTCGACCGGACGTCCCGCCGGATTGGGCCGGTCGAGCACCCACACCGCCTTGCCATGCTGCGCCGCGGCCTCGAGGACGTAGAGCAAGGTCGTCACATAGGTATAGATGCGACACCCCAGATCCTGCAGGTCGACCAGCATGACATCGAACGTATGCATCGACTGCCCCGACGGCCGCCGCACTTCGCCATAGAGGCTGAACACCGGCATGCCATAAGTCGGATCGGTGAAGTCGGGCGACTCCATCATATTATCCTGCAGGTCGCCGCGAAC
This sequence comes from Sphingopyxis sp. H050, assembly GCF_001468265.1. GTDB lineage: Bacteria > Pseudomonadota > Alphaproteobacteria > Sphingomonadales > Sphingomonadaceae > Sphingopyxis. The sequence goes on along the minus strand of NZ_LNRZ01000005.1, from coordinate 170,327 downwards.
ACCGTGTTGCGGCCCGAACACCGCGGTCACGTCGATCCCGGCCGCCACCAGCGCATCGACGCTGTGCGTCAGGTCGGCCGTCACCGAGGCGGGATGCGCGAGCAGCGCGACGCGCTTGCCCTCGAGTGGTTTGCGAAGCGCCGGATCGGCGAGCAGGCGGTCGATGCCGAAGAGGGTCGTCATGCCCGCCCGCGTGCCTCAAGCGTCAGCGCAAAGCAATCGGGATGATGGAAGTCGGGCTTGCCCGCAGGATGCCGCAGCGCCCAATAGCTTTTCGTGCCGTCGACCTCCTCGATCACCGCCGACAGCGCCAGCTTCGATCCAGCATCGGGGAAAATCCCCGGCTCGACGCGCAGGACATAGCGGCCCACCTCGCGCTCGCTCTCCATCAGCCACGGCGCGAGGTCGTCGGGACGGAGCAGCGAAAGATAATCGTCGAACTGATAACAGGCCCAGCGCCCGTCAGGAGCGTAGTTGAACTCGGTATAGTCGGGCTGGCCTTCCTCGGTCAGGAAGGCCTCGAAACAGGTGCTCTGCCATAGGCCGTCGGTGACGCTGTCGGCGATCACCAGTTCGCCCTCGCCCTGCGGCAGCACAAGGCCGCCGATCTCGCCGTCGACGATGAAGCGCAGCGCAAAGCCCTCCTCGAACGACAGATCGACCTCGACCGCGATCGACCGCACCGCGCGCGCCGGAGTGTCGGGGTGGCAGATCAGGTCGTTCCGCATGCTATCCAAATCGCAAACCCCATGCTAACCGCGCCCGCTATGACGAACTACAAATCCGACTTGCTGCGCCTGCTCGACGAGCGAGGCTATATCCATCAGATGACCGACGCGGAAGGGCTCGATGCTCTGGCCGCGAAACAGATCGTCCCGGGATATATCGGCTTCGACGCGACCGCGCCCAGCCTGCACGTCGGCAGCCTCGTCCAAATCATGATGCTGCGCCGCCTGCAACAGACAGGGCACAAGCCCGTCGTGCTGATGGGCGGCGGGACGACGCGGATCGGCGATCCCACCGGGCGCGACGAGAGCCGCAAGATGCTGTCGGACGAGACGATCGCCGCGAACATCGCCTCGATCTTCAGCATCTTCCAGCAGTTCCTGACCTTCGGCGACGGCCCGACCGACGCGGTGATGGTCGACAATCAGGACTGGCTCGGCAAGCTCGGTTACATTGAACTGCTGCAGGAAGTCGGCACGCATTTCACGATCAACCGCATGATGACCTTCGATTCGGTCAGGCTGCGGCTCGAGCGCGAACAGCCGATGACCTTCCTCGAATTCAACTACATGATCCTGCAGGGCTACGACTTCCGTCACCTGTCGAAGGAGCGCGGCGTGCGGCTCCAGATGGGCGGGTCGGACCAGTGGGGCAATATCGTCAACGGCATGGAGCTTGGACGTCGCATGGACGGCGCGGAACTCTATGGCCTGACGACTCCGCTGCTCACGACGGCCGCGGGCACGAAAATGGGCAAAACTGCTTCGGGTGCCGTGTGGCTCAATATGGGACAGCTGCCCCATTTCGACTACTGGCAATATTGGCGCAATTGCGACGACCGCGACGTGGGTCGATTCCTGAAGCTGTTCACCGATCTGCCGCTGGACGAGATCGCGCGGCTGGAAGCGCTCGAAGGGGCCGAGATCAACGAGGCGAAAAAGATCCTCGCGAACGAAGCGACCGCGATGTGCCGCGGCGCCGAAGCCGCGAAGTCCGCCGCCGAAACCGCGACGCAAACCTTTGAAAAGGGCCAGGTTGGTGGCGACCTGCCCCAAGTGTCGGCCAGCGCCGATGGCATCACCATCGTCGACGCGCTGCGCGAACTCGGCTTTGCGGCGTCGAACAAGGAGGCGCGGCGCAAACTCGACGAGGGCGCGGTCAAGGTCGACGGGGTCGTCGTCCGCGATCCGCAGCACCTGATCCGGCCTGACACGGGCGACGTCCCGGTGAGCCTGGGATCGAAGAAACACGGGCTCGTGACGCGTTGAACCGGGAAAGCCCTTTACGGTTTCTTCAGCATTCATGCCGATGCTCTTCGCCAAACCACAAAGGTCCGGGACGTATGCGTAAGATCGATACCAGCAAGGCCCATTATGTCGGCCTCGACCAGCGAATAGCGCCGCGTAGCGACGTCTATTGCCGACTGCCCTTCGTGCTGCCCGACGGGCGGCAGGAAATGTGCACCTGCGTCAACATCAGCGCCGACGGTATGCTGATGCGGTACGAGCGCGGCTTGGAGATCGGCGACCTCGTCGTGTTCCGCATGCCGATCATCGGCCGCACCGCCGCAAAAGTGGTCTGGTCGCTCGGCGGCAAGACGGGTGTTCAGTTCGAAAAGTCGATCACGGCCGAGGATTATCTGCCGATGATCCGCGCCATGGGCGCCCGAGGCGACGTCAACTAGAAATGCGCGCCCGGGGCGACGTCACCTAAAGCCAGACTTCCAAAAATTCCGTTCGCCCTGAGCTTGTCGAAGGGCCGTTCTTTCTGCGCCGAAAGAGAAAAGGACGGTGCTTCGACAAGCTCAGCACGAACGGGGTTAGTATAGCCCCATCACCCGCTCCGCAGCAACGGCACCGCCGCGTCGCGCTCGAACAGATAAAGGCAGAGGCGCACCGCCTCACCGCGCGCGCCCTCGACACCGCCGTCGCGCTCGACGAACAGCCGCGCGTCGTCGTGCGCCACCGGCAACAGCCGCACCAGTTGCTCGGGCGTCGCGACGCGATAGTCGGCGTCGCCCGACTGTTTGAGCCCCAGCAGCTCGCCGCCACCACGCAGCTCCAGATCCTTCTCCGCGATCACAAAGCCGTCGTTCGTGTCGCGCATCAACGCCAGCCGTTCGCGCGCGGTTTCCGACAGGTTCTGCGAGCGGAGCAGCAGGCACACCGACTTCGCCGCGCCGCGCCCGACCCGGCCGCGCAGCTGATGAAGCTGCGCCAGCCCGAAATTCTCGGCATGCTCGACGATCATCAGGCTGGCGGCGGGCACATCGACCCCGACCTCGATCACCGTCGTCGCCACGAGGACGCCGATCTCGCCCGCCTGAAAGCGCGCCATGACGTCATCCTTCTCCGCCCCCTTCATCCGCCCGTGGACGAGCCCGACGCGCGCATCGCCCAGCCGCGCACGCAGCAGCGCGGCGCGATCCTCGGCCGCGGCCAGCTCGCTTCCCTCGCTCTCGGCGACGAGCGGACACACCCAATAAGCCTGCGCCCCCGTCGCCAGATGCCGGTCGAGGCCGTCGATGACATCCTCCAGCCGGTCGAGCGAAATGACGCGCGTATCGACGGGGGTGCGTCCCGGCGGCATCTCGTCGATCTGCGACACGTCCATCTCGCCATGGTTGGCGAGCTGCAGCGTCCGCGGGATCGGGGTGGCGGTCATCACCAGCAGGTGCGGCGGCCGCATGGCCTTTTGGGTCAGCATCAGCCGCTGCGCGACGCCGAAGCGATGTTGTTCGTCAACGACGACGAGCGCCAGATCCCTGTACGTCACCGCCTGCTGGAAGATCGCGTGCGTCCCGACGAGAATGTCGATGCTGCCGTCGGCAAGCCCCATCAGCGTCGATTCGCGCACCCTGCCCTTGTCGCGCCCGGTCAGGATTGCGAGGTTCACCGGCAGCCCGCCGAGCATCCGCTGCAAGGTCGCATGGTGCTGGCGTGCGAGGATTTCGGTCGGGGCGAGCAGCGCCGCCTGCGTCCCCGCCTCGACCGCCGCCAGCATCGCGCGCAGCGCGACGAGCGTCTTGCCCGATCCGACGTCGCCCTGCAGCATTCGCAGCATCGGCGTGTCCTGCGCCATGTCGCCCGCGATCTCGCGCCCGACGCGCTCCTGTGCGCCGGTCAGCCCGAAGGGCAGTTGCAACGCGTCGGTCAAGCGGCCGTCGCCGACGATCGCGCGCCCCTTGCGGTTGCGCAGCCCCTGCCGGATCAGCATCAGCGCGACCTGGCTCGCGAAAATCTCGTCATAGGCCAGCCGGTCGCGCGCCGCCTCGTCGCGCGGGCTTGCGTGCGCGCGCTCGATCGCTTCGCGCCACGCTGGCCAGTTTCGGTTCGCCAGCAGCGGCGCGTCGACCCATTCGGCAAGCTCGGGCCGCCGTTCGAGCGCCACCGCCGCGAGCTGCGACAGCCGCGCGTTGGTCAGCCCCTCGGTCAGCGGATAGACGGGTTCGTGCTCGGCGATGCCCGCCTCGTCGTCGGGCTCGGCGACGTGGTCGGGGTGCACGATCTGGCGCATTTCGCCATAGAGATCGAGACGCCCCGACACCCTGCGCTTCTCGCCAAGCGGGAAGAGCTTCCTCGCCAGTCCCGACGTCCGCCCGAAATAAACGAGCCGCACATGGTCGCCCGCGCTGTCGAACGCCTCGACCCCGAATGGCGCGCGTGGAGACCGGCCCGGGCGGTAATCCTGCGCGGTGAGCTCGACGATTATCGTCTGACCGGGAAGCGCCTGATCGAGCCGGTCGACCGGAAAACGCGAGATCAGCCCCGTCGGCAGGTGGAACAGCACATCGACCACGCGCTCCAGCCCCAGCCGCGTCAGCGGCTTGGCAAGCTGCGGCCCGACGCCTTTCAGGTCGGTCAGCGCGGCAAAGAGCGGATTGAGTATCTCGGGTCGCATCGCTAGGGCGTGTCTAGCCTCGTCTTTCCGTTCGTGTCGAGCGAAGGAAGCCTTACCTCTCTTTCCGTTCGTGCTGAGCTTGTCGAAGCACCGTCCTTATTTTTCGGCGGCGCAAAGAAAGAACGGCCCTTCGACAAGCTCAGGGCGAACGGTGAGAAGAGGCGATACCTGTTTCAAATTCGATGCTGCTGACTGAAGGCCCGCCATGCAAGAACGCCTCAAACGCCTGAGATTTCGCGCCTGGCACCGCGGCACGCGCGAGGCCGATTATATGATCGGCGGCTTTCTCGATCGCTATTCGGCCGAATGGGGCGAAGAGGAAATCCGCTGGTACGAGGCGGTCGTCGAAGAGGACGATGTCGATATCATGAGCTGGGCGCTTGGCACCGGCGAGCCTCCGGAGCATCTGAACAATCCGCCGCTGATCGCCGCCATGCGCCGACTGGACTATATTCCCCTGCCATGACCCGCCCCGCCGCCGACATTTTCGCCGCCATCGCGTCGGCACCGGCGCCGCTGACGCTGGCGCGGGCGGCCGACGGCTTTCTGCCGCTGCTGCTCGCCGACCTCGCACGCGCCAGCGACACGCGGCTCGTCTATGTCGCGACCGACGATGCGGCGATGCAGGCGGTCGCCGATGCCGCGCCCTTCTTTGCACCCGACCTTTCCGTCCACCGATTTCCCGCGTGGGACTGTCTGCCCTATGATCGCGCCGGCCCGTCGATGCGCATCAGCGCCGACCGCCTCGCGACACTCTCGGCCTTGCAGGCGCCGCCGAAGCGTGGCGAGCTGATCCTGACCACCGTCGCCGCGATCACCCAGCGCACGCTCACGCCGTTCCGCATCCGCCAGCTCGCGACGACGCTCGCGGCCGGGCAGCGCATCGACCGCGATGCGCTCGCCGAACTGCTCGTCTCCAATGGTTTCAGCCGTGTCGATACCGTCGCCGATCAGGGCGAGTTCGCGGTGCGCGGCGGTATTCTCGACCTCTTTCCAGCAGGCGAAGAGACGGGCTTGCGTGTCGATTTCTTCGGCGACGAGATCGAGAGCATCCGCCGCTTCGACCCCGCCGACCAGCGCAGCCTCGGACCCGCCAAGGCGCTGCAACTGCTTCCCGCTGCCGAAACATTGCTCGATGAGAGCACGATCAAGCGCTTCCGCTCAAGTTACCGCGAAATCTTCGGCGCGCAGGCGACCGGCGACCCGCTCTATCAGGCGGTCAGCGAAGGGCGGCGGCAAGCGGGCATGGATCACTGGCTGCCGTTGTTCGAGGAACGGCTGGCGACGCTCTTCGACCATATCGACCCCGCGACCCCGGTGCTGCGCGGTCACCGCACCGACGCGACCGCCGAAACGCGCTTCGACGCGATCACCGACTATCACGCGAACCGCGTCGCCGCCGAGCGCGAGCAGGCGGGCAGCTATCGCCCGCTCGCGCCCGAGACGCTGTATCTGACCCGCGACGAATGGGCCGACGCCGAACGCACCCGTCCGGTCCATGTCGTCTCGCCCTTCGACGTCCCGCCGTCGGCGTCGGTGATCGACCTCGAAAGCTTCGCCGCGCGCGACTTCACGCCCGAGCGCACCGCCGACCTCAACGTCTATGACAAGGTCGCCGACCATCTGTCGGACGAGCGCCGCAAGGGGCGCAGGACGATCATCGCCAGCTATTCGGGCGGCGCGCGCGAGCGTCTGTCGGGGCTGCTCCGCGATCATGGCGTCACCTCGCTCGCCCCCGCCGACAGCTGGCAGGACGCGCTCGGCACCGCCTCGTCGGAGAGCGGCGGCGCGACCGCAATGGTCGTCCTTCCCCTCGACCATGGCTTCGCCAGCGACGCGATCAGCCTGCTCACCGAGCAGGATATCCTCGGCGAACGCCTCGTCCGCCGCAGCAAGCGCCGCAAGAGCGCCGATGCGTTTCTCGCCGAACTCGCGACGCTCAGCGTCGGCGATCTCGTCGTTCACCTCGACCACGGCATCGGCCGCTACGAGGGGCTGACCCAGATCCCCGTCGGCAGCAGCCCGCACGATTGCGTCGCACTCACCTACGCGGGCGGCGACAAGCTCTACGTGCCCGTCGAGAATCTCGACGTCCTCTCGCGCTACGGCGGCGAGAGCGAGGGCGTCGCGCTCGACAGGCTCGGCGGCGAAGCCTGGCAGCGCCGCAAGGCGCGGATGAAGGAGCGCATCCGCGAGATCGCGGGCGAACTGCTCGCGACCGCGGCGCAGCGCGCGCTTCGTCCGGGCGAGGTGCTCGCGCAGGACGCCGCCTACCCCGCCTTCGCCGACCGCTTCCCCTATCAGGAAACCGACGATCAGGACCGCGCGATCGGCGAAGTGCTCGAAGACCTCGCCTCGGGCCGCCCGATGGATCGGCTCGTCTGCGGCGACGTCGGTTTCGGCAAGACCGAGGTCGCGCTCCGCGCCGCCTTCGTCGCGGCAATGGCGGGGGTGCAGGTCGCGGTGGTCGTGCCGACGACCCTGCTCGCGCGCCAGCACTACACCAACTTCGTCGAGCGCTTCAAAGGCTTCCCGGTCAATATCGGCCGCCTCTCGCGGCTCGTCCCCGCAAACGAAGCCCAGAAAACCCGCGACGGTCTGGCCAGTGGCCAGATTGACATCGTGATCGGCACCCATGCGGTCATCGCGAAGTCGGTCGAGTTCAAACACCTGGGCCTCGTCATCGTCGATGAGGAGCAGCGTTTCGGCGTCGTCCACAAGGAAAGGCTGAAGCAGCTCAAGGCCGACGTCCATGTCCTGACCCTCACCGCGACCCCGATCCCGCGCACGCTGCAGATGGCGATGTCGGGGCTCCGCGAACTCAGCGTCATCCAGACGCCGCCGGTCGACCGCCTCGCCGTGCGCACCTATGTCGCACCGTGGGATCCGGTCGTGATGCGCGAGGCGCTGCTGCGCGAACATGATCGCGGCGGCCAGAGCTTCTTCGTCGTCCCGCGGATCAAGGATTTGCCCGATATCGAGGAATTCCTGCGGAACCGCGTGCCCGAAATCAAATATGTCGTCGCGCACGGCCAGATGACCCCGACCGAGGTCGAGGACCGCATGAGCGCCTTCTACGACCGCAAATATGATGTCCTGCTATCGACGACGATCGTCGAAAGCGGGCTCGACATCCCGAGCGCCAACACGTTGATCATCCACCGCGCCGACCGCTTCGGCCTTGCGCAGCTCTATCAGCTCCGCGGTCGCGTCGGCCGCGCCAAGACCCGCGCCTATGCCTATCTGACGACGCCCGAGGGCGGCGCGATCACCGACACCGCCGAGAAGCGGCTCAAGCTGCTTGGCGATCTCGACACGCTCGGCGCGGGGTTCCAACTGGCGAGCCACGACCTCGACATTCGCGGCGCGGGCAATCTCGTCGGCGACGAGCAGTCGGGGCACATTCGCGAGGTCGGCTTCGAACTTTACCAGTCGATGCTGGAGGAAGCCATTCTGGCGGCCAAGGCCGAGGGCATGGGCGCCGCGCCGCCGCGCGAGGCCCTGTCGCCGGTCATCACCGTCGATGCCCCGATCCTGATCCCCGAGGATTATGTGCCCGACCTGCCGCTGCGCATGGCGCTCTATCGCCGCTTGAACGAGGCCGACGACCGCCCCGCCCTCGACGCCTTCGCGGCCGAAATGATCGACCGCTTCGGTCCGCTGCCGCCCGAAACCGCGAACCTGATCCAGCTCATGGAAATCAAGGCGAACGCCAAGACCGCGGGCATCGCCAAACTCGACGTCGGCACCAAGGGTGCGCTCGTCAGCTTCCACGGCGACGCCTTTGCGAACGTGCCCGGCCTGATCGCCTATGTCGAGCGACTGAAGGGCCGCGCGCGCATCCGCCCCGACAACAAATTGTCGATCAGCGGTGACTGGGCGAGCACCGGGGCGCGCCTGAACGGAGCGCTGCAACTGTCGAAGGGGCTTGGAAAACTGGCGCGGCAGGTCGCTTAAGCGGACAGCAGACCCGGGAGTTGGTCCGCCGGCACCGGCCCCGATTTCAGGAAACCTTGCCAGGTCGCGACGCCCAGTTCCTTCAGGCGGCCAAGCTGCTGTTCCTTCTCGATCCCCTCGGCGACGACGAGCAATCCCAGCGCACGCGCCAGATCGACGATCGCGCGCACGACGATGCGGTCGCGGTCGCTGCCGTCGAGGCTGCGGGTAAAGCCGCTGTCGATCTTGAGATAATCGATCGGCAGCCGCGCGAGCAGCGAAAGGCTGGAATAGCCGGTGCCGAAATCGTCGATCGCGATCGCGCAGCCGAGTGCGCGTAACTGCGCGAGTTGCGCCGCGGCGCTCGCGGGATCGCTGAGCATCGCCTGCTCGGTCAGCTCCAGCGTGATACGATCGGCGTCGACCCCCGCCCATTTGACCATCATCGCGAACCGGTCGGCGAATTCGGGGTCGCCGAGGTCGGCAGCCGTGATGTTGAGCGAGACGCGGAGCTTCGCAAGCGCCGGCGGCCACCCCGCCATTTCGCCGAGCGCGACCCGGTGTGCATGCTCGGTCAGCTCGCGTTCGAGCCGCGCCGCGCGCGCCGCGGTCACCAGCGGCCCGGCGCCGAGCAGTCCCAGTTCGGGATGCTGCCAGCGCAGCAACGCCTCGACCCCGGTCATTTCGCCGGTCGCGACGTCATATTGCGGTTGGTAATAGATGATGACCTCGTTGTGCGACAGCGCCGCCTGCACCATCGCGCCGTCGCGCGCCGACGCCGGGCGGCCGAGCTGGTCGCTCGCGATACGCAGCTGCGCGGCGATATCTTCGTCGCGCGTAATCAACGAGGCGCCGATGCGGATCGCCAGCCGCCCGTTCGGGTCACCGACCATCGGCTCGGCGAGCGCGACGTGCAGCGCACGCTCCTGCACCCGCAGCGCACCGAGCGAGAGCGCCGTAGCCGGGACGATGAGGAATCGGGGCCCGCCGATCCGCTCGACGAGCGATCCCTGGCCGAACTCGTCGCCCGCGAAGCTTTCGAGCCGCCGCGCAACCTCTTCGAGCAGCGCATCGCCGGTTTCGGGGCCGGCGCTGGTGTTGATCCGCGCGAGCTGATCCACCTGCACGAGGATCACGCCGATGTCCGCGTCGGCCCGTTTTTGTAGCAATTCAATCTGCCGGACGCTGGCCGCATCCGAGTCAATCATCCGATTCATGAGCGCCGCCATAGCAGCGATTGCTTGCCAAGCCCTTGCCTTTTGCATCACAATCGCGCCGATGGCCGCAATATCGCCTCCGCCTGCGCCCCTGATCGACGGTATCGGCCGCCGAATCAGCTATTTGCGCTTGTCGGTGACCGATCGTTGCGACCTGCGCTGCCGCTATTGCATGGCCGAGGATATGCAGTTTCTGCCGAAATCGGCGGTACTGAGTATCGAGGAAATGGGCGATCTGGGCGAGCGGTTCGTCGCGCGCGGCGTGCGGCGCATCCGCCTGACCGGCGGCGAGCCGCTCGTGCGGCGCGGCATCGACACATTGGCGATGCGGCTCGGCGCGCTGATCGGCCAAGGCTTGGACGAGCTGACACTGACCACCAACGGCATGCGGCTCGCCGAACATGCCCCGATGCTCGCTGCGGCGGGCGTACGGCGTATCAACGTCAGCCTCGACACGCTCGACGCCGCCGCGTTCCGTCACATCACCCGCGTCGGAGACGTCGACGTTGCGCTGCAGGGGATCGCCGCCGCGCGGAAAGCGGGGATTGCCGTCAAGATCAACATGGTCGCGCTTGCCGGGCTCAACGAGGACCAGCTGATGCCGATGCTCGATTGGTGCGCCGCGAACGGCTGCGACCTGACATTGATCGAGACGATGCCGCTCGGCGAAGTCGCGGACGATCGCAGCGACCATTATATCCCGCTCCACCAGTTCATCGCACCCTTGCGCGCGGCTCGCGCGATCTGGCCGATCGACAAGAAAACGGGCGGCCCGGCGCGCTATTTCGCAATCGAGGACAGCCCGGTGACGCTGGGCCTGATCACGCCGCTGTCGGACAATTTCTGCGCGACCTGCAACCGCATCCGCCTGACCGTCGAAGGACGCATCTACATGTGCCTCGGCCAGGACGATCATGTCGACCTGCGCGCGAGCCTGCGCGAAGGCGGCGATGTCGACGGCTTGATTGATGCCGCATTGGCTGGCAAACCCCGCGCGCATGACTTTCATATCGAACGAAAGTCCACACCGGCGGTCGCGCGTCATATGAGTGCAACGGGCGGCTGACACTCCGCTCTTGGGGGGACCATAATGCAACGCAGGATCGCGCTCGTCGCGTCGAATTCGCCCGTGGCGGAAGAAGCCGAAGCCGAACTTCGCCCGCTCTACGACTTCGTCGATCTGAACGAGGCCGACATGCTGATCGTCCTCGGCGGCGACGGCTTTTTGCTGCACATGCTGCACCAGCTGCTCGATCAGCGGCGCAGCCTCCCCGTGTTCGGGATGAACCGCGGCACGATCGGCTTCCTGATGAACGAGTTCCGGGTCGAGGGACTGCTCGACCGGATCGCGGCGGCGCGCCCCTTTCTGATCCACCCGCTATCGGGCGACATCACGACGATCAGCGGCGAGCGCCACATCCTGCCTGCGATCAACGAAATCTCGCTGCTCCGCGAAACCCGCCAGGCCGCGAAGCTCGAGGTGATGATCAACGAAAGAACGATGCTCGAGGAACTCGCCTGCGACGGCGTGCTGGTGTCGACCCCCGCCGGATCGACCGCCTACAACCTCAGCGCCAACGGACCGATCCTGCCGCTCGATTCGGCGATGCTGGCGCTTACCCCGATCAGCCCCTTCCGCCCGCGGCGCTGGCGCGGCGCGCTCGTCCCCGAATCGACGAGCATCCGCTTCAACGTCCGCGAAGCCGCAAAACGTCCGGTCAGCGCGGTCGCCGACCAGCGCGAAATCCGCGACGTGAAAACCGTCCTCGTCACCAGCGACCGCAGCCGGCCGCTGACGTTGCTCTTCGATCCCGACCAAGGATTGGACGAACGCATCGCGATGGAACAATTTATCGTTTGAGGTCTTGCAAAATCATTCGGGCGACGGCAAAGGGGCCGCCTTGCCCGCCACGGCGGACTGTTCCTCGGTAGCTCAGCGGTAGAGCAATCGACTGTTAATCGATCGGTCGTAGGTTCGAATCCTACCCGGGGAGCCAAAATTCCATAGACAATCCATGGACAAAGCAGAGAAATTTTCTTCTGCTGTATATTGTCTCCACATTCGCGCCCCCAATTTGGGTGGGCAATATTGCGGCGTTACAAGCGGATTGTAATCGTCGGGCCTGGATTGGCGTGAGTAGGTGGCGCGACATTATATCCGCCACGAATCAAACCATCCGTAATAGTGAGCATCGGTCCATCCTGGATGAACAGGTCTTTCAGCTAGAAGAGATCAGACGCGCAGCGCTTCGATGACGGCTCGAAGGCCCGCTGAGAGATGTTTGCGGGCCGGGTAGTAGAGATAGAGCCAGTCTTCGGGCGCGCACCAGGACGCCAAGCATTCGATGAGCTCACCCCGCTCGACATGGGGCCTCGCCCGATCCTCCCAGACATAGGCGAGCGCGACGCCTGACATGGCGGCCTCGACCATCAGTTCATGATCGTCGAGCGACAGCGGCCCGGTCGGTTCGAACTCGATCGTCTTGCCGAAGCGTTCGAACTCCCACGGATAAGCTGTGCCGCTGGGATAGATATTCCGGATGCAGACATGATGTTTGAGATCGGCTGGAGCCTTCGGAACCGGGCGTGCGGAAAAATAGTCGGGCGAACCGACCACCGCGAAGCGTAGCCGCGGCTTGATCCGCACCGCCGTCATTCCGTCGCGAAGACTTTCCCCCAGACGGATGCCGGCGTCGAAACCCTCGTCGACGATGTCGACCAGCCGGTCGGTCGCGACGATCTCCAATTCAAGGTTGGGATTCGCGGCGATGAGCGATCCCATGACCGGCCCGAACACGAACGGCGCGATCGAGTTCGGCGCATTGATCCGCACCTTGCCGAACGGCGTCTCGCGAAACTGGTTGAGCGCGTCGAGCGCCGAGCCGATCTCGCCGAAGGCCGGCGACAGGCGCGCGAACAGCATGGCGCCGGCGTCGGTCAGCGACACGCTGCGCGTGGTTCGATTAAGCAGCCGGATGCCGGTGCGCGCTTCGAGGCTGCTGACCGCATGGCTGACTGCCGAGGCGGTGACGCCGCGCTCCTCGCTCGCGCGGCGGAAACTGCGATGCCGCGCGACGGCGTCGAACGCGGCGAGTTCGGACAGGTCTGTGCTTCGCATTACTGATCCTGATTCATGAGTTATCTGCACACTATGTCGCTAATCGTCGAAAAGGAAAGGGCGCAAATAGCTCCTGCCGGGCCGCGGAGATGCCGCCCGCTTACAAAGGAGACACATCATGGCCGACTTCATTCCCCCCGCCCCCAACAGCGCATCGCCGTTCGCGGACATGCGCGGACATCATGTCGCGGTTCGTACCCCCGACCTCGAGATCGCCAAGCGCTGGTACGCCGAGAAGCTGGACTTTCGCGTCGTCGCCGAATGGGATTATGCCGACGAGCAGCTCGCCTATATGGCGCCCCCGACCGACGATCATTTCTATATCGAAATCCTGGGCGGCGGCGAGCCCGCCCCGATCGAGACGCGCCCCTACACCGATCTCGGCGATAGCCTCAAATATCGCGGCTATCATCATTTCTGCCTCAATGTGAAGAGCGTCGACGAGACCGTCGAGACCCTGCGCGCGCGCGGCGTCACCATCGTGACCGAACCCTTCGAACTCGCCGCGATCAGCCGCCGCCTCGCCTTCTTCAGCGATCCGTTCGGCAACCTCATCGAGCTGGCCGAGGTGCTCGCCTGAGCTGGGCGGCCGTCCTCATTCGGAAAGGAATATATGATGACCCAATCGATTCTCATCATCGGCGCGGGGCCCGGCATCGGTCAGGCCGTCGCACAAAAATTCCGGGCGCAGGGCTGGCGAGTCATCCTTGCAGCACGAAATCCGAAAAATCTCGACGGGCTCGTTTCCGAGCTCGCCAGTACGGGCATCGACGCACATGCGCTTGTCGTCGACGCCACCGATCCGGCGGCGCTGCGTGCGATGATCGCCGAGGCGGATCGGATCGCCGGCGGCCTCTCCGCGGTGCATTTCAATGCCGCGGTCGTACGGCAGCAGGATCTGTTCAGCATGTCCGACGCCGAGGTCACGGACGATCTCGCCATCAATGTCGCCGGCGGCCTTCACGCGATCCGCGCTGCTGCGGCGCTGTTCGAGACGCGGGGCGGAACGATCCTTGTCACCGGCGGCGGGCTCGCGACCGCTCCGCACGAGAGCTACGCGAGCCTCGGGGTCGGGAAAGCCGCGCTGCGAAACGGCGTGCAGGCTCTTGTCGACCCGCTCGCAGCCAAAGGCATTCGCATCGCGACGGTGACCGTTTCGACCCTTGTCAGCCCCGGATCGGAGGAAGCGGCGGATGTTGCCCACCGTTTCTGGCAGCTGGCGACGGACAAAACGGCGCCATGGGAGGTCGTTTATCCCGAGCCCGACCGTTCGGGCAGCGCGCTGACGTTGATCGCGAAACTGACGGCGAAGCCCCAATATGCGGATCTGCTCGGAGAGGAACTGCGCAAGCTCGTCGCGCCGACTTCGGCAGAGGCTGGCTCGATCGATTATCTCGTCCACCGCGACAATGACGATCCGAGAATCTGGGTCCTCTATGAAAACTGGCGCTCGCGCGCCGACCTCGATGCGCATTTCGAGCGGCCCTACACCAAGGCGCTGATGGAGCGGTTCCCCGAGATCCTGGCGCGCGACATGGAACTGACCTTCGCTTCGCGGGCACGGCCCGCGCGCTGACGCCCCCTCCCTTTCCAGTCATCCCATCAAAAAGGAACAGCATCATGAAAATCTGGTTCATCACCGGCGCATCGCGCGGCTTTGGCGCCCTTGTCGCCGAACGCGCGCTCGCCAGGGGCGACGCCGTCGTCGCGACGGCCCGCAATCCGCAAGCGATCACCGACCGGTTCGGCGAACATCCGAACCTTTTGGCGGTCGCGCTCGACGTGTCGGACGAAGCTCAGGCACTCGCCGCCGCCGACGCCGCAATCGCGCGGTTCGGCCGCATTGATATCCTGCTCAACAATGCGGGCTTCGGCCTGTTGGGGGCGGTCGAAGAGGCCAGCGCGGCGGAGATCGAGGCCGTTTACCGCACCAATGTGTTCGGCCTGCTGACCGTCACCCGCGCAATCCTTCCGCACATGCGGTCTGCCCGGTCGGGCCGGATCCTGAACATCTCGTCGATCGGCGGGTATCGCGGTGCGGCAGGGTTCGGCGTCTATTCCTCGACCAAATTCGCGGTCGAGGGGCTGAGCGAAGCGCTGCACGCCGAACTCGAACCGCTTGGGATTCACGTCACGGTGGTTGAGCCTGGCTATTTCCGGACCGACTTTCTGGATTCCTCGTCCCTCTCCGTCAGCTCGACGCAGATCGAGGATTATCACGCCACGGCGGGCAATGTTCGTACCATCGCGGCGGGCCTCAGCCACAACCAGCCCGGCGACCCCTCGAAACTCGCCGATGTGCTGATCGGCTTTGTGGAAGCGCCAAATCCGCCCGTCCGCCTGCCGCTCGGCAGCGACACCGTCGCGGCGATCGAGGCCAAGCATCTGTCGGACGCCGCCATCCTCGCCAAATGGCGCGCGGTCTCGATTTCCACCGACTTCTGATCCCGCTATGGCCCGTCTGCAAATGCGGCGGGCCATTTCTTGCTTCTCTTGGCCAGTTTTGGTCAAGCCGCTCTAGCGGCCGATCTGAAAGGCGGACATTTCGGGTGAACCGGACTGGAGGCAGCAAGCGACCGGCTGCGGACACTGGTCGGAATAGCGAGTGGCGGCTTTCTATCTTATATGAAGAAGCATTCCCCGCATGAGCGAGAATTCGTCGTTCATCACATCGGCCAGCGATCTCTTCCCCTCCTCCCGGTTGAACTGTTCGAGCGATAAGCGAACGACGCTGACAACCATATTCGCGGCTAGCCTCAATTCCTCGCGCATCGCAGGCTCGGGCCAGCGCCGTTGCATGGCCTCGAACAGCACCTCCTCCGAAAGGATATAATTGGCGCGTTTGCGGGCGAGAACCGCCTCGCTCGATCGCATGACCTTGTCGAAGATCAGCAGCTCCTCATGCGGCTGCGCCTCAGCGATGTCTTTCATGGCTTCCATCATGGTCGCCAGCGGCGATTTACCCGGCGGCTGGGCGTCGAGACCCTGGACAAGGGCTTCCCCCATCCCGCCCGCCATCGACATCAGGATGTCGTCCTTCGACCTGAAATAATGAAACAGCGTGCGGCGCGAGAGATTGGCCGCATCGGCAATGTCTTCGAGTGTCGTTCTGGCATACCCGCGCGCGACGAACAGCGCCCGCGCCGCGTTCTGTATCCGCAGGTGCGTCTCGCGCCGCTTGCGCTCCCGCAGACCTTGACGGACGGCTTCCCCTCCGGCCTTTTCCAAATTATTGCCTCCAGTGCAATTTTACACTTTGCGAAATTACAGAATCGATATATCGGGATTCTTACACAGGGTGCAAATTTATTGGAAGGATCGAAGATGACGAAATGGACGGCGGCCGACATGCCGGCGCAAACCGGACGTTCGTTCGTGGTGACCGGCACTGGCGGGCTCGGATATCAGGACGCCCTCGCCCTCGCGAAAGCGGGCGCCGACGTGACCATCGCCGGGCGCAACGCCAGCGGCGGCGCAGATGCCGTCGCGCAGATCAAAGCCGTCGTGCCCGGCGCCCTTGTCCGCTTTGCCATGCTCGATCTGTCCGATCTGGCCTCGGTGCGGCGCTTTTGCGACAGGTTTGCAAGCGAGCGCGACAGCCTCGACGGGCTGATCAACAACGCCGGGGTGATGAACCCGCCCAAAAGGATGGAGACGGTCGAAGGCTTCGAGCTTCAGCTCGGCACCAACTATCTCGGCCATTTCCTGTTGACCGCCGGGCTGCTGCCGCTGCTCAAGCGGGGCAAAGACCCGCGTGTGGTGACGCTGTCGAGCGTCGCCGCGCGCCAGGGCGACATCCAGTTCGGCGACCTCAACTTCGGCGAAGCATATGTGCCGATGAAAGCCTATGCCCAATCGAAGATCGCCTGCCTGATGTTTGCCCTCGAACTCCAAAAGCGCAGCGAGGCGGGCGGCTGGGGCATCGCCAGCTTTGCCGCGCATCCGGGGGTGTCGCGCACCAATCTGCTGCTCAACACGCCCGGCGGCGCCGGTGCCGCCGGCGTCGCACGCAAACTGCTCGCCTTCCTGTTCCAGCCTGTCTGGCAAGGCGCGCTGCCCACCCTGTTCGCTGCGACGGCCCGGGACGCCAAGCCAGGCGGATATTATGGGCCCGACGGGATCGGTGAGATACGCGGCTATCCCGCCGAGGCGCGAATCCCCGTGCTGGCACGAGATTCCGAAACACTGAGCAGGCTCTGGGCCGAATCCGAGCGGCTGACCGGCGCGCGCTTCGCCTGAGGCGACATGTCCTGATCGCCGTCGTATCGCAGCATGTCCGCGGCGTCCGCGAGCCGGGTCTGGTTCCCGATCGCTATTATGGCCTGCACAGCGCCATGGGCTGGGACAGGCCGTCTTCGGTGCAATGGGATTATATGTCGCACGGCGCGTCATCCCGATACTTTTGGAATGAGCGCCGCTCCTCGCTCGTCAAGTGGCAAGGCGGCTCATAAGTTACTGCCCGGCCGGTGCGAATGGACCAGTTGGCCGCTAGCGGCATAGACGGCCGCCGCGACGTTTCATCGGCGATTGCGGCGATGGTCCACGTTGTGATAGCTTCCCAAAACAATCAAATTGTTCGGGAACGGCAACGCATCGTTCCTCCCAGCATTGAAATGCTAAGGCTCCGCGGGACTGCAGTCCGCGGACATCGAAGATGATCGGGGACATGAGATGGCCATACCGGAAGAATTTCCCATTTCGCGGCGCGGGCTGCTTGCCGGAGGCGCCGTATCGGTGGCCGCCGTATCAGCCGCAGGATCGCCGGATGCCCGAGCAGCGGTCGAAAAGGCGCCTTCCCGGCCGCCAACCGCCCGCGTCGCATTCCATGTCAATAACACAGCCCATGAGCTTGAGCTTGATACACGCACGACGCTTCTCGATGCGCTTCGAGAGCATCTGCGGCTGACCGGCACGAAGAAGGGATGCGATCATGGGCAGTGCGGCGCCTGCACCGTCATCGTCGACGGCCGTCGGATCAACAGCTGCCTGTCGCTTGCGGTGATGCACGACGGCGACAAGATCACGACGATCGAGGGCCTGGGCCTGCCCGGCAATCTCCACCCCATGCAGCAAGCCTTCGTCGAGCACGACGGCTATCAATGCGGCTACTGCACCCCTGGCCAAATCTGTTCGGCGGTTGCGGTTCTGGAAGAGATCAAGGCCGGCATCCCGAGCCATGTCACCGCCGACCTCTCCGACCCGCCAAGCGTCACAAGGCCAGAGCTGCGCGAACGGATGAGCGGCAATATCTGTCGCTGCGGCGCCTATTCCAACATCGTCGATGCCATCGTCGACGTCGCGGGGGTGAAAGCATGAAAAGTTTCACCTACGAACGCGTCGATACGCCGGCGGCGGCGACCGCGGCTTTTGCTCGCACGCCGGGCGCGCGCTTCATCGCCGGCGGGACGAACCTGCTGGACCTGATGAAGCTGGAGATCGAGACGCCCGGGCACCTGATCGACGTCAGCCGGATCGGTTTGGACAGGATCGAGCCGACGAGCGACGGCGGAATCCGGATCGGCGCGATGGTCCGCAACACCGACCTCGCCGCCGACGCGCAGATACGGCGCGACTATGGGCTCGTCTCCCGCGCGCTTGTTGCAGGCGCTTCGGGGCAGCTTCGCAACAAGGCCACGACTGCGGGCAATTTGCTCCAGCGCACGCGCTGCCCTTATTTCTACGATACCAACCAGCCGTGCAACAAGCGCAAGCCCGGCAGCGGCTGCGCGGCGATCGGCGGCTTCAGCCGCATCCACGCCATTGTCGGCGCGAGCGACGCCTGTATCGCGACACACCCCAGCGACATGGCGGTCGCGATGCAGGCACTCGACGCGGCCGTCGAGACCATCGATACGGCGGGCAAGACGCGCCGTATCGCGCTTGCCGATTTTTACCGCGCCCCGGCAAATACGCCGCATCTGGAAACGGTGCTGGCGCCGGGCGAACTGATTACCGCGGTGACCCTGCCCAAGCCTGTCGGCGGCACGCACATCTATCACAAGGTCCGCGACCGCGCTTCGTATGCGTTCGCGCTGATTTCGGTCGGAGCGGTCGTCCAGCGCGACGGCCGCGGCCACGTCGCGATTGGCGGCGTCGGATACAAGCCGTGGCGCATCAAAGCGGCCGATGCCGAACTGCCCCGCGGCGCGAAGGCGGCGACCGCCGCTCTTCTGGCAGGCGCGAAGACGACCCACGAAAATGCCTATAAGCTGCCGCTGGTCGAACGCACGCTCGCCAGTGTTCTGGCTCAAGCGAAGGGTTGAGAGATGAAGTTCGATACGCCAGCAACAAATAATCCGATCGACCAGCTCAAAGTTGTCGGCAAGCCCACCAACCGTATCGACGGACCACTGAAAACCACCGGAACAGCGCCCTATGCCTATGAGCGGCACGATGTTGTTCCCAACCAGGCCTATGGCTATGTCGTCGGCTCTGCGATCGCCAAGGGGAAGATCGACTCGATCGATCTGAAAGAAGCAAAGGCAGCGCCGGGCGTTCTGGCCGTCGTGACCGCCGCCAGCGCAGAAATGCTGGGCAAAGGCGACTTCAACACCGCAAAGCTGCTGGGGGGACCCGAGATCCAGCACTATCATCAGGCGATCGCACTGGTGGTGGCGGAGAGCTTCGAGCAGGCGCGGGCGGCGGCTGCGCTCGTCCGCGTGCAATATACGCGTGCGAAGGGCAATTTCGATCTCGCCACCTCGTTGGACGGCGCCGTGAAACCCCCTGCCGTCTTCGGCACCGAGCCCGACAGCCGGTTCGGCGATTTCGATGCGGCCTTTGCAAGCGCGCCGGTCAAGCTCGACGCCCGATATACGACGCCTGACCACAGTCACGCGATGATGGAGCCGCATGCTTCGATCGCGAGCTGGGACGGCGACAGGCTGACGCTCTGGACTTCGAACCAGATGATCGCCTGGTCGGCCGGCGATGTTGCCAAGACGCTCGGCATAGCAAAAGACAAGGTCCGGCTCGTATCGCCTTATATCGGGGGCGGTTTCGGCGGCAAATTGTTCGTCCGGTCGGATGCGATCCTCGCGGCGCTCGGCGCGAAGGCGGCAGGGCGACCGGTCAAGGTCGCCCTGCCGCGGCCGCTGATGATCAACAACACGACGCATCGCCCGGCAACGATCCAACGGATCCGTCTCGGCGCGACGACCGACGGCAAGCTGACCGCCATCGGGCACGAGAGCTGGTCGGGGGACCTCAAAGGCGGGGGGCCCGAGACGGCGGTCGGGCAGACGCGGCTGCTTTATGCCGCGCCCAATCGCATGACCGCAATGCGTCTTGCGGTCCTCGACCTTCCCGAGGGCAACGCGATGCGCGCGCCCGGCGAGGCGCCCGGGCTGATGGCGCTTGAGATTGCGATCGACGAGATGGCCGAGAAGCTTGGTATGGACCCCGTCGCGTTCCGTGTCCTCAACGATACGCAGGTCGACCCCGAAAAGCCCGAGCGGCCCTTCTCGCAGCGACGGCTGAACGAGTGCCTCTCCATCGGCGCCGAAAAGTTCGGATGGAAGGACCGAAATCCCAAGCCAGGCCTGGCCCGCGATGGCCGCTGGCTGGTCGGTACGGGCGTCGCCGCGGCGTTCCGGAACAATATCAACGAGAAATCGGCTGCGCGCGTACGCCTCGACCGCAATGGCCTCGTCATCGTCGAGACGGACATGACCGACATCGGCACGGGCAGCTACACGATCATCGCTCAGACCGCTGCCGAAATGCTCGGCGTACCGCTGACGCAGGTCGAGGTACGCCTCGGCGATTCGCTCTTTCCGGTGTCGGCGGGCTCGGGCGGCCAATGGGGTGCAAACAGTTCGACTGCGGGCGTCTATGCCGCCTGCGCCCAGCTGCGCACCGCGATCGTCGAGAAGCTGGGGCTGGATCCTGCCGACGCCGTTTTCGAAAAGGGCAGGGTTCGTTTGGGCGGCAAAAGTGTCGCGCTCGCGAAGGCTGCGGGTGGCGGCGAAATCGTCGCCGAGGATCTGATGGAGTATGGCGACCTCGCCCAGAGGTTTCAGCAATCGACCTTCGGCGCCCATTTCGTCGAGGCGGCGGTCGATGCCGCGACCGGCGAAATCCGCATCCGTCGCATGCTTGCGGTTTGCGCTGCGGGCCGCATCCTCAACCCCAAGGCGGCGCGCAGCCAGGTTATCGGCGCGATGACGATGGGCGCAGGCGCCGCGCTGATGGAAGAGCTGGCGGTCGACAAAAGGTTCGGCTTCTTCGTCAACCACGACCTTGCCGGCTATGAGGTCCCCGTGCACGCCGACATTCCGTCGCAGGAGGTGATCTTTCTCGACGAGGTCGATCCGACGACCTCACCGATGAAGGCGAAAGGCGTTGGCGAGCTCGGAATTTGCGGCGTGGCCGCCGCCGTCGCGAACGCCGTCTATCACGCCACCGGTATCCGCGTGCGCAATTACCCCGTCACGCTCGACAAATTGCTCGACAAGCTTCCGGACGTCGCGTGAACATTGGCCAACCCTATCGAATATCCTCGGGGCGATCGATGTCGACCAGTTCGTCCGGATCGGCAGCGACGAGTGTAGCGCCCCGGATCAGCGCACGCGCGCCGTGGTCGCCCTCTTCCGCGCGCAAATCGACGAAAAAGGACCTGGCGAACAGCGCGGGCGGCATCGCCACACCTTCTCTGTCCGACGCCACGATCGGCCTGGTCGCTGGATCGAAAACCGCGAGTAGCGCGTCAAAATGGCCGCGGCTGACGAACGGCATATCGCCCAATGCGATCATAGCGGCCTTTGCGCCGAGTGTTTCCGCTCGCCCGATTCCGAGCGCGAGCGAAGACGAAAGACCGCGAGCCGGATCAGGATTGGTCACGATATCGAAGCCTAGCGCGGCCAATTCTCCAGCCAGCGGGCTTCCCTCCCGGCAGACCGCGATTTTCCACCCTGCCCCCAGTTCGGCTAGCCGGTTTGCAGCGTGGAGCGCCACCGGCACACCATCCAGGACCGCGAGCAGCTTGTCGCTGCCGAAGCGTTCGGACTGCCCCGCTGCGAGCAGGAGCACGGCGATGGTGGCAGGATCGGTCATCGAAAAGACTCCATCCGCGACCCCTTGGCCGCTGGCAAACGATGGTCGGCCAAAATGACAAGCCTCGCAAGCTCGCCAGAGGATATCCTCAGATTTCTGGACGCCTGCGCACAGGATGGCCGCGGACGCATACTCGTGACCCTCGTCGGCATTTCCGGTACATCGCCTCGCGCGCTTGGCGCCCAAATGGCGGTCGCGTCAGACGGCGAGTATATCGGATCGTTGTCGGGAGGTTGCATCGAAGCTGCCATCGCGAAAGAAGCCTTGGCGGCTCTGGCCAGCGCGAGTTCCCGGCTGGCGCGCTTTGGCGCAGGGTCTCCCTACATCGATATCCGTTTGCCGTGCGGCGCTGGCATCGACCTTCTCTTCACGCCGAACCCCGATTCGGCAGCCATCGCCGACGCCATTTCACGGCTCGACAGCCGCGAACCGGTGTCGCTCGAAATCAAAGACGATGCCGTCCACGTCGTCGAAGCAAAGGGCGCGACCGGGTGGCGGCACGACGCATTTGTGGTGACCTATACCCCGCGGTTGCGTCTGGCCCTGTTCGGCCAAGGCGAAGAACTGACCGCTACGGCGCAGCTAGCTCACGCTTTCGGGGCCCGGATCGATGCTTACTCGCCATCACCGCGGGATATTCGCACGCTGCGTGCCAAAACTATAAAGGCAGATCTTCTCGAATTTCGATCGGCCGAGCCCCGGCTTTCGTCTGATCCATGGACCGCATTTGTATTTCTTTTTCATGATCGGGACTGGGAAGAGGCGCTGATCCCTTGGGCGCTTCAGCTCCCTAAATTCTATATTGGGGCGCTCGGCAGTCGGCATTCGCACGAGAAGCGCCGCGAGATGCTCGCCGGATCGGGCGTGTCGCACGACGCTATTCGATCGATAAGATCACCAATCGGGCTCGTGCCTTCGACGCGCGATCCCGCCACGCTGGCGGCGTCGATCCTCGCCGAAGTGGTTCAAGAGTTCGCGGTCGATTCCACGCTGCCATTTATTCGCGTCGTCGAGGGAGCGGCCAGCCGATAGACCGCCTCTGACGATATCTTAGTCGGTTGCGGCCGGACAGCTTCTGGGCCTGCCGTGATCGTAAGCGGACTTCGGTCGACGCCCTTGCGGATTGAGCACAATGAGGCCTGGCCCTAAAACGGAGCTGCGAACTGCATAGCTCGCCGAATTGAGCGATCAAAAAGACTGTGCGACGTTGCAGGACCAGGCGGTAAGGCCGTCCAGGATTACACGGGTGCTTCGGCTTCCGCCAAAGCCTCTACAATCGCGTCGCAGAAGGCCGGCAGATCATCGGGGCAGCGGCTGGTGATAATCTTGCCGTCCACCACGACCGCGTCGTCGACGACTTGGGCACCAGCGTTGGCGAGGTCGGTCCGGATCGATTTGTAGCCGGTCATCTTTCGTCCCGAGGCCAGCCCGGCTTCGATGAGAAGCCACGGCGCATGGCACACGGCGGCAATCGGCTTGCCTGCTTCTGCGAAGCTCTGGATGAGCGCGATCGCATCGGGTTCGACCCGGAGCAGATCGGGATTGATCTGGCCGCCGGGCAGCACGAGCGCGTCATAATTGTCGGCATTCGCATCGGCGATGCGCAGATCGACCTCTACTTCGTCGCCCCAATCGTCCTCCTCCCAGCCGGTGATGTCGCCGAGCTCGATCGACGCGATATCAACCTCTGCTCCGGCTTCTCTTAGTCTCTCGAGAGGCACTTCCAGTTCGGATTGCTCGAACCCGTCGGTTGCGATGATGAGAATGCGGCGCTCGTTCAATATGGGATCGGGCATGCTGGAAGCTCCTTTGCTATCTCCACAATGCCCGGCCGAGCCGCTTGTTGCAGCCGATGGTCATTTTTGCCAGCCATTGCGTGCACCAGCATTCCTGCAGCGAATATCTGTCACCCGCGGCGGGGCCGACCGGCAGCCTCTGATTAACATGGGATAAGCAACCCGAAATCTGCGGCCCTGTTTTGGATCGCGGGTGCAACTTGCCCACAACCCCGCGCGTCGATCCGCCAAGACAGCAGAAGGATGGACATATGACGGGTTCGACAAAAACGGCTGGGTTCGGAAAGATTTTGGGCCTTGCCACATTGGGGGGGCTATTCTGGTTTACGCGCAAGTCGGCGCCCGAAACGACGAAGGCGGACGACCATAGCGCTGCCTTTGCCGATGGCGAGACCCATGCGGAAAATTTCGATCAGACACGCTCTGCGGGGCCTGGCGCGATGCGCGACGATGTAAGGCGCCCGTGGGAAAATGTCGATCAAGCCTCGGACGAATCTTTTCCGGCAAGTGACCCCCCGGCAACCTATTGACGCACGCTCGGTGCCCGGCGTGCCAAAGCTCAGCTACCGCCTTCAATTCGACGATGACGGCGTGGGACTCCCGAGACGTGTCGAATTCGAAGCGTCCAGCGCCGCCGCGGCGCTGGAAATAGCGGAAGAGCAATGTTGCGGCCGTTGGGCCCTTCTCTTCTGCGACGGCGCGGTGCTCTGCCGTGTCGGTCTTAGTGCCGGGGCATGGCTGATCGCCGCCTGCCCCGCCTCCCCCCAGCCTTTTGCAGGATGACGACAATGCCCCGCGCAACGACCCCCAAGCTCGAAACAACCCCGGGCCGCCGAACAAAAAAATCGACGAAGCCTGCGGACACGGCCGAACCCGCAGAGTATCTTAGCGCACCCGGCGCTGCCGGTGAAACCCCCCAGTCGACGGGCGATCCCTCGCGTACGTTGACCACGCAGCAAGGTCATCCGGTTGCCGACGGCCAAAATAGCCTGCGTGCCGGACCGCGCGGTCCGACGTTGCTGGAAGACTTCATACTTCGTGAGAAAATCTTCCATTTCGATCATGAGCGCATCCCTGAACGGGTCGTCCACGCCCGCGGCTACGGGGCGCATGGTCAGTTCGTCCTCAACCGGTCGCTCGCTCGCTACACGACGGCGGATGTCCTGACGACCGTGGGCGGCGAGACCGAGGTCTTCGTCCGCTTTTCGACGGTTGCAGGCCGGGCGGGATCGTTCGATCTGGCGCGTGACGTCCGCGGCTTTGCGGTAAAATTCTACACCAGGCAGGGAAATTGGGATCTCGTCGGCAACAATATTCCCGTCTTCTTCATCCAGGACGCGATCAAATTTCCCGATCTTGTCCACAGCGTCAAGGAAGAGCCGGATCGCGGCTTTCCGCAAGCGCAGTCGGCGCACGACAATTTCTGGGATTTTGCCTCGCTGATGCCCGAGGCATGGCATATGGTGATGTGGCAGATGTCGGACCGCACCATTCCCCGGTCCTTCAGGACGATGGAGGGCTTCGGGGTTCATAGCTTCCGGCTCGTCAACGCGAAAGGCGAGTCTCATTTCGTCAAATTCCACTGGAAGCCCCGGCAAGGGCTGCAGTCGGTGCTCTGGAACGAGGCGGTGAAGATAAACGGCGCCGATCCCGACTTTCACCGGCGTGATCTGTGGGAAGCGATCGAACGCGGGGATTTTCCGCAATGGGATTTGGGCGTCCAGATCTTCGACGAGGAAATGGCCGACAAGCTCCCCTTCGATCATCTTGACGCGACCAAGCTCATTCCCGAAGAGCTTGTTCCGGTCGAGCTTGTCGGGACGCTCACGCTAGATCGCAACGTCGACAACTTCTTCGCCGAGACCGAGCAGGTCGCCTTCTGCACGCAGAATGTCCCGCCCGGCATCGATTTCAGCGAGGATCCGCTGCTTGCCGGCCGCAATTTCTCGTACCTCGACACTCAGCTAAAGAGGCTCGGCAGTCCCAACTTCACCCACATCCCGATCAACGCGCCGCGCTGTCCCATAATGCATTTTCAGCAGGACGGTCACATGGCGATGGTCAACCCGAAGGGTCGCGCAAACTACGAGCCAAACAGCTGGGGCGCCGAGGGCGGCCCGCGCGAAAATCCCGACACGGGGCACCGCAGTTTCCCCGCGCCGCTCGAAGGGGTAAAGCAGCGGACGCGCTCGGACACGTTCGCCGATCATTACAGCCAGGCGCGGCAATTCTATATCAGCCAGTTGCCGATCGAGCAGAAGCATCTGGGCGACGCGCTCGTCTTCGAGTTGAGCAAGGTTCAGCGCCCCGACATCCGCGCGCGCGCCGTTTCCCATCTGCGGAATATCGACGAAGATCTCGCCGCAACGGTCGCCGACGGTATTGGCCTTCCCCTTCCGGATGCCGCGAAGGCGGCGAAGCCGACGCGCGATCTCGAGCCCTCCGAGCGGCTCTCGATCCTCGCCAATGGGCCCTCCAGCTTCAAAGGCCGAAAGCTTGGCATCTTGCTGACCGACGGCAGCGATGCGGATCTGTTCCAAGCGCTTGTCAGCGCGGCGGAGAAAGCGGGTGCGCATGTCGAGGTCATCGCACCGAAGATCGGCGGCGTAACCCTCGATAAGGGCGACCGGGTTCCGGCGGACCAGAAGATCGATGGTGGCCCTTCGGTGCTTTACGATGCCGTCGCCGTGCTGCCGTCGGAAGACGGGGCCGCGCTGCTGGCACGGGACGCACCGTCGAAGGATTTCGTGTCCGACGCCTTCGCGCATTGCAAGTTCATCGCCCATAATGGCGCCGCCGAGCTGCTGTTCGATGAAGCGCGGATTCCGCAGCAGAAGGACAACGGCTTCCTGCTTCTGAAGACGGCGAAGGATGCGAAGGCCTTTATCAGCGCATGTGCCGATCTACGCTTTTGGGCGCGCGAACCGACGGTCGATCTCGACGCCCAGGATGCCGGTTAGAAGCGCGGACAAGGCCCTATCAAGCGGTCGGAAACGACATCGACCAACATAGATCAATGCGGGGCGAAATATCGGCCGGTCGATCTTGCTGCACTGCAACCGACGCGATCGCCCGGCGTTGGTCCAGCGACAACCACAGTCTTCGGGAGAGCAACTCACGCCCCACGCTGCGCCGCATGGGTCGGTAAGGCGCGCGCGTACCGGTGCTGGCAGAGAAGGACAGATGATGAAAGTCGATCGCGAAGACCATTTCTTTACAGGCCAATTCGATGACCAGCTTTCGTCGCACAGCGAAGGGGGAATTTTCCAGTTCCCGGCAACAGGAAAGGCCGGGCGGCTAGCCCTCATAGGATGCTTTCGGCCCCGGCAATGCGGCATCGCGACCTTCACCGCCGACGTCTTCGATCATTTGAGTGCCCATTCTCCCGACCTTAAGATCGACGTCTATGCGATGCGCAGCCAGATCGATCAGCCGATCGGCTCCGAGGTCCGTCAAGCCATCGACGAGAGGGACGCGGAAAGCTACCGCGCCGCGGCCGAAGCCATCAATGCCAGCGGCGCAGGGGCCGTGTGGCTGCAGCATGAGTTCGGCATTTTCGGTGGCGCGGCGGGCGACATGGTGCTTGATTTGGTCGACCGGCTCGCGGCGCCGCTCATCGTGACGCTGCACACTGTTCTTGCGGAGCCGAGCGACGCGCAGCGGCGCGTTATGAATCGGCTCATCGCGCGTGCAAGCAAGCTCGTGGTGATGAGCGAATATGGGCGAACGACGCTTACCGGCGTTTATGGAGCGGCGCCCGAGCAGATTGCGCTTATCGAGCACGGAACTCCCGACCGCCCTTTTCAGGAAGTGAGTGCGCTGCGCCGGACGCTGGGCCTTGCCGAGCGGCCGGTCCTTTCGACTTTCGGCCTGATCGGCCCAGGCAAAGGGCTCGAAGCCGCTATCCGGGCCCTACCGGCGGTCGTAGCTCAGTATCCGGATGTTCTTTACCGGATCGTCGGCGCGACCCACCCCAACCTCGTCGCCGCAGAAGGCGAAGCCTATCGGGAGAGCCTTGAGTTACTCGCCAGCCGCCTCGGCGTGTCGGCCAATATCGCTTGGGAGAACCGCTTCCTCGATACGGACGAACTGCTGGATCAGATCGAACTTTGCGACATCTATCTCGCGCCTTACCCGAATCTTCAGCAAATCACCTCGGGCACCCTCGCCTATGCCGTTGCATTGGGGCGCGCGGTCATCTCGACGCCTTTCGTGCACGCCCGCGAACTCCTGTCTGACGACGTGGGCGTCTTGCTTCCGGGCGCCGACAGCGAAGCGATCAGTGAGGCGCTGCTTATGTTGCTCGCGGTGCCTGAAGAACGCCGGGCGGTTCAGCGGCGCGCCTACGACCGCGGCCGGCAGACGACGTGGAGCGTCATCGCTCGAGAATGCGCCGCGCTCGTCGAGGAAACCTCTTTGACCACCGGGTCGGAGGAAATCAGCCAACGCGCCCCGTCGCTCGCCGGCGTGTGGGCGATGTGTGACGACACCGGCATATTCCAGCATGCGGTGCATCGGCTGCCCGACCGGGCGCATGGCTATTGTATCGATGACAATGCGCGCGCCTTGATGCTCGTCCACAGCCTCCCCGCGAACAGCCAGGACGAGGCAGCGCATCGCGCCCGCGCCTTTGCCAGCTTTATCCAGCATGGCTGGAATGAAAGCGCCGGCGCCTTCCGGAACTTCATGGGATATGATCGGCGCTGGTTGGAAGAGAGCGGCTCCGAAGACAGCAACGGACGCACGCTCTGGGCGCTTGGACATGCCACGTCGCACGCAAGCGATCCGCACATGCGCGAATGGGCCGCGCGCCTGTTCGACCATAGCGCCCCGATGGCGCAGAGGTTCAAGAGCCCGCGTGCCATCGCCTTTGCAATTCTCGGAGCCGACGAACGTCTTGAGCGGGATTCTGGCAATGGGGAGGCCCGGCAAATCATCGAGCGTGGCGGCGCTTTCCTATGCGCGGTATGGAAGAGCGGACGCCGCCCCGGCTGGGATTGGTTCGAGCCGGGCCTCGCCTACGACAACGCACGGCTGGCCGAGGCGCTCATTCGTGCCGGACGCCGCTTGCCCTCGCTGCCGCATGAAGAGGCAGGTCTATCCGCGCTCGACTGGCTCGCAGCCTTCCAGACCGCCAGCCAAGGCCATTTTCGCGCCGTCGGGTCGGATAGTTTCGACCGTCAGGGCGAGGCGCTTCCATTCGACCAACAGCCGCTGGAGGCCTGGGCCACGGTCGCTGCGTGTGGAACGGCCTACCGGCTGACAGGACAGGCGGTCTGGCGAGACCATGCCGAGACGGCTTATGCGTGGTTCCTCGGCCGCAACGATCGGGGCATCGCGCTCGGCGATCTCGGATCGGGGCGCTGTCTCGATGGGCTGACGCCGCGCGGCGTCAACCGCAACAGCGGCGCCGAATCCATACTTGCCTTTCATCTCGCCCATCGAACGATGGCAGACATAGTCTGGCGCAGCCGCGCACCTGCCGACGCCGGCAGCCAGCTCAACACGGCCGTTCCCTCCTTGGCCGGTTGAGGAATTACGGCGGCACCCATCGCTGCCGCCGTCGCGCCCGCGCTTGCAAAGGCCCTCGCTCGGACGATGATTGCGCCTTTCAAATGCGCCGCTGGATGCCGACGTTGGGCCGTGGCGATCTGCGAACTTACACCATCGACCGAAGCAGGTCGGGCACGGTCGTCGTCGCAAAACCGATCGCGCTGTCCGATATACCGTAAGGGATGAAAAGCTCATGTCCGATCGCGAGCGCGCCGCAGGTATAGACGACATTGGGCACGTAGCCTTCGCGATCGCTTTCGGCCGCCGACAGGATAGGACAGGCGGTGCGGCCGAGGACCTTCGACGGGTCGTCCTTGTCGAGTAGCGCCGCACCCAGACTATACTTGCGCATCGGCCCCACGCCGTGGGTCAGCAATATCCAGCCGTCGTCGCATTCGATCGGGCTGCCGCAATTACCCATCTGCACGAACTCCCAGGGAAAGGCCGGGCTCAGAAGCGGCTGCCCCTCGTCATCCCAGTCGGTGAGACTGTTGGAGGCGAGCAGCGTGATATTTTTGCCGTCCTGCCGCCCGACCATGAGATAGCGGCCGCCTACCTTGCGCGGGAAAAGGCCCATCCCCTTGTTGCGCGCCGCGCGGCCCGAAAGCGGCTCCAGGCGGAAGCTCGCGAAGTCGTTCGTGCGGAGCAGTTCAGAGCGGATCGCGCGGCCCGAATAGGCCGTATAGGTCCCAAGATATTCGGTTCCCCCGTCCTCGTGCGTGAACCGCACCAACCGCAGATCCTCCAGCCCGTTGCGCTGCGCCTCGGTCACCGGGAAAAGCACGCTGTTCGAGATGGGGCTGCCGGTCTGGCGGTGCACCGTCACGGCATCGTCGGGGCCGAGATGATGGCGATCATCGACAACCGCAGCCATCGCCGGACCCGACTGCGGCCAGAGCCGGAATTCGCCTTCGGGCCCGACGATCCCCTCGCGAAACGCAATCGAACTGATATGCCCCTCCCCAACCGCGCGCATCGACATGACGAACCGGAGCTGTTCGTCGCCAAGCCCGCTCTGGTCGGGATGCAGCACAATGCTTGGATTCATCAGCGCCGCGGCAGCATAGCTATATTCATGACAAAAGAAGGCACCGATCAGCCTCCGCTTGACCGGCGAAATCGCGCCTTCCTCCAGCCCGAGATCCTCGGCGATCTCGGCAAAGCGATCGTCGAATATCCCCCCAATCTGCCAGTGCCGCTCCGAAAAATCCTTCCAGACCAGGCCAAGTTCCACTTCGGCTTGCTCCTCGTCCAGCCGAAGGATGTCCGTGACGAGTTGCTCGGATCTGGAAGGCTCCGCGACATTCGATTGCCAAGCGAGGTGGAAGGGGCGGAGCACGACCCGCGACGGGTCGGCCGTAAGTTTTTCGCTCAGGATACGAAGCGGAGTTTGTTCGGGTCGGCAAATGAGCATGGGCGCCTGCAAATTCCTTATCTGGCCCCCCGCGGCCAGAATGTTTTGCCCGGGTGCGATAAGCAAGCCCTAACCGGATCGAGTGGCGCAATAACAGGGTAACGGCCGTTGTTCGGAAGAAGATTCCGGCCCCCGCTCCGCCTTCGCGCGCGCTTTCATGGCCTCCGAACCTTTTCTCGCGACCTCGGCAGGGTCGTCCTCCTTCGCCTGCCCAACCTGACCGGCTTTAGGTGCAGATTATATGTGGCGGAGCGACGCGAGGGTTTCTTGGCGATGGCCTTATGCCCAGGGGGCTGACGTCGGGACGGGCTCATGCCCGATTTCATGCGACCGGTCGGAGGTCGGATGAAGTTTCCACATGTTCGCGCCGGATTTGGTCATGCGGGCCAAAAGCTTCGCCCCCTCCCAAAGTTCGACATGCACGCCGTCGGCCTCGTTGCGCGCGATCTGGAAGGCATGATCCGGACCTTCGGCGCGGAAATCGACGCGTCTCGGATGGGTTTCGGTGGCATCTTGCAGAATGATATGGAACGGCCGCATGGAACGTCTCTCCTTGACGGGAGCAGGCGCTACCAAGCTCTCGGCATCTGATGATCGGCTGGCCGTAACAACGGGGGACTGCGGGTAACGCCGGAACCACGAAAAGCCAATCAGGGTGGGCCGCAGTCGTCAGATCAAAGGATAAGCCGTTTCGGCTGACACGCCTTAATATATATCAAGCACTGGCAGAATGCTGGATATTGCGTTTTTAAATACCTGATACCAATACGTTATTTTTATATGCTGTGCCGATTGCCAATCAACTGGACGGCGTACAACCGCCTTCTGCCTTGGGACCGAGCGCTTCTGCATTATCGGCTTTGTCAACGTCGTTCCGAAAACGATAGAAGTTATCCCGTATGTGCTGCGGCAACGCCGCAGTGGATGAAAATCACATGAGCAACGGACGAACTGGCAAAAGATCGCCAACCTTAACCCAGGTAAGTCTCCGCAAAATTATTGCCGTATTTCGCCAGTCATCGGGCAGCCAATAAATATCGTCGGCGTTTGCTTGCCCATGACTATGACGGCAACAACCACTAAGCACCCTCCATTTATCGTTGGCCGCTTCCAAGACTTCATCAGCGATCCGGACTTTCCTTGCGTCGGCGCAAAATCGGCGCTTGCCGGCGGGCGGCTTCATGTCGTCGTCGCGCGCGATCTCACCAGCGGCTGGAACGACCTCGAAATCCATCGAGAATTGGCGCGTTGGGCTCGCACCTACAGCGCCGACCCATCCGGCCTCCGCAGCCTCGCCGTAATATTCGAGGGGCCAGATCATCTTGATGAAGCGGCATTCGAGAAGGCGCTTTGGCAGCGCATTCAGAGTTTGGCGGACAAAGACGCCTGGAAAGGACTGCCTTACGACCCCCGGGTCTGCGCCGATCCAGAGAATCCGCATTTTTCCTTGAGCTTTGGGGGCGAGGCCTTCTTCGTCATCGGCCTTCATCCTCGGGCGTCACGGCCGGCCCGCCGGTTTCAAACGCCCGTGCTTGTTTTCAACCTGCACGACCAGTTTGAACGGTTGCGCGCCGAAGGACGCTACGAGCGGATGCGCGAGCGAATCCTGTTCCGGGACAAGGCGTTGGCAGGCAGCATAAACCCGATGCTGACGCGCCACGGCGAAGCGAGCGAGGCCGCGCAGTACAGCGGCCGCATGGTTGAAGAAAACTGGAAATGCCCCTTTCATGATCCAAGGACTGACAATGACGATTGAGATCCCGCCGCGAAGCGGCACGGCGTTCACGATCGATCGGGGTGACGTGTTGAAAGTGATCGACCCGGAGGGTGGTCAGGTGAGCGATATGGTCGCGTTCATGGCTGACGACGCGCGCGAGGGTCTCTCAAATGGCCGGACGTTCGACTATGAGGAAACGCTCCGGCTCACGACAGGCCATCGCCTGTGGTCAAACAGGTCTCGGCCAATGTTCGAGATTGTCGAAGACACTGTCGGGATCCACGACTTTCTGCTCACGCCGTGCAGCGAGGCGACGTTTCGGCATTTCTATCCAGACCAGCCCGTCCATCGCGGCTGTTACGGAAATTTGGTTGAAGCGCTTGGTCCGTTTGCGATTGCGGCCGATGCAATTCCGACCGCTTTCAATATTTTCATGAATGTACCTGTCGATGCCGATGGCAAGATCAAGGTCGAAGCGCCAGGAACGAGGGCGGGCGATTTCATCCGCCTTCGCGCGTTAGAGGATATGATCGTCGGACTGACCGCCTGCTCGGCCTACGACAGCTGTGGCGGACGCTTCAAGCCGATCCACTTCGCGATCGAAAGGGGCGAGCAATGAGGCCGCTTTCTTCGCATCCGGCGAACAGCCCGCCGGTTCTTTCGGGCACCTATGTCCTGCCGATTGCCGCGCGAACATCGCAAGCGAGGCTTCTGACGGGCTATCTGACACGCCTCGCGCGCATGGTCGAAGATGTCATCGTCGTCGATGGATCATCCCCCGACATATTCGACGACCATGCCGCGGCCTGGGGTTCCATCGTGCGGCACATGCCCCCGGCGCGGCGAACGCGAAACGGAAAGGTCGGCAATGTGATGACCGGGATCGAGGCGGCAATCCACGAGCGCATCATCGTGGCCGACGACGACGTCCGCTATCGCCGCCGCGAGATCCAACGCATGCTTGATCTTCTCGACCACCACGCCGTGATACGTCCGCAAAATTATTTCGCGCCGCTGCCGTGGCATGCGCGATGGGATACCGGACGCAGCTTGCTCAACCGCGTTGCGGGGGGTGACTGGCCGGGAACCCTCGGCGTGCAGCAATCGACGCTTATCAGGGCCGGCGGCTATTCGGGCGACGTCCTCTTCGAAAATCTGGAGATGGTTCGCACGATCCGGGCGATCGGCGGCACCGAAGCTGTGCCGCTGGACCTATATGTTGCCCGCCGCCCCCCGCACGCCCGGCATTTCCTCTCGCAGCGGGTGCGCCAAGCCTATGACGAATGGGCTCGACCTGCACGATTTGCCGCCCAGCTGGCTCTGGTTCCGGTGATTCTGGTCGGCGCGGTGCCAGCGGCCCTTTCCATCGCTGCTGCAGCGGTTCTTGCTGCGGAAGTGGGGCGACGTCGAAGCGGAGGCTGTGCCCATTACTCGAAGAGTAGTCCGCTCTGGGCCGCATTATGGATCGCCGAGCGGTCGGTAACGTCTTGGATCGCGCTTGCCGAAGGCCTGTTCAACGGAGGGGTGCGATATCGAGGTGGGCGATTGCGCCGCGCCGCATCGTCCGCGCGAGCGTTACGCCTGCGCATGCGGCAACGGGCAGCAGGCGAAAGCTGAGCAGCGTCAGCCAACTTTCTCCCGTGGATATGCATTCCCAAAAAGCTACGGCGCGGTCGCGGCGCCAAGGGAAGCCGTCTCATCGAGCATCGCTTGCACGTCGAACGCCGCTGGCGCTTTTTTGAACTCGTCAGGCAGGAACATTATTGCGGTGCAGATAAATGTCCGAGAAATCGGAAATGCGCTCCAGCTCGGCCAGATCCAGAATGTGAAGCCGGCGGCCCGACCGAATGGCGCCCTTGCCCTCTAACCGTTTGAGCATGCGATTGATGTGCACGGGCGTCAGGCCCAGCAGGTCGGCCAATTGCTCCTGCGTGATCGGAACTTCGTAAGTGTCGAGCGGCGCGCCCGCGATCTCATCGATCCGGTAATAAAGCTCGCAAAGCAGATGCGCTAGCCGCGCTTCCGCGTTGCGTCGACCGATGTTGAGCAGCCACTCCCGGCCGATAGACCCTTCAAGAATTGTATCGACCAGCAACGCCCGCGCGATCGCCGGCCGATCTTCGGCGAGACTCTCGATCGCGCGCAGCGGCACCATTGCGATGACGACGGGCGTAAGCGCCCGAATGTCGTGATCGGCCGTGTGCAGATAGGCCGATTGGAAATCCAGGGCGTCGCCGGGAACCTTGAGCGCCACGATCTGCCGCCCGCCGTCTGCCGCCACCTTGTATCGATAGGTGAAGCCATCGAGCAATATCGGACAAACAAGCGCGCGATCGCCTTCGCGAAGGATCTGCGTTCCGACATCCAAATTCTGAATCTTGTAAGGGAGATTTGCCAAGGCTTGTTGATCGAGGGTGGAAAGGCGGCTGCGATTGAGCAGCTTGCGGATAAAGATGCTGAGGGGACCCAAGCCCATGGCAGTTTCATGACGATCCATAGGCGCCGGTCCGGTTTGTTCGGCCATCGGAATTCCTTTCAGGATATCAAATCTCTCCGAACAACCTCGGCCGAGCGGCAATGTTCCGAGCCGAGACATCGCCGACGAAACAGGTCGCTCGGCGAAATTCGTCCGGTCAAGCAGAGCCCTTCCGACGCGGCCCGCCAAACGCGCCTTACGCTCACTCCAGTCCAGGCACTCCCGGCAGAGCGGGGCGCGACCGACGGAAGACTGTTGCACATCTATTCCGAGTCCTTCGACAAAGACGCGGCCTTCGGTTGAGAGGGACAGCCCGGATTCTCCGACGCTCAGATATCCCCGCCTGATGAGGCTGTCGTACATTCGGACGCCGGCCGTGCCAGCCAGGTGATTGTAGCAGCGCCGCGCAAAACGTAGCGCCTCGTCGCGGGGCCCGGTCCGGGTTCGCAGCTCACCGCTTTCTGCCGCCGGGCCCATCAAGGCCTCGATCGTCTCGGCCACACGCGGCGACGCGAGCCCGAAATATCTGTGCCGACGCTGCTTGCGGGCGACCACCAACTTGCGCGACGACGGCCTGCATGGCCGAGGGCAAGCGCCCGATGACAGCCGTGCTTTGCACCGATCCGTGATAGGTGAGGACCAAGCGTCGCACGAACGGGAAGACCGGAGCTAAAGCGATGGCAGTCGCTGGCTCGCGAATCCCCAGCCCTTCAGCTCTGCGCTGGCGGCGCGTTCGAGAAGTATGTTGGCATCCTTGATGGTCCAAGCGCCCGCCTTTTTGACGTCGGCGAGCGCGTCCCAACCCACCGGAACCGCGACCGGCGCCTGTTCGCGCGCGCGCGCCGAATAGGGCATGACCGCGGTGCTGCCGCGCTGGTTGCGGAGATAATCGATGAAGATCTTGCCCTTGCGCTTCGCCTTGCTCATCGTCGCGACGAAGCGGTCGGGCTCGGCGAGGCTCAGCGCCTCGGCGAAGCGTTTCGAAAAATCCTTGTGCGCGTCCCAGCTGTGCCCCGGATCCAGCGGGACGACGATATGCACCCCCTTGCCGCCCGAGAGCATCGCGAAGCTGACGAGCCCGATATCGGCGAGCTGGCGGCGGATATCGAGCGCGGCTTTCTTGACGTCGGCGAAATCGAGCCCCTCGTCGGGGTCGAGGTCGAACACCATGCGGTCGGGCCTTTCGAGCGCATCGACATGGCTGCCCCAGCCGTGGAATTCGATCGTCCCCATCTGCACGCAGGCGAGCAATCCGTCGGCATCCTCGACATAGAGATAATCTTCGTGCCCGCCGTCCTTCTCCTCGATCGGCACATGGAGGACGTGATCGCCGAACGATCCCGAATCATGCTTCTGGAAAAAGCATTTCTTGCCGCGCCCCTGCGGACAGCGGACGAGGCTGATCGGGCGGCGCGCGGTGTGCGGGAGCATGACCGGCGCGATCGCGGTGTAATAATCGGCGAGGTCGCCCTTGGTCGCCTTGGCTTCGGGGAAGATGACGCGGTCGCGGCTGCTGATCGTCACGTCGCTGGTCGGGGCAGGGGCGGGCTGTTTCTTTTCGGGGGTCACATCCTTGGCCTCCTTGTCCTGGCGCAGGCCGAGGAAGCTCGCGTGGCGAACCGATCCGCTCGCGGTGAATTCGGCGAAGGCGATTTCGGCGACGAGCTCGGGTGTGAGCCAATGCACCTTGCGCGCCGATGCGGCGTCGACGTCTAGCGGCGCGGTCTTGCGTTCAAGTTTCGCAAATTTCTTTGCAAGATCGGCCATCGTATCGGCATCGAAGCCGGTGCCGACATTGCCCTTATAGACGAGCGTATTGCCCTCGCGCTGCGCTAGGAGGAGGGAAGCAAAGGGCCGCGCCTTGGTCGAGGAGGGGTTCCAGCCGACGAGGATGAATTCCTGTCGGCGGGTGCATTTGACCTTCACCCAATTCTTCGAGCGGCGGCCCGAATAGGCGGCGTCGGCGCGTTTCGAGATGATGCCTTCCTGCCCGGCGCGGCACATGGCGTCATAGAGTTTTTCGCCCGCGCCGATGACATGATCCGCGACCGCGATGGGCGCCTTGGCATCGCGGAGCAGCGCTTCGAGGCGTTCCTTGCGTTCGAGATTGCCGAGCTGGGCGAGCGATTTGCCATCCTGTTCGAGGAGGTCGAAAGCGAAAAGATGGAGCGCGGTGCCCTCGTCCTGCGCGCCGTGGCCGCGTTTGAGGACGGCCTGCAAAGAAGAGAAGTCGGGGTTACCGTCCTTGCCATAGGCGACGATTTCGCCGTCGATCAGGCACGGCGGCAGATCGAGCGCGGCGATATGGCGGACGAGCGGGGCGAATTTGTCGGTCCAGTCGAGGCCATTGCGCGTGTAGACGCGCACGTCATCGCCCGCCGCGGCGATTTCGGCGCGGTAGCCGTCATATTTGATCTCGTGGAACCAACCGTTGCCGCCGGGGACGGCATCGACGAGGGTCGCGAGCTGGAGCGGGCGGAATTTGGGCGGCTTGCCCTTGGCGGCGGGTTTCGCAATCTTTTTATTGTGCGCGGCGGCGTCGGCCATCTTTTTGGCGAAGGCTGCCCCCTCGGCGCCATTCAGCGATTGCTCGCCGCCTTCGTCGCCCGCGATCTCGGCCATCGTGCGGCCGGTGAGGATGCTCGTCAGCTGGCGTCCAACAAGATCGTCGGTGCCGCCGGCAAAGGCATCGTCGACCTTGCGCAGCAGCCAATTCTCGCGCTTTTCGCCCGGACGCGGCTTCATGCGGACCAGCAGCCATTCGCCCTTCATCCGCTCGCCGTCGAGGGTGAAGTGGAGATGGCCCTTGTCGATATCCTTCGCGCTCTTGCCTGCGATCGGCGCCCAGGTTCCGCGGTCCCACAGCATCACCGTGCCGCCGCCATATTCGCCCTTGGGGATGCTGCCCTCGAAATCGGCGTAGCTCATCGGATGGTCTTCGGTGCGCACCGCGAGCCGCTTGTCGGCGGGGTCGGCGCTCGGGCCCTTGGTCACCGCCCAGCTTTTGAGCACCCCATCGACCTCGAGCCGGAAATCGTAGTGGAGCCGGGTGGCGTCATGCTTCTGGACGATGAAGCGGTTGCCGGCCCCCTTTTCGACCTTGCCCGCGGGCTCGGGGGTCAGCGCGAAATCGCGCTTGGCGTTATATTGTGCGAGCGGGTCGCCGCGCTTGGCCATCAGACTCAACCTTGCTCAAACAAATCCGTTCGTCCTGAGCTTGTCGAAGGACTGTCCTTTTCCTTGGAGGTAGAAAAGGAAGAACGACCCTTCGACAAGCTCAGGGCGAGCGGAGAAGAAACGTCAGGCACGCTTTCGCGCCGGCGCCTTTTTCGCGGGCGCCTTGCTCGCCGGAGCTTTCTTCGCCGGAGCCGTCTTCGCGGGCGCGCTCTTCTTGCCGTCGACCGAGGCCTTGAGCGCGGCCATCAAGTCGATGACGTTCGAACCGCGGCCGGTGCTCGCGGGTTCCTCGACATCCTCGAGCACGCGTTTGCCCTTGGCCTTCGCCTTCTTGGCGATCACCCGCTTCAGCGCGTCGATATAATGATTGTGATAGTCCGAGGCGTCGAATTCGCCGCTTTTCTTGGCGATCAATGTTTCGGCAAGGTCGAGCAGGTCGGCGTCGGGCTTGCCGCTGCCGACGTCGCGGAAATAATTGGCCGCCTTGTTCACCTCGTCGGCGTAGCGCAGCACTTCGAGCACGAGCCCGCGCCCGCACGGCCGCAGCGCGACAAGCTGTTCCTGGCCGCGCAGCGACAATTGGCCAAGCCCGACCTTCTTCGTGCGCTTCAAGGCTTCGCGGAGGACGATATAGGCCTCTTCGGCCAGTTCGTCGGCGGGAACGACATAATAGGGTTTGGTATAATAAAGCACGTCGATCGCGTCGGCGTCGACGAACTGGACAAGCTCTAACGTGCGCTTGCTCTCGAGCTTCACCGCCTCGATCTCCTCCTCGTCGAGCAGGACATAATTGCCCTTCGACAGTTCGAAGCCCTTGACGATGTCGTCATGGTCGATCGCGCCGATGCCCGGCACCACCTTTTCATATTTGATCGGCTTGCCGCTCGGCTCGTGGATCTGGCGGAATGTGACGGCTGCGCCCGACTTGGTCGCCGAATAGATTTCGACCGGGATCGACACCAGCGCGAGCCGGATCTGACCCTTCCAATAAGCGCGTGCGGCCATGACATTTTCTCTCTTTCCACCGGGAAAATGCGCAGAACCAAATGGCGTTCCACGCTCCGAAGGCGCGAGGCGGAAATCGGGTGAATGGGCGATCCTGGATTGGCGGATTCGGGCCCAACCGGAAAAAGCTGGTTGGACGCGCGCCCAGACTAAAGCTTCGCGATAGGTGGCGAGCCATTCAAGCCGGGAGGGATAAAGACACAAACCTCCAAACGACGGTGACCAAGGTGCGGCTCGGGGCATGGCCTGCGGTCGATCTCCGCGGCCCGACCGACTCTGCCGCGCGGTCCCGTCCGCCGCGTTGCGGGCCGTAGCTTGATCTCGATCAAGATCGGCCCGGCTCCCCTGCAACCTTCTTAATGAACAGGCAGCTTTCAGCGGCGCCGTGCATTTGTGGCGCATGACCAGAACAATCGCTTTTGTCGGGGCAGGCCCGACGGCCATCTATACCTTGCACGCGCTGTTGAACCGCCAGCCCAAACCGTTCGCGCTCACCATCTTCGAGGCGCAGCCGGTCGCCGGGCGCGGAACCCCTTATAGTCCGGGGTGGAACGATCCCGCGATGCTCGCCAACATCGCCGGCATCGAGATCCCGCCGCTCGGGCCGAGCCTGACCGACTGGCTGCGGATACAGTCGGAGACGCGGCTCGCTGCGATGGGCGTTGACCGGGAGCAGATCGACCACCGGACTTTCTATCCGCGCCTCGTGCTGGGGGAGTATTTCCACGACTGCCTCCAAGCCCTCCTCGATCGCGCGCGCGACAACGGTCTCGCGATCAGCCTGCGAACCCGATGCCGCGTCGTCGATGCGGTCAGCGGTCCGGACGGGATGACACTCCAAGTTCGCGCGCGATCAGGGACCATCAGCGCGGAGCGCTTCGATCATGTGGTGCTCGCCACGGGCCACCAATGGCCGAACAATCCCGAAGCGCGGCCGGGCTATTTCATCAGCCCTTGGCCCGCCGAAGCCATTGCTGCGATCCCGCCGTGCCAGGTCGGCATTCGGGGCTCTTCGCTGAGCGCGATCGACGCCGCCGTTGCGCTGGCGCTCGCGCATGGCGAATTCGTCGAGAGCGACGATGGCAGCATCGCCTATCGGGCGGCCGACGGGACAGGCGGCTTCCATATGACGATGATGTCGCGCAAGGGCCTGCTTCCCGAAGCCGACTTCTTCGCACCCTTGCCCTATGAGCCGCTCACCATCTGCACCGCCGAGGCGATGGAGGCGCTGATCGCCGCCGACGGTCTGCTTCTCGAACCGGCCTTCGCGCTGTTCAAGGAAGAACTGGCAGCCGCCGACCCTGAATATGCCGAAACCATTGGCCTTGATGCGCTCGAGCTGGAAGATTTCTGCGAAAGCTATTTTGCGCGGCGGTCGGACGAAAATCCCTTCGCTTGGGCCGAACACAATCTTGCCGAAGCCGAGCAAAACTATGCGCGCGAGCATGTCGTGCCATGGCGTTACGCCATATTGCGGATGCACGAGGTTCTGGCGCTGATCGTTCCCCACCTCGACCCCGAGGAGTATCGCCGCTTCAACCGTCATTTCAAACCGGTCTTCGTCGATGATTATGCAACGGTGCCGCATGCGTCGATCCGGCGGATGCTTGCGCTCCATCGCGCCGGCAAGCTGTCGGTGGAGGCGATCGGAGACGATTACCGCATCGACGGCCACCGCCCCCAAGGCGGCGCGGTCGTCATCGCGGATGGCGCGCGCCACGAATATGACGCCTTCATCGAGGCAACCGGCCAGCGCCCCCTCGCCGCCAAGGCTTTCCCGTTCCCTTCCCTCCTGCGCCAAGGCATTATCCGAGACGCGCAACCTGACGCGCCGCCCAGCGCGCTGCGCGGGATCGCCGTCGACGACCAGTTCCATCCGCTGTCCCCCGACATTCCGGAAGACCAACTCTTCTGCCTCAGCTTGCCGTTTCTGCTGGGACGGCATCCCTTCATCCAGGGCATCACAAGTTCGCAGGAGATGGGCGAAGTGGTCGCCGAACAGCTTGCATCGGCTCTCGAACGGAGCGCGGCGCCGGCGTCCGCCGACGCCTCGGCGGAGGTCGCGGCATGAAGCTCTTTGCCATCTATATCGGCGGCGAGCATGAACGCGCGAACATAGAGCTTCACGACATGCGCTTCGTCGCCGCCCCCTCGATCCTCGACACCCATGACGCATTGCGCCGACAATGGTGGGGCATCGCCAAGAGCCTCCATATCGATTGCTGGGCCGAAATCGAGCATATCGATGGTTATGATGTCGCGTTGCGACCCGAGCCCTTCACCGGCTCCGAGCGCCTCTATTATGTGAACCTTGGCGGATATGCGCCGGGAGAATTTGCCGAGCTGCACCGGAATATGTTCGTCGTTGCCGACAGCCTTGCCAAGGCAAAAGAACGAGCGCTCAAAAGCGTTCGGGGTTGGCGCGATGCCCATCGCGACGACATGTACGAAGCCGAACAGGCATTCGACCTGGCTTCCGCCGCGGGCGAACAGAATCTCTTCATCCACCTCACGCCCGGCGACATCAGCAAAGAGCTTGTGGTCACCTGCGACTATATTCCGATCAGGGCTCGCTCGGCTGGATAGGTGCATGTCAGCGCCAGTAGCACAGCCATGAAGGCAGGCCTATCGCCGCGAAAGCCCGACGCTCCCACCAAGAAACCTCAAGACGGTCGGGACGTTTCTCAAACCGGCTGCCGCCGGCCAGATCGTCAATGCGGATCGGACGGCCGCGCACATGAAAACGGCCCCGGGGGTCGCCCCGGGGCCGCCTCCTTCGTCTATCCGACGCCGGTCAGCGTGCATCCAGCCCATGCTTGAGCGCCGAGATCTGGTCGTGTCCCTGGCGAACCGAGGCGTAG
Source organism: Sphingopyxis sp. H050 (assembly GCF_001468265.1). Classification (GTDB taxonomy): domain Bacteria; phylum Pseudomonadota; class Alphaproteobacteria; order Sphingomonadales; family Sphingomonadaceae; genus Sphingopyxis. Next base: position 128,377 of record NZ_LNRZ01000005.1, on the reverse strand, counting down.
CCTGTCTCGATCAGCTGGCGGACCGCGGGATCGAGATCGGTATCTTCGAGCGCCGATTCGAACTTCGACTTTATGTGATCCTCGCCGCGCTCAACCTCGGCGATCACCGCATCGTCGTCGCGCGGACCCGTCAGCTTGTCCCGAAGCCCCAGAAACGCGCGGTGCGCCGACGCCAGGATGGTGCCATCGTCTTCCGGGTCACTGCCGAGTTCGAGCACTTTCGCCTGAAAGTCGGTGACGACTTGCTGGCGCTCGTTGGCTCGACTGAGAAATATCTCACGGAACTGGCCCGCATCGGCCGCCTCTGCCGCTTTGCGATAGCCATCGACGCTGTCGAGCGTCGTTGCGATCAGCGAATTCAGGGTCGAGACATTCTTGTTATCGAACATGGGCGTTCCTTTCTGGAGAATGTGCCAGCGACAATGCCGACACCATGCCCAGCAACGAAGAAGCACTTGGTGAAGTTGCCCGTCCCGCCTGCGATGAGCGCCTGTTTGCGACGAACCGAGCCGAAAATGTCGTCGCTACAACCCGGCTTTCGCGGGGGCGGCCGCGAACTCGGAATGCGATGCCGCCGGATCGCCTGAAGCCGATCTGCTTAATGGTGCCTAGAACCGCTTCTGCGCAACTTGCAACGTCTCGTACCGGACTTCACGGTCGTTGTCGTGCGCCAAGACCGGCTTTCGCCGAGGAGCATGGACGCATGCCAGCCTTGCAGACCTTAGATGGTTTGATTTCAACGTGCACAGGTTGACGGCTTTGCGAGGTCGATCCCACGGGTTGTGACGATCAATGCCGGGCAGCGAAGTTCTTCGCCCTAATCCCAAAAAAAAAATCGTCATAACATAGGTTAAGCATCGGCTCGATTGGATGCGGCCTTTCATGGCGCGGCTCTGAACCGGCGAGCGCCACAAACGCCGGAAATGCTGGGCATTCGGCGGTAACCTCGGACGAGCGCTCGCGAAATTATCTGTTCCGCTGCGGGACAAGCGTTCCGCAGAGCTTAAGAACTTAGTATCTCTTGGAAAATACGCCCGCCGGATGGTCGCAGAAAGAGTTCCCTTTGCTATATTGGCGCGCCGGGCAGCAATCGCGCTGCTGTTCGTGTCGTTGGCATGCCTGCTGCATTGGCAGGCGGCCGGCCTGTTGCCTTTCACGATTATAGCGGGCGCCGTCGCCTTGGGCTGGCTCGGCAGCGCGTGGCGGCATGATCAGCGCCTGTGGCTTCTGTCCCGGCGTTTGGAGGCAATGTCGGCGGCCGGCCGGGAGGAAGAGATAGCCGATCGGCTCGCGGAAAACGCCGCGAGTGTCGAGCTCGCGCTCTCAACGATGAAGCGGCGTCTGAGCGAACGTCATTCGATCAGCGGCCTCCCTACGCGCGAGCCGCTTCTTGAATTGATGGCGAGGGAGCGGGTCGGCATGATCGGCGCGATCGAAATCGCCGACTTCGACCGATTGGCAGGGTTCAACCCCGATCTCGCGGAATATGTGCTGACCGCCATCGTCCGGCGGATTGCCCGGATGCTTCCGCTGGGACGGTTCGTCGCCCATGTCGATCGTGCCCAGTTCGCGATATGGTACGGCGAGGATGTAGCGGTCGACGCGGCGCGCGGCGAGGTCGACGCGCTCGTCTACGCGCTCGGCAGCGTCATCACCGCGGGAACCCAAGATATCGTCCCTACGATCTCGGCGCGTTGTGCCGCGCTGGAGGCATCCGATTCTCCCCACACACTTCTCGCCCAAACGCTTGCCTCTTTCGCGATCATACGGGACGGCGGCGGCAGCTTCGATCTGACGCCCGCCGCCATCGCGCAGGAGGAATTTCGCTTCGGGATCGAACAGGACCTGCGCGGCGCCGTCGGCCGGGGCGAATTCGAACTTCTGTTCCAGCCGCTGATCAATGCCACCTGGCAATGCGTCACCGGCGCCGAGGCGCTGATCCGGTGGAATCATCCGGAACGCGGCACCGTGTCGCCTTCCGTCTTCATCCCGGTCGTTGAGGATGCGGGACTGGCGGACGATGTCGGCTTGTGGGTGCTGAACGGCGCCGCGCGCGAGGCGAGCCAATGGGCCGAGATCGGGCCGGGGCCGCTGCAAGTGGCCGTGAACATCTCGGCGAACCAGTTGCATAGCGCAAAGTTCACCGAGTTCCTCGGCCGCATGTTCCACAACCATGGTCTTGATCCAAGCGCGCTCGAAATCGAACTGACCGAGACGGTCGCCAGCGCCAATGATGCGAGAGTCGCCAAGATGTTCAACGAAATCCGGGCGCTCGGCGTCAAGATCTCGATCGACGATTTCGGGACGGGTTATTCGAGCTTCAGCACGCTTCGCCAGCTTGGTTTCGACAAGATCAAGATCGACCGCGAGTTTGTGACCGAAGTGCAGAACAGGCCCGAGAGTCAGGCAATCTGCCGCAGTATCCTGACCCTGGGCCAGGGTCTCGGCATCAAGGTGCTCGCCGAGGGCGTTGAGACCGCCGCGGAGTATCAATGGCTGCTTCGCCACGGCTGCCGACACTTCCAGGGCTTCTACTTCTCGAAGCCACTGCCCGCCGCCGATTTCCTGGATTTTGTCCGTGACGCGCCGCGCCTCGCCGACATGCTCCGCATTGCCCCCGCTGGGCCGCAACCCGAAAGGCTGACCGCGTGATACCCGAACTTACCAGCATAGGCCTGCGCCACGCGCTTTCGGTCCCGCTGCTTGCCGCCCTAGTCCTTCTGTCTGGCTGCGCCACGGCGCCGCGTCCGGCTGCGTCGTCGGCACCGGTCAGCAGCGGACAGGCAATCGACATGATTACCGGCTTGCTGGACCGCGGTGATGCGGCCGGAGCCCGAAAGCTCATCAAGACCTCGCTCAAGCGAGACCCCGGCAACCCCTCACTGGCCTTGCTGAGCGATTCGGTGACGCGCGATCCGGTCGAGCTGTTGGGGCCGAAATCCTATCCCTATACCGTAAAGCCGGGCGAGACGCTGGCGACGATCGCCGAACGCCGGCTCGGCAACCGCCTGCTCACTTATCAGCTGGCCCGATACAACGGCATCGACGTTCCGACACAGATTTCGGCGGGCCAGATCCTTCGGATTCCAGGCAGCCCGCCGCAGGCCGCCCCAACTCCGGCCCCCAAAGCGGCGCCGCAAGCAAGTCCAAAGCCGGCACGCGCCCTTCCCGTCCGCCCCTCCGCCCCCGCAGCGGCGGCTCCCGCCAATCCTGCAGTCGTCAGGCAGCTGCGAACGCGCGGCCTCGCCGAACTCAATCGGGGCCAGGCCGCAAGGGCGGTCCAGTTGCTTCGCCAAGCATCCAGCCTCGATCCCGGTAATGGCGCGATCAAGGCCGACCTCGCGCGCGCCGAGCGGATCGCGGCTACCGTCAGGGCCCGGAAATGACCGCGCACGTACCATTACATGCCATCGCAGAAGGCCAGTCCGCCATGAAGAGCGTCGGACGCTATCAGGTCCTTGCGCGTCTGGGCGAAGGCGCCATGGCGGACGTCTATCGCGCCATTGATCCGGGCATCGGACGCGAGGTCGCGATCAAGGTTCTGAAGCCGGAATATGCCCGAAACGAAGCGCTGAACCTTCGGTTTTTGAGGGAGGCGCGGGCGGCTGGCGCACTGAGCCATCCCAATATCGCGACGATCTATGAAGTCGGAGAAGACGGCGGCGGCGCTTACATCGCCATGGAACTCGTCGAGGGGCAACCGCTCGACGCCGTGCTTCAAGCGCACGGACGCTTGCCCTACGAACGCGTCCTGCAGCTGGGACAGCAGCTGGCCGGGGCGCTTGCCTATGCGCACCGCATGGGCGTCGTTCACCGCGACGTGAAGCCGTCCAACATCCTGCTGTCGAGTGACGGCCGAACCGCGAAACTCGTCGATTTCGGGGTGGCCCGCATCGACGATCCCGGTGCAGACAGCGATGGCGCCCACCTCGAACGAACCCAGTTCGGCCAGATGGTCGGGACGCCGCGTTATATGAGCCCCGAGCAGGCGCTCAGCCTTCCCGTCGATCATCGGTCCGACCTCTTTTCGCTCGGCATCGTTCTCTACGAGATGGTGACTGGCAAGGTCGCCTTTCCCGGCACGGGCCTCGCCACTCTCGCCATTCAGATCGCCCAGGAACGCGTCGAACCGATCGAAAAATCCGCAGCCGATTGCCCGCCCGGCTTGCGCTTCGTCATCGAAAAGCTGCTTGCGAAGAAGCCCGAGCAGCGTTTTGCCGATGGCGAGGCTCTGGGCCGCGCCATCCAGCGGGAGATGGCCGCGCGTGAGGAAGCAGCCGTCACCCGCCGCGGGCTATCGCTTCGCGTCAAGCTTCCGATGCTGCTCGTGTCGGCAACACTCGCCGTGCTGGCGCTGTGCGGGTCGATGATCCTGTCGCGCGAAGGTCGTGCCTTCGAAGAGATGGCGGTCGCGTCTGGTCAGACGATCGCGGCTTTTGTCGCGAGCAACGCCGGGGTGACGGCCGTCGACAATGCGGCATTGCCGGCGGATCAGCAGGACTGGAGCGCCGTCCAGGCTTTCGTCGAGAGCGCAAGCGAAGACCGCGAGATTCGCAGCATCGCAGTGGTCGACGCGGCAGGCATCGTTCGCGCGTCGACCAATTCGGCGCAGATGGGCCGGCGCCATGCGGCTGCCACCGGCGGTCCCGCGATCCCGACGCAGGCCGACACGGCCGTCAGCTACCGCTCGGGACAATTGGAAGACGGCATGCGGTTCGTCCGGCCGATCCGCTACGCGGGCGGTAACTATGGCAAGGTCGATATCGTCATCCGCACCGACGCGCTTGCGGCCGCCAAGGCAAACACCCGCTTCCTGCTCGCCGCGCTTTCGCTTACCGTTCTGCTCACGGTTGCGGCGGTCGGATATTTCAGCGGCGCAGCGGTGACGCGGCCGCTCGCGCGGCTGCGCGGCGCGCTCGATGAAGCCGGGTCGGCGCGCTTCGCGCTGCGGATATCGCATCGGCGAGGCGACGAATTCGGTGCCGCGTTCGACGCGTTCAACAAGGCGGCCGCCACGGTGGAAGCCCAGCTGGCCGAACAGCCCCGCGATCTGGAAGCCTCCATGGTCGCAACGCGCATATCCGATCCGCAGGATACCGCTGCCTCCATCCGCCAGGTCGCCTGAGGAGAACCGTCATGTTCATGCTGCAGCTCTTCGACAAGAAGGACGACCTTCATCCGGTCGACGCCCGGCTCCTGCGCGATGGGACGCTCCGCATCGGACGGGACCGCGACGCCGACTGGACGATCGTCGATCCGGAATGTGCGATTTCGAGAACCCACTGCGAATTCAAGGCCGAGGACGGGGAGCTCATTTTGAGATCGCTGGGCAGCAACGGCGTCTACAACGCGTCGACGGGCCAACGTTTGCCCCAGAATGATGATATCCCCATTCTCCTGCCCTTTGCGATCCGCCTCGGCGACTTCCGCATCGTGGCTTGCCACGCGCCGCAGACCGAACTCGCGGGTCAAGAAACGCGGACGATGGTCCTCATGCCGCCGCTTGGCGATTCCATCGGCGTGCCGGTCGATTGGGAGGATCGACCCGAGACCGTGGGCGCGCCATCCGCTCCCGTCACCAGCGGTTCGCTCCTCGATGCCTTCTGCGAGGGCGCCGGTCTCGACGCTTCGCTGCTCGCCAAAGAGGATCCCGCCGAAATCATGCGCCGGGTGGGGGGTGTCTATCGCCAGATGGTGCTCGGCGTTGGCGACCTCATGAGCGAGCGCGACCAAGCGCGCAGTCGCTACCAGATGACACGAACGACGATCGGCAGCACCGAGAACAACCCGTTCAAATGGGCCCCTACGCAGCGGCTTGCGATCGACCTCATTCTTGACGGGAACCACGGCTTTCTGTCCGGACCCGAGGCGCTCCAGTCCTCGTTTCGCGATATCAAGCGGCATTTGGCGGCTACCTTCGCCGGGCTGCGCGGCAGCCTCCGCGAGGCGATTGACCGGCTCGATCCGGCCCATGTGGAAAGCGCGCAAACCGGGCTGTTCCAGAACAAGGCTGCCGCGCGGCTGGACGAGCTTGGGCGCCGCCATGGCGAATTGGTCGAGGAGGTCGAAGGCCGGGCGTCGGGCGCCCTCGACCGGGCGTTCGTGCGGGCCTATGACGGCGCGGACAGCGCGGCCGAGGATCGGCGGGCATGATGCTGTCGCGCCTGTTGCGGGCAAAAATGCCGCAGCCGCCCGAAGACCGCGCGCAGGACGTGCGATCGGCCAGCCGCACGCATGTCGGGCATGTGCGCAAGGTCAACGAAGACCGCATTCTCGATCGTCCGGAGCGGCAGCTGTGGGCCGTGGCGGACGGAATGGGCGGGCATCATTCGGGAGACGTCGCGGCACAGTTCGCCATCGACGCGCTCGACGCACTCGATCATCCGACTGCCGATGCCATCGTGGGGGCGCTGAGGGACGCCAATGCGGCGCTGTTCAACCGTGGACAGGACGGTGATCGGCGCAGCGGGACCACCGTCGTCGCGGCCAGCGTGCACGGCGACATCGCCGATATTTTCTGGGCTGGCGACAGCCGGGCATACCGGATCCGCGACGGCGCGCTCGAGCTGCTGACCCGCGACCACAGTCTCGTTCAGCGATTGGTGGACGCCGGCGCGCTGTCGGCGGAGGAGGCGCTGCGGCATCCCAAGGCTAATGTCATCACCCGCGCGCTTGGCGTCGAAGACCATATCGTGATCGAGCGTCGACAGGTGGAGTTGAGGCCCGGCGATCTCATCCTTTTGTGCTCCGACGGCTTGTCGCGAACGCTCGGCGCCGAAGTGCCTCGATCGACAGGTTTGCCTGATCTAGCGGACCTCCTGATCGACCAGGCTATGAGCCGCGACGGTACGGACAACGCCAGTCTGGTCATCGCGGCAATGATCTGAGCGATCTGCGGTCCGCAGGGACCGCGGTTGGCGAGGAGCCGTCGGGCAGCTTTAGGTCAGGGTCTTGGGCGGTCGCTTTTGCCGAGCGGCAGGGCGATCCGTGCTCGGGTTCCGGATGCACCCGACGCAGGTGCGCCATAGCATATCTGGGCGCGGTGCGTCCTTGCGATGGCCTCGATCAGCCGGGTGCCGAGGCCGGTTCCGCGAACGGCGCCGTTCGCGGGCATCCCGCATCCATCATCTTCGACCGTCAGCTCCAACAGACCTTCGCCGGTTTCGCGCATGACAATGCGGATGTTACCGTCCGCGCGATCGCCATAGGCATATTTGCACGCATTGCTGACCCACTCGTTGGCAATCATCCCCAGCGCGACCGCCTTGTCGGTGCTGAGCTTGATCGGCTCGACATCGGCCGTGATGTCGCGCCGGGCGGCGGAGGTGGACCAGCTTTCGCTCAGATCGGCTGCCAGACCGCCTAGATAATCGTCCATCGCCACGAATTCGACATCGTCGGTCGTGTACAGGCGCCGATTGACCTGGGCGATCGTCGCGATGCGCTGCTGGGTTTTCTGGAGGGTCTCGCGCGCGGCGCCGTCGGGGAGCGATTTCGCCTGCAGCGAAATGAACGACATCACCATTTGCAGATTGTTGGCAACGCGGTGATTGACCTCCTTCAACAGCGCCTCGAGCCGGGCATTGCTCGCACGCAGTTCGATCTCCGCCTGCTCGCGCTCGCGCCGCAGCTGCGCGCGTTCGAGCACCTGCTCGAAGCTGCTCGCGAGGAGGTCGAAAAACTCCTCGCCCACCGACTTGACCACATAGTCGTCGGCCCCGGACTTGAGTGCCGCGACGGCGATCCGGCTCTCTTCCGATCCGGTCACATAGACCACGGGCGGACAGTCGGGCAGCGCCCGCAACGCCTGCAGCGTCGCAAGGCCGTCCTGGACAGGCATATAATGATCGACCGCGACCAGATCGAAGGCGCCAACGCGCGTCGCATCGACGCCCTCGGGGCCGCTCGCCGCCAGACTGACGTCAAAACCTTTGCGCGTCAGGGCCCGGGACACCAGACGCCGAATACCGTCGTCGTCGTCGATATAGAGAATGTGAGGCAGGGTTTTTCTCAAGGCTGCTCGGGCTCGGGGACCTGGATCACCGAGAGGAAAAGGCCGAGCTGACGGATCGCGTCGGCGAAATTTTCGTAATTCACCGGCTTGGTGATGTAGACATTGCAGCCGAGATCGTAGCAGCGCTGAATCTCCACCTTATCGTCGGTCGTCGTCAGGACGACCACCGGCGTGCGGCGAAGCGGACTTCCGTCGGCCTTGATCTTTGCCAGGATGTCCGTCCCGCTCATATCGGGCAGGTTGAGGTCAAGCAGGATCAGCGCCGGCCCGTTGCGCACGGGGCCATGTTCGCTGTCATAGAGGAAATCGAGCGCCGAATTTCCGTCGAGGAAATGGTGGATCCGGTTCGAGATGCCAGCGCGCCGGATATTCTTTTCGATGAGCCGGGCGTGGCCCTCGTCGTCCTCGATCATGACGATGTTGACGGGCAGTTGATCAGGCATTGTCGTCTCCGTTGTGCCATTCCGTCGGCAAGCTTAAACGGAAGGTCGATCCCTCGCCGAGGGTTGATGAAACTTCGATAGAGCCGCCAAGCCGATACGCAAGCGCCCGCGAATGCGCGAGACCGATGCCCTCGCCTGGCTGGTCCTGGGTTCCCGAGCGCCGAAACAGATCGAAGATGCGCTCATGATCGCGCGGATCGATGCCGCGGCCATTGTCGGCGACCTCGACGATCGCGCGGCCATGTTCGGTGCGGCCGCGGACCGCGATCACCCCCGGCCGGTCCGGGTGCCGGTATTTAAGCGCATTTTCAATAAGGTTCGACAGGATCTGCTCGACAGCCACGCGGTCGTTGACGATCGCGGGAAGCGTCTCGACAGTGAGTGTCGTGCCCGTTTCCTGGATCCGGTGTTGCAGCGACTCCGCGATGCCCGTCACGAGGCGCGTCAGGTCGAGCGGTTCGGGCGCCAGCGTCCGGCGTCCCTGGCGCGAAAGATTCAAAATGGCATTGATCAGCCGGTCCATCTTTTGGGTCGATGTCCGGATAAAGCCGATCGCTTCGGGCAGGTCTTCCTCGATCGCGAGCCTGGTCGCCGCATCGGGGGACTGCCAGCCGCGCTCGTCGCACGTCCGCAAATAGCCTGCGATCGACTGGCGCGCGGTCTCCAGTTCGGCCGTGAAGCCCATCACATTCACCAGCGGCGAACGCAGGTCGTGCGACACGATATAGGCGAAGCGCTGGATTTCGGCATTGGCCCGCTTGAGCGCGGCGGTCCGGGCGTCGACGAGCTCTTCCAGATCTTCGTTCAGGAGACGCAGTTCGCTGCGCGATATCCGCAGCTCCTTGAGGTTCTTGCGGACAAGCCAGAGCGTGATCCCCGCGGCAAGAACGATCAGCAGCGCGGTGATGATGAGCGCCGCGGTAAACAGGCGCTGGGTATTGACCTGCTGGGCCTCGCGCTCCCGCAGCAGGCTCAGCTCTTCGTCGATCATCGTCTGCACGATCGCGCGCATCTCCCGCACCTGTTTGACGCCATCGTCGTTCGTAAAGTCGGTCAGCATCGCGCTGCGCGCGGGACCGGTCAGCCCCGTCGTGATCCGATAATGGCGGACATAGGCATCGAGCAGCGACAGGAGGCGCGCGACGCGTTCGCCCTGCTCCGGGTTGTCGGCGACCAGCCCCGACAGGTCGGTGGCGCGTGCCCGCGCTATTTCCTGCGAGGCTTCGACGCGGTCTGAAAATTGGCGGTCGCCTGTCAGCAACAGCCCGCGCCGCGCCGTCTCCATCCGCTCGGCAGCGCTTGCGACGCCGCCAAGGCTCGCCTCAACGGCGAGGGTATGGGCCACGAGTTCTGCGCTCGCCTCATTCTGCCGCTGGATCCAGAATGTCGTTCCGGTAGCCCCCAGCAAGGCGGCAAAGCCCAGCGACAGCATTCCGATGATCAGTCGGCTCGAACGCTCGTCACGGCCAAGCGCGGCCATCTTCGTCGATTCCATTCTTACCGGCTTCCCCCACGCATCCGCGGATACTCGCGGCAGCATCGGTCATGGCCGCAACCGGCAAATCTCTCAAGCATGCAGTTCCGGTCCGATCGGTAGCGCGGTTCAGGCCGGTAGTGCGGCAGCGCCGCTTGCAGCAGGCGCGGGCCGCAAGGACGTAGGCGCTGCAACCGCGTCGGCAGACAGCTGATTGATCGAATGCAGCAGATGAAGATCATCGGCTGCAGCATGCCAAATGGCGGCCTTGCGCATATCGCCGGTGCGGCATGCCGTCCCGGCTTCACTGCGGGCGTGATGTTCGGAGCCTTCGCCATGTACGTCCTCGGCGGCGATGACGGCTGTCCAGATCGGATCCTCGATGTGCGCCATTGCCTTGCTCCTGATCCGTTCGCGTTCCAACCTTCGTAGCGCGAACGGTTCGTCGCCGACTTGATCCATGTTGCGATGCGGCCGCAGCTGCGCTTTGCGTCGATCGAACGGCAAGCGAGGATTCAGCCAGATCGCAGAATTTTTCCGACATCTGTTTGCATCGAAACAAGGCTGTAGCGGGTTGAGGGACAGGGACGAGAATCGTCCGCAGGAGACCGAAACCAATGCCGCGCTATTTCTTTCACACGGTCGACGGGACGCACGACATCGACCATCTGGGCCATGAGCTGGTCGACGATGCCGCGGCACGGCGCGAAGCGGTCCGATATGCGAGCGCCCTGCTGGCCGACAATCCCGCCATGCCGTTCGAAGACGACGCCTTGCGGATCAACGTCACCGACGAAGCGGGGCATCTCAGCTGTTCGGTGATCATTCTGGCCGTTGATGCCAATTGGTCATCCGACGATGCGATCGAACGGCTCGCGCAATCGGCGCCCAAATTCTCCCAGTGAGCAGAGCCGAGAACAAGCCGGTCGCTGGAATTGACGCAACAGTTTGCGGCAGGCGGGGCGCTCCGCCGGTTGCGAAACGGCCGAGCAAGGTTGCTGCGACGAGAACATGTGCGGGTCGCGGCACATCCCCCCTCGTCGCAGCGCGAGTCGCCTAGCGCAAAGCCGGGCGTCACGAGCCAACTTAGATCAAGTCCCTGCAAGGCATCGAAAGATAGGCTTTCGTCAATGCTTTGCATCATGTCGGATTTGCCCCCTTGGCAGACAGCAAGAAAGACCGCGAATGGCGACAGCACGAGATTCAGCCGGTCGCGTTCCAAAGAAAAGGCAGATCACCCTTGCGGCCATCGCCATCGTGCTCCTTCTCGCGTTACTCGCGGCTGCCGCCTTTCCCGTCGGATTGTTGAAGAGCGTCGCCGAGCGCCGGCTCTCGGACGAGTTCGATGCGCCGGTGACGATCGGCGCCCTGTCGCGAACGAGCGCCTTTTCTTTCACCCCCGAGATCGTGGTGCGCGACCTGCGGATCGTCCAGCCGGCGTGGGCCGGCACCGGCGATTTCCTGACCGTGTCCCGGGCCAGCGCTCGCGTGTCGATCTTCGATCTGATCATCGGCGACGCCGATCCGCAGTCGATTACCGTGATGGGGCTCGACGTTGCGCTCGTCCGCGACGCCAAGGGCAACAGCAATTGGGCGGGCCGACCCGGCAAGACCTCGTCGACAAGCCGCGATGCACCGTCGCTGGAGCGGCTGCTGATCGACAAGGGCCGCTTCACGCTCCGCGATGTGAAGCGCAGGCTCGATATCCGGGGCACGATCACAGCCGATGCCGCGACCGGCCTCGCCATCGACGCCGCTGGCACCTTTGACGGAACGCCCGCCCGCCTGACGGCGCGCGGCAACGCTCTTGCGGGGCAAAAGGCGGCCCACGCCTGGCCATTCTCGGCCAGGCTGGACTCCGCTGTCCTCGACTTGAGCGCGACCGGCACAGCCGCCGGCCCCCTCAACTTCCGCGACATGAAAATGACGATAATCGCCAAGGGCACCAGCCTCAAAAAGCTCGACCATGTGATCGAGGCGGGATTGTTCGGCACGCAGGACATCGACCTTTCCGGTTCAGTGCGTCATGTCGGCGAAGACTGGTTCATCGACACCCTGCGCGGCACGATCGGCCGGTCGCGCATCGATGCCAAGGCGACCGTGCTGAAGCGCGGCGGCCGAACCAAGATCGACGCGACGATCGATGCCCCGCAATTCGACTTCGACGATCTCGCCGACGACGCGGGCCTCGCCGCCGCGCGCGCGAAGGAAGCCCGGATCGGCAAGCGGATCATTCCGGATACCCGGATCGATCTCAGCCGGATGGGGCCGACTGACGGCACCATCCGCTTTTCCATCGCCCGGCTGTTGATCCGGGGCGGCTCGGTCTTCCAGAACCTGACGGGCGAGTTGACGCTCGACCACCGTATCCTCAAGCTCGACAAGGCCGTCGCCAAGCTCGACGCTGGGCGCATGACCGGCTGGGTGAAAGTCGATTCCACGGCCGCCACGCCGATCTTCTCGACCGAGCTCAGGGTCGAGGGAGCGCGGCTCGAAACGCTGATCGGCCAGCCTGACATGATCGGCGGGGCGGTACAGGGTCTCGTTCGGATCGCGGGCCGCGGGACGACGATTCGCGAGGCCTTCAGCAACGGAAGCGGCAAGATCGCCTTCACCGCCAGCCGCGGCGCGATGAACCGCGCCGCTGCCTTCGTCCTCGGGCAGGATCTTGGCGGCGCGATCGGCCAGACACTCGGCAACGACGACGCCATGACGCCGCTCACCTGCGCGATCCTGGCGTTCGACGCCAGGAACGGCGTGCTCCGCCCCGCGCCCTTCCTGATGGCGACCGCCGTCTCGCGCGGCAGCGGCAGCGGAGTAATCAACCTCGACGGTGAAACGGTCGCGCTGACCGTGGCGGGCGCCTCGAAGAACAAGCCGGTCCTGAAACTCGTCGATCCGCTGCGGATCAGCGGCACCCTTTCGGCCCCCGCGATCACGGTCGATAACCGGCCCGCCGCGGGGAAAGGCTCAGGCAAAGGCATCATCGGGTCGATCGGCCGCTCGATCGGCAGCGCCCTCGGGCTGCGCAAGGACGATGGTCCGGCAATCAAGGCTCCGCCGCTATCTGCGGCCGGCTGCAAGGACATGACCCGCGCGGCGCTACGCTAGCGTCCGCTCGGGCGGTCAGACGCCGCGCATCAGCCCGGGAACGAGCGGCGGCAGTTCGCGCGCAAGGAAGCCGAGCGGTCCCATCGTCTCCGACAAGCGTCGCCCCGCCTCGCCATGCAACCAGATGCCCCATGCCGCGGCGTCGAGCGGCGACAGGCCCTGCGCGCCGAGCGAGGCGATCAGTCCCGCCAGGATGTCTCCCGACCCGCTGACCGCAAGCCCGAGCCCGCCGCCTGCGTAGCTCAGCGATGTGTTGCCGGCCATCAGATGGCTTGTTGAACCTTTGACCATGACCGCGCAGCCGAAGCGCTCGACGGCTTCGGCCAGATGACCGGGGGGATCGGCGGCCACCGCCTCACGCTCGACACCCAGCAACGCCGCGAGCTCCCCTTCATGCGGGGTCATGACGATATGGGCACCACGCGAGCGGATTTCCTCGGCATGATCGGCGGCGGCGCGCAACGCGAAAGCGTCAAGCAGCAGGAATTTATCCTCGGGGAGCGCAGGCAGCAGCGCCGCGAGGAGCGATCCGACGATCGCCTCGTCGATCATCGCGGGGCCAATGACGACCGCATCATGCAGTTTCAGTTCGCCCAAGAGGAGTTCGGCGCTGTCGGGCGATATCTCGCCGCCCTCGGTCTCGGGAAGCGCGATCACCGCGCAGGAGGGGAAAGCGATACCGATCGGAATGGCGGCCGAGGCGATGGTCGCGATCGTCACCTTTCCCGCGCCGGCCCGGAAAGCCGCCTCGGCGGTCAGCAACATGCCGCCCGGCACGCGCCGACACCCGCCGATTATGAGCACCCGGCCGCGTCCGTTCTTGTCGACATTGTCGTGATGATCGGGCAGCGGATTGGCTTTCAGCCACGCCGTGTCGAGCCGGGCCTCTTCACCCACGCGCGGCCACCATCGCGTCGGGGTCGCGGGTAACGGCGACGTCGCCCGTCATGGGCGCGGTGACATTATAGCGCGCCAGCACCAGGTTTCCGTCGCGGCCGATGCCGGGATCGAAACGATATTCGGTGATCGCGCAATTGGCGACGTCGCCTTCGCTGTCGATGGCCAAGATTTCCTTCTCCTCAAGATTTTCGATGATGGTGCGAAGGCACAGCACCACGACCTGGTGCGCAACAATCATCACCCGCCGCCCCCCATAGTGCAGCGATACCGTGTCGAGCAGCGAGCGGAGGCGCAGGATAACGTCGCACCAGCTCTCGCCGCCCGGCGGCCGATGGTAGAATTTGCCGAGGAGCGTCCGAAACGCCGCCTGTTCGGGGTGCGCGGCCTCGATGCCGACATGCGTCAACCCGTCGAGGATGCCGAACTCCTTTTCTCGAAGCCGCTCGTCGATGCAGATTTTCTCATCCGGCGGGCACCCGCCGGCGGCGCGGAAGATCTCGGCCGTCCGGACGGCACGCGCATAGGGCGATGCCAGCAATATCTCGGGGCGGCCATCCTCCTTGCCCGCGGCGAACCACTCGCCGAGCGCGCGCGACTGCTCTTCGCCCAGTTTTGACAGCGGGACATCGACATCGCGGCGATCGAGCGCGATGCGGAACGATCCGGCGGCATCGGCAGCGTCGCGGGCGACATTGCCGGCGCTCTGGCCATGACGGACGATCCATAAAGTGCTGGGCCAGCGCGGTGTCATGCCTGTCAAACGCAACGGCCGAAATCTTGTTGCGCGTTCATGCAAGATCGTTGGCAACGGCGCTTGGGGCCGCCGGCTTTTCGAGGGCGCAAGCATCGTGGAGGAAAGGGCAATAGTCCGGGCCGCGCAACGGCGCGGCCCGGTGGAAAGCATTCAATCCATTGCGTTTTGAAGCTCGGCGAGAATACGCCGGACGACCTTTCGCAGTTCCCGCGCCGCGAAATTTTCAGGCCAGCCGCACGAACAGGCGGCGGCTTGGCGGAGCATCGCCACAGAGTTCAGCGCCGGACGACCGTTCTGATCTTCAGGGCGGCGGGACCGACACGCCGGCGTCGGTCTGGATCACCGGCTTCATTGCCCCCTTTTCGTCATAAGACAGATATTCGACGGTCACCGACCGGCGCCCGAGCGCGCCCTTTTGATCGCCGATCGTCAGCGAGGCGTCGTGCAGGAAGATATACCACACCCCGCGAAACTCCGCGATGCCGGGGTGGATGGTGAAGCTGGATTTGCCCGGCCCGGTCAGCAACCCGCGATAGGTCCAGGGCCCGGCGAGCGACGGCGCGGTGGCGTAGGAGACATGCTCGTCGCGCTGCGTCGTCCGGTCGAGCGAGGCATAGGTCAGATAGTAGAGCTTGCCGCGCTCGTGCAGCCACGGCCCTTCCTCGAAATGGGGCGGCGTGATCTCGGTGATAGGGCCGTCGATCTCGATCATATTGGGCTTCAGCTTGGCGATATAGCATTGGCGGTTGCCCCACGCGATCCAAGTCGTGCCGTCGTCGTCGGTGAAGACGGTGGGGTCGATATCCTCCCAGCTGTGCGTGCCTTTGGGGGTCATGCCATTGGTGATCAGCGCCGATCCCTTGGCATCGACAAACGGTCCGGTCGGGCTGTCCGACACCGCGACGGCGATCGCCTTGCCCGGATGGCTGTCGTCATGCTCGACCGCGGCGTAGAACCAGTATTTGCCGTTCTTGCGGATCGCCTGCGCCGCCCAGGCGTCCTGCTTTGCCCATTTGAAATCGGCGACCTGCATGATCGGGTCGTGGGTGGTCCAATGCCGCATGTCCTTCGTCGAATAGACCAGCCATTCGCGCATGTTGAACATCTCGTCGCCCCGCGCCTGATCATGCCCGACATAGAGATACAGCGTGTCGCCGACGACGAGAGGGGCGGGATCGGCGGTGAACTTGTCGCGGATGATCGGGTTCGAACCCGGCGGCGCGGGATCGCCCGGCCGGCCGGTGGCCGAGCCCGTGAGCATCACGGCAAGGCCGAGGAGGGCCGCCAGCCGACATCCGATATTGAGCACTGCACGGCCCTTCCAGCACAAGAAAATACCGGCCCCCTACATGCGGGATGGATCGCCTCGCGGTCAATCGCCCGGGCGCGTCCGGCATCATCATTCCAGGGAAATGCGCGCCCCTTGGGTAGCCCAAGCCGTCCCGCCCGCCGTCATCGGGCGTCGTTCAAAGTTCAGGGAAGTTCAGCCCAATGGCGGTCGCAGCGGCACACTCTCCCCCGCGAGCCTGTGCGCGGCGGCAAAAGATACGCGAGTAACGACGGCGAATCAGGCTAACGCGGCGCGACTTTGTAGGACAGCGATTTTTGGGCGACGCACCTGGGCTTCGTAAGGCGTGGCCGCGATTGTGGAGCCGCCGCTTGCCTCTGCGGTCATCGGCGGTTTCCCCCGTCCAGTCTCATCCGTGCGGGGGGATAGACGCGCTATCCCAAAACCTTGTTTTCTTGCAGCAACCGTATCGCATCCGCGGTGACGTCCCAATTCGTCAAAGTCTCTGCATTGTCGGGCTTGGAAACTACAGGGTCGGGCAGCCGCGCCGGCGATCTTGCAAATCTTGGCGCGGGCGCGGGCTGCAACGCGGGACCCGAATGCGCGTGAACATGGCGCGCCAAATGGGCGGGATGGTCGGCCGCTTCGCGAAACGTCAGGACCGGGGAAACGCAAGCGTCGAGTTGGTCGAAAATTGCGGCCCACTCGCGCTGCGAGCGCAACAGAAATATCGGCTCGATCCGACGAAAACGGTCGGGCCAGACGGCCGGGTTGAGATAATCGGTGAATTGAAGCGGGTCCAGCCCCAGCCCGGCCACGAACGCATCGTGAAATTCGCGCTCCAAAGCCCCGACAGCCATGTGCCGGCCATCGGCGGTCTCGTAGCAGCGGTAGAAATAGGCACTGCCGTCCAACAGATTGTTGCTGCGCCCGCTATTCCACAAGCCCATCTGCATCCAGCCGGCCATCTGGGTCAGCAGGACCGATATGCCATCCACCATCGCCACGTCGAGAACCTGGCCCTTGCCCGAGCGGTGCCGCTCGAGCAGCGCGGCGAGCACGCCCATCGCGAGAAAGGTCCCGCCGCCCCCGAAATTTCCAACGAGATTCAGCGGCGGCGTGGGCGGCGCATTGCCCGGCCCGATCGGATATAGCGCGCCGGTGAGCGCAAGATAATTGATGTCGTGCCCGGCGCGCGATGCAAGCGGGCCGGTTTGCCCCCACCCGCTCATGCGGGCGTAGATCAGTCGCTGGTTCGCGGCGCACAGTGTTTCCGGACCCAGCCCGAGCCGCTCCATCACCCCCGGTCGATAGCCTTCGATGACGACATCGGCCTTCATCGCCAGATCGCGAACAAGATCGAGGCCATCGGGAGATTTGAGATCAATCGCGACCGACGGGCGGTTCCGGTAGAGAAAGTCATATTGCGGATCGCCGCCCAAGGGCCGCCCGGCCCCGAACCGTTCGATGCGCAGGATGTCGGCGCCGAGGTCCGCGAGCAGCATCGCGCCAAAGGGGGTCGGACCGAGCCCCGAAAATTCGAGAATGCGGATATTTGCAGCCGGCGGCGACGCACCCTCTTTCTGTTCACTCATCCGGATTTGGCTCCCCTTCATCCGCGCACTCCGGCGGAAATATTCTCATCGGTTGAAAAATATACTAGCCAGTATCTTCTTGTCCTGTCACTATCTGATTCACGAGTCCGGCACAGACCGGAGGATCAGAGGAGAGCGACACGATGGCTGAGATCACCCCGAGCGAATTGCGTTTCACCCGGACCGAGCGGGTTACGATGGGCGTTCCGACGGCGGAAGCGATCGCCGATCAGGCGGGGAAGATGGGATGCAGCAAGGTCTTCCTGCTGGCATCGACGACGCTGCGCGAACGCACCGATGAAATCGGAAAGATCGAAGCGGCCCTGGGTGGGCGACATGCGGCCACCTTCAGCGGAATTGCGCCCCATGCACCGCGCGCCGACGTTCTGAAAGCAGCTGACGCCGCGCGCGCCGCCGGAGCCGATTTGATCGTGTCCATCGGCGGCGGCTCGGCCACCGACAGCGCCAAGATCGTCGCGCTGCTGATCAAGCATGATGTGCGGAGCGTCGAGGCGTTCGAGCCGCTGCGCACCTATGTCACCGACGCGGGCGAGGTCATCAACCCGGTCACCGTCGGCCCCGACATTCCGGTCATCTGCGTGCCGACGACGCTCTCCGGCGGCGAATTCAATGCGCTTTCGGGTTCGACCGACGAAGTGACGCAGCACAAGCAGGGTTATGAGCATCGCGACATGGCGCCGGTCATGGTCGTGCTCGACCCCGCCATCACGCGCCACACGCCCGAATGGCTGTGGCTATCGACCGGCGTTCGCTCGGTCGATCATGCGGTGGAAACCCTGTCCTCCTATCAGTCGAACGATTTTGCCGACGGGCTCGCCGAAAGTGCACTGCGGCTGCTCGTCGAGGGCCTGCCGCGGGTCAAGGCCGATCCCGGCGATCTCGAAGGCCGGTTGAAATGCCAGATCGGCGCCTGGCAGTCGATGATCAGCATCATCGGCGGCGTTCCGATGGGGGCCAGCCACGCGATCGGCCATATTCTGGGGGGCACCTGCGACGTCCCGCACGGCTACACCTCCTGCGTCATGTCGCCCTATGTGCTGGCGTGGAACGCCGAATATGACGCCAGCCGGCAGGCGCGCACCCTCGCCGTGCTCGGCGGCGGCCATGCGAGCGCGTCGGCGGCGCTCGACGCGTTCATCTCGGGCCTGGGCATGCCACGCCGGCTGAGCGAGGTCGGCGTCGACGAAAGCCGCTTTCAGCAAGTCGCCGACTACACATTGCTCGATATTTGGGGCCGCACGAACCCGCGGCCGGTCACCTCCGCCGCCGATATCCTCGAAATCCTTCGCCGAGCAGCCTGACGATGCAAGCGACCACGGCAACCGACCGACCAGGCGCGCCCGAACAGGACGCGAATCGCGCGCGAGATTTTCAGGATCCGCGCATTCCCAATCGCGACGAGTGCGTGCTGCGATACCTGCTCGACCGCTGGGCGGCCGAGCGGCCCGACAAGGCGCATATCGTCTTTGCCGACGGCTCCGAATGGAGCTTCGCCGAAATCCGGGCGCGCGTCCGCGCCAAGGCCGCGGGTCTCCGCAAGCTCGGCGTCCGGCAGGGCGAACATGTGGCGGTGTGGCTGCCGAACGGGCCCGACGCGCTGGTCGCCTTCTATGCGATCAACTATCTCGGCGCGGTCTTCGTGCCGTTCAACACCGCGTACCGGGGCGGCCTGCTGGAGCATGTTCTCGCCAATTCGTCGGCGCGGACATTGCTCGTCCATCCCGACCTGATCCCGCGCCTCGCCGAGGTCGATCTGGCCGGGGTCGAGCGCCTCGTCGTCACGACGGCAAATGCGATACCGGAGGCGCCGCTTCCGTCGGTGCGCTTCGACGAGGTGACCGGCGACCCCTCCGACGACCTGCCGCTCGACCGGCCTATCGATCCGTGGGACATCCAGTCGATCATCTATACATCGGGGACCACCGGCCCGTCGAAGGGCGTGCTGTCGTCCTATCTCCACATGTTCTCCAACGCCGGGCCGGAGAGCTGGCCGATGGTCGGCGAGGACGATCGCTATATGTGCGTTGCGCCGATCTTTCATATCGGCGGCATGGGGCCGCCCTTCGTCATGCTCGCCCGCGGCGCTTCGGTTGCCCTGATCGACAATTTCTCGACCGACGAATTCTGGGCGGTGGCGAAACGCACCGGCGCGACGGTCGTGTTTCTGCTGGGCGTCATGGCCACCTTCCTGCTGAAGGCGCCGCCCTCCGCGCAAGACCGCGACCATGGCGTCAAAAAGGCGTTCATGGTGCCGCTGACGGGCGACGCGCCCGCCTTTACCGAGCGCTTCGGCATCGACATCTATACGATCTTCAACATGACCGAGATTTCGTCGCCGATCGTCTCCGAGGCCAATCCCGCCAAGATCGGCACCTGCGGCCGGGTCCGTCCGGGCGTGGAAGTCAGGCTGGTCGACGGCAATGATTGCGAGGTCGCGGTCGGCGAAATCGGCGAGATGCTTGTCCGCACCGACCGCCCCTGGGCGATGAACAGCGGCTATAACGCCAACCCCGAGGCGACCGCCGCCGCGTGGCGCAACGGCTGGTTCCACACCGGCGACGCCTTTCGCCGCGACGCGGAAGGCTATTATTATTTCGTCGACCGGGTGAAGGATGCGATCCGCCGCCGCGGCGAGAATATCTCGTCGTTCGAGGTCGAGGCCGAGGTCTGCCGCCACCCCGACGTGCGCGAAGCAGCCGCGATCGCGGTGCCGAGCGAATATTCGGAGGACGAGGTCATGGTCGTCGTCGCGCCCGTCCCGGGGCGGTCGGTCGACTGCCGCGCGCTGGCGGAATATCTGATCGAGACCATGCCCTATTTCATGGTCCCGCGCTATTTCCGCGTGCTCGACGAGTTGCCGAAGACGCCGTCGGCCAAAGTGCTCAAGACCGATCTGCGCCGCGAAGGCATCACCGGCGATACCTGGGACCGCGAAGCCGCGGGGCTGAGGGTCCGCCGCGAGAGCTTTGCGCCATGATGTGCGAAAACCCTCCGCCCGGAAAAGCCCCATGCGCTCCCCTTTCATCGCTCGTTCCAGGATATTGAAGACATGACTGATCCGATAGCCGACCGGCCGATCGCAGCGGACCAGATCGACTGGCCGCTTCTGGCGGCGGGGGTCGAACAGGGCAATATCCCGTCGCTGCTCATGCTGCTTCACCAGATGACGGGCGACGCCAAATGGCTGGAAGAGCCCTATCGCCCGCGCCGCGCCCCCGGCCTCGACGACAATGACAGCGGCCAGCTGCCCGAGGATATCCAGCGCGAAGTACGCGACCAAGCACACCAGGCGATCGAAGCCTGGCTGAAAAGCAAGCCGCTGGCGCTGCCCCGCCCCGACAATGCCCATCTTGCGACCATGCTGAGCGTCGCCATGGCCGAGCATGTGCCGACGGAATATGGCGATATTGTCGCGGCCGGGATGATGTATGCACCCGCACCGCGCGAGGCACCCCCCTCGCTCAAGACGAAATCGGCGATCGTGGTAGGCGGCGGCATTTCGGGCATTTGCGCCGGAATGGAGCTGCAGCGGCTGGGCATCGATTATGTATTGTTCGAAAAGAACGAGGATTTCGGCGGCACCTGGTTCGAAAATCGCTATCCGGGATGCGGGGTCGATACCCCGTCGCTGACCTATACCTTCTCGTGCCGCCCGAACGACTGGTCGCAATATTTCCCGCTGCGCGACGAGATCGAAGCCTATCTGCTCGACACCGCGCGCGAATATGGCTTGCCCGCCCGCGCGCAGTTCAATTCCAGGGTGGAATCGGCGCGCTGGATCGACGACGCCGGTCAATGGGAAGTGGCAGTGGCGAAACCCGACGGCACGACGACAACGCACCGCGCCGACTATCTGTTCAGCGCCGTCGGCATCCTCAACATCCCGAAATATCCGCAAATCGAGGGCCTCGACACCTTCGCCGGCGAGGTCATCCACACCAGCCGCTGGCCCGAGAACGCCGACCTGGCGGGCAAACGCATCGCGGTGGTGGGCAATGGCGCGTCGGGAATGCAGGTCGCCCCGGCGGTTGCCGACGAGGCGAGCGCGCTCACCCTCTTCGCGCGGTCGAAACAATGGGCGGCGCCCTTCCCGCAATTCCGCAAGGCGGTTCCGGACGGCGTACGATATCTGATGCAGGCCGTGCCGCTCTATCGCGCGTGGCTGGAACAGCGCCTCTCGTGGACCTTCAACGACCGCGTGCACGGCACCTTGCACCGCGACCCCGAGTGGCCACATCCCGAGCGCGCGGTGAACGCGATCAACGACGGCCATCGCCGCCATTTCACCCGCTATGTCGAGGAACAGCTGGCGGACCGCCCCGAACTGATCGACGACGTGCTGCCAGACTATCCGCCCTTCGCGAAGCGCATGCTGCTCGACAATGGCTGGTATCGGACCCTGCGCAAGCCGAATGTCCGGCTGATCCCCGAACATCTGGCGCGTGTCGAGGGCAACCGGCTGATCTCGTCATCGGGGATCGAGGTCGAGGCGGACGTCATCATTCTGGCGACCGGGTTCCAGACGACGCGCGTGCTCGGTTCCTATGAGGTGGTCGGACGCGGCGGCGCCGTCTTGCGGGATCTGTGGGGCGACGACGACGCGGCCGCCTATCTCGGCACGCTGGTTCCGGGATTTCCCAACCTGTTCATTCTGCTCGGCCCCAATGTCGGGTCGGGCCATGGCGGCAGCATGATCCGCAATATCGAGAACCAGATGCATTTTGCCGGCGAAGTCGTGCTGGCCAGCGCCGCGCGGGGCGCCGATACGGTAGAGGTGAAGGACGCCGTGTATCAGGACTATCGTCGCCGGATCGACGAGGCCCATGACAAGCTGGTGTGGACCCACCCCGGCACCGAAAACTGGTATCGCAACGCCAAGGGCCGCGTCATCGCGATCACGCCGTGGCGCAACGACGCCTTCTGGCGGATGACGCGATCGCCCAACGCCGACGATCTGGAATTTGGCACCAAGGATGGCGACCGCCCTGCCCTCGCCAAAGCCGGATAGGCGGCGGGGTCGCGGCCGATGAAGGCGTTTCGGGGCCATCGCCTCGGCGCGGTCGAGGATTTCGCGGTCGAGGACCGGCCGGTCGGCGCGCCGCAAGCGGGCGAAATTCTGCTGCGCGTCGAGGCGACAGCGCTGGGGTTCGTCGATGCGTTGGTGATGCGCGGGCTCTATCAGGTGCGGCCGCCCTTGCCCTTCGTCCCCGGTGGCGAGATCGTCGGGCGCGTCGAAGCGGTCGGCGACGGCGTGACGGGCTTTGCGCCGGGCCAGCGTGTCGCGAGTTGGCAATTCGGCGGCGGCCTTGCCGAACGGGCGATCGTCAGCGCGGCAAGCAGCGTCGCGGTGCCGGGCGCCCTCGAAGCCGCCAGCGCGTCCGCGCTGATCCTCGATTTCCTCACCGCCTATTATGGTCTGTTCGATCGCGGCGGCTATCGGCCCGGGCAGTCGCTGCTCGTTACCGGCGCATCGGGGGGCGTCGGGTCGGCGGCGGTCCAGCTGGCGCACGCCAGCGGCGGCATCGTCGTCGGTCTCGCCTCGGGCGAGGCCAAGATGCGCCATGTCGCCGCGCTCGGGGCGGATCTGGTGCTCGACTATCGCGATCCCGACTGGCGCGCGCGGTTGAAGGACCGCCATCCTGCCGGGGTAGACCGTGTGTTCGATCCCGTCGGCGGCCCGCTGTTCGAGGCCTGTTTCCGCTCGCTCGCCAAGCGCGGACGGCACCTGGTGGTCGGATTTGCATCGGGCGACGGCATCCCGAAGCTTCCCGCCAACCTGCCGCTGCTGAAGTCGGGCGAACTGGCGGGTGTCGATGCCCGCTATCTTGGCGAAAGCGATCCGGCGCGGGTGCAGACGATATTGGAGATCATCTTCGGCCTTGCCGAGCGCAAGCGGATCAGCGCGGTGATCGACCGGACATTCGCGCTCGCCGATGCACCAGCGGCGTTCGAAAGCCTGGCGTCGGCAACGCGCATCGGCAAGGTCGTCGTCACGCCCTGACGCATCACCAGCGCGCCGGAAGCGCGCTCATGCCGCGGAACAGGAACCCCTCGCGCCACGCCGGCGCCTCGGTATCGACGTGGAGCCCCGGCAGCCGCGTTGCCAGCCGCTCGAATGCGATCCGCCCTTCGAGCCGGGCCAGCTCCGCGCCCACACAGAAATGAATCCCGCCGCCGAAGCTCAGGTGCCGGGCCGCATTCTCG
This sequence comes from Sphingopyxis sp. H050, assembly GCF_001468265.1. GTDB lineage: Bacteria > Pseudomonadota > Alphaproteobacteria > Sphingomonadales > Sphingomonadaceae > Sphingopyxis. Next base: position 104,573 of record NZ_LNRZ01000005.1, on the reverse strand, counting down.
CGTCCGATGTCGAAGCGGTCGGGATTGTCGAACACCCGCGGATCGCGGTTTCCTGCGCCGATCAGTGTCAGGACCTTCTCGCCCTTCGCCACTGGCTGCCCGCGAACCTCGGTCGGTCGCAGCGCGGTGCGATAGGTGGCGACGAGCGAGCTTTCGTACCGCAGCACCTCGTCGACCGTGCCAGCGGCGAACCCCTGCGGATCGCCCACCAGCCGCCGCCATTGATCGGGATGGCGGCTGAAGCTCAGCACCCCGTTGCCGATCATATGCGCCGTCGTCTCGAACCCGGCGCCGAACAGGCCGATCGCCACCGTCACCAGTTCGTCGTGCGACAGCGCATCTTCCGCCCCACCCGCCTGGACAAGCGCAGTCGCGAGATCGTCTCGCGGTGCCGCCTTCCGCTCATCGAACAGCGTTTCGAAAAACTGCTGCAACACCGCAATCTGGCTGTTCGCGGTCGCCATTTCTTCCGGGGTCAGCGCGCGCGCTTCGAAGACGATGAAACTTTGCGCGATGGCGTTGATGACGGCGGTCAGGCGCTCGTCTTCGGGATCGATGCCCAGCATGTCGCACATGACCCGCACCGGAAGTTCGTAGGCGAAACGCGCGATCAGATCGCCACGACCATCCGCCAAGAAGCCGTCGATCAGCCGATCCGTGATCTCCCGGATGCGCGGCTCCATCGCCCGAACCCGCTTCGCCGTCAGCGCGCTCGTCACCAGTCCGCGCACCCGCGTGTGATGCGGCGGGTCCTGCATCAGGAACACCTCGGACAACCATTTATAGCCGCGCTGCCCCAGCACATCGAACTCGGGACCGTAGAACAGCCGGATATTCTCGACGAAATCGCCCTGCCCGAAATCTTCGCGGTTCATCAGCACCGACCGCACATCCTCGTGACGGCTGACGACCCAATAGCCGAGATCGGAGCGGTGGATCGGGTCATGTTCGCGCAGGCGCGCAAAGGCGATGTAAGGATCGGCTTTCAGCGCAGCGTCGTCGGGAGAAAAAGAAGGTACGAGGACGTCGGTCACGGGGGTCGTCTCCCTGAAGCTAGCTGAAGCGCGGCACGAATGCTCCATCGTCGCCGCGTTCGACGAACACCGAATGCGGCGCCCCGAAATGCGCCGGCACGATGCGCGCGCCCTTGGCAGCGGCCCGTTCGAGGATGCGCCGCCGCGTTGCCGCGGCGGCTTCGCGGTCCTCGCAGTAAACGCTGTTCCAGTCGGGGCGGATCACCTGCATGGGGTGATGCAAGATGTCGCCGGTGAACAGCGCCACATCGCCTTCGCTCTCGACCTCCAGCACCATATGCCCCGGCGTGTGGCCCGGAAAGGTCCAGGCGCGCATACCCGGCGCAATGGTGGCGCCGTCGTCGATCAGTTCGGCAAGGCCCGCGTCGAGGACCGGCTGCACGCTGTCCTCGAACACATTGGCGTTGACCCCGGCGCCGGCGAGCGTCGCATAGCGCGTCTTCGCCGGGTTCCAAGCCTCCTCGTCGGCGCGCGGGAAATAATAGCGCGCATTGGGAAAGGTCGGCTGCCATGCCCCCTCGCGCCATTCGGTGTTCCACCCGACATGGTCGATATGCAGATGGGTGCAGAATATCTTGTCGATGTCGCCTGGTTCGAAACCTGCCGCCTTCAGCCCTTCCAGAAACGGCGTGTTCAGCTGGCCGAAGATCGGGATGCCGGGGCGATCCTTGTCGTTGCCCGCCCCGGTATCGACGATGATCCGCTCGGTTGCCGTGTCGATCAGCCAGCTTTGGAGATAGCCATAGATCAGGCCGTCGCGGAAAAACGCGGGCTCGAAACCTGCCGCCTCGCGCTCGAACGCAGCCGCCTCAAATTCGGCAAAAAGGGCGGCGGGCGGGCTGAAGCCGCCCTGCCACTCTTCTAGCCGATAGACCCGGTGGCTGCCGATAGCGAAGGCTGCGTCCATGTCGCGACCCCCCGCTCAGAAATCGATGCCGAGGGTGACGCCATAGGTCCGCGGCGGCCGCAGCGATCCGACCGACACGAAGCTGTACAGCGGCGCGGCGATAATCGTGTTCGCGAGCGCATATTTGTCGGTGAGATTCTTGCCCCACAGCGCCACCGACCAGCGTTCGTCGGGCGAGCGATAGGTGATACTGGCGTTGACCAGCGCAAAAGCCTCCTGCCGCGCGTCATTGTTGTTGAACTCGGTAAAGAAGACTTCGTCCTGCAGATTGACGTCGGCCGACAGGTCGAGGAATCCCGATCCGCCGAGATCGAAGCGCTGATCGACAAACGCCGCGACGGTATATTTGGGCGCGTTCGAAAGGCGGTTGCCCGACAGATCGACCAGCGCCGGGTCGGTCGCGCACGCCGGATATTGCGGCCGGCTCGGATTGCCCGCGGCATAATAGCCGTTGCAGAAATCCTTGTATTTGGCGTTGAGGTAGGTGCCGTAGACGCGGATCGTTGTGTTGTCGCCCGGCCGGAACGTCGCCTCCAGCTCGACGCCATAGTTGCGCGCCGACGCGGCGTTGATCGTCTCGACGATGCTGTTCGCATTGACGAAGCCGACCTGCAGATTGGTATAGTCGTAATAGAAGACCGCGCCCGCCAGGCCGAATTTGCGGTCGGCGGTTTCGCCGCGGAAACCGGCCTCATAGCTCCACACATATTCGGGATCGATGACCGAGTTGACGCTGCCGATGTTGACGACGCCCGATTTGAAGCCGCGCGTCACCTTGCCATAGAAAAGGGTGCCGCCCGGCGTGCGATACTCGATCGCGAATTTGGGCGTGATCGCGTCCCAGCTGCCGCTCTTGTCGGTCGGAATGTCGAGCCCCTGCGCCTCGAAGGTAAAGCGCCCGACGCCGCTGCGCTTTTCCCAATTGTACCGCGCGCCCGCCGTGATCGTGAGGTCGGGCAGGATTTCATAGGCCGCCTCGAGATAGGCGCCCGCGGCCTTCGTCTTCACCGTGCCGCGTTGCAGGTAATTGCCATTATCGAACAGGTTGGCGGGCAGGTTGGTGCCGAGCAGCAGGTTAAAGAAGGCTGCGAGGTTCACCGTCGGCACGCGGACTTCGCCGAACAGCTTTTCGTCGAAATAGGTCGCGCCGCCAAGCAGCGACAGGCTGCCGACCTTATAGGTGAAGTTGACTTCCTGGCTGAACGACTTGCTGTCCTCGGTATAGTTGTTCTGGCCGAAGGCGTTGATGTCGCTGACGTCGAGGTCGTCGCGGTTGAAGCGCTTGAACTTGCGATAGGCGGTCGTCGAGACCAGCGAAAAATCGCCCGAGTCCCAGGTCACGATACCCTGGACGCTCGACCCGTTGCGCTTGTTTATCGCATCCTCGTCGGAATAGATGTTGCGCAGATCGGGCTTTTCGCCGCGCGCTGCATAATAATCGTAGATCGTCTTGCCGCCGAGCAGTGACGATGCCAGCCCGGCCTCGGGCACCACGGTCGGCCCGAAATAGTGGAAGGCGTAATTGTTATCGTCTTCCTTGAAGTGATCGGCAACGACCAGCAGTTCGAGGTCGGGCGAGATATTCGCCTGCAGCGACCCGCGAATGGCATAGGCATCGCGGTCGTCGACCGGGTTGCCGGTGAACAAATTGGTGCCGTAGCCGTCGCGCTTTTCATATTTGCCCGCGACGCGGAACATCAGGCTTTCGCCGGCGATCGGCCCGCCGAGCGCCGCTTCGAGCGTGCGCGCATCATAATTGCCATAGGTTGCGCGGCCAAAGCCCTCGAACTCCGCAGTCGGGCGCGCCGTCACGATATTGATGACGCCGCCGGTCGCGCCGCGGCCATAGGTCGTACCCTGAGGCCCGCGCAGCACTTCGATCTGCTGCACGTCATAAAAACCGCTGAGCTGCGCTGCCGGGCGGCTAATGATCGCGCCGTTCTGAAGAAAGGCGACCGCGCCGTCGGCGCCAAGGTCGATGCTGGTGAGGCCAATACCGCGGATGAAGGTGCGATTGACGCCGAACTGGTCGCCGACGGACACGTTCGGCACCGCGGCGGCAAGATCGCCGGCGTCCTCGATGCCGCCCGCCCCGACATCGTCCGCGCCCAGCACGGAAATCGCCGCGCCGGTATCTTCGAGCGATTTGCCGGACTTCGTCGCCGTCACGATGATGGTGTTGTCGTCGGCGCCCCCTGCCGCTTCGTCCGCGTCCGCAGCTTGCGCGTAAACCGGCGACGCCACAGCGAGCGAAGCCATGGCGGTCGCGGACAGCAAATGCTTGAACTTCAAAGTCATGGTCTCTCTCCCTTTTATACCGGGCTTATAATTTTCTACCCGTCAGTAACTTGATTCCTTATGAGGCCATTCGGGTGGCCTCAGCCCCTACGCTCCCGGTGTTTTGCGAATCTTTCCTGCTATTCGGCGCCGGCAAGCCGCAGCGCGGCCTGGACGAGATATTCGATCACTTCCTCTGCCGACCGCTGGCCGCTGGCCGAATACCAGGTCGGAATCCAGCTGATGAGGCCGCCGATCCACACAGCGATGAAGGGATCGATGTCCTCGCGAAACTCGCCGCTGGCGACGCCTTCGCGGATCATCTCGCCGATCTGATGGTCGAAACTATGGCGGAGGCGCAGGATGCGTTTATAGTCGTCGGCGCTCAGATGCTTCATTTCGCGCTGATAGACGACGACATATTCCTGCCTGTCGATCACGATCCGCCCGACCTTGCGCACCACCTCGGCAAGCCGCGCGCGGTGGCTGCCATGATCGTGCGCCAGCACGTCTTCCAGCACCGCCAGCGCCTCGCTGATCCCGACTTCGCAGATCGCGGCGAGAATCGCCTCCTTGTTCCGGAAATAGGAATAGAGGAAGGGCTTGGTGACGCTGAGCTCGCTCGCGACATTGTCGAGGGTACAGCTGCTATAGCCGCGCTCGTAAAAAAGGTGGCTCGCCGCCTCGACGATACGGTTGACCTTGAAGGCAACGAACTCGGACTTGAGCGAAGCGCCAGGGGCGCGCGGACTGATCAGGGAATCGCTGGACACGGCCACTGTCATAGCATCGACCCAAGGCAGCCGGATAGTGACACTAAACTCTCCCTCCGCGGCGTCATTCTGTCGATGACGACCCGTCGGCACAACTATGCCGCAAAACATATCTACCTGCTAGTAGTTTTTACATGATGCGGGTAACTTTGCTGGCGCGGCGGAAAAAATGGCCACTATCGAGCGCGCGTCGCCTCGCCGTCCGAGCCGCGCACCGGCGGCCAGGCTGCCTTCAAGAGCTTTCCATTTCTTCTTCCGTCCAGGTCAGGCCCTAGTCCAGCGACCGCAGAATATCGGCCGCGCGCCATTCGGCGGGGCCGATCAACGCGTGATGCGCGATCCGCACCGAATGAAGCGCGGCTTCGATCTGGCGTCGCCACATCGCCAGAAAATCGAACACCACCGGAAAGTCCGGCGGCAGATCATAATCCTGCCAGACGAAGAGCTGAAGCAGCGAGGGGTGATCGGGCCGGTAGTAATGGATCTCGGCGGTCGTCAGCCCATAGCCGTCCAGCTGCGCGATCAGCGCCCGGTCGGTCATGGCGCGCGCGCTTCGCCGCCGTCGAGCGACCGGAGCGCCGCAAGCACATCGTCGACAGGCACGGCGCGCCGCACGCCCGGCGGCTTGCGAAGTGCGGGCCGGTTGCGGACCGCCGCGCGGTCCGATGCCCAGGATGCGAGAAGGGCGCGCTTGACCTCGGGCTCCAGGCTCGGGTGACGCGCCACGTCGAAGGGGTGCAGAAAACGGGAAAATGGCTCGGACATGATCGTGCCTCCTTCCTTGTCGCCATTCCTTTCTCGTCGTGCGGCAACACACCGCAAGACGGATTTTGGGAGCAAAGCGAGTCGAGTCAAGAGGGTTCCAGGCCGTTGATAAACGGCATTTGTTTCTCCGCAGGGCAGCCTTCAAAAAATTTTGCTCGATCCTCTTGAAGCGAAAAAATTCGCTTCCTAGCTCTTCGACGCCGCGCGTCCCGGACAGGCGCGCGGTCTGTATCATATCGTTATGCAACATGGAGGTTATGCATGCATTTCCGTCCCTTGCACGACCGTGTGGTCGTCCGCCGCATCGAAGCCGAGGAAAAGACCTCGGGCGGCATCATTATCCCCGACACCGCCAAGGAAAAGCCGCAGGAGGGCGAAGTCGTCGCCGTCGGTCCGGGCGCCCGCGCCGAGGACGGCACCGTCACCGCGCTCGACGTCCAGGCCGGCGACCGCATCCTGTTCGGCAAATGGTCGGGCACCGAGGTCCGGATCGACGGCGAGGAGTTGCTCATCATGAAGGAGAGCGACATCCTCGGCGTCATCGAACAGGCCGAGGCGCTCAAACAGGCGGCCTGACGCCGCATCCATCCAGCAACTGAAAGGACATAAAGAAGGAGGTAAAAATGGCTGCCAAGGAAGTGAAATTTGCGTCGGACGCGCGTGATCGCATGCTGCGCGGCGTGGATACGCTTGCGAATGCAGTGAAGGTCACGCTGGGCCCCAAGGGCCGCAACGTCGTGATCGACAAGAGCTTCGGCGCCCCGCGCATCACCAAGGATGGCGTCACCGTCGCCAAGGAAATCGAGCTGGCCGACAAGTTCGAGAATATGGGCGCGCAGATGCTGCGCGAGGTCGCGAGCAAGCAGAACGACAAGGCCGGCGACGGCACCACCACCGCGACCGTGCTCGCGCAGGCGATCGTCCGCGAAGGCGCGAAGGCCGTCGCCGCGGGGATGAACCCGATGGACGTCAAGCGCGGCATCGACCTTGCCGTCACCACCGTCGTCGAGGACCTCAAGGCGCACGCCAAGTCGGTCGAGGCGAACAGCGAGATCGCGCAGGTCGCGACAATCTCGGCCAACGGCGACGAAGAGGTGGGCCGCATCCTCGCCGAGGCGATGGAAAAGGTCGGCAACGAAGGCGTGATCACCGTCGAGGAAGCCAAGAGCCTCGCGACCGAGCTCGAGACGGTCGAGGGCATGCAGTTCGACCGCGGCTACCTCAGCCCCTATTTCATCACCAACGCCGAGAAGCTCAAGGTCGAGCTCGACGATCCGTACATTCTCATCCATGAGAAGAAGCTGTCGAACCTGCAGGCGATGCTGCCCCTGCTCGAAGGCGTCGTGCAGTCGGGCCGGCCGCTGCTGATCATCGCCGAGGATGTCGAGGGCGAAGCGCTGGCGACGCTGGTCGTCAACCGTCTGCGCGGCGGGCTCAAGGTCGCGGCGGTGAAGGCGCCGGGCTTCGGCGACCGCCGCAAGGCGATGCTCGAGGATATCGCGGTGCTCACCGGCGGCAATGTCGTCAGCGAGGAATTGGGCATCAAGCTCGAGAGCGTCACGATCAACATGCTCGGCCGCGCCAAGAAGGTCGTCATCGACAAGGATAATACGACGATCGTCGACGGCGTCGGTTCGAAATCCGACATCGACGCCCGCGTCGCGCAAATCCGCCAGCAGATCGAGACGACCACCAGCGACTATGACCGCGAAAAGCTGCAGGAGCGGCTCGCCAAGCTTGCGGGCGGCGTCGCGGTGATCCGCGTCGGCGGCGCGACCGAGGTCGAGGTCAAGGAGAAGAAGGACCGCGTCGACGACGCGCTCCACGCGACCCGCGCGGCGGTCGAGGAAGGCATTCTTCCCGGCGGCGGCATCGCGCTGCTCCGCTCGCTCAAAGCGCTCGAGGGCCTGAAGGCCGCGAACGACGATCAGCATTCGGGTATCGACATCGTCCGCCGCGCGCTCCGCGCCCCGGCGCGCCAGATCGCCGACAATGCCGGCGAGGACGGCGCGTGGATCGTCGGCAAGCTGCTCGAAAGCGAGGAGTATAGCTGGGGCTTCAACGCCGCGACCGGCGAATATCAGGACCTCGTGAAAGCCGGCGTGATCGACCCTGCAAAGGTCGTGCGCACCGCGCTGCAGGACGCGGCGTCGGTCGCCTCGCTGCTGATCACGACCGAGGCGCTCGTCGCCGAGCTGCCAAAGGAAGAAAAGGCCGCAGCCGTACCGGCGATGGACTTCTGACAATCGGAGGGCGGCGGGATACCGCCGCCCTCACCCGTCATCGCCGACCGGAAGAGAATGGGAAGGCGGGCGCCGCACCACTATGACGACAGCTCTCCCAACAACCGCCTCAGATCGCGTTGCGAATGATAAGGCTCGGAATGGATCGCGGCGCGTATGCGCTCGATTTCGCGGGCAACGAAATGGGCCGTCCCCGAATAGGCGAGCGACCAGCTGGCGAAATCCCGGCTGCTTTGCTCCCCATCGGCCACCGTCATCAGCTCGGCGTGGCGCATATCGCGCGCAATGAGCGCGCGCAGTTCGGCTACGGCTTCGGCCGGTCCCTCGATAGCCTGGGCGAAGCTGTCGCCGCTGAAAACGAGCGCACCGGTAATCTGAAGCGCCGCATTGCGAGGCCGCGATACGGCGACGATAGCGTCGATCGCCTGATCTGCGTCTTCGCGGAGAATCGTCGCTCTGCTAATATACATCCAGCAGGCCAGGTCGCTCATATCCATCCATCCGCCATTGTGCACCGCGCAATAACCGGGTTCGCTTGTCCTAAAGGGCGCGGTTCCTTGCCGAACGGTTAACACCGCGCCCGTATTTTTCCGATCTATAACATGCGCGGAAAGCATCGCAATTCCCCCCGCAAGGAGGGTTACGCATGCACCATTTGCCTGAGCCAATCGAATCCGGACTCCCCACTTTCCCGATGGGCGTCCTTCCGTCACCCGAGCGGCGGGACCATCAACGCCTGCGCACCGTGTATCGCGTCGCGCGTGTAACGACGAGCGGCGATCAGGGGCTCGCCAAGGTGCGAAACCTCTCGGACCAAGGCATCATGCTTTCGCTCTCGCTTCCCGCTTGCCCGGGCGCACCCATCGCCATCGAGTTGGCGGAAGGCTGCAACCTGTATGGCACCATCGTCTGGCAAAACGGCAGCGATTGCGGGGTCAGGCTGGGAAATGCCATCGACAGCGCGCAGACGCTGAAGCGGCTCTATGAGGAACGATACGCCCGCGATTATCGGCCCTTACGGCTTCCGTTCGGCAAAACCGTCCCGATCACCTACGAAGATGGCACGCAGCTCGTCCGGCTGAGGGATATTTCCCAATCAGGCGTGAAGATCGCGCACAGCGGAGGCTTCTCCCCCGGCCTTCCGGTCAAGATCCTCCTCGGCGGCGATCTCGATCGGCGGGGCATCGTTCGCTGGTCGCGTGACGGCACTGCCGGCATCTGGTTGACCGAGAATCTGAGCGTCGCTGACCTTGGGTCGCTCAGGGCGCTGTCCGGCGCCGATTTTTGACATCGGTTGGGGCGTCACAATTTCAGTTCGGCCATGAACAGCGTCCGGATGGCGTCGGGCAGCGTCCGCACCCCGAGCCGATCGAGCATCTTTGCCCGGTGCATCTCGACGGTTCGGACGCTGAGGCCGAGATTGTGCGCCACCACTTTGTTCGACTCGCCCCCAATCAGGCCCCGAAGCACCTCAAGCTCGCGCGGCGACAACGTGCCGATCAAGGCGCGCGACCGGTCGCGCCGCGATATATGGTCGACCTCGTCGGCAAGCCGGGCAGAGATGGTTTCGAGCACTTCGAAGAGGGCCTCCTCCGCAAACGGCTTTCCCAGAAAATCCCTGGCGCCCAGCTTCATCGCGCGGACAGCGGTGGGCAGGTCGCCGTGGCCGGTAACGACCACGACCGGAAAGAGCGGACGCATGTCACCCGGCATATGCTCCAGCACCGCAAGCCCATCCATGTCGGGCATCCGCACATCCAGCAGCGTGATACCCGGCTGAAGCCCCTTCAGTTCGCTCAGGAAATCCCGGCCCGAGATGAACGCACGCACCGTATAGCCGGCGCTGTTCAGGAGAAAAGACGTCGAACGTCGCACCATCTGGTCGTCATCGACGATATACACGCGTCGCGTGTCGATCGGCGAGGAGGCGGCTTGGTCCGCAGCGGAGTCCATATCCTGTCTCCCTTCTCCTGTCGTTGGTTTCATTTCATAGACTTAAGTTGCGAAATAACAAAGCTGCGTGTTGCGCCCCCGCTCCGCATTGGCTGCGCGCCCCGGGACCGGTAAGGGGGGAGGCACAATGATGTTTGAAACTTGTGGAGCAGCCATGCTGAACCTCCCCGCCGCAGATTTTTTCGAACGGACGACGGACTGCGTCATGGTCCTCGATCCCGATTGGCGCGTGGTGTTCGGCAATGAACATGCGATCCGCGAACTCGGCATTGGCGGTCTGGTCGGCCGCAACCTGTGGGAGTGCTTTCCCGAGGCCGTGGGGTCGATCTTCGACGAGCGCTATCGTCTCGCGATCGCCAACCAGGCGAGCGAGACATTCGAAACTTTCTTCGCGCCGCTGAACAGCTGGTACGAGGTCCACGCCGTCCCCTCGGGTTCGCAGCTGACCGTCTTCTTCCGCAACATCACCGAGCGGCATGATGCCCTTGAGGCAGCCCAGTCGCGCCGCCGCGCCCTCGACGCGCTGTTCGGCCAAGCGTTCATCGGCATCGCTCAGTTCGATGCGGCGAACAGGACCGCGCTCGCCAACGATCATTTCTGCCGCATCGTCGGCCGCATTGAGACGGAGCTGGCCGCGCTGACCCTCGCCGATTTGATCCACCCCGACGATCTCGCGGACCATCTTGCGGCCCTTCAAACGCATCGGCGATCGGGCGAACCCCAGGTCGCCGAACTGCGTTTCCTTCGGCCCGACGGCAGCACACGCTGGTGTTCGGTGAATATTTCTTTCATGCGCCACGAGGCCGAGGCGCCATCGACGATCATCGTCGCCGAGGACATCACCGAGCGGCGGGCGGCCAGCGCCAACGCCGCGACGCTGCTGGCGACGATCATCGACAGCGCGCAGGACTCGATTTTCGTCAAGGATCTCAGGGGCCGTTTCGTACTGGTCAACCGCGCGCTCGAACGATCCGGCCTGGACCTGTTGGGGCGCAGGGTCGAAGATGTGTTTCCGCCGGAGATCGCGGAAGGCTTTGCTGCAGCCGACCGCCATGTCCTGGAGACGGGCAAGAGTTCGGTCGTCGAGGAGACCGTCCCGATCGGCGGCGTCCCGCGGACCTTTCACACCATCAAGGTGCCCTGGGTCGTCGACGGCGAACTTCGCGGCCTGATCGGCATTTCGCGGGACGTCACGCGTTGGCGCGAAACCGAGGCGCGAATCCGGCGCAGCGACGAACGCTATCGGCTGGCGGCCAAGGCGACGAACGACGCGGTATGGGATTGGGACCTCGTCAGCGGCGAGGTCGAATGGAATGCCGCCATCGAACATCTGGCGGGGGAGCGACCGAGCCCCCGTGCCGAATGGTGGAAGCAGCGGATTCATGATCAGGACCGCGAAGCCACCCTCGACGATATTCAGGGCTTCATCGATAAGGGCGAGGACCGCTGGCAATATGAATATCGTTTCCGCCGCGCCGACGGAAGCTATGCGCAAATTCTCGATCGCGGCTATGTCATTCGCGACGACGATGGGAATGCAATCCGCATGATCGGCGCAATGTCCGACCTCAGCGAACGCGTCGAGGCGCAGCAGCGGCTGAACGACCTGCAAAACGAACTGGTCCATGTGTCGCGGCTGAGCGCGATGGGCACCATGGCGTCGGCGTTGGCGCATGAGATCAACCAGCCGCTGACCGGGATCGCCAACTATATGGGCGGCGCGCGGCGAATGCTGCGCGAACGCGGCGCTGCGGCCATTCCCGAAGCAATGGCCGCGATCGACGAGGCGGCGGCGGCATCGCAGCATGTCGGCGAGATCATCAGGCGGTTGCGGCGCATGGTGAGCCGCGGCAAGGCGCAGTTGCAGCCCGTTCGGCTGGACAGCCTGGTCGATGACGCCCTCGCCTTGGCGATTCCCAACGAGGCGCTGGCGGCGGTGCGGATCGACCGCGATCTTGGCGACATCGAGGCGATGGCCGACCCGGTCCAGATCCAACAGGTATTTTTCAACCTGTTTCGCAATTCCGTTGAAGCGATGGACGGACAGGACGAGCGGAGATTGGCGATCACCGCCCATCTGCGCGGCGATGCCGTTGTGGTCGATGTCGAGGACAATGGCCCCGGATTCGCGGACGAGCTTCGCGACGGCCTGTTCACATCGTTCGGCTCGACCAAGGCCGCCGGGCTCGGCGTCGGGCTGACGATCTGCCGCACCATCATCGAAGCGCATGGGGGGCGTATTTCCGTTGGTCGCAGCAACGCTTCGGGATCGGTCGTGACATTCCAGCTGTCCGCTGCCCCGAAACCCGGAACTTCGGCCCAAGGCGCCGGCGCGCCCGCGATAACGGCGCCATGATTCGATCTCCTGCTGGGCGGTGAGATGATCGCCATGCGCCTCGCCGCGCGAGCGCGCCTTGACAATCGTCACTTCGCGCGCCGCGATGGTGCGGCATGCTGCGGCCAGGAGGCCAGTCATGTCGAATCAAGCAACGCGGTTGATCGAGGAACGGGGCGAGCAGATCCTTCCCACCTTCTCGGCCGATGAGCGCGAGCGTTTCAAAGCGTTCGGCACGATCGTTCGCTTCGAAAAGGGCGCCCGCCTCAACACCACGGGGGAGCCGGTCGCGGGCATATTCGTGCTGCTGGCCGGCCATGTCACCGTGCGCGAGCGCCACGGCACGATCATTAACGACCTGACCGAGCTCGGCCCCGGGCAGTTTCTTGCCGAGATCGGGCAACTCACCGGCCAGCCGGCGCTGGTCGATGCGATCGCGAAAGATGACGTCGAGGCAATCCTGATCCCGACCGATCGCCTGCGGACCTTGATGATCACCGAGCCCGAGCTGGGCGAGCGGCTGATGCGGGCGCTGATCCTGCGGCGCGCGCTGCTGATCGAGACCGGCGCCGGCGGGCCGCTGCTGATCGGCCGCGCCGGCAGCGCGGCGATCGTCCGGCTGCAGAGTTTTCTGCTGCGCAACGCCTTTCCGCATCAACTGCTCGACCCGCAAGACCATCCCGAGGCGCGGCAGCTGCTCGACCAGTTCGGCCTCAAACCCGATGCCCTGCCGATCGTCATCTGTCCCGACGGCGAGGTGCTGCACGATCCCAGCGAGGCGGAGATTGCCCGTTGCATCGGGCTGCTGCGCGACATCGATCCCGAAAAGCTCTACGACCTCGCCATCGTCGGCGCCGGCCCCGCTGGGCTGGCCGCCGCGGTCTATGCGGCGTCGGAAGGGCTGAGCGTGCTGCTGCTCGAAAGCCGCGTGTTCGGCGGCCAAGCAGGCGCGTCGGCGCGGATCGAAAACTACCTCGGCTTCCCGACCGGCATTTCGGGGCAGGCGCTCGCGGGCCGGGCCTATGCCCAGGCGCACAAGTTCGGCGCGGAGATGCTGCTTGCGGCGCCGGTCACCGCGCTGCCCAAGCAGCGTGGCGGCAAGACCGGGCCGCACCGGCTGGAGGTCGAAGACAACCAGCCCGCGCGTGCGCGTGCGGTCGCCCTCGCCTGCGGCGCGGTATACCGGCGTCCCGCAATCCCCGGCATCGAGCGTTTCGAAACATCGGGCGTCCATTATTGGGCCTCGCCGATCGAGGCGCGGCTCTGCGCCGGCGAGGAAGTCGCGCTGGTCGGCGGCGGAAATTCGGCCGGCCAGGCGGCGGTGTTCCTGTCGCGGCATGTCGCGCACGTCCATCTGCTGGTGCGCGGCGCCGGCCTTGCCGAAAGCATGTCACGCTATCTGATCGATCGAATCGCGGCGATCCCCAATATCTCGCTGCTCACCCGCACCTGCGTAACGGCCATCGGCGGCAGCGACGATCAGCTCGAGTGGGTCAGCTGGCGCAACGACAGTACGGGAGAGGAAGTGCGCCGCGCGATCCGCCACCTGTTCCTCTTCATCGGCGCCGATCCCAACACCGCCTGGCTTGCGCACTCGGGCGTCGCCCTCGACGAACGCGGGTTTGTGCGGACGGGCGCCGAACCCGGTGCCGAAGGCCTGCGCTTCACGACCAGCCGCGACGGCGTCTTTGCGATCGGCGACGTGCGGGCGGGTTCGACCAAACGCATGTCCGCGGCCGTCGGCGAAGGCGCGCAGCTAGTGCAGACGGTTCACGCCTATCTCGATGCGCTGCCGCAAGGCCGCTGATCCGCGAGCCTGTTCCCTAGTTCGTCATCAAATGGATGCTGCCCCTAACCGCCCGCGAGCTTGGCGGCGAGGACGTCGAGCTTCCGGATCGCGGGCGGCTGGACAAAGAGGTCGTCCGCCCGGTCGGCAAGCGCCTCGGCGACCGCGCCGGCGAGATGGGCATCGCGCCCCTCTTCGCTCTCAAACGCATCGAAGATCGCAAAGGTGGCGTGATCGAGGCGGATCCCGAACCAGCAGATCGTTCCTGTTTCGCGCTGCACCGCGGGCAATGCGTCGATCAGGAAGGCGGCGACATCGCGCTCGCGCCCGGCGCGGGCAATCAGTTCAACCCAGAGTCCGACTTTGACCATCTTACCTACTCCTACCCGCGGACGTGCATTTGCGGCGCCACGGCGATGACATGGGCGCGCTCGGTGTTGATTGCGGCGGTCAGCGCGCCGACGGTCATCGGTCCGACATAGCGCTGATCGTTGATGAACAGCGTCGGCGTGCCCGCGACGCCGTTCAACATGCCGCGCGCAAAATCATGCCCGACTTTCGCTGCGAACCGGCCATCGGACAGTCCATCGCGAAGCTCGGCGGTGGGCAAGCCCAACCCTGCAGCAAGGCCGAACAGCAAGGGGATGCTGAGTTCTGCCGAATGCGCCATGAGCGCGCCGTGCATCTGCCAGAAACTGCCGTGGCGGGCGGCGAATTCTGCCGTTTCCGCGGCCATCTTCGCCATCGGGTGAATGGTTTCCAGCGGAAAATGGCGGAAGGCTTGCCGCACGCCGATGGACCGGCGCAGAACCTCGACGACGATCGGCTCGGCGGCCGCGCAATAGGGGCATTGATAATCCCCATATTCAATGATCGTGACAGTCGCATGGGAATCGCCGCGCAGATGATCCTGCGGCGACAGCGGAGGCATAAGCGTCTGCATGGAAGGCCCTCCTTGTGATTGGCGATCGACGCGACCGGCATGGATTCCTGTCCAGCCCGGCGGGTCGCTGGCCGGGAAGGAATCGAGCGAGCTCAGGTCGACGGGATCGGGCGCCGCGTCGGGGCGTTCGGGCAGGTCGGTGCGAAAGTCTGCGCCTTGCTGTGTTTCGTGCGTCGCAACCATGTCCGGCTCCCTGAATGCCCCAAGCCGGCTGTATAAATGTCGATGCCCCGCAAGGCCTTGACGGTCGTCATTATGGCGCGGGCTGGGCAGGAAAATTCATCCGAGCCCGGCGTTCGCTACGCCTTCATTTTTCCCAGCCGCGGACGCTGGTCGGCGATCAGCGGGCGGCAGACATGTTCGACCGCGGCGATCGTTTCGGCGAGACGCCGCGCCAGCGCGTCGTCGCCATCGTCGACCCAGCCGATCGCGTCTTCCCAACGATCGCGGTCGGCGTCGGACGCCTGTTCGTTCGGGTCGCGGATCAGCGCCTCTGCCGCCGACATGACCTCGCCATGGATCGCGCGCATCTGCTCGAAGGGGTTCGCCGCATCCTCGCCGAAATAGGCCATGAAGCGATAGCGGCTCGCCTGGAGTTCGGAGAACAGTGCGCTTTCCTGGGTCAGCCGCTCGATCGGCGAGGCGTGCGAGCGATGGCGTTCGTCCGGGTCGTCGCCATCGGGCGCAGGTGCGAGCGGCCGGTCGGGGAGCCGCGCCCAAATGAGCACATCGCGCGCGTGGCAGAATTGGGCGAGCACGTCCTCCGCCAGCTCCGCCTTGCGGCGCCCGACGATCTCCGAGCGCCAGGCATCGACGCCGCGGACCGCCGCCCATCCCGCGATCAGCGTGGCAAGGCCCGCCATCGCAGTTCCCGCTGCCGTCACCCACTCGGCGGAGAGCGTCATGATCCGCGACCCGCGATCGTCACGCCGCCTTGGGTTGATCCTCGGGATGCTGGTTCAGGCCGCTGACCTCCCCCGCTGCTGCGGCGCTCTTCATGCGGAGCCGGAAGGCCAGACCGAGGAGCAGGCTGCCCGACATCAGGGCCTGAAAGGCGACCATCCAGGTCAGGGTCAACAGCCCTATGCCCGGGACGGCGATCAACAGCGCGGCGAGAATCAGCGCGACCACACCGCTGGCGACATACCACCAGCGGCCATGGGCGCGGTCGAGCCGAAAGGCGGCCGCGATCGAGAAAACACCGGTGAACAGCGCCCAGGCGACCAGCATCGCAACAAAGACGATGAGGGTGATGCCGGGATAGAGCACGGCCGCCGCCGCCGCCCCCAGCGCCACCAGTGCGTGGAGCGCCGGCCACCACCATCTCTCGTGCCGCCGCGCGCCGCGCACCGCCAGGACGATCGAGAAGACCGCATCGACGACGCAATAGGCAGCAAAGAGAAAGACGAGGACGAGGAGCGTGATGTCCGGCCACAACAAGGCGAGCGTTCCCAGCACGACCGCGCCGGCGCCGCGCAGCGCCATCGCCCACCAAAGGTTCGCGATCCGTGCGGTTCCCGCATCGGGGGTGAACAGCCGCTGATGTAGAGTCGCCATGACGGTCTCCTTTCGTGGTGGACGATGGCGCCGCCGATTACGGGGCGACGATGATCTTGTTTTCGACGCGCACGACACCCGGCGCCCGCCACGCAGCGCGCTCGGCCTCCTGCCGTTCGGCCCACGAGCGCACCGTGCCGCGCAGCGTCACTTCGCCGCCGACGGTCTCGACCGTGATCTTTTGGGCATCGACCTCGGCCGACCTTTTCAGCGCCTCCTCGATCTGTTGCTTGACCTCGCTGGGGGTCACGCGCGGTTTCAGCCTGATCAGGTTGGAAACGCCCTTCAGCCCCTTGATCCGGCGCACCGCCTCTTCGGCGCGCTCGCTCTGGAATTTCCATTCGACCTCGCCTTCCAGCGTCAGCCAGCCGTTCCGGGCGACCGCCTGGATATGCTCGCTGGAGTAGGGCAGCTCGCGCTTGAGCGCGGCGACGGCGTCGCGGACGATCTCGGGATCGGGGCGTTCGTTGGCGCTCGGCAGCTTGACCTCGATGTCGTTGGCGACCCCGCGCACGCCCTTGACCTTCTTGACCTCGCGCTCGGCCTGATATTTCTGGCTGTAGCTGCGAACGAAGCCGGTCAGCGTCACGACGCCGTCCTTAACGGCCACGCCGATGTCGGTGGCGTCGATGTCCGGATCCCAGCGGAGTTCGGCTTCGACGTCGCGCTTGATGTCACTGTCGGTGGTCATCTCTCATCTCCTGTAATGTGTGGAGCGCCGAGATTAGGTGGGGCGAAGCCGGTCCGCCTTGACGGTCATCAGGCCGGGCCTTGGCCAAAGCAGAGAATTACGCCCCGCCCGGCTCAGCCGCGGCCTTTCCCGTCGCCATCGACCTCCTCGAACTCGGCATCGACGACGCCGTCGTCGGCGGCGGCCGCCTGGCTCTCGCTCGCACCGCCGGCATCGCCGCCCGACGACTGCTCCATAACCGCAACCGTCTGCACGAGCGTCGCAGCCTTGGCGTCAATCTCCTCCGCCGACGCATCGGTAAGCGCCGACCGCGTCTCGGCGACCGCCGCTTCGACCGCGGCGCGCGTCTTGGCGTCGCCCTTTCCTTCGGCCAGCGCGCGCTCGGCGGCGGCGATCGCCGAATCGCCGCGGTTGCGCGCCTCGATCAGCGCGCGCCGCTTGCGGTCCTCGTCGGCATGCGCCTCGGCTTCCTTGACCATGCGGTCGATATCGGCCTCGCTGAGCCCGCCCGACGCCTGGATCTTGATCTGCTGCTCCTTGCCGGTGCCCTTGTCCTTGGCCGACACATTGACGATGCCGTTGGCATCGATGTCGAAGGTCACCTCGATCTGCGGCTCGCCGCGCGGCGCGGGCGGGATGCCGACCAGATCGAACTGGCCGAGCAGCTTGTTGTCCGCCGCGATTTCGCGCTCGCCCTGAAACACCCGGATCGTCACCGCCTGCTGATTGTCTTCGGCGGTGCTATAGGTTTCGCTGCGCTTGGCCGGGATGGTGGTGTTGCGGTCGATCATCTTCGTCATGACCCCGCCCAGCGTCTCGATCCCGAGCGAAAGCGGCGTCACGTCGAGCAGCAGGACATCGCTGACATCGCCCTGCAGCACGCCGGCCTGGATCGCGGCGCCCATCGCGACGACCTCGTCCGGATTGACGCCCTTGCTGGGTTCGCGGCCGAAGATCTTTTGAACATTCTCCTGCACCTTGGGCATCCGCGTCATCCCGCCGACGAGGACGACTTCCTCGATGTCGGCGGGCTTCAGCGCGGCGTCCTTCAGCGCCGCCTTGCACGGCGGCTCGGTCCGCTTGATCAGGTCGGCGACCAGTTCTTCGAGCTGCGCGCGGCGCAGCCGGATATCGAGATGCTTCGGCCCGTTCTGGTCGGCGGTGATGAAGGGCAGGTTGATGCTCGTCTCCATCGTCGTCGACAGCTCCACCTTGGCCTTTTCGGCTGCCTCGCGCAGACGCTGGAGCGCCAGCCGATCCTTGCGCAGGTCGATGCCGTCGCTCTTGTTGAATTCGTCGGCCAGCCAGTCGACGATCCTTTTGTCGAAATCCTCACCGCCGAGGAACGTATCGCCGTTGGTCGACTTCACTTCAAAGACATCGTCGGCGATCTCGAGGATCGAGACGTCGAAGGTGCCGCCGCCAAGGTCGAACACGGTGACCTGACCCTCGCCCTTTTTCTCCAGCCCATAGGCGAGCGCCGCGGCGGTCGGCTCGTTGATGATGCGCAGCACCTCGAGCCCGGCAATCTGGCCTGCGTCCTTGGTCGCCTGGCGCTGGCCGTCGTTAAAATAGGCGGGAACGGTGATGACCGCCTGCTCGACCTTTTCGCCCAGATAGGCCTCGGCGGTCTCCTTCATCTTGGTGAGCACGAAGGCGGAGATCTGGGCGGGCGAATAGGTCTTGCCGCGCACCTCGACCCAGGCGTCGCCATTCTTGCCCTTGACGATCTTGTAGGGAACGAGTTCCTTGTCTTTGGCGACGATGGGGTCGTCATAGCGCCGGCCGATCAGCCGCTTGATCGCATAGATGGTGTTTTCCGGATTGGTGACCGCCTGGCGCTTCGCCGGCTGGCCGACGAGAATCTCGCCATCCGCGGCAAAGGCCACCACCGACGGGGTCGTGCGGCCGCCCTCGGCATTCTCGATGACCTTGGCCTTGCGATTTTCGAGCACGGCGACGCAGCTGTTGGTGGTGCCAAGATCGATTCCGATCACTTTGCCGGCCATTTTCGCTTCCTTTCCTATGCCATCGAGGCGGCGAAGGTCGCATTTCGCGGCCGGGAGCGCCTTGACGGTCGTCAAGGCAGCGCATGGCCGGGCGCGCTAAACCGGCCTGAGGCCCTCACCCAATGGAGGTTTCATGCTCATGCTCCTTCCCTCATACGCGTCGCCCATCCTTGCAGTCACGGCTGGCCCGCGTCGGCTCACCATCCTCGCGCTCGGCACGAGCCTGCTGCTCGCCGGCTGCAACGGCGATACGAATCCGTCCGATCAGGCAGCAGCCGGCAGCACGGCGGCCGCCGCCGGTGCGGCCAGCGCCACCGTGCAGGCAGCCCCCGCGCCGGCAGGCGACCTCGGCGACCAACTCGCCGCCAAGCGCAAAACCCTCGTCGCGGAAGCTGTTTCCGCGCTGCAGGAGACGCAGGCGGCGCTCGACCGCCTGGCCGCTGACGACACGCGCGGCGCGGTCGAGGCGCTGGCGCGGGCGACGGGCAAGCTCGACATCGTCCTCGCCGCCGATCCCAAGCTCGCGCTCGCGCCGGTCGATGTGCGCGTCGCGATCCACGACGTGGTGACGACGCCCGATGCGGTTAGGGCCCTCAGAACCCGCGCCGAAGCGGCGCTCGACGACGGCCGGCTGCAGGACGCTCGGCACCTGATCGCCGACCTCGCCAGCGAACATGTGATCGACGTGACCAGCCTGCCTCTTGCCACCTATCCCGCGGCGATCAAACAGGCCGCCGCGCTGCTCCACGACGACAAGCCCGGCGAAGCCGTGGCGGTGCTGGAGACGGCGTTGTCGACGCTGATCGTCGAAGAAACCGTCATTCCCCTGCCCCTCGCCCGCGCCGAAGCGCTGCTGGCCCGTGCGCAGCCGCTGTCCGAAAGGCCGCAACGCTCGGCCGAGGAACAGGCCGCGCTGCAAGGCCTGCTCGCCGACGCCCGGACCCAGCTCGATCTGGCGCGGGCGCTCGGCTATGCGACCAAGCGCGATCTCGACGCGCTCTATGACGCGCTGAAGGCGATCGAAGACAAGGCCGAGGCGAAGGAAAGCGGCAAGGGGCTGTTCGACCGGCTCGGCGAATTGTTCGGAACCGCCAACCGCAGCAGCAACCCCGACCAAAAGCCCAAAGACGGCTGACCTATCAGTCCCTTCGGCGAGGAAGACGACCTCGTCGCCTGCACGAGGAACAAGCGATGAGCATCCAGCAGATCGACAAAAGCGCGTGGACCGATTTCTTCTACACCTTCACCACCAGTCTTCCGGGCAAGCGCGCCGAGGTGGAAGTCGCCTCGCTCGACCTTGGCGACCAAGTCGCGGCCAGCTGGTTGCCGTTCATCGGCATCGCCTATGATCCCAAGGGCGACATGATCCAGGTCTTGCTGGAGGGGCTCGATCACATGATCCGCAAGCCGCAGGAGGTGTATGTCGATTACGAAGTCGGCAGCCTGATCAGCCTCCAGATTGTCAACGGCGACGGTGTTCGGGAAATCGTCAAGCTCAAGGATCCCGTCGCCCTCCCTGCGCCGCAGACGCGTTGATTGGGCTAAGGGCGCGGCGCGGCGCTCAGGAGGCGTCGGGCAACGCTGTTCCGCCGAGCGCGCGACCCAGATAGGGTGCGGTGCGGCTCGCCGCGCAGGCCGCAACCTTCGCCGGCGGGCCGCTCGCGACGATCCGCCCGCCCTCGTCGCCTGCGCCGGGCCCGATGTCGATCACCCAGTCGCTCGCCGCCGCTACCTTCATATCGTGATCGACCAGGACGACACTGTTGCCTGCATCGACCAGCGCATGAAGCTGGCCGAGCAGGCGCTCGACATCGGTCGGATGCAGGCCGGTGGTCGGCTCGTCGAGCACATAGAGGGTGCCGCCGCGCTGCGCGCGCTGCAACTCGGTGGCGAGCTTTACTCGCTGCGCTTCACCGCCCGAAAACTCGGTCGCGGGCTGCCCCAGGCGAAGATAGCCGAGCCCGACCTCGCGGAGCACCTTGAGCGAGCGGCAAACATTGTGCGCGTCGGCGAAAAAGTCCCAGGCGCTGTCGACCGTCAGCGCGAGAACCTCGGCGATGCTCTTGCCGCGATAACGGATTTCGAGCGTCTCGGGGTTGTAGCGGGTGCCGTGACAGATCGGACAGGGCGCGTAGACGCTCGGCAAGAAGAGCAGTTCGACCATCACAAAGCCTTCGCCCTCGCAGCGCGGACAGCGGCCCTTGGCAACGTTGAACGAGAAGCGCCCGGCATCGTAGCGGCGTTTCCTTGCTTCGGGGGTCGCCGCGAACAGCGCGCGGACATGATCGAACAGGCCGGTATAAGTGGCTAGGTTGGAACGCGGGGTGCGTCCGATCGGCTTCTGGTCGACCTCGATCAGCCGCCTGATTCTTTCGAGACCGCCGTCGATCCGGCCTTCGGTCGCGTCGGCTGGACTGTCCCCCAGCACGGCTTCGACATCCGGCTCCTCAGGTGGCGCAAGCGGCGCGCCAAGCGCGTTGGCGACCAGTTCGACGAGCGCCTGGCTGACCAGACTCGATTTCCCCGAGCCGGAAATGCCGGTGACGATGGTCATCACGCCGAGCGGGATTGCGCAATCAACGCTCTTCAGATTGTTGCGCGAAATCCCTTCCAGCTGAAGCCAGCCGACGGGCTCGCGCTCCCGGCTCGCCATCCCCCCGCCTTCGTCGAACAGATGGCGCCGTGTTTCCGAAGCTGCGACCGCGCGCAGGCCCGCGATCGGCCCGCTGTAGAGGATCTCGCCGCCATGCTCGCCCGCGGCGGGGCCGACATCGACGATCCAGTCGGCGCGGCGCACGACGTCCATCTCATGCTCGACGACGAACAGCGAATTGCCGACCGCCTTCAGCCCGTCGAGCGCGCGGAGCAGCGCCTCGGTATCGGCGGGATGCAGCCCGGCCGATGGCTCGTCCATCACATAGACGACGCCGAACAGGTTGGAGACAACCTGGGTGGCGAGCCGCAGCCGCTGCAGCTCGCCCGGCGATAGCGTCGGCGTGCTGCGCTCCAGCGTCAGATAGCCGAGGCCGAGATCGAGCAGCACCGACAGCCGGCGGCAGAGATCGCCCGCGATGCGCTCGACTACCAGAGCCTTTTCAGGATGGGTCCGCCGTAATCCGGTGAGCTTGGCTGCCTTCGCCTCTGCATAAGGCCCGAAAATCTTCGAGAAGCGAGCGATAGGCAGACCGCTCATCTCGGCGATGTCGAGACCCGCGAAACGCACCGACAAGGCTTCCGGACGCAGCCGCTTGCCCTTGCAGACCGGGCAGAGGCTGGCGATCATGAAACGCGCGGCGCGCTTTTTCATCATCGCGCTCTGGGTGGTGGCGTAACTGTGGGTGACATGGCGCTTCGCGCTCGAAAAAGTGCCCATATAGGCCGGCTCGATCTTGCGGCGGATCGCGCGCCGGATCTCCTCATGGCTCCAGCCGGGATAGACCGGCACCTGCGGCTGTTCCTCGGTGAACAATATCCAGTTGCGGATCTTCTTCGGCAGGTCGCGCCACGGCGTGTCGACGTCGATGCCGAGACTGATCAATATGTCGCGCAGATTCTGACCGCCCCACGCCATCGGCCAGGCGGCGATGGCGCGCTCGCGGATCGTCTTCGACGGATCGGGCACCATCGACGCCTCGGTGACCTCGTGAATCCGGCCGATGCCGTGACAGCGCGGGCACGCCCCCTCGGGCGTGTTGGGCGAAAAGCTGTCGGCGTACAGAAGCGGCTGATCCGGCGGATAGTCGCCGGCACGCGAATAGAGCATCCGCAGCAGGTTGGAGAGGGTGGTGACGCTGCCGACCGACGAGCGGGTGGTCGGCGAGCCGCGCTGCTGCTGCAGCGCCACCGCGGGCGGCAGCCCCTCGATCGCGTCGACCTCGGGCACCTCCATCTGATGGAACAGGCGGCGCGCATAGGGCGAGACCGATTCCAGATAGCGGCGCTGCGCCTCTGCATAGAGAGTCGAAAAAGCGAGCGACGACTTGCCCGATCCCGACACGCCGGTGAACACGACCAGCGCGTCGCGCGGTATGTCGACATCGACATTCTTCAGGTTGTGCTCGCGCGCGCCGCGCACGCGAACGAAGCCGGAGGACTTGGTCTCTTGCATATATGCTCCGTTACAAGAGGTGGCGGCGCTCTTGGGGGGGCAGGGTAAGAGCGCCGCCTGGTGCGTCTGAGCAGAGGCTCAGGCCGACCGTTTCATGATATTTCCGCGGGCGATGTCCTTGTCGGCTTGGATGTCGGCGCGACCCGTTGGCGCAAGGGATCGGGTAGCACCGGCGCTTATCGCGATACCTTGATGATCGTCAGCAAACGCGCGGCGGCCCGCCGCCGTTCCGGTAACCAGCGATATCGGGCGCGGGCTGGCGTCAAAAATCATCGTCGGAGAGCATCGACGGATCGCGGATCTCGACGTCGCGAGCGGTCTTGAGCGCGATCGATCCGCGGCGGCACAGCATGGTCATCGTGCGGCTCACCGTCTCGACTGCAATACCCAGATGATCGGCGATGTCGTAGCGGGTGATCGGGAGCAGGATCGCATTGGCACCGTTGGGGCTCACCCGCCGCGACATCGCCGCCAGATACGCCCCGACCTTTTCCCGCGCCGTAATTCGGCTTTGCACGAGCAGGTGGTGCTCAAGCCGGCGGATCGTGTCATCCGCGCCATGGCGCATCAGCATCGCAACGGCCGGAAACCTTGCGGCCAGGCTGTCGATCCGCTCTCGCGTGAAAGAGATGATCCGCGTGTCATTGGACACGGCTTCGACGAAGAAAGCCGGATCGGCGGGCGCAAATCCCAGATAGTCTCCTGCAAAGGCAAAGTCGACGATCTGCCTTTGGCCGCTCGGACGAAGCGCAAATTTCCGGACGGCTCCGGAGACGACGCATGCCACGGCGCCCCGCGCGATCACCGCGTCGCAGGCCTCGTTTTGGCGCCACCGCGATCCGCGCGCCGCCCCCATCATCGCCGCGACGGCATCGGCCGCGCTATACGGCTCCTCGGGGCTCAGCTGCGCTGCGAAGAAGGATTTGCATTCGATCATATCTTGCATGACGGCCTCCCCGATTGTCACGGAAAACGCATCTCGCACGCCCGGCGAAGTCGTAACATTTGTGGATTACCCTATAGGGGCTGACCCTAACCGGACCGGGGGTTGGCGTTAGGCGAGAAATCAAGCGTCAACGCCGCAGAATTGTGCTACACTGTACCGTTGCATACTCGCAACACCAGCGCGGGGGTTGCTACGCCTATGCCGCACACCAACGATCCGACGTCTCATGGGGCAAAGTCGCCGTACGACGTGGTGCTGGCAGCGATCTGCCAAGGCACGCATGTGTGCGCTTTTTATGAGACCGAAGACGACCTGATTGACCTTGTCGGTCAATTTTGTGCCGCTGGGGTACGACGGGGCGACCTGTGCCTCTGGGTGATGCCCGACGACATGAATGCCGAGCCACTCGCCGGCGCCGGCATCGAAGTCTATTCGGCCACCGACATGTATCTGCGAGGCGGAGCCTTCGAAGCCGGGCCGATGATAGCCCTCTGGGAAGAGAAACTTGCCGACGCTCTGGCCCACAATCACGCCGGCCTGTCCGCCAGCGGCCACACGTGCTGGCTGCAACAGAGGGATTGGCAGGCGTTCATGGAATATGAAAGATATTTGAACCAGGTGATCGCCGGGAAGCCGATTTCTCTGCTGTGCACCTACCCGCTTTCGGCGTGCAAGGCGGGCGATGTTTTCGAGGTCGTTCGCGCCCATCAGGTTGCGCTGGCCAAGCAACAGGATCATTGGTCGGTGATCGAGAGTCATCTGACCGATGACCGTCCCGCCGCGCTCGATGCCGCCAGCCGGGTCACATCGCTATCTCCGCGCGAACGGCAGGTTCTTTTGCTCGTTGCCGATGGAATGATGACAAAGGGCATCGCCTTCGAACTCGGCCTCAGCGTCCGGACGATCGAAGTCCACCGCGAGCGCGCCATCAGGCGGATGGGCGTACGCACGATGGCCGAGGCGATAAGGCTGCTGACGCTTGCTTCGCCATTGGTCCCGCTGATGGACGTCCGGCGCAATGCGCCCGGCGGCATCCGGCACTTCGACGCCTGATAACAGCCAAGGATCGTGGACGGGCTCGTCGCCGGAATGGCCTTGGATTGCAAGTCCCGCCCGGACGGCTCCCGAATAATCGCAACCCAGCGCAAAGAATTCGATTTTTGCACCCCAACCGCCGCGACCTTTACAAAGGTTTCCACGAGGTTTTGCACCACATAGTTGGCTGGAACCGCCAGAAGCTCACGTAAGTCTTTGAAAAGATGGTGCACCCGGCGGGATTCGAACCCACGGCCCCCAGATTAGGAATCTGATGCTCTATCCTGCTGAGCTACGGATGCACGCAGGGCGCATGTAGCGGGCCGGGATGCGGCAG
Organism: Sphingopyxis sp. H050; assembly: GCF_001468265.1. Lineage (GTDB taxonomy): Bacteria > Pseudomonadota > Alphaproteobacteria > Sphingomonadales > Sphingomonadaceae > Sphingopyxis. Next base: position 78,874 of record NZ_LNRZ01000005.1, on the reverse strand, counting down.
GTCAATCAGTTCGCCGCTTCGGGCGGGACAATCGGAACGAGGAGCGGCATCGCGGCGATCCCGTCGTCGCGAAGCGCCTGCGCTTCTTGGGGCGAGACCTGACCGTGGATCAGGTCTTCGGCCGCGCGGCCCTCATGCATCGCGCGCGCCGCATTGGCGAACTCACGCCCGACCCACCGCGATCGCGGCAGCATCTCGGCCTGCCTGGCGGCAATTTCGGCAATAACCTTGCGCACCACTTCGGGCGCTGGTTCGCTGGCGTCTGCCGCTGCCGGCGCAGATGCCACGCCGGGCACCTGGTTCGATTTCGCGCCGACGCGCGGCGCCATCACGGCCTTTCTGACGTCGGCATCGCCGCACACCGGACAGGCGATGAAACCACGCGCCTGCTGGTCGGCAAAGCTCTCGCTGCTCGCGAACCAAGCCTCGAACCGGTGATCCTCCGCGCAACAGAGATCGAAAACGATCAAGTTTCAGCTCGCTCCGAGCAGCGCGTCGAGCTTGCCCTGCGCTTCGAGCGCGGCCAGGTCGTCGCTGCCGCCGACGTGCCGTCCATCGATGAAAATCTGCGGCACGGTGCGCCCACCGCTCGCGCGTTCGACCATCGTCTCGAACCCGGCGCGATCCATCGTCACGTCGAGTTCCCGATAATCGGCTCCCTTGCGATCGAGCAGCGCCTTGGCGCGCGCGCAATATCCACAAAAGGCCTTCGTATAGATTTCGATCTTTGCCATGCGACTATCCAGTCATCCTTTGATCCAATATATCGGAATCAACGTCCGCAAAGTCAAATATGTTGCCCGTCATCAGGGCATCGGGGACGACGCGCGCCCAGGTCAGCGCCGATACGCGCGCCGCGCCGCTGCGCTTCAGCGCCTTCGCCGCCGCGCGCAACGTCGCACCGCTCGCATGAACATCGTCGATCAGCACGAGATGCCGCCCCGCGGCACGGGCTTTCGCATCGGGCGCCAGTGCAAAGACTCCCGCGACGATCCGCTCGCGCTCGCGCCGTCCCTTGCCGCGCAGCGCCGCTGTCGCCTTCGTCCGCAGCAGCAGGTGATGATCGTGCGGATCGCCCGTCAGCCGCGTCAGCGCGTCGGCGACCAGCGCCGCCTGGTTGAAACCGCGCGACCACAGCCGCCAGCGATGCAGCGGCACCGGGACGAGCAGCATCGGCGCGTCGCCACGGAGCGCCGTCAGCGGGCGCGCCATCAGCTGCGCCATCAAGCGCGCATGGCCCGTGCGGCGGCCATATTTGAGCCGCAGCGCGACCGTGCGCGCGGCGCGGCCATAGGCGACCGCCGAAGGCGCGCCGGCAAACGGCGGCGCATCGGCCATGCAGGCGCCGCAAGTGACCGGACTGCCCGGCAGCGCCGTCGGCAGCGGGATCGAACAGAGCGCGCAGGCAGGGCCGTCGAGGAAATGCAGCGACGACCAGCAGTCGAGGCAGAATTGCCGGTCCTCGCCGACGATCACGCCGCATGCCGGACAGCGCGGCGGCAGCGCGTAATCGACGATCGCCCGTCCGGCGGCGCGCAGCCCGCGGAACAGGCGATCGCCGGCAGCCGCCGGCCCTTCGATATCGGCGTCGCCGACGGCCATATTCATGGACGGACTTGTGAAGCATCGCGCTGGACGGCACAAGCGCGCGCATGTCGACGCCCCCGCCGCTCTTTTCCCCGACCCGCCATGCCGCCCAGCGCGATCGCATGGCGACCCAGCCGGCCGAAGCCGATTTCCTCGCCCCGATCATCGCGGAAGCCTTGCTCGACCGCCTGTCGATGGTGACGCGCGACTTTTCGCGCATCTTGCTGATCGGCGCGCACGATGCCGCGCTCGTGGCGAATCTGCGCGGCATCGGCGGCGAACTGACGATCCTGGAGGCGGGGCCACGGCTGGCGTTGAACGTCGGCGCGCTCATTGGCGAGGTCGACGCGATCGACCTGCCCTTCGCCAGCTTCGACCTGATCCTGTGGCCGGGCGGGCTCGATACGGTCAACGACGTGCCCGGCGCGCTCGTCCGCCTGCGCGCGCTGCTGGCGCCCGACGGCCTGCTGCTCGGCGCATTTGTCGGCGACGGCAGTCTGCCGCGCCAGCGCCGCGCGGTGATGAGCGATGGCGTGCGCTCGATCGCACGCCTGCATCCTCAGATCGACCTCGCCGCGATGGGCAATCTTCTCCAGCGCACCGGCTTCACGCTGCCCGTCGTCGATGTCGATGCGCTGACCGTGCGCTATGGCGACTGGTTCGCGCTCGTGCGCGACCTGCGCGCCGCCGGTCTTGCAAGCCGTCTATCGCCCGCACCGCCGCCGCTGACCCGCGAAGAGGCCGCGCGGATCGTCGCGGCTTTTGCGGCGCAGGCCGATCCCGACGGCCGCGTGGCCGAAACCTTCCGGGTCATCTATTTCAATGGCTGGGCGCCACATCCGGATCAACCGCGGCCCGCCAAGCGCGGTAGCGCCGCCGCCTCGCTCGCCGACGCGCTGAAGCCCAAGGGCTAGATCAGCGCTTCGAGCAGCCCGATCAGCGGCTCGTCCGCGGGCGGCATCGCGAGCGCGTGCAGCTCGACGGGCCGTACCCAGCGGAGCGCGCTGGCGTGCTGCGCCACGGGGGTGCCGCGCCATTTGCGGCAAACATACAGCAGCAGCAGCAAATGCCGGTCGCCGATCATGTCGCTCGCGAAACAGGCGGGTGCCAGGCAGGCATGATCGACGTCGATCGCCAGTTCCTCGGCCAGCTCGCGGATCAGCGCGCGCTCGGGCGTTTCACCTGGCTCGATCTTGCCGCCGGGAAATTCCCAGAGGCCCGCCATCGGCGTGCCTTCGGGGCGCTGCTGGACGAGCAGCCGTCCGTCACGATCGACGAGCGCCGCAGCAACGACAAACAGGCCTGCTGCTCCGGAATTTACGCCGTCCGACACCGACAAAATCTTAACCTTCCTGTGTGACGCTCGGCACCCTCGGGAACTATAACTTCAGTTAGGGGCGGAACAATGAACAAGTTTCATGGGCTGCTGCGGTCGACCAGGGCCGCTACAGCCGTAGAATATGGCCTAATTTTGGCCTTGGTATTCCTTGGCGCGCTCGTTGCGATAACGGCAGTCGGCGGCTCGACCAACGGCATGTGGAACAAGGTTTCAACCACGTCGGTTGTGGCGATGAGCGGCAGCTGACCGTCCAGAATCGGGATTCCGAAGGGATAAACGGCGCCCCGGTTATTAAGAGTTTCAAAACCAATTGCCCGTAAACCAGCTCATGTTGACCACGACCAGACCGTCAACAGGGTAAGTGATTGTCAGGAGACCAGACATGAAGTTCATCAAAAAGTTCGTTCGCAACACCAAGGCTGCGACCGCTATCGAATACGGCCTGATCGCCGCTCTCATCGCCGTCGCCGGCATCTCGGCCATGACCGCGGTTGGCAAGAGCGTCAGCACGACGTTCAACAAGGTCGATGGTGGCCTCAAGACCACCTAAGGTCTAAGGCCAGGCGCCTGCTCGCCTCGGCGAACAGGAAGCCGACTGAAAAGCTTAAGGGGCGGTGGATCATTCCACCGCCCCTTTTCTTTGCCCACTCCGCCTCAACGCGTGGCGTAGACCACGATCTTGACCTTCTGCCCCGGCGTCAGGCGGCTTGATGCGGTCAATCGGTTGAGCACCTGGAAACGCTCGGTCTGATAGCTGCTGTACGCCATGCGCCGCGCCAAGGTCGCGACCGTATCGCCTCGGGCCACCGTCACCACATCGATCCGCCGCGGCCTAATCGCGGCCGCCTCCGCCGCGCTCAGCCGGCGGACACTGTTGAACATCGGGTTGAACACGCTGGCGCCGCCCGCCTTCGTCAGCGAGACGAAGTGAAAGGCGCTCGTCCGCGAAAATTCATAGGCGAAGACGGTGACATCGACCTGCCCCGACTGGGTATTGGCGCGCGCGATCGAATAATAGGCCGGAATGCCGTTCACGGTCGTGCGCTGGATGCTGCCTGGGGTCAGCTGCGCATTGCCCGCGACCGCCTTGAACGCGGCGGCGATATAGGCGTTGATGTCTCCGTTATAGGCCGCGGTCGTGAACTGCGCCTGCCCGCCATTGCCGCTGACCAGCACGGCCGTCGCGCCATTTTGCATGCCATAGCCGTTCGGGACCGCAAATTTCAGGCGGAGGTCAGGGTGCAGGAACTCCTGCCCCTCGACGACCCCCTGTGCGGGGTCGTCGCCGTAGAGCACGCCATCGACCGATGCGAGGAACGCATCGGCGTTGCGGACGCCGCCGGCGCCGCCGACCTTGGCGGCGAGCGACTGCGCGTTGCGGACGCGCGACGCCGGATCGGGGTGCGTGCTCGCCCATGCGGGCAGCGAGCGCGCGTCGCCGCCCGACAGGCGCGCGTCGAGGTTGGTCTGCGCCGCCAGGCTCGCCAGCATCGTCGACAGCGCCAGCGGATCATAGCCCGCGCTCTTCAGATACTGGACGCCGAGCTGGTCGGCTTCCAATTCCTGGCTGCGCGAAAAGCCCAGGGTCGCGAGCTGGGCCACCTGCATGGCATTATTCTGCAGCAGTCCGCCAAGGCCGCCGAGCAGCCCGCCATTGTCGCCGATCGCGCCGCCAAGCACCGCGCCGAGAACGCCAAGGATCGTGTTGCGGGTTGCCGCCGACTGACGCTTCTTGCTGTGCTGCGCCGCGACATGGCCGACCTCGTGCCCCAGCACGCCGGCCAGTTCGGCTTCGTCGTTCATCAGCGCCATCAGCTGGCGCGTGACATAGACATAGCCGCCGGGGATCGCGAAGGCGTTGTTCACCGGCGAATTGAGCAACGTGACGGTGAAGTCGCTGGGTGAGCGCGACAGGCCCGACTGCACCGCGATCTTCTGGCCGATCCGGTTGACATAGGCCGCCTGCGCGCCCGCATAGGCGCCGCCGAATTCCTGCACGAGTTGCGGATGCGCCTCATCGCCCTGCTTGCGCTCGGCGGCAGTAATATTGGTCTGGGTCTTGATCGCCTTCAGCTGTGCATCGGCGACGCCGGTGAACGCCACCGCCGCGCCGAGCATGATCGCCAGCTTCGTTCCTGTCTTCCGCTTCATCGACGCACCTTCCCCTTGGCTTGCGTGTTGTTCCCGAAACACCATAAGGCAAGCCGTGCCTGAACGGCGGCTTGCCATGCTGCGGATGGGAACGCGAAGGCGCCGATCGGGTTCCGCCGATCAGGCACGTCCCATCGCGAGGAATTTCTCCTCGCGGGATGCAAGCAAAGTTTCCGCGGGCAGACCCGCAAGCGCATCAAGCTCCTGCGCGATCGCATCGCCAAGCGCCTTGATCGCAACCTCGGGGGCGCGATGCGCGCCGCCGACGGGCTCCGGCACGATCCGGTCGATGATCTTGAGGCCGAGCAGGTCCTGCGCCGACATCTTCATCGCAGTCGCGGCATCGGCCGCCTTGTCCGACGTGCGCCACAGGATCGAGGCACAGCCCTCGGGCGAAATCACCGAATAGACCGCATGTTCGAACATCAGGACGCGGTTCGCCGCGGCCAACGCGATCGCGCCGCCCGAACCGCCCTCGCCGACGATTGCGGCGACCATCGGCACGCCGAGCGCAAGGCATTGCTCGGTCGAACGCGCGATGGCTTCTGCCTGTCCGCGCTCTTCGGCCTGAATGCCCGGGAAGGCGCCCGACGTATCGACCAGCGTCACGACCGGCAGGCCAAAGCGGTCGGCGAGCTGCATCAGGCGGATCGCTTTCCGATACCCCTCGGGCTTCGCCATCCCGAAATTATGCTTCATGCGCGACGGGATATCGTCGCCCTTTTCGTGGCCGATCACCATCACGCGGCGGCCGCGAAAGCGCGCGAGCCCGCCAAGGATCGCCTGATCGTCGCCGAAATTGCGGTCACCCGCGAGCGGCATCCAGTCGTCGAACAGGCCCGTGACATAATGTTTGAAATGCGGGCGATCGGGGTGGCGCGCGACCTGCGTCTTCTGCCACGGCGTCAGCTTCGCATAGATATCGCGCAGCAATTTCGAGGACTTGTCCTCGAGCCGCGCGATGTCGCCCTCGATATTGAGCGACGGATCGTCACCCATTTCGCGCAACTCGGCAATCTGCCGATCGAGCGCCGCGACCTGTTTTTCGAAGTCAAGAAAGGCTGTCATGGGGGACGTCGCTAGGCGGATGACGTCGTCAGGTCAACGTCCGCTGACCCAAGCGGCATGCGGGCGAGCGGATGCCGCCGGTTGACCAGCTCGACCAGCCGCCGGCTGTCGACATGCGTGTAGATCTCGGTCGTCGCAATATCGGCGTGCCCCAGCATCAATTGCAGCGCGCGCAGATCGGCCCCGCCCTCGAGCAGGTGCGTCGCAAAGGCGTGGCGCAGCACATGCGGGCTGATCGCGGCGGGATCGATTCCCACACGCGCCGCCAGCTCGCGCAGCATCTGGAAGAGCCGCACGCGCGACAGATGTCCCTTGCCCGACGGAAACAGCCACGGCGAAGCGCCCGTCAGCAGCGGCAGCCAGCGATCGAGGGTTTCGCGCGCCCGCTCCGACAAGGGCACGAGGCGTTCCTTGTCGCCTTTGCCGCGAATGATCAGAAATTCGCGCCCGCCCGCGACCGCGCGGCGCGGCAGCGACACCAGTTCGCTTGCGCGCAGCCCCGATCCGTACAGCAGTTCGAGCAACAACAGCAGGCGCACCGCATTGACCGGCGGCGCCTCGCCAGCAGCCTCTTCGCCGGCCCGGGAAAATAATTGTTCGACATCGCCGTGGGTCAGGATGCGCGGCAGCGGCCGCTGCGTTGCCGGGCGCGCAATGTCGAGCGCCGGATTGTTATCCCGGTCACCCTCATCGAGCAGAAAGGCATAGAATTGCCGCAGCGCCGACAGCTTGCGCGCCGCGCTGCTCGCGGCAAGGGACTGATATTCCGCCATCAATTTTCGCAGATCGTCGGCAGAAGCCGCTCCGAGAGATCCGTTGATCAACTCGGCGGCCTGCACCAGATCGCGGCGATAGGCCGCCAGCGTATTTCGCGACGCGCCGCGCTCGGCGGCCATCATCTCGAGGAAGCGGTCGATCAGCGACCCGTCAGACATAGTCTGACAAATCTCGCCCGTCAGACACGCACCAGCGCTTCGGCGGCGATCATCCGCGCTTCGGGCCCGAGCCCGACTTCGCGGAGCGCGCGGACGATATAATAGAGATGATGCGGCGGCATCTTCGACCAGTCGCCCTGCATGCCGACCGCGGCGAGCAGCGCGACCATGCCCGGCTCGCGCCGTTCCGCGGCCGCCAGAATGGCGCGCGACCAGCGGGACTGCTTGCCGAGGTTGAGGTCGAGATCGCCGGCAGCCGACGCCGCCTGCCCGGCATCGAGCCGGCCGAGCCCCGCCAGCCCGGCGACGAGGAATTTCGAGCGCAGATAGTCGGCGCTCTCGTCGCTTCCCGAGAAGCTGCCGATATTGCCCGCGCTCATCCCGTTCAGCGGCCGCGGCGATCCGACCGCGAGCACGCCCCAGGCGCGGCTGCCCACCATGATCTTGGGCGCCCAGTCCATGGCACGCGTGTCGTAACCACCGGCGAGCATCGCACCGATCAGCTGCCACGGATCATCGCCGACGTCGGTGCTGGTCGACAGACCCGCCGCAGCGCGGGCCGTTGCGACCATCGCGGCATAGCGCTGTGTCGCGTCGCCGGCGCCCCAAAGCTTCCCCATCGCGGCATAGCGGTCGCCGCCACGCGCGGCGCCGAAGGCATTGCGCAGGTCGTCGATCTCGGTCGCCAGCGCCTCGGGCGGCTCCTCCTGCCCCGCGGCCGAGCTCAACAGCGAGATATAGGCTTCGCTCGACAGCACGCCGCGCGCCGCCGCATCGGGCGCCGCCGCGATACGGTCGGTCATGTCGGTCATCGGCGCGAGTACGGTCCAGCCGCGCATATAGCCGGGCTCGGTCTTGCGCAGCTCGGCGGGGATCGGGATGGCGGTCGCGGTCGCCAGGCCGAAGCGCCAGCTGGTCAGCCGGTCGACCTTGTCCCATTCGATCGTCGTCGAGCGCCGTCCCGCCCCCGTCGCCCCGAGCACGCGTTCGGTGAGCAATATGTCGAAATTGCTGACCTTGCCGCTCGACCGCACCCGGCTGATCGCCCAGCCCGCGGGCCCGGCTTCGCCCGACAGACCCGCGCAGATCGAGGATGCCAGCCGCCACGCCTGCTCGTCGCCATGCGCCAGGCCGGCAGGGACATAGGGGCACAGGCCCGCAGGATCGGCGTTGGCGAGGTAGGTTTGCTGCGCGGTCGCGACGAGGCGCGGGCTCGCCCGGTCGTAATCGACCGACTGGACGAGCAGCCGCGCCGCGATCGATTCGCCCATGCGCAGCAACAGGCCGGCGCGGTCGGCGGCAAGGTCGGCGCCGTTGATCGTCGCGGGCGTATCGATGGCCGACGACAGCGCGCGGCGCAGCAATATCTGGCCCCAGCGCGAGGCAAACGCGCCACCCGTCTCGCGCATCAGCGCCGCGGCATATTGGCCGCGCACCCCAAAGGCGTCGGGCGCCAGCCCGCCGGTCTCGGGCGTCAACGGCCCGATCCGCGTCAGCAAGCGGCGCGCGCCCGGCGGCAGGTCGTATTTCAGCGTGCCGGGCTCGACCTCTTCGCCGTCCTCGGCATCGCTTCCGTCTTCATCGGCCGTGCCGACGGTTGCAGTCACCGCGGGCGGCGCGACACCCGTTCCCGACGAAGGCGAGGAGGGCGTCGGGGCGGCGGTCGGCGACGGCGTCGGCGAGGATTTAGGCGCCGGCGTTTCGGCGGGATTGCCAAAGCCCTCGGGAAGCAGCGATTCCTGCGCCAGCGCGGGCAACACCAGCGCGGCGGCCACGGCGGCGCCCGACAGGCCCAGAGTCAACGTCAGCAATTTCTTCGTCATCACGCGCCGCTTTCGGCGATCTTGTCGCTCACGTCCACATCAATCCTCTTTGCAGCGCAGCAAAATCCCGCAGGAAACGATTGTCCCGCGCGCTCTGGCCGGTATAGCCGCGCGCACCATGTCACGAAACCCGAAAAGCCCGGGCCCGGCGATGACGGCAGCCATTCCCGCCGCGATCCGCGAGCGATCGATCGTGCTCGTCGGGCTGATGGGATCGGGCAAGTCGACGATCGGGCGGCGGCTCGCGCAGCGGCTGGGGATGGCCTTTGCCGATGCCGACGACGAGATCGAGCGCGCCGCGGGAATGACGATTTCGGACATTTTCGCGCGGTTCGGCGAGGACTATTTCCGCGAGGGCGAGCGCCGCGTCATCGCGCGGATGCTGAGCGGCCGGCCGCATGTCCTCGCGACCGGCGGCGGCGCTTTCATCAACGACGAAACGCGCGCGCTGATCCTTGCGGACAGTATCTGCATCTGGCTCGACGCCGACATTCCGACGCTTGTCGAGCGCACCGCGCGCCGCAATCACCGCCCACTGCTCAAGGGCCGCAACGCGGGTCAGGTGCTCCGCGACCTCGCCGAGGTCCGCAACCCCATCTATGCCGAGGCGCATATCCGCGTCAGTTCGGCGTCGAGCCCGCACGAACATACGGTGCGCGCCATTCTCGAGGAATTGTCGCAATGGAAAGCCTGACCGTCGAGCTCGGCAGCCGCAGCTACCCGATCCTGATCGGCGACGGGCTGCTCCGCGAGATCGGCCGCCATGTCGCCCCGCTGCTAAGGCGTCCGCGCACCTTCATCGTCACCGACGAGCATGTCGCGGCGCATTATCTGATCGGCCTCGGCGCTTCGCTCGGCGCAGAGAATATCTCCTTTTCCTCGCTCGTGCTGCCCGCGGGCGAAAGTACGAAAAGCTGGGTCGGCCTCGCGCGGTTGACCGAATGGCTGATCGGCGAAGGCGTCGAACGCAGCGATCATGTCATCGCGCTCGGCGGCGGCGTGATCGGCGACCTCGTCGGCTTCGCGTGCAGCATCGTCAAGCGCGGCTGCGCCTTCGTCCAAGTGCCGACCACCTTGCTCGCGCAGGTCGACAGCAGCGTCGGCGGCAAGACCGCGATCAACGTCGATGCGGGCAAGAATCTCATCGGCGCCTTCCACCAGCCCGCGCTGGTCGTGATCGACCCGACGACGCTCGCCACCCTGGCGCGCCGCGAGCTTGGCGCGGGCTATGCCGAGGTGGTGAAATATGGCCTGATCGACGACGCCGACTTCTTCGCCTGGTGCGAGGCGAACGGCGCCGCGCTGCTCGCGGGCGACGCGGAGGCCCGGCACAAGGCGATCGCACACAGCGTCGCCGCCAAGGCGCGCATCGTCGCCGCCGACGAGCGCGAGACGCAGGATGTGCGCGCGTTGCTCAACCTCGGTCACAGCTTCGGCCACGCGCTCGAGGCCGAGACGGGCTATTCCGACCGCCTGCTCCACGGCGAAGCGGTCGCCGCGGGCATGGTCCTCGCGCATCAATTCTCCGCCGCGAACGGGCTTTGCCCGGCGGAAGACGCCGAGCGCGTCCGCGACCATCTCGCCAGCGTCGACCTGCCGCACAGCCTTGCCAGCGCCGGGGTGAATGCGAGCGGCGCGACCCTCGCAGGGCATATGGCGCACGACAAGAAGATGCGCGGCGGCAAGCTGCCGCTGATCCTCACCCGCGGCATCGGGCAGAGCTTCGTCACCGAGGACTATGGGCTGGATGTGGTCGCGGCCTTCCTCGACGGCCAGCGCGGCTAGGCCGCTTCGCCGGCCTCGGCCTCTTCCTGCGCTCGCTTCGCCGCCTGCCGCCGCTCGCGCAGCGCTTCAAGGAAGCTCGACGCCTGCCGTCCCCCGCCCGCGACGATCCGGTGCTCCTGCCCCGCAGCAAGATCACCTTCGCTGAGCTGCATATCGAGCCGCTGGGCGTCGAGCTGGCGCAGCGTCATCTCGACATCCTCGATCTCGCGTGGTTCGACCTCAAGCTGGCGTAGCGCCATCAGGCCGAGAGCGATCGAGCTTTCGAACACTTCGCGGACCGACCCGGCTGTCCCCGCCCCGTCGAGTGCAAGCAGGTGGCGGCGGTCGAAAGCGCGGGTCAGGACGCGCGCCTGCGGGAAGGCCTTAACGATCGGCGCCAGCACTTCGGCGTCGATGGTGCGATCGTCGGTGCAGAACAGAATCAGCCGCGCCTCTTCGGCTCCCGCCCGGCGCAGCACGTCGATCCGCGTCCCGTCGCCATAATAGACCTTGGTGTCGAAACGCCCCGACAGCTCGATCTGGCTCGGCTTCTTGTCGATCAGCGTCACCGAGCAATCGACCGCGTGCAGCATCTGCGCGACGACCTGGCCGAAGCGGCCATAGCCGATGACGATCGCCGACCCGCGCGGCGCATTTTCGGGATCGTCGAGATCGGCATCGCTGCCGGGCGAGAATTCAAGGTTGCGCGCGAACAGCATCAGGAAAGGCGTCGTCACCATCGACAGGGTCACGACCGCACTGAACAGGCTCGCCGCGGCGGGCGCGATCAGCAGCGCGTCGGCGGCCTGGGTAAAGAGCAGGAAGGCGAACTCGCCGCCCTGGCTGAGCAACAGGCCGAGGCCGAGCGCCATCGGCCACGGCTTTCCGAAAGCGCGTACGAGCAGGGTCAGCACGACCACCTTCACCGCGACGAGGCCGAGCGCCAGCGACACGACCGTCAGCGGCCGTTCCAGCACGACATTGACGTCGAGCACCATGCCGACCGCCAGGAAGAACAGGCTCAGCAGCACGAGGCGGAAAGGCTCGATATCGGCCTCGATCTCGTGGCGGTACGGCGAATCCGCGAGCATCATCCCCGCGATGAACGCGCCGAGCGCGGTCGAGAGGTGCAGGCTGTGCATGAAGGCCGCGCTCGAGAGCACCGCGAGCAGTCCGACGACGACGAACAGCTCGCGCTCGCCATAGCGCCCGATCAGCCGCAACAGCGGATTGACGACGAAGCGCCCCGCCAGCACCAGCACAAAGATCGCGCCGACCGTATAGAGCGCCATCTGCCACCCTGGCGGAGCCGCAGGATTGGCCGGCGCCCGCGACAAGGCCGCGATGATCGTGATCATCGGCACGATCGCGAGATCCTGGAACAGCAGGATCGAAAAGGCCTTTTCGCCGAAGGGCGAGTTGATGCGCCCCGAACTTTTGAGGCTCGGCAGCACCTGCGCGGTCGACGACAGCGCGAGCGGCAAGCCGAGCGCGAGCGCCGCCTGCCAGCTGAAGCCCAAAGTCAGCAGGATCAGCCCCGCGAGGATCAGCCCGGTGATGACGACCTGCGCCAGACCGAGCTGGAAGATCGCGCGCCTGAGTTCCCAGAGCCGCCGCGGGTGGAGTTCGAGCCCGACGAGGAAGAGCAGGAAGGCGATGCCGATTTCGGCAAAGGCCAGCTTCGACTCGCCGCCGCCGACGAGCGCCAGCCCGTGCGGCCCGACGAGCGCGCCCGCGATCAGATAACCAAGCACGGCGCCAAGCCCGAGACGGCGGAAGAGCAGGACGAACAGGGTCGCCACGCCGAGCAGGATCGCACCTTCGAGCAGCACCGCATCGGTTGCAGTCTCCGCCGCTGCTTCGGTCGCTGCCGCGGTCAGGGCGATCAGGGTCATGCCGCGGCCGCCTGATCCTCAAGCGCCGCGATCGCGGCGTCGAAGGGCAGCAGGATCGCGCCGTGGCGCGCCGGATAATCGCGCGCCGGGGCGAGCAGGTCGAAGCCCGGCCAGCCCGGCACCTCGCCCTCGCCCTTGAACCATGCCGCCATCGTGTCGCGCGCGGCGCGAATTTCGGCCAGGCTCCGTCCCGGCGCATGGCGCGCGAGCAACGCCGCCGACGCCTGCCCCAGCGCGCATGCCTCGACGTGCAACCCGACCCCGGTCACGCGCCCTTCCGCATCGGCGTCGAGGTCGAGGATGATCGCGCTGCCGCACAGCGGCGCCCGCGCCGAAACGCGAAGCCGCGCGCCGTCGAGCGGCGGAAAGTCGGCGGTCGCGACCGCCAGCGACAATATGTCGCGATTATAGAGCGGCGCGCTCATTCGGGCGCCGCCTCGGGGGCGCTTGTGCCCGCCTGGTCGGCGGCGCGCGCTTCGGCGCGGCGCTCGGCGATGACCTTGCTCAGCGCCGAGCTCGTCGCATTGAGCGCCGGATAGGTCCGGCTCTCGGCCATCCATGCCGGGCGCTGCGCATCGCCATAGCCGACGTCGTAAAGCAGGGTGACGAGCATGAAGCCGATCGTCGCGATCATCAGGCCCTTGATCGCACCGAAGCCCGCGCCGAGGCCGCGGTCGAAACCGCCGACGATCGAGGCGCGGCTGCGCTGCCCCATCGCGCGCGATCCCCATTTGGTGAAGGCAAAGACGCCGCCGAACAGGATGACGAACGCGAGCATCGCCGCGCCGCCCGGCGCCTCGACCCAGCCCGCCAGCAGGTCGGTGACCGACGCATGAAAAAAGCGCACCGCAGCGATCGCGAGAACCCAGGCGAGCAGGCTCGTCACCTCCTGCACCAGACCCCGCGAAAACCCCAGGACCGCGCTGCCGCCGACCAGCGTCAGCACCACGATATCCATTGCCGTCAAACTACCCATGCTGCGATCAGACCAATGTCCATGAAATAAGCCGCTCGTGCCGAGCTTGTCGAAGCACCGACCCTCTATCTTCCCGCGCTGAAAGAGAGAACAGCCCCCGTCGACTGACTTGTCAGTCGCTCAGGACACGCTCCGACAAGTTCAGGGCGAACGCAAAAGGATGGCGTCTGCCGATCTAGTCCCGGCCCAGCATCAGGTCAACGAGTTCGCCGAGCCGGCCGAAGCCATTGACCCCGATCCCGTTCACAGGCTTCATGCCCTTCGGTCCCCAGCCCTTTGAGAAGCCGAGCTTGGCCGCCTCGCGCAGCCGCAGCGCATCGTGCGAGACGGGGCGCACCTCGCCCGACAGCGACAGCTCGCCAAACACGATCGCGTCGGACGGGACCGGCCGCTCGCTGAACGCCGAGATCAGCGCCGCCGCGACGGCCAGATCGGCGGCAGGGTCGGTGAGGCGATAGCCGCCCGCGATGTTGAGATAGACTTCGGCCGCGCCCATCTGCAGCCCGCAGCGCGCCTCGAGCACCGCCAGCACCATCGCGAGCCGCCCGCTGTCCCAGCCGACGACCGCGCGCCGCGGCGTCGCGCCGCTCGCCAGCCGCACGGTCAGCGCCTGCACCTCGACGAGCACCGGGCGCGTCCCTTCCAGCGCGGGAAACACCACCGACCCCGGCACGTCGCGGCTGCGATCGGTCAGGAACAGGCTCGACGGGTTGCTGACTTCGCCCAGCCCCTCCTCGCCCATCGCGAAGACGCCGATCTCGTCGGTGCCGCCGAAGCGGTTCTTGACGGCGCGGAGGATGCGATACTGGTGGCTGCGTTCGCCCTCGAACGCGAGCACGGTGTCGACCATATGTTCGACTACGCGCGGGCCCGCGATCGTGCCGTCCTTGGTAACATGCCCGACGAGCACGATCGCGGCGCCGCTGTCCTTGGCGTAGCGGATCAGTTCCTGCGCCGACGCGCGCACCTGGCTCACCGTCCCCGGCGCGCTGTCGATCAGGTCGCTGTGCATCGTCTGGATCGAATCGATCACGACGAAATCGGCGGTCCGGCTGTCGAGCGTCGCAAGAATGTCGCGTACCGATGTGGCGCTCGCCAGCGCGACCGGCGCGTCGCCGAGGCCGAGCCGCTGCGCGCGCAGCCGCACCTGCCCCGCCGCTTCCTCGCCGCTGATATAGACGACCGACTTGCCCGCCTTCGCCAGACGCCCCGCCGCTTGCAACAGCAAGGTCGACTTGCCGATCCCCGGATCGCCGCCGATCAGCGTCGCCGACCCCGCGACGAAACCCCCGCCCAGCGCGCGGTCGAACTCGGCGATGCCGCACCGCATCCGCTCGGGCATCGGGCTGTGCGCGTCGAGCGTTTCGAGCGTCAACGTGCGCCCGCCCCGGCTCAGGTCATGCTTCGCCGAAAAGGCGGTTTCGCCGGCCTCCTCGACCAGCGTGTTCCACTCGTTGCAGTCGGCGCACTGCCCCTGCCACCGGTACGAAACCGAGCCGCAATTCTGGCAGACATATTGACGCTTCGCTTTGGCCATGATGTTCGTTTAATCGGAACAAAGATGGAACGCCAGCGGTTTCGAAGCCATCGTCACCCCGGACTTGATCCGCGGTCCAAGCTGCGGCGGCCGAGATGGATGCCCGATCAAGTCCGGCATGACGAAGGAGGCTTGGACGGTTCATATTTCGTGCGCGTTGCTCTAGGGGAGCAGCAGCCCTCGAATCACCTGCCCACAGGAAAGCCCGTTCCATGAAATTCTTCGCCGACACCGCCGAAATCGCCGACATCCAGGAACTCGCCGCGACCGGCCTGCTCGACGGGGTGACGACCAACCCCTCGCTGATCGCGAAATCGGGCCGCGACTTCAAGGAAGTGACCAAGGAAATCTGCGCGCTCACCGACGGCCCGGTCTCGGCCGAAGTCGTCGCGCTCGACCATGCGACGATGATGAAGGAGGCCGAGATCCTCCGCAAGATCGCCGACAATGTCTGCATCAAGGTGCCGCTGACGATCGACGGGCTGAAGACCTGCAAGGCGCTGACCAGCGACGGCACGATGGTCAATGTGACGCTCTGCTTCTCGGCTGCGCAGGCGCTGCTCGCGGCCAAGGCCGGCGCGACCTTCGTCTCGCCCTTCGTTGGCCGCCACGACGACAATGGCTTCGACGGCATGCAGCTGATCGCCGATATCCGGCTGATCTACGACAATTACGCCTATGAGACCGAGATCCTCGTCGCGAGCGTGCGCCACGGCATCCATGTGCTCGAAGCCGCCAAGATCGGCGCCGACGTGATGACCGCGCCGCCGTCGGTCATCAAGGGGCTGTTCAAGCATATCCTGACCGAAAAGGGCATCGAGGGCTTCCTCGCCGACTGGGCGAAGACCGGCCAGTCGATCTGAGGTCGGTTCGGGGCCGCCGCGCCGCGGGTGCGGCTCAGCAGCGCTTGTATTTCCAGTTGCGGTCCTTGCCCTCGGCGACCTGCGCGACGATGGTTTCGATGCGTTTGGCGCGGGTCTCGTCGCGCTTCGCTTCGAGCACCCATTCGATATAGTCGCGGCGCTTGCCCGGCGAGAAGCCATCCCAATGGCCTTGCGCTGCGCCGTTGGCTTTCAGTGCCGCGCCGAGGTCCGCGGGCAGGTCGAGCGCGGGCTTCGGCTCCGCCTTCGGCCGCTTCGGCTTGCCTCCGGCGCAGAGCACCGCCGCCTTCGCGATCCACGCCGCCATCTGCTCGTCGGGCGGCAGGTCGGCGAGCGTCGCGAGGCGTCCCATGCTGCCCATCGCACCGCTGTCGCGCGGGGAGCCCGTGACCTCCTCGTCGCGCCAGAAACCGAAGGTCGCATGGCCCTTGAATGCCGCCATGCCCGCCAGATTCTGCCCGTTCAGCACGAAATGCGGCACGCCCCATTTCAGCGTCTCTTCGCAGCCCGGCGCATGCGCGTGGACGAGGTCGCGGAGATGCTTCAGGATCGGCCGCGCGAAGGGCTGGCGCTTCGCGATATAATCATCGACGCGCGCGTCGCGGTTCATCCCGCGTGCCGCGCCGCGACCAGATAGTTGAGCGCCTCGCTGCCGCCCAATTTGAAGCCCTTGGCGGGCGACGGCGACAGGCCGGTGCGGTCGATGACCTGCAGGCCTGCGCCTTCCATCAGCTCCGTCAGCTCCCCGGGCTTCAGAAACTGGTCCCAGTCATGCGTGCCGCGCGGCACCGCACCGATCCGCTCGGCGGCTTCGACGAGGAGCAGCTTCGACAGCGCGGTGCGGTTCGGGGTCGACAGGATCATCAACCCGCCGGGGGCCAACCGCGCCGCGAGTTCGGCGATGAAGGCCGCGGGATCGGCGACATGTTCGACCACCTCCATCGAGGTGACGAGATCGAAGCTCGCGGCGGGCAAAGCCGCCAGTTCGCCCGCATGATAGTCGATCGCCAGCCCCTGCCCCGTCGCATGCTCGCGCGCCGCGGCGATATTCTCGGGCGCTGCATCGACGCCCGTCACCTTGGCGCCCAGGCGTGCCAGCGGTTCGGCAAGCAGCCCGGCGCCGCACCCGACGTCGATCGCGCTGCGTCCGGCGAGCGGACGGCGCTCGCGCGTGTCTATATGCCAATGCGCATCGATCTGCTGGCGGATATAGGCGAGGCGCACCGGGTTCAGCTTGTGTAGCATCGCCGACGAGCCGCGCGGGTCCCACCAGTCGGCGGCGAGCGCCCCGAAATGGGCGGCTTCGTTCGGATTGATCGTCGCGGGGCTCATGCCGCTCGATGTGGCACCGCGCCATCCTTGGCGCAAGAAATTCTATCCGGCGCATGCCAAGCCGGCCTTGCCATCGCCCTCCCCCTTCCGTAACGACGCGGGCGCCGCGAAAATGCTTGGAAAAGTTGCGGCCGAAACCAGTTCAGGAAAGCGGGGCGAGATGGCGCGGATCGTGATGAAATTCGGGGGCACGTCGATGGCGGGCACCGAGCGGATTCGCACCGTGGCGAAGCTCGTCGCACGCGAAGTGGGACAAGGCAACGAGGTCGCGGTCGTCGTCTCGGCGATGGCGGGCGAGACCGACCGCCTCGTCAATTTCTGCCGCGAGGCCAACCCCCGCTACGACCCCGCCGAATATGACGTCGTCGTCGCGAGCGGCGAACAGGTCACGTCGGGCCTGCTCGCACTCACCCTTCAGGCGATGGGCGTTCCCGCGCGCAGTTGGCTCGGCTGGCAGCTCCCGATCCGCACCGAGGAGGCGCATGCCCGCGCCCGCATCATCGACATCGACACCGGCGCGCTGACCGCCGCGATGGCACGCGGCGAGGTCGCGGTGATCCCGGGGTTCCAGGGCATGATGGACGACGGCCGCGTCTCGACGCTCGGACGCGGCGGGTCGGACACCAGCGCGGTCGCGGTGGCAGCCGCGGTGAAGGCCGACCGCTGCGACATCTACACCGACGTCGACGGCGTCTACACCACCGACCCGCGCATCGTCGCGCGCGCGCGCAAGCTCGATTTCGTCACCTATGAAGAAATGCTCGAACTCGCGAGCGTCGGCGCCAAGGTGCTCCAGACCCGCTCGGTCGGGCTGGCGATGAAGATGGGGGTGCGCGTGCAGGTGCTGTCCAGCTTCGTCGAGGGCGACGAGGCTCCCAAAAAAGGCACGATGATCGTCAGCGACGAGGAAATAGAGGAACATCAGATGGAACGGCAGCTGATCACCGGCATCGCCCACGACAAGAATGAAGCGAAGATCATCATCACCCGCGTCCCCGACAAGCCGGGCGCCGTCGCGAACATCTTCGGCCCGCTCGCCGCGGCGGGGATCAACGTCGACATGATCATCCAGAATGTCGGCCGCGACAAGGGCGAGACCGACGTCACCTTCACCGTCCCCGGCACCGACCTGCTGCGCTCGATCGACCTGCTCGAAGGCGCGAAGGACAAGATCGGTTTCAACCGCATCATCAGCGACGACAAGGTCGCGAAGATCAGCGTCGTCGGCGTCGGCATGAAAAGCCATGCCGGCGTCGCCAGCACGATGTTCCGCGCGCTCGCCGACCGCGGCATCAACATCCAGGCGATCTCGACCAGCGAGATCAAGGTCAGCGTGCTGATCGACGAGGACGAGACCGAACTCGCGGTGCGCGTGCTGCATACGGCATACGGGCTCGACGCGGAATAAGCCCCCAACGTCATCCCAGCGAAAGCTGGGATCGCTATCGAGATAGCCGATGCGGGCGGCCCCAGCTTTCGCTGGGGCGACATTCTCAGCGCAGCCGCACCTTCGCCGTCACCGACAGTCCGGGTCTGAGCTGCGCCAGCGCCGCCTGGCCGGGGTCAAGCCGAATCCGCACCCCAACGCGCTGAACGATCTTGGTGAAATTGCCCGACCCGGGCTCAAAGGGCAGCAGCGTGAACTCACTCCCCGATCCGGGCGCGAGGCTTTCGACCGTGCCGGTCAGCGTCTTTCCCAGCGCATCGACATAGACCTCGGCCTTCTGACCAGGCCGCATCCCGCGCGTCTGCGTTTCCTTGAAATTGGCGGTCACATAGATCGACTTGACCGGCACGACGGTCAGCAGGCGCGAGCCCGGCTGGACATAGTCGCCCACTTGAATGCGGCGATTGCCGACGACGCCGTCGATCGGCGCCGTGACCAGCGTATGGCCGCGATCGAGCTTCGCCAGCGCGAGCGCGGCGCGGGCCTTCGCCGCCGCCGCTTCGGCCGCCTGCACCTGCGCCGCCAGGATCGGCCCCCGCGCCCGCGTCACCGCCGCTTCTTCCAGGCTGGCGCCGAGGTCGGCGCGCGAGCGCTGCGCCGCCGACTGGGCGCTCACCGCCGCCGCCGACACCTGCTCGGCATCGCGCCGCGGCACGAAGCCGTCGACGAGCAGCGCGTCATAGCGCTTCCGGTCGGCGGCGGCGCGCGCATATTCGGCGTCGGCGGCCGCGATCTGCGTCGTCACCGAACGGACATGCGCCGCCGCGAGCTTTTGTTCGGCGCCAAGCGACGCCAGGGTGGCGCGCGCGGTCGCGACCTGCGCATCGGCATCGGCGACGGCGGCCTCGGCCGCCGCGACGCGCGTCTCGTAATCGCGCACATCGATCCGCACCAGCGGATCGCCCGCCTTCACGACCTGATTGTCCTGCACCAGCACCGCGGTGACGAGCCCGCCGACCCGCGGCGCGACCTCGCTGGAATCGGCCTGCAGATAGGCGTTGTCGGTCGATTCCGCGGTCGCGGGCGCGGTCAGCCACCAGATGCCGATGGCGGCAATGATGAGCGCGATCAGCCCGACCTTCCACGCCTTTCGTGGCAAGGCGAAGCGGCGGGGTGCGGGCGTGTCGGCCGATGCATCGGCGGCGATGGCGGTCTGCGCGTTCATTGCTGGATCACCAGCAGGGTCGAGGTTGCGGTGGCGTACAGGCGTCCGGCTTCGTCGGTCAGTTTCGCCTCGACATAGGCGACGCGGCGCCCGATCGAGATGACGCGGCCCTCGGCACGCACCTTGCCGGTCTTTTCGGTCATCGCCTTCAGGTACGACGTCTTGAGTTCCAGCGTCGTCATCGCCTGGTCGTCGGCCAGCTTGGTGACGACCGATATGCCGCAGGCCGAATCGAGCAAGGTCGCGGCATAGCCGCCGTGAACGATCCCCATCGGATTATAATGCTCGGGCCCCGGCACCCCTTCGAACGCCGCCCAGCCCTCGCCGGCATCGACAAGCGCGAACCCCAGCGTGTGCCCGATGGGCGGACGCCCGCCCTGCGCGATAAGCCCCTGCACCTTCGCGAGCGTCATTGGGCGGTCTCCAGTCCATAGCGCGCGACGATGCTGGCATGCGTGTGGGCGAGCAATTGGTCGGACAGTTCGGCATCGCCGACCGCCCGCGCCAGCGCGACCGCGCCGACGAGCTGCGCCAGCAGGGCATGCGCCTCGCCCTCGGCATAGCCCAGCCGGCTGAGCGCCGCGGCAAGGCGGCCCGCGATTCCGACAACGCCCTTGCCGAACCGTTCGCGCGTATCGGGTTTAGACCGCGCGAAATCGCCCGACAGCGTCGGCAGCGGACAACCGCGATCGCGGCTGTCGCGGTGCGCGGGCGACAGATAGAAATCGACATAGGCGCGCAGCACCGCGCGCGGATCGCCGCTGGCATCGATGCGTTCGGTACGCTTGCGCGCATCGACGAACATCGTCCCGATCGCTTCCTTCACCAACACATCCTTGGAAGGGAAGTGGGCGTAGAAGCCGCCATGCGTCAGCCCGGCGCGCGCCATGATCCCCGCGACCGCGACATTGTCCGGCCCCTTGGCGCGGATTTCCTTCGCCGCCTCTTTCAGCACCCGCTCGCGGGTCTCGGCCTTGTGGCCACTTGCATAGCGCACTTGTCGTCTCCTTTTATATGATCCATATAATATAAAGACGACAGGACACAAGACCGATGGCCTCCATCCCGCTCTCCGCCGGACAGAACCCCGCAGCCGCCCCAAAAGGCGACGACACGCCGTTCGACCCGGCGGCGATGCCCAACGCGCGAAAATATCTGATTTTTGCGGTGATGGCGTTCGGCCAGTTCATGGCGTTGATCGACATCCAGATCGTCGCGGCGTCCTTGAACGAGGTGCAGGCGGGACTCAGCGCCGGCCCCGACGAGATCAGCTGGGTCCAGACCGCCTATCTGATGGCGGAACTGGTGATGATCCCCTTCTCCGCCTTTCTCGCCCAGGCGCTCTCGACGCGCTGGCTGTTCGCCGGCTCAGCGGCGCTCTTCACGCTCGCGAGCATTGCGTGCGGCTTTGCGTGGAATATCGAAGCGATGATCCTGTTCCGCGCGATCCAGGGCTTCGTCGGCGGCGCGATGATCCCGACCGTCTTCGCGACCGGCTATATGCTGTTCCAGGGCAAGCAGCGCGCGATGATCCCCGCGATCCTCGGCATGGTGTCGGTGCTGGCGCCCACGCTGGGTCCGACGGTCGGCGGCTGGATCACCGACGCGCTCGGCTGGCGCTGGGTCTTTTTCATCAACGTCGCCCCGGGCGCGATGGTCACGCTGATGATCCTCGCGCTCGTCCGCGTTGACCGGCCGAATCTGCCTATGCTCCACCGCATCGACTGGGTGCATCTGGGGTCGATGGCGGTGTTCCTCGCGGGCCTCGAATATGTGCTCGAGGAAGGGCCGAAGCATGAATGGTTCAGCGAACCGTCGATCGCGATCGCGGCCTGGCTGTCGTTCGTGGCGTTCGGCCTGTTTCTCGAACGCTCGTTCCGCTCCGACGGGCCAATCGTCAAGCTCTCGCCCTTCCGCGTCCCCACCTTTGCCTTCGCCTGCGTTTTCAATCTCGTGATCGGCTTCGGCCTTTATTCGAGCACCTATCTCATCCCGATCTACCTCGGCCGCGTGCAGGGCTACAACGCGTCGGAGATCGGGACGACCGTCTTCATCGCCGGCATCGCGCAGCTGATGGGCGTCCCGATCGCCGCCGCGCTGTCGCAGCGCGTCGATCCGCGGTTCGTCATCACCGTCGGGCTCAGCCTGTTCGCGGTCGGCCTCTGGATGTTCAGTTTCATGACCCCCGAATGGGGCTTCGCCGCGCTCTTCTGGCCGCAGGTCGTGCGCAGCTTTGCGATCATGCTGTGCATCGTTCCCTCGGTCGGGCTCGCGCTCGGCAATTTCGAGGGGCCCGAACTCCGCTACGCCTCGGGCCTGTTCAACCTGATGCGCAATCTCGGCGGCGCGATCGGCATCGCGCTCGTCAACACCTGGCTCGGCGACAATATGCGGCTGCACATGCTGCGCCTCTCCGAAGCGCTCGGCCGCTCGGCCGACGCCGCGAACGAGGCGGCCGCGGGGCTCGCGCAGAGCTTCGGCCGCTATGTCACCGATCCCGTCCTCGCGCAGCAAATGGCCGAAGGCACGCTCGGCCGGATCGTAGGGCGCGAAGCGCTGACGCTCGCCTTCGACGACGTCTTCCGCCTGATGTCCTACCTGTTCGTCGCGGCGCTGATCATGGTCCCCTTCTGCAAGCCACCCCCAATCGGCGGCCCCGCACCGACCGACGCGCATTAGCCCGGCGAAATATGGGATTGGCCGCTGACGACCGGAAGCTGCCTAACCTACCACCGTTCGCATCGAGCCCTTCGACTGCCTTGGCAGGCGCTCAGGATAAACTTCCGGCGGCGCCGGAAGTCGAGATGCCCCTCGGCGTGGCGCGAGGTCGATGGGTGTCTCGACTGCGCTCGACACGAACGGAAAAGAGAGGTGAGCGGTTTCGACCGGAACACGACATTTATAGCTTCGTCATCCTGAACTTGTTTCAGGATCCATGGTCTGCCGTTTCCTTCGGCGCGGCATTTCATTCGAGCTCAGACCATGGATGCTGAAACAAGTTCAGCATGACGAGAATTGATGGGCAACTCCCCACCCCAAAGCAGACGTCGGAATAATCCTTTCCTACATTATCCGGCCATGCTTCATACTGGTCGATGGAACACAGACCCCCACCCGCTCCGCACCTCGCCGGCACGCGCCGCGCCTCAGCCTATCGCCTGCGCGAACGGCGTGTTGCGGCCCGCTTCGCCACGGTCTGGGATCGCGCGATTTCCATGGGCCGCGCCCATCAGTTCAGTATCGCGATGGATCGTGCACTCAACGGCGTCACCATCGTTCGCGTCCTGAAAGGCGGTGCGGTCGACGTCAGCGGCGGGCCCGACATGGCGCCGTCCTACGCGACGAGAGCCCCCTTAAAGCGACAAAGGAGACAGAATGACCGCGCACATGCGTATCTTTTGTCGCTTTAAGCCGCAAAAAGAAGACCCGCCCCCGGGCCCATGTCCCCGGGGGCGGGTCGCGACCCGTCGTCCATTGGCCGCCGCCGGTCCCGCGGCATGATGCGGGACCGGGGCGCCGGATCAGGCGAGGTCGAAACGGTCGGCGTTCATCACCTTGGTCCAGGCCTTGACGAAGTCCTTGACGAACTTCTCGCCGCTGTCGGACTGCGCATAGACTTCGCCGACGGCGCGCAGTTCCGCGTTCGAGCCAAAGATCAGGTCGGCGCGCGTCGCCCGCCACTTCTCGCCGCCGTCCTTGCGGTCGGTGGCGATAAATTCGTCATCGCCGTCGCCTTCGGCCTTCCAGACATTGGTCATGTCATAGAGGTTGACGAAGAAGTCGTTGGTCAGCTGGCCCGACCGCTTGGTGAAATGGCCGTGCCCGCGCTCGCCATGATTGGCGCCGAGAACGCGCAAGCCGCCGATCAGCACCGTCATTTCAGGCAGCGACAGACCGAGCAGCGAGGCGCGGTCGAGCATCATTTCCTCGACCTTCACCGCCAACTTCTTCTTGCCGACATAGTTGCGGAAAGCGTCGGCCTCGGGCTCCATCACCTCGAAGCTTTCGGCGTCGGTCTGTTCCGCGGTCGCATCGCCGCGGCCGCCGGTGAACGGGACGGGGACGTTGAAGCCCGCGTCCTTGATCGCCTTTTCCAGCCCGACGACGCCGCCCAGCACGATCGTGTCGGCAATCGACAGATTGCCGCGCAGCCCTTCGAGCGTGTTCAGCACCTTGGCCAGCAGCGCGGGTTCGTTGACCTCCCAGTCCTTCTGCGGCGCCAGGCGGACGCGCGCGCCATTGGCGCCGCCGCGGAAGTCGGACTTGCGGAAGGTGCTCGCCGACGCCCAGGCGGTCTTGATCAGCTCGCTGACGGTCAGTCCGCTCGCGGCGATCTTGTCCTTCACCGCCGCCACTTCGGCGTCCGACGGAATGGTGCCGGCGGGAACCGGGTCCTGCCAGATCAGGTCCTCGGCGGGAACCTCGGGGCCGAGGTAGCGGATCTTCGGTCCCATATCGCGGTGGCACAGCTTGAACCAGGCGCGCGCGAAGGCGTCCTTGAACGCCTCATGGTCATTGCGGAACTTCTCGCTGATCTTGCGGAATTCCGGATCGACCTTCAGCGCCATGTCGGCGGTCGTCATCATCGTCGGAACCTTGATGGACGGATCCCACGCGGCCGGGGCCATATCCTCCGGCTTCTGGTTGATCGGCTGCCACTGCTGCGCACCCGCCGGCGAGCGGACCAGCTCATAGTCATAGTCGAGCAGCAGGCGGAAATAATTCTCCGACCATTCCGTGGGCGTGTTGACCCACGCCCCTTCGATGCCGCTGGTCACGGCATGCTCGCCGATGCCGCCGCTCTCGTGGCTGCTGACCCAGCCGAAGCCCTGCGCCGCCAGATCGCCGCCCGACGGCGCCGCACCCAGCAGCGAGGCGTCCCCATTGCCATGCGCCTTGCCAAAGGTGTGGCCGCCCGCGGTCAGCGCGACGGTTTCCTCATGGTTCATCGCCATGCGGTGGAAGGTTTCCTTGATGTCGCGCGCCGACAGCAAGGGATCGGGATTGCCGCCCGGCCCTTCCGGATTGACGTAGATCAGGCCCATCTGGATCGCGGCCAGCGGCCCTTCGATCGCGTCGAATCCGTTGTCGGGGTCGATGCGAGTCTGCACGCCTTCATTGACCCACTTGTCCTCGCTGCCCCAATAGATGTCGCGCTCGGGCTCGAACACGTCGGCGCGGCCGCCGCCGAAGCCGAACACCGGCCCGCCCATGCTTTCGATCGCGACGTTGCCGGTCAGGATGAACAGGTCGGCCCAGCTGATCTTGTTGCCATATTTCTGCTTGATCGGCCACAGCAGGCGGCGGGCCTTGTCGAGGTTGCCGTTGTCGGGCCAGCTGTCCAGCGGCGCGAAACGCTGTTGCCCGCTGTTGGCGCCGCCGCGGCCGTCGGCGGTGCGATAGGTGCCCGCGGCGTGCCACGCCATGCGGATGAAGAAGGGGCCATAATGACCATAATCGGCCGGCCACCAGGGCTGGCTGTCGGTCATCAGCGCGGTCAGATCATTCTTCAGCGCCTGATAGTCGAGCGACTTGAACGCCGCGGCATAGTCGAAATCATCGCCGAGCGGGTTCGACGAACCATTGGGCGTCAGGATCTCGGTCGCCAGCATGTCGGGCCACCAATCGCGGTTGGTGCGGCCTAGCAGGGCGCGGACGCCGCCGGGCTGATGGACCGGGCAGCCGCCCTGGATGGGGGTCTGGTCGTTCATGCAGTCTCTCCTCTTTTTGGATGTTGGGCGATCGTGATGCGGCAGGATGACGGGCGCGTGACGCTGCGGCGGCGAAGGGGCCGCGAGGCACGGTCGGCGCGGGCAGGCGTCGAGTCGATGGCGTCATCCTTTCGTTCTGACGGGGCAGGTTACGCCGCGCCATACAATCGACCTAAACGAATAAGCTGAATTCAGTCATCGAATGAAGCGATCAACGATGCGAAGCGCTGGGGGAGCGGTGAGCCGCTGGCCGCACCCACACCACGCTCCAGCGATGACGCGCAACATCCTGATCCGGCAAGGGTTGATGATATGCCGCGACATGATGGCATGGTGCGGCAAATAGGAGATGGAACGTGGCCAACACCCCCAACCAGCAGAACGAGAAAAATCCCCAGGCCGATCGCGACGAAGACCAGCGCCGCCAGCAGCAGCAGCAGGGTGGCAACGACCGCCAGCAAGACGGTCAGCGCTCGGACCAGGACCGCAACAAGAATCCGCAGCAGCGCTGATCAAGGCTGCATGAAAAAGGGCCGCCCCCTCGCGGGAGCGGCCCCTTTTTTTGGCTGGAGGGGGAGGATCAGAAGCTGACCTTGATCGTCCCGCCCCAAGTCTGCGGATCGCCGGGCTGGCCAGCGATCAGGCCGACGTTCCCCGGCGCAACCTGCAGCGTCTCGATATAATTGACGTCGAAGGCGTTGCGCACCCAGGCGAAGACGTCGAGGCCGTCGCCGCGGAAGCCGACGCGGAAGTTGGTCAGCGCATAGCCCTTCACGTCGGTGTAGATCGACGGCGAAGCGTTCGAATTCCAGTGCGAGCGGTAATTGCCGTCCACCCCGAAATAGACCTGGCCTTCCTTCGCCAGCAGCGTGACCGGAGCATTGGCTTCGGCGCCGTAGGAGAAGGCCCACTTCGAAACGCCGGGCAGGCGCTGGCCCGAAATGTCGCACTGGCGCGGGCTCAGGCCGGGAACACCCGGCGCACTGGGCGTCTGATTGCCGGTTACGAACGTGCCGCCCGACAGTTCCGGCGGGCACGGCGCGTTGGTGAAACTCTTGTACTTGGCATCGGTGTAGGCGCCGTTGGCATAGGCCGTGAAGCGGTCGCTGGCGCGAATCTTGAAGTCCGCTTCGATGCCTTGCGAAACCACCTTCTCCGCATTGGCCAGATAGCCGCGCACCGTGCCGAACTGGCCGCCGTTCACCGTCGCCTGGAAATTCTTGATCTCGGTGCGGAACGCGGTGAGGTTCAGGGTCGCCAAACGGCCCAGGAACTGCGTCTTGAGCCCGATCTCGTAATGATTGACCGACTCGGGCTTCACCGTGCTGGCGCTAAGCACCGGCTGGTTGTTGGTGTCGAGCGGCAGGCCGTTCTGATTGATGCCAACGGTCTTGAAGCTCTTGGCATAGGTCGCATAGGCCAGGATATCGGGCGTAATCTTGTAGTTGACGTTCAGGTCGTAGCTGAAGTTCCAGTCGCTGACCGACGGCTGTGTGAGCTGCGGCTGATAGACGCCGCACTGCGCCGTGAGCACAGCGTTGCCCTGCTGCGCCGCGGTGCTGCAGCTTGCGATGACTTGCCCAGCGCCCGTGGTCACGACGCGCTGATAAAAGCCTTCCTTCTTGTCATAGTTGATGCGGATGCCGGGCTGGATCGTCAGCTCGGGCGTCAGCTTGTAGCTGAGCTGGCCATAGAAGGCGGCGCTGTCGGCTTTCAGGAACTGCGTGTTGTTCGCGGTCAAACCAGCCAGCACCTCGGGCCGGTTATAGACGTTGTTCGGGTCGGTCGACGGCGCCAGGCTGTACCGCGTCGCGTCGATGCCCTGCTGCTCGGTGCCCTGCGTGTCGATCCGCTGTCTGAAGGCGAACACGCCCGCGACGAAGTCGATCTTGTCGCCCTCGTAATTGTAGCGGAATTCCTGGCTATACTGGTCCTGCTGCGACGGGTTCTGCGACTTGGCGACGACCGAGGCGCCGGTGAAGTCGCGGTCGTTCTCCGGCTTCCAGTCCCAGAAGCGCCAGGCGGTGATCGATGTGAAGGTGCCCGGGCCGACATCCCATTTCACGCGCAGCGACACGCCGCCGATCTTGTTGCCGGCGTTGAGGCTGGCATCGATGTCGGTCAGCCGGTCGTACACGTTCCGGCTCGGCACAATATAGTTATAATTCGGGTTTGCCGCCTGCAGACGCGCGATAATGGCGTCATACTGGCGGGTCAGAGCCCGCTGCGTCGTGCCGACGCGGACGAAGGCGGTGCCGCAGCATTCGGGGTCCTGCTTGCTATAGTCGCCCGACAGCGTGATCGACAGGTCGTCGTTCGGCTTGAACAGCAATTGGCCGCGGAGGCCAAGATTGTCCTGCTCGTTGATCCAGCGGTCGGTTCGCACATTGAACAATGTGCCGCGACGGCTGGTCGCGGCAACCGCGATGCGGGCGGCGATGGTTTCGGACAGCGGGCCAGAGACCGCAGCCTTGGCCTGCTTGAAATTGAGGTTGCCGACAGTCACCTCGGCGCGGCCCTCGAAATCGAAGGTCGGCTGGTTGGTCGTGATGTTGATCGCGCCCGCGGTGGTGTTCTTGCCGTACAGCGTCCCTTGCGGTCCGCGCAGCACCTCGACCTGGTCGACATCAAGGAAGTCGAAGGTCGCGGCGGCGACGCGCGAATTATAGACGTCGTCGACATAGATGCCGACGCCCTGCTCGAATCCGTCGCTGGTCAGGCCATACGGCACGCCAAGGCCGCGAATGTTCACCGACGTGTTGCGCGGGTTGGTGGTATAGACCTGCAGCGTCGGGGCGAGCTGTTGCAGCTTCACGACGTTGAAATTGCCCGTCGCCTCGATCGAATCGCCGCGGATCACCGAGATCGCGACCGGCACTTCCTGCGCGGTCTCCTGACGACGGCGCGCGGTAACGATGATGACGTCGCCGCGGCTCACATCGTCGTCGGCCTGATCGCCGGTATCGGCGGCCGCCACGGCAGCTTCCTCGGCCGTCACTTCAGCGGCGAAAGCGGGGCTCGCGCCAAGCGCGAGCAGCAAAGAAAGGGTAAGCGCAGACGCCGCCACGCGGCGGCGGATGGACGGATATTTCGCGGTCATGACAATTTTCCTGTTGCTTTGGAGTGATATGAAAATTGCCACATCCGGGGGTCCGGTCTGCGGCAGGATGGGGATAATCCCCCTTCGGGAGCTGTTGAGATCAGTTGGGGTAGCGATGCCGTTCGGTCACATCGACCTGAACGAGCCGCCCCTCGTGGACGGTCAGCTGGATCGCGCCGAACTTCAGTTTGTCCAGAGCGTCGAGCACAGTCTGGACAGCGCGCGGCGTTGCGCCGTTTTCACCCTTCGGCTGTTCTTTGGGAGTGCTCATGATTACCCTTCCCTGCATATGAGTCGGGCGAACCGTATCTTAAGCGTTTTAGTTGACAAAGGCTAAATTTGCTTTCTGCGCCCAAAGGTGAAGTTGCCGCGCCAAACGGATTCCGCCTTGCGACAAGCCGAAGCCGTTCGCCGCCGAAGTGATTGCGCCGGCGCGCCAAGGCTGGCAAAGGCCCAGCCGATGAGCAAAATTAACGACCTGATGGCGCGCGGAACCGAACTTCTCGGCAGCGACTATGCCATTCTCTGCGGCGCGATGAGCTGGGTCTCGGAACGCAATCTGGTGAGCGCGATCAGCAACGCGGGCGGCTTTGGCGTGATCGCCTGCGGCGCGATGACGCCCGAACTGCTCGATGCCGAGATCGCCGCGACCAAGGCGCTCGCGACGCGCAATTTCGGGGTCAATCTGATCACCATGCATCCGCAGCTGTTCGATCTGATCGACGTCTGCGCGAAGCACCGGATCGGCCATGTCGTACTCGCGGGCGGCCTGCCGCCGAAGGGCAGCCTCGAGGCGATCAAGGCATCGGGCGCCAAGGTGATCTGCTTTGCGCCGACGCTGGCGCTCGCAAAGAAGCTGGTGCGCTCGGGCGTCGATGCGCTCGTCATCGAGGGCATGGAGGCCGGCGGCCACATCGGCCCCGTGTCGACCAGCGTGCTCGCGCAGGAAATCCTGCCCAGTCTCGCCGGGGAGGTGCCGATCTTCGTCGCCGGCGGCATCGGCCGCGGCGAAGCGATTGCGGGCTATCTCGAAATGGGCGCCTCCGGCGTTCAGCTGGGAACGCGCTTCGTCTGCGCGACCGAGAGCATCGCGCATCCCAATTTCAAAAAGGCCTTCATTCGCGCGTCGGCGCGCGACGCCGTCGCCAGCGTGCAGATCGACCCGCGCCTTCCGGTCATCCCGGTGCGCGCGCTCAAGAACAACGGCACCGAAGCCTTCACCGCAAAGCAGCGCGAAGTCGCGAACCTGCTGGACGAAGGCAGCGTCGACATGATGGAGGCGCAGCTGCAAATCGAACATTATTGGGCGGGCGCTCTGCGCCGCGCGGTCATCGACGGCGACGTCGATGGCGGCTCGTTAATGGCAGGGCAATCTGTCGGCATGGTAACGTCCGAAGAGAGCGTTGCCGATATCATCGCTACTTTGGTGCAACAGGCCGAAGCCGCGTTGCACGCCCGGGGTTGAGACCGCATAGTTGGGCGGTTGGGGAGAAGATCATGAATGTGTCGCGTAAGATCATCGTCGCAGGCCTGCTTGCGAGCGTGGCCGCCTGTGCGCCGAAGCCCGTCGCCCCGCCCCCGCCGCCTCCACCGCCGCCGGTCGTGGTCGTCATCCCGCCGCGCCCGCTGCCGCCGGGCAACGCCTCGTTGACCCAAATCCTGCCCGGCCGCTCGATCGACGGCCGTTTCGTGACGGCGAACAGCGGCATCACGGGCGACAAGGCCTTCTGGCAGCTGAAGATCGGCCTCAACGTCGCCGCGATCGGTTGCCGCGGCCTCGAGGAGGCGACGCTGGTCTCGGCTTATAACAATATCATCAAGACCCACGGCAAGGTGATCAAATCGACCGAGAAGACGGTGATCGGCGAGCTCGGCAAGGCGAACAAGACGAACGGGATCAAGGAGCGCGACCGCCTCTCGACCCAGCTCTTCAACTATTTCGCGCAGCCCCCCGCCCAGCGCGCCTTCTGCGCGCGCGCCAACGAAGTCGCGCAGCTCGTCTCGTCGACCCCGACCGCGCAGGTCATCGCCGCCGCGCCCGGCCACCTGGCGACGCTCGACCAGCCGTTCCTCGACTTCTACGAGGCCTATGCCAAATATCAGCTCGACGCCGCGGCATGGGACGCGAAATATGCCCCTCCGCCGGCGATCATGAGCGCGCCCGCGCCCGTCGCCAGCCCGGTTCAGCCCGCCCCCTCGCCGGCCGGCATCTGACCCTTAGCGGCGCGATGGTGTTGCATCGTTGCAACGCCGCGCGAGGACAGCGACGGGATTTCATTCGGTTCGTCGCATTTCGCCGCGGCGGCTGACGACGTCCCGTGACGTCATGCCGCCGACGGCGCGGCGCCGCGGCCACAGAAAGGTCTGGAAAAGCCCGGCGCGCCGGGCTTTCCGGCCAATCATCCGCGCGCCCCAGCATAGTGAAAGCTTCGCTTCCCAACAGGCTTTCCGAGCCGTTCATGATGAATTTCGGATAACCTTTCGACTCCCGATTTCCCCTTATCGTCGCCCTTGCCGGAACCGTCCGGCTTCGCTCGCAAGAGCCTTGAGGGAATTGGGAACATGACCAGATGGATCGGACTCGCCGCGGCGTGCGCGGCGACCCTCGCTGCTGCGCCCGCAGCAGCGCAATATATGCAGCAGGAACCGCAGGCGCCGGGCTTCGCCGCCGCCAACCTGCGCCTGCCGCCGCGCGATGCGCAGGGGGCCTATGTAACGCCGAATCGTGATTTGACCGGTCACGCGGCGTTCTGGAACTTGCGCATCGCGCTCAACGTCGCCGCGATCGGGTGCCGGCATCCGGGATCGCTGCAGCTCGTCGCCGACTATAACAATATCATCGCCCGTCATGGCGGGCTGATCCGCTCGGCCGAGGGCGCCGTCATCGCCCGCATCGGCGTCCCGGCGCGCGACAAGATGTCGACGAAGCTGTTCAACTATTTCGCCCAGCCGCCGGCGCAGAAGCAATTCTGCCCCGCCGCCGGATCGATCGCGGCGCAGGTAAGCGGGATGAGCGCCGACGACGTGGTGGCAAGAGCGCCGGCGCTGCTTGCCGAACTCGACCGGCCGTTCATCGACTTCTACCATGCCTACGCCCGGTATCAGGACGATCTGGCGGCGTGGCGCAGCGGCCGCGGCGGCGTGCAGGTGGCGTCGATCCAGCGCTGACGCGAAATTGAACCGTGGTCGTAGCAACGGGTGAAAGCATCTGTTAGCAGGGTGGAGCGATGACCAACGCTCCACCCCCTCCCTCGACTGCGGCGCAGTCGGCCCGGACCATTCTGACCCGGCTTCACGAGGTGATGGCGGCGCGCACCAACGCGCAGAGCAAGCTCAACCAGGTCGTCGGCATCATCGGCGAATGCCTCCACAGCGAGGTCTGCTCGATCTATCTGCTGCGCGAGGGCGCGCTCGAACTCTATGCGACCCGCGGCCTCAAGCAGGAGGCTGTCCATGTCACCCGCCTCGGCCTCGGCGAAGGCCTGGTCGGCACGATCGCCGAGCAGATCGAGACGCTGAACCTCGACGAAGCGGCGGCGCACCCCGACTTCTCCTACCGTCCCGAAACGGGCGAAG
Organism: Sphingopyxis sp. H050; assembly: GCF_001468265.1. Taxonomy (GTDB): domain Bacteria; phylum Pseudomonadota; class Alphaproteobacteria; order Sphingomonadales; family Sphingomonadaceae; genus Sphingopyxis. Next base: position 46,587 of record NZ_LNRZ01000005.1, on the reverse strand, counting down.
AGCTTTTCCACAGCTTCGCCGGCGTCCCGATCATCCGCCGCGAGCGCGCCGTCGGCGTGCTCTGCGTCCAGCACGCCGAGCCGCGCCGCTACGAAGAAATCGAGATCGAGACGTTGCAGACGGTCGCGATGGTGCTGTCCGAATTGATCGCCAACGCCGACCTGGTCGATACCGCCGCGCGCACCGACGCCGCAAATGCCGACCAGTCGGCCCAGCGCCTCAGCGGGCAGAAGCTTGTCGACGGCATGGGCGCGGGCGTCGCCGTCTGGCACCAGCCGCGGATCACCATCGAGCACACGGTCGCCGACGATGTCGAGGCCGAGCGCCACCGCGTCTATGCCGCCTTCGACAAGATGCGCGAACAGATCGACCGCATGGCGAGCCAGGCCGAATTCGGCGTCGGCGGCGAGCATGAGGAGGTCATCGAGACCTACAAGATGTTCGCTTATGACGAGGGCTGGTCGCGCCGGATCAACGAGGCGATCGATAGCGGCCTGACCGCCGAGGCCGCGATCGAGCGCGTCCAGCAGCGCACCCGGATGCGGATGCGCCAGATCGACGATCCGCTGCTGCGCGATCGCATGCACGATCTTGAGGATCTGTCGAACCGGCTGATCCGCATCGTGTCGGGGCAGATGGGCACCGCGGCGCAAGTCGGCCTTCGGCAGGACTCGATCCTGATCGCGCGCAACCTTGGCCCCGCCGAGCTGCTCGAATATGACCGCCGCCGCCTGAAGGGCGTCGTGCTTGAGGAAGGCTCGCTGACCGCGCATGTCATCATCGTCGCACGCGCGATGGGTGTGCCGGTGATCGGCCGCGTCAGCGACGTGCGCACCTCGATCCGCGAGGGCGATCTGCTGTTGCTCGATTCGGGCGCGGGGACGGTCCATGTCCGCCCGACGCAGGCGGTGCAGGACGCGTTCGACGCCAAGCTGGAACTCTCGCAGAAACGCCGCGCCAATCTCGCCGCGCTGCGCGACCTGCCCGCGGTCACCAAGGACGGCGTGCCTATCGAGCTGATGATCAACGCGGGGCTGCGCGAAGACATCGCCGCGCTCGACCTGACCGGCGCGCGCGGCATCGGGCTGTTCCGCACCGAATTCCAGTTCCTCGTCTCGGCGACCCTGCCCGCGCGCGAGCGCCAGCAGCGCCTCTACCGCGACGTGCTCGATGCGGCGGGCGACCGCCCCGTCATCTTCCGCACCGTGGACATCGGCGGCGACAAGGCGCTCCCCTACATGAACACCGACACCGCGCTGGAGGAGAATCCGGCGATGGGCTGGCGGGCGCTTCGCCTCGCGCTCGAACGCGAGGGCCTGCTCAAGGTGCAGGCGCGCGCTCTGATGGAGGCCGCCGCGGGACGCACGCTCAACGTCATGTTCCCGATGGTGTCCGAACCATGGGAATATGAGGCGGCGCGCGAGCTGTTCGTGAAGCAGCGCGCCTGGCTTGCAAGCCACAACAAGAAATTGCCCGTCGCGATCCGTTACGGCGCGATGCTCGAGGTGCCGGGGCTGGTCGAAACGCTCGACCTGATGCTGCCGCACCTCGACTTCCTGTCGATCGGCACCAACGACCTGACGCAATTCCTCTTTGCCGCAGATCGCGCGCATCCGCGGCTTGCCGAACGGTACGACTGGCTGTCGCCGACGGTGATGCGCTACCTCGCCCGCGTCGTGCGAACGGTCGAAGGATCGAAGGTCGCGCTCGGTGTCTGCGGCGAAATGGGCGGACGGCCACTGGAGGCGATGGCGCTGCTCGGCATCGGGATCGAAAGGCTGTCGATCACCCCGGCGGGGGTCGCCCCGGTCAAGGCGATGATCCGCTCGCTCGACCTCGGCAAGCTGCGCGCCGACATCGGGACGATCCTGTCCCAGCCCGCCGCCGATCCGCGCGGGCAATATCTGGACTGGGCGAAGACGCATAAGGTCGATCTCAGCGATACCGCCGATTGACCTCCAGGGTAATTGCTTCGGCACAAATGTTTATGATATGTTCTCTTCCGCCAAGATGAGGAGAGAATGATGAGCGAGTCCCCCACCCGCGCGACCGGCCAATGCCATTGCGGCGCGATCCGTTATTCGATGCCGACCACGGTCGAGCATCATGCGCTCTGCCATTGCAGCGACTGCCGCCGCCACGCCGGCGCGCCGATGGTCGGCTGGGCGCTGGTCGGCCAGGCCGATCTGGAGATCAGCGGCAGCCCGAAAATCTATGCCTCGTCGGAGCATGGCCGCCGGCATTTCTGCGGGACATGCGGCACCGGCCTCTTCTATACCAACGAGGCGATCTTCCCCGGCCAGATCGACGTCCAGTCGGGCACGCTCGACGACCCCGACCTGATCCCCGCGGGCGCGCAGATCCAGCTCGCCGAACGCATCGGCTGGATGGCAAAGCTCGACGAAATGCCCGCGTTCAACCGCTATCCTGGGATGGATTGAGGGCGGGTCACATCGGTGATCCCCGGCGGAAGCCGGGGCCCATCGGTGTCGTGGACCCCGGCTTTTGCCGGGGATCACAAAACTAGCGTCGCTTGTCGTCCGCTGCGACCACGGCGGCGACAAGCTTGGCAATATCGAGCCGCTGCTTGTCGTCGTCATAGCCCTGCCGCACGATGACGAGCTGGCGCGAGGGAATGACGATCAGATACTGACCACGATTGCCGAACGCGCCGAACGCATCGGCGGGAATCCCGGGCGACTTGTTCAGCAGCCAGAAGCCCGCGCCATAGCCGAACGCGCCCTCGGGCTGCGGCCCGCTTGGGCTTGTGACGAAGCGGCGCCAATCCTCGGGCAGCAGCCGCTTGCCCTGCCATATCCCGTCGTCCTGATAGAGCAGCCCCAGCCGCGCGAGGTCGCGCGCGGTCGTCCAGACCTGGCTGGAGAGGATATAATCCCCGTCCTTGTCCCGCTCCGCGACGGTGCGCGTCATGCCGAGCCGGTCGAAGAATTTGTTCGGATTGAGCTCCATGTCGCGGCGGATCGCCGCCGAGCGCTGGTTTCGCGCGTCCTCGGCCTTCTGCTGCGCGGCCTTCAGCGACAGCACCGCCAGCATCGTGTCGTTGTTGGCGTAGCGATAGCGGCTGCCGGGCGGATTGAGCAGCGGCCACTGCGTGGTCCACTGGCGCACCGACGCACCGCCCATATAGATGGCGTCGCTGCGGTTGCCCGCGGTGTCGCTCGTCAACCCGCTCGCCATCCGCATCAGCTGTTCGGTCGTGATCTTGGCACGCGGATCGCCGGGCGACTGCCACTCGGCGATCATCGCGGGCGCCGTCACGTCGATCCAGCCGTTGTAGACGGCGTTGCCCACCAAGGTCGCCGCCATCGACTTCGCGACCGAAAAAGTGCGCTGCGCGGTATGGAGATCGTGGCCGAGCCAATAGCGCTCGACGGCGATCCGGCCGTTCTTCACGATCAGCAGCGAACTCGACCGGCCGCCGAAGCTTTCCATATCGATGGTGGCGCGCTCGACCGCGGTCAGCGATCGGGGCCGCGGCCGTGCCGCATCCTTGTCGCCGAGCGGCCAAAGCTGGTCGTCGAGCAGCGGGCGGCCATGATTGAGAAACCCTTCGACGCGGCCCGGCGACGCGCCGATCGGCAGGGTCACGCAGCCTTCGCCGCGATCCCACATTGCGAAGCGCGGCGGCATATCGTCGCGGTATTTGACGCTGACGATCTTTGTCTTTTCGTCGATGTCGGCCTTCAGCGCACGCACATCGGCCTCGATCTCGGGATAGATGCCGGTCAGTTCGTCGCGCTCGATCGCGTCGAGCGGCTTGCCCGCCCCGTTCCACAGCGCCGAGCAGGTGAAGGCGGCGCGATAGCCCGCAGCCCAGGCGCGGTTGATCTCGGCATTCGGATCGGCGGCTTGCGCGGGCAGCGCAGCGGCGCCGAGCGCCAGGCCGAGGGCCAGCCGCCGCAGCATCTCAGGGCCGCTCGCCGAAAGCAGCGCGCTGCGCTTTCTTGGCGCGGTCCCACCAGGCGCGGCGGATGACGTCGGCGACGCGTTCGGGGTCGGCCGAACCGAAGCGGACGAGCAGGGCATGCCAGCCTTCGTAATGCGGGGTCTGCCAGAAGGTGTCGGGATCGGTTTCAAGCAGAATTTCCTTTTCGTCGGGCTTGCACATCACCGCAAAACTGCCCGCCTCGCGCCCCGGCGCGGCGAGCGCCTTGCCGTTGAGCTTCGGACAGGGCGTACCATAAAAAGCGAGCATCTCGACCTCGGGCAGCGCGCAGGCGAAAGCGACGACATCGTCCCAGCTATCGAAGCGCGGCTCCGGCATCAGTCTCCCCTCGTCTCGCGCCGCCGCTCGTCCCACCACGCCATGCGCTCGGCGATCCGCTTCTCGAAGCCGCGATCGACCGGGCGATAGAGTTCCGCGGGCGCCATTTCGTCGGGCCAATAATTGTCGCCCGAAAAGCCCTCGGGTGCGTCGTGATCGTAGCTGTAGCCCGCGCCGTACCCCAAATCCTTCATCAGCTTGGTCGGGGCGTTGAGGATATTCGCTGGCGGAGCGAGGCTGCCGGTCTCGCGCGCTGCGGCCCACGCGGCCTTCTGGGCCATATAGGCGGCGTTCGATTTGGGCGCGGTCGCGCAATAGAGGCAGGCCTGCACGATCGCTAGCTCGCCTTCGGGCGAGCCCAGGAATTGATAGGCGTCCTTCGCCGCCAGGCATTGCACCAACGCCTGCGGATCGGCGAGGCCGATATCCTCGCTCGCAAAGCGGGTGATGCGGCGCAGGACGTAGAGCGGCTCCTCGCCGGCGACGAGCATCCGCGCCAGCCAATAGAGCGACGCCTGCGGGTCCGATCCGCGCATCGCCTTGTGGAGCGCCGAGATCAGATTGTAGTGGCCGTCGCGATCCTTGTCATAGACGGGCATCCGGCGGTGCAGGAATTGCGCCAGTTCGGCCGGGTCGAGCGGCGCGTCGAGCGTCACCGAAAACAGCGTTTCGACCTGGTTGAGCAGGAATCGCCCGTCGCCGTCGGCGCTCGCGATCAACGCCGCGCGCGCTTCGTCGGTCACCGGCAAGCGGTGCCCGACCTCGGCCTCGGCGCGCTCGATCAGCGTGCCGAGCGCCGCCTCGCCCAGCCGGTTGAGCACGAGCACCTGCGCGCGGCTGAGCAGCGCGGCATTGAGCGCGAAGCTCGGGTTCTCGGTCGTCGCGCCGACGAGCACGACGGTGCCGCGCTCAACGAAGGGCAGGAAGCCGTCCTGTTGCGCGCGATTGAAGCGGTGGATCTCGTCGACGAACAGCAGCGTTCGCTTGCCCGCCCCCGCCATCTTCTCGGCATCGGCGAACGCCTTCTTGAGGTCGGCAACGCCCGAAAAGACGGCCGACAAGGGGGCAAATCGCATCCCCACCGCTTCGGCGAGCAGGCGCGCGATCGTCGTCTTGCCCGTGCCCGGCGGCCCCCAGAGGATGATCGAGGACAATTGTCCCGCCGCCACCATCCGCCCGATCGCGCCGTCAGGGCCGGTCAGATGCTCCTGCCCGACGACCTCGGCCAAGCTTTTCGGCCGCAGCCTCTCCGCGAGCGGCACCGGACCCGTCCGGACGTCGGGCTGTGCAGGACCATCGTCGCCGAACAGGTCCGTCACCGGCTCAGACTCCGCGCCGCTGTTTCTGCCGGATCAGGCGCACATAGGTGTCGGCGACCGACTGGTTGATCGCGTCCCATTGATAGGCGCCGGTCTCGGCCCGCGCCGCCGCGCCATGCTTCGCGCGCAGCTCGGGATCGCGGCAATAGAGTTCCAAATCGTCGGCGAACAATCCGATCGCCCCTGGCGCGACGAGATAGCCGGTCTGGCCGTGCTTGACGATGCTCGCGCTGCCCGTGGCGCGCGCCGCGACCACCGGCAGCCCGCACGCCATCGCCTCGAGCGTCACATTGCCGAAGGTCTCGGTCACCGAGGGGTTGAAGAAGATATCGCACGAAGCGAGCGCCCGCGCGAGATTCTCGCCGCCCTGGAAGCCGACGAACTTCGCATCGGGCAGCCGCGATTCGAACCACTCACCCGCAGGTCCTTCGCCAATAACCACCACCCGATGCACCACCCCCCGCCGCTTCAGCTGGTCGATCGCATCGGCGAAGACGTCGAGACCCTTTTCCATCACCAGGCGGCCGAGGAAGGCGATGACGGGGACATCGTCGGCGATGCCCCAGCTCCGCCGCCAGTTGCCGTCGCGCTGGGACGGGCTGAAGACATCGCGCTCGACCCCGCGGGTCCAGATGCCGATGTCGTAGTTCATCCTTTGTTGGCGAAGGACCTGTGCGAAGCTTTCCGACGGAGCGATCAGCGCGTCGCACTTTCGGTAGAGTTTGCGCAGCCAGGCGACGACGATCGGTTCGAGGAACGAGAGGTTGTAATAGCGGAAATAGGTCTCGAAGCGGGTATGAACGGAGCAGGCGACGGGCAGCTTGCGCCGCCGCGCCCACGCCGCGGCCTGCCGCGACACGCGGTCGGGGCTGGAGATGTGGAGGATGTTCGGCGCGAACTTGGTGATGTCCTCGCGCACCCGCGACGAGAAATGGAGCGGGATGCGGTATTCGGGGCGGTTCGGGATCGCCATCGACGGCACGCTGACGAGATCGCCGGTCGGCTCGAAGTCGGGATGCGCGACGGTCGGCGAATAGACGCGCACCGCCGCGCCCTGCGACAGGAGGTAGCCGACGAGCCGGTTGAGCGCCTTGTTCGCGCCGTCGGTCGTCATGTTGTAATTGCCGCTGAACAGGGCGATGCGAAGATCGGAAACTTCCATCCGCCCTCGCCTAGTCCCCTAAGCCGGCAAAGGCAATCGCGTCAGAACTCCTCGCGGGTGCCCGGCGCCTCCAGGTCGACCTCGACCGGCGGATGAAGCCGCAGGCGATGGACGCGCTTCTCGTCGGCCTCGGTCACCTCGATGCGCCAGCCGCTCGGATGATGCAGAATCTCGCCGACTTCGGGGACATGTCCCGCGAGCACCGCGGCGAGCCCGCCAAGCGTGTCGACATCCTCGTCGACCTCGCCGAGCCGCGGATCGACCGCTTCGCCGATATCGTCGAGCTCGGCGCGGGCATCGGCCTCCCAGCAGCCATCGGTGCCGGGCGCGAAAAGCACGGCCGGTTCGTCGTCATGCTCGTCCTCGATCTCGCCGACGATTTCCTCGACCAGATCCTCGATCGTGACGAGCCCCTCGGTGCCCGAATATTCGTCGATGACGACCGCCAGGTGGGTGCGCTTGGCGCGCATGTCGGCGAGCAGGTCGAGCACGCCCATCGATTGCGGCACGTAAAGCGGCTGACGGATCAGGTCGAGGAGCGGGGGCGGCGTGCGCTTTTCGGCGAGCACCGCGAACACATCCTTGACGTGGATCATGCCGACAACCTCGTCGAGCGTCTCGCGATACACCGGCAGGCGGCTGTGCCCCGCCTCGGCGAAGGCCGCGACGACCGCTTCGAAGCTGGCGCTTTCAGGGATCGCGATGATCTCGCCGCGCGGCACCGCGACGTCGTCGACGGTCTGCTCGCCGAAGTGCAGCAGGTTGCGCAGCATCTTGCGCTCGATCGGCGACAGGTCGCCGACCGCGTTGCTGCCGCGGCGGTCGTCGCTGTCTTCCTCGGCTTCGTCGATGACGTCTTCGATCTGCTCGCGCAACGACGGCTCTTTCTCGCCGCCGAACAATAATGTGCGGATGCCGGCCCAAAGGCCGGATCTACTGTCGTCTTCCGATCGGTTCGATGACCCCTGATCGTCGGGCATGTGCGTCACTTTTCCCTGTTAGTCCTGATCCGCATATGGATTGGCGAGGCCCAGCGATGCAAGCGCTTTCACTTCGAGCGCCTCCATTGCCGCCGCGCTGGCGTCATCCATATGGTCATACCCCACCAGATGGAGCGTGCCGTGGACGATCAGGTGGGTCGCATGATCCTCGACCGACACCCCCTTCTCGGCGGCCTCGCGGACGCAGGTTTCGCGGGCGAGCACGATATCGCCGAGCAATAGCTCGCCATCGTCGCTGTTGGCGAGACCGACCAGCAGGTCGGCCTGCACTTGCGGAAAGGACAGCACGTTGGTCGGCTTGTCCTTGCCGCGAAAGTCGCGGTTCAGCGCATGAACCTCCGCATCGTCGGTCAGGCGGATCGAGATTTCGACGAGCGGCGCGGCGTCGGCCAGCGATGCGAAGGGCGTCAAAGCGAGCGCCGCGGCCGAGGCTTCGGCGGCGCGGGCTTTCCAGTCGAGCGCGTCGGGCCAAGGCGTGGCTTCATAGGTTTCGACGCTCAGCACGGAAGCCGCCGGATCGAAAAAGCCATGGAAAACTGTGCAACTTCACGCGCAAATCGCATTGTGCCCCGCGGGGTTTGGATGGGGAATAGCATGGCTTCGACGCTATCGCGGCGGCGCAATGGAGGACAGCGAAAAATTGCCGTTCGTCAGGGAAGCGCCAGTCTGACCCGCGTGCCCGGCCCGGCATCGCCGATCTCCAGCGCGCCCTTGTGGAGCGCAACGATCGCGGCGACCAGCGACAGGCCAAGGCCGGTGCCGGGCTCGCCGGCGGTATCGGGCAGGCGGAAGAAGCGCTCGGTGACCTTTTCGCGATAGGCAGCGGGGATGCCGGGACCGGCGTCCGATATCTCGATCGTCACGCCCGATCCGGCTTGCACCGCCCCCACCGTTACCGTGCCGCCACGGCCGCCATATTTGATCGCGTTGTCGAGAAGGTTCGACACCGCCTGGAACAGCAGGTTCGGATCGGCGGCGAGCGTCAGGCCGGACGCAATGCGGCTCTCGATCCGCTGCCCGCGGGACTCGGCATCGGGAAGATGGAATTCGACGGCATCGGCCAGCAGGGTCGACAGATCGACCGGCCTGAAGCCCACATGATGCCGCCCGCTCTCGATCCGCGCGATGCGCAGCAGGGCGTCGAAGATCGACTGGAGCCGCCCCGCCTCCGCGAACGCCTGGTCGGCGAGGCGCTGGCGCTCGCCCTCATCCCTCGTCGATCGAAGGTCGTCGAGGTCGGCATGAAGACGCGCGAGCGGCGTGCGCAGTTCATGGGCGACATTGTCCGACACGCGCCGCACCGCCTCGACCGCTTCCTCGATCCGCCCGAGCATCTGGTTGAGCGTGCCCGAAAGCTCGTCGAAATCGTCGCCGGTGCCGCGCAGCGGAATGCGTTCGGTCAGGCTGCCCGCCATCACCCGCTGCGCCGTTTTGGTCACCGTGTCGATGCGGCGCCCGACCGCGCGGCTCATCGCGACGCTGCCGCCGATCGCAAGCGCGGCGGCGATCAGGATCAGCCACGCCGAGCCGATGGTGAACAATTCGTCGCGGTCGTCGATATCCTCGACATCGCGCCCGACGATCAGCCTGGCCCCGTCGTCGAGGCGGCGCTCGACCACCAGCGCCTCATAATCCTGTTCCTGCCCCGCGAGATAGACGTCGGCCTCCAGCGTCGTCCAGCCGGCGACGGGTGTGCCGGGCCAGCTTGGCAGCGTCGCGCTGACCGCCTTGCCGCCAGGCGCGATCAGCGCGTGAAAGGCGCGGCGGGGGCCGCTCGCGCGGCGCGCATCGAGCGCACGGATCAGCGCGTCGCGCCCGCCCGCGCGGTCAATGGCGGCGAGATTGCCCGCCTCCTGCCGGACCAGCGCCGCCTCCGTCAGCAATGGCTGGTATACGCCGATCCAATAGGCGGCGCCGAACATGGCGGCGGTCGATGTCAGGAACAGGGCGACGTAGATCATCCCCAGCCGCAGCGTCAAGCTGCGCCACAGGCGGCGGGACGGCGGCGGGCTCACGCCCCGGCCCGCATGACATAGCCGGTGCCACGCACCGTGTGGATCAGCGGCCTGTCATGGCCGCGGTCGACCTTTTGCCGCAGGCGGCTGACATGCTGGTCGATGATGTTGGTCTGCGGATCGAAATGATAGTCCCACACATGTTCAAGCAGCATCGAGCGCGTGACGACGCGGCCCTCGTTGCGCGCGAGATAGGCGAGGATACGGAATTCGCGGGCGGTCAGGTCGATCGCGCGTCCCTGCCGCCGCACCTGCTGGCCAAGCAGGTCGATGTCGAGGTCGCCGACGCTGAGCTTCGTCTCGGCGACGATCGCCGGGCCGCGGCGGCCGAGGACGTCGATGCGCGCCAGTAGTTCGGACATGGCAAAGGGCTTGGTCAGATAATCATCGCCGCCGGCGCGGAGGCCGGCGACGCGCTCGTCGACCTCGCCGAGGGCGCTGAGGAACAGCACCGGCGTCGTGTCGCCGGTCGCACGGATCGTCTGGACGATCGTCAGCCCATCGACGCCCGGCAGCATCCGATCGACGACGATCAGGTCGAAGGTCTCCGACGCGGCGCGTAACAGTCCCTGGCGTCCGTCGTCCTCGACGGCGACGAGATGCCCGGCGGCTTTGAGCCCCTTGCCGATATGCTCCGCGACGCGGGCGTCATCCTCGATCACCAATATCTGCATTGCCCTCCCGTTACCGGCTGGCGGGCCGAATCGCCAGCGGCGGGGCGAACATGTCGAAAATCAAATGAACGCTCCATCGGCGCGTCAGGCCGCGCTGCCACTGCTTTCGCCGGAAAGGAGCAGGCGATGGCACAGGCAAGACGGCAGACGAAGGACGCGGCCCGCCCCTCGCCGCGGCCAGAGCGGGCGATGCTGTCGGTTTTCGACCTCGACCGCACGCTGACCGTTCTCCCGACCTACACCCCCTTCCTGTGGTTCGCCGTGCGCAACCGCGCGCCGTGGCGCCTGCTCCTTCTCCCCCTGCTGCTGCCGGTCGCGCTCCTCTATGCGCTGAAGCTGATCCCGCGCTGCCGGATGAAGCAGGCGATGCACTGGGTCACGCTGGGCGGCGCGCTGCCCGAGCGCGAGGCGGCGCGGCTCGCCGATCGCTTCGCCGAGCGTCTGGTCGCGGGCGGGCTGTACGCAGAAGGGCTGGCGCTGATCGAGGCCGAGCGCGAGGCGGGGCGGCGGATCGTCCTGGCGACTGCGGCGCCGCATTTCTACACCGCCGCGCTGGCGCGGAGGTTGGGCATCGCCGACGTCGTCGCGACGGCTTCCAGCTGGCAGGACGGCCGCCTGACCCCCGCGATCGTATCGGCGAACTGCTATGGCGCCGACAAGCGCGCACAGGTCGAGACCTTCATGGCGAGCGCGGGCATAGAGCGCGACGCCGCACATATCCGCTTCTATTCCGACCATGCCTCCGACCTGCCGATGTTCGAGCTTGCCGACGAGGCCATCGCAGTGAACCCGTCGGCGAAAATGCGGCGCCTCGCGGCGGCGCGCGGGTGGCCGGTGGTGGACTGGCGGCGGTGAGCGCGATGCACATCGGCTTTCTCTTCAACCATCATGGCGGGCATCAGGTCGCGCACGCGCTGCCTGTCGCGCTGGCTCTGCTGCGGCGCGGCACCAACGCCAGGGTGAGCGTGCTCGTGTCCGAAGACTGCGAGGGCGAGGTCCGCCGCATGGCCGCGGCAACACCCGGCCCGGCGCCCGAGATCATCCGCCTGCACCCGCCCTCGAGGCTCGCGCGCGCGGCGAACCGCGCCAGCGGGCGGGCGATCCCCGCGGACATCGTCTCGACGCTGCACCGCAACCTTGACCGTTTCCGCGCGCTCGACGCGCTCGTCGTGCCCGAAAAAACCTCGCTGATGCTGAAGTCGATCTTCGGTCTCGAGGCGCTGAAGCTCATCCACACGCGCCATGGCGCCGGCGACCGCGCGATCGGCTTCGACAAGGCGAGCGGCCGGTTCGATCTGGTGCTGCTGTCGGGGGAAAAGATCCGCGACCGGCTGGCCGCGGCCGACCAGCTGAAGGAGGGCGGCCATGCGATCGTCGGCTATCCGAAATTCGACCTCGCGCCGCCGAACCGGCCGCGCCTGTTCCCGAAGGACCAGCCGACGGTGCTCTACAACCCGCATCCCTCGCCCGCGCTGTCGTCCTGGTATCGGATGGGACCGCAAGTCCTGGACTGGTTCGCGAGGAGCGACCGCTACAATCTGATTTTCGCGCCGCATGTCATGCTGTTCAAGAAGCGCATCACCGCCTCGCTCTCGCCCTTTGCGCTTGGCTGGAATCGGGGCCCGCGCGCCGACCATTACGAGCATGACCATATGCTGATCGACACCGGCGGCCCCGCCTTGTTCGACATGACCTATACCGACGCCGCCGACATCTACATCGGCGATGCGAGCAGCCAGGTGTACGAGTTCATCCGCCGGCCGCGGCCGTGTTTTTTCCTGAATCCGCACGGCCACGACTGGCAGGGCAATCCCGATTTCACGCACTGGCGCGCGGGGCATGTGCTGGACGACATCGATCAGCTGGACGCCGCATTTGCCGAGGAGCCGCGCCTGACACCCGCGATGCGCGAGCGGCAGGAAAGCCTGTTCGCCTATAGCTTCGACCTGCAGGAGCGCCCCTCGTCGGAACGCGCGGCCGAAGCGATCCTCGACTATATGGCGCGCCAATGAGCGTCGCGGCTGCTTCCCCGCTCAAGAGCTTCCTCGACTATGGCGTGCGCAAGACGCTCCACAAGGCGTGGGTGCATGTGCTGGCCGCGCTGCCGCTGGCGCGGTCGGAGCCGGTCGTGACGTCGCGCTATGGGGTCCGGATGCGCGCAAACTGGCGCGACCGGACCTTCCAATATTGCCGCTATGGCACCTATGGCCGCGCGCTGTCGAACTATATCGCGGCGCAGGACCGGCCCTTTGCCTTCGTCGATATTGGGGCGAACCAGGGGCTCTACAGCCTGCTCGCGGCGCGCAACCGGCACTGCGCCGCGGCGGTGGCGTTCGAGCCGGTGGCGGCGACCTTTGCGCTGCTTCGCGACAATATCGCGCTCAACGCGGCGGGGGCGACGATCCGGCCGGTACATGCCGCGGTCTCGCTCCATTCGGGAATGGCGCGGATCGCGACCGACGGGGCGCATAGCGGGGTCGCGAGCCTCCGCGAAACAGCGGCGGACGGCGGCGAGGAAATCCGCATCCTCGGCATATCGGGGGTCGATGCGCTGCTCGAAGGCGCCGCGCCGCTGATCGTCAAGATCGACGTCGAGGGGCATGAGGAGACGGTGGTCGAGGCGCTGATGGCGTCGTCGCATCGCGACCGGATCGCGGCGATCTTCTACGAGGTCGACGCGCGCTGGACCGATGCCGACGCGATCGAGGGGCGGCTGCGCGATGCCGGCTTTGCGCGCTTCACGCGCCACGGCATCGGGCGGCATTACGACATATTGGCGGAGCGCGGGTGACATCGGCGGCGGAGAAGTCTGCGGCGGGTGCGATTGCCTTCTTCACGGCCGGATCAAGCCATTGGAAACGCTTCGTTTCGGACAAGACGCTTTTTTGCGCGGCGAAGCTGCACTAGCATCGCCCATCCGAAGCAAGGGAGGGGATATCCATGAAGTTTCTCGATGGCTTTACCGAACAGGCCTATGCGCTGCTCCGCATCGTGGCCGGCCTGCTGTTCCTCGCGCACGGCGTGCAGAAATTCTTCAACTTCCCGGTCGCCTTTCCCTATCCGCTGAACCCGATGCTGCACGCGGCGGGTGCGATCGAGCTGGTGGCGGGCGGGCTGATCGTCCTTGGCCTCTTCACCCGCCCCGCGGCGTTCCTCGCCAGCGGCATGTCGGCGGTCGGCTATTGGGTCGCGCATGGCAGCAACGGGCTCTATCCGATCGCCAACGGCGGCGAGACGATCGCGCTCTATTCCTTCCTGTTCCTGTTCATCGCGACGCGCGGCGCAGGTATCTGGAGCGTCGACGGCGCCCGGGCGAAGTAGCAAACGGCGGGGTCAGAAGCGGCGCTGCCCCGGATCGACCGGGTCGCAGCGGCCGTGGAAGTCCTGACCGAAGCCCTTGATCACGATCTCGCCCGTGGTGCGGTCGATCCTGAGCTTGGGGTGATTGAGGCCGTTGAGCTTGTATTTCGCCTCGATCTGATCGCTGGTCGTGACGAGGTCGGTCAATTGCCACCAATGCTGGTCGTCGCCGCCCGCGTTGATCGGCGGCACCAGCGCCTTTGGAAGGCGGATCCGTCCCGGCTCCTCGATGAGAAAGCGATCGACTCTTTGTGCGACACGCCGACGATAGGCCGGCGACCAGCGTTTGCAACCGGCGGTCTTAACCAAAAGCGACGTCCGGATATTGCGATTTAATCGCATACGATCTATATAGGCGCGATCCAGTCAGGAGATGTCCCGATGCCCCCCTCCCCCAAGGCCGCCAAGCCCGCGCCGCAGCTGTCCAATTTCATCTGCTTCGCCGTCTATTCGGCGAACCTCGCCTTCGGGCGCGCGTACAAGCCGCTGCTCGACAAGCTGGGGCTGACCTACACCCAATATATCACGCTGGTCGCGCTCGCCGAGGAGGATGATGTGACGGTGAGCGCGCTCGGCGAGAAGCTGTTCCTCGAATCGAACACGCTGACCCCAATTCTGAAGAAGCTGGAATCGCTGGGCTACCTGCAGCGCAAGCGCGATGCCGCGGACGAACGGCAGGTGCGGATCGCGCTGCTGCCGCCGGGCCGCGCGCTGGTCGATCAGGACCCCGGCGCGGCCCTACTCGACGCGACCGGGCTCGGCGCCGATTTCTTCAAGGTGCAGCGCGAGATCGTCGAACTGCGCGACAATCTGGTCCGCCACAACCGCGCGGCCGCCCCCTGAGGTGTGACGGGCCGTCGCGGGACCCATCGCGATCGCCCTACCCCCGCAGCACACGGCATGATGCCGGCCGGGAATGCCCCTATGCGACTGCAGGTCTTCGTCAGCTCTTCGTCGAAGGACCGGACCACCGAACATGGTCAGCCCGATGATGACGGCGGCGAAGCGGTCGCCGTGATGGTCAGGAAGGTCGGTAGCTGAGCTCGCCTTAGCTGCCCGGCCCTTCGTAAGCCTCGACGATCCGCCCGACGATCGGGTGGCGGACGACGTCGGCGCTGGTGAAGCGGCTGACGTTGATGCCCTCCAGCCCTTCGAGCCGTCCGACCGCGTCGGCGAGGCCCGAGGTCGCCGGGATCGGCAAGTCGACCTGTTTCGGGTCGCCGCAGATGACCATGCGGCTGTTCATACCGAAGCGGGTGAGAAACATCTTCATCTGCGGGATCGTCGTATTCTGCGCTTCGTCGAGGATGATGAAAGCGTCGGCGAGCGTGCGCCCTCGCATGAAGGCGAGCGGCGCGATCTCAATCTCTCCGCTCGCGATGCGGCGCTCGACCTGCTCGGCCGGCAGGCAGTCGTGGAGCGCGTCGTAGAGCGGGCGGAGGTACGGATCGACCTTTTCCTTCATGTCGCCGGGCAGAAAGCCGAGTTTCTCGCCCGCCTCCACCGCGGGGCGCGACAGGATCAGGCGCTGGACGCTGCCGGTGATGAGCTGCGCGACCGCCTGCGCAACCGCAAGATAGGTCTTGCCCGTACCCGCCGGGCCAAGCGCGAAAATCACATCGTCGCGCGCGAGCGCCTGCATATAGGGGACCTGCGATGGCGCGCGCGGGACGATGGTCTTTTTGCGCGTGCGGATCATGATCGGCGGCGCTTCATTCTTGTCGTGACGGATGATGCCGTCGAGCGTCGGCTGCGCCGACATCGCGATCACGCCGTCGACCATGCCGGCGTCGACCTCCTGCCCCTGTTCGATGCGATTGTAGAGGTCGGTAAGCACGTCGCGCGCGCGCGCCGCGGCTTCGGCCTCGCCCTCGATCTGGACGCGGTTGCCCCGCGCCGAGATATAGACGCCGAGGCGGTTCTCGATCGCGACGAGGTTGCGGTCGAACTCGCCGAAGAGGATGCCCAGCAATTGTGTCCGTTCAAATTCGGCCGTCAGTCGGACGCGATCGCCGGGTTCGGCGGGGGATGCGGCGGTCATCGGGCGTTTGGACACGTGGGCAAGGCTCCTTCAGATCGGCAGGGTCAGCATTATCTAACCGTTCGCCCTGAGCTTGTCGAAAGGCCGTTCTTTTCTTGGACGCTGCAAGAAGAAGGACGGTGCTTCGACAAGCTCAGCACAGACGGAATAGAAGTAGCGGATGGCACTAGGCAACCGCTTCCATCAGCGGTTCGGCACCGAGGCTGTTCGGCCCCGCCGAAATGACCCGCACATCGACCATATCGCCGATCTTGAGCCCGGGGGCGGTGACGTGCACCGACTGGAGCCAGGGCGACTTGCCGATCAGCTGGCCGTCGAGCTTGCCCTTGCGTTCGAGGAGCAGGCGCGTCGTGCGGCCGACGGTGGCTTGGTTGAACGCCTGCTGCTGTTCGTTGAGCAGCGCTTGCAAGCGCTGGAGCCGGTCGTTCATCACCGCTTCGTCGATCTGATCGCCCATCGTCGCCGCGGGCGTACCGGGGCGGCGCGAATATTTGAAGCTGTAGGCCATGGCGTAGTTCGTCGCGCGGACGATATCGAGCGTCGCCTGGAAATCTTCCTCGGTCTCGCCGGGAAAGCCGACGATGAAATCGCCCGAGACGGCGATGTCGGGACGCACGGCGCGGACGCGATCGATGACCTTCAAATAGCTTTCGACCGAATGGCTGCGGTTCATCGCCGCGAGGATGCGGTCGCTGCCCGCCTGCACCGGCAGGTGGAGGAAGGGCATCAGCTTCTCGACCTCGCCATGCGCCGCAATCAGCCCGTCGGTCATGTCGTTCGGATGGCTGGTCGTGTAGCGGATGCGCTCCAGCCCGTCTTCGCGCGCGAGTTCGCGGATCAGCCCGTCGAGGCCGATCGCCCGGCCCTTGTCGTCCTCGCCGTCCCACGCATTGACGTTCTGGCCAAGCAAGGTGATCTCGCGCACCCCGCCCGCGACGAGCGCGCGCGCCTCGGCGATCAGGTCGGCGAAGGGCCGGCTGATCTCGGCGCCGCGCGTGTAGGGCACGACGCAGTAAGTGCAGAATTTGTCGCAGCCTTCCTGCACGGTCAGGAAAGCGGTCGGGCGCTGGCCGCCGGCGCGCTTCGGCAGCGCGCCGAACTTGCTTTCGACCGGCATGTCGAGGTCGATCGCCTTCTCGCCCCTCTCCGCGCGGGCGATCAGATCGGGCAGGCGGTGATAGGCCTGCGGGCCGACGACGACATCGACGCTCGGCGCGCGGCGCGCGATCTCGGCCCCCTCGGCCTGCGCGACGCAGCCGGCGACCGCGATCGTCGGCGTGCTGCCATCCTCGCGCTTCAGTCGGCCGATGTCCGAATAGACTTTTTCGGCCGCCTTTTCCCGGATGTGACAGGTGTTGAGGACGACCAGATCGGCGTCGGCGCCATCGGCGGCCGCGACATAACCCTGGGCGCCCAGCATCTCGGCCATACGCTCGCCGTCATAGACGTTCATCTGGCAACCGAAGGATTTGACGTGGAAAGTCTTCTGAAGATTCTGGGGGGAGTCGGATTTCATCGGCGCGCTATAGGCGATGCGGCGGGCCGGCGGAAGGGCGCACCGCGGCGAGCCGCGCAAGAATAGCGGCGCGCGCCGCCTCATTGATCGCCTTGCGGTCCTGCTCCGCCGCCTCGGGAAGCGGATCGAGATAGTGGATCGTCAGCGGGATCGACCGCTTGCGCGCGAGCAGCCGCTTGAAATTGTCGAGACCGGATTCGGGGTCGAGCCAGGCGATGTCGTTCGCCTGCTCGCCATAATCGAGCAGCACCGGCTGCACCCGCAGCCGCGGCGGGGTCGGAACGATCGCCTGGAACAGCGAGGCGCGGAACGGCAGCAGACCGTCGCCGGGACCCGTCGTGCCCTCGGGAAAGAGCGTCACCGGGCGCCCCCGCGCGAGCGCGCTCCGCAGTTCGTTCGCCTGATTGTGGATCTCGCGCTTCGCCTCGCGCTGCACATAGATGGTGTGGTTCTGGTCGGCGAGCCAGCCGACCAGCGGCGTCGTGCCGACCTCCGCCTTCGACACAAACGCCGAGCGCGCGGCGCCGCCGAGCGCCAGGATGTCGAGCCAGCTGACATGGTTGGAGACGAACAATACGTCGCGCCGCAGCCGCGTGCCGGTCGTCCGGATGCGGAGGCCGGCGATCCAGCCGACGGCGTTGAGGAAGGCCATCACCATCGGCGACGGGCGGCCGACGGCGCGGTAGAGCAGGTGCGGGACGATCAGGAACAGCAGCGTCAGCACCATCAGGGCCAGACGGGCGATCGTTCGCCAAGTGATCGATGCGCGATCAGTCGCGCTTGCGATCGATGGCGACACCATAAAGCTCCATACGATGGTCGACGAGGCGGAAGCCCAGCCGTTCGGCGATGACCTTTTGCAACGCCTCGAGCTCGGGATCGACGAATTCGATGACCTTGCCGGTTTCGACGTCGATCAGATGGTCATGATGCGCCTCGGGCGCCGCTTCGTAGCGTGAGCGACCGTCGCCGAAGTCGTGGCGGTCGAGGATCCCCGCCTCTTCGAACAGGCGGACGGTGCGATAGACGGTCGCGATCGAGATGCCGCTGTCGAGTTTCGACGCACGCTCATAAAGCGTCTCGACGTCGGGATGATCCTCCGAATCCGAAATCACCCGCGCGATGATGCGGCGCTGTTCGGTGATCCGCAGCCCCTTTTCGTGGCACAAAGCTTCGAGGTCGATATTACCGGACATGCGGGCCTTTCCTGCAAGATGCAGTCGGATCTATAGTGGTGCAAACTGTATAGGCACGCGTCGCAAATAGGACAAGGGCGGCCCCTTCCGGAACCGCCCCCCGTCCGTCTCGCATCGCCGAAAGTCTCAGACCTTCTTGCGTTTGCGCCCGCCGCCGCGGCCCTTGGTGCCGAGCCCGATTTCCTTCGCCAGCGCGCGGCGGCGTTCGGCATAGTCGGGCGCGACCATCGGATAGTCGGCGGGCAGGCCCCATTTGGCGCGATAATCGTCGGGGGTCAGGCCATAGTGCGTCATCAGATGGCGGCGCAGCATCTTCAGCTTCTTGCCGTCCTCAAGGCAGACAATATAGTCGGGCTTCACCGACGCGCGGATCGAAACCGCCGGCACCGGCTTTTCTTCAACCACCGGCTTGTCACCCAGGTTCGACAATGCCGCATGGACATTGTTGATCAGGATCGCGAGATCCGAAATGGCGACACTGTTGTTGCTGACATGCGCAGCGACAATATCGGCCGTCAGGGTGACGAGCATTTCATTCGTATCGGCTTGATCCGACATGTTGGAAAATTCCTTGTCTGCTAGCTTCAGAAGGAGAGCAGACAAATCATGGGTCGATATTCATCTGCTACGCATTCATGCCATTTTGGTTCTAATGCCGCAATGGCCTATGACTACCTCATCGTTGAATCCGAGTGCCGGCGCATGGTGATTGCGTCGCGCAATACGCCATCGCTTCCGCGATAATAAGAAGGACGCCGTCCGCACTCCAAAAATCCGCACCTCTCGTACAGATGAATCGCGTCATTATCGGCCCGCATTTCAAGGAAATACTCTACGGCGCCTTGGCTCTTGGCCCAATGCTGCCAATCGTGCATCAATAAAGTGCCGACCCCGCGTCCGCGCCATTTGGGATCGACCGCCAACAGCAGCAATTCGCTTTCGGGTCCGGCGATCCGCGCTGCGGAAAAGCCGACCGGCGCCTCGCCGTCCCACGCCACGCACACGCGCGCCGAGGGCAAGGCAAAGAGGGTGAGCAACTGCGCGGCGCTCCACGCCTCGCCATAGGCGGGGTCGAACGCCGCCTCCATCACCCGCATCACCGCGCCGATGTCGCCGACACGGGCAGCCGCGAGATGGATGGCGCCGCTCACGCGATCGCCATCGGCTTGGCGTCGGGGGCGCGGCCATAGATCGGGCTGGGGTTGTCGAACAACGCCGCGGCGGAAAGCCGCGAGAAGGCGCGGGTGTCGGGCAAGATCGCGAGCGCGTTCCCCGACCCGCGGCGCGCGACAAAGGCCTCGGCGCGATTGCCGAAGACGAAGGCGTCGCCGGCCAGCACCGCCTCTTCGGGCAGCAGCGAGCGAACCGTGTCGCGCGGTGACAGATCGGCGCTGAAAGGCTGGACGAACCATTGGCCGTGCCCGCCCTCCATGACCAGCAATCCGCCCCCGGCGGCGGCAATCTCTGCGGCGGCCGCGGCCGCGACGAGCGATGGGGTGGCAAAGCCGCGCACGGGAACGCTCCAGCCGAGCGCCAGGCCGCGCGCGGCGGCGACGCCGATGCGGACACCCGCGAAGCTGCCGGGACCGCAGCCGACCGCGATCGACGCGGCACGGCCGCCGTCGGCCAGCTCGGCGATCAGCGGGACCAGCCGCTCGGCATGCCCGCGGCCGATGATTTCGTGGCGGAAGTCGACGACGCGCCCATCCTCGACCAGCGCGACCGAACAGGCCTCGCTGGCGCTATCGATGACGAGCGTTCGCCCCTCAGACAATGGTGTTGAAGCGCTCGAAGCCCGGACGCGGGCTGCGTTCGAAGATGCTCGTGGGGTCGCCATAGCCCAGCGTCGAGATGAAATTGCTCTTCACCGTCGGCTGGTCGGCGAAGAAAGCGGCATCGACGGCATCGTTGTTGAACCCCGACATCGGCCCGGTATCGAGGCCCAAGGCGCGCGCCGCGAGGATGAAATAGGCGCCCTGCAGGCTGGAATTGCGGAAGGCGGTCGCATGGGCGAGCGCGTCATTGCCCTTGAACCAGCTGCGCGCGTCGGCGTGCGGGAAGAGTTCGGGCAGAAGCTCGTAAAATTCGGTGTCCATCCCGATGATCGCAGTCACCGGCGCCTTCAGGATTTTCTCCCCGTTCGCCGGCAGCGCCAGCGCCGCGAGCTTCTGCTTCGCTTCGTCCGACACGCACCAGACGATGCGCGCCGGCAGGCTGTTCGCGCTGGTCGGCCCAAATTTCACCAGATCCCAGATCGCATGGAGCTGCGCCTCGGACACCGGCTGGTCGAGATAGCCGTTGTATGTGCGCGCGGTACGAAAGAGCTGGTCGAGGGCGCTGTCGGAAAGCGGCTCGCTCATCGGTATATCTCCTGTTGCACTGGATCAGACGGCGTGGACCGCCGTCACTTCGGGTACATAATGTTTAAGCAGCGATTCAATGCCGTTCTTCAGCGTCGCGGTCGACGACGGGCAGCCGGCGCAGGCGCCCTGCATCTTCAGATAGACATTGCCCTTGTCGAAGCCGCGATAGACGATGTCGCCGCCGTCGTTGGCGACCGCCGGGCGGACGCGCGTTTCGATCAATTCCTTGATCTGGTCGATGATGTCGGCATCGGCCGGGTCGTCGGCGAAGCCCTCATCCTCGGCAGGAACCGAAAAACCGCCGGCGGTGGCGGGATGGAAGAGCGGCATGTCGGCCAGGAAATGATCCATCACGATGCCCAGCACGTCGGGCTTCGCATCGGCCCATTCGGCGCCGGGCGCGATCGTCACCGACACGAAATCGCGGCCGAAGAAGACGCCGGTGACATCGCCGAGTGCAAAGAGCGCGGTCGCGAGCGGCGAGGCCTCGGCCTCTTCGGGGCTCGCGAAATCGCGGGTTCCCGTCTCCATCACCGCCCGGCCGGGCAGGAATTTGAGCGTCGCGGGATTGGGCGTCGATTCGGTTTCGATCAGCATGGGCCGCATGTGGGACGCAAAGGGGCTTTGTGCAAGATGAGTCGCATGGGCTAAGGCGCTGCGATGCGCCGTTTCACCAATTTTGCTGCCCTCGACTGGTCCGGCGCCCGTGGCGAGCGCCAGCGCGGGATTGCCCTTGCCGTCGCCAGCGGAGCGGCTGCCCCCGAGTTGGTGCGGCCGGGCCATATATGGTCGCGCGCGGAAATATTGGCGTGGCTGGAAGAGGTCGCCGCGGCGGGCAGCGACGTGCTGATCGGGTTCGACTTCTCGGCTGCCTTCGCCTTTGCCGATCATGGCGCCTATTTTCCCGAATGGAGCGAAAGCCCAGCAGGACTGCCCGAACTGTGGGCGCTTGTCGAACGCTTGGCCGCCGCCGATCCGCATTACGAGATCGGCAGTTTTCTGGTGCACCCCGAGGCGCGGCGGCATTTCCGTCACGGCCGCGGCGATGTCGGCGAGCTGTTCGAGGCCGGAACGGGACGGCTGCGCGTCGTCGAGCAGTATCAGCGGGTGACGAAGCAGGCCGCAAGCGTCAGCAATTTCAACCTCGTCGGCGCGGCGCAGGTCGGCAAGGCGAGCCTCGCGGGGATGCGGCTGCTGCACCGGCTGCGCGGCCGCATCCCGCTCTGGCCGCTCGACCCGGTGCCGACAAAGGGGCCCCTGCTCGTCGAAATCTATACCAGCCTTGCCGCGCGTGCGGCCGGGATCGCAGCCGGGCGCAGCAAGGTCCGCGACGGCGCGGCGCTCGATGCCGCGCTCGCTGCATTCGGTTCGCCCGGCACGGGCCTTCGCGGCGCAGTCAGCGATCATGCGAGCGATGCCTTGCTGACCGCCGCGTGGCTCCGCGCCATCGCGGGCGACAGCACGCCTTGGTCACCGTCGCCGCTTTCGGATGCGCTGGCCCGCACGGAGGGCTGGACCTTCGGCATCATTTGAAGCAAAGGGCGTCTCTAGCGCCGGCTTAGCTCAGTTGGTAGAGCACCTGATTTGTAATCAGGGGGTCAGGGGTTCGAGCCCTCTAGCCGGCACCATGGATCGCCCAGCCACCATCGGTGCAGGATCCCGCACCGCACCTAGGCCCTTATATGCAGCCCGACGAAGCAAGGCAGCTGATGGACAAATGGCTGGACCGCAACGGCCCCGGCCGCGACCAGCCGGTGCCCTCTGTCATGATTATCGCCGCAAGCCGGCGGGCCGCCACGTCTTGACACTGAGCCGCGCCGACGGCTGCCTGGCGCGCGGCGGCGCGGCTTGAGCGACGCCACATCCTTCGTTCGCATCGCCGCCGATGGCGAGCGCGTCGCGATCGAGCGCGCGCTGGCCGAGGAGGTGCCGGTCGCGCTGGAATTCAACGGCATCGGCTATGCGGTGCTGATGGCCACCCCCGCCGATCTCGACGATCTGGTCGCGGGCTTTCTTGTTTCCGAGCGCATCCAGCAGGTCGGCGATCCCGTCGTTCCGGTCGCGCCGCACCGCACCGCGGCCGGCATCGTCGCGCGCGCTAACCTGCTCGCCGAGCAGGCGCGGCGGCTGCTCGACCGCGTGCGCCATCGCGCCTCCGATTCCTCGTGCGGGCTTTGCGGGATAGAGAATATCGAGCAGGCGATGCGGCCGCTGCCGCAAGTCGCCGCGCAGAGCGATGCCGATGACGCCGCGATCTTTCGCGCGCTCGCGGCGCTGTCCGGCCAGCAGTTGCTCAACGCGCGGACGGGCGCAGCGCATGCCGCGGCTCTTGTCGATGCGGCCGGCATCATCCGGCTCGTGCGCGAGGATGTCGGCCGGCACAATGCGTTCGACAAGCTGATCGGCGCGATGCGCCGCGCCGGCGCCGGGTGGGATGGCGGCTTCGCTCTCCTCTCCTCGCGCTGCTCCTACGAGCTCGTCGAAAAAGCCGTGCTTGCAGACTGTCCGATGCTGGTCACCATATCGGCGCCGACGCAGCTCGCTGTAGCGCGCGCCGCCGAGGCCGGGCTGCCGCTACGCGTCCTCGCCCGCCCCGACGCCATGCTGGCCTCGCCCGCGCCATAGCCAGGCGGCGCAGGCGAGATCCTGCACGATCGAACCGAGCGATTTGTAGAGGGTGACGTCGGAGGCGGCGAGGCGTCCCGGCGCCGTCCCCGTGAAGACATGGCCAATCTCGGGCAGCACATGCGCTTCCGTCACCAGCCCCTTGTCCCTCGCGCGCAGATATTCGGCGCCCTGCGCGAGCACGCCGTCGCGGTGGTCGGGAACGAAGCGCGCGCGGGCAACCAGCGCCTCGTCGATTTCGGACGGCCCGGCGCGGCTCGATCCGACCGCGTTGACATGCACGCCGTCGGCAATGTCGGCGTCGAACAGGATCGGATCGGGCGCGGCGGTCAGCGTGCAGACGACATCCGCACCGTCGACCGCCTCGGCCACGGTCGGCGCAGTCCGCGTGGGAAGGCCGAAATCACGCGTGATGCGATCGGCGAGCGCCGCCGCCTTGTCGGGGGCGCGGCCCCACACCGTCACCGCTTCCAGCGCCCGGACATGGCGGATCGCGGCGGCATGGTGCCACGCCTGCTCGCCTGTCCCCAGCAGCGCCAGCCGCGTGGCGTCGGCGCGGGCCAGAGCGTCGGTCGCGGCGGCCGTCGCGGCAGCGGTGCGGATCGCGGTGACCTCGCCCGCATCGATCACGCACACCGGCGCGCCGCTCGCGCGGTCGAAAAGGATGATGACGCCCTGATGCGAGCCGCCCTTCGCGGCGGCGGCTGGAAAGACGCTGATGATCTTCGCGCCGAACCCGGCGCCGTCGAGCGCGCCGGGCATCACGCCGAACAGGTCGCCGTCGCCCAGGTCGATGATCCCGCGCAGCAATTGCTGGCTGCGCCCCTCGGCGAGCGCGATCATCGCGGTCTTCATCAGCGGAATGCCGTCGGCGTGGTTCAGCCGCCCGCGGACCTCGGCGGCGTCGATGAAGGCGATCGGGTCAGCCACCCCATACGCTTTCGGCGTGGCGCAGGAAGTTGAGCCCCATGATCTTCTCGATCCGCGCCGCCGAATAGCCGCGCGCCGAAAGCAGGGCGATCAGCTTGCGGAACTGCTCGGGGCCGCGCAGATCGACGACGAAGGGATAGGTATCGGGCCGCTCGCCGGTCGCGCTGATTCCCGCGGCGCGGCGTTCGGCAATCTCCTTCGCGAGGACCGCCTCATAACGCTTCAAATCGTCGATCTGCGTCACATAGCCGTCGGTGCCGATGCCGACATGATCCTCGCCGCAGATGTTTACCGCATGGTCGATATGCGCGACGACATCCTCGGCGCGGGCGTGACCCGAGGCGTTGAGGAAGGGCATGAAATAAATGCCGACGAAGCCGCCCTTCTCGGCGACCAGCCGCAGCTCGGCGTCGGTCTTGTTGCGCGGCAGGTCGGTGACCGCGCGGCAGCCCGTGTGGTTGATCGAGATCGGTGCGGCCGACGCGCGCGCCGCGTCCAGACACGTGCGCTCGCCGCTGTGCGACAGATCGACGATCATCTTCTGCGCATTGAGCCGCTCGATCACCTCGCGTCCGAACGGCGTGAGCCCCGGATTGTCCGCCGCCATCGATCCGCCGCCGAGCTGGTTCACGGGGTTATAGGTCAGCTGGAAAATGCGCACGCCCATGTTCGCGAAGATGTCGACGCGGCTCGCGTCCTTCCCCATCATGGCGCCATTCTGGAAGCCGTAGATGATGCCGATCTTCCTCTCCGCCTTGGCGCGGTGGATATCGGCGACGCTCAGGATCTTGAGCAGGTCACGCGGCCGGCGGCGGATCAGCATGTCCATCTCGGCGACGTCGCGGACGCTCTTTTCGAACGGATCGGCGGGGCCGGCCACATAGCCGAGGGTGCAGTTTATCGCGGTGACGCCCGAGGCATGCGCCTCGGCGAGCACGCGCGGCGAATAGGGATCGGTCGCATCGGGATCATTCGGGTCGCCGAGCCCGCCGAGTGCGTTGACGATCACCCATTTGCGGCTGTTGGGCGCCTTCGCCCACGCGCCACGCGGCAGCATCGCGCTCGCGGTGAGCCCCGCCGCACCGAGCATCATCGCCCGCCGGTCAATCGTCATTATCCAGCTCCTTCGCCGTCAGCGGCACATAATCGGCGCGAGGATATTGGCGCCCCCCCTTCACCGTCGTTTCAATCGCCGCTATATTGTCGATGTCGGCGACGGGGTCCGCGGTGAGCACTACGAAATTGGCGAGCTTGCCTGCCTCGATCGACCCCATGTCCGCCGCCTGCCCCGCCGCCTGCGCACCAACGAGCGTCGCCGAGCGGATCACTGCGAGGGGCGGCATGCCGACGTCCCTGACCAGAAAGCGCAATTCCTGATGCACCTCCGGCCAGAGATCGCTCGCCGGATCGACATAGTCGGTGCCGGTTGAGATCGGAATGCCTGCGCGCCACGCCTGCTGCGTCAGGCGGACCGTCTGCGCGCCGCTGCAACGAAGCGGTTTCTTGTCGGGAAGCGCTTTGCGCTCGGCTTCGAACTTCACGAACAGATTGCCCGTCGCGTCGAGGATCGTCCCCTGCTTCAACATCGCACGGTAGAGGCGCGCGACGACAGGGTCGTCGCCCGATGGCGCGAGCAAATCCTCTTTCACGGGGGTGCGATCCTCGTAGGCGGCGAGATTCTCGGCCTGCGCCTCATACCCCAGATAGCAGACATGGCTGATCACGTCGGCGCCCGCCGCGATCACGTCGGACGGGCGCGCGGGGAAGACCGAGCTGTGCGCCCAGATCATCAGCTTCTGGCGATGCGCCTCGGCGGTGATCGCCGCGACGCGCTCTGCCGACAGATCGGCGTAGATCTTGATCGCGCGCGCCGACGTGCCGCGCGCCAGCGTCACTGCAGTGCGCAGGTCGGTGCTCTTGTCGATCGCCTGCATCCACGGCGCGGTGCCCGGCTTGAAACCCCGGCTGACCGCCAGCACGCGCGGGTCTTCGAAGAATGGCGGCCCGGCCATCAGCGCGGCGTAATAGATGTCGGGCGCCGCGACCTCCCCCACCAGCGACGCGCGCGACAGATCGCCGACCGCGCGGAGATCGTCGGCCATGTCGCGCACCGCAGTCACGCCGCCGTAGAGCTGGCGCCGCAGGATCGCCTCGGCGCGTGGGCGGTTGGGCGGGGTCGCGAGATGGACGTGGCTGTCGATCAGGCCGGGGATCACATAGCGCCCCGAAAGGTCGACCTTGCGAGCATCGCCGGCCTGCGCGGTCAGGCTGCCCTGTGCACCGATCGCGACGATACGCTCGCCATCGATCAGTATATCCTGCGCCGGCCGGGCAGGCGCGCCGGTCCCGTCGATGACCGTTGCGCCCGAATAGAGGACCGGCCCGGCAGCGACGGGAGCAGCCGCGGCGACGAGGAAAGATAGTGCGATGAGGCGGGAGGCCGCGAAGCGGAAGGGCATCATACCCGGTGGCTAGACTGCCCCGCCCACCACCGCAACCGGCTCTAGAAATCGAAAGCGGTCTGCGCTTTGCTTTTGCTCGCCATCTTCTTCGGCGCCGGCACGTCGACCGCAACGCCTTCGAGTTCGAGCATGCGCGCCTTCGACATCGAGCCGCCAGGCGCCGAGAAGCCGCCGATCTTTCCGCCCGCACCGGTCACCCGGTGGCAAGGCACGATGAGCGGTACGGGGTTGCTCGCCATCGCCTGACCCACATCGCGAGCGAATTCGAGGCCGGCGCCGAGCGTCCTGGCGACTGCGCCATAGGTGGTCGTCTCGCCCCAGCCGAGGCCGCGCACCAGCGTATAAACCCGTTCGAAGAAGGGCTCCTGCGCGCCCATATCGACGGGGATCGCGCTGAAATCGATCCGCTCGCCCACAAAATAGCGGACTATGGCATCGACGACCGTCTGGACCGGCAGCGGGGGTTCGGATCGCTCCGCATTCGGCAAGCGGCGCAGCAGGGCGCGTTCGGCGTCGTGGGCGCTTGCGTCGGGCAGCCGCAGCGCCGCGATGCCGCGGTCGTTCCATCCGAGCGCGACGAAGCCCGCGGCGGTTTCGAACAGATGGTATCGGGGTCGCTCGGCCATGCGCTCCTTATCGATCGCCACCGCCGAAATGCAACGCCGGTTGGGCAGCAGGTCAGGGCCGGAAGCGCGCGACGAGCGCATAGCGGTCGCCCGGGTAGACCTGCCGTGTATAGGTGATCCGCTCGTCGCCGCGCCAGGTCCAGCGTTCGAGCGCCATGCACGCCGCCCCTGCCGATATGCCGAGCGCGACCAATTCCTTCGCGCCCGCGTTGAACGCGGTGATCCGATGTTCGGCCTCGGTCCAGGGGACATGCGCGAGCAGCCAGGAGCCCGGCGGCTCGGCGGCAAAGTCGATGGCGGCGGCCTCGGGCACCGCCGCGAGATTGATCAGGCGCCGCTCG
Organism: Sphingopyxis sp. H050; assembly: GCF_001468265.1. Lineage (GTDB taxonomy): Bacteria > Pseudomonadota > Alphaproteobacteria > Sphingomonadales > Sphingomonadaceae > Sphingopyxis. Next base: position 18,671 of record NZ_LNRZ01000005.1, on the reverse strand, counting down.
AGCGCATAGGCGCGGCCCCCGGCGTCGTGGCGGCATTCGAGCGCGAGTACCTCTCCCTCTTCTATCTGGAGCAGGCGCCGATCCTCGGCAGTCGCGGCGCGGATTTCGCGGCGGTCGAGATGGAGGCGATAGGTTTCGCCGAGCCCGGCCACCTCGTCGCGGATATCGGGGATCTCGAGCGCGGCCCGCTGAACCCGCGGATGCGAGACGATCGTGCCGGCGCGCCGGCGGCTTTCGAGCAGTCCCGCCTCGATCAGCGCCCGCAACGCCCGGTTCACGGTCATGCGCGAACAGCCGTAGGTCGCCATCAGTTGATGCTCATAGGGGATGCGGTCGCCGGGTTTCCAATCGCCCGCCATGATCTGCGCCTCGATGTCGCGGCGAATCTGGGCGTGGATGGCGCTGCTTTGCTTCATCCCAGGATCTTGTGCAGCGTGGCGCGGTAGCGCGCGTCGATCGCGTCGCGGTGGATATGGCGGCCGCCCTCGACCCGCTTCACGCCGCCACGCCAAACGCAATCGACGAGACGCGCACCGCCGCCGAAAATCCAGCTATCGAGGATCGCGTCGCCGCTACGGCCCGCGAAGAAAGGATTGCCGGCCTTCAGGCTGACGAAGTCGGCGGGCTCGCCCACCGCGATCCCCGATGTCGGGCGTCCGAGGGCCTGCCCGCCCCCCGCAGCCGCGGCGCGGTAAAGGCTGGCGCCGGTCGACTTCCCCGCGCCGTTCGCGAGCAGATTGCGCCCGCGGTGCGCAAGGCGCTGGCCATATTCGAGCAGGCGGAGCTCGGCCGCGGCGTCGATCTCGACGTTCGAATCCGAGCCGATGCCGAAGCGCCCGGCCTCGGCCACGAACTCGCGCGCCGGGAACAGCCCGTCGCCCAGGTTCGCCTCGGTGATCGGGCAGAGACCGACGACCGCGCCGCTTCGAACGATGGCGCGCCGCTCGGCTTCAGTGACATGCGTCGCATGGACGAGGCACCAGTCGGGGCCGACATCGGCACGGTCGTAGAGCCATTCGACCGGCCGGGCGCCGCTCCACGCGAGGCAGGCTTCGACCTCGGGCAGCTGTTCGGCGATGTGGATATGGACCGGCGCGCCGGATGCCATTGCTGCGATGTCGGTCAGCTCGTCAGCGGTCGTCGCGCGAAGGCTGTGCGGAGCGACACCGACGAGAGCATCGTCGAGGTCGGCAACAGCTTGGCGTGTCGATTCAAGCAGCGTCGCGAAGCGGCTGGCATCGTTGATGAATCGGCGCTGGCCATCTGTCGGCGCGGCGCCGCCGAAGCCCGAATGGGCGTAGAAGACCGGCAGCAACGTCAACCCGATCCCGGTTTCGCCCGCCGCCGCCGCAATCGCCTGCGCCATCACCGCGAGGTCGCCATAAGGGCGACCGTCGACGTCGTGATGCAGATAGTGAAATTCGCCAACGCGGCCGAAGCCGCTTTCGAGCATTTCGGCATAGGCGAGCGCCGCGATCGCCTGCAGGCCCTCCGGATCGAGGCGGTCGACGAAGCGGTACATGACCTCGCGCCAGGTCCAGAAGCTGTCGTCGCTGTCGCCCGCGGTCTCGGCGAGCCCGGCCATGCCGCGCTGGAATGCGTGGCTGTGCAGATTGGGCAAAGCGGGCAACAGGACCGCGTGGCGTTCATCGCCGGGCGCAGCTTCTGCGTCGATTTCGACCGATGAAATACGCCCATTTTCAACGCTCAAGCGAACGTTGTTGCGCCAGCCTTCCGTCAGCCATGCCTGTTCGCACCAAAGCGCCATCGCACATCCCGTCTGGACATCGACCCATGCCTTCAATTAATGTATATACATTATTGAGTCGCCGTCAGCAAGCAGGAGAGGCTGGCATGAAGTGCGAAAGGCTCTGGACCAACGCACGGCTTGCGACGATGCAGGCAAGCGACGCCGGCCTGGGGGTGATCGAGCGTGCCGCGATCGGCATGGCGGCCGGCACGATCACCTATGTCGGCTCGATGGTCGATGCACCTGCAGCCGGTGAGACGATCGATTGCGAGGGCCGCTGGATCACGCCCGGCCTGATCGACCCGCACACGCATCTGGTCTTCGCGGGCGATCGCATCGCCGAGTTCGAGCTGCGCCAAAAGGGCGCCTCTTATGAAGAGATCGCGCGGGCGGGCGGCGGGATCGTGTCGACGGTCCACGCCACGCGCGGGGCAAGCGAGGCCGAGCTGGTCGCGAGCGCCCTCCCCCGCCTCGACGCGCTGATCGCCGAAGGCGTCACGACGATCGAGATCAAGTCGGGGTACGGCCTGTCGGTCGAGGACGAGGCGAAGATGCTGCGCGCGGCGCGTATCCTGGGCAAGGTGCGGCCGGTGACCGTACGCACGACCTTTCTCGGCGCGCACGCCTTGCCGGGCGAATATGCCGGCGATGCCGACGGCTATATCGACGTAGTTTGCGAGACGATGATTCCGGCCATCGCCGCGGCGGGGCTCGCCGATGCGGTCGACGCCTTTTGCGAGACCATTGGCTTCACGCCCGCGCAGACCGAGCGCGTGTTCGCGGCGGCTAAGACGCACGGCCTGCCGGTGAAGCTCCACGCCGAGCAATTGTCGAACCAGCATGGCGCCGCGCTAGCTGCGCGGTACGGCGCGCTGTCGGCGGATCATCTCGAATATCTCGACGACGAAGGTATCGCCGCGATGGCCGAAGCGGGGACCGTCGCAATGCTCCTGCCCGGCGCCTATTATTTCCTTCGCGAAACGAAGTTGCCGCCGGTCGCTGCATTGCGAGCGGCCGGGGTGCCGATCGCACTCGCGACCGACTGCAACCCCGGCACCTCGCCGCTCACCTCGATCCTGCTGACGATGAACATGGCGGCGGTGCAGTTCGCCCTGACCGTCGACGAATGCCTGCTCGGCGTGACGCGCCACGCGGCGCACGCGCTGGGGATGCAGGATATGATCGGGACGATCCAGGTCGGCAAGCATTGCGACCTCGCGATCTGGGACATCGAGCGGCCAGCCGACCTCGTCGGCCGGATCGGCTTCAACCCGCTGCACCAGCGTATCTGGATGGGACAATGACGAAGATAGTGATCACTCCCGGAACGACGTCGCTCGCCGACTGGCGCGCGATTTACGAGGGCGCCAGCGTCGCGCTCGACGCACGGGCGTGGGCGGCGATCGACGCGAGCGCGGCTGCGGTCGCGCGGATCGTCGCGAAGGGCGCGCCGGTCTATGGCATCAACACCGGCTTCGGAAAGCTCGCGAGCGTCCGCATCGCCGACGACGATCTGGCGACGCTCCAGCGCAATATCGTCCTCAGCCATGCGGCGGGCACCGGCGCCCCGTCGCCTGCGAAAATTGTCCGCCTGATGATGGCGCTGAAGCTTGCGAGCTTCGGCATGGGCGCGTCGGGCGTGAAGCGCGAAACGGTCGCGATGCTCGAGGCGATGTTGGCGAAGGGACTGACCCCGGTCGTCCCGTCGCAGGGCTCGGTCGGCGCGAGCGGCGATCTGGCCCCGCTATCGCATATGGCCGCCGCGATGATCGGCGTCGGCGCGATCGACGTCGGCGGCGAGACGCTGCCCGCCGCCGATGCGCTGGCGGAGGCCGGGCTCGCGCCGCTCGACCTCGGCCCCAAGGAAGGCCTCGCGCTCCTCAACGGCACGCAATTTTCGACCGCGAACGCGCTCGCGGGCCTGTTCCGCGCCGAGACCGTCTTCCGCTCGGCGCTGATCACCGGCGCGCTCTCGACCGAGGCCGCCAAAGGTTCCGACGCGCCGTTCGACGCGCGCATCCATGCGCTGCGCGGCCATGCCGGCCAGCGCGAGGTCGGCGATGCGCTACGCGGGCTGATGGCGGGATCGGCGATCCGTGCTTCGCACGCCATCGACGATCCGCGCGTGCAGGACCCGTACTGCCTCCGCTGCCAGCCGCAGGTGATGGGTGCGGTGCTTGACCTGTTGCGGCAGGCCGGGACCACGCTGGGCATCGAGGCGAATGGCGTCTCCGACAATCCGCTGATCTTTGCGGATACCGACGAGGCACTGTCGGGCGGCAATTTCCACGCCGAGTCCGTCGCCTTCGCCGCCGACATGATCGCGATGGCCCTCTGCGAGATCGGCTCGATTGCGGAGCGGCGCATCGCGATGCTCGTCGACCCGGCGCTGTCGGGCCTCCCTGCCTTCCTCACCCCGCGCCCCGGCCTCAACTCGGGCTTCATGATCCCGCAGGTCACCGCCGCGGCGCTGGCCAGCGAGAACAAGCAGCGCGCATATCCCGCCAGCGTCGATTCGATCCCGACCTCGGCCAATCAGGAGGATCATGTGTCGATGGCCGCGCACGGGGCGCGACGCCTGCTCGACATGGCGGACAATGCCAGCGCGGTCATCGGCATTGAGTTGCTGGCCGCCTGTCAGGGCATCGACTTTCACGCGCCGCTCAAATCGAGCGACGCGCTGGAGGCGGCGCACAAGCATCTCCGCGCCGAGGTTCCGACGCTCGAGGACGACCGGCATTTCCATCCCGACATGGAAGCCGCCACCGCGCTGGTCCGCACTGGCAGCCTCGTCGCCGCGGTCCCCGCCGACTTGCCGGGCATCGCCTGATGGACTGGCTGCGCGTCCACCGTGGCGACGCGCCGCTGGTCATCGCCTTCCCGCACGCTGGCACCGACCTTGCGGGCCTAGACGACCAGTTCGTCTCGCCCTGGCACGCGCAGATCGATACCGACTGGTGGATCGCGGAGCTTTATGCCTTCGCCGCCGACATGGGCGCGACGCTGGTCGCGACCGATATTTCGCGCAGCGTGATCGACATGAACCGCGATCCCTCGGGCGCCTCGCTCTATCCGGGGCAGGCGACGACCGAGCTGTGCCCGACGACGACGTTCGATGGCGACCCGCTCTATCGCTTCGACCAGCCCGACGAGGCCGAGATCATGCAGCGGCTGCATAGCTATCACCGGCCCTATCACGATAGGCTGACGGCCGAGCTGGACCGGCTGAGAACGGCGCACGGCAAGGTCGTCCTCTACGACGCCCATTCAATCCGCAGCCATGTCCCCCGCCTGTTCGACGGCGAGCTGCCGCAGTTCAACATCGGCACCAATGGCAGCACAACCTGTGCGCCCGAGCTTGAGACGATCGTCGCGAACATCTGCGCCGCCAGCGGCAAGAGCCATGTCGTCAACGGCCGCTTCAAGGGCGGCTGGACGACGCGGCACTACGGCCAGCCCGACGACGGCATCCACGCGATCCAGATGGAACTGGCGCAGCGCGGCTATATGGCCGAGCCCGACGCCATTACCCACGCCAACTGGCCCGCCCCCCTCGATCCCCATCCCGCGATCCGGCCCGTCCTCGAGCAAGTGATTGCCGCGACCCTCGACTTTGCGAAAGGATTTTCATGACCACCCGCCTCGACAACAGCCGCGTGATCCGCCCGGCGACCGGCCCGGAGATCAGCGCGAAAAGCTGGCTCACCGAAGCGCCGATGCGGATGCTGATGAACAACCTCCACCCCGACGTCGCCGAGGCACCGCACGAACTCGTGGTCTATGGCGGCATCGGCCGCGCCGCGCGCGACTGGGAAAGCTATGACAAGATCGTCGAGACGCTGAAGCGGCTGGAGGGCGACGAGACCTTACTGATCCAGTCGGGCAAGCCCGTCGGCGTTTTTCGGACGCACGAAAACGCTCCGCGCGTGCTGCTCGCCAATTCGAACCTCGTCCCCGAATGGGCGAATTGGGAGCATTTCCACGAGCTCGATAAAAAGGGCCTGATGATGTACGGCCAGATGACCGCGGGCAGCTGGATCTATATTGGCAGCCAGGGCATCGTTCAGGGCACTTACGAAACCTTCGTCGAAATGGGCCGCCAGCATTATGGCGGCAGCCTCGCCGGCCGCTGGCTGCTCACCGCCGGCCTCGGCGGCATGGGCGGCGCGCAACCGCTGGCGGCGGTAATGGCGGGCGCGTCTTGCCTCGCGATCGAATGCCAGCCGAGCCGCATCGAAATGCGCCTGCGCACCGGCTATCTCGACAAGCAGGCGGGGAGCATCGACGAAGCGATGGCGATGATCGAGGCGAGCCATGCCGAACGCAAGCCGATCTCGGTCGGCCTGCTCGGCAATGCCGCCGAAATCCTGCCCGAGATCGTCCGCCGCGGCATCCGTCCCGACCTGCTCACCGACCAGACCTCGGCGCACGATCCGGTCAACGGCTATCTCCCTGCGGGCTGGAGCCTCGACGAATGGTTCGCGAGGCGCGAGAGCGATCCCGCTGCTGTGGCGAAAGCCGCCAAGGCCTCAATGGCCGTCCATGTGCAAGCGATGCTCGACCTGCAGGCCGCGGGCGTGCCGACGACCGACTATGGCAATAACATCCGCCAGATGGCCAAGGACGAAGGCGTCGAAAACGCGTTCGACTTCCCCGGCTTCGTCCCCGCCTATGTCCGTCCGCTCTTCTGCCGCGGCATCGGGCCGTTCCGCTGGGCGGCGCTGTCGGGCGATCCCGAGGATATCTACAAGACCGACGCCAAGGTGAAAGAACTGCTGCCCGACAACAAGCACCTCCACAACTGGCTCGACATGGCGCGCGAGAAAATCCGGTTCCAGGGCCTGCCCGCGCGCATCTGCTGGGTCGGGCTCGGCGACCGCCACCGGCTGGGCCTCGCGTTCAACGAGATGGTCGCGTCGGGTGAACTGAAGGCGCCCGTTGTGATCGGCCGCGATCATCTCGATTCGGGCTCGGTCGCCTCACCCAACCGCGAGACCGAGGCGATGCGCGACGGCTCCGATGCGGTGTCCGACTGGCCGCTCCTCAACGCCCTCCTCAACACGGCGTCGGGCGCGACCTGGGTGTCGCTGCACCATGGCGGCGGCGTCGGCATGGGCTATTCGCAGCATAGCGGCATGGTGATCGTCGCCGACGGCACGCCCGAAGCGGCGAAGCGGCTCGAACGCGTGCTGTGGAACGATCCCGGCACCGGCGTCATGCGCCACGCCGACGCGGGCTATGACATCGCCATCGACTGCGCGCGCGAAAAGGGGCTGGATTTGCCGTCCGTGTGATCGTCGCGCCCGCGAAGGCTAAGTCAGTTCGTCCAGTAGATATAGTCCTGCCCGTCCTTCCACGGCGCATTGAGCGGCACGTCGATACGCACCGGGCCCTCGATGAGCCCCGGCCAGATCGGCTTGGCCATCCCCTTGTTCTGCGCCTCCAGCATCGCGCGCAGCTGCGCGACGCGCGCGGGATCGCTCGCCGAAAGGTCGACCTGCTCGGTCGGATCGTTCGCCAGATTATAGAGCCGCGCCTTTTCGGGCCGCTTCGTCACCTGCAGCTTCCAGTCGCCCGCGCGCACCGCGCGATAATCGCCCGAGCGCCAGAAGAGCGCCGCCCGCTTCGCCGGACCGCCCAGGATATTCTCGCTGTCGACCACGCGGTCGCCCGGCACCTTCGCGCCCGCCGCCGCTGCGATCGTCGAGAAGATGTCGACATGCCCCGTCATGTCGGCGCGCGTTGATCCCGGCGCGATCTTCGCAGGCCAGCGCATGAAGAAGGGCGTGCGGATGCCGCCCTCGAAGAAAGTCGCCTTCCAGCCGCGATACGGCGCGTTGAGACCCGCGATCCCGTTGTACCAGGCGCCGCCGTTGTCGCTGGTGAAGATGACGAGCGTATTGTCGTCGATCCCGGCCGCCTTCAGCCTCGCCATCACGTCGCCGATCCGCCGGTCGAGCTGCGCGATCATCGCGCCATAGACGCGCGTCTTGTGGTCCTTGATCTGGGGCAGCTTCGCATAATCCTCCTTCGTTGCCTGCAGCGGCGTGTGCGGCGCGTTGAAGGCGAGATACAGGAAGAAAGGCCGGTTCTTGTTCGCTTCGATTGCCGCGATCGCCTGGTCGGCGAAATAGTCGGTCATATGCCCCTTGGGGTGAAAGCGCTTGCTGCCGTTGAAAGTCACCGCGTGACGGAGGTTCGCCCACAGGAAGCGATCGATGGGATCCCAGGGCAGCTTGGCGTTGACCGCGTCGGAGTCATCCTCGGGCAGGAACATCGCCGCACCGCCCAGCACCGCGAGGCTTTCGTCGAAGCCCTGCGCCTGCGGCTGCAGCCTCGGCGCCTCGCCGAGGTGCCATTTGCCGATGTGGATCGTGTGATAGCCCGCCGCCTTCACCGCCTCGGCGATCGTCACCTCGCTCGCGGGGACGCCCATGTCGGGATAGTCGGGAATGTCGGGGGTGATCAGCTCCTTGTGGAACACCGCCTTGAGCGGCCCGACGCCGTCACCGTGCGCCAGATTCTCCGAGAACTGCACCGGCACGGCGGTATATTCGAAGCCGAAGCGCGTCGCATAGCGCCCCGTCATCATGGCCGCGCGCGACGGCGAGCAGGTTGCGTTCGCGGCATAGGCGGTGGTGAAATTCATACCCTGCCGCGCGATCGCGTCGATGTTCGGCGTCTTGACGATGCCGCCGGCGACCCCGCCGCCGTTGAGGCTGATGTCGTTCCAGCCCATGTCGTCGACGACAATCAGCACGATGTTCGGCGCGCGCGGGCCCGCGGGGGCGGTCTTTGGGCCCTGTTCCCAGACCACGGGGCGATTGTCCTGCACCGGATCGCGCCAGTCCTGCAGCAGGCCGGGGACACGATATTTGTTCGCCTGAAAGCCCCAATAGCCGCCCGCGCCGATCAGCACGACGAGGCCCAGCGCCAGCCATGTCTTCTTCATCGTTCCCCACCCCGAAGCTTGCCCGCAATCTTATGGCACTATATGTGTCATTATAGCAAACCCGATGCAAGATGGTTAAGCATGACCATTGACCTGAGGGCCGAGCTGGGTCAGCGGAGAGATTATGGCGGGGAAGGCGAAAGCGGAGATGGCCGACGAAAGCCCGGACGCGCGTCCCGACGGACGGCGCGAGCGCAGCCGGTCGAGCCACAAGCGCATCGTCGAGGCGATGATGGCGCTGATCGAGGGCGGCGACCTCAACCCCAGCGCGGCGCGCGTCGCCGAGGAAGCGGGCGTGGGCCTGCGCACCGTATTCCGCCACTTCGACGACATGGATGCGCTTTATCGCGAGATTTCGCAGATCATCGCCGAACGCATCTGGCCTATCGTCACCGCGCCCTATCCCGATGACGACTGGCGCGCGAACCTGCGCGACCTGACGCGGCGGCGGGTGCGGGTTTTCGAGACGATGCTGCCCTTCCGGCTAGCGGGGAACATCAAGCGGTATCAGTCGCCCTATCTGATGGGGCAATATGGGCAGGTGGTGACGATGGAGCGCGAACTGGTGCTCCGTCTGCTCCCCGGCGCAGTGGTCGGCGACCGCTATTTCGTCGAGGCGCTGTGCGCGGCGCTGTCGTTCCAGAACTGGCGCGCGATCCGGCAAGACCAGGGACTGTCGGTCGAGGATGCCAGCGCGGTCGTCGCGCATATGGTCGACACGCTGGTCGCGGCCTGCAAAGCATGATCCGCGCCGCCGCGCTGCCCGCGCTGGTGCTGCTCGGCGCGCTGACGGCGTGCGGCGGCGCCAAGGACGGCAACGTCGCCGAAGCGAAGCCGCCCGAATGCCCGGCGCTGCCCAAGGAGGACTATGTCTGGATCCCGGGCGCGACTTTCGCTTTCGGCGGCGACGCGCGCCTGCCCGAGGAAGGCCCGGCGCGCGATACAAGCGTCGCGGGATTCTGGATGGCGACGCACGAGGTCACCAACGCGGAATTCGCCGAATTCGCGAAGGCGACCGGATACCGGACGCTCGCCGAACAGAACCCGCCCAAGCTTCCCGGCGCGCCGCCCGAGATGCTGATCCCGGGCTCGGCGGTGTTCACCGCGCCGACGGACGGCAATCCCAACTGGTGGCGCTGGGTCGTCGGCGCCGAGTGGCGCCATCCGGCAGGGCCCGAGACGAATATCGCCGGCCGCGACCGCGATCCGGTGGTCCAGATCGGCTATGAGGATGCGCTTGCCTACGCCAAGTGGAAGGGCAAGGCGCTGCCGAGCGAGGAACAATGGGAGCTGGCCGCCGCGACCGGGGGCGCCGACCGCAATGTTCCCGTCGGCAAGGACGGCAAACCCCGCGCCAACTATTATCAGGGAACCTTCCCGGTCCGCGACCTTGGCACCGACGGTTTCACCGGTCGCGCGCCCGTCGCCTGCTTCCCGCCCGACGATCATGGCGTTTACGACCTGATCGGCAATGTCTGGGAATGGACGACGAGCAAGGCGGGCGCCGAAATCAACGTCATCAAGGGCGGCAGCTTCCTGTGCGCCGCCAATTACTGCGCGCGCTACCGCCCCGCCGCGCGCCAGTTTCAGGAGCGCGGACTAGGCACCGACCACATCGGCTTTCGCCTGATCGACACGGCGCGCCCGGCGCCGGCGACGCCAGCCCCAGACAAGGCCGGATAGCAGAAGCAGCACGCCGCCAAGGACCAACCCCGCCTTGATCGCGCGGGGCTTGCCTTGATGTTCCCACGCATAAAGGTTGATCTGCGCGTCGGCGGTGTAGCCTGCGGGCATATCGAGCACGCCGTTCGCCTTGGCATAGGCGGCATAATCGGCCTGCATCGCCGCGAAGCGATCGGGCATCGAAGTCGAAAGATCGCGCGTCTCGCCGGGGTCGGTCTTGAGGTCGTAGAGCCGCCACTTGCCGTCGCCGGTCGGCGCAAGGTTGCGCACCAGCTTGTAGTCGCCGCGGAACAGCGCGGCATTGCCCGACAGTTCGTAGCCGAGCGGCACATCGCCATGGACGCTCTCCCCAGCGCCTTCGAGGACCGGCACGAGGCTGCGCCCGGTGACGGGCTCGACGGCCTTTCCATCCCACGACGTGCCGTGGCCCGGTACGCCGGCAAGGTCGGTCAGTGTCGGCAAAATGTCGGTGACATGGGCAAGCCCGGCATTGATTGCACCCGCGCGCAGCTTGGCATTGCCCGGCCAGGCGATGATCAGCGGAACGCGCAAGCCGCCTTCGGACGCAGTGAACTTATAGCCCGACAGCGGCGACGCCGACGCGCTCGCCCAGCCCGGCCCGACGGCGCTGAAGCTGCCGCGGCGGCCGATGTTTGCGGTCGATGTGTCGTATTGCCAACCGAGAAACAGCCGGTTGCGCGTGCTGTTGAACGGGTTCGTCGGCTCGGCGCCATTGTCGGACAGGAAGACGAAGATCGTATTGTCGTAATCGCCGGTCGCCTTGAGGTGCGCGACGAGGCGGCCGATCTCGCGGTCCATCGCGGTCGCCATGCCGCCATAGGCCTGCATCACCCGGATCTGCGCCGCGCGTTCGTCGGCGTCGAGCTTGGCCCAGTCGGGCGTTGTCGGCATCGTCACGATCGGAGTCCCCGCGGGCATGATGCCGAGCGCCGCGGCGCGTTTGGCGCGGGCTGCGCGGAGCGCGGTCCAGCCGTCGTGATACATGTTCGAGTAGCGCGCGATATCGCTGTCAGGCGCCTGCACCGGGATATGGTTGGCAAGGAAGTTGATCGAGGCGAGGAACGGCTTGCCGCTCTTCCGGTCGGCCTCGATATAATCGATCATCTTCTGCACGACGAAGTGCGACGAATAATAGTCCTTGGGCAAGGTGACGGGTTTGCCATTCTCGCTCCATGCCGCCGTCGAGTACATGCCCTCGATCGGGCGCTGCTCGAAATTGTCGGCGCCGGCATCGGCGAGGCTGTAGGCGCGGTCATAGCCGCGGACGTGCGGCAAGCGCCCCGGGTCGCTGCCGAGATGCCACTTACCGGTCAGATAGGTGCGGTATCCCGCGGCCTTCAGCAGCTGCGCGATGGTGACCACGCGGAAGTTCATTACCGTGTCGTAGCCGGGCTTCCCGCGGTGCGCGTCGGGGATCGTCTCGGGCATGTTGCCCAGCCCGTTGCGGTGATTCATCACCCCGGTCTGCAGCATCGCGCGCGTCGGCGAGCAGGAGCCGGCGACGTGGAAGTTCGAGAAGCGCACACCGGCCTTCGCCAGCGCGTCGATATTCGGCGTCGCCATCTCCCCCCCGAACGCGCCGACGTCGCTGAAGCCCCAGTCGTCGGCGAGCAGGATCACGATATTAGGGTGCGGCGCCGGGGCCGGTTGGGCCCGCACGGGCGCCGCCGCGAGCAGGGTAGCCAGAGCGACCAAGGCAATGCGCCCGGACCCGCCAATGCGACCCGGCCCCCCTCCGGTCCCCAGACGCGCCGCCATCACTCTTCTCCCCGCGATCCTATTGGCATTTGTTATGTCAAAAGATGTTCGAGTCAATGCCGCTGTTGTGAGAAGCGAATCTTGCTTAACCCGTCATCCCGGCGAAGGCCGGGATCTCAGGCAGCGTAAATCCTAGAGAGCGTGATCCCGGCCTTCGCCGGGATGACGATGAAAGGGAAATCCTCCCTGCGGCGCAGCCATGGCGAGGTGGCACCGCGCAGCGCTGAAGGCGGGGCGATGGCGCGGCTGTCCGCGTCCCTCCACCACCATCGCTTCGCGGCGGTCCCCTTCCCCATCGCTTCGCGACAGGGAGGATATTCTGTCCGCAATCCGTGGTGAGCCGCCCACCTACCCGATCGGCCGCCCCTCTTTGACGTTCGCCCATTGGCGCCCGTCGTGGCCGAAGAGGATGTGTGCGCCAGCGCGGCGGCGCTGGCTCAGAAATTCCATCGTCCGCTGGCCCGCCTCGCGATCGACCACCGCCTTCTGCAGCACCATCAGGTCGAGGTTGCGTTCGGTGTAGCAGCAGTCTGCCGCGAGCAGCACTTCCCGTCCGCTCGGCAATCTGACGATAACGCTCTGATGCCCCGGCGTATGGCCATAGGTCGGAACGATCCGCACGCTGCCGTCGCCGAACAGGTCGAGCTCGCCGTCGATCGCCTTCACCGGCTGGCCGGTCGCATAGTCGACCGCTTCGTAAACCCCCGCCTCCTCGGTGGGCTGCGCCGCCGCGAGCTCGCGAGACTGCACGATCATGGTGGCGTTCGGCAGGCTGGCGTTGCCGCCGCAATGGTCGATATGGAGGTGCGAGTTGATCACCCATTCGATGCTGCCGGGATCGACGTCGATGCTGTTCAGCCGCGCCGCAATCTCCTGCCCCTCGAAATATTGCAGCCCGAACTTGTTCGCCGGCAGCGCGGTTTCGAGGGTACGACGATAGCGCACCCCCATGCCGGTATCGAAGATTGCTCGGCCCTTGGGATGGTCGATCAGATAGGAGGGCACGGGGCCCTTGAGATAATCGCCCTCCTCCCCCTCGATGAAATAGCCGGGGCGGCACTGGAACCAGCCGGTGTTGAACGCATAGAGGCGAAGCGTCGCGGTCACCGCTCGCGATACTCGGGCGGGCGCTTGGCGAGGAAGGCGGCGAGCGCTTCCTTGTGATCCTCGGTCGCCGACAGGATCACCTGCTGCCGATCCTCGATCGCCATCGCTGCGTCGAGGCTCTGCGCATCGATGTTGAGGTTCAATGCCTGCTTCGACAGGCGCAGACCCCATGGCGCGGTCGCGAGCATCTCGTCGGCGAGCGCGAGGCCGCGGTCGAGCAACGCGTCTTCGTCGACAATCTCGCTGATCAGTCCGGCACGCAGTGCCCGTTCGGCGTCGATGAAGCGCCCGGTCAGGATCATCTCGGATGCCAGGCTCGCGCCAACGAGGCGCGGCAGGAAATAGCTCGACGCCATGTCGCAGCCGCCGAGGCCGATGCGAATATAGGCGGCGTTGCAGCGAAAGCTGGGCGTGCCATAGCGCACGTCCGACGCCAGCAGCAGCGACAGGCCGCCGCCCGCCGCGGCGCCGTGGCCGAGCGCGATGATCGGCTGGGGGCAGGCGCGCATCTTGCGATAGATATTGCCGATGCTCGTCTGGGTGCGCAGCGTGCGGAGGACCGGGGTCTCGCCGGTCGCACGGTCCTCCTGAATGTCGAGCCCGGCGCAGAAACCGCGCCCCGCGCCGCGCAGGATGACGACGCGCACCTCCTTGCGATCGGCCAGCCCGCCGAAATAGGCGTTGAGCTCATCGACCAAGCCTTCGCTGAGCGCATTGAGCCTTTCGGGCCGGTTGAGTGTCGCGATCTCGACCGCGCCGCGGCTTTCGATCAGCAACTCGCGGCTCACAGCGTCTGTCCGTCGTCGACGGTGATCACGGCGCCGGTGATCCCGCGCGCGGCGTCCGAGCAGAGCAGCAGCAACGGCGCGTGCAGGTCGCTTGCCGGGCGCATGCGCTGGCGCGGGAAGGTCGCGACGAACTTCGCGCCCGCCTCGCTGCCGAACAGGTCGGCGGTCATCTCCGATTCGAAATAGCCCGGCTGGATCACATTGACGCTGATCCCGCGCCGCGCCCATTCGCGTGCCAGCGCCTTGCCCAGATGCCGCGCCGCCGCCTTGGTGGCGCCATAGACGGAGGTCGCCGGAAATATCTTTTCGGCGGTGATCGACCCGATGATCACGACGCGGCCATGCTCCTTCTCGCGGCTGCCCGCGGCCTCGAGCCGGCGCGCGCCCTCGGTCGCGGTCAGGAAGACGCCGCGGACATTGGCGGCGTGCAGATAATCAACGTCGTCGACCGACAGCCCGAGCGCGGTCTTTTCGGTCGCGACGCCGGCATTGGCGACGATCGTATCGACGGTGCCGAACGCCGCTTCGGCGGCGTCGTAAGCGGCCTTGGTCGAAGTCTCGTCGGTGACGTCCATCGACACCGCGATCGCCTGCCCGCCCGCGGCCTCGATCGCCGCCACCTGTTCGGCGAGCTTGTCGGCACGCCGCGCCGCGAGCACGACCTTGGCTCCTGCCGCGGCCAACGCCTTCGCAAACCCTGCCCCGAGCCCCGACGAGGCGCCGGTCACCAGCGCCACGCGCCCCGTCAGATCATAGTGGGGGTCCCTGCCCATGCTCGCTCTCCCATTGGTCGGTTGGCTTCACGCCTACGTTAACCGGCGCGCATGGCAAGCGGACAAGGCGCAAAACCGTCAGAAAAAATAGGGTCATGGGTTGACGGGGGCATTTTGTTCCCTTAATGTTCTCATCGTGCACACACAACCTGTTCCCCCGTCGCGGCCGCCAACAGCGGCGGGCGGGGGATAAAGGTCGGGCCAGCGCCTCCTGCGCGGCAACCCTCCCAAAGACGCCTCCGCCTCCTGTCAGCGCCCCGATTCCATGACTTAACCCATGTTGGATCAGGACTGTGAAATCATGGCCATAAGTGGCGCGACCTGTCCCCAGGTCCGTGTAGGGAACCCATCGGCATGTATCGATGTTCTGACCCTATGCGTCATCACGAAACCTTGATTGGATACGGCAGAAATCATGCCCATGTTGGTGCGCTGGATGGGTGACGATCCTGTCATGACCCGGCAAGACAGGCTCGGCATCTTCATCCGCAAGTTGCTCAGCCACAGCCCGCTGTCCGCCGAAGACCAGCGCGAGATCCGCGATCTGCCCTACACGATCCGCCGTCTCGAACCGAACGAACATATCCTTCGCGAGGGCGAAAAGGCGAAGGTGTGCCCGGTGCTGCTGCAGGGCTATGCCTATCGCCAGAAGACGTCGGCCGACGGCGGCCGTCAGATCGTCGCGCTTAAGATTCCCGGCGACGCGCTCGACTTCCAGTCGCTCTATGTCGAGACCGCCGACCACAATCTCCAGGCGCTGACGCCGGTCGAACTCGCGGTGTTCGCGATCAAGGATTTCGAGCGCCTCGTCGCGCCGCGCCCCAACCTGGCGCGCGCGGTACTCGTCGATATATTGATCGAGGCATCGATCGCACGCGAGTGGCTGCTCAACATCGGACGCCGCAACGCGCTGGCGCGGCTCGCCCACCTGCTTTGCGAGATTTTCTACCGCGTCCAGCAGATCGCGCAGGAGGATGTCGGGGGCTTCGAACTCCCGCTGACCCAGGAGCAACTCGCCGATCTGCTGGGGCTTACCCCGGTGCATATCAACCGGACGATCAAGATCCTCGAAAATGCGGGCGCCGTGCGGCGCATCTCGCGGCGGCTGACGATCGGCGATATGTCAAAACTTCGCCAGTTCGCCGATTTTTCCGACCTTTACCTGCATCGGAACACCGTCTCGGGAATCTAGCCCCGAGATCGCTCAGAACAGGTTGGCTACGCGTGCAGAGGTTTCGCCTGCGACCTCCGACGACTAGCGCGCATTGCGCCGCCGATGAAGCCGAAACCGGCCATCATCAAAGCCCAAGTCTGCGGCTCCGGCACGGGCGACGTCACCACGGCGCGGATGATCATGTCGTCATAATCATTGTCGGCGTTCTTCTTTTCGTCGTCATATCCAAAGTAGAACGTCGTAAAGGCGCTGCCGCTGTTCTGATTATTGCCAAGAAATATCCCGAAGCCCTCTTGCCCGACGGTGGCCGATCGCCCGCCGACGCTGGAGAAGTTCAGCAGCCCAGCAAGGCTGCCCGCGCTGAAGCTGCGACTTCCCAACAGGATCGGGGTAGCGAAATTATTTTGAAAGCTGCCGCTTTCAGTGGTTGTAAGAACCGGGGCCGACACCGTTGAGAAAGTGTCGTTGAGGCTGCTTTCGGAACCCATGAGGTAAAAGGTGATGATCGCATCCGCGTCCAGCACGATGGAAGCGCCCTTCGCGTCGAATTTGGTGAACCCGAGACCGGCCAGCTGCGATTTGAAGTTGTTGGCGTTTGAGATCGTGGTTTTGTTGTCGAACGAGATGATTGCGGCCGCATTGGCCACCGCGGGCACAAGCAAGTTTGCGATGAGCGCGAACGCGGCGAGCAGCTTTTTCATACCCCGACCCCCGGAAAAACAAATGTTAAGTTTAGTTACGATTCGTGCTTTAGCATTAGATGCAGCGGTGAATAGCGGCTGTTCAAAGCTGTATCGGCTTGGGACAGAGAAAGCGCCGACAGTGAACCAACGATGCCCACGGTCGAAATAATAATCGGGAGTCCATCCGCTCCCCGAGCCAACAGCGCGCCTTGACGGGCTGCCAATAGCAGTCCGACCGTCGGTTATTCCCGTCCGCCGCGTCTCGACGCCACAGGGCTGCCAAATGCAGATCTTTTGAACCAGCGGCGACGAATTGGCTTACCAGTTTGATTGCGTTGGTTTAGCAGCAAAGCATGGAAATTCGGGAAGGCAGAGAGGCGCCGTTGCGCTTCGTGATCTTGTGCAATTCGCCGAACGTCGAGGCTTGGCAGGCAGAATGCATTCGCGAGGCGATCGCGTCGGGAGCTGCCACTGTGGCAGGGGTCGTCGTCAGGAACAATGCGGCGCCGCCGTCTGGTCTGGATAAATGGACGAAGCGCTGGCGCGACAGGAGCATTCTTGCATGGCGCTTGTTCGACCGTTTCTGTGTCCGTCCCTTCAGCAAGGCAGTGGCGCCCGTCGACCTTTTTCCACTGATCGGCAACGCGCCTCGGATAGCTGACAGCCCGGTGAGTGTCGGAAAATATGGACAGACGCTTGACGCGCCGACCATAGAGTTTGTTCGGTCGCTGAAGCCCGATTTCATCCTGCGGTTCGGTTATGGCATCCTCAAGGGCGACATCCTTGATGTCGCGCCCTATGGGATTTGGTCGTATCACCATGGCGACCCGGCGAGTTTTCGTGGACAGCCGCCCGGATTCTGGGAAATTTTCAACGGCGCAAAGACCGCGGGCGTCATATTGCAGGTGCTCGGAGCCGAGCTTGACGGCGGCAGAATATTGCACCGCGGCACCTTCGCGGTAACGCCGCAATCCTACGCGAAGACGCGGGACACTCTCTACCTCGGCAGCACCTCCTTTGTTGCGCGCACCTGCCGAGATATTTTAGCAAATGGCTGGCGAGAGGAGCGGCCTACGGAAAGCCGAGCGCTTGGGCCGGTTTACAGGCAGCCGACGACGCGGCAGGTTGCCCGCTTCGCCATCCTGAGCCTGCTTGCCCGAGTATCGGCCTTCCATAAATATCGATGGACGCGGCAGAGCTGGAACTGTGCCGTGGTACCGCAGCCGATCCACATAGTCGCCGGTCTTGCCGGTCCGAACCCCCAACGCGACGCCCTCCGCTCGGCCGTTTGGATGAGCCCTGGTCGCGACGAGTTCTACGCTGATCCGTTCGGCTTCAAACGCGGTGCCTCGCGCTTCCAGATCTTCTTCGAAAGGTTCCGCTGGAGTGCCGACCGCGGTGACATCGCTACGACCGTTTTCGATGGCAACACCTTTGAGCCTTGCACAACGGCTTTCGAGGCACCGACGCATCTGTCCTATCCGTATGTCGTCCGCCGCGGGGACAGGCACGTGTTCATTCCGGAGCACAGCGCGGCACGAGAAGTCTGCTCGTTCGAGTTTGACGATCAAGGGGTCGCAATCGGCAAGGTCCCGATTTTTCCCGAAACCGACATGATCGACACGACATTCGTCGAACAGGGTGGCAGAATATGGGCGTTCGCCTTGATCGACAACCATGCGAAGAATACCCATTTGCACCTGTTTCATGCGGAGAGCTACGACGGACCTTGGCTCGCGCATTGCCTGAACCCGATCAAATCCGACGTCAGATCATCTCGGCCAGCGGGTACGCCATTTGAGCATGAGGGCAAGCTGTTCAGACCTGCGCAAGATTGCTCATCGGTCTACGGCGGAGCCGTGACGGTAAATCAGATCGTCATAATGATGAGGATCAGCGTGCAATAGGCACCCCCTTCGTGGGGTGATCGGCGTGCAAAAAGGACCCCTTCATCCCGGGGATTTAGTCGGCCGACTGGTTTT